>NZ_JAROAU010000003.1:740728-1205255 GCF_029433855.1 Candidatus Kosakonia sp. 282A-S69 | reverse complement strand
TTACGTGATGCAACGCTCAGACCATTGATGTTAGAGGTGAAGCGGTTGGCAATTGCCTGACCCGCAGCATCATCTTTCGCGCTGTTGATACGCAGACCGGAAGACAGACGCTCAATAGAGGTGCCCAGAGAAGACTGTGATTTAGTCAGGTTATTCTGAGTCATCAGCGAGAGGGTGTTAGTATTAATAACAGCCATGATAGTTATCCTTCAATAATAAAGTTATCAGATTCAGGCATCTGCCTACGGCTTTCTCGCCGTTAACCTGATTATCGTCAGCTACCGACCAACCTTTAGAAAAAAGATTATTTTTTTTAAAGCGAGAAACTGCCCCTGATTCACCCTCTTTATTTCGCCATTGCTTTAAAAAAAAGCTTCTAATCTTTTCACCATCGCTGCCGATACTCTCCACAGTGATTGTCTAAAACTGAAGGATGAAGAAATGGCAACTGTAAGTTCACTTGGCGCAGGCACCAGCCTGGATCTCAATACGTTGTATGACAATTTGCAGACCGCTGAACAGACTAAGCTGACGCCTATCACGACTCAGCAGTCCTCTTATAAAGCGAAGCTTACTGCGTGGGGCGTGGTGCAAACCTCCCTTAATAAGCTGCAAACGGCGGCGGATGCGCTGAAAAACACCTCGGCGATCGCAGGGACGAAAGTGTCGAGCACCAATACCGCGTTTACTGCCACGCTCGCCAACACGGCGTCGGCGGGAACCTACTCTATTGAAGTGAGTTCGCTGGCGGCATCACAGTCACTGCTGAGCCCGAAAGTAGCCAGCAAAGATACGGACCTGGGCGACCAGAACCTGAGTTCGCGCACAATCACTATTACGCAGCCGGGTCAGAAAACCCCGATGACCGTAACGCTGGATAAAGACAAAACCAGCCTCGCGGATATGCGCGACGCGATTAACGCCAAACAGGGCAGCGTCACCGCCAGTATCATCAAAGCGGACGATAACAGTTACTACCTGTCGCTGACCTCGCGCGACAGCGGCACAACCAACCAGATGACTGTCACCACCAATGACAGCGAACTGGCGAAGTATGTTAGCTATGATTCATCGAACACCGGCAGTGCCAGCAATGTGATGACGCAGCAGGTTGCGGCGAGCGATGCGAAAATCAAAATCAACGGCATCGATATTACCCGTAGCAGCAATACCATTACCGATGCGCCGGAAGGCGTGACGCTGACGCTGAACAAGCTGACCACCGGTACGCCAGAAACTCTGTCAGTGACGAAAGATAACGCGCCGATGACCGCTGCGATACAGGCGTATGTTGATGCGTATAACTCGCTGCAAACCACCATTGGTAACCAGACCAAATACACGGCGGTGGATCAGGGCAGTGATAAACAGAGCAGCTCGAACGGCGATCTGCTGGGTGACGGCACTCTGCGCAATATTCAGACACGTCTGCGCTCCCAGCTCTCTGCACCACAGTCGGGCAACGACAGTTTTTCGGCGCTGTCTCAGTTGGGTGTGACCCAGGATGTGAACGGCAAGTTGACCGTGGACAGCACCAAGCTTGAAAAAGCGCTGAATGAAAAATCAGCCGACGTGGTGTCGTTTCTTTCCGGCGATGGTAAAAAAACGGGCTTTGCTACCCAGGCAAGTAACCTGCTGAAAGATATTTTAGGTGACAAAGGTAGCATCCAGAATGCGACCGACGGCATTAACAAAACCCTGAAGCGTCTGGATACGCAGTTCAAAGCTGTTAATGATCAGATCACCGCCACCATGGCGCGCTACAAAACGCAGTTCACCAGTTTGAGCCAGTTAGTCTCCTCCATGACATCGACAGGGAACTATCTGGCGCAGCAGTTTAATGCAATGAGTTAATAAACCATTAGTTGAGGTTGGACATGTATACGAAATCGGGAATTCAGGCTTATGCTCAGGTCGGCGTCGAAAGCGCCGTGTTGAGCGCGAGCCCGCATCAACTCGTGGTATTGCTTTTTGATGGCGCGCTAAGCGCCATGAAAAAAGCCGCGATCCTGATTGAGCAGGGAGATATTCCCGGTAAAGGACAGGCGCTTACAAAGGCAATTAATATCATTAACAACGGTTTGCGTGCGGGTCTCGACCATGAAATCGGTGGCGAGCTTACGGCAAACCTGGACAGTCTTTATGACTACATGACACGACGTCTTTTACAGGCAAATCTCCATAATGACCTCGCCGCTATTGATGAAGTCACCCTGTTGCTGAGCAATATTGCTGATGCCTGGAAAGAGATTGGCCCCACTCATCAAAACGCGCGGGACACTTACTAATGGAAGCAAATCTCGGGTTGCTCCACCACTATCAGCAACTGTTGGCCACCAGCCTTACCATGCTCAACCTTGCTAAGGAAGGGCGTTGGGACGAACTGATTAGTTACGAGCTGGGGTACGTTACCTCAGTGGAGAAGTTGACACAGTTCCAGGACTCGAGCGAAGCAGCGCCTCATGTGCAGGCGCAAATTCGCCCGATGCTCAGGCAAATTCTGGATAATGAAGTGTTATTAAAGACATTGTTGAACCAGCGAATGGACGAGCTGAGGACATTGGTTGGTCAAACTTCCCGACAACACAACCTGAATTCGGCATATGGACGTCTTTCCGGAAATATTCTCTTCCCCAATGAGATGTAACTCTCATTAGCGGCGGGTGCTGCGGTTTCCCCCTCACCCGCCACGCTTTCCTCTTTTTCGCACTCTTTAGCGTTTAATATCCAGACCCGCTTTCTCCAGCGCCTGTTGGCACTCGACGGTCGGTTTATCGGTACGCGACAGCGTCAGGCCATCAAACTCCAGCGTATTGCCTTCCTGATTTAAACGGTAAACGTCCAGCTTCTGCGTAACGTTATAGAACGTATCGCCATCCAGCATCAGTTTGCCGGGAACCGCAATCACGCGCTGCCACTGGCGGCAGTCGAGAGTATCGCCCTGCGGCGTTACAATCAGGCTGGCAATCGCCTCCGGGCTTACCAGGCTGCTCTGCGGCCCTGTTGATTGCCAGTAACCCGCTAATCCTGCGGGTGCCGGGTGCTTCACCACCGCCTGATAGTTGTCTACCTGCACGCAGCCGCTCAGCAGCAGCATCGCGCCGAGAATCATACGCTTTTTCATTCTTCATCCTGCTCGTGAAAAAAAGCGATTGTGGCATTAAAGGCTGCGCCTCGCCACCCTTTCGCCGCGCGAGAACAACTTTGATCTGCGCCAGGTTTTCGCCCTATTGTGCAGCGGTTATGCGGCGAAGACGTGTATTATCCCGCTTCTTTTGTACGACTTTTCTGTAAATCCCATACCTTCTGAGTTCAGAGGCTTTTTACTATGTCATGGCAACACTTCAAAGCGCGCTTCCTTATTACGTTCTGGTCTCCGGTGCCGGCGGTGATCGCGGCCGGTATTCTCTCTACCTACTATTTCGGCATCACCGGCACCTTCTGGGCGGTGACCGGCGAGTTTACCCGCTGGGGAGGCCAGCTACTGCAACTGGCCGGCGTACACACCGAGGAGTGGGGCTACTTCAAACTTATCCATCTCGACGGCACGCCGCTGACGCGCATTGACGGCATGATGATTATTGGCATGTTCGGCGGCTGTTTCGCCGCCGCGCTGTGGGCCAATAATGTCAAACTGCGTCTGCCGCAGAACCGTATCCGTATTGGGCAGGCGATTGTCGGCGGCATTATTGCCGGGTTTGGCGCGCGCCTGGCGATGGGCTGTAACCTTGCGGCCTTCTTTACCGGCATTCCACAGTTCTCCCTGCACGCCTGGTTTTTTGCTATCGCCACGGCGATTGGCTCGTGGTTCGGCGCGCGTTTTACTCTGCTGCCGCTCTTCCGCATTCCGGTGAAGATGCAGAAAGTCTCTGCCGCCTCGCCGCTTACCCAGAAGCCGGATCAGGCGAAGCGCCGTTTTCGTCTCGGTGTGCTGGTGTTTATGGGCATGCTCGGCTGGGCACTGTTAACGGCGATGAACCAGCCGAAGCTTGGGCTGGCCATGCTGTTTGGTGTGGGCTTCGGTCTGCTGATTGAGCGGGCGCAAATCTGCTTTACCTCAGCGTTCCGCGATATGTGGATCACCGGGCGCACGATGATGGCGAAGGCGATCATCTTTGGCATGGCAGCGAGCGCCATCGGCATTTTCAGCTATGTGCAGCTGGGGCTGGAAGCGAAAATCATGTGGGCCGGTCCCAATGCGGTGCTCGGCGGCCTGCTGTTCGGTTTTGGTATTGTGCTGGCGGGCGGGTGTGAAACCGGCTGGATGTACCGTGCCGTCGAAGGTCAGGTGCACTACTGGTGGGTCGGTCTGGGTAACGTAATTGGCTCAACTCTCCTTGCCTACTTCTGGGACGATCTCGCCCCGACGCTTGCCACCCGCTGGGACAAAATCAATCTGCTTAACACCTTCGGGCCGCTCGGCGGTCTGCTGGTCACCTATCTTCTGTTACTGGCCGCGTTTCTCTTTGTCATCGGCTGGGAGAAGCACTTCTTCCGCCGTCAGAAACCAGCCGTCAACCCTGCGAAGGAGCCTGCATGAGCATTGTGCCTGATTACCGTCTCGATATGAGCGGCGAACCCTGCCCCTACCCGGCGGTAGCAACGCTTGAAGCGCTGCCGCAGTTGAAAAAAGGGGAGATCCTCGAAGTGATCAGCGACTGTCCGCAGTCGATTAACAACATTCCGCTGGATGCGCGCAACCACGGCTATACGGTGCTGGATATTCAGCAGGATGGGCCAACCCTCCGCTATCTGATCCAGAAGTAGCCCATTTTTGCGCCGCAGCACGCGGCGCAAGCAATAAAAAAACCAGGCGGGATCGCTCCGGCCTGGTTTTTTTATCTCTGCGGCTGTGAACTACAGCTGCATATTCATAATGTCCTGGTAAGCAGCAACCAGTTTGTTACGCACCTGGATGCCCATCTGCAGCGAGATCGATGATTTCTGCAAATCGGTCATCACATCATTAAGCGCCACGCCCGGCTCGCCAAGCGTAAATTTCTCCGCCTGTACACGTGCGGCGTTCTGCGTGTCGCTGATGCGATCCAGCGCCGCGTGCAGTTGCCCGGCGAAGCTGATAGACGGTTCGCTCTCCACGCTCTGAGCACGCGCAATACCTGCAGTTGCCTGCAGCTGACTGACAACGCTCTCAATGCCCTGTATAGCCATTGTTATTCCCCGGATGGATTGATACCTGACAAGGCTAACAGTTTGTCAATGAGATGATGGCGGTAAATAGCATCAAAAAACCAGGTTATTTGAGGCATAGAAAAATCCATTTCATCAAATAATGACATCGCCATCTTAATGGTCATTTGTCGAGTTTGCCGACCCGGGAGTCCGTTTTGTTTCTCAACTCACATAACAACATCCACCCAGAGTCACGAGGTGCACAATGAGTGCGACTGCAACAACTGCACCGCAGAATAAGTCTCTTGAGTGGCTGAACCGCTTACGCGCGAACCCAAAAATTCCGTTGATGGTGGCCGCTGCCGCAGCCTGCGCCATTGTTGTCGCTATGGTGCTGTGGGCGAAATCGCCGGATTACCGCACCCTTTATAGCAACCTGTCCGATCAGGACGGCGGTGCCATCGTTACGCAGTTAACGCAGATGAATATCCCCTACCGCTTTGCTGAGGGTAGCGGCGCGATTGAAGTGCCCGCTGACAAGGTGCACGAGCTGCGCCTGCGTCTCGCCCAGCAGGGTCTGCCGAAAGGCGGCGCGGCGGGTTTTGAACTGCTGGATCAAGAGAAGTTCGGCATTAGCCAGTTCAGCGAGCAGGTTAACTACCAGCGCGCGCTGGAAGGCGAACTGGCCCGCACGATTGAAACACTCGGTCCGGTGAAAAGCGCGCGTATCCACCTGGCGATGCCAAAACCGTCACTGTTCGTGCGTGAGCAGAAATCCCCGTCAGCGTCAGTCACCGTGAATTTACAGCCGGGTCGTGCGCTGGATGATGGTCAGATCAGCGCGATCGTTCACTTGGTCTCCAGCGCCGTTGCAGGCCTGCCGCCGGGCAACGTGACCGTTGTCGATCAGAGCGGTCGCCTGCTGACACAGTCTGGCGTTGCCGGTCGCGATCTGAATGACGCGCAGCTGAAATACACCGCTGATGTTGAAAGCCGTATTCAGCGTCGTATCGAAGCGATCCTCGGCCCTATCGTCGGGAACGGTAATGTTCATGCGCAGGTAACTGCCCAGCTCGATTTCGCCAGCAAAGAGCAGACCGAAGAGCAGTACGCGCCAAACGGCGGCGATCCGGCGCAAGCCGTGCTGCGTTCTCGCCAGGTTAACAGCAGCGAGCAGATTGGTGGTCAGTATCCGGGCGGCGTGCCAGGCGCGCTCTCCAACCAGCCGGCTCCGGCTAACTCTGCGCCGATTACCACGCCGCAGAATGGTCAGAACGGTCAGCAGAATGCGCAGGGCCAGCAGCAAGGTCAGCAGACGACATCGACGAATACCGCCTCAAGCGGCCCGCGTAACACAACGCATAATGAAACGAACAACTATGAAGTTGATCGCACCATTCGTCACACCAAGATGAATGTCGGCGATGTGCAGCGTCTCTCCGTCGCCGTCGTGGTGAACTACCGCACGCTGGCCGATGGTAAAACTGCCGCGCTGACCGCCGATCAGCTGAAACAGATTGAAGATTTGACCCGTGAAGCGATGGGTTACACCGAGAAACGCGGTGACACGCTGAACGTAGTGAACTCGCCGTTCAACATGACCGATGATGTCGGTGGTGAGCTTCCGTTCTGGCAACAGCAGTCGTTTATCGACCAGCTGATGACCGCAGGTCGCTGGTTACTGGTACTGATTGTCGCCTTCATCCTGTGGCGTAAAGCGGTTCGTCCGCAGCTGGTTCGCCGCCAGGAAGAAGCGAAAGCGGTGCAGGAAGCGGCACAAGCGCGTAACGAAATTGAAGAGTCCGTGGAAGTACGCCTCAGCAAAGATGAGCAACAGCAGCAGCGCCGCAGTAATCAGCGTCTGAGCGCCGAGGTCATGAGCCAGCGTATTCGCGAAATGTCAGATAACGATCCGCGCGTCGTGGCGCTGGTCATTCGCCAGTGGATGAGTAACGAACATGAGCAATAATCTTACCGGAACGGACAAGAGCGTCATTCTGCTGATGACCATTGGTGAAGATCGCGCGGCTGAGGTGTTCAAGCACCTCTCCGCCCGCGAAGTCCAGCACTTAAGTACCGCGATGGCCAGCGTGCGTCAGATCTCCAACAAACAGTTGATGGACGTATTGCAGGAGTTTGAGAACGAAGCGGAACAGTTCGCGGCGCTGAACGTCAACGCCAACGACTACCTGCGCTCCGTGCTGGTGAAAGCGCTCGGCGAAGAGCGCGCCTCCAGCCTGCTGGAAGATATTCTCGAAACGCGCGATACCACCAGCGGCATCGAAACGCTCAACTTTATGGAGCCGCAGAGCGCCGCCGACCTTATCCGCGACGAGCATCCGCAGATTATCGCCACCATCCTTGTGCACCTCAAACGGTCGCAGGCGGCAGATATTCTTGCCCTGTTTGATGAGCGTATGCGTCACGATGTGATGCTGCGTATCGCCACCTTCGGCGGCGTACAGCCTGCCGCGCTGGCGGAGCTGACCGAAGTGCTGAACAACCTGCTCGACGGCCAGAACCTCAAGCGCAGCAAAATGGGCGGCGTGAGAACCGCGGCGGAGATCATCAACCTGATGAAGACGCAGCAGGAAGAAGCGGTTATTACCGCAGTACGCGAATTCGACGGCGAGCTGGCACAGAAGATCATCGACGAGATGTTCCTGTTCGAAAACCTGGTGGATGTCGACGACCGCTCTATCCAGCGCCTGCTGCAGGAAGTGGATTCCGAATCGCTGCTTATCGCCCTCAAAGGCGCCGAGCCACCGTTGCGCGAGAAGTTCCTGCGCAACATGTCGCAGCGTGCGGCAGATATCCTGCGCGACGACCTGGCCAACCGCGGTCCGGTTCGCCTCTCGCAGGTGGAAAACGAACAGAAAGCTATCCTGCTCATCGTTCGCCGTCTGGCGGAAACCGGCGAGATGGTAATTGGCAGCGGCGAGGATACCTATGTCTAATGATTTGCCGTGGAAACGCTGGACGCCGGATGACCTGGCGTTCCCGCAGGCAGCTGAATTCGCTCCCCTGCTGAAGCAGGAAAAGACCGCCTCGCCCTATGAGAGCGAAGAGACAGAGCAGGATGAACTGAGCGCTGAGCAGCTGCAACAGCAGCAGCTGGCGCAGATCCAGATGCAGGCGCACGAAAGCGGCTACAACGCCGGTCTCGCCGAAGGACGCAAAGCGGGTTATGACGCGGCGTTCCAGGAGGGGCTTGCGCAGGGTATGGAGCAGGGTCTTAACCAGGCGCGTCAGCAGCAGGCCCCCATCCACGCGCGCATGCAGCAGCTGGTGAGTGAATTCCAGTACACGCTGGATGCCCTCGACAGCGTCATCGCCTCCCGCCTGATGCAGATGGCGCTGGAAGCGGCACGCCAGGTGCTCGGCCATGCGCCGGTGGTGGACAACAGTGCGCTGATCAAACAGATCCAGCTGCTATTGCAACAAGAGCCGCTGTTCAGTGGCAAACCGCAACTGCGCGTTCACCCGGACGATCTGCAGCGCGTCGAAGAGATGCTTGGCGCGACGCTCAGCCTGCATGGCTGGCGTCTTCGCGCCGATCCGACCCTGCATCAGGGCGGCTGCAAAGTCTCCGCCGATGAGGGCGATTTAGATGCCAGCGTCGCCACACGCTGGCAGGAACTGTGCCGTCTGGCGGCACCCGGAGTCGTGTAATGACCGCACGTTTAACCCGCTGGCTGACCACGCTGGATAATTTCGAACACAAAATGACGCAGCTCCCTTCCGTGCGTCGTTATGGTCGGCTGACCCGCGCTACCGGTCTGGTGCTGGAAGCGACCGGGTTACAGCTGCCGCTCGGCGCGACGTGCATTATTGAGCGTCAGGATGGTCTGGAGACCCGTGAAGTCGAGAGCGAAGTCGTCGGCTTTAACGGCCAGCGCCTGTTTCTGATGCCATTAGAAGAGGTGGAAGGTATTCTGCCCGGCGCGCGCGTCTATGCCCGCAGCGCGTTCGGCGATGGTTTACAAAGCGGGAAGCAACTCCCGCTCGGCCCTGCCCTGCTCGGTCGCGTGCTCGATGGCGGTGGCAAACCTCTCGATGGCCTGCCCGCGCCCGATACCGGCGAAACCGGGGCGCTGATCACGCAACCTTTTAACCCCCTGCAACGTACCCCGATTGAACATGTGCTTGATACCGGCGTGCGCGCCATCAATGCGCTGTTAACGGTCGGCCGCGGGCAGCGTATGGGTCTCTTCGCCGGTTCCGGCGTCGGTAAAAGCGTGCTGTTAGGCATGATGGCCCGTTACACCCAGGCTGACGTGATTGTCGTCGGCCTTATCGGGGAACGTGGCCGTGAAGTAAAAGACTTTATTGAGAACATCCTTGGCGCTGAAGGTCGCGCACGTTCAGTGGTGATCGCTGCGCCTGCGGATGTCTCTCCTTTATTACGTATGCAGGGCGCGGCGTATGCCACGCGTATTGCGGAAGACTTCCGCGATCGCGGCCAGCATGTGCTGCTGATCATGGACTCCCTGACCCGTTATGCGATGGCACAGCGTGAGATCGCGCTGGCAATTGGTGAGCCACCGGCCACCAAAGGCTACCCGCCTTCAGTCTTCGCTAAACTGCCCGCGCTGGTAGAGCGCGCGGGTAACGGTATTCATGGCGGCGGTTCAATCACCGCGTTTTACACCGTGCTTACCGAAGGGGATGACCAGCAGGACCCGATCGCCGACTCCGCGCGCGCCATCCTTGATGGTCATATCGTCCTGTCCCGCCGCCTGGCGGAAGCCGGACACTATCCGGCGATTGATATCGAAGCGTCCATCAGCCGTGCGATGACCGCCTTGATCTCTGAGCAACATTACGCGCGCGTGCGCAACTTTAAGCAGTTGTTGTCAAGCTTCCAGCGTAACCGCGATCTGGTGAGCGTCGGCGCTTACGCGCGCGGCAGCGATCCGATGCTGGATAAAGCCATAACGCTCTGGCCACAGCTGGAAGCGTTTCTGCAACAGGGCATTTTCGAACGTGCCGGGTGGGAAGATTCAATGCAGGCTTTAGAGCTTATCTTCCCGGGTGTCTGAGGTAGTGGAGAGCTGACTTATGACGCAAAACAGCGCATTAACGACGCTAAAGGATCTGGCGGAGAAAGAGGTTGACGACGCCGCACTGAAACTGGGTGAGATGCGACGCGCCTGCCAGCAGGCTGAAGAGCAGTTGAAAATGTTGATCGATTATCAGCATGAGTACCGCAACAGCCTGAACAACACCATGAGCCAGGGGATTGATAACCAGCGCTGGCAGAACTACCAGCAGTTTATTCAGACCCTGGAGAAAGCGATTGAACAACATCGCCTGCAGCTGAAGCACTGGAACGAAAAAGTGGATTTCGCGCTCGGCTGCTGGCGAGAGAAGAAGCAGCGTTTACAAGCCTGGCAAACCCTACAGGATCGCCAGAGTGCCGCGGCGTTACTCGCGGAAAACCGTCTTGATCAGAAAAAAATGGATGAGTTTGCACAACGAGCGTCATCGAGGAAAACAGAATGATCACTCTGCCAAAACTGGTAGTTACCCAAACCGACGATGTCGCAACCGGCGCATCTGCGGGTAAAGCAGGCGCTGATGGCGCCCAGGATTTTCTCGGTCTGCTGACCGGTGCGCTCTCGGGCATGCAAAGCCAGGGTAGCGACGCCTCGGTGACGCTTGCCGATCTGCAGGCGGCCGCCCTGAGCGGGAAGCTGCCAAAAGGCGCCCTCACCCCTGCTGCTGCCGGTGCGGCTGGCGCTGATCCACGCGCGCAAACCCCGGCGCAGAAGCTGGCGGATCTGCTGGCGCGCCAGGATGCGAAAGCGGATGTCATTGCCAGCGCCCAGAGCGACGAAGAGATTGCGAAGCTCTTCTCCGGCCTGACGCCGGCGGCAAAAACCGATGTGCTCGCCGCGTTAAGCAAAACGGTGAAAGCCAGCGATGTTAAAGCGGACAGCGACACGCAGAATGAAGATTTAGCCGGGCTGAGCGCCCTGATGGCGATGCTGCCGCATCAGCAGGCAGCGCAGCTCAGCCCAGCGGCCAAGCCGGCTGCGGCGACAACCGCGATTGATGCTGGCGCGAGTGCGAAAAATGCGCTGGCAGGCCGCACGCTCAGCAACGCCGTAGAGAGCGATCAGCCGCGCGGCAATGGAAAAACTGATCCCGCCGCCAACGGCGTACCGTTTAAAGCGGCGGATGATGGCCAGCAAAACGCGCCAGTCGCGTCGACTTTCACCGTTAAACGCGAGCATGAAACCGCGGCGCTGCAGACCACCAACACCACCGCCAGCATGGCTCCGGTGTCGAGTGCCGTCAGCGGCGCGCAGGCCAGCGCACCGGTGGCTGCTTCGGTTATCAGCGCCCCGCTGGGGAGCCATGAGTGGCAGCAGAATGTTAGCCAGCATGTGACGCTCTATACCCGTCAGGGCCAGCAGAGCGCGGAGCTGCATCTGCATCCGGAAGATCTGGGCCAGGTGCAAATCTCGATTAAGCTTGAAGATAACCAGGCGCAGCTGCAGATGGTGTCCGCGCACAGCCACGTACGTCAGGCGCTGGAAGCGGCACTGCCGATGCTGCGTACTTCGCTTGCGGAGAACGGCATCCAGCTTGGCCAGAGTTATATCAGTAGCGAAAGCTTCGCAGGCCAGCAGCAGCAGGCCTCTCAGCAGCAGCAACAGCCCTCGCGCGCTGGCAATAATGGCACGTTTGGCGGCGAGGAAGATGACGCTATCGTCGCGCCAGCCAGCCTGCAATCCGCCGCTCGCGGCACTGGCGCAGTCGATATCTTCGCCTAAACGGCAGAGGTAGCATGATTATCCCCGTCTTTTCCACCCTTTGACCGGAGCAGGACACGGGATAATCATCGCATAAGCTGTTAACAGGAAGCCCGTATCAGATGACTGACTCCGCTATCACCAAAAAACGCAAGCGCTCTATCTGGATCCCGCTGCTGGTTTTAATCACACTCGCGGCATGCGCCGCTGCTGGCTATAGTTACTGGCGTATGCAGCAAAAACCTGCGGCTGATGCCAAGGTAGAAGCGCCGCCGCCGCCGGCACCGGTCTTTTTCGCACTCGACACCTTTACGGTGAACCTGGGCGACGCCGATCGTGTGCTGTATGTCGGCATTACGCTGCGTCTGAAAGATGACGCTACGCGTGCAAGGCTGAGCGAATATCTGCCGGAAGTGCGCAGCCGCTTGCTGATGCTCTTCTCACGTCAGGATGCCGCACAACTTGCGACCAACGAAGGCAAGCAGAACCTTGCTAACGCGATTAAAGAGACAATCGCAACGCCACTAGTGCCAGGACAACCGAAGCAGGAAGTCACTGACGTTCTTTATACAGCTTTCATTTTGCGGTAAAGACATGGGCGATAGTATTCTTTCTCAGGCAGAAATCGATGCGCTGCTCAACGGCGACAGCGATAACAGCGATGATCCGAAACCGGGTCAAACGGGCGATAGCGATATTCGCCCCTATGACCCGAATACCCAGCGCCGCGTCGTTCGTGAACGTCTGCAGGCGCTGGAGATCATCAACGAACGTTTCGCGCGTCAGTTCCGTATGGGGTTGTTCAACCTGCTGCGTCGTAGTCCGGACATCACCGTCGGCGCGATCCGCATTCAGCCCTACCATGAGTTTGCGCGTAATTTACCCGTACCGACTAACCTTAACTTGATCCACTTAAAACCCCTGCGCGGAACCGGCCTGTTTGTTTTCTCGCCGAGCCTGGTGTTTATCGCAGTGGATAACTTGTTTGGTGGCGACGGGCGTTTTCCGACTAAGGTAGAAGGCCGCGAATTTACGCACACCGAACAGCGCGTGATCAACCGTATGCTGAAGCTGGCGCTTGAAGGCTACAGCGACGCATGGAAAGCGATTCACCCGCTGGATGTTGAGTATGTGCGTTCTGAGATGCAGGTGAAGTTTACCAACATCACCACGTCGCCCAACGATATCGTTGTGAATACGCCGTTCCATGTTGAGATCGGTAACCTGACAGGTGAGTTTAATATCTGTCTGCCATTCAGCATGATTGAACCGCTGCGCGAAACGCTGGTGAACCCGCCGCTGGAGAACTCACGTAATGAGGACCAGAACTGGCGTGACAACCTGGTGCGTCAGGTTCAGCACTCTGAGCTGAATTTGATTGCTAATTTCGCCGACATTCCCCTGCGCCTGTCGCAGATACTTAAGCTCAAACCCGGCGATGTGCTGCCGATTGATAAACCCGATCGCATTATCGCTCATGTGGACGGCGTACCGGTGCTTACCAGCCAGTACGGCACGGTCAACGGACAATATGCGTTACGTGTAGAGCACTTGATAAACCCGATTTTGAATTCGCTGAATGAGGAACAGCCCAAATGAGTGATATGAACAATCCGTCCGATGACAACAACGGAGCACTGGACGATCTGTGGGCTGACGCGTTGAACGAACAAAAAAACCCGCCGGCAACCAAGAGCGCGGCCGATGCCGTGTTCCAGCAGCTCGGTGGCGGTGAAGTGGGCGGCAATCTGCAGGATATCGATCTGATTATGGATATCCCGGTGAAGCTGACCGTCGAACTGGGCCGTACCCGGATGACCATTAAAGAGCTGCTGCGCCTGACGCAGGGTTCGGTGGTTGCCCTGGACGGTCTGGCGGGCGAGCCGCTGGATATCCTGATCAACGGTTACTTGATTGCACAGGGTGAAGTGGTGGTGGTCGCCGACAAATATGGCGTGCGCATTACCGATATCATCACCCCGTCCGAGCGTATGCGTCGTTTGAGCCGCTGAGGCACGTATGAAGACACAGGCCACGGTTTCGCAACCGTCCGCCGTTTCCGGCTCGCCACTTATTCAAGTGAGTGGCGCGCTGTTTGGCATCATCGCCGTGATTCTGCTCGCGGCGTGGCTGGCCAAACGCTTCGGCTTTGGCGGCAAGACCGCCAGCAGCCGGGGGTTAAAAGTCACCGCCAGCACCGCGGTCGGCACACGTGAACGCGTGGTGATCGTCGATGTTGAAGATGCACGTCTGGTTCTGGGCGTGACGCCCACCCACATCAATTTGTTGCACAAACTTCCTCCCGCCCCCGTCGACAGTGACGCTGTGAACGAGAAAAACGTCGATTTTCAGGCCGTGATGAAGAATCTGCTTAAGCGTTCCGGGAGATCGTGATGCGCCGTTTGTTATCTATCGCTGCCGCCGGGTTGTGGCTGGCGGCGCCTGCCGCATTTGCCCAGTTGCCGGGCGTGATAAGCCAGCCGCTGGCGGGTGGCGGTCAATCCTGGTCGCTGCCGGTGCAGACGCTGGTATTTATCACCTCGCTCACCTTCCTGCCCGCCATTCTGCTGATGATGACCAGCTTCACCCGTATCATCATCGTGTTTGGCCTGCTGCGTAACGCCCTCGGGACGCCCTCCGCGCCGCCGAACCAGGTGCTGCTCGGGCTGGCGCTGTTTCTGACCTTTTTTATTATGTCGCCGGTGATCGATAAGATTTATACCGACGCCTATCAGCCCTTCAGCGAGAACAAAATTTCTGTAGATGTGGCGCTGGAGCGCGGTACGCAGCCGCTGCGCGAATTTATGCTGCGCCAGACCCGTCAGGCTGACCTGGCGCTCTTCGCCCGTCTCGCTAACAGTCCGCCGATCGAAGGCCCGGAAGCAGTGCCGATGCGTATTCTGCTGCCGGCGTACGTCACCAGCGAGCTGAAAACCGCATTCCAGATTGGCTTTACCATCTTTATTCCGTTTTTGATTATCGACCTGGTGATCGCAAGCGTCCTGATGGCGCTCGGCATGATGATGGTGCCGCCCGCAACCATTGCGTTGCCGTTTAAATTAATGCTGTTTGTACTGGTGGATGGCTGGCAGTTGCTGGTCGGTTCGCTGGCGCAAAGCTTTTACAGTTAGGAGCGGTAATGACACCCGAATCGGTCATGATGATGGGCACCGAGGCGATGAAAGTCGCCCTTGCCCTCGCCGCTCCGCTGCTGCTGATTGCTCTGATCACAGGTCTTGTGATCAGCATTTTGCAGGCGGCAACGCAGATCAACGAAATGACGCTGTCGTTTATTCCGAAGATCATCGCCGTGTTTGTCACCATCGTAGTAGCCGGGCCGTGGATGCTGAATCTGCTGCTTGATTACATGCGAACCCTGTTCAACAACATTCCTTACATCATCGGATAATCCGGCCTATGTTGAACGTCACCAGCGACCAGTGGCTGCACTGGATCAGTATGTACTTCTGGCCGCTGCTGCGCGTGATGGCGTTGATCATGACCGCGCCGATCCTGAGCGAATCGCGCATTCCCCGCCGCGTTAAAGTCGGGCTGGGGATTGTGATCACCATTGTTATCGCCCCGACGCTGCCGGATACGCCCGATATCGGTATCTTCTCGCCTGCGGCGCTGTGGGTGGGGATGCAACAAATCCTGATTGGTATTGCGCTCGGCTTTACCATGCAGTTTGCCTTCGCCACCATTCGTCTCGCCGGTGAACTGATTGGTCTGCAGATGGGGCTGTCGTTCGCCACCTTTGTCGACCCGACCAGCCACTTAAACATGCCGGTGCTGGCGCGCATTCTCGATATGCTGGCGCTGCTGCTGTTTATGACCTTCAACGGCCATTTGTGGTTGATTTCAATGCTGGTTGACACCTTTCACACCCTGCCGATCGGCGGAAATCCGGTTAACAGCAATGCATATCTGGCGCTGACGCGCGCGGCGGGGATGATTTTCCTCAATGGCTTAATGCTGGCGCTGCCGATTATTACCCTGTTATTGACCATTAACCTCTCCCTGGGTTTGCTGAACCGGATGGCACCGCAATTGTCGGTGTTTGTCATCGGTTTCCCTGTCACTTTGAGCGTCGGTATTCTGCTCATTTCGGCGATGATGCCGCTGATCGCTCCCTTCTGCGAACGTCTCTTCAGTGAGATTTTCGATCTCCTGGCGGATATCGTCAGCGAACTGCCGCAGAGATAGTACCCTTTCGCTTAGCAGTGTCATCCTGAGGATAATCCTAAAGTGAAATTTTAAAAACACTCACCAGGATAACCCTGGCGCGGCTTATTTGTTTTTAGCATTCTCACAGAACGCAACATTTACTTTACTTTAAGATGATTCCTGGCAAATTATACGTAACTTTACGGGATAGTGGATTCGCCTGAGGTCTTCCCATGCACTTCAGTAATATATTCCTGTATGGCTTCTGAAGCTTCTGGCGGGTGGTGAATTATCGTTACGCATTGAGTGAGGGTATGCCATGTCAACGATTATTATGGATTTATGCAGTTATACCCGGTTGGGATTAACAGGGTATCTGACAAGCCGGGGAGTAAAAAAACGAGATATCAACGACGTGCAATCTGTTGATGAACTCGAATTAGCTTGCGCCACATTTCAACCTTCCGTGGTGTTTATTAATGAAGACTGCTTTATTCATGATCCAAGCAGCAGTCAGCATATAAAGCAGGTCATTAATCAGCATCCACGCACACTGTTTATCGTCTTTATGGCCATCGCCAATATCCATTTTGATGAGTACCTGTTAGTCCGTAAGAACCTGTTAATTAGCTCAAAATCGATTAAACCTGAGTCTCTGGACAATATTTTGGGCGATTATTTGAGCAAAGAGAAAAAAAGTATCGGTACTATCAACCTGCCAACACTTTCACTGAGTCGGACAGAATCCAGCATGTTAAAAATGTGGATGTCAGGACAAGATACTATTCAAATATCCGATCAGATGAATATTAAAGCGAAAACAGTATCGTCACACAAAGGAAATATTAAAAGGAAAATTAAAACGCACAATAAACAAGTCATCTATCATGTAGTGCGGCTAACAGATAATGTTACCAACGGTATATTTGTGAATATGCGGTAATAAAAAATTCTTATATCTACCCTCCGCAATGGAGGGCGATAAATTATTCAGCCAGCTCGACAAACACCCCATCGGGATGATCTTTTTCATTAAAGAACCAGATACCGAGCGGGTAATCTTCAAGAGAAACCAGGTACATTGTACCTTCGTTAAACGCTTCAACAGCCAGGACAACACCCGGACGGCGTGGACCTCCGTCCGTTTTAACCGTCACCCGATCGTTAACCTTCATAATCACTCCTCCAGTCACATTTACGCCAGTGTAGATCAAAACGCGCGGGCTGGCAGCGTTGTGCCCCAGGACTGCCCTTTTTTTCTAGCGTCTATACTTAAGCTCAGCACGCAACCATGAGGTGATAGCATGAAAACGGTGAGAGAGTACGACGAGACAGCCAAGCGTGACGTGCAGGTAGATATCGATGCACTCCTGTCGGCCATCAATGAGATCAGTGAAAGCGAAGTCCAGCGCATCGATGACGGTGAAGGTCAGCGCGTAAGCGTCGATGGGCGAGAATATCATACCTGGCGGGAGTTGGCGGAAGCCTTTGAACTGGATGTGCATGACTTCAGCATTACTGAAGCGAACCGCTAAAGAAATACCCCGGTCGGGTAACGGCCGGGGAAACTTGCTTACGCAAGAAGCACTTACAAAATTCGCACATCAGGGGAATCTGATGTAGAGCCCACTCTATCGGCTATTATTTGCCCTGACAAGATATATCGATAAAACAGGCAGTTAGCCAGAGAGCCCTCCCCTTCATTGCGTATGTAGCGCCCTATTGTTCTCAAGGAGCCAATGATGCCGAGCCTGGACGATCCGTTACTGATTTTTACCGACGTGGATGGCACTCTGATGGATAGCCATACCGGCGAATGGCAGGCCGCTGCCGGCTGGCTGAGCCGTTTACGTGAACATGGCATTCCGGTCATTTTATGCAGCAGCAAAACCGCCGCCGAGATGGTGGCTCTGCAAAAGATGTTGAACCTGCAGGGCCTGCCGTTTATTGCGGAAAATGGCGCGGTCGTGCAGCTGGATGCGTCCTGGCATGAGGATGAGAGTTACCCGCGTCTGGTGAGCGGAGCGCCTCATGAGGAGATTGCCCGCGTGCTGGACGAGTTGCGTAAAACGCACGGCTGGAAATTTACCCCCTTTTCTGAGCTCGATGAGAGCGTACTGGCCGAAGTGACCGGCCTGCCGCCTGCGCAGGCGGCGCTGGCCAAGTTACAGGAAGCCTCCGAGACGCTAATCTGGCGTGACAGCGATGCGCAGATGGCGGCGTTTGACGATGCGCTGTCGCAGCTCGGTTTACGCTTCGTGCAGGGGGCGCGTTTCTGGCACGTGCTCGATGAGCGCGGCGGCAAAGATCAGGCGGTCAACTGGCTGACGCGACGCTATCACCACTATGCGGGTAAAAGCTTCACGACCATTGGGTTAGGCGATGGCCCGAACGATGCGCCGCTGCTCGACAGCGTTGATTACGCGATTGTTGTCCGCGGCCTCAACCGCGAAGGCGTAGCGCTACGTCGCGACACACCTGAACGGGTTTACCACACCGAGCTTGAGGGCGCGGCGGGCTGGCGCGAGGGATTAAATCAGCTATTTGGCACCTCATCTTCGGCGCAAACCTGATCACGGCCATTGTGCTTGGCACGGTAGAGACGCCTGTCAGCAATGGATTGCAGGTATTCAAAATCATAACTCTCCGACTCACTCGCCTCGCTGACACCCAGCGAGGCGCTGATACGAATAGTCGTGTGCTTGTGAATGAGGATCTCTTTACTGGCGATACGCTGGCGAATGCGTTCGGCTATTTCGGCGGCTTCACCCAGCGTACGACCCGGCAGGAGAATACAGAACTCCTCCCCGCCGACGCGCCCGGCAACCTGCTGCTCATCAAGGCTACTGCTGATTAATCCTGCGGTATGCGACAGCACCAAATCCCCGGCCTGATGACCAAAGCGATCGTTAATCTCTTTAAAGTGATCGAGATCGAGCTGGATCACCGCGAAGGGAAGATTTTGCGTACGGGCAAGCTGGGAAAGGGTTTTTGCCCGTTCAAACAGCACGCCGCGATTGCAGAGTCGCGTGAGCGGATCGTACCAGGCCTGCCACTGCAGGGTGTTCTGCATGGCGTACATATTCTTAACCATCCGGCGAATCACCCCCCAGGCCACCAGCAGCATGGTCATAAATAACACCCATAAAATGGCCATTGCTATGCTGATACGCCCAAAATCGCCGGTGATCCCTTCGCGCAGGGTGTGGATACGCACCAGCACGCCGCCGAAATGTTTCAGCTTTTGCCAGCTAACGTAGCGCGCGCCGAGGCGCAGGCCGCCCAGGGTATCATGTTGCATTTCAGCGCTGAGCCGCGCGCGCTCTTCACCGTCAAAGGCGTGCTGTGCGTTTTCAAAGGGGGAAGTGCTGGTGAGCAGCTTCAGATGGCTGTCATAGAGCAGATAATCGCCCTTCTCGTCCTGCTTAGTGTCGGGGTTGGCATGCAGCAGTTGATCATGGAGTGCTTCGATGGGAAAACTGACGCCCAGCACCCCCAGCCAGTACCCCTGATAATCAAGTGGCACGCTGGCAGTCACGAAACCTTCATGTTCGCTACCCGGCGTCGTATCGCTAAACCAGCGCACGCCGCGCCCCCGGTTTTCCCGCAGCCGCTGCCCGGCGAACCACGGTCGCATCAGCAGACGGTAATAGGCAGGAAGGATTGCTTGCTCATCGGCCTGCGTATTGGTGGTGACAAAAAAACCGGCGCGGGAGACGTACCAGGCATTACGCGGCAACATCTGCGCATGGCTGGAGAGACGAAACAGATACCCCAACTCCATCGCTGCGGTCAGTTCATTGTGCAGATTGGGATTGTCGCGGGTCAGCAGGTCGGTTTGCGCGACAAAATAGTCCGAAACCCCATAAACCGGCAGCGTGCGCGGGTTATCGCGACCGATTTGCCACTGCGGTAGCGCGCGTTTGATATCAAACTCACCGTGGCGTTTTCGCAGGATATTAAGTTCGAGCGGCGTTTGCAGTGCCGCCTGCATGGTGTGGCGGAAAAAGAGCAATCGTTCGACGCCGACCTGCATCTGCATATCCAGCGCATTGCTGACATTTTCCAGGGCGCTACGCTGGCTTGTCGCGTAGGCATTCTCCAGCACAATCACTTCACGCCAGGTCAATACCGTCGAGCAGACCATGACGACCACAAAGCAGAGGTTAACCACCCAGGTGGGATCGAAATAGCGTCCGGCACCTTTATCTTGCCCGGGAAGAGTATTAAACGTGGAGTGGCGCACAGGGGCTCCCTGAAAAGTTTGGTTAACAACTGTTGTCGCGCGCCGGCTGCCAAGAAAAACGCCCAGCAGAGCCGGGCGTTTCGTTGGTTATGCTTCTTCGTGAATGCGCAGCCCTTTGCCGGGCATTAACTCATCTTCACGAAAGGCTTCCCGTTTGACCCCATAGCCGTCATACCACCGACACTCCACCATACCGCTGGCGTAGCCGGTGACAATCATGCGCGGACCACCCTTTTTAGCCTGAACCTCATCACTGACCACAAAGACCATACTTGCCTCCTGAATCAGAGTGAAACGTTTTCACCATAGACGAAGTTCTTCAGTTTTGCGTAATAGGAGCTGCTTATTTCGCGCCACGCAGGCGGCTAATCCCTTTCACCGCCGCGATAACGATCGCGCCGATAGCGAAACCGATAACCAGATTCGCCGCCATCGGCACCAGCGCCGCTACCAGCGCATTTTGCGTACTGGCGAAGTGCTCAATCGCGTGGTGCAACGCAGGAATGCCATGAACCACAATGCCGCCACCGACCAGGAACATGGCCAGCGTGCCCACTACCGACAGGATCTTCATCAGCCACGGCGCAATAAACAGCAGCCCTTTACCGATCCCCTGCGCCAGCGCGCCCTTCTTCTCGACCAGCCAGTAGCCCATATCATCCAGTTTGACGATAATCCCCACCAGGCCGTATACGCCGATAGTGACCAGCAGCGCAATACCAGAGAGGATCAACACCTGGTTGAGCAGCGGTGCGTCTGCCACGATACCCAATGTGATGGCGACAATTTCCGCCGAGAGGATAAAGTCGGTGCGAACGGCGCCTTTGATCTTATCTTTTTCGAACTGCTGCGGGTTCTGTGCCGCCAGCGCTTCCAGCCGTTTTTGCCGCGCCTCCGGGCTCTCTTTATGCTTTCTCGCTTCGAAGGTATGCAGCACTTTCTCTACCCCTTCGAAACATAAATAGGCTCCGCCCAGCATCAGCAATGGTGTAATCGCCCACGGAATAAAGGCGCTGATCAGCAGCGCCAGCGGCACCAGAATCACTTTATTGAGTAGTGAGCCGCGCGCTACGCCCCAGACCACCGGCAACTCACGGTTGGCGCGCACACCGGTAACCTGTTGTGCGTTAAGGGAGAGATCGTCCCCCAGTACGCCTGCGGTCTTTTTCGCCGCCAGTTTTCCCATTACCGAAATATCGTCCAGCAAAGTGGCGATATCGTCGAGGAGGGTTAATAGACTACTTCCTGCCAAAATGTCTTCCTTTTTGATTAAGCTGCGCAAACCGCCCAGCGAGTATCGAACGCGTTACAGTATGCGGTAAAAGATAGCAGGCGGAAATAACCTTGTTGAGCGGGAGAACATAATGTCAACAAATATTTAACACGTTGAGTGTGATTAACCCCTCGCCAGACAAATACTTTTATCGTTAACTATAAGCCTCTTATCCTTTCCCGTGGTGGGTTATGCGTTTCAGGCAGGTTTTACCGCTGATTGGCGCGCTTTTTGCGCTCTACATTATCTGGGGTTCCACATACTTTGTTATCCGCATCGGCGTTGAGAGCTGGCCGCCGTTTATGCTGGCCGGCACGCGCTTCTTCTGCGCCGGCACGCTGTTGACGGGAGTGCTACTGGTTACCGGCCACAAGCTGCCGCCGCTGCGTCCTATGCTTAACGCGGCGCTGATTGGCGTGCTGCTGCTGGCCGTCGGCAATGGTTTTGTTACCGTCGCCGAGCACCAGAATGTCCCCTCCGGCATCGCTGCGGTGGTGGTCGCGACCGTTCCGCTCTTCACTCTCTGCTTCAGCCGCTTTTTTGGCATCGCCACCCGTAAGCTGGAGTGGCTGGGCATCGCCATTGGCCTGGTCGGCATCGTATTGCTTAACAGCGGCGGTAACTTAAGCGGCAATCCGTGGGGCGCCGGGCTGATTTTGATTGGCTCGCTCAGTTGGGCGTTTGGCTCCGTTTACGGATCGCGCATCGAACTGCCGACCGGTATGATGGCAGGCGCGATCGAGATGCTGGCCGCCGGGATCGTACTGCTCGCCGCCTCCGCGTTCAGCGGCGAACGGCTGAGCGCCGTGCCGCCTGTCGAGGGCTTCTTCGCCGTCGGCTACCTGGCGCTGTTCGGCTCGATTATCGCCATCAATGCCTATATGTATCTGATCCGCAACGTGTCGCCCGCCGTCGCCACCAGTTATGCTTACGTCAACCCGGTGGTGGCTGTGCTGCTCGGCACTACGTTTGCGGATGAACACCTCTCCTCAATCGAGTGGCTGGCGTTGGGGGTGATCATTTTTGCGGTGGTGCTGGTCACGCTCGGCAAGTATCTCCTGCCAGCGCGTCCGGTGGTCACCGCCTGCGAGGCAGAAAAATAACGCCCACTGCTTATAGCCGCGATTAAAAAAGAACTCTTCCCCCGGTAAGTGGGGGAAGAGTTCCTTCCATCATTCGTGACGACGACTCTGTAGTCCAACCAGCAGGCTACCTTTCAAGGAAATGTATCATTAACTCCATGCCAAACCGGCTTGCGCCTAATACATCACACGTCAGCGAAACGTATCCGTCAAAATCGGTCTCTTCATGATTGTAGAGAAGGTTGAGTGCAATCTTCATGATCATCAATCCATTGGTAAAGTGAGTCATACCATCCAGGAAACTGTCTATCGAAATTTTTCCGCGAATATAATCAGCTACTTGCAGTAAAAGTTCTTTCAGTTCGTTGCTCATCTCCACGCTTTCTGTCGCCCCTTTATCGCCGAATAATGAGCGTGTATGCTCCCAAAATTCATGACTGCGACTTTGCTGTTTAATCAGTACAGCAAGTTCATCTGCAGATAAATCCTCGGGTAAAAATGTCCGGGCCTCCGACAGTAAAGCGTCGTTGCCCTGTAATTTAGGGCTATAAAATACCGGATAAGCCGTTACCTTTTTATCCAGGAAATAGGCCAGCGCCTTGCCGACGGGCACCTTACCCAGCGCACCAAAATGACTATAAAAGTTAATTTCGCTTATGCTGGATAAATCAACGGCAGAACTTTCGCATCTTGCTAAACCGCGAATAGTATCCGCCAGCTCCTGCGCATCCATACTATTCACCGCACCGGGTCCTCCCATAGCTTTAATTGCGAGTGTGCTCCCCTCTACAGAAAATGCCCCCTCTGATCCCAGTAACGCCGACACGCGCATTTTTTTCAGGGAAATTTCACCGGCAGAAACAACGTTGCGGCGCAATACTTCGGCGGGGATTTCGCTGGCGTGAATAATGGTATTTTTATCGGCTAATGAAGCATCAAGCCGCGCAGGATTGAAGATAACAAACTCACCGTCCCCCAGGCTGTACATCACATGACCGGCATTTGATTTACCTCTTCGCATAAAGGTCACAAGGTGCCCCTCCGGCACAGCCATCATCTCCACCTCTGTTTTAATACTCACCGGTGAAGTGAGCACATCCTCGATGGCACCCAACTGGCCATAAACAGGCGCGGGATTTTCAATCACTGGCTGAAGCGCCCGCATTAATGCCCGGGCCTGTTCGGGTGCCAATTTAGCGGACTTTGCCAGTAAATCGGTTAAACCGCTGAGGCTGTCCGTACCAGCAGGGATAGTGCTGGCCAGGTCGCGTAATGGCACTTTGTCCGCGAGGAGCAGCCCTGTCGGCCTGGCCGCGTAGATCTGCACTCTTTCTCCGTCTGCACTACGTTTGAACTGCGTCCCTGCAAAGTCGCCGAGCTGCTCAGCCAGTAGAATGCGGGGGTCGTTGCTAAGCGCCTCATCAAGAATACTGTTATTTATGCCAGCAAAACGCCCATTACCGACGCTGACCATGACATGAAAAGGCTGCGTCGGGGTGGTCATCACGGCTGCGTTAGCCTTACAGAAAAACAGCATTTCCCCTTTATCCAGGCGCAGCAACTCTTCGAGAGAGGTCATCAGCCGTGGCGTTTCGAGTAAGCCTGAAGCTTCGGTGAGCGCCGCCCCCTCTCTTTCCGTACCCTTTATGCTTTGACGGAGTAAACTCGCTGTTTCTTTATTGAGTAATTCACTATTTTCAAATATTCCCACCGCGTAATCTGTTGCATCGTCAGTAGTGACTGTTTTCCACTGGCTACGGCGCACCGATGACATGACTTTATTTTCTGCCTCGGGCCCGGGTACCATCGTTTTTACTCCATCTGCGTTTTTGCCTACTATTGACTCTGCCGCTAACGAATCGGGGTAATACCATTCAGGGCGCCTAAGCACTTTCGCATTGGGAATAATAGCTTGAGGCCCATGACTGGTATATTCGCTGTGTACACCAAACATCTTATGCGCTTTTGCGCGGGATCTATAATCAGCGTATTTGATAAGACTAGAACCGTTTATATTTGCGTATTTTTGCGCCCACAGCTCTTCCGGAAGAATAACAGGGCCATTGAACTCATCATATTTATTTGAGAAGTTGCCTGCCGTGAGATCAAAAACATAGTCGCGATTATTTTTAGTCCCGATAACAACGAAGTGATTCGTTGGCATTTTATCCATGCGGTTAACAAAAATAGCAATACCCCGGTAGCGAATGTTTTCAAAGCCTTTTTCGAGCATGAAATTGCCTACTTGAGCCATTAAATATTTGCCCCGATCGGTAGGATTGTTCATCGCGAGTTTGATAGCGTTGCGGGTGTAAAGCTCTTTTAGTAAAACTTGCGCATCCACCCCTTCGGTTTCTGTTGCAGCAAGGGTATTAAAGGAGATTTTTTTATCAGGTAGGTTATCGCGCAAAGGTTGTATCCCCATCTCAGGCTGGACTGTGACACCTTTAGTATCAGGGGCCACGACCCATTCTCCCCCTTCAAGGCTCATAATCTGTCCAGGATTTCCTGAATCACGGGGATCAACAGTACGCCATGCTTTGGTTGCCGGGCTCCAGCGCACTTCAGAGACACCTTTTGCGGTTTCTATATAATAAACTCGCGACCGGGTTTTCGGGTCGAAACTTATATAAATCTCACCGCCCCGCAAGGTCTGCTTTTGCATATCTTTCAGCGCCACATTCATGCGAATAAACTCTTCGCCAATCGTTTGAGCAGCAGACTTAGCGGGAATAATATTATGAAAGATCATGGCAGCACGAACTTTAGATACTATATAGCCGGTGAGATCGCGTAGCATAAGCGCATCAACTAAATCGAATACCGTGTTAATACTTATTTTCCCCAATTCGATAGTGTTTATAATGCCCTGTTTTCCCATCTCACGAATCATATATCTATATAAGTGTTTGCCGGTTAAACCTCTCGCTCCCCCTTCGCGCGAGATAGTGACGATCCCTTTTGCATTTTTTATCAGCGCGCTGATTTTTGTACCTGCCTGCGTCGCCACGCACACCACGCTAAAAATGTCGGCCATAAGAGCAAACCCATCCGGTTGGTATTCATCATCAGTGAGAAAACCATTTATATCGGAATAGAAAGGGATGAAAAGACATGCAATACGATGCAGCACAGATGGCTTATAAAGATCGGCTTTAAGCTTATTGGCCGAACGGTTGAGCGCATCTTTCATACTAATATTCAGCGTAACAACAAGATTATCTTTGGGATACTTTTCATGGTTGTAAAAATTGTACTCAGTACCACCAAAATGAGCGTGCTCGAAGGGGTTAGGATATTCCGTTTCACCCTCTTTCTTGTAAAGGATGTTATCGATTAGCTCCTCTTTTTCTTTCGCCGCGCGTCGCGCGCCGTCCCAATAAATCTTTTCATTTTCGCGACCAAAATGCTTTTTGAAAAAGGCCTCGGTAAATACGCTCTCCAGCCCATGACTATGAACTTTATGGGGTTCAAGATTAGCAATTGCTTGTAGCCACGGGTTGCTTTGCATTTGTGCATCAGTGAACCGTCGCGTGAATGTGGCATGAGGAAAAATGGAGAAAAAGACCCAGTTATTGTCTTTGAACTGAACAAACAAAAGCTCTCCAGCATGGATATTCCTGACGTTATTTTTCTTTCTGACACTGAGGCGAATTCTTTTTTTTATCGTTGCTGTAATTTCATCCAATGAAAAACCAGAAATAATTAACAACTCCCTGACTCGCTCGCTTGCTTCATAGCAACTATATTTGCTTTTATATTGAATAAATTGCTGATTGTAATCCCACTTACTCGAAAAATATTCTCTATCCAGTAATTCAGATAAAGAGACATACCCTTCTGGTATATCTTTTTCAGTCGTTAATGGGTTTAATAGATGACGGCTTTTTGCATAGGCATCGATGATCTCTTGCGCACGAAGATTCTTTAAGTGTGAAACACTCTTTTTATTCTTCTGCATCCAATGCAGCATAGCTGGAAGAAGATCATGTGCTGCAGGGTTGTCTTCCTCAACAAAGAGTTTCGGATATATCTCTTCGGTAACTTTATTCGCCCAAACAATGTCAATATAAGTCCCAGCAGCGTCGGGTATTGTTATATTTATTGTTTCCAGCAATTGCGTCAGCTCGATATAGGTCTGTTGTTGCACCAATATTGTTCTTACCGTTGCTCTGGCAATACGAAGCGTGTCAATCTGATTGCGCTCCCTTTCCCCTTCATCGAAGCGAAGGATTTGCCGAAGTTTCACCTCCTTAAGTGCCAGTTCGGCTACCGCTTCTTTTGCGGCGGTAATAATATCTGATTTATCTTTCTGCAATTCAAGTCGCTGGATAAAAGTTTTATCCCCAAGCGCTATTCCCTCTTCATACCCCTGGTATTTTTTCTTATACGACTGGATAATTTTATTATAGGCATCTCTTTTTTTCTGCATTCTGTTAATAATGGTTTGCACAACGTTTTTTTCACCCTCTTTTTTCTTCAGATCGGGGGTGAAATCCTGGCTATATCTTACATGGTAAGACATCGCAAGCGAGGCGCTGAAATACTCTCTGGGATTATTTTCTGCATCCCATATTTTCCTTTTTAACACAGCAATGTGGGCATCAATTTCCGCCAAACGTTTCTTTTCCTTCTCGAAAAAAGCCTTAAATTTGTTACATTTATCCTGTGCGTCATCAGCCAGAATATGCGCATAGCGCGCGGTAGGCAATATACTGACATCTGTAATATCAATATTGAACGCATCCCAATAGTGGGACAGGAGTTGCTGATTCCAGGATAAGTTCGCACTCTCATATGCTGTGCCTTTAAGGATGCCTTTCGCCACGCTCTGGGTGTCGAGAATCATTTTTCTGAGCATCATTATGGTGATAAGATTTTCATTTTCCGGATGCAAATAGATCTTGTGAAACTCCGTGTCGACAATCGTGACTATCTGATTAATTAAATCATCCCAGGAGACAAAATTAATCGCCGTAAGGCAGTCATGGATCTTTTGTTTCGCTGCAGATTCGAGCTTAGAGACCCCAACGCTTTTTTGGAAATCTAAAAAAGCGTTAAATTTTTCCACTTGTGTCTGATCCGCGTAATCCCAGCGACCATTAACGTCACTGATAATAACGACTTTTTTCATCCCCCACGCGGTAACAAATACGCCGCAGAGATCCGCACTTAATTTCTTGCAGGGCCAAAACCTACCGGCAAAATAGATATATAAATGGCCATGACTTTCTTTGTAAAAACTTCCCTCACGGGGTACTTCAGAGAGCGACATATTATAAGAGCCTTTTACGTCCCAGCCCCTGACATCCGATAGCAATGCAGCCGTCCCGCCTTTATAACCCGGCTCTATTTTTACTTCCCAGACCATCGATTCAGCATCACGGTAAATCGTTACAGGCATAGTTTCGTCGAGCACGATAGCAGCCTCGTTAACGCCTTTTAATGTCACAGGCCAATATTTATCGTGCAGATAGATAGAGTACTTTTGCCCATCAAAATAAATTTGACCCTGTTTTCCGTGAGCCATATAGAGATACGTATAAGCCGTGTGCGCTGGCCAACTTACCGCCTCTTCAATAAGCCGGGCTGAAGCCTCAGTTGTAATGTAGCTATTTACACCAGGATTAACATGCTTATCATCCTGAGCATAATCATCTTCCAAAAAACACCATCTATTATTCTCTTCATTAAAATACACAGGTAGTGATGGATTATGCTCATCTTTTTCTTGCTTATCAGCATAAATATATCCCTTTAAAGGGGTTGCGTTTATATCTGTATATTCGAACTGCCAGTATCGACCGCCAATAAATAAGTACAACGCTTTGTTATATCTGTATAAGCAGGTTAGTGACGATACCTGGATAACTTCCGATGCCGGTAATATCCCTTTGTCGGTAAGAGGTAACGTCTCTTTTACTTTAATCGCAAGCCGCGAATCAATTGCTGTTTCCCGTTCTGGCACAGGATAGAAAACGTTCGCAGACGGTGCCTGATGATAATCCACAGCGCGCTTTGACCGGCGTCGGGGTGAAGCTTCATCCCTTGCTGCTGAGGGTGTAGTGCGTTTTACCACCAACGCGGCTGATACAGCCGTTTCTGAGATGAATTTCGCGACTTCTTGTGCCAGCGCCTGCTCAATAGACATCCTTACTGCTGCATTAATCCCGGCGCGCGCGCCGACAAATCCTGCCGTCCACGCCGGCTCTTTCGGCAAATCAAGGATCGCTTTGCCGATACCTTCGGGTCGCTCACCCTGTGGGTTATCCGGATATGTTCCCGCTGCGCACATATCAGCGGTTGGAGAGAGTGACATCGTTAAGCGAAACGCAACTTTCGACAGCGCTGTATTGATAACGCAATCACCGCCAGACAGACCGAGGAAAGGGTCTCTTCCACTTTGCGCCCCGCCAGGCAATACGCGCACGGGTAACGATAATGGCCCGACGCCCAGACGACAACCCTCTCTGAGCACCGCTGAGATTGCCCGCCTGGTTATCTCTCTCTCAGCCCAGCACCGAATATCCTTCGGCACGCTCCGCGCGCCGGCTAATATCTCCGCTGGTGTGGGTGGACTCCCCTCCGGGGCATGCTGAAGCGCGAGTTTTAGTCTGCTTATCACTCCTTCAGCCTGCGGAGCGGATTTTTTTACCCAGTTACTGCGGCTATCCTCAATAACCTCCAGCAACGTTCGGTCAAATAAGGTGGCTGCTTCGGCTTTTTCCTGCACAGGAAAATCGCGTAAGTACTCCTGACGCAGCTCTGCCGACCAGTCGCTAATGGCGCGTATCAACATCCCACTATGCGAGAAGCTGCCCAGCAAACAGCCCGTCATATCATTGACGCTCTTTCTGACCGCGGCTTTCATCCGCTTTAACGCCACTAACCACTGTGCGACGTGGTGATTCAGTTCCATCCTGCCACTGTCGCCGCGTCTCGCCAGGCGAACAACTGCGCCCTGCATTTGTCCTCCAAGCTGGCTTAACCCTTCCGCTGTCTGACGGAGGATGTTATCGATATCTTCTGTTCTCGCCGCATCAGTGCGCTGCCGCACATCACGCAGTGTCTCAAGCAAAGCACCATGGAACAGGCCTGCCCACTCCTCTGCTGTGCGTTTCGTCAGGGGATGGAGAAGGGCTTCCAGCTGCTGCTGCGCGTGCTGTTCGAGAGATTGCCAGCGCTTTGCTTCTGCCTCTAACTCCCCGGTGAGCAGATGATTAAGTTCCGCAAATGCCCCTTCACCTGCGCGCGAGCCCGTCACTTGCAGATATTGCTCAACCGCGTCTGCCACTTTTCCTGCTGCGGTCGGTATCTGTTTAATTCGACGCTCTGTCTGTTGCATTGCGTCAAGCAGAAGCAATGCGCTATCTCTTATCGCGCGGTTGACGGCTTCGGTGGGGGTTGGCTGGCGGGAGGGCTTTTTCCTTGTGCCCGTGGTGATAAGGGTATTGCGCGCGCCAGGACTGGCCCTTTTTACCACCTGGGCAAGGTTTCTGACTCTGCTCTCAGCACCATATCCTCTCTTACCCGCCTCTTTTTTCTCACTGTCAGGTGCGACATGCTCTATGACCTGCTTCAGCCTCACAGTAAGGCTCCCAAGCAGGTTGGCCATTTGCAGAAGATGATGAACCAGCAGGTGATGATCGTTTGTTGCTTTGAGCCCCTTCGTCAGCGGATTGCCTTGTCGCACACGCTTTCGGGTGACAGGCTCAGGGGACGCAAAGACCTGATACTCCTGCATCCAGTCTGCAAGCTGCTCAGCCCTACCCATGGCGGTTCGATCCGCCCGCTTAAGTAAAACATCCATCGCGTATAACCGCGCATCACGGGCACTACTCAGTATGGTTCCGGCCTGCTGTTGCAGGCACTCGGCCAGACGCTGACGAGTCAGCCGACTTTCAGCCATCAGCGACTGTTTTAATTGAGCGAAGCGCTGATACTCCGCGCTTGCCGCATTGTTTTCAGACAGGAGTAACGCCTCCGCCTGTTGACGCTGGGTTATGTGCGACGGGAGTGCAGCGATCAATCTATTACGATACTCATCTGCCGTTGCGGCAACTTGCGCCTCCCACGCCAGATGCTCTACCTTTTCGGCGACAGTGATAGCATCCAGCGCACCGGAGAGCGCGCGCACTAAATCGAAAGCGTGATGTTCTGTTTCATGAATGGCGGGGTCGTCGCTTTGCTGTAGCGACAATAGGGTATCGAGAAAATGGTGAGCGGGGGCGAGAAGCGTGTCCGGCACCGTTTTACCCCGCGCGGCCAGGAGCTTTTTCTGTAAACGAATAATGGCGGTCGCATCCGGCTTAAATCTGTTATCTCCCTGATGCCGATACGCAATGAGATGTGGCATCTTGTGGCTCAGGGCCTCACGAAGAGCTGCTTTTAGCTGTTGAGCTTCTTCATTTTGCCGCGATAAGCGTCCGCAGGTGGGCTCACTCACTTCAGGGAGATCCTGCGCAGGAATATCTATCGCAACGTCAATAATCTCATCACAGAGTAACGCCTCCTCATTCAGATCCGCGTCGACGTCAGAGGGCAAAGCCCTCTTTTCATTATCAGCAAACAGGACATAAACTTTTTTTGATAAAAAATTGTGAAATGGCATATAACCTCCGCAACAGAAATTACTGATTATTTCAATCCACCGGGCTGCGTCTTATTCAGAGAGCGAAGCCCCTTTTCATCAGTAAATACAACATGCGTTGGTTTTAATAAAAGCGCGCCAGATGGCATGCGTCCCACACAACAAGACACCGATTAGTTTTAATCAAATAATTGAGCAGCGAGAAGATTGAATATCTTTTAAGCCACCATGATGCGCAACCTGTTTACCTGCCGTAATGAATAAAATTAATCAGGTTACTTTTTAAAGCCGAATTTATAACAGTAGTTAAGGATATTATTGATTAAACGCAGGGCCTCGCTCACCCTGGCGGGTAAAAAAAGCCCTTAACGTTATGGCAAATCATAATGCGCCATGTATTCCCTGGGTGTCGATCTGCGCGGTCTGTTGCCCCTCGCAGATCCACTCCTCCAGGCGAACGCTGAGCGCCTCATCGCTCAGTTTCAGTTTTCCGCGCAGCGCGCACTCCCAGACCACCATGACCCGCCAGCCCTGATCCAGCAGCAATGCGCAGTCGCGGGCGTCACGCGCCACGTTTTTGCCAATTTTCTCTAACCAGAATTCGGTGCGCGTGGCCGGAACTTTAAACAGATAGCAGTTGTGGTGATGCCAGAAACAGCCATGGGTGAAGATAACGCAGCGGTAAGCATCAACGATAAAATCGGGGCGTCCGGGGAGCGTGGCGTCCTGCACACGAAAGTCGAGCCCCAGCGCCTCCAGGCAGCCCGCCAGCCGTTTCTCAATGGCGGTGTCGCGCGTGGCGATGGCGCGCATATTCTTGCTGCGCGTCGCTTTATCATGCACGTCTGCCATCGTTCCCTCTCCTCAGGATGGGCGCGAGCCGTAGCGGCGCAGCACCTCTTCATCAAGACGCTGAAAATCGCCCTGTAACTCGGCGCTCAGTTTTGCCATAAAGTGTACCAGGAAATCAGCGTTATGCTCGGCCAGCGCGCGGCCTTTGGCGGTCTGCATAGTGGCTGGCAGCTTTAACAACTTGCAGCGAAAGTGGTCAAGGGCAAAGCGCTTGTCGTCCAGTTCACGTCTGGCAGCAAAGGGATCGTCGCCGTCAAACAGCGCACCGCCCATACTGCCGGAGACGGCGAAAACTCGCGCCAGCCCAATTGCACCAAGGGACTCGAGCCGGTCGGCATCCTGCACGATTTTCGCTTCGAGCGTTTGCGGAGCGATGGCTGCGCTGAAGCTGTGCGCTTCAATGGCGTGGCGCACCGCGGGTATGCTGGCTTCGGGAAAGCCGGGAAAATGGGTAGCGAGGATGGCGGCGGCTTTCTGTGCCGCCCGCTGCGAAGAGGTGTGACGCAGTGGATGATCTTTGGCAAAGCTGACAATGTCGTGGAAGTAGCAGGCGGTGAGCACCACCAGCGCATCAACCTGCTCGCCCTCCATCAGCGTTTGCGCCGTTTGCCATACGCGGCGAAAGTGGGCGAGATCGTGGGCAGCATCGGCGTGGGAAAAGTGCTGCGTCATCCAGCGGTCGAAGCGCTGCTGCCATTCGAAAAGAGACATGCATCATCCTGTGAAAACGGTGGTGCCCCGACGTCACGCTTGCATATCACGTGGACGCGTATACCAGGCAATGGCGCCCAGTATCGCACCAACCGCACTTAATGCAACGATGCCTGACACCGTGTTCAACCCGCTCTCAACGGATCGTGCCGCGCCGCTGGCAAAACCTGATGCGATATCAGCCGCGCCAACAAGCCAGAGATTGCTTGCCAGAGACCAGCAAAAATAGAGGCAGAATATCCAGAAGACCCATAGCGCCAGTTTTCCACCTGCGCTACGAACTGCGAAATCGTCCATAATCTCGTTTTCCTTTTTTGGTCGGGAATGGTGAATAAGAAACGTTCTCACTATTCAGAGTTCTCCCACATCATATCGCCTGAAAATATGAATTAAAGATATATCAACAATATTGATACTTTTAATGCATAACGAGGGAGAGAATCGGATTTTTTCAAATCAACGACAGCGCCTTTTAGTCGATTAACCTACTGATAAGAAAGAAAATACCCATTGCAATATTGTTATAGCTTTATCGTATTAGCAAAGCAGCAAAAGGAATAAGACGGCTAAGCGCAGGATTTATTTCCCGCAGTGCAGAGGCATCTACTGGCGGAATTGTTAAAGGAAGGTTATAAATTGTGCGAATGCGCTGTCGGGGAAGTAACTGTGACGAGCATCGTGGAAAGCGAAGCGCGTAAGTGGTTGAATAATGGCGGAGAGAGGGGGATTTGAACCCCCGGTAGAGTTGCCCCTACTCCGGTTTTCGAGACCGGTCCGTTCAGCCGCTCCGGCATCTCTCCGTTCAGATGGTTGCCATCATGCCAGGTAATTTGGCATTTTAACAGACCCTGTACCGTTAATTGGGTTCAAGTGGCGAGTTTGCGAGCAAAACGATGATTAAGTGGCCCTGGAAAATCCGGGACTCTGCCGATGAAGCAGATCTTCCCTGGCAAGATGCGTTAAACGTTCCCGTACTGGCGAATTTATCGCCCGATGAGCAAAGCAAACTGGTTCAGCTGGCCGACCGTTTTTTGCAGCAAAAGCGCCTGGTACCGCTGCAGGGATTCGATTTGGACGGGCTGAAAAGCGCCCGCATCAGCCTGCTTTTTTGCCTGCCCGTGCTGGAACTGGGCCTCGAATGGCTGGATGGTTTTCATGAAGTGCTGATCTACCCTGCCCCTTTTATCGTCGATGATGAGTGGGAAGATGATTTTGGCCTCGTGCATAACCAGCGCATGGTTCACTCCGGGCAGAGCTGGCAGCAGGGTCCTGTCGTGCTCAACTGGCTCGACATTCAGGACTCCTTTGACGCCTCCGGTTATAACCTGATTATTCATGAAGTGGCGCACAAGCTTGATATGCGCAATGGCGATCGCGCCAGCGGCATTCCCCTCATCCCGCTGCGCGATGTGGCGCCGTGGGAGCACGATCTACGTGCCGCAATGGAGAACATTCAGGATGAGATCGATCTGGTCGGCGAAAGCGCAGCCAGTATTGATGCCTATGCCGCCACCGATCCTGCCGAATGTTTTGCGGTGCTCTCCGAGTATTTCTTTAGTGCGCCAGAACTGTTTGCTCCACGTTTTCCCGCACTGTGGCAGCGCTTCTGCCACTTCTACCAGCAGGATCCGTTAAGCCGCCTGCGCGGTCAGCCAGGTAGCCGCGGTGAACAGGCGAATCCGGTGCATTAATTGCAGCCCTGGATGTTAATTAGCCAATTGAATCAGCATGTTAATTTTAGTGTTGACACTAAAGTACGGGGTCAGTAGTATTCGCCCCGTTCACACGATTCCTCTGTAGTTCAGTCGGTAGAACGGCGGACTGTTAATCCGTATGTCACTGGTTCGAGTCCAGTCAGAGGAGCCAGATTTAAGAAGCCCGCTTTTTTAGCGGGCTTTTTGCTTTTCGCGTTTTACTCCCCCCTCTTTCCCAAAAAACTCGTCTTATTAGGCCGCTGTGGCACTAACGTTATAAATTTGTAACAAATGTTTTTTAGACTGCTCTCCATTGTGACGCAAGCCTATGGAAATCACAGGAAAACGATATGAGCAGACCCCTTAAGTCGGTGTTCAAACAAGAGCACAGCGATGAGATCAGCAACACAAGCCACAACACCGCTTTTTCTGACGTCGTCAGCGCGTTTATCTCCCGCCGCCGCTTTCTGCAAATGGGGATGGTCGCTGGCGCTGCCGTCTCATTCCCCTCGTTACTGATGCCTGAGAACGCCTTCGCGGCAATAGCGAAACCGTCCGCCTTAGCCAAAGCGATGTCGCTCGGTTTCACCAGCATTCCCGTTTCGACCGCCGATAACGTCACGGTGCCGGAAGGCTATATCGCTCGACCTTTCTATCGCTGGGGAGATGCCGTCGGCTTAAAGGGCAATTTGCCGGAGTTTAAACTCGACGCCAGCAACACCACCGATGAGCAGGCGGCGCAGGCCGGCATGCACCATGACGGCATGGCGTGGTTTAGCCTGCCGCAGGGCGAAGAGAGCCCGACGCACGGTTTGCTGGCGCTCAATCATGAGTACATTGATAACGGCATGCTGTTTAAAGATGGTACCGCCAACTGGGATCTCGATAAGGCGCGTAAAGGACAGAACGCCATGGGCGTGTCGGTTATCGAGGTGAAAAAAGATAACGCGGGGTGGCAGGTGGTTCGCCCCTCCACGTTTGCGCGTCGCATTACTGTCAATACGCCGATGCAACTGAGCGGCCCAGCGCGTCACCAGCCGCTGATGCAAACTGCCGCAGATCCGCAGGGCGAAAAGGTGCTGGGCACCATGCAGAACTGCGCCAATGGCCGTACTCCGTGGGGCACCTATCTCACCTGTGAAGAGAACTGGTCGGATATTTTTGTGAAGAAAGCCCCGCTTAACGCGCTGGAGAAGCGCTACGGTATCAGCGACAGCGATGAGTCCTACCGCTGGAACGAAGTGGATGAGCGCTTCAGCGTCGACAAAACCCCCAATGAGCCGAACCGCTTCGGCTGGGTGGTGGAGATTGACCCCTACGATCCAACCTCCACGCCGCGCAAACATACTGCCTTAGGCCGCTTCAAGCATGAAGGTGCCGCAGTCACGCTGGCAGCAGATAACCGCGTAGTGGTCTATATGGGCGACGATCAGAAGTTTGAATACATCTATAAATTCATCTCTGATAACAAATATGACCCGAGCGATCGTCAGGCGAATATGAAACTGCTGGAGTCGGGCACGCTCTACGTCGCGAAATTTAATGAAGATGGCTCCGGCGACTGGCTGCCGCTAATCTTCGGTAAAAACGGGCTTGATCAAAGCAACGGCTTCGACAACCAGGGCGATCTGCTGATCAAAACCCGCCTTGCTGCCGATAAGGTCGGCGCAACTAAAATGGATCGCCCGGAGTGGATCGCGGTTGATACCCACGCGAAAGGCAGCGTCTACTGCACGCTCACCAACAACTCCGATCGCGGTAAAGAGGGTAAAGCACCGGTGGATGCGGCCAACCCGCGCGCCAATAACCAGTTTGGGCACATCATGCACTGGAGCGAAGAGAGCGCCGATCCGGCGTCCGCGACATTTAAATGGGATATCCTGGTGCTGGCCGGGCGCACGGACAGCGACGATGCGAAGGTAAAAGGCTCCATGCAGGGTGCGGAATTTGGCAGCCCGGACGGGCTCTCCTTCGATCATCGCGGCGTGCTCTGGATCCAGACCGATGTCTCCTCCAGCACCATCAATAAAAAAGCCTATGAAGGGATGGGAAATAACCAGATGGTGGCCACCATTCCGGGCAGCAATGATTATCGCCGCTTCCTGACCGGGCCGCGCGGGTGTGAAATTACCGGTATCGCCTTTACGCCGGATAACCGCACGCTGTTTATCAATATCCAGCACCCCGGTGAAGGGGGTGATGACATCACCGATCCTAATAATCCGCACGCCATCTCTAACTGGCCGGATTTTAAAGCCGATGGCCGACCGCGCTCCTCCACGGTGGTGATCACCAAATCCGATGGCGGCATTATCGGTACCTGATATGACATAAGAAAAAGCCCGCATTGCGCGGGCTTTTTGCGTTTCTGTGCAGGGAAAACCGCAGCTTACGCCGCGTTATTCGTTGCCCCACTCATTGAGAAAGTTGGCGATCTCATCAATGCGGCTCTCTTTGAGACCGGCTTCGCGCGCCATCTCTTGCTGCGACTCCTCGCTGATCTCTTCATTATTGGACAAGCGGTTCAGCAGCAGCTGGAAGTAGTGCGCCACCGCGTCACGCTCAGAGTCGCTCACCGGCGTCGCGGACTCCGTCGAATACTCATCGGCGATGTCATAAAATTTCAGCGGAATATCGTGGTTCATAAGGGATCCTTAAAAGCAGCAGATAACGTCAAACTTTGAGCAACTTCACCGTCGCGTCGATATCGATCTCATCTTCCGTAAAGATAAGCGTTGAGCCCTGGAAGGTGGTGATCGCCAGCTTTTTCAGCGAGCGCATCTCGCCTGGCTTGATATCAGATTTTGGCCGGATGCTGTTCATCAGCACCCCTACAGAGAGCACCGGGTTCTCTTTATCAATGCGGGTATCAGCAGGCACCTCTTCGCTGTAGACAACATAGGATTTGATCGAGGTGAGCTTTAGGCGCTCGCCGACGATAAAAATATACTTGCTGTCCGGCACCACTTTTACCGCATAGGCCGACAACCCTTTATTGTTGGTCGTGGGCTCAAACGTCACCGCCGCATCTTTTTTAATCAGCTCTGGGTTGGCGACCTTGATCACATGGAAATAGCGGTTCTCACCGTTCTCATCTTTGATAAATCCAAAACCTTTCTCTTTAAACCAGGTTGTGATTTTTCCGTTCATCGCCTTACCGCCTGTTGACTCATTGTTCTGTGCTATTTTGCCGCGCGCAGTGTAAAGCACATTGCCCGCGCAGACCACGCTTTTGGCCTGATACTCTTTTGCGCGCCTTACCACATCAGATCGTCAGGCACTTTGAAATCGGCATAGGGATCGTCTTCATCCTGCGCTTCCTGGCTCAGCGTACTGTTGAGCACAATGCTGTCGGCATCGCGCTGGGCGATTTTATCGGCCACGCTGGCGGGAATAATCGCATACTCCGGCTCGCTGCGGTTTTCCGTCACCAGACGGGCAATGGCCAGACGACCACTGATCAATTGCGCCTGCGTCACCTTATCGACCACGATTTTTTTGATCAGATTGTTATCGGTGAAGTTGAAGTTAATATCACCTCTGTTGATGGTGATGCGGTTCATCTCAATCAGCTGTTTAACCTGCGCTTTGTACTCTTTGGCAAGCGCCGCCTGCTTTTGCTGCTCGTTAAGCTGCTTGTCGCGCTCAAGCTGCGCCTTTTTGTTCTCTTCTACCGCTTCTCTCGCCTCGCGCGCCTGCACGCGGGACTTTTTCGCCGTGCGCTGCACTTTAGCCATCTTCTTGCTGTTGACCAGCCCCGCCTGCAGCAGCTGCTCCTGTAAGGTAAGTTTTGCCATTTTCGCTTCTGAATCCGTTAACAAATTTCCCGGATTATAGCGGGAATTGTTAAGGATATACCAGGCGCAGAGTCAGGTCGCTTAACCCCGTCAGGCAGGAGATGGGTGTAAAAGGGTTTTCTCACGCGGGCTGTCGCTGTAGTCTCAAGGGCGGCCTAAATTTTGCCGCATACAATGTGAGTAATCCTTTCCCTGGTTTTAATAATAAAAAATTGCACGATGTAAGGAACAGACAGGACAGCTATGGACTCCACACTCATTCCCCCCCGTCCCGATGAGCAGATCCCATCATCACACCGCGCGCGCCGTGCTGCCTGGGGCAGCTTTGCGGGCGCCGTGGTCGACTGGTTCGATTTTTTACTCTACGGCATCACCGCCGCGCTGGTGTTTAACAGCGAATTTTTTCCGCAGATCGACCCGGCAATGGGCACGCTTGCCGCCTTTGCCACCTTTGGCGTCGGCTTTCTGTTCCGCCCGCTCGGCGGTATCGTCTTTGGTCATTTTGGCGACCGCCTAGGGCGTAAGCGGATGCTGATGATGACGGTCTGGATGATGGGCATTGCCACCGCCTGCATCGGCATTCTCCCCTCTTTCGCCACCATTGGCTGGTGGGCACCGGTACTGCTGGTTACCCTGCGCGCCATTCAGGGCTTCGCCGTCGGTGGCGAATGGGGCGGCGCAGCGCTGCTGGCGGTCGAGAGCGCGCCGACCGGTAAGAAAGCCTTTTACAGCAGCGGGATTCAGGTGGGCTATGGCGTCGGCCTGCTGCTCTCCACCGGGCTGGTGTCGCTTGTCAGCACGCTGACCACCGATGAGCAGTTCCTGAGCTGGGGCTGGCGTCTGCCGTTCCTGTTCAGCATTGTGCTGGTGCTCGGCGCGCTGTGGGTGCGCAACGGCATGGAAGAGTCCGTCGAGTTCGAGCGCGCGCAGGCACAAAAGCCCGCTGCAGCGAAAAACCGCCCGCCGGTGTTTGAAGCGCTGATTCGCCACCCGGGGGCGTTTCTCAAGATTATCGCCCTGCGGCTGTGCGAACTGCTGACCATGTATATCGTCACCGCTTTTGCGCTGAACTACTCGACGCAAAACCTGGGCATGCCGCGTGAACTGTTCCTCAATATCGGGCTGCTGGTGGGCGGCGTTAGCTGCTTTACCATTCCACTCTTCGCCTGGATGGCGGATCGCTTCGGACGGCGGCGCATCTATATTACCGGCGCGCTGCTCGGTGCCATCAGCGCCTTCCCCTTCTTTATGGCGCTTGAAGCACGCTCCATTTTTGGCGTAGTGGTCTTCTCCATTTTGCTGGCGAATATCGCCCACGATATGGTGGTCTGCGTCCAGCAACCGATGTTCACCGAGATGTTTGGCGCAGGCTATCGCTACAGCGGCGCGGGCGTCGGTTATCAGGTCGCCAGCGTGGTCGGCGGCGGCTTCACGCCGTTTATCGCCGCTGCACTGTTAACGTTCTCCGGCGGCGAGTGGCACAGCGTAGCGATTTACCTGATGGTGGGCTGCTTGCTCTCCGCGATGACGGCGATATTTATCAGGCCGCAGCCGCGCTAAGCCGATAAAAAAGCCTGCGTCTGCGCAGGCTTTTTTGGCGTTAAATCTGGTAATCAATCGCCGCTTCATCCGGCTCCATCACCTGACGCTTGATCTCATCTACCGACAACCCGGCATTACAGAGTTCGATAAAGCGCCAGACATAGTTGCGCTGCAGCTGGCCGCGCTTTAACCCCAGCCAGACGGTATTGGCATCAAAAAGATGGCGGGTGTCGAGGCGCACCAGTTTCCCTGCTTCATGCTCGCCGCTGGACTGCTCCGCCACCAGCCCAACGCCGAGGCCCAGCTCAACATAGGTTTTGATCACATCAGAGTCCTGCGCGCTCAGCACCACGTCGGGAATGAGCCCCTTGCGGGCAAAAGCTTCATCAATGCGCGAACGCCCGGTAATGCCCTGCCGATAGGTAATAAGCGGCCAGCGGCAGATCTCCTCCAGCGTCAGCGGCGAAGCCTGCGCCAGCGAATGATCCTGCGGCACCAGCAGGCTGTGATGCCAGCGAAACCACGGGAAAGCGACCAGCGCGTTATCGTTGCTTAAGCGCTCACTGGCGATACCAATATCCGCACCGCCGTTATGCAGCAGGGTTTCAATCTCCTGCGGCGTCCCCTGGATAAGCTCAAGGCGAACTTCAGGAAAGAGTGCGCGGAAGGATTTAATTACCGAGGGCAGGCTGTAGCGCGCCTGCGTATGGGTAGTGGCGATGGTCAGGACGCCGGAGGTGTCATTGGTGAAGAGGTCGGCGAGCCGGCGAACATTGCTCGCCTCATTGAGGATGCGCTCGGCAATCACCAGCAGCGCTTTGCCCGGCTCGGTCATGCCCAGCAACCGCTTGCCGCGGCGAATGAAGATCTCAATCCCCAGCTCCTCTTCAAGCTCGCGGATATGTCGACTCACCCCGGACTGCGACGTATACAGCATGTTGGCGACCTCCGTCAGGTTGTAATCCCGCCGCGCCGCCTCACGGATAATTTTAAGTTGCTGGAAGTTCACCCTTCGCTCCTGGCCCATCAATCATGACGTTATTGTTAAAGTCTGCGGCCAGGCAGAACAAATAATAAAAACCAGCAACTTATACCTTTAAGGAATAAAGACTAGCTTGCCAGCTGCAGCTCGCGATTCTCCATCGTCGGGCGGCTGACCAGCGAGAGCAGAATGTCTTTCACCGCCTGTGCCTGTGGCGACATTCCGCCACGTGCAGAGACGTTCAGCGACAACGGCAGGCTCATTGATGGCGTGGTAATACGCGCCATCCAGCCGTTCGTGGCGCTACAGAGTGACCGCGCTGCGGATTCCGGCAGCACCGTTACCCCCATTCCGCTGGCGATCGCCGCCGTCAGTGTGGAAATAGACTCAATCTCGCCGATGATTTTCGCCGTCAGGCGGCGCAGAGAAAACGCTTCATCAACCCGTAAACGCACGGCGCTGTAATCGCGCGGCAGAAAGAGATTGAGTTCAGCTACCGCCGCCAGGTCGACGCTCTGCCCCGGGCAATCCCGCGTGCCGACCAGGTAGAGATCCTCTTTCAGCAGCGGCAGGCTATTAATGCCTGCACCCGGCGCGCGCTCGTAGAGCACGGCCATATCGAGCTGGCCGTTTAACAATTTGTCGTTAAGCACCGTGCCGCTGTTTTCATGCAGATAGACGGTCACTTCCGGTAACTCGGCGCGTACGGCTTGCAGCAGCGGCATGGTCACTGAGGAGGCAGCCGTACCGGGCGCGAGGCCAATCGATACCTGGCCGCGCAGCGTCTGGCCAACGTTATGCACCGCCAGCTGCGCTTGTTCACACTGGCGCAGGATAGTGCGCGCATGGGTGTAGAGGATTTTGCCCGCTTCCGTCGGCGTCACGCCGCGCTTGGTGCGGATCAGCAACTGTTGATCCATCTCGCCTTCCAGCGTCGCGACCTGCTGGCTCAGCGCAGGCTGCGCAATATGTAACACTTCAGCGGCCTGCGTCAGGCTGCCAATATCGACGATTTTTACGAAGTACTTCAGGCGTCTTAAGTTCATTTTGCCTCCTGTAAGGATTACCCATGCCAACGCGAAGAGTGATGATGCAGGAGGAGTTGCAATATGCTTGCCACATTTCCTGAGATGAATAAAAGGAGTGTTAAGCGGCTGGATAATAAGCCTTTCTAATCATTGCGTGAGAAATGCAGCTTAAAACAGCGGTTTGCTTATGCCCCATAAGGGGTAATTTGCACCAGTACGGTGCAAAACAGGGCTAAAAGCGGCGCAAACGGGCGCGGGATGAGCAGATTGTCCAATTTGTCAGCAAACGGTCATCTCATTGCAATCCACCCTTTGACAAGCCCGATGGTCATCGATAATATGCGCCCCGTTCACACGATTCCTCTGTAGTTCAGTCGGTAGAACGGCGGACTGTTAATCCGTATGTCACTGGTTCGAGTCCAGTCAGAGGAGCCAAATTTAGAAAAGCCCGCTTTTTAGCGGGCTTTTTGCTTTTCCACCGGAATGCATCTGCTTACTGCTCCCTTCTAATGTTTCTGTCATCATTGCCGATAACCTGGTGTGGCGTTAATTTCGCCGCGCTGAGCGATGTTGCTCGACAACAAAAGGATGATCGACATGGACCCAATTCAGATCGCATCATTAGCCAGCAGCCTTGATTCTTATCAGCTCGATAACCAGGTGAACACCCTGGTGCTGAAAAAGGCGCTGGATTCGCAACAAGCTATTGCAACGGATCTGATCAAACAGATCCCGCAGTTGCCTTCTAATCCGGCTATTGGTCGTAACATTAATACGACTGCCTGACGGAGTTGCCCGCCTTGTGCGGGCATTTTTCTCTCCCCTCTCCCTTGCCTCTCTCTCACGTCCGGCGTAGCCTTAAGCCGATTAAAACCAATCGGTCTAAATGATGGATGGCGATAACAGACTGACGCAAAAGCCGCGTCGTGGCCGCCCGCCGCAAAAGGCACGCGACTTTACCGACACCCGCCAGGCGCTGATCCGTTCAGGTCTTGAAGTGCTGACAGAGACCGGCTATCTCGCTGCCGGGATCGAGGCGGTAATCAAAAACATCGCTGTAACTAAGGGTTCGTTTTACCACTGCTTTACGAGCAAGGAGGCGTTCGGCATGGCGGTGCTTGACGCCTACGGCGCTTTCTTCGCCCATAAGCTCGACGCTTTCCTGCTCACTGCATCACTGACGCCTTTACAGCGGCTGGATGCCTTTGTGCACCACGCCGGGGAAGGGATGGCGAAGTATGATTTCCGCCGCGGATGCCTGGTCGGTAACCTGTTGCAGGAGACGCCGCTGTTACCCGACGCCTTTCCAGAGCAGTTGAAAACCATTTTGCGCGACTGGGAGAAGCGCGTGGCAGCGTGTCTGCGCGAGGCGCAAGCCTGTGGCGAGCTGTCGCAGGACGCATCGCCCGAGGCGCTGGCCAGCCTCTTCTGGTCCGGCTGGGAGGGCGCGGTGATGCGCGCCAAACTCTTTCGCAGCGCAGAGCCGCTCGACCACTTCTGGGCCTTCTTCCGCCAACATATTCAAATAACACCTGCAGAGCCGGCATTACGCCGAAATCCACCCCTCATGACGAGGAAAACGCAGTTATGAAAGCATTAGTTCTGGAACAACATGAGAAACAGACCCTCGCCGCGGTGCAGGAGATCGCCCTGCCGGATCTTGCCGAGGGCGAAGTGAAAGTCGATATAGACTGGTCCTGCCTCAACTACAAAGATGCGCTGGCGATCACCGGCAAAGGCAAAATCGTGCGCCAGTTCCCGATGGTGCCGGGCATCGATTTCGCTGGTCGCGTCAGTGAAAGCCGCGATGCGCGCTACACGCCAGGCCAGGCGGTGATCCTCACCGGCTGGGGCGTGGGGGAGAACCACTGGGGCGGCCTGGCAACCCAGGCCTGCGTAAAGGGCGACTGGCTGGTGCCGCTGCCGCAAAGCCTGAGCGCACGCAATGCGATGATTATCGGTACTGCCGGTTTTACCGCCATGCTCTGCGTTAACGCCCTGCAAGAAGCGGGCGTGAAACCGCAGGATGGCACGGTGCTGGTTACCGGTGCCAGCGGTGGCGTCGGCAGCACGGCGGTGGTGCTGCTGAAAGCGCTGGGCTACCACGTTGCAGCGGTGACCGGGCGCGAATCGACCCATGCGTTTCTGCGCCATCTGGGTGCGGATCAGATCCTGCCAAGAAGTGAGTTTGACGAGACGCGCCCGCTGGAGAAACAGCTCTGGGCTGGCGCGGTCGATACGGTCGGCAGCAAGGTGCTGGCAAAAGTGCTGGCGCAGACCAACTATGGTGGCTGCGTGGCGGCCTGCGGTCTGGCGGGCGGTTTCGATCTCCCTACCAGCGTAATGCCATTTATTCTGCGCAATGTGCGTCTGCAGGGCGTTGACTCGGTGATGGTGCCTGCTGAAAAGCGCAGCGCCGTCTGGGAGAAGCTGGCGAGCACGCTGCCGGAGAGCTATTACCAGCAGGCTGCAACTGAGATTGCGCTTGAACAGGTTTCCGCCACGGCCGCTGAGTTCCTCAATAACAACATACATGGCCGTACGCTGGTCAACATCCACGCATAACCCGCTTCCGGCGCGCGCTGGCGTGCCGGATCTTTTCCCCCGTTTCCTCCGAATCACTGGTCGGCAACTTTCGTTTCACAAAGTCGTGACATATTATCGGTAGAGCCGTAACGCAGATAAGGAGATAAAAATGACCAACGAGGGTGCAAATCTGACCCCGGAACAGGCGCTCGATCAGCTGGAAGCGCTGTATGACCGCTCCGTCAATGCCCTTCGCGAGGCGATTGGTGTCTATATTGAGAAAGGTGAACTTCCGGACGCAGAGGCGCGTGAAAAAGGGCTCTTCGTCTACCCGCAGTTGTCGGTGAGCTGGAACGGCAGTGCGAGTAAACCATCAAAAACCCGCGCCTATGCGCGTTTTACCCATGCGGGAAGCTACTCCACCACCGTTACCCGCCCGTCGCTGTTTCGCGCCTATCTCATCGAACAGCTCACGCTGCTGTGTCAGGATTATGGTGCGCAGATCGAGGTTGGCCTGTCGGCCCACGAAATTCCTTATCCCTATGTGATAGACGGTTCAGAGCTGACGCTGGATCGCTCAATGAGCGCTGGCCTGACACGCTTTTTCCCGACCACCGAGCTGGCGCAGATTGGTGATGAGACGGCAGATGGCCTGTTCCACCCGACCGAGCTCTACCCGCTGTCGCACTTCGACGCCCGCCGCGTCGACTTCTCGCTGGCGCGCCTGCGCCACTACACCGGTACGCCGGTCGAGCACTTCCAGCCGTTTGTGCTGTTTACTAACTACACCCGCTATGTGGATGAATTTGTGCGCTGGGGTTGCAGCCAGATCCTCGATCCCGATAGCCCCTATATCGCCCTCTCCTGCGCGGGCGGCCACTGGATCACCGCCGATACCGAAGCACCGGAACAGGCGATCTCCGATCTGGCGTGGAAAAAACATCAAATGCCCGCCTGGCATCTGGTCACTGCGGACGGCCAGGGCATTACGCTTATCAATATTGGCGTTGGCCCGTCGAATGCGAAAACCATCTGCGATCATCTGGCGGTGCTGCGCCCGGATGCCTGGCTGATGATTGGTCACTGCGGCGGCCTGCGCGAGAGCCAGCAGATTGGCGATTATGTACTGGCGCACGCCTACCTGCGTGATGATCATGTCCTTGATGCGGTTCTGCCGCCGGATATCCCGATTCCGAGCATCGCCGAAGTGCAGCGTGCGCTGTATGACGCCACCAAAGAGGTGAGCGAGATGCCCGGCGAAGAGGTGAAACAGCGCCTGCGCACCGGTACGGTGGTTACCACCGACGATCGCAACTGGGAGCTGCGCTACTCCGCTTCAGCGCTGCGCTTTAACCTGAGCCGCGCGGTGGCAATTGATATGGAGAGCGCTACCATCGCCGCGCAGGGTTATCGCTTCCGCGTGCCCTACGGTACGCTGCTCTGCGTCTCGGACAAGCCGCTCCACGGCGAGATCAAGCTGCCCGGCCAGGCGAACCGCTTCTATGAAGGAGCGATTTCCGAGCATCTGCAAATCGGTATTCGCGCCATCGATCTACTGCGCGCCGAGGGCGATCGTCTTCATTCGCGCAAGCTGCGTACCTTCAACGAACCCCCCTTCCGTTAAGCCTGCCTCCCTCACCGCCGGTTTCGGCTGGCGGTGAGAGGCGCTATGAGTCCCTCGACAGAGGGATAAATGACCAGGCAACTGATTAAGTTTGGATAGATATCCCCCCACCAGTACATAAAAATTTTATTAAGCGGATAAATATGGCAACGATAGGATTCTGCTTGGTCATTTGCTTTTTGATATTTTCTGTTGTGATTATCTTTATTGGCGTACGCAATTGAGTAATCAGCGGGCGGGAGGAAGAAATGATAAGAAAGAGAGGTAAAGAGACCACCGCGCTGATCACACATACCGAGCAGAATAAAAACCAAAGTATTGAGGGTGTGTTGCATCTTAATATCACGCTTGAATTTAGTGCTGATAATCATGTTAGGCTCACCCAGCGCGAGATTTTCGTGCGTATGCTTCATCTCGATGAGTTCAAGCCAGGGAAGAGTGTGACGATACGCTATTTAGAAGAGGAGCCGACGAAACTTGTCGTACTGGGTAATTGCAAAAACTGAAGCAACGAGGCTAATGGGAAGGCAACATTTTTTCGCCAACCTGAAGCCTGTTGAGTGGATGAGCATCCTGGTGAGCATTTCCGTCACACTACTCTTTTGCTGGTGGATCTGTTTTGGTTTTAAAGGCAGGTCGACCAGCATTCTCGCTGGCACTATCTACCTTACACGTCACCGTTGGCCTGGTGAGCTTCACTCTACGCAGATTGAATCCTGGAAAGAGACCAACACATTCTATGAAAATGGGCAGTTCGTCGATCTCTTTTTTTATCTTGGCCCATCACCTACTCGCCATTACGCCAAGGCTCTGCTCTCTCCACTCCAGCTACATGTTTTGCGGCGCGGGTTGCCGATCGTAGTGAAAAAAGGCAAATGGAAACTCACTGCAATGATGCAGATCGGTGAGCGTGAGAATGCTGGTTAACATTGGGTAAATAAGCATTTTAAAAGGAATAGCGGTGTTTAAAAATTGGCTTACAAATATGTCAGCGTTTGAGATGGCCTTTCTTCTGATTTGCATTGCTACGCCCATCGTCTTTATCATCGCTATTTTTTATACTTTCCGGGGAAGCGCCAGGGAAATGAAAACGATGAAAGTGTTTCTCACTCGCGAGAAATGGCGCGGAAAACTGCACAACACACGCATTGTTTCCTGGCAGCAAACGAACATGTTTTATGGCAACAATCTCTTTGTTGACATCGTTTTTCATCTCGATAATCCACCCCAATTACACGCGGCAAAAGCACTGATTACACCCGCGCAGCTGCACCTGCTCAGAAAAGATCTGCCGATCGTGGTGAAAAAAGGGAAGAAGAACAATATCGCAGTGATGCAGCTTGGCGCATGGAACGCTGAGCAGGAAATTGAGTAATGTAAGTGAGGTTTCCGAAAGCCGGAAAGCAAAAAGCCTGCTCGTAAGCAGGCTTCTTAAATTTGGCTCCTCTGACTGGACTCGAACCAGTGACATACGGATTAACAGTCCGCCGTTCTACCGACTGAACTACAGAGGAATCGTGTGAACGGGGCGAATATTAGCGGTGCCCCTGCGCCATGTCAAAGCCTGATTTCACATTTTGGCGCGTTTGCCGAATTATTCTCCATTTTGCGCAGAAATGGCGCGTTCCGTCGGCGTTTTCTGCGGCTTCGGATACTTCCACAGCCAGCGACCGCTGACCATTCGCCAGTAGAAGAGCGCGCCGCGCACCGCCCAGTCAAGGAACATTCCCAGCCAGACGCCGATCACGCCCATCCCTAACACAATACCGAGCGTATAACCTGCCACGACGCGACAGCCCCACATGCCGAGCATTGAAACCCACATTGCGAAACGCGCATCACGTGCGCCTTTCAGCCCGGCGGGCAGCACCCATGACGCAGCCCAGATTGGCATAAACGCGGCGTTAAGCCACAAAAGCACCTTAACGACCTCTTTTACATCCTCTTCATGGGTGTAAAACGCCGCGAACCAGCCGGCAAACGGCGCAGTTCCCCAGGCAATCGCAGTGAGTAACAGCGTCGATAGCCAGAACACATGGCGCAACTGGCGTTCGGCCTGGGCTATCTGCCCTTTGCCGAGGCGTTTACCGGTAATGATCGTCGAGGCTGAGCCGAGCGCGTTACCGGGCAGGTTAATCAGTGCCGCCACGGAGAAGGCGATAAAGTTCCCGGCGATGACATTGGTGCCCATTCCGGCGACGAACATCTGCGTCAACAGTTTGCCGCCGTTAAACAGTACTGATTCGATGCTGGCGGGAATACCGATGCCCATTACTTCCCAGATGATGTTGAAGTTAAGCTTCTCGACATAACTTTTAAGCGGGATGCGCAGCGACGGGTTAAAGCCAATCATCAGCACCCAGATAATCGCCACCGCGCCGATATAGCGCGAGATGGTCAACCCAAGACCGGCACCAGCAAAGCCCATCCCCTGCCAGCCGAACAGACCGTAGATCAGCGCGCTACTGATGATGATATTGAGAATGTTCATGCCGCCATTAATCAGCAGTGGGATTTTCGTATTCCCTGCGCCGCGCAGCGCGCCGCTGCCAATCAGCGCAATCGCCGCCGCCGGGTAGCTCAGCACCGTCAACTCAAGGTAGGTGAGCGCCAGATCTTTCACCGGCTGGGTCGCCGCCCCGGCAATCACATCGATAATTTCGCGGCCGAAGTAGTGGATCACTGCCGCCAGCACGATGGCAAACAGCGTCATGATCATCAGCGATTGCCGCGTTGCCGACCTCGCCCGCTCGGCGTCGAGCTTGCCTAGGCTGAAGGCCACCACCACCGTAGTACCAAGATCGATAGCGGCAAAGAAGGCCATCACCACCATGTTAAAGCTGTCAGCAAGGCCCACGCCCGCCATCGCCTCTTTGCCCAGCCAGCTCACGAGGAAGGTGCTGAGCACACCCATCATCAGCACACAGGTGTTTTCGAGAAAGATGGGCACCGCAAGCGGGGTGATTTCTCGCCAGAAGAGCACACGGTAGCTTCTACGCTTTCTATACCAGGGGGTACGCATGACGGCCTGGCGAAGGGGGGTGACGACGTTCAAAATGGTCCTTGCCGTAAAAGATGAAATTACATTTCAAATGATGGGGGAGAAATGGTGATCCTGCAAAGCAATTCAGCAGATATTGGTGTCAATACATGCAAATCGCTGACGTAATCAGCAGTTGACGCCCCTCCCCTGAAATGGGGTTTGACAAAAGATTTTTCGCCGCTAAGATAAGCCTCCACACTATTCCTCTGTAGTTCAGTCGGTAGAACGGCGGACTGTTAATCCGTATGTCACTGGTTCGAGTCCAGTCAGAGGAGCCACATTTAAGAAGCCCGCTCAGGGAAACCCGAGCGGGCTTTTTGCATTCTGCGTAGCCGGTTAACGCAGGTGCCCATCTATATCGCCGAGCGCCGCAATCTGATCTTCACGGAAACCCGCTTCGCGCAATGGCTGCAGGACGTCAGCCATCAGATCCGGTACATAGCCGATCAGCACCTCGCCCGCATCGCGCAGCACCACCTCGTCAAGTGCCGCTGGAAGCAACAGTGACGCCGCCTGCCCAACCGGGACGCTGACGCCGTTTGCCTCAACGGTCAACGGCGCACCGAGGTTAGTGAGAATACGCGCGCTGTTGAAATGAAAACGTTGCGGCTGGCTGAACGACCAGCGCTCCAGCGCAAAATAGGGGCCAGCGCAGCAGAAGAGCCGCGTCAGATTTGGCGCTTCGAGCACTAAACCGGGCTGCGGCTGGCAGCGCAGCTCCGGGCGCAGCTCCTGTAACAGCGCATCAATATTGCGCTCCCACTCCTGCTGGCTCAGGCGCGAGCCATCCTCCATTCGCCACGGCATAGCGTGCTGCTGAATATCCGAAGTCTGCTCGATTTCATAAATCAGCGTATCGGGGCCGAAACTGTGCAGCATGCCGCCGGGCACATAAAAGGTATCACCCGCTTTCACCGGCACGCGGTGCATCACTGCATCGTAATCCTCGGCCAGCAGTGCCGCTTTCAACCGGGCATTATCGACGCCCTCGCGCACGCCCAACAAACAGGTGGCATCTTCCGCTGCCCAGAGAATATACCAGGCTTCGGTTTTACCGTTCGGCTGCTGCTCAAGAGCCTGCGCGACCTTATCATTGGCATGCAGGTGCACCGGCAACATTCCGCTGCCGTCGATAAACTTACTCAGCAGCGGGAAGTACGGGCCGCGCCAGTCGGGTGCCACCATCTCATCCGGGTAGCGCTCCACCAGCTCACGCAGGCTACAGCCCGCATATTCGCCGTTGATTACCGAGGCGATCATGCCGTCAACGTCGCTGATCTCCCAGGTTTCCGCGACGCGTGAATCGGGCAGATCCGCTTTGCCCAACTGCTGCTTGATGCGTTGCCCGCCGAAGATATGCGTGGCAACAGGCACACTGAGCGCCAGGGGATAAGCTTTCATCACGCCTCCTTGCCTGTCAGATAATGGCGACGCCACCGGTGACGGCAATGGTCGCACCAGAGATATAACTCGCTTCATCGCTGGCGAGCATCACGTAGGATGAGGCGAGTTCTGCGGGCTGCCCCATACGCGCAAGCGGGACCTCACTGCCGAAGCTCTCAACCTGTTCCGGCGGCATGGTCGCCGGGATAAGCGGCGTCCAGATGGGGCCTGGCGCCACGGCATTTGAGCGAATGCCCTTTTCAGCCAGCAGCGCCGCAAGGCTACCGGAGAAGTTGATAATTGCCGCTTTGGTCGCCGAGTAAGCAATCAGTTTCGGCTTCGGCTGATCGGCATTCACCGAGGCCGTGTTGATGATCGACCCACCCGCCGGCATATGCGGAACAGCTGCCTTGCAGATATAGAACATGGCGTAGAGGTTGGTCTTCATGGTGCGGTCAAATTCGTCGTCGCTGATCTCATCAAGCGACTCGCGCGTCATCTGGTAGGCGGCGTTATTTACTACGATGTCGATCTTGCCGAAATGCTCCACCGTCTGCGCGACAATATGTCGGCAATGTTCAGCATTCGTGATGTCTCCCGCAATCAGCACGGCTTTTTGCCCTGCCTTTTCCACCCACTGTGCGGTCTCTTTCGCATCATCGTGCTCATCCAGATAGGAGATCACCACGTCTGCGCCTTCGCGCGCATAGGCGATGGCAACAGCCCGGCCGATGCCAGAGTCGCCGCCGGTGATAATGGCGGTTTTACCTTTCAGACGCCCCGAGCCCTGATAATCCGCTTCACCGTGATCGGGTTTCGGTTCCATCTGTAAAAAACTGCCGGGCCACTGTTGTTGTTGCGCGTGCTGAGGATTTTGTGGACGGTCTGTCATACCTTATCTCCTTGTGTGAGGGTGAACGGTCTGCAAAAGCGAAGCGTTTCACCGCGCGGAAATGACGTAATGTCGTTACTAATAACGCTAATAAGTGTAGCAGCCGTCACAAAATCGCAAGGTCGATTCCCTTGCGTAACAGTTTGAGAGAAAAGCGTTTCAAGCGAAGCGGGGAGGAATATGGCGTCTTATATGAGACAAAGCGAGTAATGCGCTGCTTTTTAACGGACAGGGAGAATCCAGAGAAAGTAAGGGGTTTATCTGTATAAAAATCAATTATCTGAGGAAACATTTACCGCTTTTTATCTTTCGCTTATGCGGCAAAACAGCGCCCTGCCGGCGTGAATATGGCAGAGCGCAATGGCTTAGCTGCGCCAGCCCATCGCCGGCGCAACGTGTTGCAAAATTGACTCAATAACGTGGGCGTTATAGTCAACGCCAAGCTGATTCGGCACCGTGAGTAACAGCGTGTCCGCTTCGGCAATCGCCTCATCTCGCTTAAGTTGTTCAATCAATTTGTCCGGCTCTGCGGCATAGCTGCGACCGAAAATCGCGCGCGTCTTCTCGTCGAGAAAACCGATTTTGTCATCGTCGTCACGGCTGCCGCCAAAGTAAGCGCGATCGCGATCGTTCATCAGAGCAAAAATGCTGCGGCTGACAGAGACGCGCGGCGTACGTGTATGACCGGCGGCTTTCCACGCTTCCCGGTAAGCGCGGATCTGCTGCGCCTGCTGAATGTGGAATGGCTCGCCCGTCTCATCATCCTTCAGCGTCGAACTTTGCAGATTCATCCCCAGTTTTGCCGCCCACACCGCGGTGGCATTGGAGCCTGCGCCCCACCAGATACGCTCACGCAAACCTTCTGCATAAGGCTCAAGGCGCAACAAACCCGGCGGGTTGGGGAACATCGGTTGCGGGTTGGGCTTAGCAAAACCTTCGCCGCGCAGCGCATCGAGCAGCACTTCAGTATGACGTCGCGCCATGTCGGACTCATTTTCGCCTTCGGCGGGCTGGTAGCCGAAATAGCGCCAGCCATCAATCACCTGCTCCGGCGAACCGCGGCTGATGCCAAGCTGCAAACGCCCACCGGCAATCAGATCCGCCGCGCTGGCGCTCTCCGCCATATAGAGCGGGTTTTCATAGCGCATATCGATGACGCCGGTACCAATTTCGATACGGCTCGTTTTCGCACCAATGGCGGCAAGCAGCGGGAATGGCGAGGCGAGCTGACGGGCGAAATGGTGCACCCGGAAGTAAGCGCCATCTGCGCCCAGCTCTTCTGCGGCGACCGCCAGATCGATAGATTGCAGCAGCGCGTCAGCCGCAGAGCGGGTGCCGGACTGCGGCGAGGGGGTCCAGTGACCAAATGATAAAAAGCCGATCTTCTTCATGGCGTCGTCCTTCGTTCAGGGAATCGTGAGTGCCCCCTACTCTACGCTTTACGCCACAAGATGAAATAACATTGATTTAACAATAACATTCAAATTAATTGAGCAATTGCCCTGCCCGCTTTCACATCCGTTCGATGCCTTGCATTTCACTATTGTTACCTGCCGGTGCGCCGATTTTAACCGGCATACCTGAACGTCTTTCAAGCACCATCGACACTTGGCCTGCATCGACGCCTGCCTCTTTTACCATTCTGTTGAGTACCGGCGTGGCGGGTAGCGGCACTTTTTTTGTCGACTCAAACTCTGCGCGGTTGCGCGACAGCGGCTCGTGCACCTCAACCCAGCTGCTGCCGTCCGGCTCACGGCTGACTTTCACCGGCTCATCGATAATCTGCACCCGGGTGCCAACCGGCACGTTATCAAACAGGTATTTAATATCCTGATTGCGCAGGCGGATGCAGCCCTGGCTGACGCGCAGGCCGATACCGAAATCCGCATTGGTGCCATGAATGGCATACAGCTTACCGATATAAATGGCATAGAGACCCATCGGATTATCCGGCCCGGCAGGCACAAACGCTGGCAGGGTTTTGCCCTCGCTGGCGTAGGCTTTGCGGGTGTTGGCCGTCGGTGTCCAGGTGGGGCCCGCCTGTTTGCGCTCGACGGCAGTGACCCAGTTACGCGGCGTTTCCCGTCCGGCCTGGCCAATACCAATCGGCAGGATCTCGACGGTATTGCTCTCTTTTGGGTAGTAATAGAGCCGCATTTCCGCGACGTTAACGACAATGCCCTCCCGCACGGTGTCAGGAAGGATGATCTGCTGCGGGATCACCAGCTGCGAACCCGCTTTCGGCAGATAAGGGTCGGCGTCGGGATTGGCTTCCAGCATGTTGCTCAGCCCCTGGCCATATTTCGCGGCAAAGGCTTCCAGCGGAAAGGTGTTGCCCTGCGGCACAGTAATGGTTTGCGGGTTACCCACCAGCCGGCTGCCTTCCGGCGGCAGCGGATAGGTAACCGCCAGCGCAGGCTGGGCCGGCAGTAACAGCAGAGAAGCGCAAAACAGGGTAACAGGACGCAACATAACCTTTCCTCAGGCGAAGCGGATATCTGCTAATGATAGTCGCTGGGAGAGCACGACACTGATCTTGAGAACAAAAAACCCCGCCGAAGCGGGGTTTAAAACTTAGCCTTTACTGCGGCTGGCGATGATCTCTTCTGCCACATTGCGCGGTGCTTCGGCGTAGTGATGGAACTCCATGCTGTAGGTGGCACGCCCCTGCGACATCGATCGCAGCGTGGTGGCGTAGCCAAACATCTCCGCCAGCGGGACGTCGGCGCGGATGATCTGGCTACCGAAGCGCTCTTCCATCCCCTGCACCATGCCGCGACGTGAGGAGAGATCGCCCATAATATTCCCGGCGTACTCCTCCGGCGTCTCCACTTCGACATGCATCACCGGTTCAAGGATCGCCGGATCTGCTCTGCGCGCCCCCTCTTTGAAGCCGAAGATCGCCGCCATGCGGAAAGCCATCTCAGAGGAGTCAACATCGTGATAGGAGCCGAAAGTCAGCGTCGCTTTCACATCCACCACCGGGTAGCCCGCCAGCACGCCGCTATTTATCGCTTCGCGCAGCCCCTTCTCCACGGAAGGGATGTACTCACGCGGCACCACGCCGCCTTTGGTCGCATCTTCAAACACAAAGCCGCTTCCCGCCGCCAGCGGCTCCAGCGTCAGCACCACATGACCATACTGCCCTTTACCACCGGACTGGCGCACGAACTTACCTTCAATCTCTTTAACGGTTTTGCGCAGCGTTTCGCGATAAGTAACCTGCGGGCGACCAATGTTCGCCTCCACGCCAAATTCGCGCTTCATGCGGTCAACGATAATCTCAAGATGCAACTCCCCCATTCCGGAGATGATGGTTTGCCCGGACTCCTCATCCGTATGCAGGCGGAACGACGGATCTTCTGCCGCCAGCCGTTGCAGCGCGATACCCATCTTCTCCTGGTCCGCTTTGGTCTTCGGCTCAATGGCGAGCGAGATCACCGGCTCCGGGAACTCCATGCGCTCAAGGGTGATGACCTTGTCCGGATCGCTCAGGGTGTCACCGGTAGTCACATCTTTCAGCCCGACACAGGCGGCGATATCGCCAGCGCGGAGCTCATCCACTTCGTGACGGTCATTGGCATGCATCTGCACAATACGCCCGATGCGCTCTTTTTTGCCTTTCACCGGGTTGTAGACCGCATCCCCTTTTTTCAGCACGCCGGAGTAGACGCGAATAAAGGTCAGCTGGCCGACATAGGGGTCGGTCATCAGTTTGAAGGCGAGCGCCGAGAAGGGCTCATCATCATTCGCATGGCGCTCCGCCGGCTGGCCTTTCTCATCCACGCCCTGAATTGCCGGAATATCCAGCGGCGAGGGCATCAATTCCACCACCGCGTCGAGCATGCGCTGTACACCTTTATTCTTGAAGGCGCTGCCGCACAGCATCGGCTGGATTTCACCGGCGATGGTGCGCTGGCGCAGACCGGCAATAATTTCAGCTTCGTCCAGCTCGCCGGTTTCGAGATACTTATCCATCAGGGCGTCGTTCGCTTCCGCTGCCGCAGAGACCATTTTTTCCCGCCACTCTTGCGCGGTGGCCAGCAACGCTTCCGGCACCGGCGCATAGCTGAAGGACATGCCTTGCGTGGCATCATCCCAGATGATTTCGCGCATTTTGATCAGATCGATTACCCCCGTAAAGTGCTCTTCAGCACCAATCGGAATGACAATCGGCACCGGGTTGGCTTTCAGGCGGTCAATCATCATCTGCACCACGCGGAAGAAGTCAGCGCCGGGGCGGTCCATTTTGTTCACGAACGCCAGGCGCGGGACGTGATACTTATTGGCCTGCCGCCAGACGGTTTCTGACTGCGGCTGTACGCCACCCACCGAGTCGTAAACCATTACCGCGCCGTCCAGCACGCGCATTGAGCGCTCCACTTCGATGGTGAAATCGACGTGTCCTGGGGTGTCGATAATGTTGATGCGGTGCGGCTCAACATTGCGATCCATACCGGGCCAGAAGCAGCTTACCGCCGCGGAGGTAATGGTGATGCCGCGCTCCTGCTCCTGCGCCATCCAGTCGGTGGTTGCCGCGCCATCGTGTACTTCCCCCAGCTTATGGCTCATCCCGGTGTAAAACAGGATGCGCTCGGTGGTGGTGGTTTTACCGGCATCGATATGCGCGGAGATACCGATGTTGCGATAACGTTCGAGAGGAATGGGTCGGGGCATGATGCGTCCTTAGTCTGTTGACTGTCAGTTGGCGGCCCGAATGAGCCGCAGAGGTTTAACGGCGTTTAGCATAGTACAACTGTACGAGTATATTCGAACTATTTTTACTATTCTTTCGATTGGTGAATCCGGGGAGGCGCTCATGGCGTCAGGCGGGCAGTTTGCGTATAGTAGCGCCGCTGAGTCAGCCGCAGCCCCATCGTTACTACAGGAAAAGTATGATCGCTAACCACCCTGAACGTGAGCAGTTTCGCCTGGAAAATGTGCTTTTTGCGCTCGGCAACCCGCTGCGCCTGGCCATAATCAGGCGCCTCGCCGACGGCAGTGAAATGAGCTGCAATACGCTGCGTCCGCAGGAGGTGGCGAAATCGACCATGACCCATCACTGGCGCGTGCTGCGCGACAGCGGCGTGGTATGGCAGCGCCCGCAGGGGCGGGAGAATATGATTTCACTGCGCCGCGAAGATCTGGATATCTGTTTCCCGGGCTTGCTGGATACGCTGTTGCAGGTGATGCAGCGCGAGGAGTGAGCGGCGTTTGCCGGATGGCGGCATTACTGCCCTATCCGGCCTACGGAATAGAGACCGGTTTGTTGCATCTGCGCTGTTGCCGGATGGCGGCATAAATGCCTTATCCGGCCTATGCAAACCAAAAGAATGATGTTTTGTAGGCCGGATAAGCGCAGCGCGCCCCGGCAACGCTCACTGCACAGGCGGCAACACAATATTGCTGCCTGCCAGCGTGCCCATCTGGTTGTAAATCGCGCAGGCGGCATCCACCAGCGGCATCGCCAGCGCCGCGCCGCTGCCCTCGCCTAAGCGCATCTCCATGGAGAGATAGGGTTCAAGACCGAGCGCCGCGAGTGCAATACGCGCTCCTTTCTCGGCGGAGAGATGCGAGGGGATCAAATAGGGTTTCACCTGCGGCGCTATCCGGCATGCCGCCAGCGCTGAGGCGTAAGAGAGAAAGCCATCCAGCACCACCGGCAGCCCGCACGAAGCCGCGCCGAGCATCACGCCGGTCATCCCCAGCAGATCGTAGCCGCCCACTTTTGCCAGCACGTCCAGCCCGTCTGCCGCATCCGGCTGATTAACGGCAAGCGCCCTGCTCACCACCTGCACTTTATGATCCCGCAATGATTCCGGCAGATTAGCCCCCAGCCCCACCACCGCTTGCGGCGCACTTCCCGTTAACACGCTGACCACCGCCGCAGCTGGGGTGGTGTTCGCCATTCCCAGTTCGCCGACGCCAAACAGTTTCACCCCTTGCTCAGCAAGCTGGCGGGTATAATCCATTGTCGAGAGCAAAACGGCTTCCGCCTGCGCCGCCCCCATTGCCGGGCCGGTCGCAATGTTGCCGCTACCGCGCGCCACTTTCATATTGATAAGCCCAGGGATCGGCGCCGCGTCAATCCCGACATCCAGCACATGCACCTTCGCCCCGGCCTGCGCTGCCAGCACGCACACGCCAGTGTTGGCCTGCACCATATTCGCAGCCTGAATAGCGGTTACCGCTTTCGGCGAAACCGTTACCCCTTCATGCCAGACGCCATGATCGGCGCAGAGCACAATCAGCGCCTTCTCCTCTACCCGCAGTGCCCCCTGAAGGCCGGGCATCCCCGCCAGTTGCACCGCCAGCGCCTCAAGCCGCCCGAGGCTGCCAACCGGCTTAAGTAACCCATCCAGATGCCGCTGCGCGCACGCCATCGCCCCTTCGTCGGGTGCCGGAATGGCGGCTAATATTGTCGCGAATGTCTGCATTACGTCTCTCGTTAAGGGGTCAGAGCAGCGCGAACAGGAAGATAACTTCGCCAAGCTCAATCGCCGCGCCAAGGGTGTCGCCGGTCTGCCCGCCGAGGGTGCGCTTGAGCAGCCAGCCGAGCAGGAACACCGCCACCATGGTGACCAGCAGCGCCAACACGCCTTGCGCGCCAAGCAACGCCATGGTTAACAGTGCGGTGATGATTAAGGTGACGAGTGTATCTCTACCGGAAACCTTGCCTATAAACAGATTGCCCAGCCCTTCGTTGCGGGCGTAGCGGTGACCGAACATCAGCAGCACTGAGCAGCCGCGCCCGACGGCGCAGGCCGCCGCCAGCGCCGCTATCATGGGCGCATCGCGCAGCTGTAGCTCGCTGAGCACAAGGATTTTTGCCACCAGCACAAACACCAGCGCCAGCCCACCGTGCGTGCCGAGACGGCTGTCGCGCATGATCTCCAGCATCCGCTCGCGTCGGCGGGCAGAGAAAATGCCGTCGCAAGTGTCTGCCAGACCATCGAGATGGAAACCACCGGTCAGCAGTGCCAGCGCCAGCACGCTCAACAGCGCCGCCAGTGGCGCACCGCACCAGGTGTGTAACATGATGAAAAGAAAGCCGCTCAGGCCGCCAAGCAGCAGGCCAACCAGCGGAAAAGTGGTGATCCCACGCACATAATCCGCGCCATCCAGCCCCTGTACCCAGCGGCCCGGTACCGGAATGCGGCTGATAAACGATAATGTGGCGAAGAACAACTTGATCATTTTATTTTTACTCCAATTCCCGAAACCACCAGCCAGACCTCATCGGCGGCCTGCGCCAGCCGCTGATTGACACGCCCGGCAATATCACGAAAGTGCCGCGCCAGACGGTTTTCCGGCACGATCCCCATTCCAACTTCATTCGTTACCATCACCACCCGGGCGGGACAGGCGTTGCAGGCAGCGAGCAGTACCTCGATCTCCTGTTGCACCTGCATCTCCAGCGCGGCGTAATCCCATTTCCCGATATCGTCGTTGCCGCCAAAGGCGAAGAGCAGATTAGTCACCAGCGTCGTGATGCACTCCAGCACGATCGCTTCTTCCGGATCGTTGTGCGCGGCGATGATATTGCTTAACTGCTGCCAGCGCTCTTCCGTGCGCCAGTGCGCCGGGCGGCTCTGGCGATGGTGGGCGATACGCGCCGCCATCTCTTCATCAAAAATTTGTGCGGTGGCGATATACAACACGCGCGGTGCGGGGCTGACTAACGATTCGGCATGACGGCTTTTGCCGCTGCGCGCGCCGCCGGTGACAAGCGTTAACATGCTGGCTCCTGATGATGTTTGAGCATCCTGGTTTACGATCTGCGCGGCGCATTTTATCACTCTGCAAAGAGAGAAAGGCCTGGTTTTTATGGGTGATTTAGAAAAAGGGGGAAGGAAAAGGGGAAGTGGAGTGGAAAAAGATGACGGTGAGAGACAAGGCTCTCACCGTGCAGACGCTTACTCGGCTTTGTGTTCGACCGATTTCAGCTCGCCCATGGTTTTCAGTTTTTTGGAGATTTCGCGGCGCTCTTTCGACAGCTCGGCGTTTTTGATGATGTAGTCATCAACGCGATCTTCGTAGTCGGTACGCATGCTGGCGATAATGCCCTGAATGGCTTCAACGCTCATGCCCGGCTTGATGTAGTCGCTGAGGTTGTCCAGCAGCAGAACGCGTTTCTGGTTATCACGGATCTTTTTCTCAACGTCCTGAATTTCGCGCTGCAGTTTGTTTTTGCGACGGAACAGACGCACAAATTCCAGAACGTCCTGGAATGAAGGCTTGGTTGTTTCCATTTTGACACCCCTGATTAATTGAGATTCGGATTCGTTAAGGCCATCACCTGAGAGGCAAACCTACCCAAAGCAGTGGCATATGACAATAAGTTTTCCTGCTGGCTATCATAACCGCAAATATAGCTGAATCGAAACAACCTGGCAGCCCGAGGGCGTTATTAGCCGTTTATTTGCGCAGCGCCCGGCAGATCAAATGCGATAACAACTCCAGCTGGCGCGCCAGCTCCATGCTGAGCCAGACATAGCCGTGAATCGAGGTTTCCGTGACCGCATCGCCCTGATGTTCGCCAATCAACTGCCGCAGTTCAGCGACGATATCGTTAAGTTTTTCCGTGTTTGCCAGTATCGGCTGCGGGTTACCCTCATAGAGCGCGTGGGCGATGGTGAGCAGCGTCTGCTGCGTCATCTGCTGTGTCTCCTGCAGCGTGCTGGCGTTAATCATCACAAAATGGCTGGCACGTGAACTCCAGTGCGCGTTGATTTGCAGCTCCAGCATGCAGACCATATTGCGGCTGACGGTCTGGATCGCCTCAAAGATCGCTTTCTGGATATGGGTCTCTTTACAGGCGGGTGTAATCAGCCCGCGCATCTTCACCACGTCGTTGAGGATTTTTTGCAGCTGTTTTTCCAGCCGCGGGCGCTCCACCAGGTTGCGTGAAAACCCGCCCTGGTAGACGCGGTTGAAGGCCGTAACATAGTTTGCCATCTGGATGCGCCAGTGCAAAAAAGCGCGCTGCGGCCAGATGCCGGTAAAGAGCATGGCGAGGAGCGAACCGATAATCACATCGCCACCGCGCCACAGCGCTGTATGCATATCGCCGCTAGGCCCCCCCACGACGACCGCAAGCGTGATACCAATCAGCAACGCCTGGTAAGGCTTTTTGCCGAGCGCCAGCCAGCCGCAGAGAAACATGGCGGCGGCGCACCACAGCAGCATCAGTGGCAACGAGTAGAGCTCCAGCCTTAACGCCACCAGCCCCAGCACCGCGCCGAAAATGGTGCCGCCGATACGCTCAAAGGCGCGAGGCACAACGTTGCCCCAGAAGGAGATTGGCCCCATCAGCACCACCAGCGTGATCAACGGCCAGGTGCCCTCCGGAACATTAAGCAGGCGGATGAGCAAAAAGGTGAAGATAAACGCCAGCGCGATGCGCACGCCGTGCACGATGCGGTAGTGGCGATAAAGTCGTATTTCAAAAGGGCTGAGGGATTTGTCGCGACGCACAGCCAGGCTCCGGGTTAAAAAGAGAGGCGCAATTGTAGCGGTATTTTTCCGCACCGATGCCCTGTCAGGACAAAAAAAGGGGCCGCCAGTATCACTCTCGCGGCCTTTTTTACCCTGCCCTGCATTAGTGGGCGTTCGGTTCGACGGGGATATACATCTCAATATCCCAGAAACCGTCGCGCTTGCCGTCGTTCTGGTAGATCTCAAAACAGGGACCTGCGGCAATCTGCACCGAGGTATCACCCAACAGCTCATCGAAAAAGAGATTCCAGCTGCTTTCAAACTCTTCGTTATGCACCCGCGCGCCCATCACCGCGTAGTGGCCGCCGGGAATATCGGTGGTGATAACGCCTGCGCTGTTAACAGGCACCTGGAAATCGCGCTCGACGGTGATGGCAACATCACAGCGCAGCTTTTCCGGCGGCACGTCGTCCGGATTATCGTAATAGACGCTCACCCACTCCAGCGGCTGGAGCTGGTTATTCTCAACCCACAGCAGCAGCTGCTGGAAGCCCTGCTTGACCTTCTCTTCCCACGGCCCCACCAGATGAAACCCGGCGATACGGCGCTGCTCTACTTGTTTAACGTTGTAGCCCATCATGACCTCCTGCGCGTTACTGTTTGTCTGTACAGTATATCTACCCGGCGACCATCCGGCTTGCCGCACGCGTCAATTATGCGAGCAGACTCGCAAGCCTGCCACTCTGCCCGCACGCTGGTCACCCTTTGTGGTGCAGGTAGTCGCTCAGACGGGAGAAGAGCCCACCTTTGCCAACGCTCTCTAGCGTCACCAGCGGCATTTTGGCGATCACTTTATCGCGGTCATACAGCTGGATTTCACCGACGCGCTGATGCGCGGCAAGGGGCGCTTCTAGTTCTTTGCTGTCCAGCACATATTTGGCTTTGATGTTTTGCAGTTCCGCTTTCGGCAGCACCAGCCAGCGATCCTCATCGGTGCCGACGGCAATCTGCTCTTTATCGCCATACCAGACGCGTTCGCTGCCCACTTTTTTACCGTTACGCAGGATCTCAACCGTATCGAAGTTCTGCTGGCCCCAGTGCAGCAGCTTGCGCGCCTGCTCTTCGCGCCCTTTCGGGCTGTCCGCCCCCATGATCACCGCAATCAAACGCCGCTGACCATCCACACTTGAGGCGATCAGGTTAAAACCAGCGCCAGAGGTGTGGCCCGTCTTCAGCCCATCGACATTCAGGCTTTTGTCCCATAAAAGGCCATTGCGGTTCTGCTGCGTGATGCCATTCCACGTCAGGCTCTTTTCGCTGTACATGTGATAGAAATCCGGCTCGCCGTGAATAATGGCGCGAGATAACACCGCCAGATCGTAGGCCGAGCTGTGCTGCCCCGGCGCATCCAGGCCGTGTACCGTTTCAAAGTGGGTATCACGCAGGTTCAGTTTCTGCACATAGTCGTTCATCATTGCCACGAACTGCGGCTCCCCGCCAGCAACGTGATCCGCCAGCGCCACGCAGGCGTCATTGCCGGAATCCACAATCAGCCCGCGACTCAAATCGCGCACGGTCAGACGGTCGCCAGGCTTCAGGAACATAAGTGACGAGCCGGCAAACACCGGGTTGCCCTGCGCCCAGGCATCTTTGCCAACCGTCACAACATCATCGGCACTGATGCGATGGCTATCAATCGCGCGATCGACGACATAGCCGGTCATCAATTTCGTCAGACTCGCCGGATTACGCTGCTGATGCTCATGCCCCGCAGTTAAGATTTGCCCGGTTGTGTAGTCCATCAACACCCATGATCCGGCCTGCACTGCCGGGGGTTGAGGGGCAAATGGGAGGTCGTCGGCCTGAGCGCAATGGACGCTCACCGCCAACAATGAAGCAGCAAACAAACGGCGTTTCAATGAAATATCCTCAATACTTCGGAAAGGGGCGTCCTTTGTACGGAACTTCGTGTGTCGTTACCTGGCAAAATTGCAAAGAAATGTGACATAAATCATTTTTAAGCCCCTGTTTTTGCGTGTTACGCCGTAAGCTGGCACGGTTTTTCTTCGGCACACGGGCGACGATGGTTTACCATAGTCGGCATACTTTCTGACAGGATGAGCTTCTGGTGTCTGATTCCCCGGCTACCCCGACATTTCTTTTTCATGATTACGAGACCTTCGGAACCAGCCCCGCGCTGGATCGCCCGGCGCAATTCGCCGCGCTGCGCACCGATGCCGATTTCACGACTCTCGGCGAGCCGGAAGTCTTCTACTGCAAACCCGCCGATGACTATCTTCCCCAGCCTGAAGCGGTGCTGATCACCGGGATTACCCCGCAGGTGGCACGCGCCAGAGGTGAAAACGAAGCGGCATTTGCGAAACGTATTCACGCCCTCTTCACGGTGCCAAATACTTGCGTGGTGGGCTACAACAACGTCCGTTTTGATGATGAAGTGACGCGTAATATTTTTTACCGCAACTTCTACGATCCCTATGCCTGGAGCTGGCAAAACCATAACTCGCGCTGGGATCTGCTGGACGTAATGCGTGCCTGCTACGCCCTGCGCCCGGAGGGGATCAACTGGCCGGAGAATGAAGAGGGGCTGCCCAGTTTCCGCCTTGAACACCTCACCAAAGCCAACGGCATTGAACACAGTAACGCCCACGACGCGATGGCGGATGTCTATGCCACCATCGCCATGGCGCAGCTGGTGAAAGCGAAGCAGCCGAAGCTGTTTGCCTATCTCTATAGCCATCGCAGCAAGCAGAAGCTGGCGACCTTAATTGATGTGTCGCAGATGAAACCGCTGGTGCATGTCTCTGGCATGTTTGGCGCGGCGCGCGGCAATACCAGTTGGGTTGCGCCGCTGGCGTGGCACCCGGAAAACCGCAACGCGGTGATTATGGTTGATCTGGCAGGCGATATGTCGCCGCTGCTGGAGCTGGATGCCGATGCGCTGCGTGAGCGCCTCTATACGCCGAAGAGCGAGCTGGGGGATGCTGCTGCGGTGCCGGTTAAGCTGGTGCATCTTAACAAGTGCCCGGTGCTGGCGCAGGCCAATACGTTGCGGCCAGAGGATGCCGAGCGGCTCGGCATCGACCGCCAGCGCTGTCTCGATAATTTACAGATCCTGCGTGACCACCCGCAGGTGCGCGAAAAAGTGCTGGCACTCTTCGCCGAAGCGGAGCCGTTTGTACCGTCGGAGAATGTCGACGCGCAGATCTACAACGGCTTTTTCAGCGATGCCGATCGCGCTGCAATGAAGATCCTGCTGGAGACCGAGCCGCGCAACCTGCCCGCGCTGGATATCACCTTTGCCGACGGGCGCATTGAGAAGCTGCTGTTTAACTACCGGGCGCGCAACTTCCCCGGCACGCTCGATGAAGAGGAGCAGCAGCGCTGGCTGGCGCATCGCCGCGAGATCTTCACGCCGGAATTTTTACAACGCTATGCCGAAGAGTTGCAGGCGCTGTTCCAGCAGTATGAAGGGGACAGTGAAAAACAGGCGCTGTTGAAAGCGCTGTGGCAGTACGCCGAAGAGATTGTCTGAACGTTGCCCTCCCGTGCGCGGGAGGGCCTGCGGCTTACGCCTTCTGGACGGTGATGCTCCAGGCGGCATCACCCACCTGCTGGTAATCCGTAATGGTGTGCCCCTCTTCTGCCGCCCACTGGGGAATCGCTTCCGTCGCCTGGGTGCAGTCGAACTCAATCACCAGTTCATCGCCGCTGTGCATCTCTGCCAGCGCCGCTTTTGCTTCAATCAGTGGGAACGGGCATACCTGGGTTACCACATCGAGTTTTTTAACCGCCATAACAGCTCCTGTTTATTTAAGCCACAGCCGCGGCAAGCTTCGCTTTGCGCTGCGGACGAACATATAAAAACCATGACGCGGTCCATACGCCAAAGATCATAAATACCAGACCGATCCAACCCTGCCAGGTCATCATCGCCGTCATCACCAGACCATTACCGATGGAGCAGCCGCCGGCCATGCTGGCACCGACGCCCATCAACAGCCCGCCGAAGCCGCTGCGCAGCGTGGTTTGCGCATCGGCGGCGCGTACGCGGAACTCGCGGCTGGCTTTCGCGGCAATCAGCGATCCGAGGAAGATCCCCAGCACCAGGAAGACGCCCCAGTTCAGCACTTTGCTCTGGCCTGCCACCAAAAATTGCAGAATGTTGGCGGTCGGCGAGGTGATGCCGAGACCAAACATGCGCCCGGTAGCTTCGCTCAGCGGCCACGCCAGCAGCGCAATCAGCCCGATAAGCACGGCGGTGACAAACGGATGCCAGCGCTTCTCAAACAGAATGTGCGCAAGGCCGGTTCTGCGCGGCGGCAACGAGGCCACTTTCAGCTTCGGTTTACGCAGCTCTTTCGCAACCACCCACAGGGTTACCGCCACCAGCAAAACAATTAACGGCCAGACGGAGAAGCCAAAGGTCTCGGCGATCGAGTTGTGTTCGGTGCTGTAGGTTTTCAACAGCTGGTTGAGGCCCGCCGCGTTCGGCGAGCGCATCACCGCACTCATCACCATATAGGTGAAGAGCGCAATCCAGCTGCCGATCAACCCCTCCCCGGCGCGATACCAGGTTCCGGTTGCACAGCCGCCGGCGTAGACGATGCCGAGCCCAAAAATATAGCCGCCCACCACCGTGCCAAGCCACGGGAAAGCGCCTGCGTCATACTGCACCACACCCGCCTGAATCAGGGCGAAAACCCCCACGCTCTGAATAGCAATCGCGATCAGCAGGGCGTAAAACATACGGTTATTTTTCGCGATATACATATCGCGAAAGCCGCCAGTGAGGCAGAAACGGCCCCGCTGCATCACAAAGCCGAGCAGCGCGCCGCAGATCAATCCACTTACAATCATTGAGAACATAACGGTGTAAACGTCCGGAAAAACAAGATCGCAAATTATTCACAAGCGGGCGGACGGGAACCAATAACAAAATGGTCTAGCATAGGGTGTTTGGTTATTAGCAGCTGGCGGAAGGGCGAAGGCAAAAAAAACCGGAGGCGTGGCCTCCGGTTCTGTTATCTCTGAACAGATCTTACTGGGTAATATCTTCGTACTGCGGCACCGGGTTACGGAAGCTGCGGGTCACGCAGGCGAGGTAAACCAGACCAATACCGCCCCAGATGAGGCCCAGCACCATCGAGCTCTCTTCGAGGTTGACCCACAGCGCACCCACTGTCAGCGCGCCGCAGACCGGCAGCACCAGGTAGTTGAAGTGGTCTTTCAGCGTTTTGTTACGCTTCTCGCGGATCCAGAACTGGGAGATCACCGACAGGTTAACGAAGGTGAAGGCCACCAGCGCACCGAAGTTGATCAGCGCCGTCGCGGTGACCAGATCGAAGTTAATCGCCAGCAGCGCAATCGCGCCAACCAGCAGCACGTTCCACGCCGGAGTGCGCCATTTCGGGTGCACATAGCCGAAGAAACGGGTCGGGAAAACGCCGTCGCGGCCCATGACGTACATCAGACGGGAGACGCCTGCGTGTGCCGCCATACCGGATGCCAGTACGGTGACGCTTGAGAAAATCAGCACGCCCCACTGGAAGGTTTTGCCCGCAACGTAGAGCATGATCTCCGGCTGCGACGCGTCCGGATCTTTAAAGCGCGAGATATCCGGGAAGTAGAGCTGCAGGAAGTAGGACGCAACGATAAAGACCACGCCGCCCAGCAGTGCGGTGAGGAAGATTGCGCGAGGAATCACGCGCTCAGCGTCTTTGGTCTCTTCAGAAAGAGAAGAGATGCCGTCGAAGCCGAGGAACGAGAAGCAGAGGATCGTCGCACCGGTGATCATCGGCACCACGTGCGCCCCTTCGGACCAGAACGGACGGGTGCTGGTCAGCGTACCTGCGCCTTCGCCATGCGAGACACCGTAGATGATAAGCCCGACGATGACGGCAACGATGCCCATCTGCAGGATCACGATCAGGGTGTTGAAGTTCGCCACGGTCTTAATGCTGCGCAGGTTGGAGATGGTCATAAAGGCCACCAGCGCCACCACGAACAGCCACGACGGAACAGAAGGCACCAGCGCTTCAAAGTAAATTTTCGCCAGCAGAATGTTGATCATCGGCATGAACAGGTAGTCCAGCAGCGATGACCAGCCGACCATAAAGCCCACGGCCGGGGAGATAGATTTCTGCGCATAGGTATAGGCGGAGCCCGCCGACGGGAAGCGGCGCACCAGTTTACCGTAGCTCAGGGCAGTAAAGAGAATAGCGACCAGGGCAAACGCGTAGGCGGTTGCCACGTGACCATCGGTCAGGCCGGAGACGATACCGAACGTATCGAACAGCGTCATCGGCTGCATATAGGCAAGGCCCATCATTACAACCGGAATCAGCGTAAGGGTCTTACGCAATTCCACGCGAGAGGTTTTTGGAGTAACGTTATGCGACATGGCTATCCTCCAGAACGGCGGCCGCCGTCGCAAATGCAAAATATTGCCCCATTTGTGTTCTTTCCTCAGCGACAACGACTGTCGGTTTTTAAATGTGTATCTATCCGGTACGAAGCCCGGCCTCTTTTATTGAATGACGTTTTGCTTGCAAAAAAATAACCGACGCGTTGAACGTCGGTTAATCTTCTCTTTTTTTGCAGCGGCATATTCTGCACCATGTTGAAGCACAATGACAATAGAATGCAGGCCGCCGCAAAGATTAATGATGTCTAACCGTTTGATTTTTAAACGCCAGCATGATCATTAATCCTTCTAATAGCATTTTTTGCTAAAAAGCTCTACTCCAGAGGCATCTGCATGGGATCGGGGTAGAGATATTCAAAGCCTAGTTCATAACAGATGCGGCTGCCATCCACCACTTTGCCGCGCTTTTCCGCCGGCGAATCGGTAAAGTTTGGCGCTGGCAGACCCAGCTTACGCGCCATCGCCGGATAGAAAGTTTCGCGCGTCGGATGCGCGGGCGCGCAGATATTATAAATGTGCCCGCCTTTCGGCGATTGCAGCAGCAGCGTAATAGCGGCAATCACATCTTCGAGATGCACCAGGTTAACGCCAAGCTGACCGTCCGGCGCGGTTTTACCGGCGAAGAAGCGCCCCGGATGGCGAGCGGGCCCGACTAATCCGGCCAGACGTAAAATATCGACCTGCGTACCCGGTAAATTGTGCAGCCAGTCCTCCAGCTCCTTCAACACGCGCCCGCTGGCGGTCACTGGCTGCCGCGGCGTACTCTCTTTAACGATACCAGGCGCATCGCCATACACCGAGGTAGAGCTGGTAAAAAGTATGCGCGGAATGCGGTGCGCCAGCGCGCTGTCGACAATCTCCTGCATCGCCTGCAGATAGAACTCCTCGCCGGGGCCGCTGCGACGGGCAGGTAGTGTTATCACCAGCGCGTCGACACTCATCAGCGCATCGAGATCGTCTGCGTCACAGACCAGTTCCGGTTCGAGCCTGAGCAGATAGCTTTCAATACCGCACATGCGCGCCGCCTCGACGCCATCTTCCGTGGTCTTACTGCCAGTCACGTGCCAGCCTCGCGCCATTAATGAGAGCGCCAGCGGCATCCCCAACCAGCCTAATCCGACAATTGCGACTTTTTTCATGCCTCTCCCCTGCTGACAACCTGCGAATAGCATTAGGCTACGCCAGCGCTCTGTCAGTGACAATTCATAGAACGAATATGAAATGATTTAATCATAAAAAAAAGCCCTTGCCTTCAACGCCCAAACTGGTTTACGGTAATTGCCAACATATGAATAAGCATTCATCGAGAATTTTATGAACCGCGTTCCATCTAAACACCACCATCATCACCATCACCCTGACTAGTCTTTCAGGCGATGTGTGCTGGAAGAGAGTCAGATCTTCCAGTGGTGCATGAACGCAAGAGAGCCCCCGGAAGATCGCCTTCCGGGGGCTTTTTTTTGGACAAATTTTAGCAGGATTACAGAGGACAACAGAATGTTAGATAACTCGCGTTTACGCATAGCTATTCAGAAATCCGGCCGTCTTAGTGACGATTCACGCGAACTGCTGGCCCGCTGCGGTATCAAGATCAACCTGCACACCCAGCGCTTAATCGCCCTCGCGGAAAATATGCCGATCGATATTCTGCGTGTCCGCGATGATGATATTCCAGGCCTGGTCATGGATGGTGTGGTCGACCTCGGCATTATTGGCGAGAACGTTTTAGAAGAGGAGCTGTTGACCCGCCGCGCACAGGGCGAAGATCCGCGCTACTTCACCCTGCGCCGCCTCGATTTCGGCGGCTGCCGCCTGTCGCTGGCCACGGCGGTCGATGAAGCCTGGGACGGCCCGCTGTCGCTCAACGGCAAACGCATCGCCACCTCCTACCCTCACCTGCTGAAACGCTACCTCGATCAGAAAGGCGTCTCCTTTAAATCCTGCCTGCTGAATGGCTCGGTCGAAGTCGCCCCGCGTGCCGGTCTGGCGGACGCGATTTGCGATCTCGTCTCTACCGGTGCGACGCTGGAAGCAAACGGCCTGCGCGAAGTCGAGGTGATCTACCGCTCGAAAGCCTGCCTGATCCAGCGCGACGGCGAGATGCCGGAGGCCAAACAGCAGCTGATCGACAAACTGCTGACCCGTATTCAGGGCGTAATCCAGGCACGGGAGTCGAAATACATCATGATGCACGCGCCGAGCGAGCGTCTGGACGAGGTCATCGCCCTGCTGCCGGGTGCTGAACGCCCGACCATTCTGCCGCTTGCGGGCGATCAGCAGCGCGTGGCGATGCACATGGTCAGCAGCGAAACCCTCTTCTGGGAGACCATGGAGAAGCTGAAAGCACTGGGCGCCAGCTCCATCCTGGTACTGCCGATTGAGAAGATGATGGAGTAAGGCCTCGCTGTGTGCGGCCTGCGGTCCCGTTTGCCAGATAAGGAAAAGAGTATGAGCTTTGACACCATCATCGACTGGAACAGCTGTAGTGAAGAGGAGCAGCGCGCCCTGCTGCAGCGCCCGGCGATCTCCGCCTCTGAAAGCATTACCCGTACGGTCGCGGAGATTATTGAAGCAGTGCGCACAGGCGGCGATGACGCCCTGCGCGCCTTTAGCGCGAAGTTCGACAAAAGCCAGGTCGATGCGCTGAAAGTGACCGCGCAACAGATTGAAGAAGCCAGCGCCCGCCTGGGTGACGATATCAAACAGGCAATGGCGGTGGCGGTGAAGAACATCGACACCTTCCATACCGCGCAAATTCTGCCAACCGTGGATGTGGAAACCCTGCCCGGCGTGCGCTGCCAGCAGGTGACCCGGCCGATTGACTCGGTGGGGCTCTATATTCCCGGCGGCTCTGCGCCACTCTTCTCGACGGTGTTAATGCTGGCGACTCCGGCACGCATCGCCGGTTGCCGCAAAGTGGTGCTCTGCTCACCGCCGCCGGTTGCCGATGAGATCCTCTACGCCGCGCAGCTGTGTGGCGTGCAGGCGGTCTATCAGGTCGGCGGCGCGCAGGCGATTGCCGCCCTCGCCCTCGGTACCGAGTCAGTGCCGAAAGTGGATAAGATTTTCGGCCCCGGTAACGCCTTCGTCACAGAAGCTAAACGTCAGGTGAGCCAACGCCTCGATGGCGCGGCAATCGATATGCCGGCTGGCCCCTCTGAAGTGCTGGTGATCGCCGACAGCGGCGCAACGCCGGATTTCGTTGCCTCCGATCTGCTCTCGCAGGCGGAGCACGGCCCCGATTCGCAGGTGATCCTGCTCACCCCAGACAGTGGGATGGCATCACGCGTGGCGCAGGCCGTTGAGCGTCAGCTCGCGGATCTGCCGCGGGCGGAGACGGCACGCCAGGCGCTTGCTGCCAGCCGCCTGATTGTGGCGCGCGACCTGGCGCAGTGCGTTCAGATCTCAAACCAGTATGGCCCGGAGCATCTGATAATTCAGACCCGCGACGCGCGCGCGCTGGTGGAGAGCATTACCAGCGCCGGCTCGGTGTTCCTCGGCGACTGGTCGCCGGAGTCGGCGGGGGATTACGCCTCCGGCACTAACCACGTGCTGCCGACCTATGGCTACACCGCGACCTGCTCCAGCCTGGGGCTGGCAGATTTTCAGAAACGCATGACGGTGCAGGAGCTTTCGCGCGAGGGGTTTGCGCAGCTTGCCAGCACCATTGAGACGCTGGCGGCGGCTGAACGCCTGACCGCGCACAAAAACGCCGTAACCCTGCGCGTCAAGGCGCTGAAGGAGCAAGTATGAGCATTGAAGAGCTGGCGCGTAAAAATGTACGCGAACTGACGCCGTACCAGTCGGCGCGCCGTCTTGGCGGCAAAGGTGATGTCTGGCTGAACGCCAATGAGTTCCCGACCGCAGTCCCGTTCGATTTAACGCAAAACGCACTCAACCGCTACCCGGAGTGCCAGCCGAAAGCGGTGATCGATAACTACGCCGGGTATGCGGGCGTAAAACCGGAGCAGGTGCTGGTGAGCCGCGGCGCTGATGAGGGGATTGAACTGCTGATCCGCGCCTTCTGCGAGCCGGGCCAGGATGCGGTGCTCTTCTGCCCGCCGACCTACGGCATGTACAGCGTCAGTGCGGAAACTTTCGGCGTCGAATATCGCACCGTGCTGGCCCGTGAAAACTGGCAGCTGGATCTGCAGGGCATCGCCGATAAACTGGACGGCGTGAAACTGGTCTACGTCTGCAGCCCCAACAACCCGACCGGGCAGATTATCAACCCGCAGGATCTGCGCAGCCTGCTGGAGATGACCCGCGGTAAAGCGCTGGTTATCGCTGATGAAGCCTATATCGAGTTCTGCCCGCAGGCGACGCTCGCCGGCTGGCTGAGCGAATATCCGCACCTGGTTATTCTGCGCACCTTATCCAAAGCCTTTGCGCTGGCTGGGCTGCGCTGCGGATTCACCCTCGCCAATGAAGAGGTGATCGCCCTGCTGATGAAGGTGATTGCGCCCTACCCGCTCTCCACGCCGGTCGCCGATATTGCCGCGCAGGCGCTGAGCCCGCAGGGCGTGGTGGCGATGCGTGAGCGTGTGGCGCAGATCGTCGCCGAGCGGGCCTACTTAGTGAAGGCATTGCGCGATATTCCCTGCGTTGAGCAGGTGTTCGACTCCGAAACCAACTATATTCTTGTGCGCGTGACCGCCTCGAGCGCGGTGTTTAAATCACTGTGGGATCAGGGCATTATCCTGAGAGACCAGAACAAGCAACCCTCTTTAAGCGGCTGTCTGCGTATCACTATTGGTACCCGTGAAGAGAGCCAGCGCGTCATTGACGCTTTACGTGCGGAGCAAGTATGAGCCAGAAGTACCTCTTTATTGATCGTGACGGAACCCTGATTTCCGAGCCGCCCACCGATTTCCAGGTGGACCGATTTGACAAGCTCGCTTTCGAGCCGCAGGTGATCCCGGTGCTGCTCAAGCTGCAGGCGGCGGGCTATAAGCTGGTGATGATTACCAATCAGGATGGTCTCGGCAGCAGCAGCTTCCCGCAGGCGGATTTTGACGGCCCGCACAATCTGATGATGCAGGTATTTACCTCGCAGGGTGTGGAGTTTGAAGAGGTGCTGATCTGCCCGCACCTGCCGACCGATAACTGCGACTGCCGCAAACCGAAAGTGAAACTGGTCGAGCGCTGGCTGGAAGAAGGCGCGCTGGATCGCGCCAACAGCTATGTGATTGGCGATCGCGCCACCGACATTGAGCTGGCTGACAATATGGCGATTGGCGGCCTGCGCTATAACCGTGAAACCCTCAACTGGGCGATGATTGGCGAGCAGTTGACCCGTCGCGACCGCTACGCGCATGTTGTCCGCAACACCAAAGAGACGCAGATCGAGGTCAAAGTGTGGCTTGACCGCGAAGGCGGCAGCAAGATCAACACCGGCGTCGGCTTCTTCGACCATATGCTCGATCAGATCGCCACCCATGGCGGTTTTCGCATGGAGATTGCGGTAAAAGGCGATCTCTATATCGACGATCACCACACCGTTGAGGATACCGGCCTGGCGCTGGGCGAAGCGCTGAAGCTGGCGCTCGGCGACAAGCGCGGCATTAACCGTTTCGGCTTTGTGCTGCCGATGGATGAGTGCCTGGCGCGCTGCGCAATGGATATCTCCGGCCGCCCGCACCTGGAGTATAAAGCGGAGTTCACCTATCAGCGCGTCGGCGATCTGAGCACTGAAATGGTGGAGCACTTCTTCCGCTCGCTCTCCTACACCATGGCGCTGACCCTGCATCTGAAAACCAAGGGCAAAAACGATCACCACCGTGTTGAGAGCCTGTTTAAAGCCTTTGGCCGTACGTTGCGCCAGGCGATCCGCGTTGAGGGCGATACCCTCCCCTCCTCAAAAGGAGTGCTGTGATGAATGTGGTGATCCTCGATACCGGCTGCGCCAACCTGCACTCGGTGCAGTCCGCCATTACACGCCACGGCTATGAACCGCAGGTCAGTCGCGATCCCGACGTGGTGCTGCGCGCCGATAAACTCTTTCTGCCAGGCGTCGGTACCGCGCAGGCGGCGATGGATCAGCTGCGCGAGCGCGAGCTGATTGAGCTGGTCAAAGCCTGCACGCAGCCGGTGCTGGGTATCTGCCTCGGTATGCAGCTGCTCGGGCGTTTCAGTGAAGAGAATGGCGGCGTTGACCTGCTGGGCATTATTGATGAAGCGGTGCCGAAGATGAACGATGTCGGGCTGCCGCTGCCGCATATGGGCTGGAACCAGGTCTACCCGAAAGCGGGCCATCGCCTCTTCCAGGGCATTGAGGATGGTGCCTACTTCTACTTTGTTCACAGCTACGCAATGCCGGTCAATGCCAGCACCATCGCCCGCTGTGATTATGGCGAGCCGTTTACCGCCGCCGTACAGAGCGACAACTTCTACGGCGTGCAGTTTCACCCGGAGCGCTCCGGGCGCGCGGGCGCGCAGCTGCTGAAAAACTTCCTGGAGATGTGATGATCATTCCCGCTTTAGATTTGATTGATGGCAGCGTAGTGCGCCTGCATCAGGGCGATTACGCCCAGCAGCGCGATTATGGCAGCGATCCGCTGCCGCGCTTGCAGGCGTATGCCGCCGAGGGCGCGCAGTTGTTACACCTCGTCGATTTAACCGGCGCGAAAGATCCGGCGCGCCGCCAGATCCCGCTACTGAAAACGCTGGTGGCAGGCGTCACCGTGCCGGTGCAGGTTGGCGGCGGCGTGCGCAGCGAAGAGGATGTTGCCGCCCTGCTCGACGCGGGCGTGGCGCGGGTGGTGATTGGCTCGACGGCGGTGAAATCGCCCGAGAGGGTTAAACGCTGGTTTACCCGCTTCGGCGCCGACAAGCTGGTGCTGGCACTGGATGTACGCATTGATGAACAGGGCACAAAGCAGGTGGCGATCAGCGGCTGGCAGGAGAACTCCGGCGTGACGCTGGAAGCGCTGGTGGAGACCTATCTTGCCGTTGGTCTGCGCCATGTGCTGTGCACGGATATCTCCCGCGACGGCACGCTGGCAGGCTCGAATGTGTCGCTGTATGAAGAGATCTGCGCCCGCTGGCCGCAGGTAGCGTTTCAATCCTCCGGCGGCATTGGCGACATTAACGATATCGCCGCGCTGCGCGGAACAGGCGTGGGCGGCGTGATTGTCGGCCGTGCGCTGCTGGAAGGTAAATTCACGGTGAAGGAGGCCATTCAATGCTGGCAAAACGGATAATCCCTTGTCTCGATGTGCGTGATGGCCAGGTGGTAAAAGGCGTGCAGTTTCGCAACCACGAAATCATCGGCGACATTGTGCCACTGGCAAAACGCTACGCCGAGGAGGGCGCAGATGAGCTGGTGTTTTACGATATCACCGCCTCCAGCGATGGCCGTGTGGTAGATAAAAGCTGGGTGACGCGCGTGGCGGAGGTGATTGATATCCCCTTCTGCGTCGCGGGTGGTATTAAGTCAGTAGAGGATGCGGCGCAGATCCTCTCCTTCGGCGCGGACAAAATCTCCATTAACTCGCCGGCGCTGGCGGAGCCTGAGCTGATTACCCGGCTGGCGGATCGCTTCGGCGTGCAGTGCATTGTGGTCGGGATTGATACCTGGTTCGACGCAGCAACCGGCAAATATCACGTTAATCAATATACCGGCGATGAGAGCCGCACACGTGTAACGCAGTGGGAAACGCTCGACTGGGTGCAAGAGGTGCAGAAGCGCGGTGCCGGTGAAATTGTACTGAATATGATGAACCAGGATGGCGTGCGTAATGGCTACGACCTGGAACAGCTGAAGAAAGTGCGCGACGTGTGTAATGTGCCGCTGATCGCCTCCGGCGGTGCCGGCACGATGGAACACTTCCTTGAAGCCTTCCGCGATGCGGATGTCGACGGCGCGCTGGCCGCCTCGGTGTTCCACAAACAGATTATCAATATTGGTGAATTAAAAGCGTACCTGGCAGGCCAGGGCGTGGAGATCAGGGTATGTTAACAGAGCAACAACTCTCCCAACTGGACTGGGAAAAAACCGACGGTCTGCTGCCCGCCGTGGTGCAACACGCGGTCTCCGGCGAAGTGCTGATGCTGGGCTATATGAACCAGGAGGCGCTGGCAAAAACGCTGGAGAGCGGGAAAGTGACCTTCTTCTCGCGCACCAAAGGCCGCCTGTGGACCAAAGGCGAAACCTCCGGGCACTTCCTCAATGTGGTGAAGATCGCCCCTGATTGCGACAACGATACGCTGCTGGTGCTGGTGGATCCGATTGGCCCCACCTGTCACAAAGGCACTTCAAGCTGCTTTGGCGACACCAGCCACCAGTGGCTGTTCCTCTATCAGCTGGAGACGCTGCTGGCAGAGCGTAAAAGCGCCGATCCGGCCAGCTCCTACACCGCCAAACTCTATGCCAGCGGCACGAAGCGTATTGCGCAGAAGGTTGGCGAAGAGGGTGTAGAGACGGCGCTGGCGGCAACGGTAAATGACCGGGAAGAGCTGACTAACGAGGCGTCGGACCTGATGTATCACCTGCTGGTGCTGCTGCAGGATCAACAGCTCGATTTGACGACGGTGATTGAGAACCTGCGCGCGCGGCATCAATAAGCTGTGGGCATAAAAAAACCGGGCACTGCCCGGTTTTTCTTTTTACGCTCGCTGCTTGTAGGCTCGCAGTGCGTTGCGTGTTAGCACAATACCTGCTCCGATGAAACCGCCGAGAAGTACGGACAGAATCATTATCAGCGAACGACGAGGGCTGTCGCGCTGAATCGGTAAGGTGGGTTTCATGACATAACGATAGGCGTGAATATTCTTCGGATCGACTTTAAGCCCCTGTATATCAAGAAGATTCTTTCTGTCACGGTAATATTCATCAGAGAAAGCTAGAGGACGAGAGGACTCATTTTTAATCATCGATTCCAGCGCACTGCTGCCAAGCAGGAACATGGTGTCTTGTGAGACGTTTTCTGTTTGTTGCACCTGTGGCGACTGCAGTTGTGACTCTTTAGCAACAGCAAGCGCCTGAGATATCTGCTTGATCCGCAGATCTTTCTGCTCCTGAGCGACTTTTTCTTGGGTTGAAAGCGACTCAAGCAAGTCAGTAGCGCGGGCTTTGATATTGATATTCAGGTCATCAACCAGCTCTTTAGAGATCTGTTGATCGACTTGCTCAATATACTCTGCAAGTTTTTGCTGCGCCTCTCTGGCTGATGAAGCCTGATAGGTGACTTTTAAGGGTAAATCCTGCCCCTGGACGGCGGGGTCGATGGTCAGTTTTTCTGGTATCTGCTGGTTTTTTAGCGTTTCAACCAACGCGGAAAAGGCGGTATTGAAGCGGGCAATAACACGCTGCTGCGTCCCAGTGGTATCGAATTTAGTATCGTTGCTGAGCACGTTAATGGCGCTGGTGTAACTGGCGATCTGACCCGCATCAGGTGAGCTGACGACGGCGACAGATGTCCACTTCTCCTTTGCCGTTGCGAGATAAACCCCAGCAATAACTATACTAAATAAAATAAAAATGATAACGACCCATTTTCCACGCCAAATTTGCGCTAAAATATCAACCAAATCAATTTGTTCAGCGTCGTTATTCTGTCGGTAGGACAGGTTATTTTTTTCGTGTGTCATAGCCACCCTAAATGAGAAGCATAAAAAAGAGTTATAGAGCACGAGTTTAGCGTTTCGCCTTCTTTTTGCTATAGGAATCGATGTAAATAAATGTTAGCAGGCGTTATTTAAGCCATCAGGCGAGTTTATTTCTGTTATTCCTGGATACGGGGCGATTTTTACCTTTCCCGGTAGAGGATCGACGGCCCATCCGGGCCGTCTTTTGAAGAATCACAGATTAATCATTGTTGAAGAGATCGCGGGTATAGACTTTATCCTCTACGTCTGCCAGTTCGCTCGCCATGCGGTTGGAGACGATCACATCTGCCTCTTGCTTAAACGCTTCGAGATCGCGCACCACGCGCGAGTGGAAAAACTCATCTTCCTGCATCACTGGCTCATAGACGATAACCTGCACGCCCTTCGCTTTAATGCGCTTCATGATGCCCTGAATCGACGACGCACGGAAGTTGTCTGAACCACTCTTCATCACCAGGCGATAGATACCCACCACTTTCGGTTTACGCGCGAGGATAGAGTCAGCAATAAAGTCTTTGCGCGTGCGGTTAGCATCAACGATCGCCGAAATAATGTTATTCGGCACCGACTGATAGTTCGCCAGCAGCTGCTTGGTGTCCTTCGGCAGGCAGTAACCGCCGTAACCAAATGAGGGGTTGTTGTAGTGGTTGCCGATGCGCGGATCAAGGCAGACGCCCTCAATGATTTGACGCGTGTTCAGGCCAAGGCTCTCAGCGTAGCTGTCCAGCTCGTTAAAGTAGGCGACGCGCATTGCCAGATAGGTGTTGGCAAACAGTTTGATCGCTTCTGCTTCGGTGGAGTCCGTAAACAGCACCGGGATATCCTGTTTGATAGCCCCTTCCTGCAGCAGTGCGGCAAAACGTTCGGCGCGTTCTGAACGCTCACCAATCACGATTCGTGAAGGGTGCAGGTTGTCATACAGCGCTCTGCCTTCACGCAGGAATTCTGGCGAGAAAATCACATTATCAATACCCAGCTTCTCTTTAATCGACTGGGTGAAGCCCACGGGAATGGTCGATTTGATGATCATCACTGCCTGGGGGTTGATGGCGTGAACATCACGGATCACCGACTCTACGCTGCTGGTATTGAAGTAGTTGGATTTCGGGTCGTAATCCGTCGGTGTGGCAATAATGACGTAATCAGCGTTGCGGTAAGCGTCATGCTTATCGGTGGTTGCGCGGAAATTGAGCGGCTTATTCTGTAAATACTCCTCAATCTCTTTATCCACGATCGGAGAAATTTTCTCATTAAGCATATCCACTTTGGACTGCACAATATCGAGCGCAACGACCTCATGGTTCTGCGCGATAAGGATCCCGTTTGATAACCCAACGTAACCTGTTCCGGAGATTGTTATTTTCATTCGATAAGCAACTTTTGTCAGTGTATGAAACCGGAGGTAGCGATCCCATCGCCACCGCTTTATATCAATAACTGTTGGGGTTTTTACCTCTTCCGTTGAGAGAGTGTCAATAAGACAAACAGCGGCTGCGAAGCGCGCCCTGCCTGGCTTTGCCTGGCTTTATTCCTAAAAATAAATGCCCGACCCCCGTAATTATCGCGGTTTCGATGAAAAAAAAGCCCGGTTTTCACAACCGGGCTTATATTCAACTAATGGATGATTATCAGATTAATCCAGCCATTCCGTATGGAATACGCCGTCTTTATCCGTGCGCTTGTAAGTGTGCGCACCGAAGTAGTCGCGCTGCGCCTGAATCAGGTTCGCCGGCAGCACTGCAGAACGGTAGCTGTCATAGTACGCGACTGCCGCGGAGAAAGTCGGTACCGGAATACCGTTCTGCACCGCATAGGCGACAACATCACGCAGTGCCTGCTGGTAATCATCAGCGATCTGCTTGAAGTAAGGGGCCAGCAGCAGGTTAGCGATAGCCGGGTTTTCTGCATAGGCATCGGTGATTTTCTGCAGGAACTGGGCGCGAATGATGCAGCCCGCGCGGAAGATCTTCGCGATTTCGCCGTAGTTCAGATCCCAGTTGTGCTCGTCAGAGGCAGCACGCAGCTGAGAGAAGCCCTGCGCGTAGGAGACGATTTTGCCCAGGTAGAGCGCGCGACGCACTTTCTCGATGAATTCCGCTTTATCACCAGCCGGTTTAGCCTGCGGGCCGGAGAGAACTTTAGACGCCGCAACGCGCTGCTCTTTCAGCGAGGAGATGTAACGAGCGAATACCGATTCGGTAATCAGCGACAGCGGTTCGCCGAGATCCAGCGAGCTCTGGCTGGTCCATTTACCGGTGCCTTTGTTAGCCGCTTCATCCAGGATCACATCAACCAGGTATGTGCCCTCTTCATCTTTCTTAGTGAAGATATCTTTGGTGATGTCGATCAGATAGCTGCTCAGCTCGCCCGCATTCCACTCGCTGAAGGTTTTCGCCAGCTCGTCGTTAGAGAGGTTCAGGCCGCCTTTCAGCAGGGCATACGCTTCAGCAATCAGCTGCATATCCCCATATTCGATACCGTTGTGCACCATTTTGACATAGTGACCGGCACCGTCAGGACCGATATAGGTAACGCACGGCTCGCCATCTTCAGCTACCGCGGCAATTTTGGTCAGGATTGGCGCAACCAGCTCATAGGCCTCTTTCTGGCCGCCAGGCATGATAGAAGGCCCTTTCAGCGCGCCCTCTTCACCACCGGAGACGCCAGTGCCGATAAAGTTGAAGCCTTCCGCAGAGAGTTCACGGTTACGACGAATAGTGTCGTGGAAGAAGGTATTACCACCATCAATGATGATGTCGCCTTTATCGAGATAAGGTTTCAGGGAGTCAATCGCGGCATCGGTACCGGCACCGGCTTTCACCATCAGCAGAATGCGGCGGGGAGTTTCCAGAGATTCGACAAATTCTTGTACGGTGTAGTAAGGAACCAGCTTTTTGCCTGGGTTCTCGGCAACAACTTCTTCGGTTTTTTCGCGCGAGCGGTTGAAGATAGAAACGGTATAGCCACGGCTTTCAATGTTCAGCGCCAGGTTGCGCCCCATCACGGCCATACCAACAACGCCGATTTGTTGCTTGGACATTACATACTCCTGTCAGGTGTGGTCACCACGCGACCTATGCGCGGCTTGAATGTTTGAAGATGGTAACTCAGGATCAGCACAGGTAGATAGCGTAAGATGCGTTTCTAAACGAACGCCTTAGCAAAGGAGGGATCAAAAGGTCCCTCCTTCACTTCCATCATAAGTGCACGCGGTGATACACATTCAACACTGTGTATGTCTCCGGGAGAAAACTCCACCACACTTATTCCGGTATTTTCACCGACAATAAATTGCTTAATGACCTTGCCATCATTTCCATGCAAGCAGACCTGAAGCTGTCCCTCCATGACGATAAACATTTCCCACTGGTGTGGAAGCTCATGGTAATGGGGTTCAACATAGCTGCCTCTGACCAAAGCAATCAGCAGTCTTTGCACCTTCTCCTGATGCGAGCTATGCAACAGCAGATGAGAACGCAGCCGTTCTGATTGCCCTGCTTGTAGGTAGAGTGCTTCGAGCTGCTCACTCTCAATTAATCGCATTGCCTGCCTCCAGCCTCATTTCTATCGTGTGTGCTGCAGACTCAACGGAGAACTGCTCTTGTAACAATCGATTAGCACCGATGCCAAAACGGCGGCGCGCATCACTATCCTGAAGCATTAACAGCGCAGACGTGTGAAGTTTGTCATCTTCACCATTGATATGAATTAAGCCTGCGTTATTTTGATTAACGATATCAAGCAGATCGTTCCCGGCATTCACGCTGCCTAATATAGGCAGCGAGTTGACCATATAACCCAGTAGCTTGCCGGGAAAATTGTGCGAGGAGTGTTTTGCAGAGAGCGAAAATAGCCCAATATCCACTTCAGCCAGAATGGACTTAAATTCTTCCTGGTTGACTGAGTCAAGGTAGGTGAAATTTGGCAACCCCCACTTTGTAGCCAGAGAGTTAATTAAACCTACCTCATCACCTTGTCCAACAAAAAGGAAATGGGCCTGTGGATGTTCCACCATCCGCCGCGCGAGTCGCATTAAGTTTGCCATATCCTGCGCATGACCAATATTTCCACCATAGAAGAAAATCACTTTATCTTCCAGGCCAAGACGCTTACGTAACGACACATATTCCTGAGTTAATATCCCTGGCTTCACAGATGCCCAGTTATGCAAAACCTCGCAAGGATAGCACTTGTTTGTCATCTGGAAGACTTCAAGGTTTTTAATGGACATGAGGCCGATATGGTCTGCCTGACGATAAGACGATCTTTCGAACAGACGGAAATAACGTTCAATCGGAGAACCCGCTTTTAACATTCCTGCGTCAATTACCCATTGAGGGAACATATCCCTCAACACAAGATAAGCTGGACATTGACAACGAGCTTTAATCTTCTTAACAAGATGCCCCCAAAATATGGAGGGTGAGTAATAAACCACACCATCAAAAGTCTCTTTTTTAATCCGACTCTTAATGGATTTCCACGCCCGATAGGACAAGAGCGTTTCATTGATGGCCCGCTTAACTCTACTCACATCCTTTAGTGGCCCACTTTTGAAACGCCATGTATTAACTCCCTGAAAGGTGTCTGATGACACCTCCTGTTGCAGGCCTGGATCAGGGGTAATTACCGTCACTTCGTGACCGCGTCGCATAAGTTCCTGAGCTAATTCATGAAACATCTTCGCGCCGACGCGGGTACTTTTGGGCAGGTAATCATCTATGATTAAAGCAAGTTTCATCAATATTCTTTCCAGACGACTCTCTTGACGTAATCTGTATAAGAGTGAACGATTCTGACAACTTTATCTGACACATTCGGCATGCTGTAATCGCTCACCTGCCGTAAGAGACGCGTCTCGCCGCGTGGCTGCGTTGCCAGTACGTCCAGCGCCTGGAGAACGCGCTCACACTCAAGCCCTACCATCATGACAGAGGCTTCTTCAAATCCTTCAGGACGTTCATGCGCTTCGCGGATATTCAGCGCCGGGAAATTCATGATGGAGGACTCTTCAGTGATGGTCCCACTGTCGGAAAGCACCGCACGCGAGTTTTTCTGCAAGTGGTTGTAATCATGGAAACCTAACGGCTTCAGCAGATTGATCAATGGATGGAACTCGATCCCCTGCTCGTTGATACGATTACGCGTACGCGGGTGCGTGGATACGATCACTGGAAGGTTGTATTTTTCAGCGATAGTATTCAGCGTTGTCGCCAACTTAATGAGTTGTTTTGGGGAATCAACATTCTCTTCACGATGGGCGCTAACAACAAAGAATTCACCCGGTTGCAGATTCAGACGTGAAAGCACATCCGAACCATCAATTTGCGGCATATAGTATGAAAGCACCTCAAACATCGGGCTGCCGGTTTTGATGATGCGGTCCGCTGGAATACCTTCAGCAAGCAGATATTCCCGTGCAATATCGCTGTAGGTCATATTGATGTCGGCAGTATGGTCAACAATGCGTCGGTTGGTCTCTTCCGGAACGCGCTGATCGAAACAGCGATTCCCCGCTTCCATGTGGAAGATGGGAACTTTACGACGTTTGGCAGGGATAGCGGAAATGCAGGAGTTTGTGTCGCCTAACACCAGCATAGCTTCTGGTTTTTCAGTCTCTAAAGCTTCATCGACTTTGATGATGACCTGACCAATCGTTTCAGCCGCGTTTTTACCCGCAGCGTTTAGGAAATAATCTGGTTTGCGCACGCCAAGGTCGTTAAAGAAAACCTCATTTAACTCATAATCATAATTTTGACCGGTATGGACAATAATATGTTCGCAGTGTTCATCCAGCTTAGCTAAAACGCGTGATAAACGGATAATTTCGGGACGTGTCCCAACCACGGTCATAATTTTTAATTTTTTCATTACAAGGATCTCGCAATAGTATCAGGCTCATCACGATTAAAAATTTCGTTTGCCCAGAGCATGACTATTAAATCATCATCGCCAATATTCGTAACGTCATGGGTCCAACCCGGCACCGTTTCAACGATTTTGAATTCATCAGAAGAAACATTCAGTTCATAACGTTCACCGGTAATCACATGTTCAAATCGGAAGCAGGCCTGACCACGAATGACCAGGAACTTCTCATTTTTGCTGTGATGATAGTGCCCGCCGCGGGTGATACCTGGGTGAGCGGTGAAAAATGAGAACTGTCCCGCAGAAGGCGTTTTCAACATCTCACAGAAGATCCCACGGGCATCGCCATAAGACGGTACCGTATAGGCAAATTCCTCAGCGGGTATATAACTTAGCCATGTCGAATATAGCGCACGGGTGAATCCCGTCCCGACTTCTTCAGTGACCAGTGTGGAGCGACTATTTTTGAAGCGGTTAATTAATTCCGCTACCTTGCCAACGGTAGTTGAATATATTGGCGTCACGTCCTTATATCCGCTGTCGCTCGTTGCCGTCAGTAACTTAATCGCATGAGAGCAAACGTCATCAATATAAACCAGATTTACCGGTGCAGATGGGTCGTTGATAACAATGTCGATATTGTTGGCAATGTTATGGCAGAAAGTCGCAACGAAGGAGTTGTAGTTTGGTTTACACCATTTACCAAATACATTTGGGTAACGGTAAATGTAATAAGCCGCCCCGCTTTCCTCAGCGTAACGCTCAATCTCTCTTTCTGCCGCAGCCTTACTCTGACCGTAGGCATTATCGAGTTCTGCCTGAATCGACGAACTGATCATGATCGGAGTCTTTTTCTGCTTAGCTAACAGCGTATCAACGATATGTTTCGTCAGATTGCTGTTGCCTTGCACAAACTCTTCAACGTTTTTTGGTCGATTAATGCCCGCCAGATGATAAATAAAATCGGCTTCTTGCAGTCCGTTTTCAAGGTCATCCGCGCTTGAAGCGCGGTCGATTTTTACAAGGTCAACGTACCCTGCTTCCTGAAGGCGTAAGCATAGGTTGCGTCCGATGAAACCATCAGCTCCAGTAATCAGGATTTTCATATCAGGCGTCCAGCTCGTAGGTTTTACCATCACGCAGTGCACGTATAAACGGCAACTTCAACAGCAGCGTTTTCATGCCTTCGACATCGAGTCGCTGGGTATTGTGAGAGTTATAATCGTCCACCACAGAGATACGGGTATCACCTTGTTCTACATATTTTCCGTAGTTCAGGTCACGCAGATCGGGCGGTACACGGTAGTAATCACCCATATCAATGGAGGCGATCATTTCTTCGCGGCTCAACAGCGCTTCATAGAGTTTTTCGCCATGGCGGGTGCCAATCACATTGATCGGGTGATCGTTAACATTCAGCAGCTCTTTCAGAGCGATAGCTAGCGTCTCAATCGTTGCCGCAGGCGCTTTCTGCACAAAAATGTCGCCGTTATTACCGTGTTCAAATGCATAGAGCACCAAATCAACGGCATCTTCCAGCGTCATCATGAAGCGAGTCATGTTCGGATCGGTAATGGTCAGCGCTTTGCCCGCCTTAATCAGATCAACAAACAGAGGAATCACCGAGCCACGCGACGCCATGACGTTGCCATAGCGAGTACCGCAAATCACCGTTTTTTCGCTGTTTACATTTCGGGATTTAGCGACCATGACTTTCTCCATCATTGCTTTAGAGATACCCATAGCATTGATAGGATAGACCGCTTTGTCAGTGCTCAGACAAACAACACGTTTCACTTCATTATTAATAGCGGCTTCAAGTACGTTTTCAGTGCCGAGGACGTTAGTTTTAACTGCCTCCATCGGATGAAACTCACAGGACGGTACTTGTTTAAGCGCTGCAGCATGATAGATAAAATCAACACCGCGCGTGGCGTTACTAATACTGTTATAATCGCGAACGTCACCAATATAGAACTTTAACTTATTGCTGTTATATTTCTTCCGCATGTCATCTTGTTTTTTTTCATCTCGACTGAAAATACGGATCTCAGCAATATCAGTTTCGAGAAATCTTCGCAGCACCGCATTTCCAAAAGAGCCAGTACCACCAGTAATCAACAATACTTTATTCTTAAACATTAAATCTCTCCTGAAACTAACTTTTCAAAAAAAATATTCCAATCAGATCGAGCTAAAGCTTCATCACGTAGAGGTGGGAATTTTTCGCTTTTACCTGATATGATTTTGGCAAGTGAAAATCGCCAACTCTCTACATCACTATAGTTAATAAAGCTCGCGCCGCAATATCCATTCAGCGTTTCCCTGGCATAGGGAAGATCGGCTGCGAGAATTTTAACCCCAAGATTAGCCGCCTCAACTAATGGCAAACCAAATGTCTCAATAAAGCTCGGGAAGAGCAGAGCCCTACAAGAATTATATTCATTCAACAAGCCCTTTTTATCAAGGAAACCTAAATAATGAACATTATCATTTAATCTAAGCTTATCCACTAACAGATCAAATTCCTTAAAATCACCTTTACAAAAAGTGATCCTTAATTCATAGCTACCAGCCTCTTTATTGACTCTATGCAGGGCCTTCAAGAGCAGTATATGGTTCTTATAGCTATAGGGGGCTGCAGGGTAAAACAAATAGACTTTACTCACTGTATGAGCAGTATTTCCATCGCAATCCGTACTAAACCGGGGATTGTCTGGCCGATAGACATGCACACGATTTTGTAATTTCGGTTTCTTTTTTACAACCGCAGCTTTCATCCATTTTGTTTGAACGACATATTGCGTATCTTTTTTGTCATATAAGAAAACAAAGAAAGAGTAAAAGAGATAATAGAAAATTAGCTTGATTTTCTTTGTACGTAAAACGCTTAGCAAATCATAAAAAGGCAACGGTTGGTGTAGATAGACAATTTGTTTGTAATCAACGTTAGCAGTGGTATTTTGCAAAGATATAACGCGCTGGGGTTTAATACCATGCTTTTTCAGATAAATGGGCAATCCTCTAGCATCCCACAAAATCCTCGCCAACCATCCCATTCGCGGGCATCTAATAATTGAAACATTATTTGATACAGATAATTCAATATCTTCAGCAACGAAAACATAGTAATGCGTATTAGTATGTGCGGCATAAGAAATAAATTGCTCGAGTATTGTCAAGCCGCCACCAGGGGATATTGCGGTTGCGTTTACTACAAAATCCATAATTAGTCCTTATTATGCAGATTTTGATGTATCTTATTTATACATCTATCCCAAGATAAATGTTTTTCTGCATAATTTATTCGTGAAACATAGTCTTCGCGAGGATTTTTTTGTCGTGCATGATCAACCACCGAAGATAAACGAGTCAATTCATCATCAACAATAAATAGATTGTGTTTTATTTTTTCCGTCAGGCCGTAGAAATCGTTAACAACGACGTATCCCCGACAAGTGTAAATATCAAAAAATTTGGAAGGAAAGAAATAACGCTGGTTTATACCTCTGTCATATCGCAGACAGAAATTCAACAGAGCCGTGGTTGTATAGTGCTTTACTTCTTCAGGCGGAACCTTTCCATGAAAAATAATAAAGGGGTTGATTTTGGCCAGATTTAAAATCTTCTCTTTATCTGTCCCATCGCCAAAGATATGCAGGGGTATACTAATTTTTTGATCAACCCACGCCTTACATAAATCATAAGCACCGTTATAGGGCATCAGGGTGCAGGCAAGCACACCATATTCTGCCAGTTCACCTTCTCTGTAATCAGACTGTACGTCACCGATAATTCCCCCGGCCCAAACCAAGCTTCCCTCTTTTTTGAAGTTGAAGTCTTCAACTATTGCTTCACTAATTGGAAGTATTTGGGTATAGGCCAGCTTGGCAATTTGAAGTGCTAACCATTCCCAAAAACGCCCTTGCTTTACGGACTTAAAAAAAGAAGCATTGCAATGAATATCCTGCAAAATCAATACATTCTTTCTTCCAAACAGACGCAAAATCAAGCACGTCAGGTTGACAAAAAAAAAGGAGTTGTACTGATACACGACTCTGAAATTATTACTAATAACATGAACCAGCAACAAGAAAGAAAAGACCAGAAACTTTATAGCCTTAAAATTAAAGATAAATGGGTAATAGATATTGCCGAATCGTCTGGGTTTTTCGATCAAATCAGAGTATGGCCATGCCCTTTTCTCGCCCAGCACAAAAGCTTCAGCCTCATCATATGATTTGCTGAGAGAATTCAATATTTGATGCTGTACTTTTGAACCGGCTGGCGAACCGGCATCAGCTACTTCGTCTAGCGGATTGAAAAAACCGACTAATAAAGCTTTATTTCTCACAAAGATTGGCCTTGTAACAATAAAAAATGATAACTAAAACCAAGAAATTCATTAAGTCATTATTAAGTAATAGCATCCCTTTAAAATAAAAAAAGGGCAGTGATATCAAAACTGTTGAAGCAACAATGGGGTTGTATTCTATATTAATTGCTTTATATATAATTTTGGCTATAAAGACCGCAGGCAGGAAAAAGACTATCATACCCACAATTCCAATCAAATTAATGTCCCGGATATAACCGATGTCGCTGTGTACTCCGAAAACATCAATGCCGGTGCCAAAAATCAATTGCGTATCATTACCACCGAGATAATGCATATTGGCAAGTTCAAGGAAAACACCAGTAACGTTTCCACTGAGTAAATTTAATACATCTTCAAGTCGCATACTGAGACGTGCAAATGTATCCGCCTTAACTCCACCGCCAACATTCACTATACCTATTGATAACACAGTGTATACGGCGAAAAGTAGCACCGATAAACCGAGAGTTATTCCAAGCGAGCGACTCCAGTTAATAATGAATAAATTCAAGATGCCACTAACAAGGACTAATCCAATATAGATAAGTGATGGCAGTAAGCCAACCTGAGCATTAAGAATGATCGCATACGTTGTCAGAAGAGAAAAAAGAAGCCAAACGGCTCTATTTATAACTCTTTTGCCGAAAAAAACATTATTCAGACAAATAACGTTTATGATACCTAAAAACATAGGCATGCTGTATGTCAATCCTGAACTCAACCCAAAGGATCTCAGCAGTCCATACTGGTTTGAAATATTTTCAAAATTCTTGATTTTTGACGATGACAAAATCCAGCTTCGGATTCCTTCATTAGATAATGTCAGATATACAAAGATAAGCTGAATAATTGCCACAACAATAATCAGACAGAAAACATTCCTCCTAAAAAGATTATTGGAGTAAATGAAATTTGCAATATACAAAGCACAAAAAGGTATTTCGACAAGAAATATAAAATCCGCATAGGCTCTGACTAATAGCGCATTTTCGGAGATGATGACGTACAAAAGCAATACATATCCAATTACCAGAAAATTCCATAATAGATAAGAAACTGAGAACACGTTAAATTTAATATACTTGATCTTACCCAAAACAATTAAGTCAAAAGCCGCAACCAAAAATAGCAAGTGTACTAGATTTATAGCCGTAAAGTTATCTGGATTAAAAATAAATAAAAAGCTAAACAGTAGTATATAAATCACTTTCCAACTTAATATCACCTTTTCCATAAAAATACCAATTTTATCAACGATCTCAAATACATTTTATTGAGCACTTTCCTTTTACATCTTATTGCTCCCCTCAACGCATATATTTTTGTATCAATGTACTTAGAAAAAAGAATGAATCGTCTAAAGTTCCATTCCAGAATCGCATGGTCGTATGATGGGTGGTTTCTGAATTTGTTGATAGTTGTTAGATGTGCTTCGGAAACATCCAAACGCATCGGTCTTCTTTTACGTGTACCGCCAATCGCGGCAGGCGAGCGATAGTAATATAATGGCTCATCGATAAAAATAAGTTTGTAACGGGATGCCAGTTTTAAGGACATATCGTAATCTTCCGCGGCCAGAGAACTATCAAAGCCACCAACTTCTCTCAGCACATCCAGACGATACATACAAGTTACCGGCAGGACAGTTTTAAATGTAAAGAGTTCATCAAAGCTGATATCACCAGATAGGCCTGAGTTGTAAAGAGCTGATTCTGTATCCAGGATGCAATCATCATCATCCACCACACTCGCTTTTGCAACTACACAGGGTGAAGCAGGTTCGTTGTTGAGTGCTCTGACCTGCATTTCAACTTTATTACTGTAGTACATGTCATCAGACGAACACACGCTGAAATATTCGCCGTTAGCCATATCAATGGCCTTATTTAAGGTTGCAGACAGCCCCATATTTTGTTGGAAAATAGCTTTAAAAGAAAACCTCTCTTGCAATTTTTCAACAATTTCTTTTGTTGCATCTTTAGAGCCATCATCAATGAAGATAACCTCAATATTTTTATATGTCTGGTTGAATACCGAAACTAACGCTCGTTCAATAAATTGAGCGTGATTATATGAAGGTATTACGATCGTAACTAATGGGGTTCTGTCATGCATAACGCGCACCAAAATATCTTTATTATAAATTGATTGCATAGCAATATCAGCGTGAGAATCTTCTGACATTAGCAACCATGAAAATCAAATAAAGGGAATAATTCACTAAATAAGCAATATTGGCCCCCTCGGCGCCGAACTTAGGAATCAGCACCCAGCCGACGGCGACAAAGACCATTGAGAAAAAGATCTCACTAAATATGAACCACTTTGTTGCTCCGCGAGATATCATTGGACATGCATACAACCAGCCAACAACCTTCACCACGTCACCGATCAATTGAATAGCAAACAGATCTCTGGAGGCCGAAAATTCCTTAGTAAACAGAATGAATATAGCCACATCTCTAAGCATGTAAACTATAATAGCTACAACTGCAACTACAGGAAGGATAATTTTTAAAACGTCATGAATTTTGTTAATTATGTCGTCTGGGCTTTTTAATGTTGACAGTGTGGGAATAAAATATGTACTCAATGAAATAGTTATAATACCTAAATATACTTCAGATATTTTCCAAACCGCTTGCCATTGACCTGCAGCGTCCCAACCAGCGTGATCTACTAAAATATTCCTGATTAAAATCAATGAAATAGGTAACGTAAGGGAACTGGTCAACGCCATAAGCATGTACAGCCCAATCTCTTTACGCTTTTCATTGGTGCTTGAACCCCACCATAACTTCATTTTTGTCCATGGTTGAGCAATATTACTGAGTACCAGAACAAGGCCAATCGCGGCTGATTGAGCAACTGCAGCGATGAGAATCCCTTCAATACTAAATAAAGCAACCAGCGCAATAATTATTGCGCTTGAGATTAAAACAGAGATCATACTTGTGATAATGAATCTCTTGTATTGTTGTTTTCCATTTAGTACTGAAGAAAAAAGAGTGCCTAACGCTGAAAGCGGCATCAGTAGTATTGCTAACTGAACAACATAGCCATAATGCTTAGTTTGAAAAAGCCATTGTGATATTTCTGCTGAAAAAAAAACTCCCGGCACAGCAAAAAGCACGGTGATCAAAAGTATTAACTGAATAGACGCTTTCCACCATCCAGAACAATACTCATCGCCTTTATCCTGATTCTGTGCTGTATAGCGGACAATGCCATTACCTGCTGGAGAGTTCGCGATTCCGTTAAGGCTATTTACCATGTTTTGTACCTGCCCTAACAGAGCCATACCATTTGGCCCTGAATAGACAGCGACAATTTTAACAATAATAAAACCGAGTAGCATGCGTAATAACGTAAGCAATGCACTCATTGCTGTAACCGAGAAAATTGTTCTCATAGAGTGAATTTATTTATTGCATTAATCACAGTGACTACCTCAGCATCGCTCATAGTCGGATCGAGAGGAATGGAGAGAACAGTGTTGTGAATTTTTTCAGTAACAGGGAGTTCTTTATCATTCCATTCAGAGTAAGCTTTTTGCTTATGCGGAGGGACAGGATAATGAATCAGAGTCTGAACTCCATTACGCTCTAAATGCTTTTGTAATAACTCTCGATGCTCTGTTCTGATAACGAACAAGTGCCATACATGCTCTTCTTCTTTAGCTACGCTCGGTAATTTTACGTATGGGTTATGAATATCGCTTAAGTATTTACTGGCAATTGCACGGCGCAGCTCCGTATCCTGCTCAAGGTATTTCAACTTGACGCGAAGCATAGCTGCTTGAATTTCATCCAGGCGGCTATTACAGCCGACATATAAATTTTCATATTTCTTATGTGAGCCGTAATTTCTCAGAGCCTTTAATACATTAGCCAAGTCAGCATCTTTTGTTGTGATAACGCCTGCATCTCCTAGCGCACCAAGGTTTTTTCCCGGATACAAGCTAAAACCTGATGCGTCGCCCCACGCTCCTGCTTTAATACCATTAATAGAAGCGCCATGTGCCTGCGCTGAATCTTCTAATACAAGCAGATTTTTTTCTTTAGCAAACTGCATAATCTCACGCATTGGCGCAATTTGGCCATACAGATGCACAGGAAGAATGCCTTTGACATCGCTGTCCCAGGCCTTCATAACACCGTCAATACTAAGATTGAATGTTTCGTTATCAGGCTCAACCAAAACAGGGACCAAATTATTTTCGGTAATCGCAAGGATAGAGGCGATATAGGTATTTGCAGGGACAATGATTTTATCGTTATCTTTTAATTTGCCCATTTCTTTCCATGCGCGTAGGACAAGAACCAAGGCATCGAGGCCATTTGCTACGCCGATAGTGTGTTCTATCCCCATATATTGGGAGAATTCACACTCAAATTCGGTCAGTTCTTTTCCTTGAATATACCAACCCGAACGAATGACGCGGGAACATGCATTCACTAGCTCTTGTTCATATCTTTCATTAATTTTTTTTATATTTAAGAAATCAACCATTTATACACCCCGTCATATATTTATACAGTTTTTTATCTTCATCGTTTTTCAAATAGTCGAAAACAGAAAGACCACGATAATCCTTTATATGAAGATTCGAACCAAGTTTGAGTAAAACATCTAATCCTGAATAGTTCCCTGTTCTCTTCATATATTCTTTATAATACATAGCGACGGTAGTGCCGTTATGATTGATATCGTTAATATCTGCTCCTTCGTCTACTAACCACTTGACGACTTCTAAATTACCATGATAAGCGGCGACAATTATTGGACTCCAGCCCGCTTCGTTCTTTTCAAACAGCGTACATTTATGTCTCAATATGTTAGTGAGATAAGCAACATCTTTATCTTTGCAAGCATTCAACACTTCAAGAAAGTTATCTTTAAAAACTAAAAGATCATAATCTATAGTCGAAATAACAAATCGATCAGCACGATTTTCTAGAATCGTACCCGGTTTTGTGAGCGATGCACTTTGCAGGATTTTACCATGGAAGACATTGACGCCTTCAATCTTAGCAAGTTGATAAGCCCTGAATGTAAAAGCTCTTATCTGGCTTAATATCTCATATGCTGTCTTATTAAGGTCTATTGTTAGATTTGCATAGTTAATTGTTTTGTTTGAATAATAAGACGATCCAATGGCGTTCTGCTTAACCAGAACAATGTTGGATTTTAATATATTCTCGATGTTGTCAATAACTAGTTTAGTGCCATATTTAATGTATTTGAGATATAAACTATTAGCAGTTTCTGTTTCGCTTAGCGAGAATGACTCTTGCGACAATATTTCGCCAGTGTCGATACCATGGTTTATCTTATGTAAAGTTACGCCACTTTCACTCTCATTGTTCAATATTGGCCATGCCGACGTAAACATACCTTTATATTTAGGTAGAAGCGAAAAATGAATATTATAGATATTTTCATGAAGAAACTTATCTGGATTAACAATTTTATCGAATTCTAATGACAGGAATATCGCATCTTTTATGGCATAGGTTTCAGCAAGAGAAAGCTCATTGATATTAGCTTTTTTACAATATTTTCTATACGAGCGCTGGAATCCATCATTTCCCTCGTCGTTCTTATTAAACACAGCGTAAAGCTCGACGTCCGGTCTGTGCTCTCGGATCCAGCTGGTAACATCGACAGCTATGTTATTTTTACCGGCAATAATCAGCTTCATTATAGAACCATCATTTGTTTGAAATCTTCATAGCTGCGAATATAATCACTTTCGTCATAATAATCATCAGCAAGAACCATCAATACACAATCGTCTGAATAGTCGTACATTTCATGCCAGACCATTGGCTCTATGACTAAGCCGATTGTCGGAGAATCTAATAATATATGCTCAATATTTTTACCATCGTCCAGTAAAAATCTGCATGAACCTTTTACTGGAATAGCAATTTGTGTCAGTTTTTTATGCGCATGAAATCCGCGCCGGACATCATTAGCAGTATCAAACATGTAGTAGACCCGCTTAATTTCTATCGGGATATCTTTATGCTGTTCAACTACTACTAATGCTCCACGAGCATCGCCCTTTTTACTCAACTCTACTAATTTCATTGCTTACTGGCCCTTAACTAATCTGAGCAAATACTGACCGTAATGATTTTTTTTGAAAGAATCGCCTTTAGATAAAAGGTCTTCAGTACTTAGCCAGTTATTGCGCCATGCAATTTCTTCCGGACAGGCAACCATCATACCCTGCCGCTTCTGCACGGTTTCAACAAAACTACCCGCCTCGATCAAACTGTCATGAGTGCCGGTATCAAGCCAGGCAAACCCACGTCCCAGCAGTTCCACTTTCAAATTATTATTCCGGAGGTAAATCTCATTGACGGAAGTAATTTCCAACTCACCACGAGAAGAGGGTTTAACGCTTTTAGCTATATCAATAACATTGTTATCGTAAAAGTAGAGCCCGGTTACTGCCCAATTCGATTTAGGCTTTGCTGGTTTTTCTTCAATACTTATTGCATTAAAGTCTTTGTCAAATTCGACGACGCCAAAACGTTCAGGATCCATTACTTGATACCCAAAAACAGTCGCTCCACTATTTCTCTCAGCGGCGGCGCGAAGTTTTGGTGTAAAGCCCTGGCCGAAGAAAATATTATCACCCAGCACCAGACAGACTGAATTTTTTCCGATAAATTCCTCACCAATGATGAAAGCTTGTGCTAAACCATCCGGAGAATTCTGGATAGCATAGGAAATATTAATACCAAACTGCGAACCATCACCTAATAATCGAATAAACCCCTGTTGATCATCTGGTGTAGTGATAATCAAGATATCTTTTATCCCTGCCAGCATTAATACTGATAAAGGAAAGTAGATCATTGGTTTGTCATAAACAGGTAGAAGCTGCTTAGATATTCCCATAGTGATGGGATACAATCGTGTACCTGAGCCACCCGCTAAAATGATACCTTTCATTTATACCAACCCCAGTCGTTCACGTTGATAACTGCCATCCTGCACTCGGCGACACCAGTCTAAATTATTTAAATACCATTCAACCGTTTTACGAACACCGCTTTCAAAGGTTTCCTGCGGCTTCCAGCCCAGTTCGCGGTTAATTTTGTCTGCGTCAATCGCGTAGCGGCGATCGTGACCCGGGCGGTCGGTGACATAGGTAATCTGATCGCGATACGAGCTGGCCTTCGGCACGATTTCATCAAGCAGATCGCAGATGGTGTGAACCACATCGAGGTTCTGTTTTTCGTTATGACCACCGATGTTATAGGTTTCACCAGCCACGCCCTGGGTCACGACCGTATAGAGCGCACGGGCATGATCTTCTACATACAGCCAGTCACGAATCTGGTCTCCTTTGCCGTAGATCGGCAGCGGTTTACCCTCAAGCGCGTTGAGGATCACCAGCGGAATCAGTTTCTCGGGGAAATGATAGGGACCATAATTATTTGAACAATTGGTGACAATGGTGGGGAAGCCATAGGTTCTGCGCCATGCGCGCACCAGATGGTCACTTGAGGCTTTGGAAGCAGAGTAAGGGCTGCTCGGCGCATATGCGGTGGTTTCTGTGAAAAGTGGCAGCGTTTTACCGGCGGCAACCTCATCCGGATGCGGCAGGTCGCCATACACTTCGTCAGTCGAAATGTGGTGGAAGCGAAACGCGGCTTTACGCGTCTCATCCAGCTGGGACCAATATTGACGCGCTGCTTCGAGCAGGACGTAAGTACCCATAATATTGGTTTCGATAAAGGCAGCAGGCCCGGTAATGGAACGATCGACATGGCTCTCTGCGGCAAGGTGCATCACAGCATCAGGCTGATGCTCAGTAAAGATGCGCGCCATCGCTGCGCTATCACAGATATCTGCATGCTCAAACGCATAACGGGCGCTCTTATCGACGTCTGCGAGTGATTGCAGATTTCCGGCATAGGTTAATTTGTCAACATTAACCACATGATCCTGAGTGTTATTAACAATATGACGCACAACTGCAGAGCCAATAAAGCCTGCACCACCGGTGACCAGTATTTTCACGAGAATTATCCGTACTTGCTTTGCAATGTTTAGAACGCGAGCGGCGAGTAGTGGAAGAGGCGTGAGCAAATAAATGGCACGCTACCGCCCCAGGCTTTCAGCTACCCGAACGCTGTATGCAACAGTCAACATTAATATCGTCAAAGCCCGACACACGCGTCATTCCCGCTGCGCTGGGCACAAAATGCTAAGCGGCTATTCTCCGCTGAAACAGTCATGGAAACAAGGGAAAATCTATAGTCTAAAAGCTTAAAAAATCCACATAACTACCTTTTTTAATTGTTTATTTTTAAATAAAAACAAAAAAGGCAGTAAGAATAACCTGAGAGTAAACTCTCTCAGCGTTACCCTTTACTGCCCTGTCGGTCAGGCGTAAAGCACCGGGTTAATTTATCTGATTATTGCGCCAGCAATTTCTGAATGCTGTCGCGGAATTTTTGACCTTCTTTCAGATTACGCAGGCCATAGTTCACGAACGCCTGCATGTAACCCATTTTCTTACCGCAGTCGTAGCTGTCGCCGGTCATCAGCATGGCATCGACGGACTGTTTTTCTGCCAGACGCGCAATCGCATCAGTCAGCTGAATACGTCCCCAGGCACCCGGCTCGGTTTTTTCCAGCTCTTCCCAGATATCCGCAGAGAGCACATAGCGCCCTACCGCCATCAGATCGGAGTCCAGCGTCTGCGGCTGATCCGGCTTCTCAATAAACTGCACGATGCGGCTCACTTTGCCTTCGCTATCCAGCGGCTCTTTGGTCTGGATAACCGAGTACTCAGAGAGATCGCCCTTCATACGTTTTGCCAGCACCTGGCTGCGACCGGTTTCGCTAAAGCGCGCGACCATTGCGGCGAGGTTATAGCGCAGCGGGTCGGCGGTTGCCGTGTCCAGCACGATATCCGGCAGCACGACGACAAAGGGATTGTCACCCACGATGGGGCGCGCACAAAGGATGGAGTGGCCCAGCCCCAGCGGCTGCGCCTGACGCACGTTCATGATGGTGACGCCCGGCGGGCAGATAGACTGCACTTCCGCCAGCAGCTGACGCTTAACGCGCTGTTCAAGCAGCGCTTCAAGCTCATAGGAGGTGTCGAAGTGGTTTTCAACCGCGTTTTTTGACGAGTGGGTAACCAGAACAATCTCTTTGATCCCGGCCGCGACAATCTCGTCGACAATGTATTGAATCATCGGCTTGTCGACAATCGGCAGCATCTCTTTTGGAATCGCTTTTGTGGCGGGAAGCATGTGCATCCCAAGTCCGGCTACCGGAATAACTGCCTTTAAATTAACCATTATTTCTTCCACCTATAATTTATTGATGAATTATAAACCCTTGATCTGTTTTCGCCAGTGCGTTGATGGCAAACAGGTATGAAAATGGCGACGAGTAATGCTCCCTCATAACAACTGATGTAATCCTAACGCCCCGGTTTAATCTCCAGGATTCCTCGCAAAAGCCCCGTAAAGAGGCTTATGACCGTTTAGCGGGTAAGCGGAAGTTTAAATTTTCGACATTTACGGTGTGCTGATCGACACGGTCGATATCCACGGAGCTCTGACCATTTTCATTGACTGCGTGAATATTCGCCATCGACAGCAGCGTCTCATTTTTCGCCATAAAGCGGCCACGCACATCTTTACGCAGGTCAAAGTTGAGCTTGAGCGCCGGGCCGACCGCCGCATCCTGCGTAATATGAATGTTGCGCAGAAAGAGGTGCTGCGGTTTGTTATGCAGCTCAAGCGTGGCCTGCTGCATCTTGATGTTGGTGATGGCCACGAACGAGGTGGCATTACCCGAGGAGACCTGAATGCCGCGCAGCTTATATTTACTGCGGCTGTTATCCTGCTGAATATCGTTGAGTTTGAAGTTTTGCGGAATGGATAAATAATCGCCTTTGATCACGCCGTAACCAATCAGCATGCCGGCACTATTTTCCATGGTGACATTATCAATAACGAAATTATCACAGCCATAAATAGCGACCGTTGCGTTATCAATCCCCGCTTTTTTACTGAAGTCCGGCGTAATGTTTTTCGCTTTGATATTACGAATAACGAAATGCTTACCGTTTTCTACATGCACCAGCTGGCGGCAATTACTGCCGGTGATATTTGCCACGACAAAGTTTTTCACCGACTGATCTTCCGGGTAATTATTGTCATAGGTGCTGCCCGCTAACCCGATGCCAATCCCCCAGTTAATTTTGCCGTTAGTACAGTTGATATTGTCGATGACGTGATCGGAAATGAGGATATTGCGGTCATTGATTGCCACGTTCCACTCAATCGCATCGCCCTGCAGATCGCTAAAACGACTATGGGTGATACGCGCGCCATCCAGCTGGTTATGGAAACCCTGGCGCAAAATGCCGTAGTTGGCTTTGCTGATGGTGATGTTATCGATCAGCAGATTGCGCATCACACGCTTCTCTTTACCACCAATATAGATCTGCATTACCGGGCCATAACCGCTCATGCTAACGCCTTTAATGGTGCAGTCTGAGCCGCGCACATCCAGCATAACGTTATAGAGGCTGCCGCCCTGCTCGCCGATGACCTTGCTACCATCCTGCAGGACAAGACGTCCGCGTCCGCTGCCTTTTAACGCACCGCGCACCAGCAGCGTTTTACCGGCGGGAATAAAAATGCCGGTATTGATGTTTTCACACACCAGCCCGGCGGGAACCTCTACCGTCTGCGCTTCGGAAAAAGCCTTATTGAGCGCAGCCGGCCAGTCATTGTGGTTGTAATCACTTAATTTTACCGTGTCGCTGCGGGTCAGGGCACGCGCGGCAGGCAGATGCAGCAGGGGAAGCGCCGCCAGCGCGGAGCTGGCGGTCAGAAAAGAGCGGCGCGTCAGCGCGGTTGAGCGTCGTTTCGCAGTCATAAAAGCCTCTTATCAAAGCGTTTGCAGCAGACTGGCCAGTTGCTGGTTGATGATCGTTTGATTAAAGTCCGTTTCCACTTTTTCCCGTGCGCGGGTCACGACCGGCGTAAGCTCCTCACTCGCCATCTGACCAAAGGAAGCCAGACGTTCAGCCAGCGCTTCGGCGTCGTTTTCCGGCACCAGCCAGCCGGAGCGCCCTGCCTCAATCAGTTCAGGTATGCCGCTGTGAACGGTCGAGACGACAGGAATACCAACCGCCATCGCCTCCATCAGCGCAACCGGAATACCTTCCATGTCGCCATCAGTGCCGGTAATGGAGGGAAGCAAAAAGACATCCGCTTCATCAAGCAGCGCTTTTACTTCATGGCTCGGCTTAAAGCCGGGCATCTCAATCACATCCTCAAGCTGAAACTGCTCGATCAGGGTGCGTAAACGGCGCTCCCAGGGGCCGATGCCCAGGATGCGGTATTTGAACGCCACGCCGCGCGCTTTCAACAAGCGGCAGGCTTCAATCGCAACGTGCAGCCCCTTTTTCTCCGTCAAACGCGCGACAGAGATGATTTGCAGCGGACGGCCCGGCGATTTCACTTCACGCAGGCTAAAACGCGTCATATCCACGCCCATGCGCGAGACGGCAATCTTACTCTGCGGACAGCCCATGGTGAGCAGCCGCCCGGCCCACAGATCGCTTATCGGCAGCATCAAATCACCGCGCTGAAAGAGCTGCTGATACTCCGGGGTGTAGTGCGTAAGCACGTCGCGGTGCGAGATATCGATCCCGTGAAAAACGGTGGCGATCTTGCCCTTCAGCACGCCAAGCTCGCGCAGTTTTGCGGCGGTGACGCCCGCCGGGCCAAAGTGGGCGATAAAGACATCCGCGGTGAAAGTTTGCGGCGCGAGGCCGCAGATCGCCGGCAGGATCAGGTTGCGCGCCTCATCACCGTAACGGGAGAGGTTAAGCGCTTTCCAGGTCGATGCCTTAAACATGCCGCGGGCGATGGCCTGCCCGCGATAACTCAGCTTCGCCAGCTTCCCTTCCGGCTCCGCCAGCAGCCAGTGGGTCTTCTCCGCCAGCTTATATTCAGTGTACGCGGCGTGAGTATTGTTCATATCGCCCTTGTGCAGGGCGACAATCTCAACCTCAAAACCCATATTGATAAAGGCGACAATCTGGTTGAGGACAAACGTTTCGGACGAGAGAGGAAATTTCAGCAAAAAGAAGCCGACTTTCATTTCACCCCCTGCACGCGCTCAAGCACCGATTGCACCATCTTAATGCCCTGTTCGCGCTCGGCCGCCACCGCCGTTGCCAGACGTGCGTTGATCGCCGGCAGTTGACCCAGCGTATCAGCCGCCATTGACGCCAGTGAACCGTCAAGCAGATGACGAATATCCACCGCCATCTCCGGCATGCCGAGCTGCTGCATGATGCCAGCCGACTTGTGTTCGTAGTTGATGGCAATCGCCGGGGTACCGAAGTTCATCGAGATGATCGCCGAGTGCAGGCGCGTACCGATGGTTAAGTCGCACGCCGCGAGAATTTTCCCCATCTCCAGATCGTTCAGCTCGTCCATGACCACGTGGTAGCGGGACGGGTCCTGAATATGCTGGCGCAGGTTGAGCGCCACCATACGGTCATCTTTGTTATAGCTGTCGATGCCGGTGCAGGTGGAGAGCGCAATCACCTGATAACCGGCGTCAATCACCCGGTTAACGACATCAGCAAAGGCCTTTTCATACGCCTGCTGGGTGGTGCCAAGACGTTTATCAAACGGTGCCAGTTCACGCAGGGTAATGGCAACGCTCTTCTCTTTTGCCGCCAGATCCAGCCAGTGCTGAACAGCATAACTGGCGGTAAAGTCCTCCTGATGGTGATCCACCAGCCAGGCGGTATCGACGCCCTGCTCCACTTTATCGGTGGTGATGCCGCTCTGCTTCATCAGATTGAGGCTGACATGCTCGCGCAGGATCAGCGCGTCGCAATGGCCGAACACGTAGTTCGCCAGCTTATTGAAGTCGTCGTTCTGGAACGGCCCGACGCTGTGACCAATCATAAACAGCGGTTTTTTCGCCATAAACGTACAGAGTGCATGTTCAAACTGCGGCACACCGTAGAGATCAACAAAGAAAGAGCCGCCGACCTGGATAATCGCATCGTAATCCGCCAGACGGCGTACAAAATCGGTAAACCCCTGTGCGATGGAGATATTGCGCAGCTTGCCGGTATCGGTCACGCGCGAAAGCAGCACCTGGTGCTGGTAGCGACGGCGCAGCACTTTCTTCACGCGCCCCATCAGGCCAGCGGCGTTGTTGTGCGCTTTCATCTGGCTGTAGAGCGGGTCGCCCATTACCGGACGATTGAGTAACCAGGAGGAACTCACCGGAAAGCGGCTCATTACGTCCACTTCCGCCTCAGGATTCAGGCGGGCAATAGCGTCCAACAATCCACGTAAAATTGCGCTGTCACCACGGTTGCCGCATGTGTGATTGCCAAGGATCAATAATTTCATAACGACCTCATAAAGGGGTTCAATAAGGTTTCTTATCCTGCGCGAAGCAGTGTTTTCAATTTCTCGTTGCGGCAAAACTGACGCTTCATCTCCACCACCAGCGCGTTACGCGAGACAATCAGCATCACGGCGAAGGCGATAGCACCCGCTGCAACCTGAATCGCCAGCATCGCGGCGAGCGGCAGATGGCCATTCAGCGCCAGGCCGAGGCCATAGCTGACCACCAGCGTCGGCAGCGACAGGTAGAACGGCAGCCACAGGCTGAGGATGTACTGGCGGTAGCTCGAGCCGAGCACCGGTTTAATCATCACGAAATAGCTCAGAATGGTGTTGATAATCTGCACCAGCAGGAAGCCGAGCGTCACGCCCAGCGCACCGGCCATATGGCCGCCAATAATGATCGCCGGAATAAAGAGAAACGTTTTAAAGACGTTGAATTTAAAGCTGATATCGACACGCGCTTTCGCCATCAGCAGCGAGCCGATAGGGTTACCGACCGCCCGCAGCAGGCCAACAATGCACAGCAGTTGCAGGATCGGAATGATGCTGTTCCACTTCTCGCCAAATACCAGCGGCACAAAGTTATTCGACACCACCATCAGGCCGAGCAGGATCGGGAAGTTGATGATCCCCACCACTGACAGCAGCTTGTAGAAGTTCAGGCGCAGCTTTTCCGTGTCATCCTGGATCTTGGCGAACGCCGGGAAGAGCACGCGGGTAATGATCGGGTTGAGCTTCATGGGCGGCACTACCGCTACGTTGTAGGCGAGGTTGTAGCCCCCGGCAACGCTCGCACCGAGGATACGCGCCAGCACCAGCGTGGAGAGGTTGGTGTTTACGTAGTTGATGATGCTGTCTGCCGTAAGCCACGCGCCAAAACGCAGGTTGGAGCTGACGGAAGCGAGGGAGAAGTGCAGACCAGGGCGGTAGATCTTGCGGCCAAAGTAGCCAAACAGCAGCGTACGCACGGCGCTGTTGACCAGATAACCGAGGATCGCGGTCATCGCCAGCGGCCAGAAGAAGGCGCTGATCACCGTAAAGCTGAAGCCCGCCATTACCGACAGGGTCTCAATCGCGCCAATCTTGTTGAACTCCAGCTCTTTTTGCATCAGCGCGCGGAACTGCTGCCCGTGCGGGATCACCACAAAGGCAACCGACAGGGTTTTGATCAGCGGTGCCAAATCGGGGTTATTCAGCACATCAGCAATCAGATTGCTTAAGGAGAAGACCGCGATACAGACCACAATCCCCAGCCCGACGTTAAGCCAGTAGAGCGTGGTCAGCTCGAGATGGCTGATCTCTTTGCGCTGAATAATCGAGTTAGCGATACCAAAATCCGACAGCGTATCCGCCAGCGCGATAATCACCAGCGAGACGGTCAGCAGACCGAACTGGTGGTTATCGATAATGCGCGCCAGCACCGTCATCTGCACCAGCCCCAGACCAATAATGGTCAGAGTGGCCATTGCTGACCACTTTGCTCCGCTGATGGTTTTTTCTCTCAGGCTCATGACCTTTCCTTAATACGCCGCTTTGTTGACAAAGCCTTTAAAGATGGTCAGAAAAACGATCTTGATATCGAACCACAGGCTCCATTCGCGGATGTACTCCAGATCGAACTCAATGCGTTTTTCCATTTTTTCCAGCGTGTCGGTCTCGCCGCGCCAGCCATTAATCTGCGCCCAGCCGGTAATGCCCGGTTTCACTTTATGACGCAGCATGTAGCCCTCAATCAGCGCACGATACTGCTCGTTATGCGCAACGGCGTGAGGACGCGGGCCGACAATCGACATCCCGCCGGTGAGCACATTGATAAACTGCGGCAGCTCATCAAGGGAGGTGCGGCGCAGGAAGCTGCCCACCTTGGTGACGCGCGGATCGTTCTGCGTCGCCTGGGTCACCACTTTGTCGTTCTCCATCACCTTCATCGAGCGGAACTTCCACACCTTGATCGGCTTACCATCCATGCCGTAGCGCGTCTGGCGGAAAATGATCGGCCCTGGCGAACTCATCTTCACCGCCACAGAGATGGCCAGCAGCACCGGCGAAATCAGCAGCAGGATCAGCGACGAGAGCACGATATCTTCAAGGCGCTTCAGAATACGGTTAACCCCGGAGAGCGGCGTGTCATACAGCGGCACAATCGGTACGCCGTTCACCTCTTCAATGCGTGAATGCAGGATGTTGAAGGTGAAGACATCCGGGATCAGGATCACTGAACAGGTGGTGTCTGCGAGATCGCGCACCAGTTTTTTGATGCAGACGGCGTCATTCATCGACATCGCAATGTAGACGTTATGGATCTTGCCGCTGCGGGCATCTTCAACCAGTTGTTCAAGGTTACCCGCCCAGCCGGTATCAATGCCGCCCGGTTTCGGATTGTAATAGACACCGACCACATCGAAGCCCAGCCATGGCTCATTTCGGAAACCATCGAGCAGCGCCTGCCCCATCGGCATATCCCCTGCCACGGCGACACGGCGGGTGTTATACCCGAGATTGCGCAGCCAGCCGGCACCAAAACGGATCACCGCCCGGCTAAACATCAGGCCGAGGCTGGTGAGCAGATACCAGGTGAAATAGAGCGAGAAGGTGTTATCAAAGTCAGAGTTAAACGACATTAATCCGGCGCTGAAGACGATGCTTAGCGTCCAGTTCTGCAACAGCAGCGTCAGTTCGGTCATCATTCTGACGCCGCGCCAGGAGCGGTAAAAATCGGTCATGCCGCCGATCATCTGGAATACCACCAGTGTGGTCAGCGCCATCAGCAGATGCATGTAGAAAAATGGCAACGCATTGACTTTGCACACCAGCCACAACCCAGCGAACATAATGGTGATGTCTGAGAATCGCTGCACGATAGAGATTAACGATGCATTCGTTTTGGCCCGGTCGCGCTTTTTTAGATTTGTCATCGTTGTACCTGCCTGTTTGCCCTCCTCCCCTCATGGGGAGGAGAACGACTAAGAGTTACTGATTCAACAGCGCCAGAATTTCCTGCGTTCGCGCCTCCATCAACGCCACGTCGTGTCGGGATTCGACATTCAGACGCACCACCGGCTCGGTATTAGAGGAGCGCAGGTTGAAACGCCAGTCGGCAAAAGCGATGCTGATGCCGTCGGTGTAATCCACTTCCAGCGCATCCGGGGCGTAGCGATCTTCAACGCGTTTAATTGCGCTGACCGGATCTGCCAGCTTACTGTTGATCTCGCCGCTTGCCGGGAAGGCCACCATGCGATCCCCGACCAGTTCGGCCAGCGTTTTACCCTTCAGGCACAGCAATTCAGTCACCAGCAGCCACGGGATCATGCCGCTGTCGCAGTAGGCGAAATCGCGGAAGTAGTGGTGTGCGCTCATCTCGCCGCCGTAAATGGCGTCCTCTTCGCGCATACGCTCTTTAATAAAGGCATGGCCGGTCTTCGACATCACCGGCGTACCGCCTGCGCGTCCAACCACATCGACGGTGTTCCAGGAGAGACGCGGATCGTGAATGATTTTCGCGCCGGGGTGTTTTTCCAGGAACGCTTCTGCCAGCAGACCAACGATGTAGTAGCCCTCAATAAACTGACCTTTGTCGTCGAACAGGAAGCAGCGGTCGAAGTCGCCATCAAAGGCGATGCCCATATCTGCCTGGTGCTCAATCACCGCATTCCGGGTGTCATCGCGGCACTCGGGCAGCAGCGGGTTAGGAATACCGTGTGGGAAGGTGCCATCCGGCTCGTTGTGCACTTTAATAAAGCTCACCGGCACATTCAGCGCTTTGAAACGCGCTTCGATGGCGTCGATCACCGGGCCTGCCGCGCCGTTACCGGAGTTGATCACCAGCTTAAGCGGCTTGAGGTTAGCGGTGTTGATGTAGCCGAGCAGATGGTCGATATAGTCATCACGCAGGGAGATTTGCTTGTAGCTGCCGCGTTTTTCCGGGTTGACCGGCGGGAAGTCATTGGCTTCGGCCAGGCGCTGTACGTCGCGCAGGCCGGTGTCGCCGCTGATCGGGCGCGCGCCTTTGCGCACCAGTTTCATGCCGTTGTAGTCCATCGGGTTGTGGCTGGCGGTCACTTCGATACCGCCGTCAACGCCGAGATGGAAGGTGGCGAAATAGATCTCTTCGGTACCGGACAGCCCGATATCCAGCACATCAACGCCGGCGTCCTGCAAGCCTTTGGCTAACGCCAGCTTCAGCGCTTCGCTGGTCTGACGCACATCGCCGCCGAGCACAATGGTCTGCGGCTTCAGGTACTCCCCATAGGCGCGGCCAATACGCCAGGCTATATCTTCATTCAGTTCTTCGCCCAGCTTTCCGCGAATATCGTAAGCTTTAAAACAGGTTAATTTTTCCATCATTACCTCTTCTTCAGGCAACAGTCAGCCTTGACCGCAACTGGCCACATAAGTGTTATCAATAGTTGTTCTGGCCGAACCCGCGCGCGGCGGGCCGGCAATGGGCGTTTAAATACGCCCGTAACGATCGGCGAAGCGCACAATGTCATCCTCTTCCAGGTACGAGCCGGAGCGTACCTCAATCAGGTCGAGAGGGATCTTGCCCGGGTTTTCCAGGCAGTGACGCGCGCCGAGCGGAATGTAGATAGATTCGTTTTCGCCGAGCAGTTTGACTTCATCATCGATGGTGACTTTTGCCGTGCCGGCCACCACCACCCAGTGCTCGGCGCGATGGTGATGCATCTGCACCGACAGACCTTCGCCCGGTTTCACGGTGATGCGTTTCACCTGGTAGCGATCGCCTGCATCGATGGAGTCATATTTGCCCCACGGACGGTAAACTTCGCGGTGGATATGGTGCTCGTGACGCCCTTCAGCTTTGATCTTCTCGACCACCTTCTTTACGTCCTGCACCGCATTACGGTCGGCGATCAGCACGGCGTCTTTGGTCTGCACCACCACCAAATCTTTCACGCCAACGGTCGTCACCAGGCCTGATTCGGCATAGACGTAGCTGTTTTCGGTTTTGTGACTGATCACATCACCATGGTGGACGTTGCCTTCCGGCGTGTGCTGGCTGATCTCCCACAGCGAGGACCAGGAGCCAACATCGCTCCAGCCCGCGTCCATCGGCACCACTACCGCATCGGCGGTGCGCTCCATGACCGCGTAGTCAATAGACTCTTCCGGACAGGCGAGAAACGCCGCTTCATCGACGCGGATGAAGTCCATATCCGGGTCGGTGGCATTCATCGCTTTTTCACAGGCTTCGAGAATATCCGGGCGATATTTTTGTAGCTCCTCCAGGTAGCGACCGGCGCTGAACAGGAACATGCCGCTGTTCCAGTAGTATTCGCCGCTGGCGACATACCCCTGCGCAGTTTCCAGATTCGGTTTTTCGACAAACTGCGCCACTTCAAACGCCACGGCATCGACCTGGCCCGGGCTCACTTCGCCGCGGCGGATGTAGCCGTAACCGGTTTCGGGCATATCCGGCACAATACCGAAAGTGACCAGTTTGCCCGCCTCGGCATAAGGCATGGCATTACGTACCGAAGTACGGAACGCCTCTTCATCCTGAATAACGTGGTCCGCTGCCAGCACCAGCATCAGCGGATCGCTATCCGGGTTGTGGCGTTTTACCGCCAGCGCCGCCAGCGCAATGGCCGGAGCGGTGTTGCGGCCTGCCGGTTCAAGGATGATGTTCTCCGTCAGCTTGTTAAGCTGGCGCAGCTGCTCGGCGACAATAAAACGGTGCTGCTCGTTACAAATCACCACCGGGCTTTCGCACTCAACGCCGTTCAGGCGGCAGACCGTGGTCTGCAGCATGGTGAGATCGCCCTTCAGGCAGAGAAACTGTTTAGGGTAAAGCACGCGGGAAAGTGGCCACAGACGGCTGCCGGAGCCCCCGGCCATCACGACCGGATAGAGTTGCGTTTGACTCATGATTTATCCCCATTGCCGTCGAAATTGAGGCGCGCCTCATGCGCCGCGCCATCGAGGGCGGCTGCGGGCGTCGCGGATTTCTCCGGGCTGATATCTGCAATAAACTGGCTTAACACGTTCTCTTTTTCGAGCGTGCGTTCGGCATATTCACGTGCCACCGTGTTGTTTGTGGGCAGCGCTAACGCGCGTTCAATGCCCGAGGTCAGCGCATCGACCGATTCCGGTTCGACGCAGACCGCAATGCCAGGCTCATTCAGGCAGAGCTGGCCAAGTTCGGTACTCTCTTCGGCGGTGATCACCGCATTGCCGCCCACCGCCAGGATGTTGGTCAGCTTGGAGGGCAATACCGCATCCGCCGCGCCGCGCTTCTGGATAACCAGATGGCAGTCGCCGAGCGTCAGCAGCGCCGGCAGCGCTTCATAAGGCTGCAACGGGAAGAATTTCACATTGTCGAGGCCGCGCTCGCTGACCATTTTCTCCAGCCGCGCTTTGCCCCCGCCCTGCCCGACGATAGCGAACAGCCACGGATGGCCCTTCAGTCGCGCAGCGGCTTCAATCACATTTTCTAATCCCTGCTTCTCGCCAATGTTGCCGGAGTAAAGAATGATTTTTTTGTCATCCGGCAGTCCGAGGTCGCGGCGTAGCTGCGCAACGCTTGCCGCGTCGACATCACGAAAACGCGCCACTTCGGACCAGTTCGGGAAGAAGATAATCTTGTCGGCTGACACGCCCTTCTCACGCGCTTTGTTCATCATTGAGCGCGAGATGGTGGAGACGTTATCAACGTTATGCAGATTGCTGCGTTCAAATGCGGCCGCCAGTTTTGCCACCAGGCCGCCTTTACCTTTGCCCGCCATGCCTAACCCGAGCATGGCGTCCACTTCATAATCCTGAATGTGCAGCAGCGTGCGGGCACCGCTCAGTTTTGCCAGCAGGCGCATGCCCGGCGTGCAAAACAGCGTCGGCACCACGCCGATAATGCGATCCGGCTTCCAGCTGCGCTGGGCCATCAGCGGGAAAAAGCTGCTGACAGCAAAGCTGCCTAAGTGCAGCAGACGCTTGATGGTTGACGGCTGCTGCGGCACGTAGAGCGGGCAGCGCCACACCGTGGCGGCACCCTGCTCTTTACGCCAGCGCCAGGCACTGTAAGGGTGCCCGACTTTCCACTCCGGGTAGTACGGCGGCGCAGTGATAACGCGAACGTCATGGCCCTGACGGGCCATCCACTCCACCATTTCGCCGGTGTACTTACCGATCCCGGTCAGCTCCGGCGAATAGTTGATGCCATAAACCAGGATTTTCATAAGCCCGGTACTCCCTGCGCGTCGAGGAAATAGGCGCGGCTGTTGTCATGCACCAGCGGGTCGGCAATCAACGCCTCCGGCGAAACCCAGCGATAATCATCGTGCTGCTCCGTTGGCAGGGCGAGGGTCTCCTCGTCCACGCGCAGACGGAAGCCGAGCACGATGTAGTGGGTCGTAAAATCGGGGCCGGAGAAGTTATCGTCATAGAAGTGCTGCCAGACGCCGTAAAACTCACCTGCCGACATCGGCAGGCGCAGTCCCAGTTCCGCCTGAGTCAGCCGCTCGAAAGCGGCTGCCAGCGGCTCGTCCTTTTGCACGCGTCCGCCCGGCACAAACCAGTATCCCTGGGCCGGACGGTTAGTGCGTTTGCCGAGTAAAAACTCGCCGCGTGAGTTCTCCACGATGAGATCGATGGAGATCAGCGGGGTGGAACGCACCACCGTGGCAAAATCTTCCTGACTTAAAAACATGCTTACCCCCGGAACCGGTGCTGGTTTTCAAGGAACCACTGGTAGGTGCTTGCCAGCCCCGCTTCCAGTGAGATCTCGTGATACCAGCCCAGTTGATGCAGACGGGTCACGTCCAGCAGCTTACGCGGCGTGCCGTCCGGCTTGGTGGCGTCAAACACCACGCGGCCTTTGTAGCCCACAACGCTTGCAACCGTCTGTGCCAGTTCGCGAATGGTGCAGTCAACGCCGGTACCGACATTGATATGCGACAGCATCGGTTCGGTATTCTCCTGCCACACTTCGCGCGCCAACTCCTGCACATGAATGCTGGCCGCTGCCATATCATCCACATGGAGGAATTCACGCATCGGCGTGCCGCTGCCCCACACCACCACGTCTGCCGCATTCTCCTGGGTCGCTTCGTGGAAACGACGCAGCAGCGCAGGAATAACGTGCGAGTTGCTCGGGTGGAAGTTGTCGTGCGGACCATACAGATTGGTCGGCATCACCGAGCGGTAATCGCGGTCATACTGGCGGTTATAAGATTCGCACAGCTTAATCCCGGCGATTTTGGCAATCGCGTAGGGCTCGTTCGTCGGCTCCAGCGTCCCCTGCAGCAGCTCGCTTTCAGCAATCGGCTGCTTCGCCAGTTTCGGATAGATGCAGGACGAACCGAGGAACAACAGTTTGTTCACGTCGTGCTTGTGCGCCGAGTGAATGATGTTGCTCTCAATCATCATATTTTCGTAGATGAAGTCCGCCGGGTAGGTATTGTTCGCCACAATACCGCCCACTTTCGCTGCCGCCAGGTAAACCTGGTCAATACGTTCGCTGGCAAAAAACGCGTCCACCGCCGCGGCATCCAACAGGTTCAGCTCTTCGCGCGAGCGCAGCACCAGTTCGATATCCGCACGCTGTTCGAGCTGTCGTACGATGGCTGACCCCACCATCCCGCGATGGCCAGCCACAAAAACACGTTGTTTGGTCATGCTCAGGACTCCAGCGCGATGGCAACCTCGTAACCGTGGGCCTTAAGCAGTGAGTGTTTTTTCGCTGCTTCCAGATCTTTTGCCACCATTTCGGAGACCATCTCCTGCAGGGTAGTTTCCGGTTTCCAGCCCAGTTTTTCGTGCGCTTTGGTCGGGTCGCCCAGCAGGGTTTCCACTTCAGCAGGACGGAAGTAACGCGGGTCAACGGCAACAATCACATCACCCGGTTTCACGCCCGGCGCATCGTGGCCAGTTACGGAAACAACGATACCCTTCTCTTCGACGCCGGTGCCTTCGAAGCGCAGTTTGATGCCCAGCTGAGCGGCAGCCATTTCAACGAACTGACGTACGGAGTACTGCACACCTGTCGCGATAACGAAGTCTTCCGGCTGCTCCTGCTGCAGCATCATCCACTGCATTTTCACGTAGTCTTTGGCATGGCCCCAGTCACGCAGAGAGTCCATGTTGCCGAGGTAGAGGCAGGATTCCAGGCCCTGAGCGATGTTGGCGATCGCACGGGTGATTTTACGGGTCACGAAGGTTTCGCCGCGACGCGGGGATTCGTGGTTGAACAGGATGCCGTTACAGGCGTACATGCCGTAGGATTCACGGTAGTTCACGGTGATCCAGTAAGCGTACAGTTTGGCAACGGCATACGGAGAGCGCGGGTAGAACGGCGTGGTCTCTTTCTGCGGGATTTCCTGCACCAGGCCATACAGCTCAGAGGTGGATGCCTGATAGAAACGGGTTTTCTTCTCCAGACCCAGGAAGCGGATCGCTTCCAGCAGACGCAGCGTACCCATGGCGTCAACATCAGCGGTGTATTCCGGGGATTCGAAGGAGACCGCAACGTGGCTCATCGCACCCAGGTTGTACACTTCATCCGGCTGCACTTCCTGCAGGATACGGGTCAGGTTTGACGTATCGGTCAGATCGCCGTAATGCAGGTGGAATTTCGGGTTGCTTGTGTGCGGATCCTGATAAATGTGATCAACACGCTCAGTATTGAAAGAGGAAGCGCGGCGTTTGATGCCGTGAACTTCGTAACCCTTTTCCAGAAGCAGTTCTGCCAGATAAGAGCCATCTTGCCCGGTAACGCCGGTGATGAGAGCGACTTTAGACATAATTTATTTTCCTCAATGTTCCCTGTTAGGGAGTTACCTTTTCAACGCGTTCGCGCGTTACCACTGCGGGATTGCCCCGACAAATCGCATTTGCCGGTAGCGATTTAAAAACACTGCTACGTGCACCGACGACCGTGCCGTCGCCGATAGAGACACCGGGAGCAACAAACACATCTGTCGCCAGCCAGCACTTCTCGCCAATCACGATGGGCGTCGCGTTAATATCGAAATGCGCGCTCATATAGTCGTGACTGCCGGTGCACAAATAACACTTCTGTGACACCACAGAATTTGCGCCGATGGTGATGTCGCCGAGCGTATATAACACCGCGTCATCCCCCACCCAGCTGTAATCACCCAGGGTTAATTTCCATGGGTAGGTAATTTTGACCGATGGTCGAATCACTACGCCTTTACCAACCTTCGCGCCGAAGAGGCGTAATAAGAAGGCGCGCCAGCGATAAAGCACCTGCGGGGACCAGGCAAATAGTGTCGCCTGCACTGCCCACCACAATTGAACCTTAATAGCATTCCCGCCCCGAAAGCCTTTCGGCACGGAGAATCCTTTTAAATCTTGCATATTCTTTCCTTATGTCCGGGCGTTACGCTTTGTTATATAAAGCCTTTGCTTTACCCGTCGTCCGTAAACGCAACATATAGGATAATTCTGCCCAGAAACCGGGGACGTGTAATATCATGCGCTGAACTTTACGGGCGTCCTGGCATAATTCGAGATTATTAGAAGTGGATACACCGCCCATCGAAAATTCAGATACCAGCCCTTTCAGACGCTTAAACGGAAAGCCCGCTTTATACATTCTGGCCGCTAACGCGTAATCGGATGAGACTTTAAATTGCAGATCGTAGGGGTACGTTTTTAACCCGTGCACCGGGAAAAAGATGGCCTGATGACTGGCCGGCAGGCTGTGATAAATATACCAGCCGCTTTTCGCATTGCGGCGCAGCTTGTTACCGTCGCCGAAATCAAGCAGCGCATCGCCGATATACATGGCGGTCTCTTTCGCTTCGCTTAACTGGCGTACAACGTCGACAATTTCTTCATGGAAAATATCGCCAGAATTAAGAAATATCGCAAAGCGCCCGGAGGCCATATCGATGCCTTTATTCATGGCATCGTAAATACCTTTATCGCGTTCGCTTATGAAACGTAAATTATATTGGCCGTTGAGGCTTTTCAGAAAATCCTCAGTACCGTCCTGCGAACCGCCGTCAACCACGATCCACTCGAACTCGATATCTTGTGCTTTCGCCAGGTGAGCCAGCGACTGCCAGGTCTTCTTCACACCTTCATAATTGCGAAACGCGACAGTAATAACACTAAGCAGCATGTGACCCACCTTCTCATGAACTTACAATATTCAACGCTTTACGCAGAATAAACGGACAAACAATTAAAAATGCATATTCCGGACTAAAAATTGACCCCGTAAAGAACAACGAGATCGGGGTAAACAAGAAAAGTTGAACGCGAAAATTCTGATTGTTGCCAAAAGCATTCATCGTCATTTTAGCGACTTTAAACATGTACCATCCGGTCAGTATTACCGCCAACCATGAAAAATATATGATCAGCAGATACAACCCATTGTCTATTGTTTTCCCGACGTCTGCACCGTTAAAGATTCCGAATGATGCGACATATTCATAAAGTGAGCCGAATCTTACTACGCCATCAATATTGGTCAGCGAATATCCAACCATCACAAGCGGACCGATAATTCGGTAATAAGAGGAGGATCCTTCCGTTCCCAAATCGCCAATACGCGTCGCAATATAAGGAAAAGCAAATACGAGGCCCACGACAAACACCGCAAGTGAAATAATTGCCAGCGGTAATTTCTTTTGAATCGCCTCTTTATTGAGATACTGAAACGCCCACTCCAGCAGGTAGAACATGATAAATGTCATTACCCCGGAGAATGAGCCTGAGAGTACTATCCCTGCCAGAATCATAGCATCGGTTTTCGGAGTTTTGATACCAAACTGTTTGATGCTGAGCCAAATTGAGATTAACGCCAGAGCGAAGAATGCCGGTTCGAAATAGAGTGCCGTGGTTCGCTTACCGCCGAACTTGATAAAATTCAGCACGTAACTGTTACTGTAAATAAGATATTTCGAAATTATTTCCATCAAACTACTGCCGCCAGTAAGAATGATCTGAGCCATCTCCATTGCGGCGAGCGTGACTATTAACGCCACCACCATGTAGAAAAATCTCAAAATCTTGCGATAGTTATGCGGCGATATCGTTTTGAAGCGAATACTCCATACCATGCCAATAATGATCACGATGTAGACAAACAGCATTGTTGACGTGACATATTTGCTGGCATCCAGCGACTTACCGAAAATAAAGTTGAAGAGCGTTAATCCTGCACCAAGCATCAGCGCTAACATCAATTTTTTCAGGTTGATGCGCTCAACGTAGAGCAGCAGCAGCACCGGTAAAAAAGTCACAATCGTGATCGGGAAGCTCTCACCGAGCTGGAATAATTTCACGTTGACCAGCAGGTAGATCAACGGCAGCAGCAGATAGCTACAGACTCTGATAGAACGAGACATACTCCTCCAGCATCTGATGACCGCTATAGGCCTGGCGGCTTCGCGCGCGAAACGCGTCGAGGCTCTCGCCAAACACCGCCTGGGCGATTTCTGCTTTATGGCACTGCACCAGTTGCAGCACCTCCTCTTCACTGAAGGTTTTTCCGCCCGACTTTTGCAGCACTTCGCGCGCCGCATCGCTGTGGGTAGCGATCACCGGCACCCCGATGGAGAGCGCTTCACAGAGGATCAGCGGGTAGTTGTCGACGCGCGAACTAAAGACCAGTGCATCCATCTCATTGAGTTCGCTCATCAATTTACGCTTATCGGTAAGAAAGCCGTGGTTGACCACCTGCGGCCCCTCAAAGGGGGAGAATTTACCGAAGGTGTGCAGCTCGACGCGATCCTCAAGAGCCATGATGTCGCGCACCAGTTGCTGATTGGTTTTCCCGTCGTAGCGTAAGTCGTGGGCGACGATAGCGATCTTCGGTTTACCCTGCGTCACTTTTACCGGCGCAAGCTGGGCGAGGATCTCTTCTGTCGCTACATCGATACCGTTGTTAATAATCTGGCAACGACCAGCGCCATAGAGGCTGTTAAAGGCATCAGCCACATGCTGGCTCGGGGAGATAAACTGGCAGCCCAGTGAGAGCATGGTATTAAACAGCTGGCGCTTACGCCCCACTAACTGATGCGCGCGATCGATTTTAACGGGCGGATAGTTGCTCAGCGTCGGGCACTTCTGACAGTGGGTCTTCCACCCTTCGCAGCCGTCGGTAAAAGCACAGCGGCCGGTGACACTCCAGTGGTCGTGCAGCGTCCAGACGAAGGTGACGTCCGGTTTGTGCGCTTTCACGCGCTGGCAGAACGCCACCAGATCCTCAAGGTTGAGCCAGTAGCTGTGCATCACATGAAAATGGAGCACCAGCGGCCCTTCGCTGCGGGTAACGTTGCGATAAAGATTATTAAGATTACCGAAAACATCGCGGTTAAAGAGGCGGAACAGCGCCAGGTTGGCAATCGAGGTCAGACGCGGCGTCTGTTTATAGACGTTCTGGTAGTTGTCATGGCTGACACTTTTTTTACCCCCTTTACCGTAGCCATAAATAAAGCGCGACTGATAACCCTGCTGCAGCGCTCGCTGGTGGAGATCCAGCGCAACACCTGCAGCACCGCCCTCTGCGAGGCGTACGTTAAACTGCAAAATATTCATTTAATCACCTTCACGCGCGCTTTTTCACCCACCACCAGCGCGTTGTCCGGCACACTGTCCAGCACCACGCTGCCTGCGCCGATGGTGACATTATTGCCAATGGTAATATCGCCAATCATCACCACATTCGCCCCCAGCTCAACGCCGTTGCCAATGACCGGGCAGGCCAGGCTGTCCGCGCCGCGGTTACCGATGGTCACACCATGGCGAATGGTAAAATCATCACCCGCTACGACATTTTTATTAATCACCACCGCATAGCCATGGTGAATGGTGAAACGCCGGCCGATCGTCGCCGCCGCCTGAATCTCATAGCCAAACAGACATTCCGTTATGAAGCGGTAGAGCAGAATGACCGGCGCGGCCCAGATGTTGTTAATCACATGCTTCTTGCGCCACACCGAGCAGAAGTGCGCGATACGGTAGGCTGCAACCATGCAGCAGGGGCGCAAATTCCAGTGGTTTGCGCGAAAATCTTCCAGTCGCATTATTTACCCCGCAGCCCATCAGCCAGACGTTTACCGTTGCGCACCGAAAAGAGCGTCAACAGCGTGCGCCAGTTCATCCGCTTATTACGGATCTGGTAGAGGGTGAAGAGTTGATACTTCTTGCTGGCACGGTCGAACTTATCCTTGTGCTTGCGATAGAAGTGGAAGTAGCCGGAGAACTTCTTCGGTGAAGAGGTGATCTGCATCTCGCCGTGGTTGATATGCAGGATCTGCGTCGCCTCCTCAATTTTGAATGGCTCGCCATATTCGGTGACCATGCGCAGGAAGATGTCGTAATCCTGTGCGGCTTTCAGCTGGGTATCAAACAGCGACTCTTTAAAACGCCACGCCCAGGTAAAGACCTGATTGCCGACGATATTGCGTTTGTAGAAGAGCTTGCGGGAGAACGGTGATTTCGGGTAGAGCGGCAGGCTGGCGGGCTGCGCGTAGACCTCACCCTGGCACACATAATCATTGGCGTAGAGGAAGGCGCGGGTGTTGAGCAGATGCTTATGGGCGAGGAAAACCGATAAGCGGTTTGGCGTCCACTCGTCATCGTCATCGATACCGGTAATGTATTGCCCGCGCGCCTGCAGGATGGCCTGGTTGCGCACGGCGCAGGCACCGGAGTTGAAGTCGTTGCGCGTATAGCTAACGCGCGGGTCGCCCAGTTCGTCAACAAACTGCTGCAGCTGATCGAACGACGCGGAGCAGTCATCAACGATGATCATTTCCCAGTGCGGGTAATCCTGGCGCAGCACCGATTTAATGGCGCGGATGGCCAGCTGCTGACGGTTCCAGGTAGGCATATAAATTGAAATTAATGGGTTTGCTGTTGTGCTCATGATGCGATCCCTAATGCGTTCCACATGCCGCTTTTCGCCCTCGCTTACGCCCTCCCCCTGTTAAGGGGAAGGGCAAAGCACGCTGAGGGTAGAGGTATAAGTCTTGTTATTTCGAGTCGGACTTGTATTCGTACTCGTAGTAGCCGTAATCCTGGTAGCCGGTTGCACGGCGGAAGATAGAGTTCAGGATGACGCCTTTCACCTGGATGCCGTTCTGCTCGAAGCGGCTCAGGCTGGTCTGGATCTCTTTCAGGGTGTTGACCGCGTAACGCGCCACCATCAGCGTGGTACCCGCATGACGACCAACAACGGCCGCATCGGTCACCGCGAGGATTGGTGGGGTATCAATCAGCACCAGATCGTAGTTTTTGCTTGCCCACTCAACCATCTGGGTGAAGCGTTCGCTCATCAGCAGCTCAGAGGGGTTAGGTGGCACCTGACCGCGCGGAACCAGATCGAAGTTACGGATCGAGGTCGGCTTCGCGCAGCTCTCGATGGTGCCCTTCCCTGCCAGCACATCTGACAAACCATTGATATTGTCGGTACCCAGCAGTTCGTGGGTGTAGCCTTTACGCATATCGCAGTCGATCAGCAGCACGCGCTTGTTGGTCTGGCTGATGACCGCCGCGAGGTTGGCGCAGACAAAGGTTTTACCGATGGAGGGGCTGACCCCGGTCATCATCAACACATTGTTGTTGGCCTGCATCATGGCGAAGTGGAGACTGGTACGCAGGCTGCGAACCGCTTCAATCGCCAGATCGGTCGGGTTACCCACCGCCAGCAGCTGGCTCTGCTTGAAGCGGCGTGCGCCTTTCGCAGTTTGCGCGTTGTCACGCTCCTTCTGCCACTCGGAGAGCGGGATGCTGGCATAAACGCTGATTCCGTGCTCTTCCAGCACCTGCGGGCTTTCGATACCGCGGTTGAAGAGGGAACGCAGCAGCACGCCAACGACGGAGATAATCAGGCCGAAAATAATGCTGCCGAGAATAATCAGCGCTTTTTTCGGCTTCAGCACGCCAGGCTGGGTGATTGCCGGGTCAACGATACGCACATCGCCCACGGTGCTCGCCTGGGTGATACGCAGCTCCTGCTGTTTATTCAGCAGCTGCATATAGACCTGCTGACCAGATTCAACATCGCGGGTCAGACGCACAATTTCCTGCTGCGTCTGCGGCATGGCCGTAATGCGTTTATTAAGCCTGGTTTTCTCATCTTCCAGCGCCTGACGTTTCTCCAGCAGCGTGCGGTACGCCGGGTGCGCTTTGGTATAGAGCTTGGAGATCTCCGCCTCTTTGAAGGTCAGTTCGTTCAACTGCGCATCGATGTTGACCACAGAGTCGAGCACCGATTTAGCTTCAAGCGGCAGGTCGACGGAGTCTTTCGTCTGACGATAGGCGTTGAGCTTATCCTCCGCGACGTCGAGGTTGTGACGCACTTCCGGCAGTTGCTTATCAAGGAAGATGAGGCTCTTCGCCGCTTCTTCTGATTTGCGCTCAATATTCTGCTCAAGGTAGTTGCGGGTGATGCTGTTGAGAATGGCGCGGATCTGATCGCGATCTTCGCCGGTGTAGCTGAGGCTCAGCACGCCGGTGTCTTTACCGTTCTCCACAACCGTCAGGTTGTTTTGCAGATTGTTGATCATGCCGAGGGTCGAGAACTTGGTGACAGTAAACTCGCTGTCATCAGAGGCCTGGATCGCGCTCACCATCATGGTGACGCCCTCTTTGCTCAACGGCTTGCCCACTTCACCGCGCGCTTCAAATCCGCCATCGCTGCTCAGCAGATAGGTTTTCGGGCTGAGCACTTTTAGGGTAAAGGTCTGCTCTGCCCACCCTTTCGGCAGTTCGAACGAGGTGACCTTAACGGTCTCATTCTGCCGCCCCATCAGGCGATCCCAGCCTGCGCCAAACAGCGGGAAGGTGTTTTTCACCACTGAGATGTCGAGGTCGAGATCGTCAACGGTTTTACCCAGTACCAGACGGGACTGAATAAGCTGAATTTCCGCTTCCGACGCCGGAGGCTTGTTACTCAGCGCACTGTTAATATCCTGCACCAGCGAGCTACCGGTATTCTGCTCGATCTGCACCAGCGCATCGGCGCTATAGATAGGCGTGGCAAACATGCAGTAAACCAGCGCGGCGAGGGCAAATAGCGCGGTAATGCCCAGCACCCACCAGCGAGCCTCAATGATTGTGCCGAGTAAACGGCCAATATCGATTTCGTCATTGCCCACTGCCGACGTAGCAGAATGCGAATGGTGTGTTTTCTCTGTCATTATTTTCCCTGCTGAGCTTGCAATGCCTGCGCCCAAAGGCGGGCAGACTGGTCAAGTAAGGTGTAAACGGCTTCAAAAGCTTCACGACTTTTGCGATACGGATCGGGGATCTCCCGTTCGTTATCCCAGTGGCCAAACAACATGACCTTTCCGCGCATCTCCGGAGTAAGTTCGCACAGGCGGGAGATGTGTCGCTTCTCCATAACCAGAATCAGATCGAATTCACGACACAATTTCCCTGAAATCTGGCGTGCGACGTGCCCATCCAGTGAGAGTTGGTTATCTGCCGCCACGGCCGTGGCGTTGGCATCTGCGCCATGCCCGACCAGTGCGCCCAACCCGGCAGACTCAACCGTAAGTCCGGGGTAGTATTTTTTCAGAAGCCGTTCCGCCGTTGGGGAACGACAAATGTTCCCCACGCAAACCACCAGAATTTTGTTGAACATGCCTGTTACCACGTATGAATATCTTTGGCCGTATCCGTCATGTAGCGAACGCCACTGATGGTTGGCAGCAACTGGTTGATAAGACGGTTCCAACGCGATACCGGTGCGGTGGTGACATAGACAACGTCGTAAGGCTGGAGGCGGAAGTTAGTGGCCATGACCAGTGACGTGGCATCCGACATATCTAGCTGGTAGATGTTGGCAATCTTGTTACCGCGACCGCCCTCGCCATCCTTGATTGGACGGATAACGAAGATACCGCTGGCGTTAGAGGAGGTCAGGTCGAGACCTTCAGCCTGGCCGAGCGCTTCGGTCAGCGTCATGCCGCTGAAGTCCATTTTGAGGGTGCTCTGTTTTTTCACTTCGCCCATCACGAACACTTTCAGATCGTCATTGCGCGGAACAAACAGAATGTCGCCAGGGTAGAGGAGACGGTTCTGGCTGAGGTCGCCGTTTTGCATCAGCGCCTGCAGTGAAATACGCTCCTCTTTGCCTTTGTGGGTCAGCACGACATTGCGCCAGTCAGCAAGGTCGGTCAGACCACCAGCGGCGTTGATCGCATCAAGCACGGTCAGCGGCACGTTGGTGATCGCCTGCTGGCCTGATTTATTGACCTGACCGGAGACATAGGCTTTTTGCGAGCGGAACGCGGCGATATTAACGTCCACCTGCGGGTCGGCAATATAGGTCGCTAAGCGGCTGGTAATATCACTACGGATTTCGGCCAGGGTCTTACCCACTACGCGGACTTTGCCGATATAGGGGTAGAACATGGTGCCATCCGGCTGCACCCAGTTACCGGTATCGCTGGAGCTGCGATACTGACCGGCAGGGGTGGTTAATTCCGGGTGATCCCACACAGTGACGCTCAGGACATCACCAGGGCCGACGCGGTATTCATAAGAGGAGATCTCTTGATCCAGCGACATGTTCGGCTGGGCAACGTTTACGCGCGGGCGCAGTTGCTCAATCAGACGCGGGGTCAATGGATAAACGTTCACCATACTGTCTAAATCAAAGTCAGCATCCTGCTGTTTAATCACGTCCTTTCCCGATGTCGACATATTGCTACCCGGGAATACGGTGCAGCCACTCATTAAGCTTATGGACACCAATAATGGCATCAATTTCATTTTAGATTTCATCATTGATTAATTATCACTATGGCAGAGTAATTATCCTGTGCGATTTAAATAAGCGCTCAAGCAGTACACAGAATCACAATGCAGTTAATTCACCAGGAATATAACTGGCATCAGTCCTAAAAAGCATTTATCCAACCCCATGACAATACAGAATAATCCGGCTGCAGTCATGCCGACAGGCATGCTACCGCCCCTGGCTTCCAGTTACCAATGCACTGATCATCGATATATCGTTGATAGTCATCCTTTACATCCTCGTCAGGGCGCCCACTGTGGCGCGCGCTAAATACGGCGGGTATCCTTTTCCGCGTCGAATAACAACGTGGAAATTAACATCGCAGGTATATTTGAAAGATGCTGGTGGAATTGTTGCAGCTAAGGCAAAGGCAGGCAAGGCGGCATCTCCCGACTGAAGCTTTTTTAAGAATAATATTAACGTCAGGTTTTCTCACTTTTAGGAATTAACTTATATTGACAACTTGGGGATGCAGCCTGCCCCATGCGATAGTTCCTAAATTCGCATCTTAAATAGTTATAAATAAACTTAATCACGGTGAGGGAATGGAATTAAATAACTCTTAAATATCTTATTAAATAAGATTAATCGCAGGCGGCATTGCATTCGCCATGAAAGTTACCCATGATCTGTTTGTGACAAGTGTCATCTTATATAAGGTTTTACGCTAACAATGGAGTGGATTGCTGATCCATCAATCTGGGCCGGGCTGATCACACTGGTGGTTATTGAGTTAGTGCTCGGTATCGATAACCTGGTCTTTATCGCCATCCTGGCGGAAAAATTACCTCCCGCAGAGCGCGACCGCGCGCGCGCGACGGGTTTAATTCTCGCTATGCTGATGCGCCTGGTGCTGCTCGCCTCCATTTCGTGGCTGGTGACACTCACGCAACCGCTGTTCACCGTGCGGGGTTTAAGCTTTAGCGCCCGCGATCTCATCATGCTGTTTGGCGGCCTGTTCCTGCTGTTTAAAGCGACAGTTGAGCTGAACGAACGGCTTGAGGGAAAAGACAGTGATAACCCCAGCCAGCGGCGCGGGGCAAAGTTCTGGGCGGTGGTTGCACAGATCGTGGTGCTCGACGCAGTCTTCTCTCTCGACTCGGTGATCACCGCCGTCGGTATGGTAGACCATCTGGCGGTGATGATGGCTGCCGTTATTATCGCCATCTCGCTGATGCTGTTGGCGAGTAAAGCCCTCACCCGCTTCGTCAATAATCACCCGACAATTGTGATCCTCTGCCTCAGTTTCCTGCTGATGATTGGCTTTAGCCTGGTGGCAGAAGGCTTTGGTTTCCATATTCCGAAAGGCTATCTCTATGCGGCGATTGGCTTCTCGGTGATGATTGAGTCCCTCAATCAGCTCGCTATCTTTAACCGTCGCCGCTTCCTGTTTGCCAACCACACGCTGCGCCAGCGCACCACCGAAGCGGTGATGCGTCTGCTTAGCGGGCGTAAAGAGGATGCGGAGCTGGATGCGCAAACTGCCTCTATGCTGGGCGACAGCGACGATGCGCAGATTTTCAATCCGCAGGAGCGGCGAATGATTGAGCGCGTACTGAACCTCAATCAACGCACGGTGAGCAGCATCATGACCTCCCGTCACGATATCGAACATATCGATCTCAATGCGCCGGAAGCCGAGGTTCGCGCCCTGCTGGATAAGAACCAGCATACCCGCATCGTGGTCACCGGCGGCGAGCAGGAGGAGTCGCTGCTCGGCGTGGTGCATATTCTCGATCTCTTGCAGCAGTCCCTGCATGGCGACCCCTTGGATCTGCGTGTGCTGGTGCGCCAGCCGCTGGTTTTCCCGGAAGGGCTGCCGCTGTTGCAGGCGCTGGAGCAGTTCCGCAATGCCCGTACCCACTTCGCTTTTGTGGTCGATGAGTTCGGCTCGGTTGAAGGAGTGGTGACATTAAGTGATGTGATGGAGACTATCGCCGGTAACCTGCCTAACGAGGTGGAAGAGATTGACGCTCGCCATGATATTCAGAAAAACAGTGATGGCAGCTGGACCGCAAACGGCCATATGCCGCTGGAAGATCTGATTCAGTATGTGCCGCTGCCGCTGAATGATAAACGCGATTACCACACGATTGCCGGGCTGTTAATGGAGCATCTGCAGCGTATTCCCGCCCCTGGCGAGGAGGTCACGATTGGCGATTTCCGCCTGAAAACGCTGGATGTTGAGAGCCACCGGGTGCAGAAAGTGCAACTGATCCCCGTAGCAAGCGACATTCCCTCAGACTACGAAGTGTAAACCCGCCGGGGTACGCCCCGGTTTTCCCCTCCCCTTCCAGAGAGCTAAATCGGCCAAGTCTGGCTGACACCATTGCGCGCCTCGCCGCTGCATGAAAAATCTTGTTTACGCACGAATTTGCACGATATGATACCTGCACAGGCAAAAAAGGAGCATCTATGCAATCTGAACAGGCACAAGCACGTATTATTAAGGCGGTTCCGCTGTCGCAGGACTGGGGAAAGCTGACAAAGTACACCTTCGATTTCCGCCGCCGTGACGGCGAATGGCAGCGGCAGAGCCGCGAAGTCTATGACCGCGGCAATGGCGCAACCATCCTGCTCTATAACCGCACTAAACGCAGCGTGATCCTCACCCGGCAGTTTCGCTTACCGCTGTTTGTGAACGATCATGCCGGTTTTTTGCTGGAAGCCGCCGCCGGGCTGCTGGATGAGCTGGACGCGGAGACGCGCATAAAACAGGAGGCTGAAGAGGAGACCGGCTACCGTTTAGAGCGGGTCGAAAAGGTCTTTGAAGCCTGGATGAGCCCCGGCTCGGTCAGCGAAAAGCTGCACTTTTTTATCGCCGAATATGATGAGAGCCGCCGCATCGGCAATGGCGGCGGTCTGGCCGAGGAGGGGGAAGATATTGAAGTGGTGGAGATTGCCGATGGCAAAACCATTATGCTGCTCCAGCACCTCGCCTTAGCGGGGCGCCTTTAATATCCACATAAAGCCCGTAAGTCTGAGAAGGCGAAGCCGCCATCAGGCCTGTTGCCCGATGGCATCACACTTACATCTTATCGAGCAGCTTCTTCACATCTTTGCTGCTCTGCTTATCCTTGTTGCGCTCGGCCCAGTCGCTCAGGCGGCGCTTCGCCTCATCCTGCAGATGCTTACGCAGGAGCTGATCAACCTGCAGAGTGTAGTTGAGCGCCTGCCACTGACCATATACGCGCAGCGGGATCGGCGTCGTTTTGAGGTAGTCGATAAGCTCACTCTCCCCTCGCCAGCCACCCAGCACCTGGATATTGAAGCGGGTGTCTGCCTGCTCCTTAACCAGATCCATTTTGCCCTCGCCGGTAAGGGAGATAAGCGGTGAGCTGCCCTGCATATTGCTCAGTGTCATCTGCCCCGCTTTCAGCGCCAGATCGCTGCTAAAGCTGTCGAGCTGGGTTGCCGTGTCATATTTCTCCTGCGTCTGCACATCCGTGCTGCGCGACACAGCCTGCTGCACCAGCTGCTGGAAGTTGAGCCCTTCCATGCGGCTATTTTTCAGCTCAACATGCGCTTCGCCCTGCCACAGACGGCGGAACTCCTCAGCATCAATGCTCGGGCCGGAAAAATCGCCCGCCATCGACAGGCTGCCAGTAAGCGCGATGGGATAATTAAAGGCTTTCAGAATGTCGCCAATCTCGACATTGTCGAGGCGCGGCTGGAACACCGCCCGCGAGACATCGCGGCGCACATCAAGCTGGCCCGGCAAGAAGATCTGCCCGGCGCCCATCTTCCCTTGCAGGGTTGGAATGGCGAGCAGGCCGGCATTATTGTTGAACTGCCCGCTGACATCGGCAAACTGCATCCCGCGCCAGCGCACGGCTTTTGCAGTGATCGCTACCTGGGCGGTGAAATCACGCAGGCCGTCAAAGTGCGGCACATCGGCACTGTTGGCGATCACCGGACGCGGCGGGCGGCTTTGCGCCTGCCCCTGTTGATCCGGCGCGCTGTTATCTGTCACGCTATTTTTCGGCGGCAACAAATTATCGAGATTGAGATTATCGAACTGCAGATCCAGCACCCAGACCGGCAGCGTGCCGAACGTCACGCTGCCATTGCCGGTCAGGACGCTGTCATTGGCGCGCAGCTTCAGCGCGCTCAGCGCCAGGCGTTGCTGTTCGCCCTGCCACTGTGCCTGCAGCTGACCTTCGCCTTCGATACCCTGGGACGGCACATCCCCGCCGCGCAGCTGCCACTTGACGCTATCCACCACTGCAGAGAGTTGATGCGGATAGTCGTGCGCGTCGAGATTCGCGCGCACGGCAAGGGTCAAATCGCGTTGATTACGGTTGATGCGCCCGGAGAACTCCAGCGACGCCTGGTGCTGCTCATCCTGTTCCATCTGCAGCCGGATATCGCGCACCGCCACCTGCTCATCGTTCTCATGCTGTAACACCAGCACGCTGTCCGCTATTTGCAGGCTGCCGATATCCCAGGACCAGCCGCGATCCTCTTCAGCCTGCGGCAGGGTATTTTCACGCGGCGCGACCGGCGCGTCTTTATCCACTGCGGCCTGAGAATCCGGCGTGAGCTGGATCACCGCACCTTTTAACATGACCTGCTTAACATGCAGCTGATGGGAAAGCAGAGGCAGGAGATTGACATCGAGGCGCATATTGTCCGCTTTTACTACCGGCGTCTGCGCACCCGGCGCGGTTAAGGTCATGCGCCCTGAGAGAATGCTGAGCTGCGGCCAGACGTGCCAGCGCAGGGGGCCTTCAAGCTGTAACTGATAGCCGCTACGCGCTTCAACCTGACGCACCATATAAGCACGGAAATCGTTGGGGTTGACCAGCAACACCAACGCTGACAGGCCGGCAACCAGCACGACCAACAGAATCATCAGCGTGGTTAACACTCTTCTCATGGCGTCCTCTGCAGAGATAACTTGCTCAGTCTTTATCGATACGGCTGGCAACCGCGCCCTGCTGATCGCGATATTTCGCATCTTCGCGGCGGTTGTAAGGGCGCTCGGCCGGACCGGAGAGCGGTTCGAAGCTAAGCGCGCCGATCAGCATGCCGGGGCGCAGGGCCAGCGGCAGTTTGCCTGAATTATAGAACTCCAGCACGATACAGCCAGACCAGCCGGGATCGATACGGTGCGCGGTCACGTGCACCATCAAACCTAATCGCGCCAGCGACGAGCGGCCATCAAGCCAGCCAACCAGATCCGCCGGCAGTGTGACGGACTCATAGGTCACCGCCAGCGCCAGTTCGCCCGGATGGAGGAAAAAGGCTTCGCCATCGGCGAGGACAATCTCATCGCTCATCACCCGATCGAGGGCGGCGCTTACTTCCTGTTTCGGCCCACTCAGATCGATAAAAGCTGCGGTATGACCACTGAATGTGCGGAATTTGTTGCCCAGACGGACATCCACGGTCGCGCCATTAATTCGTTCTACCGGCGGACGCGGGTTAATTGCGAGTCGGCCCTCATTCATCCAGGCTTCGATATCGCGGTCACAAAGACGCATAGCACATTCTCCTTTGGTGCGACACGCCCCTGAAAAAGCCTCAGGGGACGGGTAGTTAACACTGAGTTTGACAGCCTAACATGTATTATTCAAAAAATTGGCTGATTTTGGCTTTCAGGATGTCGATTGCGATACGGTTCTTGCCGCCGCGCGGCACGATGATATCGGCATACTGCTTGGAGGGTTCAATAAACTGCAGGAACATCGGACGTACGGTTTTCTGGTACTGCGCCATTACCGAATCCATCGAGCGCCCGCGTTCATTCACATCGCGTTTGATGCGGCGCATCAGGCAGATATCCAACGGCGTATCGACAAAAATGGAGAAGTTCATCTCATCGCGCAGGCGAGAGTCGGTCAGCAGCAGGATCCCTTCCAGAATGATGACTTTTTTGGCTTCGATACGAATGGTCTCCGCAGTGCGGGTATGTTCAACATAGCTGTAGACCGGTAACTCAATGGATTCGCCGCGCTTAAGCGACTGAAGGTGCTGGAATAACAGACTGTGATCCATCGCGCTTGGATGGTCATAGTTGGTTTTTACACGCTCTTCCATCGACAGATGGCTTTGATCTTTGTAGTAGCTGTCTTCGGGAATAACGCCAATGTGTTCATCACCCACCTGCTCGCGCAACTCGCGGTAAAGCGTACTGGCAATAAGACTTTTACCTGAAGCAGATGCGCCGGCGATGCCGATGATGACGCACTGATGTGACTGATCAGTCATAAATTTAGGGACCTGATTAACCTGGATGTAAAGGAAGGAAGACGCCGTAGCGTCAAACGCGGCAATTATAGGGATTTCACCGCCGCGATACCAGTCGAAAGCGCCAGTCAGGGCGATAAGCAAAAATGGCGGCATTTTTCGCCAATCTACACGCTTTTTTTCTCAGCAAGGTGGGTAAAAATGACGCACCGGGCGCGTTTTGAGCATTCACTAAGTAATTAATAACACTATGATGTCAATTTATGAGCGCACGCCATAGGAATTGTAAATTGTTTGTACTAGCATAATCCGACATTCTCATTTCATTCGTCGGCCGCCGTGTCGGACGGCACAGGGTTGCGGATAAAGCGGTAATGAAAAAACAATACCAACACGTTTTGGTTACCACACCACATCCCGTGCTGCGGCTAGTAAGTCTTGGGCTGCTCTCTTTTATCTTTACGCTCTTCTCCCTTGAGCTGATTCGATTTGGCACCATTATTGCGCCGCTCTGGTTCCCTACCGCCATTATGACCGTGGCGTTCTATCGTCATGCAGGCAAGATGTGGCCGGGCATCGCCCTCGTCTGCGCGCTGGGGAATGTCGCCGCCACCGTCGCACTCTTTTCGCCATCATTTGTCGATTTACGCTACACGCTGGTCAATATCGTGGAAGCCTTCACAGGCGCGATCCTGCTGCGCAAACTGCTGCCTTCCTATAATCCGCTAAAAAATCTGGCCGACTGGATACGGCTGGCCATTGGCAGCGTGCTTATACCGCCGCTGATTGGTGGGGTGCTTATCTGCTTGCTGGTGCCGACGGATAACCTGCTGCGCACCTTTATTATTTGGGTATTGTCGGAAGCGATCGGTGCGCTGGCGCTGGTGCCGCTCGGTCTGCTCTTCAAACCTCACTACCTGCTGCGCCACCGCAACCCGAAACTGCTGCTGGAAACCCTGGCTACGCTGACGCTAACGCTGCTGCTGAGCTGGCTGGCGCTGCACTATCTGCCGTGGCCCTTTACCGCCGTGATTGTGCTACTGATGTGGAGCGCGGTACGCCTGCCGCGCGTGGAGGCCTTCTTAATTTATCTCGCGACGGTGATGGTGGCGTCGCTGGTGCTCGCTATCGATCCTAACGTCGTCAGTTCGTCGAAAACCGATGTCATGATGAACGCGCCGTGGCTGCCCTTTTTGATGATCCTTCTGCCGGTGCATGTCATGACCATGGTGATGTACGCCTTTCGCACCGAGCGTAAGCACATCATTGAGAGCGAAGCGCGTTTTCGTAACGCCATGGAGTATTCAGCCATCGGCATGGCGCTGGTCGGTACCGACGGGCAGTGGCTCCAGGCCAACAAAGCCCTGTGCCAGTTTCTCGGCTACAGCCAGGAGGAGCTGCGCCTGATGACCTTCCAGCAGCTCACCTGGCCGGAAGATCTGGCCCGGGATATGGCGCAGTTGCAGCAGCTGTCGCGCGGCGAGATTGCCAGTTATTCGATGGAAAAACGCTACTACACGCGCAACGGCGATCTGGTGTGGGGGTTGCTGGCGGTCTCGGTGGTGCGGCACGCCAACGGCACTCCGCTCTACTTTATCGCTCAGGTTGAAGATATTAACGATCTGAAGCAGACCGAATGGGTCAACAAACGGCTGATGGAGCGCATTACGCTTGCCAACGAAGCGGGCGGCATCGGCATCTGGGAGTGGGAGCTGGAGCCGGACATCATCAGCTGGGATAAACGGATGTTTGAGATGTATGAAGTGCCTGCACATCTCAAACCGACCTGGCAGCTCTGGTATGAGCGCATTGTGCCGGAAGATCGGCCGGAAACCGAGCGGGTGATCCGGGACGCGCTGGCATCGCGCATCGCTTTCAAGCTCGAGTTCCGCATTGCCGTAAAAGATGGCATCCGCCATATTCGCTCGCTGGCGAACCGCGTGCTCAACAAGCAGGGCGAGGTCGAGCGGCTGCTCGGCGTCAGCATGGATATGACGGAGGTGAAGCAACTTAACGAGGCGCTTTATCAGGAGAAGGAGCGGCTGCACATCACCCTCGACTCCATCGGCGAAGCGGTGCTCTGTACCGATGTCGCAATGAGAGTCACCTTTATGAACCCGGTCGCTGAGAAGATGAGCGGCTGGTCTCAGGAGAGCGCCATGGGGCAGCCTCTGCTGAAGGTGCTGCACATCACCTTCGGCGACAGCGGTCCGGTACTGGAAAATATTCACAGCGGCGATATGTCGCGTACGGATATTGAACAGGACGTGGTGCTGCACTGCCGCGCGGGTGGCAGCTTCGACATTCACTACACCATTACGCCGCTCAGCACCCTCGACGGGCAGAATATCGGCTCGGTATTGGTGATTCAGGATGTGACCGAGTCGCGCAAAATGCTGCGTCAGCTGAGCTACAGCGCCTCGCACGACGCCCTCACCCACCTGGCGAACCGCGTCAGCTTCGAGGCGCACCTTAAACGCCTGCTGTCGTCGGTGCAGGAGTACCACCAGCGTCATGCGCTGGTGTTTATCGATCTCGATCGCTTTAAAGCGGTCAACGACACCGCCGGGCATGCCGCTGGCGATACGCTGCTACGAGAGATCTCGACGCTGATGCTCAGCCTGCTGCGCTCAACGGATATTCTTGCCCGCCTGGGCGGCGACGAGTTTGGCCTGCTGCTGCCGGAGTGTAATGTCGAAAGCGCGCGTTATATCGCTGGTCGTATGATTGAAGCGATCAATGATTATCACTTCAGTTGGGAGGGGCGTGAGCACCGTATCGGAGCCAGCGCCGGGATCACGATTATCGACGAGTATAACCATCAGGCTTCCGAAGTGATGTCGCAGGCCGATATCGCCTGTTATGCCTCGAAGCACAGCGGGCGTGGCCGCGTCACGGTCTACGAACCGCAGCAGAGCCTGGTGCAGCATGAGCGCTCAATGATGTCGCTGGAGGAGCAGTTGCGCATCATTAAAGAGAACCATCTGCTAATGATTGCGCGCGGCGTCGCCTCGCCGCGGATTCCGGAAGCGTGTAACTTCTGGCTGCTCTCTTTGCGCTTGTGGACCAGCGAAGGCGAAGTGATGGAGGAGCATGCGTTTCGCGCTGGCCTCCACGAGCCAGAGCTGATTCGCGCCCTCGATCAGCGCGTCTTCCATGAGTTTTTCCACAAACATGCCGCCGCCATCACCGCCAAAGGGTTGGGTGTCGCCCTGCCCCTCTCTGTGCACGGGCTGGCAAGCAGCAGCCTGGTCGATGAGCTGCTACTCATGCTGGAGAGCGGCCCGATGCCGGGGCGTCTGCTGCATCTGGTGATCCCGGCGGAGGCGCTGGTGCGCGAAAGCCATAGCCGGATTGAAAACCTCAGACGTCTGCGTCAGGCGGGGTGTCGCATTATCCTCAGCCGTGTCGGGCACGATCTCGATATTTTCGAGCACATTACGCCGCATATGGCTGATTACTTGCTGCTGGAGCCGGAGCTGGTCTCTAACGTACACGGTAATTTGATGGATGAGATGATGGTGACCATTATTCAGGGGCATGCGCAGCGCCTTGGGCTCAAGAGCATTGCCGGGCCGACGCATCAGCCGATGATGATGGATACCCTCTCCGGGATCGGCATTGACCTTATCTATGGCGATACCATCTCCCAGGCGCACCCGCTGGATTTGATGCTCAACACCAGTTATTTCGCTATCAACTAACTGCCGGAAGGCGGCAGTGCCTTATCCGGCCGACAAAAACCGCCCCGGAACAGCAGGCACGCGTCTCCCAGGCCCGATAAGCGGAGCGTTATCGGGCATCGTTCTGCGGCTCCGGCGACCACTCCGGCGTAAACCAGATATGCAATAGCGCATAAGAGCGAAACGGCTGCCAGCGCTCGGCATAGCGGCGCGTCTGCGCGGGCGTCATACCGGCGAAACGCTGCTTAATCGCATAATCATCCGGTAAGAAGATATCTTTTGCCTGCCAGCCGCGCAGCGCAAAGTAGTTCGCCGTCCAGCGCCCAATCCCCGGATAGGTAAGCAGCGCTTTCACCCCCTGCTCTACATCATCCGGCTTCTGCAACGGAAAGGTGCCGTCACAGGCAGCTTCGGCAAGGGTAATCAGCGCCTGCGCGCGTTTGAGCGGCATCCCCAGCCCTTTCAATACCTCCGCATCGGCGGCGGCAATCTGCTGCGCGGTGGGAAAAGCGATAAAGCCCGGCGCCTCATCCATCACCTCGCCATATCGGTGTGCGACTTTCGCCGTCAGCTTTGCTGCCATCGCCACGCTCACCAGTTGCCCGAGCACCGCGCGCACCGCCTGCTCAAACGGATCGACCGAGCCGGGCAGCCGCAGGCCAGGGCGCGCGGCGGCGAGTTCGCCCAGCTGCATATTGATACGCTCCGGCTCGCAGGAGAGGTCAAATAACCTCGTCAGCCGCTGTAAACAGTGTTCGGCGATCGGCTCAAGCCCCTCGCTTAAAGTGACCTTCAGCGTTGCGCTTGTCTCATCCGGCTCGGCGCTAATCACTCCGCGATGGCCGCGAAAGGCATAGCTGCGCACATAGCGCGTCTCGCTCACCTCCTCCACGCCCGCAACGGCGCGCGCGCCTAAAAAACGTAACATCCACGCCCAGTCATAGGGCGGTTGCCAGTGCAGTGTGTACATACCATCTCCCCGCTGATAATGCTAAAAGCATAACAACTCAGGGAATTTTCGCCTTGCTTTCATATTCCGGTTGTCGCCCTGCACGCATTCGGCTAAAGTCGCCCCCCTTCTTCACAGGCATGGGGATTGCACGGTGTTTATTGGATTTGATTACGGTACGGCAAACTGCTCGGTAGCGGTGATGCGCGACAACGCGCCACACCTGCTGACCATGGAAAATAACAGTACCTTACTGCCGTCGATGCTCTGCGCGCCGACGCGCGAAGCGGTGAGCGAGTGGCTCTATCGCCACCATCAGGTTCCGGCAACGGGCAGTGAAACCCAGGCGCTGCTGCGCCGGGCGGTGAGCTTCAACCGCGAAGAGGATATTGACGTCAACGCCGCCAGCGTCCAGTTCGGACTTGCCTCACTGCGCCAGTATGTGAGCGATCCGGAAGAGGTCTACTTCGTCAAATCGCCGAAGTCTTTTCTCGGTGCCAGCGGCCTGAAACCGCAGCAGATCGCGCTGTTTGAGGATCTGGTCTGCGCCATGATGCTGCATATCCGTAAACAGGCAGAGAGCCAGCTGCCTGAGACGATTCGCCAGGCGGTGATTGGGCGGCCAATCAACTTTCAGGGGCTCGGCGGCGATGAGGCTAACGCCCAGGCGCAGGGTATTCTTGAGCGCGCTGCGACGCGCGCAGGCTTCGAAGAGGTGGTGTTCCAGTTTGAGCCGGTCGCCGCTGGCCTCGATTTTGAAGCGACATTAAATGAAGAGAAGCGTGTGCTGGTGGTTGATATCGGCGGCGGTACCACCGACTGCTCGCTGATCCTGATGGGTCCGCAGTGGCGTGAGAAAGCGGATCGCAGCGCCAGCCTGCTCGGCCACAGCGGTTGCCGCGTTGGCGGGAACGATCTCGACATCGCGCTGGCGTTCAAAAACCTGATGCCACTGCTCGGCATGGGCGGACAGACGGAAAAAGGGATTGCGCTGCCAATCCTGCCGTGGTGGAACGCGGTGGCGATTAATGATGTTCCGGCGCAGACGGAGTTTTACAGCACGGCAAACGGTCGCCTGTTAAACGATCTACTGCGCGATGCGCGCGACGCCGAGAAGGTCGCCCTGCTGGTGAAAGTATGGAAGCAGCGCCTCGGCTACCGGCTGGTACGCAGCGCGGAGGAGAGCAAAATCGCCCTCTCCGACACGCAGCAGGTAACCGCCTCGCTGCCGTTTATCAGCGACAGCCTCGCCACCGCCATCGATCAGCAGGGGCTGGAAAATGCCCTTAACCAGCCGCTGCAGCGCATTATTGAGCAGGTGCAGCTGGCGCTGGCAACCAGTAATGAGACGCCGGATGTGATCTATTTGACCGGCGGTAGCGCCCGCTCGCCGATTATCAAAAAAGCGCTGGCGGAAACGCTCCCCGGCATTACCATTGCCGGTGGTGATGACTTTGGCTCGGTGACCGCGGGGCTGGCCCGCTGGGCGCAGGTCGTCTTCCGTTGATCTTACTGCCGGGTGGCCTCACCCGGCACGCTTTCTGCTGCAAAATCTCCCTAACGCAAATTATCTGTCGTGGCTACGTTTCCAGACAGTGTTTCATTTTTCCTCCATTTTTCGGCGCGCCAGGGTGACTACACTACTATTACTTCGCCATTCGATTTAAAGAGATACCTATAACGATGAAAGGACGAGTCACGTTTCGCCGCACCGTTGTCGCGGCACTGGTCATCGCACTGGCAGGTGCGGCCTGGTACTATTACGCACACAACGCATCAATACCCACGGACGCCGGGCAAAAAGCGCCTTCGGGCGGGGGTCGACACGGCATGCGCGGCGCGCTGCCGCCAGTGCAGGCGGCCACCGCCACCCGCGAATCCGTTCCGCGCTATCTCTCCGGCCTCGGCACCATCACCGCGGCGAATACCGTTACCGTGCGCAGCCGCGTCTCGGGTCAGCTTAAAGCAATCCATTTCCAGGAGGGGCAGCAGGTTAACGCCGGCGATCTGCTGGCGGAGATTGATCCCAGCGAGTTCAACGTGGCGCTGGCACAGGCGCAGGGGCAGCTGGCGAAGGATAAAGCGACGCTTGCCAACGCCCGCCGCGATCTTGCCCGCTACCAGCAACTGGCGAAAACCAGCCTCGTCTCGCGCCAGGATCTTGATGCCCAGCAGGCGCTGGTCAGCGAATCTGAAGGCACGGTAAAAGCGGATGAAGCCTCCGTCGCCAGCGCCCAACTGCAGCTGGAGTGGAGCCGCATCACCGCGCCGGTCAGCGGGCGCGTTGGCCTGAAACAGGTTGATGTCGGCAACCAGATTAGCAGCAGCGATACCACCGGCATTGTGGTGCTGACGCAGACCCATCCTATCGATCTCATCTTTACCCTGCCGGAGAGCGACATTGCCACCGTGGTGCAGGCGCAGAAAAATGGGCAGAAACTGGTAGTGGAAGCCTGGGATCGCACCAACAAGCAGAAGCTCAGCAGCGGCACGTTGCTGAGCCTGGATAACCAGATCGACGCCACCACCGGCACCATCAAGCTAAAAGCCCGTTTCGACAACCAGGACGACGCCCTCTTCCCGAATCAATTTGTCAACGCCCGTATGCTGGTCGCCACCCAGCAGGATGCGGTGGTGATCCCCGCCGCCGCGCTGCAGATGGGTAATGAAGGCAACTTCGTCTGGGTGCTGAACGATAAGAACAAGGTCAGCAAACACACGGTGACGCCGGGCATTCAGGATAGCCAGAAAGTGGTGATTAGCGCTGGCTTATCGGCAGGCGATCGCGTCGTCACCGACGGTATTGACCGCCTGACAGAGGGCGCGCAGGTCGAAGTGGTTGATGCCAGCGAGGCGGAAACGCTGCCCGCGAAGCGGGAACGTCCGGCGAAAGGAGCACAAGGCTGATGCAGTTGTTACCGCCGGGCCGGACGGGTGGCCCCTCACGTCTGTTTATTTTGCGTCCGGTCGCCACCACGCTGTTGATGGTGGCGATCCTGCTGGCCGGGATCATCGGCTACCGCTTCCTGCCGGTTTCCGCGCTGCCGGAAGTCGATTACCCGACCATTCAGGTGGTTACGCTCTACCCTGGCGCCAGCCCGGATGTGGTGACCTCGGCGATCACCGCCCCGCTCGAACGCCAGTTTGGTCAGATGTCGGGTTTAAAACAGATGTCTTCGCAGAGTTCCGGCGGCGCGTCGGTGGTCACCCTACAGTTCCAGCTGAGCCTGCCGCTGGATGTCGCCGAACAAGAGGTGCAGGCGGCAATGAACGCCGCCAACAGCCTGCTGCCTTCGGATTTGCCAAACCCGCCGGTCTACAACAAAGTGAACCCCGCCGACCCACCCATCATGACGCTGGCGGTCACCTCTTCCGCCATGCCGATGACGCGCGTGGAGGATATGGTGGAAACGCGCGTGGCGCAGAAGATCTCCCAGGTCTCCGGCGTCGGGCTGGTTACCCTCTCCGGCGGCCAGCGTCCGGCAGTGCGCGTCAAACTCAACGCGCAGGCCATTGCCGGGCTGGGGTTGAGCAGTGAAACCGTGCGCACCGCCATCAGTAATGCCAACGTCAACTCGGCGAAGGGTAGCCTTGATGGCCCGACCCGCGCCGTCACCCTCTCGGCTAACGATCAGATGCAGTCCGCCGAGGAGTACCGCAAGCTCATCATCGCTTACCAGAACGGCGCACCGATCCGTCTGGGTGATGTCGCTACCGTCGAACAGGGTGCGGAGAACAGCTGGCTCGGCGCGTGGGCGAACAAGCAGCAGGCGATTGTAATGAATGTGCAGCGCCAGCCGGGCGCTAACATTATCGATACCGCAGATAACATCCGAGCCCTGCTGCCGCAGCTGACCGAAAGCCTGCCGAAATCCGTCAGCGTGAAAGTGCTTTCGGATCGCACCAACAATATCCGCGCCTCGGTAAGCGACACGCAGTTTGAGCTGATGCTGGCCATTGCGCTGGTGGTGATGATCATCTACCTCTTCTTGCGCAATATTCCGGCGACGATTATCCCCGCCGTCGCGGTGCCACTGTCGCTGATTGGTACTTTTGCGGCGATGGTGTTTCTCGATTTCTCCATCAATAACCTGACGCTGATGGCGCTGACCATCGCCACCGGCTTTGTGGTCGATGACGCGATTGTGGTGATCGAAAACATCTCACGCTATATCGAAAAGGGGGAAAAACCGCTGAATGCGGCGCTGAAAGGCGCAGGCGAGATCGGTTTTACCATTATCTCCCTCACTTTCTCGCTGATTGCGGTCCTGATCCCGCTGCTGTTTATGGGCGATATCGTCGGGCGGCTATTCCGCGAGTTTGCCGTGACGCTGGCGATTGCCATACTTATCTCCGCGGTGGTGTCACTGACTTTAACGCCGATGATGTGCGCCCGCATGCTGAGCGCGGAATCCCTGCGCAAGCAGAACCGTTTCTCTCGCGCCTCGGAGCGCTTTTTTGAGCGCGTGATTGCCGGTTACGGTCATCTGCTGAGCAGAGTGCTTAATCATCCGTGGCTGACGCTTGGCGTCGCCCTCGGTACGCTGGTGCTGTCGGTGATGCTATGGATCTTTATTCCGAAAGGCTTCTTCCCGATCCAGGACAACGGCATTATTCAGGGCACGCTACAGGCGCCGCAATCCGCCTCCTTTGCCAGCATGGCGGAACGCCAGCGCCAGGTGGCCGATATTATCCTGCGCGATCCGGCCGTTGAGAGCCTCACTGCTTTTGTCGGCGTTGACGGCACGAACCCGTCGCTTAACAGCGCGCGGTTGCAGATCAACCTTAAACCGCTGGAGGACCGCGACGATCGGGTTCAGCCGGTAATCGAGCGGCTGCAGCAAGCGGCGGGAAATGTGCCCGGTATGTCACTCTACCTGCAACCGACGCAGGATCTGACCATTGATACCACCGTCAGCCGCACCCAGTACCAGTTTACCCTGCAGGCGAACTCCCTCGAGGCGCTCAGCACCTGGGTGCCGCAACTGGTGAGTCAATTGCAGACGATGCCGCAGCTGGCGGATGTCAGCAGCGACTGGCAGGACAAAGGACTCGTGGCCTATGTCAACGTGGATCGCGACAGCGCCAGCCGCCTCGGTATCAGCATGGCGGATGTTGATAACGCGCTCTATAACGCCTTTGGCCAGCGCCTGATCTCCACGATCTACACGCAGGCGAACCAGTACCGAGTGGTGCTGGAGCATGACACCACGCAGACGCCAGGCCTGGCGGGGCTGGATAATATTCGCCTGACCAGCAGCGAAGGCGGCGTGGTGCCGCTGTCGTCAATTGCCAAAATCGAGCAGCGCTATGCGCCGCTCAGCATCAACCATCTCGATCAGTTCCCGTCGACCACCATCTCCTTTAACGTCGCCGACGGTTACTCGCTGGGCGATGCGGTTGACGCGGTACAGCAGAGCGAGAAGACGCTCCACTTCCCGACCGATATCCGCACCGAATTCCAGGGTAGCACGCTGGCGTTTCAGGCGGCGCTCGGCAGCACCATCTGGCTGATTGTTGCGGCGATTGCAGCGATGTATATCGTGCTTGGCGTGCTGTATGAGAGCTTTATCCACCCGATAACCATCCTTTCTACCCTGCCGACGGCGGGCGTCGGCGCGCTGCTGGCGCTGATGATTTCCGGCAGCGAGCTGGATGTGATCGCCATTATCGGCATCATTCTGCTGATCGGCATTGTGAAGAAGAACGCCATCATGATGATCGACTTCGCCCTCGCCGCCGAGCGTGAAGCGGGCATGTCACCGCGCGATGCTATCTTCCAGGCCTGCCTGCTGCGTTTTCGCCCGATCCTGATGACCACGCTGGCGGCGCTGCTCGGCGCACTGCCGCTGATGCTCAGCACCGGCGTTGGCGCAGAGCTACGTCGCCCGCTGGGGATCGGCATGGTCGGCGGCCTGCTGGTAAGCCAGGTGCTGACGCTGTTCACGACGCCGGTGATCTATCTGCTCTTCGACCGCCTGGCGCTGGCGGCGAAAAAGCGCTTTCCGCAGCGTGAAGAGGAGGCGTAAGTGAAGTTTTTCGCCCTCTTCATTTACCGCCCGGTGGCGACGATCCTCATTTCGCTCGCCATCACGCTGTGCGGCATTCTCGGCTTCCGGCTGCTGCCGGTAGCCCCGCTGCCGCAGGTCGATTTTCCGGTCATCATGGTCAGCGCCTCGCTGCCTGGCGCGTCGCCAGAGACCATGGCGTCGTCGGTCGCCACACCGCTTGAGCGCTCACTGGGGCGCATTGCCGGGGTAAGCGAGATGACCTCCTCCAGCTCCCTTGGCAGTACGCGTATTATTCTCGAGTTCAATTTCGACCGCGATATCAACGGCGCAGCGCGCGATGTGCAGGCGGCGATCAATGCCGCGCAGAGCCTGCTGCCGAGCGGCATGCCGAGCCGCCCGACCTACCGCAAAGCGAACCCTTCCGCTGCGCCAATCATGATCCTCACCCTCACCTCGGATACTTACTCCCAGGGTGAACTGTATGACTTTGCCTCAACGCAGCTGGCGCAAACCCTGTCGCAAATTGAGGGCGTCGGCGATGTCGATGTCGGCGGCAGCTCGTTGCCCGCAGTGCGTGTCGATCTTAACCCGCAGGCGCTCTTTAACCAGGGCGTTTCCCTCGACGCGGTGCGCACGGCCATCAGCAACGCCAACGTGCGTAAACCGCAGGGCGCGCTGGAGGATGGCGCCCACCGCTGGCAGGTGCAGACCAATGATGAGTTAAAAACCGCGGCGGAGTATCAGCCGCTGATTATTCACCATAAGAACGGCGCCGCAGTACGTTTAAGCGATGTCGCCACCGTCACCGACTCGGTGCAGGACGTGCGCAACGCCGGGATGACCAACGCCAAACCGGCGATTTTGCTGATGGTTCGCAAGCTGCCGGAAGCCAATATCATTCAGACGGTGGACAGCATTCGCGCCCGCCTGCCGGAGCTGCAAAAGACCATTCCCGCCGCCATCGATCTGCAAATCGCACAGGACCGCTCGCCGACCATTCGCGCCTCGCTGGCGGAGGTCGAGCAGACGCTGGTGATCTCAGTCGCGCTGGTGATCCTGGTGGTATTCCTCTTTCTGCGCTCGGGGCGGGCAACCTTTATTCCGGCGGTGGCCGTGCCGGTGTCGCTGATTGGCACCTTTGCCGCCATGTATCTCTGCGGCTTTAGTCTTAACAACCTGTCGCTGATGGCGCTGACCATCGCTACCGGCTTTGTGGTCGATGATGCAATTGTGGTGCTGGAAAATATCTCCCGCCATCTGGAAGCGGGGATGAAGCCACTACAGGCGGCGCTGCAAGGGACACGGGAAGTGGGCTTTACGGTGCTCTCCATGAGCCTGTCACTGGTGGCGGTATTCCTGCCGCTGCTGCTGATGGCCGGGCTGCCGGGTCGGTTGCTGCGCGAATTTGCGGTGACGCTCTCAGTGGCGATTGGCATTTCGCTGCTGATTTCACTCACCCTGACGCCGATGATGTGCGGCTGGCTACTCAAAGCGCATAAACCGCGTAGCCGCACGCGGGAGAGAGGCTTTGGCCGTCTGCTGACCGGTATCCAGCAGCAGTATGCCCGCTCGCTGAAATGGGTGCTTAACCACGCCCGTCTGGTTGGTGTGGTGCTGCTCGGCACCATCGCGCTCAACATCTGGCTCTATATCTCGATTCCGAAAACCTTCTTCCCGGAGCAGGATACCGGCGTGTTGATGGGCGGCATTCAGGCGGATCAGAGCATTTCATTCCAGGCGATGCGCGGTAAATTGCAGGACTTTATGCAGATTATCCGTGAGGACCCGGCGGTGGATAACGTCACCGGCTTCACCGGCGGTTCGCGGGTCAACAGCGGGATGATGTTTATCACCCTTAAGTCGCGCGACCAGCGCCACGCCACGGCGCAGCAGGTCATTGACCGCCTGCGTGGCAAGCTGGCGAAAGAGCCGGGCGCGAGCCTCTTTTTGATGGCCGTGCAGGATATTCGCGTCGGCGGCCGTCAGGCCAATGCCAGCTACCAGTTTGCGCTGCTGTCGGACTCCTTAAGCGACCTGCGCGAGTGGGAGCCAAAGATCCGCAAAGCCCTGGCGGCGCTGCCGGAGCTGGCGGATGTCAACTCGGATCAGCAGGATAACGGCGCGGAGATGAATCTCATCTATGACCGTGAAACCATGGTCCGGCTTGGCATCAGCGTGCAGGCGGCGAACAGCCTGCTGAATAACGCCTTTGGCCAGCGGCAGATCTCCACCATCTACCAGCCGCTTAACCAGTACAAAGTGGTGATGGAGGTCGATCCGCGCTACACCCAGGATGTCAGTGCGCTGGATAAGATGTACATCATCAACGATGCAGGCGCATCAATTCCCCTCTCCTACTTTGCCCACTGGCAACCGGCGAATGCGCCTCTGTCGGTTAACCACCAGGGGTTGTCGGCTGCCTCAACCATTGCCTTTAACCTGCCGGCGGGCGTCTCGCTCTCGCAGGCCAGCGAGGCGATTGACCGCACCATGACCCAGCTTGGCGTACCGGCCAGCGTGCGCGGCAGCTTTGCCGGCACCGCGCAGGTGTTCCAGGAGACGATGAACTCGCAGGTGATCCTGATCCTCGCCGCCATCGCCACGGTCTATATCGTGCTCGGCATTCTCTATGAGAGCTATGTTCACCCGCTGACCATTCTGTCGACCCTGCCGTCGGCGGGCGTTGGCGCACTGCTGGCGCTGGAGCTGTTTGGCGCGCCGTTTAGCCTGATTGCGCTGATTGGTATTATGCTGCTTATCGGGATCGTGAAGAAAAACGCCATTATGATGGTCGACTTTGCCCTCGAGGCGCAGCGCCAGGGGCAGCTGAGCGCCGAAGAGGCGATTTTCCAGGCCTGTCTGCTGCGTTTTCGCCCGATTATGATGACCACCCTGGCGGCGCTGTTTGGTGCTCTGCCGCTGGTGATCTCCAGCGGCGATGGGTCGGAGCTGCGCCAGCCGCTCGGTATTACCATTGTCGGCGGGCTGGTGATGAGCCAGCTGCTGACGCTCTATACCACGCCGGTGGTCTACCTCTTCTTCGATCGTCTGCGCACGCGGTTTAGTCGCAAAGTGAGAGAGCCCGTAAGTGAATGAATGAGCTACCGAAACAGATCCGCTGGCAGTTATGGATAGTCGCCTTCGGCTTCTTTATGCAGTCGCTGGATACCACCATTGTTAACACCGCCCTCCCCTCGATGGCGGCAAGCCTCGGCGAGAGCCCGCTGCATATGCATATGGTGGTGGTCTCCTATGTGCTGACAGTTGCCGTGATGCTGCCCGCGAGCGGCTGGCTGGCCGACCGGGTCGGCGTGCGCAACATCTTCTGCGTGGCGATTGTGCTCTTTACCGCCGGGTCGCTGTACTGCGCGCTGGCCGCCACGCTCGATCAGTTGATCCTGGCGCGCGTGTTGCAGGGCTTTGGTGGCGCGATGATGGTGCCGGTTGGGCGTTTAACGGTAATGAAGATCGTGCCGCGCACCCACTATATGGCGGCGATGACCTTTGTGACGCTGCCAGGCCAGGTTGGCCCGCTGCTCGGCCCGGCGCTCGGCGGTATTCTGGTGGAGTACGCCTCCTGGCACTGGATCTTTTTGATTAACCTGCCGGTCGGCATTATGGGGGCGATTGCCACCTTAAGCCTGATGCCGAACTACACCCTGCAAACCCGCCGTTTCGATTTTGCCGGTTTCGTGCTGCTGGCGGGCGGCATGGCGACGCTGACGCTGGCGCTCGATGGCAGCCGTGGTCTTGGCCTGACGCTCTGGCAACTGGGCGGGCTGGTAGCGGTGGGGGCGGCGGCGATCCTCTTCTACCTGCTGCACGCGAGGGGCAATGACCGGGCGCTGTTTAATTTGCGCCTGTTCCGCACCCGCAGCTTCTCGCTGGGGCTGACCGGGAGCTTCGCCGGGCGTATCGGCAGCGGCATGCTGCCCTTTATGACGCCGGTCTTTTTGCAGATTGGCCTCGGCTTTTCGCCGTTTCACGCCGGGCTGATGATGATCCCCATGGTGCTCGGCAGCATGGGGATGAAGCGTATTGTTGTGCAGGTCGTTAACCGCTTTGGCTATCGTCGCGTGCTGGTCGCCTCAACCCTGGGCCTCGCGCTGGTGAGCCTGCTCTTTATGGCAACAGCGCTGCTCGGCTGGTATTACCTGCTGCCGGTGGTGCTCTTCTGCCAGGGAATGATTAACTCGATGCGCTTCTCATCGATGAACACTCTGACGCTCAAGGATCTGCCCGATGAGCTGGCAAGCGGCGGCAACAGCATGCTGTCGATGATTATGCAACTCTCGATGAGTATTGGCGTCAGCGTCGCCGGTCTGCTGCTCGGCCTCTTCGGTCAGCAGCATCTCCCGGCGGACAGCGGCGTGGCGCACGAGGTCTTTCTTTATACCTATCTGACGATGGCGGTGATTATTGCGCTGCCGGCGGCCCTTTTCGCCCGCGTCCCCGATGACGCCAGCCAAAACGCGGTGATTGCCCGTCGCAACAGGAGAACATCATGAGGTTCTGGCGGCCGGGGATCACGGCCAAACTCTTTTTCGCAATCCTCACTACCTGCATTCTGCTGCTGTTCGCCACCCACTGGGCGGTGCGCATCAGCTTTGAGCATGACTTTATGAATTACATCAAGCGCGGCAACGATCTGCGCTTACAGATGCTAACGGATACTCTTGCCGAGCAGTATACCCAGCACGGCGACTGGCAGTTCCTGCGCCACAATGACCGGATGATTTTCCAGATCCTGCGCTCCTTTGATCGGGAAAATGAGCATGATGATGGCCGCCCAGGGCCAGGTGGCCCGGATCGCGGACGCGGCCCGGCCCCGCAGGAAGAGGCTGGGCCGCCGGATCGTCCGGATATGCCACCCCACGGCTGGCGCACCCGCTTCTGGGTGCTGGATCAGCAAAAACGGGTGCTGGTAGGCCCGCATTCACCGGTGCCGGTGGATGGTTCGCAGCGCGAGATCAAAGTGAATAACGCCACCGTCGGCTGGGTGATCGCCTCGCCGGTGAAGAAGCTGACGCGCAACACCGATATCAACTTTGATCGCCAGCAACGGCGCACCAGTTGGGTGATTGTCGGTCTCGCCACCCTGCTGGCCGCCATCGCCACCTTCCCGCTGGCGCGCGGGCTGCTGGCGCCGGTTAAACGGCTGGTGGACGGGACGCATAAGCTCGCCTCGGGGGATTTTTCTACCCGCGTGAAACCGGGCAGCCAGGATGAGATTGGCAGGCTGGCGCAGGACTTCAACCAGCTCGCCAGCACGCTTGAGAAGAACCAGCAGATGCGCCGCGACTTTATGGCCGATATCTCCCATGAGCTCCGCACACCGCTGGCGGTGCTGCGCGGCGAGCTGGAGGCGATTCAGGATGGCGTACGGCAATTTACCCCCGAATCGGTCACCTCCTTGCAGGCAGAGGTCGCCACCCTGACCAAGCTGGTAGACGATCTGCACCAGCTCTCGATGTCCGATGAGGGGGCGCTGGCGTATCAGAAAAAATCGGTGGATGCCGTCTCACTGGTGGAGATTGCTGCCGGCGCGTTCCGCGAGCGCTTTGCCTGCCGTAATCTGACGCTGTCGCTGGAGCTGCCGGAGAGCGCGACGGTGTTTGGCGATCCCGATCGCCTGATGCAGCTGTTTAATAACCTGCTGGAGAACAGCCTGCGCTACACCGACAGCGGCGGGCGAACGCTTATCCAGCTTATCCCACGCGATAACACGCTACTGCTGCGCTTTGCCGACAGCGGGCCTGGGGTGAGCGACGAGCAGTTACAGCGCCTGTTTGAGCGCTTTTACCGCACGGAAGGGTCGCGCAATCGTGCCAGCGGTGGCTCCGGGCTGGGGCTCGCTATCTGTCTGAATATTGTGGAGGCGCACGGGGGCGCTATCCATGCGGCGCACTCGCCATTTGGCGGGGTTAGCATTACAGTTGAACTTCCGCTTGAACGCGAAAAATCGAGAGATGTATGACAGAGTTACCTATTGATGAAAACACGCCGCGCATTCTGATCGTTGAAGATGAACCGAAGCTCGGACAGCTGCTTATCGACTATCTGCGCGCGGCGAGTTATGCGCCTTCGCTGATTACTCATGGCGATCGGGTGCTCAGTTACGTGCGCCAGACGCCACCGGATCTGATCCTGCTCGATTTGATGCTGCCGGGCGTGGATGGCTTAACACTCTGCCGCGAAATCCGCCGCTTCTCCAATGTGCCGATAGTTATGGTGACGGCGAAAATCGAGGAGATCGACCGCCTGCTGGGGCTGGAGATTGGTGCTGATGATTACATCTGCAAACCCTACAGCCCGCGTGAAGTGGTCGCGCGGGTGAAGACCATCCTGCGCCGCTGCAAACCGCAGCGCGAATTGCAGCAGCTTGACGCCGAAAGCCCGCTGATTGTCGACGAAGGTCGCTTCCAGGCGAGCTGGCACAGCAAGCTGCTCGATTTAACGCCTGCCGAGTTCCGCCTGCTGAAAACCCTCGCCAGCGAACCGGGTAAAGTTTTCTCGCGCGAACAATTGCTCAATCATCTGTATGATGACTACCGCGTGGTGACCGACCGCACTATCGATAGTCATATCAAAAATCTGCGTCGCAAACTGGAAGCGCTGGATGAGGAGCAATCCTTTATTCGCGCGGTATATGGCGTGGGCTATCGCTGGGAGGCGGACGCCTGCAAACTGGCGTAACTTTTTATAAGGAAGGGATGGTGAGGAAATTTACTTACGGCGCGCTGGCGCTGATATTCGCGGCCTTCGGTTGCCAGGCAGAGATTACCGAAGCGCAAATTAAGGCTGACTGCGCCAAAATCAGCAGCTACGCCAAACAGGGCGAGACATTTTACAAAGCGAAAAACTACCCGAAAGCGCGGGAAGCGTTCGAGCAGCAGGCCGCCTGGCAGGAGCAGTGCGATGCCAGCGACCAGAACTTCCAGGATGTGCTACAGGCTACCGCCTACAACAACGTGGCGCTGACCTGGATCCGCCAGGGTGAGTACCGCAAAGCGCAGGCGTGGCTGACCATCATGCCGGATGACGAGAAGTCAAAATATAATCTGTCGCGCATTCAGGACAAACTTGACGCGCTACCGAAGCCAACCTCGCCTGCCGGCGAGTACTGGCAATACTCCGGGCGCAGCGACTTCCAGATCCTGAAGCTGACATCGCAGGGCAACGACACCTACAAAGCCGACTGGCAGGGTGCCTACTACGGTCTGATGGGGCTTTACTCCGGGCCGAACATCGGCGAGTTCAGTGAAAAAGTGACGCTCAAAGCGGGTAAAGGCGATATCGTTATTTCGGATCTCGGCACGACCTGTACGATTTCGCTGGCGCTTTCGCCCGATGGAAAAAGCCTCGCCGTTAAAACCGACAATCCCGACAACTGCGCTTTTGGCCATAACGTCAGCGCCGACGGCACCTATCTGCGCGTCAACTGAGACGCCGGTTTACTCCCCCGGCGCGCAGCGCTACAATTCCCGCCCTAAATTCAGGGGAACTCCCCTGCCGCCCCATGAGAATGGGGCGATCTGACCTGTCATCAGAATGAGATCATCATGTTTAAACCGGAACTTCTCTCCCCCGCGGGAACGCTGAAAAATATGCGTTACGCTTTCGCTTACGGCGCGGACGCCGTTTACGCCGGCCAGCCGCGATACTCGCTGCGCGTGCGTAATAACGAATTCAATCACGAAAATTTGCAGATCGGCATTAACGAAGCCCACGCGCTCGGTAAGCAGTTCTACGTGGTGGTGAATATCGCGCCGCACAACGCCAAGCTGAAAACCTTCATCCGCGATCTGCAACCGGTGGTGGAGATGGGGCCGGACGCGCTGATTATGTCCGATCCGGGGCTTATCATGATGGTTCGTGAACACTTCCCGCAGATGCCGATCCACCTCTCCGTACAGGCCAACGCCGTCAACTGGGCGACGGTGAAATTCTGGAAACAGATGGGGCTGACGCGCGTGATCCTCTCCCGCGAACTGTCGCTGGAGGAGATTGCCGAAATCCGCGCCCAGGTGCCGGAGATGGAGCTGGAGATCTTCGTCCACGGCGCGCTGTGCATGGCCTACTCAGGGCGCTGCCTGCTGTCGGGCTATATCAACAAACGCGATCCGAACCAGGGCACCTGCACTAACGCCTGCCGCTGGGAGTATAACGTGCAGGAGGGGAAAGAGGACGCCGTTGGCAATATCGTGCATGTTCACGAGCCGATCCCGGTACAGAACGTTGAGCCGACCCTCGGCGTCGGCGCGCCGACTGATAAGGTGTTTATGATTGAGGAGGCGCAGCGTCCGGGCGAGTATATGACCGCCTTTGAAGATGAGCACGGCACCTACATCATGAACTCAAAAGATCTGCGCGCGATTGCCCACGTTGAGCGTCTGACGCAGATGGGCGTGCACTCGCTTAAGATCGAAGGCCGCACCAAATCCTTCTACTACTGCGCGCGCACCGCGCAGGTCTACCGCAAAGCGATTGATGATGCCGCCGCGGGCAAACCCTTTGATACCTCACTGCTGGAGACGCTGGAAGGGCTGGCGCACCGCGGTTACACCGAAGGATTTCTGCGTCGTCATACCCACGATGATTACCAGAATTACGAGTACGGCTACTCGCTCTCTGAGCGCCAGCAGTTTGTCGGCGAGTTCACCGGCGAGCGTAAAGGCTGCCTCGCTGCGGTGCGGGTGAAAAATAAGTTCTCCGTGGGCGATAGCCTCGAACTGATGACGCCGCAGGGTAACGTCAACTTTACGCTGGAGCAGATGGAGAGCGGCAAAGGTGAAGCGATGTCCGTGGCACCGGGAGATGGTTATACCGTGTGGTTGCCGGTGCCCCAGGATATGCCTCTGGAGTACGCGCTTTTGATGCGTAATTTCACTGGTCAGACGACAAGAAATCCGCACGAAAAGTAATTTAGCAGGGTTATTTTTACGCTGCGAAGATTCTTAGAATCGGATCACACACCGCCACGTTTAATACGGTTATTATGCACTCCGCTGAAAAAACATAACCCATAAATGCTGGCTGTACCAGGAACCACCTCCTTAGCCTGCGTAATCTCCCTTACGCAGGCTTATTTTTTTCTCCCTTTATCTGCTTTTTCCACGCCTTCGCTTTTCCTGAGATACACTTTCGTCATGGATTTTTTGTCAGGACGAAGAGAATGAGTACATTTCCCACAAGCTTATTGATCCTTAACGGCAAAAGCGCCGGTGACGAGCAGCTGCGCGAAGCGATAAATCTGCTGCGCAATGAGGGTATGGAAATTCAGGTGCGCGTCACCTGGGAAAAAGGTGATGCCGCGCGCTATGTCGCAGAAGCGCAGCAGCTTGGCGTCGCCACGGTTATCGCTGGCGGCGGCGATGGCACCATCAATGAGGTGGCGACCGCGCTGGTTAACTGCCCGGGAGAGCATAAACCGGCACTGGGGATCCTGCCGCTGGGCACCGCCAATGATTTCGCCACCAGTACCGCCATCCCGGAAGCGCTGGATAAAGCCTTGCAGCTGGCGATTGTCGGTAAAGCGGTGCCGATTGATATTGCGAAAGTGAATAACGAGACCTGCTTTATCAATATGGCAACGGGCGGTTTCGGTACGCGAATAACCAGCGAAACGCCGGAAAAACTGAAAGCCGCGCTCGGCGGCGTCTCCTATCTTATCCACGGCCTGATGCGCATGGATATGCTGAAATCTGACCATTGTGTGATTCGCGGCGAGGATTTTCACTGGGAGGGCGATGCGCTGGTGATCGGCATTGGTAATGGTCGCCAGGCCGGCGGCGGTCAGCAGCTCTGCCCGGAGGCGCTGATTAATGACGGGCAGTTGCAGCTGAGGATTTTTACCGGCGATGAGCTTATTCCCGCCCTCTTCACCACGCTGACTCAGCAGGAGGAAGATAATCCGCATATTATCGACGGCCACTCAGCGTGGTTTGAGATCAGCGCGCCCCATGAGATCACCTTTAACCTCGACGGCGAACCGCTGCGCGGTGAGCATTTCCGCATGGAGGTGATCCCCAGTGCGTTGCAGTGCCGACTCCCGCCGGATTGTCCGTTATTAAAATAAGTTTTATCGGTGAACCTAAACCGTAGGCCGGATAAGCGTTTACGCGCCATCCGGCATTATCTCTGCGACACCTTTGCCGGATGGCGGCTGCGCCTTATCCGGCCTACCAAAACGCGCTTTCAGCGATACTGGTGCGTTTTTTATCTGCAATATGACAGCGAGGGATTGTGTCCCCGCTGAAATCGGCGAACCGAAGCGTGAATGACAAGGTCTGGACGCCATGGATGGCGGACAGAGGCGAACCGAGACAGGATGTCGAGTCGAGCCGGCCGCCGTCAGGCTCGCGGGAGGTGAGCGTAGTGCGCAGCACCGATTTCCTCGCGGGGCCGCGGGGATTGACAAGGGGAGCGCGGCAGCTCCCCTTGTCCCGTTCACCGCACCGGTGATAAAAATATTCTGCCACACGCCTGGTGAACGGAACCCTTCCACCAGTGCAACATGCCGAAATGATTGCCGGATGGTGCGTAAACGCTTATCCGGCCTACGCGGTTTCAGCAGCGTTATTACCGGCAATCGGTGCTTAATACGCCGCCACCTCGCGTGCCATCTCGCGGCTATATTGCTGGCTGGCGTTCACCAGCATCTGCGTGTAATCCGATTGCGCCGCCCCGCTGACCAGCGCCTCCACCGTTAAGGTTTCAAGGATCTTGCCATGCTGCATCACCGCCACCTTCTGGCAGAGATGGGCAATTACCCCCAGATCGTGCGTCACCATCAGATAGGTTAACTGCGACTCCTGGTGCAGCGCCGCCAGCAGATTGAGGATCTCCGCCTGCACCGAGACATCCAGCGCCGAGGTTGGCTCATCAAGCAGCAGCACCCGCGGCTCCAGGATCAGCGCCCGGGCAATCGCCACGCGCTGACGCTGTCCACCGGAGAGCTGATGCGGGTAGCGCTCGCGAAAAGCGCGGCTTAAGCCAACTTTATCCAGCAGCGTGTTGATGCGCCGGTCGCGATCGTTAATGCCGTGGATTTGCAGCGGCTCTTCAAGAATATCGCCAATCGTATGGCGCGGATGTAGCGAGCCGTAAGGGTCCTGAAACACCATCTGCACCAGCCGACAGCGCGGCCGGCGGAGGCGCTTCTCCAGCCGCTGACCGTTAATCGCCAGTTCGCCATCCCAGTGGGTAAAAAGCCCCGCGAGGCACTTCAGCACCGTGGTTTTGCCCGACCCCGACTCGCCCACCAGGCCATAAATCTCCCCAGGCTGCACGGCAAAGGTGACATCGCTCAGCACCTGGTTGCGCTTCTCCCCTTCGCCAAACGCCAGGTTCAGGTGGTTTACAGTAATCATATGGCTCTCCTCACTCGCCCAGCCAGCTGGCCTGGCGCTGCAACACTGGCAGCACCGGACGACGGTTGTGAATCTCCGGCAGGGCGTGGATCAACCCCTGCGTATAGGGGTGCTGCGCGTTATCGAGATCTTTGGCGGCGATAGACTCCACCACCCGCCCGGCGTACATCACCAGCACGCGGTCGCAGAAGCTGCGCACCAGGTTGATATCGTGGCTGATGAAAATCAGCCCCAGCCCGCGCGATTTGACCAGATCGTCCAGCAGCCCCAGAACCTGCAAACGCACCGACACATCCAGCGCGGAGGTCGGCTCATCGGCAATCACTAACTCCGGGTCGGTGATCAGCATCATGGCGATCATGATACGCTGCCCCTGCCCGCCGGAAATCTCATGGGGGTAGAGGTGGTAGACCCGCTCCGGCTGGCGAATACGCACCACATCAAGCATCTCCAGCACTTTCGCTTTTGCCGCCTTTTTTTGCCCCGGATGATGAGTAAGCCAGGCTTCCGCAATCTGATCGCCAACGCACACCACCGGGTTCAGGGAGTATTTCGGGTCCTGCATAATCATCGAGATACGTTTACCTCGCACCTGGCGCATCTGCGCCTCGGTAACCTGGCGCAGATCGATATCGCCAAACTGCATGCGCTCGGCGGTGATCCGCGCTTTTGCCGGATGCAGGCGCAGCAGGGCGCGCCCGACGGTGGATTTACCGGAGCCGGATTCGCCGACAATCGCCAGCTTCTCCTGACCGAGCGTAAACGAGACGCCGCGCACCGCATGGGTGATCGCGCCGGCGTTGACGAAATCGACGTGCAGGTTGCGCACATCGAGAAGCGGCGAGTTATTCGCTGCGGGGATCGAGGATGTCACGTAAACCGTCTCCTAAGAAGTTGAACGCCAGGCTGTTGATCAAAATCGCCAGCCCCGGAATGGTCACTACCCACCAGCACTCCATCATGTAGGTGCGCCCGCTGGAGATCATCGCCCCCCACTCCGGATCGGGCGGCTGCGCGCCAAGGCCGAGAAACCCAAGCCCGGCGGCGGTCAGAATGATGCCCGCCATATTCATGGTGATACGGATAATTACCGACGGCAGGCAGAGCGGCACAATGTGTCGCCACAGCACGCGCAGCGGCGAAGCGCCCTGCAACCGCACCGCCGAGATAAAATCGGCCTGGCGCAGCGACAGGGTTTCCGCCCGCGCCAGCCGCGCAATGGGTGGCCAGGCGGTGAGCGTAATAGCGATCACCACATGCTCAAGACCGGGGCCGAGGGCCGCGACAAACGCCAGCGCCAGCACCAGGCTCGGAAAGGAGATAAAGATATCGGTGACGCGCATCAGCACCATATCGACTTTGCCGCCAAAGTAACCGGCGGTGACGCCAAGCAGCAGACCAAGCGGGCCAACGGTGACGGAGACCAGCAGCACGATATAGAGCGTAATGCGCGAGCCATAGACCAGACGGCTGAAGATATCGCGCCCGAACTCATCGGTGCCGAACCAGTGGGCGGCACTCGGCGCGCTCAGGGCGTTGTTGAGATCCATCACCAGTGGGTGATAAGGGGCAATCAGCGGCGCGAAGATCGCCACAATCAGCAGTAGCAGGAGAATGCTGCCGCCAATGGCAGTCAGCGGGTTGCGCGCCATTTTACCGATAAACCCCGCCGTGCGCCCCAGGCCACGCTTAATGCGCTGGCTGCGCTCGCGGCGGGCGACCGCAACAGGCGAATCGAAGGAGACCGTCATGATTTCGTCCTCGGATCAAAGAGTTGATAGAGCATGTCGGAAAGCAGGTTCAGCAGCACAAAGATCACCCCCACCAGCAGCACGCAGCCCATCACCGCATTCATATCCCCGAGCAGCAGGCTGCCGGTGAGATAGGAGCCGAAACCGGGCCAGGAGAAGACCGTTTCGATCAACACCGCCCCTTCCAGCAGCGAGCCGTAGGCCAGCGCCACCACCGTCAAGAGCTGAACGAGAATATTGCGAAAGGCGTGATTCCAGATCACCTGCCGCTCGGTCAGCCCTTTTACCCGCGCGGTGATGATGAACTCCTGCGAGAGTTGCGCCAGCATAAAGCTGCGCGTCATGCGGCTAATATAGGCCAGCGAGTGAAAACCCAGCAGCGAGGCGGGTAGCACCAGGTGGTTAATCGCATTCCAGAACACCTGACCGTTGCCCGCCAGCAGCGCATCGACGGTAATCAAGCCTGTGCGACGCGGCACGAGGCCATCGAGCCCCAGATCGAGCCGTCCGGCGCCGCCGACCCAGCCGAGCCAGGCGTAAAACAGCAGCAGCCCCATCATGCCGACCCAGAAAATCGGCGTCGAGTAACCGGCAAGGCTGATGATGCGCACCACGTAGTCCGCCACGCTGTTGCGCCGTGCCGCCGCCAGCACGCCAAGGGGAATGCCCAGGCCGGCACCGACGATAATGGCGAAGGTCGCCAGCTCCAGCGTCGCCGGGAAGACGCGCAGAATATCGTCCAGCACCGGTTTGCCGGTCAGCAGCGCATTGCCCAAATTGCCGTGCAGCAGGTTATTAAGGTAGATACCAAACTGCGTCATCAACGACTGATCAAAGCCGAGCTGGTGGTAAACCTGCTGGTAGGTGCTGTGATCGGCATCGGGGCCGACTATCGCCAGCACCGGATCGACCGGCATCACGCGGCCAATAAAGAAGGTCAGCAGCAGCAGCCCAAACAGGGTGATCGCCACCTGAGTGAGGCGCGTCGACACCCGCCGGGCCCGCGAGCCGGGGGCAAGCAGTAGCATACTCATGGTTTCTCTCCTTCAGCGCCGTCGCGTTTGTAGACTTCACGCAGAAAGGTGGTTGCCGACGGATGGGACTGGAAGTTTTTCACCTCATTGCGCACCACCACCGAATCGACCATTTGTGACAGCGGGATCAGCGCCGGGATCAGCTGGTCATAACGCACCTGAATTTGCTGATAATCCGCCTTCTGTTTCTGCGGATCGCGCTCCAGCAGCGCCTGGTCAATCATCTCGTTGAGCGGTTTGTCATAAAAACTGGTACGCCAGCCCTGGAAGTTGGTCAGTCGGGCTTCGTCGCTGTTATCGGGGTTATAGACCAGCGCTCGCAGGCTGGAGTGCGGGTGCGGTTCGACGCCGCTGCCACCGCGCCCGACCAGCATGTCGAACTTACGCTCACGCATCGCACCGTAGATCTGGTTCCCGGTGCCGGTGATGATTTTGGCGTTGATGCCCGCCTGCATCAGCGTCGACTGCACGGCAATGGCGATATTAAGAAACGGTTGATCGGCCAGCACGCGCAGCGTGGTGTCAAAGCCCTGCGGGTAGCCCGCTTCCGCCAGCAGCTTTTTAGCGCGTGGGATATCGAGCCGGTAGCCGGGGTCCGGCAGCGTCGACGGCATTCCCGCTTTAATCGGCCGCTGGTGCAACACCCCGTAGCCCGGCATCAGCGCGTTATTGATACCCTGGTAATCAATCAGGTAGCGCACCGCTTCGCGTACCTTCGGGTTGGCGAAGTGCGGCTCTTTCATGCTCATCGCCACGTAATAGACCGTGCCCTTCTGCACCGCCTCGACGGTAACGTTGGGATCTTTTCGCAGCGCATTGATATCCGATACCGCCATGTTGTTAGCAATATCGAGATCCCCTTTCGCCAGCATCAGGCGCAGGGTTTGCGACTCCTGAAAATGGCGTAGCACCACGCGGCTCAGCTTCGGCTCTTCGCGCCAGTAGTGGGGGTTACGCTTCATGCGCAGCACATCTTTCGCCTGCCAGGTCTCCAGCATAAAGGGCCCGGAGCCAGCTTCGTTGGTGGTCAGCCAGCGGTTACCCCAGTCGTTATTTACCGCGTGACCTTGCACCGTTTTACTGTCGAGCACGCCAAGATTGCCCAGCGCGCCGAGGGAGTAGAGCACCAGCTGGGGATCATTGGCTTTCGGCAGCCTGATCTCTACCGTGTAGGGGTCCGGGGCGCTGATCTGCTGGTCGATATTCTTTTTACTGAAACCGTAGGATTTCCATACCGACGCCTGCGCGAGGTTAAGGTGCAGAAGCCTGCGCATCGACCAGACCACATCCTCTGCGGTTAAGGGGTTGCCAGAGTGAAATTTCACGTCGTCGCGCAGATGAAAGATCAGGGTTTTGTCATCCGGGCTGATGCTCCAGCTTTTTGCCAGCGCCGGTTTGACGTTAGTCAGCTCGTTAGCATCCAGCTCCACCAGCGAGTCGTAGAGATTGACGACGATACCGACGACTTCGTTACCCGTCATCGCCGCCGGATCGAGGGTCAGTAGATTGTTCATGTTCATGCCGATGATGAGCTGATCGGGCGGCGTTTTTGCGTATGCCGCGCCGCTGCCCACCATCAACGAGAGCGCGAGTACGCACGCGCCCACGCGGGAGGTTTTTTTCATCTCTCTGTCGCCTGTAGGGTACGTTTTACCGGCGGGAATCAGCTCCCAAACCGGCCTACGTGTCCCGAAAGTCAGTGCTCCCGGGCATTGTTATTGTTCAGTCGTGGCTGACGGTGTTGGCTTCGATAAAGGCAAAGTTGATATCCTCCCCGAGTCCCGGGCGCTGCGGCAGATGCACAAATCCCTCATCATCCATCGGGTCAACGATGCTGTTGAGATAGGCGGCGGGCTGATCGTAATCGAGGAACGGGTGCAGCAGGCCACGCTCATACCAGCGGCAGTTGCGGATCGCACCGATAACCGCAAGGCTTGCCGCACCATTGCCGTGCACTTCGCAATCCATGCCGAAGGATTCGGCGAGATTCGCCACTTTTAGCGTCGGTGAAATGCCGCCCACGCCGTTCGCACCGGCGCGCAGGATGTCGCAGGCACCCGCTTTTACCCAGTCAGCACGGCTGTGGTGTTTTCCGCCGAGGCTCTCCGGGCCGATAATCGGGATCGACAAATTCCCGGCAAGCCAGGCATAAGAGGACATGCTCTCCTCCTCCATCGGCTCTTCAAACCAGGCAAAGTTGAGCTTCTCCAGCTCCTTACCAATCCACAGCGCTTCGGTACGGCTGTACCAGTGGTAGCCATCAATCATCAGATCGATATCGGGCCCGACCGCCTCACGCACCGCGGCGCAGGCTTTGATATCCATTTTCGGGTTTGGGGCAAATTTCACTGGCGGCATCCAGGTGTGCAGCTTGATCGCTTTATAGCCGCGCGCCACCAGCGTTTCGGCAAAAGCCGCGTACTCTTGCGGCGTGGAGAGACCGCCTTCGAGATCGTCGCCGCACATGGTGCTGCCGTAAGCCGGGACTTTATCGCGGTAGCCACCGAGCAGCTTATAGACCGGCATATTGAGCTTGCGACCAATCAAATCCCACAGCGCCTGCTCAACGAACGAGAGCGCGCGCTCGGTCAGTTGATGGGCGCTGCCGCGCTGCCAGTGCACCAGATCCTGCCAGATGCGCTCGCGGTTAAAGGGATCCTGGCCGACCATCACTTTGCGGAAGAACGCAGTAAGCACGAATGGACGAACCACTTCCGGTGGCGCGAATGAGTAACCGGTGCTGCCATCGTCCGCGGTGATGGTTAACATCGCCATCTTCGCCTGTGTCTCCGGCCCCGGATGGGAGTGCCCGGCGCTGTCAGAGACCCGTCGCGTGGGGTGCTGAAAGACGGTGACGTTTACAGATTCAATTTTCATTGCGTATCCTTGAGTTTTGAAAAGCTGTTTCAGAACAAAATATATGCACAAAATCTGGTCACATCCTCGGACAAATAGCGCTAAGCAGCGACCATTTTTTGGGCATGCGCACAAGGATGCGTGATACTTTTCACAAAAGGTTACGGAAATGTGATCGGAGTCCGTGGGGGGAAGTGGCGCAGGAGAGAGAAAACCCCCTTCCTGGCGGAAAGGGGTAACGACCGGGATCAGGCGATGGTGATCTTCTCGTCGAGATAGACATCCTGCACGGCGTTAATCAACTTCACGCCGTCGGCCATCGTTTTCTTGAACGCTTTACGACCCAGGATCAACCCCATGCCGCCGGCACGTTTATTGATCACCGCCGTACGCACAGCCTCGGTGAGATCCGCCTCGCCGCCGGAAGCACCGCCGGAGTTGATAAGCCCCGCCCGCCCCATATAGCAGTTGGCTAACTGGTAGCGCACCAGATCGATCGGGTTGTCGCTGGTTAGCTTGCTGTAGACCCGCTCATCGGTATAGCCGAATTTCACCGCGTTATAGCCGCCGTTGTTCTCCGCCATCTTCTGCTTCACGATATCCGCGCCAATGGTGGCGGCAATGTGGTTTGCCTGGCCGGTGAGATCCGCTGAAACGTGGTAATCGACGCCATCTTTCTTAAACGCGGAGTTGCGCAGATAGGCCCACAGCACCGTGACCATCCCCAGTTCGTGCGCGCGCTCAAAGGCGGCGGAGATCTCTTCAATCTGCCGACGGGATTCCGGCGAGCCAAAGTAGATGGTCGCACCGACCGCCACCGCGCCCATATTGAACGCCTGCTCGACGCTGGCGTAGTAGGTCTGGTCATAGGTGGTCGGGTAGCTGAGGGTTTCGTTATGGTTGAGTTTCACGAGGAACGGAATGCGGTGGGCATAGCGGCGAGAGACAGAAGCCAGCACGCCGTAGGTTGATGCCACACAGTTACAGCCCGCCTCAATCGCCAGCTCGACAATATTTTTCGGGTCAAAGTAGAGCGGATTGGCAGCAAACGACGCGCCTGCCGAGTGCTCAATACCCTGATCGACCGGCAAAATGGAGAGGTACCCCGTGCCTGCCAGCCGCCCGTGGTTGTAGAGCGTCTGCATGTTTCGCAACACCGCAGGCGGGCGGTTGTTGTCGATCATCACGCGGTCGACGTAGTCTTGTCCGGGCAGATAGAGCTGGTCAGCAGGAATGGTCATGCAACGGTGTTGCAGAAGGCTGTCGGCGTCTTTGCCAAGTAACTGCACAATATCAGTCATTACAATGCTCCCGTAAGCTTGCGCTTCGCGAATTGGATTGTCCTTACCCACCTTGCCTGGCGATGGGCAAACTAAGCCTGGTACTCTGGCGCCAGAATGTCCACCGTCAGGTTTTTTTTCAGCTTATTCTGCTGGCACGTTTCGGTTTCTGATTTACCACCACTGATGGAAGTGATGAACCGGGCCAATCCCCTCACCCACTTCAAGGGTATCGGCCTGCGCCAGCGCAGCGGTCAGCCACTTTTTCGCCTCTCCAACCGTTTCAGCCCAGCCGGTGTGGCGCGGCCGCAGCGCTGCCAACGCCGCCGAGAGCGTACAGCCTGTGCCGTGGGTATTTTTTGTCGCAATCCGCGCGGTGGTAAAGCGCTGCGCGCCGTCACGGGTGAAGAGCCAGTCAGGGCTTTGCGCATCCTCCAGATGACCGCCTTTCATTAACACCGCCTCGCAACCGAGCGCCAGCAGGGCTTCGCCCTGCTGATGCATCTCCCGCTCGCTGCGCGCGTGGGGCGCATCTAACAGCGCCGCCGCTTCCGGCAGATTGGGCGTGATAAGCGAAACCTGCGGCAGTAAATGCTGGCGCAGGGAGGCAACCGCCGATGGGGATAGCAGCGGATCGCCGCTTTTCGCCAGCATCACCGTGTCGAGCACCACATTGCGCACCCGGTAATGGCGCAGCCGCTCCGCCACCGCTTCCACAATATCCGTTTCCGCCAGCATGCCGATTTTGGTGGTGTCGATGCGCACATCGCTCAGCACCGAATCCAGCTGGGCGGCAACGAACTCAGGCTCAATGCGCAAGAGTGATTGCACGCCGCGGGTGTTTTGCGCCACCAGCGCGGTGATCACCGAGCAGCCATAAGCGCCCAGCGCCGAAAAGGTTTTCAAATCCGCCTGGATCCCCGCCCCGCCGCTCGGGTCGGTGCCGGCAATGGTTAAGGCATTAATCCGTTTCATCACTCCCCCTCCCCGTCTACCGCCAGCGCATCAAGAAAGGCGGGAACGAAACTGCCAGGGCCAGCGCTCTGCTGCATCGCGCGGCTGCCCGCCTGCTTCATTATCCGGCAGGCTGAGGCAATGTTAAGCCGGCGCTCGCCGGGCAGGGCGCAACAGGCGGCCACCACGGCCGAGAGCGCGCACCCGGTGCCGACCACGCGGATCATCAGCGGATCGCCGCCGCTGACGCTCAGGGTTTCGCGACCATCCGTGATGTAATCAATCTCACCGCTCACCGCCACGACTGCGCCGGTCTGTTGCGCCAGCTGCTGCGCCGCGGGCAGAGCCGCCAGTGCGCTGTCGGTGGTATCGACGCCGCGCCCGCCACATGACATACCGGCCAGAGCCAGGATTTCAGAGGCATTGCCGCGAATGGCGGCCGGTCGCAGAGCGAGGAGTTGCCGGCAGAAGCGGGAACGGAATGTGAGTGCGCCAACGGCAACGGGGTCGAGTGTCCAGGGGGTTTGTGCGCGGTTGGCGCTCTCAATGGCGGCGCGCATCGCTTCAGCGCGTTCGCGCGTCAGCGTGCCGACATTGATAAGCAAGGCATCGGCGATGGCGCTGAACTGCTGCGCCTCTTCGCTATCGATTACCATCGCTGGCGAGGCACCGAGCGAGAGCAGCACGTTGGCGGTGAAGGTTTGCACGACGTCGTTCGTCATGCAGTGAACCAGGGGAGAGTGTGTGCGGAGTTGCTGTAACGCGTGTGCAGCGTGCACAGGATCAAGCAGGTCAGGTTGCATCTTTTTTGCTCCTGCCCGGCGTGAAGAAGGGATGCCGGGCAGGCATCTGACTTCCCTACGCTGGCATTATCCAGATCAGGTAATACGGGTTTTTCTCAGCCTTCACAAAGAAGGGCACCCCGAGTCATAACATCAATAAATTGTGGTGAAACCGTTAAGTAGCTTAATGCTGACAGGTGACGGTGTAAATGCGCATTTGCCTACGCGTTCAATGGCGAATCTGCGCCAGCTCCGCTTCGGTAAGCCCGGTCATGCTCATCACCGTGCTGCGATCGAGGCCGTTTTGCAGCATCGCCCGGGCGATGCGGAGCGCCTCTTCTTTGCGCCCCTTCTCGATACCGCGCTGCTCGCCAAGCTCAAGGCCTTGTTCAATGCCTTGTTCAATGCCTTTTTCGATACCTTTTTGTTCAAGCTGCTGTGCAATTGTCATCAATTGGTCCTCATGCTGTGGTGCCTTCAGCGCCAGTTCACGCACAAAGGCGTGCGCATCTGCTGTCTCGCCAGCATACACCAGGTAGTTTATCAGCGAAGCTAATTGCTGTCGTGTGATGTGTTCGTTCACCAACAGAGTCGCGAGCCGATCAAGAATTTCGCTTAAGTCGCGCTGATGGATATGTTTCTGTAACAGCGTCAGCGCCGCCATGCTGCGGTGATTCATTATTTCGTTATCCGGTATCACCGAGACATCAACGAGTGGAAAACTGCTGCTGTATAGCTCTTGTGCGGTTGTCGGGCTGACAAACAGCTCCAACCAGTTCGTTGACCAGGGATAAGGGGTGCGCTTTCCGGTATAAAAAAGCAGGGGAATAACTAACGGTAGCGATTTATGCCCAGCATCAAGGTGTCTCTGCATCGCGGCAATCGCGTAACGCATTAACCGAAACGCCATATGGTGATCGGGAGTGGATTGATGCTCAATCAGCACATGGATATACCCCTCCCCTGCGCGTGTGTTCAGGCTGTAGAGCACGTCACTGTAATAAGCCCGCAGGTTCTCTTCGACGAAACTTCCCGACTCCAGCCTGAGCGTGCGTAAATCGCAGAGTGCCAGTAAATGTGCGGGCAGATGCAGTTCGATAAAATCCCTCGCCGTCGTCGGGTTGGTCAGAAACTGTTTGAATGCCGCATCGTGCGGCGTGGGGGTGTTCTTTGTTTTGCGTTGCGTGGTCGTATCGATCATGAAGGATTTGCCTCCCTGGCTTGCGTTCTGTCCCTCTAAATATCACTAAAATTTGACCACGCCCAGGTGGGCTTTTTCTGAAAAAAGCCAATTACCTTTTCCTGTTATTTCATCAGTTTATGCGCAATGGCCTGCAACTGCTCCGCGATCTCCTGCAGGTTAGCGCTCTGCGTCTGCGGTGCGCCGGTGGAGTGACGAACAATCAGGCGTGCGGGCAGCACCGATGAACCGCGGGCGGCGTCGCCGTGACCGCTGTCGAGCAGGCGACGCACCGCCTCTTTCCCCTGTAAATCAAGATCCAGCGAGACAGTGGTTAACGACGGGTGAAAGAAGGAGCTTTCATAGGTGTCGTCATAACCGATCACCGATTTCTCCCCTGGAATGGCAATCTGGTGTTGGTGAAACGCGCTCAGTACGCCGAGGGCCATCTGGTCATTACCGACCAGCACGGCGGTAAAATTGGGCGTTTCGCGCAGCATCTGCAGCGCCCCGGCGTAACCGCTCTGGGCATCCCAGTTGCCGTGGAACACCTTCACCGGTTTCAGGCCGTAGCTATTGAGAGTATCAACCCAGCTTTTTAACCGCAGCTTTGCCGAGACGGAGCTTTCCGGGCCCGCCAGCAGGGCGATATCCCGGTGCCCCAAATCATAAAGATGTTTAACGCTCGCACGCGTGCCGTCCGCCGGGTTGAACGAAACATTAAACACCGAGCTGTAAGGGTCAACATCGAGGAACAGGCAAACAATATCATCATTATCAGCAGCAATGCGCTGAGCCTCATCGGTCTCCAGCGGTACGTTAATGATCACCTTATCAACCAGCTGTGACTTCAGTTCGTTGATGGCCGACTGGATATCATGATTGACGTTCTCATCAATCATTGAGATCAGCACCTGGTAACCATCGAGATTGGCATAGCGTTTCACCGCCGCCGCCACCTGTGACGGGGCATGCAGCGCCAGCGAGGTGGTCACCAGCCCGAGGGTCTGACTCTGCTTACCGACCAGCTGTTGCGCCAGCCGGTTCGGCACATAACGCAGCAACTCTATCGCTTTCTCAACCTTGAGACGCGTGGCTTCGGATACATTGGCAGATTTATTGAGTACCCTGGACACGGTCTGATAGGAGACACCCGCATGGCGGGCAACGTCTTCTAACGTCGCGCTTTTAGACTTCATGGTCCGGTTCCTTATGTTGTTATGCGCCAATTGTAACAGGGCAGATCAAAAAAAACGCTCACCGCTCATTTCCTCGCCGTTTTAGTAGTAAAAAAGTATCACGCTCACAATACGCATAAATGTGAACAAATTCTCTACCTGTAACAAAAAACGCTGATTTATTTGCAGTTAATCACACATTTTAGATCGTCAGTTTGCCTGTTTTTACATTTAAGCATTTTATGACTGCGATTATGTGAACGTAATACAAAACAATAAGAGGAATACGATGAAGACTCCACTACGCACACTCTCTCTTGCGTTAGCCGCCGCGCTGACCTCAACCTCGCTGATGGCGGCCACATCGGTCCCCATCGATTTTCACGGCTACCTGCGCGGCGGCGTGGGCGTGTCGGGCGATGGCGGCCAGGTGGAGTGGCAGAAAAATAAGATTGGTCGTCTGGGTAATGAATCCGACACCTACGGCGAACTCGAGCTGGGCTCGGAAGTTTACAAAAAAGATGACGTCAGCTTTTACCTCGACAGCATGGTCAGCATGGTCTCCGATGGCTCGAATGATAACGAAACCACTATCGGCGACGATGCGCAGTTCGGCTTACGCCAGCTGAATCTGCAAATCAAAGGGCTGATCCCCAACGATCCCAACGCGGTGATCTGGGGCGGCAAGCGCTACTATCAGCGCCACGATCTGCACATTATCGATACCAAATACTGGAATATCTCCGGCTCCGGCGCGGGGATCGAAAACTACACCTTCGGGCCGGGCGCCGTCTCTTTTGCGTGGATCCGCGGCGATGCCAATGATGTGGATTACCGCGTCGATAACGACAATGACGTCAACATTAACTATCTCGACCTGCGCTATGCGGGCTGGAAACCGTGGGCGGGCGCGTGGACGGAGTTTGGTATCGACTACGCCATGCCGAACCCAACCAAAAAGCAGAAAGCCTACGGCGGGCTGTATGACGCGGATGATGGCGTGATGCTGACCGGTGAAATCAGCCAGGATATGCTCGGTGGCTACAACAAGCTGGTGTTGCAGTATGCCAACAAAGGGCTGGCGCAGAATATGGTGTCGCAGGGGGGCGGCTGGTATGACATGTGGAACGATGTCAATGACGCTACCGGCTATCGCGTGATCAATACCGGGCTGATCCCGATCACTGACCGCTTCTCCCTCAACCATGTGTTGACCTACGGCGCGGCCGAAGATACCACTGCGTTTACCGACAAATCCCGCCTGGTGTCGCTGGTTGGTCGCGCGCAGTACCAGTTCACCGAATATGTGCGCCTGATTGGTGAAGTGGGCGGCTTCTACCAGAAGGATAACTACAAAAACGGCACTCACTATAAGCAGAGCGGCGAGAAGTACACTATCGCGCTGGGCCTTGCCGACGGTTCCGATTTTATGTCGCGTCCGGAACTGCGCCTCTTCGCCTCTTATCTAAACGACTCTGAAAATGGTAAAGCGTTTGAAGATGGCACCAGGAATAATACCTGGAACTTTGGTGTACAGGTGGAAGCCTGGTGGTAAATCGCCGTTATATTTATCGTTTGAAAAAGAGTATGTAATTAACCTCGTTATTTATCTCCGACCCTTGCAGGTTTATATTGCTACTGCGTTCGTTATTGTTTATTTGGGATACCCGTTGCGGGTATCCCTTTTTTATTGCTAACGGGACGAAAAACGCTCGTCGAGTAATTTACGCAGCGCGTCAGACTGCTTGCCGAAAATAGCATGTACCTGCTGACCGAGAATAATGACGCCCAGCGCGCCCTCCTCCTGCAGCGCCTGGGAATCCACGCGGGTTAAATCACTTACCGTGACGCGCAGGCGTGTCAGGCAGGCATCAATCTGTTCAATATTCGTCTCGCCGCCAAAGGCCGCCGCCAGTCGCTCAATTTTCAATATCTCAGCTTCGCTGAGCGGGGTGGCCGGTTTGGCCTCAGAGAAGTAATGCAGGAAGGATTTAAGGCTTACCATCGCAGGTCTCCGTAATCAGCAGATAAAAAAACGCCTGCCCCAATGGGCAGGCGTACAGAGTGGGCTTACGCGTCGCGGCGAACGACGCGGCAATCCCAGGGCTTGAGCGCCAGCACACCGCTGACGGAGGCCTCGCTCAGGCAGTCGTGATAACCCGGCGGCAGCGTGATGCTCTGCGTCTGGGCGGTGAAGTTCTGAATAAAGACGAATGCCTGTTCGCCATCTTCCCGCGCGGTAGCCACCACACCCGGCGGCAGCTCAACGTGAAGCGCACGCGGCAGCGACAGCGTATCGATAAGATTGGCGAAGAAGTCCCGCTGGAACGCCAGATCGTTACGCGAGGCGACATGCCAGGCTTTGCCCTTGCCGAAGGCGTTGACCGTCACCGCCGGGCGACCGGCATAGAAATCATCCCGGTAGGTTGCCAGCGACTGCGCGCCCTCAAGCTGAATCAGCTCGCAGAGATGGCGCACCTGATAGGGCCCCTGCAGGCCCGCTTCGTTGCCCGCCAGCCCCTGCACCAGGTTACGTTCGTGGTCGTCAAGACAGTCAATCTCCTCCGCCCAGATGCCAAGCAGGTTGCGCAGCGGGCCGGGGAAACCGCCCAGGTGGCAGAGATCGCTCTCATTAACCACACCGCTCCAGTAGGAAGTGACCAGGTGACCGCCACTGGCGACAAAGCTCTCGGCGCGTTCAGCGAAGCCGTCGCGCACCATATAGAGCATCGGGGCGATCACCAGATGGTAGCGGCTGAGATCGGCATCGGCATTAATCACATCCACCGCCACGCCCTTCTCCCAGAAGGGCCGGTAGTGTTCGTTAACCGTCTTTTCATACTCCATGCCTTTATTGCGCGGCCCCTGCGCATCATCCAGCGCCCAGCGGTTCTGCTGGTCGAAGATAATCGCGACCCGCGCCTCGGTGCGACAGCCCATCACCGGGGTCAGCTTGCTGAGCATCTCACCGAGCGCGGAGACTTCACGGCCAACGCGGGTATCAAGGTGGCCAACGTGATCAATCACCGCGCCGTGGAACTTCTCCACCGAGCCACGGCTTTTGCGCCACTGAAAGTACTGCACCGAATCGGCGCCGTGCGCCACCGCCTGCAACGAAGAGAGGAGATGCATTCCCGGCTTTTTCAGCTTGCTGGTCGGCTGCCAGTTGGTGACGCTCGGCGTTGACTCCATCAGCACGAAGGGCTTGCCGCCTTTCAGCGTGCGCATCATGTCGTGATACATGGCGGTGTAGCAGGCAAGCTGGGTTTCGTCTTTATCGCGGTGCCACATCGGGTAGCTGTCCCAGGAGATAAAGTCGATCGCCTCAGCAAGCTGCCAGTAGTCGTAATCGTAGAAGTACTCCATGAAGTTGGTGGTCACCGGCAGCGCCGCATTGGCGGCCTTTAGCGGGGCGACTTCATGACGGCAGAAATCGGTCACCTGGGCGGTGTTAAAACGCCGCCAGTCGAGGTTAAGACCGTGAATGGAGAGTTCGCCCTGCGGCGCAGGGGACTCGATTTGCGACCAGTCACTGTAGGTGTGGCTCCAGAAGTCGCTCCACCAGGCGTGATTCAGCGCCTCCAGCGTCTGATAGCGCGCCTTCAGCCAGTCGCGGAAGGTCTGCTGGCATAAATCGCAGTGGCACTCGCCGCCATACTCGTTGGAGATATGCCAGCCGAGCACCGCCGGATGCTGCCCGTAGCGCTCCGCCAGCAGCGTATTGATCTTCAGCGTCTTTTCACGGTAGACCGGCGAACTCATGCAGTGGTTGTGGCGGCCGCCATGTAGCGCAGGCACGCGATCGCGCCCGACGCGCAGCACTTCCGGGTATTTTTGCGACATCCAGGCCGGACGCGCACCGCTCGGCGTTGCGAGGAATATATGAATTCCGCCGGCATATAATTTCTCAATCACCTCATCAAGCCAGGCGAAATTAAATACCCCCTCCTGCGGCTCAAGTTTCGACCAGCTAAATATACCGACCGACATCACATTACATTTTGCCTGCTGCATCATGGCAATATCGTTATCGATAATACCGGGATAATTTTCCCACTGTTCCGGGTTATAGTCCGCGCCATGCAATAGCGAGACGACCTTCGGGCTTAAAGGCGCAAATTTATTCATTATTCATTCCTGAAATTTACAACACGAAAATTAATTAAAGACTTTCACTGACGGCAGCACTTTTCCCTGGCAATCAAACAGGGCCTGGTTTTCACGCGCATTGCCCTCTTTCCAGTGATCATTGATATATTTCATGCCGGCGGGCGTTGCCCAGCCGTTGCCCGGCACGGCAATCCAGGTCGGTTCCCAGTAGAAGATGCCCTTGCCGCGCTGGCCCTGCACATTGATGACCGACTGCATTAAATCGTGCACATAGTCGTACTGCCCCTGCACCGTGGCCGGGTAGCCGCCCGCTTTCTCCTCGTTCGCCTGGAAGCTGTTCTCCGCGTTATCGCAGTTCGCCAGCGTGTAGGCGTAAGCCGCCTCGACGACGATCACATCTTTGTTGTAGCGCTTGCTGATGTCATCCATGTTGGCCTGCAGGGCGCTGATCGGCCCGTTCCAGTAGGTGTACATCGACAGGCCAATCACATCGAAAGGCACGTTGCGTTTGGTGATCTCATCAAACCACCAGCGGAAGGTGTCATTTTTGGTTCCTTCGGCGAGGTGCAGCATGATCTTCACCTGCTCGCCGTGGGTGAGGTTCTCTTTAACGCCCTCAATTCCAGCAGTGAGCAGCCCGGCCAGCCGGTCAAACTCGCCGCCGCCCTGCCCCCAACTTTTGCCCTCCGGCCAGAGCATACCGCCGTTAATTTCATTGCCGATCTGCACCATGTCCGGCAACACGCCCGCCTGTTTAAACTGTGCAATCGTGTCGCGGGTGTAATCATGCACCCTGGTTTTCAGCTGCGGATAATCGAGCTTCTCCCAGGCTTTCGGCTTGAACTGCTTACCCGGATCGGTCCAGAAGTCGCTGTAGTGCAGGTCGAGCAGCAGCTTCATGCCCTGCGCTTTTGCTCGCTTTGCCAGCGCCAGGGTGGTGGCGAGATCGTTATCGCCGCCGCCGTAGGCATTACCCTGCGCATCTTTCGGGTCGACCCACAGCCGCAGACGCACATAGTTGACGCCGTTGGCTTTCAGGATAGCCAGCGCATCCTGCGGCTGGTTTTTATCGTTATAGAATTTCGCCCCCTGCTTTTCCGCATCGAGCAGCGTGGAGATATCCGCCCCTTTAATAAAGTCGGCGGGCATCCGGGTAAATGGGCGCGTGGTCACTGCGCTGGCAGAAAAAGTGGCAGCGAGGCATACCGCCAGCAGAGCGGGAGTCAGTCGTTTCATATGCTTATCCTTTTGTACTGCCGGAGGTGAGGCCGGAGACGAAGTATTTTTGTAACGCCAGGTAGAGGATCGCCACCGGCACCGCAATCAGCACTGCGCCCGCGGCGTAGGTGGTGTAACTGGCACCCATTTTTTGCGCCACCAGGTTATAGAGCCCGATCGGCAGCGTGTATTTATCCGGCGTGCGCAAAATGGTGCTTGAGAGGATGAAATCCCCCAGCGGGCCGGTGAAAGAGAAGAGCGCCACCACCGCGATAATCGGTTTCGACAGCGGCAGGATGATCTCGATAAAGATGCGGAAATTACTGGCACCATCCATGCGTGCGGACTCATCAAGATCGCGCGGAATGGCATCCAGGTAGCCCTTCATCAGGTAGGTGTTCATCGGGATCATCCCGGCGACGTAGATCAGCACCAGCGCCATATGGCTGTTAATCAACCCCAGCAGCTGCGAGAGGACGAAAATCGCAATCAGCGCTGAGAACTGCGGGATCATCTGCAATAGCAGAAAGAGCATCAGCCCGTTCTGGCGTCCTTTAAAGCGAAAGCGCGAAAAGGCGTAGGCGGTAAAGCTGACGCTGATTAAGGTCAGGATCATCGTCAGCAGGCTGATTTTCATCGAGTTCCAGTACCAGGTCAGGTAGTTCACCTGGCCATTAAAGAGATCGGCATAGTGCTGGAAAGAGAGATTTTCCGGGATGATTGAGGTGCTGAGCAGGCTATTGCCGGCATTAAGCGATGCGCCAATCGTCCACACCAGCGGGTAGATAATCGTCAGCGATACCGCTGCTATCACCAGCCAGGAGAGCGTCAGGCGAATGACCTTCTCGCGGCGAATACTTTGTGATTGAGCCATTTTCTTCCCTTATGCCATGTCGTCGTTTTTGAACGATTTAGTGGCGCGGAACTGCCACAACGCCAGGCCGACGACAAAAATCGACAGCAGGATGGTGATGGTGGCCGCGATGGCGTACTGCGATGAGGACATCGTCAGCTTATAGATCCACGACACCAGAATGTCGGTACCGCCCGCATTCGCGCCGGCCACCGCCGGTCCGCCGTTGTTAAACAGGTAGATGATGTTGAAGTTATTAAAGTTGAAGGTGTATTGCGTGATGATGATTGGCGCAATTGAGTAGAGCACCAGCGGCAAGGTAATGGTGCGCAGGCGGGTAAAGGTGCCCGCACCATCCATCTTCGCCGCTTCATAGAGATCGTCCGGAATCGCCTGCAATACGCCGGTGGTCATGGCAAAGACAAACGGAAAGCCGAGCCAGGTCTGCATCATGATCAGCGCGGTTTTCGTCCAGAAAGGGTCTGTCAGCCACGGTTTCGGGTCGATGCCGAAGAAGGCAAGGATCGCGTTATTGATCACGCCAAAGGAGTCATTGAACATCCCGGCGAAGACCAGAATGGTGACAAAGCCCGGCACCGCCCACGGCAGGATGAAAATGGTGCGCACCAGCGGCTTAAAGCGCAGATCTTTCTGGTTAACAAGGATCGCCAGCAGCACGCCGACGCTGCACTGCAACGTGGTCGCCAGCAGCGTCCACACCACCGTCCACTGCAGCACGTCAAAGAAGGTTGAGCGCCAGATCGACAGGGTGAAAATATTGATGAAGTTCTTTAACCCAACCCAGTCAACCAGTTTGGCAGGCGGCGTGTGGTAGAGGTTGTAGTTGGTAAAGGCGATGGCGAAGCCGAAGAGGATCGGGAAAATCACCACGAACACCAGCAGGATAAAGCCTGGGCTAATCATCAGGTAGGGGAAGCCGTCGCTGAGCAGCATCTGGTACTGCTTGCGCACGCTGTTGAGCGGCTTACCGGCATCGCGCTTTTTGCCATTCAGCCACGCATCGCGCATTGAGAGCCCCCACACCATCAGGCCAAAGGCGATAATCAGCACGCTGATGATCCCCTCTGCCAGCAGGAAGATGGAGTTATCGCGCGGCACCTCTTCGCCAAGGGTGTATAAGCCCCACACCCCTTCGCGCAAAAAATCAGAGAAGATGCCGGTAAAACTCGCCAGCAGCAGCAGAAAGATAAGGCCTTTCAGCCACTGGCGATGGTAGAACTGGCCAAAGCCCGGCACGATGGCCAACAGCAGCCCGCACCACGCGTGACGCCCTGCGCCGGGCGCTTTGGCAAAATGTTCGCTGGGACTGATAATCACGTACGACTCCTTTTCGACAACGGGAGGTCGCCCTCCCGTTTCTGCACCAACATGCGGTTACTGGTTACTGGCCTGCATCGCTTCGACCTGCATCTGGATCTGTTTGGCGGCGGCATCCAGCGCCGCCTGCGGCGCCTGTTTACCGGTCAGGCTCAGCTCCAGCGCGGCGTTCGCCGGGCCCCACACTTCCCCCATCTCCGGAATGCCCGGCATTGCGGTTGCGCGTGCAGCCTGCACCGCCACGGCGCTCGCCTTCTCGTCGTTTTTAATCACCGGATCGTCAATCATCGCTTTCTGCGCCGGAATTTCGCGGGTGGCGAGATAGCGCGTCTTCACGTACTGCGGCTGGTTAATAAATTCGATAAATTGCTGCGCCAGCGCTTTGTCTTTGCTCCAGGTAGAGACGACATAGCCCTTCACGCCGAGGAAGGAGCTCATCGGTTTGCCATCCGGCAGCGTTGGCAGCGGCACGACGCCGTAGTTGATGCCGGCGGCTTCGTAGGGCTGGAACGCCCACGGGCCATTGATCACCGCCGCCGCTTTTTTCTCGGTAAACAGCGAATCGATGGCGTTAAGGCCGTTATCACCGAGGATGCCCGACGGGAATACCCCTTCGGCATAGAAGTTTTTCAGGAAGGTCACCGCTTCCACCGCGCCGGGTTTATTGAGGCCAATATCCTGCGGGTTATAGCCGCCCTTGTCGTTTTTCCCGAACAGATAGCCGCCCATCGGGCCAATAGCGCCCCAGCTGTAGTAAATCTGATCGAACTTCGCCAGCAGGCCATATTTATTCTGCGCGCGCTGTTTTTTCGAGTAGTCGAGCCACTCCGGCAGGCTTTGCAGCGGCTTGTCGATAAGATCTTTGTTGTAGATCAGCACCAGCGTCTCCACTGCTTTCGGCACGCCATACAGGGTGTTGTCGAGGCGGAAAGCGTTGATGGAGGCGGGCGTAAAGGCGTCAACCTTTTCTTTGTCCAGATTCAGGGGGGTGAGCAGCCCTTGCACAACCGCGCCGCCCAACTGATCATTGGGGATCACCAGCACATCCGGGCCGATGCCCGCCGGGCCATCGAGACGGAGTTTTTCCAGCTGCTGCGCGTAGGGCATCTCCTGCACGTTAACGTTGACGTTATATTTCTGCTCAAAATCGCGCACCGCATCCTGGATGCCCGCCGATTTTTTAATGTCTTCCCAGACATTGAGTTGCTGTGCGGCGGCGTGCGCCTGCAGGCCGACAAGCTGCCCGGCGGCAAGCGTTGTCAGGATCAGTGCGGTAAGGGTCTTCTTTTTCATTATCAACCTCATGTCAAGGTATAACAATTTCATGGTTTTTATGGCGCATCATCAGGTCACTGCTGCGGCAAACCACCTGATATTGCAGGGCTTAAGACGTATTCATTCTCCTTATCGGATTTGTTATACGCTACGCTTTACGCAGTGATAAAACGAGAATAAACGTTGCGTTATGTGACCAATGTTACAGAAATGAAAATTGAGTATAGGGCGCTAAATCCGTGGAAGTTATAGTCAGACCATGATTTTTCGCCGTTGAGCAGCACTGTCTCCTGATTGTTATACGTAAAACAAAACAGCTGACAAACGGCCAGTAACGGCTACTACATTCGGGGAACGTTGATGTCCAATATACGACTGAGAAATGTCACTAAGCGATTTGGCGACACGGTGACGCTGAACAATGTCAATCTGTCGATTGATGATGGCGAGTTTGCGGTGTTTGTCGGCCCCTCCGGCTGCGGGAAATCAACCATGCTGCGCATGATTGCCGGGCTGGAGGAGGTGAGCGAAGGCGAAGTGCTGATTGGCGACGAAGTGATGAATGATGTCGCGCCCGCCCATCGCGGTGTCTCGATGGTGTTCCAGTCCTATGCGCTCTACCCCCATATGACCGTGGCAGAGAACATGGGCTACGGGCTGAAAGTGAACAAAGTGCCGAAAGAGGAGATCCGCCGCCAGGTGGAGATGGTGGCGAAAACGCTGCAGTTGAGCCACCTGCTGGATCGCAAACCGAAGCAGCTCTCCGGCGGCCAGCGCCAGCGCGTCGCCATCGGCCGTGCGATTGTGCGTAATCCGCGCGTCTTTATGTTCGATGAGCCCCTCTCTAACCTTGATGCCGAGCTGCGCGTCGAGATGCGGCTGCACATTGCCCGCCTGCACCAGGAGCTGAAAACCACCATGGTTTATGTTACGCATGACCAGGTGGAAGCGATGACGCTGGCGGACAAAATCGTGGTGATGAACTACGGCAACGTTGAGCAGATGGGCTCGCCGATGTCGCTCTACTACAACCCAAAAAACAAATTCGTCGCCGGCTTTATCGGCTCACCGAAGATGAACTTTTTACCTGCTACGGTAAGTCAGTGGCAGCCGGGAGAAGTGACTATTGCTCTTGCGCAGGGCCACCAGTTGACACTCGGCATCACCACCTCACCGCTGGAGGTGGGCGCGGCCATTACGCTCGGCATTCGCCCGGAGCACCTCGCAACAGAGATGACGGGCGGCGTGCCGCTGGAGTTTCAGTGCGAAGTGGTGGAGCGGCTGGGCAATAACACCTATCTGTTTGGTCAATGTTATGGCCACGACAATATTAAAATTTTGCTGCCGGGGGATGTGCATTTCCGCCCGTGGCAGAAGATCGCCCTCGCCTTCGACAGCCGCCACTGCATGATCTTTGACGAGCAGGATCAGCGCGTCAGCGCCGACATCCCGGTACCCAACCACGATATGTAACGCCCAGGCCGGAGAAGGCAGAGCCGCCATCCGGCACTCTATTTTCACTCGGGAGCGATAAGTGCTGCTCCATTTTGCGGGTTTTTCATCAAAGCTGGGTTGTCTACCCTTACCGGTAGTGATGAAAACCCAATAAAACGGAGCCTGTTATGAAAGCCATCGCCATTACCCGCGCCGCCGCTGGCGGCAGCAACCTCGATGCCCTCACCGATATCGACCTGCCGCAACCGCAAGCCAGCGGCCACGATCTGCTGGTGGAAGTGAAAGCCATCTCCGTTAACCCGGTGGATACCAAAGTGCGCGCCGGTTTTAATGCCGATACACCGCGCGTCCTCGGCTGGGATGCGGTAGGCGTAGTAAAGGAGGTCGGCGAGTCAGTTACCCTGTTCCAGCCGGGCGATGAAGTGTGGTACGCCGGAGCGTTAACCCGTCCGGGGAGCAACAGCGAGTATCAGCTGGTAGATGAGCGTATTGTGGCGCGCAAACCCGCCTCGCTTGATAACGCCTCTGCCGCCGCCCTGCCCCTGACGGCAATCACGGCCTGGGAGCTGCTGTTTGACCGCCTCGGCGTAAAAGAAAATGGCAACGACGGCGATGTGCTGCTGATTGTCGGCGCCGCGGGCGGTGTCGGCTCGATTCTGACGCAGCTGGCGCGCCAGCTCACCCGCATGACGGTGATCGGCACCGCGTCGCGCCCCGCCAGCCAGCAGTGGGTGAAAGATCGCGGCGCGCACCATGTGATTGACCACAGCAAACCGCTGACCGAAGAGCTGGCGCGGATCGGCATCAAAGAGGTGACGCATGTTGCCAGCCTGACCAATACGCAGGATCACTATCAACAGCTGATTAACGCCCTCAAACCGCAGGGCAAGCTGGCGCTGATCGACGATCCCGACAGCCTTGATGCCATGCCGCTGAAAGCGAAGAGCCTCTCGCTGCACTGGGAGTTTATGTTTACCCGTTCGATGTTCACCACCGACGATATGATTGCTCAACACCAGCTGCTGACGCGGGTCGCGGAGCTGATCGACAGCGGCGTGCTGAAAACCACCCTCGGCGAGCATGGCGGTGCAATCACCGCGGCTAACTTACGTAAAGCCCACGCATTGCTTGAGAGCCAGCGCGCGGTGGGCAAAATCGTGCTGGAGGGGTTTGTGGGCTGATCCTGCCAGGATTACTCCCAAACCTGCCGGGCGGAGAGGAAAATTCCCTCTTCGCCCGCACTGCTTTTTCCTGGGTTTGCTTACACTTTTTACCAAAGCGTTATTTTTTGCTGGTTGCTCCGCTGTCTGTAAACGGCAATGATGTCGTGCTATTTATGCAACTACGTGAAATGTATAAGAACAACCTGGAGAGAGTATGCGTAAAACAAAAATGATGCTTCTGGGTGCACTGCTGGCAACGGCTTCGGCAACCTATGCTGAAACACCGCCCGCGACAGCGCCTGCAGGCGGCACACAGTCGTTTGAAGTGAAAGAGTTTGTTGCCGACTTTACCAAATTCACCATTGGCGACACGGTGCCGGAGATGTACCGCAGCGACGATTACAACATCAAACAGTGGAAGTTACGTAACCTTCCCGCGCCGGATGCCGGTAGCCACTGGACCTACATGGGCGGCAACTACGTGTTAATCACCGATGCCGACGGCAAAATCCTCAAAGCCTACAATGGCGACATTTTCTATCATCGTTAACCGGGAGCGCCTGTGATTATCCGCCGCTGGCAGGAGAGTGACAGGCCGTTTCTGCGTACCCTGTATCTGCATGCCCGTAAAGAAGGCTGGACCTGGCTCGACAGCCGCGACTGGGCTCTGGAAGATTTTGACTCCGCGACACTGGGAGAGGTGATTTGGGTAGCGGAAGAGGATGGGCATCGGATAGGGTTCGCATCGGTCCTGGAGAACGACAACTTCCTGCATAACTTGTTTATCGACCCTGCCTTTCAGGGCAGAGGGGTGGGCAGTGCGCTGCTTAAGCACGTGCAGAGCACCTTTACCAGCACCGGCGCGCTGAAGTGTTTGCTGCGCAATAACACGGCGCTCGACTTTTATCAGCGCCACGGCTGGCGCGTTGAGGCCAAAGGCGTCTCCCCGCAAGGGGATTATGTGCTGATGCACTATGTGTTGAAGTAGGTTTGCCTGTTGAGAGAAATGACGGCTAAGCGACACGGGTTTTGTCATTTCGTAGGCCTGATAAGGCGAAGCCGCCATCAGGCAATGTTGCCGCGGGAATAATGCCGGATGGCGCGTACCGCTTATCCGGCCTACAGAAAGGGACGACCTGAAACAACGGAGTCCGGATGGCGAGCACCATCCGGCACCTTCAATCACACCGCGCGGAACGCGATCTCACCGGGAATGATCTCACCCTGCCAGTAGAGCTGGGCGGCTACACGGCCGGCAAGGTTGCGGTAGATGGCGGTGAATTCGCTCTCCGGGCGGCTGACCACCGTCGGCGTACCCTTATCAAGATCTTCACGCAGCGAGATATGCAGCGGCATCTGGCCCAGCAGCTGGGTGTGATACTTCTCCGCCAGCTTCTCTGCACCGCCGGTGCCGAAAATCGGCTCATGGTGACCACAGTTGCTGCAAATATGCATGCTCATGTTCTCCACGATACCGAGCACCGGCACTTCCACTTTCTCGAACATGACGATACCTTTTTTGGCATCAATCAGCGCGATATCCTGCGGGGTGGTCACCACCAGCGCGCCGGTCACCGGAATATTTTGCGCCAGCGTCAGCTGAATATCGCCGGTGCCTGGCGGCATATCGAGCACCAGATAGTCGAGGTCCGGCCACATTGACTCCTGCAACATCTGCAGCAGCGCTTTGCTGGCCATCGGCCCGCGCCACACCATCGCATTATCATCCGTCACCAGGTAACCAATTGAGTTGGTCGCCAGGCCGTGGGCAATAATCGGTGCCATGTGCGTGCCGTCTGGTGAGGTTGGACGCTCATTCTCCGCGCCCAGCATCATCGGGATCGACGGGCCATAGATATCGGCATCGAGAATACCGACTTTCGCCCCTTCCGCAGCCAGCGCCAGCGCAAGGTTGACGGCAGTAGAGGATTTCCCTACCCCGCCCTTGCCGGAGCTGACGGCGATAATATTCTTCACGCCGTTAACGCCCGGCTGATTTTTCACCCGCTTCAGGGTGGCGATATTGTGCGACAGCTTCCAGTCGATGGCGCGCGCGCCGGTGAGACGCAGCAGCTCGGCGCTGCACTGAGCTTTCAGCTCTTCGAAGGCGCTGGCCCAGACGAACGGCATCAGCAGCTCGACATGCAGGGTCTCATCCAGCCATGCAACATGGTGGACAGCTTTCAGCGCTGTCAGGTTATGTTTGAGGGTGGGGTGCTGAAAATCGGCCAGCGTCCCGGTGACAATAGCCCGTAAGGCTTCCGGGGATTTGGCCTGGGATTGCGAACTCATCCCGACTCCTTTGTAGTTGTTCTGAAAACGACATTTGTAGCGCTCAAGTTTACCCCAAAGGGAATAATTATCCATTTATGGATTAATGCCCTTATCGCTTGGCGCAGATCGATGCGGTTTGGTAATATCGGAACCCCTTTTTCTCAAGAAGATGTAATGCCAACTATGACTCAAGTCGCGAAGAAAATTCTGGTAACGTGCGCGCTGCCGTACGCCAACGGCTCCATCCACCTCGGCCATATGCTGGAGCACATCCAGGCTGATGTCTGGGTCCGTTACCAGCGAATGCGCGGCCACCAGGTCAACTTCATCTGCGCGGACGATGCCCACGGCACGCCGATTATGCTGAAAGCACAGCAGCTGGGGATCACCCCGGAGCAGATGATTGGCGAAATGAGTCAGGAGCATCAGACCGATTTTGCTGGCTTCGACATCAGCTACGACAACTACCACTCAACGCACAGCGATGAGAACCGCGAGTTGGCCGAGCTTATCTATACCCGTCTGAAAGAGAACGGGTTTATCAAAAACCGCACCATCTCTCAGCTCTACGATCCGGAAAAAGGCATGTTCCTGCCGGACCGCTTTGTAAAGGGCACCTGCCCGAAATGTAAAGCGGCGGATCAGTATGGCGATAACTGCGAAGTGTGCGGCGCGACCTACAGCCCGACCGAGCTGATTGAGCCGAAGTCGGTGGTCTCCGGTGCGACGCCGGAAATGCGTGATTCCGAACACTTCTTCTTCGACCTTCCGTCGTTCAGCGAAATGCTGCAGGCGTGGACCCGCAGCGGCGCGCTGCAGGAGCAGGTGGCGAACAAAATGCAGGAGTGGTTCGAGTCCGGTCTGCAACAGTGGGATATCTCCCGCGATGCGCCCTACTTCGGCTTCGAAATTCCGGGCGCGCCGGGCAAATATTTCTACGTCTGGCTGGATGCGCCGATTGGCTACATGGGCTCGTTCAAAAACCTGTGCGACAAACGCGACGATCTCAACTTTGACGACTGGTGGAAGAAGGATTCCGACGCTGAGCTCTATCACTTTATCGGTAAAGATATCGTCTATTTCCACAGCCTCTTCTGGCCGGCGATGCTGGAAGGCAGCGGTTTCCGCAAGCCGACCAACCTGTTTGTGCACGGCTATGTAACGGTTAACGGCGCGAAGATGTCCAAATCGCGCGGCACCTTTATTAAAGCCAGCACCTGGCTGAACCATTTCGATGCCGACAGCCTGCGCTACTACTACACCGCGAAGCTTTCCTCGCGCATTGATGATATCGACCTCAACCTGGAGGATTTTGTCCAGCGCGTAAACGCCGACATCGTTAACAAAGTGGTGAACCTGGCTTCGCGTAACGCGGGCTTTATCGCTAAACGCTTCGACGGCGTGCTGGCGTCAGAGCTGGCCGATCCGGCGCTTTACAAAACCTTCACCGACGCCGCCGCTGCAATTGGCAGCGCGTGGGAGAGCCGCGAGTTTGGTAAAGCGGTGCGCGAAATCATGGCGCTCGCCGACGTGGCGAACCGCTATGTTGATGAGCAAGCTCCGTGGGTTGTCGCGAAGCAGGAGGGTCGCGATGCCGATCTGCAGGCGATCTGCTCAATGGGTATCAACCTGTTCCGCGTCCTGATGACCTGGCTGAAGCCCGTTCTGCCGTCGCTGGCTGCACGCACCGAAGCGTTCCTTAACACCACGCTGACGTGGGATGCGATTAACGAACCGCTGCTCGGCCATAAAGTAAATCCGTTTAAAGCGCTTTATAACCGCATCGAGATGAAACAGGTCGACGCGCTGGTCGAGGCATCAAAAGAGGAAGTGAAAGCCGCTGCCGCACCGGCAACGGGCGAGCTGGCTGACAACCCCATCCAGGAGACCATCAGCTTTGACGATTTCGCCAAAGTCGATATGCGCGTGGCGCTGATTGAGAACGCCGAGTTTGTTGAAGGCTCAGATAAGCTGCTGCGCCTGACGCTCGATCTCGACGGTGAAAAACGCAACGTCTTCTCCGGCATTCGCTCCGCTTACCCCGATCCGGGCGCGCTGATTGGCCGCCTGACGGTGATGGTTGCCAACCTCGCGCCGCGCAAAATGCGTTTTGGCATCTCTGAAGGGATGGTGATGGCTGCCGGTCCTGGCGGCAGCGATATCTTCCTGTTAAGCCCCGATAGCGGTGCAAAAGCGGGCCAGCAAGTTAAATAAAAAAATAAGGCGCTGAATTCAGCGCCTTTTTCTATACTGTTATACGCAGTCTTACAAAACATTACCTCACATGGAAAATAGGGGATTATCGTGAAATTCAGCAAAATCATTGCAGCACTCTTTTCTGTCGCTTTAGTTGTTGGCCTGACCGGCTGTGGTGATAAAGAAGAGAGCAAAACTTTTACCTGGGCGACGGGCGGCACGGAAGTGACGCTGACTTACTACTACAAGGGTGATGAAGTAGAGCGTCAGACCGCGAAGAACAAAATCGAATACTCCTCGATTGGTGCGAAAACCAAAGAAGAAGCGATGAAAGTTCTGGATCCGATCAGCAAAAAATACCAGAGCGTGAAAGGGGTGAAAGAGAGCGTAGCGTATGAAGAGACCTATGCTCAGGAGACGCTGGAAGTCGATTACAACGAAGTGGACTTCGCTCAGCTGAACAGCCTGCAGGGTTCTGAGTTTACCGGTACTGTTAACGGTAAAATCAGCATGAAGCAGTCCGAAGAGTTGCTGAAAGCGCGCGGCTTTAAAGAAGTGAAATAAGCCGTTCACTGCCCGGTAGCACAGAGTGCTGCCGGGCTAATTAAACCGCATCACCTCACGTGTATGCGGTTTTTTTATGGGCTAAAAATCGGGTTAACTCTTCGGCTTCTGACCGCGTACCGCCAGCCCGCGCAGGAAGTAGCGCAAAAACTGGTCGCCGCATTCGCGGAAATTCTTATGCTCCGGGGAGCGCATCATTGCGGTGATTTCCGGCATCGAGACGCGGAACTGCTGCTCGGTGAGGATCGCCAGAATATCGTCGGTCTTTAAGGAGAAGGCGATACGCAGCTTCTTCAGCACGATGTTGTTGTTGATCTTGCGCTCCATGGCGAGCGGCGGCGCGCTCTCATCTTTGCCGCGCTTTTCATAAATCAGCCCATTAAGAAACGCCGACAGCACAATATCCGGGCACGGTTTATACCCGTCCTCATCCTCTTTACGCAGCCACGGAACCAGCTGTTCAGCCGTGACTTCAGTGTCCGCCAGCGCCAGAATGCGCACCAGCGCGGTGTTGTCGACCTGCAGGGTGTAACGCAGGCTGCGCAGGATATCGTTATTTAGCATGTCTCTTTCCGAAATGATGAACCAGCGCGCAGTGTAGGCATCGCGCAGGAATTTACAACCCCAACGCCTCTTTTAAATTTTTCAGATAGCGTCGACTCACCGGCACCGTCAGCCCATCGCGCAGCAGCAGCTCGGCCTGGCCATTATCCTCAAGGCGGATCTCCTTAAGGAAGGCCATATTGACAAGATATTGCCGGTGGCAGCGCACCAGCGGCGTGCGGCTCTCCAGCGTGCGCAGCGTCAGCTCGGTAAAGCCCTCTTTGCCTTCGTGGCTGGTCACATAGACGCCGCTCATCCGGCTGCTGACAAACGCCACCTCCTCCATTTGCAATAACCAGATGCGGCTGTGGCCGGTGCAGGGGATAAACTTCAGCGGCTGCTGATTTTCCGCCAGCAGCGACACATCCTGCATACCGCGATCGTGACGTAAACGGTTGAGAGTCTTCTTAAGCCGTTGCGTTTCAATAGGTTTAAGCAGGTAGTCAAAGGCGTGCTCTTCAAATGCCTGCACCGCATACTCATCAAAAGCGGTGAGAAAAACGACATAGGGCCGGTTGTCGGGGTCGAGCATGCCGACCATCTCCAGCCCGCTGATGCGCGGCATCTGGATATCAAGGAACAGCACGTCCGGGCGCAGTGTATGCACCGCGCCAATCCCTTCAATGGCGTTACCGCACTCACCCACCACCTCAATATCGCGCTCTTCCTGTAGCAGGCTGCGCAACATTTCCCGCGCCAGCGGTTCGTCATCAACAATCAGCACTCTTAACATGCCTCTTCCTCCAGAGGGAGTCGTAAGGTAATGCGGGTAAAAAGATCCGGCTCGCAGGCGATGCTGATGCCGCACTCGTCACCAAAACGGGCGCGCAGCCGCTTATCGACGAGACTCATCCCTAAGCCACCGGCGTCCTTTTTCGGCTGATAAAGCCCGGCGTTATCCTCAATATCCAGGATCAGATGCTGCGCCTGCTGGCTGGCACGCAGGGTGATCTCGCCCACGCCCAGCAGCTGAGACGTGCCATGTTTAATCGCGTTTTCGACAATCGGTTGCAGCGTGAAGGCGGGCAAATGTAGGTGCGCCAGCGCTTCCGGCACCTCAAGCCTTATCTGCAATCGCGACTGAAAACGCGCTTTTTCGATCTGCAGATAGGCATTCACATGCTCAATCTCATCCGCAAGGGTGACGATTTCTGCGGGACGTTTCAAGTTCTTACGAAAAAAGGTCGAGAGATACTGCACCAGCAGCCCGGCCTCATCGCCGTCACGGCGGATCACCGCTTTAATGGTGTTGAGCGCATTAAACAGGAAGTGCGGGTTGACCTGCGCATGCAGAAGTTTGATCTCCGATTGGGTGAGGAGCGCTTTTTGCCGCTCATACTGCCCGGCGAGGATCTGCGCCGAGAGCAGCTGCGCAATCCCCTCCCCCAGCGTGCGGTTGATGGAGCTAAAGAGGCGGTTTTTCGCCTCATAAAGTTTGATGGTACCGACCACGCGCTGATTTTCACCGCGCAGCGGGATCACCAGCGTCGAGCCCAGTTTGCACTGCGGGTGAAGCGAGCAGCGGTACGGCACCTCATTACCATCGGCATAGACCACTTCGCCGGTCTCAATCGCCCGCTGCGTCCAGACAGAGGAGATGGGCCGCCCCGGCAGATGGTGGTCGTCCCCCGCGCCGGTAAAGGCCAGCAGCCGCTCGCGATCGGTGATCGCCACCGCGCCGATATCCAGCTCCTGATAGAGCACCTGCGCCACCCTCATGCTGTTCTCTTCATTAAACCCCTGGCGCAGAATGCCTTCGGTGGAGGCTGCCACTTTCAGCGCCGTAGCGGAAAAGGCCGAGGTGTATTTTTCAAACATTGCGCGCTTATCAAGCAGGATGCGCATAAAGAGCGCCGCGCCGACGGTATTGGTCACCATCATCGGCGCGGCGATGCTCTGCACTAAATGCAGCGCGCTTTCGAAGGGGCGGGCAATCAGCAGGATGATCACCATCTGTAATAGCTCCGCCACGCAGGTGACTGCCCCGGCGGTAAAGGGGTTAAACACGCGGTCGGTGCGCCCGCGTTTGATAAGAAAACTGTGCACCAGCCCACCGAGCAGCCCTTCGATAAAGGTTGAGAACATGCAGCTCAGCGCGGTCATGCCGCCCATTGAGTAGCGGTGCAGCCCGCCGGTGAGCCCCACCAGCCCGCCGACCAGCGGGCCTCCGAGCAGGCCGCCCATCACCGCGCCAATCGCGCGGGTGTTGGCGATAGAGTCTTCAATGTGCAGGCCGAAATAAGTGCCGAGAATGCAGAAAATGGAGAAGGTGACGTAACAGAGCAGCTTGTGCGGCAGGCGCACAGTGACCTGGATCAGCGGGATAAAGAGGCGCGTTTTGCTCATCAGCCAGGCGATCACCAGAAATACACACATCTGCTGAAGCAGCAGCAACACCAGATTGAACTCGTACATATCCGCCACACCGCATCACATAAAGCGCGTAACATACAGCGAGTCGGCAGCGGTTTCTTCGTCAGGCGTTAAAAAAAGAGAAATTCGTGCTCTCAATCACATATTGTGCCAGGGTATAGGCAGTTATGAACAAAGAGTAAACACTTCGTTAAGGTTGTTGTTTTCAAACCTAAATAAGGGCTACAGTTACATCGGCATTCGGGAAGCAAAGGAGAGATCATGGCACTTTACACGATTGGTGAAGTTGCTCTGTTATGCGATATCAACCCCGTCACACTGCGTGCGTGGCAACGCCGCTACGGTTTGTTAACCCCGCAACGCACGGATGGCGGCCACCGGCTCTTTACCGAGGCGGACATCGATCGTATCCGTGAAATTCAGCGCTGGGTTGAATCGGGCGTGCAGGTCAGTAAAGTCCAGGCCCTGCTGGCGAACAGCAGCGACAAGCGCCACGACGTCTGGCTTAGCCATCAGGAGCGCGCATTACACCTGCTGCAAAAAAGAGAGAGTCACACCCTTCAGCAGTGGCTAAGCGAACTGATGCGCGACCATCCGGCAAAGACGCTGGCGCACCATCTGATCAACCCTGTACGCGCTCGGTTGCAGGGCACGCGCCCCGCCTACCTGGCGAAGCTGAGTCTGCTGGATGGCATTCTGATTAGCCTGATTGCCGGGAACTTATCGGCATCGCGGCAGCAGACCCATGGCCGCCCGGCGCTGGTAGTAGGCTGGGACGTGCAGGACAGCACGCGGATGTGGATCGAAGGCTGGATCGCCAGCCAGCAGGAGTGGCAGGTCGGCATTCTTGCGCACCCTTTCACCCAGTTTCACCCGGAGATGTTCAAAGGCCAGATGCTGCTGGTGTGGTGCGGCGAATCCCCCTCTCCTGCGCAGCAGCAGCAGCTGCAAGCCTGGCAGGAGTCCGGGCATCAGGTGTGGCTTCTCGGCATTTAATGTTTCATTAACAACTCACAATGCCTTTATAATGCCGGCCTCACTTTAAAGGAGCCTGAGATGAAGTCTGGTAAAATTCTTGTCATCGCGATCTTTCTGCTGATGGCCATCGGCGGGATCGGTGGCGTAATGCTGGCTGGTTATTCATTTATCGTGCGCGGCGGTGCCGGTTGAGCCGCAGCGTCAGCCGTTCAAATCCCCTGTCAACAATGATGGCCGCCAGCGCCACCAGCACTGCCCCCTGCACAATATAGGCCGTATTAAACCCGCTCAGGCCGATGATGATCGGCGTTCCCAGCGTGCTTGCCCCGACCGTAGAGGCGATGGTTGCCGTACCGATATTGATAATCACCGAGGTGCGAACCCCGGCGACAATCAGCGGTGCGGCCAGCGGCAGTTCCACTTTGCTTAACCGCTGCCAGCCGCTCATCCCCATCCCCTGCGCCACGCTCTCTACGCTTGCCGGAACCGCAGCGATGCCCGCCAGCGTTCCTTGTAAAACCGGCAGCACACCATAGAGCACCAGCGCAATAATCGCAGGCGCTGTGCCAAACCCCATCACCGGCACCGCAATTGCCAGCACCGCGACCGGCGGAAAAGTCTGCCCGACAGCGGCGATGGTTTCTGCCAGCGGACGAAACTCGTGCCCGCCGGGCCGCGTTACGGCAATGCCAACCCCCATACCAATGGCTACCGCAATAACGCTTGAGAGCGCCACCAGCGAGAAGTGGGCCATCGTCAGCGCGACAAAACTCTCTTGCAAATAGACCGGGCGCGGGAGTTGCGGAAAGAGTGCGCTAAACAGCGGCGCGCTATGGGGCATCCCGAATAGCAGCGCGATAAACAACGCCAGCAGCCAGAGCAGCGGGTCACGCACTCTTTTCACGCCCCACCTCCCCGTGTAACAGATCGCGAAAATGGAGGCTGCCGCAGGGCTGCCCGTTGGCATCCTGCACCGGCAACACCTCGCAGCGCTGGGCGACAAAGGCTGAGAGTGCCTCACGCAGGCTCATTTGCGCCTGCAACGGTTCGCCGTGGCTGACCGGTTCGTTACGCAGATAGTCGCGCACCTGGCGCAGGGAGAGCAGGCGCACGCCCAGCTCGCTGCGGCCAAAAAACTCGCGCACAAAACCACTTTGCGGCGCGGTCAGCATCTCCAGCGGTGTCCCCTGCTGGACGACGTTGCCGCCATCCATCAATACCAGGTGATCGGCTAACTGCAGCGCTTCATCAATATCATGGGTCACCAGCACGATGGTGCGCCCGAGCAGGCGATGTATGCGCACCATCTCCTGTTGCAGAGCGCTGCGGGTAACGGGGTCGAGCGCGCCGAAGGGTTCATCCATCAGCAGCACTTCCGGGTCGGCGGCCAGCGCGCGGGCGACGCCGACACGCTGCTGCTGCCCGCCGGAAAGCTGGTGCGGGAAACGGTCGCGCAGCCCCGGCTCCAGCCCGAGCAGCGCCATCAGCTCTTCCACCCGTGCGTCGCGCTTGCCGCGCGACCACTTTTGCAGTTGCAGCACCGTGGCGATGTTCTGCGCGACCGTCCAGTGGGGAAAAAGCCCGATCGACTGAATGGCGTAGCCCATGCGGCGGCGCAGTTCGAGCACCGGCAGGCTGCGGATCTCCTCTCCGGCGAAGGTGATGGTTCCCTCATCGTGTTCGACAAGGCGGTTAATCATCTTCAGGGTGGTCGATTTTCCCGAGCCGGAAGTACCGATAAGCACCGAAAAGGCGCCGGTTTTCATCTGCAAATTGAGCTGGTTTACCGCCCGCTGCCCGGCAAAGGTTTTGGAAACGTTGTGAAATTCAATCATGGTGTTTTACCTTCAACAGCGCGAGGGCGAGGCCAAACAGGGCGTCAATCACCACCGCCAGGCCGATAACCGGGATCACCCCAAGCAGCACCAAATCCAGCGCGCTGCTGAGCAGCCCCTGGAAGACCAGCGCGCCAAAGCCGCCTGCGCCAATCAGCGCGGCGATCACCGCCATGCCAACCGTCTGCACCGCCACGACCCGCAGGCTACGCAGTAACAGCGGCAGCGCCAGCGGAATCCGCACCTGCCAGAAGCGCTGTACAGCGCTCATACCCATTGCCTGCGCGCTCTCCAGCACATCGGCGGAAACCTCGTTCAGCCCGGCGACCACGCCGCGCACCAGCGGTAACAGGGCATAGAGAATAAGCGCAATCAGCGCTGGCGTGATGCCGGTACCGGCGATGCCTAAAGATGCAAGCCATGGGAAGTGCTGCGCCAGCCCGGCGAGCGGTGCGATCAACAGGCCAAACAGCGCCACCGAGGGGATAGTCTGAATAATATTGAGGGCGGTGAAGACCGGCCCCTGCCGCGCCGGATGGCGATAGCACCAGAGCCCGAGCGCGAAACCGATGACTAACGCCGGCAGCAACGTGCCGAACAGTAAGGTTAAGTGCTGCGCCAGCGCATCATCAAATACCTCCTGGCGGTTGCGGTACTCATGCAGCAGCGAGAGGTTATCCAGCTCGCCGCTGAGCAGCAGCCAGAGCGGCGGCAGCCAAATCTGCACATGCAGTAACCAGCGCCATACCGGGTGAGCAACAAGACGGCGAATGGCATCGCTACAGGCCAGCAGGCTGAGCGCCAGCCATAGCCATAAGCCGCTGCCGGGCGAGGTGCGGGCCAGCGCGCTACCGCTCTGGGCAAGCTCCGTCGCCGCACGACCTGCGCTCCACACCAGCAGGCAGAAGAGAAGTTCCGCCAGCAGCAGCGTTGCCGCCTGCGCCCCGCGCCCCGGCGTAAAGCAGAGGATCAGCAGCAGCGCCGGCGCAAGCAGCCACAGGCCGCTAAAGAGCTGCCACAGCGCACGCCCCTCCCCGGAAACCAGCCGGTTTGGCGCATAGTTAATAAACGGCAGCCACGCCGCCAGCCCTCCCAGTACAACCAGCAGCAACAGCACGCGGTTGTGGCAGCGTCTCGATCCCTCCATCACGCGTTACTTCACCAGGCCTTTTTCTTTCAGGTAATCCGCTGCGACTCTCTTCGCATCCAGCCCCTCCACCGCGATGCTGGCATTCAGCTTCTGCAGGGTCTTCTCATCGAGGCTGGCAAAGACCGGCTTCAGCCAGCTCTCCAGCTCCGGGTAGGCTTTCAGCACCGCTTCACGCACCACCGGCGTCGGGGCGTAGATCGGCTGTACGCCTTTCGGATCGCTCAACGTCTGCAAGCCGAGCGCCGCCACCGGCCCGTCGGTGCCGTAGGCCATCGCCGCGTTCACGCCGGAGGTTTGCTGGGCCGCCGCTTTGATCGTCACCGCCGTATCCCCCCCGGCCAGCGACAGCAGCTGATCCTGTTTCAGATCGAAGCCGTAGGCTTTTTCAAAGGCAGGCAGCGCATCGGCACGCTCAATAAACTCCGCCGAGGCGGCCAGTTTGAACTCGCCGCCCGCTTTCAGGTAACGGCTGAGATCGTCGAGGGAGGCGAGTTTGTTCTTCTGCGCCAGATCCTGACGCACGGCGATAGTCCAGGTGTTATTGGCCGGAGCAGGCGTCAGCCAGATAAGCTTGTTCTTCTCCGCATCGAGTTTTTTCACCTTCTCGTAGCCCTGCTGCGCATTTTTCCATGCCGGATCGTTCTCCTCTTTAAAGAAAAACGCCCCGTTGCCGGTGTACTCCGGGTAGATATCCAGCTCGCCAGAAGTAATCGCGCCACGCACCACCGGCGTGGTGCCGAGTTGCACTTTATTGACCGTTTTTACACCGTGGCTCTCCAGTACCTGCAAAATGATATTGCCAAGCAGCGCCCCTTCGGTATCAATTTTCGATCCCACTTTGATCGGTTCTGCGGCCTGCAACGGTAAGCTTACGGCGGCCATTAGCGCCACTGAGCAGGCAAGTTTTCGGCTGAGTGTCATGGTTTATCCCTCATTTTTTTACTGCCCTTATCAGCAGCTTGAGAAAAAAGCGTAGCTGAAAAATAGCGACGCGAAGGTGAAGCGGTGCGAAACGGTAAAGCGGGTAATAAAAAAGGCCGGTTGCCCGGCCTGATGAGTGGTTACTTTAATTCAAATTCGCCCTGGTTGACGCGGGCAGAGTCGACGCCGATAAAGACGTTGAACTTGCCCGGCTCGGCGTCGTACTTCATGCGCTGGTTCCAGAACTTGAGCGCGTCAACATCGATCGGGAAGCTGACGGTCTGCGTCTCGCCCGGTTTCAGGTTGACCTTCTTAAAGCCGCGCAGCTGTTTCACCGGGCGGCTCATCGACGCGGTGACATCCTGCACATACATCTGGATCACCGTCGCCCCTTCACGCTTGCCGGTGTTGGTCACCTCGACGCTTGCATCAACGCTGCCACCGCGGGTCAGCGTCGGCGCAGACATCTTCACATCCGACACGTTAAAGGTGGTGTAACTCAGGCCATAGCCAAAGGGATAGAGCGGGCCGTTGGCTTCATCAAAGTAGCGCGAGGTGTATTTGTTCGGGTTATCGGCATTATAGGGGCGGCCCGTATTCAGATGGCTGTAGTAGACCGGGATCTGCCCCACGGAGCGCGGGAAGGACATCGGCAATTTGCCTGAAGGGTTGTAGTCGCCAAACAGCACATCAGCGATGGCGTTGCCGCCTTCGGTACCGGCAAACCAGGTTTCAAGGATAGCGTCAGCCTGCTGATCCTCTTTCACCAGCGCCAGCGGACGCCCGTTCATCAGCACCAGCACCAGCGGCTTGCCGGTCGCTTTCAGGGCGGTAATCAGATCGCGCTGGCTCTGCGGAATGGTGATGTCGGTGCGGCTGGAGGCTTCGTGCGCCATCCCCTGCGCTTCACCGACCACCGCCACCACGACGTCAGATCTCTTCGCCGCAGCCACGGCTTCATCGATCATCGCCTGCGGAGAGCGGGGATCAACCACCACCGCGGGTTCGTAGAGGTTAAGGAAATCAACAATACCTTTATCGTTGGTGATATTCGCCCCTTTGGCGTAGATCACCTGGCCTTTGTCCTTCAGCGCGTCGCGAATGCCGGTCAGCACGGTGACCGACTGATCGGCAACACCGGCGGCAGACCAGCTCCCCATTGAGTCACGCTTACTGTCTGCCAGCGGGCCAATGACCGCCACGGTGCCCGATTTTTTCAGCGGCAGCGTCTCCAGTCGGTTTTTCAGCAGCACCATACTCTCTCGCGCGACTTCCCGCGCCTCTTTGCGGTGCAGACGGCTTTCGGCGTTGGTGTCCTGCGGGTCACTCTCTTTCGGCCCTAAGTGGCTGTAGGGATCGTTAAACAGACCCATATCATATTTGACGTTCAGCACATGACGCGTGGCGTCATCCAGCTCTGCCATCGTTACCTTGCCGGACTTGATCAGCCCCGGCAGGTATTTGCTGTAGTACTCGTCGCTCATGCTCATGTTGATGCCGGACTTCAGCGCCACGCGCACGGCATCTTCCGGATCGGCGGCGGTGCCGTGTTTAATCAGCTCCTTAATCGCGCCGTGATCGGAAATGGTGATGCCTTTAAAGCCCCACTCATCGCGCAGCAGATCTTTAAGCAGCCATGAATCGGATGAAGCCGGTGTGCCGTTCAAAGAGTTAAGCGCTACCATCACCCCGCCGCTGCCGGCGTCGAGCGCCGCTTTGTAGGGCGGCATATAGTCGTTGAACAGGCGCTGCGGGCTCATGTCGACGGTGTTGTACTCTTTACCGCCCTCCACTGCGCCATAGGCGGCGAAGTGTTTCACGCTGGTCATCACCGAGTAGCGATCCGCCGGGCTTTTGCCCTGCATCGCCTCTACCATGGTGCGGCCCATTTCGGCGGTCAAAAAGGTATCTTCCCCGAAACCTTCCGAGCCGCGTCCCCAGCGCGGATCGCGCGAGACGTCGACCATCGGCGCCCAGGTCATGTTCAGGCCATCATCGGCGGCTTCATAAGCGGAGACGCGGCCGACGGTTTTCACCGCGTCGAGGTTAAAGCTGGAGGCGAGACCGAGGCTGATAGGGAAAACGGTGCGCTGCCCGTGCACCACATCGTAGGCAAAGAAGAGAGGAATTTTCAGGCGGCTGAGCTGCATCGCCTGGTCCTGCATGGCGCGAATGTCCTGGCGGGTGACGGTGTTGAAAATCGCCCCGACCTGGCTTGCTTTAATCATCTCGCGGATCGCCTCTTTCGGGTTATCCGGCCCGACGCTTATCAGGCGCAGCTGGCCTATTTTTTCATCCACGGTCATCTTTTTAAGCAGGTCAGTGACAAAGGCGTCCCTGGCTTGCGGCGTCAAAGGATGGTTAGCGATCATCTCTTCGGCCAGCGCGGGTTGCAGCGCAAGGCTCACAGCGACACCTACAGAACATAGCCATTTCATGTCGTTTACTCTCTTGTATTTTCAGCAAAAACCGCGGTAACGGGCCGCGGAAAAACGCAGTGTGCCATAATCCTGGCACGTCTTGCAGCGCCAGGCTCTGATTTTTGTGTTAATTCGCTCCCCTTCGGGCATCCTCTGGAGCTAACATTAGTAACGAAATATTCACAACATCATTCACGCAGCCTGCAACCGGCGTGAAGCAGAGCATCCTTTTTATTCATGCTTCGCCACAAGGAGTGGATCGTGACTCATTCAAATAACCCTTTCATTAACGAACTCAAACGTCTGGTGGGTGCCTCTCACCTGCTTACCGAACCGGCCAAAACCGCCCGCTACCGTAAAGGCTTCCGCTCCGGCCAGGGCGACGCGCTGGCGGTGGTCTTTCCCGGCACGCTGGTTGAATTATGGCGCGTTCTCAATGCCTGCGTGATCGCCGACAAAATTATTCTCATGCAGGCGGCGAATACCGGCCTGACGGAAGGATCGACGCCGAACGGCAATGATTACGACCGCGATATCGTGATTATCAGCACCCTGCGCCTCGACAAACTGCACCTGCTGGATAATGGCGAGCAGGTACTGGCTTATCCCGGCACCACGCTCTACTCGCTGGAAAAAGCCCTGAAACCGCTGGGACGCGAGCCGCACTCGGTGATTGGATCGTCCTGCATCGGCGCGTCGGTGATTGGCGGTATCTGCAATAACTCCGGCGGATCGCTGGTGCAGCGCGGCCCGGCCTACACCGAGATGTCGCTGTTTGCGCGCATTGACGATCAGGGCCGCCTGCAGCTGGTTAATCACCTCGGCATCAAGCTTGGCGAAACGCCGGAGCAGATCCTCGGCAAACTGGATGACGATCGTATCAATCCCAGCGATGTGCTTCACGACCAGCGCCACGGACACGATCATGATTACATCAACCGCGTTCGCGACGTTGAAGCAGAAACCCCGGCGCGCTATAACGCCGACCCCGACCGCCTGTTTGAATCCTCCGGCTGCGCGGGCAAGCTGGCGGTGTTCGCCGTGCGTCTCGACACCTTCCCGGCAGAAGCGCGCCAGCAGGTGTTCTATATCGGCACCAACCAGACTGCGGTATTGACGGAGATCCGCCGCCATATTCTGGCCAATTTTGACCATCTGCCGGTCGCCGGGGAGTATATGCACCGCGATATTTACGATATCGCCGAGCGCTATGGCAAAGACACCTTCCTGATGATCGACAAGCTCGGCACCGACAAGATGCCGCTCTTTTTCACTATCAAAGGGCGCACCGACGCACTGCTTGATAAAGCAACGCTGTTTAAAGCGCACTTTATCGATCGCTCATTGCAAAAAATCAGTGGTCTCTTCCCCTCACATCTCCCCTCCCGCATGAAGGAGTGGCGCGATAAGTATGAGCATCACCTGCTGCTGAAGATGTCCGGCGGCGGTATTGATGAGGCGCAAAAGTGGCTAAAGGCCTTTTTTGCTGACGCTGATGGGGAGTTCTTTGTCTGTACGCCGGAGGAGGGGAGCAAAGCGTTTCTGCACCGTTTCGCTGCCGCCGGGGCCGCGATCCGCTACCAGGCGGTGCATGCCGATGAGGTGGAGGATATTCTGGCGCTCGATATTGCCCTGCGCCGTAATGACACCGAGTGGTTTGAGCACCTGCCGCCAGAGATTGATAGCCAGCTGGTACACAAGCTCTATTACGGCCACTTTATGTGCCACGTCTTCCATCAGGATTACATTGTTAAAAAAGGGGTTGATGTGCACGCCCTGAAGGAGCAGATGCTCGCCTTGCTGGCGCAGCGCGGCGCGCAATATCCCGCCGAGCATAATGTCGGTCATCTCTATGAAGCTCCGGACGCGCTCAAACGTTTTTATCGGGAAAATGATCCGACTAACAGCATGAACCCCGGTATTGGTAAGACGAGTAAGCGCAAATTCTGGCAAGAGACGGTCCAGGCAGAGCATCACGCGGATCCGGCGATAAAGTAGCCCCTCCCCTTTTTGTGCTGCGCGCGCCTTTCGTAATAGAGTAGCGACAGCGCCAGAGAATCCTCTCTCTGGCGCGTTGCGTTGAAAGGAGCGCGCCCAATGTCAGCTGTTGATATTCTCTCTGGTCCTGCGGTCGAGGTGCGCGACGCCCGTCCCGACGATGTTCATGCTATTACCTCCCTCTACGCCTGGCACGTGCTCAACGGCCGCGCCTCGTTTGAAGAGGTTCCCCCCACTATTGATGAGATGCGCAGCCGGATGAGCAAGCTCGCCGCCGAGGGGTTGCCGTGGCTGGTGGCACTCTTTCACGGGGTGATTGTCGGCTACTGCTACGCTGGTCTCTATCGCCCGCGCCCGGCCTATCGCTACACCCTTGAAGAGTCGATTTATGTCGATGCCAGTATGACCGGTCGTGGAGTTGGCTCGGCGCTGCTCGGGGCGCTGATCGCCCGCTGTGAAGAGGGGCCGTGGCGGCAGATGGTCGCAGTGATAGGAGACGGGCATAACAACGCCGGTTCGTTAAGAGTGCATAAAAAACATGGTTTTGAAGTGGCCGGACAGCTGCGCAGCGTCGGCTATAAACAGGGAGACTGGCGGGATACGTTGATTATGCAGCGTCCACTCAATGACGGTGACTGGACGCTGCCGGAGTAATTAATCGTTCTGTGCGGTCAGTTCGCCCGCTGAGCCTGGCGGCGTTTGCGCCATCTGCGCCGCTTTCTGCCGTTTGTAGCTTAACGCGGCAGCGGGCACCGGCTGGGCTTTTCCGGTCTCAATCCAGGTGCGTAAACGGCTGGCATCGGCAAAGTGGGTATATTTGCCAAAGGCGTCCATCACCACCAGCGCCACCGGTTTATTGCCAATAAGCGTGCGCATCACCAGGCAGTGGCCCGCAGCGTTGGTAAAGCCGGTTTTCGTCAGCTGTATATTCCAGTTATCGCGGTAGACCAGATGGTTGGTGTTGCGAAACGGCAGCGTATAGGCCGGATTGGCAAAGGTCGCCATCTCTTCGCGCGTGGTGCTCAGCTGGCCAATCAGCGGATACTGTTTGGTGGCGATCAGCAGCTTGCTTAAATCGCGGGCGGTAGAGACGTTCTGGATCGATAAGCCGGTCGGCTCGACGTAGCGCGTGTGGGTCATGCCCAGCGCGCGGGCTTTCGCATTCATCGCGGCGATAAAGGCTTTATAGCCGCCGGGATAGTGATGCGCGAGGCTGGCGGCGGCGCGGTTTTCCGACGACATCAGCGCCAGCAGCAGCATATCTTTGCGGCTGATCTCACTGTTCAGACGCACGCGGGAGTAAATTCCTTTCATCTCTGGCGTCTGGCTGATATCGACTTTTAATTTTTCATCGAGCGGCAGGCGCGCATCCAGCACCACCATCGCGGTCATCAACTTGGTAATAGACGCAATCGGTCGCACCAGATCGGGGTGGCTTGAGTAGATCACCTTATTGGTTTGCAGATCGACAATCATCGCGCTGCCGGAGGCGATTTCCGGCTGTGCTGCGGCAACTGCGGCGGCTGTTTTTGCCTGCGCCAGCGGCGCGAAGGGCGCACTCAGTGCAAGCGCCAGGCTTAAAAGAGAGACTCGAAATTTCTGCATGGTGAGGCTTCTGAAAATTATTCACGCGCGCTATAACGCACACCGCTTCTGTTCATAAAAGGTATAACAGGGCTGGCTCTGGCATAATAGCCGCCACGCAGGGTTGCCGCCAGAGAAGAATCGTTGCGAGAAATTGCGTTGCTGGCCTTGTGTGCCAGCAACGCCGGATTGCTTAAAACAGGCGATAGCCGTAACCCCAGAGGATCACCGTCAGCGCCAGCAGGATCTCCAGCAGCAGCACGCCGATGGCCAGCGTCGAGCTGGAGAAGTTGAGCCCCTCTTCCTTATTAATATTAAGAAAGGTCGGGATGCCGACATAGAGCAGATAGCCCGTGTAGAAGAGCGCGACGGTGCCGACCAGCGCGCAGAGCCACACTAACGGATAGAGCGCGACAATACCGCTGAGAAACAGCGGTGTCGCAATATAACCGGCAAAGACCATGCAGCGCGCCAGCGACGGACGCTGCGGATAGTTACGCGCCATCCACCAGATGACGCGCCCCATGACCGCTACGCCCGCCAGCATCAGGCCATAAAAGAGAATTGCCAGGTAAAAACCGGTGGATAACGACAGCGGCACAACGACGTTTTCGCCGAAGCTCCAGCCAAACTGCGTGGTACCAATAAATGCACAGATTACGGGAATGGCCGCCATGATGAGCACATGGTGGGTATAGTGGTGCGAAACGGTCTCGTTTTCGCGTTTGATCACCTGCATTTCACGATCGGGATGGGACAGGAGTCCCCAGACATGGTTCATAACGCCCCCTCACTGAAAACCCGAACATCGAGCTGTAAGTATACGTCACTTTTATGACTATTTTTTGTACAGCAGAAAAAAGCCGAAATGATTGAACGAAGCGCAAAGCCGGATGCAGGTATATGCTTAAAGACGTTTTACAGGAGGATGTAATGACACTGGATATCAATCAGCTTATTAGCCAGTATGGCTACGCCGCGCTGCTGGTCGGCAGCCTCGCCGAGGGCGAAACCATCACTCTGCTTGGCGGTGTGGCGGTGCATCAGGGGCTGCTGCGCTTTCCTCTGGTGGTGCTCGCCGTCGCCATTGGCGGCATTATTGGCGATCAGCTGCTCTATTTTGTTGGCCGCCGCTATGGCGTTAAAATTTTGCGCCGCTTCACCCGCTATCGCGGCAAGATCCATCAGGCGCAGGCGCTGATTCGCCGTCACCCCTATCTGTTTGTGATTGGTACACGCTTTATGTACGGCTTTCGTATTATCGGGCCGATATTGATTGGTACCAGCCATTTAAAACCGAAAATCTTTCTGCCGCTGAATATTCTCGGCGCGTTTATCTGGGCGCTGATCTTCACCACGCTGGGCTACGTTGGCGGCGAGGTTATCACGCCGTGGCTGGCGTCCTTCGATCAGCACGCGAAGCGCTGGATCTGGGTGGTTATCGCCATTGCGCTGGTCTTCTGCCTGCGGTGGTGGTTTCGCCACCGCAGAAAAAAGCGTGAAGAGAACACCGGCGACGACTAAGCGCTTTGCGGTTTGAACTGCGGGTTGGCCAGCATAAAGCCGCCATCGATGATAAACGACTGGCCGGTGGTGTAGCTGGCGTCATCGGCGCAGAGCCACGCGACCATGCTGGCGATCTCCCGCGTTGTACCCGGTCGCGCCAGCGGGATGTTGGGCATTGAGCCGGGTTTGGCATCGTCATCGCTCATGTTGTTCATCGGCGTGGCGATAGCCCCGGGCGCAACGGCATTGACCAGAATGTTGTACGGCACCAGCTCCAGCGCCATTGATTTCGTCAGGCCACCGAGGGCATGTTTTGCCGCGGTATAGGCGCTCGCCTCCGGCAACGGCGTATGTTCGTGTACGGAAGTGATATTGACGATGCGTCCGCCCTGCCCCTGCCTGACCATATGCCGGGCGGCTATCTGCGAGCAGAGAAACGCGCCGTCGGCATCGACAGTGAAAATGCTGCGCCACTCCTCAAAGGTGAGATCGAGAAACGGGGCTTTGCTCATGGCCCCCGCGTTATTCACCAGTGCGTCGATACGCCCGAAGCGGGCGATGAGTGTTTCAATCGCCTGCGCGCCTTCCGGCAGATGGCTGAGATCGAGCTGGATGGTCTCAGCCCGGCGGCCAAAGGCCTCTACTTTTTGCGCCGTCTCCTGCGCGCCGTGCTCATCCGAGTGCCAGGTAATGCCAATATCAAATCCCCGCTCTGCCAGCATCAGCGCGCTCTGCTTGCCGATGCCCGAGTCTGCGGCGGTGACGATTGCTACTTTGTTTGCCGACATGCGCTTCTCTCCGATTATTTAATAAGCAGTTAAGTATAGAAAAAAGGCGCAATGTTGAGAGATTGACTAGTCTTGCTGTAACTAACACATGAGAAGGAAGACGAAAATGATGAAATTTTTACTTTGGGCGATCCTGATTATTTTCCTGATTGGCCTGCTGGTAGTGACCGGCGTCTTTAAGATGATTTTCTAAAACACCTGCCAGATGGCGGCTTCAGCGGGATGAATCGGGTGTTGTAGGCCTGATAAGCGCAGCGCCATCAGGCATTGCACCATTGCCGGATGGCGGCGAAGCCTTATCCGGCCTACCAAATTCAGGCCCGGTGCGCGTTTACGCCGCCGGGCCTTTTGCCGGATAAAACGCATGATGATGCGGGTGTTGTAGGCCTGATAAGCGCAGCGCCATCAGGCATTGCAACTTTGCCGGATGGCGGCGAAGCCTTATCCGGTCTACCACATTCAGGCCCGGTGCGCGTTTACGCCGCCGGGCCTTTTGCCACGTTTACTCTCCCTTCGCGCTGTAATTAATTGGCACCCAGCGGTAGCCCTTCTCCGCTTTGATCACTTTGCCAATCCCGGGGAAGGCGATATGCGCTGCCGCTACCCAATCGCCCTCACGCGCCACTTGCGCCAGCACCTTCTCGCGCGTTGCCACCGCCTGCTTGCGATCGACATCAAAATGAATGGCCACCTTAGGATCGGGCAACTGAACCGGCTGAGCGTGAATAATATCGCCCCACACCATGACGGTTTTTCCGCCATGCGTGACGCGATAAATCACGCTGCCCGGGGTGTGGCCCGCCGCCGGGAGTGCTTCAATGCCGGGGAGGATCTCAGTTGGCGCATGGAAAGTACTCAGCTTACCGGCATCGATTACCGGGCGTAGCGAGCGTTCGGACTCGGCGAAGGTGTGGCGCTGCCCCTCCTCCACCTCCGACGACCGCGCCGGATTGAGCCACAGATCGACATCCCGCTGGTCGACGCGCACGGTAGCATTCGGGAAGAGGGGTTTGCCGTCACGCTGCACGCCGCCGGAGTGGTCACCATGAATATGGGTCAACAACACCAGGTCAATGGCCGCCGGATCGATACCTGCAGCGCGCAGATTTTCCGGCAGATGGCCGCCCGCGTCGCCCATCAGCGCCCCGGCCCCCGTATCGATCAGAATCAGCTGTTTGCCGGTATTAATGACAAAGGCGTTGATGGAAGTTTCAGCCTGCACCGTCATATTGGCCTGTGCCATCTGTGTCTGTAAGCGTTGCGGCGTGATATCGATCAGCAGCTTGTCCAGCGGCACCTTGACCGTGCCATCCGAGACGGCGGTGATTTGCCAGTCGCCCAGCGCCATCCGGTAGTAGCCCGGCGCCTGAGCCTGCTGGGTGGAAAGCGGCGTGGCGATAGCGTGCTGCATAGTTAGCCCGGCAGCAGTCAGCGCCAGCAGTAGCGGATAATATTTCATTGTTTCTCTCCTCTTTTGCATTGCGCCAGTATGCTGCGCCAGCTACTATCACTCCAATTGATTGGAGCAATAATGACTATCAAAGAGAATGATTTCCGCAAGATCGATCTGAACCTGCTGATCGCCTTTGCTGTGCTTTACCGAGAGCAGAGCGTCTCGGCGGCGGCGGATAAGCTGCATCTGGGTCAGCCGGCGGTAAGCGGCGTGCTGTCGCGGCTGCGTACGCTGTTTGACGATCCGCTATTTATCCGCAGCGGGCATAAGATGCAGCCCACCGCCCGCGCCAGCGAACTGCACAGTGAACTTCTGCCGCTGCTGGAGCAGTTGCAGAGCGCGCTGTTTCAACAGGCGGCGTTCGACGCGCAAACCGCGAAGGCGACGCTGACGCTGGGTATGGCGGACTGGGTAGAGATATGGCTGATGCCGAAGCTGATTCCGGCGCTGATGCAGCATGCGCCCGGCATCCGCCTGAATGTGGTGGCAAGCGATCCCTTCAGCGATGCCGCCAGGCTTGAGGGCGGCGAAATGGATATGGCGGTAAGCGTCGCCGTCGCCGGCCCGCGCTGGCTGGAGCGCGAAGTGCTGACCACCATGCCGTTTGCCACGCTCTGGCATCCGCAGCAGTTAGCGCTCAGCGCGCCGCTGGATATGGAGACCTTTGCCGCGCAGCGCCATTTGATGGTCAGTTATCGCGAAGCGAGCAGCAGCCATTTTGATACCCTGCTGGCAAAAAGCGGTTATCAACGGCAGATCCACTACACCACGCCCCACTTCGCCGCGCTGCCGGGTTTGCTGGAGACGATGCCCGCGCTGGCCACGGTGCCCGCCGGGCTGGCGGATGAGTGGCAGCGCACCCGTGGATTGATGCGCAGCCCGTTACCGCTCGACGCCGAGCCAATTGAAGTCGCCATACTCTGGCATCAGCGTCACAGCAGCGATCCGGCGGTGATGTGGCTGAAAAGCTTTATCGCTGCGCTTATCGTCTGACGCGTTTACTTCAGGCTCGCACCGTTGCTGGCGATCACATCGCGATACCAGAAGAAGCTCTTCTTGCGGCTGCGCGCCAGCGTGCCGCTGCCATCATCTTCGCGGTCAACGTAGATAAAACCGTAGCGCTTGGAGATTTCCGCTTTCGAGGCGCTCACCAGATCGATAGGTCCCCAGCTGGTATAACCCAGCATCTCGACGCCATCCTCAATCGCTTCTCGTACCTGGAGCAGATGATCGTTCATGTAGGCGATACGGTAATCATCATGAATGCTGCCGTCCGCTTCTACCTTATCCTTCGCGCCCAGCCCGTTCTCAACAATGAAGAGCGGCTTCTGCCAGCGATCCCACATCATATTCAGCAGCGTGCGCAGGCCAAGGGGATCGATCTGCCAGCCCCACTCTGAGCTGGGCAGGTGCGGGTTGGGCACCATGCTGAGAATATTGCCGCGCAGCTGCTCATTTAGCGCTTCATCGGCAGTGACGCAGCCGCTCATGTAGTAGCTGAAGGAGATGAAATCAACGGTAGTGCGCAGCGCCTCGCGGTCGGACTCGGTGATCTCAATCTCAATGCCGTTATCGCGGAGGTAGCGCAGCATATACCCGGGATAGGCACCGCGGCACTGGACGTCGCCAAAGAAGGCCCAGCTGCGGTTCTGCTGCAGCGTCTCAAACACATCTTCCGGTTTACAACTGAGTGGATACATCAACCCGCCGAGCAGCATATTGCCGATTTTGGCATCCGGGATAATCTCATGACACGCTTTGACCGCCAGCGCGCTCGCCACCAGCTGATGGTGAATCGCCTGGTATATTTCTGCTTTGCTACTGCTGTTGGGCAACCCGACGCCGGTCATCGGCGCATGGAGCGACATATTGATCTCATTGAAGGTGAGCCACAGCTTCACTTTCCGCTGATAGCGGGCAAACACCGTGCGGGCATAGTGTTCAAAGCAGCGTATTGTCTCGCGACTGCCCCAACCGCCGTAGCCTTTCACCAGCCCCCACGGCATTTCATAGTGAGATAAGGTCACCAGCGGCGTGATGCCGTGCTCCGCCAGCTCATCAAACAGAGCGTCATAAAAAGCCAGCCCCGCTTCATTCGGCGTACTCTCATCGCCGTTGGGGAAGATACGCGTCCAGGCAATGGAGACACGCAGGCAGTTAAAGCCCATTTCGGCAAACAGGGCGATATCTTGCGGATAACGGTGGTAAAAATCGATTGCCACATCCTTCAGCGCGCTGTCGCCCTCTTTACGCTCAATCAGTTCGCCAAACACGCCATTCGGCTGCATATCGGAGGTCGATGGGCCTTTTCCATCCTCCTGCCACGCACCTTCAACCTGATTGGCGGCAATGGCACCACCCCATAAAAATCCCGCTGGAAATGTTTTCATTTTCTGCTCCTTTAGTTAAATGGCTACTGCCAGCAGCGGCTTCCCTGCCTGAACAGAGGTGGACGCCACGTTATTTACGCTGGCAAAGTGCTCACTATTGCTGATGATAATTGGCGTCGCGAGATCGAAACCGGCCTCAAGGATCGCGGCGCGATCGAATTCAAGCAACAGATCGCCCGGCTGCACTCTGTCGCCCACGTTGACATGCGTGGTGAAGGGTTTGCCGTCCAGCTTGACGGTATCGATACCAACATGGATCAACATCTCTACTCCGCTATCGCTGAGCAATCCAATCGCATGTTTGGTTTCAAACAGCGAAGCGACCTCTCCGGCAAAAGGTGCGACGACCCGGCAGTCCACCGGAATAATCGCCACGCCATCCCCCAGCACACCGCTGGCGAAGGTGGCATCCGTCACCTGATCGAGCGCCAGTACGCTGCCGCTCATCGGTGCCAGCAGCGTCATTCCATCAGCCTCCGGTTTTTGCGCGGGTGGCGCGACGGTTGCGGCCGCTTTCGGCAGACCGGCAATAGTGGTCAGCAGTAACGCGAGCATAAACGACGCCGCGCTGCCCACAATGCCGCCCCACAGGGTGGCGTCGATGCCGCCGGGCGGGATCATCTGTGCGAAGGAGAAGACGTTCGCCATCCCGAAGGAGTAGGTGTGCGTACCGCTAAAACCGACAATCGCCCCGCCAAGCGAGCCGCCCAGGCAACCAAAAATAAACGGACGGCGCAGCGGCAGGGTTAAGCCATAGACCGCCGGCTCAGTAATGCCGAAGATCCCCGCCGCCACGGCTGAACCCGCCAGCGTTTTTTGCTGTTTGTCGCGGCTGCGCAGAAAAATACCCAGCGTGGCCCCCACCTGTCCAAGCACCGCAGGCAGCAGGATCGGCAGCATTGAATCCTGGCCGAAAACGGCCATGTTGTTGATCATCAGCGGCACCAGGCCCCAGTGCAGACCAAATATCACGCACACCTGCCACAGTGCGCCCATCGCGCCGCCCGCCAGCCAGGGAGAGAGGGTATAAATTGCCTGATAGCCGTTGGCCAGCCCCTGGCTTAGCCAGGTAGCGACCGGGCCGATAATCAGAAAGGTGAGCGGTACGGTGACAGCAATGCAAAGCACCGGCGAGAAGAAGTTTTTCACTGCGGCGTGCAAAAAGCGATTGCCCTGCTTTTCAAGCCAGCAGCTGACCCAGGAGGCGAGAATAATCGGGATCACCGAGCCGCTGTAATTGAGAAAGGTGACCGGAATACCAAGAAAGGTTTCGCTCACCGCCCCACTCACCTGCGCAGCGTCAAAGGCGGCGATCATAAGCGGATGAGTCAACGCCCCGCCAATCGCCATGGTGATAAAGGGGTTGCCGCCAAATTTTTTCCCGGCGGTATAACCCAGCACCAGTGGGAAGAAGAAGAAGAGCGCATCGCTGGCGGCGAACCAGATTTTATAGGTGCCGCTCTCGGGCGTTAGCCAGTTGCATACCACCGCCAGCGCCAGAATCCCTTTCAGAATTCCGGAGGCGGCCAGTATGCCGATAAAGGGGGTGAAGATGCCGGAAATGATGTCGATCAGACGGCTAAAGAGTGAGCTTTTTTCATCGCTTGCGATGACCGGCGTATCCTCTGTTATCCCGCCCGCCTCGCATACCGCCAGCCAGACGTCGTGCACGTGGTTACCGATCACCACCTGAAACTGTCCACCGCTCTCGACCACCATGATGATCCCGGGCTCTTTTTTTAGCCCGTCGGCATCGGCCTTCTGCATCTCTTTGAGTTTAAAGCGTAACCGCGTAGCGCAATGCACCACGCTGCTGATGTTCTCCTTGCCGCCAACGTGGCTGAGAATGACGTTCGCCAGCGTTTGATAATCCATGCTTGTATCCTTACCTCTTGTGTCTGAGTAAAAAAAAACCTGAGCCACGCCACCTTACGGTGACGGGCTCAGGTTTTGCCTGCATATGCAAATGCAGTAACAACCCATAGGTGCAGCTAGCGCTGCTCTTTTCTCACGCGCTCGATATGGAGCGCGAGAAACATAGTCTCTTCGGTGGTCAGCCGCCGCTGATAGGTCGTGGCCAGGTGAAGCGCCACTTTCTCAGCGCATTTCCACGCCAGCGGATAGTTATCTTTAACCGCCTGGTGGAGACTGAGATCGTCGTCATCCACCACCGTGCTGTTCAGCATGCGCTGCGAGAAGAACTTCAGATGGGTAACAAAGCGCTGATAGCTCAGCCCCTCTTCGTCATACTCCAGCTTTAACTGATACTGCACGATATGCAGGATCTCCTGCATCACACGGGTGATGTGCATCACCTCAGGCATAGGGCTGTTTAACTGTGCCGTCACCAGATGAAGCGCAATAAAACCCGCTTCATCTTCCGGCAGCATCACGCCAAGCCGCCTGTCGATAATCGCGCGCGCCTCATGCCCCAGCGCGAACTCTTTCGGGTAGAGGCGCTTAATCTCCCACAGCAACCCGTTGCGGATAAGTAGCCCTTTCTTCTGCCGCTCAATGGCGAAGTAGCAGTGATCGGTGAGCGTGATGTAGAGGCTCTCCTGCAGCTTCCCCAGCCGTTCGCTGGCCAGCGCGATAATGCGATCGCAGGTGGTCATCACCTCCAGCGGGATCTGATTGAGCAGCTCCCCCAGGCGGCGCACCAGATCGTCGCTTTGCAGCGCGAAGACCTTCTCAACAGCGCCTTCATCAAGCCGATCGCCGGGACGCTTCTGAAACGCGATGCCGCGCCCCATCACCACCTGCTCATGCTGCTGCTCGTCCAGCACCACTGCGACGTTATTATTTAATATTTTGGCGATACGCATTCCGCCCGGCGGAACCCGACCGGAAGAGAGACCTGCCTCGCCGATGTGTGAAACCATCAGCGGAACAGCGCCTGATACTGGGCTTCATACTGCGGCGCATTCCACTGACCATCAAACACCGTCAGTGTGATATAGCCTTTATTAAGCCAGCCGGTATCAGTGTCGGCGTCGTTCATCATCATTATCTTTTCACTCATCACCTGCTGCGCCCGGCCATCTTTCAGCAACACGTAGCTGCGCTGCGGTTCCGGGAAGGCCTCATTGCCAATAAATTTCTCACCCTTCACCGCGCTTTTCGCCAGCGGAGGATAGTTGATGCTCAAACCGGATCCGGCAGGCAGTAGCGGCTGGCCGGGCTGGCGTTTTGCCTGCAGTTTATCGACCAGCGAGACCACATAATCGACCGAGTCCGGCCAGTATTTGTGCGTGCTGGGCCAGCCCGCTTTCTGCTCTTCTGCCGTCAGCAGATAGCCGATACTGGCGGCAATTGCCGGGTAGCCGTAGCGCACGGCGCGCGCCGCTGCGCCAACGGTGCCGGAGTTGAGCTGCGCAACGCCGGTGTTCGGGCCGTCGTTCACGCCGGAGATGACCAGATCCGGCGGATTCTCTTTCAGAATGCCGAGCAGGCCAAAATCGACCGCATCCGCAGGCGTACCGGGGAAGCAGTAGCGTTTTTCCGCTACCTGCTTCACATCGAAGATTTTGTTGGGTTTGAAGGTAATCGCCGAGCCAATGCCGCTCTGATTAGTGGCAGGTGCCACCATCCAGACATCAAAGCCTTTAGCGGCCAGTTTTTCCTGTAAAGAGAGAGTGCCGATGGAGTCGCAGCCGTCGTCGTTGACCAGTAATATGCGCGTTGCGCGTTCTGCCGCCTGTGCGCCGGTAGAGGCGAGCGCGGTGAGCAAAAGTGCCAGTAACGTTTTATTCACGGTGAAGCTCCTTATTGATTATGCAGACCAAATTTGTATTCCATGGTGATGCCGCCGCCGATGCCATGGGAGCGGTGGAAACCGCGCTTGTCATCCTTAAGCCAGGGTTGGCCTTTGACCTGTTTCCAGCTATAGCCCGGACCAAAACCGGCGAAGAGTGATAATCCGGGAATGGCATTCGGCGTCCATGCGATAAAACCGCCATATTCCCACTGTGTTAATTCGACGCCCTGATATTTCGCCCCAAAACCATAATTAGCAAAAATACCTGTCGTCAATTCCGGGGAGAGAACATATTTCCCGTACCAATAAATCATCTGCTCATTATCATTGACGTAATCATTACCTTCGCCATCCGCCGGGCTGTTAAATGCGCCGCGGGTGTTTTTACCCATATGCCAATAAAAATAACCCAGACCATTCTCTAACGGCGCTTTGGTTTTAGACCAGGCGACGCCCGATTCAAAAGCATGATATTGATAGCCAACCAGCGCGAAAATATGCTGCGCGCTGTGGGTAAACCCTCGCGCCCCTTCCCACTCTGCCAGCCCGCGATTGTAATACCAGGCACTGCGAAATAATAGCGACGCTTTCCCGTCCAGCGGCAATGCGAATTGTGCTTCGACGCCCTGACGTAAAAGATAATTATCGCTTTCGCCTGCTACCCAGCTCACCCGTGTACTTTTATCAGGACTCCAGCTTATATCACCGGTAACAATATGATCGATGGACTTATTACTTTTTAAGGTATAAAAACGGCGTTTTTCCGGCTCATCGCGTTCTGAAAAGCGGTTGACCCAGGCGGCGCGGGCAACAAAATCGCCCCAGCCGCTCTCAAGGCTCACCCCCTGCCAGGAGCTTGGCGCTGCCCGGCTACGCGTGACGCTGAGCGTGCCGAACTTATAAAGCTGCTTCCAGCCCGCATAGAGCCTGGCATACGCTTGCTCATCCTCCCACTTGAGCCTGGCGTAAAGCTGGCCAACTTTATTGAACCCCTCCGCATGACCATTGCTGTCTCGCAGCAGATCGCGCCCGGCAAAGTCCTTATTGGCGTAGAGCTTGACCACGCTATACCAGGAGGCATTAATACCGATAACATCCCGGTACCAACCGCTCTGATAATCCAGCAGCGCGCCCTGTGCCCACGCATTCTGGTCACCAATACCCGCTTCTGAGAGCTGGTTATTGGTATTAATCATCCAGACATTTTTAAGCGTGACATCAAACTGACTATTTTCAATAAAACCCTGGGTGTTGGGCAGTTCGCTATTGGCAAAAGCGCAAGTACCGCTAATACCTGACAGGAACGCCAAAGGTAAGGCGAATTTAATATGTGCCATTTCTATTCCGTTTTTATATTGCTGGCCGCAACTGCCGCGTTAAAAATAGTGCTAACGCGTAAGGCTCAGGCAATTCCTTATAGTTATTTGCTTTACAGCTTTTATTTATGCTCACCACCAAAACAAAAAAACCCAAACCCGAAATTCACGCGCGGTGAATTTTGATGGTTTAGGTTTTGCCTGTTTAACAGTAACAACCCTGAGATGGTGTGGGTAAATAATTACCATCTCAACTGGAAATAATCTACGAGCAATTTAAGAAAGAGAGTGAAAGTGTGACTCAGATAACGCTACGTAACGCGTCAATTACTGCGTAGCGTTGCATGATTCTCTATTTCGGCGCGGGCAATAGCCGCCGCAATATCCTGCGAGGTTTTGTAAGTGCGGATTTCGGCAAACAGTTCGCCGGCTTCGGTGTACTCTTTACGCAGGTAGCCCAGCCACTGTTTGATACGCGCGACGTGATACAGACCGGTATCGCCCTGCTTCTCAAGCCGGGTATATTTTGCCAGCAGCGCAACCACCTCAGGCCAGGGCATACGCGGCTCGTTATACTTCACCACCCGGCTGAGGTTTGGCACATTGAGCGCGCCGCGGCCAATCATCACCGCATCGCAGCCGGTCGCCGCCATACAGGCCTGCGCGCTTTGCCAGTCCCAGATTTCACCGTTGGCGATAACCGGAATTGAGAGGCGCTGGCGGATCTCACCGATCGCCTGCCAGTTAATGCGCTCGGCTTTGTAGCCATCCTCTTTCGTTCGTCCATGCACCGTCAGCTCGCTGGCACCCGCCTGCTGTACCGCATCGGCAATTTCAAACTGGCGGGCGGAGTTCTCCCAGCCAAGACGGATTTTCACCGTGACCGGCAGATGCGACGGCACCGCTTCACGCATCGCTTTCGCACCGCGATAAATCAGCTCCGGATCTTTGAGTAACGTTGCCCCGCCGCCGCTGCCATTGACCAGTTTTGACGGGCAGCCGCAGTTGAGATCGACCCCCCATGAGCCAAGCTCAACCGCGCGGGCGGCATTTTCCGCCAGCCACTGCGGATATTGACCCAGTAGCTGAATGCGCACTAACGTACCAGAGGAGGTGCGGCTCTGGCGCTGCAGTTCAGGGCAGATTTTATGAAAGGATTTTACCGGCAGCAGCTGATCGACCACGCGCAGAAACTCGGTGATGCAGAGATCATAATCATTGACGTCAGTCAGCAGCTCGCGCACCAGAGAATCGAGCACGCCCTCCATTGGAGCCAGTAATACACGCATAAATCACCCCGAAAAAATGAGGCGACATAGTAGCCGCTCTCCGGTGGCGAGGAAAGTGCGATTATCATCAAGCTCTGAAGGCGTTGCGCCCCTTTTTTCACCGCCAGACCGGTTTGAACCCATAATCTAACCAAATGGAATGTCTGGTATGCTCAAAATTCATGATGTGATCGGTAGCACGTTTTTAGCTTTAATTGTATGATGAATGCGTTTCAGCAAGGATTTCCACCATGAATAAAACACTGATAACTATCTGGCAGTACCTGCGAGCCTTCGCACTCATCTATGCCTGTTTATATGCCGGTATTTTTGTCGCTTCGCTGCTGCCGATCGCCATTCCCGGTAGCATTATTGGCATGCTGATTATGTTTATCCTGCTGGCGCTGCAGATCCTGCCAGCAAAGTGGGTCAATCCCGGCTGTTTTCTGCTTATTCGCTATATGGCGCTGCTGTTCGTGCCTATCGGCGTCGGCGTTATGCAGTACTACGACGTGCTGCGCGCGCAGTTCGGCCCGATTGTGGTCTCCTGCGCGGTGAGTACGCTGGTGGTCTTTTTGGTGGTGAGCTGGAGTACCCATCTGGTACACGGCGAGCGTAAAGTGGCCGGTCGTGAGGAAACAAAAGAGTGATGGCCTATATCTGGTGGTCCCTGCCGTTAACGCTGGCGGTCTTTTTCGCCGCCCGCAAACTGGCCGCGCGCTTCAAGCTGGCGCTGCTTAACCCTCTGCTGGTAGCCATGGTGGTGATCATCCCGCTGCTGCTGCTGACCAACACCCCCTACGATCACTACTTTCAGGGCAGCAAAGTGCTCAACGATCTGCTGCAACCTGCGGTAGTGGCGCTGGCGTTTCCTCTTTATGAACAACTGCACCAGATCCGCGCGCGCTGGAAATCGATTATTACCATCTGTTTTATCGGCAGCCTGGTAGCGATGATCAGCGGGACGCTTATCGCTCTGCTGATGGGAGCCACACCGGAAATTGCCGCCTCAATATTACCGAAATCCGTTACCACGCCGATTGCGATGGCGGTGGGCGGCAGCATTGGCGGCATACCGGCTATCAGCGCGGTGTGCGTGATTTTTGTCGGTGTGCTTGGCGCAGTGTTCGGGCACACCTTGTTGAACCTGATGCGCATCAGGACCAAATCGGCGCGCGGGCTGGCGATGGGCACCGCTTCGCACGCTCTGGGTACGGCGCGCTGCGCGGAGCTTGATTACCAGGAGGGGGCTTTCAGTTCGCTGGCGCTGGTGATTTGCGGGATCATCACCTCGCTGGTTGCACCGTTCCTCTTTCCGCTTCTGATCGCCTTGTGGGGCTAAAATTTGCGATGTGTCGCGCAATTTTTTAATGCGTTTCATTCGTTGCACAAATAGTGTGACCATAGTCACATATAAAAGCGAGACAGGCCCGTACACTGTGTTTCCATTACACTGCTAAGAGGCATGGCTATGCATTCTCGTTTTCACACTGCTTTTTCCGGTCTGCCGGGCGAACTTCAGACCGCGCTGGCGCCTCTGCTGGCGGATGAACACTTCCCCGCGATGCTGAGTGCTGAGCAGGTGGCAACGTTGCAAAGCGCGACACAGCTTGATGTCGATGCGCTGGCTTTTGCGCTGCTGCCTCTCGCAGCCGCCTGCGCCCGCACCGATCTCTCCCATTTCAATGTTGGCGCGATTGCCCGTGGCGTCAGCGGCAACTGGTATTTCGGCGCTAATATGGAGTTTATCGGTGCCACCATGCAGCAGACGGTGCACGCTGAGCAGAGTGCCATCAGCCACGCCTGGCTGCGCGGTGAGAGCGCACTTGAATCGGTCACCGTTAACTACACGCCGTGCGGCCACTGCCGACAGTTTATGAATGAACTCAACAGCGGGCTTGCGCTGCGCATTAATCTGCCGGGGCGCGCGCCGCATACGCTGGGTGATTACCTGCCGGATGCGTTTGGGCCGAAGGATCTGCAGATTAAAACCCTGCTGATGGACGAACAGGATCACGGTTTCTCCCCGCGCGGCGATGCCCTGACCCAGGCCGCCATCGCGGCAGCCAGCCAGAGCCACTCCCCTTATACCCACTCGCCTTCCGGCGTTGCCCTGCTCTGTCGCGACGGGCAGATCTTCTGTGGGCGTTATGCGGAGAACGCGGCGTTTAACCCGACGCTGCCCCCGCTGCAGGGCGCGCTTAATCTGCTCAGCCTGAGCGGTTTCGACTATCCGGACATTACGCGCGCCGTGCTGGCGGAACGCGCTGACGCGCCGTTAACGCAGTGGGATGCCACGGTTGCAACATTACGTGCGTTAGGTTGCGAAACGGTTGAGCGCGTCACGCTATGATGCGTATCACTGCGCTTAAGGCGGCAGTGATGAAAAACAGTGCGATTGAGCTGCCGTTTCTTGCGCTTGCGGTGTGGGTAAAGTAGCCTGAGTGCAATTTCAATCCCTTACCGAGCCAGCTTCATGTTAAAGCGTGTTTTTTACAGCCTGATAGTCCTGATTGGTCTGCTGGTGTTAACCGCGCTGGGTCTCGATCGCTGGATGAGCTGGAAAACCGCCCCCTATATCTACGACGACCTGCAGGATCTTCCCTGGCGCCAGGTCGGCGTCGTGCTTGGCACCGCAAAATATTACCGCACCGGCGTGATCAACCAATATTACCGCTACCGCATTCAGGGTGCCCTTAATGCCTATAACAGCGGCAAGGTGAACTACCTGCTGTTGAGCGGCGATAACGCCCAGCAGAGCTATAACGAGCCGGTGACCATGCGTAAAGATCTCATCGCTGGCGGCGTTGATCCTGCGGATATCGTGCTTGATTATGCCGGGTTCCGCACGCTGGACTCGATTGTCCGCACGCGCAAAGTGTTCGACACCAACGACTTTATTATCATCACCCAGCGCTTCCATTGCGAACGCGCGCTCTTTATCGCCCGCCACCTGGGCATTCAGGCACAGTGTTACGCCGTACCGTCGCCGAAAGATATGTGGAGCGTGCGGGCGCGTGAATTTGGCGCCCGGCTCGGCACCATCGCAGATCTCTATCTGTTTAAACGGGAACCCCGCTTCCTTGGGCCTCTGGTGCCGATCCCTGCCATGCATGAAGTGCCGGAAGATGCTCAGGGCTACCCGGCAGTCACGGCCGAGCAGTTAATTGATATGCAGAAAAAGAGATAACAGAGCGGATTAATTGAATGGCACCGTACGGCCACTGCTTTTGACCGGGCGAATAAGCGTAAAGTCACGGGCGATAAAGCCCTGATGGTCGATCACCGCAGGCGCGCTTTTATCCACCATCCATGTGCCGTTAAGGGCGTTAAACTGCATCACCTTCTCCCCTTCCGGCGTCTCCACCAGATAGTCACCGGTTTTCAGATACCCTGCACTACAGGTGATCCGAGCCGGCGGGTTGTTGGCCATTTTGTACTCGATCTTGCGAAACCCGGTTTGCACCGAACAGAAGTAGAAAAAAGGGAGCGAGGTGACGGTGAGATCGCCGGGTGCAGCAATCACTTCGCCATCACGAAGCAGTTCAACATTTTTTAAAACGAAGTTCACCTGACTGGTTTTTTCATATGGTGCGTGGTCAATTCTAAAAAAAACAAAATTCATAAGCGCCCCTTGAGCTGCCATCACAACTCTCAAAGATTGTCCTTTAAGCCTATGTAGCCGCTGCGATGAAGGCCTTCAGAATCCCCTTAAATTTGATCGGTTCTTCAATAAGATGCGCGCAGGACGGGATGTTAAAAGCAACGACAAGGCACACGACGATGCAGCGGAAGCTGCATGACACGTGCCTTTGCGCAGGTAAGGGGAAAATCTCAGGCGACTTTTTCGTGCTCGATCTCATGCTCTGTCAGGCTGCGTTGCAGATCGTAGATCAGGCTGCGCACCATATCGGGGGTTAAGCTGAAAAACTGCGAGTCAAAAGTCGATGCACCCGGGCCGTACGGCGAAGTGCTGTAACCAAACTTCACAACGATGCTCTGCTGCTTGTCTACCGCGCCAACTTGCCATCCAGTGACGGGGAATGCCGGAAAAGCCAATTCACTCTTCATCCTAATCTCCTTATAAATGTTGGGACTACATAAAGCGTAGCAGCGGCGCGGGATTTCACCATCTCAGATAGATGAAGTTTTTTAATAACAGCGCAATAAAAAAGCCCGCACAGGGCGGGCTTACGGGCAGAGCTGAAGGGTTACTTCTTGCGCGCGTATTTCAGGGAGTCCAGCGCCACGGCGAAGATGATGATCCCGCCCTTAATGATGTACTGCCAGTAGGGGTTGATGCCGATATAGGTCAGACCGTAGTTGATAACGGTAAAGATGATCACACCGGTCACTACGCCCAGCACGGTTCCCACACCGCCGCTGAAGGAGACGCCACCTACCACGCACGCAGCAATCGCGTCGAGCTCATACATAAAGCCGAGGTTGTTGGTCGCCGAGCCGATACGGCCTGCTTCCAGCAGCCCGCCGAAGGCATAGAAGACGCCGGAGAGAGCATAGATCACCAGCAGGTTCAGCGCGACGTTCACGCCGGAGACCTTTGCTGCTTCCGGGTTGCCGCCGATTGCGAAAATGTTCTTACCGAAGCGGGTCTTGTTCCACAGCACCCAGACAAACGCCACGGCGATCAGCGCATAGAAGGTGATGTAGGAGAGGCGGAAGCTGCCAAGGGCAATAAAGCCCTGCGTAAAGGTGGAGAAGCCGCTGTCAAAGCCGGAGATCGGCGACGCGCCAACAAAGTCGTAGTAGAGGGAGTTGATACCGTAAACGATAATCATCGTACCCAGGGTGGTGATAAATGGCGTCACATTCAGGTAAGCAATGATGAGGCCGTTAATCAGGCCGATAATCGCGCCAATAGCACAGACGATCAGCACCACCACGATAATCGGCATGGTTGCCATCTCCGGGAACACCTTGTTGGCGTTCTCCATCGATTGCAGCAGCGTTGCCGCTACCACCGCCGCCAGCCCGACCTGACGGCCGGCAGAGAGGTCGGTGCCCTGGGTCACAATCAGACCCGCCACGCCCAGCGCGATAATAATACGCACCGACGACTGAGTCAGAATATTACTTAAGTTCAGCAGGCTTAAGAAGGTCGGGTCCTGGAAAATAATAATCGCCAGCAACACTAAAAGAACGACGTAGATACCGCCATCTTTCAGATAAGTGAGAAAAGTCTTTTTATTTAACGCACTCATGAGGAGCCCCTGATCTTAAAGGTGCAAAGACGCAAGACGGAGAATTTCGTTTTGCGTTGTCGTTTTAGTATCAACAATCCCAGCGACGAGGCCATTGCTCATTACCAGAATACGGTCAGTGATGCCTAACAACTCAGGCATTTCAGAGGAGATAATAATGATCCCCTTCTCTCTTTTCGCCAGCTCAGCAATAAGCTGATAAATTTCAAACTTCGCACCTACGTCAATACCGCGCGTCGGTTCATCAAGCATCAAAATTTCCGGCTGGGTTAATAACCAGCGTCCAATAATGACTTTCTGCTGATTACCACCGGAAAGCGAACCAATCTGCGTACGGTGTCCAGGGGTTTTAACCCGCATCGAGTCAATCACCCACTGGGTATCGCTCTTCATGCGGCTGTTATCCAGCAAGCCCACTTTGTTTCGGTAGTTCTGAATATTGGAGATTAATGAGTTAAATCCAATATCCAGATACGCATAGATACCTGTCGAGCGGCGCTCTTCGGTGACCAGGGCAAAGCCGTTATTAATGGCTTCGTTGGCAGTATGGTTATTAATCGCCTTACCGTGCAGCTTAATGGTGCCGCCCGATTTCTCGCGAATACCAAACAGCGTTTCCACAATATCGGTACGTTTCGCCCCCACCAGCCCGGCAATACCGAGAATTTCGCCCTTGCGGAGATCAAAGCTCACATCACGGATTGAGGGCTGACGCAGGGAGGTGAGATTACGCACCTCCAGGATGGTTTCGCCCGGCGTATTGTGCTTGTCCGGGAAGCGCTGGTTCAGGGAGCGACCGACCATCATGGCGATGATCTTATCCATATCCAGCCCTTCCAGCGGCTGGGTGGCGATCCACTGACCGTCGCGCAGAACGGTAATTTCGTCACACAGCTGGAATATCTCTTCCATTTTGTGCGAGATATAAACAATACCGCAGCCACGCTCTTTCAGCTTGCGGATAATTTTAAACAGATGGTTGACCTCTTTTTCGGTCAGCGATGACGTTGGCTCATCCATAATGACGATTTTGGCGTCATAGGAGAATGCTTTCGCAATTTCGATCATCTGCATCTGGGAAACGGATAATGTTCCGACGCGCGCGCGGGGATCGATATCAATATCCAGCTCATCAAAGATGGCTTTTGTATCCTGGTACATCTTATCCTGATCGACAAACACGCCTTTGGTCGGGTAACGCCCGAGCCACATGTTATCCATCACCGAACGCTGTAATACCAGGTTTAACTCCTGGTGCACCATCGAAATACCGTTTTCCAGCGCCTCTTTGGCGGAGTGGAAATCGATCTCTTTACCCTGAAATAGAATGCTGCCGGAATCTTTTTGGTAGATCCCAAAAAGGCATTTTAATAATGTCGATTTACCCGCACCGTTTTCACCCATTAATGCATGAATGGAGTGAGGACGAACTTTTAAATTGACATTATCGAGCGCCTTTACGCCGGGAAAGGACTTGTTGATATTGCTCATTTCCAACAAGAATTCACCGGACGACTGAGTATTATTGCTGACCATAATTCTACCTTGTTGGCCTGGCATATCATTTTTATAAAAGGGCGTATTGAACAATACGCCCAGTGAGAACGGTCAAACTAAATCTTATTTACCGGTAATTTCCGCCAGGTTGTCTTTATCAACGCCGACGTAAGGAATACGGACAATCTTGTTCTCGATTTTCCAGGTGGTGCCATCTGCCGCGCCTTTGCCATCAGCAAGGTTTTTCGCCAGATCGAAGGTCGCTTTCGCCTGGTTGTTGGCATCGTTCAGCACGGTACCGGCCATCGCACCCGATTTCACCAGCGCCAGCGCTTCTGGCAGTGCATCGACGCCAAATACCGGAATGGCGGATTTGTTATGCGCTTTCAGCGCTTCAACCGCACCCATTGCCATCGCATCGTTGTTGGCGATCACCACTTCGATTTTGTTGGCGTTCGGACCGGAGAGCCACGCGTCCATCTTATCTTTCGCCTGAGCGGTGTCCCACATAGCGGTGTCTAAAGCCAGCTGCTGGGTTTTGATACCTTTGTCGTTCAGCTCTTTCACCACGTAAGTGGTACGCGCTTCAGCATCCGGGTGGCCCGGCTCGCCCTTCAGCAGCACGAACTGAATCTGACCATCTTTGTTCAGATCCCAGCCCGGATTGGCCGCCCAGTGTTTGGCAATCAGGTCGCCCTGAATCACGCCGGACTCTTTGGAGTCGGTGCCGACATAGTAAGCTTTGTCATAGCTATCCAGCGCTTTGCGGGAAGGCTCTTTGTTGAAGAAGACGATAGGCACATTCTGGCCGCGCGCTTTCTCAATCACTGTGCCCGCCGCAGCCGGGTCAACCAGGTTGATGGCCAGGGCTTTAACCCCTTTTGCCAGCAGGACGTCGATCTGATCATTCTGTTTGGATTGGTCGTTCTGGGAGTCGTTCATCAGCAGCTGAACATCCGGCGCCGCTTTACCGTCTTTCTCAATCGCCTTACGCACAACGGACATGAAGTTGTCGTCATATTTATAGATGGTCACACCAATACGGGTATCCGCTGCGTGTGCGGCTGCGCCAAACAGCATGCTTGCCATGACAGCAGACAGAGTCAACACCTTCTTATTCATGGTATCTCCGGTTTTATTATATGCAGGGTAGTGCTTGTGAATAATGCTCGGCGGGTCAGTATGTTAAGAAGAGGTTACTGACACCCGACGTCCACGCTAAAAAAATTCAATCGTCCGTGTTCGGTAACGCTCCAGAAGATCGCTTTATCCGATGCTTTTACGTGAACGTTTCATTAAAAATGAATACTCACCGTTACATCGTGTTTCAGCTTCCAAAACGCTGACATCATAGTCAGCGCCTTGTTAAGATACTGTGAATTTACTCACAGATTGAAAACGGTTACATCACGACGCATTACAAGTTAGTGATCGGTGCCACACTTTGTCGCAACGCGACTGAATGGCGGCGCACCAGTGTCGGCATAAAGCAGTGTGCCGCCTGTGGATCGAGCTTGCCCGCCGCCCCCTGTAGCGCCAGTTCCGTTGCCAGCCGCGCCATTGATGCCACCGGGTAGCGCACGGTGGTTAATTGCGGATCGGTGTAACGGGCAATCGGAATATCATCAAAGCCAATGAGCGAGAGATGCTGTGGCACGGCAATGCCGTTGTCTTTAAGCGCCGTTAGCGCGCCGGCTGCCATGCTGTCGTTGTAGGCGAATACGGCGGTTAATTGCAGGTTGCGTCCCAGCAGTTCGACCATCGCCGCCTCCCCGCCCTGCATATCCGGTGAACCGGTGCCAACCCAGCTGTCCGGCGCGGCAATGCCCTGCTCTTCCAGCGCACGGAACCAGCCTTCGCGGCGTAAATCGTTATCTTCAATCTGGTGGCTGGAGGCCAGATAGCCGATGCGTTGATGACCATTGTTCAGCAGCATCCGCGTCGCCATTACCGCCCCGCTGACGTTATCAAGACAGACGCAGCGATGGGCATAGCCGGGCACTACGCGGTTGATCAGCACCATGCCGGGGATCTGCTCCATAAAGCCCGTCAGCTCTTCGTCGCTCAGCGCTTTTGAGTGCACAATCAACGCGTTACAGCGTTGACGTATCAGCACCTCAATGGCGTGGCGCTCCTTTTCCGCTTCATGGTAGCTGTTGCCAATCAGCACATATTTTTGATGTTCCTGCGCGACGGTATCTACCGCTTTGACCAGCGCGCCGAAGAAGGCGTCGGAGACGTCCATCACAATCACGCCGATGGTGTCGCTCACCTGCGTCGCCAGCGCCTGGGCGTTGGCATTCGGGCGATAACCCAGCTGAGCGACCGCCTGCATCACGGTTTCCCGCGTCTCCTGGCTGACCAGTGCGCTATTGTTGAGTACGCGGGAAACCGTCGCGACGGAGACGTTCGCATGACGGGCAACGTCACGAATGGTGATCATTTTTTCCCACCTTGTCTGAATGGCGGCACGTCACAGGTACCCCCTGGGTAAAGTAAGGAGGCTATTCTGGCAGTCGCGGTGGCTTTACTGCGTGAGAGGCATCACATCAATGGAAACGGTTACATCGCATTTGTTAACGATTGTGATCCAGATCGTTATCTGCTTGTAGGTGGTAATGCGCTGCCCGCCGCACGGGCGGTGAGTTGTCGCCACAGCCACTCAAGCGGCCCCTGACGGAAACGCCTGAGCCAGAGCACGGAGAAGAGGAGATTAACCGCCCAGACGGCGGGAACGATCGCCAGCAGCTGCAGGCGATCAAAGCGCATGAAGAGATTGAGGTGGTTAAACAGCGTGGTGCAGATCAGCGTCTGTAACAGGTAGTTGCTGAGCGCCATGCGCCCGACGCAGGCGATAGCGCTTACCAGTTTGCTGGCGCAGATCTGCGGCCAGAAGCCCCACGCCAGCGCCGCATAACCGATGGCCTGCACCGGCGCGCTCAGCTCGCGCGGCGCCTGCAAAAAGAAGGCGCACCAGCGGTAAGACCAGCCCAGCTGCCACTGCGCGATGATGGCCGGAATATTAATAGCCATTCCCGTGATCACCAGCAGCGCACCAACGCGACGGTAGTGGCGCAGCGGGAATTGTCCTCTCATCCAGCCGCTGCGCATCAGCGCGGCACCAATCAACATCAGCCCGGCCAGCTGCCAGCCATACTGCACGCCGAGCGCCAGCAAGGCGTTTGAGAGGAGATCGCTGCGGTTGCTTAGCCCCTCCGTCAGCGTGCCGCTGGTACGCCACCAGGCTTCATACTGCACATTAGCGGCATCGGGTAGCCAGGCGTTGTTCGGCGTAGTACCAGAGATCGCGCCCAGCAGCAGCAATACGACAATACCGATGAGATAGAGCATCACGCCGGTATGAAACATCGCTTTCACGCTCTGCGCATCGCGAATCATTCGCCAGCCGATAAGCCCCACCAGACCATAAGCCAGCAGAATATCGCCTTCCCAGAAGAAGAGTGCGTGAATGAAACCGAGCAGCACCAGCAGCGTCAGACGCGACTGGATCCAGCGCTTACCGCGCGGCAGCAGCATCTGCAACCCGGCACCAAAGAGAATGGCGAACAGCGAGAGAAATTTTACCTGCGCGACAAGGTCGAGCAGCGCCCAGGTCCAGGCATCATGCAGGGTGATGTCGCCATACCAGGCGGGATTAAGATAGGCCGCCTTCGGCAGACCAAAGGCGGTGATATTGAGCAGCAGAATGCCGAGAATGGCGAGGCCACGGATAAAATCGAGCGTGACGCTCCTTCCCATATCAGCGGCTCCCGCAATCAGTTAGTGTGGCGAACGGCGCGCAGGAACTCCTGGCGGGTGTTCTGGCTCGACTTAAACAGGCCACCGAGCGAGGTGGTGGTGGTGGCGCTGGTGGCATCGCGAATGCCGCGCGCTTTCACACAATAATGGACCGCATCAATCGATACCGCGACATTGTTGGTGCCAAGCAGTGTCTGCAGCGCGGTGAGGATCTGCTGGGTCAGACGCTCCTGAACCTGCGGGCGCTGGGCGAAGAACTGCACAATGCGGTTAATTTTCGACAGGCCAATCACCGACTCTTTCGGGATATAGGCCACGGTTGCTTTGCCGTCGATAGTGACAAAGTGGTGTTCGCAGGTGCTGGTGAGCGTAATATCGCGCACGGTCACCATCTCATCGACCTTCATCTTATTTTCAATGACGGTGATTTTCGGGAAATTCGCGTAATCGAGGCCGGAGAAGATCTCATCGACATACATTTTGGCGATGCGATGCGGCGTTTCCATCAGGCTGTCATCATTCAGATCGAGATTGAGCAGCTGCATAATCTCGGTCATATGGCCGGCGATAAGGCGTTTACGGGTTTCATTATCCATTTGCACCGGGGGGCGCAGCGGGGTTTCCAGACCACGGGCTACCAGCGCCTCGTGCACCAGCGCCGCTTCTTTACTGAGTGATGACATATTTTCTTCTTCTCCTGCAGGTATGGCGTGCTTCGCGTGTTGCGGCGAAGTGAGGCAACATTGTGCGTGAGGTCGCGCACATAATCCAGCCCCGCCGGGGATAATTATTGAAATCGCCGCTGCCTTTCAGGCGCGGCGTTTCCATACCAGAACACCACCAATCACCAGCGCAACCGCCGCGATGCCGAGCGCCGGCTCAAGGCGTCCGGTAAGCCAGGTCGAGAGCGCAGAGGTCATCGGGCCGACCAGCTGCCCGAGCGCATACCCGGTGGTGAGCAGACCCGCCATATAGCGGGCGTGATAGGGTGCCAGCTCGCGACCATAGAGCAGCGAAAGCTGCACCGCGCAGAGAAAACCGCCGCCGACCAGCACCGCGCCGCACACCAGCCCGCTAATTCCCGGCAGAAGCCAGGCCGCCAGCACGCCCGCGCCCTGCAACCAGAGCACTATCGCCAGCCGCTGATGGCTCTGCCCGCAGTGGCGCAGCAAAATACTCAGAGCAATCCCGATCACCGCCGCGAAGCCAAAAACCGGCCAGACAAACTGGGCAAACAGGCTATTGGGAAAGCGCAGCGCCGCCATCTGCGACAAAAAGGTAGCGGGCAGGATATAGCCAAACCCTGCCAGGCTGTAGCTCCAGACCAGCCGTTTCAGGTTGGTTGTCAGGTGCAGAGGCTGCGTCTTAATCTCCGGGCGGTGCCACTCGCCGGGCTTCGGTAAGTAGCGGGCAATCAGCGCCACCAGCAGCAGCGCCAGCACGCCGTAAACGTGCCAGGCTGACGCGGCGCTTAAGCCTTTGGCCTGAATCGCCACCGCCAGCAACCCGCTTAACGCAATGCCCGCGCCCGGCCCGGCAAACACCGCCGCGCTGAGCCCCGGTTTCCCGGCGTGGGCCAGCCGCTCATTGCTCCAGGCGGCAATCAGCACCATTCCCCAGCCGCTCATCGCGCCGATGATGAGCCGAATCGCGCCATGCAGCAGCGCGTTGTCCGCCAGTGCAGAGAGGAAAGTGAGCAGCACCGCGCCGCCAATGCCAAGCCACAGGCGCACTTCAATATGCCGCTTCGCGCGCATCGCATCCCAGGCACCGAGCAGATAGCCAAGGTAGTTAATGGCCGCCACCAGCCCGGCGCTGGTGAGAGTGAGCTGGTCGTCACGGATCATTAACGGCACCTGTGGTGTAAAGGCAAAGCGACCAATTCCCATCACCACCACCAGCACGATAAAACCGCACAGCGCGACGCGTAGCGCCATCTCCGCCCCCAAATGTTAATGTAAAGTTATGTTTATGATGCAGTATGTTGCGCAAGTGCGGAAGTGAAAGTTACTCACAGCGGTGTGAATTATCTGTATTATGCAGGGTTATCACTCTGTTTATCTCTGTGAAACCTGAGGAGCCCCGCATGGAATTGCTCGAAGAGCATCGCTGTTTTGAAGGCTGGCAGCAGCGCTGGCGTCACGACTCCAGCGTCCTGAACTGCGCCATGACGTTCAGCATCTTTTTACCGCCGCAGCGTAGCGATGCGCGCCCGCCGGTGCTTTACTGGCTCTCCGGCCTGACCTGCAATGATGAGAATTTCACCACCAAAGCCGGCGCCCAGCGCGTAGCCTCTGAATTGGGCATTGTGCTGGTCATGCCGGACACCAGCCCGCGCGGTGATGAGGTTGCCGACGCCGACAGTTACGATCTGGGTAAAGGGGCTGGCTTCTATCTCAATGCCACCCAGCAGCCGTGGGCCAGGCACTACCGGATGTTTGATTATCTGCGCGACGAGCTCCCTGCTCTGATCCAGAGCGAGTTTAACGTCAGCAGCCAGGCGGCGATCAGCGGTCACTCAATGGGCGGCCACGGTGCGCTGATCATGGCGCTGAAAAATCCGGGCCGTTACGTTAGCGTCTCCGCCTTTGCACCGATTGTGAATCCCCTGCAGGTGCCGTGGGGACAGAAAGCCTTTAACGCCTATTTAGGTGAGGACGCCAGCCAGTGGCGCGAGTGGGACAGCTGCGCACTGATGCTGGAAAGCGGCGAAGGTGACGCCATTCCGACCCTTATCGATCAGGGGGACAGCGACCAGTTCCTCGCCGATCAGCTACAGCCGGCGCGGCTGGCAGAAGTGGCGCGGCAGAAAAGCTGGCCGCTGACCCTGCGCATTCAGCCAGGGTACGATCACAGCTACTTCTTTATCGCCTCGTTTATTGAAGATCATCTGCGCTTCCATGCGCAGCACCTCTTCCGCTAAGCATCATCCCGGCGTTTTCACGCCGGGATCTCTCATCAGAAGCGGTAATCTACCGCCGCAAAGTAGCGACGCCCATCTTCGTTAAAGCTGTAGTCATCGCGGCTGAGATCTTTATCGCCGAGGTTAAGCACGCCCGCGCGCAGTTTGACGTTTTTCGTCGCCTGCCATGCGCCGCCCGCATTCCAGATAACATACCCGCCCGGCGTTGCCCCCTGCGATACCGAGCGCTTTTCGCCGCTGTAATTCGCCGACAGATAGAAGGACCACGCGTCGTTAGCCTGCCAGTCCAGCGTGCCGTTTGCCGTGTGGAATGGCAGATCCTGCAACGGCTTATTACCTCCGCCACTCAGATTCCGTCCATCGTTATAGGTGTAGTTAAGCGTCAGTTTCCATGCCTCATTGAACGGAATTTTCACCTCCGTCTCGACGCCCTGAATCCGCGCTTTATCGACGTTGTAGTAGCGGAACACCGGTACCCGCGCCCCACGGGCGTTACGCTCAAAGCCGACAAAGTTAGGGTAACCCGGTGCGTCGGTCAGGCTGGGGGTGCGGGTAATATTGATCATATCGTCGATATTGTTCTGGAACGCGGTGACGCTCCCCTGCACGCCCTCAAGCCAGCCCTCTTCGCCGCTGTAGTAGAGCCCCAGCTCGAAGCTTTCGCTGGTTTCCGGTTTCAGCTCCGGGCTGCCGACAATCCGGCAGCCGCCGCGGCAGGAGTTAGTCGCCCAGTCGGGGCTTAGCTGCAGCAGCGACGGCGCTTTAAAGGCCGTTGCCCAGCCCCCTTTCACTGTTAGGGTATCGGTGGCGCTCCATACCAGATAGGCGCGCGGGCTCCAGTGATCGCCATAGATTTCATGATCATCCATGCGAATACCGGTAGTCAGCGCCAGCGGTTCGACAATCCGCCACTCATCTTCGATAAACAGCGCGTACTGGCTGGAGGAGGTTTTACTGCTGTTACCGCCGGTCAGGTTAATGGGATCGCTGAGTTTGTCATGACGCCATTCACCGCCCAGCGTCACTAACTGATTGATCTCACCCAGCGGCAGCACCACTTTGCCATCCACAGTGTTGCTTTCAGAACGGATGGCACTGGCGTTGCCCGGGTTTTTGTTATCAATCTTCTCGCCATAAAAACGCAGCTCGCTATTAGCCATGCCCCAGCGCCCGTTATGTGCCAGCGAGTAGTTCTGGCGGTCGAGGCGGTTTTTATTCAGCGAGTCGGAGTTACGATCCTGGCGGTCATAACCGTAGCCGGCGGTAAAGTCGTGATCTTTTGTTGGCGTCCAGGCAAGCTCAATATTGCCATCGCGGCTGGTAAAGCCCTCAATGCGCGGCGACTCACCGCTGGCGGCGGTTTGCGAGGCCTGCTGCCGATCTTTTTCGCGCTTAGACACGCCACCAAAGGCCTTCAGCCCGAGCACGCCGTCAATCAGTGGCCCGCTGGTGTAGAACTGGCCATTTTGCGTATCGCCGCGATCGCGGTGCTGCTGGATGGTGGTATCCGCTGTGATTGAGCCGCTCCAGTGCTGGCCGATTTTTTTGGTGATGATATTCACCACGCCGCCGAGAGCGTCGGAGCCATACAGCGAGGACATCGGGCCGCGCACCACTTCGATGCGCTCAATCGCCTCAACCGGCACCCAGTTGAGGTCAAAATCGTTGTGGCGGAAGACGGCATTGCGCGAGTTGACGCGTTTGCCATCAATCAGGATCAGGGTATAGCTGCTGTCCAGCCCGCGCAGGCTGACGCCTTTACGGTTATCCCCTTCATTGGTGAGCTGTACGCCGGGCACCTCTTTCAGCACATCTTTCAGGTTTTGCACCGGCCTGCGCTGTAAATCCTGCTGCGTGATGACACTGATGCTGGCAGGCGCATCTTTCAGGTTCTGCTCGCTGGCCGAGGCGGTCACCACCAGCGTTTCACCCTCCCCTGCGGCGGCCATCACCGGCAGCGCCAGCGTTAACGCGGACGCACAGAGGCCTCCCCGCATAATGGGATTCAAGGTAAACATTCCGTAACTCCATGAGGTCTGAAAAAGATTGAAAAATTTGCTCACGCATTGCAAATCCGCGCCCCGTTGCATTGACGGCGGCGTTATAGATTATGGAAACATCAGGCGCATCAACCCCGCCGGGTTCCCTTTTTTTTCAGACGCTTACCTTAATGTAAACGAGAATGATTATCAATTTGGTAAAATTAAAGTTATGTAAAGGAGGACAGGCAACAGGCAGGAGAAAGAGATAAAAAAACGCCCTCTGAGCAGAGGGCGTGAAGCAGGCAATTATTTGGTAAAGCGTTCCGGGAACTCCATCTCGCTGTAGCGCACAAAGCGCGTGCCTTTGCTGAACTTGTAGCCCAACCAGATCACCAGGAAGAGCGGAATGCCGATATAGGTCGCCGTCACCGCGCCCCAGTCGATGGTCTCCTCGAGGAAGGCCTGATAGTTCTGCCCAAGGGTAATAATCAGGCAGAGCACAAAGGCGAAGATCGGCCCCATCGGGAAGAAACCGGAGCGGTACGGCAGGTTATCCAGCGAGTGCCCCTGCGCAACGTAACCGCGGCGGAAGCGATAGTGGCTGATGGCAATGCCCAGCCAGGCGATAAAGCCGGTCATGCCGGAGGTGTTGAGCAGCCACAGGTAGACGGTCTGGTTACCAAACATGGAGGTAAGGAAGCAGAGACCGGCAATCACCGTTGTGGCATACAGCGCGTTGCGCGGCACGCCGCCTTTTGACAGTCTGGCGAAGATGCGTGGCGCTTTACCGTCACACGCCAGCGTGTAGAGCATACGGGTGGAGGCATACATGCCCGAGTTGCCCGCCGACAGCACCGCCGTCAGGATCACCGCGTTCATCACCGCCGCCGCTGAGAGCAGGCCAGCATGTTCAAACACCAGCGTAAACGGGCTGACGCTGATATCTTTCACGTCGTTACGCAGCAGGCTTGGATCGGTATAAGGGATAATCAGGCTGATAATCAGGATCGCGAAGACATAGAAGAGCAGGATTCGCCAGAACACCTGACGCACCGCGCGCGGAATGTTCTTCTCAGGGTCTTCCGACTCGCCGGCCGCGATACCGATAAGCTCGGTGCCCTGGAAGGAGAAGCCGACAATCATCGCTACGCCTATCATCGCGGAGAACCCGCCGGCAAACGGCGCGTCGCCGAGGCTCCAGTTGCTCCAGCCCGCCGGTTTTTCGCCCTGGAAAATGCCGACAATCATCATCACGCCGACGATGATAAAGATAATCACGGTGGTCACTTTGATCAGCGAAAACCAATACTCCGCTTCGCCAAAGCCTTTTACCGAGATGTAGTTAAGCAGGAAGATCACCGCGAGGAAGAGCGCGCTCCAGATCCAGCCCGGCGTATCCGGGAACCACCAGGTCATCACCAGTTGGGAAGCAACCAGGTCAACGGCGATGGTTACCGCCCAGTTGTACCAGTAGTTCCAGCCGAGGGCGAAGCCGAAGCCCTCTTCCACATATTTCTGCCCATAGGTCGAAAAGGAGCCGGAAACCGGCATAAAGGCGGCCAGCTCGCCAAGGCTGGTCATCAGGAAATAGACCATCAGGCCAATCAGGATATAGGAGAGCAGCGCGCCGCCCGGCCCCGCTGAGGAGATGGTCGCCCCCGAGGCGACAAACAGACCGGTCCCGATGGAGCCGCCAATGGCGATCATCGTCAGATGACGCGCTTTCAGTGCACGACGAAGCGTGGTCGCTTCTGTGGTTTTTGATTCGGAAACCATAAGAAAAAGCTATCCATCCAAAAAATGAGGCGCGATTGTAGCAGACGAAACGCGGCCCTTCCGGTGGAAAAGGTCTCTTATTAGAGACCTTCATGATAGGCCGCGAATTATAAGTAAAGCAGTGAATGGAGGATGTGGCGAGGCGAATGCGCGCGGTCAGGCGAGACCGCGCACCGAGGCGATAAACTGCTGTAACTCGGGCGTGCGCGGCTGGGTGAAGAAAGTTTTACTCGCCCCCTGCTCCCACACTTTGCCCTGATGCATAAACACTACCCGATCGCCCACTTCGCGGGCGAAATTCATCTCATGGGTGACCAGAATTAGCGTCATCCCTTCTGCGGCAAGCTTCTCCAGCACGCGCAGCACTTCACCGACCAGTTCGGGATCGAGCGCGGAGGTGATCTCATCGCAGAGCAGCACTTTCGGCTTCATCGCCAGCGCGCGGGCGATGGCGACGCGCTGCTGTTGACCGCCGGAAAGGCTGGATGGCGCATAGTCGATGCGCTCGCCAAGCCCGACTTTCTCCAGCATCTCCACGGCCAGTTCGCGGCAGGCTTCAGCCGGCATTTTCAGCACCCGGCGCGGTGCCAGCATCACGTTTTCCAGCGCCGTCATATGGGGAAAGAGATTGAAGCTCTGAAACACCATCCCGACGGAGCGGCTGATCTCCCGCGCCTGCGATTCGCGGTCGGTGACCGTCATCCCGCCGAGTTTGATGCTGCCATCCTGGTAGCCCTCCAGCCCGTTCATACAGCGTAACAGCGTGCTTTTACCCGAACCGCTGCGCCCTATAATCGACACCACTTCACCCATCTCAATATCCAGGCTCACGCCCTTGAGCACATGGTTGTCGCCATAATATTTCTGAACATCATTAATGGTGATGAGCGGCATGGAACTTTTTCTCCAGATAACGGCTGTAGCGCGACAGCGGATAACACAGCAGGAAGTAGCCCGTCGCGACGAGGCCAAAGACTTTAAATGGCGCAAAGGTGACGTTGTTAAGCATGGTGCCCGCCTTGGTCAGCTCAACGAAACCGATAATGGATGCCAGCGCCGTGCCTTTCACTACCTGCACGGAAAAACCCACCGTCGGCGCAATGGCAATACGGATCGCCTGCGGGGCGATAACGCGAAACAGCGTCTGACCGAAGCTCAGCCCAAGACAGCGGCTGGCTTCCCACTGCCCTTTCGGCAGGGCGCGAATCGACCCGTACCAGATATCGAGCAAAAAGGCGCTGGTAAACAGCGTTAAGGCAAGCGTGGCGGCGGTCCAGGCGCTGACATCAATACCGAACAGCCCAAGGCCAAAAAAGGCGAGGAACAGCTGCATCAGCAGCGGCGTGCCCTGAAACAGCGCGGCGTAAGCGCTGACAAAGCGCTGCGGCCAGCGCCAGCGACCCAGTCGCACCATCAGCAGCGGTAGCGTTACCAGCGTGCCGCAGAAAAAGGCAATCAGCGACAGCAGCACCGTCCAGCGGGCGGCCAGCAGCAGATTGCGCACAATGTCCCAGTCGGTAAAGGTACTCATCATGCTCCGCTCCCTAACCATTTGCGCCCGATCGCCAGCAGCACCTGGCGCATCAGCAGCGAGAGCGCGAGGTAGAGCAGCGTGGTGACGAAATAGACTTCAAAACTTAAAAAGGTGCGCGACTGGATAAGGTTCGCCATAAACGTCAGCTCCTCATAAGAGACCTGCGACACTACCGATGAGCCGAGCATCACCATCACGCACTGGCTGACCAGCGCCGGGTAGATTCGCGCCAGCGCGGGTGGCAGCACCACGCGCATAAAGGTCTGGACTTTTGTCAGCCCGAGCACCCGCGCCGCTTCCCACTGTCCTTTTGGCGTCACCTGAATGCCCGCGCGGATAATCTCCGTGCTGTAAGCGCCAAGGTTAACCAGCATGGCGATCAGCGCCGCCTGACCGGCAGTGAGCTTCAGCCCCAGCCCCGGCAAACCAAAAACAATAAAGAAGAGCTGCACGACAAAGGGCGTATTGCGGATCACCTCGACATAGATCCCCCATAGCGTGCTCAGCACGCCCGGTTTGCCGCTGCGCAGCGCCGCGCCGAGGATGCCAAGCGCGACGCCGCCCACCGTTGCCAGCAGCGTCAGGGTGATGGTTGTCCACAGCCCGGCCAATAGCTCAGGCCAGAAGGGCCAGAGCGCGGCGAAATCAAGCGTGACCGTCATCGGTTATGCGCCAAAGTTCGCGGGCAGCGGCGCCTGCATCCACTTCTGCGAGAAGCTATTGAGCGTGCCCTCTTTCTGCGCCTGATCGACCAGCTTGTCGACCTCTGCCTTCAGCGCTGGCTGGTTTTTCATCAGCCCGATAAAGCAGGGTGAATCTTTGAGCATAAATTTGCTCACCGGCGCGTGTTGCGGGTTCTGGCGAGCAATTGCCGCCACCACCACATTGCCTGTGGCCAGAAACGCGACCTGCCCGGAGAGATAGGCCGAAAGCGTGGTGTTGTTATCTTCATAACGCTTCACCTGGGCATCTTTTGGCGCGACATCGCTCAGCACCATATCCTCCACCGCGCCGCGCGTAACGCCGATGGTTTTGCCACTCAGGGCGTTCGCATCGGCAAGGGTTGCCTCTTTCGGGCCAAAGACACCGAGGAAGAATGGCGCATAGGCGCGGCTGAAATCGATCACCCGCTCGCGCTCGGCGTTTTTACCGAGGCTTGAGATCACCAAATCGACTTTATTGGTTTGCAGATAGGGCACGCGGTTAGCGCTGGTGACCGGCACCAGTTGCAGCTTCACCTTCATCCCCTTCGCCAGGTAGTTTGCCATGTCGATATCGTAGCCCTGCGGCTGCAAATCAGTGCCTACCGAACCAAACGGGGGAAAATCCTGCGGGACGGCCACGCGCAGCACGCCACGCTGTTGAATATCCTGTAACTGATCCGCCAGCGCCTGGGCGGAACAGACCATCATCACTGCTGCACTGGCCGTCGCCATCATCCACTTTTTCATCTCAACACCTCATCGCCCATGAAACAAAAGATTCTTTGACTCAGTTTTTGCAACTAATGTGCCAACGAAGCCAGCGGCCTGTTTCAGCGGGAGAGCGGGCTAAGGTGAAGAGACCTGCACCCCTAAAACGGTGCAGGTGCCTGCTGATGGTGCAATCAGATATCGCAGTAGCGGATAAAGCGGGTCAAAGAGCTGGAGAGATGTTTCTGGCGGTGATGAATGCGCCACAAGGTGCGTACCAGACGGGGTAGCGGCAGGGGAATTTCCACCAGCGTGCCGGTTTCCAGCTGTTCGGCAATCACGCGGCGCGACAGGCAACTGATGCCAAGCCCGTGGCGCACCGCATGTTTAATCGCTTCGGAGTTGCCAAGCTCCATGCCTAACTGAAAATGCGGCAGGTGTGAAAGGAGTAAATAGTCGACGATCTCGCGGGTACCGGAGCCGCGCTCGCGCAGGATCCACGGCGCAGCGGCAAGCGCATCCAGCGTCACCTCCCCTTGCAACAGCGGCGAGGAAGGCGGTGCAAACACCACCAGCTCATCTTCAAGCCAGGGTTCAGCCACGATCTCCGCGGCATGACATGGCCCTTCAATAAGCCCGATATCCACGCGAAAATCGGCCACGGCGGTGATCACATCCTGGCTGTTGCCGACGCTCAGCTCCAGCGGCAGCTCGGGGAAATCACGCCGGTAGTGAGCGATCACCTCCGGCAGGATGTAGTTACCGATGGTGCTGCTGGCGAAGACGCGGATGGCACCGTTAGCCTCGCGAAACAGCTGTTCAATTTCACTTGCCTGCTCCAGCGCTGCCAGCGCGCGCGGATAGAGCAGCCGCCCGTGTTCATTCACCACCAGCCGTTTGCCGACGCGATCAAACAGCTGCACGCCGAGCTGTCCCTCCAGATCCGTCAGCGCAGCACTCACAGCGGATTGCGACAGCGCCAGACGCTGGGAGGCCTGGGTAGTGGAACCGCTTTTCAGCACTTCCGTGAAGACTTCGAGCTGACGCAGGGTTATATGCATAGGGAGTCGCTTACCACTTATAAAGATTAATTATAAATATATAATCAATTTTACCTTTAAGCCAGCGCGCCGTACCCTTTTCATCAACAAGAGGAGAAGGCTATGACCGACATCACATTACACTCTCATCACTCGCGCGTCTGGCGCGTTATGCCCGGCCTGCTGCTGAGCGGGCTCATTACCGCCGCCGCGCTGTGGCTGGGCTCCCTGCCTGCGGTTGCTGGTATTGGCCTGAGCGCGTTAACGCTGGCGATCCTGCTCGGCATGGTGCTGGGTAACACCCTCTACCCGGCACTGCATCGCCACTGCGACAGTGGCGTGCTGTTAGCGAAACAGCATCTGCTCCGCCTCGGCATTATCCTCTATGGCTTCCGTTTGACCTTTTCACAAATAGCTGACGTTGGCGTCAGCGGCGTAGTCATTGATGTGCTGACCCTCTCCAGCACCTTTATGCTGGCCTGTTTCCTTGGACAAAAGGTTTTTGGGCTGGACAAGAAAACCAGCTGGCTGATTGGCGCGGGCAGCAGTATCTGCGGCGCGGCGGCGGTGCTGGCAACAGAGCCGGTAGTGAAAGCGGAGGCGAGCAAAGTGACCGTCGCCATCGCCACGGTGGTGATTTTCGGTACGCTGGCGATCTTTATCTACCCGGCGCTGTGGCCGCTGCTTGCGCCCTGGTTTAACCCGCAGACCTATGGCATCTGGATTGGATCGACGGTGCATGAAGTGGCGCAAGTCGTCGCCGCCGGTCACGCCGTCAGCCCACAGGCGGAAAACGCGGCGGTGATTGCCAAAATGCTGCGTGTGATGATGCTGGCCCCCTTTTTACTGCTGCTGGCCGCGCGGGTGAAACAGCTCAGCCCGCTGGAGGGGAAAAAGAAAAGTCAGGTGACGATCCCGTGGTTTGCTCTCGGCTTCGTGGCGGTGGCGGTATTTAACTCCTTTCATCTGTTACCCCCTGCGGCGGTGAAGACGTTGAACACACTGGATACGCTACTGCTGGCGATGGCGATGGCCGCACTGGGCGTGACCACTCACGTCAGCGCGTTGAAAAACGCCGGGGCGAAACCGCTGGTGATGGGGCTGCTGCTCTTTATCTGGCTGATTATCGGCGGGGGGATTATCAATCTGCTGGTTCACGCGGTGATGGCATAAAGCACTACATCTCGGCCCTGCAGACCCGCTATGATGTCGGTTTTCCCCCGGCGGGTCTCAACAGGAGTGTTTATGAAATACATTGGTGCGCATGTTAGCGCCTCAGGCGGCGTCGCAAATGCGGCCATCCGCGCCGCCGAACTCGACGCAACGGCGTTCGCGCTGTTTACCAAAAATCAGCGTCAGTGGCGCGCCGCGCCACTAACCACAGAAACGATTGATGCGTTCAAAACCGCGTGCGAAACGCACAACTATTCGCCGGCGCAAATCCTCCCCCACGACAGCTATCTGATTAACCTCGGGCATCCGGTTGATGAGGCGCTGGAAAAATCCCGCGATGCGTTTATTGATGAGCTCTCCCGCTGTCAGCAGCTTGGGCTGACACTGCTCAATTTCCACCCCGGCAGCCACCTGCAGCAGATCCCGGAAGAGAAGTGTCTGGCGCGCATTGCCGAATCCATCAACATTGCGCTGGCGCAGACCGAAGGCGTCACCGCTGTGATTGAAAACACCGCCGGTCAGGGCAGCAACCTCGGCTTCCGCTTTGAGCATCTGGCGGCGATCATCGACGGCGTGGAGGATAAATCCCGCGTCGGCGTCTGTATTGATACCTGCCATGCCTTTGCCGCCGGTTACGATCTGCGCAGCGAAGAGGCGACCGCCGCCACCTTTGCCGAGTTTGAACGCGTGGTGGGGTTCAAATACCTGCGCGGAATGCACCTGAATGATGCGAAAAGTGGCTTTGCCAGCCGGGTCGACCGCCATCACAGCCTCGGCGAAGGCAACATCGGCCACGATGCGTTTCGCTGGATTATGCGCGACACGCGCTTCGACGGCATCCCGCTGATCCTCGAGACCGTTAATCCGGATATCTGGGTGGAAGAGATCGCGTGGCTGAAAGCACAGCAGTACGCCGAAACCGCCGCCGGATAATCCTCTACGAGTCCGTAGGCCGGATAAGACGCAAGCCGCTATCCGGCAATGACGCAGTGCCTGATGGCGCTGCGCTTATCAGGCCTACAAAAGCAAAACCATCCCGAGCCGTAGGCCGGATAAGACGCAAGCCGCCATCCGGCAATACCGCAGTGCCTGATGGCGCTGCGCTTATCGAGCCAATAACAGCAAAACCTGCCCTTTTGCGGGCATAAAAAAAGGCCGCTGAGCGGCCTTTTTTCTGTTTCTACGGCTTACGCTACTTTCGCAGCCATCTCCGTTTCCGGACGTTTCAGCAGGGCATAAAGCAGACCCGACAGCAGCGTACCGGCAACGATTGCCAGCAGGTAACCGAGCACCGGGGTGATAGCGCCCGGGATCAGCAGCACAAACAGACCACCGTGCGGCGCCATCAGTTTGGCGCCAATCGCCATCGAGATAGCACCGGTCAGCGCACCGCCCGCGATACAGCATGGAATAACACGCATCGGATCGCGCGCCGCAAACGGAATGGCCCCTTCAGAGATAAAGCAGAGACCCAGCACCAGCGCCGCTTTACCACCTTCACGTTGACCTTTGTCGAACTTGTTGCGTGCAACCAGCGTCGCCAGACCCATCGCCAGCGGTGGCACCATACCGGCCGCCATAATCGCCGCCATCGGCGCGTAGGTTTGCGTACTCAGCAGCCCGACACCAAAGGCATAGGCCGCTTTGTTCACCGGACCGCCCATATCGGTACACATCATGCCACCAAGGATCGCGCCCAGCAGAACGGCGTTCGCTGTGCCCATGGTTTGCAGCCAGGAGGTCAGACCCGCCAGGATTTTCGCCACTGGCGTGCCGATAAGGTAGATCATCGCCAGGCCAACAATCAGGCTGGAGAAGAGCGGAATAATCAGAATCGGTTTCAGCGCTTCCATACTTGGCGGCAGCTTAAAGCCTTTGCTGATCGCTTTCGCAATGTAACCGGCAAGGAAACCGGCAATGATACCGCCGATAAAGCCAGACCCGGTGCTTACTGCCAGCATACCGCCGATAAGACCTGGCGTCAGACCCGGACGGTCGGCAATGGAGAAGGCGATAAAGCCCGCCAGTACCGGCACCATCAGTGCAAACGCCGTACCGCCACCGATCTTCATCAGTGCCGCCGCCAGCGTCCCCTCTTCTTTAAATGCGGTAATACCAAAGGCGAAGGAGAGTGCGATCAGCAGACCGCCCGCCACCACCATCGGCAGCATGTAAGAGACGCCGGTCAGCAGGTGACGATAGGCGCCCGCGCTCTCTTTTTTGCCTTTTGAGGATTCAGACTGCCCTTTGCTGGATGGCTGGTACGGCTTCGCTTCCGCTACCGCTTTATCCAGCTCTTGCACCGTTTTCTTCAGCGCAAGACCCGTCGAGGTGCGGTACATCGGTTTGCCGGCAAACTTTGCCAGGTCAACTTCGATATCCGCCGCAACGATAACTAAATCGGCCTGCGCCACCTCTTCCGGGGTGATGGCATTGCCTGCGCCCACGGAGCCACGCGTCTCGACCTTTACCCACCAGCCGCGCTTTTTCGCTTCTGTTTCAATCGCTTCTGCCGCCATAAAGGTGTGCGCGACGCCGGTAGGACAGGCGGTCACGGCAACAATACGTTTCGGCCCTGCGGCCGGGGCTGCCGTCGCAGGTGCAGCAGCCGGTGCGCTGTAAGGCGTTGCGTGATTCTTCGCTTCGCTCAGGAACAGCTCCGGATGCGCGACCGCGCGATTGATATCGCCCAGCCAGACTTTTTTCCCGCTCAGCGCCGCGTCGTTTGGCAGCTGGCTGCCCAGCACGATCGCCAGTTCCGCGTCACCAGGGTTATCAACAAATTGCAGATTCGCTTTTTGCGCCGCCGCGCCCAGCAGGGTCTTTGCCATATAGGCGCGGGCCTGTCCGAGCTCAGCGTCGATGATCAGCAGCGTTTTCATTATGCCTCTCCTGCTGTTAGTTAAAGGGTTTTAAGTCAACGCGCGCCATCATCGCGGCTAACTGGGTACGATCGGTAATCCCTACGTTACTCTGACTGACCGCCAGTGCAGCGACAGCGGTGGCCAGGCGTAAAGTGTGCTCACTGGACTCACGCATCAGCAGGCCATAAATCAGGCCGCCAACCATCGAATCCCCTGCGCCAACGGTGCTTACCACTTCCATTGACGGCGGTTTGGCGATCCATTCACCCGAAGCGTTGACCCACAGCGCCCCTTCTGCGCCCAGCGAAATCACCACATGGGCGATCCCCTGCTCGCGAAGCGCGTGAGCGGCTTCAATAACGTCCTGCAATTCCGGCAGTTTACGACCGGCCCAGATCTCCAGCTCGCGGCGGTTAGGTTTCACTAACCAGGGCGCGGCTTTCAGCCCGGCCACCAGCGCGTCACGGCTGCTGTCAAAGATGATGCACGGGCACTGGCTGCGCAGGCGCGTCATCCAGTCGGTAAAGGCTTCCGGGCTGACGCCGGACGGCAGGCTGCCGCTGACGCAGACCATATCAAACTGACCAAGCCAGGTGAGCGAGTCGGCGACGAAGCGCTCCCAGTCGGCCGGAGTAACTTCGAAACCGGAGAAGTTAAAGTCGGTCACTTCGCCATCTTTCTCAGTCAGCTTAACGTTGATGCGTGTACGCCCCTGCACCACCTGGAAACGGTTCGCAATGCTCAGTTCGCTGAACAGCTGCTGAAAACCGTCCTGGTTATCTTTACCAAGGAAGCCACCAACGGTAACGTCGATGCCGAGGTCTTTCAGCACTTTGGCGACGTTGATCCCTTTACCGGCGGCGTGCAGCCCGGTGGTGCGCACCAGGTTGACTTCGCCACGCTCGATTTCCGGGGTGAAACCCACCAGATCGTAGGCCGGGTTTAAAGTAATTGTTGCGACTCTTCTGCTCATTTACGCTCCCTCTCCCAGGCCTGCTGCGATGGCGTCGCCAATCGCTTTCAGCGCCTGTTCAGCATCTTCGCCCTGTGCGGTAAAGCGCAGGCGGTGTCCTTTTTTCACGCCCAGCGCAACCACTTTCATCAGGCTGCGGCCATTTGCCGGTTTGCCCGATCCATCGAGGTTGGTGACGGTGATTTCACTGTTGAACTGTTTAATGGTGTTGACCAGCATGGTGCCCGGACGGGCATGCAGGCCGTGTTCGTTACGAATGACAAACTCTTCGCTGAGCAGATCGTCAGCTACCGCGTCGTCGCTGGTCAGCAGCGCCAGCAGCGTGGCGGCGTCGGCGTTCAGCAAACGGTCAGCTTTATTTGCCAGCAGCAGATCGCTCAGGCGCTTCAGCACGGCAACAGGTTGCTCATCGGCCATGGCGACACTCACCAGTACGGCGGCGTTTTCGCCTTCAACTTCAAACGGTGTGGCAGCGCGGCTGACGGCCACTGCGCTCAGCAGGTTGCCCTCGGCGCTGTCGTTCAGCCAGATGCCCTGACCGAGATTCAGCGGCTGTTCGTTAATCGCACGGGTAACGTAGGCGCTGTCTACTGCGCCCGCCTCTTTCAGACGCGCGGCGTTCAGCGCCTGCAGCGTCATCAGCGAATTGGCGTTCACGTCCAGCGACAGGGTTTCGTTGTCCAGCTTCAGCGCGCTGCTCTGCTTTTCGCCCATCAGCAATGCGCGCAGCTCTTCAGCCGTGGTCGCAGATTGCAGCTGCGCGGCGACAGCGTCATCGCTCAGCACATGCGTCAGCTGACGCAGCAGGCCGAGGTGCTCATCGGAGCTGGCGGCGATACCGATGGCAACGTAGGCCACCTGCCCTTCGCTCCACAAGATGCCCTGCGGGAACTGGAACACTTTGACGCCGGTTTTCAGCACCTGGTCGCGCGTGTCGGTGGTGCCGTGCGGAATGGCGATGCCGTTGCCAAGAAAGGTAGAAGTTTGCTGCTCGCGTGCGAGCATGCCATTGACGTAGCCATCAGCAACGTTGCCGGCTTCTGTCAGTGCCGCCGCAATCTGGCGGATGGCCTCTTCTTTGTTACCGGCCTGCTGGCCTGGATGGATGTCCTGAACGGATAACTGGAACATGTGACTCGTCTCCCGCTGAAATTGAATCGTTTCAGCTTGCATAAGAAAGATGACGCCACCGCTGAGGTTCAGAGACAATGCGATGACGCTGAAACGTTTCAAGGAGTCTTGACCTTTTTTGCTCAGCGATCAAGAAATCTCTCATTTAGCGTTTAAGAATTTTGAGGCACTGCACATTTTGCACTCTGGTAAGCAAAATTTGCTGACGCGGATTTGACCGTCAGCTTATCGCCTTCAGCCTGTTCAGCTAGCAAAGGTATTACGGAGCGGTCTGCTGTTCGAGATCGAGGAGGTAGATCATCGCCTGTTCGCGCGTTGACCCGCACATCTCCGGGCCTGGCTGCAGGCCGGCGCACACTTTTGGCCGCAGCGGTGAACCAAAGAGTTTGCAGCGCTGATGTTCATCAAGCTGAACGCAGGGCGTGTTGGCCGGTTTACCGTTGGGCATGCCGGGGATCGGGCTGGTAATGGACGGGGCGGTACAGCAGGCTCCGCAGTCCGGGCGGCAGTGCATAGTGGCTCTCTTATTGGCGTCGACGCGCTGAAATAGCGCGTTGCCAGGCACGCTACCATCTTTTGCCCCTGAAACGCAAAACTCAGCAATTCCCCTTGCCTGAAAAGGCCCTCGCGAGTAGTTTGTCGCGATATTTTGGTGAATTTTATTTTTACAGGAACCTGGCGATGCCAAGAGCGAACGAAATCAAAAAAGGTATGGTGCTGAACTACAACGGCAAGCTGCTGATTGTGAAAGACATTGATATTCAGTCACCGAGCGCGCGCGGCGCAGCAACGCTGTATAAAATGCGCTTTGCCGATGTCCGCACCGGCCTGAAAGTTGAAGAGCGTTTTAAAGGCGACGACATCGTTGATACCGTCTCCCTGAACCGCCGTTTCGTTGACTTCTCCTATGTCGACGGCAACGAGTATGTCTTTATGGATAAAGAAGACTACACGCCTTATACCTTTACTAAAGATCAGATTGAAGACGAGCTGCTCTTTATTCCGGAAGGTGGCATGCCGGATATGCAGGTGCTGCTGTGGGACGGCCAGCTGCTGGCGCTTGAGCTGCCGCAGACCGTCGATCTTGAAATTGTAGAGACCGCTCCGGGCATCAAAGGCGCGTCAGCGAGCTCCCGTACCAAGCCTGCCACACTAAACACTGGCCTGGTGGTGCAGGTGCCGGAGTACCTGACGACCGGCGAGAAGATCCGCATTCATATCGAAGAGCGCCGCTATATGGGTCGCGCTGATTAAATAAAAAAGCCTCCGTATGGAGGCTTTTTTTTGGCCCGTAAAAGCGAGCAGAGCGTTTGCCGGCACGTAACCGGCATCGGTTACAGCAGGTCGCGGAACAGCGTCTTCTTCAGCGCCAGCTCAACGCCACGCACTTCCGCCATCCCCTTCAGACGACCAATCGCCGAATAGCCGGGGTTGGTTTTCTTACGCAGATCGTCCAGCATCTGGTGGCCGTGATCCGGGCGGAACGGGATCGGGCGCAGATCGCCCGCTTTCTTACGGCGCTGCTCTTCGCTGAGGATCGCCGCCACCACCGACACCATATCGACATCGCCCTGCAGGTGCGCCGCTTCGTGGAAGGTTTTCGGGTTCTCTTCGCGGCAGGTGGCGCGCAAGTGGGTGAAGTGAATGCGGTCACCGAAGGTCTCGATCATCCGCACCAGGTCGTTATCCGCCCGCACACCATAGGAACCCGTGCACATGGTGAAGCCGTTATTGATGCTGTCTACCGCCTCTTTCAGCCACTGCATATCTTCGATGGTGGAGACAATGCGCGGCAGACCGAGGATCGGGCGCGGCGGATCGTCCGGGTGAACCGCCAGCCGCACGCCCACTTCCTGCGCCACCGGCACGATGGCACGCAGGAAACAGGCCATATTTTCGCGCAGCTGCGCTTTGTCAATGCCGTCATACTCCGCCAGACGTGCGCGGAACTGATCCAGCGTATAGCCCTCTTCCGCCCCCGGCAGACCGGCGATGATATTGCGCGTCAGCTTTTCTACTTCCGCATCGCTCATCGCATTGAAATAGGCCTGCGCCTGGCGCTGCTCCTCGTCGCTGTAATCCGCCTGCGCCCCTTCGCGCTTGAGGATATGCAGCTCAAACGCGGCAAAGGCGATCTGGTCGAAGCGCAGCGCGCGTGAGCCATCCGGCAGCTGATATTCAAGATCGGTGCGCGTCCAGTCGAGGATCGGCATAAAGTTGTAGCAGACGGTATCAATCCCGCAGGCGGCGAGATTGCGGATGCTCTGCTGATAGTTAGCAATCCATTTGTCGCAGTCGCCGGAGTGGGTTTTGATCTCTTCATGTACCGGGATACTTTCGACGACCGACCAGTAAAGCCCCTTTTCAGCCAGCAGCGCCTGGCGGGCTTTAATCTCTTCCACTGGCCACACCTGGCCGTTCGGAATGTGGTGCAGAGCGGTGACCACGCCGGTCGCGCCCGCCTGACGAACATCATCAAGAGAAACCGGATCGTTCGGTCCATACCAACGCCAGGTTTGTTCCATCGTCTTCCCCTCAAAAAAAAGTTGTTATACCAATACAGCATGAAACATGACGACTACCATACATGCTTATCGAAACCGGTCAAATCCCGCCACAACAATGATTGATCCAGCTCACATTCCCCGGATATTTAAGGCATACCAATTCTTTTTGCTGTCATATAACTTTACACTGCTATTGTTAATTATTGGTTAATCAGGTGTATAGAGATGAAAACAATTGCCTCCGCCACGCTGCCCGCTTCCGTGCAACAGCCTCAGTACGATCGCAGCCAGCTCCGTTCGCGCATCGTCCACTTCGGTTTCGGTGCCTTTCATCGCGCCCATCAGGCGTTATTGACCGACCGGGTGCTGGAAGCGCAAGGCGGCGACTGGGGCATTTGCGAAATCAGCCTGTTTAGCGGCGATGTGTTGATGTCGCAGCTGCGCGAACAAGATCACCTTTATACGGTGCTGGAGAAAGGCGCTGACGGCAATAAGCCGATTATTATTGGCGCGGTGAACGAGTGCCTGAATGCCAAGCTCGATACGCTGGCGGCGATCATTGAGAAGTTCTGCGAGCCGCAGGTGGCGATTGTCTCCCTGACAATCACTGAAAAAGGTTACTGCATCGATCCGGCCAGCGGCGAGCTTGATCTCACGCAGCCGCGTATTGAACACGATCTGAAATACCCACACGAGCCGCACTCCGCACCGGGAATTTTGGTTGAAGCCCTGCATCGCCGCCGCGAGCGTGGGCTGCCGCCCTTTACTGTGCTCTCCTGCGACAACATTCCCGACAACGGTCACGTGGTGAAAAACGCCGTGCTCGGGATGGCACAAACCCGCTCGCCGGAGCTGGCGCAGTGGATAGCGGAGCATGTCAGCTTCCCGGCCACGATGGTCGATCGTATTGTACCGGCTGCGACCGACGAGTCGCTGGCTGAGATTGCCGACGTGCTCGGCGTCTTCGATCCCTGCGCCATCAGCTGCGAGCCGTTTATTCAGTGGGTAATAGAAGATAACTTTGTCGCCGGGCGTCCGGCGTGGGAAACCGCGGGTGTACAGCTGGTGGATGATGTGCAGCCGTGGGAGCAGATGAAGCTGCGTATGCTCAACGGTAGTCACTCCTTCCTTGCCTACTTAGGTTATCTCGCCGGGTTTGCCCATATTAATGAGTGTATGCAGGACGCGGCCTTCCGTGAGGCGGCGCGCCAACTGATGCTTAATGAGCAAGCACCGACGCTAAGCATTAAAGGCGTCAACCTGAACGCCTATGCTGACAGCCTGCTTGAGCGCTTCGCTAACCCGGCGCTGAAACACCGTACCTGGCAGATTGCGATGGACGGCAGCCAGAAGCTGCCGCAGCGCCTGCTGGATGGGATCCGTATTCATCTGCTGCGCCAGAGCGACTGGCCGCTGCTGGCGCTCGGCGTTGCGGGCTGGATGCGCTATGTCAGCGGCCTCAATGATGCGGGCGAGACAATTGATATTCGCGATCCGCTGGCGGATAAAATCCGCGCCATCGTTGAAACCAGCAGCAGCGACGAGCGCGTGACAGCGCTACTGACGCTAAAAGAGATCTTTGGTAACGATCTGCCGCATAATCCGGTATTTGTCGATGCTGTCAGCCGTGCATGGCGCGCCATTGAGACGCTCGGCGCACACGGCGCGGTGCAGCAGGTGATTAACGCTTAACATTTTTTGCCCTCAACGCGGACGGATAGTGCGATGCGCCGTCCGCGCTCTTCTCTTTTCCGCTTTTTTTCGCCAGGATTATTCGCTTGTGCTTTTTGATGATGCGGAGTTCCTGTGACGAAGACCAACCTGATTACCGGCTTTCTCGGAAGCGGCAAAACCACCTCCATTCTGCATTTGCTGGCCCATAAAGCTCCGCAGGAGAAGTGGGCGGTGCTGGTGAATGAGTTTGGCGAAGTCGGCATTGATGGCGCCCTGCTCAGCGACAGTGGTGCGCTGCTTAAAGAGATCCCCGGCGGCTGTATGTGCTGCGTCAACGGCCTGCCGATGCAGGTGGGTCTCAATACCCTGCTGCGCCAGGGCAAACCGGATCGCCTGCTGATTGAACCCACCGGGCTGGGTCACCCGAAGCAGATCCTCGATATGCTCACCGCGCCGGTCTACGAGCCGTGGATCGATCTGCGCGCCACGCTCTGCCTGCTCGATCCGCGCCAGCTGCTCGATGAGAAAGCGCTGAACAATGAGAACTTCCGCGACCAGTTAGCGGCAGCGGATATTATCGTTGCTAATAAAGAGGATCGCGCCAGTGCCGAGAGTCAGCAGGCATTTGATGCGTGGTGGGAGGCGTTTGGCGGCGATCGCCTGCGGGTGAACGCCACGCAGGGCGCGATTGAGGGCAGCCTGCTCGACCAACCGCGCCGTAACCTGCGCGCCCTGCCCGCCAGCGCCGCGCACGATCATGCGCACAGTGAGAAAAAGGGGCTGGCGGCACTGAGTTTACCGGCGCATCAGCGCTGGCGTCGCAACCTGAACAGCGGCCAGGGACACCATGCCTGCGGCTGGATTTTTGATGCCGATACGGTTTTCGACACCATTGGTCTGCTGGAGTGGGCGCGGCTTGCGCCGGTGTCGCGGGTAAAAGGGGTGATGCGTATTCCTGAAGGGCTGCTGCGTGTAAATCGTCAGGGTCAGGATTTGCATATCGAGACGCAAAACGCCGCGCCGCCCGATAGCCGGATTGAGTTAATCACCGACAGCGAGGCTGACTGGAACGCACTTCAATCGGCGCTGTTGAAGCTTCGTTTAAGTTAGCGGGACTACCGTGGCGTCCCTTAAACCTAAAAGAGCCTGCAAAATGAAAACCCGACTGCCTCTCATCGTGCTGCTGAATGCTGCTGGCCTGGCGCTATTTTTCTCATGGTACCTGCCAGTAAATCATGGTTTCTGGTTCCCGCTGGATTCAGCGATTTTCCACTTCTTCAACCATGGCCTGGCGGAGAATCGCGCCTATTTATGGTTTGTAGCCCTGACCAATAACCGCGCCTTTGACGCCTGTTCGCTGCTGGCGATGGGCTGTCTGATGCTCTCTTTCTGGCTGCCGGCAGACCCGGCCGGGCGTCGGCGTGTGGTGATGATTGGCCTGACCATGCTGCTGCTGGCACTGGTGATCAATCAGCTTGCGCAGCATATTATGCCGGTGAAGCGCGCCAGTCCGTCGATCTCCTTTACCGACACCTATCGGGTCAGCGATCTGCTCAACTTCCCGACGAAAGATGCCTCCAAAGATAGCTTCCCGGGCGACCACGGTATGATGCTGATGATTTTTGCCTCGGTGATGCTGCGTTATTTCGGTAAAAAAGCGTTTGCCATCGGGATGGTTATATTTGTCATCTTTGCTTTCCCCCGCGTAATGATTGGCGCGCACTGGTTTACCGATATTGCCGTCGGTTCACTCTCTGCGGTGTTGATTGGCCTGCCCTGGTGCCTGATGACGCCGCTGAGCGATAAGATCGTGGCGTTATTTGATCGTCACCTGCCTGGAAAAAACAAAATTTAAACACTCAAATAACATTTATCGCCGCCGGGAAGAGACGATGATTAGCGTCCTTAATGTAAATTCCCGGCGGTTGCCTGAGTGTGTCATTTTTTAGCCAACTCAATCGCCTTTAAAAAGAGCATTTTGCCCGCTATTTCTCTTTATTTGTCCATTTATTGACCAAACGCATAAATTCACTTTCTGTATCACAATTTCTTATAAAAAAGTGATGAAAAGCACTCGCCTTGCATTAGATGTTCAGGTAACCTCGGTTCGTCTTGTTGCAAAGAGTGCTCTTTTACTCTCTGCACGGTAATTTGTGCGTCCAGCCACAAATTCTGGCTCGAGTATTTGTCTTGAAACATTCAGATAATTAATCTCGCTGCGTTTGGCATTTTTCATAACGATATTATCGTTAAGGACTTCAAGGGAAAATAAGCAACATGGTCAAGTCTCAGCCGATCTTGAGATATATCGTGCGGGCGATACCCGCGATCGCAGTAGCGGTTCTGCTTTCAGCTTGTTCAACAAATACCGCCAAGAATATGCATCCTGAGACGCATGCTGTGCCAGAAGATAGCTCTTCACTGCAAGCCTCTCAGGATGAATTTGAAAACCTGGTACGTAATCTGGATGTTAAAAACCGGCTTATGGATCAGTATGCAAGTTGGAAAGGCGTTCGCTACCGTCTCGGCGGCGACACCAAGAAAGGTATCGACTGTTCTGGCTTTGTGCAGCGCACCTTCCGCGAACAGTTTGGTTTAGAGCTGCCGCGTTCCACATGGGAACAGCAGGAGAGCGGTAAATCTATTTCGCGCACCAGTTTGCGCACCGGCGATCTGGTTCTCTTCCGCGCAGGCTCTACCGGACGTCATGTCGGCATCTACATTGGTAATAACCAGTTTGTTCATGCCTCCACCAGCAGTGGTGTGATGATTTCTAACCTTGATGAGCCATACTGGAAGAAGCGCTATAACGAAGCGCGACGTATCCTGACACGCAGCTAATCACTTCATGCCAGTTACCCTTGGCTGGCGTAAAGTTATAAAAAACACTGCTTCGGCGGTGTTTTTTTGTGCCTGTAATATGCTATACGAACTTTTCCGGGTTTTATTTCGCCTGGCTGCACCGCGCTATGCGAAATATGATGAACCGCTAACATAGGCTCAGCATCATGCTTACCCGTAACGTCACCGTTAATCGACGCGTTGTGCTCATCAGCCTGCTGACCGGCGTGCTCGTCGCCCTGCTGGTCGGCGGCATTCAGTTCTGGCTGGAGCAGCAAAAGCGTGAAGCTCGCTACGATACGCTACTGAGCAGTATTCAGGCTTCGTATGCCAGCTACTTCAGCACCATTCGCGCCGCGGCAGAAGCGCTGCACCCGCTTACGCTTAACAGCTGCGAAGAGGCGGCCAGTGAGCTCACTTCCAAAGCCGCCTTCAGCCAGAATGTGCGCGCCTTTCTGTTAATAAAAGATCAGCACGCCTACTGTTCGTCAGCCACCGGCGACATGGATGAGCCGATGAAACAGTTGTTTCCGGAAATTGATATTAATAAAACCACCGATATGGTGATTCTACCCGGCACGCCAATGATGCCGACACAGCCGGTAATAGCGCTCTGGTTCCGCAGCCCGCTGCTGGATAACCGTGGCGTGCTCGCTACGCTCAATATCAACCTCGCACCCTACATGCTTTATACCGCGCAGATCCCCGATCTTAACGGCATTGCGCTCGGCATCGGCGATCGCGCGCTCACCACCTTCTCAAGCCGCCCGCTACCGTTAAGTAACCTGCATCAAAAGCCCTACCTGAGCGCGGAGGTGGAAGGTTCGCCGGTAAGACTCTTTCTCTACGCGGATAAATGGCGGGCGCAAGATCTGCAGTTCGCGCTGCTGCTGGGTGGGATGATCGGCATGCTTGCCGGTCTGCTGACGGCGGCACTCTTAGTTGTCCATTTGCGCCCTGGGCGCGAGATCCTCACCGCGATCAAACGCGACCAGTTCTATGTTGTCTATCAGCCGGTGGTCAGCGGCGCGGAATTGAAAGTCACCGGCCTTGAAGTATTAATGCGCTGGAAGCATCCGACCGCGGGCGAAATCCCGCCCGATGCTTTTATTCATTTTGCTGAAGCACAGCAGTTAATTGTGCCGCTGACCCTGCATCTCTTTAAGCTTGTCGCACGCGATGCGCCGGTTTTAAAAACGCTGCTGCCCGCAGGGGCGAAGATGGGCATCAATATTGCCCCCGGTCATCTTCATGCGCCGAGCTTTAAACAGGATATGCAGCAGTTTGCCCACGCCCTGCCCCCCCACCACTTCAGCGTGGTGCTGGAGATCACCGAGCGCGATATGCTCAAGCATGAAGAGGTTAATGAGATCTTTCAGTGGCTGCGCGATGAGGGGTTTGAGATCGCCATTGATGATTTCGGCACCGGCCATAGCGCGCTGATCTACCTTGAGCGCTTCACCCTCGACTTCCTGAAGATCGATCGCGGTTTTATTAACGCCATCGGCACGGAAACCGTCACTTCACCGGTGCTTGACGCCGTGCTGACGCTGGCGAAGCGGCTCAATATGCTCATCGTGGCGGAAGGGGTGGAGACGCCGGAGCAGGTGCGCTGGCTACGTGAACGCGGCGTGCACTATTTGCAAGGCTACTTTTTTAGCCGCCCGATGACGCTACAGCAGTTTATCGACTGGCGACCGCCGACATTTACTGCCCGGCTGTAGGCGGAAAAAGTTCACAACCGCCGAGCCCTCCCCTATTATTCAAGCAGAAAAAATTCACGCCTCCGTCGCATTGCGGTAAAAGGGATCCAGCAAATGAAGTGTGTGCGCATTGTTGCTCTGTTACTGGCGTTTATCGCCCTCGGCTGCCAGGCGCAGACCATTAAAGAGAGTGACAGCTTTGCGATTATCGGCGAACCGAAATACGCTGTTAATTTTTCCCATTTTGATTATGTAAACCCCGCCGCGCCGAAAGGCGGTAACGTGACGCTCGCCAATATCGGCACCTTTGATAACTTCAACCGTTTCGCCCTGCGCGGCAACCCGGCGGTGCGCACCGATACGCTGTACGACGCCATGTTTACCACCTCCGATGATGAGCCTGGCAGCTACTATCCGCTGATTGCTGAAACCACCCGCTATGCCGATGACTTCTCCTGGATGGAGATCTCGCTCAATCCCCGCGCCCGCTTCCATGACGGCTCGCCGATCCGCGCCAGCGACGTCGCCTTCACCTTTCAGAAGTTTATGACCCAGGGAGTGCCGCAGTTTCGCATTGTCTACAAAGGCACAACGGTAAAAGCCATTTCGCCTTTAACCGTGCGCATTGAGCTGGCGAAGCCGGGCAAAGAGGACATGCTCAGCCTGCTGACGCTGCCGGTCATGCCGGAGAAGTTCTGGAAAGATCATAACCTCAGCGAGCCGCTTGCCCGCCCGTCATTGAGCAGCGGGCCTTATCGCATCAGCAGCTGGCGCATGGGGCAGTATATTGCCTATACCCGCGTACGCGATTACTGGGCCGCCGATCTGCCGGTTAACCGCGGCCGCTGGAACTTTAACAATATTCGCTATGACTACTATCTCGACGACAATGTCGCCTTTGAGGCGTTTAAAGCTGGCTCCTATGATCTGCGCAGCGAAGATAGCCCGAAAAACTGGGCCACGCGCTATATCGGCACCAATTTCGCGCGCGGCTATATCGTTAAAGATGAACAGCCCAACCATTCGGCGCAGGATGCGCGCTGGCTGGCGTTTAATACCCAGCGCCCGGTCTTCGCCGACCGGCGGGTACGTGAAGCAGTGTCGCTGGCCTTCGACTTCGAGTGGATGAACAAAGCCCTCTTCTATGGTGCCTACTCCCGGGCGGACAGCTACTTTATCAACACCGAATATGCCGCGCGCAGCTACCCTGATGCCGATGAGTTAACCCTTCTGGCACCGTTGAAAGATCAGATCCCGCCTGAAGTGTTTACGCAGATCTACTCCCCACCCACCTCCAGCGGTGACGGCTACGATCGCCAGAATCTGCTCAAAGCCGATAAGCTGCTGAACAGCGCCGGCTGGGTGCTGAAGAATCAGCAGCGGGTGAATGCCAAAACCGGCAAGCCGTTTGTGTTTGAACTGCTGCTTCCCTCCGGCGGGAATGTGCAGTGGGTGCTGCCCTTCCAGCACAACCTTGCCCGGCTCGGCATCACCATGGAGCTACGCCAGGTGGATAACTCGCAGGCGACCAACCGCATGCGCAGCCGCGATTACGACATGATGCCGCGTCTGTGGCGCGCGCAGCCGTGGCCGAGCGGCGACCTGCAAATCTCCTGGGGCTCTGCCTATATCGACTCCTCCTACAATGCGCCGGGGGTAAAAAACCCGGCTATCGACACCCTGCTCGCACAGATTGCCCGCTGGCAGGGAAATAAAGAGAAGCTGTTGCCGCTCGGGCGCGCGCTGGATCGCGTGCTGACGTGGAACTATTACATGCTGCCGATGTGGTATATGGCGGCCGATCGCCTTGCTTACTGGGACAAGTTCTCCATGCCCGGCATTCGCCCCGTCTACTCAATTGGGTTTGATACCTGGTGGTATGACGTAAACAAGGCGGCGAAACTCCCCGCCGCCAGACGTTAAGGAGTCGGGATGGGTGCCTATCTCATTCGCCGCTTATTGCTGCTGATCCCCACCCTGTGGGCGATTATTACCATCAACTTTTTTATTGTGCAGGTTGCGCCCGGCGGTCCTGTCGATCAGGCGATTGCCGCCATTGAGTTTGGCGATCAGGGGCGGTTGCCCGGCACCGGCGGAGGGGGAACGGGCGCAGGCCATGCGCGCACCGGCGTCGGCGATGTGCTGACCAACGACAGCCACTATCGCGGCGGGCGCGGCCTCGACCCGCAGGTGATTGAAGAGATAAAGAAGCGCTATGGCTTCGATAAACCGCTCTCCGAGCGCTACTTCAAAATGCTGTGGGATTATGCCCGCTTCGATTTCGGCGACAGCCTGTTTCGTAGCGCCTCGGTGCTGCAACTGATCAAAGAGAGCCTGCCGGTCTCCATCACCCTTGGTCTGTGGGGCACGCTGATTATCTATCTGGTGTCGATCCCGCTAGGGATCCGTAAAGCGGTCTACAGCGGCAGCCGGTTTGATATCTGGAGCAGCGCGCTGATTATTGTCGGCTACGCCATCCCGCCTTTTTTGTTTGCCATTTTGCTGATCATCTTCTTTGCGGGCGGCAGCTACTATGACTTCTTCCCGCTGCGCGGGCTGGTGTCGACAGATTTCGCCACGCTCCCCTGGTATAAACAGGCCGCCGACTATCTCTGGCACATTACCTTGCCGGTGCTGGCGACGGTGATTGGCGGCTTTGCCGCGCTGACGATGCTCACCAAAAACTCCTTTCTGGATGAGATCCGCAAGCAGTATGTGGTGACGGCGCGCGCTAAAGGGGTGAGCGAGCGCAATATCATGCGTAAGCACGTCTTTCGCAACGCCATGCTGCTGGTGATTGCCGGCTTCCCCGCGACTTTTGTCAGCATGTTTTTTACCGGTTCGCTGATGATTGAGGTGATCTTCTCCCTCAACGGTCTCGGCCTGCTGGGCTATGAAGCGACCGTCTCGCGCGATTACCCGGTGATGTTCGGCACGCTCTATATCTTCTCCCTTATCGGCCTGCTGCTGAATATTGTCAGCGATATCACCTATACGCTGGTCGATCCGCGTATCGATTTTGAGGGGCGCTGATGTTTACTCTCAGTTATGTTAACCAGGCGCGCTGGGCGCGTTTTCGCCAGAACCGCCGTGGATACTGGTCGTTATGGATCTTTGTGCTGATTTTTGTCCTGAGCCTCTGCTCGGAGCTGATCGCCAATGATAAGCCGCTGCTGGTGCGCTATCAGGACGAGTGGTTTGTGCCGCTGGTGAAAGAGTACAGCGAAAGCGACTTTGGCGGCCCGCTGGCGACAAGAGCGGATTACCAGGATCCGTGGCTGCAAAAGCAGCTTAACGAGCACGGCTGGGCGCTGTGGGCACCGGTGCGTTTCGGCGCGCGCAGCATTAACTACGCCACGACGCAGCCCTTCCCCTCTCCACCGTCGGCGCAAAACTGGCTCGGTACCGACGCCAACGGCGGCGATGTGCTGGCACGCATTCTCTATGGCACGCGCATCTCGCTGCTGTTTGGCCTGCTGCTGACGCTCAGCTCCAGCGTGATCGGCATCGTGGTCGGTGCCGTGCAGGGTTATTACGGCGGTAAGATCGATCTCTTCGGCCAGCGTTTTATTGAGGTGTGGTCCGGGTTGCCGACGCTGTTCCTGATTATTTTGCTCTCAAGCGTCATCCAGCCCGGCTTCTGGTGGCTGCTCGGTATTACCGTGCTATTCGGCTGGATGACGCTGGTGAGCGTGGTGCGCGCCGAGTTTCTGCGTACGCGCAATTTCGACTATATCCGCGCCGCGCAGGCGATGGGCGTAAGCGATGGCGCGATTATGCTGCGCCATATGCTGCCTAATGCGATGGTGGCGACGCTGACCTTCTTCCCCTTTATTCTGAGCGGCTCGGTCAGCACCCTCACCTCGCTCGATTTTCTCGGTTTCGGGCTGCCGCTCGGCTCCCCTTCGCTTGGCGAACTGCTATTGCAGGGTAAAAATAATTTGCAGGCACCCTGGCTCGGCATTGCGGCATTTATCTCAACGGCGCTGCTGCTGTCGGTGCTGATCTTTATCGGCGAAGCGGTGCGCGACGCGTTTGATCCCAATAAGGCGGTGTAAGATGGCCTCCCCTTTACTGACTATTGACGCCTTAACCATCGCCTTTCGCCAGCAGGCGACCACCCGCACGGTAGTGGAGGATCTCTCGCTGCGTATTGACGCGGGCGAAACGCTGGCGCTGGTGGGCGAGTCCGGCTCCGGCAAGAGCGTCAGCGCATTATCGATCCTGCGCCTGCTCCCCTCGCCGCCGGTGGTCTACCCCTCTGGCGATATTCTGTTTCATGGCAACTCGCTGCTGCATGCCAGTGAGCGCACCCTGCGCGGCGTGCGCGGCAACAAGATCGCCATGATTTTTCAGGAGCCGATGGTCTCGCTCAACCCCCTGCATACGCTGGAAAAGCAGCTCTATGAAGTGCTCTCCCTGCACCGGGGAATGCGCCGGGAAGCGGCGCGGGCAGAGATGCTTGACTGCCTCGACCGTGTCGGCATTCGCAATGCGCGCAGCCGCCTCGGCGATTTCCCCCATCAGCTCTCCGGCGGCGAGCGCCAGCGCGTGATGATCGCTATGGCGCTGTTGACGCGCCCCGAACTGCTGATTGCCGATGAGCCGACCACCGCGCTGGACGTTTCCGTGCAGGCGCAGATCCTCACCCTGCTGCGGGAGCTGCGCGACGAGCTCAACATGGGGCTGCTGTTTATCACCCATAACCTGAATATTGTGCGCAAGCTGGCAGATAACGTGGCGGTAATGCAAAACGGCCGCTGCGTGGAGCAGAACCGTGCGCAAACGCTGTTCAGCGCACCGAATCACCCCTATACGCAAAAGTTGATCAACAGCGAGCCGCACGGTGAACCGGTGCCGCTTCCGCCCACCGTTCGGCCACTGTTGCAGGTGGAAAAACTCGGCGTTAGCTTCCCGGTGCGTAAAGGTATTTTCCGCCGTGTTGTCGCGCAAAATGCGGTGGTGAAAGGGATCTCCTTTAGCCTGCGCGCGGGTGAAACGCTGGGTCTGGTGGGCGAATCCGGCTCCGGGAAAAGCACCACCGGCCTTGCACTGCTGCGGCTGGTCAAGGCCGAGGGCACGATTCTGTTCGACGGAAAGTCGCTCCATGAATGGAGCCGCAAGCAGATGCTGCCGGTGCGCCACCGTATTCAGGTAGTGTTTCAGGATCCCAATTCGGCGCTGAATCCGCGCCTGAATGTGCAGCAGATTATCGAAGAGGGTTTACGTGTGCATCAGCCTGAGCTGTCGCGCGAAGCCCGCGAACAGCGGGTGATCGCAGTGATGCAGGAGGTGGGGCTGGATGCGCAGACGCGCCAGCGCTATCCGGCGGAGTTTTCCGGCGGCCAGCGCCAGCGTATCGCCATTGCCCGGGCGCTTATTATGAAACCGGAGCTGATTATTCTTGATGAACCAACCTCATCGCTGGACCGCACCGTGCAGGCACAGATCCTTGCGCTCCTGAAGTCGCTTCAGCAGACGCACCAGCTGGCTTATATCTTTATCAGTCACGATCTGCATCTGGTGCGCACCCTTTGCCACCAGGTGATGGTGCTCAAACAGGGCGAAGTGGTGGAACAGGGCGAGTGTCGGCAGGTGTTTGACGAACCTCAGCAGGCGTATACACGCCAGCTGCTGTCGCTGAGCTGAGGTTCAGAACGGGTTGTAGTTGGAGAAGGGTTCCGCGATGGCAACGCCGAAGTTTTTCAGGCGGCAGGTCGCGGCAAACTCATCCTGGCTGTGGACAAACAGGCACGGCTCACCTTCGCATTCAACCACCGAGCAGTCTACTTCGATATCGCTGAGCGCCTGGCTGAGTTTATGCATCACCGGCCAGGCGTTATCGCCGTCCGGGCTGAGCAATTTTAGCGCCACCAGCGCGTCATCCGCCGCGTGACCGTTTTGCGGAATCGGTTCAACTTTGGCACCTGCAAAACCCTCTCGCCAGCGATAGCACTGGGGCAAACGGTGGATAATTGAGAGCTGTAATGTATTCACTTTCATTCCCCAGAAGCACTTTCACTTCACAAATATTTCACATCTAGATTAACACACTATTCACATTTCATCCTGCCAGCGGCAGAGAAAAGGTTGCACCCCGCGTAGTGTGTGGGTTTGCCGCGCTTTTATCAGCATGTTTAGACGCGTCGGCAAGCCAACTTTTCGGCTATATGTACCCGTTTATGAGATCTAACTCAACCTTTTTCACTACAAAGATGTGACTTTTTACACGACAGGTTTTTACATAAAAGAAACAAAAAACCCAAAAAGAGAGCGGCTTTTGCCTGAGCTGTCGCCATGCAGGGAGCGGGTTACGCTCCCTGTTGAGGGGGGTTATGCCGCTTTTTTTGTCCGGCTGGCATAGAGATAGAAGAGAACCGAACAGGTGGCGCAAAAGGTCATGGACCAGATCATCGGCCAGGCGGTGTTAAAGGTCGCCAGCGACAGTAACGCGCCGACAATCGCCCCGATGCCGAAACGAAAGGTGCCCGCCAGCGACGAGGCGGTGCCGGCCATATGCGGAAATTCGTCGAGGATCACCGCCATCGCGTTTGATGCCACCAGCGTTACGCAGCCGACGAACGCCGCCACGCCCACTACCAGCGCCCAGAAACCGACATCCAGCAGCGCGGTCACCACCATCCATAACGCCATTACGAACTGGATCCACAGCCCGCTGCGGAACATATTCAGCGCGCCAACCCGGCGCACAAAGCGGCCATTGATGATGGTCAGGATAAACAGGAAGACGATATTAAGCGCAAAGTAGTAGCCAAAATCCTGCGGCGAGACGTGATTGATTTCGATATAAACAAACGGCCCGGCGCTGAGGAAGGAGAACATCCCGGCAAAGCTGAAGCCGCTGGCGAGCATATAGCTGAGCACGCGTTTGTGGCGAAACAGCGAGGCAAAGTTGCCAAGGGTGGTGCGGAAATGGAACTTATGCCGCTTCTCCACCGGTAAGGTTTCACGGATGAAAAAGGCGATCATGCCGGAGGCCAGCAGCGCCGCCAGCGCGAGGATCCAGAAGATGGCGTGCCAGTTGAACCACATCAGCACCGCGCCGCCAATCATCGGCGCCAGCAGCGGCGCGATGGTGGTTACCAGCATGACAAACGACATCATGCGCGAGAACTCTTCGCGCGGGTAGATATCGCGCATCAGGGCGTTGATCACCACGCTGGCTGCCGCGGCGGCGAGGCCGTGCAAAAAGCGCATAAAGATAAGCTGCTCGATACTCTGCGCCAGCGCGCAGGCCACCGCCGCAACGGCGAACACCAGCGTGCCGCCGAGGATCACCGGCTTACGCCCGATGCTGTCTGCCATCGGACCATAAAAGAGCTGGCCGATGGCAAAGCCGAGAATGTAGCTGCTGAGGGTCATCTGCGCGCTACCCGCCGGTACGCCAAACTGCCCGGCAATCACCGGCAAGGCAGGCAGATACATATCAATCGACAGCGGCATAAGCATGGCCAACAGGCCAAGGATAAAGACAATACTCAGTGATGAGTGTGGCCTGCTGGTCACGGCAGCAATCTCCTGAAGTTAGCGGACGGGCATGCCAACGCTGGCAATTTCATCCTCGGTAAGCGCGCGGTACTCCCCCGGCGCGAGGTCGTCATCCAGCCGGATGCCGCCAATACGTTCGCGATGCAGCCCAACAACGTGGTTACCCACGGCAGCAAACATGCGCTTCACCTGGTGATAGCGCCCTTCGCTGATGGTCAGGCGCACCTGCGTCGGCGTAATCACCTCCAGCACGGCGGGCTTGGTGAGATCTTTTTCATTATGCAGCTGGACGCCGTGGGCGAACTGCGCGGCGGTATCCTCTGCAACTGGCGACTCCAGCGTCACCAGGTAGGTCTTTTCGCAGTGGTGGCGCGGGGAGGTAATGCGGTGCGACCACTGACCATCATCGGTCATCAGCACCAGACCGGTAGTGTCGATATCGAGACGCCCCGCGGCGTGAAGCTTGTGCGCGACCGGCTCGTCGAGGAAGTAGAGCACCGTCGGGTGATCGGGATCTTCCGTGGAACAGACATACCCTTCCGGTTTATGCAGCATAAAATAGCGCGGGCCGGTCTGCTGAACGAGGGTATTACCGTTGTACTCAACCTCGTGTTCCGGTTGCAGTTTAAAGGCGGCATCGCGAACGATATCGCCGTCGACCGTAACGCGGCTACCGCGGATTTCGCGCCCGGCAATGGCGCGGCTTACGCCAAGCTGCTGAGCGATAAACTTATCAAGTCGCATGAAATTTTCTGGCCTGTATGGTGCTGAATGGGGGCAATGCGCCCACAAAAGAGATGAACAGCCTGAAGTATAACGAGCATCATAAACCGCTTAAAGCAAAGTTTCGTGGCATACTGTCTGCCGTCAATCTGTAACGCCGTTGAGACAATGACTTTTACGCTACGCCCCTACCAACGTGAAGCGGTGGATGCCACCCTCGCCCATTTTCGTCAACACGCTGAACCTGCGGTGATTGTGCTGCCGACCGGTGCCGGCAAAAGCCTGGTGATTGCCGAACTGGCACGCCTCGCGCGCGGCCGCGTGCTGGTGCTGGCCCATGTGAAAGAGCTGGTTGCGCAGAACCATGCCAAATATATCGCCCTGGGACTGGAAGCCGATATTTTCGCCGCCGGCCTGAAGCGCAAGCAGAGCCACGGCAAAGTGGTGTTCGGCAGCGTGCAATCGGTGGCGCGCAACCTGGATCAGTTCCAGGGGGAGTTCTCCTTGTTGGTGGTAGATGAGTGCCACCGCATCAGCGATGACGACGATAGCCAGTATCAGCAAATTCTTTCCCATCTAAAGGAGGTGAACCCGCGCATTCGCCTGCTCGGCCTGACGGCAACCCCGTTTCGCCTCGGTAAAGGCTGGATTTATCGCTTTCATTATCACGGCATGGTGCGCGGGGATGAAAAGGCGCTGTTCCGCGACTGTATTTATGAACTGCCGCTGCGCTATATGATCAAGCACGGTTATCTGACCCCGCCGGAACGGCTGGATATGCCGGTGGTGCAGTACGACTTCAGCCGCTTACAGACGCAGAGCAACGGCCTGTTCAGTGAAGCAGAGCTGAACCGCGAACTGAAGAAGCAGAAGCGCATTACGCCACACATTGTCAGCCAGATTGTTGAGTTTGCGCAGACGCGCAAAGGGGCGATGATTTTTGCCGCCACGGTGGAGCACGCCCGCGAGATTACCGGCCTGCTGCCTGCGGACGACGCGGCGCTGATCACCGGTGAAACGCCCGGCCCGCAGCGCGATGAATTAATTGAAGCTTTTAAACAGCAGCGGTTCCGTTTTCTGGTCAACGTCGCGGTGCTGACCACCGGCTTTGATGCACCGCATGTCGATCTGATTGCCATTTTGCGCCCGACGGAATCCGTCAGCCTCTATCAGCAAATTGTGGGTCGAGGCCTGCGCCTGGCGCCGGGGAAAACCGACTGTCTGATCCTTGATTACGCGGGTAACCCGCACGACCTCTACGCCCCGGAGATTGGCGCACCAAAAGGTAAAAGCGATAACGTGCCGGTGCAGGTCTTCTGCCCGGGCTGCGGCTTTGCCAACACTTTCTGGGGCAAAACCACCGCTGACGGCACGCTGATTGAGCACTTTGGCCGCCGCTGCCAGGGCTGGTTTGAAGATGATGACGGGCATCGCGAACAGTGCGATTACCGCTTCCGCTTTAAAAACTGCCCGCACTGCAACGCAGAGAATGATATCGCCGCCCGCCGCTGCCGCAGCTGCGATGCCATCCTTGTCGACCCGGACGATATGCTGAAAGCAGCGCTGAAGCTGAAAGATGCGTTGGTGCTGCGCTGCAGCGGTATGACGCTCCAGCACGGCGCGGATGAGAAAGGTGAATGGCTGAAAATCACCTACTACGATGAAGATGGCGCGGATGTCAGCGAGCGCTTTCGTTTACAGACCCCGGCGCAGCGCACCGCCTTTGAGCAGCTCTTTATGCGCCCGCATACGCGCACGCCCGGCGTGCCGTTACGCTGGATTGTGGCGGCGGATATTGTCGCCCGCCAGGCGCTGCTGCGCCACCCCGATTTTGTCGTTGCGCGGCTCAAGGGCCAGTACTGGCAGGTGCGGGAAAAAGTGTTTGATTACGAAGGTCGTTTCCGCCGGGCGCATGAATTACGCGGCTAAGTGCACTTTTGATTGATGTATCAATCATTAGGGGATAGAATACCGCCCGCTTTTGCATCCGCAAAGCCGATCATCTGCCTGTTGCTGGGTCGCCTGTAACAGGATTTATTTAAGAGAGATTTAAATGTTTACTATCAACGCAGAAGTACGTAAAGAGCAGGGTAAGGGTGCGAGCCGCCGCCTGCGCACCGCGAACAAGTTCCCGGCTATCGTCTACGGTGGAACTGAAGCGCCGATCGCTATCGAACTGGATCACGACAAAGTGTGGAACATGCAGGCTAAGCCTGACTTCTACAGCGAAGTTCTGACCCTGGCTATCGATGGCAAAGAAGTTAAAGTCAAAATTCAGGCTGTTCAGCGTCACGCGTTCAAGCCTAAACTGACTCACATCGACTTCGTTCGCGCGTAATCGCTGACAAGTTGAAGAAAAAACCCCGCTCCGGCGGGGTTTTTTTATGGCCTATTTTCCGCCGCTCAGCCGACGCTGCAGCTGATCGCGCAGGTTCGGCGGCGTGCCTTTAATGGTCAGCGTATCGGTAGCCGGATCCCAGAAGATGCGCTCGCCAAGCAGCAGCGCATCAAAATTGATGGTCAGCCCGCCTCCGCTGCCGGCATATTTGGTTAGCTGCCGCAACGTGCTGCGATCCGCCGGGAAGCTCTCTTCCAGCTCGTAGCCCTGGCCTGCGGTAAACTCTTCAAAGCTCACTTCGCTTACGCCCGCCAGCTCTTTTGAGAGCGACGCCAGCTCAATCTCCTCGCCCGCCTGCAGCTGCTCGTTACAGTAGGTATAGACCTGCTGACGCACGGTTTGACGCTCGGATTTATCAAGCTCTGCCTGGGCGGTAAAATCGTCGACCGCCTGCAGCAGCCCACGGTTCTGCGCTTTTGCATTCAGCCCTTCGCTGGCGCCGAGGAAATCCATAAAGAAATCCGCAACCTTGCGTCCTACCCGCCCTTTCAGGAAGGTAAGGTAACGCGTTGACTCCGGGTTGGTCTCCCACTCGGTTAAGTCGACGCGCGCAACGATATCGGCGTGATTGATATCGAGATAGTGGGTCGAGCTGATATCGAGGTTTTCATTGACGCGCATGCTGCTTAAGTTGTTCAGCACCGCAACCAACAGATACTCCACCGCCAGATAACGGTAGTGGCAAAACAGCACAATACCGCCGTCGGCAAAGGGGTATTTCGCCAGTTCATCACGTAAGCGCCCGGTCGCTGCGCGGCTGAAGGCCAGAAATGCCTCTTCGCCCTGACGTTGCAGACGCAGCGCCTGTGCCAGCTCGCTCTCTTCATTAAACAGGCCATAGGCTTTACTTTTTGCGCTATAGACCCGGTGCAGTTCTGCCACCATCTCTTCGACGGGCGGGGTGGGTTCGAGCAAAGAATCGCGCAGCACCAGTTCAAGGGTTTGCTCATCGCGCTTGATAAGCTGGTGCAGGGCAATCTGGTTGATGTCCAGACTCATGATAAACTCTCCTTTTTGACCGGCGGTATTCAACCACCACCAACGCCGCGGTGCAACTGCTGATAAAAAAGCAGAAAAAAAGCTCTTGCTACGGTAAGATGTTGCCCTTTCATGAAGAGACTGATTTCGATTTATGCCACAAATCTCCCGCTACAGTGATGAACACGTTGAACAGCTGCTCAGTGAGCTGGCCAACGTACTGGAAAAACACAAAGCACCGGCCGACCTCTCGTTAATGGTGCTGGGCAATATGGTGACCAACCTGATTAACAGCAGCGTCGCCCCCGCGCAGCGTCAGGCCATCGCGACATCGTTCGCCAGGGCACTGCAATCGTCCATTGGCGACGACAAAGCGCACTAAGGGAAATCACAACAGTTTATGGTGACTAATCGTCAACGCTACCGTGAAAAAGTCTCCCAGATGGTAAGCTGGGGGCACTGGTTCGCGCTGTTCAACATTTTGTTGTCCATCGTGCTCGGTAGCCGTTACCTGTTTGTTGCCGACTGGCCGACCACGCTCTCCGGGCGTGTTTACTCCTGGCTGAGCCTGGTGGGCCACTTCAGCTTCGTGGTGTTCGCCACCTATCTGCTGATCCTCTTCCCGCTGACCTTTATTGTGATGTCGCAGCGGCTGATGCGCGTGCTCTCGGCGATCCTCGCCACCGCAGGCATGACGCTGCTGCTTATCGACAGCGAAGTCTTTACCCGTTTTCACCTGCACCTTAATCCGGTGGTCTGGGAGCTGGTCATTAACCCCGATCAGAACGAGATGGCCCGCGACTGGCAGCTGATGTTTATCAGCGTGCCGATCATTTTGTTGATTGAGATGCTGTTTGCCACCTGGAGCTGGCAGAAGCTGCGCAGCCTCACGCGCCGTCGCCACTTTGCCAAACCGGTGGCCGCCCTCTTTTTCGTCTCCTTTATTGCCACCCATGTGATGTATATCTGGGCAGATGCCAACTTCTATCGCCCGATCACCATGCAGCGCGCCAATCTGCCGCTCTCTTATCCGATGACTGCGCGCCGCTTCCTCGAAAAACATGGTCTGCTGGATGCGCAGGATTACCAGCGTCGGCTGGTGGAGCAAGGTAACCCGGAAGCGGTATCGGTACAGTATCCGTTAAGCGATCTGCGCTATCTCGATATGGGCTCCGGGCAGAATGTGCTGCTGATTACCGTTGATGGCCTGAACTACGCCCGTTACGAAAAACAGATGCCACAGCTGGCGAGCTTTGCCGGGCAGAATGTTAACTTTACCCAGCATATGAGCGCCGGGAATAGTGCCGATAACGGCTACTTCGGCCTCTTCTACGGCATTTCGCCGAGCTATATGGATGGCGTGATGTCGGCGCGCATTCCGGCTGCGCTGATCACCGCCCTGAATCAGCAGGGCTACCAGCTGGGCCTCTTCTCCTCCGATGGCTTCAGCAGCCCGCTCTATCGCCAGGCGCTGCTCTCTGATTTCTCGCTGCCGGCGGCGAAAAGCCAGAGTGATGCGCAGACCGCCGATCAGTGGATCAACTGGCTGTCCCATGACGCGCAGGAAGATACCCGCTGGTTCTCATGGGTCTCCCTCAACGGCACCGCCGCGCTTGAGACCGACACCCCAGGCTTTGCGCGTAAGTACAGCCGGGCTGCCGCCGATGTGGATGCGCAGATTGCCCGCGTGCTGGATGCGCTGCGCGCGTCCGGGAAAATGGACAACACGGTGGTGGTGATCACCGCCGGTCGCGGCATTCCGGCCGATCAGCAGGACTCGACCTTTGACTGGTCGCGCAGCCGCCTGCATGTTCCGCTGGTTGTGCACTGGCCTGGTACGCCTGCGCAGCGTATTACCCGACTGACGGATCATCAGGATGTGATGACCACCCTGATGCAGCGTCTGCTGCATGTCAGCACCCCGGCCAATGAGTATTCGCAGGGGCAGGATCTCTTTACCGCTACGCGCCGCCATAACTGGGTGACCGCCGCGAACAACAATACGCTGGCGATTACCACGCCGCAGATGACGCTGGTGCTCGATCAGAATGGTAACTACAAGTCCTGGGATGCGCAGGGTGAGAAGATCCACGATCAGAAACCGCAGCTCAGTTTACTGCTGCAGGTGCTGACCGATGAAAAACGGTTTATCGCTAACTGATTGATTATTTATGAATCACTCAGCCTGTCCCGCTCTTGCAATCGGGCAAGAAACGGGTAGTATTAGCGCCACATGTCGGCACGTAGCGCAGCCTGGTAGCGCACTGTCATGGGGTGTCAGGGGTCGGAGGTTCAAATCCTCTCGTGCCGACCAAAATTCCCCGCCGTGTTGCCTGCTTCACTCGGGCAAGACGAGAAAAAACAGCAAGTTATTTTAACTTGCTGTTTTTTTTGCCCGTGAAAAAGTCTTTCGATCGGCAAACGGGTAAGCAATTCGTAATCAGGATGTTAACATAGAGACAAATTCATGCCTGTTATGATGAGTGAAACCTATGTCCGACTTAAACCGTCCACAACTCCAGCTGCCCAACGGGGCCGATAAACTGCTGCTCCACTCCTGCTGCGCACCCTGCTCGGGTGAAGTGATGGAAGCGATCCAGGCTTCCGGTATCGACTACACCATCTTCTTCTATAACCCGAACATCCATCCGCAAAAAGAGTATGAACTGCGCAAAGAGGAGAATATCCGCTTTGCTGAGAAGCACGGCGTGCCCTTTGTCGACGCGGATTATGACACCGACAACTGGTTCGAGCGGGCGAAAGGGATGGAGTGGGAGCCTGAGCGCGGCGTGCGCTGCACAATGTGTTTTGATATGCGCTTTGAGCGTACGGCGCTCTATGCCCATGAGCACGGCTTCAAAGCTATCAGCAGTTCGCTGGGCATTTCTCGCTGGAAAAATATGCAGCAAATCAATGACTGCGGCCAGCGCGCGGCGGCGCACTATCCGGAAATGGTCTACTGGGACTACAACTGGCGCAAGCAGGGCGGCTCGGCAAGGATGATTGAGATCAGCAAACGGGAGCGCTTCTATCAGCAGGAGTACTGCGGCTGCGTCTACTCTTTGCGTGACAGCAATCTGCACCGTAAATCTCAGGGCCGACCACTGATTAAAATTGGCAAGCTCTATTACGGGGACGATCAGGAATAGAGATGAAAAATCCCGGCCATCTGGCCGGGATTTTCTGCGTTACAGCGCGATATCCGCAACCTGCTCATCATCGTGATGCGGCTGCGCCACCGGCTTCTGCACCGGCGGCGTAATGTCCGCAACCATCGATTCGTCACACTTCAGACCCAGGATTTCACTGGTGTAGCGCAGCTCGGCGTCGGCGGCTTCGATATTGCCATTCAGCTCGGTACCGAACGAGGGAATAATCTCCCGGAGCTTAGTTTGCCAGGCTTCTGAAGCGAAACGCTCAGTAAACACCTTCTCCATCAGTTCGAGCATGATCGGCGCTGCGGTTGACGCACCCGGTGATGCGCCAAGTAGTGCGGCAATGGTCCCCTCTTTGTCACTGACCACTTCTGTGCCCAGGCGTAGCACGCCGCCTTTACCGGCTTCACGCTTGATAATCTGCACCCGCTGCCCTGCCTGCCACAAACGCCAGTCCTCTTTTTGCGCCAGCGGATAGTATTCACGCAGGGCATCAAAACGGTCATCCTCATTCTGCAGCACCTGGTTCACCAGGTATTTCACCAGGCTGAAGTTGGTCATCCCGACCGTCAGCATCGGCAAAATATTGGATGAATTGGTTGAACGCAGCAGATCCCACAGCGATCCGTTTTTCAAAAAACGCGTGGAGAAGGTGGCGAATGGCCCGAAGAGCAGCACCCGTTTGCCATCAATAATGCGCGTATCGATATGCGGCACCGACATCGGCGGCGCACCAACGGTCGCCTGACCATACACTTTCGCCAGATGGTGATTCACCACCGCCGGATCTTCCGCCACCAGGAACTGTCCACCCACCGGGAAACCGGCATAATCGGCGGCTTCCGGAATACCGGATTGCTGTAACAGCTTCAGCGCCGCCCCGCCGGCACCGATAAAGATAAATTTTGCTTTGATTACCTGCTCAGCACCGCTGTTCAGGTTATGCAGGGTCACGCTCCAGCTCTGGTCAGCATTGCGCTTCAAACCGCGCACTTCGGTAGCGAGTTGCAGGGCAAAGTTTGCTTTCTTCTGCAGCGAGCCGATCATCTGGCGCGTCAGTTCACCAAAGTTAACATCGGTGCCAATCTCCGTGCGCGTGGCAGCAATTTTTTGCGTGGCATCGCGCCCTTCCATCACCAATGGTGCCCACTGTTTGATCTGCTCAGGATCTTCGGAGTAGCGCATGCCGCGAAACAGGGAGCACTGCTGCAGCGCTTTATAGCGCGCGCGCAGGAAGTTGACGTTATCGTCGCCCCAGACGAGGCTCATATGCGGCACAGTATTGATAAAGGAGCGCGGGTCGCGCAGCACACCGCTCTTCACCTGGTGCGCCCAGAACTGGCGAGAGATGCGAAACGCTTCGTTGATCTCAATCGCTTTTTTGATGCTGACAGAGCCGTCCGCGCTGCGGGGGGTGTAGTTGAGTTCCATCAGGGCGGCATGCCCTGTACCGGCGTTGTTCCAGCCGTTTGAACTCTCTTGCGCCAGGGCGTCGAGACGCTCCACCATCGTAATTGACCAGTCCGGTTCAAGATCCGAAAGCCAGGTTCCCAACGTGGCACTCATGATCCCACCACCGATTAAAAGCACATCTGTTTCCTGCTCTTTCGATGCGGACGCATCTGCTGCTTTTGAGACAGCATTAAGCCCGACAGCCATCGAAAACAGCCTGGCAGTCATTCTTTTCATGATGAAATTGCCTTACTTTTAGTGCTGCTTTATTCGCATTTATAGAGGGTTAAATCGTTAGCTCGTCTAACGTAGCACTTAAAAGTCGAGATTTAAATAATGTTTAAACATTAAATAATAATTATATAAATGTTACTAATAAGTTGCTTTTATGCATTAGTTTTAACACTAATTGTTGCCCGCGTACCGTCTGAATCTGCTATTATTCTGCGCTTTGCCAAACGCATGGATGCCGTTTGCCTCTACTTTTATGGCACTCTCCACTCGCGGAACGTTATGACCGACAAAACTCTCCCCTCCTCTTCTCAGGTAAGCGCCGTACTGCGCTCGCCGAAGCTGTTTACACGTGAAATTTTAGCCGGTGTCATTACTGCGCTGGCGCTGATCCCGGAAGTGATCTCCTTCTCGGTGATTGCCGGCGTTGACCCGAAAGTGAGCCTGATCGCCTCGGTTGTGCTCTGCTTCGCGATGTCCATTCTGGGCGGTCGTCCGGCGATGGTGACAGCAGCCGCCGGGTCAGTCGCACTGGTTATCGGTCCGATGGTTAATCAAAATGGGGTGGAATACATTTTGCCTGCGGTATTACTGGCGGGTGTGATCCAGATTATCTTCGGCGTGACCGGCATGGCACGGCTGATGCGATTTATCCCTCATGCGGTGATGACCGGGTTTGTTAACGCCCTCGGTATTCTGATCTTCTTTGCCCAGGTACCCCACTTCTGGAGTAAAAATCCGCTTATTCTGGCGCTCTTCGCCCTGACGCTGCTGATTGTGCTGTGGCTACCGCGCTGGCTGAAAAGTGTGCCTGCGCCGCTGGTCGCCATTGTCGTGCTCACCGCCTATACCATCTTTAGCGGCCAGCTGTTACCGACCGTGGGCGATGAAGGCCCGATGCAGGGCGGCCTGCCGGGGCTGACCGCCTGGCTGGTGCCGTTTAACTTGCATACGCTGAGCATTATCTGGCCCTGCGCGCTGAGCATTGCCTTTGTCGGGCTGATGGAGTCGCTGCTGACCGCCAAACTGGTCGACGATTTAACGCATACGCCATCGAATAAGGGGCGTGAAAGTGCCGGGCTTGGCATCGCCAATATTCTTGCCGGTTTCTATGGCGGCATCGCGGGTTGCGCAATGATTGGACAAACCATCGTTAACGTGGAGATGGGCAAAGGCCGCACGCGCCTCTCAACCGTTGCCGCCGCGCTGGTATTGCTGCTGCTGGTGACGGCGCTAAGTGAAGTGATGGCGAAAATCCCGATGGTGGTGCTGGCCGGGATTATGGTGATTGTCGCCTTCAAGACCTTTAACTGGGGAAGCCTCAAGCCAGACAACCTGAAGCAGGCGCCTTTCGTCGAGAGCGTGGTGATGGTGATAACGGTGATAGCGACCGTCAGCACCGGCAACCTGGCGATTGGCGTGGTTGCCGGGGTGATAGCGCTGGCGATTACACCGGCGAAGTGGCGGGAAAAGTCGCTGTTTACAGCAAGAAAAGCGTCGCCAGACCCAGAAAAATAAAGAAGCCACCGGTGTCGGTAATGGCGGTGATCATCACGCTGGAGCCGACCGCCGGGTCGCGCCCCAGCCGGATCATGAGCATCGGGATCAGCACCCCCATTAATGCCGCCATCAGCAGGTTTAGCACCATCGCCAGCATCATCACGCCACCCAGCGCCGGGTCGCCATACAGCCACCAGGTGATGCAGCCCATCAGGCCGCCCCACACCACGCCGTTGATTAACGCGACGCCCATTTCGCGCAGAATAAGAAACGAGAAGTTGCCCGGCTGAATGTTTTGCAACGCCAGGGCACGCACAATCATGGTGATGGTTTGATTGCCGGTGTTACCGCCAATACCGGCAACAATCGGCATCAACGAGGCCAGCGCCACCAGTTGCGAGATGGTGTGTTCAAAACCATCAATCACACGTGAGGCAATAAACGCGGTACAGAGGTTAAGCGCCAGCCATGCCCAGCGTGACTTAACCGCTTTGGTGACGGGCGCAAACACATCCTCTTCGGCACTCAGGCCACCCATCTGACGCATATCGTTATCGGTCTCTTCATAGACCACGTCGAGGATCTCATCGACGGTCAGGCGCCCCATCAGAGTGCCGTTCTCATCAACCACCGCTGCGCTAAGCAGGTTGTCACGCTCAAAGGTGCGCGCGACACGCTCCGCCTCCTCTTCCGGCAGGAAGGTGATGGGATCGCTCTCCATCACTTCGCCTACTTCACGATCGGTGGCGTTAATGAGCAGGGCTTGCAGCGTCAGCTCACCAGTAAGGCGGTTGTCGCGATCGACAACAAACAGCTTGTCGGTGTTCTCCGGCATCTTTCCCAGGCGGCGTAAGTAGCGCTGAACGGCTGCCAGCGTAACCTCCGCGCGGATGGTGATCACCTCAAACTCCATGATCGCGCCGACGCAGTTTTTGCCGTAACGCATCACCTGGCGCACCCGCGCGCGCTCTTTCGGCGGCAGCGTTGCCATCATGCGCCCGGTCAGGTTGCGCGGAAGATGCTGCACCAGGTAGATCTGCTCATCAATATTGAGGGTCTCCAGCGCATCCAGCAATGCGCGGTCACTCATCTCATCAATCAGATCGTCCCAGACATTTTCCGAGGCTTCGAGCAGCACCTTGCCGCGCTTGTCATCTTCAATCACCCGCCACAGCGCATGGCGTTCCATCACTGGCAGCGCTTCGAGGGTATCGGCCAGGTCCGGCGGCGGCAGATGGGAGGCGAGCGCGCGAACTTCAAGCAGATGCTGATCGAGCACCTCACTGTTCACCTGCTCCACCAGCGTGATTTCGCCCAACAGCGTGGCGGTCAGGGCTTTATGGGTAGTGAGCAACCAGATAAGACGCGCGCGCTCTTCTTCGCGCAGTTTGACACTGTTCTTTTTAATAACCGGCATGACAATCCTGAATCGAAAGCGCCCTCTTATCCGGGCGGAATAGCCTTAAGCATAGCGCCAGGCGCGAAAAAAAGGCTCAACGGTGGGGTTGTTTGGATAAAAAAACGGCATCGCTCCCCGGTTCAGCAGGGAGCGTGGTGATTACGCCGTGCGTGAAACAGCGTCACGGGAGGCGAGCTGACGCTCTTCACCCAGCAGCTCGCTTAAGTGGCCGCTGCGCATCTCCAGCAGGCGATCGGCGTGAATAAAGTAGTGATCGTCATGGCTGATGGCGAAGATGGTTTTGCCCATCTGCTGCATCAGCGGCAACAGCACCTGGTAGAAGTCACGCCGGAAGTGCGGGTCCTGATCCGCCGCCCACTCATCCAGCAGCAGGATATCGCGTTCTTCCGCCAGCGCCAGCAGCAACGCAACGCGCTTCTTCTGCCCTTTTGAGAGCTTCAGGTTGAGGATTTTGCCGTTTTCAAGCTCCAGCTTGTGCGACATTTTTAACTGCTCAAGCCACTTTGCCACCAGCGCCGGATCGGCCTGCTGCCCTTGTGGACCAAGCAATTCGTCAAACAGCCAGACATCGGTAAACACCGCGGAGAAGAGCTTGCGGTAATCTTCCGGTTTATCCTGCGCCATCGGTTTGCCATCCAGCAGGATCTCACCGGAAAGTGGCTGATAGAGGCCGGTCAGCAGCATCGCCAGGGTTGATTTTCCGCTGCCGTTACCGCCAATCAGAAACACCAGTTCGCCGCGCTTGAGGGTCATATTAATGGGCCCGATAGCAAAGTCGTTATCCTGGTATTTAAAGGTGACATCGCGCAGCTCAAGGGTTTGCCAGCCGGGGAAAGCCTGCGGGCGCGGGAACCCTGGCCGGTAAGGCGCCAGCGCAAACTGCTTGAGTTTGCGAAACGCCACCTGGGCGGTGAGCAGCGTCGGCAGCGCGCCGACGGCGGAGAGCAGCGGCGTGCGCAGAAAGAGCAGCGTTAAGGAGTAGGTAGCCGCGACATTGGTATTCGCCCAGCCCAGTCCGTTCGCCATCCAGAACACCAGGCCAATTGCGCCCAGCATCATGATATTCGACCAGTTTACCGCGCTCAGATGGAAGGTATCGGCGCGGATAATATGGTGGCGATATTCGCGCGCATCCGGCAGGTACATCTTTTCAAACACGTGCTCGGCGCGCTCGCGGTTGAGCGTGAGCTCTTTGCGCCCTTCAAGCACCGTCTGGAAATCGGCATAGAGTTTATCTTCCGTCTCGCGCAGGGTCGCCATATGTTTGTAAACGCGTGACACCAGCAAAAAACCGCCCCAGATGGTCAGCACCATCCAAATCGCGGTGATCAGTAACATCTTGCCGGAGAGCATGGCGAGATAGAGGCAGGAGCCGACGGTGAGGATAATCCCCTGCACCAGCTCCGGCAGGCGCACAAAAGCGATGGTGATGTTGCGCACATCGCTGGTCAGCCCGGCCAGCAGCGAGGCGCTGCCCAACTGCTCGATGCGCTCAATCGGCGTATCGAGGAGACGCTTGATAAACTCGCTGCGCAGGCGGTAGACAAAGTGGTGGCCAAGAGTGGTCAGCGCCAGCTGCGAGCCGAGGGTGACAGCCATCAACAGCAGCAGCAGGCCGAGGAACTCCGGCAGCACGGCAAGGGAGAGATCAACGGATTCAATCAGGCGCTGGTTAATAAAAGCAATCAGCCCGATGCCCATTGCCGCGCTGGCAAGCGTCAGCGCCAGTACCGCCACAAACGGCCAGCGATACTGCCGCCAGACAAGAAGGAGAAGTTCCATAAGCGTATCCGGTCAATAAAAACAGCCAGCAGTTTAAACGGCTGCCTGTTTTCATCAAGAATAATTCTTATTTTTGTTCGCTGTTGCCTGCCTGGCGGAAAGTGAGGTTATAGCGACACTCGCCGGTCAGCGGATGGTATCCCGGCTTCAGCGGCGCAATGCCGTGATAAAAGAGGCGCGATTCCCCGCCCCACACCACCACATCGCCATGCTCCAGCAGCAGACGCTGTAGCGGATCGCTGCGTTTCAACCCGCCGAACTGGAAGACCGCCGGCAGGCCGAGCGAAACGGAGACAATCGGCGCACGCAGATCCGGCTCATCCTTATCCTGATGCAGCGAGAGTTTCGCCCCCGGCGCATAGCGGTTGATAAGGCAAGCATCCGGGCGGAAATCGGGGTAGCCGGCAGCGGCACTTGCCGCATTGCAGAGCGTGATAAACGCCTGTGGCATCGCAGGCCACGGGCGCTGCGTCTGCGGATCGGCGGCATCATAGAGATAACCGCGCTTGTCCGTCGTCCAGCCAAGCTGCCCACAGTTAGTCATGGCAACGGACATGGTATACCCCCCGGGGGTGACCATATGGCGCAGTGGCGCAACGCTGACCACATCGGCGATACCGCGCATCAGCGCCTCGCTGTGCGCAAGGGCAAAACGGCGTAAAACCACGGCACCCGGTGCCAGCGGCTCCTGCCACGGTTGTTCATCGGCAAACAGATCGAGCATCAGGTCTCCTGTTGATTAGCTTCGCGCGCCAGCAGCTGCGCTTTGCGTTCGGCGCCCCAGCGGTAGCCGGAGAGCGCCCCGCTCTGGCGTACCACGCGGTGGCAGGGAACAATAACCGCCAGCTTATTCGCCGCACAGGCGCTGGCGACGGCTCTCACCGCGCCGGGCTTGCCGATAGTGCGCGCCAGTACCTGGTAACTGACCCTCTCCCCTGCCGGGATCTGGCGCAGGGCTTGCCAGACCTGCAGCTGAAACGCGGTGCCGCGTAAATCGAGCGGCAGATTAAAGGGCGAATCCGGCCTTTCGACATGCGCAATGACCTGCTCAACGCGCGCGGTAAATTCCGGGTCGTCCGCTACCTGGCGGGCATGGGGGAAAAGGTCATTGAGCTGCGCCAGTAACGCCTCATCACTCCCCGCCAGCAACACGGCGCAGATGCCACGTTCACTCTCCGCCACCAGGCAGCGCCCCAGCGTACACTCTGTCAGCGTAAACCAGACCGGGGAGCCTGAGCCGCCGCGGCGAAAGGCGCGGGCGGTCATGCCAAGCGCGGCGTCCGCCTTTCGATAGTAGCTGCTGCTGTCCGGGAACCCTGCGGCCAGCACCGCATCGGTAATGGTTCCGCGCTTCGCAAGCGTTGCGCGTAAACGCCGGGCGCGAAACGCTTGCTGCCAGGCTTTCGGCGTCACGCCGGTCACCGCTTTAAACAGACGGTGGAAATGGTAGGGGCTCATGGCAACCGCTGCGGCAAGCTCTGCCAGCGTCACCGGTAGATCCTGCTCCAGCAAACGACACGCGGCGGCAATCTTCTCCAGCCGCTGCTGCTGCGGATGGGTTTTATCCGGCTGGCAGCGTTTGCAGGGACGAAAGCCCGCTTCCAGCGCGCTGGGGACATCCCTATAGAAGCGGACATTCTGGCGCAGGGCGCGCCGCGCCGTGCAGGAGGGGCGGCAAAAAATCGCCGTGGTCAGCACGGCAAAAACAAACTGACCATCGGCCTGCGCGTCGCGCGCCAGCACAGCCTGCCAGCATTGATCATCGGTTAACGTCGCATCGTTCATCTCAGGCTCCTTATCTAAGCTTAGCCCTACTGTGGCGGTTAGCACGCGCGCAAACACCCGCAATCTTGCGCTTTAATTTTTATCCTTTACCAGGAAAGCGGAGAACTGCGGCGACATCCAGGTCGTGAAGCCGTCCCCCTCCTTCATGATCATCATCACCGCCAGCCCTTCCCGCTTCACCACCTCTTTTGCCCGCTCGGTGCCGAGCACCATCAGGCCGGTGTCCCACGCATCCGCCTCCAGCGCGGTTGGCGAAATCACCGTCACCGACACCAGCTTATGGTTGATTGGCCGACCGCTGCGCGGATCGATAACGTGGGAGATGCGTTTACCGTCCAGCTCATAGTAGTTGCGATAACTGCCGGAGGTGCTGATGCCGTGACCATTAATATCAACCACCGCCTCGACGGCATTTTCGCGATCCGTTGGCTTCTGCACCGCCACGCGCCACGGCAGCCCTTTACCATTCATTCCACGGCTAACCAGCGCCCCGCCAACGGAGACCAGGTAGCGGGTTATCCCCTCTCGCTCCATTAACTGAGAGAAATGATCGGCGGCGTAACCTTCGCCGACCGTGGAGAGATCGACATAGAGATCGGGCAGATCTTTTTGCAGGAACTGCTCACCGGCGCGATTGATTACCGTGAGATGTTGCAGCCCGGTACGCGCTTTTGCCGCATCGATTTGCGCCTGCGTCGGCGTCTTGACCGGCTGCTGGTCCGGGCCAAAGCCCCATAAGTTCACCAGCGGCCCAACGGTGATATCCATCACGCCATCGGTTTTTTTCCCGACGCGCAGCGAGGTGGTGACAATATCCGCCATCGCTTCGCTGACCGACCAGGGCGCGGTGCTGGTGCTGCGGTTAAAGCGCATCAGCGCCGAATCTTTTTTCCAGGTCGACATCAGCCAGTCGTCGCCATCAAGCTGCGCCTGGATTTTCTGTTGCAGTGCTGTCGCCTGCTGCGGGGTGATATCCACCACGCTGACGCGCCAGGAGGTGCCCATGGTTTTACCTTCGAGCACCGTCGGTGTGGCCTGGCTTGCCGTGTCGCAGCCGGCTAACAGAAAAAGTGCCGCCATCAGCGCGGCACGAAAAGAAGCGATCGCCATAGTTGTTATCTCCTTGCTGGCGCAAGCGTACACGAAAAAGGGATTTGCCCGAAACAGGCAATAAAAAAGGGGCCTTGCGGCCCCCCTTCAATACGCGTTGTTGCAGACTTAGAACTGGTAAACCAGACCCAGGCCAACAATGTCGTCGGTCGCAATACCGGCCGCGCGGGTAAAGGTGTTGTCATCCAGCAGGTTGATTTTGTAATCAACATAGGTAGACATGTTTTTGTTGAAGTAGTAAGTCGCGCCAACATCAACATATTTCACCAGATCCTGGTCGCCGAAGTTAGCAGTACCGGTGTTGTTGGTGATGTCCTTACCTTTGGACTGCAGGTAAGCGATGGACGGACGCAGACCGAAGTCGAACTGATATTGTGCAACCACTTCGAAGTTCTGCGCTTTGTTAGCAAAACCGAAGGCTGCGCTCGGCGAAGAGCCGTTAGAGGTACCGAAACGGGTTGCGTTATAGGTCTGGGAGTACTGCGCTGCCAGGTAAAGGTTGTTGGCATCGTATTTCAGGCCGCCGCTGTAGACTTCAGCGCGGTCGCCGTCACCGTACAGGTTCGCATTGATGCTGTTCTGATCGGCAGTACGTTTAGAGGAGGACATCGCGCCGCCGATGCTGAAGCCTTCGCCCAGATCGTAGGTCAGAGAGGCGCCGTAGCCGTCACCGTTCTGGTTCAGCAGGCTGCGGCCATTGCTGTTTTCACCGCTGACGCTGCCGTTTTTACCCTGGTACTGCAGGGCAAAGTTCAGACCATCAACCAGACCGAAGAAGTCGGTGTTACGGTAGGTTGCTACGCCGTTGGCGCGCTGCTGCATGAAGTTATCTGCACCGTAGGTGTCGCCGCCGAACTCCGGCAGAACGTCGGTCCAGGAGGTCACGTCATAAATGATGCCGTAGTTACGACCGTAGTCGAAAGAACCGGTGTCAGCTACGCGGATACCTGCGAAGGCCAGACGGGTCCATGCCTGGTCGCTCGCACCCTCTTCTTTGTTCGCCTGGATGTTGTATTCCCACTGACCATAGCCGGTTACCTGATCGTTAACCTGAGTTTCGCCCTTGAAGCCAAAACGCACATAGGTCTTATCCCCATCAGAACCGTTGTCGTCAGAAAAATAGTGCAGGCCGTCTACTTTGCCGTAGAGATCTAATTTATTGCCGTTTTTATTATAAACTTCAGCCGCATTTGCTGCGCCCGCTACCAGCAGAGCTGGTACCAGGAGGGACAGAACTTTAACTTTCATTTTATTAACCCTCTGTTATATGCATTTTTATTGCCACTGCATGCTGATTAACCCTCAAATCAGCTGGCGATTCATTGTGCGCAAAAATCAAAAATAATCCAACAGGAATATGATACGAAAACTTTGAAGATGTTTCATATCTAAGGCTAAATGTTTCTAATTGTAATTTTACGGGAACTTTTTGAAGGCACTAAAAGCTAATAAATAAGAAAAATGGCCGCTTCAATACAATTAATTACCCATTAAAACAGTAATTTACGTAAATTTAAAATGAGAGCACTGAATGCCAAACCGAAAGCAAAATTGGTGTCTAAAATAATCGACGCTATCATCATTAACTTTATTTATTACCGTCATTCGAATCTGAATGTCTGTTTACCCCTTTTCAAACCGGATGCTTCGCATTCGGTTTTTTTTTACCTTTCTTTACATCAGTTGATACTTAAGATTTATATAGTCACGATTTGTAATGACTATTAATTAATCAAATATCGTACCAGAGTGAATCCTTAAGACTTATTAAAAAGTTAATATCTTGTTATTTCGTGCGATATTTTTTTAGCCAAACGGTAAATAGGCGTGTTGCCATGCTCACCTGAGCATTTTTTCTCCGCTATGGGCAAAGTATGCATATTCATGCACGCCCCAGGCATTTCCTGAAAAGAGAGTCTGGAAATTCACCCATTTACCGATATACTGCCTGCTGAACATTACTCTGCAGCACACTACCTTTACGCCCGCGGCCCACCAAACGCGACGCTAACGGCATGGCAGCAACATTGTCTCAGCGCAGGCTGAAATTTAATCAGCCGTGTTGTCATAACGGGTTACACACACGAATGAGTCAATCGGACACAATGATTCCTGGCAAATTTTCCCTCATACCGGGCAACATTACCCGTTACTTCCTTTTATTGATTATTGTCCTGCTGGTCACCATGGGCGTGATGATCCAGAGCGCGGTTAACGCGTGGCTGAAGGATAAAAGTTATCAAATTGTTGATACTACCCACGCCATTCATAAGCGCATTGATATCTGGCGCTATGCGACCTGGCAGATTTACGACAACATCGCCGCTGCCCCCGCCTCCTCCGGCGAAGGCCTGCAGGAGACGCGTTTAAAGCAGGACGTCTACTACCTTGAGAAACCGCGCCGTAAGACGGAAGCGCTGATTTTTGGCTCCCATGACAGTTCGACGCTGGAGATGACCCAGCGCATTTCGACCTATCTCGATACGCTGTGGGGCGCGGAAACCGTGCCGTGGTCGATGTACTACCTTAACGGCCAGGACAACAGCATGATCCTCGTCTCGACGCTGCCGCTTAAGGATCTCACCTCCGGTTTTAAAGATTCGATGATCAGCAATATCGTCGATACCCGCCGTGCGGAGATGCTCCAGCAGGCGAACGCCCTTGATGAACGCGAAAGCTTCTCCTCGCTGCGCCATCTTGCCTGGCAGAATGGTCACTACTTTACGCTGCGCACCACCTTTAACCAGCCGGGCCATCTGGCAACGGTGGTCGCTTTCGATCTGCCGATCAACGATCTGATTCCACCCGGTATGACGCTGGATAGCTTCCGTCTTGATCCCGACACGACGCCGGGCAGCGCGCGTGCGCAGGACAAAGAGACCACTGACAGCGTCTCGGTAAATTTCAACAGCTCGCGTATTGAGATCTCTTCCGCGCTAAACGGCACCGGTTTACGCCTGGTGTGGCAGGTGCCATTCGGCACCCTGCTGCTTGATACCTTGCAAAACGTTCTGCTGCCGCTGCTGCTCAATATTGGTCTGCTGGCGCTGGCGCTGTTTGGTTACACCACCTTTCGCCAGCAGCCGGGGCGCAAGAGCGATACGCTTGCCACGCCAGGCGCGAATAATGAGCTGCGCGTGCTGCGTGCCTTTAATGAAGAGATTGTCTCTCTGCTGCCCCTCGGTCTGCTGGTTCATGACCAGGAGGCCAACCGTACGGTGCTAAGTAATAAGATTGCCGACCATCTGCTGCCGCACCTTAATTTGCAGAACATCACGGCGATGGCGGATCAGCACCAGGGCGTGATCCAGGCCACCATCAATAACGAGTTATATGAGATCCGCCAGTTCCGCAGCCAGGTGGCTTCGCGTACGCAGATCTTTATTATTCGCGACCAGGATCGCGAAGTGCTGGTCAACAAAAAGCTTAAGCAGGCGCAGCGGCTCTATGAGAAGAACCAGCAGGGCCGCGCGGCGTTTATGAATAATCTCGCCGAGGCGCTCAAACAGCCGGTGAAAGCGCTGGCCAGCGACGCTGCGGCAGTTGAAAGCCAAGAGGCTAACCGCCTTGCCGATCACGCTGACCGCCTGGTTCAGTTAGTGGATGAACTTCAGCTCGCGAATATGCTGGAGAACGATACCTGGAAAGGCACCTCCTCCCTCTTCTCTATTCAGGATCTGATTGATGAAGTGGTGCCGGAAGTATTGCCGGTCATCAAGCGTAAAGGGCTGCAACTGCTGATCAATAACCATCTTCCGGCTAATGAAGAGCGGCATGGCGATCGCGATGCGCTGCGACGGATCATGCTGCTGCTCATTCAGTATGCGGTGACCACTACCCAGATGGGCAAAATCACCCTCGAAGTGAGCATGGACGAATCGGCAGACGATCGGCTTACCTTCCGCATTCTTGATACCGGCGTCGGCGTCAACGCCAGCGAAATTGATAATCTGCATTTCCCGTTCCTTAATGAAACGCAGGGCGATCAGTTTGGCAAAGCAAATGCCCTCACCTTCTGGCTTTGCGATCAGTTGGCCCGTAAACTGGGCGGACATCTCAATATTAAGTCGCGCGAGGATCTCGGTACCCGCTATTCCCTGCATGTGAAAATGGCAGTCCGCGCGCAGCAGGGCGAGAGCGAAGAGAAATTGCTCGATGATGTGGTGGCGATGATTGATATTACGTCGAACGAGATTCGTAATATTGTTGTGCGTCAGCTGGAGAATTGGGGGGCGAGTTGCATTTCGCCCGACGAGCGATTATCAAATCAAGAATATGACCTCTTTTTAACAGATAATCCGTCAAATCTTACAGCTTCAGGATTGCTTTTAAGCGATGATGAGGTCGGCGTGCGGAAAATTGGTCCAGGCCAGTTGCGCGTCAATTTTAATATGAGCAACGCAATGCAAGGAGCAATATTGCAGCTCATCGAGGAGCAGCTGGCGCAGGAGGAAGTCACGGAGTCGCCTTTAGGCGGCGATGAGAATGCCGAACTCCATGCCAGTGGCTATTACGCGCTGTTTGTCGACACAGTTCCCGATGATGTTAAGAGGTTGTATACTGAATCGGCTTCGCGCGATTTCGCTGCGCTGGCACAGACGGCCCACCGCCTTAAAGGGGTGTTTGCCATGCTTAATCTGGTACCTGGTAAGCAGTTGTGTGAAACGCTGGAGCAATTAATTCGCGAGAGTGATGCTCCAGGCATAGAAAATTACATCAGCGACATTGACGCTTACGTCAAAAGCTTGCTGTAGCAAGGTAGCCTAATACATGAACAATATGAACGTAATTATTGCCGATGACCATCCGATTGTACTGTTCGGTATTCGCAAGTCACTTGAACAGATCGAATGGGTAAATGTAGTCGGTGAATTTGAAGACTCTACAGCGCTTATCAACAACCTGCCGAAACTTGAGGCCAATGTATTGATCACCGATCTGTCAATGCCGGGCGACAAATACGGCGATGGCATTACGCTGATCAAATACATCAAACGCCACTTCCCGGCGCTGTCGATTATCGTGCTTACCATGAATAATAACCCGGCAATTCTGAGCGCCGTTCTGGATCTCGATATCGAAGGTATCGTACTGAAACAGGGCGCGCCGACCGATCTGCCGAAAGCGTTGGCGGCACTGCAAAAGGGTAAGAAGTTCACCCCGGAGAGTGTCTCCCGCCTGCTGGAGAAGATCAGCGCCGGTGGCTATGGCGATAAACGCCTGTCACCGAAAGAGAGTGAAGTGCTGCGCCTGTTCGCAGAAGGTTTCCTGGTGACAGAGATTGCCAAGAAGCTGAACCGCAGCATTAAGACCATCAGCAGCCAGAAGAAATCAGCCATGATGAAACTGGGAGTCGATAACGATATCGCCCTGCTGAACTACCTCTCTTCCGTGACACTCACCCAGACGGAAAAAGAGTAATCCCCGTAACCCCGGCAACCGCCGGGGTTCGTTTTTCTGGCTCGTTACTTCCTGCTTTTTCTTACCCGCGCGGCATACGCAGCCAGCGTCTGCTTCAGCACATCCAGCGTTACCGGCTTCGACAGACAGCTATCCATTCCCGACTCCAGGCAGCGCTGCTTCTCTTCCGCCAGGGCGTTGGCCGTCACGCCGATCACCGGCAACGTCAGCCCAAGCTGACGAATGCGCTGCGTCAGGCGGTAACCATCCATATTCGGCATGTTCACGTCGCTGAGCACAATATCGATCGGGTTCTTACTCAACACATTGAGCGCATCGACGCCGTCATTGGCGGTTTTACACTGATAACCAAGCGATCCCAGCTGATCGGCCAGCAGACGGCGGTTGATGGGATGATCGTCCACCACGAGGATCATCATATCCTCATTATTCTCCATCTCGCCGGAATCAGATGTTAAGGCATTTGCCGCCTGCGGCTCGATCACCTGAACGCGATAGATGCGGCCCAGCAGCGCCAGCAGATCGTGCGGCGAGGCAACGCTGTGCAGCCACTCGCCCGGCGCGCGCTCAAGCGGAATGCCAATATGACGGCGGGAGAAGATGATTGCCGCCCGCCCGGTCCAGGGCTGCGGCAGCTCATCATCGGTGATCAGCGTATCCTGGTTCCCCAGTTCATGGCCGTCATACTGTTTCACCTGTATACCGTTCCACTTCAGCAGGCTATGCAGGTACTCCGACAGCCAGGCATTGCGCACCGCCAGCCAGCAGCAGGTTTCCGCCAGCCCATCCACATCGGCCTGAACCGTTGGCACCGCGCTGTAGAGCGGAATGCGAATGGTGAACTGGCTACCCATGCCCGGTTCGGTATCGACAGCGATATCACCATCCATCATATTGACCAGCTTTTCACAGATCGCCAGCCCCAGCCCGGTGCCCTGGAAGTTGCGCTGTACGCCGGTGCCGACCTGGAAGAAGGGATCGAATAAGCGCACCACCTCTTTGCCGGGAATACCCACCCCGGTATCACGCACGCGAATGCTGAGATACTCCATGTCACACTGCACATGCAGCACAATGCATCCCATATCAGTGAACTTAATCGCGTTGCTTAACAGGTTGGAAATCACCTGTTGCAGGCGCATCGGATCGCCATTAATCGCCAGCGGCACATCCGGCTCGATAAAGCAGTAGAGCCCGAGCTGCTTACGCACCACCAGCGGCAGATAGTTGGCGGTGATATGGCTCATCACTTCGCGCGGCGAGAACTCGCGCGGCTCGATTTTCAGCTGTTCGGACTCAATTTTCGAGAAGTCGAGAATGTCGCTGATGATCTTAAGCAGCAGGCTCGAGGAGTTGTTCATCGCGGTAACCAGCCGGTCAACGCCTTTCGGCAACTCTTTGGTCTGCAACAGATCGAGGTTACCGATAATGCCGTACAGCGGCGTGCGCAATTCATGGCTGACAGTCGCGAGGAACATCGACTTGGACTGGCTCGCCTGCTCCGCCGCCTGCGCCATCTCCTGCAGCGACTCCTCCATTTTGACGCGGGCGGAGACATCCACCAGCACGCAGATCGCCACGTTTTCATTGCGATAGCGCGAATGCACAAAGCTGATTTGCAGGTTGGTGTTGTTGCTGGTTAACACATCAACGAAGTTAACCTGCTGCCCGCAGATAATTTGCGTCAGCCGCTGTCGGTCTTCATGCGTCAGCATATTGAGATAGTTATGCGCCAGCTCGTTACTCAGTATATTGGTGCCATCCTGGGTACGCAGAATACAGATCCCTACCGGCGCGGAGGCGACAATCTTGCGGTTGAACTGCTCATGCTCTTCGAGCCGCTGCGCATCGTTCTCTGCCGGGATAAAGATACGCCGCTCATACATGCGCGCGAGGGTAAATAGCGCCACCCCAACCAGCACATTAAGCAGCACGGCATTGAGGATCAGCATGCGGATGCGCTCCAGCACCACATCCACCGGCACCGAGTAGACCACGCTCAGGGAGGATGGCGGCAGCGTTTTCTTAAGGATCAGCTCGCGGAAACCGGAGGTGTAACCAAACCAGGAACGCTCCTGCAGCCAGCGTGGATCGGCAGTAATACTGTTCTCCTGACCGGTCAGCGAGAGCAACGTATGACCATTCTCATCAAGAATCGTGACGCCCATCGGCAGCGTACCCGGCGTGAAGAAGTTCTCCATCCGGATCGACTGTTCGGTACCGAGCAGCGCCTGCAGGCGATTGCCGAGATAGACCGGCGTCAGCGCATAGAAATAGCCGATGCCCGGGCGCGGCCCCTGGCTCATCCAGTAGACGTTGTTGCTGCGCTCATCCTGCGGCGCATTACGGTATTTGATGATCCGCTCGTGCAGGCTCTTTAGTGTGTCATCACGCTCTACCGGCATATCGCGCAGGCCGAAGTCGGCCATGCAGAGGTTATCGCTGCCAATCAAAAAGACGCGGTTCAGATCGTATGCCGCGGAGAAATTATCGCGCCAGTAGCGCATAAACCACGCCAGCGACTCCAGCGAGCCGCGCCAGGCGCTGCCCATTGCCGAGCAGTCAGAATCGGGAAAGAGCGGCAGGAATGCCGGCACGTCGGTTTTATCGCCGCGGGTACGCGACGTCAGGATGCCGTTGTCCGCCGTCAGGCGATTTTCAGCAATATACTTCAGCTCCTTCATCACATCAGAGGTGCGCTGGATATAGCGCTGCGCCTGGTCGGAACTGAGGTTAAACTCCTGGCGGATCTCCGACTCTTTATCATGCAGCGCATTAACGATGTAAAAGACGGAAAAAAAGGCAATCAGCAGCCAGAGCAATAGTGCCAGCGCCCTGAACAGATAGCGGGAAACTTTCAGGGTACTGCGAAAAGAGACGAGGTATTTCAACCTGGGGAAACTCCGCCACAAGGAAGTTAAAAAAGAGTGTGCTTAAAGTAGCGATAAATCGCAGATGCCGCAAGGCAATGAAAAAGGGCCGGAAACCCGGCCCTTTGTAACGCGTTACTCGGCGTCTTCGTCGTCCGCCGCGTCGTCGTCACTGTCGACTTCCGGCGCGATGTCCTCATCGCCTTCCGCAACGCTGCCGTCGATGGAGTCAAGCTCTTCATCATCCACCGGCTCAGCGACACGCTGCAGACCCACCACGTTTTCATCCTCTGCGGTGCGGATCAGGATCACGCCCTGGGTGTTACGACCCACAACGCTGATCTCCGACACGCGCGTACGCACCAGCGTACCCGCATCGGTGATCATCATGATCTGATCGCAATCATCCACCTGCACTGCGCCCACCACTGAACCGTTACGTTCGGTCACCTTGATAGAGATAACGCCCTGCGTACCACGGGATTTGGTCGGGTACTCGGTCTCCGCGGTACGTTTACCGTAACCGTTCTGCGTCACCGTCAGGATTGCGCCTTCACCGCGCGGCACGATCAGCGATACCACGCTGTCGTTTTCCGCCAGGCGAATACCGCGCACACCAGTCGCGGTACGGCCCATCGCACGCACGGCGCTCTCTTTAAAGCGCACCACTTTCCCGGCGGCGGAGAAGAGCATCACGTCGTCGCTACCGTCGGTGAGGTTAACGCCAATCAGCTCATCGCCTTCGTTCAGGTTGACGGCAATAATACCGGCAGAGCGCGGACGGCTGAACTCGGTGAGCGCGGTTTTCTTCACGGTACCGCTGGCGGTCGCCATAAAGACGTTCACGCCCTCTTCATATTCACGTACCGGCAGAATGGCGGTAATGCGCTCATTCGGCTCAAGCGGCAGCAGGTTAACGATCGGACGACCGCGCGCGCCACGGCTCGCTTCCGGCAGCTGGTAAACCTTCATCCAGTAGAGACGGCCACGGCTGGAGAAGCAGAGGATCGTGTCGTGGGTGTTGGCCACCAGCAGACGGTCAATAAAGTCCTCTTCTTTAATACGCGCGGCAGATTTCCCTTTCCCGCCGCGACGCTGCGCTTCGTAATCGGTCAGCGGCTGATACTTCACATAGCCCTGATGCGACAGCGTCACCACAACATCTTCCTGGTTGATCAGGTCTTCGATGTTGATATCTGCGCTGTTAGCGGTAATTTCGGTGCGGCGTTCGTCGCCAAACTGCTCGCGAACCAGCTCAAGCTCTTCGCGAATCACTTCCATCAGGCGCTCAGCGCTGCCGAGGATGTGCAGCAATTCGGCGATCTGCTCCAGCAGCTCTTTATACTCTTCGAGCAGTTTTTCATGCTCAAGGCCGGTCAGTTTCTGCAGACGCAGATCCAGGATCGCCTGTGCCTGCTGTTCGGTCAGGTAATATTTACCGTCACGAATGCCGAACTCCGGCTCCAGCCACTCAGGACGCGCGGCGTCATCGCCGGCACGCTCCAGCATCGCAGAAACGTTGCCCAGATCCCACGGCTGCGCGACGAGGCCCGCTTTCGCTTCGGCCGGCGTCGGCGCGCGGCGGATCAGTTCAATGATCGGGTCGATGTTCGCCAGCGCAACGGCCAGCGCTTCAAGGATATGCGCACGGTCACGGGCTTTACGCAGTTCAAAAATCGTACGGCGCGTCACCACTTCACGGCGGTGGCGCACAAACGCGGCCAGAATATCTTTCAGCGGCATGATCTTCGGCTGGCCATGGTGCAGCGCAACCATGTTGATACCGAAGGAGACCTGCAGCTGCGTCTGGGAGTAGAGGTTGTTCAGCACCACTTCGCCGACGGCATCGCGCTTCACTTCAATCACGATGCGCATACCGTCTTTATCAGACTCGTCGCGCAGCGCGCTAATACCTTCAACGCGTTTCTCTTTCACCAGCTCGGCAATCTTCTCGATCAGACGCGCTTTGTTCACCTGATACGGAATTTCATGCACGATGATGGTTTCGCGGCCGTTTTTAGCGTCGGTTTCCACTTCCGCGCGGGCGCGAATATAGATTTTGCCGCGACCAGTGCGGTAGGCTTCTTCGATCCCACGACGACCATTGATGATCGCGGCGGTCGGGAAGTCCGGCCCCGGAATATGGGTCATCAGCTCTTCAACGCTGATCTCTTCATTATCGATATAGGCCAGGCAGCCGTTGATCACTTCCGTCAGGTTGTGCGGCGGAATGTTGGTCGCCATACCGACGGCGATCCCGGAAGCGCCGTTAACCAGCAGGTTCGGGATCTTGGTTGGCATCACATCTGGGATTCGCTCAGTGCCGTCGTAGTTATCAACGTAATCGACGGTCTCTTTTTCCAGATCGGCCATCAGCTCATGGGCGATTTTCGCCAGGCGGATTTCCGTATAACGCATTGCCGCGGCGGAGTCGCCATCGATGGAACCGAAGTTCCCCTGGCCGTCGACCAGCATATAACGCAGCGAAAACGGCTGTGCCATACGAACAATGGTGTCATACACCGCGGAATCACCATGGGGATGGTACTTACCGATTACGTCACCAACGACACGGGCAGATTTTTTGTAGGCTTTATTCCAGTCATTGCCCAATACGTTCATGGCGTAAAGTACGCGACGGTGAACCGGTTTCAGGCCATCTCGGACATCCGGAAGCGCACGGCCAACAATGACCGACATCGCATAGTCCAGATAGGAGCTCTTCAGCTCTTCCTCAATGTTAACCGGTGTAATTTCTCTCGCAAGGTCGCTCATCTAACCGCTATCCCTCTACTGTATCCCGGATTCAAAGGTCGCAAATTATAACACAACCGGTTTGATACAGGTAAACCTATAACACCCCGGCAAAGGTTTATTCATGCCGTCGGCCTGATATACTCACAGGTCTTATTGAGAGAGGAGTAAATGCGCCCATGAATGCCGAAAAATCGTCGGTGACTCAGAACGTTGATCATGCAGAAATCGCCAAGTTTGAAGCCGTCGCTTCACGCTGGTGGGACACAGAAGGCGAATTTAAACCTTTACACCGTATTAACCCACTGCGCCTGGGCTATATCGCCGAACACGCCGGCGGCCTGTTTGGCAAACGCGTGCTGGATGTTGGCTGCGGCGGCGGCATTCTCGCCGAGAGCATGGCAAAAGAGGGGGCGCAGGTTACCGGGCTGGATATGGGCGCGGAGCCGCTGCAGGTTGCGCGTCTGCACGCGCTGGAGTCGGGCGTGCAGGTGGACTACGTCCAGGAGACGGTTGAAGAGCATGCCGGGAAGCATGCGCAGGGTTATGACGTTGTGACCTGTATGGAGATGCTGGAGCACGTGCCGGACCCGCAATCGGTGGTCAACGCCTGCGCTAAGCTTGTGAAACCCGGCGGCCACGTCTTTTTCTCGACCATTAACCGCAACGGTAAAGCGTGGCTGATGGCGGTGATTGGCGCAGAGTATGTGCTGCGCATGGTGCCGAAAGGCACGCATGATGCGAAGAAGTTTATCAAGCCTGCCGAGCTGTTAACCTGGATCGACGACACGGTGTTACAGGAGCGTCACATTACCGGGTTACACTTTAATCCGCTGCTCAATAAGTTCACCCTTGGGCCAGGGGTTGATGTTAACTACATGTTGCATACAACGGCAAAAAATCGCTAACGTCATGCTTTAATGTTATGAAGATTGCGCAGTCGCAAACCGCGCAATCTTCCCCGCCGATGAAGAAATCAGCACTCGATCAAAATTTGATTTTTTTTTTCAGATTATTGACAACCTCTGCAAGCCTTATGCGGCGAGGACTTAGCGTTTATTACGCTTTCGCAACCTCAACTTAACCTCAAAATCAACTCTTGTACTCAAAAGAATCCTTACTAGAATACTCACCATATAGCGTTTCTCTTATCGCAAACCCCCTATATATAGTATTTATCCACAGAGTTAGTCACAGCGCTGATTTGTGGATAATACGGGGGATACTTTTATTTCACGGACAGGTAAGCAAATGAATCAGAGTCTGCTGGTGACAAAGCGTGATGGTGGCACTGAGCGCATCAATCTCGACAAAATTCATCGAGTACTGGATTGGGCCGCAGAAGGGTTGAGCAACGTTTCCATCTCTCAGGTGGAGCTGCGTTCACATATTCAGTTTTACGACGGTATCAAAACCTCAGATATCCACGAGACCATTATCAAAGCCGCAGCGGATCTCATCTCCCGCGATGCGCCGGACTATCAATATCTTGCCGCACGCCTGGCGATTTTCCACCTGCGTAAGAAAGCCTATGGCCAGTTCGAACCGCCTGCGCTGTTCGATCATGTGAAGAAGATGGTTGCGCTGGGTAAATACGATCATCATCTGCTGGAAGACTACAGCGAAGAAGAGTTCCAGCAGATGGACGGCTTTATTGATCACTGGCGTGATATGAACTTCTCCTACGCGGCCGTTAAGCAGCTGGAAGGGAAGTACCTTGTACAGAACCGCGTGACCGGCGAGATCTACGAGAGTGCACAGTTCCTCTATATTCTGGTTGCCGCGTGCCTCTTCTCTAACTACCCGCGCGAAACCCGTCTGGACTACGTGAAGCGTTTCTATGACGCGGTCTCAACCTTCAAAATTTCGCTGCCGACGCCGATCATGTCCGGCGTGCGTACCCCGACGCGTCAGTTCAGCTCCTGCGTACTGATCGAGTGCGGCGACAGCCTGGACTCGATTAACGCCACCTCCAGCGCGATTGTGAAGTACGTTTCCCAGCGTGCTGGTATTGGCATCAACGCCGGTCGCATCCGTGCGCTGGGCAGCCCGATCCGCGGCGGCGAAGCATTCCACACCGGCTGTGTACCGTTCTACAAACACTTCCAGACGGCGGTGAAATCCTGCTCGCAGGGCGGCGTTCGCGGCGGCGCGGCGACCCTCTTCTACCCGATGTGGCATCTGGAAGTCGAAAGCCTGCTGGTACTGAAAAACAACCGCGGCGTAGAAGGCAACCGCGTCCGTCATATGGACTACGGCGTACAGATCAACAAACTGATGTATACCCGTCTGCTGAAGGGCGAAGATATCACCCTGTTCAGCCCGTCCGACGTGCCGGGCCTGTATGACGCCTTCTTCGCCGATCAGGATGAGTTCGAGCGTCTGTACACGCAGTACGAGAGAGATGACTCTATCCGCAAACAGCGTATTAAAGCGGTCGACCTCTTCTCACTGATGATGCAGGAACGCGCCTCTACCGGCCGTATCTACATTCAGAACGTCGACCACTGCAACACCCACAGCCCGTTTGACCCGGCTGTTGCGCCAGTCCGTCAATCCAACCTGTGCCTTGAGATCGCTCTGCCGACCAAGCCGCTGGAAGACGTTAACGATGAAAACGGCGAGATCGCGCTCTGCACGCTCTCCGCGTTTAACCTCGGCGCCATTAAGAACCTCGACGAGCTGGAAGAGCTGGCAACGCTCGCCGTGCGCGCACTCGACGCCCTGCTTGATTACCAGGACTACCCGATCCCGGCCGCGAAACGTGGCGCGATGGGCCGTCGTACCCTCGGTATTGGCGTGATCAACTTCGCGTACTGGCTGGCGAAAAATGGCAAGCGCTACTCTGACGGCAGCGCCAACAACCTGACGCATCAGACCTTCGAAGCGATTCAGTACTGGCTGCTGAAAGCATCTAACGAGCTGGCGAAAGAGCAAGGTGCCTGCCCGTGGTTCAACGAAACCACCTACGCTAAAGGCATTCTGCCGATCGACACCTATAAAAAGGATCTCGATGGCATTACCAGCGAGCCGCTGCACTACAACTGGGAAGCGCTGCGTGACGATATCACCACGCACGGCCTGCGTAACTCGACGCTCTCTGCCCTGATGCCGTCTGAAACCTCGTCGCAGATCTCTAACGCCACCAACGGCATTGAGCCGCCGCGCGGCCACGTGAGCATCAAAGCATCGAAAGATGGCATCCTGCGCCAGGTCGTGCCGGATTATGAAGAGCTGAAAGATGCCTACGAGCTGCTGTGGGAGATGCCGAACAACGATGGCTACCTGCAACTGGTCGGCATTATGCAGAAGTTCATCGACCAGTCGATTTCAGCAAACACCAACTACGATCCGACTCGCTTCCCGTCGGGCAAGGTGCCGATGCAGCAGCTGCTGAAAGACCTGCTGACCGCCTACAAGTTTGGTGTGAAGACGCTCTACTATCAAAACACCCGCGACGGCGCGGAAGATGCGCAGGATGACCTGGTCCCTTCTATCCAGGACGATGGCTGCGAAAGCGGCGCATGTAAGATCTAACTAAGGGGCGGGGAAACCCGCCCTTTTTTTCGCAAGACAGGACTCACATTCATGGCATACACCACCTTTTCTCAGAAGAAAAACGATCAGCTGCTCGAGCCGATGTTCTTTGGCCAGCCGGTGAACGTGGCGCGCTACGACCAGCAAAAATATGACATCTTCGAAAAGCTGATCGAAAAGCAACTCTCCTTCTTCTGGCGTCCGGAAGAAGTTGATGTTTCCCGCGATCGCATCGACTTCCAGGCTCTGCCGGAACATGAAAAGCATATCTTTATCAGCAACCTGAAGTACCAGACGCTGCTGGACTCGATTCAGGGTCGTAGCCCGAACGTCGCGTTGCTGCCGCTGATCTCCATTCCGGAGCTGGAGACGTGGATAGAAACCTGGGCGTTTTCAGAAACTATTCACTCGCGCTCTTACACCCATATCATCCGCAATATCGTTAACGATCCGGCGGTGGTGTTTGACGATATCGTCACCAATGAGCAGATTCTCAAGCGCGCGGAGGGGATCTCCTCCTTCTATGACGAGCTGATTGAGATGACCAACTACTGGCATCTGCTGGGTGAAGGCACCCATAGCGTGAACGGTAAAACCATCACCATCAGCCTGCGCGAGCTGAAGAAGAAGCTCTATCTCTGCCTGATGAGCGTGAACGCGCTGGAAGCGATTCGCTTCTATGTCAGCTTCGCCTGCTCCTTCGCCTTCGCCGAGCGCGAACTGATGGAAGGCAATGCCAAAATCATCCGTCTGATCGCTCGCGATGAAGCCCTACACCTGACCGGCACCCAGCATATGCTGAACCTGCTGCGTTCCGGCGCTGACGATCCGGAGATGGCAGAGATTGCCGAAGAGTGCAAAAAAGAGTGCTACGACCTCTTTGTCCAGGCCGCGCAGCAGGAGAAAGAGTGGGCCGAGTATCTCTTCTCCGGCGGCTCGATGATTGGCCTGAACAAAGATATCCTCTGCCAGTATGTTGAGTACATCACTAACATCCGTATGCAGGCAGTGGGCCTCGATCTGCCGTTCCAGACCCGCTCCAACCCGATCCCGTGGATCAACACCTGGCTGGTCTCCGATAACGTGCAGGTGGCGCCACAGGAGGTGGAAGTGAGCTCCTATCTCGTCGGTCAGATCGACTCACAGGTCGATACCGACGATCTGAGCAACTTCCAGCTGTGATGAGCCGGGTTACGCTCCGCCTTTCCGGCACGCATGTGCATTGCCAGGAAGAGCACCCTTCCCTGCTGGTGGCGCTGGAGTCCCAGCAGGTGGAAGTTGAATACCAGTGCCGCGAAGGCTACTGCGGCTCCTGCCGCTGTCGGCTGGTAGCAGGCCAGGTGGACTGGATTAGCGAGCCGCTGGCCTTTATCAACGAAGGGGAAATTTTGCCCTGCTGCTGCCGGGCGAAAGGCGATATTGAGATCGAGATGTAAAAAATGCCGGGTGGCACAGCGTTTACCCGGCCTACAATTACTGCATACTCACCCGTAGGCCTGATAAGCGAAGCGCCATCAGGCAAAATATCCACCCAGACTGCACACTCATCCTTCCCCCAGGAGTGATAAGCGAAGCGCCATCAGGCAAAATTCCACCCTGACTGCACACTCATCCTTTCCCCAGGAGTGATAAGCGAAGCGCCATCAGGCCACTTCGCTTATCGGGTTCCGCTCTTATTTCCGCTTTAAAAACTGCACCGCTTTATCGGGGAAATCGGTAAACAATCCGTCGACCCCGGCCTGGTCATACAACACCTCATAGAGTTGATTCACATCGGCGGCATACGGCGGCAACTGATCGGCGCGCACCGTAAACGGATGCACCTGCAAATGGCTGGCATGCGCCTCTTTCACCATCGCGGTTAACTTCACGTCGCCCGGCTTCGAGCCGTCCGCCACCAGCATATGGTAATCGGGGCCAATACCCTCCGCGTACTGCGCAATCTGCTTCATCGCGCCAGGTTTCAGCATCCAGTCATAGTCGTAATTGACCCATTTACCGTCCGGCTGCTTCTGCTGGGTCTCGTTCCATTTGGTGTAGGCAATCAGCTGCACCAGATTGAGATCCATCCCCATCTGCGGCTCCAGCTCACGCTTAATGCGCTTAAGCTCATCGGCATCGAAACACTGCAGATAGACCTTATCCTTCTTGCTGCTGTAGCCGTACTTCTTCAGCACCTCAAGGGTCGCCTTTGCAATATCCTTCCCTTCCTGATGGTGGAACCAGGGCGCTTTGATCTCCGGGTAGATACCGATATCGTTGCCGGTGGAGTGGTTCAGCCCCTGCACAAACTCAATCTCCTCTTCAAAGGTATGAATACGGAAATCGGATTTGCCCATCGGAAAACGGCCAGGGAAAACCTGCTCTTTCTTACCGTTCTTTAACTCAAACCCTTCGGTAAACTTCAGCGAGCGGATCTCATCCAGTGTGAAATCGATGGCGTAGTAGCGGCCATCTTTGCGGGCGCGATCGGGAAAGCGCTCGGCAACATCGGTGACGCGATCGAGATAGTGGTCATGCAGCACCACTAAACGATCGTCTTTGGTCATCACCAGATCCTGCTCCAGATAGTCCGCGCCCTGGGCATAGGCCATCGCTTTAGCAGGCAGCGTGTGCTCCGGCAGATAACCGCTGGCGCCGCGATGGGCAATCACCAGCTTTTCCGCAGCCAGCGCCTGGCCTGCCATCAGGCCCGCCAGCAGCAGGCCTGTGGTAATGCGGCTAAAGGTCAATTTCATAACATCTCCTGTTATTGACGACGCGCAAGCACGTCAGCGTGATGGCGCTTTTCGCCAATCATCACCACGATCAGCAGCAGTACCGCCAACACGCTGCCCCCGATCATCACCATAAAACCGCCGTCCCAGCCGAAGAAATCGACGGTGTAACCCACAATGGCGCTGGCCGCCACCGAGCCGCCGAGGTAGCCAAACAGGCCGGTAAAGCCCGCTGCGGTGCCTGCTGCTTTCTTCGGTGCCAATTCCAGCGCGTGCAGACCAATCAGCATCACCGGGCCATAAATCAGAAAGCCAATGACGATCATACAGGCCATATCCACGCCCGGGTTGCCCGCCGGGTTGAGCCAGTAAATGATGGTGGCGATAGTCACCAGCGTCATAAAGAAGACGCCGGTCGCGCCGCGGTTACCCTTAAAGACTTTGTCCGACATCCAGCCGCAGATCAGCGTGCCGGGAATGCCCGCGTACTCATAAAGGAAGTAGGCCCAGGAGGATTTATCCAGCGCGAAGTGCTTCACCTCTTTCAGGTAGGTCGGCGACCAGTCGAGGATGCCGTAGCGCAGCAGGTAGACAAAAACGTTGGCGATAGCGATATACCACAGCAGCTTGTTCGGCAGCACGTACTGCATGAAGATCTGCTTCGCCGTCAGCTCCTCTTCATGTTTGTCGCTGTAATCATCCGGGTAGTCGTTTTTGTACTCTTCAATCGGCGGCAGACCGCAGGATTGCGGCGTATCGCGCATCAGTGCGAAAGCGATAATCGCCACCAGAATGGCACCAAAGGCGGGCATATAGAGCGCCGCATGCCAGTCGTTAAACCATGCCATCCCCAGCAGGAAGAGCAGCGGAGGCAGACCGCCGCCGACGTTATGGGCGCAGTTCCACACCGACACAATGCTTCCGCGCTCCTTCTGCGACCACCAGTGCACCATGGTTCGCCCGCACGGCGGCCAGCCCATCCCCTGGAACCAGCCACAGAGAAACAGCAGTACAAACATAATCGCGATGCTGGAGGTCGCCCACGGCACAAAGCCCATAAATAGCATCACTGCCGCCGCGAGGATCAAACCGGCAGGCAGAAAAACGCGCGGGTTCGAGCGATCTGACACCGACCCCATGATGAATTTTGAGAAGCCGTAGGCAATCGAAATCCCCGACAGCGCAAAGCCCAGATCGCCGCGCGAGAAGCCCTGCTCCACCAGATAGGGCATCGCCAGCGCAAAGTTCTTACGCACCAGGTAATAGGCGGCGTAGCCAAAGAAGATGCCCAGAAAGATTTGCCAGCGTAAGCGGCGGTAAAGAGGATCAACCTGCGCGTCGGGCAGACGCGATTGATGGGGGGCGGGTTTGAAAATGCTCAACATAAACTGCCTCCGTGGCACGGTAAAAGTCATGACATCAGGGGTCATGAGTGAAAACGAAAATCGCTTGAGTGGTTCGCGGCGGATTGTAGAGAAAGTTTTGACGAGAAAGAATGAAATGCCACACATAATGTTACAGAAATATGACAAAGCTCTAACTTCGTGCGGAAAAGTGCATTCCGCTTTCGTTTCTTGTTCGTATATGCGCGATATCAAACAAACCACAGTAAGGGTATGGCTAAATGGTCGGTAAAGAACGTCGACCAGCCAGGAGACGACCGTGCCCTACTCAAACGACTACGATGTGATCATTATTGGCGGTGGCGCAACAGGTGCTGGCATCGCCCGCGACTGCGCCCTGCGCGGCCTGCGCGCTGTCCTGCTCGAACGCCACGACATTGCCACCGGTGCTACCGGCTGCAACCACGGCCTGCTACACAGCGGCGCGCGGTACGCGGTGACCGACAACGAATCGGCGCGCGAATGCATCGCCGAAAACCAGATCCTCAAACGCATTGCCCGCCACTGTATTGAAGCCACCGCAGGGTTGTTTATCACCCTGCCGGAAGACGATCTGAGTTATCAATCACGCTTTATTGATGCATGTACCCGCGCCGGGATTACCGCGCAGGCCATTACGCCGCAGGAGGCCAGGCGCATGGAGCCGAGCGTCAACCCGCAGCTTATCGGCGCGGTGCGCGTGCCGGACGGCACAGTCGACCCCTTCCGTCTGACCGCCAGTAATATGCTTGATGCCCGCGAGCACGGCGCAAAAATCCTCACCGGCCACGACGTGTGCGGCCTGCTGCGGACGGGCGACAGAGTGTATGGCGTGCGCCTGCGCCATGTCGCCAGCGGTGAGACCCGCGACCTGCATGCTCCGGTGGTGGTGAATGCCGCCGGGATTTGGGGCCAGCGCATCGCAGAGTATGCCGATCTGCGCATTCGCATGTTCCCGGCAAAAGGGGCGCTGCTGATCCTCGATCACCGCATTAATCAGCATGTCATCAACCGCTGCCGTAAGCCTGCCGACGCCGATATCCTCGTGCCCGGCGACACCATTTCGCTGATTGGTACCACCTCAACACAGATTGATTATGCCGATATCGATAACGTGCGCGTCACGCCTGATGAGGTCGATATTCTGCTGCGCGAAGGGGAGAAGCTGGCACCGGTGATGGGGCAGACGCGCATCCTGCGCGCTTACGCTGGCGTGCGTCCGCTGGTGGCGAGCGATGACGATCCCAGCGGGCGCAATGTCAGCCGCGGCATTGTGCTGCTCGACCACGCCACGCGCGACGGGCTGGAGGGTTTTATCACCATCACCGGGGGCAAGCTGATGACCTACCGTCTGATGGCCGAGTGGGCAACGGATGCTGTCTGCCGCAAGCTGAACCATCACGTAGCCTGCACCACCGCGACAGAAGCACTGCCGGGTTCGCTCAGTTCACCCGACGAGGCGCTGAAGAAAATCATCTCCCTGCCGACGCCGCTGCGCGGCTCAGCGGTCTACCGCCACGGCGATCGCGCCCCGGCGTGGCTCGCCAGCGACCGGCACAGCCGCAGCCTGGTGTGCGAGTGCGAAGCCGTTACCGCAGGCGAAGTGCAGTACGCGGTGGAAAACCTCAATGTGACTTCACTGCTTGATCTGCGCCGCCGCACCCGCGTGGGTATGGGCACCTGCCAGGGCGAGCTCTGCGCCTGCCGCGCCGCCGGGCAGCTTACCCGGCTGCACGTCACGCATGACAATGAGGCGCGCAGGCAGCTGACGGAGTTTCTGAATGAGCGCTGGAAGGGGATCAAACCCGTCGCCTGGGGCGATGCGCTGCGTGAGAGCGAGTTTACCCGCTGGGTTTACCAGGGGCTGTGCGGGCTGGAGAAGGAGCAGGATGATGAGATTTGATACGGTGATTATCGGCGGCGGGCTGGCGGGGTTGCTGTGCGGCATTCGTCTGAGCGAGAGCGGACAGCGCTGCGCGATTGTCAGCCGCGGGCAGAGCGCGCTGAGCTTCTCCTCCGGCTCTCTTGATCTGCTCTCCCGCCTGCCGGACGGCGAACCGGTCGGCACACTGACAGAAGCCATTGCGCACCTGCAACGCCATCACCCCGGCCACCCTTATGCGCGGCTCGGCGCTGAACGCGTGTGCCGCTATGCGCGGCAGACGCAAACTCTGCTCGCCGACTGCGGGCTAAAGATGCAGGGCGATGTTGATACGCCGCACCTGCGCGTCACGCCGCTGGGCACCTGGCGCCGGGCGTGGCTTAGCCCGCAAGAGATCGCGTTAAAACCGCAGGAGGGGCTGCGCGTCGGTGTGGTCGGCATCAGCGGCTTTCTCGACTTTCAGCCCCAGCTGGCGGTGGAAGCGCTGCGCCAGCGCGGTATTGCTGCCGGGGCTGACGAGATTACGCTACCGCTTCTCGATACGCTTCGCGAGAACCCCAGCGAGTTTCGCGCCGTGACCATCGCGCGCCAGCTCGATCGCCCTGAGCACTATGCCGACCTCTGTGCTGCCCTGTACCCGCTGAGTGAGCGTTATGAGATGCTGTGGCTCCCCGCCTGTTTTGGTCTGACAGACAGCAATGTTTTTACCCGCCTCAGCGAGGCGCTCGCTTGCCCGCTGCGGCTAATCGCCACACTGCCCCCTTCAGTGATGGGTATGCGGTTACAGCACGCCTTGCAGCAGAGGTTTCTGCGCAGCGGCGGTAGCTGGATGCCGGGCGACGAAGTCCTGCGTGCCGATATAAGCCACGATCGGGTGACGCAGCTCTGGACGCGCAAACATGACGATCTGCCGCTGCGCGCACGCCATATAGTGCTGGCCAGCGGCAGTTTTTTCAGTAACGGGCTGGTTGCCGGGCGCGATCGCGTGCGCGAAGCGGTGTTCAATCTTGATGTATTGCAAAGCGCCTCGCGCCGGGAGTGGTATGGCGACGATCTCTTTTCCCCGCAGGCGTGGCACCAGTTTGGCGTACGCACCGATGAACAGCTGCACGGCCTGCGCGACGGGCAACCGCTGGAGAATCTCTATGCGATCGGCTCGCTACTTGGTGGCTATGACGCCATCGCTCAGGGCTGCGGTGGCGGTGTTTGCGCCGTGACAGCGCTGCATGCGGCGCAGCAGATCCTCGATCAGGGAGGAAAATCCTAATGCACACCGCTTTCGAAAGCTGTATCAAATGTACCGCCTGCACCACCGCCTGCCCGGTGAGCCGGGTTAACCCCGCCTATCCCGGGCCGAAACAGGCCGGGCCGGATGGCGAGCGGCTGCGGCTGAAAGATGCCGCGCTGTATGACGATGCGCTGAAATATTGCACCAACTGCAAGCGCTGCGAAACCGCCTGCCCGTCCGGGGTGAAAATTGGCGATCTGATTCAGCGCGCCCGCGCGCAGCATGCGGCAAAACCGCTCTCGGTGCGTAATGCCATTCTCAGCCATACGGATCTGATGGGCACCCTGTCGACGCCCCTTGCGCCACTGGTCAATGCCGCGACATCTCTGAAGCCGGTTCGCCAGTTGCTGGATAAAGCGCTAAAAATCGATCATCACCGCACGCTGCCAAAATATGCCAGCGGCGGCACATTTCGCCACTGGTATCGCAGCGTGGCGGCGCAGCAGCGCGCCTACAGCGAACAGGTGGCCTTTTTTCATGGCTGCTATGTCAACTACAACCAGCCGCAGCTGGGTAAAGATCTCATCCGCGTGCTGAATCAGATGGGCGTTGGCGTGCAGTTATTACAGCGTGAGAAGTGCTGCGGTGTCCCGCTGATTGCGAACGGCTACTTTGCCAGGGCAAAAAAACAGGCGCAGTTCAACCTCAGCGCATTAGAGCAGGCCATTGGCATGGATGGGCTGCAGGTGCTCGCCACCTCCTCCACCTGCGCCTTCACCCTGCGCGATGAGTATCCACACCTGCTGGATGTTGATAACCACCACCTGCGCACGCATATCGATTTAGCGACCCGCTGGATCTGGCGTCAGCTTGATGAGGGGCACGCTTTGCGGCTGAGAGAGATGCCGCTGAAAGTGGTCTATCACACCCCGTGCCATATGGAGAAGATGGGCTGGACGCACTACACGCTGGATCTGCTGCGGCGCATTCCGGGGCTGGAATTGAGTGTGCTGGACTCCGCCTGCTGCGGCATCGCGGGCACCTACGGCTTTAAGCGAGAGAACTACGCCACCTCGCAGGCCATTGGTGCACCGCTGTTTGCGCAAATTGACGCCAGCGGCGCAGATCTGGTGGTGACGGATTGTGAGACCTGCAAATGGCAGATCGAGATGTCTACCGGCAAACCCTGCGAACATCCCATTACGCTGCTGGCGCGGGCATTAGGCTAATTAGGCTAATTAGCCTAACGCCAGCGCCTCTCCTGCAGGCTTACTCCACTGCAAGGGTTTCAACCACCGCAATCCAGCCGTGGTCGCTGGCGATATCTTTGCCCGCCAGCCAGCGGCGCAGGATATTGAGCGCCATCATCGCGCAAACTTCCTGACGCACCGCCAGGCTGTGGCGGCTGCTGTTGAACTTCACCCGCAGGGCGCGGGTGCCTTCCGGCGTCGCCAGCGCAAAGTTGAGATGATCCTCCTCCAGACCGGTGACGGTCAACGCCAGCCCGGCGAGGTGCCGGTTACGTGATTCCGTTGTCCAGCGCGCGGTTTGTGCCAGCGCTTCCGCCTGCGATGGCAGCACTTCGCTGGCGAGCAGCGGCGCACCGGCGCGGGAGAGTTGCAACGCGATAAGCCCGCTGGTGAACTGTTCGCTCAGGGTCAGGCTCAGCTGGCGCTCGCGCAGCGCGGCGGCAATTGCGGCCGATAGACCCTCAGTACCTTCAAAAATCAGGCTTTCACCCGCCACTTTTTTCACTTCCGGCCACAGCGCTTCCATCGCTGCGCGCTGCTCCGCCGGACCGGTCAGCTTCAGTTCGATGATTGGCATGGATGAGCGGTAGCCCATCACAACGCCGGGCGGCAGATCGAGATGCTGGAGTTTCTCTGCCAGATCGCTCTCGGAGCGACCAAAAGTCGTCAAACGCAGGCAGACCGGCGGCTGCGGCAGAGCGAAACGCTGATGCAGACGCGGCAGGATCTCCTGCTCGACCATCACTTTAAATTCAGAGGGGACGCCGGGGGTAAAGAACATCAGGCAGCGGTTGAACTGCAGCGCAAACCCGCAGGCGGTGCCAACCGGGTTGTTTACCAGCTCGGCGCTGGCAGGGATCTCTGCCTGCTTGCGGTTGCTGGGAGCCATTATGCGGCCGCGATCGGTAAAAAAGCGCTCCATCTGCTTAAGCCACGCCTCGTGCAGCACCAGCGTTTCGCCTTTGGCGGTGGCCGCTGCCAGCGCGCTTAAATCATCACTGGTCGGCCCGAGACCGCCGTTGACGATCAGCACATCCGCCTGCTCGCTGCGCTCGCGCAAAATCGCAATTAAGTCGTCGAGGTTATCGCCAACGGTATGGCGGCGCGTTAACGGCAACCCCTGGTTAAAAAATACGTCGGCCAGCCAGGCCGCATTGGTATCGACAATCTGGCCATGCAGCACTTCATCGCCGGTCGATAACATCTCCACATTTAACATCGTTCGCTCCTGCAATCGGGGTTGAAACACTATAGCGCATGCGCAGAGTAAAGAGGGGAAAACGGGCGCGGCGGCCGCCGCGCCGGGGGATCAGAAGCTGGCGCTGGCACCGAGATAAGGACCATCCGCAACGACGTTGTCGCGGCGACCATCTTTGCCAGCCATCTCAATGTAACGATAACCGGCTTCGACGGTGAACGGGCGCATAATGGTATAACGCGCACCGGCTTTCGCTTCCTGGTACTCTTTGACACCGCTTGAGAGCGAGTCCGGAGAGTAGTAATACTCGCCGAAAACGTTGAAACTGCGGGCGATCTCCCACTGTAAACCGCCACCGACAGCAATGGCGTAACCTTCGCTGCCCTCATCCGGGTTCAGGTAGATGCCTTTACCGCCAACGGTTGCCAGGAACGGCCCGAGCGGCAGGTTGTAACCGAGTCCGAGACTGGCGGTATCACCATCATCTTCGCTATGCGCCCAGTTACCGCTGACTGCGATACCGCTGGTTTCGGTTCCCAGACCGAAGCCGAGGCTGCTGTAATCTTTACCAATCTGGCCATTGAGATTAATGGCCTGCGCACCGGCGGAGGCCAGCAACACGCCAGCACATCCTAATAGAGCTAACTTTTTCATTCTCACGTTCCGCACGAAACGGGGCAGTGCCCCAAAGCGTCTGATTGTACGCTTATTTTCCCGGCAGCAGAACGTCTAATAGCGTGCGCGACCTGAGGCAAACTCGCTTTCACGCCTGACGGCTAAAAGCCTTGCTCTTGCGCGAGTCAGTGCCGGTTTTTATCCGGACGAGGCAGCCCGCAAAAAGAGGCGCAGTACTAGCACTGCTGGTTCACCCACGTCTGCAGGGCGCGGCGGGAAATTTTGATGCCGCCGTTTTTCAGCGCCTCTGGCAAAGGCAGCCAGCGCACCGGCTGTTGAAAACGCGCCAGCTTATCTGCTGCCCAGTTGCTGAGGGCCGCCGCAGTGATCCCGCTCTCGCACTCAATCACCGCCACCGGACGCTGTCCAAACTCCGCATCGTCAACCGGTACCACAAACACCTGCCGCACCTGCGGATGACCGGCGATGGCGCGCTCCACCTCTTCAGGCTGAATCCCTTCGCCGCCGCTGAAAAAGAGGTTATCCAGCCGACCGTGCAGCGTCAGCCGCCCTTTATCCAGCGTGCCGCGATCGCGGGTGGCAAACCAGCCTGCATCGTTCACTAACGGTAGCAATGCACCGTTGCGCCAGTAGCCCGCGGCGAGGCTCTCTGCACGCAGCCACACCTCTTCGCCAACAATTTTTACCTCACGTCCCGGCAACGCATAACCGACATCCGGCGCGCCGTCGGCCTCTTTCGCACAGACCGTTGAGGCAAACTCCGTTAAACCATATCCGCACCAGCAGCGGATACCGCGCAAGCGTGCCTGCCCGGTCAACTCAACGGGGATCGCTGCGCCACCGAGCAGCACTGCTTTCAGCGACAGCGGGGCACTATCATTGAGCAGGCGCCACAGCTGCGTCGGCACCAGCGAGGCATGGCTGCAGCCGCGCAGGGCCTGACCCAGCGGCAGCTTGTCGTGCACCGTCATGCGCGCGCCCGCCAACAGCCAGCGCCATAAAATGCCCTGCCCGGAGACATGAAACAGCGGCAGTGAGAGCAGCCAGTCATCTTCCGCATCAAAGGGGATCAATGCCAGCACCCCCTGGGCGCTTGCCAGATGGGCAGCGCAGGTGTGAACCGCCGCCTTCGGCAAGCCGGTTGAGCCAGAGGTGAGCGTCATTGACGCCAGCCGCTGCGGCTGCCATTCAACCGAATGCTCACCCGGCACGTGCGCGCAACGCAGAGGGATAAAATCTTGCGCCAGCGGCGCGGGGGTCAGATCGAGGGCGAAGCGCAGGGTCATGGCGGGCAGTAGCGCATCCAGCAAGGCGATGGGGAGCTGCGGATTGATCGGTAGCACCCGCGCTCCGCACTGCAGCAGTGCCAGCCAGGCGAGCACCGTCTGCGGCTGGTTACGTGCGCGCAGCATCACACCATCGCCTGCGCGCACCCCCTGACGGGCAAAGCCGCTTGCCAGCGCATCTATCTCAGCGCAGAGCTGCCGCCAGGTCAGAGTGCGCTGGCCTGAGCGCAGCGCTGGGCAATCGCTGCGCTGCTCACGCCAGTATCGCCAGGGCCAGTCGGGAAAATTCATAGTAACGCGTCCAGCTCCGCCGCCGTGATGCAGGGAAGTTCACTGCCGGGCCAGCGGCGAACCAGCTGCGACGTCATCAACTGTAAGGTATCAAGACCTGGCACGGTGCCCGGCGTCAGCCAGGCGGCAATCCGCGCCAGCTGCGTTAGCCCAAGGCTCGACTCCAGAGAGGAACTGATCACCGCCGTCAAGCCGAGAGCATGTGCCGCTGCCACCTGCTGCGCCACTTTTTGCAGGCTACCAGTGAGGGTTGGCTTGATCACCACCGCGCTGACGCCCGGCTGAGGCGTAAAAGCGAAATCCGCCTCGCGCAGGCTCTCATCCCAGGCGATGGTAATGCCGGTCTCTTCCGCAAAGGCCAGCGACGCATCGCGGCTCTGGCACGGCTCCTCCAGAAAAGCGATGCGTGGGCGGTTGGCAGGCGCAACATACTTAGCGAACTGGCGGGCTTTCAGCGGTGTCCAGGCGCGGTTGGCATCCAGACGCAGGCGCAGCCCGGGTATCGACTCCAGCAGCAGATTAACGACCATGCCGTCGCGCACCGCTTCGTACAGCCCGACTTTCACCTTCGCCAGCTTCTCACCGGGCAGCGCGGCGAGGGCGGCAAACAGCTCATCCGGATCGCCGGTGCAGAGCATCGCCGCACGGTAGTCGGCAGGCTGCGGTAACTCACCCGCCAGCTCGGCCAGCGCACAGCTCAGGCCAAACGCCGCGCTGGGTTGCGATGGCAGCGCTGGCGACGCTCCGTTACGCCACGCTTGCACCCATGCCATCACCGCAGGCTGCACCTCATCCAGCGTTTCCTGGCTGAACCCCGGCAGTGGAGTGATCTCGCCCCACCCTTCGCCGCCCTTTTCCTGCAACTGGATAAAGAGCCCGTCACGGGTTTTCAGCCGACGCTCGCGCAGCACCACGCCTGCATCCAGCGGGATCTGCCAGCGGTAGATCTGCGCCTGGCGCATTACGGGTTCCGTTTAAATTTGCTGAAATCAGGCTGGCGCTTCTGGTTGAAGGCGTTGCGACCCTCCTGCCCCTCTTCAGTCATATAGAAGAGCATGGTGGCGTTGCCCGCCAGCTCCTGCAGCCCCGCCTGGCCATCGCAGTCTGCGTTCAGCGCCGCCTTCAGGCAACGCAGCGCCATCGGGCTGTTCTGCAACATTTCACGGCACCAGCGCACGGTCTCTTTTTCCAGATCCGCTAACGGCACCACGGTGTTGACCAGCCCCATATCCAGCGCCTGCTGCGCATCGTACTGGCGGCAGAGGAACCAGATTTCACGCGCTCTCTTCTGACCAACAATGCGCGCCATGTAGGATGCGCCCCAGCCGCCGTCAAAGGAGCCGACTTTTGGCCCGGTCTGGCCGAAAATCGCGTTTTCCGCCGCGATGGTCAGATCGCACATCATGTGCAGCACATGACCGCCTCCGATGGAGTAGCCCGCCACCATCGCCACTACCGGTTTCGGGCAGGTGCGGATCTGGCGCTGAAAATCGAGGACGTTAAGGTGATGCACGCCCGAGTCATCCTGATAGCCGCCGTAATCGCCACGCACCTTCTGATCGCCACCGGCGCAGAAAGCTTTATCACCTTCACCGGTCAGGATGATCGCTCCGATAGTGTCGTCATAACGCGCATCAGCCAGCGCCTGAATCATCTCTTTCACCGTGACAGGACGAAAGGCGTTGCGCACTTCCGGGCGGTTGATAGTGATTTTGGCGATGCCGTCAGCGGATTTTTGATAGCGGATATCGCTGAAGCCTTCGGAGCAGTCGTGCCACTCAACCGGTGCGTAAAGTTCATTTTCATCAGGGTAGATCATGGTCGGTCCTTAATCTCAAGAGGCAGAATTCGCGCCAGCAGGGCAGCAACGGCTGCGGGATTCTCCCGGTGCGCGTTGTGCCCGGCGGCAGGGATGGCATAAAAGTGGCGCGCGACCTCGCTCGCCAGCGCCCGAAACTTAGGGTCATGTTCGCCAAACAGATAGTGAACGGGAAAAGGGGCATCACGCAGCGCAGCGCGCAGATCGGGCTGGCAGCCGAGCGACGTCGCCGACAGCATATGCGCCAGAGCGTTGCCATCGTTGTGGCTGCGCAGCGCAACCAGCGCCGCACGCTCCTTCTCCGTCAGCGCAGCAAAGACCGGCTGGCGATACCAGGCGTCGAAAACTTCGCTTAGCGGCTGGTGACGCAGGCGCTGACACCATGCTTCATCAGCCTCCCGCCGCGCGCTACGGGCAAGCTCATCGGTAAGGCCCGGGTGACCGCCTTCGATAATGATGCCCTGCAGCCCCGTCGGCTGCTGGCAAGCGTGGAACATCGCAATGCGGCCGCCGAGGGAGTACCCCACCAGCCAGTAACTTAGTATGTTGTAACGACTGAGCGTCGCTCGCAGCAGCGCATCCATCTCTGGAAAGGCGTCGACGGAGGTGGTGGCTGACGCACCATGACCCGGCAGATCGAGATAGAGTCGCGGGAAATCCGCAAGCGCTGCGCCGACTGGCTGCCATTCGCGGCTATCACCGGCAAAACCGTGCAGAAAGAGCAGCCACGGCAGCGGCTGCCGACCGGAATGGAGCTCTGCATGCAGGCTCATAACTGGCTGACCTGCGCTAAAAGCGTTTGCAGGGTTTGCGCGCCGTCGGTCTCGTTTACCACCACTTCAATGACCGTCGCCCCCGGCTTCAGCCAGGCTTCGCTCAGCGCCTGCTCCAGTTGCCCCCAGCTCTCCGGGCGGTGATAGGGAAGCTCAAACATCGCGGCGGCGTGCCCGAAATGGACATTTTGCGGCATCAGATAGAAGCGCTCACGCTCGGCGGGCGGCGTGGGTAACAGAGAGAAGATCTGCCCGCCATTGTTATTGACTACCAGCAGGACAAAGGGCGCCGAGGCCTGGCGCAGAAGTGCGAGGGCGTTGAGATCGTAGAGCGCGGAGAGATCGCCGACGATGGCCAGCGTCGGGCGCGCGGTGGCCCGCTGTACGCCGGCCGCCGTGGAGAGCAGGCCATCAATGCCGCTCGCGCCACGGTTGCTGTAGACCGGATACCCTGCCGGCAGCTGCGCCAGCGCGTCCACCAGCCGGACCACCAGGCTGTTGCCGAGAAAAAGCTGCCCCTGGGGAGGGAGGTAGTCGGTAATGCGGTGTGCCAGCTGCGCTTCGCCGAAATCCTCACGCTGTCGTTGAACGCGCTGCCATGCAAGCGCTGAGAGCGAGACAAGCTTTTCGCACCACGGCGCGCGGGATTCAGCCGGATGCAGCGCCAGCCAGCCCTCCACCTCAGCCACCAAACGACGGCCACGATGATGCGCCGGATCGAGCCTGCCGGGAAGGTTATCAATCAGCCAGTACTCTTGCGGCGCGCAGGTCGCCTGCCACTGTAACAGACGTTTTCCGGTCAGGCTGCTGCCAAATTGCAGCACAATTTGCGCCTCGCTGAGCGCCTCGACCGCCTGGCTATTACCGAGCCAGAGATCGGCGCAGGGCAGCGGCTGACCGGTTTGAGATAACACATCGCCAATCAGCGGCCAGCCGAGGGTTTTCGCCCACTCTGCCAGCTTGCGCCCTTCAGCGGCGCTCATACGCCCGGCAATGACGACGCCGCGTTTCTGCCGCCAGGAGAACCAGTCCCGCTGGATATCAATACCGCACGCCGCAGGTGCCTGTAACCAGGGTTTCCCATCCTGCCACCAGTCGCCCAATGCCTGCTGCCAGCCAAGCCCGGTCTCATCCATTTCGCCATACAGCGGTTCGGCGAACGGGCAGTTAATATGCACCGCCCCGCCCTGCAATGTGCCCAGCAGGTTATCAATCGTCGAGACCAGCCAGCGCGCCGGGATATCCTGTGACGGGCGCGGTAAGGCGATGGCCTGTGTCGGATGGGAAGCAAAGATGCCCGTCTGCCGAATCGCCTGGTTTGCACCGCAATCAATCAGCTCCGGCGGGCGATCCGCCGTCAACAGCACCAGTTTTTCGCCGGTCAGCCCTGCTTCAATCAGCGCCGGGTAGAGGTTCGCCACGGCGGTACCGGAGGTGACGATCACCGCCACCGGTTCACGGCTCGCTTTCGCCAGCCCGAGCGCAAGATGCCCCAGCCCGCGCTCATCAAAATGTGTGTGATGAATAAATGTGCGGTTTTCAGCGGCAGCGAGCGTTAGCGGCGTCGAACGCGAGCCTGGCGCGATGCAGATATGTCGTACACCGTGGCGCGTCAGGGCTTCCAGAATCACCTCAGCCCAGCGTCGGTTGAATGAGCTTATCGACATGAATTTGTCCGGTATCAATATTGGGACTAAGTATAATTTTTCTGAAATGATGAGTTTTTGATATAGGTCGTCTATGGGTGCGTCTGTAGCAACAATGATCGCAGCCCGGCGGCCTTATTATCGATCTCCTGCCACTCCTGTTCAGCGTCTGAACCGGGCACAATGCCCGCCCCGGCATAGAGGCGCACCGTCTCGCCGCTCACCTTCGCCGAGCGCAGCGCCACGCAAAACTCACTCTGCTTACGCGACAGATAACCTGCCGACCCGGCATACCACTCGCGGGCAAACGGTTCGTGACGCGCGATAAAACGCCGGGCTTCAGGGCGCGGTAAACCCGCCACTGCCGCTGTAGGCTGAAGCAGGTCTAAACAGAGCGCGTCATCCGCCACCCGCAGGTCGCTCCAGATACAGCGGCGTAAATGCTGCACTTTACGCAGCCGCACCACCTGCGGTGGCAGCACATCCAGCGCCCCGGTCTGCTGCTGCAACCGTTGGCAGATATCCTCTACCACCAGCATATTTTCACGCTGGTTTTTATCGTCACTCATCAACCATGCCGCCCGCTGCTGCGCCTGCGCGTCGTCATCATGGTTTGCCACCGTCCCGGCCAGCGCTTCGGTGCGCAGCGCCACGCCGCGTCGCCGCCACAGCCGTTCGGGGGTCGATCCGAGAAAGGCGGTCCGGGCGTCAAAGCGATAGAGAAAGTGGAAGCAGTGAAGGTTAAGGCGACGGCTGGCAGCCATCAGCGCACCGGCATTGACCGACGCGTCGAAGCGGTAGTCGGTGGCGCGGGCGAGCACGACTTTTTCCAGCTCGCCGCGCTGGAGCGTCTCAATTGCCTGGGTTATCAGCACTTCCCACCCCTTACGCGTCGGAAAGTGCTGCTGCTCAACACAGCGTGGTGGCGTTATTGTCAGCGGGGCGGCAGGGGACAGCGCGGTCAGAAAATCGGCCGCGTGTCGGGCATCATCACGTAGCGAGGTTGCGCTATAGAGACAGAGGCGCAGTATCGCTTTGCCCCCTTCGCGCCGCCATTCAAGGCGGGGTAAAAAGAGCGCGCCCTCGCTCGGCTCAAAGGCATTCAGCCCCCAGACGCGCACATCGTCGGGCAAGGTCTGCAACTGCTGTTGCGCTTCAGCAAGTGAAGTGAATGCGCGTAACGCGCCAAGTGCGGCCGCTTCGTCATTACCGCTGCGCTGCTGCCAGTAAAATTGTGGGAAAACAGGCTGAGCCGTAAGCCATGTCAGCGGATCGAATGCATCATTCAGTGGGAAGGGAACATCGAAAAAAGTAAAGCCAGGGGCGTCAGGAAGCGTGTCGGCAAGCCGCTGATGCAGGTAGCCAAGCGCAGAGGACAGAGAAGACATGCGAACCCCTCCCGGAAAAACGGCACGGTTTTAAAAACCACACAGTATACGGGGTACTACGATGAATAGCAGTACCCCCTTCCAGGGAGGGGATATAAAGTTTAGCGACGGGCCAACAGCAGACCGAGCACCAGACCTACAGCGGCACCCGCACCAACGCCCTGCCACGGTTTTTCGTGCACATAGTCATCGGCACGGTAAACCGCTTTTTTCGCACGATAGTAGTAGGTATCAGACGCGCTGCTGACGCGGTTTTTCACATCATGCAGAGCCTGCTCGGCACGTGCTTTCAGCTCAATGTATTTCTGGTCAGCGGGATCGCCCGATGAGCGGAGAACTTCTTCCAGCGTTTCGCTCAGCAGGGTCAGGTCGTCGTCAATGTGTGAATCGAATTGATTAGTCATCTCTTTTCTCCATGTTATGCACCTGTACGCTAACTATAGACAATAGCTGCTGTTTACGCCTGGCCGACCTCGCGCGCCATACCAATATGAGGAATGCCATCTTCGTCATAGATATCGGTGACAGGCTGGAAACCGAACTGCTGATAAAAAGGTTGCAGATGCGCCTGCGCACTCAGGTAGAGGGCGTGCTGCGGCCAGTGTTGCTGGCAGGAGGCCACCGCGCGTGACATCAGTTGATGGCCCACTTTTTCCCCGCGTACGCTGGCGCAGACAATCACCCTGCCGATAGCAACCGGCGAGAAATCATCGTTACTTTTCAGAATCCTCGCATACGCTACAAGCTCATCCCCCTGCCAGCCGAGCAGATGGCGGTTCTCCCCCACCAGATCGTCGCCATCAATATCGAGGTAGGGGCAGGTCTGTTCGACCACGAACACTTCGCAGCGCAGCTTCAACAGCGCATAAAGCACAGGCACGGTCAGTTCACTGTGGTGCAGGTCTTGCCAGCGGATCATCGTTATCTCCTCAAATTGACTCATGTGGTTATACTAGATTCTTTTCCTTTCAGGCAAAGCATGTGGAACTGATCTTCTTAGGTACTTCAGCAGGCGTCCCGACGCGGGCGCGTAACGTTACCGCCATCCTGCTCAATCTGCAGCACCCGACGAGCGCCGGGCTGTGGCTTTTCGACTGTGGTGAAGGTACACAGCATCAACTGCTGCACACCGCGTTTAACCCGGGCAAGCTGGACAAAATTTTCATCACCCATCTGCATGGCGATCATATTTTTGGCCTGCCGGGCCTGCTCTGCAGCCGGTCAATGGCGGGCAATACGCAGCCGCTGCAGATTTACGGCCCGCATGGCATCAGGGAGTTTGTTGAGACCGCGCTGCGCCTGAGCGGCTCATGGACCGACTATCCGCTGACCATTGAAGAGGTCAAGCCGGGGCTGGTGGTGGATGATGGGCTGCGCAAAGTGACGGCCTTTCCGCTGACGCATCCGCTGGAGTGCTACGGCTATCGCGTGGAGGAGCACGATAAACCCGGCGCGCTCAATGCCGCTGCGCTTGTCGCCGCGGGCGTTCCCGCCGGGCCGCTGTTCCAGACATTAAAGGCGGGTGGCACGGTGACGCTGGATGATGGGCGCGTTATTGATGGCGCAGATTACCTGGCACCGGCCGAGCCGGGCAAACGGGTCGCGATCTTTGGCGATACCTCTCCCTGCCCCCCCGCGCTGGAGCTGGCGAAAAATGTCGATGTTGTGGTGCATGAGGCGACACTTGAAAACGCCATGGAGGAGAAGGCGAACAGCCGCGGGCACAGCTCAGCACGGCAGGCTGCGCAGCTGGCTCAGCAAGCGGGCGCAGCCCGGCTGGTCATTACGCATATCAGTTCGCGTTATGACGCTGAAGGTAGCCAGGCACTGCTGAAAGAGTGTCGTGAAATCTTCCCGCAGACGACGTTAGCAGCAGATTTTGACGTAGTTCGCATTTGATTTTAATTTAAGCACTCTATTTTTTCGCCATCATGCCGATAATAAGTTATACGCAGGCATTTCTTCTTTGAGGGCATGATGGATAATTTCCAGAAAGACATCGATGACAGGGCGAATCTTACTCTGTCGAACCGGTTTGAGCTGTTGCTGTTTCGCCTTGGCACATCATTAGATGCGACGAAATCTGAGCTGTTTGGCATCAATGTGTTTAAGCTACGCGAAATCGTGCCGATGCCCACATTCACACGTCCTGCGGGAATGAAGCCGCCGTTGATGGGGATGGTGAATATCCGCGATCAGGTGATCCCGGTGATTGATCTCTCCGCGGTTGCTGGTTGCAAACCGGAGACCGGGCTTAACATTCTGCTGATCACTGAGTATGCCCGTAGCGTGCAGGCTTTTGCCGTCGAGTCCGTTGAGAACATCACGCGCCTGGACTGGAAACAGGTGCACACGGCGGAAAAAGCGATCAATGGCCGCTATATCACCAGTATTGCCTGCCTCGATGATGATAAGGACACCAACAACCTGGCGATGGTGCTGGACGTTGAACAGATCCTTTATGACATCGTTCCGGCGGATCATGACGTTCACGGCGATCACGTGCCGGATAAGAAATTCAACCTTAAACCGGGTTCTATCGCGATTGTGGCTGAAGACTCCAAAGTGGCGCGCGCCATGCTGGAAAAAGGCCTGAACGCCATGGAGATCCCGAGCATGATGCACATTACCGGCAAAGATGCGTGGGAGAAGATCCAGCTTATCGCCCAGCAGGCGGAGAAAGAGGGTGTGCCGGTGAGCGATAAGATCTCCATGGTTCTGACCGATCTGGAGATGCCGGAGATGGATGGCTTCACCCTGACCCGCCTGATCAAAACCGATCCGCGCCTGAAGAATATTCCGGTGGTGATCCACTCTTCCCTCTCGGGCAGCGCCAACGAAGATCACGTACGCAAAGTGCAGGCTGATGGCTATGTTGCGAAGTTTGAAATTAACGAACTTTCAGCAGTGATTCAGGAAGTGCTCGATCGCGCAGCGAACAATATTCGCGGCCCGCTGATCAGCCACCGCCAGATGGCCCCCACCCCGCTGCTGGCGAAGTAACGCTGGTAGAACGATTAAAGGCGCTACCGCTGGTCAAACGGTAGCGCCTTAGGTACGTTTCCGGTCATTACAAGAACGACAAGATCAGCTGTAAGACAGCAATGATGATCGTGATTACGCGTTTCGCGAATTCACGCTTATGCATCATCCGTTTTCCTCAACAGAGGAAGGAGCCGCCCGGACTGGCTCTCAAACTCCCCCAAATCAGGGCGAGCAGATGTTGAGTATTGCCTACGCCCCTTCCAGGCCTGAACCCTGCCACCACCACGTGTTACAGCGGGGGAAATCCTTTACCCGGCCCGGAAATAAGGTGCAGCAACCCCAACGAATGTGATTTTACACTTCGGCTAAGCAACTGAAACATAATTAAAAAATGTCAGGAAAAACGACCTGTTTTCAAGCGTTTTTCTTAAAGATGAAATAGCCCGCCTGTTTGCGCTTGAAATAAATCAACTTATATCGGAAGCTTCAACGCGTTGAGTATTGCATACGCTCTTCCCCCCTGACGGGCCGGAAAAGTAAGAAACGGCGTGGCGCATCCCTCACCAGGTTGCGCTATACCGTTAAAACCCCAGCCTCCCCGCTGGGGTTTTTTATGCGCAAAAAAAACCGCCAGGCTACAAACCCGGCGGTTTTTTCGTCTGCGCGAAGCGCGATTACATCATCGGCAGCGCCAGCTGAACGATGCTGATCAGCGGCTGCGGATAGATACCGAGCACCAGCACCAGCAGAGCGGAGATCAGTACCACAATACCGCCCGCGCTGTAGGCCCAGTTGGATGGGGCATCGCGGTTCAGCTGCTGCGGCGCGTTGAGATAGAGGCTCACCGCCACACGCAGGTAGTAGTAGAGACCAATTGCGGAACCCACGACCACAGCGGCAGTCAGCCACCACAGGTTCGCCTGCACACCGACAGCCAGAATGTAGAACTTACCGATAAAGCCCAGCGTCATCGGGATACCTGCCAGCGACAGCATCATCACCGTCATGACCGCCGACAGGATCGGACGGTGCCAGAAGAGGCCGCGATAGGAGTAGAGCGACTCGGCGTCCGGACCGCGATAGGGGCTGGACATCAGGCTTACCACGCCAAAGGCACCCAGGCTACTGAAGAGATAGCCCGCCAGGTAAACACCAACACTCTCCATCGACATCTGGCCGCCGTGCAGGGCAATCAGCGCCACCATCAGATACCCGAGGTGAGCGATAGAGGAGTAACCGAGCAGACGTTTAATGTTGGTCTGGCTCAGCGCCATCAGGTTACCGAAAATGATGGAGACAAAGGCGATAACGCCCAGCACCACGCGTACGGCTTCGCTGTTACCCACCGGCGCATAGAGGAACAGACGCATCAGCACACCAAAGATGGCGATTTTGCTGGCGGTCGCCAGGAAGGTGGAGACCGGCGCAGGCGCGCCCTGGTAAACGTCCGGCGTCCAGAGATGGAATGGCACCAGCGACAGTTTAAAGCCGAGGCCAACAATCATCAGACCAAGGCCCGCCAGCAGCAGCGGCTCATGCAGCACGCCTTCACCGAGGTGTTTACCAATCGCGACAAACGACAGATCGCCGCTCTGGGCATAGACCAGCGCAATCCCGAACAGCAGGAATGAGGAGGCCGCTGCCGACAGAATGGTGTACTTGATGCTGGCTTCCAGCGAGCGTTTCTGGCGGAAGGCGTAGCCCACCAGCCCGAACAGCGGCAGAGAGATCAGCTCAATACCGAGGAACAGCGACGCCATATGATTGGCGTTCGCCAGCAGAATCCCACCCAGCGCGGCAATCAGCACCAGCAGGTAGAACTCTTCCTTATTGTCGCTATAGCCTTCCAGCCACGGATAGGCGAAGGTGCAGGTGGCGAGGCTCGCCAGCAGCACCAGCCCGGTGTAGAGCATGGCGTAGCCGTCGACGCGCATCAGCGGCGTTACATCCATTGCCCCGGCGTGGCCAACGAACCACAGCGAGAGCAGTGCAACGTTCAGACCAACGACTGACAGCGTGGCATTAAAGAAATGGTTGCGTCGCCACGCAATGGAGAGCATCACAACCACCACCGTCAATCCGACGATTAGCAGCGGCAGCAGCGCAATCAGGTGTTGTGGAGTTATTGTCATGGCGAATTACGGCCTTGTAGTAATGGAGTTAACAAACCACTGCTGGATATTGCCCATCGCAGCGTGCGAGGTATCCAGAATCGGCTGCGGATAGAAGCCGAGCAGTACCAGAAGCACGACCAGGATAAGGATCATAAACAGCTCGCGCAGTGACAGACCCGGCAGCGTCTGGTTAGCAATTTCGCTTTTCGCTTTACCGAAGTAAGCGCGATGCAGCATCGCCAGCGAGTAAACCGAGGCGAAGACCAGACCGAAGGTGGAGATGACGGTGATCATCGGTACTACCTGATAGCTACCGAACAGGATCATAAATTCACCGACGAAGTTACCGGTACCCGGCATCCCCAGCGTCGCCACGGCGAAGAACATCGACAGCGCCGGCAGCCACTTAATTTTGCTCCACAGACCGCCCATCATACGCATATCGCGGGTATGCAGACGTTCGTAAAGCTGACCGCAGAGGATAAACAGACCCGCCGCCGAAAGACCGTGGGCAATCATCTGAATGACCGCGCCCTGGTAGGCCAGCTGGCTGCCGGTATAGATGGCAATCAGTACGAAGCCCATGTGGGAAACGGAGGTATAAGCGATAAGACGTTTGATATCGGTCTGTGTGAAGGCCATCCACGCGCCGTAGAAGATACCAATCACCCCCAGCCACATAGCAATCGGCGCGAACTCCGCCGAAGCGTTCGGGAAGAGCGGCAGCGAGAAGCGCAGCAGGCCGTAGGCAGCGGTTTTCAGCAGGATCCCCGCGAGGTCAACGGAACCGGCAGTCGGTGCCTGCGAGTGCGCATCCGGCAGCCAGCCATGCAGCGGCACCACCGGCATTTTTACCGCAAATGCGATAAAGAAGCCGAGCATCAGCAGGTATTCAACGTTGTGGGACATCGGCGTTTTCAGCAGCTCTTCATAGTTGAAGGTCCACACGCCGGTCGCGTTGTAGTGCACAAACACCAGGCCGAGGATGGCAATCAACATCACCAGGCCGCTTGCCTGGGTATAGATGAAGAACTTCGTCGCCGCGGTGATACGCGTCTTCCCGTCGGAGGCTTTATGGCCCCACAGCGCAATCAGGAAGTACATCGGCACCAGCATCATTTCCCAGAAGAAGAAGAACAGGAACATGTCGATGGCAAGGAACACGCCGATAACGCCGCCGAGGATCCACATCAGATTCAGGTGGAAGAAGCCCTGATATTTCTCGATTTCACGCCAGGAGCAGAGAACCGCCAGCACGCCAAGAAAGCCGGTCAGCACAACCATCAGCAGTGACAGACCATCCATCGCCAGATGGATAGTGATACCGAAGCGCGGGATCCAGTCGTGTTTAAAACTCTCCTGCCACTTCGGGAAATCAGCAGCCTGCGATAAAGAGTAGCCACCCTGCAACCAGAGTTGCAGAGAGAGCGCCAGCGTCAGTCCCATGGTGATCAGGGCGATCCAGCGCGGCACCTTCACGCCGAAGCGCTCGGTTTGCCAACACAGGAAACCACCGATAAAGGGAATCAATATTAGCCAGGGTAATAACATGGCGATTCATATTCCTTGTTTAAGTCCAGCTCAGGCTCTCTGGCTCGTCATCTGACTTCACCGTTACTGCCTGTCCTTTCGGACCTGATTTTCAACGAATTTTCACAAAATTCAGATTCTGCTCGCAGGCCGGAGAACAACTCTGCTCTCCGGCCCAGGAACTCAGCGCAACACCATCAGCAGACCGAGCACCACAACGGCACCGATACTCATGGAAGCAACATACCAGCGCAGATAACCGTTCTCGCTGAACAGCACTCCTTTTCCGGCAAAGCGGGAGAGGATCGCCGGAATGTTCATCAGCGCATTCAGCGGATCGCTCTTCAGCAGCCAGGCAATGCCCAGATACGGTTTAACGAAGATGCGATCGTAGAGCCAGTCGAAGCCCCAGGCATTGAACCACCAGGTGCCGAAGAAGCGGCCCGGCGCGCTGTTGGCAATGGAGGTCACCAGCGTGCGTTTACCCAGCCACAGCCAGGCGGCCAGCAGGATGCCGATCACCGCCACTGCGCCAGAGGCCACTTCCAGCATCACCACGCTGCTATGCGCCAGCTCAGCCGTTTCCGGCAGAACGCCGCGCAGCGGTGGCACAATCATCGCGCCAACGAAGGTGGAGAGGATCAGCAGCACAATCAGCGGCAGATGATGGGTAATCCCCTTCCCTGCATGGGCGTGAATCTGCTCTTTGCCATGGAAGACAATGAAAATCAGACGGAAGGTGTAGAGCGAGGTCATAAATGCCCCGACCAGACCCGCAATCATCAGGTTAACGTGACCATTCGCCACCGCACCTGCCAGGATCTCATCCTTACTGAAGAAGCCCGCGGTAATCAGCGGCAGCGCTGAAAGCGCCGCGCCACCGACCAGGAAGCAGGCATACACCAGCGGAATCGACTTACGCAGGCCGCCCATCTTGAAGATGTTCTGCTCGTGGTGGCAGGCGAGGATCACCGAACCGGAGGAGAGGAACAGCAGCGCTTTAAAGAAGGCGTGCGTCATCAGATGGAAAATCGCCGCGTCCCATGCCTGCACGCCGAGCGCCAGGAACATGTAACCAATCTGACTCATCGTCGAGTAGGCGAGTACGCGTTTGATATCGGTCTGCACCAGCGCGGCGAAACCGGCCATCAGCAGCGTAACCGCACCAACGATACCGACCAGATGCAGCACTTCCGGCGTCATCAGGAACAGACCGTGGGTACGGGCAATCAGGTAAACGCCTGCGGTAACCATCGTTGCGGCGTGGATCAGCGCAGAGACAGGCGTCGGGCCCGCCATCGCGTCTGCAAGCCAGGTCTGCAACGGCAGCTGCGCCGATTTACCGACCGCGCCACCCAGCAGCATCAGTGTCGCCCACATCAGCATGTTATTGCCGTTGGCGAAGTGCTGAGGAGCCAGCTCGACCATTTCGCGGAAGTTCAGCGTGCCCAGCTCGTTGTAGAGAATGAAGAGCGCAAACGCGAGGAAGACGTCACCGACGCGGGTGACGACAAACGCTTTCATCGCCGCTGCGCCATTCTTCGGATCGGTGTAGTAGAAACCAATCAGCAGATAGGAGCAGAGACCCACACCTTCCCAGCCGAGGTACATCAGCAGCAGGTTATCGCCCAGCACCAGAATCACCATACTGGCGATAAAGAGGTTGGTGTAGGCGAAGAAGCGGGAGTAACCCTCTTCCCCGCGCATATACCAGGAGGCGAACATGTGGATCAGGAAACCAACGCCGGTCACTACCGAGAGCATGGTCAGCGACAGGCCGTCCAGCACAAGGTTGAAACCGATATTGAAATCACCGACCGCCATCCACGTCCACAGCGGCTGGACAAAGGCCTGCTGACCGTTGTTGAAGAATTCAACGCCAACCAGCGCCGTCACCAGCGCCGAGAGACCAATCGAACCCATGCCAACGGCGGCAGAGAGGTTCTCCGACCAGCGACCGCGGGAGAAAGCCAGTAACACAAAGCCAATAAGAGGAAAAAGAATGGTTAAGGCGAGCATGTTCATCCACGCATCTCACTTACTGAATCGATATTCAGACTCTGGCGGCGACGATGAAGTTGCAGCAGCAGTGCCAGCCCAATGCTTGCTTCCGCAGCAGCAAGGGTAATGGCGAGAATATACATTACCTGACCGTCGGTCTGGCCCCAGTAGCTGCCGGCGACCACAAAGGCCAGCGCGGCAGCATTGATCATGATCTCAAGCCCGATCAGCATAAACAGCAGATTGCGGCGGATAACCAGACCAGTCAGACCCAGCACAAACAAAATCGCCGCGAGGATCAATCCATGTTGTAACGGGATCATGCACGCTCCTCCGTTTTTCTTTTCGCGCGGTCATCCGTGCGATTGCTCAGCACTTCGCCAGGGCGCTCTTCACGTCCGAGATGGAACGCGACAACCAGACCCGCCAGTAGCAGCATCGAAGCCAGCTCAACCGCCAGTACATACTCTTTAAACAGCGATTTACCGACCTCTTTCGCGCTGATGACCGTGCCATCGATGCCCTGATCGTTGAGGCCCAAAATGGCATAGACAATCACGCCAAGCAGCACCGCAGAGAGCAGTGCGGGACCGATCCAGATTTGCGGCGTGAGCCAGTTACGCTCCTGTTCAACCACCGAGTTGCCCATGTTCAGCATCATCACTACGAAAACGAACAGCACCATGATGGCCCCGGCGTAGACGATGATCTCCAGCGCCCCGGCGAAGTGCGCGCCGAGGGAGAAGAAGACCCCGGCAATCGCCAGCAGGGAGACAATTAAGTACAGCAGCGCATGCACCGGATTGGTATGCGTAATCACGCGTACCGTCGTCAGGATGGCGATCAGGCCACAGATATAAAAAGCGAACTCCATTGCCCCTCTCCTTACGGTAACAGGCCTTTGACGTCGATAGGCTTGGCTTCGTTTTCCGCTTCGCCCTTATCTTTGCCGTCGATTGCCATACCTGCCATCCGGTAGAAGTTATATTCCGGGTATTTGCCCGGACCGGAGATCAGCAGATCCTCTTTTTCATACACCAGATCCTGGCGCTTGAACTCACCGAGTTCGAAGTCCGGCGTCAGCTGAATCGCTGTTGTCGGGCACGCCTCTTCGCACATGCCGCAGAAGATGCAGCGCGAGAAGTTGATACGGAAAAACTCCGGATACCAGCGGCCATCAACGGTTTCCGCTTTCTGCAGCGAGATACAGCCAACAGGACAGGCCACCGCGCAGAGGTTACAGGCTACGCAGCGCTCTGCGCCGTCCGGATCGCGCGTTAGCACGATACGGCCGCGGTAGCGCGGGGCCAGGTAAACCGGCTCTTCCGGGTACATACGCGTTTCGCGTTTGGCGAACGCATGCAGGCCAATCATCCAGATACTGCGAACCTGGGTGCCAAAGCCCACGAATAACTCTTTTAACGTCATGGTCTCATCACCCCTTATTGCTGCCACAGAATGACTGCCGCAGTACCCAGCAGGTTAAGCAGTGTCAGCGGCAGACAAATTTTCCAGCCGAAAGACATCACCTGATCGTAGCGAGGACGCGGCAGTGCGGCGCGAATCAAAATGAACATCATCATAAAGAACGCGGTTTTCAGCGCGAACCAGATGAATGGCGGTAACAGCGGACCCTGCCAGCCACCAAAGAAAAGGGTAACCATCAGCGCAGAGATGGTGACGATACCGATATACTCGCCGACGAAGAAGAGACCGAACTTCATGCCGGAGTATTCAATATGGTAACCATCCGCCAGCTCCTGCTCTGCTTCCGGCTGGTCAAACGGGTGACGGTGACACACCGCGACGCCAGCGATAGCGAAGGTAACGAAGCCGAAGAACTGCGGGATCACGTTCCACAAACCCGCCTGGTTGTTGACGATGTCGGTCATGTTGAATGAACCGGCCTGCGCCACCACGCCCATCAGCGAAAGCCCGAGGAACACTTCGTAGCTGAGGGTTTGCGCAGAGGCACGCATCGCGCCGAGCAGCGAATATTTGTTGTTACTGGACCAACCGGCGAACAGCACCGCGTAGACCGCCAGACCCGCCATCATCAGGAAGAAGAGGATCCCGATATTGAGGTCAGCCACCACCCAGGTGGGGCTGACCGGCACAATGGCGAAGGCTAACAGCAGCGAGGTGAATGCGATCACCGGCGCGAGGGTGAAGATCACGCGATCCGAGAAGCGCGGGATCCAGTCCTCTTTAAAGAACATTTTGATCATATCCGCGACCAGCTGGAGTGAACCACCCCAGCCCACACGGTTCGGCCCGTAACGGTTCTGGAACAGGCCGAGCAGACGACGTTCGCCAAAGCTCATGAAGGCACCGCAGGTGACGACCACCAGCAGGATAACTACCGCTTTCAGAATGCTTAACAGAATGTCGATAACATCCGGTGTTAACCAGCTCATGCTTGCGCCTCCCGCAGATTTTCAAGACGTGCTCCGGCCAGTACCGGCGCAATACCCGGCATGCCCATCGGCAAACCGACCTGCCCAGCCGTCAGACCTTCCGAGACCTGCAGCGGCAGGCTGAGAGTCTGCCCTTCGTAGGTGAAGGAGACGTGTGCGCCCGCGTTTACGCCAAGCTTCGCGGCATCGGCCGGGTTAAGCGTGATGTAAGGCTGCGGCATACGGCTCTGGAACACCGGCGAACGCTGCGAAAGCTCATCGCTGCCAAACAGGTGATAGTAAGGCGCGATACGCCACTCGCCATCCTGTGCGCTGAAGGCGCCCGGTACGACGGTGAAGTAATCCAGCCCGGTTTCCGTCGCCTCAATCAGGCGGACGCCCGGATCGCCGTGACGCAGGTGACCGCCCACTTCATCCTGGAATTTGTTCCAGGCCTGCGGGGAGTTCCAGCCCGGTGCCCAGGCAAACGGAATTTGCGAGCGCGGCGCTGAAGGCTGGTTGTTCCCTTCCATTGAGAAGGCGAACATGGTGTCTTTATCCTGCGGCTGACGCGGTTCGTGGACGCTGATATTGGCGCGCATTGCGGTACGACCGCTGTAGCGGTGCGGCTCACGCGCCAGTTTCTGCCCGCGAATGCGGAAGCTGGCATCCGGTGCGGCATTTTTGATGCCCGACAGCTGCGGCAGCGCGGCGACGGCGGCATCGATCACATGATCGAGCTGCGTCCAGTCCACTTCGCGGTTCAGCACGGTGCTGTGCAGCGAGTGCAGCCAGCGCCAGCTTTCCAGCATCAGCGCTTTATTGTCGTAGTAGCTCGGGTCATAAACCTGGAAGAAGCGCTGAGCGCGACCTTCGTTGTTAATTACCGTGCCGTCGCTCTCTGCGAAGCTTGCCGCAGAGAGGACCAGATGGGCGCTCTCCATAATTGCCGTGCGCTGGTGATCAACCACCAGCACCAGCGGCGCTTTCGCCAGCGCGGCATCAACGCGCGCAGCAGAAGCGTGACGGTGCAGATCGTTCTCCAGCACCACGACCGCGTCGGCGCTGCCGCTCTCCAGTTCGGAGAGGGCATCATCGAGGCTACCGCCGCCGATAAGGCCAAGGCCCATGCTGTTAACGGAGCGGGCAATCATGGTGATGCCGACATCGGCACCGCGCCCTTTCAGCGCTTTCGCCACGTTCGCCGCCGCGTGGATGACGTCTGTGCTACCGGCGTTGGTACCGGAGATAATCAGCGGTTTCTTCGCCCCGGCCAGCGCCTGGACAATGACATCCACCTTGCCCTGCAGATCGCTGCTCAGGCCGTCAACCGCCGGTGCGGAGTTATCCAGCGCATGCGCGATGGCAAAACCTAAACGCGCCTGATCTTCCACCGGCGCGCGGTAGGTCCACGCGGCGATATCGTCCAGGCGGGTGCTGTCGACGTTAGTGACAAACAGCGGATGTTTAGCGCGCTGACCGATATTCATGATCGCCGCAATTTGCCAGTCGGCCACTTTCTGCGCCGCCGCCATTTCGCGGGCTTTGCCCTTCACCGCCTGACGTACCGCCAGCGCAACGCGTGCGCCGGTCTGGGTGACGTCTTCGCCGAGGATGAGCACCGCATCGTAAGATTCGATCTCACGCAGCGCCGGCGTGCGGATGCCGCCTTCGCGCAGCACTTTCAGCGCCAGCGTCAGACGCTCCTGCTCACCTTTGGCGATGCCGGTGTAGAAGTTATCCGCACCGACCAGTTCGCGCAGCGCGAAGTTGCTCTCTACGCTCGCGCGCGGAGAACCGATGCCAATCACTTTCTTCGACTGGCGCAGAATATCCGCCGCGCCCTGCATCGCCTGTTCAGCGTTGAGGGTGATGAGATCGTCGCCGCGACGCTGTACCGGCTGGCGCGGACGATCTTTCAGATTGACGTAGCCATAGCCGAAACGACCGCGGTCGCAGAGGAAGTAGTGGTTCACCGTGCCGTTGTAGCGGTTTTCGATACGACGCAGTTCGCCGTAACGCTCGCCCGGGCTGGTGTTACAGCCGATGGAGCACTGCTGGCAGATGCTCGGCGCGAACTGCATATCCCATTTACGGTTATAGCGCTCGGAGTGGGTTTTATCGGTGAAAACGCCGGTCGGGCAGATTTCAACCAGGTTGCCGGAGAACTCGCTCTCCAGCGTCCCCTCTTCCGGGCGGCCGAAATAGACGTTGTCATGGGCGCCATAGACGCCCAGATCGGTACCGTCGGCATAATCTTTGTAGTAGCGCACACAGCGGTAGCAGGCGATACAGCGGTTCATCTCGTGAGAGATGAACGGACCGAGATCCTGGTTACGGTGCGTACGTTTGGTGAAACGGTAGCGACGGAAGCTGTGACCGGTCATCACGGTCATATCCTGCAGGTGGCAGTTACCGCCCTCTTCGCAGACCGGACAGTCGTGCGGGTGGTTGGTCATCAGCCACTCCACCACGCTCTCACGGAACTCTTTCGCTTCGTGATCGTCAATAGAGATAAAAGTGCCGTCGGATGCCGGTGTCATACAGGACATAACCAGGCGGCCACGCGTGTCTTCCGCGTTTTGATATTGCTTCACCGCACACTGGCGGCACGCACCCACGCTCCCCAGCGCCGGATGCCAGCAAAAATAAGGAATATCAAGGCCCAACGAGAGACAAGCCTCTAACAGGTTGTCTGCGCCGTTTACCTCGTATTCTTTGCCGTCTACGTGAATAGTAGCCATTAGCATGCTTCCAGTTGTCTCAGCCGGAGCTGAGAATTAATCAAAATTCGTTCCGCGTCCCCCCACCTGCTCATGGTGAGGGGGAACCATTACCAGCGCGCTTTCAGCAGGTTTGGCTGGATACCGCCAATCGCATGGGTATTGCTGAATTGCTGCTTGATCCCCGCTTCGAACTCTTCGCGGAAATACTTAATTGCGCTCTGTAACGGTTCAACCGCACCCGGCGCGTGTGCGCAGAAGGTTTTACCCGGCCCCAGCTGGCGGCAGAGTTGCTCCAGGGTTTCGATATCGCCAGGCTGACCTTCGCCACGCTCCAGCGCGCGCAGGATTTTGACACTCCACGGCAGCCCGTCGCGGCACGGTGTACACCAGCCGCAGGACTCGCGGGCGAAGAACTCTTCCAGGTTACGCACCAGCGGCACCATGCCAATTTCATGGTCAACGGCCATCGCCAGCGCGGTACCTAAACGGCTGCCCGCTTTACCGATGCTTTCGAACTCCATTGGCAGATCGAGGTGCGCTTCGGTGAGGAAGTCGGTTCCCGCCCCGCCCGGCTGCCAGGCTTTAAATTTCAGCCCGTCGCGCATGCCGCCCGCGTACTCTTCGAGAATTTCGCGCGCGGTGGTGCCAAACGGCAGCTCCCAGACGCCCGGGTTTTTCACGCGCCCGGAGAAGCCCATCAGCTTGGTGCCGGCATCTTTGCTGGTTGACAGGCTCTGATACCACTCCACGCCGTTAGCGAGAATTGCCGGGACGTTGCACAGGGTTTCGACATTGTTAACACAGGTCGGTTTGCCCCATACGCCGGAGCTTGCCGGGAAAGGCGGTTTGGAGCGCGGGTTCGCGCGTCGCCCCTCCAGCGAGTTGATCAGCGCCGTCTCTTCGCCGCAGATATAGCGACCCGCGCCGGTATGGACGATAAGTTCGAAATCGAACCCGCTGCCGAGAATATTTTTGCCGAGGAAGCCTGCTTCGGTGGCTTCCGCAATGGCGCGGCGCAGGTGCACCGCCGCTTCGATGTATTCCCCGCGCAGGAAGATGTAGCCGCGATAGGCTTTCAGCGCAAAGGCGGAGATCAGCATGCCTTCCACCAGCAGGTGCGGCAGCTGCTCCATCAGCAGGCGGTCTTTATAGGTGCCCGGCTCCATCTCATCGGCGTTACACAGCAGGTAACGGATGTTCATCGATTCGTCTTTCGGCATCAGGCTCCACTTAAGACCGGTGGAGAAGCCCGCGCCGCCGCGCCCTTTCAGGCCGGCGTCTTTTACCTGGTTGACGATCTCGTCCGGTGCCAGCCCGGTCAGGGCTTTACGCGCACCGGCATAGCCGTTTTTGCTCTGATACTCTTCAAGCCAGACCGGCTGTTTGTCATCGCGCAGACGCCAGGTTAGCGGATGGGTTTCGGGAGTACGGATAATGGTCTTCATTATTTATACCGCTCCAGCAAGTCAGGGATCGTTTCCGGCGTCAGAGAACTGTGGGTGTCCTCATCGATCATCATGGTTGGCCCTTTGTCGCAGTTACCCAGACAGCAGGTTGGCAGCAGCGTAAAGCGGCCATCAAAAGTGGTCTGGCCCGGCTTGATCTTCAGGTGGCTCTCAATCGCCGACTGGATCCCCTGATAGCCCGTGATGTGACACACCACGCTGTCGCAGTAGCGGATCACATGGCGGCCGACCGGCTGGCGGAAGATCTGGCTATAGAACGTTGCCACGCCTTCGACATCGCTCGCCGGAATGCCCAGCACGTCGGCGATTGCGTAAATTGCGCCGTCCGGCACCCAGCCACGCTGTTTCTGAACGATCTTCAGCGCTTCAATGGACGCCGCACGCGGGTCTTCGTAGTGGTGCTTCTCGTGCTCAATTGCCTCACGCTCTGCCGCACTCAGCTCAAAAGCCCCGGTTTCTGGTTGTTGATTCTCGTGCATAATTAGCGGTCCACATCTGACATAACAAAATCGATACTACCCAGGTAGACAATCAGGTCTGAGACCAGGCTGCCGCGGATTGCCGCCGGAATTTGCTGCAGATGCGGGAAACTCGGCGTACGGATACGGGTACGGTAGCTCATGGTGCTGCCGTCGCTGGTGAGGTAGTAACTGTTGATACCCTTGGTTGCTTCAATCATCTGGAAGGATTCGTTAGCCGGCATGACCGGACCCCACGACACCTGCAGGAAGTGAGTAATCAGGGTTTCGATATGTTGCAGCGTGCGCTCTTTCGGCGGCGGCGTAGTCAGCGGGTGATCCGCTTTGAACGGCCCTTCCGGCATATTGTTGAGGCACTGCTCAAGGATGCGCAGGCTCTGGCGCAGCTCTTCTACTTTCAGCATCACGCGGGTGTAGCAGTCGCTGACGCCACCGCCAACCGGGATTTCAAAGTCGAAGTTCTGATAGCCGGAGTAAGGGCGCGCTTTACGCACGTCAAAGTTGATGCCGGTAGCGCGCAGACCCGCGCCGGTGGTGCCCCACTCCAGCGCCTCTTTGGCACCGTAAGCGGCAACGCCCTGAGCGCGGCCTTTCAGAATGGAGTTACGCAGCGCCGCTTTCTCATAGGAAGCGAGACGTTTCGGCATCCAGTCGAGGAACTCACGTAGCAGGCGATCCCAACCGCGTGGCAGATCGTGCGCGACGCCGCCGATGCGGAACCAGGCCGGGTGCATACGGAAACCGGTGATCGCTTCCACCAGATCGTAGATTTTTTGACGATCGGTAAAGGCGAAGAAGACCGGCGTCATCGCGCCGACGTCCTGAATAAAGGTGGAGATGTAGAGCAGGTGGCTGTTGATACGGAAAAGCTCAGAGAGCATGACGCGGATCACTTCTACGCGTTCCGGCACGGTAATGCCCGCCAGTTTCTCTACCGCCAGTACGTATGGCATCTCATTGACGCAGCCGCCGAGGTACTCAACGCGGTCGGTATAAGGAATGTAGCTGTGCCATGACTGGCGTTCGCCCATCTTCTCCGCGCCGCGGTGGTGATAACCGATATCCGGCACGCAGTCGACGATCTCTTCGCCATCAAGTTGCAGAATGATGCGGAACGCACCGTGCGCAGAGGGGTGGTTCGGACCGAGGTTGAGGAACATAAAGTCCTCGTTGTCGGTGCCGCGCTTCATGCCCCAATCTTCCGGCTTAAAGGTCAGCGCTTCCATCTCCAGATCCTGCTTGGCTTTGGTCAGCTCAAACGGATCGAATTCGGTGGCGCGCGCCGGGTAGTCTTTACGCAACGGGTGGCCGGTCCAGGTCTGCGGCATCATGATGCGCGTCAGATGCGGGTGGCCGTCAAAGGTGATACCAAACATCTCCCAGGTTTCACGCTCGTACCAGTTGGCGTTCGGGAAGAGTTTAGTGACAGTCGGCACATGCAAATCGTTTTCTGCGAGAGCCACTTTCAGCATGATGTCGCTGTTACGATCGATCGACAGGAAGTGGTAGAAAACGGAAAAATCCGCGGCGGGCAGACCGGCGCGGTGTGTGCGTAGACGCTCGTCCATGCCGTGGAGATCGAACAGCATGACGTAAGGCTTTGGCAATTTCTTTAAGAAATCGACCACTTCCAGTAACTGCTCACGCTTCACCCAAACAACGGGTACCCCGGTGCGGGTCGCCTGAACGGAAAAGGCATCCGGCCCAAAACGGTTGCGCAATTCGCCAATGACCGGATCATCCAGATGATCCCGGGTCTGCCATGGGGCTTCTTGCGCAGTTAAATCGGTCATATTTTTCACCATTGCAAAGGGTCCGTGGTGACTGTGGGGCAGCGCGTCGCGTTATTGGATTATTGAAATGCGACGCTTTTTACCCTTGCCCACAGGCGCAAATTAAATCTCGTCCGGTGAACGCAGGTTGGTGACGGCAATACGTTCACCGCGTTTACGTTCACGCTCTGACTGCATGTTGGCGCGGTAAACGCCCTGATCGCCAACCACCCAGGAGAGCGGACGACGCTCCTTGCCAATCGACTCCTGCAGCAGCATCAGCGCCTGCATATAGGCTTCAGGACGCGGCGGGCAGCCAGGGATGTAAACATCCACCGGGATAAATTTGTCGACGCCCTGCACGACGGAGTAGATGTCGTACATACCGCCAGAGTTTGCGCAGGCCCCCATGGAGATGACCCATTTCGGCTCCAGCATCTGGTCATAGAGGCGTTGGATAACCGGCGCCATCTTGGTGAACGGCGTACCGGCAACGACCATCAGGTCAGCCTGACGAGGCGAAGCACGCAGCACTTCTGCGCCAAAACGCGCCACGTCGTGCACGGCGGTAAACGACGTCACCATCTCAACGTAGCAGCAGGAAAGGCCGAAGTTATACGGCCAAATTGAGTTCTTACGACCCCAGTTCACCATATCGTGCAGGACATTTTCGAGCTTGCCCATGTAGACGCTACGGTTGATCTCTTGTTCCAGGGGGTCAGTTACGATCTCCTGTTTTTGCAGGGGGTAACGGTCGTTCTCACCGTTAGGATCTATGCGGGTGAGCGTATAATCCATCTTATTGCCTCGCGGTTAGCGTTGACTGTCAGTGTAGCTGTTGGTCTCAGGGTTGACCTGCGCACGGCGCGAACGCACCGGCGTCCAATCGAGTGCGCCAATACGCACCAGATAAACCAGACCAGCCAGCAGCACTAAGATAAAAATTGCGGCTTCGGCAAATCCCACCCAGCCACTCTCACGAATGGACGTAGACCATGCGTAGAGATAGAGCGCTTCGACATCGAAGATGACGAAGAACATGGCAACCAGATAGAACTTGGCAGAGAGACGTAAGCGAGCGGAACCGACGGAGTCGATACCTGATTCGAAAGGAACGTTTTTGTGCCTTGCGCGCGCGCGTCCGCCCAAAAACCGACCGCCGACCAGCATGAGGCAACAGAGGCCGATGGCGACAATAAGAAAGACAGCGAATGCCCAGTGATGAGCGATGATTTCAGTGGATGTTGACATACGCATTGCTTAACTCAAAAGGTAGCGTTAAAACCTCTGCTCTTGCTGGCAGATGACGCCACATCGATTCACGGGGAGGAATAAAAAACCACATACTTACTGTGCAAAAGCTGAAAAACAGCTAAATGATGTGGGTTTTTACTCCTTTCTATAACCTTTTGTCAACTTTAACAAAAGTTTCCTCACATTAGTTTACATCGGCAGCAATCCATTAACATTTAGTGCCGTTTTATTGACCAGCAACGACTTTTCCTGCGGCAAAATCCGGTGTTGAATCGAGTCCGTTGTAGAGGATTACAAAAATTACCCTCCTATTTTGACAGGATTTACCCAGGATTCCTCCCCCTCTCCGGAGGTATTTTTTTGATCTGAGACACGCTTTTGTTAATTCATACGTTAAATCGGCAACAATCTTGCTTGATTTTTAACATGAGCAGAGGGCATGAAAGACTATAGATGATAAAGGGAGATTGTGCTGTGAGATGGGTTAACAGATTGAAAGAAATAATGATTTAGGGCATGAATAATTCAGTTGCTTATTATTTATACAAAAAATGACCCGCTATCATTAATTCTCTCTTCAGCGGGTCATTTTTACACTTACAAAGTGTTACCAGTTTTGCGGTCAAATGTTAATTAGAAATCCCCATCAACCAGCAGCTGTTCATCTCCCCCTTCCGGAGTCGATCCTTTGTAGTGCCAGGGATCGCGATAGTGCTCCATGGCATCGAAGATTACCTGCGCCAGCTCATTCCCGCTGTTCGGGTTACGCGAGAGCAGGTATTCCGTTTCCGGCAAAATCGGGAAGCCTTCAGCGTTACCCAATACGCGCAGATCGGGGCTCATCATCTCCACCGGCCGCGCCGTTACGCCAAGCCCCGCTTTCACCGCGGCTTTTACGGCTGAGAGCGTTGAGGCCACGTAGGCCATGCGCCAGGGAATATCGGCTTGATTGAGCGCCGTGAGCACCATATCGCGGAACGGGCTTGGCTCATCCAGCAGTACCAACGGCACCGCTTCGCCTTTTTGCAGCACATACTCCGCTGCGCAATACCAGAGCGTTGGTGATGTCCGCAGCGTCAGATAGTCATATGACTGAACACGATGCGTGGTCACGACCAGATCAACCTCATCTTCCTGAAGCTGATCGCTGCTCATGGGATTGCGTTTCACCCGCACATCTAACGCCAGTTTTGGATAGACCGAGCTAATACGATTAAGCAGGAACGGCAAAATTGTATCTGCAGATTCATCTGACGCACCGATGGTCAAGACGCCCTGCAAGTTGCTGAACATCAAGGAGGTACAGGCTTCGTCATTGAAACGCAGGATCTTTCTCGCATAGCCCAGTAGCTGAATGCCATGCTCGGTCAGTAATTTATTGCGGCCATGACGGGCGAACAGCTCTTTTCCCACCAGCTGTTCAAGGCGCTGCATTTGCTGACTTACCGCGGATTGCGTACGGCAAACTGCCGCTGCGGCCGCTGCAAAAGTGTTGAGATCCGCGACCGCAACAAACGTTCTCAGCAGATCGAGGTCGAGATTCAGTATCGGACGATTTGCATTTATCATCATTTTTCACTTACGGGTTGCGCGCGCTGCGTGCCCCGGGTTTATGCTGTGTTCATAAGATTAAGTAAATCCATTTAAAAAGTGCATCCTGCACTGCCATTGCCGATGAAGCCAGGCAACGTGCGTGATGTTTTAGTTCGCTATCTGATGCAAGCAGAACTCAACCTCTTTATTTGGCCAACATCCCGCTCGGGGATATATAAAACGGCCAAATAGTGTTGATGCATTTAAAACGCGTCTTTCGCAGCGAATAGCGATTTAACATCGAGCGCCGCAGATAAAGGTGAACCCAACAGAGGTTCTGAAGTAATAAAGAGTAATAGCAATTAAGTAAAATTAAGAATTCAACCTTACCGAACTCAGGGCTTTGCCCTTAAGTGCCCTTTCAGGCTCTCTGAGTTTACCCCAAAACCTTTTTATTTATAAGCATTAATACGAATTATCTTAAATCTCTAAAATGTCAGAACGAAAAGATGAGACATATAAATATTAGTGATGGTCATAGTTACTATTCTCAATATTAAATAGCGAACGGTTCTGGAAATGGATCTCTTTAATAGAAATTAACATTATTTTCACAGTAACCAGGTGAGCTGTTTACTGCAACTTTATGCTTTCTCTTTATACACTCCCTCTTCGTCTCTGGCACCCTGCCAAAAATAAATCCCCACTGCTGGAGTGGGGTTACGCGGTTAAAAATTTCAATTATTGAACATTAAATAATATTAATTACCATCTATTTGCCTATGGTCAGCATGGAAAAGAGAGAAAAAGCGCATTTAATAGTTAAAAGATCGTTAAAGGCGACGGATGAGCGAGGCAAAATCTTCTCCTGTTAACCCTTCAAAATAAGCGGGCGTGGGAGTACATTGTTCCGTGTTCACTTCCACGGCAGGGAGTGGCGATTCCAGTAAAAAGGCAAAGGTTCATGTCCTCCATCGAAAAATCCAGCAAGTTAGATAACGTCTGTTATGACATCCGTGGCCCGGTTCTTAAAGAAGCAAAGCGTCTGGAAGAAGAAGGCAACAAAGTTCTCAAACTCAACATCGGCAACCCTGCCCCGTTCGGCTTCGAAGCCCCGGATGAAATTCTGGTCGATGTGATCCGCAACCTCCCTGGTGCCCAGGGCTACTGTGATTCAAAAGGGCTCTACTCCGCCCGTAAAGCGATCATGCAGCACTATCAGGCACGCGGCATGCGTGAAGTTACCGTTGAAGATATCTATATCGGCAACGGCGTCTCTGAGCTGATCGTGCAGTCGATGCAGGCGCTGCTGAACAGCGGCGATGAGATGCTGGTACCGGCACCGGATTACCCGCTGTGGACCGCGGCGGTGTCGCTCTCCGGTGGCAAAGCGGTGCACTATCTTTGCGATGAATCCGCCGGCTGGTTCCCGGATCTGGACGACATCCGCGCCAAAATCACCCCGCGCACGCGCGGTATTGTAATCATCAACCCGAATAACCCGACCGGCGCGGTCTATTCAAAAGAGCTGCTGCTGGAGATTGTCGAACTGGCGCGTCAGCACAACCTGATTATTTTCGCCGATGAGATCTACGACAAGATCCTCTACGATGAAGCGCAGCACCACTCTATCGCCGCGCTGGCGCCGGATCTCTTCACCATCACCTTTAACGGTCTGTCAAAAACCTACCGCGTCGCCGGGTTCCGCCAGGGCTGGATGGTGCTGAGCGGGCCGAAAAAGCACGCCAAAGGCTATATCGAAGGGCTGGAGATGCTTGCATCAATGCGCCTGTGCGCCAACGTACCGGCGCAGCACGCGATCCAGACTGCTCTCGGCGGCTATCAGAGCATCAGCGAATTTATCGTGCCCGGCGGGCGTCTCTATGAGCAGCGCAACCGCGCGTGGGAGCTGATTAACGAGATCCCCGGCGTCTCCTGCGTAAAACCGAACGGCGCGCTCTATATGTTCCCGAAAATTGACGCGAAACGTTTCAATATTCTTGACGACCAGAAGATGGTGCTCGACTTCCTGCTGCAGGAGAAGGTGCTGCTGGTGCAAGGCTCCGCCTTCAACTGGCCGTGGCCGGATCACGTCCGCATCGTTACGCTGCCGCGCGAGGACGATCTGGAGATGGCGATCACCCGCTTCGGGCGTTTCCTCTCCGGCTATCATCAGTAATTGCTCCCGGGGAGGATTTGCATCTTCCCCGACTCTCTGCGCACAATGGCCCAGGTCGTATTCAAGACAAGGTTAACTATGAGTCAGAGTCACTTCTTCGCCCACCTCTCCCGCCTGAAACTGATCAACCGCTGGCCGCTGATGCGCAATGTGCGCACCGAGAATGTCTCCGAGCATAGCCTGCAAGTGGCGATGGTCGCTCACGCGCTGGCGGCGATCAAAAACCGCAAATTCGGCGGCGCGCTTAATGCAGAGCGCATTGCGCTGCTGGCAATTTATCATGATGCCTCTGAAGTGATCACCGGCGATCTCCCGACGCCGGTGAAGTACTTCAACTCGCAGATTGCCCAGGAGTACAAAGCGATTGAGAAGATCGCCCAGCAGAAGCTGGTGGAAATGGTGCCCGAAGAGTTGCAGGATATTTTCGCCCCGCTGATTGATGAGCATCACTACAGCGTGGAGGAGCGTTCGATTGTTAAACAGGCCGATGCGCTCTGCGCCTACCTGAAGTGCCTGGAGGAGCTTTCCGCCGGTAATAATGAGTTTCTGCTGGCCAAATCGCGGCTGGAGAAAACCCTCGATGCCCGTCGCAGCCCGGAGATGGACTACTTTATGCAGGTATTCGTGCCGAGCTTCCAGCTCTCTCTTGATGAGATCAGCCAGGACTCGCCCTTGTAACAAGGGCGAACGTGTCTGGTTAAAAGGGAAAGAGCACTGGAATCATTACTACGCATACCATCATAACCAGCAGCGTAAAGGGCACGCCGAGTTTGATAAAGTCGCTGAACCGGTAGTTGCCCGGCCCTAATACCAGCGTATTCACCGGTGACGACACCGGCGTCATAAAGGCGGCAGAGGCAGCCATCGCTACCATCATGGCGAAGGGATAAGGCGAGACGCCCATCGACTTCGCCGCCGCCAGCGCAATGGGTGCCATTAAGACGGCCGTGGCGGTATTAGAGATAAATAACCCTATCGCCGCGCACATCACAAACAGACAAATCAGCATCAGGTGCGGGCCGTAGCCGCCGCCCAGCTCCATCAGCCCTTTCACTACCAAATCGACACCGCCGGTTTTTTGCAGCGCCAGCGCAAAAGGCATCATGCCGACAATCAGGATGATGCTCGGCCAGTGAATCGCTTTATAGGCGCTCTCGGCGTCAATACAGCGAAATTTCCCCATTAGCATGCAGGCGATAATGGCGGCAATCGGATTGGGAATATCGTCGGTCAGCATCAGCGCGACCATCAATACCAGACAGAAAATCGCATGCGGCGCCTGACTATGCGCCGGCGAGGCCGCGCTCTCTTCAACGGGCAGGTTCAGCACCACAAAGTCGCGGGCGTGTCCGGCAAGCTGGCTGATTAACTTCCAGTTGCCGACCACGAGGAAGATATCCCCCAGCTGTAGGGGCTCGTCAGTGACCGCCCCTTCCAGCGCCACACCGTTGCGCTTCAGCCCCACCACGTTCAGACCGTAGCGGGTACGAAAACCGATTTCGCGCACCGTTTTGCCCAGCAGTTCCGAGTCAGGAATCAGGGAGACTTCCGCCATACCAACATCGAGCGCCTGGTCAGAGAAGTACTCCCCGCGCAGGATCATCGGCTCCAGCTGCTGCTCGACGCAGAACTGGCGCAGGTCGACATCCGCCGAGGACATATCAATCAGCAGCACGTCACGGGCGCGAAACTCCGAAACGCCATTGACGTTCACAATCACGCGGCGAAAACGCCGCCAGCGCTCAACGCCGATCACGTTGGCACCATATCGCTCACGCAGCTGCAGATCGTCGAGGCGCTGACCAATCATCGGCGAACCGGGGCGAATAGCTAATCGCCGCGCGCGACCCGCCAGGTGATACTCACGGATCAGATCGCGAAACGAGCGCCGCTTCCAGCTCTCACGCTGAGCGTCACTCCCCTCCGCGTTTAGCGTAAAGCGCATCAACAGCATATAGACGATGCCGAGCAGAAGGATAACCAGGCCAAGCGGCGTGACGCTGAAAAAGCCAAACCCCTCTAACCCTTCGCGCAGCAGTTCACTGTTCAACACCAGGTTTGGCGGCGTCGCCACCAGCGTCATCATGCCGCTAATCAGCCCGGCGAAACTGAGCGGCATCATTAACCGCGAGGGGGAGACCTGCATCCGCAGCGAGACGCTCAGCACCACAGGAATAAAAATCGCCACCACGCCGGTCGAACTCATAAAGGCGCCCAGCCCGGCGACGGTTATCATCAGCAGAATCAGCATCTTCGTTTCGCTGCTGCCTGCCATCGTCACCAGCCACGCGCCCATATTGGTCGCCACGCCGGTGCGCACCAGCCCGTCGCCGATAATAAAGAGTGCGGCAATCAAAATAACGTTCGGATCGCTAAAACCGGAGAGCGCTTCAGGGAGCGTCAGCGTACCGCTCAGCACAAAGGCAACAATGATAAACAGCGCCACCGCGTCCATGCGCACTTTTCCTGTCGCAAAGAGCACCACGGCAATGCCCAGCAGAGAGAGAACCCAAATTAATTCACCGTTCACAACCTGTCCTTGTCAGTTGAGCGTGGTAAAAGCGTGCCATAAAAAACCCCACCGCGGTGGGGTTACATCATCTAATCAGGCTTTCAGATTGACGCTGACGATGCCGTCATGCTGTTTTGTGACGCTTATCGCCTCCAGGCTGGTCAGCGAGAAGTCGACCCTCTCAAGGCCGGGCGAACCGGGCGGGACATTGACGGCAATCACATGACAGCCCGCGGCGAGACCGGAGAGCACGCCTGCAGCCGCGTCTTCCACCACCACGCAGGTTTCAGGTGCCAGCCCTAACAGCCCGGCACCGAGCAGATAGGCGTCCGGTTCAGGTTTGCCCTGCTTCACCTGCTCGGCGGTGACGAAGACTTTTGGCATCGGCAGCCCGGTTGCGCGATGGCGCGCATGGGCGACGGGCACCGAGCCGGAGGTAACAATAGCCCACGGAATAGCCGATTCATCCAGATGCTGAAGCAGTTCAACCGCGCCGGGCAGTGGCGTAATGCCGTCCGTGTCTGAGGCTTCAATCCCCTCAAGGCGGGTAAATTCAGCGGCAATTTCCGCCTCTGAGGCACCCGCCATAAAGTGGCGCAGCGAGGTGATGGCCTGTTTGCCGTGGATAAAATTCAGCACCTCGTCATGGCTAATGCCAAAGCGATCGGCCCAGCTGCACCAGGCCCGCTCGACGGCGGGGAGTGAATTGACCAGAGTTCCATCCAGATCAAACAGAAAGCCTTTACACTGCACATTCACCTCCTCAGGCGTTGAGAATTTGATTAATTTCGTTGCTGCTTAAGTGGTACTGGCGCGGGCAGGCATGCCAGACGCTGAGCATGCGCTGGTATTTATCCCACATCGGCGTTTGGGCGTTAAAGCCATGGGTACCGGCATCAAAATGGGTATAACGCCCTTCGATATTGACCATAAAGCGGACGTAACCGAGGTAGCGCGCTTCGGTCGCGGCGTCGAAGCCGAGGAAAGTGACGCGGCGCTCGTCAATAGTGGCGTTATCTTTCAGGTTGGTCCAGGAGACATGGAGTGCGTGATACATCTCCATGATATCGATGATGTTGCGGCACGTTTCCTCTTTCAGCTCGCCAAATTCGCGATCCAGCTCGCGCATCTGCAAACCATATCCCCGTTCAACAATGGTTTGTAAACGGCGATAGCGCTCCGCATTGGCCGGGTCCATCATGGTCATCATCTTGTATTGATTGGATAAGATCAGACGTTGGGCATTGGTCATTTCCATCTTCGACTCCTGTGGCACTTCGGCGCAGTAAAAAAGTTGGCCTCAGTGTACCTGTGAGTAAAAGCCGCTTTCTTGATTTGCCGGGGGTGTTGCGCGGATCTACCAAAAAAAGAAAGCATCTGACGATGCTCTCCTCTTATCAATCACGTGCAACTTTTACAGCTCATCGAGAAAGGTTTTATCCAGCTGCTTAAAGGCGCGCTTGAGGGTATCCGCCAGCGCCTGATAATCGGGCTTACCTTCAACCGGTGCCAGCGCCTGGCCCGCATCCTGCAACTTACCGCGCACTTCATAGAACCAGTTCAAAATGGAGGGCGGCAGCGGCGTGACCGAGCGCCTGCCCAGCCACCATAACCCCTGCATTGGCAGGCTTAGCGCAAACAGCGCGGTGGCGACAGCGGGGCCAAGCTGCCCGCCGAGGGCGATTTGCCAGCAGAGGGTGAAGACCGCCACGGGCGGCATAAAGCGAATCGCGTAGCGTGTCGCGCGAATGGTACGGTTTTCTACAAACACGGGAGCGAGGCGTTTTTCCATAGGCCAGGTCTTCGCATAGTGCTGACCCCGGCGAAATAAACTGAAGAAACTGACGGGTCGAATCTCAGGATTTGACATGGCTTTACCTCAACTTCACATATAAAAATTAAAAAATTTGTGCAAAACAACAACTGTGAATGACAACGTTAAAATTTTTTGTCAATCCCACCTGCTATCGGGTATTCTGTGGCGGCCTTTACCAGGCCTTAGACGAATAGGTTTGAGTCGTCAAATAAGAAGCTCATTATGCCACTGTCTGAAAATTGCGCAAAATAGCTTAAAATCTTAACTATTCTTTCATCGTGTCAGAAAGTTCTCTCGACATGATGTTAATCATAAATGTCAGCGTCAACCTGCGCTACGCTGTGCGACTCACTGACCTTTTTTAGCCACGTATCATAAATAGGTACTTCCATGTCGAGTAAGTTAGTACTGGTTCTGAACTGCGGTAGCTCCTCACTGAAATTCGCAATTATCGATGCTGTAAACGGTGAAGAGTACCTCTCTGGTTTAGCCGAATGTTTCCACCTTCCTGAAGCACGCATCAAGTGGAAAATGGATGGCGGTAAACAAGAAGCGGCTTTAGGTGCAGGTGCCGCTCACAGTGAAGCGCTTAACTTTATCGTTAACACTATTCTGGCACAAAAACCAGAACTGTCTGCTCAGCTGACCGCAATCGGTCACCGTATCGTTCACGGTGGTGAAAAATACACCCGTTCCGTGGTGATCGATGAGTCTGTGATCCAGGGTATTAAAGACGCGGCCTCTTTCGCCCCGCTGCACAACCCGGCTCACCTGATCGGTATCGCCGAAGCGCTGAAATCCTTCCCGAGCCTGAAAGAGAAGAACGTTGCCGTGTTCGACACCGCGTTCCACACCACCATGCCGGAAGAGTCCTACCTCTATGCCCTGCCGTACAAACTGTACAAAGAGCACGGCGTTCGTCGCTACGGCGCGCACGGCACCAGCCACTTCTATGTAACTCAGGAAGCGGCAAAAGTGCTGAACAAGCCGGTTTCTGAACTGAACATCATCACCTGCCACCTCGGCAACGGCGGTTCTGTTTCCGCTATCCGTAACGGCGAGTGCGTAGATACCTCCATGGGTCTGACCCCGCTGGAAGGCCTGGTTATGGGCACCCGTTCTGGTGATATCGACCCGGCGATCATTTTCCATCTGCATGACACCCTGGGCATGAGCGTTGAAGCTATCAACAAAATGCTGACCAAAGAGTCCGGCCTGCTGGGCCTGACCGAAGTCACCAGCGACTGCCGTTATGTAGAAGATAACTACGAAACCAAAGAAGACGCGAAGCGTGCAATGGACGTTTACTGCCATCGCCTGGCTAAATACATCGGCTCTTACACTGCGCTGATGGACGGTCGTCTGGACGCGGTAATCTTCACCGGTGGTATCGGTGAAAACGCGGCGATGGTACGCGAGCTCTCCCTGGGCAAACTGGGCGTGCTCGGCTTCGAAGTTGACCACGAACGCAACCTGGCTGCCCGTTTCGGCAAGTCTGGTTTTATCAATAAAGAAGGCACCCGCCCGGCGATCGTTATCCCGACTAACGAAGAGCTGGTGATTGCGCAAGACGCAAGCCGCCTGACTGCCTGATAGTTTACCCACACCGCCAGCCAACGCTGGCGGTGCTGTTTTGTAACCCGTCCGCTTCGACGGTAACGAAAGAGGATTAACCGTGTCCCGTATTATTATGCTGATCCCTACCGGAACCAGCGTCGGCCTGACCAGCGTCAGCCTTGGCGTCATCCGTGCTATGGAACGCAAAGGCGTTCGTCTGAGCGTCTTTAAACCGATCGCTCAGCCACGTGCGGGCGGCGATGCGCCTGACCAGACTACCACCATCGTGCGCGCTAACTCCGGGCTGCCGGCGGCTGAACCGCTGAAAATGAGCTACGTCGAGTCGCTGCTCTCCAGCAATCAGAAAGATGTGCTGATGGAAGAGATCATTGCCCGCTACCACGAAAGCAGCAAAGAGGCTGAAGTGGTGCTGGTTGAAGGTCTGGTCCCGACCCGTAAACACCAGTTCGCCCAGTCCCTGAACTTCGAAATCGCGAAAACGCTGAACGCGGAAATCGTCTTCGTGATGTCTCAGGGCACCGACACGCAGGAGCAGCTGAAAGAGCGCATCGAGCTGACGCGCAATAGCTTCGGCGGCGTGAAAAACAGCAACATCACCGGCGTTATCGTCAACAAACTGAACGCCCCGGTTGATGAGCAGGGCCGTACGCGCCCGGATCTCTCTGAGATCTTTGATGACTCCTCAAAAGCAAAAGTGGTGAACATCGATCCGGCGCAGCTGCAAGAGACCAGCTCTCTGCCCGTGCTGGGCGCGGTGCCGTGGAGCTTCGATCTGATCGCCACCCGAGCGATCGATATGGCGCGCCACCTTAATGCGACCATCATCAACGAAGGCGATATCAAAACCCGCCGCGTGAAGTCCGTAACTTTCTGTGCGCGCAGCATTCCGCACATGCTGGAACACTTCCGTCCGGGCTCACTGCTGGTCACCTCTGCCGATCGTCCTGATGTGCTGGTTGCTGCCTGCCTCGCGGCGATGAACGGCGTTGAGATTGGTGCCGTGCTGCTGACCGGTGGCTATGAGATGGACGAGAGCGTGCGCAAACTGTGCGAACGCGCGTTCGCCACCGGCCTGCCGGTATTTATGGTGAATACCAACACCTGGCAGACCTCCCTGAGCCTGCAGAGCTTCAACCTCGAAGTGCCGGTTGACGATAACGAGCGTATTGAAAACGTGCAGGAGTATGTGGCCCGTTATATCAATGCGCAGTGGATCGACTCCCTGACCGCCACCTCCGAGCGCAGCCGTCGCCTCTCGCCGCCAGCCTTCCGTTACCAGCTGACCGAACTGGCGCGTAAAGCGGGCAAACGCGTCGTACTGCCGGAAGGCGACGAGCCGCGTACCGTGAAGGCAGCCGCTATCTGTGCTGAACGTGGTATTGCGACCTGTATCCTGCTGGGTAACCCGGATGAGATCAATCGCGTCGCCGCCGCACAGGGTGTTGAGCTGGGCGCCGGTATCGAAATCGTCGATCCGGACGTGGTGCGTGAAAGCTATGTCGCTCGCCTGGTTGAGCTGCGTAAGAGCAAAGGCATGACCGAAGCCGTGGCACGCGAACAGCTGGAAGATAACGTGGTGCTCGGCACGCTGATGCTGGAGCAGGATGAAGTTGACGGTCTGGTCTCCGGTGCGGTTCACACCACGGCGAACACCATTCGTCCGCCGCTGCAGCTGATTAAAACCGCACCGGGCAGCTCGCTGGTCTCCTCCGTGTTCTTTATGCTGCTGCCGGAACAGGTTTATGTTTACGGTGACTGCGCAATTAACCCGGATCCGACCGCTGAGCAGCTGGCCGAGATCGCGATTCAGTCCGCTGACTCCGCGACCGCTTTCGGCATTGAGCCGCGCGTTGCGATGCTCTCCTACTCTACCGGTAACTCCGGCGCGGGTAGCGACGTTGAGAAAGTGCGTGAAGCGACGCGCCTGGCGCAGGAAAAACGTCCTGACCTGGTTATCGACGGTCCGCTGCAGTATGACGCTGCGGTCATGGCGGATGTAGCGAAATCGAAAGCGCCGAACTCGCCGGTTGCCGGTCGCGCTACCGTGTTCATCTTCCCGGATCTGAACACCGGTAACACCACCTACAAAGCGGTACAGCGCTCTGCCGATCTGATCTCCATCGGGCCGATGCTGCAGGGTATGCGCAAGCCGGTGAACGACCTCTCTCGTGGCGCGCTGGTAGACGATATCGTCTACACCATCGCGCTGACCGCGATTCAGGCGTCCCAGCAGCAGTAATGTCTCTTCTGGCGGCTGCGCCAGTGCACAAAAAAAGCGACCTTCGGGTCGCTTTTTTATTGAGCGATTGCAGGCCGGATAAGCGAAGCGCCATCCGACGATAGAATCCCTCTGCGCAGCCGGTCATCCGGCAATAAAAAAGCGACCCTGAGGATCGCTTTTTCCGCAACGCGCAGAAGCTTACTCGGCCTTCTGCTCGCTCTTTTCCACATCGTTGCTGGCGTTACGGCTCATCCACAGCGCCAGCGCTTTCAGCGAATCGTCGGTAAACTCATCGCAGCGGGCGGTGATCTCTTCCGGCGTCATCCAGAAGACTTCACTCACCTCCTCTTCCTGCAGGGCAAACGGCCCGTGGGAGACGCAGCTAAACAGCCCGCCCCACACCCGACAATGCTCATCTTCAAAGTAGAACTGACCATGCTCGGCAAACGGGACACCCGCAATGCCCAGCTCCTCTTCCGCTTCGCGGCGCGCGGACTCCAGCAGGTTTTCACCGGCCTGCACCACGCCGCCCGCCGTCGCGTCCAGCTTGCCGGGCATAAAGTCTTTTAGCTCGGTACGACGCTGCACCAGAATATTGCCCATCCCATCATGCACCACAATATAGGTTGCGCGATGACGCAGGCACTGCGCGCGCATTTGCTCCCGGCTGGCCTGCGCGATCACCTCATTGTCTTCGTTGACAATATCTACCCATTCCATGCCTGCAAAATGACTCTGTTCCACCATCGGGACATCTTCTCTTTATGGCGCTCTTACGGCGCGTTTCGGTTGACGGGTAAATTACGGATTAATCGCCACCTGCGCAATAACCCGCTGATCATTAAGTGCGATAACACGTAACATATTCTCTTCCAGCATGCCGTAGCTGGCGGCAAACCCACCTTTCGGGATAGAGACCGAACCGGGGTTGAAGTGCACAATCTCATCACGCTTCTCGGCAACGGGAATATGCGTATGCCCGTACACCAGCACATCGCCTGCTTCCAGTGGCGGAATGTGCTGTGCGCCGAAGAGATGACCGTGGGTCAAAAACAGGCGGCACGCGGGTAATAAAACCTGCTGCCAGGGGGCGGTAATGGGAAAGCGCAGCAGCATCTGATCCACTTCGCTGTCGCAATTACCGCGTACCGCGATAATCCGGCTGGCCTGCGTATTGAGCCGTTCTGCCACCTGCGCCGGATTATACCCCTCCGGCAGCGCGTTGCGCGGGCCATGATTGAGCACATCGCCAAGCAGAACCAGCCAGCGGGCGCCGCTTTGCGCGAACCGTTCCAGTATGCGTTCCGTCGCGGGCAACGACCCGTGAATATCCGATGCAAACATCAGTTTCATCACTGCACCTCTATGAAAAAAAACGCCCTAATGATACCGGAACGCGAACCGCTTATCAGCCCGTGCGCTTAGCGGAAAGTGCAACATAGCGCTGAACCGAGGAGCGCTGCCACTGGAAAGTGGCGTACTCCGCTAAGCGCTCCGGCACGGGGTCGCCATGCATCACCAGGCGGTTAAGCATCAGGGCAAGATCGACATCGGCAATGCACCACTCGCCAAACAGGTTCGGCTTGCCGTGCGCCAGCAACGCGCCGGCGATGGCGAAGAGCTTATCGGCGCTCGCCTGGCCTGCTTCGCTGAGCGGCGCTTTTTTCGCCCCGGCAAACACCACGTCCGTTGAGCGCGCTTCACGGATCGGCAGCAGATCGCTGCGCAGCCATGCCTGCACCTGCCGCGCGCGGGCGCGGTTCTCCCGATCGTGTGGATAGAGACGCTCCCACTCCGGAGGCGCAAAACGCTCGTCCAGATATTCGGCAATCGCCGAGGATTCGCTCAGCACGAAGTCATCAATCTCTAAGGAGGGAACACGCTGCGTCAGACGAAAGCCGGGCCACCCCGCGCCCTGCTGTGCGCCGCTCGCCAGATCGACGGTTTTCAGGGTGAAGGGCAGCGCCTTTTCCTGCAGGGCAACGTACGCCGACAGCACATACGGGGAGAAGTACTCTTTGTCAGACCACAACGTGATTGCCGGTTCGCTCATAACATCCTCGTTTAGCGGATAAGTTTCGTCCAAAATATAACCTCTTCTGCCTTCTGTCACTTGCGGAAAACTCTGTCATTACGGGGAACACCTATACTTAACAGGCGACGCCCATTCCGCTCACAGGAGTTTCGATGATAGACCTCTATTTCGCCCCGACACCGAACGGCCACAAGATCACACTGTTTCTCGAAGAGACCGGGTTGCCGTATCGTCTGATCCGCGTAGATATTAGTAAAGGCGAGCAGTTTCGCCCGGAATTTTTAGATATCTCGCCGAACAATAAGATCCCGGCGATTGTCGATCATGACCCCGCCGACAGCGGTGCGCCGCTTAGCCTGTTCGAGTCGGGCGAGATCCTGCTCTATCTGGCAGAGAAGTCCGGCCAGCTCCTGAGCGGTGAGCTGCGCGAGCGTCATGTCACTTTGCAGTGGCTATTCTGGCAGGTGGCGGGGCTGGGGCCGATGCTTGGGCAGAACCACCACTTCAACCACTTCGCGCCGCAGCCGGTGCCCTATGCCATTGAGCGCTACCAGGTGGAAACGCAGCGGCTCTACCAGGTGATGAATAAACGTCTTGAGCAGGTGCCGTGGCTGGCAGGTCAGCACTACAGCATTGCGGATATCGCCGCCTGGCCGTGGATTAATTCCCACGCGCGACAGCGTATTACGCTTGAGGATTATCCGGCGGTCTTTAACTGGTTTGAGCGCATCCGCACGCGCCCGGCTACCGAGAGTGCATTGCAGAAAGCGCAGCTGCTTTAAGCTGCGCGTTTTAAGGATAACCACGCTTCGGAGGGAAGCATGAAGATACTCTTTACTGGCGGTACCGGCCTGATTGGCCACCATTTGATCCCCCGTTTACTGGAGCTGCACCACAGCGTAACGGTAGTCACCCGAAATCCTGCCAAAGCGCAGCAAAAGCTTGATGCCCGCGTCAGCCTGCTGAAGGGGCTTAATGATCTTACCGATCTCAACAACTTTGATGCGGTGATCAATCTGGCGGGCGAACCGATTGCCGATAAGCGCTGGACGGAGGAGCAGAAGCAGCGCTTATGCAACAGCCGCTGGCAGATTACGCAGCGGCTGGCGGATTTGATCAAAGCCAGCGACAACCCGCCGCAGGTGCTGATCTCCGGTTCTGCCTGCGGCTATTACGGCGATCTCGGCGAAGTGGTGGTGACAGAGGAGGAGCCGCCACATAACGAGTTTACCCATAAGCTGTGCGGGCGCTGGGAGCAGATCGCCTGCGAAGCGCAGAGCGACCAAACTCGTGTCTGCCTGCTGCGCACTGGCGTAGTGTTAACGCCAAAAGGCGGTATTCTCGGCAAACTGCTGCCGCTGTTCCGCCTTGGTCTTGGCGGGCCGATTGGCACGGGCAGGCAATATATGGCGTGGATCCATATTGACGATATGGTCAATGCCATTCTCTGGCTGCTCGATAACGATCTGCGCGGGCCGTTCAATATGGTCGCGCCCTACCCGGTGCGTAACGAGCAGTTCGCTCACGCCCTCGGTCATGCCCTGCACCGCCCGGCGTTTATGCGCGCCCCCGCAACGGCCGTGCGCCTGATGATGGGGGAATCCTCGGTGCTGGTGCTCGGCGGGCAGCGTGCGCTGCCTAAACGCCTGGAAGAGGCCGGGTTTGCGTTTCGCTGGCACGATCTTGAAGAGGCGTTGACGGATGTGGTGAACGCGTAAAGTTTGTCGCGTTGGGTCTGGGATGATGGTGGTAAGCTACCCGTTTTGACAGCAAAGGGGTTGCCATTGACCAGGTCGCAAAAAATTCGCCTCTGCGCACTCGCTCTGCTGCTGCTGGCATGGGCGCTGTGGATATGGGAGAGCAACCGGCTGGGCGTGACGGTCTTTATGCGTGACGATGCGCCCGATACGCCAGTGATGGTGGCGATTGCTCTGCTGACTGGCCTCTGGTGTGGCTGGCGCAGGGCCGTTCGCGGCCAGGCGAGCGCGTTTAAGGCGTTAGCCCCGTGGCAGCTTTTCCTCTGCGTCGCGGCCTTTGCTGGCGTCACGCTGCTCAATCTCCCGGAAGGCTGGGTGCGCCTGACATCGGGCGAAACGGTACAAAGCGACGTCACCTTTCGCCTCACCTATCCCGGCCCTTCGCTTGGGCGCAAAAGCCACTGCGAAGCGGGTCTGCGTATTGATGATGCGTGGCTCGGACGGTTAGTCACCCTCTGCACCCACACCGATAACGTGCCGCGCGACGCCAGCTCGGTGCAGGTTGAAAAACGTATCGCCGCCCGCGGTGCCTGGTTTACCCGCTACCGCTTTATGAGCGATAACGGCAAAGCCTATGCCTGGCAGCCCACGACCCCCTAATATTTGTGGCAGCCGCGCGCGCATTTCCGGTGCTAAGCTGCCTGGTTTGGTTCTCACAAGGACGCGTAATGACGTTGCAAACCCCCCGTTTTACCCTGACGCCGTTTCAGGCGTCTGACTGGCCCTTCTTTTTGCAGATCCGTCAGGATAAAAGCGTGATGCGCTATATGGCGGAAATCGCCTCTGAAAGCCAGATCCGAACTCTGTTTGAAGACCGGCTTAACGATCCGAATGCCTTTGTGATCCGCGATGAACAAGGCCGTGCGATCGGTGATGTTGGCCTGCGCCCGAGTCAGCATCTTTTGCAGGAAGCAGATCTTGGCTACTCGATCCTGCCTGCAGCGCAGGGCCAGGGCGTGGCGTCAGAAGTTGTAGCCGCCCTGTGCGATTTCGCCTTTACCCAGCGCGATATTCACGCTCTTAATGCCTGGGTGCTGTCGGACAACCTCGGTTCGATACGGGTACTGGAGAAGAGCGGTTTCACCCGCGTACAGGTGCTGGAGCAGGCCTATTTGCTGCGCGGGAAATATTATGATGACTGGATCTATCGCCGTGAAAAACATTAAACGGGGATTGCGTTCGGGAAGAGTGCAACTCGCCTTATGCGTGCTCTTTTTCTTTCTGTGGTTGATATGGCTGCTGTACGCCATCGGTCTTAGCAACCGGGTCTATCTGCAAGCGGGCGCACCGGATACCTGGGTAGTCTTAATCGTTGCCGTGGTGTTAAGTCTGTTGATTATCTGGCGTATCCCGTTTATCACCAGGCTGCGCAGTAAGCTGATTGGCTTTGTGGCGCTCTTTTTGTATTGCATTGCAACACTATGGAACGCGCCGGAAGCGTGGGTAAAGTTTACCGCAAGCGAAATAGTACAGAGCGAGGTGACGTTTACCCTTGGCCACCCCGGCCCGCCTATCAGCCGCGCTAACCGCTGTCCGGCGGGGCTGCGCTTTTATGATGCGTGGTTAAAGCGCCCGGTTGAAATTTGCACCCGCGACGCGCTTGTCCCGCCGGGCGCGCAAACGGTTCAGCTTGAGAAGCGTGTCTCCGCGCGTGGCGCGATATTCACCCATTACCGTTTTGTTTCCGCCGCGGGCATGCCACAAGGCTGGTGGCCGGTTAACCGCCCGGATAAGTGATATTGCAGCAGTGCAGTGCCGGATGGCGGCGTTCGCCTTATCCGGCCTGCAACAGCACTCCCCGCAAGCCTGATAAGCGCAGCGCCATCGGGCTACCCTTGCTTACTTCAGCGATCCTTTGAGGAACTGCTGCAAGCGCAGGCTTTTCGGGTTGCCGAACAGCTCATCCGGCGTGCCCTCCTCTTCAATTTTGCCCTGATGGAGGAAGATCACGTGGCTCGAAACATCACGGGCAAAGCCCATTTCGTGGGTGACCACCACCATGGTTTTCCCCTCTTCTGCCAGCTGCTGCATGATGCGCAACACTTCGCCCACCAGTTCCGGATCGAGGGCTGAGGTCGGTTCATCAAACAGCAGTACTTCTGGCTCCATCGCCAGCGCGCGGGCAATCGACACACGCTGCTGCTGGCCGCCGGAAAGATGCACCGGGTACTTTATCTGCTGCATGGCATCAATGCCCACTTTGGCCAGATATTTTACCGCCCGCTCGCGCGCTTCCTGCTTGCTCAATCCCAGCACCTGAATCGGCGCCTCCATCACGTTCTCCAGCACCGTCATGTGGCTCCACAAGTTGAAGTGCTGGAACACCATCGTCAGGCGCGTACGTAACAGGCGCAGCTGATGCTTGTCAGCGACTTTCAGCTGGCCATCTTTGTCACGCACCAGATTGATATTCTGCCCGCTCACCACAATGGAGCCTTCACTCGGTTTCTCAAGGAAGTTTATGCAGCGCAGGAAGGTGCTTTTACCGGAGCCGGAGGAGCCGATGATGCTAATCACATCTCCGGCGTTAGCCTGCAACGACACGCCCTTCAGAACTTCATGCTCACCGTAGCGCTTATGCAAATCGGTAACGTTTAATTTATTCTCAGACATCGTGCTCTCAGTGCGTCGAAGAGGGCTTCATATGCTGTAAGAAGCGCTTTTCCGCCCGGCGGAAGAGGCTAATCAGGACATACGAAATAATGAGATAGAGCACCGCCGCAATACCGAAAGCCGTAAAGGGCTGGTAGGTGGCGGAGTTAATATCACGGGCGATTTTCAGCAGATCCGGCACCGTCGCGGTAAAGGCCAGCGCCGTGGAGTGCAGCATCAGGATCACCTCGTTGCTATAGGCCGGCAGCGCGATACGCAGCGCCGAAGGCAAAATAATACAGCGGTACATTTTAAAGGATGAAAAGCCATACGCCCGCGCTGCTTCAATCTCGCCATGGGGCACCGAGCGGATCGCCCCGGCGAAAATCTCGGTGGTGTAGGCGCAGGTGTTAAGCGTCAGCGCCAGCACCGTACAGTTGAGGCCGCTGCGGAAAAAGGCGTTTAGCAACTCGGTGCCTTTGACAATCTCCAGTGTGTACATGCCGGAGTAGAAGACCAGTAGCTGCACATAGAGCGGCGTGCCGCGAAAGATGTAGGTGAATAACCAGATCGGAAAACAGATAAATTTGTTGCTCGAGACGCGGCCGATGGCAAGAAACAGCGCCAGAATGCCGCCCATCACCACTGAGGAGATCAGTAGCCAGAGGGTGATGGCCACGCCGGTAATACGGTAGCCGTCGCTCCAGAGCAGGGATTGCCAGTACTCCTGAATAATCTCAATCACAGGTCGGCCCTCTTCACACCCACCGAGTAGCGGCGCTCAAGCAGCAGCAGGACGCCATTGGAGGCCGTGGTAAAAATGAGATAGATCGCGCCGCAGACAATGGCGAAGTAGAACGGCTCCCAGGTGCTTTTACCGGCGAGCTGGGTCGCTTTGACCACATCTTCCAGCCCCAGTAATGAGACCAGCGCCGTCGCTTTCAGGATCACCTGCCAGTTGTTGCCGATCCCCGGCAGAGCAAAGCGCATCATCGCCGGAAAGAGAATACGGCGGAACACCTGGCGGCCGGTAAAGCCAAACGCGGTCGCCGCCTCAATCTGCCCTCTCGGCACCGCCATAAAAGCACCGCGAAAGGTTTCGGTGAAGTAGGCACCGTAAATAAAGCCGAGGGTGATAATACCGGCCACCATCGGATCGATATCCAGCTGCGCCATGCCGAGCGCGTCGGTAATGGCGTTGAGGGCAATTTGCAGACCGTAGAAGATAAGCAGCATCAGCACCAGATCGGGCACGCCGCGAATAAGCGTGGTGTAGCCTTCAAAAATCAGCGCCAGCGCGCGGCTTTTCGACAGCTTTGCGCCCGCGCCTGCAAGGCCAATCAGCACCGCCAGCACCACGGAACTGAGCGCCAGCTCGAGGGTCACCAGCGCGCCCTGAAATATCACTTGAGAAAACCCGTGCAGCATGCAGCCTGTCCTGTCGTGTGTGGTGTTTGCCGTGTCTCTTCCCCTCCTTTGCAGGAGGGGCCGCACGTTAATGTGGTGTGGGATTAATCACCGTAAACATTAAAATCGAAATACTTTTTCGCCAGCTTGTCGTAAGTACCGTCAGCGCGCATCTCGGCAAAGGCTTTATTCAGCGCGTCACGCAGTTCGCTATCGCCTTTGCGTACGCCCATGCCGGTGCCGACGCCAAACAGCTTCTCATCTTTGATTGACGGCCCGCCGAATTTATAGGCTTTGCCCATCGCGGTTTTCAGGAAACCTTCGCTGGCGGCGACTTCATCCTGGAACGCGGCGTCAATACGCCCTGCGGTCAGGTCGGCATAGATATTGTCCTGCCCCTGATAGGAGACGATTTCGACCCCCTTCGGTGCCCAGTGGACGTTGCCATAGGTCTCCTGGGTGGTGCCCTGCAGCACGCCGATGCGTTTGCCTTTCAGCTTATCCAGCTCAGGCTGGATATCAGAATCTTTTGCTACCACCAGACGGGAATCCGCTGCGTAGAGCTTGTCGGTGAAATCAATCTCCTGCTGTCGCTTTTCAGTGATCGACAGAGAGGACATGATCGCGTCGATTTTCTTCGCTTTTAATGAAGGGATCAGCGCGTCCAGCGGGTTCTCAACGAACACACACTGCGTATTAATGCGCTTACAGAGCTCTTTTGCCAGATCGATATCGAAACCGACCAACTCACCCTGCGCATTTTTTGACTCAAATGGGGCGTAAGTGGGATCGGTACCGATACGTAATTTTTGCGGAATGGCAGCAAATACAGTAGAGACGCTGGAAACAGCGAGCACCAGAGAAAGGGAGAGCACCAATTTTTTCATCATTATCCTCAACAGACTGTCTTTCCTAAGGGAATTCTCACAACTTAACGGTGCGTTATCGTGCCATCATCTCCCCCGGCAAGGCAAAAGATAAACGCTGCAGGGTAACTTTTTTTGCAATCTGAATGCGTAACTATGCAGCCCTGCACTATTGTGATGCAGCCACTGCACCACGCTGGAACAGACACCGCTTGCTGCACCATGCCACGAAAGGCGCATGGCGCACCGTTTTCCCTCACGGCCCGCGGGCGCGGGCCGTACAGCCTTACTCGCCGTAGACGTTAAAGTCGAAATACTTTTTGGCGAGCTTGTCGTAGGTTCCATCTTTACGCAGCTCGGTAAAGGCTTTATCGAACGCCGCTTTCAGCTCGGTATCATCTTTACGCAGACCAATCCCGGTGCCGTCGCCAAAGTACTTTTTGTCTTTTACCGACGGGCCTGCAAAGGCAAACTCTTTGCCCGCAGGCTGTTTCAGGAAGCCTTCGCTGGCGGCCACTTCATCCTGGAACGCCGCGTCAAGGCGACCAGCAGCCAGGTCAGAGTAGATCTGATCCTGGTTCTGATAGGCCACCACGTCGATGCCTTTACTGCGCCAGTTATCGTTAGCGTAACCTTCCTGCGTCGAGCCTTGCAGCACGCCAACGTGCTTACCTTTCAGTGACTCCAGCGTGGGTTTGATAGGCGAACCTTTGGCTGCAATCAGGCGTGAATCTGCCGCGTAGAGCTTCTCAGAGAAGGCAATCTCCTGTTGGCGTTTTTCGGTAATGGAGAGCGACGAGATAATAGCGTCAATCTTCTTCGCTTTCAGAGAGGGGATCAGGGCATCAAAATCGCTGCCGACCCAGGTGCACTTCACCTGCATGCGTTTGCACATCTCATTACCAAGATCGATATCAAAGCCCACAAATTCCCCTTTCGCATCCTTCGAGGAGAAAGGTGCATAGGTGGCATCGGTGCCGATACGGACTGTCTGGGGAAGCGCTGCATAAACGCTGGCGGTGGCGGAGAGCCCCAGCAGTAAAGAGAGAGCGAGGACCGTCTTCTTCATACATTACCCTCAAGTGTGCTGTTTTTATTGTGTGGTGCGTTGTGTTGTGTGTTGCAGCCAGTAGCCTTGCATGTCTTATGCCACTTTCCCGACCGTGCAGTAACGCCGTGCGGGATTTGTTAATAAAACGTTGCAGATTGACCGTAGTGATGAAAGATAGCAGGTCTGCGGAACGAACCGCAGCAGTAAGCGGGGGAAAAGAGGATTAAATGTTGAGGATATGATCGCGCTTACAAAATTGCCCTAAAAAAGCGCATCCGGCGATACGTTGCACTATTTTGCAGCATCGCTGCCCTGCCAGCGGGCGAAAAGATCTTCCGGCAGTTCGATATCAAACTGATCCACAACGCGATTGACGGTCTGATCGACAATATCCATCACGCTTTGTGGCCGATGATAAAAAGCCGGAACCGGCGGCATGATCACCGCACCGAGTTCCGCCGCCTGCGTCATCAGGCGCAAATGGCCAAGATGCAGCGGTGTTTCACGCACGCAGAGCACCAGCGGGCGACGCTCTTTCAGCACCACGTCTGCGGCGCGGGTCAGCAGCCCATCGGTGTAGCTGTGGACAATGCCGGAGAGGGTTTTGATGGAACAGGGCAGAATCACCATGCCTGCGGTCTTAAACGAGCCAGAGGAGATGTTGGCAGCGATATCGCGGGCGTCATGCACCACGTTTGCCAGCGCCTGCACATCGCGCAGGGAGTAGTCGGTCTCAAGGGAGAGCGTTTGCCGGGCGGCCTGGCTCATCACCAGATGGGTCTCGACTTCAGCGACGTCGCGCAGCACCTGTAGCAGGCGAACGCCATAAATTGCGCCGCTGGCGCCGGAAATGCCCACAATCAGTCGTTTCATCTGCTTATCCACCCGCTAACATAAGCGCAAACTTTGCCTGATTATAGAGGGTGTTGCAACAAGTTGCGCCCCTCATGCGAGGGGCGCGGCGGGATTAACCTTCGTTGTGCATCTCTAAGCTTTCAACTTCGTTCTGCAGCTGTACCGCTTTGGCATCGTCATTACGCAGGGAGTCGAGGTAATCGAGGTACTGCTGATCGACATCCCTGGTGACATAAATACCGTTAAACACCGAGCACTCAAACTGCTGAATATCCGGGTTTTCTGCGCGTACGGCATCAATAAGATCGTTGAGATCCTGGAAAATCAGCCCGTCGGCACCGATGATCTGGCGGATTTCATCCACTTCACGACCGTGTGCAATCAGCTCATTGGCGGTCGGCATATCAATGCCGTAGACGTTCGGGAAGCGAATTTCCGGTGCTGCGGAAGCGAGATAAACCTTCTTCGCCCCGGCTTCGCGCGCCATCTCGATAATCTGCTCTGAAGTGGTACCGCGCACGATGGAGTCATCCACCAGCAGCACGTTCTTGTCGCGGAACTCGGCGCGGTTGGCGTTCAGCTTGCGGCGCACTGATTTACGGCGCAGCTGCTGGCCCGGCATGATAAAAGTGCGGCCAACGTAGCGGTTTTTCACAAAACCCTGACGGTAAGGCTTATCCAGAATTCGGGCGATCTCCAGCGCGATATCGCAGGAGGTTTCAGGGATCGGGATCACCACGTCGATATCGAGATCTTCCCACTCGCGGGCGATCTTCTCGCCGAGCTTCATGCCCATATTGACGCGGGCGCTGTAGACGGAGATTTTGTCGATAAAGGAGTCCGGGCGCGCAAAGTAGACGTACTCGAACAGGCAGGGGTTGCTGACCGGGTTTTCCGCGCACTGCCGGCTGTAGAGCTGCCCTTTCTCGGTGATATAGACCGCTTCGCCCGGCGCGACATCGCGCAGGAACTCAAAGCCCAGCGTATCAAGCGCCACGCTCTCGGAGGCCACCATATATTCGGTGCGGCCATCGCCCAGCTCGCGCTTGCCCAGCACCAGCGGGCGAATGCCGTTCGGGTCGCGGAAGGCAACCATGCCGTGACCGATAATCATCGCCACGCAGGCGTAGGCACCGCGGATCTGGCGGTTGGTCGCAGCAATCGCAGCGAAAACGTTATCCGCTTCGAGCGGATAGTGACGGAAGTTATCCAGCTCGCTGGCGAAAATATTGAGCAGGATTTCAGAATCTGACGTGGTGTTAATGTGGCGACGCTTCTCTTCGAACAGCTTTTTCCGCAGTTCGTGCGCGTTGGTCAGGTTGCCATTGTGCGCAAGCGTGATGCCGTACGGGGAGTTAACGTAAAAGGGTTGCGCCTCTGAAGCGCTGGAGCTGCCCGCGGTGGGGTAACGAACGTGGCCAATCCCCATATTGCCCTGCAGACGCTGCATATGGCGGGCTTCGAAAACATCATTCACCATGCCGTTCGCTTTACGTAGACGGAAGCAGTTATTGGCATCAATGGTGATGATGCCCGCTGCATCCTGCCCACGGTGCTGCAGCACCGACAACGCGTCATAAATCGACTGGTTTACCGGCATGAAACCGGCGATACCGACAATACCGCACATACGTCTTTTCCTCGTTAAGAGCTTGGTTTACCAGGCGTCATCGTCAAAAAGAATTTGAACAGCGACAGTGCGCAACAACCGAAGCGTACAACTGGCACGCGAGGATTATCAGCACTGGCCCGGTTCAAAATGCCGAGAAAACAGCCTGTTAAACCAAACTCTAAGCCACATCTCAGGGCTTAAGCCCTGGGCAAGAAACTCGACGAGCTTTGCAGATAGTCAAAGAACCACCTGATGATGAAGCTGAATTGCGGGATAAGCTGCGACTTTTGCCAGTCTTCGCTTTTCGACAGACCTGTAAAGGTATCCAGAAAGAACAGAATGGCGGCGACGATCAGCACGCCGCGAAGCGCACCAAAACAGATCCCCAACACCCTGTCTGTACCCGACAGGCCGGTTTTCTCCACCAGCGTACCGATAACGTAGTTAACGATAGCGCCCACAATTAACGTCGCGATAAACAGCACCGCGATGGCAATTCCATTACGTACCAGTTCCTCTTCAAAGCCCGTGAACCAGACTGACAGGTAAGTGTAGTAATGGCTGGCGACAAAGAAAGCACAACCCCATGTCACCAGCGATAACGCTTCACGAACAAAGCCGCGGATCAGGCTTACCAGACAGGAAAAACCAATCACCGCGATGATGGCATAATCAATCCAGACCATATATGTCCCACGATTTTACGCCCTGTCATCCAGTTCGGGGCGCATTCTAACAGAAAAAGAAAACGTTTGCGTAGGGATTTCCTTCCCGCGCGGAAATAAAAATGGCGCTGAAAAAATATTCAACGCCAGCAGAACATTGGCCTTCACGACCGCACTTTTATCAGGCTCCCCTGCCCCGTTTTACGGGCCGTTGCCAGCAAAGCAGCGCAGGGTTGCGCGGTTAATTGGCGCTGTAATTCATCACCACGCCATTGAGGCCTGACAGCTGGTTGAGTTCGCCAAGCGACGCTTTGAGCTTATCGCGCGAGGCGTCGGGCCCAACAAGAATGCGGGTGATTTTACCCTGAACCGGCGTCGTCGGCGATGTATAAGCGCGATACCCCGCAGCGCGCAGTTTACTTACCACTTCATTCACTTTATCGGCGTTCTTCAGCGCGCCCAGCTGGACGACATAGGCTTTGCCAGTCGGGGCTGGCTTCTCCTCCTGCGCTTTAGCCGGTGCCTCGTTCGCCGCGGTCTGCTGCTCGCGCGCAGGCTGCGGCTGCGGCTGCGGTTTAGGCTGCGGCTTTTCAACAGGTTTCGGCTTTGGCGTCACCGGCGTGGAGGTCACTTCCGGTTCGGGATTACTGTTCGCCGCAAGCCTTGAGGCATTAAGTGACGGTGTGGCGGCGTCGCCAGCCCGCACCTCCTCCGCAGCGCCTTCCGGCGGTTGCGCAGGCAGCGCCTGAGTGGCGGCCGGCATCATATCCGGCTCGTCGCGATCGCCCGGCTTCGGCACCAGCGGGATCGCCGCGAACTCATCCTGATAATGCTTTTTCTGCCCGTCGAGCAGGCCGGGGAGAATAATCACCCCAAGCGCGACCAGTATAACGGTGCCCATTAAACGGTTCTGAAACTTACTTGCCACCGGTTCTCCCCGCTTCCATCGCTTCCATGACATGCGCTACGGTGTGGAACGAGCCACACACCAGCACGGTATCGCAGGCACCGGCCTCCGCCATTGCCGCCTGCCAGGCCTGGGTCACGTCCGGGAATGCTTGCCCCGACGTCAGGTTCGCCAGCAGCTGCTCCGCCGTCGCGCCGCGCGGACCCTCCAGAGGGGCACAATACCAGCTATCGACCACCGGCTCCAGACAGGCAAGCGTTCCGCTAATGTCTTTATCATGCAGCATGCCGACCACTGCCAGTACGCGACCGCTTTTCGGCAGCGCCGCCAGCCGCCCGGCAAGGTAGCTTGCGGCATGAGGATTATGCGCGACATCGAGGATCAGGCGCGGTGAGTCACTCACAATCTGAAAACGACCCGGCAATATCGCCCGCTCAATGCCGTCGCGGATCGCCTGCTCGCTTACCGCCAGGTTACTGGCACGCAGCGCAGCCAGCGCAGTGGCAGCATTCGGCTGCGGCACCTGCGGCAGCGGCAACTCACTCAGTTCGCCCTGCTCGTCGCGAAAACGCCAGCCCTGAGCGCTAACCTCGTAGTGCCACGCCACATCACGCTGCAACAGCTGCGCGCCCTTCTCCTGCGCCACTTCAGCGATGGTGTGCGGCATATCCGGCTCGCCAACCACCGCGGGTTTACCGGCGCGAAAGATGCCTGCTTTTTCTCGGCCAATACTTTCGCGATCCGGCCCGAGCCAGTCGGTGTGATCGAGCGCAATGCTGGTGACCACCGCGACATCGGCGTCAACCATATTAGTGGCGTCCAGGCGGCCGCCAAGACCCACTTCGAGGATCACCACGTCCAGCTGCGCCTGTTTAAACAGCCACAGCGCCGACAGGGTGCCAAATTCAAAATAGCTTAGCGTGATATCGCCACGCACGGCTTCGATTTCCGCGAAGGAAGCGGTGTGCGCGCTTTCTGCCAGTTCCCCGCCCTGCACGCGTACGCGTTCGGTGTAACGCACCAGATGCGGCGAGCTGTAAACCCCGACGCGATAGCCGGCCGCCAGCAGGATCGACTCCAGCGTGCGGCAAGTGGTGCCTTTGCCGTTAGTACCGGCGACGGTAAAGACAAAGGGTGCAGGACGCAGCACATCCAGCCGCGCCGCCACCTGGCTTACGCGATCGAGCCCTAAATCGATAGGTTTACTGTGCAGCTGTTCCAGATAGGAGAGCCATGCGGCCAGGGGCGACGTGGCTTGCGGAGTAGAGAGAGTATCCATGATGCCCGTTGATAGTGTGCGGTTTGAAAAGCAAAAGGGCAGTGCCTTTTGGCCCTGCCCTCATGAGTATACACATGCTCGTTTTCGCTGCTGGCGCGTGGTCACAGAGCCATCCCGCGCTCATGGTGTGGAGGAGGAGCGGGCTAAGCAAGGCGCATCAACGCACCTGCAGCAGAAAGCGTGACGTGTATTATCAGGCTTCGCCTTCCTGATTCGGCTCTGGCGTCTCCACCGTGCCGATATGCGTATCGTCCGCATCCGGCGCCGGCAGATTCATCATCTTCGCCAGAATACGCGCCAGCTTAAAGCGCAGCTCCGGACGACGAATGATCATATCGATCGCGCCTTTTTCAATCAGGAACTCACTGCGCTGGAAACCGGCAGGTAGTTTCTCGCGCACGGTCTGCTCGATAACGCGCGGGCCGGCAAAGCCGATCAGCGCCTTCGGCTCAGCGATGTTGAGATCGCCCAGCATCGCGAAGCTTGCAGAAACACCGCCCATGGTCGGGTCAGTCAGCACGGAGATGTACGGCAGACCGCGCTCCTGCATTTTCGCCAGCGCCGCAGAGGTTTTCGCCATCTGCATCAGCGACATTAGCGCTTCCTGCATGCGCGCCCCGCCGGAAGCGGAGAAGCAGACCAGCGGGCAGTTATCTTCCAGCGCCTGCTCAACCGCACGCACAAAGCGCGCGCCCACTACGGAGCCCATCGAACCGCCCATGAACGCAAACTCAAAGGCCGCTGCGACAACCGGCATGCCGTGCAGCGTGCCCTTCATCACCACCAGCGCGTCTTTCTCGCCGGTCTCTTTCTGGGCTGTCGCCAGACGGTCTTTGTACTTTTTCGAGTCGCGGAACTTCAGCACATCTTTCGGCTCAAGTTCGCTGCCCAGTTCAACCAGCGATCCTTCATCCAGCAGGCTATGCAGGCGATTACGCGCTGACATCCGCATGTGGTGATCACATTTTGGGCAGACTTCAAGGTTACGCTCCAGTTCGGCGCGGTAAAGCACCTGACCACAGCTATCGCATTTTGTCCACACGCCCTCAGGGATGCTCGCCTTACGGGTGGGGGTGATGTTGCTTTTAATTCTTTCAATCCAGCTCATTGATAACCTTTCTACATGAACCTGGTAGCCCTTGACTGGGGCACATTAAAACATAACGGTTCGCAACTTGGGATAAAAAAGTGGTCGAACCGCCAACAGGTGATTATTTTGTCTGCCGGGACGCGGCGCGGCGATGGCGGATAATCTCAAAGACCCCGGGAAGTATAGACACTACGATAATTCCGACAATCATCAGCTTGAGATTCTCCTGAATCATCGGGATGGTGCCAAAGAAGTACCCGGCGTAGGTGAAAAGTAACACCCACAGCAGCGCGCCCACGACATTATAGAGGGCGAAATGGCGGTAAGACATATGGCCCATGCCAGCGACGAAAGGTGCAAAAGTGCGCACAATCGGTACAAAACGCGCGAGAATAATCGTTTTTCCGCCATGTTTTTCATAAAACTGATGCGTTTTATCAAGATGGCTGCGACGGAAGATCCTGGAGTTGGGGTTACTGAATAACCGCTCACCGAACAGCCGCCCGATAGTGTAATTCACCGCATCGCCCGCGATGGCAGCCACCAGCATCAGCAGCACCATCATATGCACATTGAGATCGTTGGTCTCAAGCGACGCCAGCGCACCGGCGACAAACAGCAGCGAATCCCCCGGCAGGAACGGCGTCACCACCAGACCCGTTTCGCAAAAGAGAATAATAAACAGGATCGCATAGACCCAGACGCCATACTGCGCCACCAGCTCAGCGAGGTGAACGTCAATATGAAGAATGAAGTCAATCAGGAAGCGTATTAAGTCCATCTACTTATGCCTTATTAATGTGCGACTAGTCCGCCAGGAACAGCGGGCCCATTGGCGCAGCGGGCAGCGCAAAGTGTGATGGATAATCCACCGACACCAGATAAAGACCTTCCGCTTTTGCCGTTGCTGCCGCCAGCGTTCTGTCCTTTGCCGCCAGCAGCTCTGCTATCCAGCTCTCCGGCTGGTTGTGGGCGCCTACTTCCATCAGGCTGCCGACAATATTCCTGACCATATGATGTACAAAGGCATTGGCTTTGATATCGACCACAATATAGGTGCCGTAGCGGCTGACGTTAATGTGCATCAGATTACGCCAGGGCGTACGCGACTGGCACTGCACGGCGCGAAACGAGGTAAAGTCGTTTTCGCCAATCAGGCACTGTGCCGCACGATGCATGCGTTCAGCATCCAGCGGTTGATGATAGTGCGTCACACCGTGACCAAGCACCGCCGGACGCAAGTGATGATTGTAGATGACGTAGCGGTAACGGCGAGCCGTCGCGCTAAACCGCGCATGAAAATCATCGGGCACATCTTTCACCCAACGCACCGCGATGTCTTTAGGCAAATTCGCATTTACGCCCAGTGTCCAGGCTGCATCTTTACGCAGAGAATGGGTCTCAAAATGGACCACCTGCCCTGTCGCATGCACCCCGGCATCGGTGCGCCCGGCGCAGAAGACCGAGATCGGCTCATTGGCCACCTGCGAGAGCGCCTTCTCCAGCTTCTCCTGCACGCTGCGCACTTCCTGCTGACGCTGCCAGCCATAGTAGTGGCTGCCGTCATACTCAATTCCCAGCGCGATTTTGTAGCGCGGCGCGGTGGTTTCTTCCTGCATCAGTACAGATACTCCTGCACCAGTTTCTCCGCCGTTTTCACCGCCATCAGCGCGCCGCCAAAGCGGACGTTATCGGCTACCGACCAGAACTGGATCTGCTCCGGCATACCGTAGTCGTTGCGAATGCAGCCGACGGAGAGATGCGCCTGGCCGGAAGCATCTGCCACCTGGGTCGGGAATTCGTTCACTTCAGAGAGCGCAATATCCTCAAAGCGGGCAAACGCATCGCGCGCCTCTTCGGCCGCCAGCGGGCGTAACGCTTCGAAACTGACCATCTGCGCGTGGCCGTAAAAGACCGGCGACTGTACGCAGTTAGCGGAGATCATCAGCCCCTCATCCTGCAGGATTTTGCGCATCTGATCGATAATGATGCGCTCTTCGCGCACGCTGCCTTCACTGTCCGGCAGCAGCGGCAGCATATTGAATGCCAGCTGGCGACCGAAGTAGTCATCATCGTCAATCGGAATTCCGTTCAGCAGCTTAGCGCTCTGCCCTGCCAGCGCATCAACCGCCCGTTTACCGCTGCGCGAGACTGAGAGCAGACTGGTCACGGCGATCCGCGACAGACCGCCTTCGTCGATCAGCGGCTTCAGGCCTGCCAGCAGCTGGCTGGTGAGACTGTCCGGGATAGCAATAACGTTGCGGTTGCGGTAGTCAGCCAGCACGAACGGATTCACATCCGGCATCACCAGCGGCACATCCGGCTCGAGGGCAAACAGACCGCTGGTGTCGATGACCAGACAACCGGCATTGGTCGCTTCTTCAATATAGGTAGCGGTAGCTTGCGCACCGGCCACAAAGAACGCCAACTGCGCCTGCGTCCAGTCGAATGCAGCGGCATCTTCCACACGCACGGTTTTACCGCCAAAACGCAGGTTTTCCCCGGCGCTTTCGCTCTTAGCCAGAGCATAGAGTTCGCCAACCGGGAACTGGCGCTCCGCCAGCGTTTCGAGCAAGGCTTCTCCGACCGCGCCGGTGGCGCCGAGAACGGCAATATTCCAGCCTTCAGACATGGTGATTCACTCCAGAAAAAGCGTCCCCGTCGGCGACGGGGAGCATAAAAATGAATTAACGTACCGGGTGATAAACGGCGTCGAAGCCCAGTTTTTGCAACAACGCCGATGCGTCAGCGTCGTCGCACTCAACGGTGAGTGATGACCATTCACGGCGTTCAAGATAGTGCTTACGCAGCTTATCAAACTCACCCGGTGTGCCCGCTGCTTTTCGCAGCAGGGCATCGTCGCGGCGCACATCATACACCAAATGCACCAACCTTTTTAACATTGCCTGTCCAACCGGCCCATGAAGGGAGATGCGGCTGCACTCCGGCGCAGGAAGCAGCGTATTCAGCGCCACCTGCTGCGGCTGGCCGAGGAATTGACTGTAGGCTTCAAACACCTGCGTGGTGCCGCGCGCTTTCCCCTCCAGCGTGTAGCCCGCGATATGCGCCGTGCCAATATCCACCTTCGCCAGCAGCTCAACGTTGAGATCCGGCTCCGGCTCCCAGACATCGAGCACCACGCTGAGATCCTGCCCGTCCTGCAAGTGCTGCAACAGCGCGGCGTTATCCACTACCGGCCCGCGACAGGCGTTGATCAGTATGGTGCCGGGTTTCAGGCGGCCGAGCAGCGCGTCATCGACCAGGTGCAACGTTTTATAAGGACCCTCTTTGAACAGCGGGGTATGGAAGGTGAGGATATCCGCTTCGCGTACCACCTCATCCAGCGAGCGGAAATCGCCCGCATCACCGCGATGGGCGCGCGGCGGATCGCACAACAGCGTGCGGATGCCGAGGGCGTCAAGTCGCGCCTGCAAGCGGCCACCGACATTGCCGACGCCGACGATCCCTACAGTGCGATCGGTGAGCGCAAAACCGTCGCGCTCCGCCAGCATCAGTAAAGAGGAGAAGACATACTCCACCACGGCGATAGCATTACATCCTGGTGCAGCGGAGAACGTGATACCCGCCTGTTTCAGAAAAGCTTCATCAACATGATCGGTTCCCGCCGTAGCGGTGCCGACAAATTTGATCCCGGTCCCTTGCAGTAAATCGTTATTCACCTTCGTGACGGATCGCACCATTAATGCTTCTGCATCAGCCAGTTCCGCCAGCGGAATCGGGCGTCCGGGCACGGCCTTAACCTCACCCAGTCGGCTAAAAAGATCGCGGGCGTAAGGCATATTTTCATCAACAAGGATTTTCACACTACAGTACCTGTTTGAGAGCGGGAGTTGAGCGCGCAAGTGTGCCATAATCTCGCCGCCAGGCATACCCGCAATGCCGGTCACCGCCATGCGAGAGTAAGAGGAAACCCATGATTCAACCCATTCAGGGCGCACCCGCGCGTCCTCCCGGGCAAGAGCCACCGCAAGCCACTAATTCTGTCGGCGAGCAGCCACTATCCACCCAGCAGCGTACCGTGCTGGAGCGGCTGGTGACGCGTTTGATCGCCCTGACCCAACAGCAGAGCGCTGAAGTGTGGGCAGGCGTAAAGCATGACCTCGGGCTGAAAAACGATGCGCCGCTGCTCTCGCGCCACTTCCCTGCCGCTGAGCAGAATCTGACTCAGCGCATGGAGACGGCCACGCAGAACCATACCACCCGTCAGATGGTAACCCAGCTGACCGAGCTTCTCAGCAAGGGGAACAATCGCCAGGCGGTGAGCAATTTTATTCGTCAGGAGTTTGGCCAGACGGCGCTCAGCCAGCTTACGCCGCAGCAGTTAAAGACTGTGCTGACGATGTTGCAGAACAACCAGATTGCAATTCCGCAGCCGCAGCAGCGCCCGGCAACCGAGCGGCCTCTGGTGGCGGCGGAGCACAACTCCCTCAACCAGGCAGTGACGAAACTGGCGGCGGCAACCGGCGAGTCGAACAAGCTTATCTGGCAATCAATGCTTGAGCTCTCCGGCGTGAAGAGCGGCGAGCTGATCCCGGCGAAACATTTTACGCCGCTGATGACCTGGCTGCAGGCGCGCCAGACGCTGGCGACACATACGGCACCGACATTGCAAACGGTGCAGGCCGCGCTGAAACAGCCGCTGGACAGCGCCGAGTGGCGCAGCCTCAGCGACTATGCACAGCAGACGTTTCAGGTTACGCCGCAGACAGTGCTGACCAATGCCCAGGTGCAGGATATTCTTAACCAGGTCTTTTTACGACGCACCGAGCGCGCATCGGGAATGATCGAGGTACGTGATGTGCAACCGATTTATAGCCCCTTCGTCGCGCCGATAGTCGACACGGTAAAAGCAATGTCGATGCGACCGGGTCTCTTTTTCATTGCCCTGCTGGTGGTGATGCTGCTGCTGTGGCTGGTGATTTGAATTATTGATAAATCCGTAGGCCTGATAAGCGAAGCGCCATCAGGCAGTTAGCCTTAATGACGCGCCATTTGGCCTACGGCTTACCCTCTTACTTGATGTTATCGCCGTTCTGTTTGATCACATCCTGGTACCACCAGAAGGATTTCTTACGGCTGCGCGCCAGCGTGCCGTTACCTTCATTATCCTTATCGACATAGATAAAGCCGTAGCGCTTTTTCATCTCGCCCGTGCCGGCAGAAACCAGATCGATACACCCCCACGGCGTATAACCCATCAGATCAACCCCATCTTCCACCACCGCTTTTTTCATTTCGCGGATGTGGTTGTGCAAGTATTCAATGCGGTACTGGTCGTCGACCACGCCGTCGCTTCCTGGCTGGTCGATGGCACCGAAGCCGTTTTCAACAATAAATAGCGGCAACTGGTAGTGGTCGTAGAAGTAGTTTAGCGAGTAGCGCAGGCCAACCGGGTCAATCTGCCACCCCCAGTCCGACGCCTTCACATAAGGGTTCTTCACCAGGCTTTTCGTTTCGTCATAGTCAAGCTGCGGATTATCTTCCGTCGCTTTGGTGGCAAAAGACATGTAGTAGCTAAAGCCGATGTAGTCGACGCAACCGCGGGTCAGGATCTGTAAATCTTCATCGGTAATATCAAGCTTGAAATCACGGCGGGCAAAGTAGTTAAGCAGGTGCTGCGGGTAGTAGCCGCGCACATGTACATCGGTGAACCAGTAGCGTCGGTGCATTGCTACTACCGACATCATCATGTCGTTCGGATCGCAGGTGAGCGGGTAGATGGGGCACATGGCGATCATGCAGCCGATTTTGAAGTCAGGGTTAATGTTATGCCCCGCTTCCACCGCCAGCGCGCTGGCCACCAGCTCATAGTGCGCGGCCTGGTACATGATCACTTCGCGATCTTCGCCCGGCTGATACTTCACACCTGAGTTGGTAAACGGCGCAAAGTCTTCGTTGTAGTTGGCCTGGTTGTTGATTTCGTTAAAGGTCATCCAGTATTTGACCTTACTGCGATAGCGTCTGAAGACGGCAGTGGCAAAGCGCACAAAGAAGGCGATCACTTCGCGGTTGCGCCAGCCGCCATATTTTGTGACGAGGTGATAAGGCATTTCGAAATGGGAGAGCGTAATTACCGGCTCAATGTTGTACTTCAGGCACTCGTCGAACAGATCGTCGTAAAACTGCAAACCCGCCTCGTTTGGCTCCAGCTCATCCCCGTTGGGGAAGATACGTGTCCAGGCGATCGAGGTGCGAAAACATTTAAAGCCCATCTCGGCAAAGAGTTTGATGTCCTCTTTGTAGCGGTGATAGAAGTCGATGGCATCGTGGTTCGGGTAGTTTTTCCCCGGCAGTACGCCATCGGTTATCTCACGCGGGACGCCGTGCGCGCCTGCGGTCATTACATCCGCGACGCTGACGCCTTTACCGCCCTCCTGCCAGCCGCCTTCCAGTTGATGCGCGGCAACCGCCCCGCCCCACAGAAAATCCGCTTTAAAACCGGACATATCTCTCTCCTTTCGCTCATCAGTACGAAAAGCATAAACGCGACCGCGCAGAGATGACATTGCCGCAGTCGCGTTTTGTGAAACCGGTTGCAAAGAGAGTCTTTACGGCTATTTATTGCGTGGGCGAAACGCGATCAGGGTTACCAAAATGCCGATCACCGCTGAAATCGCCCCGGCAAGAAAGACGGAGGCGTAACCGAGGGAGGTGGCCAGAAAGCCGGTCAGCGGGCCGCTGGCGGCGTACGCAATGTCCTGAAACGCCGCATAGCCGCCCAGCGCCGTCCCGCGTACCTGCGGCGGGACACGTTTAACCACTTCCACCCCTAACGCCGGGAAGATCAGCGAGCAGCCACAGCCGGTTAATGCCGCGCCGAACAGCGCCATCCACGCCCCGCTAGCCTGCCACAGCAGCATCAGCCCGGCGGTCTCCACCAGCAGAGAAACGATCGCCACCCGCACGCCGCCAAAACGGTCCGGCGTCCAGCCAAAGAGAATACGCATCAGAACGAATGCGCCGCCAAACGCAGTGAGCGTAAAGCCCGCCATCGACCAGCCCTGGCTGGCAAAATAGAGGGAGATAAAGGTGCCGATCACCGCAAAGCCGACGCCCTGGAGCGCCAGCCCTAAACCCGGTTGCCAGATGAGACCAACCACGCTCCAGAGCGACGGGCGCTCTCCGGCATGAGCCGGGACTTTACGCACGCTGCCGTTAAACAGGCAGGCGAGCAGCGGTAAAAGTAGGGAGATCGCCGCCAGCGCCGCGAAGCCAAAATGGCTATTGATAAGCAACCCGAGCGGCGCCCCGGCCGCCAGCGCGCCATAAATCGCCATACCGACCCACGACATGACTTTGCCGGAACGCGCCGGGCCGACCAGGCCAACACCCCAGGTGAGCGTGCCGGTCAACAACTGGCTTTCACCAAAACCGAGGATCAAACGGCCAACGATCAACAGCGCGAACCTGGCCCCTATATCAACCGGCAAGAGTGCCGCCAGCAGCAGGGCGACACCCGCCAGCGAGCAGGCAAAGAGGCCCTGCAACGCCGAGCGCTTTGCGCCATATTGATCGGCCAGCCGACCGGCATAGCTGCGTGTTAAGACCGTGGCAAGAAATTGTGCGCCGACGGCAATACCGACCATGGTATTGCCATAGCCCAGTTCATGATGGACAAACAGCGGAATGACCGGCAGCGACAGGCCAACCGTCATATAGGTCAGAAAGACCGCAAAGGCGATGCGAAACAGCGAGAGCGTGGCTGAAGGGGAACGTACAGCGTCTGCTTGAACGGACATGCATTACTCCATAGGGCAGAGCAAGGCGGGAAGAAGATTTTGACCACGCCCCCTCCGCCTGACAGTCAGGATTAGGGTGCGTTGGTTGACGTTAAACGCTTACGCATTATCAAAATGATAATGTTGGGCTGGAGTTTGCCTGTCGCGACAATTGCTTGTCAATACCAAAAAAAGGGAGCCGAGGGCTCCCTTTTTAAATTCAGCTGCTAAATCATTCGTGTCATGCCGTGGCAGTAGATGAATGAAATCGCTAACTTATTTCAGCTTGCGCATCACCAGCGTGGCGTTGGTGCCGCCGAAGCCGAAGCTGTTGGACATCACCGTGTTCAGCGTCTGCTCGGTCGGTTTGGTCACGATATTCATGCCCGCCGCCTGATCGTCCAGATCCTCAATGTTGATGCTCGGCGCGATAAAGCCGTGTTCCAGCATCAGCAGAGAGTAGATCGCTTCCTGCACGCCAGCCGCGCCCAGTGAGTGGCCGGTCATCGCTTTAGTGGCAGAGATGGCTGGCGTGTTATCGCCAAACACTTCACGAATCGCACCCAGCTCTTTCACATCGCCAACCGGCGTGGAGGTACCGTGGGAGTTGAGGTAGTCGATCGGGGTATCAACGCCGTGCATCGCCATCTTCATGCAGCGCACTGCGCCTTCGCCTGACGGTGCAACCATGTCAGCGCCATCGGAAGTTGCGCCGTAGCCGACCACTTCAGCGTAGATGTGCGCACCACGAGCCAGCGCGTGTTCAAGCTCTTCAACCACGACCATGCCGCCGCCGCCAGCGATAACGAAGCCATCACGCTCTTTATCGTAGGTACGGGAAGCTTTGTCCGGCGTCTCGTTGTATTTGGTGGAGAGCGCGCCCATTGCGTCGAACTCACAGGCCATTTCCCAGCACAGCTCTTCACCGCCGCCGGCAAAAACGATGTCCTGTTTGCCCAGTTGAATCTGTTCTACCGCGTTACCGATACAGTGCGCGGAAGTGGCACACGCGGAGCTGATTGAGTAGTTAACGCCGTGAATTTTGAACGGCGTGGCGAGGCAGGCGGAAACCGCAGAGGCCATCGCTTTGGTCACCACGTAGGGACCAACGGCTTTCAGGCCGCGCGGGGTACGCATCGCATCCGCGCCGAAAACCTGTGCTTTAGATGAACCACCGGAACCTGCAATCAGGCCCACGCGCGGATTGTTCTGATAAACCTCCTCTTTCAGGCCAGCATCTTCAATAGCCTGCTGCATGGAGAGGTAGGAATAGATAGAGGCATCGTTCATGAAACGCACCACTTTACGGTCGATCAAACCCGTCGTGTCCAGTTTGACGTTACCCCAGACGTGGCTGCGCATGCCGGAATCTTTGAACTCCTGAGAAAATGTGATCCCTGAGCGTCCTTCACGCAGAGATGCCAGGACTTCCTGCTGGTTACTACCAATGCTGGAAACGATGCCCAGGCCAGTAATTACTGCACGCTTCATTCAATACCCCTAAGTCGCACTAATTAAGTTTCGTGTCGCAAGATAGCGTACACTTGTACGCCGAACAAGTCCGATCAGACATTTCACACAGAAATTTGCGCCTTTCTTTGACCCTCGTTAAGATCGACGCACTGCTTGCCGGACGAGTAACTTACGTGAAACACACCGCTATACAGACCGCTAACCTCGAATTCAACGCTGAGGGTACACCTGTTTCCCGAGATTTTGACGATGTCTACTTCTCTAATGATAACGGGCTTGAAGAGACCCGCTATGTTTTTCTCGGCGGCAACGACCTCAAGGCACGGTTTCCAGAACATTCAAGGAAGCTGTTTATTGTTGCGGAAAGCGGCTTTGGTACCGGCCTCAACTTCCTGACATTGTGGCAGGCTTTCGCCGCTTTTCGCGCCGATCATCCTGACGCTACCCTGGAAAGATTACATTTCATCAGTTTCGAAAAATTTCCCCTCACCCGCGATGACCTGCAAAAAGCCCATGCCCACTGGCCGGAACTGGCACCGTTTGCTGAGCAGCTGCAGGCGCAGTGGCCGCAGGCGATCGCTGGCTGCCATCGGTTGTTGCTGGATGCGGGTCGCGTGACGCTGGATCTCTGGTTTGGCGATATCAATCAGCTGATCGATACCCTCGATGAGAGCCTTAACCAGCAGGTTGATGCCTGGTTCCTCGATGGCTTTGCGCCGTCGAAAAATCCCGATATGTGGACACCCGCGCTTTTTCAGGCGATGGCGCGTCTTAGCCGCTCTGGCGGGACGCTGGCGACCTTCACCTCAGCCGGGTTTGTGCGTCGTGGTTTACAGGAGGCGGGCTTCTCCATGCAAAAGCGCAAAGGCTTTGGCCGTAAGCGGGAGATGCTGAGCGGCGTGCTGGAAAAGGGTGTTGCAGCCGCGTCACGCGCGCCGTGGTTTGCCCGCAGCGGTGCAGAGACGCGGGAAGTTGCGCTGGTTGGAGGCGGTGTGGCGAGCGCGCTGCTTGCCCTTGCACTGCTGCGCCGTGGCTGGCAGGTCACACTCTACTGCGCAGATGCCGCTCCGGCAGAGGGTGCATCCGGCAACCGCCAGGGCGCACTCTACCCGCTGCTAAGCGCGCACGATCCGGCGCTGGCGCGCTTTTTCAGCGCCGCATTTACCTTCGCCCGCAGGCTTTACGACGCGCTGCCGGTAGCGTTTGATCACCAGTGGTGCGGCGTCACGCAGCTTGGCTGGGATGAGAAGAGCCAGCATAAAATCGAGCAGATGCTGACACTGGAACTGCCTCATGAGCTGGCACACCATATCGAGGCGGAGGAAGTGCTGGCGCAGAGCGGCGTGGAGACCGGGTGCGGCGGCATCACCTACCCCACCGGTGGCTGGTTATGTCCGGCGCAGTTAACCGCGGGCGCTATCGCGCTGGGGGTTGAACAGGGTTTACAGGTGCACTTTCGTCATGAGGTTCAGCAGCTTCTTCGACAGCGCGATGGCTGGCTGCTACGTTTCGCCGATGGCAGCGAACGCCAGCATGACAACGTGGTGCTGGCCAACGGTCACCGCATTCAGCACTTTTCCCAAACGGAGAGACTGCCGGTTTATCCGGTGGCCGGTCAGGTCAGCCATATTCCCACAACCGGGCCGTTGGCTCACCTGCGCCAGGTGCTCTGTTATGACGGCTATCTGACGCCGCATAACCCGCATAACCAGCAGCACTGCATCGGTGCCAGCTACCACCGCGGCCAGCAGGAAGCCATCTACAGCGAAGTGGATCAGCAACAGAACCGCCAGCGGTTGATTGACTGCTTCCCGCAGGCCGAGTGGGCGCAGACGGTCGATATCAGCGCTGGCGACGCCCGCTGCGGCGTGCGCTGCGCCACGCGCGATCACTTACCGATGGTTGGTAATGTGGCGGATTACGATGCCACGTTGTCGGCTTATGCACAGCTTGCGGAACACCCGGAAGCGGCGGTCAGTGCGCCGGTACATGAGGGCTTATTTATGATAGGTGCGCTCGGATCGCGCGGCTTATGCAGCGCGCCGCTGGCGGCGGAAATTCTGGCCGCGCAGATGAGCAGTGAGCCCATTCCGCTGGATGGCGAAACGCTGGCGGCAATGAACCCGAATCGGTTATGGGTGAGAAAGTTGTTGAAGGGAAAAGCAGTGAAATAGGGGTTTTGCCGTCGGGATGGTGCCATGAAGAGATTGCCGGATGGCACGTAAACGCTTATCCGGCCTACGCCGTTTCAGCCGCTCCACACCCGCAGGCCGAATAAGGCAGAGCCGCCATCCCGCAATAGGTGCATACCCGACCACTCGTATTCAGCCGCACTACACCCGTAGGCCGGATAAGGCAGAGCCGCCATCCGGCAACACAGCCTCAGGTTAAAGCAGGCTTAGTGCGCCTTCGCCTGCTGGTAGAGATTTTCCCACATGCTGAGCACCAGCGCCTGGTCACGCGGCGACAGCTCACCGGCCTGGATGGCGTGTTGCACACTGGTAGTCACACGTGCGGATACCGCTTCCGGCGAGTGGTCGTCACCGCTCTCCAGATCGGCCACCGCCAGCGTCAGGTGCCCGCGCAGATAACCGCCAGCAAACAGTTCATCATCACTGGCGTCATCCACCATATTGTCAATTAACGCCAGAATGCGTGATTCAAACTCCGCGATCATCTCTCTTCCTCTCGTAAAAACATGGCTCTACAGATCTTCCGGCCATGGAAATTGTGCTGCCGCTAACGGCGGCGTCTGGTAATAATCCTGTAATGCCTTGATAAAACGCGCCGGACGCGCCGGGATCCCTTGCTCAAGCCACACCATCACCTGGGCGTGTACGCGGCGCTGAAACGCCACGCGGTCCGGCTCGACGTCGCCTTCCAGGTTGTCGCAGCTGACATTAAACGGGAAGCCCGCTGCCGCGCAGAAGAGCCACTCCAGCGCCTGCGGCTTCACTTCGACATCTTCAAACTGCCCCTGCGTGGCGGCATCGCGCCCGTCCGGGCAGTACCAGTAACCAAAATCAACCAGCTTGCGCCGCTCTGCCCCGGCAATGCACCAGTGCGAAATCTCATGCAGGGCGCTGGCGTAAAAGCCGTGGGCAAACACCACGCGGTTGTAAGGCGCGTCGGCATCAGCGGGAAGGTAGATCGGTTCGTCGTCGCCTTTAATCAGACGGGTATTAAAATCGCTGGCAAAGCAGCCATCAAAAATATCAATTAATTGCTGATAGTGGTGCGTCATACATTCACCCCCAGAAACTGGAGGATCTCCTGGCCGTGACTGTCATAGAGAAGTTTTGCGCTCATCACCGCCGAGACAATCACAATCATCGGACGGATAAGCTTCTGCCCTTTACTCAGCACCAGCCGCGATCCCATGCGCGCACCCAGAAACTGGCCGACAAGCATCACAAAGCCGGTGCCCCAAACAACTTTGCCGCCGATAATAAACAGCAGCAGCCCGCCGACGTTGGAGGTGGCGTTAAGCACTTTGGCGTGTGCGGTCGATTTCGCGAGGTTGAACCCGCAAAGAGTGACAAACGCCAGCGCGTAAAACGACCCGGCTCCGGGGCCGAAAAAGCCGTCATAGAAACCGACGCAGCCGCCGGCTACCAGCGCAAACGGCAGGCCATACAGACGACGCTGCCGATCCTCTTCGCCAAGCTTTGGCATTAATAAAAAGTAGAGACCGATACAGATAACTAATATTGGCAGGATCTGCCGCAGCACGTCCGATTTCACATACTGCACCAGCAGCGCGCCGCTCGTTGAGCCGATAAAGGTCATTAAAATATTGAGCTTCTGATCGGCGATATTGACCACTTTGCGGCGAATAAAGTAGAGCGAGGCAGAGAGCGACCCACCGCAGGCCTGCAGCTTGTTGGTCGCCAGCGCCTGCGCAGGCGTCATCCCTGCGGCCAGTAGCGCCGGAACGGTTAACAGCCCGCCGCCGCCCGCCAGCGCATCGATAAAGCCTGCCAGCAGCGCGACAAAAAAGAGCACCGCCAGCATCAGCGGTGTCATCATAAACAGCGAGTCAAAGAGTTCCATCAGAGGGCGTGTTCATCCAGTAGAGCCTGACAGGAAGGCGGCAAAGGTGGCGGCGTCTTTTTCTCAGGCGTGCTGCTGCCCGGTTTCGCCGGTTCAAACCAGCTCTGCAGCTCCGCGCCGCAGCCGTCGCCCGGTGGCGGCGCTGGCTGATCGACACACTCAAGGCTGTCGGCCGGGCAGCGCAGGCGCACATGCATATGCGCACGATGCTGGAACCATGGGCGCACCTTGCGCAGCCAGTCGCGATCCGTGCCGGCATCGAGGCAGAGCTGCTGTTTGATCGCCGGATTAACGAAAATGCGCGTGACCTCATCATCCTGCGCGGCCAGCTTAATCAAACTGCTGATTTCCGGCTTCCACAGCGAAGGCACCACGCTTTTTCCGTCGCGCGAGACCAGATCCAGCGCCTGCGGTTTCAGCAGCTGCGCCGTGCTCCAGCGCGTTGTTGGCAACTGCAGGAAGATATCAACATCCAGCCCCGACTGATGGCTGGCATGACCGCCGTTAAAGCGCCCGCCTGCGGGCATCCCCATATCGCCCACCAGCACGGTGCCAAGCCCGAGGTTATGCACCTGCGTGCTGAGGCGCTGAATAAACAGCACCAGATCCGGGTGGCCAAAATAGCGGCGTTGATCGGTACGCATCACCTGATAGGTGTCAGATTGCAGCGGCAGCTCCTGCGCGCCGACGATGCAGCCATTAGAGAAAGCACCAATCGACTGCGGGCTGCCGGGCACCGGATGGGTCAGTTTTTGCCACGGTGTCGCCGCCGTAGCGGCGGCGCTCAGCAGCAGAGCAAACAGCGCGAGTGCCGTGTTTTTCATTGGTTACCAGCGTGGAAGTGTGGGAGTAACATCAGCGTTTTGACCGCGCTGACGCAGGAAGTGATCCATTAATACGATCGCCAGCATCGCTTCGGCGATCGGCACGGCGCGAATGCCAACGCAGGGATCGTGACGCCCTTTCGTGATCATCTCCACCTCTTCGCCAGAACGCGTCACCGTTTTACCCGGTACAGTGATGCTGGAAGTCGGCTTCAGCGCAATATTGGCAACGATCTGCTGACCGCTGCTGATTCCGCCGAGAATACCGCCAGCATGGTTGCTCTGAAAGCCGTCGCGGGTCAGTTCATCCCGGTTCTGACTGCCGCGCAGCTTAACCACTTCAAAGCCGTCGCCAATCTCAACGCCTTTCACCGCATTAATGCTCATTAACGCATGGGCGATATCGGCATCGAGACGGTCAAACACCGGCTCGCCGAGGCCTGGCGGAACGTTGTCAGCCACAACCGTCACCTTCGCGCCGATGGAGTCGCCCTCTTTCTTCAGGCCGCGCATCAGCTCGTCCAGCGCCTCGATCTTGTCCGGGTCCGGGCAGAAAAAGGGGTTGAGCTCAACCTGCTCCCACGCTTTTATCTCCAGCGGAATATCACCCATCTGGCTCAGGCAGCCGCGGATCACGATACCAAATTTCTGCGCCAGGTATTTCTTCGCAATGGCACCAGCCGCAACGCGCATCGCCGTTTCGCGGGCAGACGAGCGGCCGCCGCCGCGATAGTCGCGCACGCCATATTTCTGTTCGTAGGTGTAATCCGCATGACCCGGACGGAAGAGATCTTTGATAGCCCCGTAGTCCTGCGAGCGCTGATCGGTGTTTTCAATCAGCAGGCCGATGCTGGTGCCGGTGGTTATGCCCTCAAACACGCCGGAGAGGATTTTGACCTGGTCCGGCTCGCGACGCTGGGTGGTGTAGCGCGAGGTGCCTGGACGGCGGCGGTCGAGATCGTGTTGTAAATCCGCTTCTGTCAGCGGGATGCCCGGCGGCACGCCATCCACAATACAGCCCAGCGCCAGCCCGTGCGATTCACCGAAAGTGGTGACGCGAAAGAGTTGTCCAATCGTGTTTCCTGCCATCACGGCTCCGTTATTCGTTGTGTGTTTGCGCGTTGATCAGTCTTTGTAAATGCTGAAATGTTCTTGTGCTGCAATCAGTTGCGCTTTGGTCAGCATAAAGACACCGTCCCCGCCGTTATCGAACTCCAGCCAGGTAAACGGCACATCAGGGTATTGGTCCATCAGATGTACCATGCTGTTGCCGACTTCACAAATCAGGATGCCGTTATCAGAGAGGTAGTGCGGCGCGCAGGCAAGAATGCGGCGCGTCAATTTCAGACCATCGCTGCCGGAGGCAAGACCCAGCTCCGGTTCATGACGGTATTCCGACGGCAGGTCCGACATATCCTCTTCATCCACATATGGCGGGTTGGTGACTATCAGGTCGTACTGCACTTTCGGCAGGTCGCGGAAGAGATCGGAGCGGATCGGCGTAACATGGTGAATAAGGCCATGCTCTTCAATATTGTGTTCCGTTACCGCCAGCGCATCGGCGGAGATATCCACCGCGTCCACTTCCGCTTCCGGGAAGGCGTACGCGCAGGCGATAGCGATGCAGCCGCTGCCGGTGCACATATCAAGAATGTGCTGCGGTTGATGATCGATAAGCCCGGCGAAGTGGTTATTAATCAGCTCGCCAATCGGTGAACGCGGCACCAGCACACGCTCATCGACATAGAATTCGTGGCCGCAGAACCAGGCTTTATTGGTGAGATAGGCCACCGGAATGCGCTCATTAACGCGGCGGATCACGCGCTCAACAATGCGGTGGCGCTCGCTGGAGGTGAGGCGCGCGTTACGCATCTCTTCGGGAATATCCAGCGGTAAGTAAAGGGTCGGCAGCACCAGCTGCACGGCTTCATCCCAGGGGTTATCAGTGCCGTGGCCGTACCAGATGTTGGCGGCGCTAAATCGGCTGACCGACCAGCGCAACATGTCCTGAATGGTGTGCAGCTCGTTCACTGCTTCGTCGACAAAAATTTTATCCATACTATCCCCCAGGGCATGCTCGCAATAAATTCGGCGGCTAGTTTGCCATGAAGATGGGGATAAATCAGCATCCACGCGCATCTGCGCGGCGTAAAAATGCATTTTGCTGCACCGTAGCCGCCCGCAGTCGGGTACACTGGCGCAAAGAAAAAACAGGATGCGCAAATGAAAAAGAAACCATCGCTTAGCGAGGAGGAGCAGGCCCTGTTCCGGCAGCTGATGACCGGGACGCGCCAGATGAAACAGGACACCGTCGTGCACCGCCCGGCGCGCAAGAAGATCGCTGAAGTGCCGGTCAAGCGCCTGTTGCAGGAGCAGGCGGATAACAGCCACTACTTTTCCGACGAATTTCAGCCGCTGCTTAACACCGATGGCCCGGTGAAATATGTCCGCAGCGATGTCAGCCACTTTGAGTTGAAAAAACTGCGCCGCGGCGACTACTCCCCGGAGCTGTTTCTCGATCTGCACGGTTTAACGCAGATGCAGGCCAAACAGGAGCTCGGCGCGCTGATAGCCGCCTGTCGCCGCGAGCACGTCTTTTGCGCCTGCGTGATGCACGGCCACGGTAAACATATTCTCAAGCAGCAAACGCCGCTCTGGCTGGCGCAACATCCGCATGTGATGGCGTTTCACCAGGCACCGAAAGAGTACGGCGGCGATGCGGCCGTGCTGGTGCTGATTGAAGTTGAAGAGTGGCAGCCGCCAGCGTTGCCGTAAGGCAGAAATGAGAAGAGCCGCACTATGCGGCTCTTTTTTGCATCGGTCCGATGAATCAGATGGCTTTCGGCATCTTCAGGTTACAGGGACTCATTTGCCAGTTGAACACCCCTTTGCCCTCGTTATCCAGCGTTACGCTGGCGATAGCCGAGGTGGTGAACATGGGCGGCGTTTCACCGGGACAGAGTTCGGCGACCAGGTAACCCACCAGCGGCAGGTGAGAGATCACCAGTGCTGTTTCGGTACCTTCATTGGCCAGCGCCTGTAAATAAGCGCTTACCAGGCCGACATCGCCGCAGGGCGTCAACTCCGGCAGGACATCCACATTGTCAGGCAGGTTCATACACTCCCCTACCTTCTCCAGCGTCTGCTCAGCGCGTAAAAACGGGCTAACCAGAACACGATCGATATCCACTTTTTGGCCTTTCAACCACGTTGCCATTTGACGCGATTCGTCGCAGCCGCAAGGGGTAAGCGGACGAACGGAGTCACTGGCTGCATCGAGGGCAGCATCGCCGTGACGCATGATAAAAACTTGCATATTGCACCGCTTTTGTTAACCAGAAGCATCGCGCTTTCGCCGGTGAAAAGAGATCACGCTGGCAGAAAAACGGGATGGCCGGGCATTTTGCCTGATTCATTCGTTGAATGAAACGCTGTTTTTTACCTCAATGGCGCAAGTATAGTCAATCACTGTTTATGAAATAACCGCGAAGGCCATGAGGTATAACAAATTTACTTTTTTCGACCTTAACTTACAGGCTCACACTCCGCTGTCGGCCAGAAGCGTTTCCCCTCCTCAGCCATGCGTAACAGGGCTTCACACGGTGCAAATCGTGCCCCAAAACGCGCCTCCATCTGCTGCAGCGACGCCACGACGCTTGCCGCGCCCAGCGTATCCATATAGTGGAAAGGACCCCCTAAAAATGGGGGGAAGCCAATACCGAAAACGGCACCGATGTCGCCATCGCGCGCGCTACGGATCACCTGCTCATCGAAACAGCGCGCCGCTTCGTTAAGCATCAGCAGGACGCAGCGCTCGGCAATCTGCTGAGCCGAAGATTGCCCTTTCGCCGACACACCGATTAAGCGGTAGATCGAGGCATCAGGCTGTTTTTTGCTTTTACGCCCTTTTGTCGGGTAAAGATAGAAACCGCGGCCATTTTTTCTCCCTTTGCGATCGTCATTCAAGATCGCGGAGACAAGCGTTGCAGGCGCGCTAAAACGCTCCCCATATGCAGCCTCCAGCACCGGAATGATCTTCGTCCCGGTATCGATGCCCACTTCATCCAGTAGTTGAATAGGCCCTACAGGGAAACCAAACTTCACCAGCGCCCGGTCGATAGCCTCGATCGGCTCGCCCTCGCTCAGCAGGCGCATCGCTTCATTGATATAGGGCGCGAGAATACGGTTAACGTAAAAGCCCGCTTTGTCGGCCACCACAATCGGCGTTTTGCCCTGCTTCTTCGCCAACTTCACCGTGGTGGCGATGGTCTGCTCATCCGTACCGGCGTGCGGGATCACTTCGACCAGCGGCATCTTCTCTACCGGGCTGAAAAAATGTAATCCGATCACCTTTCCGGGACGCGTCGCGTTTTCGGCGATATCCGCAATAGGCAGCGAGGAGGTATTGGAGGCAAAAATGGTATGCGGTGCACAGTGCGCCTCCACTTCGCTGACCATCTTCTGTTTGAGTGAGAGATCTTCAAACACGGCTTCGATCACCACATCGCGATGCGCAAAGCCGCGGTAATCAAGCGAGCCTGAGATCTTCGCCATCTGGCTGTCGCGCTCGCCGGGTTTGATAAAACGGCGACGCACCTTTTTATCTAACTCCTGCCAGCTGTACTTCAGCGCGTGGTTAATACCTTTCGCATTAATATCCTTAATGCGAACCGGCAACCCGCCCTTGCTGGCGGTGACATAAGCGATGCCGCCGCCCATTAGCCCGCCGCCAAGAATGCCGACGGTGTGCAGCGGCGCGGCAGCCACCGCGCTGCCAGGATCTTTTTTAATGTCGGTCGAGGCAAAAAAGATGTTACGCAGCGCCTGCGATTGCGGCGTCATCGCCAGTTGACCAAAGGCGCGCGCCTCCGCCTCATAACCGCTGCTGCGCCCCTGCGCCAGACCGGTTTCCATCACCGATAAAATTCGCGGCGCAGCAGGATAGTTGCCGTGGGTTTTCTGCTCAGTGCGCTTCGCCACCATCTTGAACAGCAGCGCGCGGCCAAGCGGCCCGGCGAGAATACGCTCGCGCACTGGCAAACGGCGGCTGAGCGGACGCTCCTGTTGCGCCAGTTCGACCGCCGTTTCCAGCAGAATATCGTACGGCACCACATCATCGACCAGCCCCACTTTCAGCGCCTGGCGCGCACGAAGCTGTTTGCCGGTCAGGATCATCTCCAGCGCAGTGCTGAGACCAACCAGACGCGGCAAACGCTGGGTGCCGCCGGAGCCGGGCAGCAAACCGAGCTGCACTTCCGGCAGGCCGAGGATGGTTTTGCCATCGTCCGAACAGACGCGGCGATGACAGGCCAGCGCCAGCTCCAGGCCGCCGCCGAGACAGGCACCGTGGATAGCAGCGACAACCGGGATCGGCAGCGCATGGATCTCCGCCATGATCTTCTGACCCTGGCGGGCCAGCTCTTCTGCCTCTTTCGCGCTCTGGCAACGACCAATCATGTTGATATCGGCACCAGCAATAAAGTTATCCGGCTTTGCCGAAATAAACACCACGCCGCGCAGCGCACGGTTATCACGGATCGCTTTTAAGATGGCGCGAACCTGGGCGCCAAACTCCGCTTTCAGGGTGTTCATCTTTTCATTGGGTACATCAATGGTGACGACCGCGACATTGTCGGGGCGCACATCAAGGTTAAATGCAGAAACCGTCATTATTCCGCCTCCAGAACCATTGCCGCGCCTAATCCTCCCGCCGCGCAGGCGGTGACCAGACCGAAACCGCCGCCGCGACGCCGCAGCTCATGCAGGGTTTGTGTGATCATCCGCGCACCGGTGGCGGCAAAGGGGTGACCATAGGCAATTGAGCCGCCAAGCACGTTAAATTTACGCTCATCCACCTCTCCGGTGGCCTGCGAACGCCCGAGCACGTCGCGGGCAAAACGATCGCTGGCCATCAGTTTCAGGTTAGTTAAGGTCTGGGCGGCAAAGGCTTCATGCATATCAAACAGCGTCAGATCGGCCATGGTTAATCCGGCGCGATCCAGTGCCAGCGGCGTTGCCCAGGCCGGGCCGAGCAGCATATCTTTTTGTACGCCAATCGCCGTAAAGGCGTAGCTGCGCAGATAGCCCAGCGGCACAAGACCCAGCTCTCTGGCGCGTGATTCGGTCATTAAGATCACCGCCGCCGCGCCGTCGGTGAGCGGAGTACTGTTGGCCGCGGTAACGGTGCCATGTTTGCGGTCAAAGGCCGGGCGCAGTTTGGCGTAATCGGCGAGGCTGGAGTTGCCGCGCACGTTATTGTCCTGCCCGACCGGGTCGCGGAACGGTGGCGCATAAGCGGTCATCACCTCTTCCGCCAGCTTGCCCTCGGCCCAGGCCTGCGCGGCAAGCTGGTGAGAACGGTGCGCCAGCGCATCCTGCTCCTGGCGGCTAATGGCGTAGGTTTTCGCCATCTGCTCGGCGGTATCGCCCATGCGCAGTCCGGTTGAATACTCAGCAACCGCAGGCGGAACCGGTAACAGATCGCGCAGGCGCAGGCGCGAGAAGAGTTTAAATTTCTGCCCGACGGTACGCGCTTTGTTGGCATCCACCAGCACGCGCGCCAGTTTTTTACTGACGCCAATAGGCAGTACAGAAGAGGAGTCAGCCCCACCGGCGATACCGGCGCGGATAGTGCCGGCCAGCAGGCTTTCGGTGACGTTTGCCACCGCCTGAAAGCTGGTCGCGCAGGCGCGGCTGACGCTGTAGGCGTCAGTGTGCACACTCATGCCGGTGCCCAGCACGATTTCACGCGCAATATTCGGTGCTTCTGGCATCTGCACCACCTGGCCGAAGACCAGCTGTTCGATCACTTCGGGGGAAATTTCGTTGCGCGCCAGCATCTCCCCCACCACCATTTTGCCGAGATCGATCGCCGGCACGCCGTGAAACGCGGTTGCCTGGCGGACAAATGGGGTCCGTAACCCGCAGACAATGGCAATGCGGTCGCCCTGACGGGTGACAAGCGGTAACGCCTGACTCATAACACTCCCCTGTTAACAACGTAATCAATAAAGTGGTCTGACCTGATAACAGTCTTAACCAATCTTTTACATTTAGCCAATGGCAGGGAGGAAAAAATGGGAGCTAAGGCACAGATAAACGGATAAAAAAACGCTCCCACAGAGGGGGAGCGTTAAGCGAGGGGTTTAGCGCAGACCAAGCTGGAAAATCAGGGTTTCCGCTTCACAGGCGAAAACAAAATCGATATCCAACTTAACGCCCTCTGCCACCTCGGTGAAAGTCGGAGTGATTTCACACGGTTCAGACTCAACGCTGCGCGCTTTGGCGCTCAGCGCCGCCAGCGTCTCTTCAGCGTCGGCGCGGTTAGGGAATACGCGGCTGTAAGAGGCGGTACAGTCGGAGTTGTCCATAATGGTTCCGACATCCATACAGCAGCAAACCGGGGTTTCATCAGCACTGCATTTACTCATAGAAGATTTCCTCTAAATTCGCACCCTGGGTGCCAGGTCAAGATTGCGCATATTTTACGCCGCCGCGCAGGGTCGCTCCAGTCGTTAATCGTCGGAACGGCCTTAAGTGACCGAAATCACAATTAAAAATGATCTAAAACAAAAACTACCGAAAACGGGGATCCGTGCTACGGCCAAATTTGCCACGCAGATCCCGTTTCGGAGATCACAATTGAAAAATCTTGATTACATACTTGCAACATTAGTTCTGGTCAGACCTATACTCTCGCCACTGGTCTGATTTCTCTGCGGTAGCTCAGACCCTACACTTCGCGCTTCTTTAACAAGGCGTAAAAAAGTTTGTATAAAAATAACTCGCTTCGAATGAGGTTATGGTCATGAGCCAGAAAACCCGTTTTACCAAGTCTGCTCTGGCAGTCGCAGTGGCACTCGTTTCTACCCAGGCCTGGTCCGCAGGCTTTCAACTCAATGAATTCTCCGCCTCCGGCCTCGGTCGCGCTTACTCTGGTGAAGGCGCAATCGCTGATGATGCCGGCAACGCCAGCCGTAACCCGGCGCTGATTACCACCTTCGATCGCCCGACCTTCTCCGGCGGCGCGGTGTTTGTCGATCCGGGCGTGGATGTTACTGGCAGCTCTCGTTTCAATAACGCCAGCCAGGACAATATCGCACCGACGGCATGGGTGCCGAACCTGCACTTTGTTGCGCCGATTAACGATCAGTTTGGCTGGGGCGCATCCGTCACCTCCAACTACGGCCTGGCAACAGAGTTCAACAACAACTATTCAGCTGGCTCCGTGGGCGGTAAAACCGATCTCGAAACGCTGAACCTGAACCTCAGCGGTGCATACCGTCTTAATAACAACTGGAGCTTCGGCCTCGGTTTTGACGCGGTCTATGCACGCGCGAAAATTGAACGCTACGCGGGTGATCTGCCGCAGCAAGTTGATGCAGCAACCGGCAATGCCTTTGGCGTGAGCAGACTGATTTCGCCTGATACGCAGATTGCACATCTGAAAGGCGATGAGTGGGGCTTCGGCTGGAACGCCGGTATCCTCTATGAACTGGATAAAAATAACCGCTGGGGTCTGACTTACCGCTCAGAAGTGAAAGTTGACTTCGACGGCGACTATAAGAGCAACCTGCCGCTCGCAGTTAACGTGCTGGGCCAGCAGCTTGGCCTGACAGGTCTGCCAGTCGCAACAGGCGGCGCAACCATTCCTGGCTCGCTGACGCTCAACCTGCCGGAAATGTGGGAAGTATCGGGTTATAACCGTGTCGATCCGCAGTGGGCGATCCACTACAGCCTGGCCTACACCAGCTGGAGCCAGTTCCAGCAGCTAAAAGCGACGGGTAGCCAGGGTCAGCAGCTCTTCTATAAAGAAGAGGGCTTTAAAGACGCCTACCGTATCGCGCTCGGTACCACCTATTACATGGATGATAACTGGACCTTCCGCGGCGGTATCGCCTTTGATGACAGCCCGGTTCCTGCCGATAAACGCTCTATCTCCATTCCGGACCAGGATCGCTTCTGGCTGAGCACCGGTGCGACCTATGCATTTAACAAAGATGCCTCTGTCGATGTCGGCGTCTCCTACATGCATGGTCAGAAAGTGAAGTTCACCGAAGGGCAATATACTTTCAAATCTGAAGGGCGCGCCTGGCTGTATGGTGCCAACTTTAACTACGCCTTCTGATAAGCGCGCAGGGATAAAAAAAGGTGAGCGTCTGGCTCACCTTTTTTATTGGGCTTTTATTCCGAGTCGATATCTTTTAAATCACCCTCAATCGCCTGTGCGTTAGGGTTTTCCTCCGGCTTCAGCTTGCCGCCGTTGGCGATAAAATCGTGGCGCTGGAAATAGGCTTCACGCACCAGGATATAGGGGTCGGAAGACTGGCGCAGCAGGCCATCGGAGTCGAGCAGCTGGGCGCGCGATTCGATGCCTTCAACCGTCCATTTACCTACGGAGAGCGGCCAGGTCAGCCAGGAGAGCACCGGATAGAGCGTATCTGCCATATCGCCGCCATCTTCACGCAGGGTGAAGCTGCCATAGAACGGCAGTTGCATATAGGGGCCGTAACCCATGCCATAGTGACCCAGCGTACTACCGAAACGGTGCGGCTCTTCGCGCTGCAGTTTCGGGTTCGACATCCCGGCCACATCCATTAAACCGCCCATCCCTAAAAGAGTATTAAGGAAGAAGCGGGTGAAGTGAACCATCCCCTGATAAGGATTGCCCTGCAGGAAGTAGTTCGCCATCACTGCCGGCTCTTCAAGGTTACTGGTGAAGTTGCTTAACCCATTACGCGCCGGCTGCGGCACATAGTCACGCCAGGCAACGGCAACCGGTCTGACAACATAGGGATCCAGCACGTTGAAGTTGAAGTTATACATGGTGCGGTTAAACCCTTCTAACGGGTCCGAGCGCCCTTGCGTCTCATTCGAGCTGGCGCAGCCGACCAGCACAGTGGTGGCCAGCGCAAGCGCCGACAGGCGGTATTTCATCATGATCTCCCTGCAGAATACGGCCTTCTTCGAGGCCATTCATCAAAATGCAACGCATTGTAACAGCGCGTCTTATGATGTCTATGTCGTGGTCTGTGTGATTCACTTCAGCATAGCCGCAGTTGCCGGTGCGGCGTGTTAATAATCTTATACATTGTTTCCAGGCAATCTATCGCCTTTTTTGCTCTTCACTATAATTTCGGAGGATACCGCCCTGAATAGAGGGAGAAAGCCGCTACGCTTAACGCACAAGAATCAATAAAGTGAGGCCTTCGTGGACAAAATAGAAGAAGAGAAGATCGACCAGCACAGCGATGACATTAAAGTCGAAAGCGAAGAGAAGCAGCGCGGCGAGGAAATAGAGGTTGATGAGGAGCATCTGCCCTCGCGGGCGATGGCGATCCATGAACATATTCGCCAGGATGGCGAAAAAGAGATGGAGCGTGATGCAATGGCGCTCTTCTGGTCGGCGATTGCCGCAGGCTTATCGATGGGCGCCTCGTTACTGGCAAAAGGCATTTTTCATGTGCAGCTGGAGGGCATTCCCGGCGGCTTTTTACTTGAGAACCTCGGCTACACCTTCGGCTTTATTATCGTCATCATGGCGCGTCAGCAACTCTTTACGGAGAACACCGTCACCGCCGTTCTGCCGGTGATGCAAAACCCAAGCTGGAAAAATATGGGTCTGCTCGGACGCCTGTGGGGCGTGGTACTGCTGGGTAACCTGGTCGGCACCGCCGTGGCCGCGTTCGCCTTTGAGTTTATGCCAATCTTTGATGAAGCCACCCGCGACGCCTTTGTCAAAATCGGCATGGACGTGATGAAGAACACACCGCTGGAGATGTTCTCCAACGCCATCATCTCCGGCTGGATCATCGCCACCATGGTGTGGATGTTCCCGGCTGCGGGCTCGTCAAAACTGGTGGTGATTATTCTGATGACGTGGCTTATCGCACTGGGTGACACCACCCATATCGTGGTCGGTGCCGTGGAGATCTTCTACCTGGTATTTAACGGCACCCTGCACTGGAGCGAGTTTCTCTGGCCCTTCGCCCTGCCAACGCTCGCCGGGAATATTTGCGGCGGCACCTTTATCTTCGCCCTGCTCAGCCATGCGCAGATCCGCAACGATATGAGCAACGCTCGCAAAGCGGAGGCGAAAGCCAAAGCGAAAGAGGAGAAGCAGGCGCGTGAAAAAGCGTAATTGGCCAGGGACAGATAAATTGCAGTGATATATCACATTGAGCAATGAGCGCTGATTTTCGCGGACTGGCGCCCTTTAATGACCTTCCAGGGGTTGTCTGATACACTCGCGGCATCAGCGACTCATTGCCCAGAATTATGTTTAAACGATTTTCTACCTACGCCTCTGTTGGTTTAATAAATACCGCTCTGCACTGGCTTATTTTTTGTCTGTGCGTTTATGGTTTCACCCTGCGTCAGGCGCTGGCTAACCTTGCCGGTTTTATTGTTGCGGTCAGTTTTAGCTTTTTCGCTAATGCCAAATTCACCTTCAAATCATCGACCACCGCCGGGCGTTATCTGATGTATGTCGGATTTATGGGCATGCTGAGCGTGGCTGTTGGCTGGCTTGCCGATCACTCCGGCACGCCGCCTATCGTGACGCTGATTCTTTTTTCCGTTATCAGCCTGGTGTGCGGCTTCGCCTGGTCAAAGTTAATTGTTTTCAGGGATGCGAAATGAAAATCTCCTTGGTGGTTCCCGTCTTTAATGAAGAAGAGGCGATACCCATCTTTTATCAAACGGTGCGCGGCTTTGACGCCTTAAAACCCTATACCGTTGAGCTGGTTTTTATTAACGATGGCAGCAAAGATGCCACCGAAACCATTATTAACACCCTCGCGCTCTCCGACCCGCACGTCGTGCCGTTATCCTTCACGCGTAATTTTGGCAAAGAGCCGGCCTTATTTGCCGGGCTTGAGCATGCGACCGGAGAGGCCATTATTCCGATGGATGTCGATTTACAGGATCCGGTTGAGGTGATCCCCCATCTGATTGCGAAGTGGCAGGCGGGTGCCGATATGGTACTGGCGAAGCGTAGCGATCGCTCAACCGATGGCAGAATGAAGCGTAAATCGGCTGAGTGGTTTTATAAGCTGCACAATAAGATCAGCGACCCGCAGATAGAAGAGAACGTCGGTGATTTTCGGCTGATGTCCCGCGAGGTGGTCGAAAATATCAAACTGCTTTCTGAACGGAATCTGTTTATGAAAGGCATACTTTCATGGGTGGGCGGTAACACCGATATCGTTGAATATATTCGCGCTGACCGCGTTGCCGGTAAGTCAAAGTTCAACGGCTGGAAGCTGTGGAATCTTGCGCTTGATGGCATCACCAGTTTCTCCACCTTCCCGCTGCGTATCTGGACCTATATCGGACTTAGCGTCTCGTTACTCTCCTTTTTCTACGCCATCTGGATGGTGCTCGATAAGTTGTTATGGGGAAACCCGGTGCCCGGTTATCCCTCGTTGATGACGGCCATCCTTTTTTTAGGCGGTATTCAGCTTATCGGCATCGGTATTCTTGGCGAATATATCGGGCGCGTTTATACCGAAGTGAAGCAGAGACCGCGTTATCTTATTAAGAACAGAAAAAGAACCCTGGAACGTTAATTATTATGTTAGAGAAATCTTATAAAGCTCTGCTTATTGCGCTCGCCTTTGCGAGCCTGTTCGCCATTGAGTGGCTGACGCCCATTCACTCAGATGATTACCGCTACTATCTGTTGGGTATTTCCCCTGCCAGCCATTACCAATGGTATATGACCTGGAGCGGCAGGATCGTGGCGGATTACGCCAGCGCGCTGATCCTCTTTACCCAGTCACAATTTGTCTACGCTTTCTCAACCGCTTTTGCGGCTTTAGCCTTCTGTTATTTCATTGCCAAAACGCCGGGCAAAACCCTGCGCTGGCAAAAAAGCGATAATATTTTGCTGCCGCTGGTCTTCTGTACCTACTGGATTGCTAACCCCAACTTAGGGCAAACCACTTTCTGGCTGGTAGGTGCCGCCAACTACCTCTGGACAAATTTGTTTGTCGCCGCGTGGATTTTTTATCTCTACCGGATCACCGTCGACAATATTAAGACCATTAATCCCTTACTGATGGTGCTCGCGTTTATGGCGGGCTGCTCAAATGAGAGCGTCTCGCCTTTTGTCGTGCTCCTCGCTGTGGTGGCCATTATTTATGAAAGGGTCACGGCGAAATCGGTAGCTAAAAACAAAATCCTCTATGCCCTGGCCGCGCTGGCAGGCTCCTGTACGCTGATCTTCTCGCCAGGTAATTTCGTGCGCGCGGCGAGTAAAACCTACTGGTACGGTAAACCGCTACTGGAGCGCATTACCATTCACTTAACCGAGCGGGTGCATAATCATCTGGCCTTAATCTGGATTAGCTATGTTGTGCTGCTGCTGTTAGTGCTGGTTATTCTCTTTAATAAAGAGGTCAAAGCGAAAATTACCCGCCGCACGGTACTGCCTGCTATCCTGACCGCAGTTTTTGGCGTCGGCACGGTGCTGATTATGTTCGCCTCCCCCTCCTACCCGGACAGGGTCGTCAACGGCACCTTTATGTTCTTCCTGTTGACCATCGCTTTTATCGCCTACGCCATTTTAATGAGCGGCGTCAGAAAAGCCGTTATTTGCACGGCAATTATCACCCTGCTCTGCGCGGGCACTTTCGCCTGGTCATGGACGCTGATGCATAAAAGCTATACGCACATTGCGCTGCAAGAGCAGGTGCGGATGAGCATTATCGAAAACGAGTCCGCACAGGGAAACAGAGAGATCACCATTCCCGATTACTACTTTATTAAAATGCAGAATAGCGGCGGCCAGTTTGGCCTGTTCCACGATCCTGAGATCTACGGCCAATATTTTGGTGTTGATAATATTTACCCTGAAACGGTGGACTTTGATTACTCCGCCATTGCTCATGGCGAGGTGATCCGCGTAACGAACACCGTCATCGCCTACAGCAACGCGCAGGGTGATTTAATTATCATCAGCCCGCAGCCGATTACTCAACCGGTCACCGTTGAAGTGGGTCAGGCGCGCCGTACGCTTGCGGCCGAGAAACTCAAATCGGCGAAAATCAATGGCGAGCACTGGTATTACGGCCATATTCCTGAAGGTCATGTAGAAAAGGTTTCACTGTGATTTTTCACCTCCCCACGCGGTAATGGTGGGGAGGTTTGCTTCTTTTTGGGCATTTAGCCCCGGTTCTGAATTCACTTAATGATGCTTAAAATGCGTGTTCGCGACATCACAATAAAAAACACGCGGCGGTAATAACTCATAAGAAACGGATGATGTGATGACGGATAGAAATTTCTGGTCAATACAGGCAATGCGAGCGTTAGCCGCGGTATTGGTAATGTGCTTTCACTTTAAAAGTTTTATTAATCAGTCGCTTCCGGGCTGGGGCGATCGGCTTTTTCTCAATGGCGATATCGGCGTCGATCTCTTCTTTGTCATCAGCGGGTTTATTATTTACTACATTACCCGCGACGATAATGACGGTTTTTCCTCTGCGAAACGCTTTTTTATTAAGCGCTTTTGCCGTGTCTTTCCTCCCTATTTCGCCATTACGCTGCTGGTAGCAGGCAATAGCGTTGAGTCATGGTTGCAAACCGCCACCTCACTGCTCTTTATTCCGTTAGACACGACGCAAATCGCCCCCTGGTTTGGTGTTGCTAAACTGTTTGTTGGCTGGACGCTCAACTACGAATTTATCTTCTACACACTGTTTACCCTCTGCATGTTGTTTAAAACGCGCAAAAACAGTGTGCTGTTTATGATTCTGGCCCTGGCAGTTGCCATTCCCGCCTGGTTACATAACGTGGCAATTTCACCCTCAAACCACTATAACTATCCGGGCTATCTCGCCACCATAACCAACAGTTTGATGCTGGAATTTCTTGTCGGCACCTTGATTGGCTGGCTGGTAGTGAATAAAAAGATCGCCTACGGGAAAGGTGTCAGCATTGCCTTAATCGTGCTCAGCTTCGCGCTGTTTCTCTCTATTCTGTTTACCCATTACAGCAAAATTGGCGGCCTCGGTTATATTTTCGCCGCTTTTGCACTGGTCTTTTCCCTGACCAACCACGAAGCGCAATACACTTTTTGGGCACCGAAGCCGGTGCTCTATACCGGGAAAATTTCTTTCTCCCTTTACCTTGTTCACTACCGTGCGAAATCGCTGCTCGGCAAAGCGCTGCACCATACTCAATCTGCCTGGGGCGGTGTAATGCTGTTTGTGCTCGCAGTGATCCTCTCATTTATCTTTGCTGTTATTTCATACTATTTGTTAGAGAAAAAATTCAGTTCACTCTTCAGAAAGTACTTATTAAAAAAGGCCTGATACAGAGGGATGCCATTTTACGCTGGCATCCCGATGCTTATCGCCGCGAACAGGGAACAAAAACCTTGAAGCGCAGCAAGCAGTTACGGTAGCATACGCACGCCAATTCATGGCCCCGCTCTGCGTCCCCTTAGTTAAATGGATATAACGAGCCCCTCCTAAGGGCTAGTTGCAGGTTCGATTCCTGCAGGGGACACCATACACACCTCGCCTGACATCTACCAAATTCAATAAAACCCTCTTCTTATCAGTGATAATCCCTCTATTCTGGCTATGCGACGTCAGCTGATCTCTACCTATTTCAAGGTGAATCAATAAAGACCTGGGGACTTAGTGGAGGCTTATCCTGTTCAATGAAAAACGAGGCCCCAAAAATTTGTTTAGTGTGCACACTATTCATTTGTTCAATTAGAACTTGCACATCTCTTTCAGTGAAATAAAGCGGCAATCGAAATGCGGACCAGTCCAGTGGAGAATGGTGAAACTGCCCCGGTTCATACTGTGCATATCAATGGTTATTGCCGTTAATGCAGTACTTAAGGTCTTCCCGTGTTCGATCTTTGATATCAAAAATGGGGAAACGACGGAAAAACTGCTTTCATCGTGAGGTTCCCCTTCTCTGTCAGGAGAAGGGGAATACCAGGCTAGAGGCTACCAACGATAGTTATGTAGTCAGTATATAGCTGCGGTGCACCAGAAAAAGAGGCCAGCTCGCGCCATTCGTCATACATCCTTTCGCTTTCCTGGTGTTCTTTAACGAACTGCAGTGATTTTTCAGTGGAAACGTCCAGCCCGGGATGGAAAGAGTTCAGCGATTCCAGGCTGTCAATCTCCAGCATTACCAGGTACTGCTCAATGCGGTTACCGCCCGTACCTTTAAGCATATGGAATTTCCACCCGGGATAATCGTCAATCCGGTGGACGTTGTTAAGGATAAAGTCATCAAAGGTCTGAGACGAAACACCTGAACGCAACGCCAGATTATGCAGACCTACGACGCGTTTGACCGGTTCCCGTCCCTCCCGACGCTGATAATTTGCCCCTTCTGCCAGGGAACTATGTTCATTTTCAGCCAGTTGCCTGTAGGTCGAGAAAATAGTGGGCAATTCACCAAATGTTGCGAAGGTCTTCCAGGTGCCGATCAACTCCACACCTTCAGGATGGTCGCGCCAGAACGCGCGAGCCTGCTCAGTTTGCTCACCGTGGTCATCAATGTAGCGCGCGTAGCATTCGGCATTCTCTGCCTCGTACAACATCAAATATTGGTTCTGACGTTCGCCACGCAGGCCCTTAAGTAGGGTCCATCGCCAGCCAGGATAAGCTGGAATATGCACACCCTTCTCCTGTAAAAACGTTTCGAATGTCTCTTCGGTGACGCCCTTTTTCAGATTAAGGCCAACATAGTGGAGACTGAAAACTGCTGATGAAGATTGACTCATAAAAATTCCTGTTTAGTTAACGCTGACGAGAAACAACCTGCGAACCGAATGCCACCAAAAAAAGCAGTAACAGTGCGCCGCTGAAAGTTACAGTGAGCCCGATATAGTGGGCGATAAAGCCAATAAGAGCAGGCCCGGCAAGCAGGCCGCTGTATCCGAAAAGTGTGACGGCAGGGATAGCAAAATCGGGTGAAATTTCCGGCTGGTTTCCGGCTAATGTGAAGAGGATGGGGATGATGTTGGACAGTCCCGCCCCCACCAGGATAAATCCTGGCAACGCGCCCCAGCGTGTAAAGACGATTAACACAACTCCTGCGCAGGCAATAGCACAACCGAGCAACAGCATAGATTTGCCACCCAGAGAGCCAGCCAGCCGGTCACCGCTCAGGCGTCCAAGAGCAACAGTGATGGAATAGAGAGTGTAGCCGAAGCCCGCAAGCGAAACGCTCATCCCCCGCTCTGACGTCATGAAGACCGCCGACCAGTCCAGCATTGCGCCTTCGAGCATAAAGACAAAAAAACAGAGAACCGCGATAATCAGAACTGGAGGATGACACAATACGCGGAGCGTTTCGCATTTGCCGCCTGTCGCATCGCTCTGTTTCGGCAAAATGTAGCGGGAATACGTCGCAAGAAGCAGAGCCAACAAAACGGAGATTGCGCAAACGGAAAGCAGAGGCGTTGCATCCAGCCACAGGAAGAGACTGACACTTCCCGCCCCGACGATACTACCGATACTATAAAATCCATGGAAGCCGGACATTTTCGCCTGCTCGCTTTCCTGCTCAACAACAACTGCGTGGGCGTTCATCGCGACATCGAGCATGCCGTTAAACGTGCCGAACAGCAGCAATGACATTACCATTGTACTGCGCTGGTCAAATAGCATCAGCAGCGGTAAATCAACGGCAAGTCCCAACACGCCAAGAATAATCAGGCGGCGACAGCCAAATTTTTTAATTATACTGCCGATAAATGGCATAATTAACATTGAACCAGCGGCAATGCAAAATAGCAGCAACCCCAAAGTACTATCGTTAAGATTAAGCCGTGTTTTAACGAAGGGAATCAGCGGAGCCCAGGATGACATCGCTAACCCGGCAATAAAAAATATAGCGCGCGTAGCATTCTGCTCCCGTGACTGAATATACGCCACGAAAGGTTTTGAATTAATTTCCATAGTAAGTTAGCAACTCATATCTGTTAATTCATTGCACGTTTTATGGCGAATGAATATGCTTCTATATCGTGTCTGGTCCTTCAGACACGTATCCCCATAATGATTAATTAAGGTTTTCAGCTACCGAGATATAGTCGGTATAAATTTGCGGTGACCCGGAAAATGACGCAAGCTTTTTCCACTCTTCGTACATTTGTTTGGTATCCCGGTGCGCTTTGGCAAACTTAGCCGCTTCATCCGTGGCAATATCCGGTTCGGGATAAAAGATATCCAGCGCGTCCAGGCTGGCGATTTCCATCAGAACCACATATTGATCGAGCCGGTTACCGCGTTCTCCTTTTAACAACCGGAATTTCCAGTCGGGATAATCTTCAATACGGTGATGATTATCTGCAATGAAATTTTCGAACTGCTCTGCACTGATGTTCGGGCGCAGCGCGAGATTGTGAATACCAATTACCCTCGCAACAGGGGGCTGATGCTGATAGCGGGGCCCGGGCAGAACGGTGCTTTTTTTATTCTCAGCCAGCAGGCGATAATCGGTGAACAGCGTTGGTAACTCGCTGAAGGTGGCATAGCCACGCCATTCAGCCAGCAGCGTTTCTGCCTCAGGATGTTGTAGCCAGAACTGCCGGGCAAGCGCTGTCTGGTTGCCGTCGGCGTTCAGGTAGCGGTCACGCAATTCTGCACTTTCAATTTCAAACAACATCAGATATTGCCCGGCACGTTCACCGCGCAACCCACGAAGCAGAGTCCAGCTCCAGCCCGGGTAGCAGGGAATATGCACACCTTTGTTGCGGACAAACGTTTCAAACGCCTGCGGAGTAATTCCAGCTTCAGTGTCGATGGCGATATAATACAGGCTGAAGACCGGCGAGGTTGAAGAATGGTTCATGGTTTACTCCTGCCCGGCATCGGTTAAGGTGAATTGGGTATTAATGATCGCTTCTACAAGCGTCGTGCCTACTGGCGTCAGAGTAACTACCCCCTGCTCGATAACTACCAACTTTTTCTCCTGCAGCTTTTCCAGCGTGGTTTTGATGATGTGGTTTTTTAAAAAGCTTTTACCGTTAAAGCGTTTCGAGAATACGATGTCATCAACCGGGATCAACGTGGAGAGCGCCATTTTGAAAGCGTTCACTTCGCGCTGCCCGGGCGAGATGCCATGGCTTTTTTCAATCGGCAGACGGCCCTCATCGAGGTACTGCTTATATTGTTTATAGTGGGTGATATTAATGGCTTCAGTGCGGGTGCATTTTGAACTGCCGCCCAGACCTATAGCCACCTCAGGATATTGTTTATCGAGGTCGGTAATCAGCCCCTTCCATTTTTCAGCTTCGAGGTGATTCTGGTGGAAATACATCGTCGGGTGTTCGCGATAGTTCTCTTTGAGGTATTTCTCTACCAGCTCACGCATTTGGTATTGCTTGCCCAGCCCCGGGAAGGTCATACCATTCGTACTGATAAGCCCTTTCTTTTGCCAGAGGCTTTCGCGTTCTCCGGAAACGCCGGTGCGCGTTTTCATGAACTCTTCCATGTGTAGCTTGGTACATACCACATGCGAGAGATCAAGCGCCAGGATGCGTTCCATATCGTATTTCACATCATCCACGGTCTGGCCCAGCATACCGTAGATAAGATCAACGCTTACCCAGTCGATGCCCTGTTCCCGAGCAGAGCGAATGGTCTCTTCACACTCATCGGCGGTGTGCTGGCGGCCACTGGAGACAATGATGGCATCGTTAAAAGACTGAGTTCCAAAGCTGATTTTGCTGAAGCCCAGCTCTTTCAGAATGCCGAGATATTCACGGTTCAGCGTTCGAGGCTCGCCTTCAAAGCGAAGCGTCGCTGCGGAGAAATTGAAATGCGTGTAATAGAAGTCCATAAGTCGGCGCAACTCAGGCTCCGGGAGCAGAGAGGGCGTGCCGCCGAAAATATTGAACTCGCCAATTTCCGCCTTTGCCAGACTCGGCACTTTTTCCAGCCACATCCTGGCTTCTTTAATATTGTAATCAACCAGATCCCGGAATATCCCCTCAGCCGACGCTGACTCAGGATTCAGAATAACCGTCGGGAACTGGCAGAAATGGCAGCGATACCGGCAGGTAGGAATATAAGCCCAAAGATGGATCTGCTTTGCTTCGCGAATGTCCTGTTCCATATCGGAAAAAAAGGACTCGAGCGGGTAGTTCTCGATATCACCAGGAAAGACGTGGCAGCCAAATGGATCTTTGTGGACATAATTCAAAAATTCCTGGTTTTCAGGCTGTACAAGAAAATGGTACACCGCCGGAACCGGGTAGGCAGGATCGAGATCTTTTAATGATGCTATAGCGTCATTCTCCATCAGAATACCCCCCCATTGGCAAAGTAGTTATGGGCTTCACCGGACTCGCGATCTTCACAGAAATACCCGACAAAGCGTTCGAAATCTTTTTCAGCTACATCGTCAAAACAGGCCGGCAGGGGCGGTGCAAAGCCAATGTCTTCCCCGACCGCGTTGCGCAAGGCAGCAAATATCTCGTGGCGGAATTCAAAGTAAAGCCGATAGGCCGGCGTTTTATAGCTATGAATAGGTTTGAAGTCGATGATGCTCATTTCGCGTTTAATGGCATGAATGCGCTGATAAAGCCGATCTGCAACTGAAGGTGAGAAAAAGTCTCGTACGCACTCATTTTCTAATAAAATATGCGGATTGAGCAGTACCGGCAGAATGATATTCTTCGGAATGTAATCCTTTATTGAGTATTCCCATCCCTGTCTGGCCTGCTCTTCATTAAGATCAACAAGGGCCTTTTTTTGCAGGGAAACGTCCGGACGAACGTCTTTCATAATAATGATGCCGTCGCTGCCGTAAGCAATGCCGTTAATCACGTCATCAATGATGGTATCCACGCGGCGGCTGTTAATTTCAACAAAAGATTCTTTGGCATAAACCGGTTTGCCGCCAAAGGCAATTACTTTAATACCAAAATCCCAGTCGTCGGAAAGATGTTCGACAAAGCGACCTTTTTCCAGCTGATAAAATATTTCGATTCCGCCAATTTTTTCATAGAGTCCGCGCTCTACGGCAAAGCCCTTTCCGTCCGGAAAGCCACCAAACAGCGAGAATGAAACGTCACGGCACCTCAGGGTTTTCTGGATTTCTCGAAACAGATTTGGCCGCTGCAGGAAAACATCGCGATTGTAGTAATAATTACAGGTGCCTAGATCGCCATCATCAGCAATCATTTTTTCTATCAGCGCATGCAACCAGTAGGGATCAACGGTGCAATCCGCATCGGCTGAGACAATATAATGCTTATTGCTTTTGCCCAACCGGGCATCGCGAGCACGTGAGCGCAGGGACGCATAATCCATACCGCATTTACGAGCCGAAGAGACACCCTGAATTTTCTCCTGAATAATATGAATATCCATAGCTGGATATCTTTCTTTGAACTGATTTATCTTCTCAACTGAATCATCATGAGAATTGTTATCTACAATAATGATTTCATACGAATCATGTGTAATTAATCTGCCATGAGTTTGTTGATTGAATAACGATGTTAATACCTCATAAATTCTGTCACTTTCATTGTAAACAGGCAGTACTACTGAGACAAAAATGTTATCACGCATATTTACTCCTGGTGCGGTTATATTAAGAATATCCATAACGTTGTTAGAAAGTATTCTTTTGCCAATGGCAAAATTCTTCGCGGCAATTCGATCCATTAGCGGTTTATTTGTCAGCAGTAAAAAGACTTCATTGATAAAATCCTCGTCAGGAAGACCGTCCTTACCATCTGATATTTTCATTACCGGGGCTTCGAAACCGTGCTGGCCGTAAACTTCTGTGTAGTATTCGTAGTGGGTGGAAATATAACAGCGGTGGCTACTGATGGCTTCGCCGATCGGATTCCCATAGCTGTCGTAGTCCCATGAGGTAAGGAATGAGACCACATCGCAGGAGTGATAGAGATCCTCAATTGTGATTTTGCCCTGGCTCATCGGCATAAAATTATGGTGTAGCGGGCCAAGAAACTTCACGCAGGCACTGACATCCAGCCTATGGGTTAATTGTTCAAGATCTGCGGTATGCGCGGGATGTTCGTGAGTATCACCAGCAATCAGCAACCACACCTTTTTATCAATGTTATGCTCTCTGAACAGGTGGTTAAGACGCTGAATCAGCACTACGTCACGATCCAGGCGTTTCTGCGGAATGATGCGTGTTGTTCTGGCGATGACAATATCCTGTGCAGGAATATTCAGCGAAGTACGAATATTTTTCAGGGACTGCTGAGGGGTAAAACTGTAGGTGTTTTTGACGACGTGAATATTCACTTCCCGATTGCACCAGTGTTCCAGTTTTTCTTTAAGATCGTTGTTCAGCGTGACGTAACTAATGAAGGGGGATTTCACCGGCTTAATTGCATGGTGGTACGGCGGCAAGCCGTATTTCATAATATTTTTTTCGCTGTTCCACATCAGATCGTGATCTCGCCAGATAACGAAATTCTTAAGCTGATGACGACGACCATACTTTTCTATGGCGAAATAAAGTGCTCTGGTGTAGATAATATTTTCAGGAAGCGTACCGTTTTCAACAATAACGATACTGATTTGCAGTTGTTCCCACTGAAGAACGATTCTCTCCGCTAAAGCCCGTGATGATTCCTCGGCGGCTGTAATAATATTTTCTTTTTCCTCAGGAGATACAGCGAGCTTTTCTCCGATCAGCACGGCATGGGTTTTATTAATGAACTCGGGAGAGTAGTGTGGAACAGAAGTAATATCATTGATACGTGTCAACGTAAACACATCGTGATAAATTTCGTGTTCATGACCGTAGGGTTTATTAAAATTGCCTTTATCGACTTTGATATCGTAACCGAGATCAAGATAGGATTTAATACCTTTCTGCTTAAGACTTTGTGAAATCTTCAACGCTTCCACCGTAATACCCGATACGGCTACGGCATCGAAAGAAATGAACATTGCATATCTTTGACCGTAGACACCCATAGTGACTACCTCCTCCTTCATTTATTGAATGGCATTCTTTAATCCAGTAATAAAACTCTCGTGAAATTTTTTAGTACTTACGCAACTTACTATTCTGACGATCGTGTCATGTCAAGGCATCCCATTTTCAAAATCACCGTGCAACTTCAAAAAAAGCCCAGAGAAATGTGACCAAAACCTTCGATATTTTTTCAGTCTTCATCCCCCGCGATGACTGCGCAGATACTCAGAATAAAAATATAAAATGATTCATACTCAATTTTCCATGACTGACGACAGCGAGGAATAATTGTTATATTCTTTATTATTCATTGAACGGTTTTCATTTAACTTCCGATGACGTACATCCGGTCCTGTTTAAGATATTGTCGGACACTGAGACAAATCAAAGGCCTATTTACTTAATAATAAAGACATAAGTCACCATTCAAAAAAACAATATTTTGGTTATCTTTTCCTGCACCACGGTAATATTAATATTTTATCTGCTTAAGCCAGCAAGTGACTGACCTCCCATGTTTTCCCCGTGCCAGCACCGTCAGGTCACCTACGCCCTGTTTCAATAGTTTCAGCAGCCAGTGTTCCGGCAGAATTTCTGCATGGGCGCGGGCCTGACACAGGGAGGCAGTCCCTTCCATTGCGCGGGCGCAATAAAGATTTTTTGCGCTCAGACAGGGGCGCAGACTCCTGACGATTACTGAAGTTGGCCGCCACCAGTAATTTCATTGGGAGCGCGGTTTTCTTGCTGGCTCCCCCTGTATGCAGGCCAGGCTTTAGATTAATAGATGCCTTTGGCACTTCATTCTGGAAACTATCAGCCATCTCATCATCCCTCGGTTTATCGCTGTGTGCACTTTCAGACTAAAGTAATTGACACGCTACAAGAGAATAATAATCGACTTAATATCAGAAATACAAATGTTTAATTTGCATAGAGAAATTTCTTAAGAATTTTCCACTAAATGTTAATGAAAGGTATCGCCGTAATGGCAGTGAAATGAACTACCAAAAGCGCACAAAACAAACATTTATGTCGCAGCAGTAAAAACAAACGGATAATTGTTAATAAAAGGATCTTGTATTGGTTTGCATCTATATCAGGGAGATTAAAATACCCATGCCTTTTTAACGATATGGTTTTAGATGAGAAAGAGATAAAAGGGGCAGAAAATCATAGCTTTGCTTTATGTGGGAAACACAGCAATAACGATAAGGAATACATCAGAGACATAAGCGGTTTTATGTCCCGGCGGAGAACGTTTTATTTACTGTCAGGGCTGTATGGCGATCCTGTCAGGCTTCAGCACGACAACATGGAGTGCATAGGCCTGGAAAACCGCCATACCGGATGACAAATCACCAGCCACAAGAAGCTCAATCGGTGCAATCAGCTTGCCCTTATCAGAAAATCCACCAGGCAGTGCAACGCCATCATGTACATCATCGACTGAGGTCAGTTGCTATGGAACAACAGACAAGGTACGCCGTTTTTCAAGTCGACCTGTGCATTCTCGACATCTGGCAAACGATCTCCGGGTCCTGTGCATCCGGCAAGAAAGGAAAGCGAACCCAGCAGCAGAAATTTATTCATTACTCATCCTCTGCCTGTGACTATTTTTTGATAAAGGTCTGGTATGTCACTGAACTTGTATCTCCTCTGTATCGCCCCTGCTTGCCTTTAGCCTGGAACATTAACCAGGTGTTCATACCATGAACTATGATCGGGCAGTCATCCGCAATGATGGGTGCCTGCCGTTCGATGGGATAGTCAGTAAGCCTCGAACTTGTCAGGCTTATTTAAGTCACGCAAGTCTCAATGATTTAGTAAGTCAATATTCAATCAACTCTCTTTGTTGGTACAACTGTTGGAATAAACATGACTCATATAATTTTTCTCATCTAAATCATGAGATTGATTAAAGGTTCGATTCCTGAAGATACGTACTGATATTCTGCCCCCGCCTATTCCCCCTTTATTCACACCCCCTCCAGCGCATACTTTTTAATTTTGCGATAGAGCGTGGCGATACCAATCCCCAGCACATCCGCCGCCTGCTTTTTATTGCCGTAACGCGAAAGCGCGTCACAGATCATCTGCCGCTCCATCTCCTCCAGCGCCGTAACGCTCTCTGCCCGCGCCTCAGCCGCTGCAGTGACGCGCCCGCCGGCTCCCGTGACGTTGTCGCTGCTTAACAGATTTGGCGGTAATAGCGAGATATCAATCACCTCTCCGGAGGGGACAACATTGACCAGGTACTCCATCAGGTTGCTCAGCTCGCGAATATTGCCCGGCCAGCGGTAGCGTCGCAGAAAGGCCACCACCTCCGGTGCCACGCCGGGATAGACCAGATCCAGCCGGTGCGTATGCAGATGAAGGAAGTAGTGGATCAGCAGCTCGATATCCTCCTGGCGCTCGCGCAGCGGCGGTAAGCGCAGCGGGATCACATTCAGGCGATAGTAGAGATCTTCGCGGAACTTGCCCTCGGCGATAACACGCGCGAGATTTTGATTGGTCGCCGAGATAATACGAATATCCACCGGCACCGGGTGGCAGGCGCCTACGGGCTGCACTTCCCGCGACTCAATGGCGCGCAGCAGCTTCACCTGCAGGGTTAAAGGCATATCGCCAATCTCATCAAGAAACAGGGTGCCATGATTTGCTGCCTGAATAAGCCCCGTTTTGCCATTAGCCGATGCGCCGGTAAATGCGCCTTTAACGTAGCCAAACAGCTCGCTCTCCAGCAGGTGCTCGGGGATCGCCGCGCAGTTGATGGCGACAAAAGGCTTAACGCTGCGGTCGCTCAGCTTATGGATCGCTCTGGCAACCACCTCTTTGCCAGTGCCGCTCTCGCCAACAATCATGACGCTTGAGGGGCCGGGCGCGACGCGGCGAATCAGCTTTTTCAACTGCCGCATCGGACGGCACTCCCCTATCAGGCTCTCAATTAAGGGCTCCTCGTGAGCGGCGCTTAATTCTGCTGACGAGTGGGACTGGTGAAATGCCATTAAAAATAACCACTGTTCCTGAACTGCATGCAGCTGACCAATAATAAGCTCTTTCTTATCATCAAATGAAACTACGTGCTGCATATGGCCGTGGCGAAAATGGTCTTCAAAGGTGAGCGGGCGAAAGTGAATACTCTTGCCAATCATATTTCCCGCGGACTCACCGATAATTTTCAACGCCGAAGGGTTAGCGAATTTAATTTTATGATCGTGCCCCACCACCAGCACGCCCTGATCCATAAATTCAATCATGGTCAAAAAGACTTTCTGAATATTATCGTTGCTGGAGAGATCCTGAAGAAAGCGCGAGACAAATATCGACGAGACATGACGAACATAATCTGAAAAGGCCTGGATATTGTCATTAATACGTACCTGCTGCTCATGGGTTAATGCCACCAGACTGATCACCCCAACGCACTGCCCATGATAGATAACCGGGGTACCGATAAAGGCTTTCTCTTTGCAGTTTTGCTTGCTGTGGCAGCCGTTACAGAAGGGATCGAAGCGCGAATGGGTAACCACTTTCTCCTTTTTTGTCTCAACTATGTGGCGCAAAAGTTGTGAACTTGTATTTAATTTACGGCCAATTTTCGTATCAAAAATTCCCGTTCCGGCGACCCTGCATAATGAACTATCAACAATTTCCACTTCCAGTTGCAGAACACTCGCCAGCATTCCGGCGAATTTTTGTATCTTAGGTTGAATCTGCATCAAAATGGAGGGCGTGGTGGATGGAATCATAATCTTCCTTATTTATTGCTCACAAACTTTTAACAGCATTTTCCGCTCTGCTTTCCTTTTCTGCAGGATAACACTCCCCTTCACTTATTACGGAATAACCACACCCGACCGCTTTGTGACGAATGGTAAATATGTAATAGCTATCACATTTCGCTATCAATATGATAATTCGGCCGCGTCCTTTATCAATTTAGCCGCTATTTCCCGGCTATTTTTCCCCCATCTTCCATTTCATCTTTTCATGGCAACCCTATCGCCTGTTGGCACACATCAGCGCACTGCCTCTTTTCTGCGCAATATCGCATATATTCGTGATTCATCTCACACAATTACCGCCCTTTACCCACCCTCCAGCGCTGCCGGCGGGAAGTGGCACACTTATTGTTAGGGTGCCACTACACGTTGGCCGTCGCGCGTCACACTCAACCCCGTCAACCGCACCGCCACGCGTAAGCCCGTCATTCTTAATCAGGATTGCAAAATGAAAACTGTTAATGAATTAATCAAGGAGATCCGTACCCTTCGCTCGCATCTGCATGAGAAAGATTTTCTGCTGACGTGGGAGCAGTCGCCGGATGAGCTAAAGCAGGTGCTTAATGTCGCCGCGGCACTGAAGGCGATGCGTTCAGAAAATATCGCCACCCGTGTATTTAACAGCGGGCTGGGCATTTCGGTATTCCGCGATAACTCCACCCGCACCCGCTTCTCCTATGCCTCGGCCCTCAATCTGCTCGGCCTCGCGCAGCAGGATCTCGATGAGGGGAAATCACAGATTGCCCACGGCGAAACGGTACGCGAAACCGCCAATATGATCGCCTTTTGCGCGGACGCCATCGGTATTCGTGACGACATGTATCTCGGCGCCGGTAATGCCTATATGCGTGAAGTGGGCGAAGCGCTGGATGATGGTCATAAACAGGGCGTGCTGCCGCAGCGTCCGGCGCTGATTAACCTGCAGTGCGACATTGATCACCCAACCCAATCGATGGCGGATCTCGCCTGGCTGCGCGAACACTTCGGCTCGCTGGCGGCGCTGAAGGGCAAAAAAATCGCCATGACCTGGGCCTATTCGCCAAGCTACGGCAAACCCCTCTCGGTACCGCAGGGGATCATCGGGCTGATGACGCGCTTTGGAATGGATGTCACCCTCGCGCACCCGGAAGGGTACGACCTGATCCCCGATGTCATTGAGGTGGCAAAAAGCAATGCCGCAGCCTCGGGTGGCAGCTTCCGCCAGGTCAATGATATGGCAGAAGCGTTTAAGGACGCCGATATCGTCTACCCGAAATCCTGGGCACCCTACACGGTGATGGAGCAGCGCACTGACCTGCTGCGCGCCAGCGATCATCAGGGGCTGAAAGCGCTTGAGCAGCACTGCCTGGCGCAGAACGCCCGCCATAAAGAGTGGGAGTGTACCGAGGCGCTGATGGCGACCACCCGCAACGGCGAGGCGCTCTATATGCACTGCCTGCCGGCGGATATCAGCGGCGTCTCCTGCGACGAAGGCGAAGTCGCGGCAGCGGTGTTCGAAAAATATCGCATTGCCACCTACAAAGAGGCGAGCTGGAAGCCCTACATCATCGCCTCGATGATCCTCTGTCGCAAATATGCCGAGCCGGGCCAGCTGCTGGAACAGCTGTTTACCGACGCGCAAAAACGCATTTTGTAACCGTCCGGCAGCCCGGTCGGCCACTTACTGTTTCTGACATTATGGAGAAGGTTAGAACATGTCCGCTCTTCCATTGCGTATCAATATTGCAGAAAACCGCTTCTTTAGCGGTGAAGCCTCGCCGCGCTTCTCCCGCCAGCAGGCGCAGCAGGCGCGCCAGTTCCATCAAAAGCTGGCGGGTTACCAGCCAACCCCGCTCTATGCGCTGAACTCCCTGGCGGGGTGCATTGGCGTGAGCACCATCCTGGTGAAAGATGAGTCGCAGCGCTTCGGCCTTAACGCCTTCAAAATGCTCGGCGGCGTTTATGCCATCGCACAGCTGTTGTGTGAAAAATATCATCTTGATATTAACGCCTTCTCGTTTGAGCACTTCAAAGCAAGCACCAAAGAGAAGCTCACCTTCGCCACCACCACCGATGGCAACCATGGGCGCGGCGTCGCCTGGGCGGCGCAGCAGCTTGGGCAGAACGCGGTTATCTATATGCCCAAAGGCTCTGCGCAGGCGCGGGTCGATGCCATTTTGCGCCTTGGGGCTGAGTGTATCGTCACCGATATGAACTACGACGATACCGTGCGTTTTACCCTGCAAAGGGCGCAAAAAAATGGCTGGGAGGTGGTGCAGGATACCGCCTGGCCCGGCTACACCAAAGTCCCCACCTGGATCATGCAGGGTTACGCCACGCTGATTGATGAGGCAATCGAACAGATGGCCTCGATGGGTACGCCCCGCCCCACTCACGTCTTTCTGCAAGCGGGGGTCGGCGCGATGGCGGCCAGCGTCCTGAACTACCTCGCCGACCTCTTCGACGCCCGGCATCTTCGCAGCGTGATTATTGAACCGGAGCGGGCCGATTGCCTCTACCGCTCTGCCGTAAAGGGCGAAATCGTCAAAGTGGGCGGCGAGATGGAGACCATTATGGCGGGCCTCGCCTGCGGTGAGCCCAACCCGCTCGGCTGGACAATCCTGCGCAACTGCGCCAGCCAGTTTATCGCCTGTGAAGATGCCGTCGCCGCGCTGGGCATGCGCGTGCTCGGCAACCCGCTGGGTGACGATCCGCGCATCATTTCCGGCGAATCCGGCGCCGTCGGCGCAGGCCTGCTCGCCGCTATTCCGCTGCACCCGCAGGGTGAGTCGCTGAGAAAGAGCTTACAGCTTGATCATAACTCAGTGGTGCTGCTGATTAGCACCGAAGGCGATACCGATGCGCAGCACTACCGCGAGGTGGTATGGGCAGGCAAGCACCCGGCGGCTGAATAACTTCCACGGCGTCAGCGCCATAACAGGAGAAGAGAGCGATGGCTAAAGCTATCCCGTTTAAACAGATTGTTGAAAAAGCACACCACTACGAAGCGGAAATGACACGCTTCTTGCGCGATATGATCGCCATCCCCAGCGAAAGCTGTGATGAGAAGCGCGTCATTCACCGGATCAAAGAGGAGATGGAGCGCGTCGGCTTCGACAAAGTGGAGATCGACCCGATGGGGAACGTGCTCGGCTATATCGGCCACGGCCCGCGGCTGCTCGCCATGGATGCACACATTGATACGGTCGGCGTCGGCAATATCAAAAACTGGGGCTTTGATCCCTATCACGGCATCGAAACCGATGAGCTGATCGGCGGGCGCGGCGCGTCCGATCAGGAGGGCGGCATGGCCTCAATGGTCTACGCCGGGAAGATCATCAAAGATCTTGGTCTTGAGGATGAGTACACCCTGCTGGTGACCGGCACCGTGCAGGAGGAGGATTGCGACGGGCTTTGCTGGCAGTACATTATCGAGCAGTCCGGTATTCGACCGGAGTTCGTTGTCAGCACGGAACCAACCGATTGCCAGATCTACCGCGGTCATCGCGGGCGCATGGAGATCCGTGTCGACGTACATGGCGTCAGCTGTCATGGCTCCGCGCCGGAGCGTGGCGATAACGCCATCTTCAAAATGGCACCGATTCTCAGCGAGCTGGAGAGCCTGTCGCAACGTCTGGGAAATGACGATTTTCTCGGCAAAGGCACGCTTACCGTGTCAGAGATTTTCTTTACCTCACCGAGCCGCTGCGCGGTGGCAGACAGTTGTGCCATCTCTATCGATCGCCGCCTCACCTGGGGCGAAAGCTGGGAGGGCGCGCTGGAGGAGATCCGCGCGCTGCCGGCGGTGAAAAAGGCCGAAGCGGTCGTGTCGATGTACAGCTATGACCGCCCATCGTGGACCGGGCTTATCTACCCCACCGAGTGCTACTTCCCGACGTGGAAAGTAGAAGAGGATCACTTCACCGTGCGTGCGCTCTATAACGCCTACGAGGGGCTGTTCGGCAGCGCGCCGGTGATCGATAAGTGGACCTTCTCCACTAACGGCGTCTCGATTATGGGGCGGCACGGCATTCCGGTTATCGGTTTTGGCCCGGGTAAAGAGCCGGAAGCCCATGCGCCGAATGAGAAGACCTGGAAATCGCATCTGGTCACCTGCGCGGCGATGTATGCCGCGATCCCGCTGAGCTGGCTGGCGACTGCGTAATTTGTCGATCTCATGCCCGCCTGACTTCACGGCGGGCATTCTGGAGTCTCTATGCGCGTACTGATCAAAAATGGCCTTATCGTGAACGCTGACGAGAGAGCCTGCGCGGATCTGCTTATCGACGCCGGGCGGGTTAAACAGATAGCCGGCACGATTGAGGCCGATGCCTCCTGCAAGGTAATTGATGCCACGGGCTGCTATGTGATGCCCGGCGGCGTCGATGTCCATACCCATTTCAATATTGATACCGGGCTTGCCCGCAGCTGCGACGACTTCTTTACCGGCACCCGCGCGGCGGCCTGCGGCGGCACCACCACAGTGGTCGATCATATGGGCTTTGGCCCGCCCGGCTGCCATCTGCGCCATCAGCTGGGGGTTTACCATAACTATGCCGCCTATAAAGCGGTGATCGACTACAGCTTTCACGGCGTGATCCAGCATGTGAACCACGGCATTCTGGATGAGATCCCGATGATGGTGGAGAGCGGCATCAGCAGCTTCAAACTCTATCTCACCTATCAGTACAAGCTGAACGATGATGAGATTTTACAGGCGATGCGCCATCTGCATCTGGCGGGCGCGCTGACCACCGTCCACCCGGAGAATGATGCCGCCATCGCCCAGCGCCGCGCGGCATTTCTCAATGCCGGGAAAACCGCGCCGCGCTTCCACGCTCTTAGCCGCCCGCCGGAGTGCGAAGCCGAAGCGATTGCCAGAGTGATTAACCTCGCGCGGCTTGCCGGTGATGCGCCGCTCTATATCGTGCACCTTTCCAATCAGTTGGGGCTGGAGTATCTGCGTCTCGCCCGCGCCCAGCAGCAGCCAGTGTGGGTGGAGACCTGCCCGCAGTATCTGCTGCTCGACGAGCGCTGCTACGAACGCCAGGACGCGCTGAAATATCTGCTCAGCCCGCCGCTGCGTAACGCCCGCCACAATGATGCGCTGTGGAGTGGCATTGCCGATGGCGCAATTGACACCGTCGCCACCGATCACTGCGCCTTTTCGCTGGCCCAGCGTCAGTCCCTCTCCGGCGGCGATTTTAGCCGTTGCCCGAACGGGCTGCCGGGAGTGGAGAACCGCCTGCTGCTGCTCTTCTCCCATGGGGTGATGACCGGACGCATCTCACCCGAGCGCTTCGTGGCGCTCACCAGCGCCAACCCGGCGAAATTGTTCGGCCTGTGGCCGCAAAAAGGGGTGTTAGCCCCCGGCGCGGATGGCGATGTGGTGATTATCGATCCGCAGCGCACCACGACCATTCGCCACGACAGGCTGCATGACAATGCGGACTATTCGCCGTGGGAGGGGTTTATCTGCCAGGGCGCGATCCGCCAGACCCTGTCGCGCGGGCGGGTGATCTTCGATAACGGCGTCTTTACCGGCAGCGCCGGACAGGGGCGCTTTTTACCCCGTCAACCTTTTCAGCCGCTTACGCTCCCGTCAGCGGAACCGTTGCTATCAGAGAGTGTGTTATGAAGAAAAAGATTGTTCTCGCCCTCGGCGGGAATGCGCTCGGCTGCGATCTTGCCGGGCAGATGCAGGCGTTACAGCAGACCGCACAGACCATCGCCGAGCTGATCGCTCAGGGTCACCAGGTGGTGATCACCCACGGCAACGGCCCACAGGTGGGCATGATCACCCTCGCCTTCGAGGCCGCCGCCAGAACCGAGGCGCATACGCCGATGCTGCCGATGTCGGTCTGCGTCGCCCTGAGCCAGGGCTATATTGGCTACGATCTGCAAAACACCCTGCGCGAAGCCCTGCTCGCCCGCAACCTCGATATTCCCGTCGCCACGGTAATAACCCAGGTGGAAGTGGCGGCAGACGATCCCGCCTTCAGCCAGCCGGGTAAACCGATTGGCTCCTTCTTTTCGGAAGCTGAGGCGCAGGCCCTTATCCGCCAGGGGTACACCATGAAGGAGGATGCCGGGCGCGGCTACCGGCGGGTTGTCGCCTCGCCGAAACCGGTCGACATCATTGAAAAAGAGACGGTAAAAGCGCTAATGGCCGCCTGCCATGTGGTGATCACCTGCGGCGGCGGCGGCATTCCGGTGGTGCGTGAGGGGCAACATCTGCGCGGCGTCAGCGCGGTGATCGATAAGGACTGGGCCAGCGCAACGCTCGCCGGGATGATCGATGCCGATATGTTGGTCATTCTCACCGCGGTGGAAAAAGTGGCGCTGCATTTCGGCAAGCCCAACCAGCAGCTGCTTGATACGCTTTCGGTCAGGGATGCGGAGCGTTTTATCGCCGAAGGCCACTTCGCAGCCGGTTCGATGCTGCCGAAGGTGGAGGCCGCCGTCGCTTTTGCCCGCTCGCGGCCGGGCCGCCAGGCGCTGATCACCGAGCTACGCCAGGCAAAAGCGGGCATTGAGGGGAAAACCGGCACGCTGATTAGCCAGTAACCAGCGGCCGGGCCTTAGCCGATCAGTTGACCGCGAGCACCGTTTCGCTCTGTTGGTGTGCGGGCGTGTTGAGACCAAGCAGCCCGCCTGCCGCGCGGTTTTTCACCTGCAGGATCTCCGCCAGCACGCTGATGGCGATCTCCTGCGGCGTCTCGGCACCTATGTCATACCCGACGGGCGCTCGCAGGCGGGCAAGCGCGCTGTCGCTGACGCCCGCATCGCGCAGCTGGCGCAGAAAGGATTGCACTTTACGCCGGCTCGACAGCAGCCCGAGCCAGGCGACCGGCTGGCCAATCAGCAGCTCCAGCGCCTCGCGATCCTGGTTATGGGTAGCAATCAATACGAAATCCTGCGGCTGAATAGCGAGGTTATCGATCACCTCGACAAAGGTTTGCCCATACACCAGCCGAATGGAGGGGAGAAAGGCGTCAGAAGTGAGGCTCTGTAGATAGGTGTCGCCGACGGCGATATCAAACCCGAGCGGCACGGCGGCGTGGGCCATCGCGCGGTTAACATGCCCGCCGCCAACCAGCACCAGCCGGGGGCGCAGGCCATGCACGCTGATATGCACCGTCATGGCGCCGCCGCAGTCCGCGCCAACCGCATTCTGCCCGCTGCGTGCCATACGGCCATGAAAAACGCGGGCGGTTTTCTCCCGCAGCGCCTCCAGCGCCTCGCTGATAACGTGGCGCTCAATCACGCCGCCGCCGATGGTGCCGATAATCGTGCCGTCATCGCGAATCAACATCTGCGCAGTGTGCCGGGGGGCTGACCCACGGCTGTCAATAATCTGCGCCAGGGCAAAAGGCCGGTTCTGCTCTTCAAGTTTTGCTGCTTCTGCAAATATCGTCATAACATCCTCAAGGTTATTTATTCCGCGCGTGGCACGCTTTTTCACCTTTGAGTAATGCAATATTTATACTCGCCTGCCGTTTTATTTTTTAAAGCGTGAGCCGTGTCGTAAACGAGTCTTTTAATTGCCTGAGAATTAATCAGAACTGACTGTTTTAATACGCAGCGGCAGGTCGAACATTATCACTCTGATATTTTCTCTGCGCTTTTTGAGAAAATGAAAATCACGCCCGCCTGAGAATGGCCTGAGAGCCACTTAACAGAGACTCTGCAACCGGCACAACTTTAGATGCACCTCACACTTTCACGCTCTTTCAACCACTTAAACAAGGAGTGGTGTGATTGTTGCTTCCCCTCTCCCCGCCGCTGCGATGAAGAATAATGCGGCAATGTCGTTTATCTGAATAAGCCAGAGGAGAGGGTTATGGGAGATATTATGCGCCCCGTGCCGTTTGAAGCACTGCTGACGCGTATTTTTGAGGAGTATCAGAGCCAGCGGTCAATATTTGGCATTCCCGAACAGCAATTCTATTCAACCGTTCATTCGCGGCCCATCACGGTATTTGGCGAAAGCTGCGCCACCCCGCTTGGCCCGGCCGCAGGGCCGCATACACAGCTGGCGCAAAATATTATTACCGCCTGGCTGACCGGCGGGCGCTTTATCGAATTAAAAACCGTGCAGATCCTCGACCGCCTCGAGATTGAAAAACCCTGTATTGATGCCGCAGATGCCGGTTTTAATACCGAGTGGTCGACGGAGTTCACCCTGACAAAAGCCTGGGATGAGTATCTGAAAGCCTGGTTTGTGCTGCACCTGCTCGATGCGGTGTTCCCGCAAACGCCGAAGAGAGATGAGAAGTCGTTTATTTTTAATATGAGCGTTGGTTACAACCTCGACGGGATCAAGCAGCCGCCGATGCAGACCTTTATCGCCCGTATGATGGATGCCTCAACGGAGCCGAAATTTCACCTCTATCGCACCACCCTGCATCACTGCCTGAATAACGCCGATTTTCTCGCCCGCCTGCCGCCCCATGCCCGCTCGGCCAGGCTGCAATCCCTCTCTGAGCGCATTCCCGCTACGCTGGTGCAGGGCGTGACGCTCTCCACCATGCACGGCTGCCCGCCGGATGAGATTGAAGCCATCTGCCGCTATATGCTGGTGGAGAAGCGACTCAACACCTTCGTCAAACTCAACCCAACGCTGCTGGGCTACGGGTGCGTACGCGAGATCCTCGACCGCTGCGGTTTCGAGGAGATCTTGCTCAATGAGGAGTCCTTCGCCCACGACTTACAGTTTGCCCCGGCGGTGGCGATGCTGACGCGGCTGATGGCGCTGGCGGCAGAGCAGCAGCGCGGCTTCGGCGTCAAACTGACCAACACCCTCGGCACGGTTAATAACCGCGGCGTATTGCCAGGCGGCGAGATGTATATGTCCGGCCGCGCCCTCTTTCCGCTCGCCATCAATGTTGCCGCCCGGCTGTCGCGCGCGTTCGACGGCAAGCTGCCCATCTCCTACTCCGGCGGTGCCAGCCAGCTCACCATCCGCGACATCTTCGAGACCGGCATTCGCCCCATCACGCTGGCAACGGATCTGCTAAAACCGGGCGGCTACCTGCGTCTTACCGCCTGTCTGCGCGAGCTGGAGCAGTCGAAGGGTTGGGAGATGACCTCTATTGATGTTGCGCGGCTCGACGCGCTGGCCGAGCGCGCCATAACCATGGAGTACACGCAGAAAGCGTGGAAGCCGGACGATCGCATCGATGTCGCCAGCCCGCTGCCCGCTACAGACTGCTATGTTGCGCCCTGCGTCAGCGCCTGCGCTATCAAACAGGATATCCCGGAGTATATTCGCCTGCTCGGCGAGGGGCGCTACGCCGATGCGCTGGCGTTGATTTACCAGCGCAACGCCCTGCCGGCGATGACCGGCCATATCTGCGATCACCAGTGTCAGTACAACTGCACGCGCCTTGATTATGAGAGCGCGGTGAATATTCGTGAGCTGAAAAAGGTGGCGCTGGAAAAGGGGTGGGAGGAGTACCAACGCCGCTGGCATAAACCGGCGGGCTCCGGCACGCGTCATCCAGTGGCGGTGATCGGTGCCGGGCCTGCCGGGCTGGCTGCCGGTTACTTTCTCGCCCGCGCCGGGCATCCGGTAACGCTGTTTGAGCGCGAAGCGAGCGCTGGCGGCGTGGTGAAAAATATCATTCCACCGTTTCGTATCCCGCCGGCGCTGATTGAGCACGATATTGATTTCGTGGTGCAGCACGGCGTGAAGATTGTCTACGGCTGCGACCCACACCTGACCGTGGCGCAGCTGCGCCAGCAGGGTTTTCACTATGTGCTGGTGGCGACCGGCGCGGATAAGAGCCGCGCGGTGGAACTGGGGCGCGACAACCCCAATATTTACGCATCGCTGGCATTCCTGCGCGCCTTTCACCGCGGCGAGCCTTTGCAGCCGGGTAAGCATGTGGCGATTATCGGCGCAGGCAACACGGCGATGGATTGCGCCCGTGCGGCGCTGTGCATACCGGGCGTCGAGCGGGCAACCGTCGTTTATCGCCGCTCGCGCAAAGAGATGCCCGCCTGGCGCGAAGAGTATGAGGAGGCGCGTCGAGCGGGCGTTGAATTCGCCTGGCTGAGCAATCCGGAGCAGTTTGCGCCAGATGGCACGCTGACGCTGCGCGTGATGCAGCTCGGTGAGGCTGATGACCAGGGGCGACGCCAACCGCAGGCCACCGGGAAAACACGCACGATGCAGGTTGATAGCGTAATCACCGCCATCGGCGAGCAGCAGGATAGCGCGGCGCTGGCGGCATTCGGCCTGCCTGTTGATGAGAAGGGCCGCGTGGCGGTGAACACCGATGGTGAAACGCGCCTTGCCAACGTCTTTTTGATTGGCGATGTGCAAAACGGCCCGGCGTCGATTGTTGCCGCTATCGGTAATGCGCGGCGGGCAGCAGAGGCGATCCTCGCACGTGAAAGTGTCGCCAGCCATCAGCAGAGCAAATACTGGAGCAATGTTGACCCGGCGGAGATTTACCAGCGCAAAGGCGATATCGCCCTGGCGCAGGTGGACAATGCCGATCGCGAAGCGTTTGTCGCGCAGGAGGCGAGCCGCTGCCTGGCGTGTAACTACATTTGCAGCAAATGCGTCGATGTCTGCCCGAACCGGGCAAATATCTCGCTGCCAATCCCCGGCTTCAATAACCGTTTCCAGACCCTGCATCTCGATGCCTGGTGCAACGAGTGCGGCAACTGCGCGCAGTTCTGCCCGTGGCAGGGCAAACCCTATCAGGACAAAGTGACCCTCTTCAGCCTCGAAGAGGATTTCCTCAATAGCCGCAATCCCGGCTTTTTCATCGATAACCAGCGCGTCTATATCCGTCAGCATGACCAGCAGTGGCAGCTCGATATCGATGCGGGCGGCCATTTCGGCGAGGTGCCACCGCAACTGGAGGAGATGTGCCGCATTATTGGCCACGTTCACCAGCACCATCACTATCTGCTTAGCGAGGTAGAACTATGAGTATCACCATCCTGAAAAATGCCACCGCCGCGCAGCTCTTTCCGGCGAAAGTGTGGCAGCAGGTCGATATCGCGATTAACGATGATCTGATCCTCGCCGTCGATAGCGGGCTGGAGCAGCGCTATATGGACGCAAAGGTGATTGAGATGCAGGGCCGGCTGGTGATGCCCGGTCTGGTCTGCGCCCATAATCACTTCTACTCCGGTTTGTCGCGCGGCATTCAGGCGAAAATCGCTCCCAGCCCCGACTTTATCTCGACGCTGAAAAACCTCTGGTGGCGGCTCGACCGGGCCATCGATGCCGAGTCGCTCTACTACAGCGCGCTTATCTGCTCGCTGGAAGCGGTGCGCAGCGGCTGCACGGCGGTCATCGATCATCACGCTTCGCCGACCTATATCGCCGGTTCACTCAGCCAGCTGCGCCGCGCTTTCCTGACCGTGGGGCTGCGCGGCATGACCTGCTTTGAGACCACCGACCGCAACGAGGGGCTGCGCGAGTTGTGCAAAGGCGTGGAGGAGAATATCCGCTTTGCCCAGGAGATCGACGCAGCACGGCAAAAAGAGCAAGAGCCTTATCTGGTCGAAGCCTGCATGGGTGCCCATGCGCCCTTCACCGTGCCGCACGAAGGGCTGGAGATGCTCAGTGAGGCGCGGAAAGCGACCGGGCGCGGGCTGCATATTCATGTCGCCGAGGATCGCTATGATGTCGCCCACAGTCATCACCATTACGGAAAAGATCCGCTGGAGCGGCTGGCAGAGTACAACCTGATTGACGACAAAACCCTTATCGCTCACGGGCTCTATCTCTCCGACATCGATATCTCGCTCCTCAACGCTCACGATGGTTTTCTGATCCACAACGCCCGCTCAAACATGAACAACCACGTCGGTTATAACCACCGGCTGGCGCAGTTTCGCCATTTTGCGCTCGGCACCGATGGCATCGGCTCCGATATGTTTGAAGAGATAAAGTTCGCCTTCTTCAAGCACCGCGATGCGGGCGGCGCGCTGTGGCCAGAGAGCTTTGCCCGCGCGCTCTATAACGGTAACGAGGTGCTGAACCGCAACTTCAACGCCCGCTTTGGTCGTATCGAAGCGGGGTATAAAGCGGATTTGACCATCTGCGACTATCTGCCGCCTACGCCGCTTATCGATGCCAATGTCGCCGGGCATCTGGCGTTTGGCCTTGGTTCCAACAGCGTCCATAGCGTGATGGTTAACGGCAGGATGATTTATCAGGATCGCCGCTTTACCCTCGACTGCGCGCCGCTCTTTGCCGAGGCGCAGGCGGTGGCGAAACGGCTATGGGCAAGGATGGATGCCCTGAACTGACCCCGCCCGCCCGCCTGGCAGAGCAAGCCTGGCGGGCAGGCGCTACATGGTAAGGTTGGGTGCACATCGACGTCTCCTTTTGTCACCCGACCCGCACAGGAGAGTGAGAGCTCATGAAAGAGAGTGCTATATCGGCTTCGGCCGCATCCGTTGATGAGGTTCTGCCTGTTACGCAGATGTTTTTTTATGGCCTGCAACATGTGCTGGTGATGTATGCCGGTGCGGTGGCGGTACCGCTAGTGGTGGGCAACGCGGTGGGGCTGCCCGCGGAACAGATTATTTTGCTCATCAGTGCCGATCTGTTTATTTGCGGCGGCGCAACGCTGATGCAGTCGCTGGGGGTGACGCAGTGGCTCGGCTGTCGGCTGCCGCTGATTCAGGGTTGCACTTTCGCCGCGCTCATCCCGATGGTGCTGATCGGTAAAGAGTATGGCCTTGGAGGCATCTCCGGGGCGGTGATGGTCTCGGGGGTCTTTATCCTCTGCTGCGCACCATGGATCAGTAAGCTGATCCGCTTTTTCCCCAAGGTGGTGATGGGCAGTATCGTCACGCTTATCGGCCTGTCGATTCTGCCCGTCGCCGGTGGCTGGGTCGGTGGGGGCGCAAGCGATATGCGCGGCTTTGGCGACCTGATTTCACTCCTGATGGCCGCCGTGACGCTGGTGGTGATCCTCAATATCTACACCTTCGCCTCCGGGGTGGTTAAAAACACCTCGGTGTTGATTGGGCTGGTGATCGGCACCCTGCTGTGGAGCGTATTTAAACCGCTCGATTTTCAGCAGGTGGAGGCAACGCCCTGGCTGCATCTGCCGCAGGCGCTGCCATTTGCGAAACCGGAGTTTCACCTGCTGCCCGTCGCACTGCTGTCGATGGTGATGGTGGTGGTCATGGTGGAGACGATGTCGTCGATGATAGCGACCGGCGATATTGTCGGTAAAAACGTCGATGCCCGGATGCTGCGTAACGGCCTTAATACCTGCGGGCTGGCGACGACAATCTGCGGATTGTTTAACCTCTTCCCCTATGCCGCCTTTGCGCAAAATGTCGGGCTTATCGGCCTCACCGGCGTGCGCAGCCGTTTTGTCGTTGCCATGTCGGGGGTGATTTTGATGCTGATGGGGCTGTTTGCCAAACTGGCGGCGCTGGTGGTGCTGATCCCCAAACCGGTGCTGGGCGGCGCGGGGATTGTGATGTTCGGCATGGTCGCCGTCTCGGGCATTCGCACACTCGGGCAGGTCGATTATCGCAACAACAATAACGGCATGGTGGTGGCGCTGACGCTCGGGCTGGGGATGATGCCGGTGCTGGTGCCAACGCTGTTTACCCAGTTTCCGCCCACGGTGCAGCTGTTTCTGCACAGCGGTATTACCATCGGCACGCTGACGGCGATTGTCGCCAACCTGACCCTCAACGGCAGCGCGCCGTTTAAATTCGCCCATCACGCCCCTGCCCCCGACCCGCTGCCGCCCAGCGCCGCAGCGCGCAATGTGGCGGTGCGCACCGTGAGAATGTGGCTGCTGCTGCGTAAAGTGCAAAAAGAGCGCCAGGAGAAAGCGTGATCCGCCCACGCGCTGGCGGGCGGTGTTACCGCTATCTACACTGCCCGCCGCTGCATGGCCAGCGCCAGCAACAGCAGGCAGATCGCCACCGAGACGGCCAGATTACAGAGCATGCCCGCAACAAACGCCGAGGCGTACTGCTCCGCCTGTGCAACTGACCCGGCATCGCGCAGGGCGGTATTGAACAGCATCGCCACTACCGCCACGCCCAGCGCGGCTCCCACCTGCTGAACGGTGGAGATGATGCCGGAAGCCATGCCGGATTGCGCTTCGTCAACGTAGCCGAGCACCAGATTGAGCAGCGGCGTCATGATCGCCCCCTGCCCGGCACCGACAATGACCAGCACCGGGATCAGCCTCACGGGGTCCAGCTGCGCCCCCGCCATCGCCACCTGGGCAATCAGCGCGGCAATAAACAGCGCGTAGACCAGCGCCCCGCCGATAATCGCCCCGATGCCCCAGCGCGCCACCAGCCTCGGTGCGGCGAGCGATGCCAGCACAAAGCCGACGCTGCACGGCGCGAAAACCAGCCCCGCCTGTAACGGATCCAGCCCAAGCCCTTTTTGCACCAGCAGGGCAAAACAGAGAAAGAAGGAGCTGGAGGTGGAGTAGATCAGCAGCACCAGCACCACGCCGAGCGCAACATGGCGCTGTGCCAATAAGCGCATATCAACCAGCGGCTCTCTTCCGCGGATGCGACGCTGCTCCTGCTGGTGATAAAAAAGCACCAGCAGCGCCGCAGCCGCGCCCACTGACCAGAGCGTCCACGCGGGCCAGCCTTGCGTGGGCCCCTCGATTAACGGCACCAGTAACAGTGAGAGCGCTATGCTTACCAGCAGCACACCGCGCATGTCGAGCAGCGGTTTTTGCGGCGCGAAAGATTCGGGAATAGCGCGAGCCGCAATGATGGCAATAGTGCCAACCGGGACGTTAACCAGAAAGATAGTGCGCCAGCTCAGGCCAAAGAGATCGGCATAAATCAAAGCGCCACCCAACACTTGCCCGGCAATCGCCGCCAGCCCGAGCGTCATGCCGAGCAGACCAAACGCACGGCGTCTGTCGTTGCCGTCAAAGTTGACACGAATCGAGGCGTAGACCTGCGGGAAGAGCAGCGCCGCCGCCAGGCCCTGTAATACGCGGGCGGCGATCAACGTCTCACTGCTTGTTGCCAGGCCACACAGTGCCGACGCGAAGGTAAAGCCAGCCATACCCGTGACAAAAAGGCGACGCCGACCAAAGCGATCGCCGAGCCGCCCGCCGGTAATCAACACCACACCAAAGGCAAGCTCGTAGCCGGCGACAATAAAACTAATTTGCGCGAAGCTGGCACCCAGCCCGCTCTGAATACTCGGGATGGCAACATTGACCACGAAGAGGTCGAAAATGGTGACAAAACCTGCCAGCAGCAGCACGCCTAAGCCCGCCCAGGGTGGCGCGGCGGCGGTCATGCAATCGCAGGAGATCGCAGCACAAGGAGAGGATTTCATAGCGTATTTCCATTATCAGCGAAGTGTGCGACGATTCTCCCTGCTTTATTAAGCTGTTACAATTTAACCACTTATACTATTACTTTTAGCAACGAGAACCGTGATGCGAACTCTGCAACGAACCCGCCCCGACCTGGCGGCCTTTTTACGCGCGCACCGCCAGCGCTTGTCGCCTGCCGATGTCGGCCTGCCCAGCGGCAACCGACGCCGCACGCCCGGGCTTCGGCGCGAGGAGGTGGCAGCGCTGGCCGGTGTCGGTTTAACCTGGTATACCTGGCTTGAACAGGGGCGCGATATTGGCGTGTCTGCGCAATTTCTCGATAACCTGGCGCGCGTGCTAAAGCTGGATGCGGCCGAGCGCCGTCATCTCTTTATGCTCACCCACGCGCGTCCACCAGCCGAGCCGGGCAAAACCTGGTGCGTGCTGCCGCCGCTGGTGCGCCGGCTGATGCACGATCTCCCCCACCCCGCCTTTGTGCTCAACCTGCGCTGGGATGTGCTGGGCTTTAACGCTCCGGCAGAGGCGCTTTTCGGCTTTAGTCGTCACGCGCCCGAGCGGCGTAACCTGCTCTGGCTGCTGTTCACCGATCCGCTGCTGCAGAAACGTTTTGTCGCCTGGGATGAGCAGGCTCCGCTAATGCTGTCGAGTTTTCGCCGCGACTTCGCCCGCGCCAGCCAGAGCACCGATATTGTCGAACTGGTGGACGAACTGGAACGCGTGTCGCCAGAATTCAACCGCTGGTGGCGACAGCATGAAGTACACGCCCCATGCAACGGCGTGCGCGATTTGTGGCTTGCAGACCGTTCCGTGCCGTTTGAGCACACTACGCTGATTATCGACGAAGATCGCCACCTGCGGCTGGTGGTTTATGCCCAACAACAGGAAGGTGTTGAGTAGAAACTCACGCAAAGCCGCCAGGTCAAAACGTCGTGGGGCGTGGCTCCAGGAATCGCCCGGAACGCGGCAGTGAAGGCGGTGGGACACGAAAAGCCGAGCTGATAAGCGACCTGCTTCACCGGAATACCGTTGGAGAGCAGCTACAGCGAGACGCAGATGCGTGCCCGCGGTTTCCAGCTTCTGAAGCGGAAACCGGTGTCGCGAATAAACTGGCGCGAGAAGGTGCGTTCCGACATCGCCGCAATCTGCGCCCGCTCGCGCCTGGTGAAGTTGCTGCATTCAGCAATCAGCGAGCGGCTGAAGTAGAGGGTGGCTCGCAATTCATTGGCGAGGCGCTGGGCGCAGCTTACGCGCAGAGCCCGCAGAAGGAGACCGGTAAATTTCCTGTTACCCTGACCGCAGCGGGCAAAAATCACCCCTCTTTGCCCATTTTCCTGAAACGCTGGCAGTCGGGCACTGGCATAACGATATGCCGGGCCTGACGGCGGACGCACAAGTGCTTGCCTACAGTGAAGGGTGCCCACGCCAGATTGTCGCCTACAGGGATGGCGTGTTCGGCTTCCCGTGCCATATGGCGTTAACGCCTGACGTTGTCGAGCAGCTTATCGCCCACTGCGAAGCGGATCTCAGCCGCGCTGCGCAATACCGTTTTGTCGAAACAGCTGAAGCGCTGCGCGCCCATGATTACCGCGAGATGAACGATATGCTGTGGCTGTTTCTCGACAAGCTTACGGCGCATTACTCTGGCGCAGCGCAGACACCGCGCCGCTGATCTCATCAAGCGTATCGCGTCCTGCCTCGCGCCACATGCGCAGCAGGCGCTGGCGCGAATGGGGCGCGGCGCTCTCAAGCAGCTGCACGGTCTCAATCTGCGCCACAGCGAAGTGGCGAAAATCGCCGCGGGTTTCACACCATGCGGCGAGCAGCAGATCGCGGGATAAGTAGCCGAGGGCGAAAGGCCAGATCACGCGCTCACTGCGGTTTCCCTGGCGGTCGGTATAGCGAATGCCCACTTTCACCTGTCGCCTGATGGCGGCGCGCAGCCCGGCAACATGCTGGCTTTCAACCGCCGTTTCCGCCCTTCCCACCAGCAGCGTGGCGTGTTCAAACAGCGACTGCATCGGCGGCGGGATGCTCTGCATCACTTTGCCCGCCACCTCTTTTGCCGCCTTGCCAATCTCCGCGTCGCCATAGGTCGCCACCCAGCGCAGGCCGAGCGCCAGCGCATCCAGCTGCTCCGGGGTAAACATCAACGGCGGCAGCAGATAGCCCGGTGCCAGCAGATAGCCGGTGCCCGCTTCGCCCTGAATATCCGCCCCCTGCGCGCGCAGCGTGGCGATATCGCGATAGAGCGTGCGCAGGCTGATGGACAACTCCTCCGCCAGGCTTGCGCCGCTCACCGGATAGCGTTGGCGGGCAAGGATTTGCAAAAGCGCGAGCAATCTCGCGGCACGCGTCGGTCCTGATGCTGACATGTTTTGTCACTCCTCCCTGCAATACTCACTCCCCACCACCTTGAGGAGAGAAGTGCCAATGATACCGAATTTATTCATCCTGTATGTTTCCGACCCACAGCGCAGCAGCGATTTTTACCAGACGCTGTTTCAGCAGGCACCCGATGTGGTGCTGCCCACCTGGGCGGCGTTCTCCTTCGCCAACGGGCTTAACCTCGGGTTGTGGTCCACCCGCGCCGCCGATTTTCTCTCCGGCGGCGAGGGCAACCGCATGGAGATGAGTTTTATGGTGCAGGATAGCGCGGCGGTTGACGCGCTTTACCAGCAGTGGCTGGCGCTGGGCGTTGAGATCGAGCAGCCGCCCGCGCAGGCGGTTTTCGGCCGTACCTTTGTCGCCCGCGATCCGGACGGCCACCGCATCCGGGTCTGTATTCCGGATTAGTGGTGCTGCGGGCTGTTCGCAGCCCCAGGAGATGGTATTGTTTTTATCCCTTACCGGATGTTCGCCGGGCTTACTGCTTGATGCCCGGCTAACGTGCCTGATAACGATAAAAAAGGATCAACAATGCAACGAAACCTCGCCTGCCTGACACTCGCTATCGCCGCCCTGCTCGGCACCTCAACGCTGCCGGCGTTGGCCGCACCGCTTCCGGTCACACCGGATCAATCGGTGCCGGTCAGTCACTACATTACGCAGGTCAACACTGATAAGAGCGTCACCTTTCGCCTCTTCGCGCCGGGCGCAAAGCGCGTCTCGGTGGTCACCGGCTCCAGCCCGGACAGCTATGTGTCACACGATATGCGTAAAGATGAGCGCGGCGTCTGGTCGTGGAAAAGCGAAGTGCTCGCCCCCAATCTGTATGAGTATTACTTCGACGTGGACGGTTTCCGCTCGGTCGATACCGGCAGCCGTTTTCAGAAACCGCAGCGCCAGGTAAACACCAGTTTGATTCTGGTACCGGGCTCTATGCTGGACGACCGCGCGGTGGCGCATGGCGATCTGCTGACAGTGACCTATCACGCGAAAGCGCTGCGCGCCGAGCGTCGGATGTATGTCTGGACACCGCCGGGTTATGACGGCAAAGGCGAGCCGCTACCGGTGCTCTACTTCTATCATGGCTTTGGCGATACCGGCCTGTCGGCGATTGACCAGGGCCGCCTGCCGCAAATCATGGATAACCTGCTGGCGGAGGGGAAAATTAAGCCGATGCTGGTGGTAGTGCCAGATACGGAGACGGATATTACCGGGGCGATCCCGGAGAACTTCCCGCCAAAAGAGCGGCGTAAGGAGTTCTATCCCCTGAATGCGCAAGCCGCCGATCGCGAACTGATGCAGGACATTATTCCGCTGGTCGATAGCCGCTTTAACGTGCGTAAAGATGCCGACGGGCGTGCGCTGGCTGGCTTATCGCAGGGTGGCTTCCAGGCGCTTTACTCCGGGATGCACCATCTTGAGCACTTTGGCTGGCTGGCGACCTTCAGCGGCGTGACCACCACAACGGTGCCGGATGCCGGTATTACCCGCCAGCTTGATAACGCGCAGGCGGTGAATAAGCAGCTGCACAACTTCACCGTCGTGGTCGGCGAAAAAGACGCCGTTACCGGCAAGGATATCGCCGGGCTGAAAAAGGAGCTGGAGAGCAAGGGCGTCCATTTCGACTACAAAATGTACCCGGGCCTCAATCATGAGATGGATGTCTGGCGCCCGGCCTACGCCGAGTTTGTGCAGAAAGTGTTTAAGTAACGGCAAGCGCCTTCTCATCCTCCGGGGAGGCGCAGACGAAGAGAATAGGTTGAACTCGCAGGCCCGGCAGGCTAGCCTGCGTCAACAAATACTCTCTTTTAAAACACAGGTAATGTCGGCAATGGCTTTAATCCCTAAGAACTACGCGCGGCTGGAAAGCGGCTATCGTGAGAAAGCACTCAAAATCTATCCGTGGGTGTGTGGACGCTGCTCGCGGGAGTTTGTTTACTCAAACCTGCGGGAACTGACGGTTCATCACATCGATCACGATCACACCAATAATCCGGAAGATGGCAGCAACTGGGAGTTGTTGTGCCTCTTTTGCCACGATCATGAGCACTCGAAGTACACCGAGGCGGATCAGTATGGTACGAATGTGATTGCGGGAGAGGATGCGCAGAAGGACGTGGGCGCGGCGACCTATAACCCGTTTGCGGATTTAAAGTCGATGCTGGGCAAGAAGAAGTAAGTTTTCGTGAAACGTAAGCCATAAAAAAACCCGCGCATGGCGGGTTTTTTTCATTATCATCAGCACTTCTTACTGCTCAGGCTATCGCCATCATCGCGGTTGTAAGGCTTGCTGATAATCAGCGCGGCTTACAGGGCAGTCACGTTGCCAGCTGCAGGGCCTTTAGCGCCGTTTTCGATGGTGAAGGAAACTTTCTGACCTTCATCCAGGGTTTTGTAGCTGTCGCTCTGGATTGCAGAGAAGTGTACGAATACATCTTTGCTGCCGTCGTCCGGAGTGATAAAGCCAAAACCTTTATCAGAGTTGAACCATTTTACTAAACCAGTCATTTTATTAGACATAGATATTTCCTTAATAGATGAGCCACTTAGCGCGGCGGTAATGGCCTGTAATTAGAGAGTATCTTATTTGGCACTTAGGAGGAGGCTCACGAAGAAGGGTATCTTTGGATAACTCTTGAACTGAGGACTGCTTTACTAAAACTGCTTTCATAAGGTCTGTCTTCCAAACCGATGGCGCTATTAAGACACAGCAAATTTCATTTGGCAACGTCTAAGTTTAACTATTTTAACCGCTTACACGCCCGGATGGCTGCCTGTCAGAGGCTGAAGGCTTGAGCGGTGCGGGCTCAGCCCCTTAAGCCAAACGGCAAATTTTTTGCATTTATCGCGTCATACAGAAACGTTTTTGCGAACTTAAACGCTCCCTCAATCATCTGCATGTTCACATTATCCCCTGCGAAATAGAGGGGTATAATCCCGCCCGCAGTTCGATCTTGTTATGGCGAGGCTCCTGAGCAAAAACAAGTTACCGCCCTGATGGTGTCGAGAGAGACCACACAGGGAAATACAGGCATCCATCGAATCAAGGTGTTGCCAAGGTAACTTCCGACGTTTTTTCGCGGATACGTTGCTCAGTGCTAAAACCGGGACGTAGGGATCTTCATCTATATATTCCTGTCTTGTTCGCCCTGTAAGCAGTTTTCTATAGGGAACGTTGTATGTCACATATTTATACTCACGGCGCACATTACTCAGAGGCGCAGCAGGCTGGCGATAAGCTTGCCCACTATATGTCTGCCGATTTTATTGCCCTGTCTGACGACATGACTGTTGAAGAGGGTCGCTCGACATTTTTGCAACAGATTAGCGATGATTACTTTCCGACATACGTTTTTATCGTATGCGGTGCGATGCTGCGCGGTGCCCTGCCCATCAGAGCGTTGTTGCAGGAGGAGAATGTCGCGAAGCCGATTACCTCGTTGATGACCAGCGATCTGGTTCACGCCGCGCCTGATGATACGCGCCATGAAACGGCCCGGCTGATTGAAAGCCGGGGCATGACGCTGATTCCGGTCACGGAACACGGCAGGCTTGTTGGCTGCCTGGCAGAGAAAGAGATTGCGCACCTGCTCGCCGATGAAGCGACAGAGGATGCCCAGCGTCAGGGGGCAACCTTGCCGCTGGAAAAGTCGTATCTGGAGATCACCCCGGTCGGGTTATGGAAAAAGCGTGCGCTCTGGCTGTTGCTGCTGTTTGTCGCGGAAGCTTATACCAGCAGCGTGATCCAGCACTTTGAAGAGGCGCTGGAATCGGCGATAGCGCTGGCCTTCTTCATTCCGCTGCTGATCGGTACAGGGGGCAATAGCGGGACGCAAATCACCTCTACGCTGGTGCGCGCGATGGCGCTGGGCGAAGTCAAAATGGCCGACATGGGCCGGGTGATTCGTAAAGAGATGACCACGGCGCTGATGATTGCACTTACCCTCGCCGCAGCCGGATGTCTGCGTGCGTGGATGATGGGCATCGGCCAGGAGATCACCTTAATCGTCAGCCTGACGCTGCTCTGCATCACGCTGTGGAGCGCTGTGGTCTCTTCTGTGATCCCGATGGTGATTAAACGCGTCGGTATCGATCCGGCGGTAGTCTCTGCGCCGTTTATTGCCACGCTGATAGATGGCACCGGCCTGATTATCTACTTCAAAATTGCGCAATATTTTCTTGGGCTGAGCTGAAAACCGTCACCCTCCTCTCTTTACAGAACGCGCTGGCTTAATCCGTCGGCGCGCTCTGCTCCCCTTCCCCCCAATTCTCGGCGCATTCATTGCGTATAGAGACGTGCTATCGTCAGCCATTAATCGATGGTTAAAACAGGGTTTATGATGAGCACGATCGAACAATTAAAAGCAAAGTATCCCGGCGCGCAGGCGTGGCAGATCGGCGACAGCCCGGCGCTTGCTGATGAACTGGCGGCATTAGTGGCCAGCGGCATCAAAACCGCCTCCTGTGGTGCATTCGCCTGGTGGCAGACAGAAGCGTCCGCCCCCAAACTCGGCAGCTACAATATTATTCTCAACGGCCAGGGTGAGCCGGTGTGCGTGATCCGCATCATCTCGCTGCGCCTGATGCGTTTTTGTGATGTCACCGAAGCGTTTGCCCGTAAAGAGGGTGAAGGCGACTTAAGCCTCGAATACTGGCGCAAGGAGCATCAGCGCTTTTTCAGCGCAGCCGGGATCTTCTCTGAAGAGATGGAGCTGGTGGCCGAGGAGTTTGACGTCGTTGAGCGTGTTTGAATGACGCCGCATCGCGCGGCGTTTACCCCGGATTTCCACCTGCAGTCATAAAGCGTGCCGACATGCATAATCCTATTAAAAATGAGTTAAACATTTATCCCCGCCCTTATAAAAAATAATTTAGTAATTATTTTTAAATAACACTACTCTGCGTAGGATTATTATCTGAGTGCGACTCATTATCATAAATATAATCACCAATGCCGCCCTGTTACCTAATTATTATACTTACCAACTTTAAATAAAAGCAGTGATTATCGGCACGGCAAATAAAAACTTTATGCTTTTATTTAAATAAAAAAATAACCATTAATTGACGTGAATGTTTCAGCAAAAAACCCCAAAAATAAAATCACAAACCATTGATTTAAAAAGCAATGATTAAATAGGTTTAATTAAAAAATTTAAACTATTTACTTCATGGACAATTAACAATGCGTATCTATAATTCTTTTGTCGCCAGAATTCTTTAAATTAAAACCTCCTAAATATAGGGGGTAAGTTTTATTGTGAGCGCATTAACCATCTTAAAAACACCAGATTAAAACATTACAAATACCAGGGTAAAAAATGAAAAACCTATTAAATAAAATTAACCTTTCCACGAAATTTATGGTGCTGGGTATCATTTCACTTCTCCTCTTTGCGCTACCGACGGCTCTATTTGTTAATGAGAGCAGCGAGAAAGTGCAGGCAAAACAAGTTGAACTGAAAGCGATTCCGGTTGAGAAAAAGCTGTTAAAGCTGCTTAACCTGATTCAGCGCCACCGCGCCGAGTCGGCTATTGCGGTTACGCAAGGAAACCCTGCTTATCCTCCGCGCATTGCGCTGCGTGACCAGGTCAACGTGCTGGCTGATGAGATCAGAAAAGATATCGTGGCAGAAAGCCCGGACGCACACCCTTTACAGCAGCTCGACAAGGTTAATCAGCAGTGGCAGGCGCTGCAAAACCAGATCGACAGCCGCAGCCTGACCGCGCCGGAAAGCCTGGTCTCTCATGCTGCGCTTATCCGCAGCCTGCTGGATTTCAATATCGACGTGCTGGATTTCTATGGCCTGTCGCTGGACTCCGATTTAGATACCTCGCAACTGATTACGGCTGCGCTCTATCATCTGCCTGAACTGACCGAAACCCTGGGGCAGATCCGTGCCAGCGGCACCTCACTGCTGGCGAAGAAGGATGGCATCAGCGAGGCCGACAACGCCCGCATGGAGTTTCAGATTGGCAACGGCGAAAAAGCGCTGCAGCTGTTTGACGTCGGCATGAAGAAATACCTGACCGGCAATGAAGAGATCCGCAACCTGTTTGGGCGTAAAACGGAAGGTGCGATTCAGGGGGCAACCCAGGCGCTCTCCACCGCCCGCGAGATCTTTATTACCCATTCGCGCCCGGCGATGGCACCGACGGAGTACGTGGCGATCTTTACCGAAGCCATCAACAACTTCACCGTGCTGGGTAACGGCATGAGCGATGAGCTCTCGCAACAGTTAACTAAACAGATTTCGGCGCAGCGTAGCGCACAGATCACCCTGCTGGCGGTGCTGATCTGCAGCGCGCTGTTGGGTATTACCCTGACGGTGTTTATTATTCGCTCAATTACCGGCCCGGTTAATGAAGCGGCACGTATCGCGCAGGAAGTGGCAACCGGCGACCTCACCTCCCGCATTGCCGTCACCGGCAGTAATGAGATGAGTGCGCTGTTGCAGTCCCTGATGGCGATGAGCGAACACCTCTCATCGCTGGTAAATGATATTAAGAACAACGCCGTGACCATTGCGACCTCCTCTGAAGAGATTGCCAGTGGCAACAGCGATCTCTCCTCACGCACCGAGGAGCAGGCCGCTTCGCTGGCGCAGACTGCCGCCAGTATGGAGCAACTCGCCTCGATTATTCAGCAAAACGCGGATAACACTCGCCATGCCGCGTCGATGGCAGGCTCAGCGACCAGTGCCGCACTGCTCGGCGGCGAGGCGATGGAGTCCGTGCTGGCTTCAATGCATAAGATCAGCAACAGCGCCGGACAGATTGAAGAGATTATTACCGTGATTGACGGCATCGCCTTCCAGACCAATATCCTGGCGCTGAACGCCGCAGTTGAGGCGGCCCGCGCCGGCGAGCACGGTAAAGGGTTTGCCGTTGTCGCCTCTGAGGTGAGAGCCCTGGCGCAGCGTTCCGCTGTGGCGGCGAAAGAGATCAAAGAGCTGATTGAAAACTCGGTCAGCGATGCGCAGTCCGGCATTAAGATGGCGGAAAACGCCGGTGACAAAGTGAAGCAGAGCGTTAGCGCTATCGAGCAGACCTCAATGCTGATCAACGAAGTCTCCGCCTCTTCTGCCGAGCAGAGTTCCGGGGTGTCGCAGATTAATATCGCGGTGAGCCAGATGGATCAGGTGACGCAACAGAACGCCGTGCTGGTTCAGCAGTCGGCCTCTTCGGCAGACGACCTCGCCGAACGCGCGGCGCGCCTGCGCCAGCTGGTAGCCGTCTTCAGAACGCAGTAATCTCTGCGGCTCAGAATGAAACCCGTTCTGAGCCGTTAACCCCAACGCCGCCCGGATCGTCAGGCGGCGTCCTATCCTTTCTTCTGTTTCAACGCCCGCTTTTTATCTCCTGCGCCAGCGTTTGCAGCGTCGCCTGTAACCAGCTTGTCGCGCCTCGCTTGCCGCTGCGCTTATGGGAGTAGATCTTCACTTCGAACGGCGCGATGTCGAAGGGCAAGGCAAACAGTGCGATATCCACGGCGGGCATCAGTTGCTCGGCGGCAAAACGCGGGATCGCCATCAGCAGATCGCTCCGGGCAACGATAAACGGCGCGCTCAGCATCGATGGCGTTTTGAGCGCTATCTGTCGCGTATACCCCATCTGCTCAAGTTGTAAATCAATCACCCCCTGCTTCTCATTCCACGGCGTCACCACCAGATGCCGCGCGGCAAGATAATCATCAAGGTTCAGCGCGGAGCGGCTTTTGTTGCTGATAACGACATACTCATCCCTGAACCAGTCGATCTCATCCAGCTCCGGGTGGCGAACCGCATCCGGCGTGCTGAAGCCCAGCGCCAGGTCCACCTCGCCGGCCAGTAATTCGGTGAGCGCCGGGCTGTGCGGAAGGTATATCAGATCAAAACCGAGGCCGGGCGCGTCGTGTTGCAGTTTTTCCATCAGGGCCGGGAAGATGCTAAACGCGGTGAAATCGGTGATGGCGATCTGCAAACGTTCCGTCGTCGTGGCGGGTGAGAACTGCGGCTGCGGCGTCAACTCCTGGTTAAGGAATTTCAGCGCCGAGGCGATTGAGGGTGCAAGCTGGGTGGCATAGACGCTGGGGCACATCCGGTGCCCCTGCCGGTAAAAGAGTGGATCATTGAGGGCGGTGCGCAGCCTTGAGAGCGCATGGCTGAGCGCTGAGGTGCTCATCGCCAGCTCATCTGCTGCAAGGCGTACCGAGCGGTAACGGTAGACGGCGTCAAAAACCGGCAGCAGGTTCAAATCAAGACGCCGCAGCGCCGGATGCATAATATTCATCATTATGTGAGTTCATTGCACTTAATTCTTCAGACAATACCCCTTATGCTTAGCGCCAGCAATCTCACCGCTTGATAACACGAACAGGAAAACCGATGAGCCTTACCATTCGCCCGGCCTGCCCGGAAGACGCACGCGCTATTTACGACATGATTTATGAGCTGGCCGTGTATGAAAAAGCGCCGCAAGAGGTGGTCACTACCCCCGATGAGATCCGCGAAACACTGTTTGGCGCGGGCAGCAATACTGAAGCGTTAATCTGTGAAATCGCGGGGAAAATCGTCGGTTATGCCGTCTTCTTCACCAGCTACTCCACCTGGCTGGGCCGCAACGGTATCTATATGGAAGATCTCTATATCTCCCCGGATTATCGCGGCCAGGGCGCGGGCAGAGCGATGCTAAAACAGATCGCGCAGTACGCCGTTGCGCGCCGCTGCGGTCGCCTCGAGTGGAGCGTGCTCGACTGGAACCAGCCGGCAATTGATTTTTACCATAGCATCGGTGCGCTGCCGCAATCTGAATGGGTACGCTACCGCCTTGATGGCGACGCGCTGCTGAAGTTTGCTGAATAAATGCCATTCACCGCCGCAGCGTGGCGGGCTAAACGCCCTACTCCGCTGCGGTGATTTTGTGATAACAGCGCTTAACAGCGACAGGTGGTTTGACCTGGTAAGCGGCGCTGGATTATAGGTATAGCGGGTACTATTCACTCGAACACCGGATTGAACCCTTAAGCAGCGGCCAGAGCAGAGTGTCTATGCCATCAGCCTACAAGAGACGTGCGCGCAGGCTTTCGGCGAAGGCATCAGCGCCGACACCCCCGGCATGATGGCGGGCTGGCGGAATAGCTGGCTGAAACAGGTGTACGGTAAAAGAGATCGCGCCGCCAGTTGTTGGTTGAGTTGCGCGATGTTTGCTTCCGATACAGGTTAGAGAAATATTTATTGGGTCTGCTTTGAGCGAGGAGATGACATTAATAAGCGGGACTCTTAAACCCTTTTGATATGTAATTTTATAATTAATAATTTTTTACATTTATCTTATACCAACGCCGGAGGATGTACTTCTTTGAATATAATACAGCCCTCATATTGCCTTTTGGGTGTTACTGTTTCACGTTCGAAAGCATGATGCCATGTAATGCAATCATCCGGTATTTTTGCCTCTGTAAGTAAAATACAGTTATCCGCTCCCGCGAAATTTTCCAGCGAAAATAGGTCATTTATATTAAAACTGAATGGCGTTAAATTATTGTGTAAAGCAGTACCGCTTCTTGCGAGTTGAGCAACAGAGCAGCTTTGCTGAGGGAAAAATTCCTCGAAGTTTTCCCGTACTGATTTCAACCTCAGATCTCCCGTCTCCAGGCTACCAAAGCGTTTGATATGCAGATTATGGAGCATGATCAACATGCGATGTTCAGGATAGTTTGAGGCTAACCTAATCAATTGTTTAGCCATTCGGAGGTCACGCCATTCAAAGAAAGTTTGTGATGACTTAGCCTTAAGATAATCATCAATTTCTCGCATGCGTGTCGAATGCCATTCTCGGGGAAATTCATTTAAAGAGCGACGGGGAATACAGTCAATACCAAGACAGGGAATTTTTCTTTTTATAGCCCAGGTGAGAAGATCTCTCATCTCTTGAGTCCGCATAATAAGTGGGAAATTTTCAAGACGAGAACTGGCATCTTCCTTGCGTTGATGCGAAAGGAACATCCCGCTGCTATCGGCTTCAAATATTAAAACTGACAGACCGCTAAAATAACGCTCTGCAATTTCCATCCTTAATCCAGAAAATTCTGACACACCATGTATAGCTTCCCCCAGGAAAAGAAAACGCGTTCCTGAGAAAAGCTGTGACTCTTCAAGAGTATATTCCATAATCTATTTCATAAACTCATGCATCTAAAAGATAAATTTCATGCAATACATATACTTTCATTAGCAGTTATGAGCAAGCAGGCAGTACTGCAAATTAAAAATTAATGTAAGACCATGCACATAACGTCCACCTCTGGCACGAAGCGGATGTAACATTACAGCCTTAATCGGTACTGGTGAACGTATTCATTTCGCTAAGCAACCAACTTTCTAAACGCTCCAGTGCGGCCTCATTGATTCCCGTTTCCGTCGGTTTTATTAAACAGAATCTTTTGCTCAGGCTTTCTGATGCTGGCCACGGCGAAACAAGCGTGCCGCAACGCAACTCATTCTCGATATACATACGCGGAACCAGTGCAACGCCCTGCCCCGCCATCACGGCCGCGATGGCCATCTCATGCAGATCGTAGCGCGCGCCCTGCGCCGGGTTATAGAGGTAAATCCCACTCTCCTGCGCATAGCGATGCCATGCATCGGGATTCTGTCGGCGGTGAATGCGCGGAAGTTCGTTTAACTGCTGATTGACATCATCATGGGTTAAGAGTGCAGGATGGCACACAGGCAGCAGATTTTCCTGAAACAGAAATCGCATACGCATGCCTGCCCATGCGGAGTGTTCAAAATGGATAACCGCGTCAAAACCACTGCCAGGCAAAATAAAAGGATCCGTTCTGGCGGCAATATTTAAGGTTATCTCCGGGAACAGCGCGTTAAAGCGGTTCAGGCGGGGAATCAGCCAGCGGCTGGAAAAGGTCGGCAGGACAGCGATGTCCAGGTTTTGGCCCCCTTGCGGCATTCCCATTACATACTGCGTATCTCTCTCGAGCCGATCGAGCGTTTCACGCACGTGATGTGCATAGCGCGCACCGACCGGGTTAAGCTTTACCCGGCTTCCCACACGATCAAAGAGTTTACAGTCCAGCAGGGCTTCAAGACGCGCAATCTGGCGGCTAATGGCCCCCTCCGTTAACGACAACTCCTCTGACGCCCGGGCAAAATTTCCGTGCCGTGCAGCGGCATCAAACGCCTGAAGCGACGCAATACTGGGAATTTTCCTGCGCACAGAAGAGGCTCCTTGCTCTCACACTTATTGACTTAAAGTCACTGATGCGTGACATATTATCGTTTTTAAGCGGTAAAACCAGCTTGTAGCATGATGAAAAATCATTGAGCAAACCTGTTTGCTTGCGTTTACGACTCATGTGGAGATGGGCTGATGTTCTATACCGTGGAGTGCTCCTATACCGATGCTGAAAGCGAGGCTGAATGGAATGCGTTTTACAGCCAGCAAAAGCTCCCCGCATTAATCTCTGTTACTGGCTTTACGACCTCTCAACGCTTTCGTGCGCTCAACGCTGGCTGCCCTGCTTATCTTGCCATTCACACCGTTAATGATGCGGATGTGCTCAGCAGTGAGGAGTACCGTTTAAAAGGAGGCGGTAATTTCTCCCGTTGGCAGTCCTGCATTACTGACTGGCACCGTAACCTGTATGCCGGTGAAGGCCTCGCGCCGGCGCTCTCTGCCAATGACATTCTGCTTCTGAGCGCGAAGCCAATCGGCTTTCTGGAGAGCGAATTAGGCTATCGCGGGCTGGAAATGCAGGCGGTGGCGCTGGATAAAACCCCTGCATACCGCATGGCCTATTTTTTGCCTGCTGCAATTGCTTCGCCCTTTACGGACATGCCCGGAGTGTATCTCTACGAGAGCCTTACACCGCAGTTGCAGAGCAGTGAAAAAGGGACGCCACACCACCATGCCTAATCTGACTTTTTATATTTCTGAAAATCATGCTGACAAGTTTCAAAACCTTGATGCTTTAACCGACAGATGCAGCGCCCTCTGCTGTGACATCCTCGGCTCAGAACGCAAAAATGTGCATATCATTTTTATCAAGGTAAAGCCGGGCTGCGGGCAACCGGTGTATGCCGAGCTCTTTTACCGTCTCACTCCATGGCGAACCCATAAAGTGATGGAGAGCTTTATGCGTGAGCTGGATGTTGCCACGCAACAGGCCTCTGGCCTGACGGCCCGTATTCGCTGCTTTGGATCGCAAGCAGAACACCTTTTCGCCCGCAACTAACTCCGGGGTAGTGATGAGCCACGCTTTTCCGTTCCGCCAGATTGGCGATTTTCAAATAACCGCGCTGAGTGACGGCACCCTGGCAGCCAGCCTGGAGCTGTTGTCAGGCATTGAGAAAGCTGATGCGGATGCTATCCAGTGCAGTGCCGGCATTGATATGGCCGGTGATATCCATATTAACTGCTACCTTATTCGCGGCCGGGGGCGGATTATTCTGGTTGACGCTGGTGCAGGCGCGCTGAACAACATCGGTGGACAACTTATCGCCAGCCTTGCCGCAGCGGGTGTCAGCCCTGATGATGTCGATACCGTTTTATTGACACACTGCCACCCGGACCATATTGGAGGCCTGCTCAATGCTGAAAAAGAGCCGGTTTTTAAACGCGCTGAAATGATTCTCCACCCTCTCGAAGCAGAGCACTGGCGGGATGAAAGAAAACGCGCAAGCGCGAATGAACGCGGGCAGCGTAATTTTTTGCTGGTTCGGCAAACCTTAGACGCTTATGCCCCCAACCTCCGTTTTTTTAACGGCGAGAAGATAGCCGAAGGCATTCTCCCGGTATGGTTACCGGGCCATACGCCCGGTCATACCGGTTTTCGCATCGATTCGGAGAATGAATGCTTATTAATATGGGGAGATATTGTTCACTACCCGCATATTCAGTCAGCACAACCGGCCGTTTCTATCCTGTTCGATGTCGATCCCGCGCAGGCCGTGGAGACACGGAAGAGAATAATGGAGCAAGCGGCCAGCGAAAAAGTGCTCATTGCAGGCATGCACTTAAGTCAGACAGGGTTTGCCCGCGTTAGCAGAGAGGGCAGCGGATACCGTATTGATTACGCTGAAAAATGAGTGGGTAGCCTGGCTGGCGGAGAGGGACATTATGCCGCTGCGCCAGGCATTTATTGTCTCCTCACTTATCCTCTGAAGCTGACGAGGGATAAAAATTCCGTTACCAATCCTCCCCTTGATCACTCTGTATCGGGACAGACGAAACGATCTTTTCGCAGAAAGCTATCACGAGACAGCCTTATGAATGCCCGCTCTTTCAGTGACAAAATCAATGTCACTTCGCTGAGCCAACACATTGCCATTTTTACCGCTCCGTCGGCGCGTATCTGCGTCTCCCTTGCTTTAACGCCCCCTCTTTTGCCTCTCGCTTCCATCAAAATATATATTAATTTTGTTTATGTTTTTATACCACAAACGTGATTTCCTTATTACGAACCGGCACTAAAAAGCAACTGATTTAAAAGTAAAAATTGCTATTGAAAAGCCAGAATTGTCGGCGTACAGTAAAAACACTGTATATAAATACAGTATCAACCATCACTTACAGGACGACAAATATCATGGCTACTAATGAAAACAGCACTGCCATTACGGAAGTTGCCTCTTTCGCTGCACTGCGCGCACGTAAACCTGCAACCGAGGGTGAACGCGTTTTTCTGACCTCCTGGAATGCGCAGGCAGCCAGCGATCACTCCATCCGTTATGGCGAAGGATGGTTTATCGGAAACCTCGTTGCGGGCAGTGACGATGGCGGTTTTATCGCCAGCAACGGTGGGGCATATCACTGGCGACGCGATACGGATATTGAAGCGCTTACCGTTCACGACTTCGGCGCCGTACCGGGTGGCACCGTTGACTGCGCTCCTGCGGTCAAAGCGATGTACGAATTTATGAACGGCAGCGTTGCACGTGGCGCAACCAGCGATCTTTCCAGCAAAATTGGCGTCCGTTTCGGTGCGGGCACCTACCTGATTAAGCCGCTCGATATGCGCCGTTACGGCAAGAAGATCGCAGCCGATGACGCTGAACTGCCTTATAACCCAAGCGGTTACTTTGCCGCGGGCGACTTTGTCCTGCGTGGTGTGACCACCAGTTTCGGCAAACAGATTGCGACCCGCATTATCTCTGATAAATCCAGTTCAGCCGTGCTGGCCCTGAACCACCGTTATTTCTCCATTTACGGCATTGAGTGGGAGGGGCAGCAAACCGTCAAGCAGGATGAGAAGACCAACCTGTTGATTGGCGCCACGCTTGGGGTGTTTAACGATACCGCTTCCAACAAACAGCCGTTTATTACTAACGAATGCGTGGGCGGCACTTTTGCTAACGTCTCCTATTTCAAGGCCAGTAATACCGGCGAGGCGACGATTTACTATCTCGATAGCCTCGACAGTAAATTTAACCAGATTTACTGCAGCAGGGTGGCGGGCCCGGTTATCAAAGTTGGCTGGAGTAACCGCAAAGCAGGCTCGTGGGATCACTCCACGGCGATTGAGCTTTCTGAATTTAATTTCCAGTACTGTTATGCCCCGGCAATCTGGATCCCACGTCACGGCCAGGGTCTGATCCGCAACGGCTGGATTGAGCACAGCGCGGTGCCGATGGATATTAACAACGGCCAGTGGCTGATTGAGGCGCTGAGCATTGAATCATCCACTTATGACGCCGTGTTCTACAACTCGCGCGTTGTGATGTCGCAATGGTCAAACCCGACCGGCGTCAATTATGACCGTACCACCGAGCCGGGCAGCGATAAGTGGTTCAGCTACCCGAAAAACCCGGATGGCAGTGCGATCACCGCGAAGCTTTCCGCCTATGAAATGGGGATGTCACTGTTTCAAAATAACATTACTTATCTGGACAATCCGCTGCGCGCTAAGTGGCTGAGCGGCGTGCTGCGCGGCACCATTGACAGCAAAAAACTGTGGCTGAATATCGGTACGTTCCAGATGCCGCAAACCGGCACCCACTGGAAGATTGAGGTCGATTGCCGCAGCACTTACGGCAGCCTGGGCGGAAGCGGCCCAATGCCGGTCAATAACGATCGCGCTGCGGGAACGCTGCATATTCACGTTGCACGCGGTGCTGCGGATGTTCCGGCCGTGACCTACTGGATGGAGGGTGCGCCGGGCATTACCGAAGTGAAGTATATTGCTCAGGAGTACAACAAGCTGCTGCCGGGCTTGTGGATCAAACTTCCGGCGACCATTGGCGAGTATGCGGTGCACGTTCGCGGCACCGGTGAAACCAGCCAGGAGAGAGGGGAATGGGCCCTCTTTACGCCGGATGGTCAGGTGCAGGCTGAAGCACCGAACGGCGTGGACGCCGAACCCCGCGCCTCAATGCACAACGGTAAAGCGGGCTTTGGCGCGCAGGGTGATGTCGCGGCAATCAGTACCCGTTCGCAGGCCTCATCCAGCGTACCGGTTGAGCAGTCCAAGCCGCGCCAGTGGATGCGGGTAAATATCAACGGCGTTGAGTATGCGATGCCTTACTACGCCTTTACGCCGCAGATTAAGACCCAGCCGGCGGCAACCGTTTCTGTTGCCACAGGCGCTACGCTGAACCTGACCGTGGACGCCAATGATGCCGCCAGCTATCAGTGGCAGAAATCCACCAACGGCACCAGCTGGAGCACTATCTCCGGTGCCAACAAGGCGACATACAGTAAGGATGCCGTTGCCGCGGGCGATGCGGGGCAGTATCGCTGCGTGATCAAAGGGCAAGTTGGGGCAGTAGACTCCTCCGTGACGACCAATCAGGTGACAACCAACACGTCAGTGGTGACCGTCACGGCCTGACACGCCTGACTAAATAGAAGAAAAGCCACTCTCTAAAAATCCACGCGCTTGCGTGGATTTTCTTTGCCTTCGGCAGACGCACCGGCTCCTACTCAGCTATTAAATTCTTACTCATATTGATGCCAGTCACACCAAAGCCGATAGCCTCATAAAGATGGCGCGCCCGCGCGTTATCACCCGCCACACGAAGGCGGATCTGCTCAACCCCTTTCGCCCGCATCTCATCCTCAAAGGCCCGCAGCGCGCCTTTGCCAAGGCCCTGCCCCTGGCAGGCGTCGAAGATATGAAAATCATAAATAAAAACGGTTTGCATCGAAGCGTCAGGTTTATACCAGAGGTAGCCGACATGCTTCTCGCCCTCCGCCAGCAGGCAGAGCAGAACGTGGCCCGGCGTATTAACGCCTGCGGGGAGATCGTCTGCGATCTCCTGGGTGGCTCTGGCCTGCGCCTCTGCCTCAGAAAGGCGATAGTTTGCGGCAATCTCCTGCGCATAGTCAGCAATGAAATAGTCCAGATAAGCCGGGTATTCATCCTCACGCATGGGGCGCAAAGTAATCATCGCTGTTCCTTTTATTAAAGCGGGATGCGTATCGCCGCCATGAATGAGCGGCATTCACAATAAAGCGCCCGGCGAACGCTGTCAGCAACTCGCCTGCTTACTGAAGAGGCTGTCCGCTGGCGCGAGCCTGCGTTGAAGAGAGCGTAAACCCGTGGCGCGCGCCTTTCTGGATCGGTTATGTGCGCAGCTATAAAATGTGCAGGTTGCGGCATCTGAGAAGCACAAACGCCTCCGGCTGAGCAGAGGCGCAGGCAAAAGCAGAAGATTAAACGTCCAGCGTGCGAAGCACCACCAGCTCAAGGGCATTTCGCAGGATATCTTTGCGGATCACATCCGTTTCCGTCTCAACACGGGCGATAAGCGCCAGCATGATATCTTTATTGGCTACCGTCGCTTTCACGGCCTGAAGCTCACGTTTCACTTCGTCAATGATCTCTTTTTCTGCCTCAAAGACTGAAAAAACTGACTGGAGGGTCTGCGGGAGTGTGGCGGTCGGATTGTTCATTTTATTTCACTCATTTTAAGTGGGCCCGGATTACGCATGGTTGGGCCGGCAGCCTGGTCGTGAGGCAAGTTGTACAACTTACCCCTGCAAACTTGTACAAGTTGCTACTATAGTGCCACTCATTCAGAACTGCAATGTCACACTTGAAATAATTCACCACGCAATAAGTTGTTATGATGTGCTTTTCTTCCGTTATGCAGGAAAAGCAGACACCCGGACGCCATTCGCTCCAGCGCCGGGTGAGTTTAAAAACAGTGCTTACGCAGACATGCCGCCATCAATCACCAGTTCGGCACCGCTGACGTAACTGCTGTCGTTGGATGCGAGGAACAGCGCCGCAGCCGCTATTTCATCGGGATTTCCCAGCCGCTTCACCGGGATTTGCGCGCTCAGTGTCTGCCTGACGTCATCGCTCGCCTGGCTAAACATTGGCGTATCCGTGGGGCCCGGGCTGAGGGTATTAACCCGGATGCCGCGCGGAGCCAGCTCGCTGGTCCAGGTTCGGGCATAGGAGCGCACCGCGGCTTTGCTGGCCGCATAGGTGCCATAACCTGGCACCGCCATGCTACCGGCAATCGAGCCGAGCAGGACGATGGTGCCGCCCTCGCCCATCTGGCCGATGGCCTGCTGCACCGTGAGCACCATGGCGCGCACGTTCAGGCCAAAGGCATGGTCGATATGCTCTTCCGTGCTCTCCTCAAGGCTTGCTGGTTCCGAGACGCCTGAGGAGTAGACGAGGATGTCGAGCCGTCCGGCCCTGGCATGAATAGTGTCAAACAGACGAGTGCGGTCGTGCGTATTGGTGATATCGCCCGCGATCGCCTCAACGTTACCGCCAATAAGCGACACCGCTTCTGCCAGCTGCGCTTCGCGTCGGCCGGTGATGAAAACATGGGCGCCCTCTTGCGCAAAACGCTGAGCGATTGCAAGGCCGATACCGCTATTACCGCCGGTCACCAGGGCGGTCTTACCTTCAAGTTTCAACATGACTACTCCAGAACGTGGGGATGGACGCCTGATGATACATTTCGTATATTTACCGTCAATTACGCACCTGATATACACCAGATATAGAGAAGGTAACCTTATGTCGACCGATATCCCTGCCCTGCTGGCAGAAATTAACAGTACGCGCCCGATCCTCGAGCAGGTTGCCAACAAGTGGTCGGTGTTGATCCTCACCGTCTTATGCAGCGAACCCTCACGCTTTAACGCCATCAAACGCCGGCTCGACCCCATTACCCACAAAGCGCTGACGGAGGCGCTGCGCCGCCTGGAGCGTAACGGGCTGGTTAGCCGCCGCGTCATCGCCTCATCCCCCGTGGCGGTTGAATACTCCATCACGCCGCTGGGTCGCTCATTGCAGGATCCCTTTGTGGCGCTGGTGAGCTGGGCGAAGCAGTACGGTGTGGCGATTGAGCAGGCGCAGGAGGTTTACGACGCGCGGCGCGCCACGGAAGAAGAGGTGTAAATGTGCCCGCGTAAACGGTGGGTGATGAGTTTAGGTGATAAGAGATAAAAAACGGGGAAAAGCCTTTTCCCCGCTGCGAACGTGTTTAACTTTGCTCGCTTTTACCCATGACGTTATTGATGGCGTCCATCCCACACCGCTCGTCGGACTCCGCACCGCCGGTGCCCGCCATGCCGATGGCACCAATCCACTGATCGTGATATTTCACCGGTACGCCGCCGCCAAGCAACAATAACTCATTCACCGTATTAAGGTTGGCGGTCTCTGGCGAGGCCTGCGCCTGGCGGGCAAACTGCCGGGTCGGCGTTTTGGTCGAGAGCGCCGTAAACGCTTTGCGCCAGGCCGCCTGCGTATTATGCGGCCCGATGTTGTCATCGCGCATCAGCGTCACCAGGTTGCCGCCGCGATCGACCACCGCCACCACGCCCTGGCGATGCATGTCATGACAAACCGATAACGCTTCGGTTGCCAGCTGCGTGGCGAGCGCCTGCGTCATGTCATACACGGTAGCGGGCGCAGCGGCCTGCGTCATCGTGGGGCCTGCCGCCAGCAGCAGCGCGAGCATAAGACGTTTCATCTGCACTTAGCTCCCGCGGTAGGTGGAGTAGCCATACTGGCTCAGCAGCAGCGGAACGTGATAGGTCGACTGCGTATTATCGATATGAAATTCGACAGGAATCTCCGGGAAGAAGCTCTGCTGTTTCTGGTCGGCAAAGTATTTACCGGTTTTGAAAATCACCCGATAGTCACCCGCAGCAAACGGCTTTTCCGGCCACAGCGCATTGATACGCCCGTCCTGATTCGTGTTGGCAGTGTTAAGCACCGTCCAGTTATCTCCCTGCTTCTGCTCAAGCGTCACCGCAACATTGGCGGCCGGCAGCCCGGTTTGCTGATTCAGCACATGGACACTCAGCGGGTTTTTATCTGCCGCGAAGGTAAGCGCGGGCGCAGCAAGCAGTGCAGCCAGGGTTAACGCAGCAATAGACTTTTTCATGTTGGATTCTCCTGTGTTGATGACCCGTTTTTTATACCTACACGCTGTCCATAATTGCCTGTCAGAAAGATGACCATATTGTCATCTGGCGCTGAAAGGCTGGGGCGGCTCAACATTTCGTGGCACACTGCGCCGATGAAACTATTACTGATTGAAGATAACCAGAAAGCCAGCGCCTGGGTGCGCAAAGGGCTTGAAGAGGCGGGCTATATCGTCGATTACGCAGCGGACGGGCGCGATGGCCTGCACCTGGCGCTGGCGCACCCGTATAGCCTGGTGATCCTTGATATTATGCTGCCTGGCATGGATGGCTGGCAGGTGCTGAAAACCCTGCGCACCGCAAGCCCGGTGCCGGTGATCTGCCTTACCGCCCGCGATTCGGTTGAGGATCGGGTTAAAGGGCTGGAGCTGGGGGCGAACGATTACCTGGTCAAACCCTTCTCCTTTGCGGAGCTGCTGGCGCGCGTCAAAAATCAGCTACGTCAGCACCAGCCGCACAGCACCACGCTGCGCGTCGCCGATCTGGTGATGGATTCGGCGCGTTTGCAGGTGACGCGTGACGGCATTCCCATCGCCCTGACGCGCAAAGAGTTTATGTTGCTGTGGCTGCTTGCCAGCCGTCACGGCGAGATCCTGCCGCGCACGCTGCTGGCGAGCGAGATTTGGGGCGTCAATTTCGACAGCGAAACCAATATCGTCGATGTCGCCATTCGCCGTCTGCGCCGCAAAGTTGACGATCCGTTTACGCAGAAGCTGATCACCACCGTTCGGGGCATGGGGTATTGCCTCAGTGTGCAGGAGCCAGGCGATGTCTAGCCCCTCCCTGACGCTGAGGCTGACGGTGATCTTTACGCTGATTATGGCGATGGCCTGCGGCGGCATCAGCCTGATCCTCTATAACGCCCTGCGCAGCGAGCTGGTGTGGCGCGACGATCAAACGCTAATCAACCGCGCGGCGCAACTGCGCCAGCTGCTGGAGGATGGCGCCCAGCCTGACGCGCTGCCGCTCTACTTCAACCGCATGGTCGATATTCGCCAGGATATTCTCAGCATCCGCCCGCCGCAGGCGCAAAACGTCACCATTAACCATACCGGCGTCGCGCTGCCGGATATTGCACCCACATCGGTTAATACGCCACCCAACGCGCAGCAGCTGCACCGCTGGCGCAGCGCGGACAATATGGAGGCCTCGGCGCTCAGCCTGCAGGCCAGTTCGCCGCACGGGCCGGTTACCGTCACGCTTGCCCGCGTGGCGCGCGAGCGGGCAATGATGCTCGAGCGTTACCGCCAGCAAAGTATTCTGGTGTCACTGGCGGCTATTCTTCTCTGCGCCGCGCTCAGCCCGCTGCTGATTCGCCGCGGGTTGCGGGCTATCGGCCGCTTAAGCCAGATTGTGGCCGAGACCGCCAGTGATCGCTTAAACCAGCCGGTGCCGCTGCAGGCGATACCGCAGGAGCTGCTCCCCCTTGGCAACGCGCTGAATGCCATGCGCCAGAGCCTGTCGACGGACTTTATCCGCCTCACCCAGTTTGCCGACGATCTGGCCCATGAGATCCGCACGCCTATCAATGTCTTGTTAGGCCAGAATCAGGTAGCGCTGGGTCATCAGCGTTCCGTTGCAGAGTACCAGGCGCTGCTCGAAGGGAATATTGAGGAGCTGGAAGCCCTGTCGCGGCTGACGGAAAACATTCTCTTTCTTGCGCGCGCCACACATCACAATATCAGGCTCAATCAGGAAACGTTCTCGCTCAGTGAAGCGCTGGAGATGGTGAGCGATTTCCTGGAGCCGCTGGCGGAAGAGCGTGAAATGGCGATCGCGCTGAATGCGCAGGGCAGCCTCACCGCCGATAAAATGCTGTTTCAGCGGGCGATAACCAACCTGCTGACCAACGCCATTCGTTATGCGCCGGGAAAAGGCACGATTACCGTCAGCACGTCTCATCGCGGTAACGCGGTTGAAATTGAAGTGGCGAATGCCGGGGAATCGCTTAGCGAACCGGAGAAAGCCTTCGAGCGCTTCTGGCGGGGAGATAACGTCCGCCACACCGCCGGCAGCGGGCTGGGGTTATCGTTAGTAAGCGCCATCGCCGCGTTACACGGCGGCAGCGCTTATTATCGCCACGCGCAGGGGATGAATATCTTCGTCCTGCGTTTGCCTGCCTGAGACGTCACGCAAGCGGAATTAACAGGTATAAAGCAGCGCCGCGCCATACAGCCCGAGGCCATAGGCCAGATGCGTCAGCAGGCTTACTCCCCGCGCCCGCCAGGGATTGGGCGTGCGGGAGGCCGCGATACCAAAACCCAACGCCGGCTGCATAACCAGCCAGGGCGCGGGCAGCGTAAGTAAGCCTGTCAGCAGGCCCGTCAGCAGAAGCGGTTCGTGCAGCCATGCCGGACCCTGTAACAATAAAGGTATGCCCGCAAACAGGATGCCGGTGAGGTAATGGAACGCCTGGCCGGTAAGATTCTCCCCCCTGACACGCGGCGTTGAGAGGATGGTGTGATGCCGTACCTTTCCCCGCGCGAGCCACCACAGCCAGCGCCCCACCAGCCCATAGTTGAGCGGCGGCACGCGAAGCAGCTTTTTCTGACACGCCGACCAGCCATCCATCAGCAGCGTTGCGCCAATGCCGGTGACGAGGGTGTGAAGCACAATATCGTTAGCCAATTTTCCTTCCCCTGATAAAGAGATGCTAAGGTGTCGGCGAGTGTGCAACGTGAAGTGAGGTTTAAGTCAACGGTGAAAGAACTCGATATCGGAGAAGTGGCGGCGCTTTCCGGCATAAAACCCTCCGCGCTGCGGTTTTATGAAAAGAAGGGCTTAATCAAACCGATTGGCCGCAACGGGCTGCGAAGGCAGTATCCGCATAGCGTGCTGAGTAAATTGCAGCTGATCGCGCTCGGCCAGGCGGCAGGCTTCTCGCTGGATGCGATGGCGGCAATGTTCAACCCGCAGGGCAAGATTGCCATTGACCGCCAGCAACTTCAGCAGCGTGCGCAGGAGATTGACGAGACAATTTGCAAACTGCAGTTATTCAGCGAGGGGCTAAAACATGCCGCCCGCTGCACCGCGCCGGAGCATAGCGAGTGTGTGGAGTTCCAAAAACTGGTGAGCAGAGGGCTGCGGCTGATTAAGCAATAAGTAGCGTATCTCTTCGGACCACACTGTCTGTACAGATTATCAACCGCTACTTTTTGCAGGTTGCCATTGTAGGTAGGAAGTTATTGAATTGGGTATATTACCGCGGCGTTCCAATATCCGGCATGTTTAAACGTTGGAATTACACTACTGAGTTTGCTTTAAGTACGACTCGTTGGTTTATTGTCATACAGAAAGCAGCGTTTTCTGTATTGCATGCTTTAGTGAAATTTGCAGTAAGTCCGCAGAATAATATTTAGTACTTTGCAAAATGGATATATAAAATGCAGAGTTCGGCGTCGGCTTAAGCAATCTACTAATAACAAGAATAGGCGATAACCTCTGCTGGAAAAAATTTTCTAAACGCTGTTTTATGATATTCGCCAGATGCATTGGCTAAAGATCACTCTATAATCATCGCTCTGGTTTAGGCTCTGACGAGAGTTAGTTAAATGGATTTATCAATGTTTAATCGAATTACTGTACATCTGCCCGTCGAAGGGCTTCGCTTCTGGAAACTCACCGGAAGCGAAGCAATGTCTGAAGCCTTCAGTTTAAATTTGACCCTACTGGGAGACGAGGCGCGTCTTGAACGCAGCGCATTGCTGGGTAAACCGGTTACCGTTGCTATACCGACGCAATCTCTGACGACTGAACGTTATCTTAACGGCAAAATTACTCGCGTCGCTGTGAGTGCCGTAGAGTTAACCGGAATACGCTATGCCGTATATCACTTGACGGTGGAGCCAGATGTATGGCCAATGAAACGTGACCGCAACTTACGTATTTTTCAGGGGCAGACAGCAGCGCAGATTGTTAAAACGCTATTGAGTGAATACCAGGTCAATGTTGAAGATCGATTAACTTATAGCTATCGGGTATGGGATTACTGCGTACAGTATCAGGAGAGGAGTTTTGATTTCATCAGTCGGCTAATGGAATTAGAAGGGATCGCATACTATTTCAGACACGAAGCCGATCGACATATTATGGTGCTAACCGATGCCAATGAGCAGCATCACTCTTTTCCTGGTTATGAAGTTATTGCTTATCACCAAACATCCTCAGGCGGTGTAACCAATGAGGAAGGTGTCGGCCAGTGGGCACTTGAAGATAATGTCACTCCCGGTATTTATAGCCTTGATGATTATGACTTTCGTAAACCGCATGCATGGCTGTTTCAGGCACGACAGAATCCCAAATCCCCCTCCCCCGGTGAGATAGATGTTTATGATTGGCCCGGACGTTTTGTCGATCATCAACATGGGGAATTTTATGCACGCATTCGACAAGAGCGCTGGCAGGTAGAACATCAAAAAATTCAGGGCACTGCTACCGCAATCGGTATCGCACCCGGTCACACTTTTTCGCTGGTCAATGCTCCCTTTTTTACCGACAACGGCGCGTATCTCACTACCGCCGTGCACTACCACTTCGAAGAGAACCGCTACGCCAGCGGTGAAAATGGCAATACCATTCACCAAATTGATTTTTCCGTTATTCCCGCAACAGTGACTTTCCGTCCAGCGCCAGTAACGCCCTGGCCCCGTACCTTTGGCCCACAAACCGCGCGGGTCGTTGGCCCCAAAGGGCAATCTATCTGGACTGATAAATATGGTCGCGTGAAGGTCAAATTTCACTGGGACAGATTAGCGAAAGGCGATGATTCAAGCTCATGCTGGATCCGTGTTTCCAGCGCCTGGGCCGGTCAAGGTTACGGAAGCGTCCAAATCCCGCGTATTGGCGACGAAGTAGTAATTGATTTTATCAACGGCGACCCCGATCGCCCGATAATTACAGGGCGCGTTTATAACGAGGCCAGCATGCCTCCATGGACATTACCTGCAGCCGCGACACAGATGGGTTTTTACAGCCGCAGTAAGGATGGTCACCGCGATAATGCCAACGTTTTCCGCTTTGAAGATAAGGCGGGTGCAGAGCAGATCTGGGTGCACGCTGAAAGGAATATGGATACAGATATTGAAAACTGTGAAACACATGATGTTGGCGTAGACAGAAAAAAATCCATAGGTCGCGATGAACATGTGACCATCAAACGCGATCACAGTTCCAGCGTTGGCAATAACGATAACAATAATGTCGGCACCCAATACACACTCAATGTCGGTGAAAATAAGACGATCTTAACGATGGATAAAGAGGGGAATGCACTGCTTGAAGCAGCATCTTCAATTAAGTTAAAGGTGAATGATAATTACATTCATATAACACCATCAACTATCGACATTATTGTTTCTGAAGGCACGCTGAAAGCGGAGAGCGTTACTGAAGCCTCATTTAAAGGCGTGGAGATGACCAGGCTCGGGGGCGGAACGAATGCTGAGGTCAAAGCCACTGATACGATTGCAATTAATGGAACAAATTTGACCGATATTAAGGGCGCCATGGTCAAGGTTAACAGTTAACGTTCAGAAAAGGTCATCACTATGGGACAGCCAGCTGCCCGCGCACAAATTGATACCAGCGCTCATTCAGGAACAATTCAGACCGGAAGCCCTGATGTCATTATTGGTGGTTTTCCTGCGGCGAGAAAAGGAGACGCATTGTCATGCTCACAGCATGGGAAGGGTGCCATCGTTGGCGGCTCCGGTACGGTTTTTGTCAATAATTTGCCGCTTGCACGTATGGGGGATCAAACCCAGTGCAACACCAGCAGTACACCGGTACCACCTGCAAATAAAGCTGCTCCAACCCAATACTGGGGCGGAACGCTCGCAAAAAAAGCCGGTGAGAATGGGCTGATACACGATGAATTCTATGATGCGCGTATCCTGGGAGCGTATGCCAATCTGGAAGATAAAAATGAAAACGGCGATCTGGATACCCTTTCCACGGGATTTGCAGTTGAAGATCTCACCATGGGTAACCTGAAAAGTGAGGATCTTTTTCGGGGTGAAGTACGCAACAAAGTTTCAGCCGTCAATGCCACGGGTTCAATATATGGCGGGGGAGATAATATTTATGGGCTAAACAGCGGTGCCACAGCGACAGGGATTCAATATGGCGCAACCGGTAGGGCTGGGGAGAAGGGGTTGCTTTATGGCAATGTCAGCGGTGATGTCAATGTTGGCTCAGCAGAAGCTAAAGCGGTTCTTGAGTTCTACGGCGGCAATAAAGATCGCTATGGTTTTAACGTTGATTTTGGCGCTGAAGCTAATGTTTTTAAAGCTGAAGCGGTAGGTAATCTCGATGTTCTCGGTTTTTTAGTTGCTGAAGCCAAAGTTGCAGGCGTTGCCGGTTCGGCAGCGATTGGTACTGGTGGCGGATTCTGGATAGGTACAGATGATTATTCAATCAATGGCAGAGCAACTGGCCGGTTCGCAATCTTACTTGGATTTCGTGGCGACGTTGAGGTTAGAATTGCTTTCAAACCTCTTTTGAAGTTTTATGATTATATGTTTGAGTTGCTCGCAGATTTCGAAGAGAAACCTGCCGACAGCGGGGATGGGACAATACTCTCCGGGTGTGCTACCGTGCTCATTGGTGGGTAGGGAGACTCAGTTAAGGTAACGCTATGAGATTTGTATTTTTTACGATTTTTCTAATAACAACATTATTATATATCTGGAATGGGAAGGATCAGTTTAACAAAAAGGAATGGTTGGCTTTTTTAGTAAAGTTTCTTCTGGTCACGGTGGGAGCTTTCGTTTGGACGCTGTTATTAGTGTTCATGGTCAAATTTTTCCCTGAACTTGGTTACTATAGGATGCGCTGGATAGCGGTTGTTATTCCCCAGTCCGTTATGGCAATTTTGTTCTGTAAGTTTATCGTCGTAATGCTATATGCCATATTTACAACGATCCTCCATCTTCACAAGCGCCATAATACCCAGGAAAACTTTTTAAAAGTAGCATCAATTTTTACGCGTTGGGGACCTAAGGTACTGATTGGGGCTAAATGTTTGTTATCGATTGGTGCGGCGTTGGCCTTCTATGGCATCTGGCTCGCTGACGCGGCGTGATTAACGGAGCTTTTATGGACATCGATAATAACTATGCTTTTCCATTGACTCCTGCCCTCAGCAACGCGGAAATTGAAGCCAATTACTGGAAGTGCTTGTACACCTCATCTGAAGAAAAAATGCTTCAGTACTGGGTTTTCTTACCGAAACGTGTCAAGCCAGCGGAGGTCGTCCCAACCTACCTCGAAGAGGTAGGCATGACCAATTTAGGGCGTTATTTCAGTAATGATACGCAGCCTTATATGGAGGTATGGGCAGCCTGTGAGCATATAGAATGGGAAATAAATCCAGCAGACTGGCTGTTCAATAAACTGGAGCTTATGGGCGAGAAAGTGCTTCAGCAACGGCTGATCAAACATCCCTCCGGCTTCGGAGAATTTGCTGATGTTTTAACCCTAAAAGTCCACTCTTCCGGTGATAAGGTAATTTCACGTTTTACCGTACAAAAAGATTACAACCCTAAGAAAGGTGGCGGTAATTATTTCCTTATCAAGGCGGCTTGCGCCGCACGAGATTATGCAGCTTTGGCTGACAGCATTTATCTTACCGTCACGAACTGGGATCTCCTGCATCGCAGTAATTTAGGCCTGGCGGAACTGCTGGAAACATTCAGTATTAGTAATAAAAACAGTAGTGGTTTTAAAATCCCAGGTTCATGGAAAGCAAAACCGATAGCTAAAAACCGCCTGCTCATTGAACATACTTTCGATGACATTAATTATGGAGCGATCAATCTCTATTTTTATTCGAAAGATACGCTATTTACAGAGCAGGATGTGTTCAACTTAGCAACCAAACGTTTTAAAGATCCTCAGGCGGGTATCACACTCATCACCGACTCACTCAGCTCCATACCCAATGATTTTAATCCGCTTTTTGGTGAAAATATGTCAACTTGCCAGGGTGATATATTAAGTCTCGAAGAAAAGATCGAGGGCTTTTATCAGTGCTACATTTTTAGTCTGGGTAAAGCATGGTGCTATGCAGAACTCATCGGCAAAAAGCGAAATCACCATGATTATCACTTTGAAGCCAATAAACGCTGTCTGGAGATCATCCTGTCGACCTTTCACATCGCATAATCTGCCTCAGGTATACAACAGTGGCGACCACGACCGTCAGTAATCTGGCAGCGGCAGGCGAAAGGTTCGACGAAGGCAGCGCCTTCAATTAACGCCTCGTCTTCAACCTGCGGTCTGAAATCGAGGGTGATGCTGACACTGCTTACCCACTCATGCGGGATGCGCTGTTGGGTCAATAACTTTGTCAGCCTGTCCGTGTAATGGCGCAGCAGAAACTCCATCAGCTTACCGCGGGTCTCAGGCTGAGGTAATGAAAACGAAATCTCTACAGACCTCTTCCATCGCTGATCGCAAAGCGCTCAAGCAACCCCCAGAGACCAGTCGCCGTTAAAATCATTATTGCGGCTCACAAAGCTCGAATTAAGCGCGTAAGCGATGCTCTGAAGCTCACGTCGTCTTGCCATCATTACTCCCGGTTTACAGATCAACGACCTCGCCAATATTAGGGGTTGCGCACCTGTTGTTGCCTTTCAAAGGATTATCCATGTTAGAACATAGCGTTAATCATTGATTGAATAAATGCTCAAATTACAGGGATCCCTATGCCATATACATCAGCAACGCCGCGGCTGTTTTACCGTACGCAGGGAGAAGGTCCGTTAGTCATCATGCTTCATGGTCTGTTGATGGATAGCAGATGCTGGGTGGCTAACGGCTTCATCTCGGCGTTAAGTCCCCATTTTCAGGTGGTGTGTCCGGATCTGCCCGGCCACGGGGCGAGCGATAAACCTGATACTCAGGCCGCCTACACGCAACAGAGCCAGGCGTTAGCCATCGTCAATCTTATGAATGAGTTGGGTCATGAAAAAGCGCATATCATCGGCTACTCTGCCGGTGCGTGGCTGGCGATGGCGTTGATAAATGCGCACGCAGAGCGTCTGCACTCCGTAGTGTTGGGGGGATGGGATTGTGAAGCTGGCCTGCCTGAAACGCCTGTTGGCAAACTCACGTTTGAGATGTTTATCGCTTATGCCCGGCAAGTCGCGCCGGAACTCACCGCCTCGCTCACCGCGGAGGATGAAAAAGGGGCTGAGCACTTTTTCAATGAACTGAGAAAACACGCTCAGGAGGCGGACGCCTTTTTCCCCTGCCCTCTCCCCCTGCGGCTGTGGGCGGGCAAGGAGGATCCCTATTACGCCTCGATGGCGGCATTAGCCACCCGCTATGCCATACCGCTTTTCGCCGGTAAAGGCGATCATCTGAGTGAAGTTAACCATCCAGAGAGTGCCACGCTGAGTGCGGTAAACGATTTTATTCGCCACGTTCAACAGCACACTTGATATAGAACGTGCGTTACTGCCCGTCGCGCCAGTTAAACAAGGAGAGATACCATGCCTGCGGTTCAGGAAACCTACTGGAACCGGATGGTCCCAGAGCTTACCGTTACCCACTTTGCCACCTCGCTGTATTTTTACACCGAGGTGTTGGGTTTCAGGGTGATGATAAAACGCAGCGATCCTGACTTTGCCTACCTCGCTCTCGGTGAGGCGCAACTGATGATTGAGCAGTATCATGCGCAGGGCTGGAATACGGCAGAGCTGGTCTCGCCATTAGGCCGCGGGGTCAATTTTCAGATTGAAGTGGACGATATTGCGGCGGTGCTAAATCGTCTGGCAGCAAGCAACATCACTCTTTATCGGCAGCTGCAGGATAATCACTATCACACTGGTGAAACCTTAGCCTGCCAGAGAGAATTTCTGGTGCAGGATCCGGATGGTTACCTGCTGCGCTTTAGCCAGTACATCGCGTAATTAGCGGCTGGCGCGTTCAGGACTCATTTCATTCTCTGCAATTTCATATGTAAAAGCGGATAGGGCCTGCCCTGACCATCTTGCTCAGAGCGGCCCACCACCTTAAAGCCCTGCTGTTGATAAAAGCTCACCGCCTGTGGATTCTGTTCATTGACGTCAAGCTCATCCGCGCCCTGCTGTACGATTGCGTGGTGTAAAAGCGCTTTGCCGATGCCTTTTCCGCGCTGTGCGGCATCGACAAACAGCATCTCAATGCGTTTTTCGCTGACGCCGACAAAGCCGACGATGGCACCGCCTGCAACAAGCCGGGCCATCGACAGCGTGACGCCGGGGAAATAGAGATTTTCTAACAGCGGGCGCAGCGCCTGAATCTCCTCTTCCGGTAAGAAATCGTGCGTGGCACGCACCGATGACTCCCAGATTTTCAGTAAGGTCGGGTAGTGAACGGGCATACCCGCTTCAATCGTTAGCATAATTTTCGTCTCTGTAATGGTTTAACAGCGCGGAATGCATATTAGCAGCCGGCGAATGCCAGCTACACTTTCAGCGGCTTAAATAAACAGACACCCGTTATGAAAGAGGTCATACGATGAGCAACGCAACTTTCACGCTATATGTCACCTATTACGGCGATGCGCAGAGCCGCTTCGACCGGGACTATTACGTTAATAATCACATTCCGCTGGTGATGAAAGCGTTCCAGCAATATGGCTTGCTCAGCGCAGCCGCCTTCTTCCCGGCCATTGAGCAGACGGGCACCGTCGCCATCTGCGAGTGCATTTTCCGCGATGAGAACGCCATGAAAACGGCATTCAGTTCAGCAGAAGCGCCAGAGGTGATGGCCGATGTGGCACACTTTACCGATCTGACACCGGCCCAATCGCGCGCCGTTGCGCTTTAAGGGCTAACTCAGAAGGCCGATGCGCAGGCATCGGCCTTCTCATGTTACTGTGCGACAAGCCCCTTCACGAAGTCGCGGTAGGTATGCAGCGGGCGACCAAGTAGCGCCACTAGCCGCTCCCGGTCGCCATCATGTGGGATCATACCGTGGCTGACGTAGCGCTCGGCCATCAGGCGCATTTCATAAGCCATCCATTTCGGCATAAATTCCGCCATACTGGCTTCGAAAGCATCCGGGCTGTCACCGCCGTACATCACCTCCCGCCCGAGTAGATCGCGCCAGATTGCCGCCGCCTCCATACCCGTCAACGTATGCGGACCAACAAGATTAATCGTCTCGACGGGCAGCGTCTCGCTCGCCTGGTCGCGCCGAATCAGCTCGATGGCCGCCACTTCGGCGATATCGCGCGTATCAACCATCGCCAGCCCGCGGCTGCCAATCGGCATCGGGTACACGCCGTGGTTAATCATCACCTCCTTAATCATCACCTCATTGTCGATAAAGTAGGTGGGGCGCAGAATAGTGGCGCTGAAGTTCAACGCGGTAAGCATCCGCTCGGCGCCATATTTAACCGCGAAATGCGGCACATTGACGGCAGTGTCCGCGCCGAACACAGAGAGATAAACCACGCGCTCGACACCAGCTTCCCTGGCAATATTGAGGGTAATCAGTGTCTGGGTATATTCGTCAGCGGCAACCGCATTGAGTAAAAACAGCGTTCTGATGCCGCTAAAAGCAGCACGCAGTGCGTCGATGTCGAGCAGATCGCCCTTAACCACCGCCACACTGTCAGCAAAACCGGCTTTTGCAGGATCGCGGGTCAATACGCGAACGTCAGCGCCGCGGCGAAGCAGCTGGTCAACAACGTGGCGGCCAACGCGGCCGGTCGCTCCGGTAACAAGAATAGTCATGATGTTTACTCCGTTATCTCTGGTGGGTGTAACCAGAGATTATCCCGATCCATTTTTGCCCGGAAGACGCTATTATTTGCACAACCTGTTCCAAAAATGAGACAGCTAATGGATATCAACGCCTTAAAAGAGTTTCATCTCATCGCGGCAGCTGGCGGGATTGGCGCCGCCAGCCGCGCCAGCGGTAAGCCTAAAGCCACCCTTTCACGCAGGCTGAGCGATCTTGAAGAGGCGCTGGGCGTGCGGCTGGTGGAGCGCGGCGGTCAAAAGTTGAAGATCACCGAAGCAGGCGAACGCCTGCTGGCGCGCACGCTGGGTGCAATACGTGAAATTGATGAAGCGGCTGAGTCGGCGCGGGAAGATGCCGCTGCACCCGCAGGATGGCTGCGCGTTGCCGCCCCGCTGCTCTTTTCGCAGCTGGCGCTGGGGCGGCTGATGGCGGAGTTTCGCCGTCGCTATCCGCAGATCTTTATTGAAGTTGTCGCGGAAAACCGCATGAGCGATTTGGTGGAAGAGCACTTTGATGTGGCGATCCGCATTAACCCGCTGGAAAACAGTTCGCTGGTGGGGCGCTGTTTTGCCAGGGACAAGCTGGTACTGGTCGCCGCGCCTTCCCTTAGCCTGCCCGTCGCGGATGCGCAAAGCGTGCAGACGATCCCGGCCGTGGTCATGTCAGCGCATCGCGAAGGGAGTGACTGGATCGTAGAGAAGGGTCAGCGTCGCTTTACGCCACAGCCGGTAATGCGCCTCTCCTCGCTGCTGACCGTCCGCGATGCGGTTCTCGCAGGTGCCGGTGCGGCCATGGTGCCGAAGTCGATCGTCAGCGCTTATCTTGATAGGGGGGAACTGATGAACTGGGGAGAGGCGGATACGCTCACCGAGCTGTGGGTGCTGCACACCTCACGTCGGTTGCAGAGCCCTAAAGTGAAGGCTTTTGTGGAGTTTATCTGCCAATACTATCCCGCCGGCTGGTTCTCTACCTGAGGCGAGCGGGAGGTGTAATAACAAAAGCATCGCCGTTAATCACTGCTCGCTGGCGGCAATGCCCTCGCTGGCGACGAGGCGGATAGCGGACTCATACACGTCGTTCATGCCATCCACAGCCTGCGCTTTTGCAACTTTCAGCTGCTCGAGGATCCCCTCTTTTTCAACGCGTTTTCCCGCTGAAATTAATGATGAAACCGCATGTCCGATAACCATATAGACTTCACTTACACGTTCTGAACTGATGATATCCATTCACTCTCCTCCCGCGTAGATGCCACACCGATAATTACCCGCTGCGCGAGCAGTGTGGTGGGCAAGGTATGTCGATGTTGTCCGACATATTTATAAGGTAATCTACCAGCAAATTCATCCCTGTTTTATGAGTATTATCTTAAGGTGAGTTAAATATTTTTCTATTTTTAAAGATGGTGTTAAAAATTGATAATTTTAATTATTTTCCGGCAATAAAAAATAAAAAAGGCTTTACGAAAATAAGCGGGTGGGCAACAAGAGGTTAAAAAAGTGGCAGGGGACATCATCTCCTGCCGACTATAATCCGACAACGGCACCTGAACCTTGTGCGCTTTATAAAACCAGTGTGGCGGAGAAAGCTTAGAAAAACCTTAACGGCTAAAATATTCTGTCGCGAGGAGGCGAAGTGGCAGCCTCTTCGCAAAAAAATCTGCGGTAAGTCGCATACATGTGGAGATTAACCGACGCTTTGGCCAGAAAGGGGCCACCTCACTGGATTCAGCTATAAACTCACCCGGTAGCGTGATCGCCCCGGCCTCTCTGGCATGTTAACCAGCGCTGCTTGCTAAAACGCGCCGATGCCAACTTCCGACTGCCCCCCTGGTTTTTGCTTAAGAATCCACTCAGCCAAACTGCCCATGCGAGGTAAGATAGCGCTTCAGTCATATGCGGAGCGGAAGATGGATAAGGACACACTGGTTACCCTGGTGAAATTTAAGCGCTGGATGGATGGCGAAACCCTGAAAGCCATCAAGACGATCGACGAACCGGCGCATGGGCAAAAGCGCCACCTGATGATCAGGTTGATGAACCATATTTATGTCGTCGACACGATTTTCAAAGCCAACCTTACCGGCCAGCAGCATGGTTACACCGCGCTAAATACGCCGGAAACGCCCACTCTGGATGAGCTTGAAGTGAAGATGGCAGACTCGACGGCGTGGTACATCCAGTATGTGGATGCCCTCTCCTCATTCGATCTTGAAAAAGTGATTACCTTTCGTTTTGTCGACGGCGGTGACGGCGAGATGCGCGCCATCGATATGCTCAACCATGTGCTGTTCCATGGCACCTATCATCGCGGCGCGGTCGGCTGGATGATTTCCGAGTGCGGCGGCGTCGCGCCAAAGGATGTGTTGACCGTTTTTCTGCGCGATCATCATCACTGACGACTGCACTTTTTTCTGCAAGCGAGCCAGGAGCCAACCATGCTGATGTACACCACAATAGGCAGCAACGATTTCCCGTCGATGACGCGTTTCTATGACGCCATTTTTGGCGTGCTGGGCGTGCCGCGCACGCCTGCGTGGAGTGAGGCCTGGGCGATGTGGGGCGAGCCGCCAGACCAGGGTTTTAGTTTTTGCATCTGCCCACCGTTCGATAAGAAAAGGGCGACGGCGGGAAACGGGACCCTGTTTTCCTTCCGCGCAAGCAGCGCAGAACAGGTACGGCAATTCCATGCCGCGGGGCTGGAAAATGGCGGTAGCGATGAGGGCGCGCCCGGTCTCAGAGAAGCCTACGGGCCGGATTTCTATGTTGCCTATTTGCGCGATCCCGAGGGGCACAAGCTGGCCTGCGTATGCCATCCCTGGCACCCGGAAACAGATAACCCAGCCTGATAGTTCTGGTGTTATTACTGGTCAGACTTAAAAAATCTCTCCAGCACGGCCTTTATCCTGAAAGGCTTATGCATAAGCATTTGATGTCATGGAAATCACCATTCAGCACCCACTGCCGCTAAGCCAGCGCAGCGGGTGTTTCAAAGACCGCTATTTGGCGCTACCCAGATGGCGATCGCCCTCGCTCCCTTTGAGCATCAGCGTCGTCTCTTCAATACGCAGAAAACGACCGGCTTCATCCAGCTCGGCAAACATATACACCTCCATAAGCACCTCTGATCCGTCGCGCTTAGTACACAAAACGCGGTGGCGGGTAGCGTATAGCAGCCCCGCGCGCAGCTCATCCAGCACCTCAATTTTCGCCCCCGCGCTTATCTCCCGAAGCTTGCGGGCATGTTGTGCAAACCCCTCGCGATCTTCCCAGTCGCCATTGGTGCGCTGACGATAGTGGGGGTTAAAGTAGCGCTCGATCACCTCTTCGAGCGGCAGTTGCTGCTGGTTGATGATGTCATCCAGAACGGCGACGATAGTTGTCATTTGCATCTCTGCTCCTCAGTCAGTGTGATGAGGATCTTACCGTCGACCCACTGGCGTCGGTACGCTATAAAAGACAATCAATACGCTTCAGGCGCCAAATGATGAATGAACCGCTGATTCCTTATTCCCTGGCCAGCAATGTAGAGGGTCCGACGCTCTGGGCGGTGATGCGCCAGTCAGAGGCAATGCGCGAAACGCCGCGTCATCACCACGCTCGCGGGCAACTCCTCGGTGCCGAGCGGGGGCTGCTCACGGTCGACGCCGGAAGTAGCCGCTGGGTAGTGCCCGCCACACACGCAGTCTGGATACCGCCAGGCATTTCGCACGGTTTAACGTCACATGGCCCCTACTCCGGCTGGAGCGTTTATATCGCGGCGGCAGCCTGTACTCTCTTGCCCAATAAACCCTGCACGCTTGCAATGTCCGGCCTGCTACGCGAAGCGGTAACCCGCGCGGCGGGCTTTGAAGCGATGACGCTCACGCCATCGCAGGAACGTCTGGCGGGGGTGATTATTGATGAGATCGGCGCGCTGCCTGAGGTAGATCTTGGTCTGCCCATGCCGCAGGATCCGCGTCTAATCAGGATCGCGCATGCGCTTACCGCTCGCCCGGCTGATGGTCGCAGGCTGGAGGCGTGGGCCGCCTGGGCGGGCATCTCACCCCGCACGCTTTCGCGGCGATTTCGTGCGGAAACGGGATGCAGTTTTAGCGAATGGCGACAGCGGGTGCGGTTACTGCGGGCGCTTGAACTTCTGGCGGCGGGTAAGCCGGTAACGGCGATTGCGCTGGATCTGGGCTATGACAATGTGAGCGCGTTTATCGCCCTCTTTAGCCGGGTCTTTGGCACGACGCCGGGGCGGTATAACCCGTGAAAGGTGGCGGTAAGGGCCCACACCCTACCGCCCTGCCGGTTACCACTCGACGCAGATTTTCCCCAGGTGGGCGCCGCTTTGCAGGTACGCAAAAGCTTCGCTCAACGCCTCATAGCTGAAGGTGCGATCGATAATTGGCTTTTGCTTCATCACTTCCAGCGCTTTAACAAAATCGATCTGATCCTGGCGGCTTGCGACAATCACCCCTTTGATCTGCACCTGTTTCGCCAGCAGAGAGAGCACCGACACGCTGGCCTCATCGCCGGAAAGAATACCAATCTGCGCGATATGCCCGCCGACTTTGACGGCTTTCAGCGACTCTTTCAGGGTGGCCGGGCCGCCTACTTCCACCACGTGATCGACGCCAAACCCCTGGGTCAGCTCAAGCACTTTATCTCCCCATTCCGGCGTGGTTTTGTAGTTGATGGTCTCATCCGCGCCCAGTTCGCGCACAACGTCGAGCTTCTTATCGGAAGAGGAGGTGGCGATGACGTTAGCCCCCATCGCTTTTGCAATTTGCAGCGCGGCGATAGAGACACCGCCGGTGCCCTGCACCAGCACCGTCTCGCCCGCTTTCAGGTTGCCATCCACCACCAGCGCCCGCCAGGCGGTCAGCGCTGAGGTGGTGATGGTCGCAGCCTCTTTGTGACTCCATCCCTGTGGCGCACGGGTAAAGGCGTTTTGCGAGCGGACAACGTATTCGCTTGCCATGCCGTCAACGCCGTCACCGGGGGTATGAGCAAAGCCGCTCACCTCAGGCCCCGGCTTGCCTGCCAGCCAGATGGGGAAAAAGGTGGAGACCACGCAATCGCCCACGGCAAAGCCTTCAACGCCCTCACCCACCTCTTCGACCACGCCCGCGCCATCGGACAGCAGAATGCGGCCATCCTCCGTCGGGAACTGGCCGCTGGCAACAATCAAATCATGAAAGTTCAGCGAGCTGGCTTTAATCGCAACCCGAATTTCACCCTTGCCGGGTCTGCCCGGATCGGCGATATCTGAGACGGTAATGTTTTGCAGGCCGCCCGGCGCGTTAAGTGTGACTGCTTTCATCATGCTTCTCCTGTTACAGCGTAAATTTGCGTTGATCAGACTAAATCATAGGATCACTTTGTTAAAGGTGAGCGTTTTTGTGACCGGGCCGACACCGCGCGCGGCGTGGACTTATATCCCCGTGTTATGTCATGATGCTAATTGGTTAAATTTTTGTATATATGCCCGCCAGCCAGGGCTTATACAGATGGCATACTCGTTCAGGCGATAAGTAATGGCGTATTTGAATTCTTTATTAACGTTTATCGAAGGCAGGCCGGCGCTGGCCATTGTGTTAAATATTATTCTGCTGATCGTCGCTGGCATGTTCGCGCACCTGATGTGCAAATTCCTGCTGATAAAAGTTGTTCGTAAAGTCTTCTTTGCCAGCCATAAAAAAGATGTGCCGCTGGAAAAAGATCGCCGCATTGCCGAAAAACTGTCCAACTTTGTGCCGGTTCTTACGGTCTATTACCTGCTGCAGTTTATGGAAAATATGCCAGCCTCGCTGGTGACGGCCATAAATACTATGTGCGGCATTTTGTTCTTTATTTTCCTCTCCGTCTTTTTTAACGAGATGCTGGATATCGTTAATAGCTCCTATTTGCGCAAAACCAAGCGTAAAAATCACTCGATTAAGGGCTATATCCAGATAGGTAAAATCTTAATTCACGTTATTGCTGCGATCATGATCCTCGCGGTGATGTCGAACAAATCGCCGGCTATTATTATCTCCAGCCTCGGTGCCGTGGCGGCGGTGCTGATGTTAGTGTTTCAACACACTCTGCTTTCGCTGGTTGCCAACGTTCAGGTCTCCTCAAATGATGTCCTGCAACTGGGGGACTGGATCGAGATGCCGGATAAAAATTTGAGCGGTGAAGTGACCGATATCGCGCTGCACACCATTACCATCCGTAACTGGGATAACACCATCTCCCGTATTCCAACGAAAAACTTCCTCACCGAGACCTATACCAACTGGCAGGCGATGTTCTCCTCCGGCGCGCGCCGCATCATGCGCAGCACCCATATCGATCAGCACTCGGTGAACTTTCTCTCACAGGAGATGCTGGCGCCGATGCTGGCGATACGCGGTGTGAGTGAACCGCTGTCAAAACTGCTTGATGGCCGCGATCCGCTGGGCGTGGCAGACAGCTGGTTTATCGATAATGGCCTGACGAACCTAACGCTTTTCCGCCACTACCTCATGGCCTATCTCGCTGAGCGGCAAGATATTGTCAAAGAGATGTACATTGTGGTCAGGACGCTAAAACCGTCACCAGCCGGGATCCCGCTGGAAATTTACTGCTTCACCTCCTCGACCCTGTGGGCGGAATATGAGAATACACAATCGACGATTTTTGAATATATCACCGCAGTAGCAGGACAATTCTCCCTGCGCTTATATCAATATCCTGCCGGACATGACTTCTGGCGCTTATCGCAGCAGCATGCGACAGAGAAAAACGCGCCGCCAGGCGAAGGCTAACAGGCTTTACAGGTGGCAACATGGGGGCGGTTCGCTCTATCCTCCTCCGCGCGCCACCCCTGATAAACCTCACCCTTTTAGGTATATAAAATATATTATCCCGCCGAATGTTGCGGCATATCGGTAATTGATAAAATTAAAAAGAAAAGAGTGTAGAAGGATATATTTCATTCATAAGATCTTTATCAAAAAACAAAAACGAAACCCACCTCCTTTATTGTAGAAATTTACTTCTGCGGCAAAATCACTAACACGATTGTGATATGAGCAAAGAAAAATGAAAAAAACTCGTATTGTAGTGATGATGATAAGCGCTATTTCAGGCACCGCGTACGCAGATTCCGAGCAGTTAATCCCCGATTTTTCTTCCGACAGTTTTTCCGTCTCCGCCTCTGCCGGGATGCTGAGCGGTAAATCAAATGAACTCGTCTACGATGAGACAGGAAGAAAAATCAGCCAGCTAAACTGGAAGATAAAGAACGTCGCCATTGTGAAAGGCGATCTCTCCTGGAATCCCTACTCTTTTTTAACCCTTAACGCCCGCGGCTGGACGTCACTCGCCTCCGGAGCAGGCCATATGGATGATTACGACTGGCTGAATGAAAGCCAGTCAGGCTGGACCGATCACTCCACCCATCCTGATTCGGATGTCAATTACGCCAATGAATTCGACCTCAATCTGAAAGGCTGGATTTTCCAGGACGCGAATTATAAAGCGGGCGTGGTGGCAGGTTATCAGGAGACGCGCTTCAGCTGGACGGCGCTCGGCGGCGCTTATGAGTATGATAACGGCACATCAGTCGGCACCTTCCCGCCAGGCGAACGCGGCATTGGTTATAGCCAGCGCTTCACCATGCCCTATGTCGGGCTGGCGGGCCAGTACCGTATTGATAACTTCGAATTCAATGCCCTGCTGAAATTCAGTGACTGGGTGCGCGCGCATGATAACGATGAGCACTATATGCGCGACCTCACCTTCCGCGAGAAGACCAGCAACTCACGCTACTACGGTGCGTCGCTTGATGCCGGCTACTACGTCACGCCACACGCCAAAGTGTTTGCTGAGTTCACCTACAGCAAATATAAAGAGGGCAAAGGCGGAACACAGATCATTGATACCAATAGCGGCGAATCGGAATTCATCGGTGGCGATGCTGCGGGTATTGCCAATAAAAACTACACCATCACTGCCGGTCTGCAATACCGCTTCTAAACCCGTGATGACTACCGCATATTAAGCCCCTGACGGGGCTCTTTTTATGCGCGCTATTTAGCAATAAACCCGCCAATCGCCGCCGTCACCGCCTCGGCAGCCTCTGTTGGCGGGTGGTGGCCGGTTTTTGCCAGCGTCAGCAGTTGGGCATCGGGCAGAAGCGCGGCGATCTCCTTACTTAACTCAACCGGCGTCGCCCGATCCTCTTCCCCAACGATCACCAGCGTCGGCACGGCAATCGTGGGTAGCAGGTGCGTGATATCACCTCTGTTAAAGACGGCGGCATCCAGCGCCAGCGCTAATCCTTCGCGGTCGTGAGCATGCATCATTGCGCGCTCCTCGGCAGCCTCGTGGGGGTGGTGTTGCAGCCAGTCGGAGCTGTTGACATACGTCTGAATGATGCTGAAGAGCGCTTCCCGTGCCGCATCGGAGCCATTGAGTAGGGTTTCGCGCTGCCCGCGCCAGTTTTCCAGCCGTTCCGGCAACTCAGCCCGCGCGCTGGTGCCAATCAGCACCAGCCCTGCCAGTAGCTCTGGATGGCGCGCCGCCAGCCGCAGCGCCACCATTGCGCCCTGGCTCTGCCCAACGATCGTGACCGTACCGAGCGCCAGTTCATCTATCATCAGCGCCAGATCGCCGCTCAGGTCGTCCAGCGTCCAGCCTGCGGAATCGTAGCCGCTCAGGCCATGTCCCGGCATATCAAGAACGATACAGCGATAAGAGTGGCTCAGGGCCTGAACCTGTGCGGCAAAAATGTGATGACTGGCGAAAAGCCCGTGGGCAAAAAGCAGCGTTGGCCCTTCGCCGATATCGCGATAGCGGTAGAGCGTGCCATTGATGCGCACCTGCTGAAGCGACCACTCATCCTCCCCATTAAAGGCTCTCGCCAGCAGCGCCGAGTCTTCAAAGATTTGATAACGGCGAATCTTCCCGTCGGTGACCGTAAAGTGGATGATCATATCGCTGCCGACGGTGTGCTGGGTGCTCATCACCGTATGGCGAAAACGCCCCAGCACCAGCACACTCTCGTGCCGGGCGATGATGTCATTAATGACAAATTCCCGTGGCCGGAAAGTCTGCGGGAAGGCCATTAACCAGCGCCGGACCTGCTCAGGCCCCTGCAACAGCCCGACGGTAGAAACCGTGGGTTCGCCGTCGATATGCCACACCACGTCGTCTGCCAGCAGGCTGACAATCTCCTCTACCCTGCCCGCGGCAAACGCCGCAAGGTAAGTTTCTACTACCGCTCTGGCGGCGGGTTGCTTCGCTGTGAATTCCATCCGTTCACTCCTGTTTTGCAAATATTGATGCTGTAACAGGAGTCTATTTTTTCCATATTTTGAAAACTACGGATAAAATCGGCGAATTAATTTGCATAAACAGAAAACAGAGATGATGGACTGGAACGATTTACGCTTCTTTTTGGCGGTTGCCCGCACCAACAGCCTGACCAAAACGGCGGCCACGCTGAAAGTGAGCCAGTCGACGGTGTCGCGCAGAATCGGCGCACTGGAGAGCAGCCTGCGAACCAGCCTGTTTCTGCATCATCAGACCGGTTACTTTCTTACCGATGCCGGGCAGGCGCTGCTGAGCTACGCCGAAGAGGTGGAGAGCCGGGTCGGAGCGCTGGAGCACGCCTTTGCCGGGCGGGATGGCGACGCGGCAGGAACCGTGCGCCTGGCGACGGCTGAGACGCTGGCCAATCATCTGATTATCCCGGCCCTGCCGCAATTGCAGGCCGATTACCCGGCGATCCGCCTTGAGCTGATTACCGGGGTCAATACCGTCTCGGTGGTGCGAAATGATGCCGATATCGCGCTGCGCCTGGTGCGGCCTGAGCAAAACACGCTGAAGATCCGCAAAGCCGGGGTGATGGCCTCGGCGGTTTACGCAACTGAGAGTTATCTGCGCACCCACCCCGCCCCACCAGACGCGCCCTTACGCGGGCGGCGCTTTATCACCTGGGACAGTACCTTCAGCCATCTTCCCGCCGCCCGTTGGTTTGACGAACAGGTTGCGGATAAAACCTCGATGCTTGCCACCACCAGCCTGGTAACCCAGCTCTCTGCCGTCAACGCCGGGCTTGGGCTGGCGGTGCTGCCCTGCTTTATTGCCGCCCAGCAGCCCAGCTTAGTCGAAGTGATCCCGTCGGGCCAGGTGCTGAGTGAAGATCTCTGGCTGGTGACCCATGCCGATCTCATCGCCTCGGCACGCATCAAAGCGGTGGCGGAATTTTTAATGACCCTCCTTGCGCGGGCAAAAATGTCCTGACGAAATTACCGACCACCGCGCGGATTGATGCGCCGCCGCGGCAGCGTATCAAGCAAGCGGTTAAGCTCGGTTCGCTGGCGATACTGCGCAGGGGTGTCGATATCGCAATGGATCCCCGGCTCATCGACGGCAACCGTGCAGGTGCCGATCTGGCGAACGATCGTTTTTAAGCTGCTGTCGGCGGGCGCATTGCTGATAAGCGTGAGCGCCTGCGCCGGGAGCAGCACCGGGTGACCCCGGCCCTGTTCATAACCGGGCACCAGGCAGTGGTCATGATCCGGATGCTGCCATAACGCGCTGTACACCGCTGGCGACACCTCCGGCATATCGCCCAGCGCCAGGAAAAAGCGCCGCGAGGTGACTGCCGCCGCGCCACACTGTACCGACGAGAACATCCCCGAGGCGTAATCGGGGTTGTGGACAAGCGTAATGGCGGGCTGCCCACGGTAATAGCGCGCCAGCTCATCGCCCCGGTGCCCGGTAACCAGTATGACCCGGTCACAGAGCGAAAAGGCGCTGCGAAGCGCGCTGTCGAGCAGCGTGCCCGCCCCCCAGGGCAGCATCATTTTCCAGTCGCCCATCCGGCTTGATAACCCGGCCGCCAGCATTACGCACTCAATTAACGCCTTTTCACTCATCGCTCACCCCTTTTACACCTCGCCTTTCAGCACCGCTTTGATGGAGGTGATGATGGGCTGATAGCCGGTACAGCGGCAGAGATTCCCCTCCAGCGCCTCTTTCAGCGCGTCATCATCCGGCGCAGGGTTCGCCGCGAGCAGCGCTTTGGTGCTCATTAACACGCCCGGTGTGCAGAAGCCGCACTGCACGCCGCCGTGGCGCACAAACGCATTTTGCAGACGCTTGCCCACCGGATCGTGGTGCAGAGCTTCAATGGTGGTCACCTCCGCCCCGTGACACTGGGCGGCAAGCAGCAGACATGAGCAGACCGCCTTGCCGTCAAGGATGACGGTACAGGCCCCGCACTCGCCCACGGAACACCCCTCTTTGGTGCCGGTCAGGCGTAAATCTTCACGCAGCAGATCGATCAGCCGCAGGTTATCGTCCACTTCACGGCGAATACGGATTCCATTCACTTTCAGTTCGATTGCGTGCATCTTCGCGCTCCTTAGTTGCTCTGCTCAGTTATCACGTCCTGCATCATCAGGCGGAACATATCGACAAACACCGGGATTTTGTAAGGCGCAGACCAGCGCCCACCGATGGCGTCATCCACCAGCCCTTTCAGCGCCTGCGCGGCTTTATCAACCGAAGCGGCGTTCAGCGGCTGGCCGATCAGCGCCTCTTCCACCGGGCTTAACCGCTGCGGTTTTCGCATCAGCGCACCGTCGACCAGCCGGCAGATGCGGATGGTGCCTCCGCTGTCGACATGGAATTGCCCGGTCAGGCTTTGCCGCGTGATGTTGAGCGCATTGCGCCGTCCCAGTTGCAGGTAGCACTCCACCAGCGGCTGGGTCATCGGCACCGGCAGAATAAAGCGCGTGACCAGTTCATCGGCAGCGATACCGGTGCGATAGCCATCGGTAACAAATTCGCTGACCGGCAAGCGGCGCGTACCGCGCAGGCTGCGCAGCTCCACCTGTGCGTCATAGATAATCAGCGGCGGCAGAGAGTCGGCGCAGGGCGCGGCATTGACCACATTGCCGCCGAGCGTAGCGCGGTTGCGAAGCTGTAACGAGCCGATGGTTTTGCAGGCGGTAACAAGCAGCGGATAGCGCTGCTGCACCAGCGGGTGTTTAATCAAATCGCTAAAGCAGACTCCGGCACCAATCGATAATCCGCCGTCGAGATTGAAGATCTCTTTAAGTTCGGCCAGCCCGGCAATGTTGACCAGCGGTACGGCGTCACAGCGCAGCCGCGCCTGCACCAGCACATCGGTACCCCCCGCAATTGGCTGGGCCGCCTTTTCCGCCAGCAGCGTTAAGGCCTCTTTCAACGTGCTCGCCGTGTTCAGCGATACCGTATTGAGCCGGTGAACCTCTTTCTTCGGGCCGCAATCAAACAGCCGTTCACTCTGGCGGGCCGGTTTTTTCAGGTTATAACCGAGCCTGACCTGCTCAAGGGTGAGTGGAAGCGTACGGTTAAAGCGGCCGATGGCGAAGCTCACCGCGTTATTGAGCGCCGCGGCGCCGAGTTCGAGCACCGGTTCGCCAATCACTTTCGCCCCCATCGGCCCCGCTTTATCGGCATTTTCGATGGCGTTGATGATAATGGGTGGCATATCTTTGATGGTCGGCAGCAGGTAGGTGTCAAAGTTCTCCGACTTCACCACTCCCTGCTCGGTATTGAAATCCTCCAGCATGCCGTAGCCAATCATCCCCTGCAGCACGCCGCCGTAGACCTGGCCGTTAAAACCAACCGGGTTGATCACCTTGCCGACATCATGGGTGGCGACGACACTGTTGACTGTCACCTTGCCGGTGCGCATATCGACTGCCACATCCGCAATCTGGCAGCCATAGACCCAGGTGAAATAGGGGCTGCCGCTCCCCTTCTCCTCATCCCAGTGAATAGGAGGTGCCACATGCCAGCCGTAGGCGGATAAGTTGGCGCCGGTGGCGCGGGTCATATCGACCACCTGCTGAAAGGTGAGACGACATTGCGGCTGATGGCGGTTGAAGACGCAGCCATCACGCCAGACCAGATCCGCTATCTCACCGGCTTGCAGCGTCGCTAAAATGGCGGCAGCCATGCGATTTTTAATGGTATTGGCGGCGCTGAGGATCGCCTGCCCACCCATCAAGGTGCCGCGCGAGGCAACGGTAGAGCCGCCATCGGCAATCATCGCCGTCGCCGGTTCACTAAAGGTGACGCGCGCCAGCGGAATGCCGAAGGCTTCCGCCGCCAGCAGCGACATGGTGGTCTGCAACCCCTGACCGTTCTCCGAGACCGAGGTGGAGATATTGATACTGCCGTCGGCATTGACCTGGATAAGTGCGGATGAAGCGTCCAGCCCCTCCGCACCAAGGGAGCAGCCGCGGTGGCTCAGCGCCAGGCCGATGCCGTAACGCACCGGGCCACCCGCGGCATTCAGCTGCTGATAATGCGCCCGTCGCGCCTCGAACTCAGCTTTAAGCACCGACGTCTCCAGCACCTCCTGCGCCGAGACGGTGTGATCGCACATACGCTGGCCCGCCATGCTGATATCGCCCTGGCGCAGGATATTGCGCAGACGCAGCTCCACCGGCGAGAGACCCATTATCTCCGCCACTTCATCCATCAGCGATTCATTAGCAAAAATGACTTGTGGCGCGCCGTAACCGCGATATGCCGAGGTGTAGTTATTGTTGGTATAGACGCTGGTAAGATCGACGCGCACGTTGGGGATATTGTACGGCCCTGCCGCCTGCACCGAGCTGCGCCAGGTAACGAACATCGTCTGCCCGGCATAGCTGCCGCCGTCGGCGAGGATATTTATCTGCATCGCCTGAATGCGCGCGTCATCATCAAGGCCAATGCGGTAATGCAATTTGTAGGGGTGGCGCTTATAACTTTCGCGCATTGATTGTTCGCGGTTATAGGTCATCTTGACCGGACGCCCCGTCAGCTGTACCAGCAGCGCCGCGCGGCAGGCGAGGTTATCAATGATGTCATCTTTCCCGCCAAACGAGCCGCCGAGCACCGAACGTTTCACATTCACTTTGCTCTGCGGCAGATCGAGGTATTTGGCGACAATGCCGCGAACACGGTGAGCGTTCTGAATCGAACCGGCAATCGTCATAATTTGCTGGTCATCATCCAGCCACGCGGTGATCGACTCCGGTTCGATATAGGCGTGCTCCTGGAAACCCACCTCATAGTCGCGCTCAATGATCTTCGTCGAGGCGGCAAACCCGACCTCAATATCCCCTTTCACCGTGTGATGGCGGTTGATGACGTTGCTCTCAAGCGCGCTGTGGATCAGCCGCGCGCCCGGTTTCAATGCCTCCTCCGGGGAGGTGATCGGCTCGCAGGGCGAGTAGGTGAGCTTAATTTTATCCACCGCCAGGCAGGCAGCCTGATAGCTCTCCGCTGCCACCACGGCAATGACATCACCGCGATAGGCCACCTCGTTTTCGATGATCGGCGGGTAATCGGGGATAATCACACCCAGCTTGCGCTGCCCCGGGATATCCTTCCAGGTCGCGATATGTACCACGCCGGGCACCTTTTCCGCTTCACTGAGATCGACCGACTCAACGCGCCCCGCGGCAATATCGACATAGCGACAGACGCCGTAAAGCATGTTTTTCAGCCGGATATCGTCGCCATAAATTGCCGTTCCCCTGACTTTGGCCAGCCCGTCTACGCGGGCTACTTCACTGCCTACCAGCACCGTCTCCATTGTTATGCGCTCTCCACTAGCAAAAGGATGAGTGCTATAAGCAATGGTTATGCCACTTTCATTTCGGGCAAAAAACAGACGAAACAGGGCAAAAAATGGCTATAACGGATAAAAAACAGGCAGGGGTTTGCCTGACCGTTATCAAGCCGGGAAAAGGTGTATCACTTTGATAAATTTACCGCCGATGGCGGCTATTTTTCGACGCGGCGGTAAACAGGCATCAGCCGCGTGGTGCCGGTGAGATCGTCGAACACCTCGGTTTCGGCGGTGGCGATCGCCATCCCGCTTTTGCGCAGCCGCTGCACATCTGCCGCAATGCGTTGCAGCCCAAACCAGAAGAGCCCGTCCAGTGCTGTCACCTGCAACCCCGACTCGAGTGCCAGCTTCAGGCGCTCGCGCGGGGCTTTTACCTCTTTAGCGATCTGCTGATAGGGCGCGGCCGTCGCACCGGTGGCATCGATGCGCCGAATGCGGGTCGCCAGACGATACTGGAAGGTATCGGGAATGTCGCTTAAATCGGTTTTCAGGCTGTAGACGCAGCCAAAGCGCTTGCCGTTAAAGATGACATTTTTCTGCGCCAGGCTGAATTCCTCGCGCAGCGCGGCAATCAGCTGCGGCGCGCGGGTCAGAAGTAAACGGAAGGGAAGCTCAAAGCTGGTAACATAATCGACATTGAGCAGCGCGATGCGCAGCCGCTCTTCGGCTCCGGCGTTAAGCTGGCGGCACTCATCCAGCACATCGCGCCACTGCTGCGCCAGGCGCGGCGTACCGGCGACATCAGCAAAGCTGTATTTCTCAATCTGATAATCAATTTTCCCGCTCACCCGGCCTTCCCTTCTGTGTGATTTCAGTTTCCGTGGCTCAATTTACTAAATCCGTGAACTAACCGGAAGCCGCTAGCGCCGCGCCGTGATAGCCGTCATGGCGCGAAGGTGAGTGCGGTCTGGATAAGCTGTTTAGCAGGCAAAAAAAGCCCGGCTTCTGTGCCGGGCAGGATGTTCAGCTGGTGGGGGAGAGTATGTCTGGCAGCAGCTGCCGCAGATGACCAGCGCTGAGCAGCGTTATGGCGGCCTCAATATCGGGGGCGAAGAAGCGGTCCTGCGCATAGTGTGTGACCTCCTCGCGCAGCAGGCCGCGGGCCTGTTCCAGCAGCGGGCTGGTGGTTAAGCCTTCGCGCATATCGAGCCCCTGGCAGGCGGCCAGCCACTCGACGGCAATCACGCCGCGCGTATTCGCTGCCATCTCCCACAGGCGACGACCGGCGGCAGGTGCCATTGAGACGTGATCCTCCTGATTGGCGGAGGTCGGCAGGCTGTCGACGCTGTGCGGGTGCGCCAGCGCTTTGTTTTCACTCGCCAGCGCTGCTGCCGTCACCTGGGCGATCATAAACCCGGAGTTCACGCCGCCGTTTTTCACCAGGAAGGGCGGCAACTGCGACATATGGCTGTCCATCAGCAGAGCGATGCGCCGCTCCGCCAGCGCGCCGATTTCGGCAATCGCCAGCGCGAGGTTGTCGGCGGCCATTGCCACCGGCTCGGCGTGGAAGTTGCCGCCGGAGATAACCTCGTTTTCGGCGGCAAAGACTAACGGGTTATCGGAAACCGCATTGGCCTCGGTTAACAGCACGCTGGCAGCAAAGCGCAGCTGCGTTAAACATGCGCCCATCACCTGCGGCTGGCAGCGTAATGAGTAGGGATCCTGCACCTTATTGCAGTTGTGATGCGACTGCGCAATCGCGCTGTCATCAGTCAGCAAATGGCGGTAGAGCGCAGCGGCGTCCATCTGCCCGCGCTGACCGCGCACTTCGTGAATGCGTGCATCAAAAGGCCGACGCGAGCCAAGCGCCGCTTCGGTGGTCAGCGCCCCGCACACTACCGCCGAGGCGAAGAGATCTTCGGCTTCAAACAGCCCGCGCAACGCAAATGCGGTGGAGGTTTGCGTACCGTTCAGCAGGGCAAGCCCCTCTTTTGCCGCCAGCGTCAGCGGTGCCAGGCCGGCGCGTTTAAGCGCCTCGCTGGAGGGCAGCCACTCCCCCTCAAAGCGCGCTTTACCTTCGCCAAGCAGCGTCAGGGAGAGATGTGCCAGCGGCGCAAGATCGCCTGAAGCGCCAACGGAGCCTTTCGCCGGTATCCACGGGTAGAGACCGGCGTTGAGCATCTCCACCAGCAGCTGAATCACCTGTAAACGGATGCCGGAGAAGCCGCGCGCCAGGCTGTTGATTTTCAGCAGCATCATCAGGCGCACCATCGCCTCATCCAGCGGTTCGCCGACGCCGGCGGCGTGGGAGAGCACCAGCGAGCGTTGCAGGTTTTCCAGATCGTCGGTAGCGATACGCGTCTGCGCCAGCAGGCCAAAGCCGGTGTTGATGCCATACGCCGTGCGCCCCTCAGTCATGATGGCGTTTACGCAGGCAACACTCGCTTCAATGGCGGCAAAGGCACTTTCATCGAGGGTAACGTGCAGCGGCTGCCGCCAGGCGTCGCGCAGCTGCGCCAGCGTCAACTGGCCGGGAATAAGGTGTAGCGTACTGTTCATTAACGTTTCCCCTGGGTGGCATCCACCATCGGTAAGTTAAGCCCCTGTTCAACCGCGCACGCAATGGCGCTTTCATACCCGGCATCGGCATGGCGCATTACGCCGGTGGCGGGATCGTTATGCAGCACGCGGGCAATCCGCGCCGCTGCCTCATCGCTGCCGTCGCAGACAATCACCATGCCCGCATGCTGTGAAAAGCCCATGCCAACGCCACCGCCGTGGTGCAGCGAGACCCAGGTTGCGCCGCTGGCGGTGTTAAGCAGCGCATTGAGCAGCGGCCAGTCGGAGACGGCATCGGAGCCGTCGCGCATCGCTTCAGTTTCGCGGTTCGGGCTGGCGACCGAGCCGGAGTCGAGGTGGTCGCGGCCAATCACAATCGGCGCGGAGACCTCGCCGCTGCGCACCATTTCGTTAAACGCCAGACCCAGTTTCTGCCGCCACTCCAGCCCCACCCAGCAGATGCGAGCCGGTAAGCCCTGGAAACGGATACGCTCGCGCGCCATATCCAGCCAGCGGTGCAGGTGCGGATCGTCGATCATCGTTTTTACTTTGGCATCTGTTTTGTAGATATCTTCGGCGTCACCCGAGAGCGCCACCCAGCGGAACGGGCCAATGCCGCGGCAGAAGAGAGGGCGAATGTACGCGGGAACAAAACCGGGAAAATCGAAGGCGTTGGTTACGCCCATCTCTTTCGCCATCTGGCGAATGTTGTTGCCATAATCAAAGGTCGGCACGCCCAACTGCTGAAAAGCGAGCATCGCCTTAACGTGTTCGGCCATGCTCGCTTTCGCCGCCTGCACGGTCTGCTGCGGATCGGATTCCGCTCTGCGTTGATACTCTTCCCATGACCAGCCCGCTGGCAGGTAGCCATGCAGCGGATCGTGGGCACTGGTTTGATCGGTGACCATATCCGGGCGCACGCCGCGCTGCACCAGCTGCGGCAAAACGTCGGCGGCGTTGGCGCAGAGCGCCACGGAAACCGCCCGCCGCTCTGCGGTGTAGCGTTTTATTCTCGCCAGCGCGTCGTCAAGGGAGGTGGCCTGCTCATCGATATAGCGGGTGCGCAGGCGAAAATCGATGCGGCTCTGCTGGCACTCAATCACCAGCGAACAGGCCCCGGCCAGCGTCGCTGCCAGCGGCTGCGCGCCGCCCATGCCGCCCAGACCAGCGGTTAACACCCAGCGCCCGGTTAGGTTACCGCCGTAGTGCTGACGCCCGGCTTCAACAAAGGTTTCATAGGTACCCTGGATGATCCCCTGGCTGCCGATGTAGATCCAGCTCCCGGCGGTCATCTGGCCATACATCGCCAGCCCTTTTGCATCCAGTTCGTTAAAGTGCTCCCAGCTGGCCCAGTGCGGCACGAGGTTAGAGTTAGCAATTAATACGCGCGGCGCGTTCTCGTGGGTTTTAAACACGCCGACCGGTTTGCCGGACTGCACCAGCAGCGTTTCATCCTGTTCGAGCAGAGTGAGTGCCTTAACGATGGCGTCGTAGCACTCCCAGTTACGCGCCGCACGCCCGATACCGCCATACACCACCAGCGCCTGCGGGTTTTCTGCCACCTCCGGGTCGAGGTTGTTCATTAACATGCGCAGCGGCGCTTCGGTCAGCCAGCTTTTGGCCGTCAGTGCCGTACCTCGCGGAGCGCGGATCGCCTGCGGGCGAGAGGGGATATGCGACATCGTTGTTCTCCTGAAATCACGCGATGAGTGTGTAAACACATATACTTGTCTATACAATTACACGCAAGGCAGGTTTTAACACTCGAGATACATTTTTCTGATAGTGCGCTAACAATCACGCTTTTGCTGGCGGCAGCGCTCAGGAGCCGAAATGGCCTTGTAAGCGGTAGCGGGAGCCGGGATAAAGCAGGCTGGCGTGGGAGACAATCTGCGACCTCGACCAGGTGCGTCGGCGGATCAGCAGGCAGGGATCGTGCTCCTGGATCTGCAACAAGCGGCAGTCGTCGGCTGCCGCATGAACCGCTTCGACAATGTGCTCCCCTTCAGTGAGCGGCGCAATCAGCGACAAATAAGCATGGGCGGTGGTCTGCGTGTAATCCTGGTGCAGATACTCCGGCACTACGGTGGCATTGACCCAGCGCTCCTCAATTTGTACCGGCATCCCATTCTCAAAATGCACCATGCGCGAGTGAAAAATGCGAGTCCCTTCCGCCACGTCTAGCGCCGCGGCCTGGGTGGTATCGGCGGCGCGCGCCTCCAGCAGCAGCACTTCGCAGTGGTGCTGATGGTGACGGTCGGCAATCTCATCGGCGATGCTGCGCACTTCGAACAGCGCCGATTGCCCTTTCGGCTCAGCGACAAAAGTGCCGACGCCCTGCAAGCGCACCAGTAACCCCTCATCGGTCAGCGCGCGCACCGCGCGGTTGATGGTCATGCGGCTAAAACCAAACTGCGCCACCAGCTCCGCTTCAGAGGGGATGCGGTCGTGCGGACGCCAGATACCGGCGGCGATCTTCTCGCTGATGGCCTGCTTAACCTTCTCGTAAAAGGGGACGGGCGCGGTGGCCGGGGCTACCCGGGGGCGGGGTGAATACATAGCGCGGTAATTCCTTATTGTTATTAGTCAGGCGAGTATATCACTGCCACCAGTGCAGGATTTGCCAGGCCAGCCGGGCGGCGGCTTTCGCGCCCTGCCCTGCGTGATCGAACGCCGGATTGAGCTCCACCAGATCCACCGCCTGCACTTTGCCGCTGCGACACAGCGGCTCGATAATGCGCAGCAGCAGATGCATCGGCACACCCAGCGCCGCCGGTGCGGAAACGGCAGGCATCTCCCAGGCGGGCAGCACGTCAAGATCGATGGTGAGATAGATCCTGTCGTACTGCTCAATGAGGCGTTTAATTTCGGGTAGCGCTTCGGTTTCAAAGGCGTTTAACAGCGCCAGATCCTCAATCACCGTCACATTGCGGCGCGTCGCTTCATCCCACAGCGCCTGGGTGTTGGCCGCCAGGCTGGCACCGAAACACGTATAGTGAAAGCCGCGCTGCTGGGTGTCGCACTGCTGCGCCAGCTGACGAAACGGCGTGCCGGAGCTGGCGCGCGCCGCCTGGCGTAAATCAAGGTGCGCATCGAGGTTGATAATGGCGACCTGCTCATGCGGGAAAGCATCAAGGATCGCCGAGCCGTGGCCAAATGCTGTTTCATGCCCTCCGCCAAACACCAGCGTGCGCATCTGCGCCTGCTGGCAGGCGAGCACCGCATCATGCAGCACCTGCTGCGCCTGCTCCAGCGCCTCCGGCTGGGCGACAATATTACCTAAATCGACTATCTGCTGATGCCCGGCGTGGCTGGCCATCGTTGCCAGCGCGTTACGCAGGGCAAATGGCCCCTTCGCCGCCCCCGCGCGCCCCTGGTTGCGCTTAACGCCCTCATCACAGGCAAAGCCAAGCAGCGCCGTCTTGCCGCGGTGCGCTTCGGGGGCAAAAGTCGCCGCCCGGGTGACGGTCTGAAACAGACGCAGGGCGTTTGCTGCTTCGCCGCTGTCATCCCTGCCCTGCCAGCAGGCGGGCGCTACCGGCTGCCATAGATTCATGCCGTCACCTCACCACGGAAAATACGTTGATAAAGCGGGTTACGACCCGGCTCGTAGATTATCTCCACCGGGTGACTGGCTTCCCAGACAACAAAATCGGCGACGAACCCGGCGGCCAGTTGACCGTGCGTATGCTGGCGACCAAGCGCCTGTGCGGCATGGCGCGTAACGCCCGCCCAGGCCTCTTCCGGCGTCAGAGCAAACTTTACGCAGGCCATATTCATCGCCAGGTGCAGGCTGGCAAACGGGCTGGTGCCAGGGTTGAAATCCGTCGCCACCGCCATCGGCACCTCCTGCTGGCGCAGCAAGGCAACCGGCGGTTTTTGCGTTTCATTAAGAAAATAGAAAGCGCCAGGCAGCAGGACGGCAACGGTGCCGCTGGCACGCATCGCCATCACGCCCGATTCGCTCAGGTACTCGATATGGTCGGCGGATAAGCCGTCAAAGCGGCTAACCAGCTCCGCGCCGCCCAACGAGGAGAGCTGCTCGACATGGCCTTTCACCGGAATACCGAGCGCCTGCGCGGCGCGAAACACCTGCCCGGTTTGCGCCGGGGTAAAGCCGACGTTTTCACAAAACGCGTCCACCGCCTCAAACAGCCCTTTTTCCGCCAGAGTCGGCAAAATGGTGTGGCAAACCAGTTCAATATAAGCCTGCGGGTCCGCTTTATACTCCGGCGGCGCGGCGTGTGCGGCGAGCAGCGTGCGGCTCACCTCAACCCTATTGTTTTGCGCCAGCGTGCCGGCGACGCGCAGCATCTTCTCTTCGCTGGCTAAATCCAGCCCATAGCCCGATTTAATCTCAAGGGTGGTGACCCCTTCGCGCATCAGCCGTGCCAGCCGCGGCTGCGCCAGTTCCAGTAGTTCCCCTTCGGGACATTCCCGCGTCGCCCGCACGGTTGCGTTAATGCCGCCGCCTTCGGCGCTAATCTGCTGATATGAGACACCGTTTAACCGCTGCTCCCACTCCTGGGCGCGGTTTCCGGCAAAAATAAGGTGGGTATGACAGTCGATTAAACCCGGCGTCACCAGACGACCTTGCAGATCGCTGCTCTGCAGGACCTTAGCGGGCAGTTCACGCTCCGGCACAATCGCCCGGATCTGCCCGTCACGCACCACGATGGCATGGTGCTCAAGCAGGCCATACGGTTCTGCCCGCGTGGGGTCCATGGTCGCAAGCCTCGCGTTACGCCACAGATGGTCGTCAGAGGTCAGCTCAATCATACGATTCTCTTGTCATGTGTTGTATAGACATTTATTTGCATAATGATTCGCTTGTCAACTCTGCGGCGCGTTTGCTGTGGGCGCTCCCGCTATTAACACGGCTGCAAACCGCAAACTGTGATGCCGCACATAAAATTCGCCTTATATTTCAAGCGCCAATGAACCGTTTCAGCTACGCCAAAAAACCGTCGCCCAAGGGCAATTTATTTAGCAGCGAAAGTATTGTGTCGCCAAAGCCCGACACATTGTAAGTTGCTAAAATTAAATAGAAAAAAGGCTCTTGTAAGGGCAAAAAATTAAGCGTACATTAGCCCCCGTTTGGTGATGAATTCACCGGAAATTCTGAGATGGCGCTGTGGCCGAAAGGGAGAAAATTCTCATTTTCATTTTGGCGTAGTTTCACCTCTCTATACTCAGTCCTGACAGATCATTAATGCATACTTTGTGTGCGGAGCGATGAACGTGAAATATTTCTTTATGGGCATATCGGTGATGGTTATCGTGTGGGCCGGCACATTCGCCCTGATGATCTAGCCTGAGCCATAGCGCAGAAAAAAATAAGGAGCCATACGGCTCCTTTTTTTATGGCTGGGTCTCTTCCGCCGCCCCTTTTGGCGTCACGGGAAGCAGGCCGTCGGCGCGGAACATCGCTTTGATGCCGCGCACCGCCTGGCGGATACGATCGCGGTTCTCAATCAGTGCAAAGCGCACATGGGTGTCGCCATAATCACCGAAACCGATGCCGGGCGAGACGCACACTTTCGCCTCCTTCAGCAGCTTTTTCGCAAACTCCAGCGAGCCCATCGCCGCATAGGGTTGCGGAATTTTCGCCCAGACGTACATAGAGGCTTTCGGCATTTCGACCATCCAGCCTGCTTCATGCAGCCCTTTGACCAGCACATCGCGGCGACGCTTATACTGCGCGGCGATATCGCGCACGCACTGCTGATCCCCTTCCAGGGCCGCGATAGCCGCAACCTGCAGCGGCGTGAAGGTGCCGTAATCGTGGTAGCTTTTGATGCGTGCCAGCGCGTTGACCAGCGTCGGGTTGCCGACCATAAAGCCAATGCGCCAGCCCGCCATATTGTAACTTTTCGACAGGGTGAAGAACTCGACGGCCACATCGCGCGCGCCGGGCACCTGCATAATGGAGGGCGCTTTCCAGCCATCAAACACGATATCGGCGTAGGCCAGATCGTGTACCACCAGCACATCGTAACGCTTTGCCAGCGCTACAACTTTTTCGAAGAACTCCAGCTCCACGCACTGCGCAGTTGGGTTCGACGGGAAGCCTAAAATCATCATCTTCGGCTTCGGATAGCTCTCGCGGATCGCCCGCTCAAGCTCATTGAAGAAATCGACCCCCTCCACCAGCGGCACCGATCGCACCTGCGCGCCGGCGATCACCGCGCCGTAGATATGGATCGGATAGCTCGGGTTCGGCACCAGCACGGTATCACCGTGATCCAGCGTCGCCAGCATCAGGTGCGCCAGCCCCTCTTTCGAGCCGATGGTGACAATCGCTTCCGTTTCCGGATCGATATCCACCTGGTAACGATCCTGATACCAGCGCGAAATAGCCCGCCGCAGACGCGGAATACCACGCGAGGTGGAGTAACCGTGCGTATCGGGGCGCTGCGCCACGGTGCAGAGTTTTTCCACGATATGGGGCGGGGTTGCGCCATCCGGGTTGCCCATACTGAAATCGATAATGTCCTCGCCGCGGCGTCGCGCAGCCATTTTCAGTTCGGCAGTAATATTAAAAACATAGGGGGGAAGACGATCGATACGCGTGAAACGGCGTTCAGGACTGGAGTCAGCCATAGATTCCTCGAAGTTACGTTAGCGCCCGGACCGTCCGAGCGACGTCGCTGCATGTGCAGCTGTTCTGACCATAGCCTGATTAAATTCTGCCTGTCGAGAGGGAAGCGAAAAAATAGTGTGGCCGGGTAAAAGAGGAAGCGAAATGTGAACAGTCTTAGAGGTGATTGCCGCTTAAGCCGATAACTACCGCTTATCTTTAACATTATGATAAAAATAAAATTACCTCAAAAGGGCAGCAAAGTGAGTTGTCTCCCGCGCTGGGTAAGATTCCCTTTAATCCCCTTTTTAAAAAATGGTTTTTCCTCATTCATCTAATCAATGGTTAACTGGTGATCTGCCGCCGGGTTTTTTATCATAGCCCTTTGACCTCTATCACATGAGTCCCCCGTGCACGAAATATTCGACATGCTGCTGGCGGTTTTCGACCGCGCGGCGTTGATGCTGATCTGCCTCTTCTTTCTGATCCGCCTCCGCCTGTTTCGCGAGCTGCTGCATAAAACTGCTCACTCACCAAAGGAGCTGCTCGGCGTAACGGCGATCTTCTCCCTGTTCGCGCTGTTCAGCACCTGGTCCGGCGTGCCGGTGGAGGGATCGCTGGTCAATGTGCGCATTATTGCCGTGATGTCCGGCGGGATTCTCTTTGGCCCCTGGGTCGGCATTATTACCGGGATCATCGCCGGGACGCACCGCTACCTGATTGATGTCGGCGGCGTGACCGCTGTGCCCTGTTTTATCACCAGTATTATCGCCGGCATTATGTCGGGGCTGATTAACCGAAAGTTTCCTAAAGCCCAGCACTGGCGCGCCGGGATCATCGGCGGGATGATTTGCGAAAGCCTGACCATGCTATTGGTAGTGGTCTGGGCACCCTCGACGGCGCTGGGGCTGGATATTGTGGCGAAAATCGGCGCGCCGATGATCTTCGGCACGGTGTGTATCGGCTTTATTGTGCTGCTGGTGCAGAGCGTCGAGGGGGAAAAAGAGGCGATTGCCGGACGTCAGGCGCGGCTGGCGCTGGATATTGCCAACAAAACGCTGCCGCTATTTCGCAATGTGAACAGCGAGTCGCTGCGCCAGGTGTGCGACATCATTCGCCGCGATATTGATGCTGACGCGGTGGCGATCACCAATGTCGATCATGTGCTGGCCTATGTCGGGGTCGGTGAAAATAACTACCTCGATAACGATGACATTATTAGCCCGACCACGCAGCAGGCGATCACTACCGGCGAAATTATCATTAAAAACAATGATGAAGCGCACCGTACGCCGGAAATCCACTCCATGCTGGTGATCCCACTGCGCGAACAGGGCATCGTCACCGGAACGCTAAAAATCTACTACTGCCACGCGCACCAGATTACCTCTGCGTTGCAGGACATGGCGGTCGGTTTATCGCAGATTATCTCAACGCAGCTGGAAGTCTCCCGCGCTGAACAGCTGCGTGAGATGGCCAACAAAGCGGAGCTGCGCGCGCTGCAGAGCAAGATTAATCCCCATTTTCTCTTTAACGCGCTGAATGCTATCTCCTCATCCATTCGCCTGAATCCCGATACCGCGCGCCAGCTGATTTACAATCTGTCGCGTTATCTGCGCTATAACATCGAATTAAAAGATGATGAGCAGATCGACATCAAAAAAGAGCTCTACCAGATTAAGGACTATATCGCCATTGAGCAGGCGCGCTTCGGCGATAAGCTGACGGTTATCTATGATATCGATGAAGAGGTGAGTTGCGTGATCCCAAGCCTGCTGATCCAGCCGCTGGTGGAAAATGCCATTGTTCACGGTATTCAGCCTTGCAAAGGCAAAGGAGTGGTCACCATCAGCGTGGAAGAGTGCGGCAACCGGGTGCGCATCGCGGTGCGCGATACCGGCAACGGTATCGCCCCTGAGATGATCGCCCGCGTCGAAGCTGACGAAATGCCGGGGAATAAAATTGGTCTGCTGAATGTCCATCAGCGGGTGAAATTGCTCTATGGCGAAGGACTCCATATTCGCCGCTTGTCGCCCGGCACCGAAATCGCCTTTTATGTGCCCCGCCAGACGTCGCGCGCGACGCTGTTGCCCTCACCGGAGAGAAGATGAAAGTCATCATTGTAGAAGATGAGTTCCTGGCGCAGCAGGAGCTAAGCTGGCTTATCCGCGAACACAGCCAGATGGAGATTGTCGGCACGTTTGATGACGGTCTCGACGTGCTGAAGTACTTACAGCACAACCGCGTGGACGCCATTTTTCTCGATATCAACATCCCGTCGCTGGATGGCGTGTTGCTGGCGCAAAATATCAGCCAGTTCGCGCATAAACCCTTTATTGTCTTTATCACCGCATGGAAAGAGCATGCAGTAGAAGCGTTTGAACTGGAAGCGTTTGACTACATCCTGAAGCCTTATCAGGAGTCACGCATTGTCAATATGTTGCAGAAGCTGGAGAGCGCCTGGCAGCAGCAGGCTGGTACGGCGAGCAGCCCACAGTCGCGGGAGAACGCCACCATTAACCTGGTGAAAGAGGAGCGCATTATTGTCACCAGTATTCACGATATCTATTACGCGGAAGCGCATGAGAAGATGACGTTTGTCTACACCAGGCGGGAATCGTACGTGATGCCGATGAATATTACGGAGTTTTGCAGCAAGCTGCCGACAGCGCACTTCTTCCGCTGCCACCGCTCATACTGCGTCAATCTGGATAAGATCCGCGAGATCGAACCCTGGTTTAACAACACCTATATTCTGCGGCTACGGGACCTTGATTTTCAGGTGCCCGTCAGCCGCAGCAAGGTAAAAGAATTCAGACAACTGATGAATCTTTAGAGGACATAACCCAGCGTCTGGCGCAGATGCGCGCCGGAGCCCAGCAGGCCTGGGTTATCGTGAACAATCAGGTAGACCGGAATATCCTGCACGTAGGCTTTGAAACGCCCCTTATCTTCGAAACCGCCGCGAAAACCAGAGGCGGTGAAGAAATCAAGGAAGCGCGGCACGATACCGCCCGCGATGTAAACGCCACCAAATGTGCCGAGATTGAGCGCCAGGTTGCCGCCAAAACGGCCCATAATCACGCAAAACAGCGACAGCGCACGCCGACAATCGGTGCAGCTGTCTGACAGCGCGCGCTCGGTAATATCTTTCGGTTGCAGGTTTTCCGGCAGGCGACCATCAGATTTCACAATCGCGCGGTAAAGGTTGATAAGCCCGGGGCCGGAGAGCACGCGTTCGGCGGAGACGTGGCCAATTTCAGCCCGCAACTCTTCAAGGATAATCCCCTCCTCTTCGCTGTTCGGCGCGAAATCGACGTGGCCGCCCTCACCCGGCAGGCTCACCCAGCGCTTATCCACATGCACCAGATGCGCGACGCCAAGACCGGTGCCGGCACCGTAAACGGCAATCGGTTTGCCCTCAACCGGCGCGTTGCCGCCAAACTGGATCAGATGTTCCGCTTTCAGCATCGGAATAGCCATCGAAACGGCGGTGAAATCATTGATGATCTCCAGATGCGCGAAGCCAAGGTTTTGCCTCATTTCGTCAATGGAGAAGGCCCAAGTGTGGTTGGTCATCGCCACCCAGTCGCCGGTGATGGGGCAGGCAATGGCGATACAGCCATCTTCCACACTCACCTCGTGCTCTTCGAGGTAGACGCGTACGACCGCTTCCAGGCTCGGATAATCAAGACCTGAATAGGTCTTCGCCCGGGAAATGTCGCCGGTCTCGACATCACACAACGCTAAGCGCGCGTTGGTGCCGCCCACGTCTCCCACTAAAGCATATTTTTTCATTCTTCTACGGCTCCGCTAAAGTCAGAATAAATCTTTGGCACACTGTAAATTCAAGGCGCTGTAACGACAACGACCATATCACGAGTGCCCCTTTATTATCGATCTACATCACAGATTAGCCCTAAGCTTTCAGACTGATTACTGCCTAATTGCCGTAGTGCGTTACAAGAAGATACCTGGAGTACGCTTGTGCGTTGAAAGAGTGCGCAACATGGCGCTTATTTGTGCCCGGAATTTATCGCTTCCCCCTTTATCAGGAGTATTTGCATGGTTTACCTGGCGGACCCCGCACGTTATGAAAAAATGGCCTATAAGCGCTGCGGCGAAAGCGGGCTTAAGTTACCTTTGGTGTCGCTCGGGCTGTGGCACAACTTTGGCGACGCGACATTGCTCGAGACCAGCCGACAGCTGCTGCGCCACGCCTTTGACCTCGGCATCACCCATTTCGACCTGGCGAACAATTATGGGCCACCGCCTGGCTCAGCTGAGAGCAACTTTGGGCGCATCATGCAGGAGGATTTCCGCCCCTATCGCGATGAGCTGATTATCTCCAGCAAAGCCGGTTACACCATGTGGGAGGGCCCTTATGGCGACTGGGGCTCGCGCAAATATCTGGTTGCCAGCCTCGATCAGAGCCTGCGCCGCATGGGCATTGAGTATGTCGATATTTTCTATCATCACCGTCCGGACCCGGAAACGCCGCTGAAAGAGACGATGCGCGCACTCGATCACCTGGTACGCCAGGGTAAGGCGCTCTATGTCGGGCTGTCGAACTACCCGGCGGCACAGGCGCGGGAAGCAATCGAGATCCTTAACGATCTCGGCACACCGTGCCTGATCCATCAGCCGAAATACTCCCTGTTTGAACGCTGGGTCGAGAGCGAACTGCTGGATTTGTTGCAGGAGAAAGGGGTGGGCAGCATTGCTTTTTCGCCACTGGCAGGCGGGCAACTGACCGACCGCTATCTGCAGGGGATCCCGCCGGATTCGCGCGCGGCGAGCGGGAGCCGCTTCCTCAACCCGGATCAGCTCACCGAGGAGAAACTGGCGACGGTGCGGGCGCTGAACGCCGTGGCCGAGCAGCGCGGGCAGAAGCTGTCGCAGATGGCGCTGGCGTGGGTGCTGCGTGATGAGCGAGTTACGTCGGTATTAATCGGTGCCAGTAAAACCGGCCAGCTTGATGATGCGGTGGGGATGCTGGCGAACCGGGCGTTTAGCGCGCAGGAGTGCGAGGAGATTGATGCCATTCTCGCCGGCACGCAGTAAACGATCACTTTAGCAAAAAGTGCTGTTAACGCTGAATTAGGAGTTCCGCCACTAATACGGGGTTTGCGCGCCCCGTAATATTGCCGCCACAGGCCCTCCCGGCCCGATCGTGAAGGAGAAGAGTATGTTCAGGTCACTGATTCTGGCAGCAGTATTAATGGCTTTTGCGCCGCTGGCCGCCAATGCTGGCGAAATCACCCTGTTGCCGTCGGTTAAATTGCAGATCGGCGATCGTGATAATTATGGTAACTACTGGGACGGTGGCCGCTGGCGCGACCGCGATTACTGGAATCGTAATTATGAGTGGCGCGATCATCGCTGGCATAAGCATGACCGCGGCCGGCATCGTGGCTGGGATAAGCATGGCTGGGACAAGCGCGACGCCTACGAGCGCGGGTATCGTGAAGGCTGGAGAGATCGTGATGACCACCGCGGTCCAGGCCGCGGTCACGGGCATGGACACCACCATTAATTGTGTTTCGCAGATAGTTTGATTACCCGATGAAACGTGCAGTGCCGGATGGCGGCTAACGCCTTATCCGGCCTACGCGATCCAGCTTTCTACAAGCTTTTGTGCACCGATACATTTTTGCAGGACCGATAAGCGTAGCGCCATCGGGCATTTAAGCCGCAGAAAAGAGATGTAACCCGATAAACCCACAACCATCAGGCACTATTTACCCATTAACTCAGCAAGCGTTCCCACCAACAGCCAGCCGTTCAGGCACACCACCAGCGCAACAATCACCCAGCCAGTACGTCTTACCAGCGCGGTATTGACCAGTTCGCCCATCAATTTCGTATTGCTGGTAAACACCAGCAGCGGCACCAGCGCCAGCGCGATACCGAAGCTTAGCAGCACCTGGCTCATCACCAGGATACGGGTCGGATCTAGCCCCAGCCAGATAACAATAAACGACGGCATCATGGTGATGGTACGGCGCACCCACAGCGGAATATGGAAACGGACGAACCCTTGCATTACTACCTGCCCGGCCAGCGTACCGACGACCGTGGAAGAGAGTCCCGCCGCCACCAGGCTCAGGCCGAAAATTGTTGCTGCGGCATGGCTTAACAGCGGCTCCAGCGTCAAATAGGCCTGATCGAGATCGGCCACGCCGGTATGGCCATTAAAGTGAAACGCCGCCGCGGCGGTCGCCATCATCGCCAGGTTAACAAACCCGGCAATGGTCATCGCCAGTCCGACATCCCATTTGGTTGCGGAGTAGCGCTCGCGGCGAGTACCGTCGTGCAGGTTTTGCGTCAGGGAGGAGTGCAGATAGATCACGTGCGGCATAATGGTCGCGCCCAGCACACCAGCGGCAAGAAAGACCGCATCGGTTCCGGAAAGCGTAGGGATCACAATCCCTTTTGCCAGCGCCGCCAGCTTCGGCTGAGAGAAAATCAGCTCCACAATATAAGCTGCCGCAACAAACAGCAGCAGGCCGCCAATCACCTTTTCCAGCGGTTTCTGCCCGCGCTTTTGCAGCATCAGGATCAGGAAGGTGGCGATCCCCGTCAGCACCGCGCCCTGCATCAGCGACACGCCGAGGATCAGCTTGAAGCCAATCGCCGCGCCGATAAACTCTGCCAGATCCGTCGCCATGGCGATAATTTCTGCCTGCACCCAGTAAAACCACACCAGCGGGCGCGGATAGTGATCGCGGATCTGCTCCGCAAGGTTTTTGCCGGTAGCAATGCCGAGCTTGGCAGAAAGCAACTGGATGAGCATCGCCATCAGGTTCGCCCACACCACAACCCATAAAAGCTGGTAGCCGAACGTCGCCCCCGCCTGAATGTTGGTGGCAAAGTTACCCGGATCGATGTAACCAATTGCGGCAATAAATGCAGGCCCCATCAGCGCAAACCGAAGTTTACGCGCTGCCCGTCCGTTACTGCTCTCCACGCGACTACTGCTCATTTATTGCCCCTAAATATAGCCTTTGCTATGTTTGATGCTACCAAAATGAGAATGATTATCAAGATCGTTAAGATGGGTTTACTTGATTTCTCTGATAGCCTGAACAATAGAAGGGTTGAATGCCAAGGATGGTGACGGCGGCAACAACAATTACCGCAGCGTTATGTTATGAGTCTAGCAGCGTGACGCAACTTTTCACGGCCTTTATTAACATACCTGAATTGTATGTTTGATCACTAATTTTGAGTCTGGTCACAGGACATTAATATAGTGTGCCTTTGATCTCGTTTTCTTTTGTCTTGTTACATAGAATGTGCACGAAATTCCTACCCGTCTCATATTTGGAGCAAATATGTCCCGCGTTCTGCACTTTGTCCTGGCGCTTGCTGTTGTGGCGCTGCTTGCCTTGCTGGTGAGCAGCGATCGCAAAAAGATCCGCATTCGCTTTGTTATTCAACTGCTGGTGATTGAAGTTGTGCTGGCCTGGTTCTTCCTCAACTCTGATGTAGGCCTCGGCTTCGTAAAAGGCTTCTCCGGGATGTTTGAAAAACTGCTCGGCTTTGCCAATGAAGGCACCAACTTCGTCTTTGGCAAAATGAATGACGAAGGCCTGGCCTTCTTCTTCCTGAAAGTGCTCTGCCCGATTGTCTTTATCTCTGCGCTGATTGGTATTTTGCAGCACATTCGCGTTCTGCCGATTGTGATTCGCGCCATCGGTACGGTGCTGTCGAAAGTGAACGGCATGGGTAAACTGGAATCATTTAACGCGGTCAGCTCCCTGATTCTGGGTCAATCCGAGAACTTTATTGCTTATAAAGATATCCTCGGCAAAATGTCGCGCAACCGCATGTACACCATGGCCGCCACCGCAATGTCGACGGTTTCGATGTCGATTGTGGGTGCGTATATGACCATGCTGCAGCCGAAATATGTCGTCGCTGCGCTGGTGCTGAACATGTTCAGTACCTTTATCGTGCTCTCGCTCCTCAACCCGTACCGCGTGGATGAGAGTGAAGAGAATCTGCAGATGGCGAAACTGCATGAAGGCCAGAGCTTCTTTGAGATGCTGGGTGAATACATTCTGGCAGGTTTCAAAGTGGCGATTATCGTTGCGGCAATGCTGATTGGCTTTATCGCACTGATTTCCGGCCTGAACGCCCTCTTCGCTGCCGTGCTGGGTATCTCCTTCCAGGGGATTCTGGGCTACATCTTCTACCCGGTTGCCTGGGTGCTGGGCGTACCGGCGCATGAAGCGCTGCAGGTGGCGAGTATCATGGCGACCAAACTGGTCTCCAACGAATTCGTGGCGATGATGGATCTGCAGAAAATCGCGTCCACCCTCTCTCCGCGGTCGGAAGGTATCCTCTCTGTCTTCCTGGTCTCCTTCGCCAACTTCTCCTCCATCGGCATTATCGCAGGCGCGATCAAAGGCCTGAACGAAGAGCAGGGCAACGTGGTTTCCCGCTTTGGTCTGAAGCTGGTTTACGGTTCGACGCTGGTGAGCGTGCTCTCTGCGGCGATCGCGGCGCTTGTTATCTGATTAGGGCGTACTTTACGAAAACCGGGGCCTGCCCCGGTTTTTTTATGCCAGCGGCTGCGGCTTACCGAGCAAATACCCCTGCAAGTAGTCGACACCCGCCTTCAGCAGTAACTCGCGCTGCGCCTCACTCTCCACATACTCTGCCACCACCGTCAGACCTTTAGCCTTCGCCAGATCGCATATCGCTTTCACGATCATCGCATCCTGCGGGTCGGTGAGGATATCGCGGATAAAACAGCCATCGATCTTGATGATATCGGCCTGGATGCGCTTCAAACGTTCGAAGTTGGCGTAGCCGGTACCGAAGTCATCAATAGCGATTTTAAACCCCGCCTGGCGCAAACGCGTGATATTGCGGATGCTCACTTCCGAGTGGGAAAATGCCTGCTCTTCGGTAATTTCGATAATCACCGCCTGCGCGGAGATGCCGTAGCGCGCAAACAGTGCAAGAAACTGGGTAGCGAAGGATTGTTGCATCAGGGTCAGCGGCATCAAGTTGAGGGAGAAACGCGCCTTATCAACAGGCTGCGGATGCGCCTGCATCCATTTCAGCAGCGTTTCGACGACCTGCATATCAAAGCGCGTGCCGAGATCAAACTGGGCAATCACCGGAATAAATTGATCCGGTGTGAGGGTCTTCCCGTCACTGACCAGCCTTGAGAGGATTTCGTGATAGCCCTCGCCATTAGCATCGACAATAGGCTGGGCATAGAGCGCAATGCCGCCCTCTTCCAGCGCCCGCTTCACCCGCTCAAGCTGCAGCACACGCTCAGTGGTCTGATGATTCACTTCTGCCAGACTGTTGGTGAGCGCCAGAACGCGATTTTCGCTGTCCGTCTGCTCCGATAACCAGCTTAGCTGGCCGAGCGTCTGGTGCAGCGCTTCCCTGTTGCCCTGCAGTTCACCCCACGAGGCGCCGAACTCAATCTCCAGCGGGTTTTTATTCCAGCATAGTCGCTGACTATTAAGCACATCCAGCATCGAGTGCAAGCGCGCCAGGGTCTCCGGCCCGTTGAGTAGCAGCAGCAATTCACTGCCGGGCAGCTGAAAAAAGCGCTCCCCTTCATGTAACCAGGGTTGCAGCGCCTGGGTGACGCTGCGCTTAACATGAACGCGCATCATCATGCCGAAGTGACGGCTGAGGAAATCGAGATTTTTCATGTGCAGAGAGCAGATGATGCTGCCCGGCTGGCGTTCCATCTCCCTTTCCAGTGCACGCAAATTGGGCAAACCGGTCAGCGGATCGCTCATCGCCTGCGCCTGCCAGCGCCGCTTCAGCCACAGGCTGCGGCCGAAGACGCGAGTGTTGTAGAGCAGACAGACGGTGAAACAGATCAGTACTGACATAACAAACGCCAGCGAGTAATCCGCGCGCACACCATGAAAAAAGTTGTCGTTATAAGCCAGTAACAGGAAAGCCGACACGGCCCAGCTCAACGTCAGAAATGTGGCCGGCAGACGACTGCAACCAAAGTTGAAAATAATAAAGATTACCGGTACCAGATAACCGGCAATGAGATCGGTTTCATAAGGCGCGCATAACAGCGCCACAATGGTGATTAATATCGCCAGCCAGCCCAGCGTAAATAACCGTTTTCTCTTAGTAAAACAGGGCACAACGGTACGCCGCCACCAGGCCCTGGCGAAGCGGGGATTGAGGATCATGCGCATCGGATAATAAACAATCATGGTGAAAATCAATGCTGCACAAATCAAACTCTCAATATCGATGATTGAGAATATTAACGAACCGCTGCCAAAAAAATTGGAAAGAACAATGGGGTAATTAAACCAGGCGCCGGCAATATACATCGATATTTTTATGCCGACGGGCGCAATAAACCCCATCCATAAAATTCGTACTCCCATATTTTTATTGGGAATACCGTAACGCCAGCGCGCACCAAGCTGCCAGCGAACAATGGCGCATACCAGCAACACAGCAAACAGCTGGCAAAACAGCAGTGCTGCCGCTTCGCCGAAAGGCAGATGGAAGAAGATCTCATTAATAATGGCGGAGCCGAGAATAAGCGGCGCAACAGCGTGACGACCAAATAATAAGAGCATCGCCAGCGTTACGCTTAATGGTAACCAGGCGAGGTAAACCGTGCCGGCATCAACTATTGAGCTCGGTGAAATAAGACGGGCAATAGGTATAGCCACCAGGCACATCATTAGCGCCAGTAGAAACGTCTTAACGTTACCGGATTTCATAAAGTAATGTCGGCTCTGGTGGTTAAAAAATAATTACCATGAATAATAGATTTATTGAAAGAGTGTAGCAAGCAAGGGAAATGGACGAGAAAATGGCAGAGGTGCGTCTATATCAGGCAACAGCTTAAAACCTTCCAGACAAAAAACCCCCGCGTAAACGCGAGGGTTTAAATTTTGGTGGAGCTAAGCGGGATCGAACCGCTGACCTCTTGCATGCCATGCAAGCGCTCTCCCAGCTGAGCTATAGCCCCACAATGTTACTCTACGCACCAGTTCCGTTGGGTTCGGAATTTGGTGGAGCTAAGCGGGATCGAACCGCTGACCTCTTGCATGCCATGCAAGCGCTCTCCCAGCTGAGCTATAGCCC
>NZ_JAROAU010000003.1:721505-740628 GCF_029433855.1 Candidatus Kosakonia sp. 282A-S69 | reverse complement strand
CATCGCGTAAAGCGTGTCGTGTTGACGGGCGGCATGATATGAATTCCCTTGTCAGGTGTCAACGGCAAAATCACCGCACCTTTACCAACCGCTGAAAAAGCATGCAATTGAATCCCCTTGCGTAACGCCTCGCAGCCAGCAGTTAAACCTGTCACATTTTCTTCTAAAATGGTGCTATAACATAAACCACTAATTACCCTTACTACTCACCGGGAAATTATATGCTCAAGGAACGAATGACGCCGGAGGAGCTGGCTACGCTTACCGGGTACAGCCGGCAAACCATCAACAAATGGGTGCGTAAAGAGGGGTGGATCACCTCGCCAAAACCTGGCGTTCAGGGAGGAAAAGCCCGCCTGGTTCACGTTAACGAACAGGTTCGCGCCTTTATCCGCAGTGCGCAGCGCAATGAACTCTCTCCTTCTACCCCTCTCTCCAGCAGCGACGCCTCGCTGGAAGCACTTCTGCTCAGGCTGGCGAAGGAGATGACCGACGCCGAGCGCACCCAGCTCTCTTCAATGCTTTTACGCGACGGCATTACCGGCCTGTTGCAACGTTTAGGGATCCGCGACCAGAAATAAGATGAACACATTACCAAGCAAAATGACCACCGCTGAGTTAGCAAACTGCCTCGGCGTCACACGACAGACCATCAACCGTTGGATCAAACGTCACAAGTGGAAAACCGAGAGTCTCCCCGGCGTAAAAGGGGGCCGTGCTCGCTATGTATTGATAACGGATAAAGTGCTGAGCCTGGTGATGGAGTTGCCCGCCATGCGCCATAGCGGCTTTAGCAACTCGCTTGCCGAATCGCCCACACCCTATCTCACCGCGTCAGGCTCGATGCAAAATATCATCAACACGTTACAGATGTTGACCGCTGACGAACTGCAGCAGCTTGAAGTGTTGCTGGCACGCGAAGGGTTGAGCACCTTTTGCAGCCGTTTAGGCATCAAGCAGACGGTACAAGAGTAAAAAAACCGGCGCGGTGCCGGTTTGTTCGGTTAATGGGTGTGCTGATGGTTTTCACGCCGGTAGGCTCCCGGCGGCTGGTTAAAGGTGCGGGTAAAGATCCGCGTAAAGGTTTGCTGCGAATCGAAGCCATATTTCAGGCAGATATCGTAAACCTTCTGATCGGTGTTGCGTAAATCCTGCGCGGCGCGCGCGAGTTTACGCTCGCGGATATAGCGCCCGAGGCTCTCCCCTTTGTACTGCAAAAAGAGCCGTTGCAAATGCCACTTGGAGTAGCCTGCGTGCGCGGCAATCTCATCAATACGCAAGGGTTGATGAAGATTGTCGTCGATCCACTCGACGATAGTGTCGATAACCTGAGCGGAAATAGTCATGCTGCGATCCCCCTGCACTTCGATTAAGTAAATGGTTATTCCCACCAGGCGCTGAATGTTTGCCCCGTATCAGCTGCAAACACCACTTCGCCCAGCTTCGGTGTCAGTAAGCGAAACTCTTTATCGCGGCTGGCAGCCGCTAAACGTTTGTACGGATCGTCCCAGCTGTGTTTTGCCAGTACAAAGCGTCCGGCGTGACCCGGCAGCACCGCGCGAGCCTGCAGATCATGCGCCGCCTGCGCGCTCTGCTCCGGCATCATATGAATATATTTCCACGCCTCGTCGTACTGCCCATTCTCCATAATGGCAATATCGATCGGGCCAAACCTGTCGCCGATGGCCTTAAAGTGCGGGCCATAACCGCTGTCGCCGCTGTAGTAGACTTTGCGTTCAGGCGTGACAAACAGAAAGCTGGCCCATAGCGTCTGGTTGCGCTTCAGCCCACGGCCAGAGAAGTGACGCGCGGGCAGAACATTGACGCTAAGCGTATCGCTAACCTGCACGCTCTGCTGCCAGTCCGCCTCCTCAATCTTCGCCGCGTCCATCCCCCAGTAACGTAGATGAGAGCCGACGCCGAGCGGTGTAACAACGCGTTTGATCTTCGGCATCAGCGCCTTGATGGTGGCGTGATCGAGGTGGTCATAGTGGTCGTGAGAGATAACCAGCAGATCGATCTCCGGCATGCTTTCTGCGGTCCAGACACCGTTACCGGCAAACGCTTTATTGAGAAAGGAGAATGGCGCGGCGTAGTCGCTGAGCACCGGGTCGATCAAAATACGTTTGCCCGCCAGCTGCACATACCATGAGGAGTGCCCCATCCACACCAGCGTATCCTCCTGCAACGGCAGCGCCGAGAGATCGGTTGCCACCAGCGGCAGCGGCTGCTGCGGTCGCGCGTTCTCACGTTTACCGAAGAGAAAATCCCACCACAGCGCCAGTTTGCTTTGCTCACCGGTAAAGCCCGGCGTCGGCAGCGCATTGTGAAACGCGCCATCGCGGTAATGGGGCGATTGTTCCACAGCACCGAGCGCCTCCCCCTGCGGGGGCTGACCAAAACCGGCATTCAGAACAAAAGGTAAGCTTGCAGCAGACGCAACGAGCATAACGACAACCACGCTGATAGTGAGACGTTTCATATCCTGACCCGGCTAAATCGATCCCATCCGTTGAGACGATACTCATTGAACTTGATTATGAGTGAGTAAGCACTCATTATAGAAACGAACATTAAATCGTCAAGACGATTTTTTGTTGTTTGATATTCGACGTTGCAGCCTCTCAAAGGGCATGTTTCAATCGTGGTTTTATAAAAAGCGGAGAAAAGCGGCGTGGCTCGTCCGAAGAGTGAAGATAAGAAACTGGCATTACTGAAAGCAGCAACTAAGGCGATTGCCCAGTCGGGGATTGCCGCCTCAACCGCGCTTATCGCCCGTAATGCAGGCGTCGCGGAAGGCACGCTGTTTCGCTACTTCTCCACCAAAGACGACCTGTTGAACGCGCTCTATCTGCATCTGAAAACCGATCTTTGCGGCACCATGCTGGCCAATCTCGACCGATCCAGCAGCGATTCGAAGGTGCATACCCACTCCATCTGGGACAGCTATATCGACTGGGGGATTCGCCACCCCAACGGCCATCATGCGGTGCGCCAGATCGCCATCAGCGAAAAGCTGACCGCTGACACCAAGCAGCAGGTGGCCGATATCTTCCCGGAGCTGCATGAGCTGTGCCACCGCTCGGTGCGCCCGGTTTTCCTCTCGGATGAGTACTCCGCGTTTGGCGATGCTATTTTCCTTGCGATGGCGGAAACCACCATTAACTTTGCGAGCCGCGATCCTTCGCGAACCAAAGAGCTTAAGCGCCTCGGCTTTGAGGCGATGTGGCGCGCGCTGGCAAATGAGGAAAAAGATGGAGAGTAAAACATTGAAGGAGAGCGCCCATCGCTATGCGCTGTCGCTCCCCTTTACTGAACACTGCTGGCCATTCGGCCCGGAGCATGACGTCTTCAAAGTGTGCGGCAAGATATTTATGATGACCACCACCGCCCACGGCAGGCCGATGGTGACGATGAAATCGGAGCCGCAAACCGCGCTGCTTAACCGGCAGATCTACCCCAGCATTGAACCGGGGTATCACATGAATAAGAAGCACTGGATCTCCGTCTACGCTGGCAACGAGATTGACCTCCCGCTGCTTGAATCACTGATCCAGCACGCCTGGGATCGCGTGGTCGACACCCTGCCGCGAAAAGATCAGAAGCGCCTGCGTCCTTAAGCGTTCTGCGCCAGCCACTGCAGCGCCTGCTCGCCCTGCTCATCCATCGGCATATAGACCAGTAACCGCGAGCCGTTGCGCGGCGCGGAGTACCAGTACATCTGCTGCAGAGTAATCGTGCCGAGCTGCGGATGCGTAAAGACCTTGACCTTATTTTCCACGCCGCTTACTTCATAATGCTTACGCCACAGCGTTTCAAATTCTGCCGAGGCGGCGCAAAAGCGCGCCAGCTTCGCTTCCCATATTGCCTCCCCGCGATGCGCAGCCATGGCCGCCCGGAAATAGGCGACAAAGGTCGAGAGTACCTGTTCATCCTGCCCTAAGCGGCTGCGCCACTGCGGATGGGTCAGGTAGAGATAGATACAGTTGCGATCCTCTTCGGGAATCTCATCAAAGCTGACGCCCATCAGGTGCTCAAAACCGGCGTTCCACGCGACAATATCAAAATTGGGTTTCTGGATACTTGCCGGGTTCGGCAGCAGGCTGTCCAGCAGGCGGCGCGTGCTGTCACTGATCCCTTCGCACTGCGGCGAATTGAGCGCTTCGGTAGGCGCTAACCCGGCAAGCAGAAAGAGATGCCGCGTCTCGGTCGGCTTACACTGCAGCGCGGCGGCAATCGCCTGCAGGACATTGGCAGAGGGATTCACCTCACGGCCCTGCTCAAGCCATGTGTACCAGGTGACGCCGACATCCGCTAACAACGCCACCTCTTCGCGCCTGAGACCCGGCGTGCGCCGTCGGCTGCTGCGCGGCAACCCGAGCCGCTGCGGATCGAGGCTTTCACGCCGCGCACGCAGAAACGCGCCCAGCTGTTTGCGGCTCTCTTCCAGCAGCGCCAGCTGCGGCTGCTTCTCCACCATCAACGTCATAAAACCTCCAGCATGGTAGTGCCAATACCCGTATAGGCAAGAACTGGTACCCGTTTTCTCATTCGGCGATGCTACGTCCATCCGATGAATGACGCAATGGAGTCACCATGAATACGTCTGCTGTTTCTCCGGGCCGGGCGGGCCTGTTTTTGCTGTTAACCGGGCAGATGCTGCCGCTGATCGACACCTCGATCACCAATGTCGCGCTCGATTCCATCACTCTGTCGTTACACACCTCGGCCACCCAGCTGGCGCTGATTGTTGCGCTCTATGGTGTAGCGTTTGCCGTCTGCCTGGCAATGGGCAGCAAACTGGGGGATAACTTCGGACGCCGACGCCTCTTTTTATGGGGCGTTGCGCTGTTTGGTACTGCCTCGCTGCTGTGCGGCCTGGCGAATTCAGTCCCTGCCCTGCTGGCAGCGCGCACGCTGCAAGGGATGGGCGCGGCGCTGATTGTGCCGCAGATCCTCGCCACTCTGCATGTCACGCTGAAAGGCAGTGCGCATGCCCGCGCAATCAGCCTCTACGGTGGGGTTGGTGGCGTGGCGTTTATCATCGGGCAGATGGGCGGCGGCTGGCTGGTTTCGGCAGATATCGCCGGTCTCGGCTGGCGCAACGCCTTCTTTATCAATGTGCCCATCTGCCTGCTGGTGTTGCTCCTGAGCCACCGCTACGTGCCGGAAACCCGCAGCGAACAGCGCACGCGCATTGACTGGCAGGGCACGGCGGCGCTGGCGCTGATCCTCTGCTGCCTGCTTTTCCCGCTGGCCTTAGGCCCGGAGATGCACTGGCCGTGGCAGAGCAAAGCGGCGCTGCTGGCGCTCTTCCCGCTGGCACTGTGGATGCGCAGCAGCGCGGTGCAGCAGGAGAAGCGCGGCATCACGCCGCTGGTGCCGCCGCGCCTGCTGAAGCTGCCCAGCATCCGCTTTGGTTTGTTGATTGCCCTGCTCTTTTTCAGCGCCTGGGCCGGGTTTATGTTCTGCATGGCGCTCACCTTGCAGGCCGGTATGGGCATGACGCCCTACCAGTCCGGAAACAGCTTTATCGCCCTTGGCGTTGCCTATTTCGTTTCCGCCTGGTACGCGCCGAAACTGATCGGCCGCTACAGCATGCGCACGATTTTGTTGACCGGGCTTACGATACAGATTGCGGGCTTGCTGGCGCTGATGGTGACTCTGCACTTCTGCGGCCGCGTGGTTGGCGTGCTGATGCTCGCCCCCGCCACTCTGCTGATTGGCTACGGCCAGGCGCTGATCGTCAACAGCTTCTACCGTATCGGTATGCGTGATATTACCGCGCAGGACGCTGGAGCCGGCAGTGCGCTGCTCAGCACCCTGCAGCAGTCGGCGCTCGGTCTGGGGCCTGCGCTGCTCGGCGGCATCTTTCTCCACCTTGTCGACCAGTCGCACGGTGACTACAGCGCGGCGCTGAGCGGTTTTCTGGCAACTGAAGTGGTGATGATGCTGGCGCTTGCCGCGGCGGCGCTCTGCGCCCGCCAGCAGTTAGCGCCCCGCTGCCAGACGAATGCCTGAGGCAAATAAAAACGCCAGCGCGAAGGCTGGCGTTTTCTCATGTCGCGCTGAGGCTTATGCGCGTTTTGGTGCCCGCCGCAGCAGTTTGAAGGCGGCAAACAGGAACACAATCCATACCGGCAGCAGGAGGGCCGACAGGCGCATATCGTCGATGGAGTACATCAGACCGAGAATAAACAGCATAAAGCCGATGCAGAGATAGTTGCCCGCCGGGAAGAGCAGCGCTTTGAATTGCGGATCGCGCCCTTTGCGGCGCATCGCGGCGCGGAACTTCAGGTGCGCCAGCGAGATCATGATCCAGTTCAGCAGCAGGGTGACGACCACTAACGCCATCAGCATGGCAAAGGCTTTCTGCGGTAACAGGTAGTTCACCAGCACCACCAGCGAGGTAATCGCTCCCGAGAGGATCAACGAGTTAACCGGTACGCCGCGACGGCTGACGCGTGTCAGAAACGCGGGCGCATTGCCCTGCACTGACAGGCCAAACAGCATACGGCTGTTGGAGTAAACCCCGCTGTTATAGACCGAAAGTGAAGCCACCAGAATGACGAAGTTAAGTGCGGATGCGACCAGATTGCTGTCGAGTTCGTGGAAGATCATTACAAACGGGCTGCTATTGGCCTGAACGTCAATCCACGGATAGAGCGCCAGCAGTACCACCAGCGAACCGATGTAGAAGAGCAGAATGCGGTAAACCACCTGGTTAACGGCTTTTGGAATGGTGGTGTGCGGCTCGCTCGCCTCGGCGGCGGTGATACCAATCAGCTCAAGGCCGCCGAACGAGAACATAATGACTGCCAGCGACAGCACCAGCCCATGCCAGCCGGTGGCGAAAAAGCCGTTGTACTGCCAGAGGTTGTTGATGCTGGCACGCTCGCCGCCGTGGCCGGTGAACAGCATCCAGACGCCAAAGCCAATCATGCCGATAATCGCCAGCACTTTGATCAGCGCAAACCAGAACTCGGTTTCGCCATACAGGCGCACATTGACAAGGTTAACGGCGTTAATGATTGCAAAGAAGGTAGCGGCCCAGACCCAGGTCGGGATAGCGGGGAACCAGTACTGCATATAGATCCCGGCGGCGGTCAGTTCCGCCATGCCGACCAGCACAAACATCGCCCAGTAGTTCCAGCCGGAGAGGAAACCCGCAAACGGCCCCCAATATTTAAAGGCGAAGTGGGAAAACGACCCGGAGACCGGCTCTTCAACCACCATTTCACCGAGCTGGCGCATAATCAAAAAGGCGATAATGCCGGCGATGCCGTAGCCGAGTAACACTGCAGGTCCGGCCATCTGAATTGCCGGGCCGATGCCGAGAAACAGCCCCGTACCGATTGCGCCGCCAAGGGCAATAAGCTGAATATGGCGGTTCTTTAATCCCCGTTGTAGCGTCGGCGCTGCCTCCGACGCGGTCCCGGTCATGTTCCCCACGACCTGTGACGCGTTTTTCACGTCCTTCCCCTTTGTGGTTTCATTTAAAGGGGCACCTTTTAACATCTCCGCCAGGGGCTGGCAAGAAATGGTACCGGCAGCGGGGAGCCTCGACGACCAGGCTCCCCGCTCCACTCAGGCCTGCAGGCGGAACTGCTGCACGCTCTGCGCCAGCTGCTCTGCCTGATCTTCCAGCGAGGTCGCGGCGGCCGCCATCTCCTGCACCAGCGAGGCGTTCTGCTGGGTCACGCCATCCATTTCGTTGACCGCAATCGTCACCTGGCCAATGCCTTTGGCTTGCTCATCGGAGGCGCTGACAATCTCATTGATGATGGATTGCACCGAGTTGACCGCCTGGGTCATCTCCTGCATGGTTTTACCGGCGTCGTTCACCAGCTGCACCCCGGTTTCCACCCGCTTGCCAGACTCTTCAATCAGCGCGCCGATCTCTTTCACCGCATCAGCACTGCGGCTTGCCAGATTACGCACTTCCGACGCGACTACCGCGAAGCCACGCCCCTGCTCTCCGGCGCGTGCCGCTTCCACCGCGGCGTTCAGCGCCAGGATGTTGGTCTGGAACGCAATGCTGTTGATGATGGCGGTGATATCGCCGATCTTCTTCGCACTGTCGTCAATCTGGGACATCGTTTGTACCACCTGCCCCACAAGCGCTTCGCCGCGGCTGGCAATCTGCGTGGCATTGGCGGTCAGCGCGGTGGCATGGTGCGCATTATCAGCATTGTGTTTAACCGTGGCGCTGAACTGCTCCATGCTGGCAGCGGTCTGCTCCAGCGCGGCGGCTTGCTGCTCGGTACGGGACGAGAGGTTGATGTTGCCGCTGACAATCTCGCCAGCGCCCTGACGCACGGAGCTGCTCGCCTCCTGGATCTGCCCGACCATCTGGCGCAGTTGATCCTGCATGGTGTGCAGTGCATAGAAGAGGCTACTGCGATCGCCCTCTTTCACCACAATAACGTTATCAAGTTTGCCTTCGGCTACCGCCAGCGCAATGCTTGCCCCCTCCAGCGGCTCACCGCCAATCGGTTTCAGCACTTTACGGCTAAAGACCAGGCCCAGCAGCGCGCTCACCAGCAGGATGCTGATAACGCCAAGGATCACGGCATTAAGCAGCTGGCGGTTAGCGGCAGCCATCACCTGGCTGACCGGCGCGACGATGCCGAGATACCAGTTATCGGTGCTGTTACCGATAGTGACCGGCTGCCAGGTCACCAGCGCTTTCTCACCGAGGATCGGATCATCCTGCTCCACCACACTGGAGGTAAAGCCTTCGGTCTTGCCAGGAAAGGGTTTGCTGGTCAGTTTCTTATCCGGGTAGGAGATCACTTTCCCGGAGGTGGAGAGCAGCATCGCATAGCCACCGCCTTCCCAGGGTTTGATCTGATTCACTTTCTGCTGCAGTGAGGCCAGCGAAATATCGGAAGTGACTACCGCAGTGAGTTTGCCATCGTTGACGATCGGCGCGGCGACCGAGGTTAACAACGTCGGGACGCCGTTATAGGCATAGCTGTAGGGTTCGATCAGTGTATCTTTTTGCGTGCGCTGCGGCACAAGGTAGTAGTCGCCCTGCCCCGGCGTAAAGATCGAGAGCAGCGGATGCATGGCGTATTTCCCGTTTGTATCACGATCGGCAAACACCGCGTAGCGTCCTTTGGGGGCCTGATCCGCTTTACCGGCAAACTCTGCGTCGCGACCATCGAAGGCGTTCTCTTCAAAAATCACCGAGACGGAGAGGTAGTCCGGGTTATCGCGCACCGCATACTCAATTAACTTATTCGCCACGTTACGGTCAGTGATCCCGGCCTGCGGCAGCGCGGCCAGGCTATGGCCGAGGTTATGCGCCACATCGCGCGCATAGTTCAGCTGCTGCTGGATGGTGAGCGCCTCACTGCGGGCGATTTTTTGCAGATATTGTTCGGCGAGCGCTTTTTGCTGATTGCTGGACTGCCAGCTCAGTACCCCGATGGTGACCACAAAACCGAGGGTGATGGTGATGGCGCCCGTCAGCAGCATCTGCGCGCGGGTGCTCATTTTTTTATTCACAAATTGTCTGGCCATTACGGCTCTCCTGGAGTCAGCCTTCTGTCATCAATGTTCCTTGCAGCATGCACTCCCTGTATCAACCCTATCGGCGATTATTTTTTGATCTTTAATTGTTAAAAATGGGCATAAGGGAGAGGGAAACACGCCCTTTCCACAGCCAGGCAGCAGGCTAGCGCGGCGCGTAATGTAGTGGCAGTTAACTTATCGGGCACCGATACTTAAAACGGAGTTTTCGACTGCGTGAGGGGAAATAACTTTATTCCTGTGATGTGATAACGGAAACTGCCCCGGCGGAGAAACCGGGGCGAACAGGATCAGCCGCGATCGTCTTTCGGGCCGAGGAAGTAGAAGCCAAAGGGCAGCGAGCCGATGATGGTGAACATCAGGCTATAAATCGCTACCCATGCACCCTGCATAATAAACATTGAGGTGGTCCAGGAGGACATCGGCAGGTTGTATTGATCCTCAACGCCTTCGAAGGTCACCTTTGACACCACGCTTACGGCAATCAGGAACACAACCAGCACCGCGCAGAGAAATTTTTTCCCGTCACGGGTTCGTAATTTTTCCAGCATCTCACTCTCCTTTTATGTGGATTTTCTGTGCTGCGAGTGTAACCGATCTGCTGTTTAAATGTTGTAATGAGCAAATAAAAGGCAACATGCCGGATCGTCTGAACGCCATCCGGCGTGCTGCCATGGGCGATTAAAAATCGTAGCTCATTGACACTTTCAGCTCGCGGCCGACGCCCCGGTAGATATAGGTGCCGTTATCTTCAACGCTTGCCCAGTAGTTCTTATTGGTAACGTTATCCAGCCCGACGCGCCACACCATCTCGTTGCGATCGGCGTTCAACCGCATGCGATAACGCGCACCGAGATCGAGTGTGGTGTAACTGTCCAGTTTCTTGCTGTTCGCCGCGTTAGCGTATTGCGATCCGGTGTGGTTGACTCGCGCCGTTGCCGTCAGCCCCTCAATCGCGGGGATGTCATACTCCGCACCCAGCACCGAGTAGAAGCCCGCCACGCCAACCGGTTTATTACCCTGATTGACGCCATCCTGAGTTTTGGTCATTTTAGCGTCTATCCAGGTCGCGCTGCCGTTCAGGCGCAGGCCGAGCATCGGCTCGCCAAACAGGCTCAGCTCAACGCCCCGGTTGCGTTGCTCGCCACTCAGCTCATAAATATTGGTGCTGCTGTTCTGGATAGCCGACGGCTTCTTAATTTCAAACAGCGACAGCGTACCGCCGATGCGGCCAAAGTCCGTTTTTACCCCCACTTCGTTCTGTTTCGAGTGGGCGATGCCGGTGGTTTGATACTGATTAGCCGCCCCTTCCGGCGCGGTGCTGCCCGGCTGCAGTGCTTCGGTGTGGTTGGCGTAGAGCGAGACCACTTCCCACGGTTTGTAGACCACGCCGTAGGTCGGCATCCAGCGATCTTCAATAAAGCGCGCGGTTCGGTTCTCCGCACCGGTGGCATTGTTGTAGCTGTGCACCCACACTTTTTGGTATCGCGCGCCCGCGGTGAAGAGCAGCGTATCGTCAAGCACGCCCAGCGTATCGCTCAGCAGCCAGCCCTGGGTGCGGTTGCGCCCGGTGGTTAACGGGTCGCTGTAGTTGCCACCGGTCAGGCTGTAATCCGGCATCGGCACCGCACTGTTGTTGTAGATATTGACGCGCGGGTTCTTTGACGACATGCGCCAGGCGACCTTGTCCTGCTTGATGCTGGCGGAGTAACCGACGTTGACCTTGTGCGACACCGGACCGGTGTCGAAGTTGCCGCGCAGGCCCGCCATGCCACTCCAGCTGTCGCTGATGCGATTGGTGTCGAGGCGGCCAATCGTCGCATCGCCCGCGGCGTTAATCACTTTCGGCCCGCCATAGACGCCCTGCTCATGAGAGTGCTGGCCGCCAAAGGCGGCGTAGGCCGTCCAGATATCGGTGACATCATACTCGGCACGCGCGAGGCCAAACTCGTTTTCGATATCGCTCCACGCCCACTTCTGGCTGGTATTTTTGCTGTTACCCGGCACAGCAGGCACGAAATCGATATTGCTGATATTGATCCCCATCGAGCCGCCGTGGAAGGTCTTCTTCTGGTAGCCGACATCAAGAGAACTGCGTAAGCGCTCGCCGCGATAATCGAGGCCAACGGAGGCAGCAGTAGTGCGGCGCTTATCATCTTCAACCGTGGTTTCGCCTTCGCGATGCAGCAGGTTAACGCGCACCCCGAACTGGTTGTTATCGCCATAACGACGTCCGACATCCAGCGCTCCGCCGACCTGAGAGCGCGATGCGTAATCAACGCCAAGGCGCGTCAGCGGCGTATCCTCTGCGTGTTTTGGCTCAAGGTTGATCATGCCGCCGACGCCGGAGGTGGCAGCGCCGTTCATTAGCGCATTCGCCCCTTTAAAGATCTCGATGCGTTCGAGCATCTGCGTATCGACCACCTGGCGCGGCACAATGCCCGCCAGACCGCCCATTAGCATGTCGTCGCCATCAAGTTTAAAACCGCGAATGCGGTAGGTTTCCGCCATATTGCCGTAGCCCTGGCTGACCTGCACGCCGGCATCATTGCGCACCACATCGGCGATAGTTTTCGCCTGCTGATCCTGCACCAGCTTCGAGGTGTAGCCGATCACGTTAAACGGCACGTCCATAGCCTTCTGTTCGCCCAGCATGCCAAGACGCCCACCGTAGGCGACCTGGCCGTCAAGGTAGGCCGGCACCAGCGCGTCGCCACCGGGTTTGAAATCGCTGCCGCTGCTGGACTGGACAATCAGCGTCTCCTCTTTCGTTTCGCTGGCGGGAGTGGCTGCCTGTACGGCGTGCGTCGCCGCGCCAATCGCGAGCGCAAGCAGACTCTTGCGCAAAGGTGACCAGGTACGTTTGCTGTTATTCATCATCGACTCATAGCGAAGTGGAGAAAAAGGCCTGCGTTGAGGCCGGATGGTCAGGGAGATCAGCCTGCGGACTGGTCGCCCTCGCCTTTTCCCGCCTGCCTTTTCGCGTATAGAGACTGTGTGGCCGGGCGGGTAACCTCCAGATGCTGATGGCGTACTGCGCCGCAGCAACGCCCCCAAACACCAAAGAGAATGAGAACTATACTCATTAACCCTAATGTGGCAAGCAGAATTGAGCGTCGCGCATCCAGGTCGAACTCATCGCTGGAGGGCAAATACACTCCTTACAAAATATGGGGTTGACCACGAAGATGATAAAGATTATCTTTCGCATTACCGAATAGTTGAGTGGATGACTCAGGTATTCGGTACGACATTGCTCACATTGCTTCCAGTATTTTTTGCCCGCCGTTTGTGCGGGCTTTTTTTTGCGTTTTTTTAAGTCTTCCCTCTCTCCCGCTGCGCCGGGCATAATTAGCGATTCCCTTCCATACTCAAACAAACATTTGCGTAAGGAATGGTTATGTCTTTGCCCGATTTTCATGTCTCTGAGCCCTTTACCCTCGGCGTTGAGCTGGAGCTGCAGGTGGTTAACCCACCAGGCTATGACTTAAGCCAGGACTCATCCCGGCTTATCGACGCGCTTCAGCACCGCATCAGCACCGGTGAGGTTAAGCACGACATCACCGAAAGCATGCTGGAGATCGCCACCGGCGTCTGTCGCGATATCCGCCAGGTCGCGCATCAATTTTCGGCGATGCACCACGCCATTTTGCAGGCCGCAGACGAGCACCACGTGCAGATTTGCGGCGGCGGCACCCACCCCTTTCAGAAGTGGCAACGTCAACAAATCTGCGCGGATGAGCGTTATGCCCGCACGCTGGAGATGTTCGGTTACCTGATGCAGCAGGCAACGGTATTTGGTCAGCATGTGCATGTTGGCTGCACCAATGGCGATGATGCCATCTATCTGCTGCACGGGCTGTCGCGCTTTGTCCCGCACTTTATCGCCCTGAGCGCCAGCTCGCCCTATATTCAGGGCACCGATACGCAGTTTGCCTCGTCGCGCCTCAACATCTTCTCCTCTTTCCCGGATAACGGCCCGATGCCCTGGGTAACGAACTGGCAGGAGTTTGAAGGGCTGTTTCGCCGCTTGAGCTACACCTCGATGATTGAAAGCATTAAGGATCTGCACTGGGATATTCGCCCGAGCCCCGGTTTCGGTACCGTCGAAGTGCGGGTAATGGATACGCCGCTGACTCTCTCCCATGCCGTTAGCCTGGCGGGCTTTATTCAGGCGCTATCGCACTGGCTGCTGGCAGAGCGCCCATTTAAGTTCCAGGAGCGAGACTACCTGCTCTATAAATTCAACCGTTTTCAGGCCTGCCGCTTTGGCCTGAGGGGGGTGATAACCGATGTGCACACCGGCGAACAGCGCACCATTGCCGATGATGTGTCGCACCTGCTGGAGAAGGTCGCCCCCTGGGCCGACAAGCTTAATGCCCGCAGCGCGCTGGATGAAATTGCCGTCTGCGTTAAACGCGGCAAGAGTGAGGCGCAACTGATGCGGGAATTTATCGCCGATGGCGGATCGTTAATTGGCCTAATGAAAAAGCACACCGAAATTTGGGCGGCTGGTTAAACCCTCTATTTAGAGTGGTTATTTCTCTGCCGCAGGTAATATTTCACCTGCGGCACTCCCTGTATTGATTGTTTAATAGAGATATTCCTTAATCCCATAACACTTTTGAGGTAGCTGCTTCAGCAAAGAATTGATAAATATCAACAAGCCCTGCATTAGAAATAAAGCCTGCGTGTAATCACTCCGATAACAAATATATACACGCAAACAAGGGGCCTTTTTATGAAGTGGATTTACCGTATATCGATGAAGTCAAAACTGTTATTGGCTCTGCTACCTCTGTTGTTTGCTCTTATCTGGCTTGCAGCCAGCGGCATCATGTCGCGCGTTGCGACCGGCCAGCAAATGCATACCATCATCTCATTAACGACGCTGGCAAAAGATGCCGGTAGCGTCATTCATGAATTGCAAAAAGAGCGCGGCTTAAGCGCGGGTTATATCGGTAGCAAAGGCCAGCAATTTAATAATGAGTTATCGGCGCAATATCCCGTCTCGACAAAAGCGCTGACGCAGTTAACCGAGTTGCTCAACCAATTCCCGGAACAGGAAGCGAACAGCGATATTCGCCAGGCGCTGGCACAATTTCGCCAGCATCAGCAGGGTATTAATGATTTTCGCAATCGCGTGCGCGCATTAAGCGTAAATGGTTCCGACTCCCTGGTGTGGTACAGCACTATTATTAATGACTTGCTGAATGTAGTGGGCGGTATTAGCCAGCTAACGGATAACGGCGAAATTGTTAACCAGCTGGCGGCCTACTACAGCGTGCTGAATGCCAAAGAGCAGAGTGGTATTGAGCGCGCACTGCTGTCGAATGTCTTCTCCGCCGATCGCTTCACCGAGGCGCAATTCCGCCAGCTTAATGAAGTGGTGGGTAAACAGGCTTCATGGCTGGCGGCAACGCACGCCTTTAGCTCCGCAGAGGTGAACGCGAAGATGAGCGCGCAGCTAAACTCTCCGCAGGCGCTTAAAGCCCTCTCCTTACGCCAGACCGCTATCGATCATGCAGCAACCGGCGGCTTTGGCGTCGCACCCGCCGACTGGTTTAATGCGCAAACCGCACGCATCAACACGCTGAGAGCCGTTGAAGAGGCGGCCTCTCATCATCTACTGGTTACTGCGCAGAAGCTGGCCGATGAAGCCTGGCATGAGGTGACGCTTTTTGCCGTAATCAGCGTCATCTCGCTGGCAATCGCCCTCTTCTTTGCCGTGCTGGTCGCCAGCAGTATTCACCGCCAGTTGCAGCATTCGCTGGCCACCATCCGGGGGATGGATGGCGATCTCACTCAGCGCCTGGATGTGCCGGGTAGCGACGAGCTCTCTCTGCTTAACCGCGCCTACAACCAGGCGATCGAAAATATTCAGCATATCGTCAGCGAGATCAAACATGGCGCAGGCGTGCTGCGCAGCGCCAGTTCAGAGATTGCCAGCGGCAACCAGGATCTGGCATCCCGTACCGATCAACAAGCCGCCTCGCTGGTAGAAACCGCTGCCAGCATGGAGCAGATTGCCACTGCGGTAAACATGACGGCAGACAATGCCAATGAAGCAAAACGGCTGACGCAGGAGATGGAAAAACAGGTGCAGGAGGCGAGCCGCGTGGCGGGTGAAACCAGCCACAGCATGTCGGCTATCCGTCACTCCAGTGAACAGATCTCCAATATTGTCAGTTCGATTGATGAGATTTCGTTCCAGACCAACCTGCTGGCGCTGAATGCCGCGGTGGAAGCGGCGCGCGCCGGTGAGCTGGGCAAAGGCTTTGCAGTGGTGGCCTCAGAGGTGCGTAACCTGTCGCAGCGCTGCGCCAATGAGGCACAGCAGATCCGCGAACTAGTAAGTAAAAATATGGAGCAGATCCAGCAGGGTGTGGCGCTGGCGCAGGCCTCCGATCGCGCGCTGCATGCGGCACGCGAGAATACCGGGCAGATGCTGTCGTTTGTCAGCGATATCGCCCATGCGGCGAATGAGCAGTCGCTGGGGGTCTCGCAGGTGCATGAAGCACTAAACCAGCTGGAGCAGGTGACGCAGCAAAACGCGGGTTTGGTGGCGAGCGCCGCCAGCGCCAGCCAGCTGTTGGATCAGCAGTCTGAAACCATGTCGGAGCTGGTTGGCCGCTTTGTGGTCGCCTGAGTGAAGGTCGGGGAACGTTGCGCTCAGGCCAGCTTTCCCCGACAATGCGTTTTTTCATCAATGATTAACGCTTATGAAACATCCTCTCGAAACGGTGGTCACGCTGGCCGGCATCCTGCTGCTGGCTTTTATCTCTGTGTTGCTGCTTCCTGCGCCGCAGCTGGGCATGCAGCTGGCGCAAACGCTGATGGAAACCTTTCATCTGCTGGATTTAAATCAGTTTTATACCCTGCTTTACTGCCTCTGGTTTCTGCTGCTCGGCACCATTGAATTCTACGTGCTGCGCTTTATCTGGCGGCGCTGGCTGGCGGTTTAACGCCGCGCGCGTGGTGGCCTCGTTCTAATTTTTTGAATGTTATTGGCAAATAGTTGGACTGTTCTTTATGGCATCACAGGCCTATGCTTTTTTACGGCAACACATTGATGCAACAAATGATAGACCGGTTATAAAATGGCTTTTGGGCGCTTTTTCCGCCGCTTGCTCACGACAGCACAGCGGAGGTGCAGATAACTTCAGGAGGAATCATGTCAGACAACTTTCTCGCTTTAGCCAAACAACGTAGAACGATCTATGCCCTCGGTAAAACCCTGCCGATCGCGGAAGATGAAGTGATTGAACTTATCAAAGAAGCAATTCGCCAGGCGCCATCGGCATTCAACTCGCAAAGTTCACGTGCGCTGATCCTGCTGGGCAAAGAGCATGAGCAGTTCTGGGAATTGACCCGTGCGCAGCTGAAGAAAATTGTGCCGGAAGAGAACTTCCACGCTACCTCGCAAAAATTAGATGGTTTCGCGGCGGCGGCAGGTTCGGTGCTGTTCTTCGAAGATCAGGACGTGGTAACCCGGCTGCAGGAGCAGTTCGCCGCGTATGCCGATAACTTCCCGGTATGGTCTGAACACAGCACCGGTATCGCCCAGTATGCTGTCTGGGTGGCACTGGCAGAGAAAGGCATCGGCGCTAACCTGCAGCACTACAACCCGCTGGTGGATGAAGATGTGCAGCGCACCTGGAATATTCCGGCGAGCTGGAAACTGCGCGGCCATATGAACTTCGGTTCGATTATGGCCCCGGCAGGCGATAAAGCGTTTATGGACGACGACAAACGCTTTGTGGTTGCGCGTTAAGTTGCACGCACTCCTCTCTTTGAACAAATAAAAAAGCCGCCTTCTCAGGCGGCTTTTTTTCGCTTACTGCTGGGCTTCACGCTCAGCGATAAAACCCAATGCTTTATTGATGCGCTCAATGCTGCGGGTTTTGCCAATGGCGTGAACGGTAACATCCAGACCCGGCGATTGACCGGCACCGGTCACTGCGACGCGCAGCGGCATGCCAACTTTACCCATGCCCACTTCCAGCTCATCGGCGGTAGCCTGAATGGCGTGATGGACGTTTTCAGCGCTCCAGTTAGTGATGGCGGCGAGTTTGTCGCGTACCACTTCCAGCGGCTGGCGTGCGACCGGACGCAGATGTTTTTTCGCCGCATCTGCGTCAAATTCCCCAAACTCTTCATAGAAGTAACGGCAGCTTGCTGCCATCTCTTTCAGCGTTTTGCAGCGCTCGCCCAGTAGGGTAACCAGCTCTGCCAGCTGCGGACCGGTGCGGGTATCAATATTTTCCTGCTCGATGTGCCACTGCAGATGGGTGGCCACATACTCCGGCGCCAGGGTATTGATGTAGTGATGGTTCAGCCAGAGCAGCTTGTCAGTATTGAAGGCGCTGGCGGATTTGCTTACCGCACCCAGCGAAAAGAGTTTGATCATCTCTTCACGGCTGAAGATCTCCTGATCGCCACTGGACCAGCCCAGACGCACCAGGTAGTTGAGCAACGCTTCCGGCAGGTAACCGTCATCGCGATACTGCATCACGCTCACCGCGCCGTGGCGCTTGGAGAGTTTTTTACCGTCGTCACCGTTGATCATTGAAACGTGCGCGTAAACCGGCACCGGCGCATTCAGCGCTTTCAGGATATTGATCTGGCGCGGGGTGTTGTTGATGTGGTCTTCACCGCGGATCACATGGGTGATCTCCATATCCCAGTCATCCACAACAACACAGAAGTTGTAGGTCGGGGAACCATCGGTACGGCGAATGATCAGATCGTCCAGCTCCATGTTGCTGAACTCGATCGGGCCGCGGATCTGGTCGTCAAAAATCACCGATCCATCCTGCGGGTTGGCAAAACGCACCACGCACGGCTCATCTTCAGCGTGATGAGAATGGTCATGGCGGCAGCGGCCGTCATAACGCGGTTTTTCATTGTTTGCCATCTGCGTTTCGCGCAGCTGCTCAAGGCGCTCTTTAGAGCAGTAGCATTTATAAGCGGTACCCGCTTCCAGCATCTCATCAATCACCGCGTTGTAGCGATCGAAGCGTTTGGTCTGGAAGTACGGACCTTCATCCCACTCCAGGCTCAGCCAGTTCATGCCATCCATAATGGCTTCGATTGCTTCCGGAGTGGAACGCTCGAGATCGGTGTCTTCGATGCGCAGCACAAACTCACCGCCTTGATTACGGGCAAACAGCCAGGAGTAGAGAGCAGTGCGCGCGCCGCCAACGTGCAAATAGCCGGTGGGGCTTGGCGCGAAGCGAGTTTTGATTTTCATGAATTGGCCTTACGTTGATAGCGATGCCGACCGTCGGCAATACCTAATAGAAAAGTGGGCGATATTCTATCACTGTGGGCTGATTCCTCAATGTTGTTACCCAAATGGCGCAGCAAACAGGCTATTTTGTTTATAAATCATGCGTTCGCGATCGATTCGCCAGCGGTTTGTCTAATTTTACGACGAACGAACAATTTCTTTTGAAAATGCGTTGACTCATTTTCAACTCTCCCTATAATGCGACTCCACACAGCGGGGGTGATTAGCTCAGCTGGGAGAGCACCTCCCTTACAAGGAGGGGGTCGGCGGTTCGATCCCGTCATCACCCACCAC
>NZ_JAROAU010000003.1:563150-721405 GCF_029433855.1 Candidatus Kosakonia sp. 282A-S69 | reverse complement strand
TTTTCGCTGCGGCGCGGGGTGTGCATATTACGCTTTCCCGCCGTGAAGTCAACTGATTATTTTCAGATTTCTTCACCTGACAGGCCGGTGTGTTTGCCGTTGTGCCGTGTCAGTGGAGGCGCATTATAGGGCGTTAATTTCCCCTGACAACCTCTAATTTCAAAAAAGTTACCGTTCGCTCAATTTCCAGGCAAAAACCGCGAAAGAGGTCTATTTATGCTTCTTTATTAAACAAAAACGGGCCTCGGGAGGCCCGTTTTTCATTTCTCATTTTTTATTGAACAGCGACAATGTGGTCATCTTTCACCACAAGCTGTACCGGTTGACCCGGAATCAGGGTGCCGGAGAGTATCTGCTGCGCCAGCGGGTTTTCAATCTGTTGCTGGATAGCACGTTTCAACGGCCGCGCTCCGTACACCGGATCGTAACCATTGGCGCTAAGCAATTTCAGCGCCTCATCGGAAAGCGTCACGCTATAGCCGCGCTCTTCAAGACGTTTATACAACCGCTGCAGTTGGATCTGCGCAATAGAAGCAATGTGTTTTTCACCTAATGGATGGAACACAACGACTTCATCTATACGGTTGATGAATTCAGGCCGGAAGCTCTGACTTACCACGCCCATCACCAGCTCTTTCATATGGCCGTAATCGAGCTCGCCAAAACGTTCCTGAATCAAATCCGATCCCAGGTTAGAGGTCATGATGACCACCGTATTACGGAAATCTACCGTTCTGCCCTGCCCGTCTGTCAGACGACCATCGTCAAGCACCTGCAACAGAATGTTGAAGACATCCGGGTGCGCTTTCTCGACTTCATCAAGCAGAATGACGGAATAGGGACGTCGACGAACTGCCTCTGTCAAATAACCGCCCTCTTCATAGCCGACATAGCCCGGAGGCGCACCAACCAGTCGCGAAACGGAGTGTTTCTCCATAAATTCAGACATGTCGATACGCACCATGGCGTCGTCGCTATCAAACATAAAGTTTGCCAGTGCCTTGCACAGCTCGGTTTTCCCCACCCCGGTCGGACCAAGGAAGAGGAAGGAGCCAATCGGGCGGTTCGGATCGGACAGCCCTGCGCGGCTGCGGCGAATGGCATTGGAGACCGCATCGACAGCCTCATCCTGACCAATCACGCGATGGTGAAGATCGTGCTCCATCCGCAGCAGTTTTTCGCGCTCGCCCTCCATCATTCGTGAAACGGGGATACCGGTCCAGCGCGCCAGCACTTCAGCAATCTCAGCATCGGTTACACGGTTACGCAGCAGGCGCATGGTTTTGCCTTCGCTCTGCGTAGCCGCCGCCAGCTGTTTTTCCAGCTCCGGGATTTTCCCATACTGCAATTCAGACATCCTGCCCAGATCGCCGTTACGACGCGCCTGTTCCATCGCGATTTTCGCCTGCTCCAGCTCAGCCTTGATGGTCTGCGTTCCGGAAAGGGAGGCTTTTTCCGCCTTCCACTCCTCTTCAAGAGAGGAGTATTGACGCTCTTTCTCCTCCAGCTCCTCACTCAGCATCTCAAGACGTTTTTTACTCGCTTCATCAGACTCTTTCATCAACGCCCGCTGTTCCAGCTTAAGCTGAATAATGCGCCGGTCGAGACGGTCGAGCTCTTCTGGTTTCGAGTCAATCTGCATACGAATACTGGATGCCGCTTCATCAATCAGGTCGATGGCTTTGTCCGGCAACTGGCGATCGGAGATATAGCGATGTGAGAGCGATGCCGCCGCGACAATCGCCGGGTCGGTAATTTGCACATGGTGATGCAACTCATAGCGCTCTTTCAGGCCGCGCAGGATAGCGATGGTGTCTTCAACAGAGGGTTCAGCCACCAGCACTTTCTGGAAACGCCGCTCCAGCGCAGCATCTTTTTCGATGTACTGACGATACTCATCAAGCGTAGTCGCGCCGACGCAGTGCAGCTCGCCTCGCGCCAGAGCCGGTTTAAGCATGTTCCCGGCATCCATTGCGCCGTCAGCTTTACCGGCACCAACCATGGTATGCAGTTCGTCAATAAACAGGATGACGTTGCCTTCCTGTTTGGAGAGATCATTGAGCACACCTTTCAGGCGCTCCTCAAACTCACCGCGGTATTTTGCCCCAGCGACCAGCGCGCCCATATCCAGCGCCAGTACGCGACGGCCCTTTAGCCCTTCCGGCACTTCGCCATTCACAATGCGCTGCGCCAGACCTTCAACGATAGCGGTTTTACCGACACCCGGTTCACCAATTAATACCGGGTTGTTTTTGGTACGGCGCTGCAGCACCTGGATGGTGCGGCGGATCTCTTCGTCACGCCCAATGACCGGGTCAAGTTTGCCCTGCTCGGCCCGTTCGGTCAGATCGACGGTAAATTTTTTCAAGGCCTGACGTTGGTCTTCAGCCCCCTGATCGTTCACGCTCTCTCCCCCACGCATGTGATCGATAGCCTGGGTCACATTCGCGGTGGTGACGCCAGCGGATTTCAGCAAATCCGTCAGCGTGCCGCGTGACTCCAGCGCAGCCAGAACAAACAGCTCTGACGAAATAAAGTTATCACCCCGTTTTTGCGCCAGCTTGTCGCAAAGGTTAAGCACGCGCATCAAATCCTGCGAAGGCTGCACATCACCGCCGGTACCTTCTACCTGCGGCAAGCGGCTCAGCGCCTGTTCGATGGCAATACGTAACTGGCCAGTATTAACGTCGGCAGAGGTTAATAAAGGTTGAACCGAACCGCCTTCCTGGTTCAGTAAGGCGCTCATTAAATGAAGTGGTTCGATGAATTGGTTGTCGTGCCCCAGTGCGAGCGACTGGGCATCGGCAAGAGCAAGCTGGAATTTATTAGTAAGACGATCCAGACGCATAACTCCTCCCATAACAGGTCAAATTTGCTACTGGAGATTAAATGAGGTCATCCCTCAATTATTCAAGGTGATTGACCTGATTTATGCGAAGAAAACTTACGCGTACTGGATCGTCTTGATTCGCTAGGTTATATCAGCCAAATGAAACTTGCCATACGCCCGGTCGTCTTGTCCCGACGGTATGAGAAAAAATCACTCTGCTGGCTGAAGGTGCAGTGTTCGCCGCCGTAGACATGCTCGACGCCAACGCTCGCCAGCCGCTGACGCGCCAGCTGATAAATATCAGCAAAATATTTTTCACCCTGCTGGCGAAACGCACTTTCGGCTGCGGCATCGTGAGCCATAAATGCCTCACGCACTTCCGGGCCCACTTCGAACGCTTCCGGACCAATCGCCGGGCCAAGCCACGCCAGCACGTTTCCAGGTTTGTCGGCAAAACAGGCTATCGTCTCTTCCAGCACGCCCGCACACAGGCCTCGCCAGCCAGCATGTGCTGCCGCCACTTCGCTGCCATCCCGGTTACAAAACAGCACCGGCAGGCAGTCGGCGGTCATCACCGCGCACACCGTGCCCGGCGTGTTGCTGTATGAGGCATCTGCGCGTTTCGAGGCATAGGGCCCGCCGTCGAGCTTCAACACTGCCGTGCCGTGCACCTGCTCGAGCCAGACCGGTTTTGAAGGCAAACCCGCCGCCGCAAACAGGCGTGCGCGGTTCTCTTCGACATGCTCGCTGTTGTCGCCACAGTGCGCGCCGAGGTTCAGAGCATCGTAGGGCGGCTGGCTTACACCACCGATACGGGTTGAGCTACAGGCCGCCACGCCTTTCGGTAGCGGCCAGTCCGGGACGATCAGTTTGGTCATAACCAGGCGACATCATCCTTATGGGTTTCAAAATCTGCGCGCATGGCAGCGATCAGATCGACCATATCCTGTGGAATTGGCGCATGCCACTCCATTTCGATACCGCTAATCGGATGGTAAAGACGCAGCATAGTGGCGTGCAGCGCCTGGCGGTCAAACTTACGCAGCACATCAATAAACTCATCCGACGCGCCTTTCGGCGGGCGAGGACGACCGCCATAGAGCTGATCGCCCACCAGCGGATGGGTGATATGCGCCATATGCACACGGATCTGGTGCGTACGGCCGGTTTCAAGTCGCAGACGCAGGCGCGTATGGATACGGAAATGCTCCATAATGCGGTAGTGCGTCACGGCCGGTTTGCCCATCGGGTGAACAGACATATGGGTGCGTTTGGTCGGATGACGGCTGATAGGCTCTTCCACCGTACCGCCCGCGGTCATATGACCAATGGCAACCGCTTCATATTCGCGGGTGATTTCACGCAGTTGCAAGGATTCAACCAGTCGGGTCTGCGCCGGAACAGTTTTTGCCACCACCATCAGGCCAGTGGTGTCTTTATCCAGACGGTGTACGATACCTGCGCGCGGTACATCGATAATGGGCGGATAGTAGTGCAGCAGCGCATTCAGCACGGTGCCGTCAGGATTACCGGCGCCTGGATGCACAACAAAGTCGCGCGGCTTATTGATGACGAGAATATCGTCATCTTCATAGACGATATTGAGAGGAATATCCTGCGGCTCAAAGCGCGCTTCTTCTTCAATTTCAGCATTGATGGCAATGCGCTCACCGCCCAACACTTTCTCTTTCGGTTTGTCGCTAACGACATCGTTGACCAGCACACGCCGATCGAGAATCCATTCTTTTATACGCGAACGTGAATAATCAGGGAACAATTCGGCCAAAGCCTGATCTAAGCGTTGACCGAGTTGATTCTCGGATACCGTTGCGGTGAGTTGTACCAGTTGTGCCATATACAGCTTCTTCGTTAACGTTGGGTTTTACGGCTTCGCCGTTTAATATAGTGTGCTATTGTAGCTGGTCTTAGTCGGGAGCAGGAGTAAAGAATCTCCCGCATGAACATTCTGAGGAAAGTCTAAACGTTATGACGCGCTTGAAATATCTGGTGGCAGCCGCCACGTTAAGTCTGGCTTTGGCAGGTTGCTCCGGTTCTAAGGAAGAGGTACCTGATAATCCACCAAACGAAATCTACGCGACCGCCCAGCAAAAGCTGCAAGACGGTAACTGGAAGGCGGCAATAACGCAACTGGAAGCTCTGGATAATCGTTATCCGTTTGGTCCTTACTCCCAGCAAGTGCAGTTAGATCTCATCTACGCCTACTACAAAAACGCCGACCTGCCGCTGGCGCAGGCCGCCATCGATCGCTTTATTCGTCTCAACCCCACGCATCCGAACATCGACTACGTGATGTATATGCGCGGCTTGACCAACATGGCGCTTGATGACAGCGCGCTGCAGGGCTTCTTCGGCGTTGACCGTAGCGATCGCGATCCGGCTCATGCGCGTGATGCATTCAATGACTTCTCACGCCTGGTGCGCGGTTACCCGCAAAGTCAGTACGCGACGGATGCGAATAAGCGTCTGGTCTACCTGAAAGATCGCCTGGCGAAGTATGAATACTCCGTCGCGCAGTATTACACCGATCGCGGTGCCTGGGTGGCGGTAACGAATCGCGTGGAAGGCATGCTGCGTGATTTCCCGGATACCAAAGCAACGCGCGATGCGCTGCCATTGATGGAGCGCGCTTACCGCGAGCTGCAGCTGAATGCGCAGGCTGACAAAGTGGCGAAAATTATCGCCGCCAATAACAGCAACGCATAACGCTCAGAAACGCAAAACGGCAGCCCGCGGGCTGCCGTTTTTTTATCCGTTGACTGCATGGATGAAGCGCTTTCGCATCGATGCAACCTGTCAACTATGACTGCTAACATCTCATCCGACAAGCTATATTTCCCCTCTTCCTGCCCTGCCTCACAAATCACTGGTCTTTGACAAAAAGTGACAAAATTACGTGATTTTAATCACACATTTTGACATTAGGCGCGTTATGCTGAAATGACTTAGACGGAAAGACAGAGAGGTAAGATGTATGACAATGAACATTACCAGTAAACAAATGGAAATTACTCCGGCAATCCGCCAGCATGTCACCGACCGTCTCGCCAAACTGGATAAATGGCAAACTCAGCTGATTAATCCCCATATCGTCCTCTCTAAAGAGCCACAGGGTTTTACCGCCGATGCGACCATCAACACGCCTAACGGGCAGCTTGTCGCCAGCGCTAAACATGATGATATGTATATCGCCATCAACGATTTGATCAACAAGCTGGAACGGCAGCTCAATAAAGTGCAGCACAAAGGCGAAGCGCGTCGCGCCGCAACCTCGGTTAAAGATGCCAACTTCGTTGAAGAAGAAGAGTAGTCTCTACATTGAGTTTCCAACGCGCCTGCGGGCGCGTTTTTTATTGACAGGGCGAAAAGAGAGCAGTTACTTTAACTTCCTCGCTCGACAGGAAAAATGATGAAAAACACCCCGTTCCTCTTCGCACTCTTTTTTACCTTCCCCAGTTAGGGAGGCGATTCGTTTTGTGAGAAAAAGTGCGAAGACGAACAATAAAGCCTCCCAAGCCGGGAGGCTTTTTTATTGATAACAATGAAAGGCAACAACATGACGGCTGAAAACCCCTTACTGGATTTACGCGTGAAGATCAGCACGCTCGACGAGCAACTGCTGACGCTGCTGGCCGAGCGCCGCCAGCTCTCCGTTGAAGTTGGCAAAGCGAAACTCGCCTCCCACCGCCCGGTGCGCGATATCGACAGAGAGCGGGCTCTGCTGGAACATTTAATTGAGCTTGGCAAAGCGCATCATCTGGATGCCCATTACATCACCCGCCTGTTTCAGCTCATCATCGAAGACTCTGTTCTCACTCAGCAAGCCCTGCTCCAGCACCATCTCAACAACATCAACCCACGCTCGGCACGTATCGCCTTCCTCGGCCCGAAAGGCTCCTATTCCCATCTCGCGGCGCGCCAGTATGCCGCGCGCCATTTCGAGCAGTTTATCGAGAGCGGCTGCGCACGTTTTCAGGATATTTTTAACCAGGTCGAAACCGGCCAGGCAGATTACGCCGTCGTGCCGCTGGAGAACACCAGCTCTGGCGCGATTAATGATGTCTACGACCTGCTTCAGCACACCAGCCTGTCGATTGTCGGCGAGCTAACCGTACCCATAGACCACTGCGTGTTGGTGTCGGGCACGACGACCCTTGAGCAGATCCAGACCGTCTACAGCCATCCGCAGCCGTTCCAGCAGTGCAGCCAGTTCCTGAACCGCTATCCGCAGTGGAAAATTGAGTATTGTGAAAGCACCTCGGCGGCGATGGAGAAAGTCGCCCAACTGAACTCACCGCACATCGCGGCGCTGGGCAATGAACCGGGCGGCGCGCTGTATGGTTTACAGGTGCTGGAGCGCAACCTGGCGAACCAGACGCAGAACATTACCCGCTTTGTGGTGCTGGCGCGTAAAGCGATTGACGTCTCTGAGCAGGTGCCGGCGAAAACCACGTTGCTGATGGCGACCGGGCAACAGGCAGGTGCGCTGGTGGAAGCGCTGCTGGTGCTGCGCAACCACAACCTCATCATGACCAAGCTGGAGTCGCGCCCGATCCACGGCAACCCGTGGGAAGAGATGTTCTATCTGGATATTCAGGCCAACCTGCACGCCAGCGCGATGCAAAAAGCGCTGCGCGAGCTGGGCAGTATCACCCGCTCGCTGAAAGTGCTGGGCTGCTACCCCAGCGAAAACGTCGTGCCGGTCGACCCGGTTTAACGCTCGATAAAGAGCGCTTTCTTCATCCCTGCTACCGACACCGGCAGGGTGAAGATTGCCCCCGAAAGCGGATAATCGGCAATCTCCTGCTCATCCATGTTTTCGCGGGTGGTGGTAATAAACAGGGTCTTCATATCCGCCCCGCCAAAACAGACCATCGTCGGGCAGCGCACCGGCAAACGATACTCCTCCAGCTGTTCGCCCTGCGGTGAGAAACGCACAACCCGCCAGCCGTCATACATCGCGCTCCAGTAGCACCCTTCGACATCCATCGCCGCGCCGTCCGGGATCCCTTCGCCCGGGTTGAAGCGACGGAACAGCTCGCGCCGCCCCGGCTCACCCTGCTCATCCAGCGGTGTACGGTAAATCACGCCGTGCGGCGTGTCGGAGGTGAACATCCACTGTTTGTCATGGCTGAAGGCCAGCCCGTTTGCGCCGTGAATATCGCACTGCACCACTTTCGGCGTCAGATCGTTATCCACCCGCAGCAGCAGCGCGCCATTGTAATCGCCCGGTGCCCAGAAGGTGCCCGCATAAAAGCGGCCATGATGATCGGTGCCGCCATCGTTAAAACGCGCCAGCTGCGGGTTCGATGGGTTATCGCACACTTTCTGTCGCAGCAGACCGCGCGCGTCCGTCAGCCAGATGGCCTGACGCATGGCAACGATAAAACCGCCCTTCTCACGCAGCGCGAAGCAGCCCACCTCTTCCGGAAATGAGAGCACCGTATGCTCGCCTGTTTCCAGCCGGTAACGATGGATTTCACCCTCCAGAATATCAGCCCAGTAGAGCGCCTGTTCGGCTTCGCTCCAGGTCGGACACTCAGGTAAATGTCCGGTGTAATCAAACAGTCTCTGCAACTCAGCCATTGCGCATCCCTTAAATAAAAAAAGCCAGCGGGTGACCACTGGCTTTTCAGTATAAACGGCTTTTGAAGTTACGCCCGGCTGTCGTTGGCCTGGCGTAACAGGGTACGGCTTTCGCTCTGGAAACGCTGGGCATAATCGCCAAACCAGTGCTCAACTTTGCGGAAGCTGTCGATAAACGCCTGCTTATCGCCCTGCTCCAGCAGACCAATCGCTTCGCCGAAGCGCTGGTAGTAACGCTTGATCAGCGCCAGGTTATCGGGCGAGGACATAATAATATCGGCATAGAGCTGTGGATCCTGGGCGAACAGACGGCCCACCATCGCCAGTTCAAGGCGATAAATCGGCGATGAGAGCGACAGTAGCTGCTCAAGCTGCACATTCTCTTCCGCCAGGTGCAGACCATAGGCGAAAGTGGCAAAGTGGCGCAGCGCCTGAATAAAGGCCATATTCTGATCGTGCTCGACGGCGCTGATGCGGTGCAGCCGCGCGCCCCAGACCTGAATCTGTTCCAGGAACCACTGATAGGCTTCCGGCTTGCGTCCATCGCACCACACCACCACCTGCTTGGCGAGGCTACCGCTGTCCGGGCCGAACATCGGATGCAGACCAAGCACCGGGCCTTTATGCGCCGACAACATCGCCTGCAGCGGGCCACTTTTCACCGAGGCCAGATCGACCAAAATGCAATCCTCCGGCAGCGGTGGCAGCTTCGCAATTACCGCTTCGGTGACGTGGATGGGCACACTGACAATCACCATGCCCGCATCCGCCAGCAGCGTCTCAGCCTGAGCCCACTCCTCTTTCTCCAGCGTACGCACCTGGTAGCCCGAGAGCGTCAGCATTTTGCCAAACAGTTTTCCCATCTGACCGCCGCCGCCAACAATGACGACCGGACGCAGCGCAGGACAGAGCGTTTTAAACCCTTTGTCGTTTTCACTGGAGTAGGATTCACGCATTACGCGGCGCAGCACATCCTCAATCAGATCGGGTGGCACGCCCAGCGCCTCGGCCTCTTTACGGCGCGAGGCCAGCATTGAGGCCTCGCGCTCGGGAACATAAATCGGTAGCCCATAGTGGCTTTTGACTTCACCCACCTGTGCCACCAGCTCCAGCCGGCGCGCCAGCAGCCCCAGCAGCGCCTTATCCACCTCATCAATTTGATCGCGTAGCGCGGTCAGTTCAGCAGCCATAACACCCTCTTATGCAAAACGCGCCGCCAGGCTATTGCGCAGATCGCTGTCGATTTCACGCAGCAGCACTTCGGTCGCCTCCCAGCTGATGCAGGCATCGGTAACAGAAACACCGTACTTCATATCACAGCGCGGCTGCTCGGATGATTGATTGCCTTCGTGAATGTTGCTCTCAATCATCAGGCCGGTAATCGAACGGTTGCCATCTTTGATCTGTGCGACAACAGATTCAGCAACGGCAGGCTGGCGACGGTAATCTTTATTGGAATTCCCGTGGCTGCAATCTACCATCAGCGACGGTTTCAGTCCTGCCTGCTGCATCTCTTTTTCACACTGCGCGACATCCGCCGGGCTGTAGTTTGGCGCTTTACCACCGCGCAGGATCACGTGACCATCCGGGTTGCCCTGGGTTTGCAGCAGGCAGACCTGGCCGGCCTGGTTGATGCCAACAAAGCGGTGCGGCATGGCGGCAGCGCGCATCGCATTGATGGCGGTGGCCAGGCTGCCGTCGGTACCGTTTTTGAAGCCGACCGGCATTGATAAACCGGACGCCATTTCACGGTGCGTCTGTGACTCCGTAGTACGCGCGCCAATTGCCGACCAGCTGAAGAGATCGCCGAGGAACTGCGGGCTGTTCGGATCGAGCGCTTCGGTCGCCAGCGGCAAGCCCATGCTGACTAATTCTACCAGCAGACGACGCGCAATCTTCAGGCCAGCTTCCACATCAAACGAGCCATCCATGTGCGGATCGTTAATTAGCCCTTTCCAGCCGACGGTGGTACGGGGTTTTTCAAAATAGACGCGCATCACCAGGTAGAGGCTATCGCTGACCTCTGCGGCAAGGGTTTTAAACCGACGGGCATACTCCAGCGCCGCTTCCGGATCGTGAATCGAACAGGGGCCGCAGACCACCAGCAGACGCGGATCGCGCCCGGCAATGATGTTGGAGATGGTCTGGCGGGATTGCGCGATTTGCGCCTCTTGTTCGCCGGTCAGCGGGAAGGCATTTTTCAGCTGCTCCGGGGTGATCAGAACCTGCTCGTCGGTGATGTGTACGTTGTTCAGCGCGTCTTTTTGCATGATCAAATCCTGTATGGCTCGTGTGCGATAGGTTTCCTCAGGCGAGGGAGCTGACACCATATCACATCAGGTAAAGATTTCAATCCACAATACGTACAGATATCGTTACACAACCAACTTTTGTAGCGTTAACATGGCTGCCGCATGTAATTTTAAGTTTACATAAAGCAGCCAGTGACGTTTTACACCGTGTTGGCGCGCTGCGTTTTCCGCTGCCAGCGCAGGGCATCGACCAGCATAAACAGCAGTAAGCTGCCGCCCATTACCGGCATCATTAGCCCCAGCAGCAGGGCAATGGCTAACACTACACAGCGGCCCGGAACAGGCAGTTGCAGCCAGGCGTGCAGCAGCGTCTCGCTCACCGCCGGGCGGCGGATCCACCACAGACGATAGCCGACGATAATCATCACGCACAGCGCGCTGCCAAAGGCAATTAACAGCAGCTGGTTGGCAAGGCCGAATAGTACGCCCATATGGAAATCCACACCCCAGCGCGTCAGCTTCGCCATCAGCGGGAAATCAGCAAAGTGCACATGATCTATCACTGCCAGCGAATTTCCTGCAATGGCGACCGCATCCACCTGCGTCGGCCAGCGGCGATCAATCTCCGTAACCATCCAGCCGTGCTCCGCATCGCGCGGTGGGCGGATCTCCACTTTACTCGCTGCAATCCCGGCGGCCTGCGCGCGGGCGAGCACTGCGTCAAACAGCGCCGGGTTAAGCGCCATGTCGGGCATCGCCATCCCTTCGTGGTGCATCTGATGCTCGGCGTGCGGATCGGCCGGCGCGGCTTCGCCTGTTAGCTGGGTATTGACTTGCGGCGTCATCCAGTTGAACGCGGCGCGCATTTTATCAACGTTGCCACCCGCCCACTGCGACCAGGTAAGGCCGGTGGCGGAAAAGAGCAGCATCCCGGCCAGCAGCAGCCAGCCGAGCGTAACGTGCAGGCGGCGATGATTCTGTACGCGGTTGTTGATGCGTCGTTTTGGCCGGGTGAAAAACCACAGCGCAATGCCGCCCAGCGCGGCGATCCACATCCACGATGCCGCCAGCTCACTGTAGAGCCTGCCGGGATCGCCCAGCAGCAGCGAACGGTGCAGGTAATCAATCCACTGGCGCAGCGGCAAAATACCGCTGGTGCCGTAAACGGTCATATCCCCTTTCACCTGTAGCGTCACCGGATCGATAAAAATCGCCCGGCTCTCAGAGACGCCAAGCTGCGGATCGGCAAACATCACCCGCGTCGTCTCGCTGTCGCTCAGGCCGGGGCGCACCGCCTGCAGGCGCAGATGGCCGCCCGTCACCTGTTCGGCAACGCGAAGCTGGTCGGCCAGCGGCTGCCGCTCGCCGCTCTCCACGCCATACAGCGCATCGTGATAAAGCCAGCTCTCCAGTTGCGGCGTAGCGACATAGAGCGTGCCGCTCAGCGCGGCGATAAAGATAAAGGGGCCGACAAACAGGCCAATATAGAAATGGAGGCGTCGCAGCAGGTTAAGCCACGCCGCACGAGGGGTACAGGAAGTCATACTTTTCCTCAAAAAGCGCAAAAGTGTGCCATTCCGCGCAGGCGGAACGTCGTTTTGGGGTCAGGAAAAGCGGGAGTACGGCGGGGCGCGGGTATCGGGCCAAAGCCAGGGGATAAAGTGCCACAGCCGTGGGCGCGTGCGGGCAGGCGCGCGGGTCACGCGCAGCACGCGTCCCAGCAGCAGCAGGACAAGCAGGAAAATCAGGCCGGGAACGTGGGCCAGCAGCACGCAGTAACCGCACGCTTCAGCATGATCGAGCGGCATGGCTGACGGTCGGCTCTCCGGCTGCGACATCTCATGATGAGAATGGTCGTGGTGTGCATGATCGTTCTGCGCGGGCATTGGCATACTCATCTCATGATGCATACCGGGCATCGCGCTCATTGGATCTTTTTGCAGGGCTGTTGAAATAAGAGGGGCAACGAGGATCAGCAGGATCGCAAACAGCGCCAGCCACAGGGCTGAGCGTTGTGCTCTTGTAGGATGAAAAAGGTGCTTCACCGCGTCTCCTTCAGGTCGAAGCGGCATTGTAAATTAAACATCATCAGAAGGTTAATAATTTTACCGGCAAAGGCAAAACATCGCGCTAAAAAGACCAGAAAAGTTAGTTAAGCCGCTTTTGCCAGCCCGCCCACCCCCTCTGGCCTGCGCCCTGATTTTCATGGCACACCAGACAGGTTAAGTGCAGTGAAATGCAGGGTTATGCATCTTCTGCCGCCACGTTGCCGCCATTAAAGGTAGAGAGCGGGTTAAGCGTCACCGCCTCCTCGAGATGATCGGGAGCAAAGTGGGCATAACGCATGGTCTCACGAATATTGGCATGACCGAGGATACGCTGCAGCACAAGGATATTGCCGCCATTCATCATAAAGTGTGAGGCGAAGGTGTGGCGCAGAACGTGGGTTTTCTGCCCCTCGGCAAGGGCGATAGAGGTGGTAGCCAGCATGCGGGTAAAGTCAGGATAGCAGGGCTGAAACAGCGCCCCCTCAAGCGGCGCAAGCTCGTCGAACAGCCACTGCGGGATAGGCACAGTGCGGTTCCTGCCGCCCTTGGTTTTAACAAAGGTGAGCTTGTTGGGCACCAGCTGGGTACGGGTGAGAGATTCAGCTTCGCGCCAGCGCGCGCCAGTGGCGAGGCAGATTTTTACGACCCGCGTTAAATCGGCATTGCCGAAACGGACACAGGCCGCCAGCAGTTCGGCGATCTGCGCCTGGGTAAGCCAGCTCATCTCGCGCTCTTTTTCGCGAAACGGCCGTACACTCTCCAGCGGATTGGGCAGCGACCACTCGCCAAGACGCGTAAGTTCGTTAAACACCGCGCTGAGATAGTGCTGCTCGCGATTGACGGTGATGGGCTTCACTTTCCACTTTGCCGGGTCCGGCGTGTAGCCATTATCGATCTCACCGCTCAGGCGCTTATCGCGGTAGTGCGCCCAGGCTTTCGCCGTCAGCTGCGCGGCGATGGGATCGCCCAGCCCACGGCAGACAATCTCCAGCTTCGCCAGCCGCGATTTGCTCGCCGCCAGGGACTGGCCATGCAGCTTGTACCACAGCGCAATCAGCTCGCTTAAGCGGCGACGGTCGGCCTTCTCACCCAGCCAGGGTTTCTCTTCCGCTTCCCGCTTCGCCCACGCCTCAAACGCTTCCGCTTCACCTTTGGTGGAGAACTGTCTGCGAATTCGCCGCCCGTCGCGCCCCTGGGGATAGACTTCGCAGAGCCATTTCCCGCTCTTCTGTTTACTGACCGTCATTGCCGCTTACACATGTTTTTCCAGCGTAAAGAGCACCACGCCGAACGGCGCGATCTCCGCTACACCGCACTCAAAATCGACCGCGTTATTGCTCAGGCGCACTTTGCCACCGGGCAGGCGCACGACATCAAAGACATCGAGGGCGTCATCAACGCCAATCACCCAGCGCCCGTTGCCAATCTTCTGCGCAGCGGTATCCACCAGCCAGCCAGCATGCAGGCCGTCGATAAAGCGCAGGCTATCGGTGGCGGCAGGCGCCAGCGATGGATCCAGTGTCCAGACGCCCGCCTCTTTCAGCTCACCGGACTCATGGCGGAATTTCGGAATGGTAATGACGGCATCGTTCTGCGCGGCGACCGGTGCCGGGTACATCTCACCCTGCCCGGTTGCCAGCCACTTCAGCGAGACGCCGGTATCCAGCGCGCAGGTCACAACGACATCGCCGGGGAAGAAGTCGCGGCGCACCCACGTGCTGATGGTGCCTGAAGAGATATCGAGCAAATCGCCCAGATCCTTTTGCATCTGGAAGCCATAGGCATCAAGGATTCGACGCAGCACCGGACGCCCGCCCGCCGAGAGGATCTCCTCATACAGCGCCTTGCCTTTGACCTGCGGCTTCTCAACCAGATTCGCATTTGCAAACTCACCGTTCACCAGCCAGTGCAGATCCGCGCCGGTATCGAGCGCGCATTTGACCACCGCCTTATAGGGCACGCTTTCCCGCTGGATCCAGCTGCTGATATTGTTCGCCGGCACATCCAGCGCCTCGGCAAGCGCTTTCTGACTGGATACGGAGTAGGACGCTGCAATGCGATCCACCACATCCTGAACACTCATCTTGTTTTCACTCATGGACACCAACATCGAAAAAGTGATTTACACAATCGCATTTGCGATTTATATTGCTGTTCATCGACCAAAATGCACAGCAGTGCACTACATTTCAAACAACAGGAGATAATGCGATATGTCAGATGCAAAATCAATGCCGTCGCATCCGTTATCCGGCTCACAAATGCAATTCAGCACATTTTCACATGGACAGATGGATGAGCTGATCTCCGCCCTGCTACCGGCGCTGCAAACAGTGATCCGCTCGGCGATGTCCGATGCGATGACGGTGAAGGATTTCGCCGCAATGCGCGGTATCAGCGAGCGTCTGGTGTGGCAGTGGCTGGATGAAGGCGTGTTGCTGAAAGCCCCGACCCGCGAGCATAGTGAGGCCGGTAAACGCAGCCGCACGCTGATTAATGTCAAAGCCTGGCGCGATAAGTTAACGCAGCAGGCTATCGACTGCCGTTACATCGACCGGCGCTCCGCCACCTCATTCGGTTAATTTTGCATTTGCGAGTTCACGGTCACGCAGGAGGATCTATGGCGATCACCTCACCTGCCGCCAGCGCACCGCTGAGTGCCGGCGAGCGGCTTACCGGGTTAAACCACATCAGCGAACTTCGCGGTCGCCACTGGGGCGACAGCTGGAGCGAGGTGGCGCGCTTTATCGACGATATGCGCGACCGACGCGACGAGCAGTATGAAGCAAACGCCCGGGCGCTGGCGGCGATCTTCTTTCTCGCCCGCGTCCCCACGGCCCGCCAGGCGCTTGACCCGCATCTGCTTACCCTCGAGGAGAAGCGCGCGCTGATCGCTGCCATGAACCACTTTCGCGCCGTTGTCAGTCTGTTTCCGAAACGGCTAACCATGCCGCTTTAACCCCCAGGTTCAATCCCAGGACGTCAACCCGTCGGGCATCCCTTTGCCCAAATTCAGGAGAGTTAACATGAGAAAGACCGCAAATCACGCCCCCGCCCGCAGCGGCGATGAAGTTACGCTGCTGCTGGCTGAAGCCCGCAATAACGAACGCTTGCGCTGCGCCGGTGCTGTTTCTGCCCGCCTTGATACGCTGGCAAGTTTTATTGCCTCCCGGCGCCTCGACTGGAGCGATGCCGCCGAGTTGCTGCGCCAGGAGGCGACCCATATTGATAACCAGGCGCTGGAGCTGCACTGATGGCCGATGAAATGGATGGCGTTCAACAACGCGAAATGGAGGAGCGCGAGCGGCATATCCTGCACGCGCGCCGCCGCTTACTGCTCCCCTCCCGCTTGACCTGCGAGTGCTGCGACATGCCGATCCCTGAGGCGCGTCGCATGGCGCTGCCGGGGGTAACCTGCTGCGTCAGTTGCCAGCAGATCGCTGAACTGAAAGATAAGCACTTCAGGAGAAGATAAGTGGCTGTCAGCCTGGCTTACCCCTGGAATGCGCCGCGCCGCGCTATCGCCAGCCCCTATCTGACCCATGCCGAACAGCACCGCCGCAATCAGCACATTGCGGCGGTGCTGCAGGCGCGTCATGCGCTGGCGCTGCAGCCTGCCTGTGTGCGCCTCTCCATTAGCCGCACAGAGCAGGCGCTGGAAAAGGCACATGGCGCTGCGCGGGCGCACGCCTTCCTGCTGCGCTTCGCCAGGCAAACCCTGCCACGGCTACAGGCGGTGAATGACCGCTACCAGATCGATGGCCTGCAATCACGCGTCTCGAAGGCGCTCTTTCACGGCCATTTCGATACGGCATTCCAGCAGGCGCTGGCCGGCCGGCTGGTCGATCTGGTTAACCGTTACAACCAGTTAGCGGACAGCAACCAGGCCAGCGTCGACCGGCTGGCGGAAGATATCGCCCACTTTATTCGCGGCGAGCTGGCGGACAGTGATGCCGATGAACAGACCGAGCTGAAAACCCTGCACCGCTGGTACCACCACGCTGCTCTTATCGCCCTGCAATTTAACGTCACCCCGCCGCACTGGCAGCGCGTCACGCAACGCCGCGTCTGCGCAGAGGATATCGCCCCGGCGGTGATCCGCCTCTTCAGTGAGCAGTGGTGGCGCAGCCATCTTCGCCGGGCGGCCGCCCAGTGGCGCGAGCATCTGCATATCGCGCTGGGCCTGGTGAGCCGCAAAACACAGCCCTACGCCAGCCAGGACTGCATCACCGCCTGGCGCGAGCAGAAGCGCCGCCAGCGGGCGTTCCTCAAAAGCATGGAGCTAGAGGATGAAGAGGGAAATCGTATCAGCCTGCTTGATAAGCATGACGGGTCAATAGCCAATCCGGCGATCCGCCGCTGCGAGCTTATGACGCGCATCCGCGGTTTCGAAACTATCTGTCAGTCACTCGGCTATGTCGGCGAGTTCTACACGCTTACCGCGCCTGCCGCTTTTCACGCCACCTCCCACACCGGGCATCGCAACCTGAAATGGAACGGCGCCAGCCCGGCGCAAACCCAGGGATACTTCACCCGCCTGTGGGCGCGCATTCGCGCCAGGCTGCACCGCGACGGCCTGCGTATTTTTGGTATTCGCGTTGCGGAACCGCATCACGATGGCACGCCGCACTGGCATCTGCTGCTGTTTATGCAGCCGCAGGATAGAGAGAAGGTGCGCGAGATCCTGCGTGATTTTGCCCACCAGCAAGATAGTGAGGAGCTGCGCAGCGACAAGGCGCGAAAAGCCCGTTTTCATGCTGAAGCGATCGATGCGCAAAAAGGGAGCGCGACGGGGTATGTGGCGAAGTATATCGCCAAGAATATCGACGGCTACGCGCTGGATAATGAAACCGACCACGAAACGGGCGCGCCGCTGAAAGAGAGCGCCTGCGCGGTCTCCGCCTGGGCAGCGCGCTGGCATATCCGCCAGTTCCAGTTTGTCGGCGGCGCGCCGGTCACCGTCTACCGGGAATTACGCAAAATGGCCGACAGCGCCACGGCCAGAGGGCTGAGCGTCGAGTTCGCCGACGTGCATGATGCCGCCGATAACGGCGACTGGGCCGGCTACGTTAATGCCCAGGGCGGCCCGTTTGTGCGCCGTGACGATCTGCAGGTACGCACGCTGTATGAAACCGAGGAGGCGTTTAACCAGTACGGCGAACCGATGGTGCGTATTCGCGGCGTTTATGACACGGTCATCGGTAGCGGTTCGCCGGTGCTGACCCGCCTGAAAAAATGGACCATTGTGCCGAAGCGTGCGTCAGCGATTTTTCAGGGCGCAACTGCGCCCGCTTGGAGTTCTGTCAATAACTGTACGCCCTTCGAGCCGGGTAAACCGCTAACAGATTACGAGCGACGGCAACTTACCCGCCGGCTGCGGGAAGGGATCCTCAGTGAACGAAACGGGAGGTTACACACCGATCTAAACATCATTAAGAATAATGACTTTTTGGCAAGGGATAGATGGTCAGAATATTTGTCACTTCACAATACTGTTTTTTTATCAGCGACATAGTGATTAGACAAAATAATCTTCGCTTCCCATAAATATCCAGCCTATGATACTGTATAAACATACAGTAAGAGAATTCATGAGAGGAATTCATGGTCTTTGAACGACTAAATCAGACTCAGCGCAAATGGGCATGCGTGCAATTCATTGCCGAGGTGTCGCTTATTGCTAACTGCAAGCCTTCCGACCTGAAGCTGGCCTTAAGCCTGATCGCGGACCTGGCGGAGAGCGAGAACACCACTCCCGATGATGAGGATATTTATTACAAAGCCGAATAGCCCCCACCGCCCCCGAAACCGGCGACTCTCTTTACCGTACTTTTACGCACCGGCTAGCGTTTACCTCGCCCGGTGCGTCACTTTTCCCTTCCGTTGTTGTACCAGCCACGCGCCAGCGTCAATCCATAGCTCTTAGCCTCGCTCCTGCGGAAACTTAACCATGGAAAAAACCTTCCGGATGGTAAGAGACGCAAAACGATGAATGCGATAACACAACAAGGTGACACCCTCGATCTGATCTGCCTGCGCTACTACGGGCGAACGGCGGGCGTCGTCGAACACGTGCTGGCCGCCAATCCCGGTCTTGCCGAACTCGGCGTCGTGCTTCCGCATGGCACCCCCATCACCCTGCCCGATGTCGCGGTCCAGGTCACGCAGGAGACGGTAAATCTATGGGCGTAAGTATCGAGAGATTCAGTTCGTCGCTGGCCTACTGGATTAGCGTCGCCCTGACCTTTTTTGGCGCCATGACGCCGCAAGACTTTGCCGCTTACTTCGGCGCACTCGGCGTCGCCATGACCGTCGGCGTGAACTGGTATTACCGCCGTAAAAGCTATCTGTTCCTCAAATCCTGTGCGGTGAGCCAGGAGGTGGTCAATGGGCTTACCCGTTAAACGCTGTAGCGCGGCGGCCGTGCTGGCGCTGGCGCTGCTGCTGCCCGATTTTCATCTGCTGCGCACCTCGCAGGCGGGGCTGGAACTGATTACCGATCTCGAAGGCTGCCGTCTGCGCCCCTATCAGTGCAGCGCGGGAGTCTGGACATCGGGGATTGGCCACACGGCGAAAGTGATTCCCACGCGCGATATCAGCGAAAAAGAGGCCGCCGTCAACCTGGTGGCCGACGTGCTGCGCGTTGAACGCCGCCTGGCGCAATGTGTGCCGGTGGAGATGCCGCAACCGGTCTATGACGCGGTGGTGAGTTTCACCTTTAACGTCGGCAGCGGCGCAGCATGCGCCTCAACCCTGGCCTGGTACCTGCGCCAGAAAGCATGGAAGCAGGCCTGCGATCAGCTACCGCGATGGGTCTATGTCGATGGCGTACGCAGCCGCGGGCTGGAAAACCGCCGCCAGCGCGAGCGCGCCTGGTGTCTGCAGGGGGTGCAATGAGCGCCCGCCTGGTGGCAGTGCTACTGGCAGCGCTGGCCGGGCTTTGGCTGTTTCAGCAAAACCACGCCCTGCGCACCGCTTTGGCCAACGCACAGCAGCTGACGCGAGAGCAGAACGCCACGCTTACGCGCCTTAAAACCGCGCTCAACGCTACCGCCGAACTGGCGGCGAAAAATCAACAGGCGCAGGTCACGCTGCGCCAGCAGCTCGATGCCGCCAGCGCGCAGGCGCTGCAACGAGAAAACGCGATCGCGAGGTTATTAAATGAGAACGAGGCTTTTCGCCACTGGTATCGCACTGAGTTACCTGATGCTGTGCGCCGGGTGCACCAGCGCCCCGCCTGCCCCTCCGCCGCTCATTGTCTACAGCAGCTGCCCGCAGGTCAGCCTCTGCCCGATGCCGGCAAGCGCGCCGCACACTAACGGCGATCTGAGCGCCGATATTCGCCAGCTTGAGCACGCGCTGGTGCAGTGCGCGCTGCAAGTTGAAACCCTTAAACTTTGCCAGGATGAGATCAATGCTAAAACCCAACTCTCTGCGCAGCGCCCTGATTAACGCCGTCCCGGCGCTGCACGATACCCCCTCGATGCTGCGCCTGTGGGTCGATAAAGGCAGCAATATCGCTACGCTCGCCAGCTCCTTATCGTTTGAAAAAGCGTTCAGCCTCAACGTCGCCATTACCGGTTTCAGCGGCGATATCGACACGCTGTTTGTGCCGGTGATGGCGTGGCTGCGCGATAACCAGCCGGACATTCTCAGTGCCGAAGCGGGTCAGAAAGGGAGCTTTAGCTGGGCGCTGCTGACCAACGACGACGGCACGCAGGATGTCACGATGGTGCTTCAGCTGACCGAGCGCACCCAGGTGAAAGAGGTCAACGGGACGCTTATCGCCGAAACGCTGCCAGAGCCGCTGCCACCGGCCTTCGTCACCCGCCCGAAAGAGCTCTATATCAACGGCGAACTGGTGAGCCGCTGGCAGGCATGATCGCCTGCGCCACACGCCACGGGCTGCGTTGTGCCAAAAGCCGGACAGCCTTGTTCAATTTTCAAAACCGGGGACGCATAGCATCATTTCGCTTATGAACAGACAACTTTCGCTTCACGAACTGGCTCGCCAGCTTCGCAATATGATCCGCACCGGAATTATCGTTGAGGTCGACCTGAAAGCCGGGCGCTGCCGGGTAGAGACCGGCGGTATGGTGACCGACTGGCTACAGTGGTTAACCCACCGCGCCGGGCGTTCGCGCAGCTGGTGGGCGCCCTCCGTCGATGAGCAGGTGTTACTCCTCGCCGTCGGCGGCGAGCTGGAGACCGCTTTCGTTATGCCTGGGATTTACGCCAACGATCATCCGGCCCCCTCCGCCTCAGCGGACGCCTGGCATGTCACCTTTCCCGATGGCGCAGTGTTTGAATATGAACCGCAGACCAGCGCCCTGAAGGTGAGTGGCATTAAAACCGCCGATATCACCGCGTCCCAGTCGATTACCGCCAGCGTGCCGCAAGTGCTGGTGAAAGCGTCGACGCGCATCACTCTCGATACGCCGGAAGTGGTCTGCACCAATAAGCTGATCACCGCCACGCTGGAGGTGCAAAAAGGCGGCACGATGAGCGGCAATGTGACGCACAGCGGCGGCTCGCTCACCTCCAACGGCAAAGTGCTGCATAGTCACCAACACCCCGGCGACAGCGGCGGTACCACAGGAGCTCCTTTATGACAGCACGTTATTCCGGCCTCGATCGCACCACCGGGCGCAGCCTGACCGACGTCGACCATATTCGCCAGAGCATCAGCGATATTCTGCGCACGCCGGTAGGCTCGCGCGTGATGCGCCGCGATTACGGTTCACTGCTGTTCGATATGATCGATCAGCCACAAACCCCGGCGCTGGCGCTGCAAATTCAGGTGGCCTGTTATATGGCGCTGCTGAAATGGGAGCCGCGCATCACCCTCAGCGCGGTGACGGCCGAACGTCAGTTCGACGGCAAGATGGTAGTCAATCTGACCGGCCAGCTTGCCAGCACCGGCGAGTCCCTCTCTTTAACCCTTCCTGTGAGTTGATACCATGCCGATTATCGATCTGAGCCAACTGCCCGCGCCCGATGTCGTCGAGGCGCTGGATTATGAGCGCATCCTGGATGAGCGCAAAACCACCCTTGTTTCGCTGTTTCCCGCCGACCAGCAGGAGGCGATCGCCCGCACGCTGGCGCTGGAGTCTGAGCCACTGACCAAGTTTCTCGAAGAGAATGCTTACCGCGAAGTGCTCTGGCGCCAGCGCGTCAACGAAGCGGCCCGCGCGGTGATGCTGGCGTATGCCACCCGCAGCGATCTCGATGCCATCGCGGCGAATAGCAACACCGCGCGACTGGTGATCGCCCCAGCCGATGAGAGCACGCTTCCGCCTACGCCTGCAGTGATGGAGTCCGACACTGATTTACGCCTGCGCGCGCAGCAGGCTTTTGAAGGGCTAAGCGTTGCCGGCCCGGTAGGCGCTTATGAGTATCATGGCCGCAGCGCCGACGGTCGCGTGGCGGATATCTCTGCCATCAGCCCGTCGCCCGCCTGCGTCACGATCTCGGTGCTCTCCCGCGAGGGCGACGGTACCGCCAGCCCTGAACTGCTGGCGATTATCGATAAGGCGCTTAACGCGGAGGATGTACGGCCGGTCGGCGATCGCGTGACGGTACAGAGCGCGAAGATTGTGCCCTACCAGATTGATGCCACGCTTTTTCTCTATCCCGGGCCTGAGTCTGAGCCGATTCGTCAGGCGGCTGAGCAGAAGCTGAAAGCCTATATCACCGCCCAGCGCCGCCTGGGGCGCGATATTCGCCTGTCGGCCTTCTATGCCGCACTTCACGTTGAGGGCGTGCAGCGAGTGGTGTTGAACGCACCGCAGCAAGATATCGTGCTCGATCAGAGCCAGGCTTCCTGGTGTACGGCGTGGAAAATTACCACCGGAGGTACCGATGAGTGACGACCGTCTGTTGCCTGTTGGCTCATCGGTTCTTGAGGTGGCGACAGCGCACGCGGCGGCGCAGATTGAACGCGTACCGGTGCCGCTGCGCACACTCTGGGATCCGCTAACCTGCCCGGCCGAGCTGCTGCCCTATCTCGCCTGGGCACTCTCCGTTGACCGCTGGGATTTTAACTGGCCGGAAGCGACCAAACGGAAGGTGATCGCCTCCTCCTTTTTCGTCCATCAACATAAAGGGACGCGCAGTGCCATTCACCGGGTGGTTGAGCCGCTCGGCTTCCTGATTGAGCTGCGGGAGTGGTGGCAGGATAACGCCGAACCCGGCACCTTCCGGCTGGTGATTGGCGTCCAGGAGAATGGCATTACCGAGGAGACATACCTGGAGCTGGAGCGGCTGATTAATGATGCCAAACCGGCAAGCCGCCATTTGACGGAGCTGAATATCAGCCTCAGCAGCCAGGGTGAGTGCTACGTTGGCGCGGCCTGCTATCTCGGCGAAGAGCTCACCGTTTACCCCTATACGCCGGAAGAGATTGTTGTCGGCGGCGAAAGCTATGCGGCATCGGCGATCCACCTGATTGATAGCCTCACTATCACGGTGTAATCCTCCCCTTCGGGCTACGGCCCGTTTTTTTTATCTGCCCTGTTGTGTGCCCCTCAGACCAACGCCGCCGCGTGGCGTCCGCCAGGTGCTGAACGGAAAATATCGCTACCGTTCACTGCTCAACAAACCTGAGAGAATCCCATGTCTGTAAAATATTTCGCGATTTTAACCAATCAGGGCGCGGCAAAGCTGGCGAACGCCACGGCGCTTGGGACGACGCTTAACCTGACGCAGCTGGCCATCGGGGATGGCAACGGCACGCTGCCGATACCGGATGCGGCACAAACCCGGCTCATCAACCAGACACGCATCGCGCCGCTCAATGCGCTGTCGATCGACCCGGAGAACGCAAGCCAGATCGTTGCAGAACAGATTATCCCGGAGAGTGAGGGCGGGTACTGGATCCGCGAACTGGGGCTGTTTGATGACGAAGGGGTCTTGATTGCGGTGGCGAACTGCCCGGAGACCTATAAACCCCAGTTGCAGGAGGGCAGTGGACGAACGCAGACCATCCGCATGGTGGTGGTGGTCTCCTCAACGGCGGCGGTGACGTTGAAAATTGACCCGTCGGTGGTACTGGCGACGCGTAAATATGCCGACGAACTGCTGGCCGGGCACCTGAAGGCGGCGAATCCCCATCCGCAGTATCTGCAGATTGCCGATATCGCCTCCTTCACACCGGTCGGCGTGCCGCTGCCCTACCCGTCTGCTACTCCACCCGCCGGCTGGCTTAAATGCAACGGTGCGCCCTTTAATAAAGCGCAGTATCCGAAGCTGGCGTCCCTCTTTCCTTCAGGTAACTTACCCGATCTGCGCGGGGAGTTTATTCGCGGGTGGGATGATGGGCGCGGAATGGATAGCGGTCGTGCACTGTTAACCAGTCAGGCTGATGAGATGAAAAAATTCACGCTTAAATATCTGGGCCCGGGAGCGGGGACAGGTCCAGCAACAGTTTTTGCATTGCAAAGCGGTATGAACTCCATCTATACCAACGGGATTAATCAGCCTGCAAACAGTCCTACTGCCGATGCGTTTCAGATTCCGGGTGGGAGTGAAACCCGTCCACGCAATATCGCGTTCAACTATATCTTGAGAGCCGCATAACCTTCGCGTTCATCCCCCTACGGGCATCGCCCGTTTTTTTGCCCGCCCTGTTGTGTGAGTGCGTAACCAACGCCCCTTAATGGTGTTTGCCTGCGGCTGAGCGGAAAATATCGCCATCGTTCACTTCTCAACAAACAACCTGAGAGCGTATGCATGACCGCAAAATATTTCGCTATTTTGACTAACCTCGGGGCGGCAAAGCTTGCGAATGCTGCCGCGCTGGGCACGCAAATTAACCTCACGCAGATGGCCGTCGGCGATGCCAATGGCCAGTTACCCACGCCCGATCCCGCACAGACCCAACTGATTAATCAGAAGCGTATCGCGTCGCTAAACCGACTCTCGATTGACCCGAAAAACAGCAGCCAGATTGTTGCCGAGCAGGTTATCCCGGAAACCGAAGGCGGCTTCTGGATCCGTGAAATTGGCCTCTATGACGATGCTGGCGTGCTGATTGCGGTGGCGAACTGCCCGGAAACCTATAAACCGCAGCTGCAGGAGGGTAGCGGCCGCACGCAGACCATCCGGATGGTGGTGGTTGTCTCCTCAACGGCGGCGGTGACGCTGAAAATCGATCCGTCGGTGGTGCTGGCCACCCGCCAGTATGCTGATGACCTGCTGAGTAATCATCTCAAGGACGTCAATCCACATCCGCAATATGCACTGCTCGCCAGTCCGGTTTTTACGGGCATCCCGAAAGCACCGGACGCGCCGATTGGTAACTACGGCCAGCAGATTGCCAATACCAAATATGTGCATGATGTCGTGGCAAGTGATGTCTACATTCTGCCGGTCGGTGCACCGGTCGCCTGGCCGCTCGCGGAGCCACCGCAAGGCTGGCTTATCTGCAACGGCGCCGCGTTTGATAAAACCAAGTATCCGCGCCTGTCGACAGCTTATCCGGCGGGTTTACTGCCGGATCTGCGCGGCGAGTTTATTCGCGGCTGGGATGCAGGGCGCGGAGTAGATCCTGCACGTGCGTTACTAAGCTGGCAGAAAGGGACCATTAATATCAACGACCCCTCACTCAGCTCGGTAAACCTGGCAAGCCCGATTCATGCCAATGACAACGTGGCCACTGCCAGGAGTGACTTCGGGCTAGACCCCGTGATGAAAAGCGATTATGCAAATGTGATGAATGCGTTTTTTGTCACCCCTGATGCCGCCGCTGATATGAATGCCGGCGGGTTTGCCGAAGGCTATGGCAGTACCCGACCACGCAACGTTGCCTTTAACTTCATCGTGAGAGCCGCATAATGACAAACGCAATTTTGAACGAAAACCACTTAGCCAGCCAGGCGGGCACTGTCACCGTCTATAACTTTGACGCATTGAGCCGCGAGTGCCTCGGCAGCAGCATCGAGTATCTCGCCGTGGGCGTCGGTATTCCGGCGAACGCCACGCTTGATAACCCACTGGCGGAGAAAGCGGGTTTTGCGGTGCGCCGTAACGCGGCGCTGGATGGCTGGGAGTATGCTCCCGACCATCGCGGCAGCGAGGTGTATGACAAAATTACCGGCGAGAAAAAGACGCTGACGCAGTTGGGTGATTATCCGGATGATGTCACCCCGCTTGCCCCCGCCACACCCTATGATGTCTGGAACGGCAGCGCATGGGTAACGGATGACGCCACCCGGCAGGCCGCACAAATCGCGCAGGCCGAGCAGACCAAAGCCCGTTTGCTCACCAGCGCGAAAAATGCCATCAGCCTGTGGCAGACCGAACTGCAGCTCGGCATCATCAGCGATGATGATAAGACGCAGCTCACCGCCTGGATGCGTTACATTCAGGCGCTACAGAAAGTCGATACGGCTACCGCGCCCGATATCGCCTGGCCTGAACAGCCGCAATAAAAGATGACGGGCTGCGGCCCGTTTTGCCGGGTGGCGCTGCGTTTACCCGGCCCACAATTAGCCCTGGCCTGATAAGGCGAAGCCGCCATCAGGCCTTTTTTCGTCAGGTTGTCCCGCCCGGCAGCCAACCGCATTCGATAGCCCCTTCCCTAAACTGCCCACGACAATAGCGTTTACTCAATCGCTAACTGAGAGTGAACGCCTGACTATGAAATATTTTGCCATTTTGACCCACCAGGGAGCCGCGAAGCTTGCCAACGCTACCGCGCTCGGCACGCAGCTGAAGCTGACCCATATGGCCACCGGCGACGGTAACGGTACCCTGCCCACCCCCGATCCCGCACAGACAAAGCTGGTTAACCAGAAACGTATTGCGCCACTCAATATGCTCTTTGTCGATCCAGGTGACGCGAACCAGATTATCGCCGAACAGGTCATTCCGGAGAGTGAGGGCGGTTTCTGGATCCGTGAAATCGGCCTTTATGACGCCGATGGCACACTGATTGCCGTTGCTAACTGCCCGGAGACCTATAAACCGCTCCTGCTGGAGGGCAGCGCACGCACGCAAACCCTGCGGATGGCGCTGGTGGTCTCCTCTACCTCTGCAGTGAGCCTGAAAATCGATCCGGCGGTGGTGCTGGCGACGCGTCACTACGCAGATAAACTGATGAGCGACCATATCTACGCGCCGAATCCGCATGGTCAGTACCTGCAAATCGCTCAGTCGCTTAAAGAGATAGCCAACGCAGGGAGCGCGTCTGTCGCCGCTGCGCTTAAAAATCTTGGGCTGGGCGAGGCAGCCAAACGGGCAGTCGGTAACGGCAATGGCCAAGTTCCTGATATGAATTTGTTTGGAAAAATGTACCCGAACGGCGGCGTTGCTGGCGCTTTTACATTGCCAAACGGCTTGATTATCCAAACCGCGGCGATTACTTCGATTGCCGCGGGAGCGTCAGTTGAAGTGACTTACCCTATCCCCTTTCCTGTCGCCATGTGTTTTGCCACTGGTGTGGCAACCGGTGCGGCAGACTCCACCGTGCCCATTTCAATAGGTATTGATGCCCAAAACGTCGCTGATGCAAGAAAAACACTCTTATTGAGAAACTTTTCCACCCGCGCTAACGCAGGTTCCAGATATTTAGCAATAGGGTATTAATATGAGCACCTTTATTTTTAGTCCATCAAAGAATGCGTTTTACCTCTCCTCCTTGAAAGAACGTTATCTTGCCTCAGCAAGCTGGCCTTCTGATGGCAAAGAGGTGGATGATGCCACTTTTTACGAGTTCTCCAGTGCAGCTCCGGCAGGAAAAACCCGATATGTGACCGCTGATGGTTACCCTGCCTGGGGCGATTTACCACCGCCCACGCATGAGGAAGCTGTTGCCACTGCTAAAAATGTTAAAGCGCTACGCATTGAACAGGTGAATACCTTTATAGCTGCGCAACAGTGGCCTTCTAAGCTGGCACTTAACCGTCTCAATGAGAACGATAAAGCCGCATTTTTAATCTGGCTTGATTATCTTGATGCAGTGAGTGCCGTAGATACCTCTCTTGCGCCGAATATTAGCTGGCCAGTTGAACCGGCATAATCTCTACGGGCTGCGGCCCGTTTTTTTTAATTCCCGCTGTTGTATCAGCCGCTCTCCAACCCGGACAAATAGCGCGCCGCGACGCCACACTCGAAAATAGCACTCACCCCAACACCACGGAGTTAAACGGATGAGTGATTATCATCATGGCGTTCAGGTCGTCGAAATCAACGATGGCACGCGCGTCATTTCCACAGTCTCAACGGCCATTGTCGGCATGGTTTGTACCGCCAGCGATGCAGACGCAGGGATGTTCCCCCTCAATGAACCGGTTCTGATCACCAACGTGCAGAGCGCGATTGCCAAAGCGGGCAAACAAGGCACGCTGGCGGCTTCGCTGCAGGCGATTGCTGACCAGGCGAAACCGGTGATCGTTGTTGTTCGCGTTGCCGAAGGCAGCGGTGAGGATGCCAAAGCGCAGACCCTCTCCAACATCATCGGCACCACCGACGAAAACGGTAAATATACCGGCCTGAAGGCGCTGCTGACTGCCGAAGCAGTGACCGGCGTGAAACCGCGCATTCTTGGCGTACCGGGTCTTGATAGCCTCGAAGTTGCTACCGCGCTGGCACCGATTTGCCAGAAGCTGCGCGCCTTTGGTTACGTCAGCGCCTGGGGCTGTAAAACCATTTCTGAAGCGATCAAGTACCGCGAAAACTTCAGCCAGCGCGAGCTGATGGTGATCTGGCCCGATTTCCTCGCCTGGGACACCGCCAGCAACAGCTCTTCGGTCGCTTACTCGACGGCGCGTGCGCTGGGTCTGCGTGCGGCGATCGACCAGTCAGCCGGCTGGCATAAAACCCTCTCCAATGTCGGCGTCAATGGCGTTACCGGCATCAGCACCCCGGTGTTCTGGGATCTGCAGGAGTCCGGCACCGATGCCGATCTGCTGAACGAAGCGGGCATTACCACGCTGATTCGCAAAGATGGCTTCCGTTTCTGGGGCAACCGTACCTGCTCCGACGATCCGCTGTTCCTGTTTGAAAACTACACCCGTACCGCGCAGGTGATTGCCGACACCATGGCTGACGCGCATATGTGGGCGGTGGACAAACCGATCACCGCATCGCTGATCCGCGACATCATCGACGGCATCAATGCCAAATTCCGCGAGCTGAAAAGCAATGGCTACATCATCGATGCCACCTGCTGGTTCGACGAAGAGGCTAATGACGCCGCATCGCTGAAGGCGGGCAAGCTCTATATCGATTACGACTATACGCCGGTGCCGCCTCTGGAAAACCTGACCCTGCGCCAGCGCATCACGGATAAGTATCTGGCGAACCTGGTCTCCTCAGTTAACAGCAAGTAAGGAACAGATAGATGGCAATGCCGCGAAAACTTAAATATATGAACGTGTTCCTCAATGGCTTTAGCTATCAGGGGATCGCCAAATCCATCACGCTGCCGAAGCTGACCCGCAAGCTGGAGAACTACCGTGGCGCAGGCATGAACGGCGTAGCACCGATTGATATGGGTCTCGATGATGAAGCCCTGTCGATGGAGTGGTCGCTGGGCGGCTTCCCGGATGCCGCCATCTGGGAACTCTATGGCGCGACCACCGCGGATGCGGTACCGATTCGCTTTGCCGGCTCCTACCAGCGCGACGACACCGGCGAAACGGTCGCCGTTGAAGTGGTGATGCGTGGTCGTCAGAAAGAGATCGATACCGGTGAGAACAAGCCGGGCGAAGATACCGAGTCCAAAATTTCCGTCGTCTGCAGCTACTTCAAGCTGACGATGGATGGCCAGGAGCTGGTGGAAATCGACACCGTCAACATGGTGGAGAAAGTGAACGGCGTTGATCGCCTTGAGCAGCACCGCCGTAACATCGGCCTGTAATAACCGCCGCCCGGTCAGCCAGCTGGCCGGGCACCTTTTCCCGCGAAGAAGAGAGTGAGGATGCCATGAGCAACGAAACTGACAACGTGATTACCCTGGAAACGCCGATTAAGCGCGGAGAGCAGCTAATTAACAGCGTGACGCTGATGAAACCTAATGCCGGCACGCTGCGCGGTTTGAGCCTGGCGTCGGTGGCGAATGCCGATGTCGACGCGCTGATTAAAGTGCTGCCTCGCATCACCTCCCCGTCGCTGACGGAGCAGGAAGTGGGCGCGCTCGACCTGGTCGATATGGTCGCACTGGCGGGCAAGGTGGTCGGTTTTTTGTCACCGGCTTCGGCACAGTAACTTTTCCGGCCTCTCTGTCGGTTGACGATCTGATGGCGGATATCGCGGTGATCTTTCACTGGCCGCCGTCAGAACTCTACCCCCTGAGCCTGACAGAACTCATCACCTGGCGCGAGAAAGCGCTACAGCGAAGCGGAAACAGATATGAGTAACAGCGCAAAATTAGAGGAATTGCTCACGGCTGTTGATCAGGCGACGCGCCCGTTTAAATCGTTGCAGACAGAGAGTCTCTCTCTGTCTGACAGCGTGAAAGAGACGGAGAAAAACCTGCGCGGCTTGTACACCCAGCTTGCGCAGGTCGACGACATCATGCGCGCGGAAAAAGCCCTTGCCTCCGTCAATGCGCAGCTGAGCGACATAAAACAGAACAGGCAAAATGTCGCCAACGGCACAGCAGCGCCAGCGATGCCAGATCCCTGGGGCGGAAAACCTAAGTCAGAGAAAGCGCTCAAAAAGGAACGACTTACCCTGCGCAGAACGATCAACGCTAATAAGACCTCCCTGAAGACAGCCGGTATTGAGGCGAAAACGCCGTTATCTGCGCGACTTCAACTGAAAAGCCGTATCAGCGATGAGTCGGCACAGTTGATCACCCAGCGCCAGGCGCTCCAGCAGGAGCAGGATCAGAAGCGCCAGCAGCGCGCGGCAAAAATCCAGGCCGTGCAGCAGCGCCTTCTCGGCGCAGGCGAAAAGGTCTCTGCCATTGGCGCGAAAGGCAAGTCGATTGCCACAACCGGGTTTGAACTGGGCAAAAAAATCATGCAGCCGGGCTATGAAGCGTCGCTAAAAAATAGCCCGCTTGCACCTGCGACAACGTCCGATAACACACAACCAGGTGTGCAGAACACGCCTTCCGCTCCCGGAACAGCGGCCACTACACTGCAAAATAGCTCAGGAGAAGCCGTGGCTTCCCTGCAAAACAGTGCCATGGTTCCGGGAGTCGCGGTCGCAGCACTGCAAAACAGCGCCAGTGCCCCGGGAACCTCGGTCGCAGCACTGCAAAGTAGCGCCAGTGCCCCGGGAACCGCGGTCACAGCACTGCAAAATAGTGCCAGTGCCCCGGGAACCGCGGTCGCAGCACTGCAAAATAGTGCCAGTGCGCCGGGAACCGCGGCCGCAGCACTGCAAAATAGTGCCAGTGCGCCGGGAACCGCGGTCGCAGCACTACAAAATAGCGCTGCCGGCCCCGCCGCGGCGATGCAGAGCAGTGTCGGCAACCTGGGTAGCGATCTCGAAGCGCTGCAGGCGGCGTATCAGTCGCTGAGCGTTGATATTTTCAGCACCCAGGAGTCATCTCTGCGCTCGCTGGTGCAAACCGCCACCCGCTATGTCGGCAAGCTGCAAGAGTGGGTACAAAACAACCAGGGACTGGTGCAGAGCTTTGGGCTTATCGCCACGGTGGTGGTGGGTATCGCGGGTGCCGTCGGCACTGTCGCGGGGGTTATCGCGCCGGTGTTCACTGGCATCAGCACGCTTATCACCATCGCAACGACGCTCGGCAGCGTATTTACCACTATTTTTGGCGGGATAGCGGCCGTGATTGGCTCACTCACACTACCGATTGTCGCCATTATTGCCGGCGTCGCCGCCGCTGCGCTGCTGATCTATAAGTACTGGGAGCCAGTTAGCGCCTTTTTTGGTGGCGTTATTGAAGGCATCAAAACGGCTTTTGCTCCTATTGCCGAGTTGTTTGCGCCGTTCCAGCCGCTTTTCGACGCCATAGGTAAAGCAATCAGCGAGGTTGCCGGGTGGTTCGGCGATCTGCTTACCCCCGTCAAATCCAGCCAACAAACCCTGGAGAGCTTCGGTAACGCCGGAAAAATGTTTGGTCAAATCCTGGTTGAGGCACTGACAATGCCTTTCGAACCGCTAAAACTGCTAATCAAGGGGGTTACGTGGTTGCTGGATAAGCTCGGCGTTATCAACAAACAGTCGGCTGAAGCCAGCCCCGATAAGCAGACTCAACCTACTACTGGCGGCGCGGCGTTTGGCATGGTGCAACCTCCCCGCTTAGACAATTATCAGGCGGCGCGCCCGGCGGCCGGCGGCTCCTATGTCGATCAAAGCAAGAGCGAATATAACATCACTCTGCAGGGAGATATGTCACCCAACGGCGACGGCACACGCCAGTTAAGAGATCTGCTGGCGCAGCACGAGCAGGAGAAGCGCACCCACTCTCTTTCACAATTCAGCGCCGCAGGAGGATTTGCCTAATGATGCTGGCACTTGGGCTTTTTGTTTTTATGCGGCAGACGCTGCCCTATCAAACCATGAAACGCGATAGCAGCTATAGATGGCCCAGCAACGCGCGCATAGGTAAACGCAACGCCTTTCAGTACACCGGGCCGGAAAGCGACACCATTGATATTACCGGTGAACTTTTCCCTGAGATTACCGGCGGCATGCTGTCTCTCTCGGCGGTACGTCTGATGGCGGAACAGGGCAAAGCCTGGCCGCTGATTGAGGGTACGGGGATGATTTACGGGATGTTTGTGATTAATAGCGTCAGCGAAACCGGGACGCTGTTTTACCCGGATGGTTCGCCGCGCAAAATCAGCTTCACCCTGAAATTGACCCGCGTCGACGAGTCGCTGAAAGCGATGTTTGGCGACATTTATGACCAGAGTAAGCAGCTGGCGACCGATATGTTGGAGAAGTTCTGATGCTTAATGCATTCACAAACGGATTAGCACGGGTACGAACGCCAGCATTTTCGCTAAAGCTCGGGGAAAAGGATATTACGGGCAGCCTTCAGCCCCGGTTAATTGGGCTGACGGTGACGGATAACCGGGGATTTGAAGCCGATATGCTGACGCTGACGCTTGATGATGCCGATGGGCAAATCCAGATGCCGGAGCGGGGCAATATCATCACGCTGGCCATTGGCTGGCAGGGTTCTGCGCTGACTGAAATGGGCACCTTTATCGTCGATCAGGTCAACCATAAAGGCGCGCCGGATCAGATTACCGTCATCGCTAAGAGCGCGGACTTTCGCGGCAGTCTGAACAGCCAAAAGTCTGGCTCCTGGCATGATACGACGCTCGGTGCCATCGTTGAGGAAATTGCAAAACGTAATAAGCTGGATACCAGCCTGCCCCCCGTGCTGGCGCAAATTAAGATTGCCCATATCGATCAGTCGAAAGAATCTGACGCCGATTTTCTGACGCGCCTGGCACGGCGTAACGGTGCGGAGATCGCCGTCAAATCGGGCAAATTGTTCTTCATCGTTCCCGGTAAGTGTGTGATAGGCGGCAAGACGATGCCCTCCGCCACAATAGCCCGTAGCGATGGCGACAGCCATGATTTTTCGATTGCCGATCGCATCAACTACTCTGGCGTCACCGCATACTGGCAAGATACCGCCACGCCAAAAAACCAGAGTAGTGTTCAGTTGCAGAGAAAATCATCGCAACAGAAGGTCACGCCCATTTCCCATCCGCAGTCGGTCAGCAGCGCCACAGCCCCCAAAGAGAAAAAAGCGTCGCCAGGCTACACGGCGGGTGCAGACGACAACGTTCTGGTCCTTACCACCCTCTTCGCAAACCAGGAAGAGGCGATGCGGGCGGCTAAGGCAGAATGGAGCGCTATTCAGCGTTACGGCGCACAATTTTCCCTTACGCTTGCGCTGGGTCGGGCAGAGCTGCGGCCCGAAATGCCGGTAATGGTTACCGGCTTTAAAAAAGCGATCGACGAGACGTTCTGGGTCATCAAAAAAGTGACCCACACCATGAACACTCAGGGTTTTATCAGCAAAGTGGAACTGGAGGTCAGCATCCAGAACACAGAAATTGAAATCGTAGAAAAGGGCAAAAGCAACATATAACTTGCATTTGCAAGTTCTGGAGTTATCATAACTGGCATAAACACGAAGGAGGCCCCATTATGATGCATTGTCCGGTATGCCAGCAGGCCGCGCATGCGCGCTCAAGCCGCTACCTCAGTACCGAAACGAAAGAGCGTTATCACCAGTGTCAGAACGTTGAGTGTGGTTGTACATTTGTCACCCATGAATCGCTTGCGCGCTATATTGTCCGGCCTGTGACAGTGCCCACTGCTTCGCCTTCCAGTCTGCGCTGACGTCGCAGCCTCATTAAGCCTGCATCCGCAGGCTTTTTTATGCCTGTAGATCGCCTGATTTTCTGCCGCCACTCTGCCGCCACTGACAATAAAAAAGGGGTTAGCATTACGCTAACCCCTTGTTCTATAACACGCTTTGGATGTAGCGCGTGCGCAATCTTAGTTAAGACGCTCTTTAATACGAGCAGACTTACCGGTGCGCTCACGCAGGTAGTACAGTTTAGCTTTACGTACAGCACCACGACGTTTAACAGCAATGCTGTCAACTACCGGAGAGTGGGTCTGGAAGACACGCTCAACGCCTTCGCCGTTGGAAATTTTGCGAACAGTGAATGCAGAGTGCAGACCGCGGTTACGAATAGCGATAACCACGCCCTCGAATGCCTGCAGACGTTTTTTGGAACCTTCAACAACCCATACTTTCACTTCCACGGTATCACCCGGACGGAAGGAAGGTACGTCCTGCTTCATCTGCTCTTGTTCAATTTGCTTAATGATGTTGCTCATAATTTAATCTCTTATCCTGGGTAAACTGATATTTGGAGGGCTTAGGCCATCCCATCATGTTTCTGTTGCTGCTGTTGTGCGTGTTCGCTTTTGAACTCCGCCAGCAACCTTGCTTGCTCTTCAGTCAGAGCCAGGTTTTCCAGAAGTTCAGGTCTTCTAAGCCAGGTGCGGCCCAGCGACTGCTTCAGACGCCAGCGACGTATCTCGGCATGATTTCCCGACAGCAATACCGCCGGTACTTCCATCCCTTCTAACACTTCAGGACGAGTATAGTGCGGGCAGTCCAGCAATCCATCAGCAAAGGAGTCTTCCGTTGCTGAAGCTTCGTGGCCCAGTACCCCTGGAATAAACCGGGAAACCGAGTCAATCAGCGTCATTGCTGGCAGCTCACCGCCGCTGAGCACGTAATCACCAATAGACCACTCTTCGTCAATCTCGGTCTGGATTACCCGCTCATCTATCCCTTCGTAGCGACCGCACACCAGAATCAGTTTCTGATTGGTAGCCAGTTCGCTCACGCCCGCTTGATCAAGCTTGCGTCCCTGAGGCGAAAGATAAATCACCTTCGCGCCTTCACCCGCCGCGGCTTTCGCTGCGTGAATGGCGTCCCGTAAAGGGTTCACCATCATTAGCATTCCCGGTCCGCCGCCGTAAGGACGTTCGTCCACGGTACGGTGTCGGTCATGAGCGAAGTCACGCGGACTCCAGCTCTCAATGCTCAGCAGGCCTTTTTTTACTGCCCGGCCAGTTACCCCGTAGTCGGTAATCGCGCGGAACATTTCAGGAAACAGGCTGATTATGCCAATCCACATAGCGCCGTCTTTTACCGTATATCCGGAGGTTTAAAAACCAGGATCCCAATCTACTTCAATGGTTTGAGTAGCGAGATCGACTTTCTTGATAACCTGCCCATCGAGGAACGGAACCAACCGCTCCTTGATACCGAACGCATCTTTCAGGTTTGCCTTGATGACGAGAACGTCATTCGACCCGGTTTCCATCATATCGACGACTTTACCGAGGCTGTAACCTTCGGTGGTCACTACCTGGCAACCCATAAGGTCTTTCCAGTAATAGTCACCCTCTTCCAGTTCCGGCAACTGCGCGGAATCAACGAGAATTTCGCAATTCGTCAGAAGATTCGCGGCATCGCGATCGTCAACGCCTTTCAGCTTGATGACGATATCCTGATTGTGGTAGCGCCAGCTTTCCAGCTCGATGCTCTGCCACTGACCCGCCTTCTGGATAAACCAGGGCTGATAGTCAAAAATGCTTTCGGCGTCTTCGGTGGAGGAAAACACTCTGAGCCAACCACGAATTCCGTAAGAAGATCCCAGTTTGCCAACAATAATTGGCTCAGCAGGGGCCGATGCGGTTTGTTGCTTGCTCATCATGACCACCGTGACAGATTAAGCTGCTTTTTTTGCTTCTTTGATCAGCGCGGAAACGCGATCGGAAACGGTAGCGCCCTGGCCAACCCAATGAGCGATGCGATCCAGATCCAGGCGAGTGCCTTCTTCTTTCTCAGATGCGATCGGGTTGAAGAAACCAACGCGCTCAATGAAGCGACCGTTGCGTGCATTACGGCTGTCAGTTACAACAACCTGGTAGAACGGACGCTTTTTAGCGCCGTGACGAGCTAAACGAATAGTTACCATAACATCCTCTTGTGTGAATAAAACACCGGGCCCCATCGAGGAACGGAGCCTGGTGTCATATTAAAAGCCCGAAAATTTTACTGATTTTGGGGGGAATTGCAATCAGGATAAAGCAAACAAGGGAAATAAGGCGTATATCGGTGCGGCCAGTTTAGTTCCGGCGTGCGCACAGAAAGCGGAGCGTACACGTAGTACGTGAGCATTTCGAGCACACCCCGGGGCTAAAATGGCAAACAAGATAGCCTTATACCCTTGTTTTAGCGACCAGGGAAACCAGGCGGCATCATCCCCTTCATCCCGCGCATCATCTTCGCCATGCCGCCCTTCTTCATCTTCTTCATCATGCGCTGCATGTCGTCGAACTGCTTGAGCAGACGGTTAACATCCTGTACCTGCATACCACAACCTGCGGCGATGCGGCGTTTGCGCGAGCCTTTAATGATGTCCGGGTTAGCGCGCTCTTTGAAGGTCATCGAGTTGATGATCGCTTCCATACGCACCAGCACTTTGTCATCCATCTGCGCTTTAACGTTGTCCGGGATTTGCCCCATGCCCGGCAGCTTACCCATCAGGCTCGCCATACCGCCCATGTTTTTCATCTGACGCAGCTGCTCAAGGAAGTCGGTCAGATCGAAGCCGTCACCTTTTTTCAGCTTGTTCGCCAGCTTTTCAGCCTGCGCGCGGTCAACTTTGCTTTCGATATCTTCGATCAGTGACAGCACGTCGCCCATACCGAGGATACGCGATGCGATTCGATCCGGGTGGAACGGCTCCAGCGCTTCGGTTTTCTCACCGACGCCGAGGAACTTAATGGGTTTACCCGTGATGTGGCGGATAGAGAGCGCCGCACCGCCGCGGGCATCACCATCTACTTTGGTCAGCACGACGCCGGTCAACGGCAGCGCTTCATTAAACGCCTTCGCGGTGTTAGCAGCATCCTGACCGGTCATGGCGTCGACCACAAACAGTGTCTCGACGGGCTTAATCGCCGCGTGAACCTGTTTGATCTCCTCCATCATCGCTTCATCAACGTGCAGACGACCGGCGGTATCCACCAGCAGCACGTCATAAAACTTCAGCTTCGCCTCTTTCAGCGCCGCGTTAACGATGTCGACCGGCTTTTGTGCGACGTCAGAGGGGAAGAAATCGACGTCAACCTGCTGCGCCAGCGTCTCCAGCTGTTTGATCGCCGCCGGGCGGTAAACGTCCGCAGAGACGACCATCACTTTCTTCTTGTGCTTTTCGCGCAGGAACTTACCGAGCTTACCGACGCTGGTGGTTTTACCCGCACCCTGCAGGCCCGCCATCAGCACCACTGCCGGCGGCTGCGCCGCCAGGTTGAGGCTCTGGTTCTCTTCTCCCATCGCGGCAACCAGTTCGTTGCGCACGATTTTGACGAACTCCTGGCCCGGAGTCAGACTCTTGTTGACCTCGTGGCCTACCGCTTTCTCTTTCACGCGGTTGATAAAGTCACGCACTACCGGCAGCGCAACGTCGGCTTCCAGCAGCGCCATACGCACTTCGCGCAGGGTCTCTTTGATGTTGTCTTCAGTGAGGCGTCCACGGCCACTGATATTGCGCAGTGAGCGCGACAAACGATCGGTTAAATTATCAAACATTGTCTCTCGCCTGAGGTGATACGATTGGCCGCCAGCGCGACGCATAACAGAAATTCGCCGCAGTATAGCATGAAGACATCGCGGCTGTATGTGATGGAACTGTTGGAGGCTGGGTCACGTAACGTTATACTGCTTCTCTTTCTCTCTTGGTCAACTGTCGACACGCCTATGCCCGTTTTTGCCCTGATCGCTCTTGTCGCCTACTCAACCAGTATTGCGCTGATTGTTCCCAGCCTGTTACAAAAAAACAGCGGCTGGCGCAAAATGGCCATCTTTTCGGCGGTCCTTGCGCTTATATTCCACGGCTTCGGACTGAAAGAGCGCATCTTCCCCGACGATGGTGGTCAAAACCTCAGCCTGCTGAATGTCGGTTCACTGGTCAGTCTAATGATCTGTACGGTGATGACGATTGTCGCCTCGAAAAACCGCGGCTGGCTGCTGCTACCGATTGTTTATACATTCGCGTTAATCAATCTCGCTTTCGCCATTTTCATGCCGAACGAGTTCATCACCCATCTGGAAACGACGCCCGGCATGATGGTGCATATCGGTCTGTCGCTGTTCGCCTATGCCACCTTAATTATCGCGGCAATGTATGCGCTCCAGCTGGCGTGGATCGATTATCAGCTGAAGAATAAAAAGCTGGCTTTCAGCAGCGAAATGCCGCCGCTGCTGGTGATTGAACGCAAAATGTTCCATATCACCCAAGTGGGTGTGGTGTTGCTGACGCTGACGCTCTGCACCGGCCTGTTCTATATGCAAAACCTGTTCAGTATGGAAAATATCGACAAAGCGGTGCTCTCGATCATCGCCTGGTTTGTCTATATTGTCCTGCTGTGGGGACACTATCATGAAGGCTGGCGCGGTCGTCGCGTCGTCTGGTTCAACGTCGCAGGCGCTGGTATTTTGACGCTCGCCTATTTCGGCAGCCGCGTCCTGCAACATTTCGTAAGTTAAAGCAAAGGAGTTCCCCCTGGAACACATCTCCACCACGACGCTGATTATTACCCTTATCATCATGGTCGTGGTTTCAGCCTATTTCTCCGGTTCAGAAACCGGAATGATGACCCTCAACCGCTACCGCTTGCGCCATATGGCAAAACAGGGCAACCGTGCGGCCAAACGTGTCGAAAAGTTGCTGCGTAAGCCGGATCGCCTGATTAGCCTTGTGCTGATCGGCAACAACCTGGTCAATATTCTCGCCTCGTCGCTGGCGACCATTGTCGGCATGCGCCTGTACGGTAACGCCGGTGTTGCTATCGCCACCGGTGTGCTGACCTTTGTGGTGCTGGTCTTTTCTGAAGTGCTGCCAAAAACCATCGCCGCCCTCTACCCGGAAAAGGTCGCCTTTCCCAGCAGCCTGCTGCTCGGCCCGCTGCAAATTATCATGCTGCCGCTGGTGTGGCTGCTGAATGGCGTAACGCGGATTTTGATGCGCATGATTGGCATTAAAGCCGATGTGGTGGTTAGCGGCGCGCTCAGCAAAGAGGAGTTGCGCACCATCGTTCATGAGTCGCGCTCGAAAATTTCCCGCCGCAACCAGGATATGCTGCTGTCGATTCTCGATCTGGAGAAGGTCAACGTCGATGACATCATGGTGCCGCGCAATGAGATTGTCGGTATCGATATCAATGATGACTGGAAATCGATTGTTCGCCAGCTGACCCACTCCCCGCACGGGCGCATTGTGCTCTATCGCGACTCACTGGATGACGCCATCAGCATGCTGCGCGTACGTGAAGCCTATCGCCTGATGACCGAGAAAAATGAGTTTACTAAAGAGGTGATGCTACGCGCCGCGGATGAAATCTACTACGTGCCGGAAGGCACGCCGCTTAGCGTGCAACTGGTGAAGTTTCAACGTAATAAGAAGAAAGTCGGCCTGGTAGTAGATGAGTATGGCGATATTCAGGGGCTGGTGACGGTCGAAGATATTCTCGAAGAGATTGTCGGTGACTTCACCACCTCCATGTCGCCTGCGCTGGCGGATGAAGCCACGCCGCAGAATGACGGCTCGGTCATTATTGACGGCAGCGCCAGCGTGCGCGAGCTGAACAAAGCCTTTAACTGGCGGTTACCGGAAGATGAAGCGCGGACCATTAACGGTATGGTGCTTGAAGAGCTGGAAGAGATCCCGGCGGCGGGCACGCGCGTGCGCATTGAGCAGTATGATATCGATATTCTCGATGTGCAGGAGAACATGATTAAGCAGGTAAAAGTGATCCCGGTTAAAGCGCTGCGTGAGAGCGTGACGGAGTAAAAAAAACCCTCTCAGCATGAGAGGGTTTTAGTTTTACGCTTTTGCTTTAGCGACGGTGACCATCGCGGCGCGAATGGTGCGACCATTCAGGGTGAACCCTTTTTGCATCACACCCAGCACGTTGCCAGCGCTGACCTCTTCCGACTCGACCATCGCAATCGCCTGATGCACATTCGGATCCAGCGGAACGTTGGTGTCGGCAATCACTTCGACACCAAATTTCTTCACCACATCCAGCATGTTTTTCAGGGTCAGTTCGATGCCTTCGACCATCGGCGCCATCTCGGCATTCTCTTTGTCAGCCACTTCCAGCGCGCGATCCAGACTGTCGATGACCGGCAGCAGTTCATTAATGAACTTCTCCAGCGCGAATTTGTGCGCTTTCTCGATATCCAGTTCGGTACGGCGACGCAGGTTTTCCATCTCCGCTTTGATACGCAACACCGTCTCGCGCTCGCGGTTTTCCGCTGCTGCTAACTGCGCTTCCAGGTTCGCAATTTTCTCATCGCGCGGATCCACCTGCTCAGCGGCTTCGTCAGGCTCAACTACCGCCTCAACGTCGTCGTGCTGTTCCTTGATAATTTCTTCCGGGGACTGCCCGTCAGGCGTTTTCTGTTCTTCACTACTCATGAATTTCTCCGCGTTTTTTTGCAATCATCTCGCTAACCTGCATTATTATGGGGATACGTTTCCAGGATTCAAGGGAACAAGTCAGATTGTCATCATTCATTCGCCACAAGGACCCGCAGAAAATGACCCAACATTTCAAGTGTATTGGTATTGTCGGGCACCCGCGCCACCCTACCGCGCTCACCACACATGAAATGCTCTACCGCTGGCTGCATGCTAAAGGCTATGACGTGATGGTTGAACAGCGTATTGCCCAGGAGTTGAAACTCTCGCATGTGAGAACCGGCACGCTGGCAGACATTGGGCAGCAGGCGGATCTGGCGGTGGTAGTCGGCGGCGATGGCAATATGCTTGGCGCGGCGCGCACGCTGGCGCGTTACGACATTAAAGTGATTGGCATCAACCGCGGCAACCTTGGCTTTCTGACCGATCTCGACCCCGATAATGCGCAACAGCAGCTGGCTGATGTGCTTGAGGGGCATTACATTGCAGAGAAAAGATTCCTGCTTGAAGTGCAGGTGTGCCAACAGGATTGCCAGAAGCGCATCAGCACCGCCATCAATGAAGTGGTGCTGCATCCTGGCAAAGTGGCACATATGATTGAATTTGAAGTTTATATTGATGAAGTGTTTGCCTTCTCACAGCGCTCGGATGGCCTGATTATCTCCACACCAACCGGCTCAACGGCCTACTCGCTCTCGGCGGGCGGCCCGATTCTCACCCCTTCACTGGATGCCATTACGCTGGTGCCGATGTTCCCGCATACCCTGTCGGCGCGCCCGCTGGTGATTAACAGCAGCAGCACAATTCGCCTGCGCTTTTCCCATCGCCGTAGCGACCTGGAAATCAGTTGCGACAGCCAGATCGCGCTGCCGATTCAGGAGGGCGAAGATGTATTAATCCGCCGCTGTGACTATCATCTGAATCTCATTCACCCGAAAGATTATAGCTATTTCAACACGTTAAGCTCTAAACTCGGCTGGTCGAAAAAATTGTTCTGAAAAGCGGCTACGGGGCTTTACTGTATATAATTCCAGTTTATACTGTACGAAAACACAGTTATGGTTTTTCATACAGGAAAGCAACCATGTTGGCACAACTCACCATCAGTAATTTTGCTATCGTTCGTGAGCTTGAGATCGATTTTAATAGCGGGATGACGGCTATTACCGGCGAAACCGGCGCAGGTAAATCTATTGCGATTGACGCGCTCGGCCTCTGCCTTGGCGGTCGCGCTGAAGCTGACATGGTACGCGCGGGTGCCCAGCGCGCCGATCTCTGCGCTCGCTTCGCCCTGAAAGATACCCCTGCCGCACAGCGCTGGCTCGAAGAGAACCAGCTTGAAGATGGACGTGAGTGTTTACTTCGCCGCGTCATCAGCAGCGATGGCCGCTCGCGTGGCTTTATCAACGGCACTGCCGTTCCCCTTTCCCAACTCCGCGAACTGGGCCAGCTGCTTATTCAGATCCATGGTCAGCATGCGCATCAGCTGCTGATTAAATCCGAACACCAGAAAACTCTGCTTGATGGCTATGCCGGTGAGTATGCGCTCACTCAGCAAATGACGGAGCGCTACCGCGCATGGCATCAAAGCTGCCGTGAACTGGCGCAGCACCAGCAGCAGAGCCAGGAGCGCGCGGCGCGCGCCGAGCTGCTGCACTATCAGTTGAAAGAGCTTAATGAGTTCAGCCCGCAGCCGGGCGAATTTGAACAGATTGATGAAGAGTACAAGCGTCTCGCCAACAGCGGACAGCTGCTTTCCACCAGCCAGCATGCGCTGAATGTACTTGCTGATGGTGAAGACGTTAACCTGCAGAGCCAGCTCTACAGCGCTCGCCAGCTGCTCACGGAGCTGACCGGCATGGATACGCGTCTCTCCAGCGTGCTGGAGATGCTGGAAGAGGCGGCGATTCAGATCAGCGAAGCCAGCGACGAGCTGCGCCACTACTGTGACCGTTTAGACCTCGATCCGAACCGCCTTTACGAGCTGGAGCAGCGTATCTCTCGCCAGATCTCACTGGCGCGCAAGCACCACATCGCGCCGGAAGAGCTACCGCAGTTCCACCAGTCTCTGCTGGATGAGCAACAGCTGCTTGAAGATCAGGCAGATTCGCAAGAGACGCTGGCGCTGGCAGTTAGCCATCATCATCAGCTGGCGCTGGAGTGCGCACAGCAGCTGCATGCGCAGCGCGTGAAGTATGCGCAGGAGCTCAGCCAGCTGATCACCGAAAGTATGCACTTACTCTCCATGCCGCACGGCGTGTTTGAGATCGATGTGGCGTTCAATGACCATACGCTGACGGCGGACGGTGCGGATCGCATTGAGTTCCGCGTAACCACCAACCCGGGTCAGCCGCTGCAGGCGATTGCCAAAGTCGCTTCGGGTGGTGAGCTGTCGCGTATTGCGCTGGCGATTCAGGTGATTACCGCCCGTAAGATGGAAACCCCGGCGCTGATCTTTGATGAAGTGGACGTGGGTATCAGCGGCCCGACTGCGGCCGTTGTCGGTAAAATGCTGCGCCAGTTGGGTGAATCAACGCAGGTTATGTGCGTGACGCACCTGCCGCAGGTAGCCGGTTGCGGGCATCACCACTTCTATGTCAGCAAAGAGACCGATGGCGCGATGACGGAAACCCATATGCAGCCGCTGGATAAACGAGCGCGTCTGCAGGAACTGGCGCGTCTGCTGGGCGGAAGCGAAGTGACGCGTAACGCGCTGGCGAATGCCAAAGAGCTGCTGGCAGCGTAAACTTTTCGGTAATATGACGGTCTGACTTCTCGACAAAACGACAACAGACCCGGCCACAAAGGTTTTAAACTGGCGAAAGGTCTATTATTATCGGCATATTACATATGAGCCACGTACTGTTCGGGCCCGAAAAGGAATCAAATCACTATGCGCTGTAAAATGCTGACTGCTGCCGCAGCGGTTCTTCTGATGTTGACCGCTGGTTGCTCCACTCTGGAACGCGTGGTCTACCGTCCGGATATCAACCAGGGGAACTACCTGACGCCCACCGACGTTGCCAAAATCCGCGTGGGCATGACGCAACAGCAGGTTGCGTATGCACTGGGAACCCCGATGATGAGCGATCCGTTTGGTACCAACACCTGGTTCTATATCTTCCGTCAGCAGCCAGGCCATGAAGATGTAACTCAGCAGACGCTGACCCTCACCTTCAACAGCAACGGCGTGTTAATCAATATCGACAACAAACCGGCACTGACTAAGCAGCGCTAAGTTTGAACAAAGCGGTTAGACGCCACCCTGTTTAACCGCCTGAAAAAGCAAAGGTGCTCAGTGAGCACCTTTTTTGTCTGTCGCGTCAGGCTAACCGGTTATGACTTGTTTGCCGCTTTCTCGCTCGCCGCTTTTTCAGCCCGCTGTCGACGCAGCTCTTTCGGGTCGGCAATCAGCGGGCGGTAGATCTCCACGCGGTCGCCATCATTCACGCTGTCGTGCAGCTTCACTGTCCGGCTGTAAATACCCACCTTATTCACCTTTAAGTCGATATCTTCGCGCAGCTCCAGCAGCCCGGACGCGCGGATCGCCTCTTCGACGGTCGCGCCCACCTCCAGCTTCACCCGTAGCAGATACTGCTTTTCCGGCAAAGCGTAGGCCACTTCAACAGCGATTTTACCCGGCACGATAAACCTCTTTCGCGCGATGGGTAAACGCCTGCACCATGTTCGCCGCCAGCTCTTTGAAGATGCGGCCGAAAGCCAGCTCAATCAGCTTATTGGTAAACTCGAAATCGAGCTGAAACTCAACCCGGCACGCATTCGAGCTGAGCGGGGTGAAGGTCCAGCCACCGATCAGCGACTTAAACGGGCCATCCACCAGGTGCATCAAAATGCTTTTGTTAGCTTCCAGCGTGTTGCGCGTGGTAAAGGTCTTACTGATCCCCGCTTTCGACACGTCCACGGCCGCCGTCATCTCCGTCGGGCCGGAGTCGAGAATTCGGCTGCCGGTGCACCCTGGCAGAAACTGCGGGTAGGAGTCCACATCGTTCACTAACTGATACATCTGCTCGGCGCTATAGGGCACCAGCGCAGTACGGCTAATCTGAGGCATAAGGTTTTCCGCGTTCACACAATCGTTAAATAATAACATCTCCCCCGGTTGAAAGGAAAACGCGTTGCCCTAACTCATGCTAAGATAACCCGTTCAGCCTCACAGGACGCAATGAGGTCAGTTTCAGATATCAGATTACCGGATGGCTCCACGATACTATGACGAAGAAAAAAGCATATAAACCAGGTTCAGCCACCATTGCGCTGAACAAGCGCGCCCGCCATGAATACTTTATTGAAGAGGAGTTTGAGGCTGGGCTTTCACTGCAGGGCTGGGAAGTAAAATCCTTACGTGCCGGTAAAGCCAACATTGGTGATAGCTACGTGATCCTCAAAGATGGCGAAGCCTATCTCTTTGGCGCTAACTTCACGCCGCTGACCGTCGCCTCCAGCCACTATGTTTGCGACCCGACGCGCACGCGCAAACTGCTGCTGAACCAGCGCGAGCTGGATTCACTCTATGGCCGTATCAACCGCGAAGGTTACACCGTGGTTGCGCTCTCCCTCTACTGGAAGAACGCCTGGTGCAAAGTGAAAATCGGCGTGGCAAAAGGTAAGAAACAGCACGACAAACGTACCGATCTGAAAGAGCGCGAATGGCAGCTCGACAAAGCGCGCATCATGAAAAACGCGGGTCGCTAAGTGCTCGCCCGCGCTGCCCTCTCACCCCCGGAGAGGGCATCCACTCTCTGCCCTACCGCTCCCGCAGCGCCTCATTAAGTTTATTCAACGGTTTAATCAGATAATCCATCACCGATTTTTGTCCGGTTTTGATCTCCACATTGGCGATCATCCCCGGCAGGATGGGAAAACTTTTGCCGCTGCGGTTCTTAAGCTCTGCACTCTGCGTGCGGACATAGACGCGGTAGTAAAACTGATCGCGGCGCACTTCATCCTGCAATGTATCCGGTGAGACCACCTCAACAGTGCCTTTTAAATCGCCGTAAATGGAAGAGTCGTAGGCCGTCACCTTCACCGTTGCCGGTAAACCGGGGCGAATATAGGCGATATCACGCGGGTTGATGCGCGTCTCCACCAGTAACTGATCCTCCAGCGGCACAATCTCCATCAGCTTCCCGCCCGGCTGCACCACCCCGCCCACAGTGTTGATCTGCACATCTTTAACGATCCCGCGCACCGGTGAGTTAAGCACCGCGCGATCCAGCTGATCCGCTTTGCCCGCCATCACCTGCAGCTGCGCATCGAGATCGGCATTATTTTTCACCTGCTCTTCGCGCGCGCGCACCGCAAACTGGTTACGCGCCTCGTCGATCTTCCCCTTCAGCTCCGTCGCCTGGCGTTGCAGGCGGATCACTTCGACATCGCTCGCCGCCCCTTTCGCCACCAGCGGCTGGGTCATACGTAACTCCGACATCACCAGCTGATAGGTTTTTTGCAGGTTCGCCACCGTCTCGTTAAGGTTGCGCCGCCGCGACTCGTACAGCTGGCGTTCGCGGGCAACCAGATCCGGTTCGCGCATCGACTCGGCGCTAAAGCGCAGCGGCTCGCCGGTCAGCTCCGAGCGCAGACGCTCGCTGGAGGCGCGCAGTGCCCGCACCCGCGCCGCCGCTTCGCCATAGTTAGACTGAAAACGGGTTGGATCGAGACGCGCCAGCATCTGCCCGCGCTCAACAATATCGCCCTCTTTCACCATCAGGGCGCTGACAATCCCGCCATCAAGGCTTTCAATCACCTGCGCATGGGTCGAGGGGGTGATTTTGCCGGTGCCGACAGTTACCTCATCAAGAATGGCAAATGTCGCCCAGGCAATAAACACCACCAGGCCAAGCAGCGTCAGCCAGATCACCGACGAGTAGAAGCGCCCCTGCCGCGCCAGCTCATCCTGCATTGAGAGTTGACTCATTTTCCCGCTCCTCAGACGATGGACGTCACGTTACTGTTGCGCGCCGCCTGTTTCAGCAGCGTATCGCGCGGCCCATCGGCGACCACTTTGCCGTTCTCCATCACCACAATCCGATCCACTAAGTTGAGCAGCGCGGGGCGATGGGTCACCAGCACCAGCGTACGTCCGGTCAGCCATTGCTGTAGTTGGCGGATCACCCACGCTTCAAGTTGCTCATCCATGGACGCCGTCGGTTCATCCAGCAGCACAATTTGCGGATTGCGCACAATCAAGCGGCTCAGCAGCACCATCTGCCGCTGCCCCCCGGAGAGCCCACGTCCACCCTCATTAATCAGCCGATCGAGGCTGGCGGCATCCTGCTGCACAAGGTTAATCGCACCGCTGATGCGCAGCGCCTGAATAAGCTCCGCCTCGGTGGCATGGGGATGCCCAAGCATCAGGTTTTGGCGCAGCGTACCGAAGAAGAGGCGCGATTCCTGCGACAGATAACCCACCTGGCGACGTACATCGGTCGGGTCAATATGCGCCATATCGACGCCATCAATAATCACTTTCCCTTTACTGGCCTGCGCCTGACCAGCGAGCATTTTCAGCAGCGTCGATTTCCCGGCGCCGGTTTTGCCAAGGATCGCCACTCGCTCACCCGGTTTGATCTCCAGTTCATGAATATTAAGTGCCAGATCGCCCTTCTCTTCGTCATAGCTGTACTGCATCTGTTGCAGCTGAAAGTGGCCGGCCAGCACCGGGCAGTGCGCCATCTTCTTATCCGCCTCTTTATCGAGGGGCTTTTTCAGCAGATCGTTAAGGCCGCTCATCGCCGATTTGGCATGCTGCCAGCGGGAGAAGACCATGGTGAGCTGCATCAGCGGTGCAATGGTGCGTGAGGAAAGCAAACTACACGCCACCAGCGTCCCGGTAGTAATGTCGCCATCGATCACCAGAAAACAGCCAAACACCAGCATGCCGGCATAGGTGATCTGCTGCACCGTCGAGGCCCAGCCGCTCAACCTTGCGCCCCATACGCGCTGCTTCATGCCCACGTTAGCCCCCACAGCGTGGGTGTTTTCCCACTGCCGCTGGAAATAGGGTTCCGCCTGTAACGCTTTAATGTCCTCCACCCCTTCGATGGACTCCACCAGCACCGCGTTGCGGATCGCACTCTCGCGCATCCCCGCTTTCGCCAGCTTCGCCATCGGCCACTGCACCAGCAGCCCCGGAATGATAATCAGCGGAATGGCAATCAGCGGAATGATCACCAGCGGGCCGCCGACCAGCGCCATAATGCCGAGAAACAGCAGCACAAAAGGGATATCCATCGCCGCGCCAACGGTAGTGGAGGTAAGCAGTTCGCGCACCTGATCAAGCTCACGCAGTTGCGAAATAAACGATCCGGTCGATTTTGGTCGCGCATCGTTTTTGATTGCCATCGCGCGGGCAAAAAAGAGCGAAGAGACATTAAGGTCGATATGTTTGCCCATAATGTCAGAGACATGGGTACGCGCGAGGCGGATAAAGAACTCCAGCGCCGCCGCCAGCAGGACGCCAAAAAAGAGCACCCACAGCGTCGGCAGGGATTGCGCCGGGATCACCCGGTCATAAACCTGCATGGAGAAAAGGATGCCAGCCAGCGCCAGCACGTTACCGACCACCGACGCGAGAGCGATCTCCGCCAGCTTGCGCCCGCTGTGGCGAAAGTGCTTCCAGAACCAGTGCGCCTCCCACGGGCGGGTAAAATCATCAATCCGCGAATCGCGCCCGCGTGCGGCAATGCCCAGCATCACCACTTCAGGCTTCACGCGGGTAAGCAGCGTCTCCAGCGGCTCTTCGCGCACCAGATCGCCGCCATTATCGAGCCAGTAGGTCGCCAGCCCGTCAGCATCCAGCGACTCGAGCAGCAGCAACTCACCACTCTCCAGTTGCACAATTACCGGCAGGTTTTGCGCATTCCAGCGCATGCGGGCGAGCGGCACGCTGCGCACCTGTAACCCCATTAATCCGCTAAGACGCTCAAGCTTTGCGCTGAGCGGCAGCGCTTCAAACCAGCGCATCTGTTGACGCACCGCGGGCGCATCGGCGGGCAGACCAAAGCGTCCTGCCGCGCGCACCATCACATTAATCCAGCTTTCGGTATCCGGCTCTTGCATTACCACTCCTGTGTTGTGCGCTTACAGCGCGGGCAGGTCATCGCCCACCGTACGACTGCGTTCAATTCCCAACATATCAAGCAGGTTGTCTGCCGCGGCGGCATAACGCACGGCGGCATCCCAGGCGTCATAGCGCGCGGTAATCGACGCGGTATCGGCCTGGAAGACATCCTGTTCAATGCTGAGCAGATCGTTCAGGCTGCGCTTGCTCAGCCGGTACTCATCGCGGTAGACGCCGCGCGCGCGCCCGGCGCTGTTGGCCTGCGCCTCGCCCGCCTGCTGGCGTAGCTGCGCACCGGTCAAATCGGCCCACGCCGTTGCCGCCCGCTGGTTAACATCCAGCTTGCTGGCCTCCACGGCAGCCTGAGCATTAGCACGATCCCCCTGCGCGGCATCGACGCGTGCGCTCACCGCCCCGCCCTGATAGAGCGGCGCATCGACCACCAGCTGCACCTGGTCATCCCAGTAGCTGCTTTGATCGTTCTGATAGCGGGTACGCCCCGCCTGCACCGAGAGCGTCGGCCAGTGCTGCGCCTGCGCCTGACGAATGCGCTGCTCTGCCGCCAGCTGTTTCGCCTGCGCGCTGCGCACGCTGTTGTTACGCTCATAGGGCAGCGCATCAAGGGTGATATTTTGTTTGAGAAGATCTTCAGGCAGGTCGGGCAAATGATCGGCAACGACGCCAGTCAGCACGCTGAGCGCCGCCTGGGCGGAGCGCATCTGCGCCTCATATTGCGCAAGCGTAGCGTGCATTCCGGCAATACGCGACTGCGCCTGCAGGCCATCGGAGGCCGAGCTTAATCCCGCTTCGGAGCGTAGCGTCGCCATCTCCAGCACGCTCTCCAGCGAGCGGATATTATTGCGCGCCGCCTCAGCCAGCGCCTGGTAGCGCTTGACCTGCAAATAGGCTTGCAGGGTCTGCATCCCCACTTCATTCAGGGTGCTGTTGAGATCGTAGCGCCAGGCATCAGAGAGATTGTGCTGCTCATCGATGCTGCCGCCGGTTTTGCCAAAATCGTAGATCAGCTGGCGTAAGGTGACGCCGCCGGAACCGTTGTTATTTAACGACCCGGAAGAGTCGGTGCGGTGCGAGCGCCCCAGGTTGCCCTGCAAAGAGAGTTGCGGGAACCAGGCGCTCTCCGCCTCGGTTAAATTCGCGTTGCCCACGCGGATCTGCGCGGCCGCCTGGGCAATTTTTGGATTACGGGCAAAGGCGCGCAAAATGGCATCTTTGATCGTAAGCTGCGCCGCGCGCTGTTCGGCTGGCGCGCTCTGCCAGCGAAAATCCTGCTCTTCGCCGGGTGCTGCTAACAGACTCGTAACGGGCATAACCAACAACAACAACCCTACCGCTCTTCTCATTCATCCACCCCTGATATACCCGTGTGACCTCTTCCTTAATGCGCCTCATCCCTGAGGCGGCAGAACGTCAGACCATATTGACGTGCAGGCCATGCTGGATCAGCACATCACTGAGGGTATTGGCCTGCGAACTGTTGTGATAAACGTCGAACTGAATGCCATCCACGTCGCGCTGCCCGCTGATCGCCCAGGTATCGCTGACACCCTGCTTGAGGTTGATCTCATCGCCAATGCTCCCTTTAATCAGCAGGTCATCTTCCGCTTTATCGGTGATGTTCAGCGCCTCGTTGAGATCCAGCGTGATGCTGTTGCTGCCCGATTTACCGAGATCGATCACTTCGATATTGCTCACTTTGCTTCCCAGTTCGATCAGGTTTAGCAACAGGTTGGCACCGTCGAGCACCAGCGTATCCACCCCCTCGCCGCCGTCGATCTGCACAAAGCCGAGGGAAGAGAGGTGGATAGTGTCGTTGCCGCTACTCCCCTCGACGCTCTCGCCACTTTCGCTGGTGCCATCGGCAAGATCGATACTCAGCCCACCAATGGTGTAGCTCTCGTCGCTTGCCGTGGCGGCCGTCGCCGTTTCCGTCGCTGGCTGACGCGCCGTCTCAACCGTGGCCGTATGCTGCGTATTCAGGCTGTCACGGCTGGTGGAGTCTGCCTCTTCGCTGGCACTTGCTGCCAGCAACGAGAAGGTGTTGGCTTCTGCCATCAGCGACGCGGTGGTGCCCGCAGGCGGCGTGGTGGTGGGGTTGCTGCCGTTAAGACCCACGTTGAGATAGGCCTGGTTGCCCGCGACATCCGCAGCATAGAGGTTCACTACGGTATTCAGCGTGAGGATTTTCGCCAGGTCCAGGCCGACATCAAGCTGCGTCGACCACTTCCCGTCCGCGCCGACAATCGCCGTCGACTTGGCGAGGTTGAGTAAATTAACGTTAACAATTGCCCCTTGATTGAGATTTGTTGACGCACCGCTGATCGTCAGTTTTGCCGAGCCAACCAACCCTAGCAGGACGTTGCTAAGGACACTGGTCAGGTTGGTAACCGGATTCGTGCTCAGCGTCGGCTGGGTGAGTTTCACCTGCACATCGGCTTCCGTCGCGGTAGTGTTGCCCACCCGGTCGGTTACCGAAACGCCCACTTTCGTCGTTCCGCTGGTCAGCCCCTGCAACAGCGTTTTGCTGATTGTCGCCGTCCAGTTGCCGTTGGCATCAACGGTTGCAGCAATCGGCGTGCCGCCAAGAGTGACGACCACCGTCGAGCCGCTGACCACCCCGCCAATCTTGCCGCCGATCACCTGGCCGTTCGCCGCTTCACTGATGTTCAGATAGCCGTCGTTACCGAAGAGCGAAGAGAGAGAAATGGTCGGCAGGTTATGGGTGATGACATCCAGCGGGCTGGTAATGTTCGCCACTTTCCCGGCGGCGTTAGTCACCGCGACGCTCACTGCCTGGGTGCCGTCCGCCAGCGCGCTGAGATCGACCTTCGGAACCGTCACGCTCCAGCTACCGTTCGACGCCACGGTAGTGAAGTAGTTTTTACCGCCAACCGTAACCGTCAGTTGCGAACCAGCTGCGTTCTGACTGGTGCCGGAAATCACCTGCGCGGTAGTGATATCCGCAAGGCTCAGCGCCCCATCACCAAACAGCGAGGTGATCGCCACCGTCGGCAGGGCCTGGATCGCCACGCTGGCGCTCTGCACCACACTGGCGATGTTGCCCGCCGCATCCGTCGCGCTGGCAGAGACCTGCAGCGCATTGTTGCCATCCTGCAGGTTTTGCAGTGACACCGCCGGAATCGCCAGTTGCCACTGACCGTTGGCCCCTACAGTGGTGGTATAGGAGAGCGGCCCGACCTTAACGGTGATCTGCGTGCCTACCGCCAGGTTACTGCTGGTGCCGGAGAGGATCGGGTTGGAGAGCAGATCGTTAAGATCCAGTGTCCCGTTACCAAACAGCGTATTGATACCGATCGAGGGCACCGCCTGCACAATCGCGTTCACCAGCTGGCTGCCGGTCGCGGTGTTACCCACGGTATCGGTCACCGTTGCCGTGACGCTCAGCGTCCCATCGGCAATCGAAGCTAATGCACCTGCGGAGAGCGCCAGCGACCAGCGCCCGTCGGTGATCGGCACCTGATACGCCGTACTGCCGACCGTGACCGTCACCTGGCCGGAAGTCAGCCCGCTAACGGTGCCGGAGATGGTCTGCGCCGCCAGCGCTTCGCTCTGGTTGAGGAAACCATCATTGCCAAACAGCGAGGTGATCGCCACCGTCGGCACATTTTTCACCCCGATAGTCACCTGGCTACCCGCCGTGGTTGAACTGTTACCGTCCGGCGTGAGCAGCGTAATGGAGGGCGTAAAGGTACCATCCGCCAGCCCGGCCAGATCTGTCGGCGTCAGGGCGATAGTGAAAGTGCCGTTGGCATTCACGACGCCAGTAAAGACCTTCGCACCAATGGCTACCTGCACGGTGCTGCCACCCGGCGCGCCGCTGGCGGCCCCGCTGATGGTCTGATTGACCAGCGAATCTGCCACGTTCAGCAAACCATCGCCAAACAGCGTCACGTTGTTGAGCACCGGCGCAACCAGATTGACCTTCAGGCCTGCACTCTGCGACGCCTGGTTACCATACTGATCGGTGGCGGTGATGGTGACGGTTTGCGTACCGCTGCCCAGCCCTTGCAGCGCGGCTTTCACCGCATCCGGCAGGTTCACCGACCAGCGCCCACTGTTATCGACATTGGTGGTGAAGGCGGTGGCATCGCCGATCTTGATGGTCAACTCGCGCCCGGCAAGGTTGGTTGCCGTACCGCTCAGCAGGCCGCTGGCGAGTTCAGGAATGCTCAACACGCCATCGCCAAACAGCGGATCGAGAGAGATAGCGGGCAGGTTATGGCTGACCACGTTAAAGCTGGCATCGCTCTTGATGACGTTGCCGAACTTATCGGTCACCGTCACGTTGGCGGTTGCCGTGCCGTCCGGCAGTGTGCTCAGCAGTTCGGCGGGAAGCGCGGCGCTCCAGTTGCCAAGCGCGTCGACCGTGGCGTTGATCGCCTGACCGCCGAAGTTCACCACCACGCTTGTCACATTGGCGACATTGCTCACCGTGCCGGATAGAGTTTGCGCGACAGTGCTTTCAACGAGGTTAATCACATTATCGCCAGCGATCACCACACCGCTGACCGCTGGCAGATCGGTCAGCGCCAGCCCGACATCGATGGTTTCATACCGGGTGTTGCCATTGGCATCGACCACACCAACCTGCAGTTGCAGGGTATCGGCAATCAGCCCCTGCCAGAGAGAGGGCGGCAAAGAGAAGGCGTAGGAGCCATCCGGCGCTACCGCCAGATCCTCAATGGTGAAGTCCGTGCCAATCACCGTCAGCGACACTTTCGCGCCGCGATAATCGCCGCTCACCTTACCGGTGAGCAGCTGTGTGACCAGCGATTCCGCAACGTTGAGGATCCCGTCGTTAAACACCTGATCGATGGCCACGCCAAGGGCTTTATTCAGCGCAACGTTAAGCGACACACTGTTGCTCGAGGTGTTGCCTGCCGCATCCGTTGAGGAGATGGTCACCACCTGCGGCCCGTCGGTCAGGGTGTTGAGATCAAGTTGCGGGAAGGTGTGGCTCCAGTTGCCCTGCTGATCGACTGTGCCTGTCCAGCTCAATGGCCCAAGCTGAATGGTTACGCTGTTACCCGGCTCGCCCTGCCCCTGCACCACCACGCCGGAGACGGCGTTAACGCTGTTAAGCACCGGCGGAACGCTAAGCGCATCGACCGCCAGCAGCGGCGAGGAGGCATCCACGGTGAAGTTCTGCGAAACGTCCGTCGCGTTGCCCGCGGCATCGCTCAGGGTCGCGGTAATGGTGTAGCTGCCATCTTCCAGCGCCGCCATATCTGACGACGGCACATCGACCGCCCACGTGCCGTTAGCCACCAGCGCGGTGTAGGTTTTGCCATTCAATGTGACGGTCACCTGGCTGCCTTCGGCATCCGAGGTGCCGCTGATGGTCTGCGCCACCGCTTTTTCACTGCTGTTGATCACGTCATCGCTGGTGAACTGCGTCATCGCCAGCGTCGGCGCGACGGTATCAACGACCACCCTTTGCGAAGCCGTCGTCCCCGGTTGGGCATCGCTCTGCACCGTTAACGTGTAGTTACCGTCCGGCAACGAGGCGCGCGGCACATCCAGCGTCCAGCTGCCATCAGGGTTGACTGTCGCGCTGCCCAGCACCGTTGAGCCGTTCAAAATGGTCAGGTTGGTGCCGTTAAGATTGAAGGCGCGGCCGGAGAGTTGCAGCGTACCGCTGCTGAACTCAGTGGCGTTGACATAGTTGTCGCCAGCGACCAGATCCATATTCACCGAGTAGGTCGGCGGCGTAAGATCGATGCTAAGCGTGCCGCCGTTTGTCGCCGTGCCGACGTTGCCTGCTTTATCAATCCCCTCAACGGTAATGGCTCCGGCCTGGAGCTGCGCAAGATCGGTTGGCGTCAGCACCAGCTCCCAGCTGCCGTCTGCCAGCACGGTCGTCTCAAAGACGTTTCCGCCCGCAAAGGTGACGCGCACGGTATCGCCAGTGGCTAAGCCGGTTGAGGTGCCGCCAATTGCCTGGCTGGTCTGGCTTTCAGCAAAGTCGAGCAGGTTGTCGCCGGCAAACGGTGCGGTCACGCTGATCGTCGGTGGGTCGAGCAGCAGCGTGGTCGTGGTGCTGGCAGTTCCTACGTTTTGCGCACCATCCGTCACACTGACGGTGACGCTTTGCTGACCGCGCGCCGTAATGCTGCTCCAGTCGGCGGCATCCATCGCCAGTGTCCACTCGGTGCCGTTCACCGTGGCGTCAAAGGTTTGATCGCCAATGGTCACTTTGACCACCGCGTTCGCCGGGTAAGAGGATGAGAAGGTGCCGCTCAGCGTGGTGCCCGCTGCTGCTTCAGCCGCGCTGACGTAGCCATCAGCAAAGACCGGCGCAGTGATAGTGACCGATGGCGGCGTCAGCGCGACCTGGTAATCAACGGTGCTGGTGTTGCTGTTGCCATACTGATCTTCGGCATAGATCGCGATCTCATGCGCGCCCGGGGCGAGAGATTGCAGCGTACCGGCCGGTAATACCACAGACCAGTTGCCGCTGTTGTCGACGTTGGCGGTGTAGGTGACACCATCAACATCAATTTTCACCGTCACGTACTGGTTCGGCCCAGTGGCGCCGGTGAGCCCCGCCAGCGTCACTTCACCCGCCGCTTCGGTCATATTCACAATGCCATCGCCAAACGGATTGGTAACCGTCGGCGCAGGCAGCGTGGTGTGCACCGTCACGTCCGGCGTTTGTTGCGCATCGGTGGTGGCGTTATTGCCCGCGCGATCGCGCACCGTGACGCTAAACGGCAGCGAGTCGTTATCGCTCAGTAACGCTAAATCGCCCTGCGGAACCGTCACCGTCCAGTCGCCATTTTCGTTAACCGTGCCCGTGTAGGTTTGATTGCCCAACACCACCGTCACGGTTTGCCCGGTGCCGATCACTCCGGTGTTACCGGTGATCAGCTGATCGCTCAGGGTTTCAGCGCGGTTAAGGGTGAAATCACCGAACGGCGTGACGTAGCTCGCCTGCGGCAGCGCATTGATAATGGCTTCAAAACTGCCCTGCCCGGTCGCCTGGTTATCCGCCGTATCGGTTACCGTGACGGTGACCGGCAGCACGCCATCCGGCAGCGCCTGTAACGTCGCGCTATCCACCACCAGCGACCAGGTGCCATCTGCATTGATGGTCGCCGCCAGCGGCGTGCCGTTATTGATGCTGACGGTGACCGAGGCAACGCGCGACGGATCGAGGTTAAGCTGCCCGCTCAGGGTTTGAGTACCCGCAGCTTCGGTGGCGCTGAGAATGCCGTCGGTAAAGAGCGGAGCCAGTTGCGGCTCAGGCAGCGGATCGGTGCGGATTTCGACGCTTGCCGGCTCAGAAACCGTTGTGTTACCCGCGCGATCGGTGATCGAGACCTGCACATTGTGCGTCCCGTCGGTGATGGCAATCAGCTGCGCCGGCGTTAGCGAGACGATCCAGTTACCGTTGTTATCGACAGTGCCGGTAAACTCCTGCGCGTTATCCAGGATGAGCGTCACGCTCTGCCCGGGCCCGGCCTGGCCAGTAGAGCCGGTCAGTTGCACGCCTGCGTTCGCTTCTGCCTGACCGAGAATATTGTCATCGCCAAACAGCGGTTCAGTGATAGTAGCCGTTGGCCGGGTCAGCACCACATCGAGGTTACCATTGACCGTCGCCGGGTTACCAAACTCATCCACCCCGCTGACCGTCACGGTGTACTGCCCGCTGGTGTCCAGCGAATCGCGCGGGATCACCACCGACCAGCTGCCGTCGTTAACTGCGCCGTCGTAATCCTTGCCATTGATGGTCACCACAACCGGCGTGCCGTTGGCGAGACCGCTCACACTCCCGCTGAGCGTGCTGTCGCTGGCAGCTTCATCGATGCTGACAATGTTATTGCCAAACATAGGATCGAGCGTCATCGTCGGGCCATTGAGGGTTTTGACGTTGATGTCGACAACCTGCGGGCGGCTATTCCCCTCGGCATCGGTGGTGACGAAGGTGATTTGCGACGAGCCCTGCGGCAATGCCTGCAAGCTCCCCGCCGGGATCACCATACTCCATTCGCCCTGCTCATTGACCAGCGCTGAGAGCGTGGTGCCGTTAAGGGTAAGCGTTACCGTTTCGCCTGCGGTGCCGGTGCCTCCAATCTCCTGATCTACGGCCGCTTCGGCGATGCTGATATAGCCATCGCCGAGGAAAGAGGTGGCGACATCCACCACCAGCGTCGGTGCGGTGAGATCTACCGTCACACTGCTGCTGGCGCTCGCCGGGTTCTGCGCGGCATCGACCGCTGACGCCGAAACGAGATAGGGCGTGCCGTTTGCCGTTTCATCCAGCGCCTGCATATCTGCCTGTGGCACGGTAATGGTCCAGTCACCGTTGCTGTTCACGCTACCGGTATAGGTTTTATCGTTAAACAGAACGGTGATCACCGTTCCCGCCGCCAGCGAGGTTGACGACCCGCTGATGTTCAGCGGCTGGCCACGCTCAAGGGCGTTAATCACATCATCCTGCGCCACCGGATTAATGGTGATGGTCGGCTGCGACCCAGGCTGCGCGGCAAAGGTGACGTTATGGCTGGAAATTGTGCTGTTGCCCGCCACATCGTTCACCGTAACCGAGATGGCCTGACGACCATCCGGCACCTGCGCCAGATCAGCCGGCGGTACTGTTACCGACCAGCGCCCCTCGGCATTAACCGTCGCCGTATAATTTTTGCCGTTGAGGGTTACCGTCAGCGTCTGGCCCTCTTCAACATTCTGTGACGAGCCGGAGAGGGTGACGCCACTCAGCCCATTCGCTTCCGCACGGTTAATAAAATCATCCCCGGCGACTTTGTCGATCTGCACCTGTGGTGCGTTGGCAGGAGAGGCATCCAGCGTAAAGCTGCTGGTTTGTGTAGTGCTGTTGCCGGCTGCATCGGTGACGGTAACGCGTACCGCTACCGGACCATCCGGTACGCCTGCCAGCGCACCGCCAGGGAGCACCACGCTCCAGGTGCCGTCCGGCTGGATAATGGCGTCATAGTTCTGTCCGTTTACCAGCACAATAACGGTTTGCGCCGACTGCGCATCGTAAACACCGGTGCCACTGATGGTGATCGCGCCAGCGGCTTCAGCGCTGTTAATAATGTTATCGGCAGTGACATTGTTGATAGCGAAGGTAGGCAGAACCGTATCGACGGTCATCGGTGACGAACTGCTGACGGTGTTACCCGCCGCATCGGTCGCGGTAACGGTTACGGTATGGCTGCCTTCACCGAGCGCGCCCAGCTGCGCAGGCGTCAGTGGCAGTGTCCAGTTGCCGTTCGCATCTACCTGAGCGGTAAGCGGTGCGCCGTTATCGATGGTAATGGTCACGCTCTGGCCAGCGCCAGGGACACCCGTGTTGCCCGCCAGGTTACCGCCTGCGGCAGCTTCCTGGGCGTTGACCACGCCATCACCAAACGGCGCATTCACCACCGGCTGCGGCAGCACGTGCGTAATCAGGGTAAACGGCAGTTCGTTCGAGACAACCGCGTTGTTCTCATCCACCCCGGTAACCGTCAGCGTAACGGTGCCGTCAGCAATGGCGGCGGCATCCGCATTTGGCACCGTTAACTGCCAGGAACCGCCCGCCGTTACGGTGGCGGTATACTGCACGCCATTAAGGGTGACGGTAATCGTGTTCCCTTCCGGGATCCGTACCGAGGTACCGCTGATTGTCAGGCCATCGGCAATGTCGGCGGCGCTGACACGGTTATCGCCATCGACCGGATTAACAGCAATCGCGCTGGCGGTGGTATCGACGGTGAAAGTGCTGGATACGGGCTGTGAAGCGTTACCCGCACTGTCCGTTACTGTCACCGATATGGGGTAACTGCCGTTGGTCAGGCCGCTGATGACCGAAGGGGCGACCGGGATGGTCCACAAGCCATCGCCGCCGACCACGCCGGTCAGCGTTTGCCCGTTCAGCGTAACGGAGACCGTGGCCCCCGGCTCGGCGGGTACGGTGCGCCCGGTCAGGCTAAAACCAGCATTCTGTTCTGCCAAATCAATAACGTTGTCGCGGGCGACCGGGTCCATCACCACGTTAGGTGCGGTGGTATCAACATTCACGGTGCGGATCGCGGTAGTAACGTTGCCCGCGCTATCAGTGGCCGTCACGGTCCACGAGCTTGCGCCGTTCGCGAGATCGCTCAGCGCGGCGTTATCAAGGTTAACGCTCCAGCTGCCATCGGTGATGGTTGCCGGGTAGCTTTTACCGTTAAGCGTGATGACCACCGAAGCCGCATCGGCGGAGGTGGTGCCGGAGAGCGTGATGCCAGTGGCGATATTGCTGCCGTTGAGCACATCGGTGCCGTTAATCGGCGTCACGCTTAAGCTCGGCGGCGTTTTATCCACCGTGAAGTTAACGGTGCTGTTAGCACTGTTGCCCGCGACGTCGGTCGCGACCACCGTCAGGCTGCCCGGCCCTTCGGCTAACAGCTCCATTGCCCCCTGCGGCAGGGTCAGTGACCAGCTGCCGTCGGGGTTTACCACGCCGGTATAGCGCTGCCCGTTTAAGAGTGCGACCACCGTCTGCCCGGCGCCGCTAATATTGGTATTACCGGTCAGGGTCTGGTTCTGAGCCGCTTCCGCTATGTTAACCACGTTATCAATAAACGCCGGATCGACCGTGACGTTCGGCAGCGTATTGATCGCTACCGTGAAATCATGGCTATCAAGCAGCGTGCCACCACTGGTGGAGACCGTTGCCGTCACGGTCTGGGTGCCATCTGCAAGCGCCTGCAACGCCGCCGGATCGACCTGCGTTTGCCAGGAGCCATCCGCCTGGATCGTCGCCGCATAGTCCACCCCATTCAGCGTGACGGTGACGATAGTGCCCGCAGGCAACCCTGCGCTGTTACCCCGAATAGTTAAGCCCTCAGCGGCTTCACTGGCGTTCAGGTAGTCATCGCTGGCGATAATGTTGATCGCCACCGCATCGCTGGTGGTATCGACATTAAAGCCCGACTCAATAGTGGTGCTCTGACCGAAGCCATCCGTCACGCTGACGGTAAGGGTTTGCCCACCGTCGCCCAGTTTTTGCAGCTCAACGGCAGGAAGCGTCACCTGCCAGTTGCCCTGAACATCCGTCACGCCTTCGTAACGCACACCGTTGAGGATCACCGTCACAATACTTCCCGCCTCCGCACTGGAGGTGCCGTGCAGGATCTGGTCAACTTTGATTTCCGCCGCATCAAGGGCGTTACCGTCCGTCAGCGGCTGGACGCCGATTTGTACGCCGCTGGTTTTAACATTAACCGGTTGCGTAACGGTGGTGCTATTACCTGCTGCATCGGTCAGCGTGACGGTCAATGGGTAGCTACCGGTTTGCAGCGCGCTCAGATCGGCGGCAGGCAGCGTAAGCTGCCAGTTACCGTCGCTGCCCACTACCGTGGTGTAGGTTTTGCCATTCAGGGTAATAACGACAGTCTGACCCTGCTCGCTAACGCCACTTACGCCGCTTAAAATCTGATCCTGGCCCAGCTCAGCGCCGTTCAGTTTGCCATCATTGGTCAGCGGCAGCAGGCTGAGCGCCGGGAACTGGGTATCGACAATCGCCGTCCCGGTGAGCGGCGTAGTATTGCCGGCCGCATCACTGGCGTTAACCGTCACGGTGACCAGGCCATCCGGGATGGTTTGCAGATCGCCGGCCGGAATGGTCACTTTCCAGGTTCCGTCGTTATCGACCGTTGCCTGGTAGGTTTTGCCCGCCACCTGGACGGTGACGCGCTGTCCGATGCTGGTCAGGCCGGTGTTGCCGCTCAGTACCTGATCGACCCCTTTCTCTGCTGCATTGAGATAGCCATCGCCAAACGGCGCATCCATTACCGGATCAGGCAGGCGGTGAACTTGCACATTCAGGGTACGTGAGTCTTGCGCGCTCTGATCGTCAAGCTCCACCGTGGCGATGATCACGTTCGCGCCATCTTGCAGGCGCAGCAAATCTTCCGATGGAATAGTGACGCTCCAGCGTCCGGAGGCATCAATGCTGGTTACCGGGTAGTTGATGCCGTTGACGGTGACATAAATCGTTACCCCTTCACCAAAGACGGTGGTAACGCCGCGCACTTCGAGCGGATTTTCCGCTTCGCTGGCGTTGAGATAGTCGTCGGTAGAGAGGATCGCGATGGCCACACCGGTCAGAGTCGTGTCGACGTTAATGGGTACGGTTCGCACGATCGCGTTGCCATCCGCATCGTTAACGGTGACGGTCAGTGCACTATCGCCCTGAGGCAATAAACCGAGATCGCCCGCCGGTATCGAGGTTTTCCAGCTGCCATCCCCCATCACTTCGGCGTAGTAGGTTTTGCCGTTGAGAGTAATGGTCACCAGCTGGCCAGGCGGAATGTTATAGGTCTGGCCCGAGAGGACCTGGGTAATAAGAATTTCGGCACTGTTGATGATGTTATCAGTGGCGACCGGATTGATCGTGATATCCGGGGTGTTGAAGTTGGTGCTAAAGGTGCGTGTCTCTTCGCTGACGTTACCGGCAATATCCACCGCGCGATAAAGAAGAGTGTAACTCTGCCGATCCTCCAGCAGCGCCATGTCTGCCGCAGGGATAACCAGCTCCCACTGCCCCTCAGCATTGGCAATCGCCGAGTAGGTGCGACCGTTGAGCGTCACGAAAATGGTGCTGCCGGCATCCTCAGCTCCAACAAAGCCGCGGACAATTTTATCTGCCACGTGCTGATCCTGATCGAGGATATCGCCTGGGGTGAATTGAGTAAGCTCAAGCACCGGCGGCGTGGTACTAATGATTATTTCTGAATCTGCCGTGGCGACGGCGTCCGATCCCGAGAACAGGGCAAATCTCAGAACGTGCAAACCCTGCCCAAAGGCGCTGAGATCTTCAGGCGTGAGCCAGACGTTCCAGCTGCCATCATCCTGGACTGTGGTGGTCCAGGTCTGTCCGTTAGCGCTGATGGTGACGGTACTGCCTGCATTTACGACTTCCGTCACTCCGCTTAGCAGCTGCGGTTCGGTAGATTCGACGAGGTTGATGATATTATCGGAAGCAATCGCGTTAATCCTGAGCGTTGGGATAGCAGGCGTTTCCCCGCCGCCGTTGTCCCCGCCGCCGTTGTTACCACCGCCGTTGTCACCACCACCGCTGCCGTTATCGCCGCCGCCATTATTACTGCCGCCTCCATTGCTACTCGCTGCAGCAGCCACCCCGACAATGCCACCAACAGCAGCCAGGCCGCCGAGCACCGCAAGGCCCGAGAAGCCGCTGGCACCCACCAGCGATCCGAGTGCCACTTCGCTGAACGCCGGAACGATGGCTTCTGCAGTAGCAGGCCCTGCGGCAGCTGCGTACGGGAAGGCTGCCTGGTATGTGCCGAGTTCATCCTCGAAAATCAGCTCGCTGTGCAGGCCCTCGCTATCCACGGTAAAGAAGCTGTTGTAACGGACCGTGGAGCCATCTTTCATATGGACGATCAGGTCATTGCCTTCACGCTCGAAGAAATTCACCGACTCCTGCGATGCATTTACGCGTACGATGCTGGTGTCAGTTAAATTTACGATCCTGTCGCTGCCTTTCGCATATTGAGCAACAACATCGCCAGTTTTTTGGTTTATTACGTCGACGGAACCAGGAAGACTATTTTGCGGGGCCATATTTTCACCTCGGAAGCGAAAGCAATATTTGAGCGCCTGCGGGCATCTGTTTTTGCGCAGGATTACGGGTTACCTAATCAATAGATGTGACAGGGAATGGGGGTGAGACAGCTGTGGCAAAGAATACCTAAGTCATTGTTTTTCATTTATTATGGTAATCCATCATCATTTAATAAATTCTTACAATAAGAAAGATATAAACAAGCTTCTGTATTTAGGCAACGTTTTAAGTCACAAATTAATAACAATTACTTTCGATACACAATATATTTTGCATGGATATATCAGCAATTAAGCCTACTTAATTTCGTGCATAAAGAGATTAATAGAAACTGAATTAATCGCGGTGGGAATGTAAAGAAAATCACGATGTATAATATATTATTAAGCTGTTATTAATATTATTACTGCTGGGTTTAGCTTATTTAATTACGTGAGAAATAATTATTTTTCTATAAAACATCCTGCTCTTTTGGGCGGTTAAAAAACAGGCAAATTATTGAAAACAAAAACGACGTGGATATGGACTGGCATGTCACGGTGAAAGTTTGCTATACTCCTTTTCACACTTTTGGGGCTGATTCTGGATTCGACGGGATTCGCGAAACCCAAGGTGCATGCCGAGGGGCGGTTGGCCTCGTAAAAAGCCGCAAAAAAATAGTCGCAAACGACGAAAACTACGCTTTAGCAGCTTAATAACCTGCTTAGAGCCCTCTCTCCCTAGCCTCCGCTCTTAGGACGGGGATCAAGAGAGGTCAAACCCAAAAGAGATCGCGCGGACGCCCTGCCTGGGGTTGAAGCGTTAAAACTAATCAGGCTAGTCTGTCAGTAGCGTGTCCTTCCGCAGCTGGCCGGCGAATGTAAAGACGGACTAAGCATGTAGTACCGAGGATGTAGGAATTTCGGACGCGGGTTCAACTCCCGCCAGCTCCACCAAAATTCTCCATCGGTGATTACCAGAGTCATCCGATGAAGTCCTAAGAGCCCGCACGGCGCAAGCCCTGCGGGCTTTTTTGTTGTCGGTCGGTCCCAGTTCAAATCGCCCAGGTCCTTTCGTTAGCGTTATGTGTTATCCCTTATACTTTGTGCCCTTTTAAGGGGTCATAACAATTGTAAGCACTTTTCTTGCTTCAAAGGATATAAGAAATGCAGTCTTTAGTAGTTTTCTCTTTAATAGGTTAAGTGTAATATATTATTGTTAAGTTATTTCTTTTGAAAAGGGGGCATAGATGATAACTATTGAGCATGCTGTCGAATTAGCCAAGCCTTGGGCTGCAAAACTGTTTGAAGAAAAAATCCTCCCCTTTATTTTTAACAGGAGTATAGATTTTTATAATAAAGAAAAAAATATAATCAAGCTTAAAAGTCAGATGTCTGATTATTTAGCAAAAACAAGGGCGCAATGTTCACTTATTAATTCCTTAGCGTTTCCAAATATTCTAAAAAAAGTTAATGATATATACGTCCCATTAACTCTTTCAACATTAGACTCTAGAGAGATAAGTGAATATGTGGTTCATAGAGGTGATAGTCTCTTAAGTCGGTTTCAGAACATACTAATTATAGATAACGCTGGAATGGGCAAATCGACGTTAATGAAAAAAATTGTCATCGACGTTATTGACTACTCAAAAGAAGTTCCTATATACATAGAATTAAGAAGTCTCACTAACGCACCGATTAATGAGCAAATCAAAAGTTTAATCGGATTAGATAGTCCCAACGACGATAACATACTACAAAAAATTCCATTTATTTATTTCTTTGATGGCGTAGATGAAATCCCCTTTGATATAAAAAACGATTTGATTAAAAGGATAAAAACTTTTAGTGATGAAATGCCTGATTCAAAAATAATCATTACATCAAGGCCAGACCAATCACTTCTCGAGTTACACGCTTTTAACAGATTCAAAATAAAACCATTAGATATAAACCAGTCTTATAATTTAATAAGATTGTATGATATTAACTCATCAAAGATTGGTAACAGCCTAATACTTTCTAATAAATTGATTTCTGAAATAAAATTAATGAAAGAGAAAGATAATAGTGCCATCATTGAGTTTTTAACAACGCCTTTATATGTTTCGCTCCTTTTTTGCTCTTATAAATACAAACCAGTTATTCCACGTCGTAAAGATCTTTTTTATAGTCAAGTTTTTGAGGCACTTTTTGAGACTCACGACCTTAGTAAAGAAACGGGTTACGTTAGAAGAAAAGAATCTGGACTGGATATAACGGATTTCAGCATAATTTTGCGTCGGTTAGCTTTTTGGTGTTTAAAAAACAATGGACGATTAGAGTTTAGTAGAGGGGAACTTGAAAGGGCTCTTACTGAAATAACAGGAAAACTTAAAGGGATAAGTGTCAAACCAATAACTTTCATCAGTGATCTTACATATTCAGTGCCCCTATTTATAAAGGAAGGAGCGCTATATCGCTGGTCTCATAAATCACTTATGGAATACTTTTGCGCTGAATTTATTTGTATTGAGGTTAAAGATAAAAGAGATCAGTTATTATTAAAAATGTATGAAAGTAATAGTTCGGTGAAATTCAAAAATATTATTGAACTTTGTTCTGATATAGATTACGCCTCTTTTAGAAAATCTATATTACGAAAATGTCTGGATGAGTATTTCAACCATGCAGAAAAAATTGAATCTCTTAATGTTCTCAGTGAAAGTGATAAAGAAATCTGGACGAGCATTAGCTATTTTACTGACATGCGACTTCTTTTGACGCCTTATAGCAACGCAAGCCTCGGTGACTTTGACGTTTTCGGATACGAGGACTCTTCCAACAATACTTTCGAGAACAGTTTTATAGGTTTTCGTGACTATGTAACCCATATAACATACCCAACATCTCTCAGGAGTACTGTTTTTGAAATAATAAGATTAAGAAATCCAGAATATTTTTTCAAAGAAAAAGATTATTACGATAGATTGTATTTTGATACATTGAAACTACCAGAAAACACAATAATCTCTACTAAAGATGGAGATGTTGTAGTTTTTAGCAATGAAATAATCCCAGACATCATAGGAATAATACTCCAATTCAGACATACTCTCATGACTCCTGTAATATATAAACAAGCTGCGAGTAAGATCCTTAACGATATTATTTTAGATACATCCAATGGTGTAAATGACTTACTTGAAGGGTTTGATTAAAGATTTTATGATTTGCTTATCATCGCTAGTATTTATGGTTAGATTGTGGGCTTAAAAGTCGTTGCTTGAATATTAATAGAGTAAGGACGCATTTCTTATCATAAAGCGCAGTTTGCGGATTAAGTCCCCTTAAACTAGTTGCCTTGATGATTCTTACTGCCGCAAATGCGTAGTAGGAATATAAGGATGACTAAAGATGAGAGCCTGCGCAATTAATCTCATACCCTCTATCAACGTATAAATCAGAATCTACTCAGGGGCGCTTACCGCCCCTTTTGACTGGTTTCGCATTACCAGGCTACCGTCAATTAAGCCTTCAAAACCATTAAACAAAATAACCCCCAACTCTAAACCCCCCTCACACCTTCCCTGACGTTATCAATCACCGCCCTGGCCTGTTCAAGCTGCACACGCAGTTCATGCACGGTGTCATTATCGGGAAGGAGTACGATGCAGCCTTTCGATATCTGCACCGTGACATGCACGCCGGTTTCAAAGCCTGCTTCGCGCAGCCATTTACCTTTCAGTTGCAGAGCGGGTGTGCTGGTGTCGCCGCGGTTCGGGCGGTAGCCGACAATACAGTGGCGCTGGGTTTTCGTAAGGGTTTTCGTCATAAGACATTCTCCAATGGCAGTCATGATCTCCGCCACCAGAGAGGTCAAACTCATGGGAGGCGGGCTGAACGGGGTTGACCTTACCGGCCCATCGGATACCGGCGCGTCTCGCGACGCCCCCGCCCGGCCCACCATTGAGAGGTAACCGAACGCACAACAGAACAGCTCTGTTGCCGATGAGGGTTTTCAGGAGGTCAATCCCGACGCCTGCTGTGGCAGACGCGCCAAAACAATAAAAATAAAACCCTACAATCGGCAAGGAAAAACCGCTCTATAGTAGCGCGTCGTTTCGAAACTGGAACCCTTCTCGCAAAACTTCAGGGAACCCGCCCGGCGTTACACTTCGTTCTCTTCGCTCCCCAGCAACCGCTTAATATGCTCCAGCTTCGCCGTCATCCTGCGGATCTCCAGCAGATGCAGCGCCTCGTAGGCCTCAATCCCCACCAGCTGGCTCTCCCCCAGCTTATCGAGGTCCGCTTTCAGTAACGTGATTTCGTCATCGGTCATCGGTGGTCTCATCGTTCCTCCTGATTTTCACTAACGTTGCACGGTCTGTTCAGGTACAACCTCATTATTAATAGTGTAGAGGTGACATCTCGCCTTGCCAGCTTCCCGCTGTTTTGCGCAGTAGCCAAGCGCGCTTTCCGCCGCCTCGTCGCGCGTTCTCGCCCAGTAAGCAACACCCCAGTCCCCCTGCGCGTCGATGGCGAACGCCTTCTCATAGCGTTGTGATGCAGCATATTCCTGAAACGCTTTGCGCCCTTCCTCATTCAGTACCGACGGCACAGGAAGTTGCGTCTGCGGCAGCGCGGCAATGGGTTGATAGGGCAGCGCCTGCTGCTGTAAGAAGTGCGCGGCCGACGACCACCAGAACGCCTCCGGAGCCGAGTCCATAAAAGTATGCCCATTCTCGCCAAACGCCGGCATCGCGACGAACTGCGCGGGCGCACCGCCCCGCTGATATGCGCTGAACATCGCTTTCGCCGTTGCCGGGGGAAAGGCGCGATCGTTGGCAGCACAGAGCCACAGCGACGGAATTGTAGTTCTCTTACCGTAATCGGTAAGCACCTTCAGCAAGCCAGGCTGATCGCAGAAAGATTTGCCATCCAGCGCGCCGCGCCCGCCGTCAAAGTTAATTATCGACTGCACACCGGGCGGGTTCGCCGCGCCGGTCGCCAGCATCGCAAAACCGCCGGAGGAGATCCCGACCAACACCGCCTGCTTCGGCGAGGCCCACGGCTGCTGGCGAATTGCCTTCAGCGCTGCCAGCAAGGTGCTGCGGTCGCGCTCACCCGCCAGTCGATGGTGCGGCTGCGCGCACGATCCACCCGTATACTCCGCCGCACCGCTCGACTGCCCATACCCCTGGCGCAGCACAACCACCGCCGCATAGCCGTGGCGGGCGAAAGCCATCGCCGTCGAGGCGTAGCGGTTCGGGTTCATCACGAAGCGGTCAAACCCGGCGGTGTCCGCCGTACCGTTGGTAATAAGTGCCACCGGCGCAGGCTCGCTATTTGCCGGGCGGGTGACAAACGCATCCAGTAGCGCCGGCTGGCCGTTCTCAAGTGTCACCGGTAGCATTATCGGTGTGCGGATCAGGCCCGCAACCTGTTGGTTTTGCGGCGCAGGGAGTGCATCAGCCCACGCGGGCAATGCTTCTGACAACAACATGGCTAACGCTATCGCAACACGCATGACTGCCGCTCCTCATTTAACACGCACCAGGGGGCCAGGGCTAACAAACGTGAAACAGTCCCTGCCGCCGGGTGAGTTTGCTGTACGTTCACTATCTTTGCATTACACAGAAAACGCTGTTGCACCGCTAAAAACCACAACCACAGTGAGCAGTTGACGCATTCCAGGTTGCTTAGTCGCTCTTCTGAAGACGGAGTGTGGTTATATAATATATTTTTCAGGTATCTGAAAATTCAATAAGATAAAAATTATCTGAAAAGAAGAATCTTTTTCATTTCAGGGTTTTCTATTATGTAATTAAAGAAAATGCACCAGCAATAGTGATGCAACACATTGAAAATAAAGAGATCAACCTGAAACAATAGTAACAGAACGGCAATGATCCGCTTTTTTCCTCATTTAGGCGATTGTTTGAATTAAGTCAAATGTGTAATCTTATTTCCGTCTTAAGGAACAACTTAAAGACATATATATGCAGGAATAAAAAATATCGCCTGCAAAATAAGAGTGTAAAGTTTCTTTTATTAGTTAGTTTATTCTTATCGAAATAAAGTGGTTGCTCGCATATTTATTGTTAAATAATAGTAATACCGCATCCGGTGTGGTGTTACGGGAGCAACTTATGAACGAACACAATTTTGAAGAACAAATGCAGTCTATTCAGGATCTGAACCTTTCCTATTTATTACTGGCTCAGCGTTTGATCCGTGAAGATAAGATTGCCGCCGGTTTCCGCCTCGGCTTAAACGACGCCACGCTGGAGACGCTCAACCACTTATCGCTGCCGCAACTGATTAAACTCGCCTCTACCGGGCAGCTAATCAGCCGCCTGCGTATCGATGATGATGTGGTGATAAATTGCCTGACAAAAGATTCCCGTATCGATGCGCTGCAACGACTGCATACCGGGATTATTCTGTCGAGCAACCTGCTTAACGCCATTGATAATAACGGTAACGAGGCAGCGTAATGAGCGAGATAATGCTGGAAGAGAAAAGCATCATGTCTGAAATTAAAGACGCGCAAATCGCGATGGAGTTAATTCATTTCGGTGCGAGGATGCAGGTTCTTGAGAGTGAAACGAATTTAAGCCGCCGTCGTCTGCTAAAACTTTATAAAGAGTTGAAGGGCGATTCGCCGCCGAAGGGTATGCTCCCCTTCTCCGCTGACTGGTATATGTCGTGGGAGCAGAATATTCACTCGTCAATCTTCTACAATATTTACTGCTATTTGCAGAGGGCAGAAAAAGGTCGCTCTGTAGAGCTGATGATTAAAGCCTACCGTATGTATCTGGAGCACGGTCTGGCGCAAGCGGATGAGGAGCCGGTACTGGGTCTCACCCGCGCATGGACACTGCTGCGCTTTATGGAGGGCGGCATGCTGAAGCAGACCCAGTGCGACTGCTGCGGTGGCAATTTTGTCAGCACGCCGGAGCATATGTTTAACGGTTTTACCTGTAGTCTTTGTGTACCGCCTTCACGGGCGATGAAAAGAAGCCCGCAGCTCGATTTCGCTGCAGGCACCATGACAACCCTGCAATAAGAGGCGCGCCCGGCAACGGGCGCCGCAGCGGCGGGTTATCAAGGAGAGCCCCGGCGGGTCAGCCATTGTGCGACTCGCCGGGGCTTTCCTGTTTCTGCGCCCGGGATATTACGCCAGACGACCGGTAAAAACGCCGCGGTAGTAGCTCGGGCCAATGTTGAGGCGCGTTAAAATATCGCGCCGGTGCACATAGGCAGTTTTCAGGCTGATGCCGAGCGTGGAGGAGACCTCCTGCGCGCTGGAGCCGGACGCCAGCAGACATAACACCTCGCGCTGGCGGTGCGTCAGTAGCGGCAATGCAGAGAGATCCTGCTGCTTCGCGCGCTTTTTCGACATCAGGCCGGTAATCGAGTCAAACACCGTGCGAATCGGCGCGTTAAGGCCGAGCCGGGGCATATCCGGCAGCAACGCGGGCAGCACGGGATCGAAATCCTCACACAGCAGCAGACAAGGCAACTCCGCTTTCAGCTCGCGCAAATAGTGGGTGGTCTGCATCAACGACATCAGATTGGTGGCCTGAGTTGCCACCGCCACCAGAATACGCAGCTTACTCCCCGTCGCCCGGCTCGCCTCCTCAAGGCTGTTGATATAGCTGACGCGTAAGTTGGGGCGATAGAGCTTTATCAGCGTGATCAGCCCCATCGCGGAAAAGTGATCTTCGCTGTAAATCAAAACATTAGCGGTACTGACGGAGGATTTCAGGCTCATAACCTCTTCCCTGGAAAACGTCACCTCCGGTGACGAAAAGTGAAAAATAGTGCGGTAAAAAGCAGCTTTCCTTCATGGCTATCTGAACCCCGTAAGGATCACGAACAGACGGTCAAAAATGCCGCCCATCATATTTTCGAAGAAGGGAGCCAGCGTGAACATCACCAGCGACATGGCGACCATGCCGACGGTTAACGAAATGGGAAAACCAATGACGAAAATGGAGAGTTGCGGCGACAGGCGGTTGAGCAGCCCCATGGTCAGGTTGAGGCACAGCAGCAAGGTAATGACCGGCAGGCCGAGCATCATACCGTAGCGGAAGATCATCTCTCCGGCGCTGACCATCGCCATAAAGCCGTCGGCCCCCAGCGGTGCGGCATTGATCGGAAAAGCGGTGAAACTGCTGGCCAGCACTTCGAGCATATAGAGATGGCCATCAAAAGTGAGAAACAGCAGCGTAACAAAGAGGTTTAACAGGCGCGCCACCACCGGCATACTCGGGCCGCCGCCAGGATCGTAAACCATGGCAAAGGAGAGCCCCATCTGCATACCGATGATCTCGCCCGCGTGGCGCACGGCGACAAAAATCAGCTGGACGGAGAGGCCAATGGCGATGCCGATAATCAGCTGCTGGCAGCAGGCCCAGAACCCTTCCAGCGAAGCGATAGCAATGTTGCTGGCGGGCAGCTGTGGCGCGATAAGAAAAGCGGTTAACAGCGCCAGCGCCACCTTAAAGCGGGAGCTGAGCGGCTTTTCGCTGAAAATCGGCGCGGCGCCGAACAGCGCCAGCATGCGCAAACAGGGCCAGAAGTACTGGTTTACGTTGTCATAGAGGTGAACCAGCGAGAGCGTAAACATACTTAGCGAATAAGATAAGGCAAGCTGGTGAAGAGGCCGCGCATGTAGTCAACCAGCGTGGTCAACATCCACGGGCCGCAGGCGATAAGCACCACCACCAGCGTCAGGATCTTGGGAATAAACGACAGGGTCATTTCGTTGATCTGCGTCGAGGCCTGCAGAATACTGACCAGCAGGCCAGCAGCCAGCGCGGCTAACAGCAGCGGGGTGGCGATCATCAGCCCCACTTTGGTGGCCTGGAACCCCAGCGACATTACACTTTCAGGTGTCATTTTTTACTCTCTTGCTAAAAGAAGCTCTGCGCGAGGGAACCAATAATCAGCTGCCAGCCATCCACCAGCACAAACAGCATTAGCTTAAAGGGCAGCGAAATCGTCGCCGGCGGTACCATCATCATCCCCAGCGCCATCAGAATGCTGGCGACCACCAGGTCAATGATGAGAAAGGGAATAAACAGCGTGAAGCCAATCTGGAAGCCGGTTTTCAGCTCACTGGTGACAAATGCGGGCACCAGAATGCTCATCGGCACCGCGTCGGCGTTAGCGAAGTCGCCAGCGTTCGCGATACGGGAGAAAAGCGCCAGATCCCCTTCACGGGTCTGTTTCAGCATGAAGGCGCGCAGCGGCTGTGAGCCCTTCTCAATGGCGACCTCCATGGAGATCTTGTCCTGCGACAGCGGCACCCATGCTTCGTCATAGACCCGGTTCAACACTGGCGACATCACGAAGAAGGTCAAAAAGAGCGCCAGCCCGAGCAGCACCTGGTTGGGCGGGGTGCTTGCCGTACCGAGCGCACTGCGCAGCAGTCCCAGCACAATCACGATGCGGGTAAAGCCGGTCATCATCAGCAGGATGGCGGGCAAAAAAGTGAGCGATGTCAGCAGCACCAGGGTCTGGACCGGCAGCGACCAGCTCTCACCGTTTGCCGAGTGGGAGAGCAGAATGTCATTGTTGGCTGCCAGCGCCGCCTGGGCCGGGAGTAGCCATCCGGCGAGCGCCAGGCCAAGCCCGCACAGAGGCATCAGCAGGCGAGTGTTACGTTTCATCTTATTTACTCTCACCTTTACGCCGGGCGATGCAGTTCACTAACGCTCTCTGAAAAGTCGGGAGGAGTGACGCGGCTTTAAGCTCCTCAACGTCTGCCCGTTTCTCCATCGTCATCAGGTTAGTGATGTTGTTCTGCGTCACGCCCAGCAGCAGCCATTTGTCGTCCACTTCGACCACCACCAGGCGCTCGCGCGCACCGATTGACTGGGTGTGTTTCACACTAAGAATGTTATGTCCCTTTACCATTCGTGTAGCGACGCCAGTGCGGCGGGCGATCCAGGCGATAGCCGCCATTAGCAGGATCACCAGCGCCAGCGCGCCGATAATATTGCCGGTACCAACAGGCGCCATTGCTGGCGCTGCAGAGACGGGCTGAACAGCATTAAGCGACTGCGTATTCATTATCTGCTCAAACGATGCATGCGCTCAGAAGGGGTAATAATGTCAGTAATACGGATACCGAATTTATCGGAGACCACCACTACCTCGCCCTGCGCGATTAAATAACCATTGATCAAAATATCAAGCGGTTCACCGGCCAGGCCATCCAGTGAAACAATGGAGCCTGGGCTGAGTCGCAATAACTCTTTGATCGTCATTTTGGTGCGCCCTAATTCCACGGTCATTTTCACCGGAATATCGAGCACCAGATTTAAATCTTCAGATAAATTCACCATTACATCATCCGCCTCAGAATGCACCTCGGCACTATTTTCACTGGACAACTGTTCACTCATTGCGTCGCCCCAGAGGTCGCCGAGCGAAGACTTATTTGAGCCTGATTCATGTTCCATATCGCTCATACGACAATTACTCCTTCTTTAAACCTAACAATGTTGAATTGTGTAATGCATCAACCTGGATGGCATATTGATTATTCGCGCTGCCGTATTTTCCGGTCATCACCGGCACGTCATTAACAAACCCGCCAAGCTGTTCGGGTTTATCCAGCGGAATAATGTCATCCGGTTTCAGTTTCATAATTCTTGAAAGACGGGTGGAGATCTCAGCAAACTTCACCACCAACTCCAGTTCGGTATCACGCATTTGCGTGGCTAACGAACTGCGCCACTGGTTATTTTCATGCTGCGAGTTTTCCAGCGGTGGATTGGTCAACAGTTCGCGAATCGGTTCAATAATGCTAAACGGAATACAGATCTGTAACTCACCGCTGTGCGACCCAATATCGACATGAAAAGGCGTGGTCACCACAATATCGTTCGGTGAAGAGGTGATATTGGTAAACTTCACCTGTAATTCAGAACGCACAAACTCAGTTTTAATTTTGAAAATTGAGGTCCATGCATAGTCATAGGCCTCACGCGCCATCGATAACATGCGCTGAATAATGCGCTGCTCGGTTGGGGTAAATTCACGTCCGTCCGCCTTAGTCGGGAAGCGCCCATCACCGCCAAACAGGTTATCCACCGCCGTGAAGACCAGATTCGGCGAGAAGACGAAGAGCGCCGTACCGCGTAACGGGTTCATGTTGATCAGATTCAGGCTGGTCATCACCGGCAGGTTACGCGCAAACTCATGGTACGGTTGAATCTTAATATTCCCTGCGGTGACGTCCGGGCTACGTCGCAAAATATTAAATAAGCCGATGCGAAACTGGCGCGCAAAACGTTCATTGATGATCTCTAGCGAATATAAACGCTCACGGACAACACGACGCTGCGTATTCGGATCGTAAGGCTTAATATTATCTTCTGGCGATGCGGGGGCAGCTGGCTCACTATTTTCAGTGTTGCTGGGCCCGCCATTCAGAAGATTGTCGATCTCATCCTGGGATAAAATACTGTCCGACATACTGATTACCGTAAGATAAATGCATTAAACAGGACGTTCGTTACCATCGGTTTCTTCTGACCCGGGATTGATGTATTAACTACATCCTGGGTTTTTTGCGCAAGCAGCTCTTTTGCCTGGTCGGTAGTTAATTCAGCCGCAGTCTGTTGAGAAAAGAGCACCAGTAAATGGCTGCGAATCTCCGGTAAATGTTGCTCCAGCAGGGTTTTCGTTTCAGCATTGGCAACTTTCAACGTCAGGCCGATATAAAGAATGCGGTCGCTGTCGTGGGCGTCCGGTTTAAGGCTGACGGTAAATGTATCGAGATCCATATAGACCGGCACTGCTTCTACGACCGGAGCGGAAGTTGCTTTACCGTCATTAATATTGGTGACCTGATTTTTTAATTTACTGATTTCCACATAGGCATAAGCGCCAATTGCGCAGACACCCAGGATAACTAACAGGATGAGTAAAATTAACAGCGGGCTTTTTTTCCCGCCTGGCGCTGCATTTTTTTTCTTCGGCATTTGATGGATAACTCTGTAGTAAAAATTAAATCAAGAATCATGCGACTGGCGAATGACCTGATGGAATGCCGTTATTTTAATACAGCACCCATCCAGGACAATTCATTGAAAAACTGAAATTAGTGTCAGCACCTTGCCAGTTCACGTCCGGCTATTAAGCGAAGGTATTGATTCCGCGCGAATAATGCATAACACGCGTTACGACGGGGGTCTCATCTTCGGGTGAATGACTCACTTCGCCCTGCCCGCTCTCAGACTTTCCTTGTCCAGATGCATTGCCGGAATAGGCATCGCCTGCCGAAGAGGGGGTGTCTGCGCCCACGCTACTCTGCCCGAGTGAGAGACCGGACTGCTCAAGCATGGTGCGCAGGGTCGGCATCGCTGACTCCAGCGCCGCACGAACGTGGTGGCTCTCGGAGACAAAATGGACCTGCGCCTGATCGTTATTCACCCGCAGGCTCACCTGCAGCGCCCCCAACTCTTCGGGATGCAGACGCAGCTCTGCGTGATGCACGCCGTTGCGGCTAAAGACGGCAATCTGCTGTCCCAGTGATTGCTGCCAGCCCGGCGTACCGACCTCCGCCTGCAACGTGGCGGTGGCAACGGTTGAGGTGGCGATCGCCGTGGCAGGAGCGGTCGCCGTCACTGGCGCGGCCTGGGCGACGATATGCGGCGTGGCAACCGGCTCCGCGGCTTTGAGATTATGCAGCGCCTGCGTCAGGCTCTCGCTGAGGGGAGCCGCCACGGGTGTGGTCGCCTGGGGGCTGCTGTCGGCAGAGGTTAACGATGGCGCTTTACCCTCAACAGTGCTCGCGGTTAACGGCATTGCGGGCTGCGCCTCGGGCCGGGCCGGCTGCGGCTTAACGCCTGCGGGCAGATCCTGTGTTGGCTTTTGCTCATCCAGCACGGCGGTGAAATTCACCTGGGTCAGCGGATCGCCTGCCTGCGGTTCAGCCGGCAGCGCAGCGGCGAGAAGCGGGCTTGCCGGAGTGGCAGCCAGCGCTGGCTCGGCGCTCACCTGCGGCAGTGCGGCCAGATCGGGCTGCGCCGTCTGTATGCCCTGCGCCAGCAGCGCATCCGCGGTGGTGGTAGCGGTATCAAGCGGCATCGGCAGGGTATTCGCCGCCTGAGTAAGCAGGTCGGCAGGTAACACCGTCGTGGCTGGCGCTGCGTCAGCGAGCTGCGCTTTTTTATCAGCGGGCTTTTTCATGCTCTCCTGCGGCGAGGCGTTCTGCCGCGCGTCTTGCGCCTCTCCTGATGAGAGCTGCTTTTTCAGTTCGCCAGCGAAGCGCCCCTCTTCCTGCGCGGACGATGCGGAAGCGGTCTGACGTGCAGCGTCAACGGTCGAGGCCGGGAGTGAATGTTGGATAATCATCTTATTTATTCCTTTGACTGGCGCGACGGGCGAACTCATCCATCATCTTCTGTTCCAGTCGGTTCTCTTTTAATAATCGCTGTGCGTCGGCACGGTTTTTCAGTGCTTCGAAAGCATTCAGCCGCTGCTTATCTTTTCTCCATGCTTCCTGCACGTTATCCACCGTGTACTGACTGGCAGATACTCTCCTGACTTGTTGCGCCACGACGCCATCCAGCGAGGTCAAAAAGTGCTGGTGCGCCTGCAGAGCCATAATGGATACGCCCTGCCCGACAATCGTTGATTGCATCTGCTCGCGATACTCTTGCGCATAGGTCTTGAGCTGATCGAGCCGTGCGGTTTCGTTAAGGTGGGTCTGGCGCGCCGAACCGAGACGGGTGGTGGTGTCGTTCAGTTTCTTCTCTGCCAGCTCGCGCAGGACATCCATCGGGTTTTGGCTCGCCATCATTTCACCTTCACATTACGCGTTGTTGTCCTGTGGGAAGAGTGCCGAAAGTCCGTTATAGGAGTCGTCATATTCACAAGACTCATGGATGCCCTGATGCAGATACGCTTCCATTTTCGGATAGAGGGCAATGGCCCGATCAAGCAGCGGATCGCTGCCGGCGGCATAGGCCCCCACGCTCACCAGATCGCGGTTGCGCTGATACGAGGAGAGCATCTGTTTAAAGCGCTGCACCTTTTTGTAGTGCGCCGGATCGATAAGCTCTGTCATCGCACGGCTGATCGAGGCTTCGATATCGATCGCCGGATAGTGGCCCGACTCCGCGAGGCGACGGGAGAGCACCACGTGACCGTCGAGGATCGCACGCGCCGAGTCGGCGATCGGATCCTGCTGATCGTCCCCTTCCGTCAACACGGTATAGAACGCGGTGATCGAACCGCCGCCTTTAATGCCATTCCCGGCGCGCTCAACCAGCGCGGGCAGTTTGGCAAACACCGAAGGCGGATAGCCTTTAGTGGCGGGCGGTTCGCCGATGGCCAGCGCGATTTCACGCTGCGCCATCGCGTAGCGGGTCAGAGAATCCATAATCAGCAGGACGTTTTGGCCGCGATCGCGGAAATCTTCTGCCAGACGAGTGGCATAGACCGCGCCCTGCATACGTAATATCGGCGAAACATCGGCCGGGGCGGCGATCACCACCGAGCGTTTAAGCCCCTCTTTGCCAAGGATGTTTTCGATAAAATCTTTCACCTCGCGGCCACGTTCGCCAATCAGCCCGACGACAATCACATCCGCTTTGGTAAAGCGCGCCATCATCCCCAGCAGCACGCTTTTACCGACGCCGGAGCCAGCAAACAGACCCATACGCTGACCGCGCCCGACGGTCAGCAGACCGTTAATGGCGCGCACGCCGACGTCGAGCACGTTTTTAATCGGATCGCGCTGTAAGGGGTTAAACGGCGGCGTAAAGAGCGGCCCGCGATCGTTGGTGTTCGGCGGCGGCAGGCCGTCGAGCGGGCGGGCGCTGGCATCAAGGACGCGCCCCAGCAGCTCCGGCCCCAGCGGCAACAGTTTGCCTTTGGTGTTGTTACCCAGTGCGTAAACCCGCGCCCCCGGCAACACGCCTTCGACGTTTTCAAGCGGCATCAGATAGAGGATCTCGCCATTAAAGCCGACCACTTCGCTCTCGACCCGCTGGATCCCCTCTTCAGTTTCACGCTCGACAATGCAGAGCGTACCGATGGGCAGCTTCAGGCCGACGGCTTCCATCACCAGGCCGGTGGCGCGGGTCAGGCGGCCGTAGCGGCGAAACAGCGGGAGCGTGGCGATGCGTTTTTCACGCTGATCGACGCCATCAAGCCATGTCTTTAGCCGCGCGGTCATAGGGAGAAGTCCTCCCGGCTCAGGGTGCAGAGTTCGTTCCAGCGGGTTTCGGTGGTGGCATCAAGCTCGCCGCCGTCAGTCGTCAGACGGCAACCACCCGGCAGCATCTGCGCATCGGTGCAGAGCTCCCAGCCGCGGGCGTGCAGTACTTCGCCAAGTTGCTCCTGAACCGAAGCAGAGGCCTCGGGGCTGATCCACAGCTTCACCTGTCCCAGCTGTTTGGTGTCCTCCTGCAACAGCTGTTGAATACGGGTCAGCAGCCAGGCGTTGGTGGTGGTGGAGACCACGCTTTCGCCCAGCAGGCTGCGCGCCGCCATCAGCGCCACCTGCACCAGCCGCGCCGGCATCACGCTGTCGAGGCTATCAAGGGTGATTTTGACGTTATCAATCAGCTGCGCGAACTCCTGCGTCTGCTGCTGCTGTAACTGGCGGTATTCGGCCATCCCTTTCTCGATGCCCTCTTCGCGCCCCTCTTCAAAGCCCTTCGCATAGCCGAGCTTTGTCCCCTCTTCCACGCCGCGCGTCTGGCCCTGGGTAAACCCTTTCTGCTCGGCCTGCTTGCGCAGGCGTGAGAGTTCAATTTGCAGCGCCGCTTCACTCGCCGGATCGCTGGCCGGGACGGCAGTGCGCAGGTCGGGCTCGCTGCCTGACGTGTCGTCGAGCAGGTTTTCAGGCCGCCAGGCGTGCCACTGGGTCTTAGACGTAGGCATCGTCGCCTCCACCAATCACAATCTCGCCGGTCTCCGCCAGACGACGCACCACCAGCAGGATCGCTTTCTGTTCGTTTTCGACCTGCGACATGCGCACAGGGCCACGGGAGTTCAAATCGTCACGCATAATGTCGGCCTGACGTTTGGACATATTGCGGAAGAACTTGTCGCGCAGCGCCTCATCAACACCTTTCAGCGCGACGATCAGCGATTCGTTGTCGATATCCTGCAGGATGCGCTGGATGCTGCGATCTTCCATATCGACCAGGTTCTCGAAGAGGAACATCTCGTCGATAATTTTCTGCGCCAGTTCCTGGTCGTATTCGCGCACCGCTTCGATAGCCGCATCTTCCTGGTGAGATTTCATCAGGTTGAGGATCTCTGCCGCCGGACGTACACCGCCCATCTTGTTGCGTTTGATATTCTGACCATGCAGCAGGTTGTTGAGCACTTCGGTCAGCTCCTGCAGCGCCACCGGCTGCACGCCGCCGAACGTGGCGATACGCAGCAGGATGTCGTTGCGTTCGCGCTCGTCGAATTTCGCCAGCAGATCGGCTGCCTGGCTGCGTTTCAGGTGGACAAGGATGGTGGCGATAATCTGCGGATGCTCATCACGGATGAGATCGAAGACCATCTGCGGCTCCATAAAGTTGAGCGTTTCGATACCGTTACGCTCATCATTGGCCTCGAGCAGATCTTCGAGCAGGCTGTTGGCGCGCTCTTCGCCCAACGCTTTCACCAGCACGCTGCGCAGGTATTCGTTGGTATTGACATCCAGCACCGCAAATTCGCCAGAATCGCGGCGGAAATCTTTCATTACCACCGCCAGCTGATCGTGGGTATAAGTGCCCATGGCGACCATGGCGCTACTGATCATGGTCACTTCATGGGTATTCAGGTGCTTAAAGACTTCGGCTGCACGCTCGTCACCGAGCGTCAGCATGACTATGGCGCATTTCTCGGCGGCGTTCATGACGACTTCTGCTCCTTATTTAGCCATTGGCGAATCACCAGCGCGATGACCTGCGGCTCCTGGTCCGCCATTTCACGCAGATGCTGCGCCTGCTGTTCGGTTTCGACGCGCTGCTGCGCTTTGGCGGTTTCCGCGCTCTGTCGTTTACGGATCTGCTCATCCAGCTCGGCCTGGCGCACCTCTTTCTCCATCTCCAGACGCTGAATCAGCATCTCCTGATGGCGGATCCAGAAGGGTTGCACCGCCTTGCGCCACAGGATCCAGGCGATCAGTGCCACAAACAGATAGCGCGCACCGGAGAGCATCAGCTTGATAAATTCAGGCTGTTTCCACAGCGGAACAGGCGCTTCCTCCTCCTGATCGGTGAAGAGGGTGTTGACGACGTTCAGCGTATCGCCGCGTTTGTCGGAGAAGCCCATCACCTCTTTAACCAGCGCATTGATCTGATCAAGCTGCGCCTTGTTGAGCGCGACCGGCTTGCCATCTTTGCCCGGCATATAGTTCACCACCACGGCAACGGAGAGACGCTCCAGCACACCGGTGTTGCGCTTAATGTGGGTCAGCGTTTTATCCACCTCGTAGTTGGTGGTCTCATCGCTCTGCTTGTTATAGGGCGTCAGGGTTTGTGTGGCTGCCGCTGCGGGTGCCGCGTTATTACCATTCGCACCGCCCTGCCGGTTGGCCTGCTGCGCTGCGGGATCTTCAAGCGGCGTCGTGACCGGTGCCGGCGGCTGGTTGCTTAACGCGCCCGGCACGCCGCCGACCGCATTTTTGCCACCCTGCTCGTTGTTGCTGCTCTGACGGCTGCGAATCGCCATATTTTCAGGGCGGCTGTTCGGCTGATACTGCTCCGCCGTCTGCTCATGCTGAGTGAAGTCAACCTGCGCCGTCACCTGGGTTCTGACGTTCTGCGTGCCGACAATCGGTGCGAGGATCGCCTGGATGCGGCGCTGATAATCAGACTCCACCTTGCGCACATATTGCAGCTGCGTGGTCTGAGTTGCCTGCGCACCGTTCTGCGACATCAGGTGGCCACTCTGATCGACAATCGTCACCCGATCGGCGCCGAGGCCCGGCACGGCGCTGGAGATCATAAAGGCAATAGCACTTACCTGACCTGAATCGAGCGTTCTGCCGTTAATCAGGTTCAGCGTCACCGAAGCGGAGGGCTCTTTACGATCCTGCAAAAAGAGCGACGGCTTCGGCATCGCCAGGTGGACGCGCGCCGAGCGCACCGGACCTAACGTTTCGATGGTGCGTGACAGTTCGCCCTCCAGCGCGCGCTGGAAGTTGACCTGCTCGTTGAACTGGCTGATACCAAACTTCTCCTGATCCAGCAGTTCAAAACCTACAGAGCCGCCCTTCGGCAACCCTTGCTGCGCCAGTTTGAGGCGCACTTCGTAGATCTGTTCAGACGGGATCTCAATGGAGCCGTCATGCTCGGCAAAACGGTACGGCACCTGCATCTGTTTCAGTTGGGTGACAACCGCACCGCCATCCTCCTCGCTAATATTGCTATAGAGCACGCGATAGTCTGGTTCTTTCGCCCAGAACATCAGCGCAATAACAATAGAAATGGCGGCCGCAGCCGCGACAAAAAAGAGGATGCGGGGGTTAGCCCGAATATTTTCGAGCACTGCCTTTACATCGACAATGCCTTTCTTTTTACTACCGGTGATTGTGGCAGTCATGCCAATGTCCTGTAAAAGTGAATGCCGAAATTAAAAGTAAAAATAATTACGGCGCGGCTCATCTGGTATGCAATTAATAAACGCAAATGTATTTCTCAGGAAAATTCCCGGATGCGTATTATCTACAGAAAGCCCGTTTTTCTAAGTGGTAATAAGGTGAAATTTGTGTCAGCTATTCACGTTATGTCGTTTTTCAGACCACATGGTAAGCTTGCGGCCAATATCTATTAAGGTCATTTTTATGTCGATGAATACATTAGGCGGCGTATTGGATCAGATTCAGTCGCAGGCCAGACAAGTCTCAGATATCAGCGCGTTAAATCCCTTTAGCGCGACGCGTAAAACAGAAAATAATTCACAATTTTCTAATATTTTACTTAACAGTATTAACAATATTAGCGGAATGCAGACATCTGCAAAACAGCAGTCACAAGCCTATCTCTCCGGCGCGGAAGGTATCGGCTTAAATGACGTGATGGTTTCCATACAGAAATCATCTATCGCTTTAAATCTTGGCGTGCAGGTGCGAAATAAGCTGGTCAGCGCCTACCAGGAAATAATGAGCATGCCGGTGTAACCGCTAAGCAATTTCTTATTATCAAATAATGTGAAAATAGTGCTGCTATTTTTCACGGCTGAATAAGTCCGGATGTTTTATTCCTGTTAATAAACTCACCGGCATATAGCCGGTGATTCATTTCAGCGTCACCTGCAATGTGCATAAAAAAACCTGTGGGTTTAAGCCAACACTTATGACAATGAGCCAGAAAAATAGACGTTCATCTGCCGAAACCTCGTCGTCCTTTCCGGGCACGTTAAGCAGCTATGAATTAGAAAAAATCAGTGCGCTGATTTATCAGCGCGCGGGGATCGTGCTGACGCCGCAAAAGAAGGACATGGTGTTTAACCGCCTCTCTCGTCGTCTGCGTGAACTGAACCTGAGCAGGTTCGAAGAGTACATCGCCCTGCTGGTGAATAACCCAACCAGCAGCGAGTGGCAGGAGTTTATTAACGCCCTGACCACCAACTTGACCTCTTTTTTCCGCGAGGCGTATCACTTCCCGACGCTGGCGAAACATGCCCAGTCGCGTCCGGGTATGTACAGCGTCTGGTGCGCGGCGGCCTCTACCGGTGAAGAGCCATGGTCAATCGCCATGACGCTGGAAGCGGCGCTGGGCCGCAGTATCACCGGCCCGCGCGTGCTGGCGACCGATATCGACACCGATGTACTGGAGAAAGCAGTGCAGGGCGTTTACCGCCTGACGGATATCGACAACCTGACCGAACAGCAGAAAAAAAGCTGGTTTTTACGCGGCACCGGCGGGCAGGCGAACATGGTGAAAATCAAAAGCGAATTTCGCAACACCGTGCAATTTCGCCAGCTCAATCTGATTGAAAGCCAGTGGGATATCCCCGCTCCTTTCGACGCCATTTTTTGCCGTAACGTGATGATTTATTTCGATCAGAACACCCAGGAGAAGCTGCTGCAGCGCTTTGCGAAGATGCTTAAGCCTGGCGGGTTGCTGTTCGTGGGTCACTCTGAACATTTTCAAAACATGAACAGTCCATTTCGTTTGCTCGGACAGTCCGTCTATCGCCTTGCGGAGTGAGAAGGATGAAAAAGATTAAGGTGCTCTGCATTGATGACTCGTCGCTGATTCGCAAAATCATGACGCGCATCGTCAATGAACAACCGGACATGGAAATGGTAGCGACCGCCCTCGATCCCATCATCGCCCGCGATCTGATCAAGCAGCATAACCCGGATGTACTCACTCTGGACGTCGAAATGCCGCGCATGGATGGCCTCGATTTTCTCGAGCGCCTGATGCGTCTGCGCCCGATGCCGGTAGTGATGCTCTCGTCGCTGACCAACCGGGGATCGGACATTACCCTCAGCGCGCTGGAGCTGGGCGCGGTTGATTTTATTACCAAGCCGGAGACCGGTCTGCAGGACGGCATGGCGCAATACAGCGAGATGATTGTCGACAAAATCCGTATGGCGTCGAAAGCGCGAGTGGCTCGCCGCGACGGTAAGCCGCAGCCGCGAAAAATTGCGCACGGCCCGCTGATTGGCAGCGAAAAGATTATCGCTATTGGCTCATCAACCGGTGGCACCGAGGCGCTGCGCCAGCTGCTGGTGCAGATGCCCGCCACCAGCCCCGGCATTGTCATTGCTCAGCATATGCCAGCCGGTTTCACCCGCTCGTTCGCCAACCGGCTCGACCATCTGTGTCAGATGTCGGTGCAGGAGGCTGAAGAGGGCGACCGCGTCCTGCCCGGTCATGTTTATATCGCGCCGGGCGGCTTCCATATGGAGCTGACGCGCAGCGGGGCGAATTATCACATCAAATTGAGTGATGACATGCCGATCAACCGTCATCGCCCGTCGGTAGATGCGCTCTTTCACTCCGTCGCGCGCTGCGCCGGGAAAAACGCCGTCGGAGCCATTTTAACGGGCATGGGCAGCGACGGCGCCGCCGGCCTGCTGGCGATGCGTGAAGCGGGCGCATGGACCATCGCCCAGAGCGAACGCAGCTGCGTGGTCTTTGGTATGCCGCGCGAAGCCATTGCCCTTGGCGCCGCGAGCGAAACCGTCGATCTGGACCATATCAGCCAGCACATTCTGAACCACTCGGCTGGCCAGGCTCGCAGAATTTAAACACCACCCCACTACCCGTTCTACTTAATGAGTTTAGGAAACAGATATGGCCGACAAGAACTTACGCTTTTTAGTTGTCGATGACTTCGCCACCATGCGACGCATTGTCCGCAACCTTCTGAAAGATTTGGGCTTTAACCGCGTTGAGGAGGCAGAAGATGGCCTGGATGCGCTGAACAAGCTGCGCGCCGACACCTTCGACTTTGTTATCAGCGACTGGAACATGCCGAATATGGATGGCCTACAGCTGCTCACGGAAATTCGTAACGATGCGAATTTGAAAACCATGCCAGTGCTGATGGTGACCGCTGAAGCGAAGAAAGAGAACATCATCGCCGCTGCGCAGGCCGGTGCCAGCGGCTACGTAGTGAAGCCGTTCACCGCGGCAACGCTTGAAGAGAAGCTGAACAAAATTTTTGAAAAGATCGGCTGGTAACTCATGACGGCGGAAAATACGCAACCTGAAGAGGATTTCAAAGGCATCTTTTCCCGCGTCGGACAGCTCGCGCGTCTGATGCGCGATAGCCTGGTCGACTTAGGCCTCGATCGCACCATTGTCGAAGCGGCCGATGCCATTCCGGATACCCGCGAACGGTTGAACTATGTAGTAGGCAAAACCGCGCAGGCCGCCGAGCGCGTGCTGACCAGTGTGGAAGAGGCGCGCCCGTTGCAGGAGGCCATCGTCAATGGCGGTGAGCAGCTGGCAGCACGTTGGGATGCCTGGTTTGCCGCCCCCGTGGAACTCGCCGATGCGCGGGAATTAGTCACCGAGACCCGTGATTACCTGAAGCAGGCACCGCAGGCGGCACGCAAAAGCGATGAGCACCTGATGGAGATCATGATGGCGCAGGACTTCCAGGATCTGACCGGCCAGGTGATTCGCCGCATGATGTCGCTGATTGAAACGGTTGAGACCGAGCTTATCCAGGTGCTGCTGGCGTATGTGCCTGAGGTGTCACAGGAGCAGCGCCAGAAAGAGGAAGAGGTGACGCTGGTCAACGGTCCGCAGGTCGACAGCAACAAAGCCGGCGTGATGGCGACACAGGATCAGGTCGATGACCTGCTCGATTCGCTGGGCTTCTAAGAGCGCGGGCGCGGCCCATGCACTGAGCAGATCATGTCAGACGAAAGCGACGTAGAAAAAACCGAAGAACCCACGCCCCACCGAAAACAGAAGGCTCGTGAGGAGGGGCAGATCCCGCGCTCGAGAGAGCTGAGTTCTTTACTGATGCTGCTGGCCGGCTGGGCGCTGCTGCTCTCCGGCGGTACTCAATTTGCGCACAACATGATGCAGCTTTTGCAAAGTGGGCTGGTGCTTAACCGGTTGCCGGTGATGGACCCGCAGTCGATGTTCCATCAGGCGCGCTTTCTGCTGGAGATGATGGGCAGTGCGCTGCTGCCCATCTTACTGGGTCTCTTTGTCACCGGGATTGCCGCGCCGATGCTGCTGGGCGGGGTCAATTTAAGCGGCAAATCGCTGAAGGTCGATCTTAAACGACTATCGCTGCTGCAGGGGCTGAAACGCCTCTTCTCCGCGCAGGTGATGTCGGAAATGCTCAAAGGCTGCCTGAAGGTGGCGCTGGTGGCATGCGCCTTCGCGCTCTACCTCTACAACAATAAAGCGCATTTCATTCAACTGGTTAATGAAGCGCTGCCCATGGCCATCGCCCACGCGATGAGCATGGTGTTTGATTGCCTGCTGATGGTGATCTTTTTCCTGCTGCCGGTGGTGGGCTACGACGTCTTCCACCAAATCACGAGTCACCTCAAGAAGCTGCGTATGAGCCGCCAGGAGATCCGTGATGAGTTCAAACAACAAGAGGGCGATCCGCACATCAAGAGCCGCATTAAGCAGATGCAGCGCGCGGCGGCTCGCAGCCGGATGATGGCCGATATTCCAACGGCGGACGTCATCGTTAACAACCCGACGCACTACTCGGTGGCGCTCTCCTATAAAGAGGGCGGCATGAGTGCGCCGACGGTGGTGGCGAAAGGTGCCGGCGATATCGCCTTAAAAATACGCGAGCTGGGCGCGCAACACCGCGTACCGATGCTCGAAGCGCCCCCGCTTGCCCGTGCGCTCTATCGCCATTGTGATATTGGCGAGCAGATCCCGGGTGAGCTTTATAGCGCCGTCGCGGAAGTTCTGGCCTGGGTATACGGCCTGCGACGCTGGCGCAGTAGCGGCGGCATTCCGCCGAAAAAACCCGGGAACCTTCCGGTTCCTGCGTCGATGGATTTCGCAACTGAGAGTAAAGACTGATGGCTAATCTCGCCAGCAAACTACGCTTACCGGCGTTTAAAGAAACCGAGTGGCAAATTATGGCCGGACCGGTGCTGATCATGCTGATTCTGGCAATGATGGTGCTGCCTCTGCCGGCCTTTTTGCTTGATACGCTCTTCACCTTCAATATCGTCCTGTCGTTGATGATCTTGCTGGTGGCGATGTTTACGCAGAAAACCCTCGAGTTCTCTGCCTTCCCGACCGTGCTGCTCTTCTCAACCCTGTTGCGGCTGGCGCTCAACATCGCCTCAACGCGTATTATTTTGATGGAAGGCCACACCGGTGCCGCCGCGGCGGGTCGGGTGGTTGAGGCGTTCGGCCACTTCCTGGTCGGCGGCAACTTCGCGATTGGTATCGTGGTGTTCGCCATCCTCATCATCATCAACTTTATGGTCATCACCAAAGGTGCGGGGCGTATCGCTGAAGTGGGCGCGCGCTTTGTGCTCGACGGTATGCCCGGCAAACAGATGGCAATTGACGCCGACCTCAACGCCGGGCTTATTGGCGAAGCCGAGGCCAAACGTCGCCGCAGCGAAGTGACCCAGGAGTCCGACTTTTACGGTTCGATGGACGGTGCGAGTAAGTTCGTACGTGGGGATGCTATCGCCGGGCTGCTGATTATGGCGATTAACGTCATCGGCGGGCTGACTATCGGCGTGCTGCAGCACGGCCTCAGCGTCGCCGAAGCGGGTGAAACTTATACCCTGCTGACCATCGGTGATGGCCTGGTCGCACAGATCCCGGCGCTGATTATCTCCACCGCCGCCGGTGTGATCGTCACCCGCGTCTCCAACGATGAAGATATCGGCGAGCAGATGGTCGGCCAGCTGTTCAGCAACCCGCGCGTGATGGTGCTCTCAGCAGGCGTTATCGGTCTGCTGGGGCTGATCCCCGGCATGCCGAACTTTGTCTTCCTGATGTTTACCGCCATTCTGCTGGGGCTGGCCTGGTGGATGCGCGGCCGCGAAATGAAGAAACCCACCACAGCCGGGCGCGGTATCGCGCGGGATGATAAAGACAGCGTCAGCGCGCAGGCCGCGAACGACCACGCTTCCGCAGAAGCCTCGTGGGAAGATGTCGAGATGGAGGATGTGCTTGGGCTGGAGGTGGGCTACCGCCTGATCCCGCTGGTCGACAGCACTCAGGATGGTCAGCTGCTGGTGCGCGTACGCGGCATTCGTAAGAAGTTCGCCCAGGAGATGGGCTTTCTGCCGCCGCCGATCCATATCCGCGATAACCTCGATCTGGCCCCCGGTCATTACCGTATTCTGCTGAAGGGCGTGGAGATTGGTGGCGGCGATATTGAGTCCGATCGCTGGATGGCGATCAACCCCGGCTATGCCGAGGGGACGCTGCCCGGCACACCCTGTGTCGATCCGGCCTTTGGTCTCCCCGCCTGCTGGATCGATGAGGTGTTGCGTGAACAGGCGCAGATCCAGGGCTTTACGGTGGTTGATCCCAGCTCGGTGATCGCCACCCACCTGAACCATCTCATCACGCTGCACACTGAAGAGCTGTTCAGCCGTCAGGAGACGCAGCAGCTGCTCGATCGCATCACCAAAGAGATGCCGAAGCTGGTGGAAGATCTGATCCCGGGCGTCATCTCGGTGACGCTGTTCCACAAAGTGTTGCAGAACCTGCTGGCCGAGCGCGTCTCGATTCGCGATATGCGCACCATTATCGATACGCTGGCGGAGTATGCGCCGGTACAGAGCGATCCGGATGAGCTCACCTCACAGGTGCGCATTCGCCTGGGTCGCGCAATCACCGCCCAGTGGTTCCGCAATGATGATGATATTAAAGTGATTGGCCTCGACAGTGCGCTGGAGAAATTGTTGATTCAGTCGCTGCAGAGCGGCAGCGCCATTGAGCCAGGCATCGCAGAAAACCTGATGCGCCAGGCCGATCGCGCCATCACCGAACAGCAGTCGCTCGGCGTCTCGCCGGTGGTGCTGGTGAACCCGGCGCTGCGTACCATGGTGTCGCGCTTCCTGCGCCGCGCCTTCCCGCAGCTTGGCGTGCTGTCGACGATGGAGATCAGCAACAACAAAACGGTGCAGATGACCGCCGTGATTGGCACCAGTGCATGAAACGCGCGATCCTGATAAGCCTGCTGCTGGCGTTGCCGGCAGCGGCTGCACCGCAACAAGGCGCCTGGAGCGCCGCGGGCATGGGCGGCAGCGTCAGCCTCGGTAAAGCGATCCTGCGCAGCCGCCCGCTGCATGCGCCTGCCCACCTCTCCCCTTCTGCGCGCGTCACCCACTTCTCCTGGCGTATCTCCCTGCTCGCCCCTCCCCCACCGGGATTACAGATTAAGCTCTGCCGTATCGAGCGGTGCATCACTCTGCCAGCGCTGGCGGGTACGCAGCGCGTAGCGATACCGTTTCCGGCCCGCGGCGAGTTTCGCTTTGTTTACTCTGTGAATCGTCGGGGTCAACTTCATCCGCCGCTTACTGTGCTGCGCAATCAATTAACCGTGAATTATCGTTAAGGTAATTAAAAAGGCTCCAGGTTGAGAATGAACCTACAGCCTTTTTTATAAACTTAATGTAATGAAGGGGCTTGATGAAGGGTATAAAGTTGGCTGCACCGGGCACCACGATGTATAGAGGATAAGTTCTGCTTTAACGTATCAAGACGCGCCCGTAAATTGCGGGTGATTTCAGCTTCATTATCGAGCAACTGTTGTAGCAGACCTTTCAGCGCCTCTTTTTCATCGGCCGAAAGGGCATCCGTACTGTTATTTAAAATATCCTGCTTCTTAATCACATAACGCGAAGCGACCTCGATAAAATCATCCCATCGCGCTTCTCTCGCCATTTCCAGAATCGCCAGATTCATCTCATACAGTTCACGGTAGTAATGAGGGATTATTTCAGCCATAGCGCACCCTTTTCTGTACCGGCTCAATCTCTTTCCACGTTGCTGCCAGCCTCATTAATAAACTATCAATATGTTTTAACGGCTCCGGGTTGTTATGCAGATTCGCCTCCAGCAGTGTGCGCGACATATATTCATACAGCCGCTCAAGATCCGCGGCGATACCTTTTCCGGTTTCATGATCGAGCGCGGCGCGTAAGCCGTTATCAATAATATTGATCGCTTTCGAAATCATTTTGCCACGCTGGGCAACATTGCCATTTTCAAAATGGATAGCAGCTTGCAGGATGGCGCTGTGGGCGCCGTCAAATAGCATAGTGATTAACTGGTGTGGCGTTGCGCCGGCGAGCTTGCTTTGCAGCGAAACCTGCGCATAGGCGTTTGTACCTTGTGATGCATACATAAATAGCTCCTCGAAGCAGGCCGGCGACGGCCTGCGGTAAAGTAAAAATTAGAGAGTAGAGAGCAGCGAGGTGAGCTGCGAGCTCATGCCGTTGAGGTTCGTCATCAGGGAGTCCAGGTTCTGGAACTGCACGCGATACACTTCCACCTGCGCATCAATCAGCTTCTGGGTTTTATCGATCTGCGCCTGCACGATTTCAGTCTGATCTTCCAGACTCTCCGTCGCCCCTTCGATGATGCCGTCGGTGTCGGTTTTGGAATCCCCCAGGTAGTCAGTCATGATCTTGCCAAGGGAGGTCGCCAGCCCTTCGTTATCGCCACGGCCGCTGAACATGGTGGCGATCTCTTCCGGGTTATCGGCAATCGCTTCGTCCAGCGTGTCTTCATCCAGCGTCATCTGGCCGCTGGCGGCATCGATGGTAATCCCCAAATCGGCCAGCGAGCCGTAAGTTGCGCCCGCATCGCCATACACGCCGTTGACGGTGGAGCGTAATTCGCTCACCAGCCCGCGCAGGGTGGAGTCGCCCATCAGCGCACCGTTATCTGAGTTTTCAGTGGCCACTTCCTCATCGCCAAGACCCGACATATCGGCTGCGACATATTTACTGGAAGAGGTTGTCTGCTTAAGCAACGCGTTGTATTGCTTTACAAAATCTTGCAGGCTGGTTTTGATTGCCGAAGTGTCGCTGGTCAGCGTTAACTGCTCCTCCTCACCATTTTCTGAAACGGTTTTCAGATTGAGTGTAACGCCTTCGATAATGTCGGTGATGTTGTTGCTGGAGCGGGTATAGTCCGAGCCGTCGACGCGCAGTTTGGCATCTTTCGCGTCGGAGACTGAAATCATATTGTCGCTCTGGCCCGGGTCATTAATCACCTGGCCCTGATCGTCAATATGCTGACCGCCGTTAGAGGTATCAAGCACGCCCGCTAATGACGCATCGCCATTCACTTTTACCGTCATTTGGCCGTCAGAACCGGTGGTTTTTGAGCTCAGCACTAACTGGTAACCATCATCGGTACGCTGTACCGAGGCGGTGACGCTGCCCTTCTCTTTGTTGATCGCTTTCGCAATCTGGTTCAGGGAGGTTTCATCATCTTCCAGTTCGACCTCCATGGTTTTGCCATCTTCCTGGGTGATGGTAATGGTGCGCGTGCCGCCGGAGTTGCTGGTGCCAAGGGCAGTATCAGCACTGGTTTGCGGCTGAGTTTTTAGCTTATGCGCAGCCGCCAGCTGCGAAATGGTGACCGAGTGGCTGTCCGCCTGCGCACCGCTGGCTGCCGTGGCGGTAAACGCCTCGTTGCTGCTGACGTTCATCTTACTGAACGCATCGCCGCTCATGGTGGTGATGCTTTTTTGCAGTGTCGACATCAGGCTGGAGATTTTGCCCCAGTCTGAAATTTGCGACTGATATTTACTTTTCAGGCTGGTATAGGGCGTCAGGCGGGTCTGCTCGCCTGCTCTAATCTGCTCCAGCATAGAGGCTGTATCAATCCCGCCGGTACCGACGCCTAGTGATGAAATGCCCATTTATTCTCCTGTCGGAAATCTCGTTTTGCGGTGGTTCTCTATTAAGCTATCGGCGCAGGAAAATAAAAGATGAATTTTTTACCGTCACCTGAAAGGCTATAAAAATATATTCACCTCTCTTTTCCGATCTATTTCAAAGTAATCAAATGGGTTTGCAACAGGCGTTAATCCATTCCCTTTAAATGGCTGCAAAAATGGTTTCAATTTGGCGAATCACTTCTCTCCACCTTTTCCTTTATATATAGAGAGAATCACACCAGGGATTATTGATAAATCATCAACACGTAAACATCCGATATAACGCCACTCCTGATATCAATTCACTAAATAAAACAAAAATCCGCACAAATAAGCGACAAAACTGCCTGAAAAGGGTGTGTTTAATCAAAAAAGAGAGCACTCATCAAAAAGTTTTGCTGGTGAAAAATTTTAGTCATTTTTTAAAAGGCCGATTTATTTAGTATGCGAACGAAATGACGCATAACCATACTCTGTATAGTAAATTGTGTATAAGGAAACCCCATGTCCCAGGTTATTAATACTAACGCCCTTAGCCTTGTTGCTCAGAACAACCTGAACAAATCTCAGGACTCTCTGGGTACTGCAATTGAACGTCTCTCCTCTGGTCTGCGTATTAATAGCGCGAAAGACGATGCAGCAGGTCAGGCGATCTCTAACCGTTTCACCGCGAACATCAACGGTCTGACTCAGGCTTCCCGTAACGCCAACGATGGTATCTCCATTGCACAGACCACTGAAGGTGCGCTGAACGAAATCAACGACAACCTGCAGAACATCCGTCGTCTGTCCGTACAGGCACAGAACGGCACCAACTCTGATTCTGACCGTCAGTCCATCCAGGACGAAATCGACGCGCGTCTGGACGAGATCAACCGTATCTCTGAACAGACTGAGTTCAACGGCGTGAAAGTACTGAGCAAAGATCAGAAGCTCTCAATCCAGGTTGGTTCTAACGATGGCCAGACTATCGATATCGAACTGAGCCAGATGGATGCCTCTACTCTGGGTATGGACGGCTTCACCGTTGCTAACGGTGTTGATAAAGCAAGCCTGACCGCCTTCAGTGGCAACGTGCAGGTTGACTCCGGCATGGATTATGATGTCGCTAACTTTACTGATTCCAACACCACACCGGCAACAGCCATTGACGACATCGTTGAAGGCGATGATGGCAATGTTTACGCCAAAATCGGTTCTGACCTGTACGAAGTAACGGCAACTGATACCACAACAGGTAAAATCACCTTTGACTCCACCACGGCGGCAACAGGCGTGAATGAAGTTGGAAGCCTGGCGGGCAAAGACATCATGAAAGATCAGGCGGTTACTACCACTGGTGTCACTGGTAACATCCTGGAAGATGGTGAAGGTAACTACTACATCGAAGACGCCAACGGTAATCTGACCGAAGCGGCTATTGATGAATCCACCTGGACTATGACTGACTCCGGTAAAGCTGTCTCTACCGCTCAGGCAACCTCCGATCCGCTGACCAAAATCGACGAAGCGCTGGCGCAGGTTGATGAAATGCGTTCCGGTCTGGGTGCGGTACAGAACCGTTTCGCTTCTGTTATCAGCAACCTGAACAACACCGTTAACAACCTGTCTGAATCTCGCTCTCGTATCCTGGATGCTGACTTCGCATCTGAAGTCTCTGAAATGAGCCGCGCGAACATTCTGCAGTCTGCAGGTACTTCCGTACTGGCACAGGCTAACCAGGTTCCGCAGAACGTACTCTCTCTGCTGCGTTAATCTCTGCTGTTTAAGGCAGGTTTTCCTGCCTTATCCTCCAACCGCCCCTCCCTGGGCGGTTTTTTTATGCCTGCGTTTCGTTAGACGGCGTTGGTGCGGGCATTGATTGCCGGATGGCGGCTGCGCCTTATCCGGCCTACAACATCACTCAGCTCCACAGGCCCAATAAGCGGTACGCACCATCCGGCACTCCTTCAGCAGCACAGATTTTCCCTTTACATCAAATCTCACAGCGATGGGTTGTGTCCCCGCTGAAATCAGCGAACCGAAGCGGAAATGACAAGGTCTGGACGTCATGGATGGCGGACAGAGGCGAACCGGGACAGGACAAAATTGCCGGGAGCAATGTTGAACAGCGCCTGCGCTGGCCCCGAAGGGGCGAGTCCCATGGATGGGACGAGTAAGTTGAGTCGAGCCAACCGCCGTCAGGCACGCGGGAGGTGAGCGCAGTGCGCAGCACCGATTTCCCCGCATGAGGGGTTAATGAAACTCCCCGGTGCCTGGTGAACGGAACCTTCCACCACTCCAGCACGCCAACCCCATCGCCGAATGGCGGCTTGCTGAAACGGCGTAGGCCGGATAAGCGCAAGCGCCATCCGGCAATCGTACCGCGGTAATAATACCGAATGGCGGCTCCGCCTTATCCGGCCTAGGAGATCTACGAGAACAAAGCCGCTGAAACAGGCAACAAAAAAGCCCCTCCCGTTGCCGGGAGAGGCTTTGTGTCGATACGTGGTGAGCGGCGTTAAAACGTGTTCTCGCTCACACGCTCAATCAGCTCCATCTCTTCGCTATTCAGCAGCTTCTCAATATCCACCAGAATCAGCATCCGCTCATTGAGCGAGCCGAGACCGAGCAGATACTGCGTTGAAAGCGTGACGGTATACTCCGGGGCGGGCTTGATCTGCGCCGCGTTGAGCGCCAGCACGTCAGAGACACCGTCCACCACAATTCCTACCACACGACCGCTGTCGAGGCTCAGCACAATCACCACGGTATTGTCATCAAACTCCGCCGAACCGAGGGTAAACTTGACACGCAGATCGACGATCGGGACGATCACGCCGCGCAGGTTGGTGACGCCGGCAATAAAATCAGGCGTGTTGGCGATCCGCGTTACGCGATCGTAGCCACGGATCTCCTGCACTTTCAGGATCTCAATCCCGTACTCTTCATTGCCCAGGGTAAACACCAGGAACTCACTCCCGGTGTTGTCGCCCGATAACTGTTTGTCTGAATCAGATACGTTCATCTTATAACCTTTTCAAAAACGCCCTTCAGGCTTGCTGTCAGTGAGGTTTCGCGTTTTTCGCCAATGTTGTTAACACAGCCACATCCAGAATGAGCGCCACGCTGCCGTCGCCAAGGATTGTCGCCGCCGAAATGCCAGGGATTTTGCGATAGTTCTGTTCGAGGTTTTTCACCACCACCTGGTGTTGACCAATCAGCTGATCGACCAGCAACGCATAGCGACTGCCGGCACTCTGCACAATCACCGCTATCCCTTCGCTGAAGTCGTAATCGTTATCGTGAATACCAAACAGCTTGCCGAGCTCAACCAGCGGCAGATACTCTTCGCGCACCTGCAGCATGCGTTCGCCGCCGGTCATACGGTGCAGGGTATTTTCGGAGAGCATCAAGGATTCCATCATGCTGCCGAGCGGCAGGACGTAGATCTCCGAGCCGACGCGCACTGACATCCCGTCGAGGATCGCCAGCGTCAGCGGCAGAATGATGCGGATCTTGGAGCCACGCCCCTGCTCGGAGTGGATCGTCACATGACCGCCCATCTCCTGAATATTACGCCGCACCACGTCCATGCCGACGCCGCGCCCGGAGACATCCGTCACCTTTTCGGCGGTGGAGAAGCCGGGTGCGAAAATCAGCATCCAGACATCTTCATCACTCATGTTATCGCTGATGGGCATCCCCTGTTGCTGCGCGCGGGCGAGGATCTTCTCGCGATTCAGCCCGGCGCCGTCATCGGTCACTTCGATAATAATGTTGCCGCCGTGGTGTTCAGCCGAAAGCACCAGGTTACCCTTATCCGCTTTACCGTTAGCGCGACGCACCTCCACCGGCTCAATGCCGTGATCGAGGCTGTTACGCACCAGGTGCGTCAGAGGGTCGACGATCTGTTCGATCAGCCGCTTATCCAGCTCGGCGGATCCGCCGACCAGCGTCAGCTCCACCTCTTTATTCAGCTTGCCGGCGAGATCGTGCACCAGACGCGGGAAGCGGCTGAAGACATAATCCATGGGCATCATGCGAATCGACATTACCGACTCTTGCAGATCGCGGGCGTTGCGCTCCAGCTGAGCGATGGTGCTGATAAGCGTGTCGTGGCTGGAGGAGTCGAGTACGCCTGAGAGCTGCGAAAGCATCGCCTGGGTGATAATCAGTTCGCCAACTTGGTTGATTATCTGATCCACCTTCTCTACCGCCACGCGGATACTGCTCGCCTCCGCCTGCTGCGGTTTCGCACGCGGGGTTTCCGGGCGCGCAGTGCGAACGGCCGGAGCCTGGCTATTTTGTGCAGGCGCGGTCGCGTCAGTGGCGGGAAGAGAGGGCTCTTCCACAGGCGCGGGAGAGATCGCAATCTGCTCGGGTTCAAGGATAAAACAGAGCACAGCCAGGATATCGTCAGGCGTGGCGGTGGTCGCCAGCGTCAGTTGCAGACCGGTTTTATCCCTCTGCAGCGCGCTGACGCGACCTAAGTTACCCAGTTCGTCAATCAGCGGCTGCTGATCCTCCTCTTTAATATTGCTGAGGATAATACGTAAGTGCTCGCCATCGGGCTTCGACGCCGTAACGGGTGGCGCAACGGGTTCGGCCACTGCAGGCGTAACCACTTCAGCGGGCAGCGTGGTCGATTCGGCGCTGTCGAGGGCAATCTGGCGCAGCGCTTCACAAATGTAGCGGAACGCCTCCTGATCGGGCTCAGCGGAAGCTTTATAGGCGTCCAGTTGGTCCTGCATAATATCTTTGCTCTCCAGAAACAGATCGCGAATCGGGTCGTTAATCTGCAATTTACCGCTGCGTACATCGTCCAGCAGATTTTCGAGAATGTGCATGGTCTGTTGTAAGACGGTAAAACCGAAAGTACCTGCGCCCCCTTTAATAGAGTGGGCGGCACGAAAAATGGCGTTGAGCACTTCCCTGTCCGGAGCCGCGAGATCCAACTCAAGCAGATACTTCTCCATATCCGCCATCAGCTCATCTGCCTCGTCGAAAAAGGCCTGATAAAAATCACTTATATCCATTATTTGATCTCCTCAGGAGCGCGCTTAACGGCGGGCTCTGGCGTGCCTTTGCCGCTGACGGACGGTGACGCAGGGCTGACCAGCGTGTCGCGTAAAAGCACATCTTCTTGCATGATCTGTTTCTCTTTCTGCTGGCTTAATACCAGGATGCTGATGCGGCGGTTAATGGGATCGGCGGCACGGGAGCCGGCCTGCATCATGGTGTCCGCCGTACCGATCACCCGGATGAATTTTTTACTGGCAAGACCCGCGCCAGCGAGAATGCGGCGCGAGGCGTTGGCGCGATCGGACGAGAGCTCCCAGTTGCTGTAGCCCTGTTCGCCTTTGGCGTAAGGGAGCGAATCGGTATGGCCGGTTAAGATAATGCGGTTGGGCATATCGTTAAGCACCGGCACCAGCGCCTGCAGGATATTGACCATGTAGCTTTCCGGCGTCGGGCGACCGACCTTAAACATCGGCCGGTCGGCGCTGTCGGTGATCTGCAACAGCAGCCCGTCGTCGGTCAGGGAGAGCCGCAGGTTCGAGGTGAAGTTATTGAGCCGCGGATCGACCTCGATCAGATTCTCAAGCTTCTCTCTCGCCCGTTTGAGATTGGCTTCACTCTTTTTCTGATCGAGTTTTTGCAGTGTGCGCTTAAATACCTCGCCATCCTGCTTCATCGCATCATCGCCGCCACCGGGGATGATACTGTCGCTCAGGCTCGCCTTCTCCCCATGAGCCAGCGCGTTCTTCAGCGGCACCTTGAAGTAGTCAGCAATCTGCTGGCGCTGCTCGGGGCTTGAGGAGGAGAGCAGCCACATCACGAGGAAGAAGGCCATCATTGCGGTCATAAAGTCCGCATAGGCAATCTTCCACGAACCGCCGTGCGAACCATGCCCTTTTTTGATGGTTTTACGAACGACGATGGTCTCTACGGGCTTCTTTCTCATGCTGCTTCACTCGCAGAAGAGGATGCGCTGGAGGAGGATGAGGTGCGAACTTCACGCACATGATCTTCCAGTTCGGCAAAGCTTGGGCGCTCGGTTGAGAAGAGGGTTTTACGCCCAAACTCCACGGCGATTTGCGGCGCATAGCCGTTAATGCTGGAGAGCAGCGTGGTTTTGATGCACTCCATCATCTTCAGATGTTCAGCGCTACGCTGGCGCAGCAGGGTCGCCAGCGGCAGTACCATGCCGTAGGCGAGCAGAATACCGAGGAAGGTTCCGACCATCGCGTGGGCGATGAGCGCGCCGAGTTCTGCCGCCGGGCGATCCGCTGCCGCCAGCGCGTTCACCACGCCCATGACCGCCGCGACAATACCAAACGCCGGCAGGCCATCGCCGACGGCGTTCAGGCTGTGGGCTGGCACCTCATGCTCGTGCTCGCACGTTTCAATCTCCTCATCCATTAACGCTTCTATTTCAAAAGCGTTCATGTTGCCGCTGACCATCAGGCGCAGGTAATCGATGATAAAGTTCATGATATCGGCATCGGCCAGCAGGCGCGGATAGGCGGAGAAGATCGGGCTGTTTTGCGGATCTTCGATATCGTTCTCCAGCGCAACCAGCCCGCTCTGGCGGCTTTTCGCCAGCAGCAGATAGAGCATGCCCAGCAGATCCAGATAGAGCGACTTAGTGAAGTGCGAGCCTTTAAACAGCGACGGGAGGGCTTTAAGGGTAGCGCGGATCGCTTTGCCATTATTACCGACAATAAAAGCCCCTAATCCGGCCCCGCCGATAATTAACAGCTCGGTCGGCTGAAATAGTGACGCGAGGTTACCGCCGCTCAGCACAAACCCACCAAATACGGTAGCGAAGACGACGACATAGCCAATAATGACTAACACTGCAACTCCTTAATCTTTGAAAAAAACAACCTGCCACGCTGAATAGTGCGCGCAGCGCATGCCCGACCCGGTTATATCCGGGGGGTGGTGAGCGTTCGCTCGGGGCCTGCGCGTTTAATTGCCCGGGAGGGCGGAAAACATAAACTGCAGGTAAAGACGCCCTGGGTACTCTCTGGCGCGGTAATAAAACGCCCGCCGCAGGTGCAACACTCGATATGTTTGATCATGCCGCAGTCAATAAAACGCAGCAGCGTCCAGGCGCGGGTTAATCCTAATACTGGTTTTTGCGCGGCTCCGTTCAGACTATTTTCTAAATAGAGGCGGTAGCCTTTAAGCATAATTTCGACAGGGCGGCCCGATTCCGTCTTTTGCAAATAACAGTAGATGTTATAAAACATTGACGAATGGATATTCTGCTCCCACGCCATATACCAGTCTGTGGAAAACGGCAGCATGCCTTTCGGCGGCGAACAGCCTTTAAGCTCCTTATAGAGCTTTAATAAACGCCGACGGCTTAAGCTCGTTTCGCTTTCCAGTACCTGCATCCTTGCGCCAAAGGAGATCAATTCCATGGCAATCTGCGCATCCCTGATTTCCGACATTATGCTTTTTTCACACATCATAAACTCCGCTTTCAGGTTGTCGACGGCTCTTCCCCGGAAAGAGAATTAAGCAAATCAGTGGATAAGATGATTCCGGTATGGATACTCTGCAAAGCATCAATACGGGAATCCCTGGTTAAACACTCAATAACCGTTTCATTATCAATTCGCAGCTGGCAAATTAGTTGGCCGGTCGATGCCAGCTTGATTAATTGGGGAAAGGTCAACCCTTTGATAATATCGATTGTGGCTTCACTCAAGCCAAGCCGAAACTTAGCGGCAAGCCTGTCTTCCAGAATCAAACGCTGCGCCAAAAGCAGGTAGGATAAATTCATATCCCGAATACACTGCATTGGCTCATCAAAATTCGTTACGTTCACTTCAACTGCCCCTTGTATTATGTAACCAATAACGCAGTTACCGTCCTGCAATTCGTAACCAATGAATAAAAATAAAAAAATAGAAATAATAATCAGGCAGCGTCATTTATCGAGGATGAATTTATTATCGGCATGGGATATGACTTATAAATTTATGCTTCCCAGCCGCGCCCCTCCAGCCGCGCACGTAAACGTTTAATCGTCTGGCTATGTAATTGGCTGACGCGAGTTTCGGTAATTCCCAGCAGCGAACCTACCTCCTTCATATTCATTTCTTGTTGATAATAGAGATTGAGCAACATCTGTTCGCGCTCCGGCAGCTCGCGGATCTCATTGCTGATTTGCCGGGTTAAATCCCCCAGCATGGCATCGTTGAGGGGATCAAGGTGATCCTGCTCAAGCTCCGCCAGCTCGACGCCGTCGGCCAGCAACTCCTGCAACTCATCCAGCGAACAGAGCATGCTGGTGTTGGTGTCGGCGAGGATCTGCTGATACTCCTGCAGCGTCATGCCAAGCTCAGCGGCAACATCCGATTCCGAGGCCGCGCCGCCAGAACGTTGTTCAACGCGCATAATGGCGGAGGAGACTTCACGGGTTTTGCGGCGCACGCGTCGCGGAACCCAATCGTGCTCACGTAGTTCATCCATAAATGCCCAGCGCAGACGCTGGGCAATATAGACGCTGAGTTTGACTCCCTTTTTCGGGTCAAACTGATCGATTGCATCAAGAAGAGCAATTGCACCGGCCTGAATAAGATCGTCAATTTCAACGCTGGCTGATAATCTCGATTGCATTTTCAGCGCTTCATAGCGAACTAAATAACCATATTTAGCCCACAATTGCTCTTTTTGAATTGTCCCTTCGGGACTGTATAAACCATTCACTATTACAATTTCCGGGATGATAATAATAGAACTAAATTATTATTGATTATCGCCAAATCAAATAGCCTGATAAGAAACCGTAAAGTTGAACATATTGCGACTTTATTTCCCGCTCGATCTACGCGAAATTAAAATGTTTCCCAATCCCCTTCGGATTTTTTAACAGGAACGAAATCTTTGCGCGTAGCAGAAATAACAGGACGCACCGTTTCAATCGCATGCTGCTCACGCGCACCCGCAGAAACGTGATGTTCATTAATCACAAATTGCGCCACGATCTGATCGAGGCTGCTGGCATGCTGCTCAACGCTGGTCGCCGTTTTCGCCGCATTCTCTACCATCTGAGCATTCTGCTGGGTAACCAGATCCATCTCATTCACCGCCTGAGCAATCTGATTAATTCCGGTACTCTGCTCATCAGATGCCGAGGTGATTTCCGCCATAATGTCGGTCACCTGCACCACGGATTTTACAATCTCCTGCATTGACGCACCGGCCAGTTCAACTTCCTGCGAACCGGTATTCATATTGGCAACACAGGTGTTGATCAGCTGGCGGATCTCTTTCGCCGCGTCGGCGCTGCGTTTCGCCAGATTACGGACTTCACCTGCGACAACCGCAAAACCACGTCCCTGTTCGCCCGCACGCGCCGCTTCAACCGCTGCGTTCAGCGCCAGAATGTTGGTCTGGTTAGCGATGCTGTCAATTACGCTGTTGATATCGGCAATTTGACGGGAGTTCGCTGTGATTTCCACCATGATCTGCTCAAGGTTGTGCATCACTTCACCGCCTTTCTGCGCGCTAACGCTGGCGCTTTCCGCCAGTTGCTGTGCGCTGTGGGCGTTATCGGCGTTCTGGCGAACGGTGATCTTCAGCTCTTCCATGCTGGCGGCAGTCTCCTGCAACGCAGAGGCTTGCTGCTCAGTACGTGAAGAGAGGTCGTTGTTGCTGGTCGCGATCTCCTGGGCGTTGGTATAGATGTGCTTCACGCCGTTACGAATGCCGTACACGGTGTCGGTCAGCGACTGGCGCATCCCTTCAACTTCCGCCAGCATTTTGCCGATTTCATTCTGCGCACCGGCCTCGATGCGGGTGCTCAGGTTGCCGGAAGCGATAGACTGGAAGGCGGTAATCGACTGTTCCAGGCGGTTGAAAATCGTGCGTTTTAACCAGATGCGGGACACCACGGCTGCGATGATGGCGAGAATGAGAGCGCCCATGGCGAACAGGGTCATACGCTGTGTATCAGCATGAGCCGTGTCGCCGAACGTATTAATCAGCCCTTCAGCGAAGACGAGGTACTCATCAGCCAGATCTTTTAGGGCAATACGCTGTTTCGCTTCATCCACAACGTCGTTGGTGTAGCCAGTTGGGTTACGGATGTAGTTCATCTTTTTCAATGAAAAAGCCAAAACGCTTTCAAAGCGTTTATGGATCTCTTTGGCGATAAGCTCCTCTTTCTCGGTTTTAAAGGGCGTAGCCATAAACTTGTTCATGTCCCTTTCGGCCATGGTGAACATCTTTTTCGCGTTATCGATATCCCCCTGGTTGACCGGCTGGTTAATCATGGTGGCCAGCATACCGGCATTGACCTGCGCCATCGCATTCGTCAGGCCGAGAATTGCGCTATTTAAGGTATCAACATTTTTATTAGTCAAAACCGAGTCATCAAAATTTTCAGATGCGGATTTTGAACTGGTCAATGCATAAGTTGATACTGCAATAATACAAACAATTAACAAACCAATCAGGAGATTAACTCCTGTGGATATTTTTAAGTCTTTAAACATAGCTGAACCTGAATAATAGGGAACACAATAAACTCTCCGCATGCGGGGAGAGCTTATTCATATACATGCATCTAATAACATTCCCATAATTGCGTACGGGATTAAAACATCAGAAGCGGAATATCAGCCCATCACTTTGAAAATTGAGAGCTGCTGCATTGACTGAAATACCGTCATGGATGAGTTAAGCGCGAACTCTGACATCTTTGATTGTGACAATAAGGTAATCATCGAGTCCCAATCCGAGCCTAATGTCTCCTGCAATCGGCTTTGAACATTGATACTCTGCGCCTCGGCACTGAAGCCAAGCGCCTCGATCTGCTGCATATTGGTGCCGACGGTGGCACGTACCTTGCCCGGGTTATCAATATTTTTCTTAATGCTGACGTTGGCATCATCCAGTACAGCCTGCAGCGCATCGCGATCTGCGTCGCTGGTTACCGGCTGTTTAAGCTGCGCAATCGCGCTGTCGAGCGCCTTGAACATATCGTCCGGCGTACCGCTCAGGAACACATCATTGCCGGTGTGACCAACCTGCATTTCCGTGCTGTCGGAGACAACCTGGGTCATGGCGGTATCGCCGCCAACATAGGTACCATCGGCCTGGAACGGCGGATTACCGGTTTTATAACCGGCAAAAATGTAGCGACCGTCGCTGTTTTTAGTGTTCGCCAGATCCAGCAGGTTATCGCGGATGCCCTGAAGCTCTTCCGCCAGCGCGGCGCGATCTTCGTCCGAGTAGGCACCGTTGCCACCCGCGATGATTTTTTGCGTCAGGTTCTCTGTCAGCAGGTTGCTGATTGAATCCAGCGTATTGTCTTCTTGGCCTAATGCGTCCTGCGCGTAGGTTCGCGCGGTATCAAACTGGCTCATGCGCGACAGCGCCGTTTGCAAGGTAACAGACTGCGACGCGCCGGTCGGATCGTCAGAGGGTTTCAGCAGCGTCTGGCCCGCGGAGAGGCGGGTCGCCAGATCGTTGTAACCCGTCATCGCGTCGCCCAGGCTATCTATGCGGTTTTGAAAAATATAACTCGTGCTAAGACGCATCGTTATTTCCCGATCGTAGGTTAAGCAACCCGGTTACCCGGGCGCGATTAACGGATATTTAAAATGGTGTCGAACAGCGTATTCGCGGTCTGTAGCACCTGCGCATTCGCCTGGTAGTACTGAGAGAACATCTGCAAATTGACGTACTCTTCCGTGATATCCACCCCTGAAACGGACTGCTGCTGCAAAGCCCACTGGTCGTGGACATTCGCGGCGGTCGAGATGTCCGCTTTTAACGCGCTGACGGAGGAGCCTACGGAACTGACCAGGCTGGCGTAAGCACCGGAGAGCGTCTTGCCTTCGACCACTTTTTCATCTTTGATACCAATCAGATCGAGGATATTTTCGTTATCGCTCTGATCGTCCGGATCGGCAGATTTCGCCGCCGCGATCTGATCGCCATCGGTGATCGCCACGGTCAGGTTATCCGCCGCGCCGTCGGTCGGGTTGAGGGTGAAGCTGTCGCCCGGCTGCGGCGCGCCGCCCGGCGTCACGGAGATACCTTCAAACTCAAGCTCGCCGTTGGTGCCAATCGTCGGGGTGATGTTACGACCATCGCTGGTGGTGATGGACCAGTCAGTGCTGCCCGGTCCGTTATAGACCAGTTCGTAATCCTCGGATTTCACCGACGGAATATCCGTGAAGTTAACATCCAGCGAACCGGTGCCGGTGTTATTGATTTTGCCCACCGCCAACGGATCCGCAATGTTGAAGAGATCGCCGCCGGCATTGCCGTCAAGATCGTAGCCCTGGGCGTTCACTTCGTTGAATTTGTTCGCCATCTGCAGCGCCAGCTGGTTGAGCTGATCGCGCGCGGAGACCAGATCTTCATTGCGGAATTTAAACAGGCCGCCCAGCTCGCCGGTGGTCTTCTCTTCATCCAGCGGTAAGGCATTACCGGAAGCGTCAACGTACGCCACCACGGTCGTATTGGGATCGCTTGCCGAGGCGCTGGCCTGCAATTCATAGGATTTGCCGGCGCTCACTAGCGCCATACCGTTTTGCATTGAGACGCTGACCGCGCCGGTATCGCTGTTTTCGCTGACTTTAATGCCGATCTTTTCGCTGAGCTGGCTTAAGAGCTGGTCGCGCTGATCCAGCAGATCGGCTGGCATACCGCCGGTCTGGCCGTGCACTTTTTCAATCTGCTCATTAAGTTTGGCAAGCTGTTTGGTATAAGAGTTGATGTCGTCAACGCTCTGGCTAATCTGCGTATTGGTGCTCTGCTCAAGGCCGTTTAACGTTTTGCTGTTACTGCGATACTGATTCGCCAGCGCGTTAAACTGGGAAAGCACACTTTGACGCGCGGCTGGATCGACCGGGTCTTTACTGACCGACTCCATCGCTTCAAACAGGCTATCCATGGTGACAGAGATATTGTTGGTGCTGTCGCCGAGCATGTCATCAATTTGGCTGACCTGCTCATAGCGGCTATTCAGGGTATAAAACTCAGTGGTTGCGCCGCGCACCTGGTTGGTCATAAAACCGTCGTAAGCGCGCTGTACATCACCCACTTTCACGCCATAGCCGAAGAAGCCATAACTTGTGGATTTCCCACCTGCCTCGCCGAGAATAATATTCTGGCGGCTGTAGCCTGTTGTTGTGGCATTTGACAAGTTATTACCTACCACATTTAACGCGTTCTGCGCGGCGTTAAGCCCGGACTGGGCCAGATTGATTAAATTCATTGCTATCGATCCTTACCAGAGGAGGAGGAGATAAGAAGCCCCCGATAAAAGTTGTGCTCTCTATATTTATCGGCCCTGCAAAATTTCGCTAAAGGCCGCGACCTAAAATAATGAGGAAAAATCCGAGGAATATGCCTCTGTCGCTTCATTCACCTTATTTCGGACCTGTTGAATGATATTGATCAATTTTTTCGCATATGCCGGATCCGTTGCATATCCTGCGGATTGCAACGCTTTTGCCGCTATTTCCGGCGTTTCCGATTTCACAACATTTTTATAACGAGGGTTACGGCTTATTAACGACGTATAATCTTCCAGCGCTTCGGCATAAGAGGAGTAGACTTTAAATTTATCCTTTATTTTTTGCGCCACGCCATTTTCATATTCGGTGGTGGTTATTTCGGTCGTTTCACCCTGCCACTCTGCTGTCGCTTTTACGCCAAATAAGTTATGGCTCGGTTTGCCATCTTCGGTCAGTATTTCCCGTTTACCCCAACCGGACTCCAGCGCCGCCTGGGCAATGATTAATTGATGCGGAATACCGCTTAAACGCGCCACCGCCATAGCCGGTGCCATCATGCGAGAGATAAATCCGCCGCCGGGGATGGCGGGCACTTCGGGCTGGGGTGCCCGCTCATTATTGGCCTGCGCCGTTTCCGGCTCTGCCGGTTGCAGACGCAGCGGCACGCCAATAAAGCGTGCCGGGCTGATATTGAGGGGAACTTCGCGCGTCGCGGTAGCCGGTTGCGCTACCGCATCGCTTTTGCCGGTCAGCTGTTTGACCATCAGATCGGCAAAACCCATCCTGCCTTTGTCGGCGATGTTCTGCGAAATCTGCTGGTCGTACAGCGAGGTGAACATCTCCGACTGCTGGGTATTGAATAAGCCATCTTTAAAGCTGGCCTGGCGCATGCTTTTCAGCATCATCTGCACGAACAGGCCCTCCATCTGTTTAGCAACGGCTTTGAGCGCCTGCGGCGAATCATTGCGTGCCGCCAGCTTTAACTTATCGAGGCTGTGGGCATCAAAGGCTGCATCTTGCGGCACGGACGGGCCAATCATCAGTTGATCTCCAGACGAGCATGCAGACAGCCTGCGCTTTTCATCGATTGCAGGATCGCCATCAAATCGTTCGGCGTTGCGCCAAGGCCATTAAGGGCGCGGACGACATTGTTCAGATCGGTGCTGGTCTGTACGCGCTGCAGGGAGCCGTTCTGTTCACGCACCGAGAGCTGCGTGTTTTGCGTCACCACCGTCTGCCCGCCAGCCAGCGGTGCGTTGGGCTGATTGACCTGCTCATTTTGCGCCACTTCAACCGTCAAATCCCCCTGCGCAACAGCGCAAGAATCGAGAGAGACATGGCCATTCATCACCACCGAGCCGGTACGCGAGTTAATGATGATACGCGCATCGCCGGCGTCGACCCGCAGCGGCAGATCCTGCACCGCAGAGAGGAAACGCACGCGCGCCGCGCTGTCAGCCGGAGCACGCAGGCTCACGGTACGGGCATCTTCCGCCACGGCCGCGCCGCCATAACGACGGTTAATGGCATCGCTGACCTGCTGGGCAACGGTGAAGTCATCCTGGTGCAGCACCAGTTTCAGCGTGCTCTGCCCGGCAAAGTTAGAGGGCACCTCGCGCTCAACCGTTGCGCCGCCGCTGATGCGTGCGCCGTTCAGCTGGTTAACCTGCACGCGGTTACCGCCCGCCTGCGCGCCTGCGCCGGAAACCAGCAGGTTCCCCTGTGCCAGGGCGTAGATTTGGCTATCAGCGCCTTTAAGCGGCGTCATCAGTAGCGTACCGCCGCGTAAACTTTTCGCGTTGCCCATAGAGGAGACCACCACATCGATCTTCTCTCCGGCGCGGGCAAAGGGCGGCAGCTCTGCCGTCACCATTACCGCAGCGACGTTTTTAAGCTGCATGTTGACGCCCGCAGGTACGGTAATGCCGAGCTGCGAGAGCATATTGTTGAGGCTCTGGGTGGTAAACGGCGTCTGCATGGTCTGATCGCCGGTGCCATCCAGGCCCACCACCAGGCCGTAGCCCATCAGGGAGTTGCCGCGAACGCCCTGAATCGTGGCGAGATCCCGGATCCGCTCGGCGCTGGCCTGGCCGGTGATAAGTCCCGACAGACAGCAGAAGAGCGCCAGGTAACGCATAAAGGAAAACATTTTCATCATCAATCAAAAAGGAGAAAGGTTAAGGAACAGGCGTTGCAACCAGCCCATCTGCTGCGCTTCGTTGATATAGCCGTTACCGACATACTCAATGCGCGCATCTGCCACCTGGGTTGATACAACGGTGTTGCTGGCGCTGATGGTGCGCGGGTTCACGATGCCGGAGAAGCGGATGAACTCCGTTCCCTGATTAATGGCGATCTGTTTTTCCCCCACCACGGCCAGGTTGCCGTTTTCCAGCACCTGTTTCACCGTCACGGTGATGGTGCCGCTAAAGGTATTTTTCGCTGCCGCCCCGCCCTGTCCGGCGAAGTCGTTGTTGCCACTCAGCGATGCATCGGCTTTGCCGCCGCCCACCAGCCCGGAGAGGAAGCCAGGCACCGTGCTCATACCGACATCGGTCGATCCATCGCGCGATGCGGTGGCGGAGGAGCTTTTGCTGGCGCTGACGTTCTCCTGCAAGGCAATGGTCAGCGTATCGCCGACATTGCGCGGACGGCGGTCTTCAAACATCGGTTGATAACCATAATTCATCGCCTGCCCTGACTGAAAAATTGCGCCATTAACCGATGCGGCAGCAACCGGCGTCGGCGCGGCAGAGGTTTCCCCCCCTACCAGTGGTTTTTGTGGAATGTAGGCGCAGCCGGTTAACAGACTCATTAACAGGAGCGTTGAGGCCATACGGCCCAGCGTGGTTTCAGAGCAAGGGAGATTAGTCATCATATTCACTACAGGTAATGCAGCCGCGAGCGTGCCCGCGGCCAGGGTTCAAAGTTGTGACAATCGTTGCAGCATCTGGTCAGAGGCCGAGACCGCCTTACTGTTAATTTCATAGGCGCGCTGGGTCTGGATCATATTGACCAGCTCTTCCGCTACGTTAACGTTGGAGGTTTCGACATAGCCCTGCTTCAGGGTGCCCGCGCCGTTGAGACCCGGCGTAGATTCATTCGGCGCACCCGACGATTGCGTTTCGCGATAGAGGTTTTCACCAATACTTTCAAGGCCAGATTCGTTGATAAACGAACTCAGGGTGAGCTGCCCGACTTGCTGCGGCGCGGTCTGGCCAGGAACCGTGACGCTTACCGTACCGTCGTTGCCGATGGTCAGGCTCTGTGCATCCTGCGGAATGGTGATAGCCGGCTGCACCTGATAACCGCTGGAGGTCACCAGCTGACCGTTCTGGTCGAACTGGAAAGAGCCATCGCGGGTATAGGCGGTGGTGCCGTCCGGCAGCAGCACCTGGAAGAAGCCGCCGCCTTCAATGGCGACATCCTTGCTATTGTTGGTCTGCGTCAGGCTGCCCTGGCTGTGAATACGCTCGGTCGCCACCGGACGCACGCCGGTGCCCAGCTGTAAACCAGACGGGATGGTGGTCTGCTCGGACGACTGTGCGCCCGGCTGGCGTAGGGTCTGATAGATCAGATCCTCAAACACCGCCCGCTGGCGTTTAAAGCCGTTGGTGCTGACGTTCGCCAGGTTGTTGGAAATCACATCCATATTGGTTTGCTGGGCTTCGAGGCCGGTTTTCGCAATCCATAAAGAGCGAATCATGCTGTTGTTCTCCTTACCGCGACCTAACTGGCGCTCAGTAACTGGTTGGCTTTCTGTTCGTTGTCATCAACGGTGGTGATGACTTTCATGTTCATGTCAAAGCCGCGTGAGGTGGCGATCATCTCCACCATCGATTTCACCGGGCTGACGTTGCTCCCCTCCAGCATGCCGGGCATCAGACGCAGATCGGCATCGGCAGGCAGCACGGCGGCAGCGTTCGGATCGGCGACGTGGAACAGGCCATCGTCGCCATGTTTCAGCATGCCTGGCGTGGCATTGACCATCTTCAGACGGCCAACCTGCGCCAGCGCGGAGGGCTCATCGCCTGCGCCCAGCGCGGTAATGGTGCCGTCAGCGGCGAGCGTCAGTTCTGCCTGTGGCGGGACGGCAATCGGGCCGCCATCGCCAATCAGCGGCATGCCGTGCACCCGCAGCTGGCCATCGGCGTCCACTTCGATGTTGCCATCTTTGGTATAGCCTTCACTGCCGTCGGGCAGTTGCACCGCCAGCCAGCCGTTCTGCGGCATCGCCACGTCGAGGTTGCGCCCGGTGGCCTGCATCGGGCCCATGGTGCTGTCGCTCCATGGCGTCGACTCCGTCACCATCGTGCGGGTCTCCACCGACGGGCCGCGCACCGGGATCGCGCGATAAGCGGCGATCTGCGCCCGGAACCCGTTGGTCGATGCGTTCGCCAGATTGTTTGAGGTCACCGCCTGGCGGTTAAGCGCCGCGTTAGCAGCGCCCATTGCGGTATATATCGCGCGATCCATCAGCCATTAACCCAGGTTAACCAGCGTCTGCAGCAGCTCAGACTGGGTTTTGATGGTCTGCGAGTTGGACTGGTAGTTACGCTGGTAAACGATCATGTTCACCATCTCCTTACTCAGATCCACGTTGGAAGCTTCCAGCATGTTGCCGCGCAGCGAGCCGAGGTTGCCGGTGTCAGCAATGCCAATTACCGGCTGCCCGGATTCCGGCGTCTCGGTCCAGCAGTTGTTACCGGCAGACTGAAGGCCGCCCGGATTGGTGAAGTTGCTCAGCACCACCTGACCCAGCAGCTGGCTTTCACCGTTGCTGTAAGAGGCGATAATCTGGCCGTTATCACCGACGGTGTAGCCATTCATTAATCCCGGCGGATAACCGGTGGTGCTCGGGCTGTCCATGGTGTTTTCTGATGCCTGCTGGCTCAGGCCAGAGAGATCGAGGTTAAAGTTGAGCGCGGCCCCGCCCTGGTACGCTGCACCGACGACGGCGAGTTCAGCCGGGTTGGTGGTCAGCTTGCCGGAGGTATCAAATGTCAGGTTGACGGAGCTGGTGGTGCCCGGTGAAGTGGAGTCCACCGAGTACGCTGTCCACTGGTTATCCGCGGTTTTCACGTAGTAGACGTTAATCGCGTGCTCGTTACCGAGGCTGTCGTAAGCGTTCACCTGCGTGGAGTAGGTGTAGGAGTCACCATCCGTCGGATCGAACGGGGTAACAGAGACCACATCGTTACCGGAGTCCAGGTTACCGGAGATGGAACCCGCGTCGGACGCGCGCGCCGGCATCTGCCCGGTTGGGATCTGAATCGGCCCTACCGGCGCGCCCTGCTGAATGGCCGGCGGCGTGCCGGTCGCCATATAACCGGTCAGGCGCATGCCCTGGTTATTGACCACATAGCCGTTTTCATCCGTCTGGAACTGACCATTACGGCTGTAAAATACGCGCCCCGCTTCTGTCACCATGCGGAAGAAGCCGTTGCCCTGGATACCCATATCCAGCGGGCTGCTTCCTGCGCCGAGCACGCCATCGCTGAAGTTCTGGTTTACACCGGCAACCTGTACGCCCATCCCCACCTGGGAGCCGGCGAAAACATCGGCGAACGCCACGGAGCCGGATTTAAAACCGACCGTCTGCGAGTTGGCGATGTTGTTACCAACCACATCTAACGCCTGCGATGAGGCGTTTAATCCACTAAGACCTTGAGAGAAACTCATTTGTTAAACGTCCTGTGCGCGTAGCGCGCAACTCTGAATGAAAAATTATTCAATAAGGTAAACTTCGCTGAGCGACGCGGTGCCATCCACGCCCAATTGCAGCACGGCGCCTGAGCTGGTGAAGGAGACGCTCTGTACTTTTGCCGGCTTCAGCGCAGTAACGGATGGCGCGCTGCCGTCGGCATTGGTAGCGGTAAACGACACCGTAAAGTGGGTGTCGGGCTGGCTACGCGGATCGCTCGGCTGGAAATCGTCAAAGTCATCCAGCGTGTACTCATGCACGCCCGCTTCCACATTTTTCAACTTCGCGTTGTAGGCGTTACCGGCCGCATCGGTGAGCGTGACGGTCACTTCATCCGCGTCGCTATCCAGCGAAAGCCCCACTTTCTGGTTGCCATCTTCCGCGGTAGAGACCTTCGGATCGCCGGCAATCATGATGTCGCGGCCTACCCAGTCAGCGGAGTTCATCTGCTGCATACTGGCCACCAGCGTGCCCATGCTGTTCATGGTGGTGTTGAGTTGCTCAACGCCCGCCGCCGTGTTGAACTGCGCCAGCTGAGCGGTCAGCTGGTTGTTGTCCATCGGGTCGGTCGGATCCTGGTTTTGCATCTGCGCAACCAGCAGCGTCATAAAGCTGTCCAGCAGCTCGTTGGCGCTGGAGCCTGTGCCGACATTGCCGGAGGTGGCGTTGGTCGCCGTCGTGGATGACGAACTTTTTGTTGTCGCGGCGCTGTGCGTCATGACCGGTGAAACTGCCATCGTTTTATCCTTACTGACCCAGCGTCAGCGTTTTCAGCATCAGGCTCTTCGCCGAGTTCATCACTTCGACGTTGGCCTGGTAGCTGCGGGATGCCGAAATGGTGTTGACCATTTCCCCCACCACATCGACGTTCGGCATATGTACATAGCCTTGCTCGTCCGCCAGCGGATTAGCCGGTTCATACACCAGACGATCGGGGGCTGTGGATTCCGTCACGCCGCTGACTTTCACGCCGCCAATCTCCTGGCCGGCGGCGTTATCGACATTGAAAATAACCTGACGGGCGCGATAGGGTTTGCCATCCGGCCCGGCAACACTGTCGGCATTTGCCATATTACTGGCGCTGACGTTAAGTCGTTTTGACTGGGCGGTCATTGCCGACCCGGAAATATCGAAAATACTAAACAGCGACATGAAAGTTATTAACCCTGGTTAATGACGCTCATTAAACCTTTAATTTGAGCGCCGAGGATGGTTAAGCTCGACTGATACTTAACGTTGTTATCTGCAAAATTAACGCGCTCACGATCCATATCGACAGTATTACCGTCCGCGCTTGGCTGATCCGGGATTCGGTAAAGTAATTGTTGATCGTTGGCTTTTGGCGCAACGCCGGGAATATGTTTCCCGGATGTTAGAGCTAATGTTAATGGATGATTATTTCGCGTCTCCTGCGCCATCGCATTTTTCAACTCTTTCGAAAAATCAATGTCTCGCGCCTGGTAGCCCGGCGTGTCGGCATTCGCGATATTGGAGGCTAAAATATCCTGCCGCCGCGACATCAGGCTTAATGCCTGCTGCTGGAAACGCAATTCATTATCAAGTTTATCAAACATGAAATGACTCGCCTGCTTCGCTAATTGATTACGGAGCATAGTCTAAGAGACAACCTAATAAATCTATACCTTAAACATCCGACAGAAATAAGCGCATTTAAATACTTCATTACGCGCATCGATATCTAAATCGGGTTTTTATACATACTCTGAAACAGCGAACCTGCAATATACAAACAGAAGTGCACGCATTTACGCGATAAACAAATTGCCGCCCTGAATTACAATTAAAGAAATTGTGATATCTGCTTTCCCCTATTTATTTATAAGGTTGTTCTGATGCTGCACACGCTTTTAAGGCCGCTTTGCCTGCTGCTGCTCGGCTGCGCACTCTCTTTTGCCGCGCAGGCTGCCAGTGCCCCCAGTGATCCCGACGCCGTGCTTGAGTCGCGAATAGCTAAACTGCTGGCCGCCGATCATCACGGAGCAGAGGAGAATGCGCCGCGTGTGCGCATTCACATTCTTACCCCGAAGACAAAACGTGCCGCTCTCTGTGAAAGACCCGATTTACGTCTTTCCGGTCATCCGGTGCGTTTAACGGGCAACCGCAGCGTGATCGCTAAATGCGGCAGAAAACAGCACTTTATTCAGATAAAGGTGAGCGCCAGCGGACGCTACTGGATTGCGGCCCGCCTGCTTAAACCGGGGCAAACCATTGGCCCGAGTGATATTCAGCCGCTCAGCGGCGAGCTGGATAAGCTGCCCGCCGGGCTGCTGTTAGATGCCAATAAGATTGTTGGCCGCACGCCGACACGCACCCTGCGCCCCGGCCAGCCGCTGACGGAAAATCAGCTGCGCCAGCGCTGGCTGGTGGTAGCCAATCAGGAGGTGGAGATTGTTGCCCCTGGCGATGGTTTTTTGATTCATGCCAAAGGCAAGGCGCTGAACAATGCGGCGCTGAACGAAGGTGTACGGCTGCAGACGCGCAGTGGTCGCGTGGTGGCGGCAACCGCGGTGGCGGAAGGGACGGTAAGCATCAAAATCGATAACTGATTTCAGTTTTATTTTGCCTGGGCCGATATCTTTATTACAGGCCACACATCAAAGATATCACCAGGACACTTATGAATATTGAACGCACTAGTCAAGCACGCGCAATCCAGGCGACCACCGCACAACAGCAGGGCGAGCCGCGTGCCAAGTTTGACGATATGGGCACAGCGGCGACATCTGACGATCGGGCAAACGGTACTCAGGTCAAGCTGAGCCAATTGATGCAACAATTCAAAACTGACAGTAGCCGTGATATCGACACCGCACGCGTTGCTGAAGTTAAGGCGAAGATGGAAGCAGGCGAGCTGACGCTGGATAGCGACAAGATTGCCAGCGCACTGGTCCGCGACATCTTTCAGTTCTCATAATCCTGACGAATAGTAGAGATGGAAAATTTATCCGTAATATTGAAAAAACTCACCGGCCTGCTGGAGGAGCTGGAGAGCACGCTGGTTGAAGAGAATGGTCAGCTAAGCCGGGCGCAGATCAATCCGGTTTCGCTGCAAATTATCTCTGATAATAAAAGCCGACTGCTGGCCGCCATCAACTTTTATGATGAGCAGCGTAAGCAGGAGGAGAACCAGCAGAAGATCGCTTCTCCTTATGCTCATAAACCGCAGCTGGCAGCGCTGTGGAGCGGCATTACTTCAGTAGTGAAAAAATCGAGCGAGCTGAACCAGAAGAATTATCAGCTGCTGGAGATGCATATGAAGAAGGTTAATGACGTTAAGCAGATCGTCAGCCGGGCGACGTCGACGACGCAACTCTATGGGCAGAGCGGCAATCACAGCAATGATGGTTCCGGCAATGTCTATCGCATCTCCGTGTAACCTCCCTTCCTCTTCCCCGCAATTGAAAGCAGGCGCTCGCCTGTCTGCCGGTGCCGGGAACAGGCGAAATACGCTTCGCGCTGTTCCCGCCAGGCTTTAACCAGCATTTTCCACTGCGCACTTTTCCTCCCCAGGCCAACCGCAAAAATTACAACTTCTTTTTTACGCCATCCCGCGCCAGCCAACGCTTCGCGCTGTTTTACAAATTAAAATGTTTCAAAATATTTCATAAAAACAGGCCTGAGAATTGCCTCTTTGCGCAGGAAAAAACAAAAGCGCTGATTTTGATCCCTTTTTTCCGGTTAAAAAAACTGTACTACTACGCAGTTACAGCCGAATAAATGCCACACAAATTTTAATGAAATTATTCGATGAACATCTGCGCAAGCAAAACAAAAAAAAGCGTATTTACGACACCCGTGGAAATAGCGAAAATAGATTCACGCACTGCATCAGGACGTTTTACCGGTAATACGAAATGATGGCTCTGTGAAAATCCCCTCTCGAAAAGGCTCGTTTTTTCCAGTTGCCTTATACCGGGAAGGTCGGTGACTTAACTCAATTACTGCCAACATATTCCAGTAATGAGTCGTCATATGTGATGTATAACCACTCTTTTCGATAGCCACCTTCGGGTGGCTTTTTTTTACTTATTTTTCATAAGCCTAAAAAGAGAAGGTAAAAAAATCGCGCCATGCGTTCATTGGCGATAAGAATTTACCTGGAATAAAGGGCTGACCGGCAAGCTCACAATGTAAATATACGTAAGGATTACCGCTTCGCTGAATAATAGTTACTGTTTTACCGCTCCGCTTATTTCTCTTTTATTAACGCGGCTACCTGATCTATTCCGCCTGTCACTCTCCCTTAATCGCGTTATTAAGTGTTGTTCCCCCCTCCTCCTCCCGTTCGTCAGTCCAGATACGGCTGTAATCCGGCCACTCTTGCGCATAGCAGGCGATATTTTTGATGCAGGCAGGTGTCGTCAGGCGGTAACGCTGGGCGCACAGCGGCACCACCAGATGATGCTTTTTAAGAAACCGCATCATCCGCCGGATACGCGCGCTATGACGTGCCGCCGGGCCGGCATTAATGCGATCAAGCAGCTGGACACCACGTAGCCACTCCGCATGCCCCCAGAACCAGGTCCACATCTCACTGTGACGATAGCGCTCCTCCAGACTGAAGGTTTCATGCGGATCAAAGCGCAGAAAGCCGAGGCAGAGATCCTCCTCCTCCCACTGCTGATTGGGCAGCAACCAGTGCGAAACGCTGATGGGATTGGTCTGTACCGTACAGCCGCGGTAGCGCAGGCTTTTGACTAACTCATCCACCAGCTTTTTCATCTCGGTGGATCGAAAGTAGGTGATCTTGAGCGTGGCGGGCAGCAGCGCCTGAGCGGGTACCTCATTTGGCGGCTGTAGCCAGTCAGGCAGCTGTGCCAGCGTCTCTTCGCGCTCCATCAGCGCGCGGCTCAAGGAGCGCGCAATCTGGCGGATCACCGCCTGTTGAGTCAGGCTCAATCGGCCGCGCCGTTGATTGAAAGTGACATAGTAAAACGCATCGCTACTTTCACGGGTGATCATCGGTTCCGGCGTCAATTGTGAGCGCGGCGTATCGAGGCGCACCAGCGCCGGTGAGGGTGTTGCGACCAGCGGCGTGCTGTAGACGATCTCGCTCGCCTGCGGCATTTCACCGTACCAGCCGGGCGCGCGGGTGAGGATCATCTGCGCATCGGAATGGCTGCCAAGCTGAAAAGGCCCGAGGCCCACCACGCCATTTTCCGGGTGCGACAGTGCGTAGACCGGGCTTGCCAGACGATAGAGCAGCATCGCGTCCGGCTGGTTAAGGTGGATGATCAACACATAATCCTGCACGATGACATCCGTCACATGGGGCAAACCAGGCCCGCCCGCATAACGCTGTAGCGTGGTCTGCAGCTGCGCAGGCGCTACCGGCTCACCGTTGTGCCACACCAGCCCCCGGCGCAGCATAAAGTGCCAGCTCAACCCATCTTCACTGACGCGGATCGTGTGCGCCAGCCCCGGAACCGGCTCGGCCTGCTCCGGCAGATGGCGCGTCAGCCCCGCATGTACCATTTGCAAAATATGTCGTCCGGCGCGATCGGTATGAATAGAGGGCACAGGTGCCTGTAGCGGGCGATAAAAAGAGATGTGATAGTGAAAGCCATCGTTTGAATAGGAGGTTCCCAGCTTTGCCGGCACGCTTTTCGCCTCTGCCGCAGGCGTGTTATTGCCGAGCATATTCTCAAGCGCCGCTACGCTCATCTGGCACTGCAACACGCCGAGCGCCCCGCGACCTGGTCTGGAGCGCCAGATAAGCCATCCCTCCTCCTGCATCTCCTGCAACAAGGAGCGCGCATAGCGCGCCGTGCACGCTAACGTGTCGGCGATTTGCGCCAGCGATAACTCATGTCGGTGCGTACTGTATTTCGCCAGTAGCCGGTTATAACGGCGCAGCAGGCTGCCCTTCTCAATAGCGGAGTAATAAACCATTGTTTATTTACCATGATAAACAGATAACGACAGGGGATTCGATACGATGGCGAGCGCTGTAATGAATATAGCATATTAGATAAATCTTATGATTTCGTCCGTCCGCTGCGGCGCTGTATGAGATTTTTCACTTTTTTTTCACCGCCAGCGAAACCTTTTCCTCTGCGCCAGCGAACTGTAGATGAACGCACACTTAACGTTGACCTGGAGCGCACAATGACCCCGATAAAAAAACTTTTTCTGAGCCTCTCTGCCGCAGCCCTGCTGAATGTTGCCAGCGCCCAGGCGGCGCTGCCCACCGGTTCGCAGGCACCCGATTTCCAGTTACAGGGGGCGCTGGCGGGAAAACCGCTCACCCTCTCCCTTAAGCAAGCGCTGCAAAAAGGGCCGGTGGTGCTCTACTTCTTCCCGGCGGCATTCAGTAAAGGGTGCACTATTGAAGCCCACGCCTTTGCCGAAGCGACCGATGATTTTAAAAAGCTCGGCGCGACGGTGATTGGCGTTACCGCCGGTAATACCGATCAGGTGGATGCCTTCTCCAAAGAGGAGTGTCGCGATAAATTTACCGTTGCCGCCGATCCGGGCGCGAAAGTGGCGGCGCAATACGACACGCTGATGGAGATGAAGGGCAAAACCCTCTCCGATCGCACCTCTTACGTTATCGCGCCGGACGGCAAGATCCTGCTGAGCTACACTGACAGAAACCCGGAAACGCATATCCAGAAAACGATGGACGCGGTGAAGCAGTATGCGAAATCCCATTCGTAACTAACCCTTTTTCCGGCAGAGAAGCGCTATGTTAACCGCCATGCTCGCCGCCTTCGCAGGCGGCATTATTCTCAACTTTATGCCCTGTGTATTTCCGATTATCTCGCTGAAAGCGCTGGGCCTGCTGCGCCATACCCAGGATCTCAGGCAAACCCGCCGTGAAGGGCTGGGCTTTTTGCTCGGTACAGTGGCAACCATGCTGATCCTCGCCGGGATCCTGCTCGCGCTGCGCGCTGGCGGCAGCGCCGTTGGCTGGGGCTTTCAGCTCCAGTCGCCGCTGGTTATTGCCGCGCTGGCGCTGATTGTGCTGGCGGCGGCGCTCAACCTGCTCGGCGTGTTTGAAGTGGGTCTTTCTGTACAGCGGGCCGGGGAGATCCGTGTTGAGCGCGGGGCGTTTATCCGTGCGGCACTGACCGGCGCGCTCTCCATTATTGTGGCAACGCCCTGCGCCGCGCCGTTTATGGCTGGCGCCATTGGCTACGCGCTGGTGCAGCCGCCCGCCGTCGCGCTGGCGATCTTCTTCGCCCTTGCGCTCGGCTTTGCCGCACCGTTTAGCCTGATTTCGCTCTTCCCCGCCCTCGGCAAATGGCTGCCGCGCCCCGGCGCGTGGATGAGTACCCTGAAACGCGGGCTGGCTTTTCCCATGTTCGGCGCGTTTGGCTGGCTGGTGTGGGTGCTGGCGCAGCAGGCAGGCACCACAGCGCTGGCAGCGATCATTGCCGCGTCGGTAGTGGTGAGCTTCGCCGCCTGGCTCTATGGCATGGCACAGCAGCGCCGCTTCGCCGGGCGCGGCCATAAGGGGCTCTTCACCGCGACGGCACTGCTGATAGTAGCCGCCCTTGCGCCACTCCCGTCGGTGGTGAAGAGCGGCGCGGCGCTTGCCTCATCGCAGGTGGAGGAGACCAGTTGGTCGCCGCAAAAAGTGGCGGAGAATCGCGGGCACGGGAAAGCGATTTTCGTCAACTTCACCGCCTCCTGGTGCATCACCTGCCAGGTGAATGAGAAGACCTCACTCTCAACCCAGGCGGTCAAAACGGCACTGGCGAAGAGCGGCACGCTCTATATGGTGGCGGACTCGACAAAATTTAACGCCGATATTGATGACGCGCTCAACGAGCTCGGCCAGGGCAGCCTGCCGCTCTATGTCGTCTACCCGGCGGATGGCGGTGCGCCGACCATCCTGCCGCAGGTGTTAACGCCGACGATCGTGGTTAACGCCCTGAACGCAGCGAGCGGCAAAAAAACCTAAGGCGGATGATGGAAAAAGAGGTGGCAGCGCGGGAAGAGTGGCCGCATCTGATGGCCCGGGCGCAGGCAGGCGACGGTCAGGCCTATACCCGCCTGCTCAAAGCGCTGGTGCCGGTTATCCGCACGCTTGCGCATAAGCAGATCGCCGACGACGAGCTGGTCGACGATGTGATTCAGGATGTGCTGTTGACCCTGCACCGGGTTCGCCACACCTACGATCCCGCCGCGCCATTTTTGCCCTGGCTAATAACGATTGCCCATGCCCGTACGGTGGATGCGCTGCGCAAACGCGGCCGCCACCAACAGCGGGAGGTGGCGGATGAACGGCTACCGGAGCCGGTGGCAAGCTCACCCAGCCTGCATGAGGAGGAGCTTGCGGCGCTGCTTGCCCAGCTACCCGCACGCCAGCGTGAGGTGATTGAGCATTTTCACCTGCGCGAAATGAGCCTTGCTGAAACCGCGACGCAGCACAACCTGACGGTCTCCGCCGTCAAATCGCTGCTGCACCGCGCCCTGAATAATCTTCGTCGGTTAGGAGCCCTTCATGGCCGATCATGAGTGGTTAATTGAGAAACTTGGCCGTTCGGCAGAGCCGGTGAAACGGCCCTGGCGCAGCAGCTGGCGTGTGGCGAGCTGGCTTGCCGTGGCGCTGCCCTGTGGGGTGATAGTCAGCCTGCTGTTAAACAGAACGCAGACCGACTGGTCGCACACCGGGGCATCGTGGGCCATGTTGCAACTGCTGCTCACCTTCGCCACCGGCACGCTGGCAATCCGGAACGCCTTTCTGATCAGCATTGCCGGGCAGCGCCCGCTCGGCTGGGGCTGGTTTGCGCCGCTGATCGGCCTCTGGCTGGCAACAACCTTTTTGAATCTGCATCTGCATCGCGCTCCGGCAAGCGGCGTGGTCGAGGGGCCAAACTGCTACCTCTTTATGCTGGCGGTGAGCGTGCCGATGGCGGCGATAGTGGTCGGTTACCTGCGCCGCACCCGCACGCTCTTTCCCGCCCGCAGCCTTGGCGCTGCGGGTGCAGGCGTCGCCTGTATGGCGCTGAGCCTGCTCTCGCTTTGTCATCCGACGCACATTAGCGCGGCGGATCTGCTGATGCATATTGCTGCGGTAAGCACCATTGTGCTGCTTACCGTTGTGCTCGGTTATCGCTGGGTTTCCCTGCCGTAGCCATCACTTTTTCGGGAAGATCCATAGCTGATCGGCAGGCAGCACCACGCGGTAGTTTTGCGCCGCGCGCGACTGCGTACCGTAGACGCGCACCACATAATCATCGACCGGCGTGCGGAAGAGATACTCCCAGCGGTCGCCAAGATACATGCTGGTGAGCATCGGCAGATCCAGCGAGTTATCCTGCGGCGTCTCCGTCAGCCGCAGGCTCTCTACGCGGATCACCGCCGTCGCCTCCTGTCCCGCGCTGACGCCCGGACCGGCAACACCCCACAGCGCCCACTGCGCCCCTTCGATGCGCGCCCGACCGTTGGAGACTTCCGTCACTTTGCCATGCAGGCGGTTGTTGCTGCCCATAAACTCGGCGGTAAAGAGCGTTGAAGGCTTGCTGTACATCTCCTGCGGCGTGCCCTGCTGCTCAATCACCCCGTTGTTGAGCAACAGGATGCGGTCGGAAATCGCCATCGCCTCATTCTGATCGTGTGTCACCATCAGCGCCGACAGCCCGAGCTTGACGATCAACTCGCGCAGGAAGACGCGCGCCTCTTCGCGCAGCTTGGCGTCGAGGTTGGAGAGCGGTTCGTCGAGCAGGATTACCGGCGGGTTATAGACCAGCGCGCGGCCAATGGCGACGCGCTGCTGTTGGCCTCCCGAAAGCTGATGAGGGTGGCGCTGGCCGAGCGCGCCGAGTCCAAGCTGATCGAGCACACTCTGCACCCGCTGGCTCATCTCCTGGGTGGCGATTTTGCGCAGCTTCAGCGGATAGGCAACATTCTCAAATACGGTTTTATGCGGCCACAGGGCGTAGGACTGGAACACCAGCCCGAGATTACGCTCCTCCGCCGGCACTTCGCTGCGCGGTGTGCCATCGTAGACCACGTTTTTGCCAATGGTGATGCGCCCCTGGGTGGGCTTCTCCAGCCCGGCGACGGCGCGCAGCAGGGTAGTCTTTCCGCTGCCCGAAGGGCCAAGCAGCGAGACCACTTCGCCACGTTTGAGATCCATCGACACGCCCTTTAATACCGGGTTGTCGCCGTAGGTCAGGTGTAAGTTCTCTACCGTTAGCTCAATCATGTAATTTCACTCCAAAACGCAGGGCCACACCAAGACCGATGACCACCAGCAAAATATTGATAAACGAGAGGGCCGCGACAATATCGATAGCGCCCGCCGCCCAGAGCGACACCAGCATTGAGCCGATGGTTTCGGTGCCGGGCGAGAGCAGATACACCCCGGTGGAGTATTCGCGCTCAAAGATCAAAAACATCAGCAGCCAGGAGCCGATGAGACCATAGCGCGACAGCGGCACCGTCACATGGCGGGTCACCTGCCCGGCACTCGCGCCGGTGCTGCGCGCCGCCTCTTCCAGCTCCGGCCCGACCTGTAGCAGGGTTGAAGAGATAAGCCGCAGGCCATAGGCCATCCACACCACGGTGTAGGCCAGCCAGACGCTGAAGATGGTGTTGCGCAGCGAGCGCAGCCAGACAATCAGGTTGTCACGCAGCCACTCGGAGACCGGCAGACCCGACAGCCAGCCATTTTTCAGAGATTGATCGAGCCACATCGGTAAGAAGAGGAAGACCCACAAAAAGGCCAACCCGGCGAGCAGCCCCGGTACCGCGCGCGGCACCAGCACGCTGTAGTCGAGGAAACGGGTGACGTTATCCTGCTTGCGGTGCATAGCGATGCCGACAAACAGATAGCAGATCACCGCCAGCGCGCCGCCGAAGACGCCAATCGCCATCGAGTTAACAATCGCCCGCAGCAAGTTCGGCTGCTGCCAGATATTGCGGAAGGTCTCCAGCGAGACGTTATCCCACAGCGGGACGCCAACCCCCCAGTGGGAGATAAAGGCGCGCAGCACCACGCCCAGCAGCGGCACACCAATGGTGACCGTCAGCCACGCCACCACCACGGCACCCGCTACCCAGCGCCATTTGCCCAGCGGCAGTGCGCGCGCCTGCGACGCTTTGCCCTTCATGGTGACAAAGCGGTTAGCGGTGCGCATTAAGCGACGTTGCAGCATCACCAGCGGAATAGTGATGCAAATCAGCACCACTGCCACTGCGGCCATCAGGTGATAAGAGGGAGTACCGAGTTTGTTGGTCAACTTATAGAGGTAGGTGGCCAGCACCATGTTGCCCTCGGGATCGCCGAGTACCAGCATCAGGCCGAACACCTCCAGCCCAAGGAAAAAGAGCAGGACGCAGGCGTAAAGAATGGAGGGGCGAACCATCGGCAGGCTAACGGAGGTCATCACCTGTAAAGGCGACGCCCCCACCGTGCGCGCGGCCTCCTCCACATCCGAGCCGACGCTGCGCAGCGCCGATGAGATATAGAGATAGGCGTGCGGGACGTGCGTCAGCCCGGCGATCACCACAATGCTGAACATCGAGTAGATATTCCACGGCACAAACCCCAGCAGCTGCTGCGCCCACTGCGACAGGAAGCCCACTGGCCCGGCGGAGACGACATAGCCAAAACCCAGCACCATCGGCGAGACGAAAATGGGCACCAGGATTAGCGGCTCAATAAAACGCCGCCCCGGCAGGTCGGTACGCACCATTAAGAATGCGAGAATGCCGCCGAGCGGAATGGCAATAAACACCAGCCCGAAGGCGAGAATAAAGCCGGACTTTAAGGCGAGGTAAAAATCGGGGTCGGTGAAGATAAAGGCGAAGGATTCGAGGCTCAGCTCCTTGCTGCGGGAGAAGAAAGGCGCTGAAAGAAAACTCTGTACGACGATAAATAATAACGGAACGTAGATCACCAGGGCGGTAATCAGGACCGTTACGCCGCGCGGTAACCCTTGCCATTTTCTGCGCACGATATTCATAGAAGATCCCTGTGGTCAGAAGATGAGAGAGAAAGGGCTGTGTGCGGACAGCGCCACACACAACCGGCAACGCCTCTATTTCCCGGCGGCGGTGCGCCACTGTTTAATAAATTCGAGACGCTTTTTCGGCTCCAGATACTCAAGCAGCGACTCATCAACCGGGATCGGTTTCAGGGCATCGCCGAGCAGTTTGGTCATGCCGTCGATATCATTACTGCCTTCGATATCGTTACGCAGGGAGGGAATATCTGCCTGGCTTGCGAGTATGCTCTGCCCTTTTTCGGAGAGCACATAGTCAAACCACAATTTCGCCGCGTTGCTGTGTTCCGCTTCGGCACTGATAAAGGAGACGCGCGACAGCACCAGCACATAATCTTTCGGGTAGGAGACGCCTAAAGATTTATCCGCTTTCGCGCGCGCTTCGGCGTAGGAGCCGAGGATGTTATAGCCCACCAGGTTTTCACCGGAGGAGACGCGCTCCATCATGGTGCCGGTGGAGGATTGCACCGTCAGGCCGCCTTTGGCGATATCTGCAAGATGGGTGAAATACTCTTTATCATGTTTGCTGTCTTCAACGGCGAGCATAAAGCCAAGCCCCGATTTTTCGATATCGTAGGTGGTCACTTTGCTCTTGAACTTATCGGTCTGGCTGGCAATCAGCTTTGCCAGCGCAGTGTGGGAATCCGGAACATCGCCCTGCGGGATCAGGCGTTTGTTATAGATAAAGACCACCGGCTCGTAGGTGGTACCGTAGGCTTTGTTTTGCCAGACCGCCCATTTCGGCAGTTTGCTCTGTTCAGGGGAGGCATACTCATCGGCGTACTCGGTCGCCAGCTTCAGCGCGGTGTCCATTGACGAACTCCACACCACGTCGCCGCTGCCACCGCCGGAGGCCTGCTCGCTGAGATAACGGTTATACAGTTCGGTGCTGTTCATATCGTTATATTCAACTTTGATACCGGGATATTGCGCTTCAAACCCTTTGATCAGCGGCCCAGCGGCTTTGGTGTCGGTCGTCGAGTAGACCACCACTTTGCCCTCTTTGGTGCCGGCATCGACGATTTTCTGATAATCCGCCGGGTAGCCCGCAGGGACCGCTGCGAGAGCGGCAGAGGAAAAGAGAGCCGCCACTACGCCCGCCAGTACGCTTTTTTTCATCTCCATGAACAAACCCCTATTTATCATTTTGTAAACACAAATTTAACATATAGCGCCTTAGCCACCCGATGCAACGCGAAGGGGTCTTTTTTGCGGGTTTTGTGACATTGAAGGGATTTACGCTAATTACGCCATTATTTTACCGACAGTTAGCGGCATTTTATTCAGAACGGCGTTTTGTTCAGGATGAAAAATGGCAGGGCAAAGCGGTAAGAGTTGTTTACGCTTTTTAACAAATCAATCGCCGAGGATAAGGGGGCGATCGTACAGCACAACATGCTCCGGTTTATGCGGGTCATATTTTATGGTGGTGCCATCCCCGGCGGCCAGGCGGTTCGCATCCTTATACGCCAGCGGCACGGTGATAGAGGCCTGCTCAACATGCCCTTCCCGCGTGGTAAACCGCACCCCTATTTCGCACCAGACCGAGGTGCGATCCATCCTGTTCGTGCGATGAAAAGCAACGATATCAGCATTAGCAGCAATACCGTGTTTACAGACATGGGCCTCAATAAAAAGCTTTCGCACCCAAACGAACGCTTTGTACATCAGCCACAGCATCACTATCACAGCGATGCTGCTCAACATCTCGTAAAGCGGTTTTAGCGTCATTTTTCGTCCTGATGTTGCAATTTTCCTCGAAAGCGCATTTTTCCACTCTTCAATGCGTGATAAAAGCCCCCGGATTTCATTGCTTTTTTACACCAACATACTCTTCCCTCTATCAATCAGAAGCGGCTCTACATCCCTAAAGCGCAATAAACCCACCATCAGTATTGAATGGCTAAACCGGTTTAGTTAATGTTTAGCGGTACTCATTATTGGGAGAAAATCATGTCAGCTCGAGTCTGGTGTCTGGGTGACGCCGTGGTGGATTTGCTACCGCAAGGGGATGCCTGCCTGATGCAGTGCCCCGGCGGCGCACCGGCCAATGTCGCGGTCGGCATTGCGCGCTTACAGGGAAATAGCGGTTTTATCGGTCGCGTCGGCGACGATCCCTTCGGCCACTTTATGCGTCAGACGCTGGCGAAAGAGCAGGTCGACACCGCCTGGATGCGCGCCGATGCGCAGCATCGCACCTCCACCGTCGTAGTGGCGCTCGATGAAGAGGGTGAACGCTCCTTTACCTTTATGGTGCGCCCGAGCGCTGACCTCTTTCTCGCTGAAGCGGATCTGCCGCCGTTTGCCCGCGGCGAATGGCTGCACTGCTGCTCGATTGCACTGGCGGCTGAGCCTTCACGCTCCACCACTTTCAGCGCCATGGAGCGGGTGCGCAGCGCGGGCGGATTTGTCAGCTTCGACCCCAATATTCGCCACGATTTATGGGCCGACAGCGCCCAGCTTCGCCACTGCATTGAACGCGCGCTGGTGCTGGCGGATGTGGTGAAACTCTCGGAAGAGGAGCTGGCGTTTATTGCCGACGCGCCCGCTGACGAGGTGAGCCTGCCTGCGCTGGCGGCGCGTTATGGCCTCACCCTGCTGCTGGTCACTCAGGGCAAAGCCGGAGTGAAAGCCTGCCTGAATGGTAAGTGCTACCACTACCCGACGCTGCCGGTGATAAGCGTGGATACAACCGGCGCGGGCGACGCCTTTGTTGCCGGTCTGCTGTGGGGGCTGGCGCAGCACGGCCTGCCCGATGGCGAAACGCAGCTGGCCGCGCGGCTGGCGAGCGCGCAGATCTGCGGCGCGCTGGCAACCACCGCCAAAGGAGCGATGACCGCCCTGCCCTGGCGCCACCAGCTTGAGGAGCAACTCGCCTGACGTTGCGCGCTTACGTCTCGTTTTGCGAGCCGTCTCACATTCACTAAACCGGTTTAGCTAATTTCATTGCGTCCTGAAATTATGCGCGATTATGATTCGACACCTAAACCGGTTTAGCAAAAATAACTCTGTGATGATGGCTCTTCCTTAGGGATGCAAAATGATGAAAAAAAGCACGCTCGCCATAACCCTTGGTCTTATTCTCAGCGCGGGAGCGGCACAGGCCGCCGATCCGAGCATGAGCAGCATTGAAGCCCGTCTTGCCGCGCTGGAGCAGCGCTTACAGGCCGCTGAACAGCGTGCCAATGCCGCCGAAAGCCGCGCGCAGGCTGCGGAAAAACAGGCTCAGCAGCTGGCAGCCGCCCAGCAAAAAACCGCCACCACCACCACGCAAGTTGAGCAGCGCACCGCCAAACTGGAGCAGAAAGCCAGCGATGAAGGCGGCTTTGAGTTCCACGGCTACGCCCGCTCCGGCCTGCTGATGAGCGATTCGGCGAGCAAAACCCAGGGCGGTCCGACCGTGACGCCAGCCGGCGAGACCGGCGGCCATGTGGGTCGTCTGGGTAACGAACCGGATACCTATGTCGAGATGAATCTCGAACATAAACAGACCCTCGCCAACGGCGCGACGACCCGCTTTAAAGTGATGCTCGCCGACGGCCAGCGCACCTATAACGACTGGACCGCCTCCACCAGCGCTCTCAACCTGCGTCAGGCCTTTACGGAAATCGGCCATCTGCCGAGCTTTACCGGCGCCTTTAAAGACTCCACCGTCTGGGCCGGGAAACGCTTCGATCGCGATAACTTCGATATTCACTGGATCGACTCCGATGTGGTCTTCCTCGCCGGGACCGGTGCCGGGGTATACGACATGAAGTGGAGCGACGAGGCGCGCAGCAACCTCTCCCTCTACGGCCGCACCTTTGGCGATATCGAAAACAGTGAAAACAGCGCGCAGAACTACATCCTGTCGCTGAACAACTACTATGGCCCGCTGCAGCTGATGGTCAGCGGCATGCGCGCGAAGGATAATGACGACCGCCTCGATCTGGAAGGCAATAAAGTGAAGAGCGACGCGGCGGACAACGGCGTTCATGCCCTGCTCGGCCTGCACAACGACAGCTTCTACGGCCTGCGTGAAGGCTCGGCGAAAACCGCGCTGCTCTACGGTCACGGCCTCGGTGCGGAAGTGAAAGCCATCGGCTCCGACGGCGCGCTGCTGTCGCAGGCCGATACCTGGCGCCTGGCGAGCTACGGCATTACGCCGCTCGGCGGTGGCTGGCACATTGCCCCGGCGGTGCTGGCACAGAGCAGTAAAGATCGTTACGTCAAAGGCGACAGCTACCAGTGGGCGACCGCCAACGTGCGCCTGATTCAGGGGCTGACGGAGAACTTTGAAATGCAGTATGAAGGGACTTATCAGTACATGGATCTGCGCCCGGAAGGCTACAACAGCCGCAATAACGTGAGCGGCAGCTTCTACAAACTGACCGTTGCCCCCACGCTGAAAGCGAGCGATGTCGGCGAGTTCCTCAAGCGCCCGGAAATCCGCCTGTTTGCTACCTGGATGGACTGGGATCACCGGCTGGATAACTACGCCGGTGACGACGCCTTCGGCAGCGCTGGCTTCAAGGCCGGCGGTGAATGGAACTTCGGCGTACAGATGGAAACCTGGTTCTGATAGCGCGGCCCCTGCGGGGGCCGTTTGCGTAGCCTGAAAGCTCAAAAACAAGACAGAGGTTGTTATGGATTTTGCACAAATTTCCCGCTCGCTGCTGCCCTTGCTCGGCGGCAAAGAGAATATCGCCAGCGCCGCGCACTGTGCGACGCGCCTGCGTCTGGTGCTGGTGGACGACGCGAAAGCAGACACCGCCGCGATTGGCAAAATCGACGGCGTGAAGGGCTGTTTTCGTAATGCCGGGCAGCTACAGGTCATCTTCGGCACCGGGGTGGTGAACAAAGTTTACGCCGCGTTTATTGCCGAGGCGGGGATTAGCGAGTCGAGCAAATCGGAAGCCGCGGACATCGCCGCACGTAAGCTGAACCCGTTCCAGCGCATCGCCCGTTTGCTGTCGAACATCTTCGTGCCGATCATTCCGGCGATCGTCGCCTCTGGCCTGCTGATGGGACTGCTGGGGATGGTGAAAACCTACGGCTGGGTCAACCCGGATAACGCGCTTTATATCATGCTCGATATGTTCAGCTCGGCGGCGTTTATCATTCTGCCGATCCTGATTGGCTTTACCGCCGCGCGCGAGTTTGGCGGCAACCCCTATCTCGGCGCAACGCTTGGCGGCATCCTCACCCACCCGGCGCTGACCAACGCCTGGGGCGTGGCGGCGGGCTTCCACACCATGAACTTCTTCGGCATTGAGGTGGCGATGATTGGCTACCAGGGGACGGTCTTCCCGGTACTGCTGGCGGTGTGGTTTATGAGCATGCTGGAAAAACAGCTGCGCCGGGTGATCCCGGACGCGCTGGATCTGATCCTCACCCCATTCCTGACGGTGATCATCTCCGGCTTCATCGCCATGCTGATTATTGGCCCGGCGGGCCGCGCGCTGGGCGACGGCATCTCGTTTGTGCTCAGCACCCTGATTGCCCACGCGGGCTGGCTGGCGGGGCTACTGTTTGGTGGTCTCTACTCGGTGATAGTCATCACCGGCGTGCACCACAGCTTCCACGCCATTGAGGCGGGGCTGCTCGGTAACCCGTCGATTGGCGTTAACTTCCTGCTGCCAATCTGGGCAATGGCTAACTTTGCACAGGGCGGCGCGTGCCTGGCGGTGTGGTTTAAAACCAAAGACGCGAAAATCAAAGCGATTACCCTGCCCTCGGCCTTCTCAGCGATGCTCGGTATTACCGAGGCGGCGATTTTCGGTATCAACCTGCGCTTTATGAAACCGTTTATCGCCGGGTTAATTGGCGGCGCGGTCGGCGGCGCGTGGGTGGTGTCGATGCATGTCTATATGACGGCGGTGGGACTGACCGGGCTGCCGGGTCTGGCAATTGTGCAGGCCAGCTCGCTGCTTAACTATATTATCGGTATGGCTATCGCGTTTAGCGTCGCCTTCATTCTCTCCTTCTTGCTGAAATACAAAACGGACGCGGAATAATGGCATCTGATTCTCTGCTGCCCGCCATTTTACAGGCGGTGATGAAAGGCCAGCCGAAAGCGCTGAGCGACGCCTTCTACCCGAGCTGGCACCTGGCGCCGGTCACCGGGCTGCTCAACGATCCCAATGGGTTTATCCAGATGGGTGGGCGTTACCATCTGTTTTACCAATGGAATGCGCTGGGCTGCCAGCACCAACATAAGAGCTGGGGGCACTGGAGTTCAGCGGATTTACTCCACTGGCAGCATGAGCCTATCGCGCTGATGCCTGACGAAGAGTATGACCGCAGTGGCTGCTACTCCGGTAGCGCCGTGGATAACGACGGCGTACTGACGCTCTGCTACACCGGCAACGTTAAGTTTGACGACGGCACGCGCACCGCCTGGCAGTGTCTGGCGGTGCAGAACCGCACCGGCGGTTTCGACAAGCTCGGCCCGGCGATCCCGCTGCCAAACGGCTACACCGGACACGTACGCGACCCGAAAGTGTGGCGACACGGCGACATCTGGTACATGGTGCTCGGCGCACAGGATCTCACCTTACAAGGCAGAGTGCTGCTGCTGCGCTCAGAAAACCTGTGGAACTGGCAGAATCTTGGCGAGATTGCCGGTAGCGGCCTCAACGGCCTGGGCGATGCGGGCTATATGTGGGAGTGCCCGGATCTCTTCACGCTCGGCGACAGCACCTATCTTATCTGCTGCCCGCAGGGGATTACGCGCGATGAGAAGCGCTGGCTCAATACCCATCCGAGCGCTTATCTCAGCGGCGAGCTGGATTACGCTAACGCGCAGTTTCGCCACGGCGAGTTTCATGAGCTGGATGCCGGGTTTGAGTTCTACGCTCCGCAAACCACGCAGAGCGAAGATGGCCGCCGTCTACTGGTCGGCTGGATGGGTGTACCGGATGGGGAAGAGATGCGCCAGCCTACCGTCGCCAATGGCTGGATCCACCAGATGACCTGCCTGCGCGAATTAACCTCGCGCAACGGTAAGCTTTATCAACAGCCGGTCGTCGAGCTTCAGGCGCTGCGCGACGCCGGGCAGATTTTCAACGGCCACGCCGATGCGCTGCCCGCGCTGGATGCCGCGTCGCTGGAGTTAATCGTGGAGAGCGCAGGCGATATCACGCTGAACTTCGCTGACACACTGATCCTTGAGTGGAGGCAGAGTGAACTGCGTCTCGCGCGCAGAAGCTTTGAGAGCGGCGAGTGGCACTATCGCTACTGGCAAGGCGCGGCGCGCAAGTTGCAGATCCTCTGTGACCACTCAAGTGTGGAGATCTTTATCAATGACGGCGAAGGGGTGATGAGCAGCCGCTACTTCCCGCAGCAGCCTGCGCACTTAACGCTTACGGGCGATGCAGAAGTGCGGGCGCGCTACTGGTCGTTACGTGCTTGCATGGTAGAATAAGCGCTTGTTTCTTTGAGCGATGCCAAACCGTGAGAAAACCTAAACGCGTTACCATCAGTGATATTGCCGCGCTGGCGGGGGTGTCAAAAGCCACCGCCAGCCTGGTGCTTAACGGCCGCGGCAAAGAGCTGCGCGTCGCCCAGGAGACGCGCGAGCGCGTGCAGGCGATTGCCCAGCAGCACCACTATCAGCCCAGTATTTACGCGCGCCTGCTGCGCGAAAACCGCAGCCATACGCTGGGGCTGGTGGTGCCGGAGATCATTAACTATGGTTTCGCCGTTTTCTCTCACGAGCTGGAAAACCTCTGTCGCGAAGCGGGTCTTCAGCTGCTTATCTCCTGCACGGATGAAAACGCCAGCCAGGAGACCGTGGTGGTGAATAACCTGGTGTCGCGCCAGGTTGATGGCCTGATTGTCGCCTCCAGCATGTTGAACGACGCCGACTACGTAAAGCTGAGCGAACAGCTGCCGGTGGTGCTGTTTGACCGCCATATCAGCGACACCCAACTGCCGCTGGTGATCACTGATTCGCTGACCCCCACCGCCGAGCTGGTTGAGCGCCTGGCGCGCGCCAACCCGGACGAGATCTATTTTCTTGGCGGCCAGCCGCGCTTATCGCCGACTAAAGATCGTCTGGCGGGCTTTATGCAGGGCCTTGAGCGCGCTGGCGTCACGCCGCGCCCGGAGTGGATTATTCACGGTAACTATCACCCGAGCAGCGGATATGAGATGTTCGCCGCTCTCTGCGCGCGCCTCGGCCGCCCGCCAAAAGCGCTGTTTACCGCCGCCTGCGGCCTGCTCGAAGGGGTGCTGCGCTATATGAGCCAGCATCACCTGATGGAGAGCGATATCCATATCGCCAGCTTCGACGATCACTATCTCTATGATTCGCTCTCTCTTCCCATCGATACCGTCGAGCAGAATATCCCGCGCCTGGCGCAGGACTGCTTCGATATCATCACGCAGCTGGTGGACGGCAACGAACCGGCCACGCCGCAGCGCATTCTTCCTGCCACGCTGCGCTGGCGTCATCCGTAGCTTACCCAGGCGTGGCGCGGTGGTGCCGCGCCAACTCCGTCAGAACCGGCTTACTCTGTGAGCGCAGCGGATGCACGTTGCGCTTGCTTCTTTCCCATTTGTATTTTAGATTTTCCTAAATTTAGAAAAAGCTAAAATATCATGTCACCCTCGAATATTACGCAGTTACAGAACCAGGCAGAGCAGGCCGCTGCGCTGCTGAAAGCGATGAGTCACCCGCGACGGTTGCTGATTTTGTGCATGCTCTGCGATGTGCCCGGCACCCATGCGGGCGAGCTCTCGGCGTTGACCGGTCTTAGCCCGTCGGCCACTTCGCAGCACCTGACACGCATGAAGGATGAGGGGCTGATTGAGAGCGTGCGTCAGGCGCAACGCATCACCTACTTCATCAAAGATCCCGCCGTGAACCATATCGTTAACACACTCAAGGGCATCTACTGCCCGGAGGTCTGAATATGCACTACAGCACCATCACCCCGCGCGATGCGCGTATACAGCAGCAGCAGGGCGTGCCGCTGATTGATATTCGCCAGCCAGATGAGTTTCGCCGCGAACATCTGCCCGATGCCCTCTCCCTGCCGCTGGAGGATCTGCTGGCCGGTAAAAGACTGAGCAGTGAAAAACCCGCGCAAACGGTGATTTTCCACTGCCAGTCCGGGATGCGTACCCAGAAAAATGTTGAGGCACTAATCCAGGCCGCCGCGCCTGCTCAGGTGATGCTGCTTGAAGGGGGGCTGGCGAACTGGAAGCGCGCGGGTTTGCCAACGGTGCAGGATAGCGCTCAGCCGCGCCCGCTGATGCAGCAGGTGCAGATCGTCGCGGGCAGCCTGGTGCTACTTGGCGTGCTGCTCGGCTACCTGCTCAATCCGGCACTCTTTCTGCTCGCCGGGTTTGTTGGCGCAGGCCTGCTCTTCGCGGGATTAAGCGGCTGGTGCGGCATGGCGCTGCTGCTGGCGAAGATGCCGTGGAACCGATCCTGATGTGCGGCATTTCTCCTCCGGGTCAAATGAGTGATATATTTCCCGGCCTACACCCAAGGAGACGCCATGGCGGAATTTGATTCACTCGCGCAGGAAGAGCTGGCGCAGGCAGAAGCTTTGCAGCAACAGGCACGGGATCGTGCGCTACTCAACCAGGTACTCGACATCTATGGTCAAAAGTATGTGGCAGAGCAGTTAAAGAAAGCGGGCAAATCTGAGTGGAGCCGCGAAGCGCTCAACCGCTGGGTTAACGGCAAAAGCGCGGCGAAAACCCTCACCGCTGCCGAAGAAACCCTGCTGCGCGGGCTGCTGCCCTCCCCGCCCGCGCACCATCCCGATTACCGTTTTCGCTTTATCGATCTCTTTGCCGGTATTGGTGGCATCCGCAGCGGGTTTGAAGCGATTGGCGGGCAGTGCGTCTTTACCAGCGAGTGGAACAATAACGCGGTGCGCACCTATAAAGCCAACTGGTATAACGACAGCGCCACGCACACCTTTAATCAGGATATCCGTGAAGTGACGCTGAGCGGCAACCCCGCCATCTCTGAAGCGCAGGCCTACGCCCATATCGCGCAACATATTCCTGAACATGACGTCTTGTTAGCCGGTTTCCCCTGCCAGCCCTTTAGCCTTGCAGGCGTCAGTAAGAAGAATGCCCTCGGGCGGGCGCACGGCTTTGAGTGCGAAGCGCAGGGGACACTCTTTTTCGACGTTGCGCGGATTATCAAAGCCCGCCGCCCGGCCATTTTCGTGCTGGAAAACGTCAAAAACCTCAAGAGCCACGATAAAGGCAAGACCTTCAGCGTGATCATGAATACGCTGGATGAGCTGGGCTACGACGTCGCTGACGCAGAGGCCTCGGGCAAAAACGATCCGAAGATTATCGACGGCAAACACTTTCTGCCGCAGCACCGTGAGCGCATTGTGCTGGTCGGTTTTCGCCGCGACCTCAATCTCGCCAACGGCTTTACGCTGCGCGATATCGACCGCCTCTATCCGCAGCAGCGCCCGACCTTTGGTGAACTCCTGGAGCCTGTCGTCGACAGTAAGTATGTGCTCTCGCCCAAACTGTGGGATTACCTCTATCGCTATGCCAAAAAGCACGCAGCCAAAGGTAACGGCTTCGGCTTCGGGCTGGTCGATCCCACAAACGCCGACAGCGTGGCGCGCACCCTCTCGGCGCGCTATCACAAAGATGGTTCTGAAATTCTTATCGATCGCGGCTGGGATAGAGCGCTGGGCGAGGCAGACTTTACCCACGCGGAGAACCAGGCGCGTCGTCCGCGTCGCCTGACGCCGCGCGAATGTGCCCGCCTGATGGGCTTTGAGAAGGTGGGCGAAAAGCCGTTCCGCATCCCGGTTTCTGATACCCAGGCGTATCGCCAGTTCGGCAACTCGGTGGTGGTGCCGGTGTTTGCAGCGGTGGCCGAACTGCTGGCTCCGCGCATCGATCTGGCGGTGAAACAGCGGAAAAAGAAGAGCAAACTGTGACGCATAAGACACTTCACTGCGCCGGGGTGAGGTGTTTGATAAGCGATCGTAAAGTTAACAGGGGCCAGGTCGATAGTAGTTGAGCAATCCCGACTCTTTTACGGACTATGACCATGCTCAAAAACATACGTGTTATTACCGGCATCATTATCGCGCTTTCGATATTTTGCCTTCTTCAACTGGTCACCGGGGGTCTTTTTTACTCGGCGGTCAATAACGACCGGGTAAATTTCCAGAACACCGGCGTTCTGAATGCGCAGCAAGAAAACCTTGGCGACAGCGTGAATACGCTGATCAAAACCCGCGTCACCGTCACCCGCGTGGCGATCCGCTTCCTGAAAAACCAGCGCGATCCGGCCTCCCTTGCCAGCATCGAAAAGCTGCTCAACACCGCAACCGATTCCCTGCAGAAATCTGAAGCCTATTTCAGTAACTATAAAAGCACGCCGCGCGTCGCCGGGCAGGAGAGCGCACTGGCGGACGACGTCGCGCAGAAGATCACTAAAATGCACGATGTGTTGCAGCAGTCGATCGCCTTCCTGCGCGCTAACAACTATGAAGCCTATGGCAACCTGGATGCGCAGCAAGCGCAGGATGAGATGGATGCCAGCTACGCCAAATGGCGCACCGAAAACAACACCTTCCTGCAGGCCGCCGCACAGCAGAACCAGCATAGCTTTACCAGTATGCAGTGGACGCTGGGGGTAATTCTGCTGGTGGTGATTGCGGTGATGGTGATGATCTGGCTCGGCCTGCAGCACCTGCTGCTGCGCCCACTGCACAGCATCATGAACCATATCCGCGCCATTGCCGGCGGCGATTTGACGCAGCCGATTGCGGCACAGGGGCGTAACGAGATGAGCCAGCTGGCAGCCGGTCTGCATGAGATGCAATCTTCGCTGGTGAAAACCGTTAGCGCGGTGCGCAGCAGTTCAGACTCGATCTATACCGGTGCCAGCGAAATCTCGACCGGCAATAACGATCTCTCTTCACGTACCGAGCAGCAGGCCGCGTCGCTGGAAGAGACCGCCGCCAGCATGGAGCAGTTGACTGCAACGGTGAAACAGAACACCGATAACGCTCGTCAGGCGTCGCAGCTGGCGAAAACCGCTTCTGACACCGCTGCGCGCGGCGGTCAGGTGGTGAGCAACGTGGTACGCACGATGAGCGAGATCTCCGACAGTTCCCAGCAGATTGCCCATATTACCAGTGTAATTGACGGTATTGCCTTCCAGACCAATATCCTGGCGCTTAACGCCGCCGTGGAAGCTGCGCGCGCGGGCGAACAGGGTCGTGGCTTCGCCGTGGTGGCAGGTGAAGTACGCACGCTGGCAAGCCGCAGCGCGCAGGCGGCAAAAGAGATCAAAACGTTAATTGAAAACTCCGTCAACCGCGTCAACTCCGGCACCACGCTGGTTGCGGAAGCGGGCGATACCATGAAAGAGATCGTCAATGCGGTGACTCGCGTGACGGATATTATGGGCGAGATCGCCTCGGCATCCGATGAGCAGAGCAAAGGCATTGAGCAGGTGAGCCTGGCCGTATCGCAGATGGATAGTGTGACGCAGCAGAACGCCTCGCTGGTGCAGGAGTCCGCCGCCGCGTCCGCTGCGCTTGAAGAGCAGGCCGAGCAGCTGCGTCAGGCCGTTGCCGTGTTTCGCGTCAACGGTCACAGCGCGCTGTTGAACGCCAGACCGGGTAAACCGAGCGCCGCACCGCTGCGCCCTGTGGCCACCGCCAGCACGGGCAGCAGCGACAGCAACTGGGAAACCTTCTGACAGCCAGCCGCGCGTTAAAAGTGTCGCGCCGGTTACGCTGCCACCCACGCTGTTATCTCGTGGTGTAAGTGCTCAATGTACCGCGTCAATTTCGGCAGCGGTCGGCTGTCCTGGCGATAGACCAGGTTCACCGGCCGCGGCCTGGGCGTGAAGGGCTGCATGATGCGCACCAGCGTGCCGTTTGCCAGCTCCTCGCGCACCAGGATTTCAGGCTGCAACAGCAGCCCCGCCCCGGCAATTGCCGCCATCCGCAACCCCTGCCCGTCATTACAGCGCAGCACCGGATCACGCTGCCAGCTCGTCCCCCCCGCTTCACCCGGTAATTTCCACTCATTGCGCCGGTTCCATACGCCGTTCGACAGACAGCGGTGATCGCGCAGCGCCTCGGGTGAGGCCGGCTCGCCATAACGCGCCAGATAAGCAGGCGCGGCGCAAATCACCATCCGGTAGAGGCAGAGCGGCTTGACTACCACATCCTCACTGTTCACCGCGCCGATGCGGATCGCCAGATCGTACCCCTCCTCCAGCAGATCGACGCTGCGATTACTGAGATCCAGCTCGACGCGCACCTGCGGCCATGCCGTGAGGAAAGTCGCGGTGATCGGCGCGATGACGCAGCCGCCAAAGGTGGTTGAGGCAGTGACGCGCAGCGTACCGGCAGGGGCTGCGCGCAGCCGCTCTACCGAGGTTTCGGCGATATGCACCTGCTCCAGCACCCGCCGCGCCTCCTCATAGAAGACGCGGCCGGCGTCCGTCAGGCTCTGACGTCGGGTATTACGCGCCAGCAGGCGCGTCGCCAGGCTGTTTTCAAGTTGAGTAATGTATTTCCCGACCATCACCGCCGAGATCTCCAGCCTGACGGCGGCCTGAGTAAACGACCCCGCCTCTGCCACGGCGACAAACACCGCCATACTGCGCAGCTTATCCATAGTACAAACCATTAGTTAGGAATGAATAAACATTAAGAGCATTTATCTTATCAATGATTAGCGAAAAAATGACCACTCCGCACACTGAAGGAGAGGTGAAATGAAGATTATCGTGACAGGTGCTACCGGCACCCTTGGCCGGGCAGTCGTGGCAGAACTGAGTAAAGATAACGAAGTGATAAGCGTCGGACTCACCCACGGCGAGTTACAGGTCGATTTAACGCGTGATGAGAGTGTCGAGGCGCTGTTTGCGCAGACCGGACGCGTCGACGCGATTGTTGCCACCACGGGCTCACTCTTTTTTGGCCCGCTGACGGCGATGCGCGCAGAGGATTTTGCTTTCGGCCTTTACGACAAACTGCTGGGTCAGGTGCGGCTGGCACTGATGGGCCAACATTATCTCAATGATGGCGGGTCGATCACGTTGACCAGCGGCATTATCAGCAGCGAACCCATTGCGCAGGGAGTGAACGCCACCGCGGTCAATGCCGCACTGGAGGGGTTTGTGCGTGCGGCGGCGTGCGAGTTACCGCGCGGCTTACGCATCAATGTCGTCAGCCCAACGGTGCTCCGCGAATCCGTTGAGAAATATGGCGCGTTCTTCCCGGGGTTTGAAAGTGTGCCTGCCGCACGCGCTGCACTGGCCTATCGACGCAGTGTTCACGGCGTGCAGACAGGCCGCACGTTTACCGTCGGGTATTAAGCGCGCGGGGTTTCGTCACCCGCAGGTTGCTCTGCCGCTTTCAGCAGGGTGGTGAACTGCGTCCACTGCTGCTGTAACGCGTTAAGATGGTCCTTCTCCAGCGCGGTCATAAACGGCAGCGAACCGCCTTTTTCTATCTGCTGGTTCATCTGCGCGAACCAGCTGTTACTGTCGCTGCTATTGGCGGTGCTCGCCAGCATCTCTTTGCGTGCGATTTGTGACGAATGGGTGCCGGCATCAAGCTGCTCGATCGCCTGCTGGTTCTGTTTCGCATACCCCGTGTCGCCGAGGCTTTGCGCCAGCGCCACCGACTGGGTCAGCACTTCGCGTTGAATCTGATCCGCCTGCTCGCCCTTTTTTGCCACAAACCCGGCGACGAACTCACGCGCCTGCTGCTGGTAATCCGCAGAGACGAACTTATCCACGACATAATTGAGTTTCGCCTGAGTCATCGCCACGTCCATCCCGAGAGTGGTCTCATTACCGCTGCCTTGCGGCGAGGTCAACGCCTGGTGCAGTGCCGTGGCCATATCATCGGCGCTAATGTTGGAGTGATAGAAAAAGTCGATAAAGCTTACGGCGTCGTTTGCGGTCGCCGGATCGCCATAGAAGGCGCTGTCAAGGCGCGGGCCGGTTGCGTGAGAGGCCATATTGGAGTTGCGCAGTGCCGCCATTTCGCGGGCAACTTTTTCGCTCTCCTCTTTGGTTGGCTGTGGCTTGCTCTGTGCAACGCGCGCCAGCGCTTCCTCTGAGAGAGAAACGGAAATCGAACTCTCGGTAACGCTCTCTTTTCCGCCAGGGTTGGGGGTTTTTAACAGACGTAACTCGTATTGCGACTGTGATGCCACAGAGACACCAACTTCCTGAATGCTCATTTCGCTTCCTTAAAGTGATTGCTGACGTGATATTTATCGACGCAACCAACGCTCTCTTTAATGTTTTGGAGAAAAAATGTGCACTCGATCGGCTCGGGGCGGAAAACCGCCCCGGATGAATCAGTCGCGGGATTGCACCCAGAAGGCGTGGATCAGGCCCGGGATGTAACCCAGCAGCGTGAGCAGAATGTTAAGAAGAAACGCCAGGCCTAAGCCTTTCCCGAGCAGCACGCCCAGCGGCGGAAGAAGAATCGTAATGACAATACGCCAAAAGCCCATATAGCCTCCTGTGCAAGATAAATTCCAGGTGATTGATAATTTACACAATCTGTTTAAGCGTAGCCCCTATATGCCACCGTGCCAATCAGCCATCAAGAGGTTTACCCTCTTTTACGCTGTACCACGCTCGCCCTTCAGTCTATGTTTACTTTCACAACCTCATTACAAAGGAGAGACGTATGTTTTCTGTAGGCGATATCGTTCAACCGCGGATTGGTGGCCCAAAACTGAAAGTTCTGGAGGTGCATGAGGATCAAATTGTTGCGGTGCCGACTCACAACGAGCAGGCGGAGAAGCTGACGCTTAAAGCTGAAGATGTCGCGCTCTATAAAGAAGAGGGCGACTTTGGCGTCTGCTAACTCAGGGCGGTGGGCTCGCCCGCCGCGTACCTGCATAAATACTCCCTGCCGATGCGTAAAACCTCACCCCCTCCAGACCGCATCTTATGCTACTGAAAACGCCTTACTAGCATAAAAGATACTACCTCAGCGCTTTTCACTCTTCGCAAAAGCACAGCGCGCTATGCTTACGGCTACCCCTTGAAACTAAAATCTTTAACTCATTGATAGTAAAAGTCTTTAATCGCACCCCCAACAATAATAGGGCAATGCGGATGAATGCAGCAGCTACAGAGCACTTTATCCATGCAGAAGTTAAAAATAAAAATTAATCGCTAGTTGAGAGTTTTAAATCAGACAGATACGCTATGCGCGTAAATTAGTCCGTTTTAAAACGCTAAATCTCTTCATTGCGCCATCATTTTCAAGGAGCTTCATCATGTTTTCTTCGCAGTCTCGCCTGCGCCACGCCGCTGCGGACACTTTCGCGATGGTGGTCTACTGTTCAGTAGTGAACATGGTGATTGAAATATTCCTCTCCGGAATGAGCTTTGAGCAGTCCCTTTCCTCTCGTCTGGTGGCGATCCCGGTCAACATCATTATTGCCTGGCCTTACGGCTTTTATCGCGATCTCTTTATGCACTATGCGCGCCGCATCAGCCCCGCAGGCTGGATGAAAAATCTGGCAGATGTGCTGGCGTATGTCACTTTTCAGTCACCGGTGTATGTCACGATCTTGTGGTCGGTAGGGGCTGACTGGCAGCAGATTATGGCGGCGGTGAGTTCAAATATCGTGATTTCGATGTTGATGGGTGCGGTGTACGGCTATTTCCTCGACTACTGCCGCCGTCTGTTCCGGGTGAGTCATTACCACCAGGCGAAAGCCTGATGGCAGCTCTGGCTTAGTGCTGTTCGCCGAACAAGCCGGTCAGGAAGCGCTCAAGCGCCATACGCGAACTGAAACCATGCGGAATGCCGTAATGTTCCTGTTCATGTCCGCCCAGATAGAGCGGGAAATTGTGGTAGTGATCGCATAACTTAATCTCCGATGCGGGATCGGCCAGCGATGAACTGCGCTCTTTAAGGGTAGGATGGATAACCAGCGCCGTGCGGCCCATACGTGCTTCACGGTTAACATAAACATAGTTTTCGCCACGGCGATAACCGTACGCTTTGTTGGTCGCCACATCCATCGTAAAGCCGACATTCTCCAGCACGCGCGCCACTTCATCGGGTCGTAAATACATAGATTTTCCTCATCATCTCTCAACTGCTTCGCAACCTTACAGTACTGAGCATGGTCAGTGACTCAGAAAATTCCACAAACTGCGCGCAAAAGGGTGTTTGCCGTTTGGCCTGTAAATTTATGGTCTACGCTTAAAAGCACACCAAAAAAAGGGAGGCTACTATGTTAAACAGACCCACTCGCCGTGAAGTAGATGAAGGTGTTGAAGATATCAATAATGATGTCAACCAGTTAGCTGATAGCCTGGAAGAGCTGCTTAAATCCTGGGGCAGCGACGCGAAAGAGGAAGGCGAATCTGCGCGGCGTAAAGCGCAGGCGCTGCTAAAAGAGACTCGCGCCCGCATGCATGGTCGCAACCGTGTGCAACAAGCTGCACGTGACGCCGTCGGCTGCGCCGATAGCTTTGTAAAAGATCGCCCGTGGTGCAGCGTGGGTGCCGCCGCCGCAGTCGGTATTTTTGTCGGCGCGCTGCTCAGCTTCCGTCGTTAATTTATACAAATAATCTGAAACCTCTGCCCATCCCGCCGGATGGCAGGGGTTTTTCTTTCTCCTTTTTCCACCCCGCCTTACAATACGCGGCGACATTTCGCCCTTACCCATTCAGCCACTCCTCTGGGCACGGCCTGTGTCTTTTTCCCATATATTGTATGGTTGATAAATTTTATAACTACATCTAGTATCTCTTCTTGTACTCCATACACTAACTGACGCGATCTATCGCGCCGCTCTATCACTTTTAACGGAAATACGAATCATGCGCATTACTATTTACACTCGAGATGATTGTGTTCAGTGCCACGCCACCAAACGGGCGATGGAGAGCCGGGGTTTTGAATTTGAGATGGTGAACATTGATCATGTGCCGGATGCCGCAGACCAGCTGCGCGCGATGGGATTTCGTCAGCTGCCGGTAGTGGTCGCAGGCGAGACAAAATGGTCCGGGTTCCGCCCGGATATGATTAATCGTCTCAGCGCAGCCGCATGAGCACGCTCGTCTACTTCTCCAGCAGCTCGGAAAACACTCATCGCTTTATTGTGCGTCTGGGGCTGCCGGCGGTGCGTATTCCGCTAAACGAGCGTGAGCGCATTCAGGTAGAAGAACCCTATATTTTGGTGGTTCCCAGCTACGGCGGCGGCGGTACGGCTGGCGCTGTGCCGCGCCAGGTGATCCGCTTTTTGAACGATCCGCATAATCGGGCGTTGATTCAAGGCGTGATCGCCGCCGGTAATCGCAACTTTGGCGATGCGTTTTGCCGCGCGGGCGATGTTATTGCGCAGAAGTGTGCGGTGCCCTACCTCTATCGGTTTGAATTGATGGGGACTGCGCAGGACATCATCAACGTGCGAACAGGAGTAAGCGAATTTTGGCAACAACAACCGCAGCGCGCGTGATGCAAAGCACGCCCGATTTCCATGCCCTGAATGCCATGCTCAATCTTTACGATCGTGACGGCCGCATTCAGTTTGAAAAAGACCACCAGGCGGTGGAGACGTTCATGGCGCACCACGTTCGCCCTAACAGCGTTCACTTTGCAAGCCAGGATGAGCGCCTTGACTGGCTGGTGGCGGAAAATTATTACGATGAAAGCGTGCTCGCGCGCTATGAGCGGGCATTTGTCACTGACCTGCTGGCGAAAGCGAAGGCGCGCGGTTTTCGCTTCCAGACCTTCCTGGGTGCCTGGAAGTTCTACACCAGCTACACGCTGAAAACATTCGATGGCAAACGCTATCTGGAAGATTTTGAAGATCGCGCCTGCATGGTGGCCTTAACCCTGGCGCAGGGCGATACCGCACTGGCGCAGGAGTTGGTGGAGGAGATCCTCTCGGCCCGCTTCCAGCCCGCAACGCCAACCTTCCTCAACTGCGGCAAAAAGCAGCGCGGCGAGCTAGTCTCCTGTTTCCTGCTGCGCATTGAAGACAATATGGAATCAATTGGCCGTGCGGTGAACTCTGCCCTGCAGCTCTCCAAGCGCGGCGGTGGCGTCGCCTTTTTACTCTCGAATCTGCGTGAAGCCGGAGCGCCAATCAAGCGCATCGAAAACCAGTCTTCCGGCGTGATCCCGGTGATGAAGATGCTGGAAGATGCCTTCTCCTATGCTAATCAACTGGGCGCGCGCCAGGGCGCAGGTGCGGTCTATCTGCACGCGCATCACCCGGATATTCTGCGCTTCCTTGATACCAAGCGCGAAAACGCCGATGAGAAGATCCGCATCAAAACCCTGTCGCTGGGGGTGGTGATACCGGATATCACCTTCCAGCTGGCGAAAGAGAATGCGCAGATGGCGCTCTTCTCCCCGTACGATGTGGAGCGCCTCTATGGCAAGCCGTTTGGTGATATGGCAATCAGCGAAAACTACGACCAGTTAGTGGCCGATGAGCGGGTGCGCAAAAGCTGGATCAATGCACGCGACTTCTTCCAGACGCTGGCGGAGATCCAGTTTGAGTCCGGTTATCCCTACATCATGTTTGAAGATACGGTTAACCGCACCAACCCGATTGCCGGGCGCATAAACATGAGCAACCTCTGCTCGGAGATTTTGCAGGTTAACAGCCCCTCAACCTTTGATGACAACCTCGACTATGCTCACACCGGGCACGATATCTCCTGTAATCTCGGCTCGCTGAATATCGCCCACACCATGGATTCGCCCGATTTTGGTCGCACCGTTGAGACCGCGATCCGCGGTTTAACCGCCGTCTCCGATATGAGCCATATTCGCTCGGTGCCGTCGGTGGAAGCGGGCAACGCCGCTTCCCATGCGATTGGGCTTGGGCAGATGAACCTGCACGGCTATCTGGCACGTGAAGGCATTGCCTATGGCAGCCCGGAAGGGCTCGATTTCACCAACCTCTACTTCTACACCATCACCTGGCATGCGCTGCATACCTCGATGATGATCGCCCGTGAACGCGGCCAGACCTTCGCCGGTTTTCCCGCCTCTCGCTACGCCAGCGGGGAGTATTTTGATCGCTATCTTGAAGGCGACTGGCAGCCGAAAACCGATAAAGTGCGCGCGCTGTTTGCCCGCGCGAATGTCACCCTCCCCACGCGCGAGATGTGGCAGCAGCTGCGTGAAGAGGTGATGCGTTACGGCATTTACAACCAGAATTTGCAGGCGGTGCCGCCGACCGGATCGATCTCCTATATCAACCATGCGACATCGAGTATTCATCCGATTGTGTCGAAGATTGAGATCCGCAAAGAGGGAAAAACCGGGCGCGTTTACTACCCTGCCCCATTTATGACCAATGAGAACCTGGCCCTGTATGAAGATGCTTATGAGATTGGGCCGGAGAAGATCATCGATACCTACGCCGAAGCGACGCGCCATGTCGATCAGGGTCTGTCACTGACGCTCTTCTTCAAAGATACCGCCACCACGCGCGACATCAACCGGGCGCAGATTTACGCCTGGAAAAAGGGCATCAAGACGCTCTACTACATCCGCCTGCGCCAGCTTGCGCTGGAAGGCACCGAAATCCAGGGCTGCGTCTCTTGTGCGCTGTAAGGAAAACATGATGACCCCACTCTCCCGCGTCAGCGCGGTGAACTGGAACAAAATCCAGGATGATAAAGACCTCGAAGTGTGGAACCGGCTGACCAGCAACTTCTGGCTACCGGAAAAAGTACCGCTGTCGAACGATATTCCGGCCTGGCAGAGCTTAAGCCCTGCCGAACAGCAGCTGACGATCCGGGTGTTTACCGGGCTGACGCTGCTCGACACCATTCAGAACACCGTCGGCGCACCGGCGCTGATGCCGGATGCCGCCACGCCGCACGAAGAAGCGGTGCTCTCCAACATCAGCTTTATGGAGGCGGTGCACGCCCGCTCCTACAGCTCCATCTTCTCGACTCTCTGCCAGACGCGGGATGTTGATGCCGCTTACGCCTGGAGCGAAGAGAATCACGCCCTGCAGCGCAAAGCGCAGATCGTGCTGAGCCATTACCGCGCTGACGATCCGCTGAAGAAAAAGATCGCCAGTGTCTTTCTGGAGTCGTTCCTCTTCTACTCTGGTTTCTGGCTTCCGATGTACTGGTCGAGCCGCGGCAAACTGACCAACACCGCCGATCTGATTCGGCTGATCATCCGCGATGAAGCGGTGCACGGTTATTACATCGGCTATAAGTACCAGAAGGGATTAGAGAAAGTGAGCGAGAGCGAGCGAGAGTCGCTAAAATCTTTCGCCCTCGATCTGCTGATGGAGCTGTATGATAACGAGCTCGCTTACACCGACGATCTCTACGCCGACAGCGGCTGGGCAGAGGAGGTAAAAGCGTTTCTCTGTTACAACGCTAACAAGGCGCTGATGAACCTCGGCTACGAGGCGCTCTTCCCGCCGGAGATGGCGGATGTCAACCCGGCGATATTGTCGGCGCTCTCGCCCAACGCCGACGAAAACCACGACTTTTTCTCCGGCTCCGGCTCGTCGTATGTGATGGGCAAAGCCGTCGAAACGGAAGACGAGGACTGGAATTTTTAAATATTCTCTCCTCTCGCTCAGCGGGAGGAGAATCTCCCATCGGTTTATAATTCACTACTATTTATTCCGCCCCACCTAAGCTGATTCTTAGCAAAATAACTATGGCGATCTGCACTGTCATGATTTGTTCATATTTCACAAAATCATGCCAATTCAGCCTTGTTTTTCTCACCAATTCGAAAAAATGATTACCCGCGCCAGCCCTTATATCATGGGAAATAATGCCATTTCACTGCATGGGAATTGTGTAAAGCGCGGAACGGAAGGGTTGTCTCAGATGGAGAGTGTGGTAGGGTATGACCAGTCAAATATATTCATTGGGTAGCGTATCGAAATAATAAATAACAGGAACTCTATTATTGCATGGCAATTAAATTAGAAGTTAAGAATCTATACAAAGTATTTGGCGAGCATCCGCAAAGAGCTTTCAAATATATAGAAAAAGGACTTTCGAAAGAAGCAATACTGGAAAAAACGGGTCTGTCGCTTGGCGTTAAAGACGCCAGTCTGGCCATTGAAGAAGGCGAGATATTCGTCATCATGGGGTTATCCGGCTCGGGTAAATCCACTATGGTACGCCTTCTCAATCGCCTGATTGAACCCACCCGCGGGCAGGTGCTGATTGACGGCGTTGATATCGCCAAAATATCCGATACTGAGCTTCGTGAGGTGCGCAGAAAAAAGATTGCGATGGTATTCCAGTCATTTGCGCTGATGCCCCATATGACGGTGCTGGATAATACAGCATTTGGTATGGAATTAGGCGGCACGCCCGCGCAGGAGCGGCAGGAAAAAGCGCTTGATGCGCTACGCCAGGTGGGGCTGGAAAATTACGCCCACGCCTACCCGGATGAACTCTCCGGCGGCATGCGTCAGCGCGTCGGATTAGCCCGCGCATTAGCCATCAATCCCGATATCTTATTAATGGATGAGGCCTTCTCCGCGCTCGATCCCTTAATTCGTACCGAGATGCAGGATGAACTGGTAAAGCTGCAGGCGAAACATCAGCGCACCATTGTCTTTATTTCCCATGATCTCGATGAAGCGATGCGGATTGGCGACCGGATTGCGATTATGCAAAACGGCGAAGTGGTGCAGGTTGGCACGCCGGATGAGATTTTAAATAACCCGGCCAATGATTATGTGCGCACCTTTTTCCGCGGCGTCGATATTAGCCAGGTGTTCAGCGCGAAAGATATTGCCCGCCGCACGCCCGTCGGCCTGATCCGTAAAACGCCCGGTTTCGGCCCGCGCTCGGCGCTGAAAGTGTTGCAGGATGAAGACCGCGAATATGGCTACGTCATTGAGCGCGGCAATAAGTTTGTCGGCATTGTCTCCATCGACTCCCTGAAGGCGGCGCTGGCCGCGAGTCAGGGGATCGAGGCGGCGCTGATTGACTCCCCGCTTGCGGTGGAGGCAGACACGCCGCTCAGCGAACTGCTCTCCCATGTCGGACACGCGCCCTGCGCGGTGCCGGTGGTGGGCGAAGAGCAACAGTACGTGGGCATCATTTCGAAACGAATGCTGCTGCAAGCTTTAGATCGCGAGGGGGCAAACAATGGCTGATCAAAACAATCCGTGGCAGAGCGCGCCAGCAACCGACAGCGCCGCACAGTCGACAGATGCCTGGGGCGGCGGCGCGGCGGCGCCCGCCGATAGCAGCAGCGCTGACTGGCTCAACAGCGCCCCGGCTCCCGCGCCGGAACACTTCAATATTATGGATCCGTTCCATAAAACCCTGATCCCGCTCGACAGTTGGGTGACGCAGGCGATCGATTGGGTAGTACTCCATTTCCGCCCGCTCTTCCAGGGCATTCGCGTGCCGGTGGATTACATTCTCAGCGGCTTCCAACAGCTGCTGCTCGGCATGCCGTCGCCGGTGGCGATTATCCTCTTCTCGCTGATCGCCTGGCAGATGAGCAGCGCCGGGATGGGCATCGCAACGCTGGTATCGCTGATTGCCATCGGTGCGATTGGTGCCTGGTCGCAGGCGATGATCACCCTGGCGCTGGTGCTTACCGCGCTGCTGTTCTGTGTGGTGATCGGCTTGCCGATGGGGATCTGGCTGGCGCGCAGCCCGCGGGCGGCGAAGATTATTCGCCCGCTACTGGATGCGATGCAGACCACTCCGGCGTTCGTCTACCTGGTGCCGATTGTGATGCTGTTTGGCATCGGCAACGTACCGGGCGTGGTGGTGACGATTATCTTCGCCCTGCCGCCGGTGGTGCGCCTGACCATCCTCGGCATTAACCAGGTGCCAGCCGATCTGATTGAAGCCTCGCGATCCTTTGGTGCCAGCCCGCGTCAGATGCTGTTCAAAGTTCAGCTGCCGCTGGCGATGCCAACCATTATGGCGGGCATCAACCAGACCCTGATGCTGGCGCTGTCGATGGTGGTGATCGCCTCAATGATCGCCGTCGGCGGGCTGGGGCAGATGGTGCTACGCGGTATCGGTCGCCTTGATATGGGCCTTGCCAGCGTTGGCGGCGTCGGGATTGTGATCCTCGCGATTATTCTCGACCGCCTGACCCAGGCGGTAGGCCGCGACTCGCGCAGCCGCGGTAACCGCCGCTGGTATCAGACCGGCCCGCTCGGCCTGCTGACCCGCCCCTTCGCCAAATAATTTTGCTGCCCGGCGTACCCCGCCGGGCAACAACATCACACCCGAAAAATAAGGAACAACGATGCGACATAGCGTACTTTTTGCCACAGCGTTTGCCACCCTTCTCTCCACCAGCGCCTTTGCCGCCGATCTGCCGGGCAAAGGCATTACCGTTAAACCGTTTCAGAGCACCATCGCCGAAGAGGCTTTCCAGACCCTGCTGGTAAGCCGCGGCCTTGAAAAGCTTGGCTACACGGTCGAAAAGCCTGATGAGGTCGATTACAACGTCGGCTACACCTCGATGGCCGCAGGCGATGTCACTTTTACCGCCGTAAACTGGCAGCCGCTGCATGACGATATGTATGCCGCTGCCGGGGGCGATAAGAAGTTCTACCGTGAAGGCACCTATGTGACCGGCGCGGCGCAGGGCTACCTGATCGATAAGAAAACCGCCGATAAGTATCACATCACCAACATTGAGCAGTTAAAAGATCCAAAAATCGCCAAACTGTTCGACGGCAACGGCGACGGTAAGGCCGATATGATGGGCTGCTCGCCGGGCTGGGGATGTGAAACGGTGATCAACCACCAGCATAAAGCCTATGGCCTTGAGAATACCGTTACGGTTAACCACGGTAATTACTCGGCGATGATGGCGGACACCATCACCCGCTTTAAAGAGGGGAAACCGATCCTTTACTACACCTGGACGCCCTACTGGGTCAGCGATGTGCTGAAACCGGGGAAAGATGTGGTCTGGCTGCAGGTGCCGTTCTCCTCCCTGCCGGGTGAGCAGAAAAATATCGATACCAAACTGCCGAACGGCATGAACTATGGCTTCCCGGTAAATACCATGCACATTGTCGCCAATAAAGCCTGGGCGGAGAAAAACCCGGCGGCGGCGAAACTCTTCGCGGTCATGAAACTGCCGCTGGCGGATATCAACGCCCAGAATGCGATGATGCACGCAGGCAAAGCCTCAGAAGCGGATGTGCAGGGCCACGTTGATGGCTGGATCAAAGCCCATCAGCAGCAGTTTGATGGCTGGGTGAAAGAGGCGCTCGCCGCGCAGAAGTAACGCCTGCCTTGCAGTGAGTTTTATACCGCGCCATCGGGTGTTATACCGGATGGCGATTTTGTTTGCCTGTCCTGAACAGGCTGCACAGATAACAACACGCGCGGGCAGGCAATTGTCTATGATGGCATTCTGACAAAACCATTAACGATGCTTGATAATCATGACAACAACTCACCAGGGCCTCAGCCCGGCGCTGATTGCGCTCATGTCGGTGGCAACCGGTCTCGCCGTTGCCAGTAATTATTACCCCCAGCCCCTGCTGGATACTATCGCTAACGCCTTTTCGATCACCGCAAGCCAGGCCGGCTTTATCGTCACCGCCGCGCAGCTTGGCTACGCCGCCGGACTGCTGCTGTTGGTGCCGCTTGGCGATATGTTCGAGCGGCGCACATTAATTGTGGTGATGACATTGCTCTCAGCAGGCGGGATGCTGATTACTGCCAGCAGCCCATCGCTCGGATTGATGATTCTGGGTACGGCGCTCACCGGACTCTTCTCGGTGGTGGCGCAGCTCCTCGTGCCGCTGGCCGCTACACTTGCGACACCCGAGAGCCGTGGCCGCGTGGTCGGCACCATCATGAGCGGCCTGCTGCTGGGGATTTTGCTTGCGCGTACCGTTGCCGGGCTGCTGGCAAGCCTCGGCGGCTGGCGCACCGTTTACTGGGTCGCCAGCGTCTTAATGGTGCTGATGGCGCTGGCGCTCTGGCGCGGCCTGCCGAAACTCAAGTCGGAAACGCACCTTAACTACCCGCAGCTGCTCGGCTCCGTCTTCACCCTCTTCGTGAGCAATAAACTGTTGCGCACCCGCGCACTGCTTGGCTGCCTGAGCTTTGCCAACTTCAGCGTCCTGTGGACCTCAATGGCCTTTCTGCTGGCTGCGCCGCCGTTTCACTTCTCTGATGCGATGATTGGCCTGTTTGGCCTGGTGGGTGCCGCCGGTGCATTAGGCGCGCGTCAGGCGGGCGGACTTGCGGATCGCGGGAAAGGCAACCTCACCACTACCGGCGGGCTGCTGCTGTTGCTGTTCTCGTGGCTCGCTACCTGGTGGGGTCACACCTCGGTGGTGGCGCTGGTTATTGGCATTATCGTGCTCGATCTCGCGGTACAGGCGGTGCATATCACTAACCAGACGATTATCTATCGCGTTAATCCCGAAGCGCGTAACCGTCTGACCGCCGGCTATATGACCAGCTACTTTATTGGTGGTGCCGCCGGTTCGCTGATTTCGGCCACGGCCTGGCAGCATGCGGGTTGGGCTGGCGTCTGCGCTGCGGGTGGTCTCCTCGCCCTGCTCAACGTGCTGGTGTGGTGGCGAGGATATCGCCATACGGAGGCGCAGAGCTAAGCAACCGCTCACGTTTAGGCAATTCGGTGCCAAACCGGGGTGTTAACACGTCCGTCACTCTGCTAAGGTTATAGGACTTGTTTATCCCGGTTATATTAACGTGGGTGATATATAACAAACTTTATGGATATGGAACGTTCATTGAATCACACCGCCGGGCCTGAAAAGGTGGTATCACACACGGAAGGCATTACAAACTGCCTGCCCCCTATTCTTAGCCACTGCGCCGTGGCATTTTCCCTCGTTTCGCACGCCCGCTTCGCTGGTCGCCACCTCTGGCATCGTCACCGCCCTCTCTTTCCCACGCTACTGAGCGCACTGTTGTCCCGTGTCGCCTGGAAATTTTTGGCACATGTATAGATAGAGCGAATTTATTAGCACAAATAATACATTTACTTTATTTGTCACCGTCGTTACTATATCGACTGCAATTAATGAGGTTATACCCAAATGGATAGTTCGTTTACGCCCATCGAACAAATGCTTAAGTTTCGCGCCAGCCGCTATGAAGATTTCCCGTTTCAGGAGATTTTATTGACCCGTCTCTGTATGCATATGCAGGGCAAGCTGCTGGAAAACCGCAATAAGATGCTGAAAGCGCAGGGCATTAACGAGACATTGTTTATGGCGCTGATTACCCTGGAGTCGCAGGAAAATCACAGCATTCAGCCGTCGGAGCTGAGCAGCGCGCTGGGATCGTCACGCACCAACGCCACCCGTATTGCCGATGAGCTGGAGAAGCGCGGCTGGATCGAGCGCCGCGAAAGCGACAACGATCGCCGCTGTTTGCATCTGCAACTGACCGACAAAGGACATGAGTTCCTGCGTCAGGTTCTGCCTCCGCAGCACAACTGCCTGCATCAACTCTGGTCAACCCTGACCAATGCTGAGAAAGATCAGCTTGAGCAGATCACCCGTAAGCTTCTGTCTCGTCTCGACCAGATGGATGAAGAGGATGTGGTCCTTGAGGCGCTGCGCTAACGCGAAACGCAGCGTCTATTTCCAGAAAGAGCAATGTGAAGGGCCAGCTAAGCTGGCCTTTCTGACGAAAGGTCGGTACACGCCGACATAACGAAAAATAAGATCGTGGAGAAAATCATGAGCGCAAATGCGGAGAGCCCGACCCCGCAGCAACCGGTCAGAAAGCGCGGCAAACGTAAAGGACTGCTGCTGTTACTGACCTTGCTCTTTGTTGTCATTGCCGTGGCATACGGAATTTATTGGTTTTTAGTCCTGCGTCATTTCGAAGAGACTGACGATGCTTATGTAGCAGGTAACCAGGTACAGATCATGTCGCAGGTCGCCGGTAGCGTGACGAAGGTCTGGGCCGACAACACCGATTTTGTGCAGAAAGGCGATGTGCTGGTGACGCTTGATGAGACCGATGCCCGCCAGGCGTTTGAAAAAGCGCAGACCCAACTGGCAAGCAGCGTACGCCAGACCCGCCAGTCCATTATCAACAGCAAACAACTGCAGGCCAGCGTTGAGCTGAAAAAGACCGCCCTTGCTCAGGCGCAGAGCGATCTTAACCGCCGTGTGCCGCTCGGCAGCGCGAATCTGATTGGCCGTGAAGAGCTGCAGCACGCCCGTGATGCGGTTGCCAGCGCGCAGGCTGCACTGGATGTTGCCGTTCAGCAATATAACGCCAATCAGGCGATCGTACTGGACACGCCGCTTGAAGAGCAGCCAGCGGTGAAGCAGGCGGCTACGGAAGTGCGCAATAGCTGGCTGGCCCTGCAGCGTACCAGGATTGTCAGCCCGCTTACCGGGTATGTCTCCCGCCGCGCGGTGCAGCCGGGTGCGCAGATTGCCACGACCACCCCGCTAATGGCCGTGGTTCCGGCAACCAACCTCTGGGTGGATGCCAACTTTAAAGAGACACAGCTCGCGCATATGCGTATCGGCCAGACCGCTACCATTGTCAGCGATTTTTATGGCGATGAGGTTGAATACAAAGGCAAAGTGGTCGGTCTCGATATGGGTACCGGCAGCGCCTTCTCCCTGCTGCCCGCGCAGAACGCGACCGGGAACTGGATCAAAGTAGTTCAGCGCCTGCCGGTGCGTGTCGAGCTTGATCCCCAGCAGCTGGCGGATCACCCGCTGCGCATTGGTCTTTCGACCACGGTGAAAGTCGATACGTCCGCGCGCGATGGCGCCGTGCTGGCGAAGCAGGCGCGCACCACGCCGGCCTATGAGAGTAACGCGCGGGAGATCAATCTTGAGCCGGTCAACACGCTTATCAATAACATTGTGAAAGCAAACGCCGGGTAATCTGAGATGAGTGCCATGCAACAGAAACCGCTGGAAGGCGCGCAGCTGGTCATTATGACCATTGCACTTTCACTCGCGACCTTCATGCAGGTGCTGGATTCCACCATCGCCAACGTGGCTATCCCGACGATCGCCGGCAACCTTGGCTCTTCGCTGAGCCAGGGGACCTGGGTGATCACCTCCTTCGGGGTGGCGAACGCCATCTCAATTCCGATTACCGGCTGGCTGGCAAAACGCTTCGGCGAAGTGCGGCTCTTTCTCTGGTCGACGGTGGCGTTTGCCCTCGCCTCGTGGGCGTGCGGCGTCTCCAACAGCCTTGGGATGCTGATCTTCTTCCGCGTTATCCAGGGGATTGTTGCCGGTCCGCTGATCCCGCTTTCGCAGAGCCTGTTGCTGAGTAACTACCCACCGGCGAAGCGCTCTATCGCGCTGGCGCTCTGGTCAATGACGGTGATTGTCGCGCCGATTTGCGGGCCGATCCTCGGCGGCTATATCAGCGATAACTACCACTGGGGCTGGATCTTCTTTATCAACGTGCCGATTGGCGCACTGGTGGTGCTGCTGACCCTGCAAAGCCTGCGCGGACGCGAGACGCGTACCGAGCAGCGGCGCATCGATGGCGTAGGCCTCGCGCTGCTGGTGGTGGGTATCGGCAGCCTGCAGGTGATGCTCGACCAGGGGAAAGAGCTGGACTGGTTCAACTCGACAGAGATTATTGTGCTGACGATTGTCGCGGTGATCTCCCTCAGCTTCCTGGTGGTATGGGAGCTTACCGACGATAATCCGATAGTTGATCTCTCGCTGTTTAAGTCGCGGAACTTCACCATCGGCTGCTTGTGTATCAGCCTTGCTTATATGCTCTACTTCGGCGCGATTGTGCTGCTGCCGCAGTTGTTGCAGGAGGTGTATGGCTATACCGCAACCTGGGCCGGGCTGGCGTCCGCGCCGGTCGGGGTGATCCCGGTGCTGCTGTCACCGATTATTGGTCGCTTTGCGCATAAGCTGGATATGCGCCGGCTGGTGACCTTTAGCTTCATTATGTATGCCGTGTGCTTCTACTGGCGCGCCTATACATTTGAGCCGGGAATGGACTTTGGCGCGTCAGCGTGGCCGCAGTTTATTCAGGGCTTCGCCGTGGCCTGCTTCTTTATGCCACTGACAACGATAACCCTCTCCGGGTTGCCGCCGGAGCGCCTGGCCGCGGCCTCCAGTTTGTCGAACTTTACGCGAACGCTGGCAGGCTCAATTGGTACCTCCATCACCACGACGCTGTGGACTAACCGGGAATCGATGCACCATGCACAGCTGACGGAGTCGGTGAACCCCTACAACCCGAACGCGCAGGAGATGTATAACCAGTTGCAGGGAATGGGGTTATCACAACAGCAGTCGTCAGGCTGGATCGCCCAGCAGATCACCAACCAGGGGCTGATTATCTCAGCTAATGAAATTTTCTGGGTCTCGGCGGGGGTCTTCCTGATACTCCTTGGCCTGGTCTGGTTCGCCAAACCACCGTTTGGTGCGGGCAGCAGCGGCGGCGCGCATTAACGTCAAATAAAAACGCCTCCGCAGGGAGGCGTTTTTTTATTTGACGATGCCGAGGATCTCAAGCGTCATGATCGATGCCACACCTGGCGGCACCATACCGGGGAGCCCTTTCTCACCGTAAGCCAGTTCAGCAGGGGTGTAGATTCGAATCCGCCCCCCCACTACCACTTTTTCAATCCCTGCGCGCATCAGCGGCGGTAGCTCGCTAAGCCGCCCGCTGTGGACAGCGCCGCGTGAAAGTACCTTACCGGAACTGAGCTTCTCATCGACCCGGAAGCGAATCACATCCCCGGGAAGCAGCGCAACGCCCTGCCCTTTTCTCTCCACCAGATAGATGATGCCATTGGCGGTGCGCTCAGCACCTTTCAGCTTAGCCGCCTCGGCCAGCAGCTTTTGTGCCTGTTTCTTATTCTGCGCCAGCTCATTTTTCTGCGCTTCGCCCACCTTTTTATTCAGGGTTTGCAGCACGCTTTCGATATCGGCGTTCTTCATCTGTAGAGTGCCGGCGAACTTATCCTGAAAGCCCTGTAAAAAGGCCTGTGGCAGATATTTTTGCCCGGCGTGGGTCAGCGTGACACTCTCCTGCTGCGCTTTCGCCGCAAACCAGGCCCCCCAGGCGTAGCTCATCTTCGCGGCGGGGGAGTTATTCTCTGTCAGCAGGTAGCGGGCCTGCACTTTTTGAGGAGCTGGCACCGTCGCACTCTTCTGCTCCGCCTGCGTTTTCTCCTCTGTGCGCTGCCTGAGCTGCGCCTCGAGGCTGGCGATACGCGCGGCCTGGTTGCTGACCTGCTTTGTGGCGGCATCAAGCTTGCCGCTTATCTGCTCTTTGGCCTGGGTGAGTTGTTTAACCTGCTCCGCGGTTTGCGGCGTGGCCGTGTGCTGCTGGCCCAGTTTTTCCTGTTGCTGCTGGCTGGTTTTCAGCTGCTGATGCAGCTCGCTATTCGCCGTTCGAAACGCTTGCAGTGCTTGCGTATCATCGGCATGCTTCTGCTTCGTCTCTGCCAGCTGCTGCTGACTGGTCTTGAATTGCTGTTCCAGCCGGCTTTTCTCATCGCGCAGTCTCTCCAGCATGTCGCTCTCATGCGCCAGCTTCTGCTTCGCTTCCGCAAGTTGCTGAATATGCGCCTGCAACTGCTGTGTTAACGATGCATTCTCTTTGGCGGCGGCATCTTGCTTACCGGGCTGAAGAGCCGTCGTGCCACGCTGCTTTTTCTTCAGTGCGGCGATCTGGCGCTGCGCTGACGCAAGCTTACGCTTGAGCTGCGCGATTTCCTCACGCTTCGCTTCACTCTCTTTCGCCTTACTCAGCACCTCAACAGAGGGTGCAGGCGTTGCGTTCGGCTGTGCTGTAAGGCGATCGTTTATAAAAGGGGATTGAGGCCCAACGGAGATAATCTTCTCTTTATTTAACTGTTCGAGTAATTCAGCCGGATCGGCACGAACCCCGGAGGGTGAAATAGCTGTTAGCAATATAGCTGATGAATATAATAATTTTCTCATAACTGTTTCAGAGCATTTGCGCGCCGGGACATGTTAACGAATACCGCGCTGCGTACGCGCGAGCAAACAACTTCAATTTTGTTATCAATTTCCGTCTTCATTATTTCCGCCGAGTTCTTATCAATAATCGGCTGATTTTTTTTGTAGACTTCATAGCTTTGATTAAGGGTGGTGAATTGCTGCTTATAGGTTTCAAATGCCGTTTTGTCGAGCCCCTGCAAGGCGGTAAGCAGTTCGTAGCACTGCTGCGTCTCCTGCTTCTGCGGCGCGTCCTGCACCAGCGCGGGTGACTTTGATTTAACACAGCCAGTTAATGTAAGTGAGAGGCAAATAGAGAGACATAAGTAAGAGATGGGTGAGCGCCGCATAATATCCTCGCCATTCAGGCATTCTTTTCACTGAAGTAGATGCAGAAAATAAACACAGAAGGTAACACGATCGCCTAATAGCGATGTGCGGTGCAAACTATCATGGCAAGAATGAAATAACAATAAGAAGGCGCGGCAGCGGCGAGGATATTATTTATATATTACGTGAGATTAATAATTAAAAGAATTAAATAGATTTAATGTATAAAAACTTTCTTATAAATATGGCGATAAATAATAGTGCCGCTTCCCGTTAACCAGAAAGCGGCATGGCGAACTAGATATGCAGCTCCTGCAATTTCTCTTTCGGCAAAGCAAGGTCATCATTGCTGTTGACGCGCACATCACGATCGAGAATGTGACGCGCGATCTCCTGCGCCTCTTCCAGCGAGTGCATCTGGTATGTCCCGCACTGGTAAACGTTCAACTCAGGGATCTGGTTCTGCTCTTTCACTTTCAGCACGTCAGCCATCGCCGCTTTCCAGGCATCGGCCACACGCTGCTCATCCGGCGTACCGATCAGGCTCATGTAAAAACCGGTGCGGCAACCCATCGGCGAAATATCGATAATTTCTACGCCATCGCCGTTGAGGTGATTACGCATAAAGCCAGCGAAGAGGTGCTCCAGGGTATGGATCCCTTTTTCCGGCATAACTTCTTGATTAGGAATGCAAAAACGCAGGTCGAATACGGTGATGGCGTCGCCGTGCGGCGTGTTCATGGTTTTAGCAACACGGACTGCAGGCGCTTCCATACGGGTGTGATCGACAGTGAAGCTATCCAATAACGGCATTTAGTCACCTCCGACAGTGATTTTTTTTAAAATAAACTGAACTCTTCGTTCGCGTGCGAGTCTGAATAAGTGAAAGACGCGCATTTGTTATCATCATCCCTGTTCTTCAAGAGATGAAATTTCGGCCACAGCGATGTGGCCTTTTTCTTTTCTGCTAGGCGTGACGCGCAAGCAGCGCTTCAAACGACTCGTTATCTGCGGCTTCAATCTCCGCCTGACGCGCCAGCGAGGCGTGGCATTCAGCAGTAAAGTCCTCTTCATGCAGAATTTCCAGCGGCTCTTCACGCAGCTGCGAACGATACTGCTCGCTCAGCGCTTTTCCTGTTCCGCCAATGCCTTCATCCAGCATTGAACGCAGAATACGCGCCGAGAAGGTCAGCTCAGGATCGTCGAAGCTGGCGACCAGCTGATCGCATACTGCTTCATACTCATTGCCACCGTACACGCCATCCAGCGTTTGCGCTACCCGTTTCAGGTCGTTAAACAGATCGCGTCCAACATCGGCGAGCGGGTATTGAGCCGTTTCACAGCCCATACCGAGCGTCAGGCCTGGCTTACGGCCTTCGAGGATCACGCGGTTCCAGTTAGAACGCGTACAGAGCAGTTCATCGCTGCTCATCTCCGGCGCATCGGCCAGCACACACCAGACCATAAAGAGGTCGAGGAAACGCACCTGCTGTTCATCAACGCCAATCGCTGTGAAGGGGTTGATATCCAGCGAGCGCACCTCGATATATTCGATGCCGCCGCGCAGCAGCGCATCCGACGGCGTTTCACCGCTGCGGGTCACGCGTTTTGGTCGAATCGGCGCGTAGAGCTCATTTTCGATCTGCAGAATGTTGGTGTTGATCTGCAGATACTTGCCCTCTTTCTGCAAACCGATCTTCGCGTACTCTTCCGACGGCGTTTTGATCGCGCGTTTCAGCGCTACCACATAATCGTGAAGATTATTGAAGGTAATGCCGAGGCTATTCTGCGACTTATTGGTATAGCCCAAATCACTTAAACGCAGCGAAGTGGCATAGGGCAGATAGAGCATGCCGTTGTCCATCTTCTCGAAGGGCAGCGAAGTCTCTTTGCCCTGCAGAAAGGAGGAGCAGATCGCCGGCGAGGCACCGAAGAGATAGGGGATGACCCAGCCGAAGCGATAGTAGTTGCGGATCAGGCGGAAATAGCCCTCCGAGACAGCCTCTTTATCGGTGCTACCGCTTTTCGCCTGCCAGAACGCCATCGGCAGCGAGAAGTTATAATGCACGCCAGAGATGGTTTGCATCAGCGCGCCATAGCGGTTTTTCAGCCCTTCGCGGTAGAGCGTTTTCAAACGACCAATGTTTGAGCTGCCATACTGCGCCAGCTCAATCTCCTGTCCCTCTTTGATATAGCAGGGCATGCTCAGCGGCCAGAAACGCTCATCGCCAATCTGGCGGGCGGTGTAGCGATGGATATCGCGCATGATAGTGAGCATGCGGTCAATATCACCCTCAACCGGGGTGATAAACTCCAGCAGCGCTTCGGCAAAATCCGTCGTAATCCATTTATGAGTTAATGCAGAGCCAAGCGCTGCCGCGTGACCGGTTGTCGCCAAAGCCCCATCCGCGTTAACGCGCAGGGTTTCGCGCTCAAGACCACGCTGGATCCCTTTGAGCGCCTGAGGATGTTCTTCCAGCCAGGACAACGCCTGTGATACGTCCGGGATCAAATTGACCTCCCGCCTGTAATAATCGTTTTATTAAGCATAATTGTAATGGTTGGCGATGAAAGGTCACTCACGCAATCCAATTAGTGCCACCACGTCATACCCTGAAGCGTTACAAGGGCGAGAGCCACATAGCGTAACGCTTTGCCAAGGCATAAAAAAAAGATCACTGGCCCCCACGAAAGGCGTAGCCATCCCGCGAGAATGCACAGTAAATCGCCTATAACAGGCACCCAGCTCAACAACAGCGCCGCGGCGCCGTAACGCTTGAGCCAGCCGGTCGCCCTCTCCTGCCAGCGCGATGTTTTACGCTGCGGAAAGAAACGCCCAAGAATAACGTTAGTCAGCCCTCCAAGGCTATTACCCATTGTTGCTATTACAACAAGTGACCAGGGCTGGCTGACTTTCGCTATCAGCATCGCAACCAGCACCACCTCCGAGTTGCCCGGTAAAATCGTGGCACTGAGAAAACTGCTGGCAAACAGTGAAAGGAGCGGCAGCGCATCGCTCACAATACGCGGACATCCACAGCGTCCATACCGGCTGCACGCGCCGCCTGCAGGCCAAAATCGGCATCTTCAAATACCACGCACTGCGACGGCTGCACGCCCATGCGTTCGGCGCAGAGTAAAAAGGTATCTGGTGCGGGTTTATGGTGCTGAACATGATCGGCGGCAATGACCGCATCAAAATAGTGTCGCAGGCCGAGATGCGCCAGCAGCGCTTCGGCAACGGCGCTTTCGCTCCCGGTGCCAACCGACATTGGGCGACGTCCGTGCCACGCTTTTACCACCTCAATAAGCGGTAACGGGCGTACGCAATCGAGCAGCATCGCTTTTACGGCTGCGGTTTTCTCTTGTGCGAGTAAGTGGGGATCCAGATCGGCCTGGTTTGCCTCGATAATAGACTCGGCGATACGCCAGGTTGGCGAGCCGTTCAGCGCGACCATTGCCTGTTCGTCAAAATGCATGCCGTAACGCGCCAGCACGTCGTGCCAGGCTTTGCGGTGGGTTGGTTCAGTATCCAGGATGGTGCCATCCATATCAAAAATCAAACCAGCGTAACGTGCGTACATCTTGCTCTCACAAACCGGATAACTAACATTTACTTTAACGTAAACAAGGCTTTTTGTCGCATCCAGCGCGAGATTAGCTGCAGGGAATATGATTTTGTGCAGAATTTCAACGAAAATGTGTAAGTTGTGGGGATGAAGATTTTAAGCAGAAAGAATAAGGGGAGAATTTTTGGCTGGGTTCGTAAAAGATGGTGCATCCGGGAGGATGACTCGGCTTTGCCTCGCCCTTCGAGTCGTTGGTGAAGCAACGCTATCCTCCCTGGCGCTCGCGTTTAGGCCCGCTCCCCCTGAGAAAACAGACTCGCTGTTATCTCGCAGAAGATGGTGCATCCGGGAGGATTCGAACCTCCGACCGCTCGGTTCGTAGCCGAGTACTCTATCCAGCTGAGCTACGGATGCATCAGGATTACTGCTTTTACGATGAAAAGCGGAAACGGCTTTTCACTGAAGATGGTGCATCCGGGAGGATGACTCGGCTTTGCCTCGCCCTTCGGGTCGTTGCTGAAGCAACACTATCCTCCCTGGTGCTCGCGTTTAGGCCCGCTCCCACTGAGAAAACATACTCGCTGTTATCTCGCAGAAGATGGTGCATCCGGGAGGATTCGAACCTCCGACCGCTCGGTTCGTAGCCGAGTACTCTATCCAGCTGAGCTACGGATGCATCAGGATTACTGCTTTTACGATGAAGAGCCAAAACGGCTTTTCACTGAAGATGGTGCATCCGGGAGGATTCGAACCTCCGACCGCTCGGTTCGTAGCCGAGTACTCTATCCAGCTGAGCTACG
>NZ_JAROAU010000003.1:306033-563050 GCF_029433855.1 Candidatus Kosakonia sp. 282A-S69 | reverse complement strand
GGTGCATCCGGGAGGATTCGAACCTCCGACCGCTCGGTTCGTAGCCGAGTACTCTATCCAGCTGAGCTACGGATGCAAAATGGCGGTGAGGCGGGGATTCGAACCCCGGATGCAGCTTTTGACCGCATACTCCCTTAGCAGGGGAGCGCCTTCAGCCTCTCGGCCACCTCACCACACGCCTCTTACGAGTGCTTCGAAGAGTTCGTTAAGAGCTCATCGTCGCTGCGTGGCGCACATATTACTTTCTGGGACTTATAAGTCAAACAATTTTTCCCAGCCCTGAATCGTTTGCACACTTCGCAGGCAATTAGGCGTTAAAAAGGGCAAAAAGGATGTTTTCTCAGCAAAAATTCACTGCCCCGTCGGCATGAGATTACTTCTGGGTGGCAAACAAAAATGGCGCAGGAACAGAGCGAATGCAGTAAATCTGCAATAAAAATGAGACAGAAAAGCGGGAGAATCGACGGGAGGGTTGCGTCTCGCCGGACAACCGCGAGACGCATAATGGCATCAGAAATTGGACTGCTGGGATTTTTCAGCCTGGATACGCTGGTAGATCTCTTCTCGGTGGACCGATACTTCTTTGGGGGCGTTTACGCCAATGCGTACCTGGTTACCCTTAACCCCTAATACAGTCACAGTGACCTCATCCCCAATCATGAGGGTTTCACCAACTCGACGAGTCAGAATCAGCATTCTTTGCTCCTTGAAAGATTAAAAGAGTCGGGTCTCTCTGTATCCCGGCATTATCCGTCATACAACGCCAAAACATAAGCGATGACAAACCCATAACATGCAAGTAGCCATGGCATTACATTCTGTAGACGTAAGTTTAGCCGATATACACAACTTCAACCTGACTTTCTCGTTATCAATAGCGTAGTGGCAACAAAGCCATAACCCCAAGGTTATGGCTTGTGCATTCGCTTTGTAATTATGACAGTTTAGCGCTTACCCAATCTTTAACACTGGCAAGAGCAGCAGGCAGTGCAGTCGCATCGGTACCACCAGCTTGCGCCATGTCCGGACGTCCACCGCCTTTGCCCCCAACCTGTTGGGCGACCATTCCTACCAGTTCCCCTGCTTTGACACGGTCAGTCACATCCTTAGAGACGCCCGCGATGAGAGAAACTTTACCTTCAACAACAGTGGCAAGAACGATAACCGAAGCGCCGAGTTGGTTCTTCAGGTCGTCCACCATGGTACGCAGCATCTTCGGCTCGACACCTTCCAGCCCGCTCACCAGCAGCTTAACGCCGTTGATCTCCATTGCGTTACCGGAGAGGTTTGCGCTCTCTTGCGCTGCCGCCTGTGCTTTAAGCTGCTGCAACTCTTTTTCCAGTTGACGCGTACGTTCAATCACTGAACGCACTTTGTCGCCGAGATTCTGGCTGTCGCCTTTCAGCAACTGAGCAATATCCTGCAACTGATCGTTCTGCGCATGCAGGCTGGTAATCGCCGCTTCGCCAGTGACGGCTTCGATACGACGTACGCCCGCCGCGGTGCCGGATTCAGACACAATGCGGAACAGACCAATATCACCCGTGCGAGAAGCGTGCGTGCCGCCGCAAAGCTCGGTGGAGAAATCCCCCATCTGCAGCACGCGGACGCGATCTTCATACTTCTCGCCAAACAGCGCCATCGCGCCGTTCGCTTTCGCCGCTTCGAGATCCATGATGTTGGTTTCGATCGGCAGGTTGCGACGAATTTGCGCATTCACCATATCTTCCACCGCACGGATTTCCGCCGGCTTCATGGCTTCGAAATGGGAGAAGTCAAAGCGCAGCGCTTTATCATTCACCAGAGACCCTTTCTGCGCGACATGCGTACCGAGCACGCTACGCAGTGCGGCATGCATCAGGTGGGTGGCAGAGTGGTTAAGACGGATACGCGCGCGGCGCGCTTCGTCAACTTCCGCTTTCACACCGTCGCCCACTTTCAGCGAACCGCTGCTGAGCTTGCCGATATGACCAATCGCCTGACCATACTTCTGCGCATCCTGGACGGCGAAAGTAAAGCCGTTACCTTTCAGTTCGCCTTTATCGCCAACCTGGCCGCCCGACTCGGCATAGAACGGGGTTTCGTCAAGCACCACTACAGCGTCCTGGCCAGCTGCAATCGACTCAACCTGTTTGCCATCGACAAACAGGGCAGTCACTTTACCGCTCAGCTCAAGCTGGTCGTAGCCTTTAAATTCCGTTGCGCTATCAACGCGGATCATTGCGTTGTAGTCGGCTCCAAAACCGCTGGACTCGCGCGCACGGCGGCGCTGCTCTTCCATCGCCGCTTCAAAGCCAGCTTCATCGACTTTCAAATTGCGCTCACGGCACACGTCCGCGGTCAGATCGACCGGAAAACCGTAGGTGTCGTACAGGCGGAAGGCAGTTTCGCCATCCAGCGTGTCGCCCTGCAGTTTGGAAAGCTCTTCATCCAGCAGCGCCAGACCGCGCTCCAGCGTACGTGCAAATTGCTCTTCTTCGGTTTTCAGAACCTGCTCAACCTGCGCCTGCTGGCGCTGCAGATCTTCCCCGGCGGAACCCATCACTTCAATCAGCGGGCCAACCAGTTTATAGAAGAAGGTCTCCTTCGCGCCAAGCATGTTGCCGTGGCGAATCGCGCGACGAATGATGCGACGCAGCACATAGCCGCGGTTCTCATTCGACGGGATCACACCATCCGCAATCAGGAAAGCGCAAGAGCGGATGTGGTCAGCGATAACACGCAGAGATTTGTTGCTCAGATCCGTTGCGCCGGTCACTTTCGCCACTTGCTGAATCAGCTTCGCGAAGAGATCGATTTCATAGTTCGAGTTCACATGCTGCAGCACGGCCGCAACGCGCTCCAGGCCCATACCGGTGTCCACGGAGGGTTTCGGCAGCGGCTCCATGGTGCCGTCGGCCTGGCGGTTGAACTGCATAAAGACGATGTTCCAGATCTCAATATAGCGATCGCCATCCTCTTCCGGGCTGCCCGGCGGGCCACCCCAGATGTGGTCGCCGTGATCGTAGAAGATTTCGGTGCAGGGGCCACACGGACCGGTGTCACCCATCTGCCAGAAGTTGTCAGACGCGTACGCTGCGCCTTTGTTATCCCCGATACGAATAATACGTTCGCGCGGGATACCGACCTCTTTTTCCCAAATTTCGTACGCTTCGTCGTCAGTTTCGTATACCGTCACCCACAGACGCTCTTTCGGCAGGTTGAACCAGTTTTCACCGGTCAGCAGTTCCCACGCGTATTGAATAGCATCATGTTTGAAGTAGTCGCCGAAGCTAAAGTTGCCCAGCATTTCAAAGAAGGTGTGATGACGTGCGGTGTAACCGACGTTTTCCAGGTCGTTGTGTTTACCACCGGCACGCACGCAGCGCTGTGCCGTGGTTGCGCGGGAATAATTACGTTTGTCGAGCCCAAGGAAAACGTCCTTGAACTGGTTCATCCCGGCGTTAGTAAACAGCAGAGTCGGGTCGTTATTCGGTACCAGGGAGCTGCTGGCAACTACCTGGTGTCCCTTACTATGGAAAAAATCGAGAAACGCCTGACGGATCTCAGCGGTGCTCTTGCTCATAATTATCCTGAAATCAAGCTAACGAAATGTGGTAGCGGGCCATCGCCATCGCATGGCAGACGCACCCGCTACTGGAAAAAGTGGGAATAAGATAAGTTTTCTTTAGTGGGAAGTAAAATCCCGTATGCGCTCAGTCGGCAAAATTTCGCCATATTTCCTGAATATCTTCTTGCATAAAGCCGCGATAGAGCAGAAAGCGTTGCACTTTCACTTTTGCCGCAAATTCAGTGGGCAACGGCTCGCCATATTTGCGCTGCGCCTGATCGCGGGCGCTGCTTACCCAGTCAATCTCGCATTCGCGCATAGCGTGTTCGCTGGTTTCCCGGGCAATGCCTTTCTGGTTCAGCTCCTGGCGAATACGCACCGGGCCATACCCTTTGCGCGCGCGGCTGGCGATAAACTGCCGGACAAAACGGCTATCGTCGAGAAAACTATGCTCTGTGCACCACGCCACGACCTGATCGATCTCTTCCGGCGTAGCGTCTACCGCTTCCGGGCCCTTCTTCGTCATGATGGGCGCGGCGAGCTTGCGGCGAAACTCAAGTTCGCTGTGGTCGCGCATCGCCAGAATTCGCATGGCGCGATCGCGTAAACGTGCCATGGCGCTGCGGCGGGAGGTGTTATCGGAAGACGTGTTATCGGACATCGTAAAATCCTGTCACCATAAAAACAAAAAGGGCTGCATCAGCAGCCCTTGATTACGGATAACGTTATCAGAAATCTTCGTGAGTTTCTTCAACGCCCGCGTCTTTGTCGTCAACGGTGAACTCCGGCGTGGAGGTCTGGTTGCTGAGCAGGATTTCGCGCAGCTTCTTCTCGATCTCTTTCGCAGCAGCCGGGTTCTCTTTCAGCCAGGAGGTCGCGTTCGCTTTACCCTGACCAATCTTATCGCCATTGTAGCTGTACCAGGCGCCCGCTTTTTCAATCAGCTTCTCTTTCACGCCCAGGTCGACCAGTTCGCCGTAGAAGTTGATACCTTCGCCGTAGAGGATCTGGAACTCAGCCTGTTTAAACGGTGCCGCGATTTTGTTTTTCACAACCTTCACGCGGGTTTCGCTGCCGACAACCACATCGCCCTCTTTCACCGCACCGATACGGCGGATGTCGAGACGAACGGAAGCGTAAAACTTCAGCGCGTTACCACCGGTGGTGGTTTCCGGGTTACCGAACATCACACCAATCTTCATACGGATCTGGTTGATGAAAATAAGCAGCGTGTTGGACTGCTTCAGGTTACCGGCCAGTTTACGCATCGCCTGGCTCATCATACGTGCCGCGAGGCCCATGTGAGAGTCACCGATTTCGCCTTCGATTTCCGCTTTCGGCGTCAGCGCCGCAACGGAGTCGACCACCAGCACGTCAACGGCGCCGGAGCGCGCCAGCGCGTCACAGATTTCCAGCGCCTGCTCGCCGGTATCCGGCTGGGAGCAGAGCAGGTTATCAATATCAACGCCCAGTTTGCGGGCATACACTGGATCCAGCGCGTGTTCCGCATCAATAAACGCACAGGTTTTACCTTCGCGCTGCGCGGCAGCGATAACCTGCAGGGTCAGGGTCGTTTTACCGGACGACTCAGGCCCATAAATTTCGACGATACGGCCCATTGGCAGACCGCCCGCGCCCAGCGCGATGTCGAGAGAGAGTGAGCCGGTAGAGATAGTCTCTACATCCATGGAGCGGTCTTCACCCAGACGCATGATGGAGCCTTTACCGAATTGCTTTTCGATCTGACCCAGTGCAGCTGCAAGCGCCTTTTGTTTGTTTTCGTCGATAGCCATTATTACTCCTGTCATGCAGAGTGAAGCGCGTTACGCCCCGTGGTGAATAACTGTTTTGTTGCGGCAATTATACTGTATAGTCATACAGTATCAAGCCTTTTGTAGAAAATGTTGCCAGAGGGTCGTAAGGGCATAGGCCGTCGCCTGACGACGCACCGATTCACGGTCTCCCTGGAAGCATTCGCGCCGCGTGATCCCTTCTCCGTTGACGCAGGCGAGACCAAACCAGACGGTGCCGACAGGCTTACTTTCGCTGCCGCCATCCGGCCCGGCGATGCCGCTAATCGAAATCGCATAGTCGGCGCGCGCTGCTTTCAGGGCACCTATCGCCATCTCGACCACCACCGGCTCGCTGACAGCGCCGTGCGCGTCCAGCGTCTCGCTTTTCACGCCGATCATTTGCGCTTTCGCCTCATTACTGTAGGTCACAAACCCGCGTTCAAACCAGGCGGAGCTGCCTGCGATATCGGTAATCACTTTCGCAACCCAACCGCCAGTGCAGGATTCAGCGGTAGTCAGCGTCGCGCCGCGCGCCTTCAGCGCCAGCCCGATGCGTTCGCTGAGCTGCATTAATTCACTGTCCGTCATGATGGCTCCCATGCCTCCATTAAACCGTGGCGTGAAAGATAGCACTTTCCCGTCAAATATGGGGATGGGATGGCAATTTTACGAGGCGACTTCCGAAAAAAGCAGTGTGATATACCGGGAAAGTGGTGAAGAGAAGCCCGGTAAGCCGTAGCGTCACCGGGTATTTACCGTTATACGCGCCAAAATTACTTCATGCTATTGGCGATAGTCTCCACGTTGTGGCGAAAAGCTTTCTGATAGGTATCCGCCACGCCCCCTTTCGCGCTCAGCGCTTCGGGATAGAGCTCGCCGCCCGGCTGCGCGCCGGTAGCGTTAGCGATCTGTTTTACCAGCCGCGGGTCGAGCTGGTTCTCCATAAACCACACTTTCACGCCATCAGTTTTTATTTGTTTGATAAGTGCCGCCACCTGCGACGCATTGGCCTCGCTTTCCGATGAGATCCCCTGCGGCGCCATAAACTCAACGCCGTAGGCGCGGGCAAAGTAGCCGAAGGCGTCATGGCTGGTGAGCACTTTACGTTTCGCCTGCGGAATAGCGCTAAAGCGCGCTTTCGCCCAGCTATCCATCTCCTTCAACTGCTCAATATAGCGCTGGCCAGAGGCGTTAAGCGCCGCCTCATCCGCCGGATCGGCTTTCACCAGTGCCCTGAGAATATTTTGTGCATAAAGCGCACCATTCGCCGCACTGTTCCATGCGTGTGGATCGGTGACCGTTGCTCCATCCTCCTCCAGCGTATGGGTTTGCACACCGTTAGACGCGACCACCAGTTGGCCTTTGAAACCGGAGGCTTTCACTAACCTGTCCAGCCACCCCTCCAGACCAAGACCATTGACCACCACCACATCCGCGTTATTAAGCAGCGCGCTATCTTTTGCCGAAGGCTCAAAGGTGTGCGGATCGCCATCTGGCCCCACCAGCGAGGTCACGTTGACATGTTCTCCCCCCACCTGACGGGTGATATCACCCAATATCGAAAAGCTGGTTACCACGTTAATGGTTTTCGCCACTGCGCCCTGCGCCATCAAACCGAGCGCCAGCGCCAGCATCATGCCTGTACGTTTCATTATTTTCCCCTTTATGTAAAAAGCGCGCGCAGGCTGTTTGCCAGCCCGCTGCGCGTGCCGAATAAGATGGATAAAAAGAAGATAAGGCTGGCGGTGAGCACAATCGCCGGGCCGGCAGGCAGCCCCGCCAGCCACGACAGGCTCAAGCCGAGCCAGGCGCAGAGCGCGCCAATCGCCGCAGCCAGCAGTAATAACCGCGGTAACGTTCGCGCCCAGCAGCGCGCCGCCACGGCGGGCAGCATCATTACGCCCACCGCCATCAGCGTGCCGAGCACCTGAAAACCGGCCACCAGGTTGAGCACCAGCAGCGCCAGAAAGAGCCCGTGCAGCACGCCCGGCAAGCGCGGTGCGTTGACCTGTAAAAAGGCGCTATCGAAGGCTTCGCTCACCAGCCCGCGATAACAGGCGGCAAGGGTAATCAGCGTCAGGCTGGAAACGCCTGCGACAAACAGCGCCGCGTCACGATCCACCGCGAGAATTGAGCCGAACAGCAAGTGCAGCAGATCGACATTCGACCCGCGCAGTGACACCAGCGTTACGCCGAGCGCCAGTGAACCAAGGTAGAAACCGGCGAAGCTGGCATCCTCTTTCAGCGGCGTCCGGCGGCTAACCCACCCCGCTACCAGCGCGACGCTAATCCCGGCGATAAACCCGCCGATACTCATCGCCAGCAGCGACATGCCGCTCAGCAAGTAGCCCACCGCCACGCCGGGCAGGATGGCGTGGGATAGTGCATCACCCATCAGGCTCATGCGCCGCAGCAGCAGAAAAATCCCAAGTGCCGTCGTGCTGACAGAGAGCGCGAGGCAGACCACCAGCGCGCGGCGCATAAACCCATAGTCGATGAAGGGCTGGAAAAAGAGGTGCCAGATCATGCGCAACTCTCCTCAAGGTTCAGCGTCGCCCCCCACTGCGCCCGCTTCTCATCCAGCCGTAGCGTCTGCGGAAAGTAGCGCGTCACGCGCGCGCTGTCGTGCAGCACCGCCAGCAGGGTCTGCCCGGCGCGGTGCATATCGACCATCTGCTCCATCAGCAGCTGCGACGTCGCTTCATCAATGCCGGTAAAGGGTTCGTCGAGCATTACCAGCGGCGCGTTCTGCACCCAGATGCGGGCAAACAGCATGCGCTGAAACTGCCCACCCGAGAGGGTGTCGATGGTCTCGCCAGCCATCTCCGCAAGCCCGACACGCTCCAGCCCTTGCGCCACGCGTTTGCGCGCATCGCGGTTCAGGCCACCAAACAGAGAGACGCGCGGCCAGCAGCCCATGCTCACCACCTCCTGCACCGTCAGGGGAAATTGTGACTCCAGCGCGTGACGCTGGGCCAGCCAGCCGATAGTCGGCCTCGCCCCCTGCCAGCGCAGCACGCCGCTGACCGGCGGCAAAAATCCCGCCAGGGTTTTCAGTAATGTCGATTTACCGCAGCCGTTAGCACCGACGATCGCTGTCATGCTGCCGCGCGCCAGCATGCCGCATAGGGACGGGGTGATCGCCAGCCGCTCATAGCCCGCCACCAGATGGTCAAGTTCAATCATGGCAGCGCAACCGCCCAGTCAGTCAGTAACCAAAGCAGCAGCAGCACGCCTGCTGCCAGCAGCAGCCGGGTTGCGCCGGAAAGGGAGAAAAGGGTTACGGGAATCATTCACACACCTCATATGTTATAACGTAACAATAAGCTGTAGTGATAATGATGTAAATCGTGGAGCGTAGCGGGAGTGCGTCGAAATGTTTCAATCCCCTCCCGCAGGAGGGGAAAGGGGCTTACTGAATACGCGCCAGCGCAACTGCCTGGCCTAGCTGCCAGACCGCCATCGCGTAGTGGGTGCTGTGGTTGTAGCGGGTGATGGTGTAGAAGTTCGGCAAACCGTACCAGTACTCATATCCGGTGCCGACATCAAGGCGCAACAGGCTCGCCTGCTGATGATCGCCCAACGGCTGCTGCGGTGTCAGACCCGCCGCCGCCAGTTGCCCAATGCTGTAGTTAGTTTTGAAGCCGTTCGCCAGACCCGGAGCCTGGCCGTTAGCCGGAACCGCCACCTGGTCGCCCTTCACCCAGCCGTGCTGTTTGAAGTAGTTAGCCACGCTGCCAATCGCATCCACCGGGTCCCACAGGTTGATATGCCCGTCGCCATTGAAGTCCACCGCGTACTGCTTATAGGAGGAGGGCATAAACTGACCGTAGCCCATCGCACCGGCGAAAGAGCCTTTCAGCTCCAGCGGATCGTCGCTCTCATCGCGCGCCATCAGCAGGAAGGTCTCCAGCTCGCTGGCGAAATAGTCTGCACGCCTTGGGTAGTCAAAGGCCAGCGTCGCCAGCCCGTCGAGAATGCGGGTTTTGCCCATCACACGGCCCCAGCGCGTTTCAACGCCGATAATGCCAACGATAATTTCCGGCGGTACGCCGTAGACACGCCAGGCGCGGTCGAGGGCGTCCTGATACTGGTTCCAGAAGGCGACACCGTTCTGCACATTATCCGGCGTGATGAACTGCTTGCGATAGCGTAGCCAGGCACCATTTGGCCCGGTTGGACCCGCAGTCGTCGGCGCCTGTTTATCCATCAGGCGCAACACGTAATCAAGACGTTTGGCTTGCGAGAGGATCTCATGCAACTGCTGACGATCAAATCCATGCTTGCTCACCATGGCATCAATAAAGCGCGCTGCCGCCGGGTTATTGGCAAAGTCGCCGCCGCTCATCACCACCTCATGCTGCGGCTTAAGCAGAAAGCCGCCGGATGGCGCGGGGGAAACGGTCTGGGGAGCTTCTGCGAGCGGGGGTTTACTGCTACAGGCACAGAGCACAACAAACGCGGGTAATAACGCCGCGTAACAACGCTTCAACATGGGATATCCACTTAAACGAATTCAGCCAGGGGGCAAGTATGGTAAAGCATTTCCCCGCCGACAAGGAAGCGCGGCATCACCTGCGTAGAGGATCGCATTTCCCCTGTATCCCCTCCCCTTTTCACTCATTTAAAACCGAAGCACCTCGCAAAAACTTTCAAAATGATCCTTTTTTCTTTCATAATGAGATCCAAATAACACATTAAGACCTTTCATCATGATTATGATAGCGCCCGGTGACATAACAAAAACCCCTACAGGAGAGAACAATGGAAACCATCACGCATGGTGCCGAATGGTTCATCGGGCTGTTTCAGAAAGGCGGTGAAGTTTTTACCGGCATGGTGACCGGTATTCTGCCGCTGCTGATAAGCCTGCTGGTGATCATGAACGCGCTGATTAATTTTATTGGCCAACACCGCATCGAAAAACTTGCCCAGAGCTGCGCGGGCAACCCCCTCACCCGCTACTTGCTGCTGCCCTGCATCGGCACATTTGTGTTCTGTAACCCGATGACGTTAAGCCTCGGGCGCTTTATGCCGGAGAGGTACAAGCCGAGCTACTACGCCGCCGCCTCCTACAGCTGCCACTCAATGAACGGCCTGTTTCCACATATCAACCCCGGTGAGCTGTTCGTCTACCTCGGTATCGCCAGCGGCCTCACCACCCTTGGCTTACCCCTCGGCCCACTGGCGGTGAGCTACCTGCTGGTAGGCCTGGTGACCAACTTTTTCCGTGGCTGGGTGACCGATCTCACCACCCGCATTTTTGAGCGAAAAATGGGCATTCAGCTTGCACAAGAGGTTCACCTCGCCGGAGCAAAATCATGAGTCGAATCATTATTGAAAAAGGTGCCGGCGGCTGGGGCGGCCCGCTGGAGATCGATGCGAGCACGGAGAGGAAGATCGTCTATATCACGGCGGGCACGCGTCCGGCGATCGTCGACAAGCTGGCGCAGCTGACCGGCTGGCAGGCGGTGGACGGCTTTAAAGAGGGCGAACCGCCGGAAGAGGAGATCGGCGTGGCGGTGATCGACTGCGGCGGCACGCTGCGCTGCGGCATCTACCCCAAGCGCCGTATTCCAACCGTCAATATCCACGCGACGGGCAAATCGGGGCCGCTGGCGCAATACATCCTTGAAGATATCTATGTCTCCGGTGTGAAAGAGGAGAACATCCGGCTTGATGGGAACGCGCCTGCTGCCGGAAAGCCACAGGCGCGGGATTACGACACCACGAAAAAGATCACCGAGCAGAGCGATGGCCTGCTGGCGAAAGTCGGGATGGGCATGGGCTCGGCGGTGGCGGTGCTGTTCCAGGCCGGACGCGACACCATTGATACGGTGCTGAAAACCATCCTGCCGTTTATGGCCTTCGTCTCGGCGCTGATCGGCATCATCATGGCTTCCGGGCTGGGCGACTGGATTGCTCACGGCCTCGCGCCGCTGGCCAGCCACCCGCTTGGTCTGGTGACGCTGGCGCTCATTTGCTCCTTTCCGCTGCTCTCACCCTTTCTTGGCCCGGGCGCGGTTATCGCTCAGGTCATCGGCGTGCTGATTGGCGTGCAGATAGGCCAGGGGCATATCCCTCCGCACCTTGCGCTACCAGCCCTGTTCGCGATTAACGCTCAGGCCGCTTGCGACTTTATTCCCGTGGGCCTGTCGCTGGCCGAAGCTCGTCAGGAGACGGTGCGCGTCGGCGTCCCTTCTGTGCTGGTGAGCCGCTTTTTAACCGGCGCGCCAACGGTGCTGATCGCCTGGTTCGTCTCCGGTTTTATCTATCAATAAGGGGTGATGTATGACCGTTATCTATCAAACCACCATAACCGAAATTGGCGAAAGCGCGCCGGAGGCGCTCAGCGACAACATGCTGATCACCTTCCGTGAAGGCGCCCCTGCCGATGTCGCCGAGTTCTGTTTTATCCATAACCACGGCCCGCTCTGCGGCTCGCTGCTGCCGGGCGCGCAGTTTACGCTCGGTGAAAAGCACTACCCCGTGACCGCCGTCGGCGAGGTCGCCGAGCAGAATTTGCGCGAGCTGGGCCATATCACCCTGCGTTTCGATGGGCAGACGCAGGCGGAGTTTCCGGGCACGGTGCACGTCGCCGGTCCGGTGCCGGACGCTATCGCGCCGGGCTGCATTTTAAAATTTGTCGCTTAAGGTCAAAGGAGAAGAGTATGAAACAGGTTGCCGTTGTCATTGGTGGAGGACAGACCCTCGGGGCGTTCCTCAGCCGTGGGCTTGCCGCAGAAGGGTACCGCGTGGCGGTTGTCGATATTCAGAGTGATAAAGCGGCAACGGTCGCAAATGAAATCAATAGCGAGTATGGCGAAGGGATGGCCTATGGCTTTGGTGCCGACGCCACCAGCGAGCAAAGCGTACTGGCGTTGGCGCGCGGCGTCGATGAAATTTTTGGCCGCACCGATCTGCTGGTCTACAGCGCCGGGATCGCCAAAGCGGCGTTTATCAGCGACTTTGCGCTGGGGGATTTTGACCGCTCGTTGCAGGTCAACCTGGTGGGCTATTTCCTCTGTGCCCGCGAGTTCGCCAAATTGATGATCCGTGATGGCATCCAGGGGCGCATTATCCAGATCAACTCCAAGTCCGGCAAAGTGGGCAGCAAGCACAACTCCGGCTACAGCGCGGCGAAGTTCGGCGGCGTGGGGCTGACGCAATCTCTGGCGCTCGATCTGGCGGAGTATGGCATTACCGTGCACTCGCTGATGCTCGGCAACCTGCTGAAGTCGCCAATGTTCCAGTCGCTGATCCCGCAATACGCCAGCAAGCTCGGTATTCCGGCGGAAGAGGTCGAGCAGCATTACATTGATAAAGTGCCGCTGAAACGCGGCTGCGATTATCAGGATGTGCTGAACGTGCTGATGTTTTACGCCAGCCCGAAAGCCTCCTACTGTACCGGCCAGTCAATCAACGTCACCGGCGGTCAGGTGATGTTCTGATCGAGCCCAGGCGCCTGATAGCGCTACGCTTATCAGGCCTGCAGGGTTGTGCAGTTGAAGTGAGTCTGTGGTTTTATAGGCCGGATAAGGCGTCAGCCGCCATCCGGCAAACCGTGCATACCAACGCCTGATGGCGCTGCGCTTATCAGGCCTACAGGGTTCAGCAATTTATCCTGGACTGGGTTTGCGTAGGCCGGATAAGGCGTCAGCTGCCATCCGGCAAACCGTGCGCACCAACGCTTGATGGCGCTACGCTTATCAGGCCTACAGGGTTCAGCAATTTATCCTGGACTGGGTTTTCGTAGGCCGGATAAGGCGTCAGCCGCCATCCGGCAAACCGTGCGTACCAACGCCTGATGGCGCTGCGCTTATCAGGCCTACGGTTCAGCGGTTTATGTGGACTGGGTTTTCGTAGGCCGGATAAGGCGTCAGCCGCCATCCGGCAAACCGTGCGCACCACTGCCTGATGGCGCTGCGCTTATCAGGCCTACAGGGTTCAGCAATTTATCCTGGACTGGGTTTGCGTAGGCCGGAAGGCGTGGCCTCCATCCGGCAACCATACGCATAACTGCACCATGCCGTTCTGCTGTATCGCATTTAAAGGAGACACCGATGGTTTCATCCCTTATCACGCTCGCCGTCATCGCCTGGCTCAGCCAGCTGGCGCTTGGTGGCTGGCAAATCCGCCAGTTCAATAAAGCTTTTGACGCACTCTGCCAGCGCGGACGCGTTGGCGTTGGTCGCTCGGGCGGGCGCTTCAAACCCCGCGTGGTGCTGGCGGTGGCCTTCGATCAACACGATCGCGTCAGCGACACGCTACTGATGCGCGGCCTGACGGTTTTTGCCCGCCCGACCAAAATTGAGCGCTTAATCGGTGTTAAAAGAGAGGAATTAGAGCCCGATGTGATCTTTCCCCATGATCCCGGCTGTCAGAATGCTCTATCATTGGCGCTTAAAATGAAACATGGATAATTTCGTTGTGAACGCTAATAGCTTGCGAAATTATCATTTCGCAACGTAACGCAGGATAACTTCGCCTATGAAACCACGTCAGCGTCAGGCGGCAATTCTTGAGCATCTGCAGAAGCAGGGAAAGTGTTCTGTTGAAGAGCTGGCGCACCACTTTGATACCACCGGGACAACTATCCGCAAAGATCTGGTCGCGCTGGAGCAGTCCGGCGCGGTGATCCGCACTTACGGCGGGGTGGTGCTGAATAAAGATGAGGCCGATCCGCCGATCGATCACAAAACGTTGATCAACACCGTGCAGAAAGGGCTGATTGCCGAAGCGGCCGTCGGCTACATCCACGACGGCGACTCGATAATCCTCGATGCGGGCAGCACGGTGCTGCAAATGGTGCCGCTGCTCAGCCACTTCAATAACATCACCGTGATGACCAACAGCCTGCATATCGTTAACGCCCTTTCGGAGCTGGATAACGAACAGACCATCCTGATGCCCGGCGGGACATTCCGTAAAAAATCAGCCTCTTTCCACGGTCAGCTGGCAGAGAACGCCTTTGAGCAATTCAGCTTCGACAAGCTCTTTATGGGCACCGACGGCATCGATCTTAACGCCGGGGTGACCACCTTTAATGAGGTCTTCACGGTCAGTAAAGCGATGTGCAACGCCGCCCGCGAGGTGATCCTGATGGCAGACTCCTCCAAGTTTGGCCGTAAAAGCCCCAATATTGTCTGCAGCCTTGAGAGCGTCGATAAACTGATTACCGACGCCGGGATCCCGCCGGAGGTTCGCGCCGCGCTGGAAGAGAAAGGAATCGATGTGATTATTGCCGGAGAAGAAAATGCGTGACTCTTTTATTAACGCCGCACGCCAGGCGCTGCTGCTGGAGCTACAGGAAGCAAGCCGCCTGCCGGAGCGCCTCGGCGACGATTTTGTCCGCGCCGCTGAAACGGTGCTGAACTGCAAAGGCAAAGTGATTGTCTCCGGTATCGGTAAGTCCGGGCATATCGGCAAGAAGATCGCTGCCACCTTTGCCAGCACCGGCACCCCGGCCTTTTTTGTCCACCCGGCAGAGGCGCTGCACGGCGATCTCGGCATGATCGAGAGCCGCGATGTGATGCTGTTTATCTCTTACTCCGGCTCGGCAAAAGAGCTGGATCTGATCCTGCCGCGTCTTGATGAAAAAGCCGTCACGCTGCTGGCGATGACCGGTAAATCGCGTTCGCCGCTGGCGCTTGCCGCCCACGCTGTGCTGGATATCGCCGTTGAGCGCGAAGCCTGCCCGATGCATCTCGCCCCCACTTCGAGCACCGTCAACACGCTGATGATGGGCGATGCGCTGGCAATTGCGGTGATGCAGGCGCGCGGCTTTGACGAAGAGGATTTTGCCCGCTCCCATCCGGCGGGTGCCCTTGGCGCACGGCTGCTGAACAAAGTGCATCATCTGATGCGCAAAGCAGACCAGGTGCCGCAGGTGATGCTGACCACCAGCGTTATGGATGCGATGCTGGAGCTGAGCCGCACCGGGCTGGGCCTGGTGGCAGTTTGCGACGACGCGCGCCACGTGCACGGCGTGTTTACCGATGGCGACCTGCGCCGCTGGCTGGTGGCGGGCGGCGCCTTAACCGCAGCGGTCAGCGAGGCGATGACGCCGGGCGGCATCACCCTTGAAGCCAGCAGCCGCGCGGTGGATGCCAAAGAGCGCCTGATGCAGCGCAAAATCGCCGCCGCGCCGGTGGTGGATGACTCAGGTGAACTTGTCGGTGCCATCAACCTGCAGGACTTTTACCAGGCCGGTATTCTCTAGCCCTTCAGAGGAGGCTTAGCCAGCCGCTGGCAGGTGAAACCCACCGCGCTGACCTGCCGGGAACCTCACTCCCACGCCGCTGGCATGGGAGTTAAAGCGCTCAACGCTAACGCGAAGCGGCGCGCGTTTGGGGTCAGTGAATGTCGCACAAAAGGGGTCTTTGCGCTGCGGAAGGCGCTGGAGCAACAGCCCGCGCCGCCGCTACCAGCCCCTGACCGAAGGCGATGCCGCCATCCCCGGCCGGAAGCTGGTGGGGAAAGAGCAGCGTAAAGTCAGCCAGGTAGTGCCGTAAGCGGGCTTTTAACAGGCGGTTATGCAGCACGCCGCCGCTGAAAACCAGCGTGGAAATGCCGAGCTTGCGGGCCTGCTCGCGTGCAAGCCGGGCAAAGCCGCACGCCAGCGCATCGTGAAACGCCCACGCCCGTGCGGGTGGTGTCGCCTGCCAGCCCAGCCACGTCTGCCAGAAGGTCGCCAGATCGAGCTGGTTGCCGCGAAGCGGCATCTTAACCGGGTGAGCAGCCTCAGCCGCCCTTGCCGCCAGCGCCTCCAGCTGGCAGGCGGCCTCCCCTTCATAGCTAAGCTGCTCTGGCGCGCAGCCGAGCGCGCAGGCCACCGCGTCAAACAGGCGTCCGCAGGATGAGGCCTGTGGGGCATTGATTCCACGCGCCATCGCTCTCTCCAGCACCGGCCAGTTCTGCTGCCGGATAAGCGCCGTTTCCGGATAGTCCTGCCACGCCTCAACAAAGGCCAGCATCTGCGCCAGCAGATTACGCCACGGCTGGCGCGCGGCAAGATCGCCCCCCGGCAGCGCCACCGCTGGCAGGCCGCCGAGATGCTCGCAGTCGCGGTAGTTGACCCGCAAACACTCCCCGCCCCACAGCGCACCGCCCTCGCCCATGCCGATACCATCAAGGGTGATGGCAATCACATCCCCCCCCTCGAGCGGCCAGCCATGCTCGCCAAGACAGGCGGCGGCATGGGCATGGTGATGCAGCACGGTTTGAAGCGGCAGACCAGTACGTTCCGCCCAGCTATGGGTGCGGTAAGCTGGATGGGCGTCAATCACCACCTGCTGCGGGGTGAAATCGTAGATCTGCTGCATCAGGTGCAGCGCGTTTTGCCACTGCGCCTCGACGCCCTCATCGGTTAAATCACCGAAATGTTGCCCCGGCACAGCGCGATCCCCGCGCAACAGGCAGAAGGTGTTTTTCATCTCTGCGCCCAGGCAGAGCAGCGGCGGAATATCACGAAAGCCCGGCGGCAGCGGCAGCGCATCCGGCACATAGCCCCTGGCGCGCCGCAGCATCTCGCCGCTCGCCCGCACTACGGAGTCATCCATGCGCTGCACAATATCGCGGTTATGCAGCAGAAAACCGTCAACCATCGACGCCAGCTCAGCCTGCGCGGCAGCGTTGGTGAGCGCTGGCGGTTTACCGCTGAGGTTGCCGGAGGTCATCACCAGCGGGCGCTGTAACGCCTGCGCCAGCAGATGCTGCACCGGGTTTGAGGGTAGCATGACGCCCGTCTCATCAAGCCCTGGCGCAATGGCATCGCACAGGCCGCTGACGCTTGCGCTCTCCACCAGCACAATCGGCGCGGCGGGCGTTGCCAACAGACGCTGCGCGTCAGGGGAGAGCCCATCGCTGGTGGCCAGCATCACCGCCAGCGGCCTGGTCGGGCGTTTTTTTCGCGCGCGCAGATAGAGCACGGCGGCCTCGTTGCCCGCATCGCAGACAAGATGGAACCCGCCGAGGCCTTTCACCGCCACCACGCCGCCGCTTTTAATCAGCGCCACCGCCATCTGCAACGCCTCTTCGCCCGTCGCCCGGTAGCTCGCATCCTGCCAGCTCAGCTGTGGCCCGCAGTCGCCGCAGGCCACCGGCTGGGCATGAAAGCGCCTGTCCAGCGGGTTGCGGTACTCCGCTTCGCAGGCCGGACAGAGGGGAAACGCCGCCATCACCGTCAACGGGCGGTCATAGGGCATAGCGTTGATTATAGTGAAACGCGGCCCGCAGTGGGTGCAGTTGATAAAGGGGTAACGGTAGCGGCGCTCGGCGGGGTTGAACATCTCCGTCAGGCAGTCAGGACAGGTTGCGGCATCAGGAACAATCTGCGTATCCATTGCCCCGCCCGCGCTGTCACGGATGGTGAAGGCCTGCGGTAAAACAGGCCAGTGAAAGGGGCGCTGCTCAACGCGATCGATGCGCGCCAGCGGCGGGCAGCGCTGGTGCAGCAGAGTGAGGAAGGCCTGCGCGTCGCCAGCGAGACGTATCTCTACGCCCTGTGCGTCGTTACAGACATCGCCATTCAGCGCCAGCTGCTGCGCCAGCTGCCAGACAAAGGGGCGGAAGCCCACCCCCTGCACTTTTCCATAAACGCGTAAGCAAACCCCAGGGCTTTGGCTCATATCATCACTGCAGCGCCGCATCGCGCAGGCGCGTCTTCATCTGTTGATAGGTGCGCTGAGTGTACGCTTCGGCCCAGGACTGATCGTTGATCGCACTCACCCGTACCGCGCAATATTTGGTCTCCGGCGTTTTCGATATCGGATCCAGATTATCCTGCGTCAACTCGTTACAGGCGCCAATCCACCACTGGTAGGTCATATAGACGCTGCCCGGGTTAATGCGCTCGCTGACATCCGCGCGGGTGATCACCTTCCCGCGACGCGACTCCACCCACACCAGTTGACGGTCACGGATGCCCAGCGCCCCGGCATCCTGCGGGTTAATCTGCACAAAGCCCGGCTCATCGGCGAGGGTTTGCAGCGCCGCGCAGTTGCCGGTCATTGAGCGGCAGGAGTAGTGCCCCACTTCACGCACGGTGCAGAGCACCAGCGGGAATTCGCTGTCCGGCCGCTCGGCGGGCGCGCGCCACGGCGCGGCGAAGAGGTGGCCTTTACCATCCGGCGTATCGAACTTATTGTCGTGGTAGAGGTAAGGCGTGCCGGGGTGATCGAGCGTCGGGCACGGCCACTGAACATGCCCCATATTGCCCATCTTCTCGTAGGTGACGCCATAAAAGAGCGGGCAGAGTGCGCGCAGTTCATCCCAAATCTGCTGATTGTTGTCGTAGTGCATCGGGTAACCCATTTCGGTGGCGATCAGGCTGATAATTTCCCAGTCACGCTTGACGTTATAGGTTGGCTCAATCGCTTTTTCGAAACGCTGGAAGCCGCGGTCGGCGCAGGTAAAGACACCGCCATGCTCACCCCATGAGGTGGCGGGCAGCAGCACGTCTGCCTGCTCGGCGGTTTTGGTCATAAAGATGTCCTGCACCACGATAAAGTCGAGGGCATCAAAGCCTTTACGCACCAGGCCTAAGTCCGCTTCGGTCTGCAGTGGATCTTCACCCATGATGTAGTAGGCTTTCACTTTGCCCTCCAGCGCCAGGTGCGGCACTTCGGTAATGCGCACACCCACCTGATCATCCATCACTGCCGGATCGATCACCCAGGCCTCGGCGAATTTCGCCCGTACCTGCGGGTCAACCACATCCTGATAACCGGGGAACTGGTTCGGGATGACGCCCATATCGCAGGCGCCCTGCACGTTGTTCTGCCCGCGTACCGGGCCAACGCCGACATGTTCGCGACCGAGGTTGCCGGTGAGGAGCGCAAGGCTGGAGAGCCCTTTTACCACATCCACCGCCTGACCAAACTGCGTTACGCCCATGCCCCACATAATGGTGGCAGAGGGGGCAGCGGCAAAGGTGCGCATCGCCTGGCGCACCTGTTTTGCCGGCACGCCGGTAAGATGTTCCACCGCTTCCGGGGCGTACTCTTTCACCGTCTCCCGGTAGGCATCCAGCCCGGTGGTGAAGCTGGCGACATAATCTTTGTCATACAGCTCCTCTTCAAGCAGCACGTAACCAAAAGCGTTGACCAGCGCCATATTGCAGCCGTTTTTCAGTTGCAGGTGCTGGTCAGCGATACGCGCCGTCTCGATCCGACGTGGGTCGCAGACGATAATTTTCGCGCCATTTTGCCGCGCTTTAATCACTCTTCGCGCCACGATAGGGTGTGAATCGGCGCAGTTGTAGCCAAATATCAGCAGACAGCGCGAGTTTTCAATATCACTGATGGAGTTGCTCATCGCGCCATTGCCAAGGGTCTCCTGCAACCCGGCAACAGAAGGGCCGTGGCAGACGCGGGCGCAGCAGTCGACATTGTTGGTATTGAGCACGCCACGGGCGAACTTCTGCATCACATAGTTGGTTTCGTTCCCCGTCCCGCGTGATGAACCGGTGGTCATAATGGCGCGCGGGCCGAACTGGGCTTTGATCTCACTCAGTCGTTTAGCGGTATAGCGGATTGCCTCATCCCAGCTGACCGGCGTGAGCTTGCCCCCTTTTTGGTAGCGGATCATCGGTTGCGTCAGGCGCGGAGTAAGCAGTTTGGTGTCGTTGAGGAAATCCCAACCGTAGTAGCCTTTCAGGCAGAGTTCATTCTGGTTGGTATGGCCGTCGGCCGCTTCCGCGCGGATGATTTTTCCATTATCAACAACCAGTTTCAGCTTGCAGCCCGCGCCGCAGTATGGGCAAACACTTGTGATCTTCTTCATCAGTAACAGACCTGTTAAAAGTGAAAGTAAAGGGGTTAGAACGTCAGGGAGAGAGAGCTGTCGAGCGCGGCGCGACGCCGTTTTTCCGCGCTCATCTGCTCCAGCACATTACGATCGATGCAGACCAGCGCCTTGGTCGGGCAGGCCTGAATGCAGGCCGGGCCGCTCTCGCTGTGGTGGCAGAGATCGCACTTATTGGCTTCGGCTTTTTCCGCCCGCACATTGAGGCCCGCACCGCTGTGGCGAATAACCGGCCGCACGACCACCTCCATCGCGCCATAGGGGCAGGCAACCACGCAGGTTTTACACCCGATGCAGCGCTCCTGCATCACATGCACAAAACCTTCATCGCGGCGGATCGCGCCGTTCGGACAGACATTGGCACAGGGCGCGTCTTCGCATTGACGACACATGGTCGCCGTCGACACATTGACGCCTTTCACCACGTGAATACGCGGCAGGAAAGTTTCCGGGGTGAGCGCCGCGCAGTCGCGATCCGCCTGATGGGAGACCACGCAGGCCACCTCGCAGGTACGGCAGCCAATGCATTTTGCGGCGTCGGCCATAATAAATCGGTTCATCATTTTCTCCAGCTGAGAGCCTTGTCCCGCTGAAGTATTCATAAAGTGTGCCACTTTTTAAGTGGCTGAATTTAATGATGTTAGTAGAAGCGCAGCGCTGTCATCGACAGAAGTGTCGATGACGGCAGACACATCAGGCGCAGGGGCCTGTGGTGATGGAGTCGCGCAGGATCAGCTCGCCAGGGAAGGTGGATTGCAGAGTAAAGTCGCCGCCATCGAGCATAAAGATCAGGCGGTTGATGGTCTCTTTGATCATGCCGGTGACCGGAATCTTGACGCTGGAGAGCGCCGGCACGGTGAAGGGCGCCATGGCGATATCATCAAACCCCACGACTGAAACCTGGCCGGGTATGGCGATGCCGCTGTCATGCAGCTGCTTGATAGCTCCCACCGCCATATCATCGTTGCTCGCTACCAGCGCGCTGAAAGAGACCTTGCGATCCAGCAGTTCACGCACGCCGAGCGCGCCGCTCTGCGGAGTCCATTTCCCTTCGACGATCAGCTCGTTACGCACCGCGATGCCCTGCTGTTGCAGCGCATCTTTGTAGCCCGATAAACGCTCAATACCGGTGGGCGAATCCAGCGAGCCGGTGATCAGTGCAATATCGCGGTGACCGCGCGCAATCAGCGCGGAGACCGCCTGCTGGCTGGCGGCGTGCTGATCGCAAAAGACGCAGTGGCTGAGATTTTTTCGCAGGCGGCGGTTGAGCACCACAATCGGCTGCGAGTGGCTGTCGATAATGGCATCCAGCTCGTCAACGCTGAGAAAACGCGGGTAGATGATGACGGCGTCGCAGCGCAGATCGAGCAGATACTGGATCGCCTGGCGCTCCTCTTCGGCGCTGTGTTTGCCATCCGCCAGCAGTAGCTGACGCCCTTTGTCTTCCGTCATGCGCGCTGTGTGGGAGAGCAGTTCGCTGAAGTAGACACCGTGATATAGGGTGTTAGTGACCACTAAGCCCAGCGTCTGGGTGCTGCTACTGGCAAGGCTGCGCGCCAGTAAGTTTGGCCGGTAGCCGCTTTCGCTGATCGCCTGAAAGACGCGGTTTTTTGTCTCTTCGCTGACGTAGCCTTTGCCCGTCAATACGCGTGAAACCGTGGCTTTTGACACCCCTGCCCGCTTAGCCACCTCCTGCATTGTCGCCATCTGTCCTGCTCCTGCAAATGTCCTGTGGCGAAGTGTACTTCAGCCACGCGGCGTATTGAAACAGTTAACCATCCGGCAAATAGCGCACATTTCTGTTTATCCGGTGATCTCTATCACGCTTTGGAAAAGTGGTTATTTTTAGATCTTGTTTCACCCGCATAAACTCATCATGATTTTGTGGAACCGGTTACCTATTTCATGTTTCATCGCCGCCTGGGCGTGCGATAAGTCATTACCCTATTGATTAAACAGGATAAAAAACAATGGCTAAGAACTATGCGGCGCTTGCCCACTCGGTGGTGGATGCGCTGGGCGGTGTCGATAACATTGCCGCCGTAACGCACTGCATGACGCGCCTGCGCTTCGTGGTGAAAGATGCAACGCGCATCGACAGCGCCACGCTGAAAAGCACAAGCGGCGTGATGGGCGTGGTACACAACGACAACCAGTGCCAGGTGATTATCGGTAACACGGTTTCGCAGGCGTTTCGTGAAGTGGTGAGCCTGCTGCCGCAGAATATGCAGCCCGTCGAGACGCAGACCAAACAAAAACTCACCTTGCGCCGCATCGGCGCAGGCATTCTCGATGCGCTGATTGGCACCATGTCACCGCTCATCCCGGCAATTATCGGCGGGTCGATGGTGAAGCTGCTGGCGATGGTGCTGGAGATGTCCGGCGCGCTGCCCAAAGGCTCCTCCACTCTGACGATCCTGACGGTGATTGGCGACGGTGCCTTCTTCTTCCTGCCGCTGATGGTTGCGGCTTCGGCAGCGGTGAAATTCAAAACCAACATGTCGCTGGCGATCGCCATTGCCGGTGTGCTGGTACACCCGAGCTTTATTGAACTGATGGCCAAAGCGGCGCAGGGCGAGCACGTCGAGTTCGCGCTGATCCCGGTTACCGCGGTGAAATATACCTACACGGTGATCCCGGCGCTGGTGATGACCTGGTGCCTCTCCTATATTGAACGCTGGGTCGATCGCATCACCCCGGCGGTGACGAAAAACTTCCTCAAGCCGATGCTGATTGTGCTGATTGCCGCGCCGCTGGCGATTGTGCTGATTGGCCCGCTCGGCATCTGGATTGGCAGCGCCATCTCCGCGCTGGTCTACACCATTCACGGCTATCTCGGCTGGCTCTCCGTTGCCATTATGGGCGCGCTGTGGCCGCTGCTGGTGATGACCGGTATGCATCGCGTCTTTACGCCCACAATCATTCAGACCATTGCCGAGACGGGTAAAGAGGGGATGGTGATGCCGTCGGAAATCGGCGCCAACCTGTCGCTTGGCGGCTCATCGCTGGCGGTGGCGTGGAAAACGAAAAACCCGGAATTGCGCCAGACGGCGATGGCGGCGGCGGCCTCGGCGATCCTCGCCGGCATCTCAGAACCGGCGCTCTATGGCGTGGCGGTTCGTCTGAAACGCCCGCTCATCGCAAGCCTGATTAGCGGCTTTATCTGCGGCGCGGTGGCCGGTATCGCCGGGCTTGCCAGCCACTCGATGGCGGCACCGGGACTATTTACCAGCGTGCAGTTCTTCGATCCGGCCAACCCGATGACCATTGTCTGGGTGTTTGGTGTGATGGCGCTGGCGGTCGTGCTGTCGTTTGTGCTGACGCTGCTGCTCGGCTTTGAGGATATTCCGGTCGAAGCGGAGAAAAACGCACCGACGGCACAGCCGGTAAATGTAAAAGAAGCACAAGCCTGATTAATAGAGCGAGGTAACGCATGGCTGTTTTTCCGCAAGGATTTTTATGGGGCGGCGCACTGGCCGCCAACCAGTCGGAAGGGGGATATCTGGAGGGCGGCAAAGGGCTGACCACCGTTGATATGATCCCGCACGGCGCGAACCGTCTGGCGGTAAAACTGGGGCAGGAGAAGCGTTTTGCCCTGCGCGACGATGAGTACTATCCCAGCCATGAGGCGATCGATTTTTACCATCGCTACAAAGAGGATATCGCCCTGATGGCGGAGATGGGCTTTACGGTGTTCCGCACCTCGATTGCCTGGAGCCGTCTCTACCCGAAAGGTGACGAATTAACGCCGAATGAAGAGGGAATCGCTTTCTATCGCGCGGTGTTTGCGGAGTGCAAAAAGTACAATATCGAACCGCTGGTGACGCTGTGCCACTTTGATGTGCCGATGCACCTGGTAACGGAGTATGGCTCCTGGCGTAATCGCAAGATGGTGGAGTTTTTCACCCGCTATGCCCGCACCTGTTTTGAAGCCTTCGACGGGCTGGTGAAGTACTGGCTCACCTTCAACGAAATCAACATCATGCTGCACAGCCCCTTCTCCGGGGCGGGGCTGGTGTTTGAAGAGGGCGAAAACCAGGATCAGGTGAAGTACCAGGCCGCGCATCATGAGCTGATCGCCAGCGCGCTGGCGACTAAAATCGCCCATGAAGTGAACCCGCAAAACCAGGTGGGCTGCATGCTGGCGGGCGGTAACTTCTACCCCTACTCCTGCAAACCAGCCGATGTCTGGACGGCGCTGGAGAAAGATCGTGAAAACCTCTTCTTTATCGATGTGCAGGCGCGCGGCAGCTACCCGGCCTACTCCGCCCGCGTATTCCGTGAGAAGGGGGTGCAGATTGTTAAAGAGGATGGCGATGATGCCATCCTGAAAAACACCGTCGATTTTGTCTCCTTCAGCTACTACGCCTCGCGCTGCGCCTCGGCAGAGATGAACGCGGCCAACACCAGCGCGGCGAATATCGTCAAATCTCTGCGCAACCCGCATGTTGAGGTGAGCGAATGGGGCTGGGGCATCGATCCGCTTGGCCTGCGCATCACCATGAACATGATGTATGACCGCTATCAGAAACCGCTCTTTTTAGTAGAGAACGGGCTGGGGGCGAAAGATGAGGTCGATGCAAACGGCGAGATCCATGATGATTACCGCATCAGCTACCTGCGTGAGCATATCCGCGCGATGGGCGATGCGATTGAAGATGGCATTCCGGTGATAGGGTACACCAGCTGGGGCTGCATCGATCTGGTGGCGGCCTCCACCGGCGAGATGAGCAAACGCTACGGCTTTGTCTATGTCGACCGCGACGACCAGGGCAACGGCACGCTGGCGCGCAGCCGCAAGAAATCCTTCTGGTGGTATAAGAAGGTGATCGCCAGCAACGGCGCGGATCTCGACTGATCCTGACGGCAGCGAAGACCCCCTTTTCGCTGCCGTTTTATTTCACATATTCCTGGTTTTCCTGCCCGTAACGTGACAACGCTCACATCTATGCCAGGCTTTAACACGTGTCTATATCACGTTTAAGGAGCAAGCATGGCAGAGCAAAACACTAAACAACCTTTAGCGCCGCACTACCCGACCCCTCCTTTTGCCGAGCAACCGCAAACGCCACCTGGCCTGGCCAGCAAGATGATTCCGGTGCCGGATCATGGCGAAACCAGCTATCGCGGTTCTGGCCGTTTGACCGGACGTAAAGCGCTGATCACCGGGGGTGACTCGGGTATTGGTCGCGCTGTCGCCATCGCCTATGCCCGTGAAGGGGCCGACGTGGCGATTAACTATCTGCCGGAAGAGGAGTCCGATGCGGCAGAAGTGATCAAACTGATTGAAGCGGAAGGCCGCAAAGCCATTGCCATTCCGGGCGATATCCGCTCCGAAGCCTTCTGCCAGCAGCTGGTAGAGAACGCCGTCCAGGGTCTTGGCGGGCTGGATATTCTGGTTAACAACGCTGGTCGCCAGCAGTTCAACGAATCGATCCTCACCCTGTCGACGGAAGATTTCGACGCCACCTTTAAGACCAACGTTTACGCGATGTTCTGGATCACCAAAGCGGCGGTGAAACACCTGCCGGAAGGGGCGAGCATCATCAACACCTCCTCGGTGCAGGCGTATCAGCCAAGCCCAATCCTGCTTGATTACGCGCAGACCAAAGCGTCGATTGTCGCCTTTACCAAATCGCTGGCGCAGCAGCTGGGTGAGAAAGGCATTCGCGTCAACGCTGTCGCGCCGGGTCCTTACTGGACGCCGCTACAGTCGAGTGGCGGCCAGCCGCAGGAGAAAGTGCAGCAGTTTGGTGCCAGCGCACCGCTGAAACGCCCCGGCCAGCCGGTTGAGATCGCACCGCTGTATGTGACTATGGCATCGCCGGAAAGCAGCTACAGCTCCGGCCAGGTGTGGTGTTCCGATGGGGGTACCGGTACGTTGTAAGGATTGCCCCAATCCTGCATCTCGTGGTCGCCGCCCGGCGGCCACGTCCGCTTCTCCCCTCCTCTCAACAGGACACAACAGACCGTGAAGAACGCGCAATACACTTCTCCCGTGCGGGAAAATGGCTTTGTCGAAGTGGGCGACTACGCGGCCATCGGCGAAGGTCGTTCCGTCGCGCTGATTGCGCCGGATGGCTCGATTGACTGGTGGTGCGCGCCCAATCTTGATTCTGCACCGCTATTCGACCGCCTGCTCGATCCGGGCATCGGCGGTTTTTTTCAGCTTGAGCCGGATGCGCCCTACCGCGTGACGCGGCGCTATCGCGATGACAGCAACGTGCTGGAAACCACCTTCACCACCGACAGCGGCAAAGTGCTCATTACCGAATCGATTAACAGTACGCTGGCGGGCCGTCTGCCGTGGAGCGAGCTGGCGCGGCGCATTGAAGGGGTTGAGGGGCGCGTGACGATGACGCTCTCCCTGCGCTTTGGTACACGGGCGGAAAGCTGCTCGCCGTGGCTTAACGAAACCGCGCATGGCAACGTCTACCATATCGCCGATCTGATGGCGATGCTGCGCACCAGCGAGGATGTGGCGCTCATCGATATCGATGATGAGCAGATCCACGGCACCTTTACGACGTCGCCTGAGAGCCGCACGCTGGTGGCGCTGCTGGTGACGGAGAAGGAGCCGCTGGCGGTGCCGGATCTGGCGGCGATTGATGAGCGGATCGAGACCAGCCATGCCGCGTGGGTCGACTGGTCACAAAGCCTCAGCTACCGCGGAGCGTATCAGGATCATGTCGGGCGCTCGGCGCTGGCGCTGAAGTTTCTCTGGTACTCACCGACCGGTGCGCTTGCCGCGGCGGCAACCACCTCGATCCCGGAAGGGATCGGCAAAGAGAAAAATTATGACTACCGCTATGCCTGGGTGCGCGATGCCTGCCTGATCATCAAAGCCTTCGCCTTTCTCGGCGCACTGGAGGAGTGTAAAGCCGCCTTCTCTTGGTTATCAAAAACCATTATTCGCCACGGTGTGCGGCTGCACGCCTGCTATACGCTCGAGGGCGAAGCGGTGCCCGCCGAGACTTATCCACCGCTGCGTGGCTACAAAGATTCGCGCCCGGTGCGCGTCGGCAATAACGCCCGCGATCAATTACAGCTGAGTATGTATGGCGACATGCTGGCAACGGCGCAGCTGTTTGTTAACGCCGGGCATGTGCTGGATTTACGTACCTCGCGTTTACTGGGCGAGCTGGCGAACTGCTGCGCCGATCACTGGCGGCAAAAGGATTGCGGAATCTGGGAACTGCCTGAGCATCAGCACTATACCCACTCCAAAATGGCCTGCTGGCTGGCGCTCGACCGCGCGGTAGAGATGGCACGCGAGAAGCATATTGAACCGACCTGGGTGGGTCGCTGGGAGCGCGAGCGCGACCGCATTCGTGACTGGGTTGAGGAGCACTGCTGGTCAGAGAGCAAACAGGCCTACCTATTTTATCCGCAAAGCGAGGATCGCCTCGACGCGTCACTGGCGCTGATGCACCGCTATGGCAACCGCGTCAACCCGCAGCGTATGTTATCCACCTACCGCGTCATCCGCGACGAGCTGGGCGACGGCTGCGCCATGACCTACCGCTACAGCGGCGTGCGGGAGGAGGAGAACACCTTCGTCGCCTGTTCGTTCTGGCTGGCGGAAGCCTGGGCGGCAATGGGTGAGATCGCGTGCGCCAAAACCGCGATGGAGGAGATCCTCAAGTGCATCTGCGATAAAGGCAACGTCGAAACCTTCAACGAGATGTTCGACGTGCGCACCGGAAAATGGAGCGGCAACCTGCCGCAGGGGTTAAGCCACCTGGCGCTGATCTGCGCCGCGCAGGCGATAACGGAGCACGCGTAAGGGGGGGATGTGCCGGATGACGGCCCTGCCTTACAAACGGTTCGGGTTGTGTAGGCCTGATAAGCGCAGCGCCATCAGGCATCAATCGGCGGTACTGCCGGATGGCGGCTAACGCCCTATCCGTCCCGGAGAACTATGGCTTTATGCGCGGAGGGCGGCGATCGAGACGGTTAGAACTGGGGCCGCCACGGTAAGAGATCACCTGAACCGCTTTGCCGATGTGGTGAGCGCCAGGATTGGCCGGGTTGATGGTAGCGTTTGATTTTTATTGCTCCAGGTCTGGCTGTTCGCTTCGAAGGCGTAGTCATCACAATATCGACCTTGCTGAAGTTATTCGGCTTTTGGGGAAGAAGGTGGCAATGCGCGCCTCGGTAGAGAACGGCTCTTTTTTATCTTGTGGCTGATAGGGTAATCCTTGCCAAAATACCAGGCTACAGCGCCGATCATCGCTGCAACCGCGATGCCCACTATCCCCCCCTAAAAGCGGCCTTAATCCGCCTCACAAAGTAATGTTTTAGCTGGCTTACGGTGCAAAACCTCCTTTATCAGGAATACCTTCCCGTGGACTGGCAGTATCGTTCGAAATTAATATTTTTCTTCGGATACTTTGAGATGTTGACTCTGGCTTTTCCCCTACAAATGGTGGTCTTATCCTGGTGTTTAGGGAAAACAGGGAGCATAAAGATGGAAACCAGGGAAGGCTTTGAAAGAGCGTTAACATGTGGGGAAGCTGTGCTGGCACGCTCTATATATGGCAATTCAATTTTTTATAACGACGTAAAAGTACATTGTGACAGTTACTTTCCATTTGGATTACAGCATCCGGCTTATGCTATGGCCCCAAATGGGGAGTTGTGGTTTCGAAAAGAGAGATATTTATCGGACTTCTCGCGAGGAAATGATGAATCTCAGCATACTTTCATACATGAAATGGCTCATGTCTGGCAGCACCAGAAAGGTATGTGGGTAAGGTTGAGCGGCCTTTTTAGCGGAGTTGCTGATTACACGTACCGCCTTGACGGTAAGAGGTTGCTTCATCACTACACGATGGAGCAACAAGCATCCATCATTGCTGACTATTGGTTGCTTCGAAAATTAGGGTATTCCAAATGGATTAAAAACGTACGCCTTATAAATTTCAGAGGTGTAACACATAAGACTCTCCTGCCAGAATACGAATATGCTCTTTCACACTTTTTAAACCAAAGGTAATTGCTGATGAAAAAAATGGTGTTAGTTAGCCTGTTAGTATTGTCGCTTGCAGCTTGCCATCAAAATCCACAGCCTCCACAGCTACGGGCAAAGGCTGTTACTAACGCTGATAATGTTTGTGTTCTTGTTCAACCTGAAGGCGATGAACAGGTGGTGATTGTCAAAATCTCAGAAGTCGGGAATCCGCAAAATACGCTTGAAAAATATGATATCAACGATATAGCTGCCACCTTTGATAGTTGCATGCCGACTTATGGCTATAAGTTTGAAAAAGGACACGCCTATAACTTCACCGTCTATCTCGATTCAGCCGAAAAAAGAAAGAAACTGATAATTCCCTCTTCACGCATATTCTCTATAGGCTTTGCCGTTCGGGATAATAACGGTATTACAGAAATATTTAGCGATAACTGATTTTGAGCCCAGCGGCTGGGCTCATATTTATTCCCTTACGGATAAATCGCCATCAGTACACTGCGTTTATCCTGCGAGAAGAGCGTGAAATCATCGCTTAGCGCCGGATTTTTTGTTAATAAACGCTGCTTAACCGTCGGAAACTTATCGTCGTTGGTAAAAAATAGCGCCATCAGATAATCCATATTTTCAATATGATTGTTTTCCGATTCGCTGATTACACGTTGATAGCACGTATCCTCTTTTTTACCCAAACGCTCTTTGAGCATGCACTCTTGCAACAATAATGAGGGATTAGCGTTGGCTCTGTTAACAGGCTCAAGATAATTGAGTGATTTCTGATAGTCTCCTCTGGAAGCAAGCAGGCTGGTATAACTGCGAATAACATTCACATTTTCAGGATTTTTGCGCGCGAGCTTGTCGAAATCCTCTAACACGGCAGGTTTATCCGCATCCTCTGACAGCGTGTACTTTTTCACCAGCTCAGAGGCTTGCTGTGTAGGTTCATCCTTATAGTTACTAACAGCTCTAACGCTCAAGCTGAAAATAGAAAAAAGGACGAAAAGGATTATCTTTTTTACGTTCATATCTTATCCTTGAAAAGCTGTTAGGTTTATGACTCGCTTTAAGCTGGCTGGAATCGGCGGTACTGTGCCAGTATACCCAGAATCATAAAAGTAACCTGCTTCGATTTCTAAGGCCGCGTTTCTGCTTGCTGCATCAGGAATAAAAAATGATGTATTCCCTATAACGACATCATCGACACCTACAGCCCAATGTTCGCCTCGTTTCCTCTCGAGCACATAGGTTTTACCATCAACATTGTTTCTCACCTTACACCAAAACAATAGATTCCCTGTCCCCACTGCTTTTGCTGCATTACTTTTCCCGGTCGCAGAGACACTAATTTTTTTGCCCCCAGAAATATTTTCGTCGCTAACGTTCAAATTAACAGAATAGCTGGCATGGGGATTCCTATACCTTCAATCCTTAAGTCAGCGATTGGTGAAAAAAAATTTTTTAGTAGCCATCATCACGTCCTTATTAATCACTATGGAACCTTTTTCAAGGGCTTAATCCTGGTACAGAGTCTTTATAGAGCCAAACACTTGCTCCAATAACGATGGTCACTACTGGTCACTTAAATTAACTATTCGTTCAATCACATTATTACTCTACTTTGCGGTTTTTATACCAAACACCCTGAACAGTGCGCTCGTTCCCTCTGCGGTAATTGTCACTTCGCGGTAACCCGGCGTGCGCTGTAACCAGCCGCGCTGTTCGCAGGCGATCAGCAGCGCGGCACCGGCATCGCCGCCGAGATGAAAGCGGCGCTCGCTCCAGTCGAGGCAGGCGCTACAGGGTTTGCGTCGGGTATGCGGGTCGAGCACCACGCCGAGCCTGGCAAGCTCGCGCCTGCCGGTGTCGGTGATCGCATCACCCGCATCGGTGATCCACCCCTCTCGCTGCATCACGCTGTAAATGCCGACGGCGATCTCACCGGCAAGGTGGTCGTAACAGGTACGCGCCCGACGTAGCGCCGGCGGCGTGCGGATGACGGGCGTTTTTGCGCCGCGCATCGAGACCCCCATCATATTTTCCAGCAGCCCGGCGACATCGTGACCCGCCAGCCGGTAGTAGCGATGCCGCCCCTGCGAGACGCACACCAGTAGCCCGCTGCTCAGCAGCTTGCCTAAGTGCGCGCTGGCCGTTGAGGCGGCAATATCAGCCACCGCACACAGCTCCGTTGCGGTCCACGCCCGCCCATCCATCAGCGCGCAGAGCATCCGCGCGCGTGACGGTTCTGCCATGGCGCTGGCGATAGCGGCAAGCGCGCTCTCCAGCGCTGGCGGTGAATTGTCGGCAGGTAAACTCATGCTTTTGAAACGTCCCAATGTTGTGTCACTTCGTGCGCCAGTGGATCATTATCGGTGAGCAGGATCAAGCGATTATCGTGATCGCTGTACTGCACCTCAATGTTGATCCCCGCTTTTGCCAGCGCGCGCGCAATCTCACCCAGCTCGCCCGGCCTCTCCTGCTTTAGCTTACGGATAAGCGGCTTTCTGATGCTCTGCACCGTAAAGCCTGCCGCCTTCAGCAGTTGCCCTGCGCGCGCGCCCTCTTCAACCAGAAAGTGAGCATGACACTGCGCGTTCACGCTAAACACGCCGCCCCCCTCCAGACCAACGCCATTGCGACCCAGCGTTTCGCCAAGCGCCGCCAGCGCACCGGGCGCGTTATCCAGCACAACATGAAGATCGTACATATCAGGCTCTCCTGTCGGTCGAGGCGTAGTCGCGCAGCACCTGTGCGACGCGAATGCGGTAAAACGAAAAGATGGTGCGCTGCCCTTCCGCCTGCGCAGCCTGGTGCAGAACGTTTTGCTTCCAGGCGATCACCGCCGCCTCATCCCGCCACCAGGAGAGGGATAACATCTTCCCCTCCCTGCTCAGGCTCTGAAAGCGCTCAATGTCGATAAAACCGTCAATCTCCGCCAGCTGCGGCTTAAGCTCTGCGGCAAGCTGCAAATAGCGCGGCTGCTCGCCGTGGGCAATATCCGCTTCAAATAACACTGCAATCATAGGTTACTCCCTCCACTGTTTCGTCTCGCCAGTGTTATGCAGCACGCGGTGCGATGCTTCGCCCGGCAACGAAATGTCGCCGCAGCGCCTCTTTTTTCGGAGTGATTTGGCTCGCAATTTTCCCTGAAACCGGTTGCAGCCGGGCCTCACCAGGCTAGCATGAAACCGGTTTCACCCAGTTACACCTACTCAGTTTCCGATAATAAAAGGTAAATAAAAATGGCCGTTATCAGGGATTACAATAAGTTAGCGAGCGATATCCTGCGGGAGGTCGGCGGTGAAGAGAACATCAGCAACTTCTCCCGCTGCGCCACCCGACTGCGCCTCGTCCTCAATGAAACGCCCGCCACTGCAAAAAGCAATGTCCAGAGCCTGCCCGGCGTGATTGCGGTCGTTGAGAGCGGCGGTCAGTTCCAGGTGGTGATTGGCACCCACGTCGCCGATGTATTCAACGCCCTGAGCGGCATGGTGAAAGAGCGCGGCGATGACGCACCGCCAGTGAAAACGCGCTGGCTCGATGCGGTGATCGCAACCATGTCGGCGGTGTTTGCCCCCATCGTCTATATTCTTGCCGCCGCCGGGATTTTGCAGGGTTTGCTGATCCTGCTCGGCCTTGCGGATGCGGATATCAAGTCCACCGGCACCTTTGCGGTGCTCAACTTTATGTCCTGGACGCCCTTCGCCTTTCTGCCGGTGTTTATTGCCATCACCGCCGCCCGCCACTTTAAGTGCAACCCGTTTATTGCCGTGCTCTGCTGCTGTGCGCTGATAAACCCGGAGTGGACGGCGCTGGCGGGCAAAATCGCCGCCGGTAACGACGTGAAGTTCCTCTTCTTCCCGCTGGCGGAAACGGTCTATACCTCCTCGGTGCTGCCGCCGCTGTTCCTCGTCTGGGCGCTGTCGTGGTTTGAACGCCGCGTGGAAAAATGGCTGCCGGAGGTGATAAGCCCTCTCTTTACGCCGCTTATTTGCTTTGTGGTGATTGTGCCGCTGACGCTGATTGTGATTGGGCCGCTGACCAGCTGGGCGGCGATCGGTGTGGCAAATGGCTATAACGCCCTGTTCCACGCTGCACCAGCGCTGGCGGCTGCGATTATTGGCGGCGTCTGGCAGGTGATTGTGATTTTTGGCGTTCACTGGGGCATTACGCCGGTGATCATGGCCAACTTCGACACCCAGGGGTATGACTCCTTCCAGGCCTACCAGACCATCGCGGTGATTGGCCAGATGGCGGCGGTCTTCGGCGTGTTTATCAAAAGCCGTAACAAACAGCTGAAAGCCACCTCGCTTTCGGCGGGCGTCACCGCCATTTTCGGCATTACCGAACCGGCGATTTACGGCGTTACGTTGCGCTTTAAAAAGCCCTTTATCTGCGGCTGTATTGGCGGTGCCATCGGCGCGGTGGTCGCCAGCCTGTTTGGCAGCCTCTATTATGCCTATGCCGCGCTGCCGGGTCTCTTTACGCTGGTGAACGCCATCAGCCCCGATGCGCCGATGTCCTTTATCGGTGAACTGGCCGGTGCCGCAACGGCCATTGTGCTCACCGTGGTGATGGTGCAGTTTGTTGGTTTTGACGATCCCGTTGAAGAGAGGCCCGCAGAGCAGAAACCCGCGACGGTCACCGTCGGTACACTGCAAATGCTCAGCCCGATCAAAGGCGAAGTGATTGCGCTGGAGAGCGTGAAAGATGAAGCCTTTGCTGGCAAAGTGCTGGGCGATGGCATCGCGATTGTGCCCGCTGAGGGAAAAGTGGTCGCGCCGTGCGATGCGCAGGTCGCGACATTAATTGACTCTCATCACGCTATCGGCCTGATTTGTGACAATGGGGCAGAATTACTGATCCATGTTGGCCTGAATACCGTTAATTTACAGGGACAATACTTTACGCCGCTGGTTAAAGAGGGTGACCGGGTGATCGCAGGCACACCTCTGCTGGCATTCGATAAGGCGAAAATTGAGCAGGCCGGGTATGATTTAACAACGCCGGTGCTGGTGGTGAACAGCGATGAGTTCACGCTTACCCGCCACCAGTCACAAGGTGCCGTCACGGCGGGAGCGCCGCTGATGTCACTGGCCTGACAAGAGAGATAACACGAGCGAGGATGAAGAATGGTAACGATACTGGATGTCGCACGGCTGGCAGGCGTCTCCAAAGCGACGGTATCGCGTGCGCTGAACGGCAAAGTCTTTGTCCGCGAAGAGGTCAAAGCCCGCATTATGCAGGCGATTGACGAAACGGGTTACAAGCCAAACCAACTGGCGCGCAACCTTGCCAATAATAAAACCAACTCCGTCGGACTGGTGATCACTAACGGGCTCTATAACGGCCCGTTCTTCTCCAGCATGATTTACCATGCGGCGACCGACAGTGAAATGCACGGTCGGCAGCTGGTGCTGGCGGATGGAAAACACAGCGCACAAGAGGAGCGCGACGCCATCGACCTGCTGCTGTCGCTGCGCTGTGAAGCGATCCTCATCTACCCGAAATACCTGACGGTCGACGAGCTGGATGAGATTATCGATACCAGCCAGACGCCAATTGTGGTGATTAACCGCGAGCTGACCCGCAACCGCAGCCAGTGCGTGTTTGTTGACCACCAGCAGAGCAGCGAAAGGATGGTGGCGTATCTGCTGGCGCAGGGGCATCGGCGTATTGCCTTTGTCGCCGGTTCCGAGGGTTCACCCACCGGCGACAGCCGTCTGGCGGGGTATCACCAGGCGCTGCGTCACGCCGGCATTGAGCCGGACCCGCAGTTGCTGGTGCGGGGAAGCTGGAGCACCGACAGCGGTTATGAAGCCGGGCGTGAGCTGCTGGCGCGCAATGTGTCATTCAGCTGTGTGCTGGCCGCGAATGACGATATGGCGATTGGCGTGGCGAAAGCGTGTCAGGAGGCCGGGCTGCGCCTGCCGGAGGATCTCTCCCTCGCGGGGTTCGATGACTCGGTGATTGGCAAATATTACAACCCGGCGCTCACCACCCTGCATGTGCCGATGGATGAGATGATCCGCCACGCGGTGGCGATCCTCTTGTTGCCGGATGAGACGCCCCCGCGCGCCCATCAGGGCGAGCTGGTGTGCCGCGAGTCGGTGGTGAAGGTGGGGTAATGGTTGAGTCTTTTGTCAGCCAGATATCTTTTGTAGGCCGGATAAAGCGTCAGCCGCCATCCGGCAATACCCGGCGCGCTACGCGCCGATGCTGTTTAACGTCTCCAGCGCCTCGCGCGGTAATACCAGCTTAGCGCTGACGAGGTTCTCCTGCAGATGCTGCGGAGAGGAGGTCCCCGGGATCAGCAAAATATTGGGCGAACGCTGTAACAACCACGCCAGCGCCACCTGCATTGGCGTTGCATCAAGCTCTGCCGCCACTGCATTGAGTTCGCTTGATTGCAGCGGCGAAAAACCGCCAAGCGGGAAGAACGGCACAAAGGCGATGCCCTGCTCATTCAGCGTATCAATCAGCGCGTCATCCTGGCGGTTTGCCACGTTATAGAGGTTCTGCACGCAGGCGATGGGCGTCATCTTCTGCGCGTCCGCCACCTGTTTTGCCGTCACATTACTCAGACCAATATGGCGAATCAGCCCGCGATCTTTGAGCTTGATTAAGGTCTCAAGCGGCGCCTCCAGCGACCCTTCTGCCGGGCCGTGAGCGCTGAACATCGCGCGCAGGTTCACCACATCCAGCACATCCAGCGCGAGATTACGCAGGTTATCTTCAACCGCGCGGGTCAGCTCTTCATCGCTAAAAGCGGGCAGCCAGTTGGCTTTTTCATCGCGGCGCGCGCCAACTTTGGTGACAATCGTCAGGTTGTCCGGGTAGGGATGCAGCGCCTGCTTAATCAACTTATTGGTAACGTGCGGGCCGTAAAAATCACTGGTATCAATATGCGTAACCCCGGCGGCCACCGCATCGCGCAGCACCTGCAGGGCGCGCGCCTCGTCGGCCGGCGGGCCAAACACGCCAGGGCCTGCGAGCTGCATTGCACCGTAACCCAGACGACCCACTTCGTTGTCGCCCAGACGATAAGTAAGCGAAAGTTCAGACATAGCATTGCTCCTGTGTGTTAAGTCAGTCGATTGTAGGCGGCGCGTCTGAAGGCGGCAATGTACCTTTTGTGCGAAGGGTAAAGCCGTGCCTCAAGCCTTGGATATATAACGCAATCGTTACAAGAAATGTCTACACTTGAGAAAACAGGCCTTATCGAGGATGTCATATGATTTTTCCGGCTATGCCAGTCAACGAAAGAGAGCGTCTGCACTCTCTATACATGATGGATCTGCTTGATAAAAAAGATGACGAGCGCTTCGATCGCTTAACCCGCATGGCGAAAACCACCTTCGATGTGCCAATTGCGGTGATTAGCCTGCTCGACCGCGATCGACAGTGGCTGCTGTCACGCGGCGGTATTGATACTCATGAAACCCCGCGCAACCTCTCTTTCTGCGCCCACGCCATTCTTGAAGAGGGTGTCTTTATTGTGAAAGACACCCAGATGGATCCGCGCTTTGCCGATAACCCCTTTGTTACCGGCGAACCGTGGGTGCGTTTTTACGCCGGCTGCCCGGTGCGCCTTCCGGATGGCGCGATTGCCGGTACCATCTGCATTATCGATACCTATCCGCGCCCCTTCTCCAGCGCGGAGATCAACACCCTGCTCGATTTCGCCGCCATTGTCGAAGATGAGTTTTTGATTCTCAGCATGGCGATGACCGATTCACTGACCGGCATGCCCAACAGCCGCGGCTTTTACCGCTCCGGCGAGAAGCGCTTCAACTGGTCAAAAGAGCACAACACGCCCTTCAGCCTGCTCTATTTCAGCCTCGACAACCTGAAATCGATCAACGAAGTATTGGGCAGTAAAGAGGGGGATGCGGTGGTGAAAACCTTTGCCAGCACGCTGACGAAATGCCTGCAGGAGCAGGATATCGCCGCGCGCATGGGCGGCGGGGAGTTTGCGGTGCTGCTCAGTAATAGCGCCGGGCATGATGTCGATGCCTTCCTCTTCGATCTGCAAACGCGAATGGACGCGCTGGAGGCAAACGGCGCTAAAAACTACCACATCAACTACTCTCACGGCGTAATTGAACAGGATGAGAAGTACACCACCCTGCGCGACATGCTGGAGGAGAGCGGCAAAGTGATGTACGCGGAAAAACGTCGCCGTTAATCAAAGGGGATCGAAACCGGCCTGCCCTTGCCAGCCATCCAGCCGCTGATAAATGGTCTCTACCGCCGCCTTCACTGGCGGCGTCATCGGGTAGCAAAAGCCTACGATATCAGGCTGAATGCCGAGAAAAATCACCTCACCGACATCCTCTTTCAGCTGATCGATCAGGTAGTTGAGCGGCATATTGTGGGTGGTCATCATAAACATGTCGGCGATGTCATCCGGGTTAACCACGCGGATTTCGCCGGGGTTAAGCCCCATATCCGTCGCGTCGACCAGCAGCAGCCGCGTCGGGCGCAAATCACGGATCGCGGCGACATCATTCTCCGGCGCGCTGCCGCCATCAATCACCAGCCACTCCCCCGCAGGCTTAGCGGCACACATCTCCGCCAGCAGCGGACCTGCGCCATCGTCGCCCATCATGCTATTGCCGACACAGAGTAAAACGTCAGTCACGTAACCTCCTGACCATCAGATAGATGGCGCTCTCCTGGTAAATATCATGCAGCATCGACAGTAGCGCATGGCTCCACGCCTGCTGCGTGGCGCTTTGCTGCGCCAGCGCGCGGTCAAAGGCGTTGGCCAGCAGCATCACATGATTCGTGTCGATGACGATTTCGCCGTAGCGCGGCACCCCTTCCATTTTTCGCCGCGCTTCGCTGCCCGCGTCGAGAGTGGCGATCCACGCCAGGTACTCCTCCCACGAGCAGGTGAGCGCCGCCTCCAGACAGTCGATCACCCCAAGATGGTGACCAATAGCCAGACTGTAGTAGACCACCTGCTGCGCCTGCGGCGGCGTCGCCTCATTTTCGTCGATAAATTTGCGCCGCAGCTGACTAAAGACCACCGTTTCGCCCATCAGATTTTCGCCTCCTGCACCACCTGGTTAAGGTGGCTGACAATCTCCGTCAGGCGCGGATCGTTCTCCTGCGCCAGCCAGTTCATTACCTCATGCTCGCCAAGGGTACGCAGGCGCAGGTAGTCATCAGCGATCTGGCGGCCATAGCGGTAACCCGCCAGCCGGCGCGCGGTGCGATCCACTTTGACCCGCAGCGGCTGCACCATCTGCGGGTGAAGGATCTCTGCTGGCTGATCGTCCTGCTCGCCGGGAAGACGGGCGTGAATTTTCTGCTCCAGCAGCCCAAGCGCCATAGCAAAGCCATACAGCGTAGCGGCGGGCGTCGGCGGGCAGCCAGGAATATAGACATCCACCGGCACGATCTTGTCCGTACCACCCCAGACACAGTAGAGATCGTGGAAGATCCCCCCGCTGTTACCGCAGGCGCCGTAGGAGATGCAGATCTTCGGATCCGGTGCCGATTGCCAGGCGCGTAACGCCGGGGAGCGCATCGCACGCGTCACCGCGCCGGTAAAGAGCAAAATATCCGCGTGACGCGGCGACGGCACTACCTTGATACCGAAACGTTCGGCGTCGAACAGCGGCGAAAGAGTAGCGAAAATTTCGATTTCACAGCCGTTGCAGCCGCCGCAATCGACGCGGTACACGTAGGCTGAGCGTTTGATCTTCTTCAACAACGAGGTTTTCATGCTGGCGATGGACTCCTCCACCGTCAATGGCAGCGGAATGCCCTGTGCGTCGCGCGGTCCAATAAGCTGGCTCATTAGCTGGCCTCTCTCATATGGCGGGTCAATTCAATACGGTCGGTTGGTACCAGGCACTGCTGGCGTTTGCAGGCGGGGCAGGTTTCAAAGCTTGCGCGGTGCGCTTCGGCGTGGGTATCGCCATTGTGCGCCAGCAGCGCGATGGCGTAATCGATCTCTTTCTGCACGGCAAAGGGGCGCGCGCATTCACGACACTGGCAGAGCTCAAAGCGCGACTGTTGCAAAAAGTCGGCCTTGTTCCACACTGCCAGCTCATACTCCTGCGACAGAGTAATCGCCGCCGTCGGGCAGACCTCTTCGCAGCGGGCGCAGAAGATGCAGCGTCCGAGATTAAACTGCCAGGCCTGCTCGCCGGTGGCGAGGTCGGTCTCCACCGTCAGCGCATTGGAGGGGCAGGCATTGACGCACGCCGCGCAGCCGATGCACTGCTGCGGGTTGTGCTGCGGCTTACCGCGAAAATTTTTATCAACCGGCATCGGCGACAGCGGATAACTGCTGGTCGGGGCGCCGGTTTTGATCACTTTTTTGATAAAGGTAAACATGGCTTGCAACGCTCCTTCTATTTCAGCGGCGAGTGCTTACGCTCAATGCTGTAGCGCTCCAGCTCTTTGTACGGCACCACCTGGCTCTTTTTCTTACGCACATCCACCACCGTCATGCGGTCGGTGCAGGAGTAGCAGGGATCGAGGCTGCCGATAATCAGCGGTGCGTCAGAGACACTATTCCCGCGCAGCATGTAGCGCAGGGTTGGCCAGTTGGCGTAAGTCGCCGCACGGCAGCGCCAGCGGTAGAGCTTCTGGTTGTCGCCGGTCATGCTCCAGTGGATATCATCCCCGCGTGGCGCTTCAGAAAAGCCGAGAGCAAAGCGGTGCGGAATATAGGTAAAGCCCTCCACCATCAGCGGGCCGCCGGGCAGGTTATCGAGACCGAAATCAATCATGTTCAGGGCGGTAAAGACTTCATTGATACGCACTTTCAGGCGTGAAATCACATCACAGCCCTGCTCAGTGTGGACGGTCATTGGCAGCAGGCCATAGCCGACAAAGGGGTGATCGGCGCGGGTATCGCGGGCGTGCCCACTGGCACGCACCATCGGGCCGACGTTACTGAAGTCGCGGGCAATTTGCGGGTCAAGGCGGCCAATACCGACCGTGCGCTGCTCAATGTTGGGCGTGCTTAACAACATATCGACCAGCTCCTGCACATCGCGGCGCATCTGCTGCGCCAGCTGGCGGGTCTGGATCATCTCATCTTTAAGCATGTCACGACGGATGCCGCCAATCAGGTTCAGGCCGTAGGTTTTACGCGCCCCGGTCAGGATCTCCGCCATCTTCATTGAGGTTTCACGCACGCGGAAGAACTGCATAAAGCCAGAGTCGAAGCCGACAAAGTGGCAGGCCAGGCCGAGGTTGAGCAGGTTGGAGTGCAGGCGCTCAACCTCAAGCAAAATGGCGCGGATCATCTGCGCGCGCTCCGGCACCACAATGCCCATCGCGTTCTCCACCGAGGTGGTGTACGCCGTACTGTGGGCGAAGCCGCAAATCCCGCAAACGCGATCCGACAGGAAGGTCACTTCGTTATAACCCATGCGGGTTTCTGCCAGCTTTTCCATCCCGCGGTGGACATAGAACATGCGGTAGTCGGCGTCGATAATGGTCTCGCCATCGACAAACAGGCGGAAATGGCCCGGTTCGTCGGAGGTGACATGCAGCGGACCAATCGGCACCACATTGTTCTTCTTATCGCCCAGTTCGTTAATGAACTCGTAGGTTTCCGCGTCAGTGGTCGGTGCGGGGCGCTGGCGGTAATCCATGCTGTCTTTACGCAGCGGATAGAGTTCATCCGGCCAGTCGTCGGGCAGCACCAGACGGCGCTCATCCGGCAGGCCTACCGGGATGAGCCCATACATATCGCGCACTTCGCGCTCACCCCACACCGCCGCCGGCACGCGCGGCGTGACCGATGGATACTCCGGTTTCAGGGCATCCACCTCGACGCGCACCGTGATCCAGCACTTCACGCCCTGCTCCATCGACAGCACGTAGTAAACAGCGAAGTGACCGTTGAGCTTGCGCTCATCGTTGCCAAACAGTACCGACAGCCAGCCGCCCTGCTGGTAGTAGAGGAACTCAACCACTTCCGGCAAATAGTTGGTTTTGACGGTCAGGGTCAGCTGATCCTTCGTCTGCCACGCACTCTCCAGCACCACGCCGGGGAATTTCTCATGCAGCGCGGCAAGGTAGTGTTGGCCGATCTTTTCTTCAGACATAGATGAACTCTCTTAATAGGTCGCCAGCAAGGAGACAAAGGCCAGCAAGGCGACGCCAAAACCGGCCCAGGTGACGCGCGAGGCGGCAACGAAACGCAGGCGTGCCATGCTGTTTTCAAATAGCGCAATCACCAACACGCCGAGCAGCAGCTTCAGTAGTGCGGCAACCAGCGCCAGCAGCAGCCCGCCGACGCTGAAGGTGGTCAGCTGCCCCCACGGCAAAAAGACGCCGACAAAGAGTTGCAGCACCACCAGTTGTTTCAGGCTGATGCCCCACTTGAGGATCGCGAAGCCGCTGCCGCTGTACTCGGAGAGCGGCCCCTCCTGCAACTCCTGCTCCGCTTCTGCCAGATCGAACGGCAGTTTGCCCATCTCAATAAAGGTGGCGAAGGCGCAGGCGCAGAGCGCCAGAAAGAGCGGCAGGCTGGCGTGCAGCGGCCAGTGATAAACGGTGTCGGTGATGTGGGTGAGATGGGTCGAACCGGCGACCAGCGCCGCGACCCACAACCCCAACAGCAGGATCGGCTCCACCAGCACGCCGAGCATCGCTTCGCGGCTGGCGCCCAGCCCGGTAAAGGGGCTGCCGGTATCCAGCCCGGCAATGGCGAAGAAGAAGCGGGCAATGGCGAAGAGGTAGATGAGCGTGATCAGATCGCCGAGTTGCGGCAGCGGTGAGGCTACCGTCACCACCGGCAGCGCGGTAGCGACTGTCAGCATTACGCCAACCATCACCAGCGGCGTCAGGCGAAAGACCCAGCCGGAGGCCGCAGGAGCGACGCTCTGCCGCCCGAGCAGTTTGAACAGATCGCGATACTCCTGCAGCACCCCCGGCCCGCGCCGGTTATGCAGACGCGCACGCGCCACACGGCTTATGCCGGAAAGCAGCGGCGCAAGGGCAAACAGCACCAGCGCCTGTACAACAGCAAACAGAAAACTCATCTTCAGGCTCCTCGGGAAATCACCACAACCACCAGCACCGCCAGTTCAATCAGCGCCAGGCGACGAAACAGCAGCGGTGCGGCGTCGCCCCGCCAGGCAGGCAGCGAGAGCGTTGGCTCCAGCCATTTGCGCAGGGCGAAAAATGGTGCGAAGGCAGCTTTAACCGGCATCGCAAAACCGTGGGCGGTGATAACCATTGACGCTTCGTGGTCGTAACCACACACCCACGCTGCCCCCCGTCGGCGGGAGGGCAGACGATCGCCCTTCAGCAGCAGGAGCAGCACCACTGGCAGCAGGGTCGCGGCAATCAGCAGCAGGGCGATCATCGGTTGCGACACCACGGTGTTCGCCGTTTCAAGCGGCAGCGGCACGGCACTGAACAGGCGCGGCAGCAGCCACGGCGCGGCAACACCGCCTGCCACACAGCAGATCGCCAGCGCCGCCACGCTGGCACGCATTAGCCACGGCAGCGGGCGCGGGGTTTCCGCCTGCGCGCTACGCGGTGCGCCAAGGAAGGTGACGCCATAGACTTTGGCCATGCACATCACCGCCAGCGCGCCGGTGATCGCCAGCCCGACCGCCAGCAGCGGCCCCATCAGCTGCAGGAGAAAATTGCCGCTGGCGCTTAAGCGGAAGAAGGCCTGGTAGATCACCCACTCCCCGGCAAAACCGTTCAGCGGCGGCAGCGCGGCCATCGCCATCAGGCCAACCAGCATCGCCAGCGAAATAAGCGGCATGCGTTTACCGAGGCCGCCCAGTTTTTCGATATCGCGAAAGCCAGTGGCAAACCACAGCGCGCCCGCGCCAAGAAACAGCGTGCTCTTAAACAGGCTATGGTTGAAAAGATGATAGAGGGCACCGACCAGCCCGAGCGCCACCAGCGCGGGCTGGCGCAGCGCAAGCCCGGTGATACCCGCGCCCAGGCCAAGCAGAATGATGCCGATGTTCTCCAGCGTGTGGTAAGCCAGCAGCCGCTGAATGTTGTGCTCCATCAACGCGTAAAGCCCGCCGACAAAAGCGGTCAGCAGACCAAACGCCAGTAGCAGCACGCCCCACCACAGCGGCGGTTGTCCGCCGAGCAGCGAGAGGGTCAGCACGCCAAACAGGCCAACTTTCATCACCACGGCGGAGAAGAGCGCCGCCGCCGGGGCCGGGGCGTTGGCGTGGGCCTGCGGCACCCAGGCGTGTAGCGGGATGATCCCCGCCAGCAGGCCAAAACCGATGACGCCGAGCAGCCAGAGGCCGCCGCTCAGGGGATGCAGGCTCAGCACGGTCAAATCAAGTGTCTGATAGCGCTGCCACAGCAGCCAGCAGACCAGTGCCAGCAGCAGCGTGCCGAGACGCCCGAGCGCAAACCAGAGTTTGCCGGAGGCGCTGCACCCGGTGAGGAACACCGCGCAGAGCGCCATGATCTCCGCCATCACCACCAGCGCGCCGAGGCTAGCCGCGCTGACTGCGCAGATCGCCCCCGCCAGCAGGAGGTTAATCAGCAGGCCGTTGGCTTTCACCGCCTGATGTCGGTGCCACGCCAGATTATAGAGGCTGATAAAGACGCCGCAGACGCCAAGCGTCAGCAGCCAGACTGCGCTCAGCGGGGTGAGCAAAAGCGGAAGGTTAATCAGCGGCACGATACCCCTCACGGTTTGCCCGTTGAGCAGTACGCCAGCCCCGGCCACCGTCACCAGCATGCAGCCAGCCGTACCCCCAAGGCCCGCGAAGAAGCCGCTCACGGCTTTGAACGCACTCAGCAGGCCCGCCAGCAGCGCTGCGCAGCTCAGCGTGATGACCGCGGTGCTTAGCAAAGAGAAAAGCGTCATTTTGCACTCCCGTTATTCTGCGCAAACAGCGCCAGATCGCCGTAGTCGCTATTAAGGGTCTGTTCGCGTTTGCGGCGGCTGGCGCGATTGATATCGCGCGGGCTGACCAGATGCAGCGCCCTGGTCGGGCACATGCGCACGCAGGCCGGGCCGTCGGCGTCGAAAGAGCAGAGGTCGCACTTCACGGCGATGGCGCGCACGCCCGGCACCCAGTCGAGCAGCGAGCTTACTTTCGCAGGCATCGGCGGTGCGGCGGGCGCTTTCGGGGTGTTGACGTTGGCCGGAATATCCAGCGGTCGGCTGCCGGAAAACTCAATCGCGCCGAACGGGCAGGCAATCGCGCAGAGCTTACAGCTGACGCAGAGGCTCTCATTGAGCTGCACCGCGCCGTCGACACGGTTGATGGCGTTCACCGGGCAGACGCCGGCACAGGGCGCGTCTTCACAGTGGTGGCACTGCTGCGGCGCGGATTCATGTTGGTTGCGCATGACGCGCAGGCGCGGCATAGCCTGTAGCCCATATGCGCGGTGCGTCTCGGCGCAGGCCGCCTCGCAGGTGTGGCAACCAATACAGAGCGCCGGGTCGGCAATTACAAAACGGTTCACCAGTCGATCCTCAGGTGACTCGCCCGCTTACGGGCAGTCATTTTTGACGAAACATGTCGACGAGTGTCATCTCGACACCCGTCGACACTCCAGCTCAGGCCAGCACCGACGAGTGCCCGTCGCGGGCAAGCGTGGTGAGGTTGATCGGCGTATCTGCTTCCATCGCGGTATAGAGGTTGTCGTACACGGCGGCGAGTTTGCCGAGGTAGTGATCAAGCACTTTTTCGCGATCGCGGACCTCAATCAGAGCATCAATTTTTCCGTCGCTGGTGAGCCGCGCCTCGGCGATTACGCGCTTCTCTTCACTGCCTTTATTGGCAATCGCGTACTCAATGGTGTGGCCGTTAAAGCCGCCGCTCAGGGTGATGTAAACCATGAAGTGATCGAACAGTACGAAGCAGAGCTGCTGCTCCGGCGCACAGCCGATGGTGTGATGCAAACGCGCTTTGGAGAGCGTAATGCCCTGAACCAGCGTATTGCAGTAACTGCGCCACGCCTCTTGCAGACGGTGGTGCCGTCCGGCGATGTAATCCGCCTTTTCGCTAATTTCCCAAATCGTCATCTCAGCTTACCCGCTTAATAGAAACAACGAGGGTTAAGCATCATCCATGCCAATTTTTAAGATGCTGATATGTATAGGTATTAATAAAAACCAATCGGGATTTCGACGTGTCATCTCGTCAGTGTCGTCATCGTCACCGTGATTAAACCGGGGGTGGCACTGTTATTGCATTAACAGGCGAAAGTCATCAGGAGGCGTTATGCATGAAATCACGCTGTGCCAGCGCGCGCTGGAAGTGATTGAACAACAGGCAGCGGCAAATGGCGCACGCAAGGTTACCGCCGTCTGGCTAAAGGTGGGCGCATTTTCTTGCGTCGAAACGGACGCTTTAACGTTTTGTTTTGATCTGGTCTGCCGCGGCAGCCTGGCGGAAGGTTGTAGACTGCATATCGAACAACAACAGGCCGAGTGCTGGTGCGAATCCTGCCAGCAGTATGTGACGTTACTCAGTCAGCGTGTCCGCCGCTGTCCACAATGCCACAGCGACCAGTTGCAGATCGTCGCCGACGACGGTATGCAAATTCAGCGACTGGAAATTGAGGAGTAAGCAATGTGTACGACATGTGGTTGTCAGGATGGAAACCGCTATATAGAAGGCGATGAACATAACCCCCACTCTGCCTTTCGCAGCGCCCCCTTCGCCCCGGCGACGCGCCCGGCGCTGACCATTACCGGGGTAAAAACCGATGCTTTCAGCCCGACTCAGCTTAATGAGGGCGACCTGCATTATGGTCACGGCGAAGCGGGAACCCACGCGCCGGGCATCAGCCAGCGGCGGATGCTGGAAGTTGAGATCGACGTGCTGGATAAAAACAACCGCATCGCCGCCCGCAACCGCGCACGCTTCGCGGCCCGCCAACAGCTGGTGCTCAATCTCGTCTCCAGCCCCGGCTCCGGTAAAACCACCCTGCTCACTGAAACCCTGCTGCGCCTGAAAAACCGCCTCCCCTGCGCGGTGATTGAGGGCGATCAGCAAACCGTTAACGACGCCGCGCGCATCCGCGCCACCGGCACGCCGGCGATTCAGGTTAATACCGGTAAGGGCTGCCACCTCGACGCGCAGATGATTGCCGATGCCGCGCCGCGTCTGCCGCTGGCTGAGCAGGGCATTCTGTTTATCGAAAATGTCGGTAACCTCGTCTGCCCGGCGAGTTTCGATCTCGGTGAGCGGCATAAAGTGGCGGTGCTCTCCGTGACCGAAGGCGAGGATAAGCCGCTCAAATATCCGCATATGTTCGCCGCCGCCTCGCTGATGCTGCTGAATAAAGTCGATCTGCTCCCCTACCTCAACTTCGATGTTGCGCAGTGCATCGCTTACGCGCGGGAGGTGAACCCTGAGATTGAGATCCTGCTGGTTTCCGCCACCAAAGGCGACGGTATGGATGCGTGGCTGGAGTGGCTGGAGGCGCAACGATGTGCATAGGCGTTCCGGGGCAAATCTGTGCCATTGACGGCCTGCAGGCGAAAGTCGATGTCAGCGGCGTCCAGCGTAATGTTGATTTGACGCTGGTCGGCAGTGAAGATGAGCAGGGTCGCTCGCGTATCGGCCAGTGGGTGCTGGTGCATGTCGGCTTTGCTATGAGCGTTATCAACGAAGCGGAGGCGCGTGAAACGCTGACGGCGCTGCAAAATATGTTTGATGTTGAGCCGGATGTCGGTGCCCTGCTCTACGGCGAGGAGGGATGATGCGCTTTGTCGATGAATACCGCGCGCCGGAGCAGGTGATGCAGCTTATCGCCCGCCTCAAGGAGCGCGCCACACAGCTCGCTTACACCGCCGCGCGCCCGCTGCGCATTATGGAGGTGTGCGGCGGCCACACCCATGCCATTTTCAAATTCGGCCTCGACCAGTTGCTGCCGGAGAATATTGAGTTTATCCACGGCCCCGGCTGCCCGGTCTGCGTCTTACCGATGGGGCGCATCGATACTTGCGTGGAGATCGCCAGCCACCCGGAGGTGATCTTCTGCACTTTCGGCGACGCGATTCGCGTGCCGGGCAAAAACGGCTCACTGTTACAGGCGAAGGCGCGCGGCGCGGATGTGCGTATCGTCTACTCCCCGCTCGATGCGCTGGCGCTGGCGGAGAAAAACCCGCAGCGCAAGGTGGTCTTTTTCGGCCTCGGTTTCGAAACCACCATGCCCGCCACCGCGATTACGCTACAGCAGGCGAAAGCGCGCGACATCAACAACTTCTGGTTCTTCTGTCAGCACATCACGCTCATTCCGACCCTGCGCAGCCTGCTTGCGCAGCCCGATAACGGCATCGACGCCTTTCTCGCCCCCGGCCACGTCAGCATGGTGATTGGCACCGACGCCTACACCTTTATCGCCGATGAGTTTCAGCGCCCGCTGGTGGTCGTCGGTTTTGAGCCGCTCGACCTGTTACAGGGGGTGCTAATGCTGGTCGAGCAGAAGCTTGCCGCCCATAGCCGGGTGGAGAATCAGTACCGCCGCGTGGTGCCGGACGAGGGCAACCGGCGGGCGCAAGAGGCGATTGCCGGGGTGTTCACCGTGCGTGGCGACAGCGAGTGGCGCGGGCTGGGGATAATTGGTGAATCGGGCGTGCATCTGACTCCCCCCTATCAGCGTTTTGATGCTGAAGCCCATTTCCAGCCGGCGGTACAGCAGGTGTATGACGACCCGCGCGCCCGCTGCGGCGACGTGCTGACCGGGCGCTGCAAACCGCACCACTGCCCGCTGTTTGGCAAAACCTGTAATCCACAAAGCGCTTTTGGCGCGCTGATGGTCTCCTCCGAAGGGGCCTGCGCCGCCTGGTATCACTACCGCGCTCAGGAGTGTGAAGTATGAATGAGGTTCAGATGGCGCACGGCAGCGGTGGCCAGGCGATGCAGCAGTTGATAGGCGAACTCTTTATGCAGGCCTTTGCCAACCCCTGGCTGGCTGAGCAGGAGGATCAGGCGCGCCTCGATCTCACGGCACTGGCGGCGGGCGGCGACAGGCTCGCCTTCTCGACCGACAGCTATGTGATTGACCCGCTGATTTTCCCTGGCGGCGATATCGGTAAACTCGCCGTCTGCGGTACCGCCAATGATGTGGCGGTCAGCGGCGCGATCCCGCGCTACCTCTCCTGCGGCTTTATCCTCGAAGAGGGGTTGTCGATGGCAACGTTAAAACAGGTGGTCGAAAGCATGGCAATGACCGCCCGTAACGCCGGGATCAATATTGTCACCGGCGACACCAAAGTGGTGCAGCGCGGCGCGGCGGATAAGCTCTTTATTAATACCGCCTGTATTGGCGCGATCCCCGCCACCATTCGCTGGGCAGCGGCCTCGTTACAGCCGGGCGATGTGCTGCTGGCAAGCGGTACGCTCGGCGACCACGGCGCGACGATCCTCAACCTGCGTGAAGGGCTGGGGCTGGACGGGGAGTTAACCAGCGACTGCGCGGTGCTGACACCGTTAATCGGGACGCTGCGCGATCTGCCCGGTGTGAAAGCCCTGCGCGATGCGACGCGCGGCGGCGTCAACGCGGTGGTGCATGAGTTTGCCGCCGCCTGCGGATATGGCATTGAATTACAAGAGAGCAAATTGCCCATTAACCCGGCGGTGCGCGGCGTCTGTGAACTGCTGGGGCTGGATGCGCTTAACTTTGCCAATGAAGGCAAACTGCTGATCGCCGTCGCGCGTGACTGCGCCGAACTGGCGCTCAGCCGTTTACGCGCCCACCCTTTAGGTAAAGATGCAGCGATGATTGGTGAAGTCGTTGAACAACAAGGCGTGCGAGTAGCCGGGCTTTACGGCGTAAAACGCCTGTTAGATCTCCCCCACGCGGAGCCGTTACCGCGGATCTGCTAGTTGTTATTTTTCACACCCTCTGGTGTGTTTCTGGATGAGCAAAATGTCGTATACACCGATGAGCGATCTCGGACAGCAAGGGCTTTTCGATATCACGCGGATTTTATTACAGCAGCCGAACGTGGCGGCACTCAGCGAAACGCTGGCGCAGCTGGCGCGTCAGGCGGGGCTGGCGCAGGGCGCGGCGATTGTGCTGTGGCATGCGGATAGCCACCGGGCAAGCCGCTACAGTGTTCAGCCCCCGGAAAATGGCGCGGAGTATGGCGATCAGGCGCTGCTGGCGAGCGGGCCGGTGCGGCATATTCTCTCTCACCCGCAGACGCTGCACTGCACGGCGGCACTGTTTAACGAAACCTGGCCCGCCCTTGCCGCAGGCGGGCTCTACCCGCCTTTCGCCCACTACGCGCTGCTGCCGCTGGCAGCGGAGGGGCAGATTTTAGGCGGCTGCGAGTTCTTCCGCTATGATGACCAGCCATGGAGCGAGCGCGAACTTGATCGCCTTAATACGCTAACGCAACTCGTCGCGGTGGTGACCGAACAGTTGCAAAACCGCGACCGGCGCACGCCGGACTATGCGCTGCTCAGCCAGGAGCGTAATGATTACCGCATCCTCGTCGCCATCACCAATGCCGTGCTCTCCCGGCTGCATATGGATGAGCTGGTGAGCGAAGTGGCCAAAGAGATCCACTACTACTTCGGCATTGACGCCATTAGCCTTGTGCTGCGCGGCAGCCGCAAAGGCAAGCTGACCATCTACTCCACCCACTATCTGGATGAGGCCAACCCGACGCACGAAACCCAGGAAGCGGACGAGGCGGGAACGCTGACGGAGCGCGTATTTCTGAGTAAAGAGATGCTGCTGCTCAACCTGCACGAGCGCGACAAGCTTGCGCCCTATGAGCGGATGCTGTTTGAGACCTGGGGCAACCAGATCCAGACGCTCTGCCTGCTGCCGCTGATGTCGGGCAAAAATTTGCTCGGCGTGCTGAAGCTGGCGCAGTGCCAGAAAGAGGTCTTTACCCAGGCAAACCTCAAGCTGCTGCGCCAGATCGCCGAGCGTATCGCCATTGCGGTGGATAACGCGCTCGCCTACCAGGAGATCCATCGCCTGAAGGAGCGGCTGGTGGATGAGAACCTTGCGCTGACCGAGCAGCTTAATAAAGTCGACAGCGAGTTTGGCGAGATCATTGGCCGCAGCGAGGCGATGTCGCGGGTGCTGAAACAGGTGGAGATGGTAGCCCGCAGTAACAGTACGGTGCTGATCCTCGGCGAAACCGGCACCGGCAAGGAGCTGATTGCCCGTGCTATCCACAATCTGAGCGAGCGCAATAGCCGCCGGATGGTGAAGATGAACTGCGCGGCGATGCCGGCAGGTCTTATGGAGAGCGATCTTTTTGGTCATGAGCGCGGCGCGTTTACCGGCGCCAGCGCCCAGCGTATCGGCCGCTTTGAGTTGGCAGATAAGAGCTCGCTGTTTCTTGATGAAGTGGGCGATATGCCGCTTGAGCTACAACCGAAGCTGCTGCGCGTCTTGCAGGAGCAGGAGTTTGAGCGGCTCGGCAGTAACAAGCTGATCCGCACCGATGTGCGGTTGATCGCCGCCACCAATCGCGATCTGAAGAAGATGGTCGCCGATCGCGAGTTTCGCAGCGATCTTTACTACCGCCTGAATGTGTTTCCTATCCAGCTTCCGTCGCTGCGCGAACGCCCGGAAGATATTCCGCTGCTGGTGAAAGCCTTCACCTTCAAAATTGCCCGCAAGATGGGACGCAATATTGACAGCATACCGGCAGAAACGCTGCGGGTGCTGAGCGCGATGGAGTGGCCGGGGAATGTGCGCGAGCTGGAGAATATGATTGAGCGAGCGGTGCTGCTGACGCGCGGTAATGTGTTGCAGCTTTCGATGGCGGAGATCGCCATGCCGCCCGCGACGGTGGCTCCGCCCGCCGAGTCACCGCGCGACGGGGAGGATGAGTATCAGCTGATTGTGCGTGTTTTAAAGGAGACCAACGGCGTGGTCGCCGGGCCGAAAGGTGCCGCGCAGCGGCTGGGGCTGAAGCGAACAACGCTGCTCTCAAGGATGAAGCGGCTGGGGATTGATAAAGATGATTTGTCGGGTGGGTAAGTTGTGGCACACCATGCCGGATGGCGCTTACGCTTATCCGGCCTACGCCGTTTCAGAAATAGGTTTTTTGTAGGCCGGATAAGGCGCAGCCGCCATCCGGCAATGATGACGCGCTGATAATGCCGGATGGCGCTTGACGTTTATCCGGCCTGCTTGCGCCGGTATTTCTCGGGCAACTCCGGTACCGGGCGCTTATCGTCGATCAAATGACGCACGGTTAATATCGGGTGTCGCCACAACATGCGTGGCCCTGCCCAGCGCATCACCTGCTTCATCTCCTCGCGTTTTGCGGGCTGATAACAGTGCACCGGACACTGCTTGCAGGCCGGTTTCGCCTCGCCGAAGACGCACTTATCGAGCCGCTTTTCCGCATAGGCACAGAGATCTGCATAGTGCGCCGCGCTGCTCACTGCATCCGGGCAGAGGCGTTGATAGAGAGCAATCATCTTCCGGATGGTCAGTTTTTCCCGCAGGATGCGTGGTCCAGACATAATTATCACCAATGATTAAGATGCATCTATAATACAACTTAATCTCTCTCGGCGGCACCCCGGTGAGCGTTTTACGCACTTTCGTCACTCAACGTCGCATGCACCATGGCGATAATCACCCGCTCCAGCTCCTCTTTCGCCTGCTGTTCGCTAATCGCATCCTGCACCGCCGCCCAGGAGAGCCCTTCCGCGGCACCGAGCATCGCCCATAGCGCGGCGTCGCGCAGAGGCGCATGGCAAAACGGCGCAAACAGCGTGCGGCACGTGCCGGTAAAATCCACGGCGTAGTCGCGGCGGATCTTCTCCAGCTCCGGCGTCCCCGCCAGTGCCGCCAGCAGGCTCGGCATCTCACGCCCCTGAAACAGCACGCATTCGATATAGGTTGTTGCAACCACTTCTGCGCGCGCCGCCAGCTCGGGCGCGGTCCTGGCCAGCAGCGCCTCCATTTTGCGATTCTGACGCTGATCGTACTCGCGATAGAGCGCCGCCAGCAGCCCGGAGCGGCTGGTGAAGTGGTCATATACCACCGGTTTAGTCACTCCCGCCCGTTCGGCTAAATAGCCGAGCGTCAGCGCTTCGGTACCCACCTCATGGATAATATGCCACGCCACCTCCACCAGTTGTGCGTAGCGCTCTTCCCGCGAGAGCCGCTGGCGTACACGCGTTTCGGCCATCATTGCCTCCTTGACAAGCTTATATACCATTAGTAACTTACTAGTGGTAGGTTACCGATAGTATATAAGCCTACGGTGATTAATCCGTAATGGCAACCGAGGAGAAGCAAATGCATGCACTGATCGTAGTCTCTCACCCGCTCGACACCTCTTTAACCCATGGCCTGGCGCAGGCCGTGGCAGAAGGAATTCGCGAACAGAACGCGCAGAACAGCGTTGAGATCGCCGATCTGGCGCGGGAGGGGTTTAACCCGTCGTTTACCGCCGCCGATTACAACGCCTTTATGCGAACCGCCCCGCTGCCCGCCGACGTGGTGGCTGAACAGGAGCGTATTGAGAAAGCAGACGCATTAGTACTGGTATTTCCTATCTACTGGTGGACGATGCCCGCACAATTAAAGGGCTGGATCGATCGCGTCTTTGCCAACGGCTGGGCCTACGAAGATAGCGGCACCGGCAAGGTCATCAAGAAGCTGACACATCTGCCGGTGCATCTGGTGGCGACAGGAGGCGCAGACAGCAAAACGTTCGAAAAGCATGGCTATGCGCAATCATGGAATACACAAATCCCCCACGGTATTTTTGACTACTGCGGCGCGCCGGTGTTAACCAACGCCACGCTGATGCAGCCCGATCTCGGCACTCCGCAAGCTTGCCTGCAAAAGGCGCGTGAGATCGGTAAAACTATTTTCGCTGCGACCCAAGCGTAATTTTTTGCCGGAGAGGAGCCTTCGCCCTCTCCGGAATCGCTAAAAAATTAGCGAAACTGTGAAGAAGAGCATAGCAATCGGTCAACCAGAGATAATTGTGGCAGATTGCAGAATACCTCCCTCCCGTACGCTCCCGTATACTTGTTTTACCCACGGAAAAAAGTACCAAACCCAAATTTACGCCTCTTATTAAGATGTTAGTTACGTCATTTCTGGAAAAATGGGGACAATTGCCAGGCACATTGCGGGTAAAGAAGCATATTGCTCTTTTGATGTTGCAGGCCAGCCTGAGTGCTTTGCGGTAGTGATGAGGCAGAAGATTTGCCGCTTCGTTCGCTATTGAAGGATTTCAGCAAACCTGAACGTAGATAAAGAGCGTTCGCACCAGAAAAAAAACCCGGCCTGATAAGCAGGAAGCGCGCGGAAAGCGATCGCCAACGCGCTGAAATATAGACATGTATGCGCAAGTCGTAAGGAGTGAACGATGCAGCCAACACCAACGATCGGCACACAGGAGATCAAAACCGTCCACGAACAGCAGCTCTTTAAAGGAAAGCCTTTCCATGTCTTTATCTTCAATAAATCGGAGAGCGCCAGCGGGCTGCATCAGCATGATTATTATGAATTTACCCTCGTTCTGACCGGGCGGTACTACCAGGTCATTAACGGTAAACGCGTGCTGCTGGAGCGCGGTGATTTCGTTTTTATCCCGCTGGGATCGCATCACCAGAGTCTCTATGAGTACGGTGCCGCCCGCATCCTCAATGTCGGTATTAGCCGACAATTTTTCGATCAGTACTATCACTCTCTGCTGCCGTTCTGCTTTGTGGCCTCGCAACCTTACCGCACGCACAGCGCATTTTTGACCTATGTTGAAACAGTGATTGCTTCGCTCAATTTTCGTGAGAACGGTCTCGACGAGTTTATCGAAACCGTGACTTTTTACGTGCTCAATCGCCTGCGTCACTATCGCGAAGAGCAGGTGATGGAGGATATTCCGCAGTGGCTGAGAAGCACCGTCGAAGCGATGCACGATAAACGCCAGTTCAGCGATAATGCGCTGGAGAACATGGTGCGGCTCTCCTGCAAATCGCAGGAGTATCTCACCCGTGCGACGCGGCGCTTTTACGACAAAACGCCGATGCAGATCATCAATGAGATCCGTATCGACTTTGCGAAAAAGCAGCTGGAGATGACCAACTACTCGGTAGCGGACATCGCCTGGGAGTCGGGTTACAGCAGCCCGAGCCTGTTTATTAAGACCTTCAAAAAAATGACCTCGTTTACACCCAACGGTTACCGCAAGCGGTTAACGGAGATCACGCAGTAGTCCCCGCTGGCGCAATCCTCGACAGGAGAGAGCATGAGCCCGAAACTGAAAGTCGTCACTGTTGGCGGCGGCAGTAGCTACACCCCGGAACTGCTGGAAGGGTTTATCAAGCGCTACCACGAACTGCCGATTACGGAGTGGTGGCTGGTGGACGTCGAGGAGGGAAGAGAGAAGCAGGAGATTATTTTCCAGCTCTGCCAGCGGATGGTGGCCAAAGCGGGCATTCCCCTGAAGGTGTATCAAACGCTTGATCGCCGCGAGGCGCTGCAGGGTGCCGATTTTGTCACGACCCAGCTGCGCGTCGGCCAGCTGAAAGCGCGCGAACTGGATGAGCGCATCCCGCTAAGCCACGGCTATCTTGGTCAGGAGACCAATGGCGCTGGCGGATTATTCAAAGGGTTGCGCACCATCCCGGTCATTTTCGACATTCTGCGCGACGTAGAGGCTATCTGCCCGAACGCCTGGGTGATTAACTTCACCAACCCGGCAGGCATGGTGACCGAAGCGGTCTGCCGCCATACCAACTTCAGGAGATTTATCGGCGTCTGCAACATTCCTGTCGGCATGAAGATGTTTGTCCGCGATGTGCTGGCGCTGGCAAAGAGTGATGAGATCGCGCTCGATCTTTTCGGCCTCAACCACATGGTGTTCCTCAGTGATGTGCAGGTAAACGGCGTGTCGCGCTTCGCGGAGTTGCTCGACGGTGTTGCCAGCGGAAAGTTACAGGCATCGTCGGTGAAAAACATCTTCGACCTGCCCTTTAGTTAAGGGCTGATCCGCGCCCTCAACCTGCTGCCCTGCTCCTACCTGCTCTACTACTTTAAGCAGAAAGAGATGCTGGCGATTGAGCTCGGCGAGTATTACAAAGGCGGCGCACGGGCGCAGGTGGTGCAGCAAATCGAAAAAGATCTCTTTGAACTCTATAAAGATCCCAACCTTGACGTGAAACCTCAGGCACTGGAGCAGCGCGGCGGCGCCTGGTACTCCGATGCCGCGTGCGAGGTGATTAACGCCATCTATAACGATAAGCAGACAGAACACTATGTGAACATTCCCCATTGCGGTCACATCGACAATATTCCGCCAGAGTGGGCGGTTGAGATGACCTGCCTGATTGGGCGAGATGGGGCGACGCCCCATCCGCGCGTTACCCATTTTGATGACAAGGTGCTGGGGCTTATCCACACCATTAAGGGGTTTGAAATCGCGGCCAGCAAGGCTGCCCTGAGCGGCGAGTTTAACGATGTGTTGCTGGCGCTCAATCTCAGCCCGCTGGTGCACTCCGACGGTGACGCCGAGCGGCTGGCGCGCGAGATGTTACTGGCTCATGAGAAGTGGTTGCCAAACTTCGCCGCGACTCTTGCGCGCCTGAAGCAGCAAAAAGCCTGATGCAGAGGCCGTTTGCCCGCCAGCAACGGGCTTTTGCGGCGCACTTCTGCGCCGCTTTTTTGCTTACCACCACACCTCAGCCTGCGCGCCGACGGTGAACTGCTCCCGCCGCTCATCGCCAAAGCGGAAGTGGCTGATGCCGTTCTCCTGCGCGCGGAGCCAGCTGGCGTAAAAACGCAGCTCCGGTCGCGAGGTCAGCAGGCTGGTGTCCACTTTCAGCGCGTGATAGAGCGTGGCTTTATACCCCTTTTCGCGGTAATCCTCGCCCTGCTGACGGTTGGTTTGTTTAAACCACGCCAGCTCAACGCCCGTCTGGTTATGTTTATCCCAGATCCACGCCGGGCGCATCACTGCCCGGTAGCTGCGAAAATCGGTATGCGCACCGGTGTCATAGCTGTAAATATCCTGCCCGGCGGCATAAACCAGCGCATGCGCCAGCACGATCTGCGATGAGGGGTAGAACTCACCCTGCGAGATAGCGCGCACGGCGTGCCCGTAGGAGTGCTCGCCATAGTAGCTGTCTTGATAGCCGTAGGTCGCTCCCGAGTTGGAGATGAGCGCGAAGCCGCTGGCCAATGCGTTATCCGCCGCCTGCAGCGTGAACTCTTCAAACCCGCCCGCGCTAAAGCTCTGCCGCACTATCGCACCTGCTAACCACGCATCTTTGATGCTGTAGTAACGCCCCGCGTTTTCGCTCGCCCGGTAGGTGGCAGATTTGTTCGCCAGTGAGTAACGGCCAAACAGCTCCAGCGTAGCGCGATCCCACAGCGGCAGCGCGTTATAGCGAAGGTCCATCGTGTGGGTGTTAACCTGCATCGTGTTATGGCTGACAGGATAGTTCACCGCATGGGCATCCAGATCCTGGCGCACCAGCGCAACATTGAGCTTGCCCGCGCCGAGCGCCCAGTTCTCCACGCCGATCCCCGCGCCGCTGTCGGTCTGGTGGCTTTTCCAGTCCAGCATCTGAATTTCATACTTTGGCAGGTTGTGTTTTCCAACCCAGAGATCCGCTTCCGGCGCAAAGGGCAGGAAACCGCGTGTGGTGAGGTAGATATCGGAGAACTGCAGAAGGTTTTCTGAGCGCTTGTCGAACCACGCGCTGCCATACTGCGCGCCGACGTTGCCATCCAATTGCACAACGGCATGCGCCGATTTGCCCCCCTCCTCATAGACCCGCTGCGAGAAAGTGAAATCGAACCACGACGAATACTCATTGCCAAAACGCCCCAGCGAGCCAATGGCGTACTCTTTTGGCGAGCCGTTGCTGGCGGCTCCCCAGCCGGAACGCAGGTAACCATGCCAGGCAAAGCCGATATCCTCTTTGACGAAATCGCTGATCTCTTTCAGCGTATAAGAGGATTTTTCTGTCGCAGCGGCCTGCGGCTGTACGGTTGACTTTGCGTCGGTAACGCCCCTTGCTCTGACCTGTTCCAGCTCCGCTTTTGCCTGCGCCAGCTCCGTCATATTCCGCTCTAATGCCATTTCCAGCTGGCTCAGTCGCTCTTCAACCGTTAATTGTTGCGCAGAGGCGTGCGCGCAGGCTGCTGTGATCAGCAGTGCGAGTATTGATTTATTCATAATAACCAGTCCATTTATTAATATATAAACGCGCTGAATAAAGATTCCCTTTAAATTAATTTGCGCGTCTTACCCTGAATGCATGAAATATAAGAAAGCTAACAAATACAGAAAGATAAGATTATTGATAAACAAGGGGAATAACCCAAACAACGGCCTCCTTAACAACTATTATTGAGCGGGTAATAGTCATTCAGGATGTTTCGATATGTCTACAGAGATAAATTAATTTTTAGATCTCTCTCGCACAGAATTTTCTCGGAAATTTCACACATTCATGAAATGGTTTCTATACTCTCTGCGGAGGTTTATTAATGAGAAAATTACTTCGTTCTTTATTTGCCAGCCCTGACAAGCTGTTACAGGTGATGAGTCACAGTGAAATACAGGATTCGATTGAAGATGGTGAGCGCATTGTGGTCGATGCTGACGGCAACGCCTCGGTGAATATCCACTGCAAAAGGGTACAGGAAGATTTCAGAGAGCATGTTGATGCGTTGAAGAGGGCTTAGGGATGGGTACAGCAATATTCATGGTATTGATGGTTTGCGGCTACTGGTACACCTCGCACGACCTCTCGACACGCTTCAAATTCAAACGCAGCTTCGGCTGGGATGTCTACTTTCTGGTAGCGCTCTATGGCTGCGTCTTTGTCCTGCAGGGGATTATCGCCACCGCCGTGGTGTGGCTCAGCCTGCTCGCCAGTTCGGCTGTGATGAATACTTTTCCCGCCACGTTTGGCCCGGAAGAGCACCATCTGCATATGACATTTATGAACTGGACCTTCCTCGGCATCCAGGCACCGGTGGTGATTATGCTCGCCTTTGCTGTGCTGTTTTGCCTGTGGCACTCGAACTGGTCCAGCAGCGCGCGCCTCGATATCCCCGGCCGCCGCGAATTGTATAAACACCTCTCGCGCGCCAACGGCATTGAGGGGCTGATCTATCAGTGCATGGAGCGCGGCGACCTGGCGTGGATCACCCTGAAATCTCAGCGCATCTACATCGGCATGATCCATACCGCCACGTTTGATGTCGGCGATGCCAACAACATTGTGCTCATTCCGATGCTGAGCGGCTACCGCAACCATGAGACGCTGGATCTGCGGGTTGAGCATAACTACAGCGCATGGTACGACGACCATCATATCGATCTCGCCTCGGAGCCGATGTCGGCGCTCGATTTTCGCAAGGTGCTGCTGCTGTCGCAGGTGGAGAGTTTGTCGCTGTTCCACCCCTCACAGGTGATGGCGATGGGCATCAACAAACTGAAGTCCACGGAGTGAAGAGAGGCTAAGGGATTAGCTTGTTCCGCTACTTTTACTCACGGCGCGTTAATATTCAGCTTTATAGTATAAAAGCAGCGAATTGCGCCAAAAATTTGCCTCACCCATAAATTTTAATTATGGTGTCCCCCTGCCGCGAACGTCGGCAAACTGCTTTTTTCTGCATCTTATAGCTTTCATTTCCCTCCATTTGAGCATCACGGCTGCGAAAGCTATAAGGTCGCACCACCAGCACTCATGGGGAGTTTATGAGCAACGGAACGACTTTACCGCACCACACTAACCCGGCCGCAACGGCCAACGAACTGACCGTAGAAGACATCACTGTCATTGATAATAAGCTGCTGAAACGCGCCGTCGGTGCGGCCGCGCTGGGCAACACGATGGAGTGGTTCGACTTTGGCGTCTACAGCTATCTGGCAGTCATTATCGGCCAGGTCTTCTTTCCCGGCGCCAGCAGCACCGCGCAGCTTATCGCCTCTTTCGGCACCTTCGCCGCGGCCTTCCTGGTTCGCCCGATTGGCGGCATGGTCTTCGGCCCGCTCGGCGACCGCTTTGGTCGCCAGAAGATCCTCGCCCTGACGATGATCATGATGTCGATCGGCACTTTCTGTATTGGCCTGATTCCCGATTACGACAGCATTGGCATTGCCGCGCCGATCCTGCTGCTGGTCGCACGCCTGGTTCAGGGCTTCTCAACCGGCGGTGAGTATGGCGGCGCAGCCACCTTTATCGCCGAGTACTCCACCGATAAACGCCGTGGTTTTATGGGCAGCTTTCTCGAGTTCGGCACGCTTGGCGGCTATTTGCTGGGCGCCAGTCTGGTGACCATTATGATTGCCGTGCTGCCAGCCGAGGCGATGCACAGCTGGGGCTGGCGAATCCCCTTTTTCCTCGCCGCACCGCTCGGCCTGTTTGGTCTCTATATCCGCCTGAAGCTCGAAGAGACGCCGGCTTTTAAAGAGCATATGGATAAGCAGGGTGCGCTGGAGCACAGCAAACCCAAGCTGAGCCTGCTGCAGATGCTGCACAAATACCGCAAACAGATGCTGCAGTGTATTGGCCTGGTGCTGGTCTTTAACGTCTCGAACTATATGCTCACCTCTTATATGCCGAGCTACCTGACCAGCGTGTTAGGAATGAGCGAGCTGACCGGCCTGCTGCTGGTGATGGTGATCATGTTTGTGATGATGCCGCTGACGCTGGCCTGGGGACACTGGACCGACCGTCTGGGCCGCCGCCCGGTGATCGCTTTCGGCGCGCTGGGGCTGGTGCTGCTGGCGATCCCAAGCTATATGCTGATTGGCTCCGGCAATATGTGGGCGGTCTTCGGCGGCCTGGTCATTCTGGGCGTGCTGCACACCTGCTTTAGTGGCACCATGCCAGCAACGCTGCCAGCGCTGTTTATCACCGATATTCGCTACAGCGCGCTGGCCATTGGCTTTAACCTCTCGGTCTCTCTGTTCGGTGGTACTACGCCGCTGGTCACCGCCTGGCTGGTCGATACCACCCACAATGTGATGATGCCCGCTTACTACATGATGGGCGCAGGGCTGATTGGTGCCTTGACCGTGCTGACACTGCGCGAAACGGCGCGAAAACCGCTGAGCGGATCGTCGCCTGCGGTCGCCACCCGCGCGGAAGCGCACAAGCTGATTGATAAGTTGCGAAAGCAGCGCGCGTCGAAACGTTTAAAAACCCAGGCAGCGCATGAGCACGGCTAAACCCAGTCTTCAATAGCGCTGTCCAGAGGCCGGAGCGGTGGCGCGATCCGGCCTATCTCCTCTTCAATATTGAACTCCGTCAGATCTTCGGCGGTGGCCAGCAGATAGGTATGCCCTTCAGGCGATAGCCACTCGGTAATGAAGTACTGCTCTTTACGCGAGAGCTCGACCCTCTTCTGCCCGCTTCGGTCAAAGAACTGCCCGAAGCGCTCATCGTGCTTCGAGAGATTCAGCCCCATCGCCGGGTAGACGCCACGCCATACCTCGCCGTGGTGTTTACCGCCCAGCACCAGGTACTCCTGCATGATCTTCTTACTCATTTGCCACCCCCGTTACGCCCGCTTTTTTTAAGCGTAGCTAATGCTCAGCCCTTGCACTATTCGCGCCGTCTGGCCTGGTGCAGACCTTTTTCAGCAACTATACCTTTTGGGGTGCAATGTGCAGATTGCAGCCTCATGTGGAGGAGTATGAGTTATTTGATGTGGATGGCCGCGACCGGCGGCCTGTTACTGTTGATGTCGTTATCCTACGGCTGGATAAGCCGCGTGCCGATCCCGGTGTTTGGTCTCTATCTTGTGGTCGGCATCATCTGCGGCCCGTGGGAGATGGGCGTTCTTAATATCGATGTGGCGGCCCATGCCGATCTCACCGCCCGCATTACCGAAATCGCGATGGCGGCCTCGCTGTTTATTACCGGCCTGAAGATCCGTCTGCCGCTCACCTCTCCCTACTGGAAGATGGGCATTAAGCTGGCGCTGCCCGCTATGCTACTGACTATCGGCGGGATTATGGTCGCCGCCCACTATCTGCTCGATCTGGCCTGGCCGCTCTCGCTGGCGCTTGGCGCGATTCTGGCACCCACCGATCCGGTGCTGGCGAGCCTGGTGGCGATTAACGACGCGCGCGATGATGACCAACTGCGCATAGCGCTCTCCAGCGAGGCGGGGCTTAATGACGGCACCGCGCTCCCCTTCTTAATGCTGGCGCTGATCTGGTACAAAGCCGATGGCGTGCCGTCAGGCGAAGAGCTGTTGCACTGGCTGAGCATCGATCTGCTGTGGGCGCTGGTCGGCGGGCTGCTGATTGGTTTCTTTATGGGGCGCTTAATCGGCCTTCTCGCCACCCGTTCACGCCATAAACAGGGCGAAGTGGCACCCAGCGACTTTATCGCCCTGGCGCTGATCTGCCTGAGCTTCGCGCTGGCGCAGTCGGTGAGCGCCTCCGGTTTCCTCGCGGCCTTTGCTGCCGGGATTGGCCTGCGCAGCGCCGAAGTAAGCGTGCAAAAGCGCCATGGCGATCCCGAAGAGGAGGAGGATGTGCCGGCAGAGATGCAGGTCAACCCGCATCTGCGCCATGCGCTGGAGGAGCAGAACCCGATTAAATCTGTAGGCCTGGTGATTGGCGATGCCCTCTCTTTTGGCGATACCGTTGAGCGGCTGCTGGCGGCGCTGCTGGTGATTGTGCTTGGTGTCACCCTCGCTCAGCACTGGGATGCGCACGCGCTCGGGCTGGCCTTTGTGCTCTTTTTGGTGATCCGCCCGCTATCGGTGTTTATTGTGACGCTGCGCTCCGGTACGACATGGTTTCACCGCGCGAGCCTCGGCTGGCTTGGCATTCGCGGCATCGGCAGTCTCAACTATATTGCCTTTGCCTATGTCCACGGTTTGCAGGGCGCGGATGCCAATATTGTTGCCGATATCGCCATTACCATTGTGACGCTGAGCGTGCTGCTGCATGGCATCTCGGTGACGCCACTGTTAACGGTGCGCAGTAAAAAACTGGCGCGTAAAGCGAAACGTTAAGCACCGCCCGGCAATCGCTGCAAAAGCGTGGCAGAGTGGCCGCGGTTTTCTTGTAAACATTGATGAGGTTGCCTGTGACACCAATTGAGAGCTTCACGTCAGAAAAGGGTCTGTGGATAAATAAACCCGCCCACGTTACTCAGACTGATGAACAACTGCTGATGCGCACCGGGGCGAATACCGATTTTTGGGTCAAGACCTGGTACGGCTTTGAGCGGCACTCCGGTCATGCTTTTGGGTTTATGCTTGAGGGGGAGTTTACCCTTGAGGTGAAAATCGCCGCCGCGTTTGAACAACTTTACGACCAGGCGGGGATCTTTATTGAAGCGTCTGAAACGCAGTGGGTAAAAAGCGGCATTGAGTATAACGATGGCGCGCCCGCGATTGGCTGTGTGGTGACGCAGGGGCAATCTGACTGGTCGACTGGCCTCTTCCCCGGCGATGCGCATGAGTTCTGGATGCGCGCGACGCTTGAGAAGCAGGCGTTACGCCTGCAATACTCCACCGACGGGAAAACGTGGCCGCTGCTGCGGCTCTTCCCGTGGCAGGATAGCGGTCAGCGCTTTGTTGGGGTGATGTGCTGCTCGCCGGAAAGAGAGGGGCTGGATGTGCGCTTTGAACAACTGCGCATCACCCGCCCGCTCGGTAAAGCGCTGCATGATTTGAGCTGACCCCAGGCGGCCTGCGCCGGAGGTCTGCAACATACTGCCTTAACGCCCCGTTGAGAGGGTTTGCAGCACTTTCAGCTGGGCAACCGCTTCCTGCATCGCATCCATTCCGGCGGTCAGGGTGCGCAGGTTGCTCAGTTGCTTCGCGATGTTTTCCCGCTCCTGGCGCGTCTGCTGGCTCATCTCAGCAATGGCATTAGCGGCAAGAATGCTGCGCTCCGCCATATCGGTTGCGGTCTCCACCGTATTGCTGGCGACTTCACGGATATGGGAGATGGTGCTGACCGCGTCGCTGATGTTGCTCGCCGTCGCTTCTGCCTGCTCTTTTGAGGAGTGCGCCAGGCGGCGAACCTCCCCTGCTACCACCGCAAAACCGCGCCCCGCATCGCCGGCGCGCGCCGCTTCTACTGCCGCGTTGAGCGCAAGGATATTGGTCTGGAAGGCGATGTTACTGATGCCGTGGGTGATCACGCCGATGCCGTTGGAGATCTGCTCCAGCGAATCCAGCCCTTCGCCAAGACGCCCCTGCGCCCGCTGGCTTTCGGTGGCGATATCGCTGATGCCACGAATGCTGCTTTCTGCCATCACCAGCGCTTCACTCTGGCTCTGGGTGGCGGCTTCGAGCGCCGGCAGCGCCTGCACAATCGGTGCCAGCTCCTGCTGATAGCTCACCACGCGATCCAGCACCCGGGTCTGAATGCTATTCAGCGCTTCCCAACGGCGCAGCGCGCGCTGGGCATAGTGCGCGGCATATCCGGCGTACTCCACCGGAAACTGGGTCATCGCTTTCACGTCATGGTTAAAGAAGACCAGCGCGGAGAGGGTCTGGTTAATCGGCACGCCGAGGATTTCGCCAAAGCTGGAGAAGCCCGCCGCCGGGATGCCTTTGAAGAAGTGAGCATCGTGCAGCTGATCGCTGTTACCCATACGGCGCAAAATACAGTCATTCATCATGATGGCGGCAGGTTTGCCTTTACCGGTGATAAAGGTTTGCCAGTCGCGCAACGTCGCCTGTTTAAAGTCGGTCTCCTGCATCAGGAACAGCCGATCGCCAAACTCCAGATCGCAGAAGAAGTGCACCATGCCGTGCTCAATTTTCGCTACCGAGCGGATGAAGTACTCGTCACCCACTTTTACGCCGAAGGTAAGCCCTTTCAGACGTTCACTCAGCTGTGACTCTTTACAGTTAAGGTGCTCGGCGAGCGCCTGGGTAAAAGCCTTCTGCTGCCCCTGGCGATCAAAGACCGATGTTACCGTGCGAGAAATCGGATCGGCATCGGCAATCAACCAACTCTGATCCAGCGGGGTAAAGTTCTGGCTCTTAAAAGGTGAGAAGGATTTGCCTTCCGCCATGCGACAGAAAACGACAACGGCTTTGCCTTGTAATACCCGGTCGCCGACGCCAATCCACGTGCCGTCAAAGGTCGCGCGTCCGCCTGCGGAGCCGCCAATCGCCAGGCACGGGAAGAGACCGCTGTTATACCAGGCCTGCATGAAGAAACCTTCCGAAGCAGAGAGCCCGTCGCAGTAGATCATCGCGAAAGTGCGCTCAGCGGAGAGCGCCATGCGCGGTTTAATGGTGTTTAATTCGCGCTGAATGGCGCTGATACGCTGCGCGGCACTCTGGGTGTCGTGCAGATGGAGGTCGACAATATGCGTCTCATGCTCGGCGATAAGGCTATCCGGCAGCAGCAGGAAGCTCCCCTCCTGCCCGTCGCCCGCGCAGTAGGTCGTCTGGCGACCGCTGGCGCTTAGCGCGCCGTTTGAAGAGAGGGTAATCACCGTCAGATCGGCAGAGGTAAAACGTTGCCACGCCTGGCTGACGCGGTGGAAATCCGCTTCGGGCGGGACAAAGGTCAATAAAATGCCGGATGAGCGTGCGCTAAGACCCGCAGCCGAAAGTGAAGTCGGTAAATCCCGGCAGTCGAAAATGCCGTTAGCAGGTTTTGGTCCACCGGCCAGACGGGAACCCAACAAACCGCGACACAGTGATCTTACGAAAGCCATAGTACTGTTTTCCTTAAAATAAAAAAACGCGCGTAAAAAAGCGCTTACTGGTGTTGTTAAAGGAGGGCTAAAAGCAGATCCGTCGCGATCAGAACTCGTTGAAAAAAGATAAGCGCGCCCCTGCGTGATTGAGGGTGACGCTAAGACGTTATCGTCAATTTGCGCTAAAGCTTCACTAATCGCTGCAATAGGCAGAACTATTCCGCACAAAGTAGGTTACGAGTGAAGCAGAAAGCGTTTTGAATATTTCATCCTTTTTTATTTCCGGCCTGTTTAACAGCACGCATTATTTGCAGGGAAGCTTCAAATATAACCCTCCTTTATTATGTGCCTTTCAAATTCTGATAAGAGGGTGCGCATCCCCCCATTTCCGGTGGGCTTTCGCCGCAGCGGTTTCACTCCCCTCAGATAAACGGATAGGATGTGCGCCTCGTTTTTTCTACCACTCATATAAGGATTAATCGTGTACTACGATTACAACGGTAACAGCCATCTCAGCGAGTTTGAGCGCGATGAGGCTAACCGCAGATTAGCGGCGCAGAACCCCCATGCCGCAGCAGCAGGCCCGGCGGCAGTAAGTGTAGTGATGATTGTATTAATTGCCGCTTTTTCGCTTTTCGCGCTGCTCTTTTTTGCCGCTAAAGCCTTTCTTACGCGCGGTGCGCCGAAATTATGGCCAGGCTCTACCGCGCGTGCGCTGAAATTATTTCTGCTGTATGAGTTTCTTTTTTATCTATTCGAGATGCTGACCACCTGGTGGTATGTGTTTATTAATAGCCTTTCAGGCCCGTTGCCTGTTCCGCATATCTTCTCCTGGATCTCCTCTGTGCAGTTCTGGCTTTATCAGCAGATAAATACCCCATTGCTCTACTCCATTAATCTGGGGCAATTAGCGCTGCACTATCTGACCCTGCTGTGCATCAATACGCTGTCGATCATTATCTGGTTGTTATTAGCCAAAACGCTGGCAACCCATCTGCCCCATCTGAAGTGGTTCCGCTTTACGGATGCCACCGGCCAACGCATCGATTGGCTGCGGGTGATGAAAGTCCATATGCTCACCTCTCTGCTCTTCTGGAGCGTGGTCTACCTTTTTAGCTAACCCCGGCCAGAGAGTGCGCAGTTAACCGCCCCTGCCCGCTGCGAGACTGGCTTTTTATTAACAATCACGTTATAACCCTTTAACGCAGATGTTTAGACGTCCATACGTTTAGAGGGTTGTATGCAAAATCAGCAGGATCAGGCTCAGGGGCAGCTTAAGCGCACCATGAAAACCCGCCACTTAGTTATGCTGTCGCTGGGCGGCGTGATTGGCACCGGGTTGTTCTTTAATACCGGCTATATCATCTCTACTACCGGCGCGGCCGGCACGCTGCTGGCCTATCTGATTGGCGCGCTGGTGGTCTGGCTGGTGATGCAGTGCCTCGGTGAACTCTCCGTAGCAATGCCGGTGACCGGCGCGTTTCATGTCTATGCCGCGCGCTATCTCGGCCCGGCAACGGGCTATACCGTGGCCTGGCTCTACTGGCTCACCTGGACGGTGGCGCTGGGATCGAGCTTTACCGCCGCCGGGTTCTGCATGCAGTACTGGTTCCCGCATGTTCCGGTCTGGATATGGTGCGTCATCTTCTGCGTGGCGATTTTCGCCCTTAATGTCGTCTCGACGCGCTTTTTCGCCGAGGGCGAGTTCTGGTTCTCGCTGGTAAAAGTGATCACCATCATTGCCTTTATCCTGCTTGGCGGGGCGGCAATCTTTGGTTTTATCCCGATGCAGGATGGCTCTGCTGCTCCCGGTCTTGCCAACATCACTGCCGAAGGGTGGTTCCCCCACGGCGGGCTGCCGATTCTGATGACCATGGTGGCGGTGAACTTTGCCTTCTCCGGTACCGAACTGATTGGTATTGCCGCAGGCGAAACAGAGAACCCACAGCAGGTGATTCCGGTCGCCATTCGCGCCACGATCGTACGGTTAATCCTCTTTTTTATCGGCACCGTGTTTGTGCTGGCGGCACTGATCCCGATGCAGCAGGCGGGCGTGGAGAAGAGCCCCTTCGTGGTGGTGTTTGAGAAGATTGGCATTCCTTACGCCGCCGATATTTTTAACTTTGTCATCCTGACGGCGATCCTCTCAGCGGCTAACTCGGGGCTGTATGCTTCCGGGCGCATGCTGTGGTCGCTCTCGAATGAGAAGACGCTGCCGCGCTGTTTTATGCGCGTCACCAAAAACGGCGTGCCGCTGACGGCGCTCTCGGTCTCGATGCTGGGCGGTGTGCTGGCGCTGCTCTCGAGCGTTATCGCGCCGGATACGGTGTTCGTTGCGCTGTCAGCGATTTCCGGTTTCGCCGTGGTCGCCGTGTGGCTCAGCATTTGTGCGGCGCACTTTGTCTTTCGCCGTCGCCATTTGCAGTCCGGCAAGTCACTTGCGGATCTGCACTACCACGCGCCGTGGTATCCGCTGGTGCCTGTTGCCGGTTTCCTGCTCTGCCTGCTGGCGTGTATCGGCCTGGCATTTGATCCCGACCAGCGCATTGCGCTCTATTGTGGGCTGCCGTTTGTTGCTCTGTGCTATGGTGCTTACTGGCTGACCCATCATGATAAAGCGAAGGAGAGTGAACATGTCGCGCCCTAACCCCCTGACCGCGCTGCTGGAGAAGCAGCCCTTTATTGTGCTTGACGGCGCGATGGCAACGGAGCTTGAAGCGCGCGGCTGTAACCTTGCTGATAATCTCTGGTCCGCGAAAGTGCTGATGGAAGCGCCGGAGCTGATCCGCGATGTGCATCTCGACTATTTCCGCGCCGGTGCGCAGATCGCGATTACCGCCAGCTACCAGGCGACGCCGCTCGGCTTTGCTGCACGCGGCCTGGATGAGGCGCAGTCGCGCGCGCTGATTGGCAAAAGCGTCGAGCTGGCGCAGGCGGCCCGTGAGGCCGCGCTGGCGGAAAACCCGCAGGCCGGGCCGCTGCTGGTGGCGGGGTCCGTTGGGCCATATGGTGCTTATCTGGCGGATGGGTCAGAGTATCGCGGCGATTATCAGCGCACTGCGGAGGAGTTTACTGATTTTCACCGCCCGCGCATTGAGGCGCTGTTAGCGGCCGGTGCCGATCTGCTGGCCTGCGAAACGCTCCCCTCATTTGCCGAGATAAAAGCCCTCGCCGCGCTGTTGCAGGCCTGGCCTGACGCGCGGGCGTGGTTTTCGTTTACCCTGCGCGACGCGCACCATTTAAGCGACGGTACGCCGCTCGCAGAGGTGGTAAACGTCGTGGAAGCAACGCCGCAGATTGTCGCGCTGGGCATTAACTGCATTGCGCTGGAGAAGAGTAACGAAGCGCTGGAACACCTGCACAGCCTGAGCGCACTGCCGCTGGTGGTCTACCCCAACTCGGGCGAAACCTATGATGCGGTAAGCAAGAGCTGGCGCGGGCACGGTGCAGAGTGCGACACGCTGGCCGGGCATCTGCCCGCCTGGCTGGCTTCAGGGGCAAAACTGATTGGTGGCTGCTGTCGCACCACGCCTGCGGATATTGTCGCCCTGCACCACTGCTGCACGAAATGATTATCCCCCTGCGGCAGCTAGCGTGAACGCCAGCGTTGATGCCCCCAGCTCAGCGCGCCGTTAACGACAATCCTGCCGCCGCAGGCCGGATAGCCCGGCGGATCGACCGAGACGTTGCGCATCGAAGGGAAGATGTCGAAGCGCTGGAAGATAGCCGCCAGCCGTGGATACTCCGGGTTCAGCTCCGGCAGCGAGAACCACACCAGTTCGCCAAGCGAGCGCTCAAGCCACTCCTCGACCTCCCCCTCTTCGCTGACGGGATTACTCAGCGCCGGGCTTTGCGCCATCGCCTGGAGTTGCGCATAGTGGCGGATACGCCAACCGCAAAATTCCAGCGTTTCGCCAGCGTAGTAGAGCTCGTCGAGATATTCGCTCTCGTCGCGGCTTAAGCTCTCCGCTTGCGCCTCGGTCAGGCTGTCAAATAAGAAGCGTGCGGCAAGCGTCGGCAAGTTATGCACCACCAACCCTGGATGCTCGCCACTCCCGCCGCCCAGCACCAGGTTTTGCGGCGTGGCGCTGAAGTCATACGCTCCCCAGCCGCCGTCGCCTTCGATGGTTTCCAGCGGATGGTAGATCGGCAGATAGCCAAGAGTGCCGATTATTTCATGGTCAAAGCCATCAATGTAGCTCATACGGATCCTTGTGCGTGGTCATTTTCATCAAATAAATAGGGGACCCATGCTATAAATTATTGCCGACAATGTCATGACCGCCACACTATTCATTCTGTTGTTATTAATACAAGTTGATCTGCTGAGTCATAACAAAGCGTTTTTTTGTAATTTGGCACAATAACTCCATTATCTGTTGAACACCAAAACATATAGTTCCAACCGGGTAGCACCTAATATGCTGTACTGATATTTTTAAAAGCACCATCGCACACCGCGCATGGTTGCTTCTGTTAATAAAAAATATTTCCTTTGCTTGAATATTTCACTTTTAGCAAGATTCGAAAAAAAATAATTACCATATCCAAAATTAATGCTTTTTTCCTGACCTGTTTCTATCACAAGAGAAATAGTTACTCATATATCCTGGCAGCCATCAGCATATCGTAAAGAACTTTCCAGTTCATATCTGACGGAACCTCCTGTTTTGTATTGATATAATACTGTTCCATATCTTCGACCCACGCTTTCAATGCTTCTAAAAAAGAGGGGAGATCGCGATTAGCCCACTCTTCTGGGGACGATTTGAGATCCTGGCTGTATAACGTAAGAAAAGCCAGGAAATCTGCTTTTGATTTTATTTCGTTATCGGTGGGGATCATCTTACTCTCCAGGCTTCTCTATAAACGATAATGGTGGCAGAAACGCTTTCTCCGTCCTCTTCATCTCCCACAGAGAGATCAATGATTAATGACAGTAAGAGCGACTCTTTTTTCAGGATACATAACGCGCTCTCTATTCACCCTTTCATTTATCAGGAAAAGGAGATTTAAGTGACACAGCGCCTCTGTAACGAGTGAGCCAATGATAGCACTTTTGGTGACATCAAACTGTCACTGCCACTTATGTGTAGGGGGGATGTTGCGTGATGCCATGCTGCGGGGCTTAAGTATCATAGGGGCGCAAAAAAAAGCCGTTCTCTGGGGAAGGAACGGCAAATACACATCACGGTCAAAGGAACACCATACATTATTCATTTTCTATAAGTTTTACAGAGTAACCATAAAGTGTTTTTTAATGTAAGAAAATGAAACCTGCTTATCCTCACAGACCTGTTCAAGCGGGCAGACAGACACTATTACGTCACAGGATCTTTTATTGCATCTGGATAAATTATGATTTTTCATCAGGTAAAGAAAAATCCAGACCAGACGCGACCTGTACAAATGAATTAACCACGGGGTTGGATTCATTTTTTCTATAAAACAACTCCATTGTCATTCGCTCAGGAAAATCAATTATTTGACGGTATGCAGAACAATGGTTTAATTATCACCTTTTGGTAATCAAAACGGTTTGCATCGTTGTATAAACTTTGCGATGCAAACTACTGTACTTAACGATTAACGTTGAAGAAAACGGTCGGTTTCGTTCTGAAAGAGCTTGTCCTCACATGGCTATGTGACGGTAGAGAAAAAGAGCTTACCCGATAGCTCTCCAGGAGAGGCGTAAGGCATTGTTTTCGCCGTTATCAGCGTTATCTGTATCATTTAGTTCCACCATTTCCACCTCTTTCAACAACAGCCCCTCGCCCGCTGGTTTTCCTGCTCCACAGAGTCCGTTATCATGCTCGCTACGCCTTCATGAACCGCGATGCAAATTCATGAGTTTCGGTGAGGAAAGTGATAAGCGATGAGAACAACAAACATCACTGACTCATTATTTTTCAAGAAGATGGACATCACTAACTGATGAGTACGACAGATAATCTCGACGCACACACGCCCATGATGCAGCAGTACCTGAAGCTGAAAGCGCAGCATCCGGACATCCTGCTCTTCTATCGTATGGGCGACTTCTACGAGCTCTTTTATGACGATGCGAAACGCGCGTCGCAGCTGATGGATATCTCCCTGACCAAACGCGGTGCTTCTGCCGGGGAGCCAATCCCGATGGCGGGCGTGCCGCATCATGCGGTGGAGAACTACCTGGCAAAACTGGTGAGCCTCGGTGAATCGGTGGCGATTTGCGAGCAGATTGGCGATCCGGCCACCAGCAAAGGGCCGGTTGAGCGCAAGGTCGTACGCATCGTTACGCCGGGCACCATCAGTGATGAAGCGCTACTGCAGGAGCGCCAGGATAACCTGCTCGCCGCCATCTGGCAGGACAGTAAAGGCTTTGGCTACGCCACGCTGGATATCAGCTCCGGGCGTTTTCGCCTCAGTGAACCCGCCGACCGCGAAACCATGGCCGCCGAACTGCAGCGCACCAATCCTGCCGAACTGCTCTATGCGGAAGACTTTGCTGAAACCGCGCTGATTGAAGGCCGTCGCGGTTTGCGCCGCCGCCCGCTGTGGGAGTTTGAAATCGACACCGCCCGCCAGCAGCTTAATATGCAGTTTGGCACCCGTGATTTAATTGGCTTCGGCGTTGAGAATGCTGCGCGCGGCCTGTGCGCCGCTGGCTGCCTGTTGCAGTATGTTAAAGATACGCAACGGACGGCCCTGCCCCATATCCGCTCCATTACGATGGAGCGTCAGCAGGACACCATTATTATGGATGCCGCGACGCGCCGTAATCTGGAGATCACCCAGAACCTCGCAGGCGGGATTGAAAGCACCCTGGCCTCGGTGCTCGACCGCACCGTCACGCCAATGGGCAGCCGTATGCTGAAACGCTGGCTGCACATGCCGGTGCGCGACACGAAAGTGCTTACCGAGCGCCAGCAAACTATCAGCGCCTTACAGGATCGCGCCGCCGGGCTGCAACCGGTGTTACGCCAGGTAGGCGATCTGGAGCGTATTCTGGCGCGTCTCGCCCTTCGTACCGCCCGCCCGCGCGACCTGGCGCGTATGCGCTACGCCTTCCAGCAACTGCCTGAGCTGCGCGCGCAGCTGGCTGACGTTGACTGTGCACCTGTACAGGCGTTGCGTGAGAAAATGGGCGAATTCAGCGAACTGCGTGAACTGCTTGAGCGCGCCATTATTGAAGCCCCGCCGGTGCTGGTGCGCGACGGCGGCGTCATTGCTCCCGGCTACCACGCTGAGCTGGATGAGTGGCGCGGCCTCGCCGATGGTGCGACGGATTATCTCGACCGGCTGGAGATCCGCGAGCGCGAGCGCCTTGGGCTCGACACCCTGAAAGTGGGCTACAACGCGGTGCACGGCTACTTCATTCAGATCAGCCGCGGGCAGAGCCACCTCGCGCCAATCCACTATGTGCGCCGCCAGACGCTGAAAAACGCCGAGCGCTATATCATCCCTGAGCTGAAAGAGTATGAAGACAAGGTACTCACCTCGAAAGGCAAAGCGCTGGCGCTGGAAAAACAGCTCTATGAGGAGCTGTTCGACCTGCTGATGCCGCACCTCGGCGACCTGCAACAGAGCGCCGCCGCGCTGGCGGAGCTCGATGTGCTGATCAACCTCGCTGAACGCGCCGATACTCTGAACTACTGCTGTCCGACCTTTAGCGATAAGCCAGGTATCCGCATTAGCGAAGGGCGTCACCCGGTGGTGGAGCAGGTGCTGAAAGAGCCGTTTATCGCCAACCCGCTGAACCTGTCGCCGCAGCGCCGGATGCTGATCATCACCGGCCCGAACATGGGCGGTAAAAGTACCTATATGCGCCAGACCGCGCTGATTACCCTGCTGGCCTATATTGGCAGCTATGTGCCGGCGCAGAAGGTAGAGATTGGTCCCATTGACCGCATCTTCACCCGCGTTGGCGCGGCGGACGATCTGGCCAGCGGGCGTTCAACCTTTATGGTTGAGATGACCGAAACCGCCAACATCCTGCATAACGCGACCGAGAACAGCCTGGTGCTGATGGATGAGATTGGACGCGGGACTTCGACCTACGACGGCCTGTCGCTGGCGTGGGCCTGTGCGGAGAATCTGGCGAATAAAATCAAAGCGCTCACGCTGTTTGCCACCCACTACTTTGAGCTGACGCAATTGCCGGAGAAGATGGAGGGCGTGGCAAATGTTCACCTCGACGCGCTGGAGCATGGCGATACCATCGCCTTTATGCACAGCGTGCAGGATGGCGCGGCGAGTAAGAGTTACGGCCTTGCGGTCGCGGCGCTGGCTGGCGTGCCGAAAGAGGTGATCAAGCGCGCGCGCGGCAAGCTGCGCGAGCTGGAGAGCCTCTCGCCGGGTGCCGCCGGGACGCAGATTGACGGCACGCAGATGTCGCTCCTTGCGCCGGCGGAAGAGACCAACCCGGCGGTAGAAGCGCTGGAGAATCTCGACCCGGACAGCCTGACACCGCGTCAGGCGCTGGAGTGGATCTACCGCTTAAAAAACCTCGTCTAAGCCACGCTGCCGGATGGCTGATCTCATCCGGCAATTTCCTCCCGCGCCACCCACTGGCGCAGAAAATCGACCAGCGCGCGCACTTTGGCAGAGAGATGCTGCGTATCGGCATAGACCGCGTAAACGCCCTGCGGCGCAAAGGTCCACTCCGGCAACAGATGCACCAGCCGCCCATCAGCCAGCGCGGTTTGCACCAGCCACGCCGGCAGCAGCGCCACGCCACAGCCGGCAAGGGCAAACGACATCAGAGCCTGTGCGCTGTCAGCGAAGATGCGCGCGGGCTGCTTTATCTCCAGCGTCTCGCCTCTGCCCGCCGCATCATGCACCTGCCAGCGCAGCGGAGAAGAGAGCCGCTCATGAATAATCCACGGCGCGTGCGCCAGGGCGTGCAGCGTCGTTATCGGGTGCTGGCTGAGCCACTGCGGCGCGGCAACAGGAAGAATGTCGAAGCGCGAAATCAGCGCCGCGTGATAGCGGGAGTCCGCCAGCGTGCCGAGGCGAATAGCGACATCGAAGCGCTCGCTAATCAGATCCGCGTGATGGGATGAAGAGACGTGGCGAATACGCAGCGCCGGGTGGCGCTCGCTAAAGGCCGCCAGCGCCGGGATCACCACCTGCGCGCCATACTCCGGCGTGGTAGTAATGCGCAGCTCACCGCTCAGGCCAATATGGTTTGCCTGCACCTCATCCTGCAAGTGTTCAGCATCCCTTACCAGCGCCACGCCGCGCTGATAAAAGAGGCTCCCCGCCTCGGTGAGCGTTAAGCGGCGCGTGGAGCGTAACAGCAGTGCCACGCCCAGCGAATCCTCCAGTTGGCGGATATTGAAGCTGATCACCGCCTTGGTCTGCCCGAGCGTGGCGGCCGCGGCGGTAAAACTGCCGGTGTCGACGACGGCGATAAACATGGCGACGCGTTGCAAATTGAGCATCGCTTCTCCCGTAATTGTCAAAACAGGTTTGACAGTATATCGCCACCCGCGGCGTTTATCCCCCTTCGGCCAACCGCTAGAGTAGCGCTCCGCACAGAAGGAGGAAAAATGAGGTATCGCAACAAAGTCGCTGTGGTCTATCTGCTGGGCTTTTTTCTCGACTTAATCAATATGTTTATCGCCAGCGTGGCGTTTCCGGCGATGGCAGAGAGCCTGCATGCGTCGGTCTCTGCGCTGGCGTGGGTCAGCAATGGCTATATCGCCGGGTTGACGGTGGCGATCCTCTTCAGCGCGCTGCTGACCCGTTTTATCGGCGCACGGCGGCTCTTTATGCTGTCGCTGTTACTCTTCAGCGCGGCGGGGCTGGCGGCAGGTTTTGCCGACTCGCTGGGCACGCTGATTGGCTGGCGCGTGGTGCAGGGGCTGGGCGGTGGGCTGCTGATCCCGGTAGGTCAGGCACTCGCCTGGCAGCAGTTTAAACCCCATGAGCGGGCGAAGATCTCCGCTGCCGTGATGCTGGTGGCGCTGCTCGCCCCCGCCTGTTCACCGGCTGTCGGTGGGCTGCTGGTGGAACTGCTCGGCTGGCGCTGGATCTTCTTCGTCACGCTGCCGCTGGCGCTGTTCACGCTGCTGCTGGCGGGGTGCTGGCTGAAAGAGGAGCGCGCGTCCGCCGTTTCACGTCGGCTTCTCGATCTCTCCCTGCTGAAAAACTCACTGCTGCGCTTCGCCATGCTTATCTACCTCTGCGTACCGGGGATGTTTATTGGCGTCAGCGTGGTGGGGATGTTCTATTTGCAGAGTGTAATGGGGCTAACGCCTGCGGTGACGGGCGCGTTAATGGTGCCGTGGTCACTCGCCTCCGCGCTGGCGATTTCCGTGACCGGGCGCTATTTCAATCGCCTCGGCCCGCGCCCTCTGGTGATGATCGGCGCTCTGCTGCAGGCAGTGGGCATTATGTTACTGCTGCTGGTTACGCCGTCGACGCCGCTGGCGATGCTTATCGCAAGCTTCGCGCTGATGGGCGCGGGCGGAAGCCTGTGCAGCAGCACCGCGCAGAGCTGCGCATTTCTCACCATCAGCCATCAGGCAATGCCCGATGCCAGCGCACTGTGGAATCTTAACCGCCAGCTAAGCTTTTTTATCGGCGCCACGTTGCTGGCGTTTGTTCTCGGTCTGCTGCAACAGGCTATGCCGCCCCTTGCCGCCTATTACGGGACATTTGTCCTCGCCGCTATGATTACGCTTTTCCCTCTTGCGGGCGCGCTGCGCCTTGATAACCAACACACCTTGCAACAGCTTAAACAGGAGCACTCATGAAGGTTTATACGAAGGAGATTATTGATGCCCATATCGCTATTGAAGCGTGGCTGGGCCGTGGCGAAGGAGACTGCGCAGCGCTGATAGCGCGCTTTAGCGACGCGTTTACTATGATCACCCCGAGCGGAGCAGGGCTTGATAAACCTGCACTGGTCAACGTTTTCCAGGCGCAGCGCGCGGCGCGCACGGGGCTTAGCATCCGTGTGGATGATATCGAATTGCTGACAGAGTGGGAAAGCGGTGCGGTGCTGCGCTACCTTGAGACGCAACAGTTGCCGGATGGGCCGGCGCATCAACGCTGGTCAACGGTAGTGTTTGAGAATGTTGGCGGGAAGCTTATGTGGCGGCACCTGCATGAAACGGCGCTTACCGCCTAGCAGAAAAGAAAAAGGCCAGTCTTTACGACCGGCCTTTTCGACGAGAAAGGGTGTTTATTCGCGGAACAGCGCTTCGATATTCAGCCCTTGCGTTTGCAGGATTTCACGCAAACGACGCAGACCTTCAACCTGAATCTGGCGAACACGTTCACGAGTGAGACCAATTTCACGGCCTACATCTTCGAGTGTCGCAGCCTCATAACCCAGCAGACCGAAACGACGTGCCAGCACTTCACGCTGTTTGGCGTTCAGTTCGAACAGCCATTTGACGATGCTCTGTTTCATATCATCGTCCTGCGTGGTGTCTTCCGGGCCGTTGTCTTTTTCATCGGCCAGGATGTCCAGCAGCGCTTTTTCAGAATCACCGCCCAGCGGTGTATCAACTGAGGTAATGCGCTCGTTGAGACGCAGCATACGGCTGACATCATCAACAGGTTTGTCTAACTGTTCAGCAATCTCTTCTGCGCTCGGTTCATGGTCCAGTTTGTGGGACAACTCACGCGCGGTACGCAGATAGACGTTCAGCTCTTTGACGATATGGATGGGCAGACGAATAGTGCGGGTTTGGTTCATGATAGCCCGCTCGATGGTCTGACGAATCCACCAGGTCGCGTAAGTTGAGAAACGGAACCCACGTTCAGGGTCAAATTTTTCAACGGCGCGGATCAGCCCCAGGTTGCCCTCTTCAATCAGATCCAGCAGAGCCAGACCACGATTGCTGTAGCGACGAGCAATCTTCACCACCAGACGCAGGTTACTTTCGATCATGCGACGGCGGGAGGCAACATCACCTCGTAATGCACGGCGTGCAAAATAAACTTCTTCTTCGGCCGTCAAAAGCGGGGAGTACCCGATTTCCCCAAGATAAAGCTGAGTCGCGTCTAAAACACGCTGTGTTGCACCCTGCGATAACAGCTCTTCTTCAGCCAGGTCATTATCACTGGGTTCCTCTTCTACCAAGACTTTTTCGTCAAAAGCCTCTGTTCCGTTCTCATCAAATTCCGCGTCTTCATTTAAATCATGAACTTTCAGCGTATTCTGACTCATAAAGTGGCTCCTACCCGTGATCCCTGGGCAAAACATCTGACGCATTCTCATTTACCTCCGCTGCAGCGGCATCTGCGCTCACTGCAACGGAATAAGTGAGAATGACCTCACCTGCTTTGCACCGATTTATCGCTGCGGCAAATAACGCAGCGGGTTTACGGATTTCCCCTTGTAACGAATTTCAAAATGCAAGCGTGTAGAGCTGGTTCCGGTGCTACCCATAGTCGCTATTTTTTGCCCCGCCTTCACTTCTTGTTGTTCCCGGACCAGCATTGTGTCGTTATGGGCGTAGGCACTCAGGTAATCATCGTTGTGTTTTATGATGATAAGATTACCGTAACCGCGCAGTGCGTTACCGGCATATACTACGCGTCCATCTGCGGTCGCGATGATAGCCTGTCCTTTACTGCCTGCGATATCGACACCTTTGTTACCACCCTCGGTGGCAGAGAAGTTATCGATAACATTGCCTTCAGTTGGCCAGCGCCATGTTGAGATCGGCGAGCTGGTTGTTGTACTGCTGACAGTCGGTTCGGTTGTTGTACTAACGGAAGGTGCCGTAACAGGCGCTGTGACAGGTGTCGCAGGCTTGTTGTTCGGCAACATTTTATTAGCACTTTGTTCACCTGAAGTCTCAGAATACGTAATTGTCGGTTTCGAAGCAACCACCGCGGTTGAATTTTGCGCAGTTTTTGAGACTATTCCTTGTTCCGATGCATCAGCCTGAGTTATTGCATTTCCACCTGTGATAGGCGTACCAGAGGCATTTCCCACCTGCAATGTCTGCCCGACATGCAAACCGTACGGCGCAGGCACGTTGTTGCGCTGGGCCAGGTCGCGGAAATCGTTGCCGGTGATCCAGGCAATATAGAAGAGGGTATCGCCCCGTTTCACGGTGTAGGTGCTGCCGCCGGTGTAGCTCCCTTTCGGGATATTGCCATACTTGCGGTTATAGACAATGTGACCATCTACCGTCTGCACCGGCTGCGCCTGCACAGGTTGAGACTCTATTGGCTGCACGGGTTGAACTGGCTGTACCGGTTGAACTTGCTGCATTTGCGGCTGCTGTGCGTTCGTGCTCATGGCAGGCGGCGGCGTAATGAGCATCCCTGAGTTGTCGCTGCCGCTGGCGCTTCCACCTACGGAACTGACCGGTGCCGGAGTATTGTTGGAATTTGAACACCCTGCCAGCCAAAGCGAAACCAGTGACAATGCCGCGACACGGCGTACGGTGAATTTCGGGCTTCCCGCGCTCATTTTTCCCCCAATATTATGTAAATTACCAATGACTTAAAGATAACCGCGAAGGTCGACGGCAAATTTGCCCACAATACGCTGTTATGGCCCGAAATACCCAGGATAAATCTGTAACTCAGGCCAGCTCACCGCGTACAAGCGGAACAAAGCGCACGGCTTCAACGGTATCAATAATGAATTCGCTTCCCCGCCGACGAACCCGCTTTAACTGCTGGAGTTCGTCGCCCACGGGCAAAACGAGAATGCCGCCATCATCCAGCTGCGACATCAGCGCGGCGGGAATTTCAGGCGGAGCGGCTGTCACAATAATAGCGTCAAATGGCGCGCGTGCTTGCCATCCTTGCCAGCCATCACCGTGACGCGTGGAGACATTGTGCAGATCGAGCTGCTTGAGACGGCGTCGCGCCTGCCACTGCAGCCCTTTAATCCGTTCAACGGAGCAGACATGGTGCACCAGATGGGCGAGGATCGCCGTCTGGTAACCGGAACCGGTGCCAATCTCCAGCACGCGCGAATCGGGCGTCAGCTCAAGCAGCTCCGTCATGCGGGCGACCATATAGGGCTGAGAGATGGTTTGCCCCTGACCAATAGGCAACGCGACGTTTTCCCACGCTTTGTGTTCGAACGCCTCGTCGATAAATTTCTCGCGCGGCACTCGCGACAACGCCTCAAGCACCTGTTCATCTTTGATGCCCTGCGCGCGTAACTGGCTAAGAAGATCCTGGATGCGTTTGCTTACCATTGCGTATTCACCCCGGCGCGATCCAACCAACCTGATACCACCTCCTGCGCACTGTAGGCGGTCAAATCTACGTGCAGCGGCGTAACGGAAACATAACCCTCATCAACGGCGGCGAAGTCGGTATCCGGACCGGCATCGCACTTCTCGCCCGGCGGGCCAATCCAGTAAAGGGTATTACCGCGCGGGTCCTGCTGCGGGATCACCTGATCAGCAGGATGACGGCTACCACAGCGCGTCACCCGTATGCCTTTAATCTCACTCAGCGGCAGATCCGGCACGTTGATATTCAAAATACGCCCGGTGCGCAGCGGCTCGCGGCTCAGCCCACGCAGGAGTGCGCAGGTAACCGCAGCGGCAGTTTCATAGTGGGTATGACCATTGAGGGAGACGGCCAGCGCGGGAAAGCCGAGGTGGCGGCCCTCCATCGCGGCGGCAACGGTGCCGGAGTAGATCACATCATCGCCGAGATTTGGCCCGGCGTTGATGCCTGACACCACCACATCCGGGCGCGGGCGCATCAATGCGTTCACGCCGAGAAAGACGCAGTCCGTCGGCGTGCCCATCTGCACGGCAATATCGCCGTTATCAAAGGTAAAAGTACGAAGTGAAGACTCAAGCGTCAGCGAATTAGACGCACCGCTGCGGTTACGATCGGGAGCCACGACCTGAACGTCGGCAAACTCCCTAAGAGCACGGGCCAGCGTCTGGATACCCGGCGCGTGGATCCCGTCATCGTTACTCAGCAATATTCGCATAATCACCCGATGTGTTGATAAGTTCCCTGACCACACTGGTGGCAAAGCTCCCCGCCGGTAGCCAGAAACGAACCTCGACGGTGGCGTCATCCCACCAGTTCCAGCTGAGCGCCTGCGGATAAAGCAACATCGCACGGCGCGCAGCGTCCACTTTTTCTCTCACCAGCAGCGTCTGTAACTCTGGCGTATCAGCAATTGCCTGCTGCTCAAACTCCAGCGCCGCGTCTTGTGTTCCCCACTCGCCGCGCCCCGGCAGCGGCGCGGTGATCATCAGTGCTTTCGCATCAACGCGCGCCTGTAACTCGTTGCGCTCCTCGTCGGTCGCCACGAACCAGCTGCCGCGACCCGCTAATTGTAGCGCATCGCCGACAACAACTTGATTGAAGTCCGGTTTCTTCAGCCGCTCGCTGACCACCTGATTAAACAACGCGCTGCGCGCGGCGGACAACCAAAAACTGCGTTTGTTACGATCGCGAACCGGCGCATCGCTTTGCGCCCAGCGCAGCGCGCCCTGCAGGTTGCTGCCGCCGATGCCGAAGCGCTGTGCGCCAAAATAGTTAGGTACGCCCTGCTCTGCGATAGCCTGCAAACGCGATTCAACCTCTGCGCGGTCGCTTATTTCCCGCAGCACCAGCGTAAAGGCGTTGCCCTTCAGCGCGCCGAGACGCAGTTTGCGTTTATGGCGGGCATACTCCAGCACGTTGCAGCCTTCGAGCGTGAACTGGCTGAGATCTGGCATGCCATTCCCCGGTACGCGGGCGCAGAGCCACTGTTCCGTTACGGCATGCTTATCTTTCTGACCGGCAAAGCTCACTTCACGCACATGAATTTTAAGGAATTTCGCTAAAGCGTCAGCAACAAAACGCGTATTGCAGCCATTTTTCAGAATTCGTACCAGAATATGCTCACCTTCGCCGTCTGGCTCGAAGCCCAGATCCTCCACTACGACGAAATCTTCCGGGCTGGCCTTCAGGATGCCATTGCCGCCAGGCTTGCCATGCAGAAAGGTGAGGTTATCAAATTCCGTCATTTCGCCGCCTTCACTAACAGCGCCACCGCTTCACAGGCGATGCCTTCGCCGCGTCCGGTGAAACCGAGCTTCTCGGTGGTGGTGGCTTTGACGTTAACGTCATCCATATGGCAACCGAGATCTTCAGCAATGAAGACGCGCATCTGCGGAATATGGGGCAGCATTTTCGGAGCCTGGGCAATGATGGTCACATCGACGTTGCCAAGCGTGTAGCCTTTGGCCTGAATGCGTCGCCACGCTTCGCGCAGCAGTTCGCGGCTGTCCGCACCTTTAAAAGCCGGATCGGTATCCGGGAAGAGCTTGCCAATATCTCCCAGCGCCGCCGCACCAAGCAGCGCATCGGTCAACGCATGCAGGGCGACATCGCCGTCGGAGTGCGCCAGCAGCCCCTTTTCATAGGGAATGCGCACGCCGCCAATAATAATCGGGCCAGCGCCGCCAAAGGCGTGTACGTCAAAACCGTGTCCAATGCGCATTATGCTTTCTCCTGAAGGTCTGCATAGGTCAGATAAAATTCTGCGAGTTGTAAATCTTCGGGTCGGGTCACTTTGATATTATCCGCACGTCCGGCGACCAGTTCGGGATGATAGCCGCAATACTCCAGCGCCGAGGCTTCATCGGTGATGGTGGCACCTTCATCTAACGCGCGGGTTAAGCAGTCGTGGAGTAACGCAAGCGGGAAAAACTGCGGCGTCAGGGCATGCCATAGATCATTGCGCTCAACGGTGTGCGCGATAGCGGTTTGTCCCGGTTCAGCGCGTTTCATGGTGTCACGCACTGGCGCAGCGAGGATCCCCCCTACCCGGCTGGTTTCACGCAGGGCGAGCAGCCGGTTGAGATCCTCCTGGTGCAGGCAGGGGCGTGCGGCGTCATGCACCAGCACCCACTGCGCACCGGCAGCGGCTTTCAACCCCGCCAGCACCGAGTCGGCGCGTTCCGCACCGCCGTTCACCACCGTAATCTGCGGATGATTCGCCAGAGGAAGCTGCGCGAAGCGTTCATCGCCCGCGCTGACAGCAATAATCACCCGGCTAACGCACGGGTGGGCGAGCAGCGCGGCGACCGCGTGCTCAAGGATGGTTTTATCGCCGATGGAGAGATACTGCTTTGGACATTCCGTTTGCATGCGGCGGCCGAATCCGGCGGCCGGCACCACGGCACAGACGTCCGGAATGAGTGTTGCCATTCGTTAACCCGGGACTGTTTATGGTCTAGTTTGCGTATTCTGCGTGTTTTGTGTGTTCTGCGCTGAGCCTGCCGCGCGCTTTGATGCATCCGGCACCAGACGATAGAAGGTTTCGCCCGGTTTTGTCATGGTCAGCTCATTGCGCGCGCGCTCCTCGATCGCCTCCTGGCCGCCATTGAGATCGTCAATTTCGGCGAACAGCTGATCGTTGCGCGCTTTAAGTTTTGCGTTTGTCGCCTGCTGTGCCGCCACATCTTCGCTGACGCGGCCGTAGTCGTGCAGACCATTTTTGCCGAACCACAGCGAGTATTGCAGCCAGACCAGCAAAGCCAGCAAAAGCAGCGTTAATTTACCCATCCTGCCCCCTGAAAAACGGCATCATCATCCCACAACTTTTCGTCAGACTCCACTTCGGGGCCGGGTGATACCGCGCAAGCGGCAGACTTTATCATAAATATTGAACATTCCGAACCCGGACACATTGCCTTAACAGGCGTTACACCTTGAAGTATGGCGCGCCTTAGCCCACCAGCCAGAGGAAAAGGAGGCCGAACATCGCCGCCACGCTGAGCAGTGTCGCTACACAGCTGTAACGCAACCTGCCGTCGAGCAGTGAATGCAGGGCAATTCCTACCACCACCGAGACGGGCATCAGGGCAAGAAAAAAGGGCCAGGTATAGAGAAGAAAAAAGAGCGTATTGGAGCCGTATAAAAGAAAAGGGATTGCCAGCGCCAGCAGCCATGCGACAAAGCCCACGATGGCACCCGGAAGAGACCATGTGGGTTCGTCGGCGGTCGGGGGAAGAGACAATGACCGCGGAAGGGTAATGTTGTGACTGTTACGCATATCTGATCCTGTTGCCTGCACGACCGGTAAATGCGATACACACCTCTTCAGATGGCGAGAAAAGCAAACTCGCTGAAGCCTGAAGAGTGGGTGTATCGCCAGTACCGTCTCAGGATCTGATAATATCTCCCTGCCGCAGCAGGTCTAATAATTGACTGACCAAATTTGTTACCAATTGTTCGCCATCAAGGTGCACTTCTGGCCCCTCTGGCGCTTCGTACACTGAATCAATACCGGTGAAATTACGCAGCTCTCCGGCGCGGGCTTTCTTATATAACCCTTTCGGATCGCGCGCTTCGCAAATCGCCAACGGCGTATCGACAAACACCTCTATGAAGCGCCCCTCGCCGAGGCGTTCGCGCACCATCTGCCGCTCTGCGCGATGGGGCGAGATAAAGGCGGTCAACACCACCAGCCCCGATTCGACCATCAGCTTCGCCACTTCGCCGACCCGGCGGATGTTCTCTTTGCGATCCGCGTCGCTGAAGCCTAAATCGCTGCACAGGCCATGACGCACATTATCGCCATCAAGCAGATAGGTGCTGACGCCCGCGCGGTGCAACGCCTCTTCCAGCGCCCCCGCGACGGTCGATTTACCGGAGCCGGAAAGCCCGGTAAACCAGAGCACAACTCCACGGTGACCGTGGAGCTGTTCGCGCTGCTGCGGCGTCACCGGATGGGCATGCCAGACGACGTTTTCGTCATGCTGCGCCATTATTTGCCTCCCAGCAGATCGCGCGCGCCCCAGTGCGGGAAGTGTTTGCGAACCAGCTGGTTCAGCTCCAGTTCAAAGGCGCTGAATTCCGACGGCACGACGTGCGCATCGGTGTGGACTTCGCGCACCATGCCCGCGCCAACGGTGACGTTGCTCAGGCGATCGATAAAGATCATCCCGCCAGTCACCGGGTTCTGCTGATAAGGGTCGAGGGTCAGCGGCTCATCAAAGGTGACATCGACCAGCCCGATACCGTTCAGCGGCAGGCTCTCAACCTCGCGCTGGGTCAGGTTGTTGATATCCACCTGGTACTGAACGGCGTCGATACGCGCGCGGGTTTTCTTACCCGCCACTTTGACCTCAAAACTCTGGCCCGCCTGTAACGGCTGCTCTGCCATCCACACCACATCCAGCGAGGCGCGTTGTACAGACGGCAGGCTCTCCTGCGCATCGAGGATCAGATCGCCGCGGCTGATATCAATCTCATCTTTCAGCACGAGAGTGATCGCTTCGCCCGCGCCCGCTTCCTGCAGATCGCCATCAAAGGTCACGATACGCGCGATGGTCGACTCCACGCCCGACGGCAGCACTTTGATGCGCTGGCCAACCTTAACCACGCCGGAGGCCAGCGTGCCGGAGAAACCGCGGAAATCGAGATTCGGGCGGTTAACATACTGCACCGGGAAGCGCATCGGCTGGTGCTCTACCACGCGTTTGATGTCAACGGTTTCGAGCATCTCCAGCAGCGTCGGGCCGCTATACCACGCCATCTTGTCGCTCTGGCTGGCAACGTTATCGCCCTCCAGCGCCGAGAGCGGCACAAAGCGGATATCGAGATCGCCCGGTAGCTGTTCGGCAAAGGTGAGGTAATCCTGGCGAATGGCGTCGAAGGTCGCTTCGCTGAACGCAACCAGATCCATCTTGTTCACCGCCACCACCAGGTGTTTGATCCCAAGCAGCGTGGAGATAAAGCTGTGGCGACGGGTCTGGTCCAGCACGCCTTTGCGCGCATCGATCAACAGGATCGCCAAATCGCAGGTGGAGGCACCGGTCGCCATATTGCGGGTGTACTGCTCATGCCCCGGCGTGTCGGCAATAATAAATTTGCGCTTCTCGGTGGAGAAGTAGCGATACGCCACGTCAATGGTAATCCCCTGCTCGCGCTCGGCCTGCAGGCCATCCACCAGCAGCGCAAGGTCGAGTTTCTCACCCTGGGTACCGTGGCGTTTGCTGTCATTATGCAGCGTTGAGAGTTGATCTTCGTAGATCTGGCGAGTGTCGTGCAGCAGGCGGCCAATCAGCGTGCTCTTGCCGTCATCGACGCTGCCGCAGGTAAGAAAACGCAGCAGGCTTTTGTGTTGCTGGGCATGCAGGTACGCTTCGACGCCGCCTTCATCCGCAATTTGTTGTGCAATAGTGGTATTCATGGCGGCTCCTTAGAAATAACCCTGGCGTTTTTTCAGCTCCATCGAACCAGCCTGGTCGCGGTCAATCACGCGCCCCTGACGTTCGCTGGTGGTCGAGATCAGCATCTCTTCGATGATCTCCGGCAGCGTCTGCGCGTGGGACTCCACCGCGCCGGTCAGCGGCCAGCAGCCGAGGGTACGGAAACGCACCATGCGTTTTTCAATCACTTCGCCCGGCTGTAGATCGATGCGGTCATCGTCGATCATCATCAGCATACCGTCGCGCTCCAGTACCGGTCGCTCAGCGGCCAGATAGAGCGGCACAATTTCAATATTTTCCAGGAAGATGTACTGCCAGATATCGAGCTCGGTCCAGTTGGAGAGCGGGAAGACGCGGATGCTTTCGCCCTTGTTAATCTGGCCGTTGTAGTTGTGCCACAGCTCCGGACGCTGGTTTTTCGGGTCCCAGCGGTGAAAACGGTCGCGGAAGGAGTAGATACGCTCTTTAGCGCGCGACTTCTCTTCATCACGGCGCGCGCCGCCAAATGCAGCGTCAAAACCATACTTGTTCAGCGCCTGCTTGAGCCCTTCGGTTTTCATAATGTCGGTATGTTTCGCACTGCCATGCACGAACGGGTTAATGCCCATCGCCACCCCTTCCGGGTTTTTATGCACCAGCAGCTCGCAACCATAGGCTTTGGCGGTACGGTCACGGAATTCGTACATTTCGCGGAATTTCCAGCCGGTATCGACATGCAGTAGCGGAAACGGCAGCGTGCCCGGATAGAAGGCTTTACGCGCCAGGTGCAGCATCACGCTGGAGTCTTTGCCGATGGAGTACATCATCACCGGATTGGCAAACTCGGCGGCCACTTCGCGAATGATATGGATGCTTTCCGCCTCCAGTTGTCGCAGGTGAGTGAGTCGTTTTTCGTCCATATCCCTTCCTTAAGCCAGATTGATCACGGAAGCGTCAAACGCCGCCGTGCCTGTCGTTTGCTGGAACCAGGCCAGTTCGCGATGAAGCGCAACCACTTCACCCACCACTAACAGGGCGGGCATGGGAGCGCCTGTAGCCAGTTCCTCAAGTTGTTCTAATGTGCCGGTAGTGATCTGTTGATCGGCACGCGTACCGCGGGAGATCACCGCGACCGGCGTGGTGCGATCGCGGCCGTGGGCAATCAGCTGCGCGCTGATCTCTGCCGCTTTCATGGTGCCCATATAGATCGCCAGCGTCTGGCGGCTTTGCGCCAGCTGCGACCAGTCGAACGGCGCGCTGTCGGCTTTGTAGTGGCCAGTCACGAAGGTGACGCTCTGGGCGAAATCCCGGTGCGTCAACGGAATACCGGCATACGCCGTCGCACCCGATGCCGCAGTCACGCCTGGCACCACCTGAAACGGAATACCCGCTTCGGCTGCCGCTTGCAGCTCTTCGCCGCCGCGACCAAAGATAAAGGGGTCACCACCTTTCAGCCGCACGACGGTTTTCCCCTCCTGCGCCGCCTCCACAAGCATCCGGTTGGTTTCGTGCTGCGGCACGGCATGTACACCCGCCCGTTTGCCGACACAGATCTTCTCCGCGTCGCGGCGGGTTAACTCCAGCACCGCATCGCTCACCAGATGGTCGTAAAAGACCACATCGGCCTGCTGGATCACCTGCAAACCGCGCAGAGTCAACAAGCCCGCATCGCCCGGCCCGGCGCCGACGAGGATGATCTCGCCGCTGGCTGACCCCGGCTGTTGTAACTCCGCCTCCAGCGCCCGCTCTGCCGCAGGCTCATCGCCCGCCGCCATCAGGCTGGCGAAACGCCCGCGAAAGGCGCTCTCCCAGAAGCGCCGACGATCGTCAGTGGTGCGGCGAAACGCTTTGATGCGCGTGCGCCAGCGCCCGGCCACGGCCGCCATCCGCCCGAGGTTACCCGGCAGCAGCGCCTCTATTTTTTCCCGCAGCAGACGCGCCAGCACCGGGGCGTTACCTCCGGAAGAGATGGCGACGATCAGCGGCGAACGGTCGACAATAGAGGGGAAAATAAAGGAGCAGAGCGGCTGATCGTCCACCACGTTAACCAGCCGATGGCGCGCATTGGCGGCGTCAAATACCCGGCGGTTAAGGGCAGCATCGTTAGTGGCCGCAATCACCAGAAACACCGCATCAAGCTGCGACTCATCAAACTCCGTGGCTATCCAGTGAACGGCCTGCTCATTCGCAAGCTGCTGGAGGTGAGGATCAAGCCCTCTGGCCACTATCTGTACATGCGCGCCCGCACGGCGCAAAAAAGTGATTTTGCGCGCGGCAATTTCACCGCCGCCAATCACTAACACAGGGCGGTCTTTTACAGCAGCAAACAGAGGCAGGTAATCCACAACGTTGTAACTCACTCACAGCCAGCAATAGGGGGACTATAGGGGGCGCGTTAGAACGAATGAAATTACGAATTGGAATGAGTAGTTCCGCAAAAGAATAAAGAGCCGGGAAAGCTCATACCAAAAAGTGCTTAAGGTGAGAATTTTCGGATGGTTAACAACAAATGAAATTGTGCAAACTCCATCACAGTTTCATACTAAGCCCGTTTAAAATCTTGCTGCATAAAGGACTCACTATGTTTTCCGCATTGCGCCTCCGTACCGCTGCCCTGGCGCTCGGCGTATGCTTTATCCTTCCGGTTGCTGCCCGCACCTCCCAACCCGGTGAAATGGCAAATGAACAGGCGCGACATATCGCCAGCCTCTTTCCCGGCCGCATGACCGGCACACCGGCCGAAATGCTCAGCGCAGACTATCTTCAGCAGCAGTTTTCTCAGATGGGTTATCAGAGCGATATCCGCACGTTTAAAACCCGCTACCGCTACAGCACCAAAGATAATCAGCAGAGCTGGCAGAGTGTGACCGGCAGTTCGGTGATCGCCGCCCATGAAGGGCGCATGCCACAGCAAATTATCGTGATGGCGCATCTTGATACCTACGCGCCGCAAAGCGATGCCGATGTCGACAACAACCTGGGTGGCTTAACGCTGCAGGGTATTGATGACAATGCCGCCGCGCTTGGTGTGATGCTTGAACTGGCGCAGGCGCTGAAAACGACGCCGACGGAGTACACCGTGCGCTTTGTCGCTACCAGCGGCGAGGAGGAGGGCCAGCTTGGCGCACAGAGCTTCCTCGATCGCATGAGCGAGAAAGAGCGCAAAAATACTCTGCTGGTAATTAACCTCAATAACCTGATTGTTGGCGATAAACTCTATTTCACCAGCGGGAAAAACACCCCGGCCTCGGTGCGAAAACTGACGCGCGACCGTGCGCTGGCGATTGCCCGCTCGCACGGCATTCAGGCGTTAAGCGCCCCGGCGAGCGCGGAAAAGCGCCCCCCTTGCTGCCATGATGCGCAGGTGTTTGATAAGGCGATGATCCCGGTGCTGTCGGTGGAAGCCGCTAACTGGTCACTGGGAAATAAAGATGGCACGCAGCAGCGGGCAAAGTCGAAGGCATTTCCGGAGGGTGTAAGCTATCACCGCGCGCGGCTTGATAACCAGTTCTATATCGATAAGGCGCTGCCGGGACGAATTGAACACCGCAGCCGCGATGTGATGCGGATTATGCTGCCGTTAGTCAAAGAGTTAGCAAAGGCGGGAAATAAACAATAGGCCTGCAGGTTTAGTTACAGGCCATCTGAACAGGGAGCGCGCGCAAAACCGCAGCGTACAGGCAGTGCGCAAGGTGTTGAGCACTGCCCCGTTTTTAAGGCCTAACGCTCATCCCTGCGCCCGCCCACTGCCGCCCACATCCGGCGGATATGAACCGTCACCTCTTCACGATCGTGATAGAGCTGACGCGCCTGGATCTGCGCAGCGACGCCGTGCTCATCCAGCTGCTGCTGAATATAGGCGAGGTTGCTTGAGACCTCTTCATAGCGCTTTTTCATCGGCAGCTTAAGGTTGAAGATGGTTTCACGACACCACCCTTCCGTCAGCCACTGCGCCATCAGCGCCGCAACTTTTGCCGGTTTCTCGACCATATCGCACACCATCCAGGAGATGTTGCTGCGCGTCGGGCGGTAGCGAAAACCATCTTCGCGCAGCCAGGTCACCTGGCCGGTATCCATCAGGCTCTGCGCCATCGGGCCGTTGTCCACGGAAGAGACCCACATGTTGCGCTTCACCAGTTGGTAGGTCCAGCCGCCGGGGCAGGCCCCGAGATCGACGGCGTACATGCCGTTTGCCAGACGTTCATCCCACTCATCGGCAGGAATAAAGACGTGAAACGCCTCCTCCAGCTTCAGCGTCGAGCGGCTCGGCGCATCGGACGGGAACTTCAGGCGCGGAATGCCCATATAGAAAGGTGAGTTGTTATAAGAGTAGGAATAGCCGGTGTAGCAGCAGCCTGGCGCAATAAAGAAGATATGCACCACCGGGCGGCTCGCCGAATCGTTACGCGCAAGAATACCCGCTTCACGCAACGCGCCGCGCAGCGGCACGGTGAACTTGCGGCAGAACTTCATCAACTCTTTGCTTTCGTTGGTGTCTGCCACTTCGACGCGCAGATCGCCGCCCTTCTCCACCACGCCCTGCAGCATGCCAACGATAGGCGTAATGCGATCGTCCGGCGGCAGGTCGCGCAGCAGTTCGCCGACAACAAACATCTGGCGGGCAAAAATGAGCGAGCTGAACGGCAGTTCGCGCGCCAGTTTGTCAGCATCCTCTTGCTGATAACACTCAAAAATGACATAGCCCGCGTTCTCTTTGACGCGGGCGAAACCGAACACGTTCTGGCGTCCGGCTTTATCGGTAATTTCGGCTGCGCACTCTTTCTCAAAACCCGGGCGGCACAGCAATACCACTTTATTCATGAACAACGCCCCTACGTTTCAGACGAATTGCGCCAATTAACATTAATGCCCAGCCGATTAAGAAGCAGACGCCGCCGACCGGGGTAACAAACGCCCACAGGCGTAAATGGGAGAGCGCAAGGCAGTACAGGCTACCGCTGAACAGCACGATGCCGAGTGCCAGGAAGACGCTGCTCCAGTAAAACCAGATGCTGATGCGGCGCTGCATCGCTACCGCAAGACCGAACACGGCTAAGGTGTGAAACGCCTGATACTCAAGGCCGGTCTGAATCCAGCTCATCTCGGTAACACCGAGAGACTTGCTTAACACGTGTGCGCCGAACGCGCCCAACGCGACAAAGATAAAACCGCTCACTGCGGCGAAAATCAGCATAAAACGGCTGGTCATGTCACTTCCCCAAGAGTCATACGCGCCCTGCGCGCGCGAATTATTGTTCGTAGCGGAAACGGAATTTTTCCTGTTCGCTTGCCGCTTTGGCCAGGATCCACTGACGAAAGGCCGCTATTTTACCCAGTTCTGCCTGGCTGTCATGACAAACCAGATAAAAAGCATTTTTGCTCACCAGCACATCGTTAAACGGGCAGACCAGACGGCCCGCTTCAATTTCCGATTGCGCCATCACGTTGTTTGCCAGCGCCACACCCTGGCCGTGGATTGCCGCCTGCAGCACCATCGAGCTGTGGCTGAAGATCGGCCCCTGCTGAACATTGAGGTTGACGCCCAGCTGACGGGTATAGGTTTGCCAGTCGCGCCGTGAAGCGTCATGCAAAAGCGTGTGGCGCGCCAGGTCGTCCGGCGTTTTCAAGGCCTTCTCGCCGGTAAGCAGCAGCGGTGAACAGACCGGGAGCAGATATTCTGCATAGAGTTTCTCCACTCGCAGGCCCGGCCAGTTGCCGCGCCCGTAGAAGATTGCCACATCAACATCATCGGCGAGCTTGTCCTCTTCGCGATCGACCGCCTGGATGCGCACGTCAATTCCCGGATAAGCTGAGTTAAAGCTGGAGAGTCTTGGCACCAGCCACTGAATAGCGAAACTGGGCAGCAAGCTGACGGTCAGCGCGCCCTTTGCGCTACGCGCCTGTAATTTGCGGGTGGCTTCATTAAGCTGGGAAAATATCTCTTTGATATCCTGAAAATAACTCTGCCCCTCCTCCGTTAATAGCAGCGAACGGTTGCGGCGGCGAAAGAGTTTCAGGCCGAGAAAATCCTCGAGAGACTTGATTTGGTGGCTTACTGCGGCCTGCGTCACAAATAGCTCATCGGCCGCGCGGGTGAAACTTAAATGGCGGGCAGCGGCATCAAAAACACGTAATGCATTAAGGGGTGGTAATCGCTTCGACATGGTTATCAGGCTTAGATGTAAACTGAATTTAACAAACAGGAAACAGCAGTTAACCTATTAGTTTTTTTTATCTGAGCCATTATAAATTGTCCGTTGAGGTTGCACCAGCAAATACCTATAGTGGCGGCACTTCCTGAAGCCGGAACGAAAAGTGTTTTGGAATTGAGATTCTGAAGGGCTTTTGGCTTACGGTTGTGATGTTGTGTTGTTGTGTTTGCAATTTGGTCTGCATTTCAGACCCCGGTAGCGACGCTACCCCTTTTTCACTTCCTGTACATTTACCCTGTCTGTCCATAGTGATTAATGTAGCACCGCAAATTGCGGTGCTTTTTTTTGCCTGGCGCCCGGGATTATTTCTCCAGAGCAACCATCTCTTTCACGTCAGAACGGTTGATCTGCTGCTCGTTACCGTTCGCGTCTTTGTAGGAAATCATACCTGTCTGGTCGTCAGTTTTCGGCTTGCCTTCGGAAATGATTGTACGGCCATCGTTGGTGTGCAACGCGTAGTTCGGGCTGGAACAGGCGCTCAGGGCGAAAGCTAAAGTACAAGCAGAAATAATTGCGGCAGTCTTCTTCATCTTCTTCTCCTTGATTGATTCTGGCAATTAATGCTGTGAAATACTCTTACAGGAAGAGTGTCAAACACGTTACTTACACTTATCAGCATAACCTGCTTATGCAGATCTGCCAGTATAAACAGATAATTCCGATGGTTATCAATCCTCTTGCCCACAGAAAAAAAGTGCGCGACCATCGTCGGCCTACAGATGAGGATAAGTATGAACGCATTTAATCCTTCGCAGTTTCGCGCCCAGTTTCCGGCGCTGGCCGACGCGGGTGTCTACCTCGACAGCGCCGCCACCGCGCTGAAACCGCAGACGGTGATCGACGCCACGCAGCAGTTCTATAGCCTGAGCGCCGGCAATGTTCACCGCAGCCAGTTTGCCGAAGCGCAGCAGCTCACCGCCCGCTACGAAGCCGCGCGCGACCAGGTCGCCACGCTGCTCAATGCCCCTTCCGGAAAAAACATCGTCTGGACGCGCGGCACCACCGAAGCGATCAACATGGTTGCCCAGTGCTATGCCCGCCCGCGCTTAACGCCAGGCGATGAAATTATTGTCAGCGAGGCGGAGCACCATGCCAACCTGGTGCCGTGGCTGATGGTCGCGGAGCAGACCGGCGCAAAGGTGGTGAAGCTGCCGCTGGCGGACGATCGCCTGCCGGATCTTAAAAAGCTTCCAGCCCTTATCACCTCCCGCAGCCGGATCCTGGCACTGGGGCAGATGTCCAACGTTACCGGCGGCTGCCCGGATCTCGCACGCGCCATTACGCTTGCCCATCAGGCTGGCATGGTGGTAATGGTCGATGGCGCACAGGGGGTGGTCCATTTCCCTGCCGACGTGCGGCAGCTGGATATCGATTTTTATGCCTTCTCCGGCCATAAACTTTATGGTCCAAACGGCATTGGCGCGCTGTATGGCAAAGCGGAACTGCTGGAGGAGATGACGCCGTGGCTCGGCGGCGGCAAGATGATCAGCGAAGTGACCTTTGAGGGTTTCACCACCCAGCCGGTGCCCTACAAGCTCGAAGCGGGCACGCCTAACGTGGCGGGTGTGATTGGCTTAAGCGCCGCGCTGGAGTGGCTGCATGAGGTTGATATTGCACAGGCTGAACGCTACAGCCGCGGCCTGGCGACGCTGGCAGAAGAGCAGCTTGCGCAGCGCCCCGGTTTCCGCTCATTCCGCTGCCAGGACTCCAGCCTGCTGGCCTTTACCTTTGAAGGTGTGCATCACAGCGATATGGTGACGCTGCTGGCGGGCTACGGCATCGCTCTGCGCGCGGGCCAGCACTGCGCCCAGCCGCTGCTCGCCGCGCTTGGCGTCAACGGCACGCTACGCGCCTCATTTGCGCCCTATAATACTCAACAGGATGTCGATGCGCTGGTCAGCGCCGTCGACCGTGCTCTGGAACTATTGGTGGATTGATGACAAGCCCTGCATTCGCCGGACACCCGTTCGGCACCGTGGTCACTGAAGAGACACTGCGCCAGACTTTTGGTGCGCTCAGCGCGTGGGAAGAGAAGTACCGCCAGCTGATTATGCTCGGCAAGCAGCTGCCTGCCGCAACAGACGAGATAAAAGCACAGGCGCAGGAGATCCCCGGCTGCGAAAACCGCGTCTGGCTAGGCTCAACGCTTCTGCCCGACGGCACGCTGCACTTCTTTGGCGACAGCGAAGGGCGCATTGTGCGCGGTTTGTTAGCGGTATTGCTGACGGCGGTGGAGGGTAAACGCCCGCAGACGCTAATCGAGAACGATCCGCTGGCGCTGTTTGATGCGTTGGGGCTGCGCAATCAGCTGAGCGCCTCGCGCAGCCAGGGGCTGGCGGCGCTGGCCGCCGCCGTACAGGAGCAGGCTCGTCAGGCGCTGGCCTGACGCTCCGCTTTCGCCATCAGTTTTTTTAACGCATGGGAGACCGCGACAAAGCCAAAGGTGGCGGTCACCATCGTTGCTGCGCCAAACCCTGCGGCGCAATCCATTCTTTTTGGCCCTTCCGCGCTGCTTTTCATCGCACACACCGAGCCATCCGCCTGCGGGTAGACCAGCGCTTCGGTTGAGAAGACGCAGTCGATGCCGAGTTTGCCCTTGCTGTTTTTCACCACGCCAAAATCACTTTTCAGCCGCTCGCGCAGCTTCGCCGCCAGCGGATCCTGAATGGTTTTCGCCAGATCGCTCACCTGAATCTGCGTCGGATCGATCTGCCCGCCCGCACCGCCGGTAGTCACCAGCGGGATCTTATTGCGTCGGCACCAGGCGATCAGCGCCGCTTTTGGCCGTACGCTATCAATAGCATCAATCACATAGCTGAATGAGCTGCTCATCAGCTGCGCCACATTATCGGCGGTGACAAAATCATCGATCACCGTGACACGGCACTCCGGGTTGATGTCGCGAATGCGCGCGGCCATCACTTCCGCTTTCGCCTCGCCGACGGTGTCGCGCAGGGCATGGATCTGCCGGTTGGTATTCGTCACGCAGACATCATCCATATCAATCAGCGTGATGGCGCCAATGCCGGTGCGCGCCAGCGCTTCGGCGACCCATGAGCCGACGCCACCGATGCCGACCACGCAGATATGCGCATCGGCAAACCACTGCAGCGCTTTTTCACCATACAAACGCGCCGTCCCGCCAAAGCGCTGGCGCCAGGCGTCGCTGATTACTGCTGACATAACAAACCTCAAGCTAAAACAGAGAACCCCCTCCGGGACCGGAAGGGGTGAAGAGTTTACCACATTCGCTTAGCCGCTAAAGACGTTGCCCGTCAGACCCGCGCCCGGTGCGTTCTTTAATATCCAGACGCGGCCATAGTGGTTATACCAGCCGGCGCGGTGCCCGGCTTCCGCGCCGATACCCTGATAGATGTCGAAGTGCTGGCCTTTAATTGCCCCACCAACATCCAGCGCCACCATCAGGCGCAGCTCATACTGACCGTTGAACTTGCCTTTGCTGTCCAGTTGCGGCACTTCCGCTAGCAGCGTAGTGCCCGGCGGGATGACGGTTTTATCAGAGGCGACCGACGCCCGGCCAATCAGCGGCACGGAGCTGGCGCCTTTTACCGGTGCCCAGGATTGCGGTTTAAAGAAGACAAAGGAGGCGTTCTCTTCGAGCAGCGCGCGTACTTCAGCTTCACTGTGTTTCTCGCCCCATTCGCGGATCGCCTGCATCGACATATCTTCGCGCTTCACTTCACCGCGATCGATCAGCACTTTGCCGATACTGCGATAGGCATGACCATTTTTACCGGCATAGCTAAAGAAGTTGAGCGGGCTGCCGTCGCCAAAATCGATGTAGCCGCTGCCCTGCACATCCATAATGAAGTTGTCCATCAGCGAGTTGCTGTAGGCCAGCACATAGCTCTCGCTGAGCGCCCCGGCGTAGATCTCCGCGCGCGAAGGCAGGCGGCCGCGTTTTGGCGGCATGCGGTAGATGGGGTACTGGAACTCACCCTGGCGGGTGTGGCGCGCCTGCACCACCGGCGTGTAGTAGCCGGTAAACTGCACGTTGCCATAGTTATCTGTCCCTTCCATCTGCCAGGCATCAATGCCGTACTGGCGCAGCGTGCGGGTATCGCCTCCGGCGCGCAGCCAGGCTTCAATGGCGTTATAGACGCTGCTCTGGTTGCCATAAAGGCGCGGCGCAGAGCTTCTAATCTGGCTCACCTGCTCGGAGAAGTCTCCGGCATTAATAGGTGCGCCAACGGCGTCAGGCTGATTAACGAGGGAAAAAGGCTGAGAGAATTTTCCGTCTTTATACTGTTGACCGCGATCGGTCGGTTTGGAAGAGCAAGACGCGAGGAGTGCCACCATCGCGCCTGTGAGTACGAACTTAGCCCAACGTGCTTTCATTGTTTCTCATCTTTTGGTTAACCCCGAGCCGGGTGAAGATAACAAACCGCTGTAGCTAATGAAATGCACAAGAACATTCCGACGCCAGTTTTGTTCAAATATCAATCACATTGTATTGTTTTTAAACATAAAGTCCTGAAATCGACAATTGTGGCAAAAAAAAGGTTGCATCAAATCGTCTGCGGCGTATAGTGCGCTTCCACGGACGCGGGATGGAGCAGCCTGGTAGCTCGTCGGGCTCATAACCCGAAGGTCGTCGGTTCAAATCCGGCTCCCGCAACCAATTAAAATGTGGAAGAAAGAAAAAGTTTACATGATGGAAGTGTAAACAGACGGACGCGGGGTGGAGCAGCCTGGTAGCTCGTCGGGCTCATAACCCGAAGGTCGTCGGTTCAAATCCGGCCCCCGCAACCAACACAATAAACACCTTAACGGGTGTTTTTTTGTTTCTGGCGTTGGTAAAAGCGCTCAGCAAACACGAGAAAAAATGGCGCCCTTCGGCGCCATTCTGTTATCCCCTTCTCGCCAGCGTCGCGCCATCCGCGAAGTAGGCTTTAATCCCCGCCAGAATTGACTCTGCCACTTCCTGCTGGAATTTTGCGGTCTTGAGCTTGCGCTCTTCCTCAACGTTACTGATAAACGCCGTCTCAACCAGAATCGACGGGATATCCGGCGCTTTCAGCACCGCAAAGCCCGCCTGCTCAACGCTATTCTTGTGCAGGTTATTGACGCGCCCCAGCTTGTTAAGCACCGCTTTGCCAAACTTCAGGCTGTCGTTGATGGTCAGCGACTGCACCATATCGAACATGGTGTGATCGAGATAGCGGTCACCGCTTTTGCTTACGCCACCAATCAAGTCCGCCGCGTTCTGCGTATCCGCCAGATATTTCGCCGCCGTACTGGTCGCCCCTTTGGTCGAGAGGGCGAAAACGGACGAACCGTGCGGCTGACGGCTGCTAAAGGCATCGGCGTGAATTGAGACAAAGAGGTCGGCGCGCTGCTTCTGCGCTTTTGCCACCCGCACCTTCAACGGAATAAAAACATCTTCATTGCGGGTCATATAGGACTTCATATTGCCCTCTTTCTCGATCAGCGCATGCAGGCGGCGGGCGATTTGCAGAACCACATCCTTCTCACGGGTTTTGTATTTCCCCGTCGCCCCCGGATCTTCCCCGCCATGGCCGGGATCGAGCATGATCACAATCGGCCTGTCGCGCCCGGCTTTGCCCGGCTGCGGGCCGCTCTGCGCAGGCGGCACCTGCTTATCGAGATCGCCCTGGTTGTACTCTTCAAGCAGCGCCAGCAGCGGATCCTGCACATCCTGCGCATTTGCCGGATAGAGATCCATCACCAGACGCTCTTTGAAGCCTGCGACCGGCGCCAGCGCAAAGAGTTGCGGTTTCACGTTCTGCTTAAGTTCAAACACCATGCGCACCGTCTGCGGATCGAACTGACCCACGCGGGCAGATTTGATAAAGGGATCGTCACTGCGGATCTGCGTTCCCATGCCCTTGAGCACGGAGTTAAGGTGTACGCCTTGCAGGTCTACCACCAGGCGGTCAGGATTGCTCAAAGCGAACTGTTTGTACTTCACCACGCGGTTCGATTCCACCGTCACACGGGTATAGCTGGACGCAGGCCAGACGCGCACGGCGACCACCTGACTGACGGCGGCCAGGCCAACCTGGCTCACGCTTAATAACCACATCGCCCCCACACCCTGTAATAATTTGCGGCGGCTCAGCGCTGAATGACTTCCCGACATGCTTCTCCCGAGCAATTTGTTTAGATAATGCTTAACGTCAGAATTGACGGAAAACTTTAGCGAATGATGCATAAACTGTCATCTTTTAAAGGGTAAACATATGTCTGGCGCTATGCTTCCTGAAGAGGGGGGGATCCTGAGTTAAGAAAATTTGTGCTTGCAGCGAAGGTGATAAAAGAATAAAAATACAATTTTTACGAATAATCATGCAGTGAGGACAGGCCGTGGTCAAAGAGCGCAGAACCGAACTGGTGCAGGGATTCCGCCATTCCGTTCCCTATATCAACGCCCATCGGGGGAAGACATTCGTCATTATGCTCGGGGGTGAAGCTATCGAGCATGAAAACTTCTCCAGCATTGTCAACGACATCGGCCTGCTGCATAGCCTCGGGATCAGGCTGGTGGTGGTCTATGGCGCGCGCCCGCAAATCGACGCCAACCTTGCTGAACACCACCACGAACCGCTCTATCACAAACACACCCGCGTCACCGATGCTAAAACCCTTGAACTGGTGAAACAGGCCGCAGGTCTTCTGCAGCTGGATATCACCGCGCGGCTGTCGATGAGCCTCAACAACACGCCGTTGCAGGGCGCGCACATCAACGTGGTCAGCGGTAACTTTATTATTTCGCAGCCGCTGGGCGTTGACGACGGGGTCGACTACTGCCACAGCGGCCGCATTCGCCGTATTGATGAAGAGGCGATCCATCGCCAGCTCGACAGCGGCGCAATCGTGCTGATGGGGCCGGTTGCGGTCTCCGTTACCGGTGAAAGCTTTAACCTCACCTCCGAAGAGATTGCCACGCAGCTGGCGATCAAGCTGAAAGCAGAAAAGATGATCGGCTTTTGCTCGGCGCAGGGTGTCATGAACGATGAGGGCGAGATTGTCTCAGAACTTTTCCCTAACGACGCGCAGGCGCGTGTGGAAGAGCTGGAGCAACGCGGCGACTACCACTCCGGCACCGTGCGTTTCCTGCGCGGCGCGGTAAAGGCGTGTCGCAGCGGCGTGCGTCGCAGCCATTTAATCAGCTATCAGGAAGATGGCTCCCTGCTGCAGGAACTCTTTTCCCGCGACGGGATCGGTACGCAGATTGTGATGGAGAGCGCCGAGCAGATCCGCCGCGCCACCATTAACGATATTGGTGGCATTCTGGAACTCATTCGTCCACTTGAACAGCAGGGCATCCTGGTGCGCCGCTCCCGCGAGCAGCTGGAGATGGAGATCGATAAGTTCACGATTATTGAGCGTGACAATCTCACCATCGCCTGCGCGGCGCTCTACCCCTTCCCGGAAGAGAAGATTGGCGAGATGGCCTGCGTGGCGGTGCATCCTGATTATCGCAGCTCGTCACGCGGCGAAGCGCTGCTGGAACGCATTGCCCTGCAGGCGCGGCAGATGGGCCTCAGCAAGCTGTTTGTGCTTACCACCCGCAGCATTCACTGGTTCCAGGAGCGCGGCTTTACGCCGGTGGATATCGATTCGCTGCCCGAAACCAAAAAGCAGATGTACAACTACCAGCGGCGCTCAAAGGTGCTGATGGCCGATCTCACCTGATCCACGCCCCGCCCTGTGCGGGGCGTTTTATTTCAGGGCGCTGAAGAGCGCTTCAAGGCCGCTGCGCCGTTCGGTGCGGGTGGCGATTGCCTGGCCCAGCACGCGCTCATCGGCATAGAGCGAGAGTCGTTTACGCGCGCGGGTAATCGCGGTGTAGACCAGCTCGCGCGTCACTACCGGCACGTTTTGCGCAGGCAGGATTAGCGCGGCGTGATCGAACTCCGAACCCTGCGACTTATGCACCGTCATCGCCCAGGCGGTTTCATGCTCCGGCAAACGGCTCGGCTGCACTGACTTGATCTTCCCACCCGGTAGCGGGAACCAGACGCGCATCCCCTGCCCCTGATCCAGCGCGATGCCAATATCGCCGTTGAAGAGACCCAGCGCGGAGTCATTGCGTGAGATCATTACCGGCCTGCCGTGATACCAGCGCGAGAAGGGCTGGCGGCTAATTTTACGCTGACGCACCAGCGCCAGCTCAAGCCGTTCATTCAGCCCGCTGACACCAAACGGCCCTTCGCGCAGCGCGCAGAGCAGCTGGTATTCGCCGAAGGCGGCGATAATCGCTTCCGGCTCGGCGTGGCCCTGCACCAGCGCGAGATAGTGCGCATAGCCCGCCAGCGCATCGTCAATCATCTCCTGGTACGCCTCGGCGCTGCTAAGCGGTTTACGCTCAATATCCTCAAAACCCTGGCTGAAGACCGCCTGAGTGGCGCGCTTATCACCGCGGTTGACCGCGGCGGCCAGCTGACCGATGCCGGAGTGGCTGCCGAAGCGGTAACTTTTTTGCAGAAGGCAGAGGCTGTCACGCAGCGCGGTGGCCGCCTCGCCTTCGCCTGCGGGCACTTCCGCGCCGGTCAACCTTGAGAGTTGTGCCGCGCGCGTCGCGCTGTAACCAGCATTTACCCAGGCGCAGATATCCCCCAGCACCGCACCGGCCTCGACGGACGCCAGTTGATCGCGATCGCCGAGGAAAATCACCCGCGCCCGCGGCGGCAAAGCGTCAATCAGCCGCGACATCATCGGCAGGTCAATCATCGATGCCTCATCCACCACCAGCACATCCAGATGCAGCGGATTGAGCGCGTGATGGCGCATGCGCTGGCTTCCCGGCTGTGCGCCGAGCAGCCTGTGCAGCGTACTGGCCTCCTCCGGCAGCATCGCTTTTTGCGCCTCATCAAGCGGCAGCTGGCGCAGCGCATTGCCAAGCGATTCGGTTAACCGCGCGGCGGCTTTACCGGTGGGCGCAGCCAGGCAGATACGGCAGCGGTTGCCATCGAGCGTCTGTACCAGCGCCGCCAGCAGCTTCGCCACGGTGGTGGTTTTGCCGGTTCCCGGCCCGCCGGAGATCACCGAAATTCGTCGGGTGAGCGCCACGGCAGCAGCAACTTTTTGCCAGTTCACATCCGTTTCATTATCTGCCGGAAAGAGCGAGGCCAGCGCCGCTGAAAGCCGGGCTTCATCCGCCTCATCAACGGTCTGCTGGGCGGCGAAGAACTCCGCAACGCGCCGCTCGTTCCACCACATACGGTTCAGGTAGAGGCGCGCGTCGTGCAAAATTATCGGCGTCGCGCCGCTGCCGTCACCCACCGCCGGAGAGGCAAGCAGCAGCGCCTGCCAGTCGTCCGGCGGACCGGCCATCTCAAACAGCTGACGCGCGAGGGGCGAATCATTGCCGAACACGTCGGGCGTCAGGCGTGAAAGCGGCAAACAGACATGCCCCTCTCCGGCATCGCGACTTAGCAGCGCTGCCGCCAGTAGCAACGCGGGCTCTTCCGTGCCAGCCACCGTCAGGGCAAACTGCACGTCCAGCGGACGCAGCAGCTTCTGCTCCATCGCTTCTTGCAGTAAAGCCTGCACATTCATGGCGTCATCTCCGGTACTTCACCTGCAAACAGGGTATCCATGCGGGCTATCAGCGCCGCATCCGGGCGGGTGGTGAAAATCCCCTGCTCCGGTTGCTGCGCCTCCACACCGCGTAAAAAGAGGTAGATCACACCGCCGAAATGGCGCTCATAGTCGTAATCGGCGATGCGGTGTCGTAAATAGCGGTGCAGCGCCAGGGTATAGAGCTGGTACTGCAGATCGTAACGATGGGACTGCATCGCTGCCGCCATCGCCTCTTGCGTATAGGCCTGCGCGTTTTCGCCCAGCCAGTTGGATTTGTAATCAAGCAGGTAGTAGCGCCCCTGATGGCGAAACACCAGATCGATAAAGCCCTTCAGCATCCCGCGCACGTCGCGAAAATCGAGCGGCGCGCAGCCGGCCGACAGCGGATCGTAGCGGCGAATCAGCCCGTCGAGCGCCTCTGCGCTGAGCGTGGCGCTGATGGGCAGGTAAAACTCCATCTCGACCTGTTTATCTTTGGCCGTCAACTGGCTAAGAGAGACTCCGGCTGCGGTAAGCGGCGCGTGCAGCACCGTCTCCAGCCAGTTACTCAACACCGGCTGCCAGTGCTCCTCGTACCCTGCCACCAGCAGCTTTTCTGCCACCCACTCCGGCGACACCGGCTGGGTAAAGTCGATATCTTCAAACAGACTGTGTAAGAAGGTGCCCGGCGCTGCGCCGCGCGGAAACTCATGCGGGGTCAGCATCGGCTGCGTCTGCACCTCGCGCTCACCTGCGGCATCGACGTCAAGACGTGGGAGCAGATCCTGGGCAAGGCCATGACCGCGCTGCTGTAAGCCGGAGTAACTGGTCACACGCCAGTCATCGGCGACCCGGCGCATCACTTCACGCACACTGAGCGCGGGCGGCTGCGGCTGCGGCAACTCCCAGCGCTCGGTGTCCGGCGTGGGCGGCGTCGCCAGCACAATCTCCTCATTGCAGATTTCTGCCAGCGCCTGGCGCAGCCCGGCGGCATCCAGCGCCTCGCCCTTCTGAATCAGCCGGCCCAGCGCGCTGAGGTGGAAATCAGTGGGCCCGCTCTTCTCGCCACGCCGGCGAAACAGCGGCGCGATACCGAGGCTGCAGTGCCACACCGAACGGGTGAGCGCCACATAGAGCAGGCGTAAATCTTCCGCCAGCCGCTCTGCCTCCGCCAGTTCAATGCTCTCTTCGGCATGACTGAGATCGAGCACCGCGTTGAACGAGGCGCGATCGTGATAGAAGCCCTGGTCCTGAATGCGGAAGTTGGCGATAAACGGCAGCCAGACCAGCGGGTACTCAAGGCCTTTCGATTTGTGGATGGTGACAATCTGCACCAGGTGCTTATCGCTCTCCAGACGCATCTGCTCGCTGGCGGCGCTGGTGTTCGGCTCGGCGATATGCTGCGTCAGCCAGCGGGTAAGTGCGTGCTCACTTTCAAGCTGCGTGCCCGCCTCCTGCAACAGCTCGCTGATATGCAAAATGTCCGTTAAGCGCCGCTCCCCGCCGGGCGTGGCGAGCAGGTTTTCCGCCACATTCCGCGCGCTCATCAGCGTGCGCAGCATCGCCATCACGCCGCGCTTTTGCCACAGTTCGCGATAGTGAGAGAACTCCTCAACCACCCGATCCCAGGCCTCTTCATCCAGATTGAGCGCGTCGATATCCCGCGCCGTCAAGCCGAGCATTGAGGTTGCCAGCGCGCTGCGCAGCGTATTTTCGCGCTCCGGCGTCAGCACCGCATGCAGCAGCCAGAGCAGCTCCTGCGCTTCCGGCGTTTCAAACACGCTGTCACGGTTAGAGAGGTAGACCGAGGGAATACCGAGCAGCGTCAGCGCATCGCGGATCAGCGATGCTTCATGACGGCTGCGCACCAGCACGGTGATATCCGAGGCTTTCACCGGCCGCGCTTTAGCCCCTTCGTAGAGCAGCGCATCGCCTGCCTGCCCGGCGCTGAGCCAGTCGCGAATCTGCATCGCGCAGAGCTGGGCCATAAAGCTCTGGTAATCACCCACGCCAACGCCTTCGCCCTCCATTAACCACAGCTTCATCGACGGCTGGGTTTCCCCCTTCACCGCAAAGCGCAGCCCGCTGTTTCGCGTAGCCGCTTTCACCGGCAGGAAGGGGATCTGGCGAAACATAAACGCGTCGTCCATCTGGCTAAAGAGCCGGTTGACGCTGGCGATCATCCCCGGCGACGAGCGCCAGTTGGTGTCAAGGGTATAGCGGGCGCTCACTTCGTCGCGTGCTTTCATATAGGTGAAGATATCGGCGCCGCGAAAAGCGTAGATCGCCTGTTTAGGATCGCCAATCAGCAGCAGGCCGCAGTCGGGCTGATTCAGCCAGATACGGCTAAAGATGCGGTACTGTTGCGGGTCGGTATCCTGAAATTCATCGATCATCGCCACCGGAAAACGGGTGCGGATAGCCGCAGCCAGCGCCTCACCGTTCGGGCTTTGCAGGGCGTGATCGAGCCGGCTGAGCATATCGTCAAAACCGAGCTCACCGCGGCGGCGCTTCTCTTTTGCTACCGCATCGCGGATTTCGCGCATCGCGCGGGTCAACACCAGATCGCTCAGGGTTAGCGGCTGCGCCAGCAGCGTTTCGATGGCGACAAATAGCGGATGCTCCGGCACCACGCCGCCCGCTTTGGTGCGCTGGGCGAGAAATGCCTGCGAGAACTTCTCCAGCGCATCCGGCAGCAGATAGGTGCTGGTCTCCTCCTGCGCCCAGGCGGAGATCTTCTCAATCCACTTTCCCTGGTTGCCGCGGTTAAACTTGCGCCGGTCAATGCCAGAATTTTCAAGCAGCGGCTCCAGCTCACTCACGGAGTCGAGCCACTGACGCTTCACCGCATCAATCTGCGAGACAATCTGTGCATGGCGCGAAGCGAGGGTCTCCTCCTCCGGCGGCGGGGATTTGATCTGCGGGGCTTCCCCCTGCAGATAGCGGTCAATGGACCTGAGAAGATCCTGCGGCCCCTTCCACAAATCATGGATCACCTGCGCAATGCCGCGCGGCAGCGGGTAGCAGTGGCGACGCCAGAAGTCGGCGCAGGCCTGATAACGCAGCAGGGTTTCATCTTCCAGCAGTTTCAGTTCAAACAGCATGCCGGATTCAAAGGCGTTGAGGCTGAGCATGCGCTGGCAAAAACCGTGGATGGTAAAGACAGCGGCTTCATCCATCTGCCGTTCCGCCAGCATCAGCCAATGGGAGGCCTGCTGTTTGTCCTCAATCTCTGCCAGCAGACTGGCGTAGAGCGGGTTGTCGCTGCTTTCACGCAGGCAGGCAATGCGTAGCTCATGGATGTTGCTGCGAATGCGCCCGCGCAGCTCTTCCGTCGCCGCTTCGGTGAAGGTAACCACCAGCAGCTCTTCGACGTTGAGCGGGCGGGGGAAGGCGGCATTGCCGCCAAGCCCGAGTAACAGCCGCAAATAGAGCGCGGCGATGGTGAAGGTCTTACCGGTGCCCGCCGAGGCTTCAATCAGGCGCTCGCCGGTAAGCGGCAGGCGCAGGGGATCAAGGGTCTCAGCGGTCGTTTCACTCATTTTTCTCGCTCATCAAGGGTAAGGATTGCTGCAAAGCGCTGGCGTCCTTCCAGACCTTCCAGCCGTCAGGGCGCGCGTAGTCGGCTTTTCCGCTCTGGCTTCCGGAGATCTGTGACAGTATCGCCATACCTTGCGGCTCAACCACCGCCTGATGGAAGAAGTCCGCAAGCTTTTGCGGCGTCAGCGCTTTTATTTGGGCCACTACTTTATCACGTGAATCGAAGCGCATATTGCCGCGATCGAAATCTTTGCTCAATTTGGAAGCCTCCTCGCCTAATGTCTGCGGCGCTTGCAGCATTTGCGCAATGACGCCCTGCTGGATCTGCGCAAACTCCTCCGGCTTCATCGCGCGCAGGCGCGCTTCAGCAGTCGGGAAGAAGGCTTTATAACGCTCCCAGAGCCAGGCGGGCTGCTTCTCATTGCTCTGCAACAGAAAGCCCATTCCCCACTGGCGTCCCACATTGACTGGAAAAGCAAAGACGGCATAACCGAGCTGCTCTTCGGTACGCAGCTGGTTGTAGAACCACGGCTGCACAATTTGCCCGAGCATCGCGCTGTAAGCCGAGCTGCTGTACTCATCGAAACCGGTCGGCACAAAAACGGCAGCCAGCGCGGAATCGGTGCTGTTGCCCGCTTTCTCAAACATGACGTTCTGCTTTTTATCCACCAGCACGTCTTTGTTGCGACACCATTCGTTACCGCGGGTACCAAGCTGTTTTTGCACGTTGCGGGCCAGATCTTTCGCCTGCTCTTCGCTCAGGTTGCCCACCACCAGGAACTCCGGGCGCGCATTGTGCTTCAGCGCATCGCGATAATGAAGAATGTCCTGCACGGTGATCGACGGCAGCAGCGCTCGGCGCGCTTCGCGCGGGAAGTAGGGCACCTGCGATATCATCTGCACCGGCATAATCGCCTGGTCAAACGCTTTGCCCTTCTCCGCCGAGGCCATCATCCTGCTATACCAGGATTTCGCCTGCGTCAGCTGCTCCTCGGTTGGCGTATAGCTGAAATACCCCTCCAGCAAGGCGCTGAAGAGTTGCGGCAGGCGCTGGGTATAGCCGTTGGCATTCAGCATTAACCCGTTGTTGGCATTGGTAGAGAAACCTATCCCGCCGACGGCGGCCTGGTTGCTGAGCTGATCGAGCGCCAGCCCTGCCAGGTAATCATTTAAGGCAAACAGCACCTGATTTTTTGCGCTGTCCATCGCCTGCGGATTACGCAGCACCACGCTGACATCCGCGCGTGGTTCATTGGCGAAGTAGCGGCTCGGCATATAGACCACGCGCAGCGTCGGTTCATCAACGATTAGCTCCGGGTGCGTATATCTCTTTGCCGGGGCGATCAGCGAGAAGTCATCCGGGATATAGGGGTTGAGCTCCGGGAATTTCAGCTCGATCCCTGCTTCATCTTTTTGCCAGGCAGCAAAGCGATCGGGAGTAATTTTCTCCACCTGATAAGGGGCATCAACAAAGTAGGCTTTTTTGTTGTGTGGCTCATCGGGGCTGATATACCAGATACGCGCGTTTTGCGGTGTCATCTCATCAAGACGCGCCTGCACCGCTTTAGCGTCAAACTGGTCGGCGATGTTGACGGAATCCAGGGTGTGAGCAACCGGTACGCGGATCATCGTGTCGGCAAGCCACTCAACATAATCCATATCGCGGGTGATCGACGGGTAGCGGAAATCGAGATCCAGAATGTGCGCCAGCTCGTCGAAATAGCGTTTATCGATCCCCTTTTCGCGCAGCAGTTGCAGATAGCTGAAGATAGCGGCAACAACCCGATCGCGGTTCGCCAGCCCTTTATCCGTCAGGGTAGCGGAGATGGCCAGTACGCCGCTGTTGCCGTTGACCACAGGGTCGGAATCACCGCGAATGCCCTCAACCAGCCCCTGGCTTTGCAGCCAGTCCGAGAGCGTGCCCGGGCTGCGGTTGCCAATCAGATAGGTAATCAGCTCGTCGGTTTTGCTGCGAAAGGCCGCCGTGTTGTTATCGATACGAAACTCAACGCGCAGTACCTTGTTCGGCACTTCCGGCACGTAGTGAATGATGATGCCTTTTTGCGCATCTGTTACCACCGGTACGGTGATCTCCGGCCGGGTGATATTTTTGTTGGGAACCCGGCCATAGGTCTCCACCGCGAGCGTCGCCAGCTCGTTAAGCGGGCGATTGCTGTAAATCACCGCTTTCATCAGGTTTGCCGAGTAGTACTTATCGCGAAACGCCAGCAGCGCGTCGTGCACCGGGCTGCCCGGTTTATCGCTGAGGGTTTCCAGATTGCCGCCGGAGAAGCGCGCGCCGGGGTGAGCCGGGTTTATGGTCTCCGCACTCACCTGCGCCATGCGCATGCCGTCACGGGTGCGTGCCATGGTCAGCTCTGCGTTGACCGCGTTACGCTCCCGCTCGGCGTACTTCTTTGCCAGCAGCGGCTCGGCAATGGCATCGGCTAAGCGATCCACGGCTCCGTCCAGCGCGTCGTTCTCCACTTCCAGATAGTAAGCGGTGCGATAAGGCGCGGTGCTGGCATTATGGCTGCCGCCGTGCATTTTGAGGTATTCAGCAAGGCTGTCTGGCTGCGGATACTTTTTCGACCCCATCAGCGTCATATGCTCAAGATAGTGAGCAAGGCCTGGGTGGCTATCAGGATCTTCGAGCGAGCCGACCGGGACAACCAGCGCAGAGAGGGATTTGACAGCCTGCGCATCCGAAACCAGCAGCACGACCATGCCGTTATCCAGGCGGATAGCCTGATACTGCCGCGTATCTTTGTCGCTCTTACGGATAGTCTCTTTCACAGGCTGCCAGCCGGTATCAGCCTGACTGAGTGGCGCCCACAGGGCAAAAAACAGAACGAAGATAGTTAACCAGGTGCTGCGGGGCATTCACGAACCTCATCATTAACTTTTCCTGCTCCCCCGATAACCGCCGGAGTAGCAGGTAAATGTGTGCTGACAGCGCCAGCACGCGTGTTATATCAGTCCGTGACCGTCGCGCATAATAAGGGATGGCTCCCCTCTGCGCAATTTTTATACCGTCAGGCGGGCTGATTGTGTCGATAAAGCGGTAACAGAAAACGTTGCGCCTGTGCGGTAATCTCCGCGAAGTACTCCGGCTCCAGGGTTCGCCACAGACGCTGATACCAGATATCGGCACCTTCACCGCTGACCACCATGTTGCCTTCATACGCCTGCAAAAATTTGCTCTGTGCTTTTTGCAACGTCTCGTCGTCCTTTACCATGGCATCATTTGCTGCGTCATAACAGGCCTTTATCCATGCGCCGCCGCTTTCGGGCAATAGCAGCAAGGGTTTCGCCATTCCTTCGCGGTAGCCTTCGATCATTAACGCCAGGTAGCGCAGCGCCTCTTCAGGCGGCAGCGGCGGGAAACGCCACTGACCATCTTTACGCACAAAGAGGCGGCTCTCTCCCGTTCCGCCACTGGCACAGTAGACAAGATGTTCCAGCCAAAGTTGCAGCCCCTGGGAGACCTTAAGCTGCGATGGACGCCAGCGCAGCAGCCCGTCCGGCTGCACGTGGGCCAGCCATCCGGTCAGGTGAACGCCCGCGCAGTGCAGGTCGATCTCGAGGCTGTCTGCCGGTTGGCGATGCTCAATAACGCGGCTGGCCAGCGCCTGCATCTCCTTACATTGCGTCTCCCAGACAATTTCACCAAACGCCCCGTACGGCAGCACACCCGCAGCCCGATAGCGGCGGAACAGTTTTTCCGCATCCTGCTCTTCAACCAGCGCATTCAGTAGCTCGTCGTTAAGCTGGTAGCGATCCAGGCCATCGAGAATAAAGGGCTCAGCGTCAGGAATATCGCTCTCTTCAGGGCGGAAATTCACCCGCAGACGCATCTGGAAGAAGGCGCGCACCGGGTGCGCCCAGAATCGTTGAAGCTGGTCGAAGGCCAGCGTCTCCAGCGCTGGTGTCTCCAGCGTCTGGATAAAGGGCAAATGCTCTTCACCCTGCAGGCTTGCGGCGGGCAGCCAGTCGCGGGCATAGCTCTGCCACTCATCCACCGTATAGTTAGCCGGGTCGAACGGCATGCGGGTGTGCAGATGGGTGATATGCGCCTTCACCCGCCGCTCGCTTTCATCGCAGTTAAGAGCCTCATCACCCGGCAGATGATGGCTCTGGCCGATATAGTCCACAAGCTCCTGCACCAGCACCGAAGGAAAACGCTCTTTGTTATCCTGGATCGAACGGCCTATATAGCTGATGTAGAGCTGCTGTTGAGCAGAGATGAGCGCCTCCAGGAAGAGGTAGCGGTCATCATCGCGGCGGCTACGATCGCCGCGCTGCGGTTTCTGGCTCATCAGATCAAAACCGAGCGGGGGAAGAGTACGCGGATAGATGCCGTCGTTCATCCCCAGCAGGCAAACTACCCTGAATGGGATCGAGCGCATCGGCATCAGCGTACAGATGTTGACCGGGCCGGCGAGGAAGCGCTGACTGATGCGCTCCTGATCGAGGCGCTGAGCCAGCTCATCACGCAGCAGAGAGATCGGAATCGCTTCGCCATAGCTTGCGCCAACGCCCTGGGCGATAATCGCCTGCCACTGCTGCTCGATCAGCGCCAGCGCGGCTTCGGTCTCCTGATCCGGCAGGAAGAAGTCATTAAGCATCTCACGGCAGACAGGTAGCCACTCCTCGAGTGGGCGCTCTTCGGCAAGACCCTGACGCCAGATATTGAGTTGCATCAGCAGAGAGGCCAGGTGCCCAACAAGCTCCGCAATCAAACCGCTCGACTCATCATAAGGAAGAATTGACTGCCACTCGCCCTGGCGGCTCTCCATGGCGTAGCCGAGCAGCATACGCGTCAGGCCAAACTGCCAGGTGTGCTGCCCGGTTGGCGGCAGTTCGAGCTCGCGCACGTTGTCATCATCCATCCCCCAGCGAATACCGGACTCGTTTACCCACAGGCGCAGGTAGCGCAGCCCCTCTTCGGTAATGTTGAAACGGGCCGCCAGCACCGGGACATCCAGCAGGGCGAGCACATCTTCCGAGACGAAGCGGCTGTCCGGCAGCGATAAGAGGCTGATAAAGGCTTGCAGCGCGGGGTGGGCCTGACGCGCACGGCGGTCGGATACCGCATAGGGAATGTAGCGTTCGCCGCTGGCGCTGCCGAACACCGCCTGAATATAGGGGCTGTAACTGTCGATATCCGCCACCATCACCACGATATCGCGCGGCGTCAGTTCCGGATCCTCCTCCAGCATCGCCAAAAGACGATCGTGCAGCACTTCCACCTCCCGCTGCGGGCTGTGGCAGATATGCACCGTGACGCTGCGATCCTCTGGATCGAGCGGACGCTTGTTATCGCTACGCGCAAACTCCTCTGCCGTAACACCGGCTACCGCACTGTTTTGCAGCTCAAGGATGTCGTATTTCAAATTTTGCAGAAGCGTTCCCGGCGTAATGTCGACAAAGGCATCCAGCTCTTCATAGCGTTCCATCCCCGCCAGCAAAAAGATGTTGTCGCGGCCCAGCTTGCCCCAGGAGGCCAGCAGCGGATTACCCACGTCCTGCTCCCCTTCGCCATTGAACAGACCTTCCGCGCTTTGCGTATCGCGGAAAAGAGGAAACTGGCGGTCATCCCGGTGATGGCGGCGGCGTCGGGTGACAAGCCGTGCGAGAAATGCCGGGTCTTTGATATCGCCCCAGTAGTAGCGACAGGGGTTAGTAAACAGCAGGTGGACATCAATATGTTTGCCGAGCGCCTGCAGGGCTTGCAGGTAGACAGGCGGCAGCGCGGAGATGCCGCAGATAAATACGCGGGCAGGCAGCCCGGCTGGTGGCGCTTTCGCCGATTCAAGCCGGGAGATAAAGCGCTGATAAAGGTTAGCGCGGTGCCAGTGGGGCTGACCTAACTCGCGGGTATGCTCAACCAACGCGCGCCAGAGCGGCGCCTGCCAGCGCTGCGCATCGTCCAGACCGTCGACCCGTTCACCCGCCTCCCATCGCGTCAGCCACTCCGGGCGATAAACCAGATACTGATCGTAAAGATCCGCCACGCGTGAGCAGAGCTGGAACAGCTTACGCTTGTCATCATCATCGTGGAGATAGTGATGCAGCATGGCAAAATCTTCATGCTCCAGCAGTGCAGGCAGCAGCGACATCAGCTTCCAGCTCATACTCTGTTTGTTGAACGCGCTCTCTTTGGGAATATCGTCCAGAACGGTAACGAACATCTCCCAGATAAAGCTCGCGGGTAGCGGAAAGGTGATATTGGCGGCGATACCAAATTTTTGTGCCAGGGTCATCTGCAGCCACTGCGCCATACCGGTGCTTTGCACCATGATTACTTCCGGCGCAAAGGGGTCGTCGAGCCTGTCATGCTCAACGATAAACTCCATCAGTGCTTCAAGCACATCCAGACGATTGGAGTGATAAACCCTTAACATACGTGCTCCTGACTACTGACTGTTTGGGCAAAAAAGTTGCGTCATTTTCCCCTGCCTGCCCTGTGGCGAGATAACGGTGACGTTGATGCTGACACATCCTTCTGTTGTTGTCTGCCCCCGCGAAACCTGCCAGCCCGAAGGGAGTGGTGTCGCGTTAGGTTGAGCCTGCTGCCACGCATAGCGCCAGAGCTGCCGCCACTGGCTGGTGGCTGAAAACCCGCTGGACAAGGCGCGATGATACCCGCCAAGAGCAGTGACCACCATTACCATCAACACTATGGCCAGCAGGACTTCCGTCAGACTAAAACCCCGCTCCCGACTCAGGGAAGTTGACATAATGCGCTCTCCGTAAGCGGGCAGAAATCGCTCCAGCCGTGTGGCGAGAAGCGAACCAGCTCACCCTCTACCCGCCCAAGCCGCCATAACGCGGCTTCTGCGCTGGCGACGATCAGCAGGGCTGAGCCGTCGGCGAAAATACGCAGGCAGCTTCGCACGCCCTCTGCTGCAGGCTGCAGGCACTGTAATGCAGGCTCTGACGGCCATCGCCTGTGGCGCGCTAACTCCATCGCCGATGAAACCTCTGCGGTGCTGAGTATTCCCTGCCTTTCACGATTGACCCGCCATATATGGCTGGTCAGCTGTTGGTTGAGACCGTTAAGCATCAGGCTACCCAGCAGCAGCAACAGAAGCACCAGTGCCAGGGAAGATACGCCAAGCTGCCGATTCACAGGTTATACCCGCTGACGGTTAGCTCGCCGCTCACCGTTTTCTCAGTTGCGCCCGGCAGGCTGGCGGTAAGCAGAATCGTGAGCTGTGGCGCAAAGCCTGCCATCTGGCGTTGAGTCACGCTAAAGCGCTCTACGCGCATCTGCGCCGGATCGGTGACTTTCTCCCATCCCCGCCCGGCGCAGGAGGTCGCGCCGCGTAGCGTTTCCAGTGCGCCATTTTGCAGGCGAAAGGCCGTTTGTTCCGCATCATTACTGGGTGCGCTCTCCCAATGACCGTTGCTGTTAGCATCCCACTGTGCAATGACGCACTCCCCTTTGGCGCTGATAAAAAGCGGCTGACCGCTACAGCTTCCGCGGCAGTAACCTGCGCGCTGCATGTGTTTAGCGACAGCCCGCAGCCGCTGCCAGAGGTCATCTTCGATGGTCTGCAGCCGGGTGTGTTGCATAAGGGCAGTCTGTAGACCGGGCAGAAAGCGGGCGGAAGCAAGCAGCAGCACGCTACCGATGGCCATCGCCAGCAGCGTCTCCAGCAAGGAAAAGCCGCGCTGACCTTTTAACATACACTCCCTCCCCCAGGCTGACACATTCTGATCCTTCCCCATGCGGAGACCACCACTCGCCACTCCCCGGCACTGTTGCGCAGGCGGATATGCCCCGGCCAGGCGGTATTGCGTAAACCATAAAAGCCGAGCGACGGCGTAACATCAGCCAGCGCGACATCCGGCCAGGCCGGGTGCATCGTTAACGCCTGCTCTGCTGAGCAACGTGCCGCCGGTATATTCAGCAAACACCACCGCTCCCCTTCCCGCACGCTGTAAACAACCTGCGATTGGTTATGCCAGTTGGCCTCTTCCCGCAAGCGCTCAAGGAAATGGCGCGCCTGCAGCGCGGTTTGCCACAGCCGCTGCTGCGCTTGCCAGCTCTGCCAGCCGGAAATCCCCGCTGCACTGAGGATGGCGATCAGCGCCACGGCAACGAGGGTTTCAATCAGCGTAAAACCATCTTCTTTTTTCATGGCGGCAGTCTGTCGCCGGGAGAGATATTCGTCGAGGGAGAAAACGCAGGTTTACGAGACGTTACGCAAGGAAAAGCAGCGGTTGCAGCGGGTTACATCGAGGCTGGAAGCTGCGCCGAAAAAGCGGTTTGTAGGCAAAAAAACCGGCACGTTAGCGCGCCGGTTGTGTCAGGCTGAGCGAGGTCAGATAGCGACCGGCGCTTTGATCGCAGGGTGCGGATCGTAGCCTTCAATCTCGAAGTCTTCGAAACGGTAATCAAACAGCGACGCGGGTTTACGCTTGATCACCAGTTTCGGTAACGCACGCGGTTCACGGCTCAGCTGCAAGCGCGCCTGCTCGAGATGGTTGCTGTAGAGGTGCGTATCGCCACCGGTCCAGACAAAGTCACCCGGCTCAAGATCGCACTGCTGCGCCATCATGTGTACCAGCAACGCGTAGCTGGCGATATTGAACGGCAGGCCGAGGAAGACGTCGCACGAACGCTGGTAGAGCTGGCAAGAGAGCTTGCCATCTGCCACATAGAACTGGAAGAAAGCGTGGCACGGGGCCAGCGCCATTTTGTCCAGTTCACCGACGTTCCACGCCGAGACGATAATGCGGCGCGAGTCCGGATCGTTTTTCAACTGCTCAATGACCGTTGAAATCTGATCGATATGGCGGCCATCCGGCGTCGGCCAGGCGCGCCACTGTTTGCCGTAAACCGGGCCCAGGTCACCCTTTTCGTCGGCCCACTCGTCCCAGATGGAGACCTTGTTCTCACGCAGGTAGCCAATGTTGGTATCGCCCTGCAGGAACCACAGCAGCTCATGAATAATTGAACGCAAATGGCAGCGCTTGGTGGTCACCAGCGGGAAGCCGTCCTGCAGATTAAAACGCATCTGATGGCCAAAAATAGACAGCGTGCCTGTCCCGGTGCGGTCATTTTTCGGGGTGCCTTCGTTAAGCACCTTTTGCATCAACTCTAAATACTGTTTCATGGTTCCTCAGGAAACGTGTTGCGGCGAACGATGGCGGTACGCCCAGATCATCATGATGGCGCCAGCAATAATCATCGGGATGGAGAGGATCTGCCCCATGCTGATGTACTGCACCCACTCGCCGGTAAACTGCGCGTCGGGCTGGCGGAAAAACTCAACGATGATACGGAACGCGCCGTAGCCAATCAGGAACAGGCCGGAGACCGCGCCGGTCGGGCGAGGTTTACGAATAAAGAGATTCAGGATGATAAACAGCACCACGCCTTCCAGCGCCAGCTCGTAGAGCTGGGACATGTGGCGTGGCAGCACGCCGTAGGTATCAAAAATTGACTGCCACTCCGGATGAGAAGGCAGCAGCGCCATATCTTCCGCGCGCGAGCCAGGGAATAGCATGGTGTATTTAAAAGAGGGATCGACACGGCCCCAGAGCTCGCCGTTAATAAAGTTCCCCAGGCGACCCGCGCCGAGGCCAAACGGGATCAGTGGCGCGATAAAGTCGGCGACCTGGAAAAAGCTGCGTTTGGTGCGTTTAGCGAAGATGATCATCACCACGATCACGCCGATTAAGCCGCCGTGGAAAGACATGCCGCCGTCCCATACGCGGAAGAGATAGAGCGGATCATCGAGGAAGAGCGGGAAATTGTAGAACAGCACGTAGCCGAGACGACCACCGAGGAACACGCCGAGGAAGCCTGCGTAGAGCAGGTTTTCAACTTCGTTTTTCGTCCAGCCGCTGCCAGGGCGATTAGCCCGGCGGGTAGCCAGCCACATAGCAAAAACAAAACCGACCAGATACATCAGACCGTACCAGTGCAGGGAGACGGGTCCGATGGAGAAAATCACCGGATCAAAATCCGGAAAATGCAGATAGCCACTGTTCATCTGTCACCACAACTTGTTGTTATTCCGCCGAAAGTGGACAGCGGTATACCGACGCGGTCGCACCTGGCGGCCGCTCCAAAGCTGCGAATCATAGCATAAGGCACAAGGCAGGTTGCCGCTATGTTGTAAAAGTTATGTATAAACGAAACGGTACAGGCGGAGACTCTGTGCCGGACGCTTGCCGGATGGCACTGGCGCTTATCCGGATCACAGACAGGCCCTTACCCCTCCGACAACAGAGATCTGCCATGGCAGGCCTGATAAGGCGAAGCTGCCATCAGGCAGAGCGCCTGCAGAGCCTAAAGGGGGCAGTGCGGGTTAAATAAGCTGCTGCTTAAATCCCGCCACGGATCAGCCCGCCGAGGCCGCGCCGCTCCATAAAAGCGGCAATCTGGTGGCGCACTTCGGTTGTCAGCTGAGCCTCCAACGCACGCTGCGCCAGCACCTGCGCTTCTTCGCAATCAATGCGGCGCAGCAGATATTTGATACGCGCCACGGAGCGACCATTCATTGACAGATGCCGGTAGCCCATACCAATCAGCAGCGCGACGCACATCGGATCGCCGGCCATTTCGCCACACAAACAGAGATCGATCCCCAGCCGTTCAGCTTCGCCTGCAATCATCGCCAGCGCGCGTAACACCGCCGGATGCAGGCTGTCATACATATTCGCCACGCGAGTATTGTTACGATCGACGGCAAGAATGTACTGAGTTAAGTCATTGGTGCCGACAGAGATAAAATCGACGCGTTTGACCAGGTGCGACAGCATAAACACCATCGACGGCACTTCCAGCATCACGCCGATGCGCGGTTTTGGGATCGCATAACCGATCATCTCTTCCACTTCCCGCCCGGCACGCTCTATCAACCTGCGTGCCTCATCCACCTCATCAATACTGGTGATCATCGGCAGCAGGATGCTGAGGTTGCCGGTCGCGGCGTTTGCCCGCAGCATGGCGCGCACCTGGATCAGAAAGATCTCCGGCTGATCCAGAGTAATACGAATGCCGCGCCAGCCAAGACAGGGGTTCTCTTCGCTTATCGGCATGTAGGGCAGCTGTTTATCGGCACCGACATCCAGCGTACGCAGCGTTACCGGCTTGTCGTTGAACATCTGCAACATGCCCTGATACTGCGCAACCTGCTCCTCTTCGGAGGGGAAGCCGCTTTGCAACATAAAGGGAATTTCGGTGCGGTAGAGCCCAATGCCGTCGATTCGCTTGCCCAGCTTCTCTTCGTGAGCGGGGCTTAAACCGGCGTTGAGCATCACTTTGACCCGCTCGCCGCTGCTTAAGCGGGCTTCAAGGTTAACGTCATCTTCGGCAAGACGGCTTAACTCATTCTCTTCCGTAATAAGACGCTGGTACTCCTGCAACAGTACCGGCTCAGGATCGACCAGCAGTTCGCCGCGATAACCATCGACGATCAGCGTCCGCCGATGGAGGGCTGAAGGCTGAATATCGGCCCCCATAACCGTAGGAATTCCCAGCGCTCGCACCATAATTGCGGCATGGGAGTTGGAGGCGCCGTCGCGCACCACCACGCCCGCCAGCCTGTCATGTGGTAACTCGGCAAGGGTTGTTGCGGAGAGTTCGTCTGCCACCAGCACGAAGCGCTCAGGCCAGCTATTTGGCCCCTGAATATTGTCATCAAGATGGAACAGCAGACGCTGGCCGAGGGCACGCAGGTCGCCCGCGCGCTCTTTCAGGTAGCCATCGCTGAGGGCAGCGAACTGCGCAGCGAAGCTCTCAATAACCGTTTTCACCGCCCATTCGGCGACCACGCCGCGGTCAACCTCCTCAAACAGCTCGCGGCGAAGACGCGCGTCGGAGAGCAGGTGCGAATAGAGATCGAAGATCGCCGCCGTCTCTTTTTGCGCCCCGGCAGAGAAGCGTTTGCTGTAGCGACGGAACTCATTTGCCGCCTCTTCCAGCGCGGTGGTTAACCTTTCCCGCTCAAGGGAGGTATCCAGCGTTGAGGCCGGATAGACCTGCTCCATCAACGGCAGCGTTTGATCCATCCACCCTTCGGCAATCGCCACGCCGGACGATGCTGGCAGCGCACGGATACGGGTCTGGCGATACTGACCGAACAGGGCGTTTAACTGCGACTGGGAGAGAATGCCCGCCATCTGGGTGGCGAGGGTGACAAGGAAGGACTCTTCGCTCTCATCGTACTGGCGAATTTCGCGCTGCTGCACCACCAGCACCCCAAGCAGTTGGCGACGCTGAATAATCGGCACGCCGAGAAAGGCGCGAAACCGCTCCTCTTTCACCGAGGGGATAAATTTAAAGCTGGGGTGCTTTTGCGCGTCGGCAAGGTTGATAGGCTCCGCCAGCCTGCCTACCAGGCCGACGATACCTTGATCGAATGCGAGCGTAACAGTGCGGCCGCGCGGCTTTTTCAAACCGCGCGTCGCCATAAGATAGAAACAGCGCCTGTCGTGATCTGCGAGATAGACCGAACATACTTCGGTTTCCATCGCCAGACAAACGTCGGTAACCAGTATCTCCAGCGCTTCGTTAAGACGTGGCGCGCTGGCAACTTTCTCAACAATCTCTCGCAGTCGGGTGAGCATAATGTGGGTGGCTTAACCTCGTTTCCGTCGCCAGGCAGGCGCGCTTTGCGGCTTCACAGGAGTCTCCTGAAGCGCCAGCACCGCGGCTGCAAACTCTTTCATCACCCGCCGGTAAACGTCGCGTTTAAACGACACAACCTGGCGAACAGGATACCAGTAGCTCACCCAACGCCAGCCATCAAACTCGGGTGTACTGCTGGTTTGCATATTGATATCGCTGTCGTTGCTCATCAACTGCAAAAGAAACCATTTCTGTTTCTGGCCGATGCAAACCGGCTTTGTGTCCCAACGCACCAAACGTTTCGGTAACTTGTAACGCAACCAGTTACGGGTAGAAGCAAGGATACGAACATCTTTACGACTTAAGCCCACTTCCTCGAACAGCTCCCGGTACATGGCCTGCTCCGGGGATTCTCCAGGATTGATTCCCCCCTGGGGAAACTGCCATGAGTGCTGTCCGAAGCGTTTGGCCCACATGACCTGACCCTGTCGATTACAGATTACGATTCCCACATTTGGGCGGTAGCCATCGTCATCAATCACCGGACTACCTCAAAATAAACCTGAATAAAGCGATTGTTTCACACTCCCGGAAAACGGTAAACCACTCTATGACAGCGAGATAAACGAATAACAATTGAATAACTCACAGTAATCATCACACTTATAAACAGCCGTGACCAACAGCAAGGGGTTTTATTCACCTTTTCTGTGGATAGAGTTGTGAAGAAGTATGGAATTACCGAGGGAAAACCCAGAGTAGTCTGAATAAGAGCTTAAGATGCGCAAAAAATTACTCTCCGTAATTCATTGCCTTAGTGCATCAAACGCCCCGTCACGCTGCCATTTTGTGATAGCTATCACAATTAGGATCCTGGTGTTGATGAAAGATCGAACAGAGCCGAGCTTATCCACAGATTATGCCCCTTAGTTAGGCACATTTTGTGCAAAAATTCGATTTTGCTCTCGCGTCAAGGCTGTAAATGGAAACAGTAGTACCGGTTATTCCCACTTATCCCACTTTTCTGTGGATAACAGGGTGTAAGATCCTGTTCATTGTCAGTGACCAGATTTGGAAAACATTGCGCCCTGTTGCGCAACACGCCAATCACGCGGGTAAATTAGCTTATAAATCATTGCATTGCTCTTTTTTGGCGGAACACGATAAACTTCTGCCGTGCGGTGGAAAACTGCTGTATATTTTTTAACCAGAAGGTTTTAGCATGTGTGTAATCACCCCTCTCACCGCTCCGCCGGAAACCGAAGCGCAGCTGCTGGCACAGGCGCAGCGGCTGGCAGGCTATACGTTAGGCGAGCTGGCTGAACTCGCCGGAATGCCGACGCCGCGCGATCTGAAGCGCGATAAAGGGTGGATCGGTGTTCTGCTGGAGCACTGGCTGGGTGCGAGCGCGGGCAGCAAACCAGAACAGGATTTCGCAGCGCTGGGCGTGGAGCTAAAAACCATCCCGATCGATGCGCAAGGCGGTCCGCTGGAAACCACCTTTGTCTGCGTCGCGCCGCTGACGGGCAACACGGGCGTGGTGTGGGAAACCAGCCATGTTCGCCATAAACTTAAACGCGTCCTGTGGGTGCCTGTCGAGGGCTCGCGCACCATTCCACTTGCTGAACGGCGCGTAGGGTCGCCGCTGCTCTGGAGCCCGGATGCCGATGAGGAGCAACAGCTGCGCCAGGACTGGGAAGAGTTAATGGATCTGATCGTGCTCGGCCAGGTGACACGCATCACCGCCCGCCATGGCGAAGTGCTGCAACTGCGCCCGAAGGCGGCCAACAGTAAAGCGTTAACCGAAGCCATCGGCGAACATGGCGAGCCGATTCTGACGCTGCCGCGCGGTTTTTATCTGAAAAAGAACTTTACGCGTGCGCTGCTTGCGCGCCATTTCGCGTTATCGCCCTATTAAATTTTGCCAGAAAGCTGTCGGCGCTTATAATTAGCGCTTCTTTTTTTGGCAGGACTTTATCGATGTTATTTGCATGGATCACCGATCCCAACGCCTGGCTCGCGCTCGGTACGCTGACGCTGCTGGAGATCGTTCTTGGGATCGACAATATTATTTTCCTCTCTCTGGTTGTCGCAAAACTTCCCACCGCCCAACGTAACCACGCCCGCAGGCTGGGGCTGGCGGGGGCGATGATTATGCGTCTGTTGCTGCTGGCCTCGATCGCGTGGGTCATTAAACTGACTCATCCGCTGTTTAACGTCTTCGATCATGACGTTTCTGCCCGCGATCTGATCCTCTTCCTCGGCGGTCTGTTCCTGATCTGGAAGGCGAGCAAAGAGATCCATGAGTCGATCGAAGGCGAAGAGGAGGGGCTGAAAACCAACGTTCACTCCTTCTTTGGCGCAATCGTGCAGATCATGCTGCTGGATATTATCTTCAGCCTCGACTCGGTGATCACCGCCGTCGGTCTCTCCGATCATCTGTTCATTATGATGGCTGCGGTAGTGATTGCCGTTGGGGTGATGATGTTCGCCGCGCGCCCGATCGGTGAATTTGTCGATCGCCACCCCTCCGTCAAGATGTTGGCGCTGTCGTTTTTGATCCTGGTCGGCTTTACGCTGATTCTGGAGAGCGTCTCCATTCATGTGCCGAAAGGCTACATCTACTTCGCGATGTTCTTCTCCATCGCCGTTGAGTCGCTCAACCTGCTGCGCAACAAGAAGAACCCGCTGTAAACCACGCGCCTTCCCCTGCGGGAAGGCGTTTTTTTATGCGTTTCCCCCCTCACTGCACACTTTCAGACAATCCTGCTTTTTCATCACCTAAGGGCACGTTATTACTACACTTCTGTGAGGATAAGCCGAGAGGATAGGAACGATGAAGAAGTGGGCAGTCATTATTTCCGCGGTCGGGCTGGCATGCGCGGTCAGCGGTTGCAGCAGTGACTACGTGATGTCGACCAAAGACGGCAGAATGATTCTGACGGACGGTAAGCCGCAGATTGATGATGACACCGGTCTGGTGAGCTATCACGATCAGCAGGGCAACAAAATGCAGATTAACCGCGATGATGTATCCCAGATTATTGAGCGCTAAGAAATCCCTATAAAGGTCAGTAACCTGCTGGCCTTTAATCCATTTTTTCCTTTCCCTTTTGCTTCCCCTCTGCCATGTTTATAGTCCTTTGTCAGCTCCGCTGACGTGGCATGTTTGTTTAAGGAAGCCGGCTATGCACTATCACCGTATCCCCCACAGTTCGCTTGAAATAAGCACCCTCGGGCTGGGCACAATGACGTTTGGTGAACAAAACAGCGAAGCCGACGCCCATGCACAGCTCGATTATGCGGTCAGCCAGGGCATTAACCTGATTGATGTCGCAGAGATGTACCCTGTCCCACCGCGCCCGGAAACCCAGGGCCTGACGGAAACCTACGTCGGCAACTGGCTGGCGAAGCGCAACAACCGCGAAAAACTCCTTATCGCCTCGAAAGTGAGTGGCCCGAGCCGCAACAGCGATAGCGGCATCCGCCCAAACCAGGCACTCGATCGCAAAAATATCCGCGCCGCGCTTGATGAGAGCCTCAAGCGTCTGCAGACCGATTATCTCGACCTATACCAGGTTCACTGGCCGCAGCGACAGACCAACTGCTTTGGCAAGCTGGGCTACAGCTGGGTTGAGAGCGCGCCGGTAATCACCTTACTGGAAACGCTGGAAGCCCTTACCGAGTGCCAGCGCGCCGGTAAGATCCGCTATATCGGCGTCTCCAACGAAACGGCGTTCGGCGTGATGCGTTACCTGCAACTGGCGGAGAAGCATGAACTGCCGCGCATTGTGACCATCCAGAATCCCTACAGTTTGCTGAACCGCAGCTTCGAGGTGGGTCTGGCGGAGGTGAGCCAGTATGAGGGGGTTGAACTGCTGGCCTACTCCTGCCTGGCGTTTGGTACGCTGACTGGCAAATACCTGAACGGCGCGAAACCGGCCGGCGCGCGCAACACGCTGTTCAGCCGTTTTACCCGTTACAGCGGCGAGCAGTCGCAGAAAGCGGTAGCGGCCTATGTCGACATTGCGAAACGGCACAATCTCGATCCGGCGCAGATGGCGCTGGCCTTCGTTCGCCGTCAGCCCTTCGTCGCCAGCACCCTGCTGGGCGCGACGACGATGGAGCAGCTGAAAACCAACGTTGAGAGCCTGCATCTGGATTTGAGCGATGAGGTGATTGCGGAGATCGAGGCGGTGCATCAGATCTACACCTACCCCGCCCCGTAAAACTTACCGGCGGCGCTGCCAGATCCACAGCGCCGCAATTGCCAGCGCAAACAGCACTCCAAAACCAATACCGGTGCCGACCACCGGCACGCCCACTTTGATTGCCAGCGAGTAGAGTCCCAGCATCAGCAGCATGGCGGTGTTTTCACCGAGGTTCTGCACGGCAATGGCGTTACCCGCACCAACGGACTCTTTCCCAATCGCCTGCAACAGCGCGTTAAGCGGCACCACGAAGAAGCCACCGAGCACGCCAATCAGCATCAGCACGCCATAAGCAGGCAGCAAGGCATGCTGTAGCGAGAAGATCACCACCGCAATACCAATCAATACGCCGGCCGGCATACAGCGCGAGACCTTCTCGAGCGTGACCAGCTTCGCTGCCAGCCCGGCACCCACCACAATGCCGACAGCCACCATCGCATTGAGGTAGGTTGGCGTGGCGTTATCCGTCAGGCCGAGCGCCACCGGCACCCACAGCACCAGCAGGAAACGCAGCGTCACGCCCGCGCCCCAGAAGAGGCTGGTTCCCACCAAAGAGAAGCGGGTTTCCCCGTTCTGCCACAGGCTCTTACAGGCGCTGAAAAAGCTGGCGGTCATTGGTGCAAAGCGCCATGAGCGCCCTGGGCGCGCGGCAGGCAGTTTCGGGATAAGCAGGTTAGCTACCACCGCCCCGGCGTAGACCAGCGCGCAGACGCCAACCGCCGCCAGCACATGCCAGTCGGCCAGCACGCCACCCGCCACCGAGCCAATCAGGATCGCAGCAATGGTCGACGACTCCATCAGGCCATTCGCTTTCACCAGCTTATCGCCGGTGGTGATCTCGCCGAGGATGCCATACTTCGCCGGGGAGTAGGCCGCTGCGCCAATGCCCACCAGCAGGTAGCCGACAAAGGGGTTCACCCCCACGCAAATGCTCGCCGCGCCCAGCAGTTTGAGGGCGTTAGCAACCATCATTACACGCCCTTTGGCAAAGCTGTCGGCCACCTGGCCGACAAACGGGGCAAAAAGAATGTAAGCGCCCACAAACACCATCTGCAGTATGGGCTGGCTCCAGTCAGGGTAAAACTCCGCTTTCAACAGCGCCAGCGTGGCAAAGAGCAGTGCATTGTCGCCAAACGCCGAGAGAAACTGGGCGGCAATCACCGCCATCATTCCCCGCGATAAGAGCGGAGAGTTAGCGCTTACTGACTCATGCGTGTTCGGTTTCTGCCTCATCCACCACTCCTTTCAGGGTCACGAAATCGGGCTTGCCGCTGCCCAGCACCGGCAGCTGTTTCAGGAAACGGATATCACGCGGCACAGCCAGCTCAGGTATGCCCTGCGCGCGCGCCTGCTGTTGCAGCTTGTCGCGCGTCAGTTCGCTGTCAGTAGTAAACATCACCAGCGCCTCGCCTTTGCTGGCGTCGCTTTTCACCACGGTAGCGTGCATTTTCTCCGGCGAAACGGCCTGCGCCAGCTGCTCAACCATCTCCAGCGAGATCATCTCGCCTGCGATCTTGGCGAAGCGTTTTGCGCGCCCCTGGATCTGCACAAAGCCCTGCTCGTCGAAGCGCACGATATCGCCGGTGTCATACCAGCCCGGCTCCATCTCGCCATTGATGTTTTCCGCCATGGGCGCTTCCAGCACGCCGGGGTTTTCCACCCGCAGATAGCCGGTCATCACGTTTGGCCCTTTCAACTGCAGGCGTCCGCCCTCTTCAATACCCGGTACCGCCATTAAACGCGCGTCCATGCCCGGCAGGATGCGCCCGACCGTGCCCGGTTTTGCCGCCATCGGGACGTTGATGGAGACCACCGGCGCGCATTCGGTCACGCCGTAACCTTCAAGGATGCGCAGGCCAAACTTGTCCTGCCAAATCTGGCGGGTGCTCTCCTGCAGTTTCTCCGCCCCAGCGACCACATAGCGCAGGCGGTAAAAATCATACGGGTTGGCGAAACGGGCATAGTGCCCCAGGAAGGTCGAGGTGCCAAACAGCACCGTGCAGTTACGGTCATAGACCAGCTCCGGCACAATGCGGTAATGCAGCGGGCTCGGGTAGAGGAAGACCTGCGCGCCGGTAAATAGCGGCGTAAGCAGACCAACCGTCAGGCCGAAGGAGTGGAAAAGCGGTAGCGCCGACATAAAGCGGTCGTTGGCAGTAAAATCGGCAATCGTGCGGATCTGCTCAACGTTCGCCAGCAGGCTCTTATGGCTGTGCACCACCCCTTTCGGGTTGCCCTCAGAGCCGGAGGTAAAGAGGATCAGCGCCGGATCTTCCGGTTTCTGCTCCACCTGCGCGCGGTGCGGCATCAGCAGATGGCGGAAAATCCACAGCTTATCTTCAAAGGTGACATCCCCTTTCAAATCTTCGAGATAGACCCAGCGCACCTGGGTAAGCTGCTCCGGCAGATGCCACAGCTTGCCCTTATCCATAAAGGTGCGGGAGGTAAAGATGGTCTTGATTTGTGCCGCGGTAATCGCGCTGCTCATTCCCTTCACCCCGGCGGTGTAGTTCATCATCGCCGGAATGCGCCCGCGGGCGATGGCACCAAAGATCACCGCCGCGCTGATACCGGCGTTGGGCAGCATCAGGCCGATTTTCTCACCCTGCGCGCTGTATTTATCGAGGATGCGCGCCACAAAAAGGGTTTTGGTCAGCAGCTTGCGGTAGCTGTCCGGCGTGAAGTTGATATCTTCCACGCAGGGTTTGCTGGCACCATAGCGGTACTGCGCGCTGAGCAAGGCTTCGAACAGCGTTTCACGTGGGCGCACCGCCATACGAGCTTCCATCATAATCTGGTGCAGCATTTCGCCCGCAATCTTGCGGCGGTCACGCGCGCGCGGCGCGTCCGGCATCGGCAGCTGTGTCGGCGGCAGAATATGCAGGGTAATGCGCGGGAAGAGGCGCTGTTTAACCAGCCCTTTCAGGCGGCTGAAGAAGGTCAGCTCCGCGCCGTCAATACGCAGCGGGATCACCGTCGCGCCGGATTTCGCGGCGACAAAACCGGCCCCTTCATAAATCTTCATCAGCGAGCCGGACACGGAGATGCGCCCTTCCGGGAAGATCACCACCGGGCGTCCCTCGCCAATCAGGCGAACCAGATGTTTAACCGACATGGGCTTGGTCGGGTCGAGAGGCACAAAATCGATGATTTTGCTGACCCAGCGCATATACCACTGCTCGCTGATCGAGGTGTAGACCGCAAAGACCGGGCGCACGGGGAGAAACAGCGCCAGTAAGATGCCATCAATGAATGAGACATGATTAGGGGTGATCAATACCCGATCGCCGTTTAAAGGCGCGGTATTGCCGGTCAGCTGTACACGGAACAAGACGCGAAACAGGCCGCGAAAAAAGCCCAGTAGCATTTCAACTCCTTTTGCCAGTCATTGAGGCATGTGATTCAGAGTCTGGAAGATTACATGAGAAGTGCGGAGGGATAAAACGCAGGCAAAAAAAAACCTGCGCGTCCGCGCAGGTTGGTGCAATCAATAAGTACGAAAAGCGTACTGAATTAATCACCAATCAATACCTCTGGGACGTTGATTGTCACCTGCGCCTGGGGGCGCTGCCAGCGGGAAAAAGCAAGAGAATGAGCCGAAGTGAAACGAGGTGTGTCGATTAGCGATTACTGTTACACGGCAGGATAAAAAAAAACCTGCGCATCTGCGCAGGTCGGTGTAAGTCGAGTGTGCAACGTAGCGTTGCGCTCACCTATCAATACCTCTGGGATGAACAGAGTCGCACGCTCAGGCCGCCAACAACCAGCGGTCAATCGAAACAGGCTTTCGCAAAGTGTAAGTAAAGGTTCTCGGTGTGTGCATTTGCAACGCCGCGCATGTAACGTTTTCACGATGCGCGCCGCGCTGGCTCACGTTTGCACACTCTGGTAGATGCGCCGCCTTGAACAGGCGCCCCTTTTCCGTAACACTAACTGCAGTGTAAACGCTTACCCAGGAAGGTAGAGAATGGCGACGATTAAAGACGTTGCGCGGCTGGCTGGCGTCTCGGTCGCGACGGTGTCGCGCGTGATCAACAGCTCACCGAAAGCCAGTGAAAGCTCGCGCCAGGCGGTACAGAGCGCGATGGATTCGCTCAACTATCACCCGAACGCCAACGCCCGCGCGCTGGCGCAGCAATCCACCGAGTCGGTGGGGCTGGTGGTGAGCGATGTCTCCGATCCCTTTTTCGGCGCGATGGTAAAAGCCGTTGAGCAGGTCGCGTCCGCCACCGGCAATTTTCTGCTGATTGGCAACGGCTACCACGTAGAAGAGAAAGAGCGCAAAGCGATTGAGCAGCTGATCCGCCACCGCTGCGCCGCGCTGGTGGTGCACGCGAAGGTGGTGCCGGACGAAGAGCTGGCGTCGCTGATGAAGCAGATCCCCGGCATGGTGCTGATTAACCGCATACTGCCCGGCTTCGAGCAGCGCTGTGTGGCGCTCGACGACCGCTACGGCGCATGGCTGGCGACGCGCCATCTGATTCAGCAGGGCCATACGCGCATAGGCTATCTCTGCTCCAACCATGAGATCTCCGACGCCGACGACCGTTTGCAAGGCTATTACGATGCGCTGAAAGAGAATAGCCTGCCATGCAATGACAGGCTGGTGACCTTCGCCGAGCCGGATGAGAGCGGTGGCGAGCAGGCAATGACCGAGCTGCTCGGGCGCGGGCGCAACTTTACCGCCGTTGCCTGTTACAACGACTCAATGGCTGCCGGCGCAATGGGCGTGCTGAACGATAACGGTATTGATGTGCCGCGTGAGATTTCGCTGATTGGCTTCGATGATGTGCTGGTGTCGCGCTATGTTCGCCCCCGGCTGACCACGGTGCGTTATCCGATTGTCACCATGGCGACCCAGGCCGCCGAGCTGGCGCTGGCGCTGGCTGAGAACCGCCCGCTGCCTGAGATCACCCATCTTTTTAACCCGACGCTGGTGCGCCGTCACTCAGTGATTGCACCGCCGGAGAGTTGATCGCAGCGGAGTTGCTGAAACCGCCGGAACCACGTAGGCCGGATAAGCGTGTAACGCGCCATCCGGCAAGGGCGTTGCGTGATAATGCCGGATGGCGCTGGCGCTTATCCGGCCTACGGGATCGGTGCGTTTTGTAGGCCGGATAAGGCGTAGCCGCCATCCGGCAAGGGTGCCGCGGCGCTATCTCAGCGCAATGCGATACAGATGCACGCGGGTGTTCGGGTAATCAAGACCATCCCCGATATACCGCCAGCCGAAGCGCTCATAATAGTCGCGGAAGGCGGCATAGAGGTGCAGCTGATCAAAGCCCATTGCTTTCGCCTGCTGCATAACATGGCGCTGTAGCTGCCCGGCCAGCCCCTGGCCGCGCGCGCCCGCTTTTACATAAAGCGCAGCGAGCCACGGGTAGAGATCCTGGCGGCTGATCAAATCGCAGCGCCACAGCCCGACGGTACCCAGCAGTTCATCGCCTTCCACCAGCACATACGTCAGCGGCAGCTGACCCGGTGTCTGGCTGTGCTCAATGATGCTTTCGAAAAACTCCCGCGACAGCGAGTCACCAAACTCCTGCCACAGCCAGTCAGTCACCTGCTCCCCATGCTGCGGGGCCTCATAAAGCGGCAGAATTGTCACATCAGCTTCCCCTGAAAAATAGGGACTGACTCAAACAGATAGCCGTCAAAGTCCGGTGCATCTTCGTCCGACAGTTCAAGCAGGCTCTTTTTAACGTTTTCCAGGTGCTGCCACATCGCCTGCCAGGCACCCATCACGTCGCGGCGGCGCAGCGCGGCCAGCAGGGTTTGCCGGTCGCCGAGCCACTTCAGGCGGTAGGCGCGGCTGGCGATATGTACGTTGAACTGCTGCCACAGCGGGCTGCTGTCCATGTGGTGCCAGATGCTCTCGACCGTTGCCAGCAGCATCTGGTTTTGCGACGCGCCCGCCAGCACCAGGTGGAACATCTTGCTGTTGTCCTGCGAGGTGTCGTTGAGGGCGATGGCGCGCTGCTCCTGCTCGAGGATGCGCCGAAGATTGTCGATATCCGCCCGCGTCGCCATTTTGGCGGCAAAGGCGGCGATATTGCTCTCCAGCAGCTGGCGCGCCTGCAGAATTTCAAACGGGCCGACGTCGCTGCTTAAAAAGCGCTCCTCTTCGTTTTCATGGGCCTGAGGAATGCGCATCACATAGACGCCGGAGCCCTGGCGGATATCCACCGTCCCCTGCAACTCCAGCATCAGCAAGGCTTCGCGCACGATGGTGCGGCTGACGCCATACTTCTCGGCGATATTGCGCTCCGGCGGCAAGCGCGAGCCAACGGGATAGTGACCTTCGATGATCTGCTCACGCAGATCGTCGCCAATCTCCTGATACTGTTTTTTCTCCGGCGGGACGACAGCCTTCTCCACGATATCACCTGCACTTATCAGTCGTTGCGCTATCTTACTTCATCATCAAGGGTCAGGGTCAACTGACGCTCATCCCTGAGTTTACGAAACCAGCCGAGGGACTTTTTCGGCCGGCGATCGCGGTTGTGCTGCAGGTCGATCTCCACCAGCCCATAGCGATTTTTGAAAGCATTCATCGGCGACACATTATCGGTAAACGCCCACAGCATGTAACCCTGGCAGTTTGCCCCAGCCTCCTTCGCGCGCAGCGCCTGGTGAAGGTGCGCAGCGATAAAGTCGATGCGGTAATCATCCTCAATGGTGCCCTGCGCGTTGCGGAACTGCCCTTCGTTCTCAATGCCCATGCCGCTTTCCGCCACGAACCACGGAATATTGCCGTAGTCGTTTTTAAGGCGCATCGCCATATCAAACACAATCTCCGGCAGGATCTCCCAGCCGCGGGAGGTGTTCATTTTGCGCCCCGGCAGCTCAAACGGCTCGTAATAGTAGGCCGGATGGAAGGGCGTTTCCGGGTGCCAGGCGCGGGACGGGGCTTTGACGCGGTGCGGATAGTAGAGATTGATCCCCAGCTCATCGACGGTGTTGTCGCGAATCGTCGCCAGCTCCTCGTCGCTGTACTCCCACTTCACCTGATGTTTATCCAGCAGCGCCAGCAGCTCTGCCGGGTAGTGCCCTTTGACCATCGGGTCGAGAAACATGCGGTTGTAGAAGAGATCGTAGCGCTCCGCCGCCAGCAGATCGTGCGGCGCGCGCGAGCGCGGGTAGGTCACTTCCGGGTTGAGAATAGAGCCGACGCTGCCCGCGTACCCCTTCTCACGAAACAGCTGCACCACTTTCGCGGTGGCGAGGTTTTTATGGTGGTTCCACTGCATCCAGGTCGAGGTGTTCTGCTCATAAGGCCAGCGCAGCGCGTCAAGATAGACGCGGGTTTGCACCACAATCGGCTCGTTAAAGGTGAACCAGCGCCTCACCTTCTGGTGGTAGCGCGCCAGCACCTTTTCGACATAGAGCAGGTAGAGTTCGACCACTTTTTTCGACGCCCAGCCGCCGTACCTTTCCAGCAAATAGCCGGGCAGTTCATAGTGTTCGAGGCAGATCATCGGCTCGATGCCATGGCGCGCCATCTCATCAAACAGCTCGTCGTAGTAAGCAGCGTAGCGCTCATCCACCACGCCATTTTCATAATCGGTAAGGAAACGCGACCAGTTGATCGAGGTGCGGTAGTGGGTCAAGCCCGCCTGCTTCATCAGCTGCACATCTTCGCGAAAGCGCTGGTAGAAGTTGGTCGCCACCGCCGGGCCGTAGCCCTGATGCCAGACGTGACGATCGTTTTTGTACCAGAGATCGGGCCAGGAGTCCTGGCCCTCGCGTTTGTCTATCCACCCTTCCGTTTGCCAGGCCGACGCGGCGGCACCGAGGATAAAGTCGGGCGGGATGGTGACGGTTTTCGTGCTCATAGCGTCCTCACACTTTCGGCGTTGAAGAGGTAGCTTCCGCCTGCAGCTGCGCCTGCTCGGCGCGGCGTGAGGCGATCTTCACAAACGGCAGATAGATGATGATGGCGGTCAGGATGCAGATAAGCTGCGTGATCACCGCCCCCATCGATCCGGCGGTAGAGAGCCAGGCGTTGATCAGCGGCGGCGTGGTCCAGGGCACCATCACCACCGCTTTACCGGCAAACCCGCTCGCGGTGGCGAAGTAACCAATCGAGCCGGTCACCAGCGGCGTGATGATAAAGGGGATCGCAAGGATCGGATTGAGCATGATCGGCATACCGAAAATCACCGGCTCGTTAATGTTAAAGATCCCAGGCCCGATCGACAGCTTGGCGATCTCCTTCATCTCTTTGCGTTTGGTGGCAATCATCACCGCCACCAGCAGGCCAATGGTCAGCCCCGATCCGCCGATGCTCATATAGACATCCCAGAAGGGCATGGTAATGATGTTCGGCGCCTCTTTACCCTGCTCAAAGGCGCTCATATTGACGGTGATCGCCCCCAGCAGCAGCGGCTCGCGGATCGGCTTGATCATCTGGTTGCCATGAATACCGATCACCCAGAAGAGCTGCGCGACAAACATCAGCAACAGGATCCCCGGCAGGCTCTGCACCACACGCTCAAGCGGCTGCTGAACGACCTGGTAAACGGCGTCATAGAGATACATGCCGGTCAGCTGGTGGAAAATAAAGCCAAAGGTGGCAATTGCGGTGGTAGTAATGATCGCCGGGATCAGCGCGGAGAATGAGGCGGAAACGTTGGGCGGCACGGTGTCCGGCATCTTGATCTTCAGCCCTTCACGCGTCTCCAGCCAGCAGTAGATCTCCACCGACAAAATGGCGATAAACATACCGAGGAACAGGCTACGGGTGTCGGAGAACTGGCGCAGCAGCACATCTTTCACCACGTGCATCTGGCCGTCGACCAGCATTTCAACGGTGGTGGGTGTCACGCAGATAAAGCAGATCACCGCCAGCAGGCCGGGAAACAGCGTGCGGATACCGTTAATGCGCCCCAGTTCAATACCGATTAAGAACACCGCGCAGATATTGAGGAAGTTAAGCGTGGCGTAGTTGATGGCGCTGGTAATCGGCTTTAACGCCGCCAGAAAGGAGAGCGACTGGAAGCTGGCGAGCCCGTTTTTCGGGTCCAGCACCATATTGGAGATCAGCACTGAGAAGGCACCGACAATGATCACCGGCATCAGGGTAATAAACGAGGCCTTGATGGCCATAATGTAGCGATAGCTGTTGAATTTCGTCGCGAAACTCCCCAGCGAATCGATGAGCTTTTCTTGTAGGGCCATGAGTTAACACCTCTGTTAAGGAGCTTTTTTATCGATGCAGGGATACCGCTCTCGTCCCATTTGGCATACCAAAAATAGCCACGCCCGGCGAAAAGTTCTGTGATGCGCTTCGCAACACCCTATCTGGTATTCCAAAATGCGGCCCAGCGCGCATTTGGCATACCACCTTACGGTTTGCAGGGATTTAGGTAAAAAAGGAGGGGCGACCCCGCTATGGGTAAGCGGGATCGTGAATCAGGTTCAGAACAGCTCAAGGCCGATCAGCTCCTCAATGGTCTGGCGGCGGCGAATCAGGCGCGCTACGCCGCGATCAAACAGCACTTCCGGCAGCAGCGGACGGCTGTTGTAGTTCGAGGACATCGAAGCGCCATACGCACCGGTATCGTGCAGAACGACGTAGTCTCCCGCTTTCACTTCCGGCAGCGGGCACGTTTCCACTTTCCCGCCCTCTTGCTGCGTAAAGACATCGCCCGATTCACACAGCGGACCGGCAACCACAGTGTCGACGCACGCCGCGTCGCGCAGATCGCGCCCGTCGGCGGCCAGTGCCGTAATGTGGTGATAACTGCCGTACATCGCCGGACGCATCAGATCGTTAAACCCGGCGTCGATCAGCACAAAGTGGCGGCTGCCCATGGTTTTCACGCTGCGCACCTGGGAGATCAGCACCCCCGACTCTGCCACGAGGAAGCGCCCTGGCTCGATCTCCAGTTTCACCGCGTGGCCAAGATGCTGCGCAATTTTCTCCCGCGCAGCGTTCCACAGCCCGTAGTAGTGCGCGGTATCAACCGGCTCTTCCCCTTCGCGATAGGGGATCGACAAACCGCCACCCGCGGAGATGGCCGGCAGATCCTGACCGAAGTCGATCACCTGCTGCACCATCGCGCCGCACACCTGCTCAAGATGACCATAATCAACGCCGGAGCCGATATGCATATGAATGCCCGCCAGTTGCAGGCCGTAACGCTGCATCACAGCCAGCGCCGCGCCCATGTCGCTAAACCAGATGCCATGCTTGCTGTTCTCGCCGCCGGTGTTGGTTTTCTGGCTGTGGCCGTGACCAAAACCGGGGTTGACGCGCAGCCAGACGCGGTGGCCTGGCGAAACGGCGCCGAGCTGCTCCAGCATATCCACCGAACCGGCGTTGACCGCGATGCCCAGTTCGCTGACGCGCGCGATAGTCGCCTCATCCAGCACATCGGCGGTAAAGACGATATCGTCCGGGTCTGTTTTCGGGTCGTAACCTGCCGCCAGCGCGCGCTCGATTTCCCCCAGCGACACCGAATCGACCTTTACGCCCTGCTCGCGCATCAGGCGCAAAATATGGATGTTAGAGCAGGCCTTCTGCGCAAAACGGATGACGTCGAAATCACGCAGTTTGGCGATTTGCGCACGGATGATCTGCGCATCGTAAACCCATACCGGGCAGCCAAATTCCGCAGGCAGTTGCCGCAGGTTAGCAGCGTTGAGGTCGGTCTCTGTCTGGTGTAGCGAGCGTGGCATAACAACTCCGTCAGCAATTTTTTTTATGATTACGCCACACCTTGAAGCGAATAAAAAATATCGTTTTATCGCAAGTCTATGCAAAAATGATATGGATAACCTTCTGTAACCGGATCCGTTCATGCCCGCTGTTAACCTGCGCCATATTGAAATTTTTCACGCCGTAATGACCACCGGCAACCTGACCGAGGCGGCATTGATGCTGCACACCTCGCAGCCGACCGTCAGCAGGGAGCTGGCGCGCTTTGAAAAGGTGCTGGGCCTGACGCTGTTTGAGCGATCGCGCGGGCGGCTGCACGCCACAGTGCAGGGGTTGCGATTGTTTGAAGAGGTGCAGCGATCCTGGTACGGGCTGGACAGGATCGTCAGCGCGGCGGAGAGCCTGCGCGAGTTTCGCCAGGGCGAGCTCTCTGTCGCCTGTCTGCCGGTCTTTTCGCAATCCTTTTTACCGCTGCTGTTGCAGCCCTTTCTCGCCCGCTACCCGGACGTCAGCCTCAACATTGTGCCGCAGGAGTCGCCGCTGCTGGAGGAGTGGCTCTCGGCGCAGCGCCACGATTTAGGCCTCACCGAAACGCTCACGACGCCGGCGGGCACCGAGCGCACGCCGCTGCTGACCTGTAATGAGGTGTGCGTAATGCCAGAAGATCACCCATTGGCGCAGAAAACGGTGCTGACACCAGCGGATTTTCATGGGGAGAATTACATTAGCCTGTCGCGCACCGACAGCTACCGGCAGTTGCTTGATGCCCTGTTCAACGAGCACCAGGTGAAGCGCCGCATGGTGCTGGAAACCCATAGCGCGGCGTCGGTCTGCGCGATGGTGCGAGCCGGAGTGGGCATTTCAGTGGTGAACCCGCTGACCGCCCTCGATTATGCCGCCAGCGGCGTGGCGGTGCGGCGTTTCAGCATCGACGTGCCGTTTACCATAAGCCTGGTTCGCCCGCTGCACCGCCCCGCTTCCGCGCTGGTCGACACCTTTGCTGACCATCTGCAGGCGGCCATGCCGCGTATTACCGCGCCGCTGGCCGCTATGCTCGGCGAGGATTAAGAGAGCATAAAATCGACCGCGGCGGCGGCATGCAGCGCGGCCGTGTCGAACACCTTAATCGGGCTGTGGGTTTCAGGCAGCAGCAGGCCGATTTCAGTACAGCCGAAAATCACCCCTTCAGCCCCTTCGCTCGCCAGCTGTTTAATCACATTCATAAAGTAGTAGCGCGATTCGTCGCTGAAGGTGCCGAGGCAGAGCTCATCAAAGATGATCTCATTGATGCGCTGGCGCTCTTCCGGGCCGGGCACCGTGGTTCTGATGGCGAACTGCTTCTCCAGCCGCCCGCGATAGAAATCCTGCTCCATGGTGTAGCGCGTGCCGAGCAGCGCCACATTGCGTAGCCCGGCATTTTCAATTGCGTGGCCGGTAGCATCAGCAATATGGAGGAACGGGATCTGACAGCGCTCCTCAATTTGCCCCGCCACTTTGTGCATGGTATTGGTGCAGAGCACAATCGCCTGTGCGCCTGCCTGCTCAAGACCTGCCGCCGCCTGGCCGAGGATCTCTCCGGCCCGGTGCCACTGCGCGGTGGCCTGGCAGGTTTCAATCTCGTGAAAATCGAGGCTATGCAGCAGCAAGTTCGCGGAGTGCAAGCCGCCCAGCCGTGCTTTGACGCCCTCGTTAATCAGCCGATAGTAGGGAATGGTTGATTCCCAGCTCATGCCGCCCAGCAGTCCAATGGTTTTCATCGCCTTTCTCCGTCTTGTTCTCGCGCAATCATGCAAAGTTGTGATCGACTTTCAACTTCTCCGGCCTCGCGTTTATTTTTCCGCCACCGTGAGATAAATTATTTAAAACATTGTTTCACTATATCTTACCGACTACAGGACAGCCCGATGTTTATCTTTCATAAAGACACGCAACTTGACGACCTGGGCAACGGCGTCACGCGCCGTATTCTCGCCCATGGCGGCAAAATGATGGCGGTTGAAGTTATGTTCGAACAGGGCGCAGTCGGCCCGATGCATAACCACCCTCATGAGCAACTCACCTATGTTTTATCCGGGGAGTTCGAATTTACCATCGGTGATGAGAAACATATCGTCACCGCAGGCGATACACTTTACAAGCAACCGCACATTATGCACGGCTGCGTCTGTCTGAAGCCCGGCACCCTGCTCGATACCTTCACTCCGGTTCGTGAAGACTTTCTGCAATCCTGAGTTTGGCAGCAGTGAAAACGCCTCCCGTCGCGGAGGCGTTTTTATTTCTGCACGACAAAATAATCCTTCGCCGGTTAATGGTTGAAATATTGAATGATTTCACCGCGCGATATTTTTCCTGCCCTTTCGCTTGCCGCAAATAACCCCTTTTTATTTACTGAAAAGCCCGCGTTTTTTACGTGAAAATGACTGCCTAATCACTTTATTGAAACATCGTTTCGACTCCGATCACATTTCAGCAATTTAACGAATGACGGCATCTTTAAACCCAATAAAATATTTTAAAACGACGTTTTACAATTCAAGAACGCAAGTTCAGAGGATTTTAAAACCCGGAATAATATCAATACTTTCCGGCAGTTACAGATTTAAAACGCTTTGATTTCATTAAATATTGTGATCTAACGCACCCTTTATAGCGTGAAAGGGCGGCGGCTCTCCGAATCCGAATTACACATTGCTCGCCAGGTAGGTATCTATGAATGAAAACAGACTACTGGGATTGGCCTGGATATCACCTTACATAATAGGGTTGATTGTCTTTACCGCTTTCCCATTCATCTCATCCTTCTTTCTCAGTTTTACTGAGTATGATCTGATGAGCCCGCCGGTATTTAATGGCATCGAAAACTACCGCTACATGTTTACTGAAGATACCCTCTTCTGGAAATCGATGGGCGTGACGTTTGCTTATGTTTTTTTAACTATCCCGCTGAAGCTGGCTTTTGCGCTGGGCATCGCCTTCGTGCTCAATTTCAAACTGCGCGGCATCGGTTTTTTCCGTACCGCTTACTACATCCCATCCATCCTCGGCAGCTCCGTTGCCATCGCCGTGTTGTGGCGGGCGCTCTTCGCCATTGATGGATTGTTAAACAGCTTTATCGGTGTCTTTGGTTTTGATCCCGTTAACTGGCTCGGCGAGCCGTCGCTGGCTCTGATGTCGGTAACGCTGCTGCGCGTCTGGCAGTTCGGCTCGGCGATGGTGATCTTCCTCGCGGCGCTGCAAAACGTTCCGCAGTCGCAGTATGAAGCGGCGATGATCGACGGTGCCAGCAAATGGCAGATGTTTATGAAAGTGACCGTGCCGCTGATTACGCCGGTGATCTTCTTCAACTTCATCATGCAGACCACCCAGGCGTTCCAGGAGTTTACCGGCCCGTATGTGATTACCGGCGGCGGCCCGACCTACTACACCTATCTCTTCTCGCTCTACATCTACGATACCGCGTTCAAATATTTCGATATGGGTTATGGCGCAGCGCTGGCCTGGGTGCTCTTCCTGGTGGTGGCGGTCTTTGCCTCCGTCGCCTTTAAGTCCTCGAAGTATTGGGTCTTCTACTCTGCCGATAAGGGAGGCAAAAATGGCTGATGTTCAACACCTTACGCCGGGCATGAAAGAGGCTGAACGTGAAGTGGCGCGCACCCTGCGCCGCGAGAAAGTCAGCGCATGGATCCGTTACACGATCCTGCTGCTGGTCGGCCTGCTGATGCTCTACCCGCTGGCATGGATGTTCTCGGCGTCGTTCAAACCGAACCATGAGATCTTCACCACCCTCGGGCTGTGGCCGAACCACGCCACGTGGGACGGTTTTATCAACGGCTGGAAAACCGGCACCGAATACACCTTCGGCCATTACATGCTCAACACCTTTAAGTATGTGATCCCAAAAGTGATCCTGACGATCATCTCATCGACAGTGGTGGCGTATGGTTTCGCGCGCTTTGAGATCCCGTGGAAGAACTTCTGGTTCGGCACGCTTATCGCCACCATGCTGCTGCCGAGCACCGTGCTGCTGATCCCGCAATATCTGATGTTCCGTGAAATGGGCATGCTCAACAGCTATATGCCGCTCTACCTGCCGCTGGCCTTCGCCACGCAGGGCTTCTTTGTCTTTATGTTGATTCAGTTTTTACGCGGCGTGCCGCGCGATATGGAAGAGGCGGCGCAGATCGATGGCTGCAACTCGTGGCAGGTGCTCTGGTACGTGGTGGTGCCGATCCTGAAACCGGCAATTATCTCCGTAGCGCTGTTCCAGTTTATGTGGTCGATGAACGACTTTATCGGGCCGCTGATCTACGTCTACAGCGTGGATAAATACCCCATCGCGCTGGCGCTGAAAATGTCCATCGACGTGACCGAAGGCGCACCGTGGAACGAAATTCTGGCAATGGCGAGTATCTCCATCCTGCCGTCCATCATTGTCTTCTTCCTGGCACAGCGCTACTTCGTACAGGGCGTCACCAGCAGCGGAATCAAAGGTTAAGAGGGAAGTATCATGGCTGAAGTAATTTTCAACAAACTGGAAAAGGTCTACTCCAACGGCTTCAAAGCGGTACATGGTATCGACCTGAAAATCGCCGACGGTGAGTTTATGGTCATTGTTGGCCCCTCCGGCTGCGCCAAATCGACCACCCTGCGTATGCTGGCGGGGCTGGAGACCATCAGCGGCGGCGAAGTGCGCATCGGCGAGAAAATTGTTAACAACCTCGCGCCGAAGTCGCGCGGCATCGCGATGGTGTTCCAGAACTACGCGCTCTACCCGCATATGACCGTGCGCGAAAACCTCGCCTTCGGCCTGAAGCTGAGCAAAATGCCGAAGGATGAGATTGCACGCCAGGTGGATGAAGCAGCAAAAATCCTCGAGCTCGAAGAGCTGATGGATCGTCTGCCGCGCCAGCTCTCCGGCGGCCAGGCGCAGCGCGTGGCGGTGGGACGTGCCATTGTTAAAAAACCGGATGTCTTCCTGTTTGACGAACCGCTCTCCAATCTCGACGCCAAGCTGCGCGCCTCAATGCGTATCCGTATTTCAGATCTGCATAAACAGTTAAAAAGCTCCGGTAAACCGGCGACCACCGTCTACGTAACCCACGATCAGACCGAAGCGATGACCATGGGCGACCGCATCTGCGTGATGAAGCTCGGCCATATCATGCAGGTCGATACGCCGGATAACCTCTATCACTTCCCGAAAAATATGTTCGTTGCGGGCTTTATCGGCGCGCCGGAGATGAACATCAAACCGGCGAAAATCGTGCAGAAAGCGGGGGCTCTGCACATTACCGTCGGCCAGGAGACGCTGGCGCTTAATGCTCACCAGCAGGAGAGCGTCGCGGCTTATGCCGACAAAGAGGTCTTCTTTGGCGTGCGCCCGGAGTTTGTCTCCGTTGCCGATGAACCCTTCAGCGACGACTGTGGCGCGGGCGATCTGGTACGCGTGGAGAATATGGGCCATGAGTTCTTCGTCTACCTGAAAGTCGCTGACTATGAGCTGACCGCCCGCATTCCCTCTGATGAAGCCAGGCCATTGATTGCTAAAGGACTTCACCGGAAGGTCTACTTTAAGTTCGACATGAATAAGTGCCACATCTTTGACGCGAAAACGGAACAGAACATCTCTCTATAGCTAAAAACATGCGGGCCGCGTCAGACGGCCTCAGCGTGACCTACATAAACTGGAGTATAAAAATGAAAAAAGTGCTAATCGGCGCAGCCATCTCCGCAACCCTGGGCATGTGTGCTGTACCGGCCACCGCCGCTGACAATGTTGATTTGCGTATGTCCTGGTGGGGGGGCAATGGTCGTCACCAGGTCACCTTAAAAGCGCTGGAAGAGTTTCATAAACAGCACCCGGAGATTACCGTGAAGTCGGAATATACCGGCTGGGACGGGCATCTTTCCCGTCTTACCACCCAGATCGCTGGCGGCACCGAACCGGACGTGATGCAGACCAACTGGAACTGGTTGCCGATCTTCTCGAAAAATGGCGAGGGGTTTTACGACCTGAACCAGCTGAAAGATATTATCGATCTTAGCCAGTTCGACGCCAAAGAGCTGCAAACCACCACCATTAACGGCAAGTTAAACGGCATTCCTGTCTCGGTGACCGCGCGCGTCTTCTACTTCAACGACGAGCAGTGGAAAAAAGCGGGCCTCAGTTTCCCGAAAACCTGGGACGAACTGATGGCGGCGGGCAAAACCTTTGAGAGCAAGCTGGGCAAACAGTACTACCCGGTGGTGCTGGAGCACCAGGATACGCTGGCGCTGCTTAACTCTTATATGGTGCAGAAGTACAACATTCCGGCCGTTGACGAAAAGACCAAAAAATTCAGCTACAGCAAAGAGCAGTGGGTTGAATTCTTCCAGATGTACAAAAAGCTGGTCGACAGCCACGTAATGCCTGACTCGAAATACTACGCCTCGTTCGGTAAGAGCAATATGTATGAGATGAAGCCGTGGATCGAGGGCGAATGGGGCGGCACCTATATGTGGAACTCCACCATCACCAAATACTCCGACAACCTGAAGCCACCGGCCAAACTGGTGCTGGGCGACTATCCGATGCTGCCGGGGGCCACCGATGCGGGGCTGTTCTTCAAACCTGCACAGATGCTGTCGATTGGTAAATCGACCAAACATCCGAAAGAGGCGGCGCAGGTGATTAACTTCCTGCTGAACAGCAAAGAGGGTGTGCAGACCCTGGGCCTTGAGCGTGGCGTGCCGCTGAGCAAAGTGGCGGTAGAGACGCTGACCGCCAGCGGGGTGATTAAAGAGGACGATCCGGCGGTCGCGGGCCTGCGTCTGGCGCAGTCGCTGCCGGCGAAACTCTCCGTGTCGCCCTATTTTGACGATCCGCAGATTGTGGCGCAGTTCGGCACTGCGATTCAGTACATCGATTATGGTCAGAAAACCGTTGAAGAGACCGCGACGGACTTCCAGCGCCAGGCCGAGCGTATCCTCAAGCGCGCCATGCGTTAATCAGGTTAAAAATTGAAGCTGTAACAAGGATTTGCAGGCCGGATAAGCGTTTGCGCGCCATCCGGCAATTCCTCACACGCCGATATTGCGCAGCTTCTCCCCGGACATCAAACGACGCTCAATATGCTCCAGCGTGACGTTTTTCGTCTCCGGCACCAGCCAGTAAGTGACACCCACAAACGCCAGGTTCAGGCCTGTATAGAGCCAGAAAGTTCCCGCCGCGCCAATCGCATCCAGCAGCGTCAGGAAGGTCGCACCGATAATCATGTTCGATACCCAGTTGGTGGTTGTCGAGCAGGTGATACCAAAATCACGGCATTTAAGCGGCTGGATTTCAGAGCACAAAATCCACACCATCGGCGCGGCGCTCATCGCATACCCGGCAATACAGAGCATCGTCATCCCGACCGACACCCACGAAAGACCGCTCGACGCCGTGCCGTTATCAAACTGCATCAGGCAGTAACCGAGGATCAGCGTACCTATCGCCATCACGCTAAAACCAATTTTCAGCGCCGGTTTGCGCCCGGCTTTATCCACCGTAAAGACGGCGATAAAGGTGGCGAACATAAAGGTCAGGCCGACCACCAGCGTGGCGATCATCTGCTGCTCGGTGGTGGTAAAACCGGCCATCTTAAAGATGCGCGGCGCGTAATACATGATGATGTTCATGCCGGTGAACTGCTGCATCGCCTGAAGCAGCATGCCGAGGAACACCGCGCGGCGCACGTTGCGGTTGCTTTTAAATAGCTGGAAACCGCCCTGCTTTAACTTCAGGCTTTCACGAATTTCATTCAGCTCTTCACGCGCTTTTTCCGAAGTATCGCGCAGCATGCGCAGCACCTCTTCCGCTTCGATATGCCGCCCTTTCTGCGCCAGCCAGCGCGGGCTATTGGGTAAAAAGATCACCAGAATAATCAATAACACCGCCGGTAGCGCCAGCACGCCGAGCATTGCCCGCCAGTTGCCGCTGTAGCTGAACGCAGTATCGGAGAGAAACGCCAGCACAATCCCCAGCGTCACCATCAGCTGGTACATGCTGATCATTTTGCCGCGCACGTTTTCGCTCGCCATCTCCGAGAGATAGAGCGGCGCGGTGTAGGAAGCAATACCCACCGCGACGCCGAGCAGAACGCGGGAGATGAGCAGCACTTCCACGTTGGTGGCAAACGCCGAGCCAAGCGAACCGGCGACAAAGAGGATCGCCCCGGCCATCAGGCTATATTTGCGCCCGAGGCGGAACGAGAGCCAGCCGTTGAACAGCGCGCCAATCGCCGCGCCGAGCATCATGCTGCTCACCACCCACTCCTGCAGCCGGTTGCTTAGGGTGAAGTGATCGGTAATAAACGGCAGTGCGCCGGCAATAACGCCGATATCGAGGCCAAAAAGCAGCCCGGCGACCGCGGCGGAAACAGAGACAAACATGTTCATGCGCCGGGTATCACGCAGCGCGCGGGGTAAAGCGACAGAATCATTACTGAGAAAAGCCATTATTATTTCCTGCCTGCACAGAATAAGACGTTATATGAAAGTAAGGCAGCGCCGGGAAAAGCGTCAGTGAGGAAAACGCGAAGATATGGATAAAATAGCTGTCAGATACTGTTTTGTGATGGAGTTTACAATTTTGAAAATAGTGTTTAAGCGCTAAACTATTTTTAATTAGCTTATTTTTAAGCATATTTTAATGTTAGCGAAATAATTAAGAGTAATTGATATGGATATTTCAATTTGTTGCGTATGGACAAATAATATGCACAGATAAAAAAACCTGCCGTAGCAGGTTTCTTTTTTTAAAGACGGGAATTAACGCGCCAGCCAGCCGCCATCAACGGCAATGGTGTAGCCGTTAATGTAATCAGAGGCTTTAGAGGAGAGGAAGACCACCGGCCCCATCAGATCGCTCGGCAGACCCCAGCGGCCAGCCGGGATGCGATCGAGGATCTCGGCGCTGCGCTGTTCGTCGGCGCGCAGCTGCTGGGTATTGTTGGTCGCCATATAACCCGGCGCAATCGCGTTGACGTTAATGTTGTGCTTCGCCCACTCGTTTGCCAGCAGACGGGTCACGCCCATCACGCCGCTTTTCGAAGCGGTATAAGAGGGCACACGGATGCCGCCCTGGAAGGAGAGCATCGAGGCGATGTTGATGATTTTTCCGCCGTTGCCCTGGGCAATAAAGTGTTTAGCCGCCGCCTGGGACATAAAGAAGACGCTTTTGATGTTCAGATTCATTACGTCATCCCAGTCCTGCTCGCTGAAGTTGATCGCGTCTTCGCGACGGATCAGACCGGCGTTATTCACCAGGATATCAATTTTGCCGAACTCGGCGACCGCGCGCTCCAGCAGTGCCGGAATAGCGTCAATCTTACGCAGATCGGCGGTCAGGCTCAGAAAACGGCGGCCCAGCGAGGTGACGCGCTCAATGGTTTCGGTCGGTTCAACGATATTGATACCAACAATATCGCAGCCCGCTTCCGCGAGACCCAGCGCCATCCCCTGCCCCAGACCGGTATCGCAACCGCTCACCACCGCAACTTTACCTTGAAGAGAAAATGCATCCAGAATCATGTGAGTTCCTTAATCTATCAGCGCCTGTCACGGACAGGCAGAGTGTTTGCTGCCCGCAATTAGCGCAGATCTTTTACGGCGACGTGGTCCATGTCATCAAAGACCTGGTTTTCGCCCACCATCCCCCAGATGAAGGTGTACGCACGCGTCCCCACACCTGAATGGATTGACCAGCTTGGTGAAATCACCGCTTGTTCATTCTGCATCACGATATGACGCGTCTCCTGCGGCTGGCCCATCATATGGAATACGCAGGCATCCTCTTCCATATTGAAGTAGAAATAGACTTCCATGCGGCGTTCGTGCGTGTGGCACGGCATGGTGTTCCACAGGTTGCCCGGCGCAAGCTCGGTCAGCCCCATGCTTAACTGGCAGGTCTCCAGCACGTCCGGCACAAAGTACTTATTAATGGTGCGGCGGTTGCTGGTTAATGGATCGCCGAGGGTGACCGGCGAAACCTGCGCAGGCGTCACTCTTTTGGTTGGGTAGGTGGTATGAGCCGGGGCACAGTTGTAGTAAAACTTCGCCGGCTTCGCCGCATCAACGCTGGCGAAGACCACCTCTTTCGCGCCTTTGCCAACATAGAGCGCATCGCGGTGGCCGATTTCATAAACCTCACCGTCCACGGTAATGGTGCCTGCGCCACCGATATTGATAACCCCCAGTTCGCGACGCTCAAGGAAATAGGTGACGCCCAGCTGTTTACCCACTTCGCCGCCAACCGACACGCTTTTCGCCACCGGCTTGATACCGCCGACGATGATGCGATCGATGTGGCTGTAAACCATGGTGTATTCATCATCGACGAACACTTTTTCAATTAAAAACTCGTTGCGCAGCCCCTGGGTATCCAGTGTTTTAGCGTGCGCGCTGTGGATGCTTTGTCTGACTTCCACCCTTACCTCCGACATCAATTTTCAGCAAAATGGTCTGAGACGAAACAGAGAAACAGTGTTCCGTTTCAACTTTTCCTGCATCTTATCCCGGCTAAAACACGTTTTCAATCTTATATAAAACAACGTTTCAATTTTTATGTTGTTATTTTCTATTCTGGAAGTGGGATCACGATTGTTCAGCGTAGACAAGCGTAACGGGGTGCAGGAAATTTTTGCTTCTCTCAAATTAATAGATATATATCAATAATTTAAATCTGTTATTGAATTTAGCCGTTGAGGGAAAATTTCTCCTTTTAAATCAAAGCCCATTATTCACGCCCGTAATGACAGAACCACTCCCAGGCCCTTTGGTAATAATTTTCTTATAAATTGCGCCCGCAATCACACATATTGAAACGATGTTTTGATAAATTGAAATCCTATTTTTAAACTTAAACAGATACGGGGGCTCGCGGGGACGCAACATGGCGGCCAGCCCCTCGACAGGAGAGAAACATGGCGAAAGGCATGCGGGTAAAACTCAACTATGCAGTGAGCCGCGATCCGGATACCGGCGCGGAAGTGACCCGCTTAACTCCTCCGGAAGTGACGTGTCACCGCAACTACTTCTATCAAAAGTGCTTCTTTAACGATGGTAGCCATCTGCTGTTTGCCGGCGAGTTTGACGGTAACTGGAACTACTATCTGCTGGATATTGAGAATGCCGAAGCGGTGCAGTTAACCGAAGGCGCGGGAGATAACACTTTTGGCGGCTTTATCTCACCGGATGACAGCGCGCTCTATTACGTGAAAAACGATCGCACCCTGCGCGAAGTTAACCTGCACACGCTGGCCGAGCGCGAGATCTACCGCGTGCCCGAGGAGTGGGTGGGTTACGGCACCTGGGTCGCCAACAGCGACTGCACCAAGCTGGTCGGGATTGAGATTGCCGCCAGCGACTGGACGCCGCTCAATGACTGGCAGTTGTTCCACGACTTCTTCCATAAAGGGCCGCACTGCCGCCTGCTGCGCGTTGATCTGCAGACCGGCGAAAGCAAAGTGATTCATGAAGAGAAGATCTGGCTTGGTCACCCGATCTATCGCCCGTTTGATGACAACACGGTGGCCTTTTGCCATGAAGGGCCGCACGATCTGGTCGATGCGCGGATGTGGCTGGTGAATGAAGATGGCAGCAACGTACGCAAAGTGAAGGATCACGCCGAAGGCGAGAGCTGCACCCACGAGTTCTGGGTGCCAAACGGCTCGGCGCTGGTGTATGTCTCCTACCTGAAAGGCGAACAGGGGCGCACTATCTCTCGTTACAACCCGCAAAGCGGCGTAAATGAAGAGATTATGCCGATGCCTGCCTGCTCGCATTTGATGAGCAATTTTGACGGTACGCTGCTGGTCGGCGACGGTTCCGGCACGCCGGTGGATGTGAAAGATACCGGCGGCTACACCATTGATAACGACCCCTACCTCTATGTTTTCGATGTGGCGCAAAAAGGGTATTACCGTGTCGCGCGCCATGACACCTCGTGGGCGACCTTCGCCAATAGTCGCCAGGTCACGCATCCGCATCCATCGTTTACCCCGGATGAGCGCGCGGTGCTGTTCAGTTCCGACAAAGATGGCAAACCGGCGCTCTATATTGCCAAACTGCCCGAGCAGCGCACCCTGCTGCAGCCCTAAATTTGAGTGAGTGTTTCTGTAACTGGCCTTGCCCTCCTCTGGAGGGCCTTTTTTTGCCCGCTTTTCTCCGGCATCGATTCCGTAGGCCGGATAAGCGTAAGCGCTATCCGCTATAAACTGTGCGGCAATCATGCCGGATGGCGGCAATGCCTTATCCGGCCTACATGATTCCATACGCCAGCACCGAACCCGTAGGCCGGATAAGCGTGAGCGCCATCCGGCAATAAACTGTGCGGCAATCATGCCGGATGGCGGCAATGCCTTATCCGGCCTACATGATTCCACACCCCGGCATCGATTCGGTAGGCCGGATAAGCGTAAGCGCCATCCGGCAATAAACTGTGCGGCAATCATGCCGGATGGCGGCGATGCCTTATCCGGCCTACATGATTCCACACCCCGGCATCCAACCCGTAGGCCGGATAAGCGTAAGTCACGAGCGGCGCGAAGAAGGACGGGCATAAAAAAACCCGGCAACCAGCGCCGGGCATTTGAGGATATTCAGAGACTCAGAAAGAGTAAGCGACACCCACACGGAAGCGGGTTTGACGTTCGTCGGTATTTTTTACGCCCACGTTGCCGACTTCGACATACGGTGACCAGTTTTTATCGAGTTTATACGCCAGCTTAGCGTTATATTCGTTGGAGTAGTTTTTATTATTTTCACGCACCACATCTTCTGTGCTTTTCGCATATACGTAGTTCAGCTCGGTACGGAAATCACCCATTGCCCAGCCCACCCACGCATCGAATTTATTGACTTTGTTATCGACAACGTTGGAATCCGGGTTACGGGTATATTCATAGCGATAACGGCCAGCAATATAGACGCCGTTATCAAAGCTATATTGGGCATGAATATAGGGTTTATAGATTGAGAAGGTATCTTTACTTTCAATATTAAAGCCAGGTGTTAGCGCAATATTTTTTGTCGCTGCCCAGCGCCAGTTAATCGACTCTTCATGACCGTTGCCGACAATCTCGGTTAAGGGTTTATCAGCGTCATCGCCACCCGATTTCCATTTCGCTTCAACGCCAAAACCCAGGCCATTATCAAAGCGATGCGACACGGCTACGCGATCGGCGTTGGAGCCGCTATCAATGTACTCATGACGCAGATCGACGGTAACAGCGTACGAAGCGAAAGATGCGCCAAGGAGGGTAGCAAGGGCCAGAGATCTCTTAAACATGAGTCACCTCAATAATTAAAATTATGTTCCATTTTTATGGAATTGCATTTTATTTTTATAGTAACTTTATTTTAGTGATCTGGATCGTAAATATTTCTACGGGAAATAGTGAAGTAAAACCACGTGACGAGCATCAATAAAAGTTGCTCTTTAGGGTTAAAAAAAGCGTTTAAGATCACACCCCATCCTTATTAAGCCGGTTTGCAGAGAGAAAATAAAATAGCTGCCTGAATACAGGGGAGAGAATGCAATGGCAATTAATAAGCAGGCTTATTAATTGAGAATAAAATGGTCACGCAGGGGATAATGATATTTGCAGCGTTTGCGTTGATTCTTATGCGAGAACAGAGGGGGTTTTATTTTTATTGAAACATAAGCTGCGAGAGGGATCACAAACATTAACGTCCTCAGGGCGAGGACGTTATTAACACCGGGCAGGATTAGTCACGCTCAATCGCCAGCGCAACGCCCTGGCCACCACCGATACAGAGTGTCGCCAGACCTTTGCGCGCCTTGCGCTTTTGCATCTCATGCACCAGCGATACCAGGATACGGCAGCCGGAGGCACCAATGGGATGGCCGAGCGCAATCGCGCCGCCGTTGACGTTGACGCGCGTCTCATCCCACTCAAGGATCTTACCCACCGACAGCGCCTGCGCAGCATAGGCCTCGTTAGCTTCAATCAGATCGACATCATCCAGCTGCCAGCCGGCGCGCTCAAGGCAGCGGCGCATGGCGTAAACCGGCGCGATGCCCATCAGCGCCGGGTCTACGCCCACGCTTGCAAAAGCGCGAATGCGCGCCAGTACCGGTAAATTGAGCGCCTCTGCGCGTTCCGCGCTCATCATCAGCACCGCCGCGGCACCATCATTAATCGGCGACGCATTACCGGCGGTCACCGAGCCGCTGGTTTCAAAGGCCGGGCTGAGCTGTGCCAGCGCTTCGGCACTGGCATCGGTGCGCGGCTGCTCATCGGTATCGACCAGCACACGCTTGCCGTCGGCGCTCTGGGTTTGCACAGGGACGATCTCGTCGCGAAAACGGCCGGAATCGATGGCAACCCGCGCTTTATGTTGCGAACTGAGCGCCCACTCATCCTGGCGCTCGCGGCTGATGCCATATTCCCGCGCCAGATTCTCTGCCGTCACGCCCATATGGTAATCATTAAATGCATCCCACAGCCCGTCATGCACCAGGCTGTCGATCAACTGGCTGTTGCCAAGCTGTGCCCCGGTGCGGCTGTCGGTTAACACATGCGGCGCGCGGCTCATGTTCTCCTGGCCGCCAGCAATCACCACATCCGCTTCGCCGCACTGGATTGCCTGCGAGGCAAGATGCAGCGCTTTCAGCCCGGAGCCGCACACGTCATTGATGGTGATCGCGGAAACCGTATTCGGCAACCCGCCTTTGATCGCCGACTGGCGCGCCGGATTCTGCCCGGCCCCGGCGGTCAGCACCTGGCCCAGAATCACTTCGTCGATATCCTGCGGCTGCACGCCGCTGCGCGCCAGTAACGCCTGCACCACCGCGCTGCCCAGCTCAACGGCAGAGTGACGCGACAGCGCCCCCTGGAAACAGCCGATTGGCGTGCGCACGGCGCCGACAATCACTACATCTTTCATCTCTACCCCCACGCTGGCTGAACCGGGCAATAGTAGAACATTGTTAAAAAGGTTTATCGGGGTTGTTTAAAATTGGTGAGATTAGTCACAGCGAATCGTGCGGGCAGGCGAAGTGGAAGAGATGCGCGGCCAGGGCGACCGCGCATCAGAGGAGATTAGTTGTTTACCGGAATGACCGCGCCTTTATATTTAGTGCGGATCCACTCCTGAATCTCTTTTGAGTGCAGTACATTCACCAGCGCCACGATATCTTTCTTCTTCTCATCGCCGCGATGCACGGTAATGATGTTGGCATACGGGTTATTTTCACCGCTTTCGACCGCAATCGGATCGTGAACCGGATCGAGACCGGCATCAATCGCGTAGTTGGCGTTGATCACCACCGCGTCGCCTTCATCGTTGTTGTACATCTGCGGCAGCAGTGCGGCTTCAACGTTCGGCAGGAACTTCAGTTTTTTCGGGTTCTCAACAATATCGTCGATGCGCGCGGTCACTTTATCGATACCCGGCTTCAGCTTGATCACGCCCTCTTTTTCAAAGATAGAGAGGATACGCCCCTCTTCAGAGACCGCGTCACGCATGATGATTTTGCCGCCTTCCGGCAGATCTTTCAGCGACTTATACTTTTTAGAGTAGATGCCAATCGGCTCAATATGAATCGCGCCAGCGCTGACGAAATCATAAGTTTTGTCGCCCGCGTGATCTTTCAGCACGCTGTTCAGATACGGGATGTGCTGGAAGTAGTTGGCATCCAGTTCACGGCTCGCCAGCGCGGTGTTCGGCAGGATGTAATCCTGGAACGGTTTGATCTCAAGATCGATGCCCTGCTTCGCGAGGATCGGCTTCGCCTGCTCAAGGATTTCCGCATGCGGTACGTTAGACGCGCCCACGGTCAGCGTATCGGCCCAGGAGGAGAAACTCAGCACGCTGAGGGTGGCTGCGGCAATCAGTGTCAGTGTATTTTTCATGTTGTTGGCTTCCAATAGTTATCGTTTATCTAACAGAGAAGTAATCACGTCGCCGCAGAACTGGATGATGAAGACGATGATAAGAATGGTCACCGTCGCCACCAGCGTGACGTCGTTATGGTTCCGCTGGAATCCTTCCAGATATGCAAGATTACCCAGTCCACCTGCGCCGATTACCCCGGCCATGGCGCTGTAGCTCACCAGCGCAATCAGCGTCACGGTAATACCCGAGACCAGCGCTGGCGATGATTCGGGAAGCAGCACCCGAAAGACCAGCGTACTCAGACGCGCGCCCATGGAGCGCGTCGCCTCAATCACCCCTTTATCCACTTCACGCAGCGCAATCTCCACCAGCCGCGCGTAGAACGGTGCCGCGCCGACAATCAGCGCTGGCAGCGCCGCGTTAGCACCGAGAATCGAGCCGACAATTGCCTTGGTAAAGGGGATCAACAGCACAATCAAGATGATGAATGGAATCGAGCGGAAGACGTTCACCAGAATCGAAATGACGCTATAGAGCGCGCGATTCTGAAACAGCCCGCCGCGCGCGGTCAGAAACAGCGCCAGCCCCAGCAAAATGCCCAGTACGAAGGTTGCCGCGCCCGAAAGCGCCGTCATATAGAGCGTCTCCTGCGTCGCCGCCCAGAGTTGCTCCCATTTCAGGTGCGGAAAAAGTGATTCAGCCATGGGTCACGACCTCGCTCTCAATGTTGCTCTTGCCGAGATCGGTAAGAATGTTGTCCAGTTGTTCCGGGGTAGCCACCACGTGCACCCATAATTGCCCAAATACGCCGTGCGCCGTCTGCGACATCTTGCCGTGCAGAATGTTAAACGGCAGGCCGTAGCGCAGCGTCAGTTCGCCGACGACAGGCTGATGGGTGCTGTGACCGGTAAAGGTCAGCTTGATCACTGTGCCATCAAGATCGCTGTTCAGATCCGGGTTGAAGGCTTCCTCTTCTTTATACTGGCTCACCTGGCGCACAAACTGTTTGGTGATAGCCATCTGCGGATGGGTAAAGACCTGCAGCACATCGCCCTCTTCCACTACCCGCCCCTCTTCCATCACCGCCACGCGATCGCAAATCTTGCGCACCACGTGCATTTCATGGGTGATGAGCACAATCGTCAGCTTAAAGCGGCGATTGATATCGAGCAGCAGGTCGAGGATCTGATCGGTAGTTTGCGGGTCGAGCGCCGAGGTCGCTTCATCGCAGAGCAACACATCGGGATTGTTAGCCAGCGCGCGGGCAATGCCGACACGCTGTTTCTGCCCGCCACTCAGCTGCGACGGATAGGCGTTTTCGCGCCCTTTCAGCCCCACCAGCTCAATCAGCTCAGCAACGCGCGCGTTGATCGCTTTCTTCGGCGCACCGGCGATCTGCATTGAAAAGGCGATGTTCTCACTTACCGTGCGCGACCATAAAAGGTTGAAGTGCTGAAAGACCATGCTGATCTTCAGACGCGCCTGGCGCAGCGTTTCGCCGCGCGCGGCGGCAATATCCTGGCCATTAATCACCACGCTGCCAGCGGTCGGTTTTTCCAGCCCGTTCAGTAAGCGGATCAGCGTACTTTTGCCCGCACCGCTGTAACCGATAATTCCATAAATTTGCCCCTGCTCAACCGTCAGATTGACGTTGTCGACGGCGGTAATCGATGCCTTTCCCTGGTCGAAGATCTTGGAGATATTCCTGAGGACGATCATGCGTTGGTATTTTCCGTTTGGCGGTTTAGCAGTATGGATGTCCAGATGATAATAATCAGCCAGCGTGATAATACAAATAACCAAATAGACATTAGATATAGCAGAAAGCGCTAAAAGTGTTATAACGCGGCGTCGCAGAGTAAGAATTTATTCGGCAAAAGATTGCCGATAAACGCATAACGGTGACAAAAAGGCAGAGAAAACGGGGCAAAAATCGCTAAAAAAGCGCCTTTTTAGCGATATACACATCCAGACGACTGTACGGCTTGCCGCCCCGATGGCTAAACAGAGCTTTATATTTCCATTCGTTATAAATACCAAACAAAGATTCTTTAAACACCTAAAAAGAGAGACCTATCATCCGCTTACTTCCCTGATTAGCGAGCAAATGGGTTATGTCACTTTTTCATTCAGTAACTGAATTAATTGGTAATACGCCGCTGCTGCAACTGCACAAATTACCCACCGGGCCGTGCGAGCTGTTTTTGAAACTGGAGAACCAGAACCCCGGCGGCTCGATAAAAGACCGCGTCGCGCTGTCGATGATTAATGAAGCCGAGCGGCAAGGCCTGCTCGCGCCGGGCGGAACCATTATCGAAGCCACAGCGGGCAATACCGGTCTTGGTCTGGCACTGATTGCCGCGCAAAAAGGCTATTCGCTGGTGCTGGTGGTGCCAGACAAAATGAGCCGGGAGAAGATTTTCCACCTGCGCGCGCTGGGAGCAAACGTGGTGATCACCCGCTCCGATGTGAACAAAGGCCATCCGGCCTATTACCAGGATTATGCGCGCCGTCTCGCCGACGAGACACCGGGCGCGTTCTATATCGACCAGTTTAATAACGCTGCCAATCCACTGGCGCATAGCGCCTCCACCGCGCCGGAACTCTTCACGCAGCTGGAGGGAAAAATCGATGCCATTGTGGTGGGCGTCGGCTCCGGCGGCACGCTCGGCGGGTTGCAGGCATGGTTCGCCGAACACTCTCCCGATACCGAGTTTGTGCTGGCCGATCCGGCAGGCTCCATCCTTGCCGACCAGGTGGAGACGGGGCGCTACGGCGAACCCGGCGCGTGGCTGGTTGAGGGGATCGGCGAAGACTTTATCCCGCCGCTGGCGCAGCTCGACGGTGTACGTCAGGCGTTTCGCATCAGTGATAAAGAGGCTTTCGCCACCGCGCGCCTGCTGCTGCAACAGGAAGGCATTCTGGCTGGCTCCTCCTCCGGCACGTTGCTGAGCGCCGCGCTGCGCTACTGCCAGGCGCAAACCTCGCCGAAGCGGGTGGTCACATTCGCCTGCGACAGCGGCAATAAATATCTCTCGAAAATGTTTAACGACGACTGGATGCGCCAGCAGGGTTTGCTGACGCGCCCCTCGCAGGGAGATCTGACGGACTTTATTGCGCTTCGCCATGACGAAGGGGCGACGGTGACCGCCTCGCCCGACGATAGCCTCGCCACGGTGCTGGCGCGGATGCGGCTGTATGACATTTCGCAGCTACCCGTGCTGGAAAAGGGCCAGCTTGTCGGGCTGGTTGATGAATGGGACCTGATAAGCCATGTACAGGGCGACAGCGAGCGCTTCGCCCTGCCGGTAAAGGCGGCAATGACCCGCAATCTGGAAGTGCTGGATAAACACGCACCGGAGAGCGCGATGCGTGACATTTTCGATCGCGGTCTGGTGGTGGTGATCACCGATAACGGCCGTTTTGTCGGCCTGATTACCCGCAGTGATGTGTTGACGACCTGGCGCAATCGACTGGAACAATAAGGAAAACGAGATGAAATTACTGGCTACGCAGAGCGTCCACAGCGGCGTTTTTCACGACCAACACGGCGCGGTGATGCCGCCGATTTACGCCACCTCCACCTTCGCGCAACCTGCGCCGGGGCAGCACACCGGCTACGAGTATTCACGCAGCGGCAACCCAACCCGCCATGCCCTGGAGACGGCGATTGCCGAACTGGAGGGCGGAACGCACGGCTACGCTTTCGCCTCCGGGCTGGCGGCGATCTCCACGGTGCTGGAGCTGCTTGATAGTGGCAGCCATATCGTGGCGATCGATGATGTTTACGGCGGCACCTATCGCCTGATCGAAAATGTGCGTCGGCGCAGCGCTGGGCTCGAGGTGAGCTGGGTGAAACCGGACGATTTGGCCGGGCTGGAAGCGGCGATCCGCCCAGACACGCGGATGATTTGGGTCGAGACGCCAACCAACCCGCTGCTGAAACTGGTCGATCTGCACCAGGTTGCGGCCATCGCCAGACGCCATAATGTGCTGAGCGTGGCGGATAACACCTTCGCCTCGCCGGTGATCCATCGCCCGCTGGAGCTTGGGTTCGATATTGTGGTGCACTCTGCCACCAAATACCTCAACGGCCACTCCGATGTGGTCGCAGGCCTGGCGGTGGTGGGCGATAACCAGCAGATAGCTGAGAAGCTGGGCTATTTGCAAAACGCCGTTGGCGGCGTGCTCGATCCCTTCAGCAGTTTCCTGACCCTGCGCGGCATCCGTACCCTGTCCCTGCGCGTTGAGCGCCACAGCAGTAATGCGCTGGCACTGGCCCGCTGGCTGGAGCAGCACCCTGCGATCGAAAAAGTGTGGTTCCCGTGGCTGGAGTCGCACCCGCACTATCAGCTGGCGCGCAAACAGATGGCGCTGCCCGGCGGCATGATCTCGGTGGTGGTGAAAGGGGATGATCCGCGTGCGACGCAGATCATCCAGAAGCTGAAGCTTTTTACGCTGGCAGAGAGCCTCGGCGGCGTGGAGAGTCTGGTGAGCCAGCCTTTCAGTATGACTCACGCCTCCATTCCGCTTGAGCAGCGGCTGGCAAACGGCATCTCCCCACAGCTCATCCGTTTATCGGTGGGGATTGAAGATGAAGCGGATCTGATTGCCGACTGGCAACAGGCGCTGGCATAACGGGGTGCCATCAGATGCCTTGCGAAGTGCTCGGAATATCTCTGGCAGAGACCACCTGGTTGCGGCCCTGCTTTTTCGCGGCATAGAGCGCGGTATCCGCCCGGTGAATTAACCCGCTGGCAATGATATGCAGCGGTTTTTCCTCCAGTGGCAGGAGATGGCTTTGCAGGGTCGCGACGCCGATACTGATTGTCAAAAAGCCGCTCGGGCTGGCGGCATGCGGACGCCTGAGGGCGTTAATATCTTGACGCACCTCTTCCGCAACGCGCATCGCCTGTGCCAGGCTGGTGCCGGGCAGGATAATCAAAAACTCTTCCCCGCCGTAGCGGCTGACATTGGTGTTGTTGCGCAGCCGCGCCGAGGCGAGCGTGCTGGCAACCAGCCGCAGGCAGTCATCCCCCGCCTGATGGCCCTGTGAGTCATTAAAATATTTGAAGTAGTCGATGTCCGCCAGGCAGACCGAGAGCGGGAAACCCTCCTGCAGCGCACGGCTAATCTCCTGCAATAAGCGCTCATCCATATAGCGGCGGTTGAACAGCCCGGTCAGGTGATCGCGCTGGGCATACTGCTGCAACACTTTATTGGCGTTCGCCAGCTTCTGCTCCGCCAGACGACGCTCGGTTATATCGACCCAGGTGACCGACAATCCAACCACAATATCCATCGCGTCGCGAACCGGCACCGCCTGGATATCGTAACTGCGATCGTGCCAGCTCAGCTCGCGTGACGGCGGCACGCCACCCGCTTTGGCCAGGGCAAAATCGGCAACGAAAAAGGGCCAGAACTCCGGCATCAGCTGCTTAAAGTGGCAATGGGTATCTTTTGGCGCGCTATCACCGAGCAGTTTCGCCATCGCTTTATTGAACATCACCAGATGCCCCTGGCTGTCGATCATGCAGAGCGCCACGGCGGTGGTGTCGTAAATGGTTTCCAGTTGCAGCACGCGCTCGCCGAGATTGGAGATATTCCTGTCGATGCCGCGATAACCGCGCAGCTCGCCCTGCTCATCAAACAGCGGAACACCGCTGGTCTCCAGCACGACAATGCCGCCATCGGCACGCTGATTGCGATTAACCAGCCCGGAAAAAGCACGTTTTTCCGCCACGATGGCACCAAACGCGCCCGCGACACGCTCGGCTTCGCCCGGCGGCATAAAATCGAAAGGCGTTTTACCAATCACCTTTTCCGGCGGCACGCCCAATAACGTTTCCACGACATCTGACGACCAGGTGTAACGCCCTTGTGCATCCACTTCCCAGACCCAGTCAGAATTATTATTTAATAATTCAAACAGATGTCTGATCTCTTCATCCTTGCGATCGTGTTCTTTTTTATCGCTATTCATTTTATTTTTTCCGCATGACCCGCTCTGCGCGACACAGCGGCGAGTCAAAGCGATGAAGGCGTGAATAATTCACCATAAGAATACCTGTCTATGGTAGCAGCACTACCATTTAACCAATTGAGATTTATAAATATTATAAGTTGAAGTGGCTAACCAGAACGTTACATTTTGTCATGGAATAGCGTTAACACCGCCGCGATCTATCAGGCGTATCAATAATAACTGACAGCGAATTATTTCGTCACTGTTTTTTAATCCGTCAGGCTTCGCTAATCCTCTTATCGCAGAGGGTTTATTCGCCGTGATGACCGATGACGCCGACAAAAGTTAGCTTTTATTTCCACCACTTACCCTGTTTGTTAATTAATACCGCAATGTTTAAACCGCGGCGGGTTAATAGCTAACTATTAATTTTGGTATTAATGTGAAACTTTATTGTCCGGCACGGGAAATAAATAGCAGACTCTCCCAACAACGCAGCCGTTTTGACATTAAAATGCGGTTTAGCCACTGCCCCGCGCACTGTAACGTCGCCGCTAGCGTAGCGTGAGCAGGCGATGATCCCGCCATCGCCGCAGGTTGCGCAGGCTTGTACCGGGGGCGCTGAGAGGCGATAACCAGAGCAGTGTTTCTGCTTTAGCATCATCCTCATTAACAGCAGCCGTCGAATTATTGTTTAGCCGGTAAAAACAGATCTGCCTTTTTAAGTTAAGGGCCGGAAGAGATTGATAAATATTAAACGAATAATCCATCTCTCTTCTGGCGCAGCGTTAAATTAACGTGTTATCAGCAAATCATTAAGATAATTGACAGCAAAAACCCTGTGAAACAATCACGCCGCGCATCTATTTATTACAACACACGCCATATCGAGGCCTGAGAATATATTTATAGACACATTTAATAAGTGATTATCTATTTATTATCCCGGTCACTTGACTTAAAAGCACAACCACCGACAGTATATAAACAAATGATGCGTTACCGGGAACACTGACAGTTATTATTTATGCTATTTATTGCACTGGCAATATAGCGTCTATTAAATACATCTGGATAAGGAAAACCTATGTACGATGATTTAGGTGCTTTAGCTGATAAATTAAAGATGCCCAACGTCTCTTTTCAGGAAATGAATAGAACCGAAAACGAGATACCTCACCCCACCCATCCCGCACCGGTTAACGGGGCGGTGGAGGAGATGCCCGGGGTGGCAGAAAAGCGTATCACCAGCCCCCAAAACCGCACGCCCGCGCGGCACCTCGCCGAGAGCGTACCTCCCTCTTCCACTCGCCATCGCGACAATCCGTCCCTGAGGCGTCAGCAAGACCAACCTACCGGAGCAGACCCTTATCCGGTGCGGCTGGATAGGTTATTTTCGGTTATCGGTAAATAACCAAATTCGCTTGCGGGTACAAAACCACAATTTCCTCTGCTCCGCCTTTAGATCGCATTGCTATGTCATTAATTAAACCGCAATTGCGGATTGATTATCGTGCGAAGGGAAAGGTTTATTTGCTTCAGTAAAAGACGATTAAAACATGAAAAAAGTCATCGGAATAATTTTCACACTGATACTGATTATTGTCTTACTGCTGGCGGTGATAACGCCGCTGAGCAGCGACAAACAGTTTATTTTTGGCTTAAGTATAATAGCCATCGCCTTAGCGCTGCATCGCTTAAAGTCCCAAAAGATGGTAATAGCGATGATAATTCTCTCAGCGCTGCTATCGACGCGCTATATTTGGTGGCGCGCGACCACCACGCTGCATTTTGATTCAAAGACAGAACTGTTTCTCGGCAGCGTTCTTTTTGCCGCAGAGCTTTATACATGGATCATTTTGCTGCTGGGTTATGTGCAAATGGCGTGGCCATTAAAACGCACGATTGTGCCACTGCCGCAAGACCCATCAACATGGCCGACGGTTGATATTTATGTGCCCTCTTACAATGAGAGCCTTGATGTGGTGCGCGATACGGTATTAGCCGCGCAATGCATCGAATACCCGCCGGACAAAGTTAACGTTTATCTGCTGGATGATGGTAAGCGTGAGGCGTTTCGCGACTTCGCAGCCGCAGCCGGGGTCGGCTATATTACGCGTCCCGATAATAGCCATGCGAAAGCGGGCAACCTTAATCATGCGATGACCGTCACGCACGGCGAATTAATTTGCGTGTTTGATTGCGATCACGTCGCGACGCGCGTCTTCTTACAAGCGACAGTCGGCCAGTTTTTCCGGGACGAGAAACTGGCGCTGGTTCAGACCCCCCACCACTTTTACTCTGCCGATCCTTTTGAGCGCAATCTGACGGCGGCGAAGCACGTGCCGCATGAAGGCGCGCTGTTTTACGGTCCCGTTCAGCAGGGTAACGACACCTGGAATGCCACCTTCTTTTGCGGCTCCTGTGCCGTCATTCGCCGTAGCGCGTTAAATGAAGTGGGCGGCTTTGCGGTGGAAACCGTGACCGAGGATGCCCATACCGCGCTGAAGTTGCAGCGTCGCGGCTGGAACACGGCGTTTCTGGATATTCCGCTGGCGGCGGGGCTGGCGACCGAACGATTAGCCCTGCATGTCAATCAGCGTATTCGCTGGGCGCGTGGGATGACACAGATATTCCGTATCGATAACCCCCTGTTAGGGCGCGGGCTGAAATTGACGCAACGCCTCTGTTATCTGAATGCCATGCTGCACTTTCAGTATGGGTTGCCGCGCGTCATATTCCTCACCTCGCCACTGATCTTTATGCTCTTTGGCCTCAATATTATCGCTTCGTCTGCAACGCTGATTTTTGCCCATATTTTGCCGCCCCTCGCCCTGATAACGCTGGTTAACTCGCGAACCATTGGGCGCTACCGCTATGCGTTTTGGGGGCAGATTTACGAAACGGTGATGGCCTTCCATTTAATTCTGCCGACGCTGTTAAGCCTTATTTCACCGCGGCTGGGCAAATTCAACGTTACGGACAAAGGCGATCTGACCGACCGTGACTACTTTGATGCGCATACCGTTCGCCCGCTGATTATCACCGCGCTGTTGATGGTCGGCAGCATTATCTGGGTCTGCGTGCGCTACGTTATGCAGGACTACGCCGGTATCGATCCGCTGGTGATCCTGTTTAACCTCGTCTGGGGCAGCTTCAGTACCCTGATTTTGCTGGCGTCCATCGCCGTGGCGAAAGAGCGCAAACAGATCCGCAAGACCATTCGTATTGACGCACGCCTGCCGGTCACGCTCTGTTTCGCAGAGGGGGCGACGCTGAAGACACAGACGCGGGATATCTCCATGAGCGGCGCGCGGCTGGCGATAGAAAAAAATGAGGCTCTGCGCCATAAAACGCCGCAGCATCTGGAGCTTGAACTGGGTGGCGAGACGGCGATTGTGCCGGTACGGGCGGCCTGTGTGGGTCTGAGCGATTTACGCCTGGAGTTTGACACGCTGCCGCTCAGCGAGCGTCGCAAGCTGGTGCGCGTAGTGCTCTCTCGTGCCGATGCCTGGTATCACCCTCCCCATAAACCTGACAACCTGCTGCGCTCTTTTACAGGCATTTTGCAGTGCGTGTATGAACTCTTCTTTGGCCGCAGAGCCACTGTCAGCGGCGTGAAAAACCAGATGATCGCCGTCAACAAAGAGCACGGGGTGAACCATGCGCCTTAACCCGCTCACGCTGGCGATGGCGCTGGCTTTAACCTTCACACCGCTCAGCAAGGCAGAGACACAGAGCGAGGGGCTACCCACTTTTCCGCTGCCGTTTACCTTGCAGGAAACGGTGCCCGACGCGCCTGAGCAGCCTGCTACCCGCCTGGCGAACCACCATATCGCCGGTACCCTCACCTTTGCCGATATGGGTTCAACAAAGGGGGTCACGCTCAGCGGGCAACAGATGCAAAACGGCCTCTCTTTTACGCTGCCCGGTGATGCGGTTATTACCACAGCGCATATCACGCTGCATCTGCAGGCCAACCGCACGGATGTCCGGGGAGAGAGCGTGCAGTTGATACTGAACGGACAGCCGCTTGGCACCATGTCGCTCGACAAGCTTGCAGAGAACAACGGCGTCTGGAGCCTGGATATACCGGCCTCGATGATAGCGACGCGGAATAACCTCAGCGTCCAGCTAAAAACCGATGATGAGATGATCAACACTACCCGGGAGTGCCAGCGTGCTCTGCCGGCGGAGTATAGCGTGACGTTGAAAGCGGCGTCGGCGCTCAACTATGAAGGGCTGTGGCTCAATGTGCGCAAAACGCTCGCCACTTTGCCACGACCATTTTTTGAGAGCCAGCAAACGAAGCCCTCACCGCTTTCCATCTCGTTTGCGCAAAACCCGGACGCCGACGTCCTGACGGCCTCCGCCATTGTTGCCTCCTGGTTTGGCACCCTTACCACCGGCGCGCTTAGCCGCTTCGATGTGCAGTACGATTCCCTGCCCAATGGCAACGGTATTGTGATTGGCAAACCGGGGCAGCGTGTCGGCGGTATGGTGATCCCGGAAAATGGCGGAGCGATGCTGCAAATCATTGATAACCCCAACAATCCGGTTTACAAACTGCTGGTCATCAGCGGGCATAATGCGGCGCAACTGCGCCACGCCGCGTGGCGTCTGACGCTCCCTGCGCTGCCTGACAGCGACATGCTGGAGGTGCCCGCCCTCTCCCTTGCAAGGCGCAATGCCTATGATGCGCCGCGCTGGATAAGCACTCACCAACCTGTGGCGCTCCATAGCCTGGTTGATAGCGAAGCGGCGCTGATTGCGCGTGGCGTCCGGCATGATGAAAACCGTGTACTGTTTCGCACCGCGCCGGATCTCTTTTTATGGGACGACGACGCCATCCCGCTGCGTCTTCACTACAGCGTTGCCGAAAAGAGCTGGCTGGACGATCGCCACGCGTTTCTCAATGTCAGCCTCAACGGCGAGTTTCTTAAGCGCCTGCCCGTTACCAAAGAGGGGCTTTTCGCGCCACTGCTGAAACCGCTGGGCCTGGCGCAGCGCCAGCAGAGCGCGGGGGTCAATATCGATCCGCGCGCCATCCGCGGCAGTAACACGCTTGAGTTCTGGTTTGGCCTGAAGCCGAAAGAGAGCGCCCCTTGCAGCGCGCTGGAGGATGAGAGTGCGCTAAGCCGGATTGATGGCAAATCGACCCTCGATTTAAGCGGCACATGGCACTTTGGCAAGCTGCCAAATCTCGCCTGGCTGAGCGGCGCGATGTTCCCCTTCACCCGCCATGCCGACCTTTCCCATACCCGTGTGGTGCTGCCTGCCAAGCCTACCGCGCAAGAGATCTCGGTGCTGCTTACGCTGATGGCGCAAGCAGGACGCGATACCGGCGTAAGCGCCCACTATCTGCAGCTGTTTACCGGCCTGCCGGGCGCCGACACGCTGGCAGGTAGCGATATCCTGGCGATTGGGTCCCTTGAGCGCGGCGAGCTTCTCTCCACGCTATTACATGACAGCGCCTTTAGGCTTGAGCAAAACCGGCTTGGCGTGATCCCCGCCAGCCCGCTTAAACGGGCGCTATCCCTGCTGAGTAGTAGCGCGCCCTACCGTGATAAAGAAGCAGCAGAATTCTTAAGCGACAACCCGATCTGGCGCGGAATGGTGAGTACGCGCTCACCGTGGGACCCGCAGCGCGTGGTGGTACTGGCAACGGCCAGCGACACCCGGCAACTGGATCGTCTGTCCGAAGATTTGACGACGCCTGCCTTTATTTCGGCTCTCAACGGCGATTTCACCGCCATCAACGACGCCGGTGAGGTCCGCAACTGGCGCGTGGGCGAGCAGTTTGCCAGCGGCAATCTTCCCGCTTACCTGAGGGTGCTGTGGTATGCCAGCGAGAACTGCATCGGGCTGATGCTCCTCGTCTGCCTGGCGGCCGCGCTCTCAGGAGCGGCGCTGTTTAACGCCTTAAGGCGTCATGCCCATCAACGCTTGCAGGATAAATCAGGGAAATGATTATGCGTAAACCACTCACTCCAACCCTTCTTTTTTGCCTGGCAGGCATCTGCCAGCCTTCAGCGGCAGACGATAAGCCGCACGTCAGCAGCAACGACCTCGCGGTGAAAAAGTTGCTGGACCAGGCGAGCTACTGGCACAGCAAAGCCCATGACGACATCGCGATGGAGGCGCTGCAAAAAGTGTTGGCGGTAGATGACAACAATATCGATGCGCTCTACCTCTTGTCGCTGTACCAGCTACAGCGGGGCAATACGCAGCAGTCGGCGCGCTGGCGCAAAAAGATCGCTGAGCTTGCGCCAAACGATCCGCGCCTGAAGGCCCTGACCCACGCCACTACCTTGCGTAACCTGCCGCAGGATCAACTCAACGCTGCCCGACAACTGGCGAAGCAGGGGAACATTAAGGCGTCGATTGCCGCGTGGCGCATGCTGTTTAAAGACAATCCGCCGCCAGATGATGTGGCACTGGAGTACTACCAGACCCTGGCCGGTGATAGCGCCACCTGGTCTGAAGCGGTGGCCTCGATGCGCCAGCGCGTCAGCGTAATGCCAAACGATGACGCGACAAAGCTGGCTCTGGCGATGGCGCTCACCTATCAGCCCGCGACGCGCCGCGAAGGCATTACGCTGCTGGAGGCCCTTGCGCCAGAGGATGAGCGGGCAGATAACGCCCTGCGGCAAGCGCTTCTCTGGCTGGATGCCACACCCTCCGATCTGCCCGCTTACAGCGCTTATGCGCAGCGTCATCCGCAAGAGCATGCGCCGATGGAACACTACCGTAAGCGCGTCGAGGATGAAGCGACGCGCGCCGGGTTTGATGCGCTGAAAGGCGGCGATCTGGCGGGTGCCAGGGCGAAATTTTCTGAAGCGTTACAGACGCGGCCTGACAACGGCACGGCGCTGGCAGGCATCGGCTATGTCTCACTGCGGCAAAACAACTTTGATGATGCGCAAAGCTATCTGCGCCGCGCTGCGCAAAACGCGCAGGATAACCCCGATAGCCGGCAGTGGGAGAAGGATGCCGACAGCGCCCGCTTTTATAGCGCGTTGCACCAGGCGCGCGCATTGAGCAAGCAGGGGCGCTATCAACAGGCGTTATCGCTCCTTGAGATTGAGACGCATGATGGGACGCAACAGCTGGCGGCGGAGATGCTGCGTGGCGATCTCTTTCGCCAGCAGGGAAAGCTGCCTGAAGCTGAAGCTATCTACGTCCGGCTATTGACGCAACACCCGCAAAACAACGATATCCGCAGTGCGCTGTGGTATACCCTCAGGCAGCAGAATAAGCAGGCGGAAGCCGATGCGATGCTGCGTACATTGCCGGAAGAGCTGCGTACCCGCTTCGCGGCAATGGGCGATAACGGAGACCGCGAGCGCAAAGCGGCGCAGAGCGCCCAGCTGGCGGGCGAGCCTTTACGCGCGCTGCAGATCCTGCAAACGGCCGCCGCGACATTCCCGCAAAACCCCTGGCTGCAACTCGACTATGCCCGCGCGCTGCGTAAAGCGGGGCAAAAGCAGCAGGCGATGGCGGTGGTTTCCGGGATGGCGCAGGGCGGTAAGAAGCGGAAAGAGTTGCTTTACGCCGCGGCTATTTTTGCCGCCGAGGAGCGTGACTGGCCGCGCGCGCAGCGCCTGCTGGCGCGCATTCCAAAGCGCCAGCATAGCGCCGATATCACAGCGCTGAGCAATCGCGCGCAGCAGAATCAGCAACTCGATGTCGCGCGCCACTATTTACGCGCTGGCAATGCGCATGCCGCGCGTAACGCCCTGTTAACGCTGAAGCGCACCCCGCCACAGGCTCCGGCTGAAGTGGGTGACCTCGCTGAACTGTTAATGCAGAGCGGAGACAGCAGCGGCGCGCTGCAACTGGTCCGCCAGAGCCAGGCGCAGGGGCTGCATGGCTCACTCGCCGAATACGCCGGGCATATTCGCGTGCTTACAAAGGCCGGTCTCTTCGCCGAGGCCGAGAGCATCCTTCATGCGCCCATGTTGCAGGAGGGGGTTACGCCAGAGGAGAAGAACGCGATTCGCATCGGCAATGTCATCGCCCGCGCCGACAGCCTGCGTGAGCAGGGCGAGTCCGGCCGGGCATGGAAATTATTGATGCCTGAGCTGCAAATCAATCCGACCCGGAGTGATTTGCTGCTGGCGATGGGCCGGGTTTACCAGGCTGAGCACATGTATGACAAAGCGCGTGAGATCTACCAGTTTGTGCTGCGCGGATCGCCGCGCGAGAGAGAGGCGCTGGTAGGTCTTACCCACCTGGCGCTGACGCGTGGCGAAGGCCTCACGGCGCGTCAGGCTTTCGCTTCGCTCGAACCGAGCCAAGAAGCGAGCTATATGCTGCTGGCGGCGCGCGTGGCGGCGGCAAATGGTGAACATAAACGCGCCTTGCGGCTGCTGCGTACCCTCCAGTGGCGGCTGCAAAAGGAGGATGAGCGCAGTGACAGGGCGCCCGAGTTCGATGCTCTCCTGCCCTCGCCTGCGCGCCAGGCGCCGCTGAGGATGATGCAGGATAGCGCTCGGCTGATGCGTGAACTGCAGGAGAAGAGTGTCAGTTGGGCTCAGGCGGGCGTCGCCTTACGCAGCCGCAACGGTGAGGGGGGGCTTAGCGCGCTGGATGAGGTGCAAACACCGCTGATCCTCTCAGGCGCTATCGGTGAAAGCACGCGCCTGAGTCTGCATCTCACCCCGACGTCGTTAAATGCAGGAGAGATGAGTAGCCAGGCCGCCAGCCGCTTTGGTTCCGGCCCGCTGGAGCGTGCCGCCGCCACGGCGAGCCCCTTCCCTGCACCCACGCACACCACGCCGCAGGGCAGCCAGCAGAGCAACGGCGTTGCGGCCGCGTTTGTGCTCGGCGGCAACAGTTACACCGTTGATCTTGGCGCATCCCCGAGCGGCGGCGAGTTCACGCGGTTAGTGGGCGGCGTCGAGTGGCGCCCGAAGCTGACGCAAAATGGCGCGCTAACGCTGAAAGCGGAGCGGCGGGCGATAACCGACAGCCTGCTCTCCTATGTCGGTGCCAAAGATAAGCGTAGCGGTGTGAGTTGGGGCGGTGTCACGCGCGACGGCCTTTCGGCGCAGTACGCCTGGGATAACCGGGTCAGTGGCTTCTATATCGGCCTTGGCTTCGACACGATCAGCGGCAGCCATGTGCCGCTCAACCATGCGGTGAGAGCGCAGATGGGCAGTTATCTGCGTCCGTGGAGCAGCCATAACAGCGAACTGAAAGTGGGTGTCAATACACACTATATGGATTACGCCCACAACCTGAGCTACTACACGCTGGGCCAGGGCGGCTACTTCAGCCCGCAACACTTTATGTCGCTGTCGCTGCCGGTGACATGGACACGCCGTTTCGACAGTTGGGAGCTGCAACTTAACAGCGCGCTGGGCTATCAATCCTACCGGCAAGGGAGCAGCGACTATTTTCCCGGCTATCGCCCATTGCAGGATCGGTTAAACCGTTACGCCAACGGCGATGACGACATTGATACACGTTATAAGGCCACGGCAAAAAACGGCGTTGGTTACCGATTTGGCGTCACGGCTCGCTATCACCTGAGCGACAGCCTGGCGCTGGGCGCGCAGCTCGCCTATGACACGTTTGGTCGTTTCAATGAAGGTAAGGGGCTGATTTATTTCAAATACTTTGGTAATCAGGATGACTAACAGATGGAGCAGAATATGGTGAATCAGGACGTCTATTTACAACGCACCTTTCAGGCCGGCTGGCATGATCTGGTGTATCTCTTTTTTGAAAAATACGGCGAGGGTGATAAGGAGAACGATCCCGCTGCCCTGCGGCGTATCGGTCAGATGCTGGCTCAATGGTACCCCCTCGAAAGCACCGCGACAGTCAGCGAGCTGGAGACGGGCATCAATCGCATCCTTGAGCTGTTTAATTGGGGGTTTGTCAAAATGGCACCGGCGCAGCGGGAGCTGATCCTGCTGCACTGCGGCTGGCCGCACGCGCCGGAACAGCGCGATCGGGCGCTGTGGCGGCGAACCAGCGCCCACATGCTGGAAGGGGCCTATTCGCAGTGGCTTGTTTCGCAAGGTGCCGGTAACCATGTTCCGGTTCGCTGGCGGGATAACGCCACGGAAGATGTGCTGCTGTTTCGCTACGCCACTGGCGTATAAGCCGTAGAGGCACCACCCTCGATATAGATGCTCAGGTGACCAGAATGCTCAACAAAATCATAGTGTCAGGAAGAAAGCTTGAGATTAGCACCGCTCATTATCCACCGCAGAGTGCCTTTGTTTATCTGGTGCTTGAGGCTTGCGGACGGCTCATTCATGCCAGCGAACCTTTTTATCAGCTGACCGGTTACTCTCCGTCAGAGATCGCCGATCAGCCTCTGCTGCGTGTGCCGACAGAAAATAGCGTGCTGTCGCTCTCAACGGCTATCAACAGAGCAAAAGAGAGCAACGGTAACTGGCAGGGAGAATTACCCCAACTGACAAAAAAGGGAGACGTTATTTGGCTGGATATAAGATTGACTGCGCAGCGTGACGAAAATGGAGAGATTTTTGCCTATATAGTATGGGGGGTTGATATTACGCGGCATATCGCCGTTCGCGAAAGATTACATTTCCGCGCGCATAATGATGTATTAACCCGAATATTAAACCGCCAGGGCTACTATATTCGTAGCCGTAAGAAAATTCGCAGCGCGCATGCGACTGGCGCAAAGACCGTGGTAGCGGTTCTCGATCTCGATAAATTTAAAGCGATCAACGATCAGTTAGGCCATGCTGCTGGCGATGAAGTTTTACGCTGTTTTGTCAACCGGGTAAAACAGTGTATTTCTCATGACACGGTATTTGGACGGCTTGGCGGCGATGAGTTCGCACTCACCTACGTTAAAGGCGTTGACGACGGGCCAGAAAAGGAGGTTCTGCAAGCGATCGTGGAAAAGATGCGTATACCTGTCTACTTACGCCAACATAAAGAGATCGTGCATTTATCGGTGAGTATTGGCGCAGCAACGTATCCTGGCCATGGCAGACATTTCTCAACGGTTTTAAAAGCCGCGGATACCGCTCTTTATATTGCCAAGAGACGCGGCGGTAATAATGTTGCCCACTACCAGGTGCGCCATTTAATTTAATCAAAGCGTAATAGTGCTATTTAGCAAGATTACATCTTCATAAAAGGAACAGAGAATGTTAAAGGCTGTCATTCCAGTGGCAGGGCTTGGCACACGCATGCTCCCGGCGACGAAAGCAATTCCTAAAGAGATGCTGCCAATCGTCGACAAACCGCTTATTCAATATATTGTTCAGGAGTGCTATGCCTGCGGGATTCATGAGATTGTGCTGGTCACCCACTCGTCAAAAAATGCGATCGAAAACCACTTCGATACCTCGTTTGAGCTGGAGTCACTGCTCGAATCGCGCGTGAAAAACCAGTTGCTGGAGGAGGTGCGATCTATCTGTCCAGCGGATATGAAAATTATGCATATCCGCCAGGGGCACTCAAAAGGACTGGGACATGCAGTGCTTTGCGCCCAGCCGCTGATTGGCGATGATGATTTTGTCGTTCTGCTGCCGGATGTGCTGATTGACGACAGCCAGTGCGACATGACGCAAGATAACCTGGCAGCGATGATGAGACGCTTCGCCGCAACCGGCGCAAGCCAGCTGATGGTGGAACAGGTGGCGCCGGAAGCGGTGTCGCGCTATGGCATAGTCGATTGCGCCGGCAAACCGCTGAGCGCAGGTCAATCAGCCCTGCTGCACGGTATGGTGGAGAAACCCGCTATCGATAAGGCTCCGTCGAATATGGCGATGGTGGGACGTTATGTGCTGTCCAAAGCGATCTGGCCGCTACTGCATAAAACACCGGCTGGCGTGGGGGGCGAAATTCAGTTGACCGATGCCATCGCCATGCTTCTGGCACTCGCGCCGGTAGAGGCGTATCTGATGGTGGGGAAGTCGCATGATTGCGGCGACAAAATTGGCTATATCAAAGCATTTATGGAGTATGGCCTGCGCCACACGACCGTCGGCCAGCCGTTTCGCCAGTGGCTGCAACACAGGCAGGAAACCGATGCCTGAAGCCTGTCTGGCGAAACGCATCTCTGTGTCGCTGCACTATTCCGACAACAGCTAAGAGAAAAAACCACCGGCTATATGAGTTGCCCTGCAACTGGATTTTTATCAAAAATAGTGGTGAAGTCAGACCGGTCGATAATGACGACATAGCGACTGCATCAGATTAAAGAGAAGACTAAAAAGTTAAGTACTGGAAGTACTCTGTGAGCAATGAATAATAAAAATCAATAAAGCTCGCTTGCAGCATGGGGAACCATAATGAATTGTTTAAAATACTTAACATGCCTCTTACACAGCACGGTGTATCACACCGCTCCCTGTCAATGCGGTTATTTGCGCAGCGGGGAGCATAATGAACATTCGTAACCTTGAATATCTTGTCGCACTGGCTAAACATCGCCATTTTCAGCGGGCTGCTGAAGCCTGTAATGTCAGCCAGCCCACGTTGAGCACCCAATTACGTAAACTGGAAAATGAGCTTGGCTTGCAGCTTCTGGAGCGCACGACGCGCCGAATTCGCTTCACGCAAACCGGGCTTCGTCTGGTCGAGCAGACGCAGGTGGTGCTCCGGGAAATTGAGGCGCTGAAAAATATGGCCAGTAATAGCCACTACCAGAACCTGATGCAAACCCTGGATATCGGTATTATTCCGACCCTTGCCCCCTACTTTTTTTCCCATCTCAATACGGTTTGTCGCGACCACTTTCCGGAGATAGAACTGGAGATGCAGGAGGCGGGAACGCATCAGTTACTGGCGATGCTGAAGTCTGATGTTATTAAGTGCGCCATTGTCACTGCCAATAAAGAGACCGGTAAGTATGTTGAACTGCCGCTGTTTGACGAGCCTCTGATGCTGGGCGTTAGCCGTCAGCACCCCTGCTCAGGGATGAGTGAGGTTGATATGAGCCAGTTAAAAAGCAATAAGATATTGATGCTGGATGAGGATAACTGCCTGCACCATCAGGTGCTGCGTTACTGCTATCAATATGAGCTGGAGCCGGACACGCGCTTTGTGGCGATGCACCTCGAAACGCTTCGCCGGGGCGTTGCGTTTGATCGCGGCGTCTCCTTCTTTCCGCTACTTTCGACACAACAGGGCGACGGTGAAAATATCTCTTATATCCGCTGCGTAAGTCCGGAGCCAAAACGTAAGGTCGTCTTAATATTTCATCACAGCGACCCGATGCGTAAAAAATATGAAACTCTGCGCAATGTCATTGCGAAATATATGGAGAATTATCTTCATGAACACAATTCCCTGACGGCAACGTAGGAAACCGCCGGCAAAAATATATCGTATAATCCTTTTCCTTAAGCTGGCAATCACACGACTGTGTGATTGCGCTTTTTATTCATTAAGCCTGACATAATTTCTTCCGGTAATAATTTTCCGCGGTAATACAACTCTTCAATATTAAGCCAGAGCGAAACTAACATCAGGGTGTAATCCTCCAGCGTTTGCGGCGTAACGGCCATAAAAGGGAAGCATGCTGACAATTGCTGGCTGTCGTGCAGGGTGACGCTTCCGTGCAGATAGGGCGCGGCAAGCAGGCTGTAGGCCTGCACCTCGCACATCGCAGAGGCCCAGGATAAACGAACCGCAATAGCATTGACGAAAGGCGGGACCTCTTTGGATTGCGTAAATAAGGAATTTGGCTGCAAATGTGAATCGTTGCGGTAAGCATCTGCTTTCATTTCATGCCTCAATATTGAGTGTTTTGTGCGCCGTAGAATATATACCGGGTCCGCTAAAAAGGTCTTTAAGGAACGCAAACAAAATAGAGTTAAGCCGGTAATTAATCCATAAAAAAGTTCGAAAATATAAAAATATCAGATGCCAGCCATAGGTTGTCTGTGGGCAATTATTGATATCAGCTTCTAAAACGACACTTTTAATTAATAACATTAATTAAATCTGCAACCTGGATTAATAACATTAAATAAATTGAAGGTATTTTGCCGTTGGAAAAAGATAGCTGGCGCACTCAGGAGAGTACCACAGCCGCCCGGGAGAGTATAAATAGTGCATTTTGTCGCCTCTTTTTTGTCGATGAGATTGGCCCGGCTTATGCTTTGATAGCCCCGGTACTTTCACCATTGCAGCTCATGACAGGAGCGTTTTATGGATCCCTTTCAGCAAATATTGAAGTCGACTCTCGCCCGTACAGACGTGATGCCGCCGGCCGTAGCGCCGCAAGTGTTGCTGGAAACGGTATTCAACGCGCAGACCCTCCCTCCTCCTGTGGAGATGTTCCTTGCGCTGGCGAAAGCGCGCCGCTCGATCTACGCGCTGGGTAAAGATCTGCCGGTGTCGCATGAAGAGGCGATTGCGACGATCAAAGAGGCGATCCGTCAGGCCCCCTCGGCGTTTCACTCGCAAACCTCACGCGCCCTGATCCTGCTTGATCATGAGCATGAGCGTTTTTGGGAGCTGGTACGTGGACAGATGCGCAACGTGATCCCGGCTGAGAGTTTTCACGCCACTGCCGATAAACTCGATGGCTTCAGCGCGGCGGCCGGCACGGTGCTTTTTTTTGAGGATCAGGAGGTGGTCAGCCACCTGCAGCGCCAGTACATTGCCTATGCCGAGCATTTCCCGGTCTGGTCAGAGCAGAGCAGCGGCATTGCGCAATACGCGGTGTGGCTGGCACTGGCGGAAAAACAGATTGGCGCGAATTTACAGCATTATCACCTGTTGATTGATGCCGATGTGCGCGCCACGTGGAACATCCCGGAGAGCTGGATGCTTCGTGCAGAGATGAATTTTGGCGCGATCCTCGCCCCCGCCGAGGAGAAGACGTTTATCGACGACGAGAAGCGGTTTATTGTCGCCAGATAAATCGTGGGGCGGATAAGGCTGAAAGCCGCCATCCGGCCCCTGCACAATGGGCAACATGCCGGATGGCGCTGCGCTTATCCGGCCTACGCGTAACGGCTGAGATGTAGGCCGGATAAGGCTGAAAGCCGCCATCCGGCTCCTGCACAATGGGCAACATGCCGGGTGGCGCTGCGCTGATCCGGCCTACGCGTAACGGCCTGAGATGTTGGCCGGATAAGGCTGAAAGCCGCCATCCGGCTCCTGCACTGCGGGCAACATGCCGGATGGCGCTGCGCTTATCCGGCCTACACGTAACGGCCTACCCAAGATCGAGCCGCGCGACGCGGCCTTAATCCTCGAAATACCAGTAACCCTGGTTGACCAGGCTGGTCAGTTCGTCGGCAAAGGCCGGGTTATCCAGCGCGCTGCCCAACTCCTCCACGCCAATAGTGGTGTAACGGCACAGCGCATCAGCGGCATGCGGATCGGCGGTCTCCAGACATTCACTATTGATAAAGAAGCGGTCGCCGACGCGCAGGGCGCGCAACCCGCTCAAACGCGTCAATCTCTGCCCCTCTTTCAGTGCACCGATCACCTCATCGACCGGATAATCATCGGGCTCCGGTGCCACATCCAGCTCGTGGCGCGGCGTGGTAATAAAGCTACCAAACCAGCGGGTGAAGTGCTCGGGATCGTCGATCATCGCGATCATCATATTGCGCACGCGCGCCAGTTCGTGCTCCTCTACGCGGCCCGTATGTTCGCGGCAGGTGAGATCCGGATCGCTGTAATGCTCGCCGCCAAGATCGTTTTCCAGCGCGTAATCCGCAAAGCTGCTGATCAGATCGCGGCCGTTCGGGCCACGAAAACCAATCGAGTAGTTGAAGGCGGTTTCATGCGTAAAGCCATCGTGCGGGAATCCTGGCGGGATATAGAGGATATCGCCCGGCTCAAGATCTTCATCAATGATTGGCTGGAAAGGATCGACATGCAGCAAGGCCGGATGCGGGCAGAACTGGCGCATCGGCAGCTTATCCCCCACGCGCCAGCGGCGGCGGCCCATCCCCTGAATAATAAAGACGTCGTACTGGTCGATATGCGGGCCAACGCCGCCGCCCGGCACGGAGTAGGAGATCATCAGATCATCAAAGCGCCAGGCCGGCAGCACGCGAAACGGCTCCACCAGCTCGGCGGAGGGCGCGTGCCAGTGGTTAACGGCCTGCGCCAGCAGGGACCAGTCGCGCTCGCCTAAGTGATCGAACGTTTCGAAGGGACCGTTCCACGCCTGCCACTGCCCGTTAACGTGGCTGACAATACGGCTGTCGATCTCCGGCTCCATCGCCAGGCCTGCCAGCTCATCGGGCGAAATCGGGTCGACAAAATCGGTAAATGCGCCTTTCAGCACTACAGGCTGCTTCTGCCAGTATTTCTCAAGAAATTCCGGCCAGTTGAGGTTGAGTTGGTAAGCCATAGATCCACACCAGTGAGAAGGGAAACGGCGCTGATTATAAAAAGAGAGCGCCCCCCTTTGCCTTGTCATGGGTCAAGGGCAAGCGGCGGTGCGATAACTAATTGTTCGAGCGCGCTTAACAGCGCATCGACTTTGGGCAGCAGCTGTTTACGTCGCGGCCAGACCAGGCTCAGCGGTAGCCCATCCGGCTGCTGGTCTGGTAATAGAATGACCAGCTCGCCGCGCGCTAATTGCCGATGCACCAGCCAGGTAGGCATCTGCCCGACGCCCAGCCCGGCACAGAGCGCCTGGCGCTGCGCATCCACATCCCCCAATGTCATGCGGTAAGGCACGCTGCGCCACTCCGGGTGCCCATCTTCCGTGAGCAGTAACCAGGGTTTGCTGCTGCCATCGACGCGCTCATAGAGGATCGCCCGATGCCGAAGCAGCTGCGCCTCGTTTTGTGGCGTGCCTTCCCGACGCAGATAGTCAGGCGAAGCGCAGAAGACCATCTTTTCCCGCCCCAGTTGCCGGTGTCCGATCGACACCGGAAGATCGCCGCCTAATCCAATGCGTACCGCGACATCGATCCCCTCATCAAAGAGATCCACAAAGCGATCGGAGAAGGTGATGCTGAGATCAATCTCCGGGTGCTGCTGGCAAAACGGAATCAGCGCAGGCATAACGCCAAGCCGCCCGTAGGTGGTCGGCACCGCCAGCCGCAGGCGACCAGAGGGGATGGAGCGGTGCGCCGCCAGCACCGATTCGGCCTCCGCCAGCTCTTCAAGGATGCGAAGGCAGGTCTGGAAATAGGCCTGTCCGGCATCCGTCAGCGCCAGACGGCGGGTGGTGCGCTCCAGCAAACGCGAACCGAGGCGCGCTTCCAGCCGGCTGATGCTTTTGCTGATCGCCGAGCCGGTCAGATGCAGACGCTCTGCCGCCGCGGCAAAACTCCCCTCTTCGACGCTGGCGACAAAGGGGACGATATCTTTCAGGCGTTGATCGCTCATGGCATTAATGATTTCAGGTTATGAATGATGTGAATTAATAGCAGAGATAAGAATTAAATTCTCTATTAGGCTTTAAAGCTGACGAAGATAAGGAGTCCCCTATGCAAAAACGTGCATTGATAGTCGGTATTAGTGGCGTGATTGGTCGCGCGCTGGCAGAACAACTCAAAGGCGAAGGGTGGCAGGTCAGCGGCCTGTCGCGCGGGCGTGGCGCCATCCCGGAGGGCTGCGAAAGCCTGACCGCCGATTTGACGGATGCAGCCGCCGTTAACGAGGCGCTAAAAGAAGTCCAGGTCGATGCGCTCTTCTTCAGTGTCTGGTCACGCCAGGAGAACGAGCAGGCCAACATCCGCGTCAACGGTGCCATCGTGAAAAACGTGATCGAAGCGCTCGGCGAGCGGCTTAACGGTAGCCACGTTGCGCTGGTCACGGGTCTTAAACACTACCTTGGCCCGTTCGAGGCTTACGGTAAAGGCGCAGTACCAGTAACGCCGTTTCGCGAAGAGCAGGGACGCCAGCCGGTGGAGAACTTCTATTACGCGCAGGAAGATGAGGTGTTTGCCGGTGCGGAGAAGTATGGTTACCGCTGGAGCGTACATCGCCCGCACACCATCATCGGCTATGCCCTCGGCAATGCAATGAATATGGGCCAGACGCTGGCAGTCTACGCCACACTCTGCCGTGAAAAGGGCTGGCCGTTTATCTTCCCCGGCTCGCCCGAGCAGTGGAACGGGCTGGCGGACGTTACCGATGCCGGTTTGCTGGCCGAGCAGCTGAGCTGGGCGGCGCAGAGTGAGCAGGCGGCGAACGAAGATTTCAACGCAGTGAATGGCGATGTGTTCCGCTGGAACTGGCTGTGGCCGAAGCTGGCGGCCTATTTTGGCATTGAAGCTGCGGCCTATCCGGCAAGCATGATGCCGCTGGAAAACCGTATGCAGGAGGCGCAGGCGGCCTGGGAAGAGATCGCACAGAAGTATCAGCTTCGCGAGGCGGATATCAGCAAGCTGGCCTCCTGGTGGCACACGGATGCTGACCTCGGTCGCCCAATGGAAGCCTTTACGGATATGAGCAAAAGCCGCAAAGCGGGCTTTACCGGCTACCGCGCAACGCCGGATTCCTTCTTTGCGCTGTTCGATCGCCTGAAGCAGGAAAACATTATCCCGCGTTAATGATCAACGCCCGGCGAGAAGCACCACGCCGGGCAGATTGACGGTCAGTTTTTTGCGCCGGGAACCCACCTGGGCTGGCTCGCGCAGCCTGTTCGTGAGGTGATTGGCGCAAATGAGCCGCGCCCGGAGAGCCGGGTGCATGCGCTTCAGACCTGCGCCTGAAACATCAGGGTGTCAGAGGTGAAACTACCCTGCTCGTCGAGCGCGAAATGGCGTTTAACCTCATCAGAGGTGGTCTGCTGCAGATAGCGGATCGCCGCACGCAGCACCTCCGGCGTTTGCATACGCTCAACCCAGGAGGCGTACTCCAGCGCCAGGCGGCTGGTAACGAGTTTCTCCACCAGCAGGCCGCTCTGCTGCGTCATCTGCAACCACTCCCCGGGAGAGTAGTTGCGAACGTGGGAGGGATCGCGCAGCACTTCGATGGTTTGCAGCCAGATATCCAGCACCGGACGGCCCGGCGAGGTGATATCCATCAGGATAAATTTGCCGCCGGGTTTCAGGACGCGTTTCACTTCACGTAACGCCTGCGGAACATCGTGCCAGTGGTGCGCCGAGTAGCGGCTTATCACCACATCAAATTCGCCTTCGGCAAAAGGCAGCGCTTCTGCCGCGCCATGAACGGTGCGCAGGTTGCTCAACTGGCGATCGCTGGCGGCCTGGCGCACAACGGCCAGCATCTTCTCTGACAAATCATACGCGGTGACATCGCGCACTACGCCCGCGGCAACAAAACTGGCATGCCCTGCGCCGCAGCCTAAATCGAGCACTGCGGCCGCCGGGTTTTCACCCAGCCACTGCGCGAGGCGCACTAAATCCTCGCCCTGGGCGTGTACCTGGCTGCTTAAATAGGCCTGCGCCCGATCGCCAAACTGCTGCTGCGTTAACTGATGATGATTCACGGCCATGCTCTTTTTCCTTTTCGTGATGGGTGACGACAAACCAGCTCAGCGACGACTGTACGACCCTTTTTATAGGGGTACAATATGGCTACTTATACTGGTATTCACAGGTACCCCCATGGAAAACACCCTTTTCGCCGGGCCAAAAGCGTTGGGCGAGTTTTTACGATCCCAACGGGAAAACACTCTGCCTGCCGATATTGGCCTGCCCGCGCAGGGCCGCCGGCGCACGCGCGGGTTACGCCGGGAAGAAGTGGCGCAGCTGAGCGGTATCAGCACGACCTGGTATACCTGGATTGAGCAGGGGCGCGATATTGTCGTCTCGCCGCAAACCCTGTCGAATATCGCCAACGTATTGAGGATGAAACCCACAGAGCGAAACTACCTTTTTCATCTGGCGCGGCAGAACGATCCGCAGGAAGAGCCTGTGGTGACGGTGGAGAAAGAGGTGCTGGCCTCGGTGCAGCAGATGGCGTGCCCCTGCTATCTGCTCGATTTAACCTGGACAATGCTGGCGTGGAACAGGGCGGCTGAAGCGCTGTTTAGTGGCTGGCTGGATAGCGATCCGCAGCCAAATATGATGAGTTTTATGTTTCGCCATCCGCTGGCGCGCAGGCTGGTTGTCGACTGGGAACAGCGCGCGAGCCGCATTGTGGCAGAGCTGCGCGCCGATGCGATGCACTATCCGCATGACCAGGCCCTGAACAGTTTTGTTGAGAGTTTACGTGGTGAGAGCGAACTGTTCCGCGCCTTCTGGTCGCGCCAGCAGGTGGTGGTGCGTGAAGGCGGCGAGCGGGTGTTTATGCATGCCCAGCGCGGAGAGCTGCACTACCGGCAGATGACCTGGCAATTGACCAGCAACCGCTCGGTAAAAATGATTATGTTAGTCGGGGAGTAAAAGAGAGGCATAAAAAAGGCCAGTAAACTGGCCTTTTAATTATTTACGGAATTCCATCGTAACGTAGTTCGACTGCATAATCGCGGCGATATTATCAAATGTGATCATTGCTGATTTGCAAAAGATACATTTGGCACCGGCCGGGTTTTTCTCAGTCACGTCAAAACTGGACACTCTGTATTGCGACCCGTGACAGCACGGGCAGCGGAAATGGATATGGTTCGTAATAAAATCGTCCTTAGCGCGGCACAACGTTAGCAGCGGCCGGGCCTTTTGCACCATTTTCAATGGTGAATTCAACTTCTTGATTTTCATCAAGAGTGCGGTAGTTATCGCTCTGGATTGCAGAGAAGTGTACGAATACATCTTTGCTGCCATCTTGAGGAGTGATAAAGCCAAAGCCTTTCTCAGCGTTGAACCATTTCACGATACCCGTCATTTTATTAGACATGTTTGTTACCCTTTTGTTTTAGAGGCCATTTAAGGCGGCAATGGTCTGAAGCATTATTTATCAGCGTGTAAAGAGACCCAAAAAGAAGTAACTAACGAGGTACTTAGAGATGAGAGAGACTTTAGTGAACTACTGGCTGGAGATAATGATTATCAAACCGACGAGTCATTAACGCACGGTTAAGGCTTAGGGCGCAAGGCTTTATTTAGAAACTTTTGTCAGCATTACGTAAACGTCAGATAAGCAGCGTAACGCGGAAATGCGTTGTGTGAAGTCGATCGCAAAAAGATGCCGTCTCGCGCGTTACTATCAATACTAGTATGGTAGTTAAAGCTATGGACTGATAAAGGTGGTAACAAACATGCAAATGACGATGCGCTGGTTTGGGCCAGTTGAAGATAAAATTCCGCTGGCGCATATTCGCCAGGTTCCAGGCGTTGAAGGCGTCGTAGGCGCGCTGTATGACGTGCCGGTCGGTGAAGTGTGGCCGCAGGATAAAGTGCGCGCGCTGGCCGATCAGGTTCAGCAGGCCGGGTTAAAAATGGAGGTGATTGAGAGCGTCAACATTCACGATGACATCAAAATCGGCCTGCCCAGCCGCGATCGCTTTATCGCCAACTACCAGCAAACCATCCGTCATTTAGCGGAGATGGGTATCAAAGTCATCTGCTACAACTTCATGCCGGTGTTCGACTGGATGAAGACCGAGATGAATTATGTCCTGCCGGACGGTTCAGTGACCATGGCGTTTGAGAAGAGAGGCATCGACAAAACGCTGGATGAAGTGGTGAAAGAGGTACTGGAGAACTCCAACGGTTTCGCGCTGCCGGGCTGGGAGCCAGAACGGCTGGCGAAAGTGCAGGAGCTGTTTGCCAAATATAGCGATGTCGATGAGAACAAACTGCGCCAGAACCTGGTCTACTTCCTCGAACGGGTGATCCCGGTCTGCGAAGAGGTCGGTATCAAAATGGCTATCCACCCGGACGATCCGCCCTACTCTATCTTCGGCCTGCCGCGCATTGTGAAAAACCGCGACGATCTCGACTGGATCTGTAATGCCGTCAACTCTGAGGCCAACGGCATTACTTTATGCACCGGCTCTATCGCCGAAGATCCGGATAATAACGTCTACGAAATCCTCGCCGAGTTTACCCGCCGCAGGCGTATCCACTTCGCCCACGTGCGCAATATCAAGCTGATTCAGGATAAAGATTTCTACGAATCGGCTCACCTTTCCCGCTACGGCTCGCTCGATATGTATAAAGTGATGAAAGCGCTGCATGACAACGGCTTTGATGGCTATATCCGCCCGGATCACGGCCGCTTTATCTGGGGTGAAACCGGGCGTCCGGGCTACGGTCTCTATGACCGCGCGCTCGGCGTCACCTATCTGCACGGCCTATGGGAAGCGCTGGAAAAACGGCACTAACCCTGCCAGGCAGCACCGGTGTTTACCGGTGCTCCTCTTCATAGCGCCGCACATTAAAACCCTCTTCATCGGCGGGCGGCACAAAGTAGCGGGTAATCCGCTCAAACTGCGCGTCGGTAGCGGCGAAATCGTGGTTGCCCGCCGCATTGCGCTGGCGCAGGCGCGCTTTACATGCTTCATTACTTACCGCGAGATAGTGCAGCAGATGCTGCGCCCCGGCGTCCTGAATAATCGACATCATCCACTGACGGCTGGCGACGGTATTGGCGGGAAAATCGAGGATCACATCGACTCCGGCCTGTAACAGGGCAATGACATGCGGCTTAATCGCCCGCTTAAGCACCGCGGAGTAGTGCAGATAATCCTCGACGCTGTGCATCGACTCTTTAAACAGCAGCGCCAGCCAGCTATCTTCACTGAGCACCACGCTACCCGGCTTTTGCGCAAGCGTTGCCGCAAGGGTCGATTTACCTGACGCGATTTTGCCGCAAAGAATATGCAGCGTTGGCCCGTCGTGAGGTCTCTCATCAATGCCCATGTAATGGCTCCCGTTTGCGCTTAACCCGGGTTCCAGCATAAGAGTTAGCGGCTCGCCGCTTCAACTCCCCATTTTTTGCACAGCGTGGTGATATTAACGCCAGCCTGCCGCTGCACCCTAAAGCAGTCCACGCTGAGCAGGATGAGCTTCAGCCCGCGTCCGCTCTCCAGATCCGGTGCCATCTCAAGACCCTTTTCCTGCTGTGCCACCTCTAAGCGTTCCGCGGGAAACGGCTCGCCGTTATCGCGGAACGTCAGCTCCACCGCCTGCGCGCTGGCGGCAAACGCAATGCTGAATGTGGCTGCAGCCTGCTCGTGCAGGCTATGGCGAATAATATTGGTCGCCACTTCACACACCGCCAGATCGAGGGAAAAACGCCAGGCCTCGTCCACCGGCAACGCGGCCATCTGCGCGCTCAGCCAATCAGCAAGGGGCGAAAACGCCGAACCGTGACAGGTGCGGTGATAGCCTTTACTCTGCCTGTTATCACAATGTCTTCACCGTGGAGCATCGATGACAACGGAGAATCTGGCGCAGATGGGCGCCGCGCGGGTGGTGAAGCGGGTTAATGCCGCCGGAATAACCGTGATTGAGAAAGCGCCGGTCAGCAACGTCGAGTACGCCTTCTACCACCAGGTTGCGCCGCAGCTGAACCACGCGAAAATCTTCACGCCAGCCTTGCTGGCAGCCGATGCGGATGCGCGCGCCCTCACCCTTGAAGCGATCCCCCTGCCGGTAAGCCAGGAGAGTGTGGACTGCGACGCCATCGTATCGATGCTGGCGCGCTTACACCGCGTTGCGCCAGATAAAAAGTGGCGCTACCACATGCATCGCTGGCCCGACGCCCAGCTGGAACAGAGCCTGCAACTGCTCGCTTTACCGGAAGAAGCCGCCCGCATAATGCGCCGCTGCCAGCGTGGGAGCGCCAGCCTGTTTGCCACAGCGGGCTTAATTTCGGGCGACAGTAACGCCGGAAACTGGGGGCAGCGCGAGAATGGCGAGTTTGTGCTCTTTGACTGGGAGCGGTTCAGCACCGGCAACCCGGCTATTGATTTAGCGCCGCTGATAAAGGGCATGGGCTCGCCTGAAGCGTATCAACGTCTCGCGACGCGCTACTGCCGCGTTAATCCACTGTCAGAAAATGATCTTGTGCGCGATATTGCCTTAGCGAAAGCGTGGATTGTCAGCGAAGTGATCACGCTTCTTCACACTCGGCAGAAAGCCGATTTCCCGCGTTTTCAGCACTGGTATCGCTGCTATTTACCCGACTGGCTTAAGCAGATCGAAACTCTCATCTGAATAACCCGCTGCGTATTTACTCATCGGCGCACAGAGCCAGCGCTGCGCCTCTTTATGCGTATCTTCGCTTAGCGCTTCGTGAGTGCCAGGCGGATCCCCAGTCCAATAAACGTGGCGCCGACAATGCGGTCGAGCAGCTTTTGCAGCCCTCTGTTTTGCGATACCGCGCCCGCCGCGCTGCCTGCCAGCAGGGCGAAAGAGATATCGGTGAGAAAGGCGATCAGCGCGTAGGCGAACCCGAGGATAAGAAATGAAGCAGCATGGTGATCGCCATCCGCAACCACGAACTGCGGAAAGAATGAGATAAAAAAGAGCAGCACTTTCGGGTTGGTAAGGGTGGTGATAAACCCACGGGAGAGCAGTGTGCGGGTTGTCACTTTTACTTTGATGGGCGCACTCTCCTCGCCCTCAACGCGTGGTTTGGTGAATGTGCCGAGGATCAACTTACTGCCGAGGTAGAGCAGGTAAGCTGCGCCGAGGTATTTAATCACCGTGAACATCAGCGGTGAGGCGGTGATTAGCGCCGTTAACCCGACGGCGCTTGCCACGGCATGCGTACAACTGCCCAACGCCACGCCCGCCGCGGAGATCACCCCGGCGCGACGCCCGTTAGCCACGCTTTGCCCGATGACATAAGCCATATCCGGCCCCGGCGTCACCGATAACAGAAAAACTGACAGGGCGAACAGCCCAAAATGCGTAATATCCAGCATCACTCCCTCCATATTCAGAAGCATAACTTAACATCGGAGTGAGGCATTAATCCATACCAGACATGAATAGTTATTCCGTATAAGGAATAGTTATGCGAAACAAATCTGGTACCGTGTCCTATAAACTGCGTCTCTGTGAATGATGTGAAACATACCCATAGTGAATGTGCCGTCTTTAGGTTACTCTGCGTGTACCTATCGTAAGCAGAAGCGGCTGAACATGGATAACCCCCTATTTCTTAAAGTGATCGTAGTTGTTCTGCTTGTCGCATGGGTGGCGCAACTCTTTATGAAAAAGAGAAGAACAACGCCTCTCTCCCCGGCTATAGCTGAGGCGAACGCCCGCGAGCGCTATCAGTGGCGTCATATCAGACGTGTTTTTCGACTTATGCAGATCGCCAGTACGCTCTGTTTAATCGTGCTGGCGTGTAAAGTGATGCTGGCGTAGCGGCACCCAGTGGAGATGAAACGAATGAAAACCGTCGAGATAGTGCAATACACCCTGCGTGAGGGAAGCGGCGCGAAGTTTCACGCCATCATGCAGGAGATCAGCGTTCCGCTTCATCAGCGCCACGGCATTGATGTCGTAAGGTTCGGCAATTCATTGCATGACCCTGATTGCTACTGTCTGATCCGCGCTTTTACCAGCCAGGAGAGCATGACTGCGGCGCTGGAGGCCTTTTACGCCAGCGAGGCGTGGCGCAGTGGCCCGCGAGAAGCGATTGTAAGCTGCATTGAAACCAGCCTGAAGACGGTCATGATGTTGTCCGCTGAAAGTGTGGAAGGGCTGCGATAACTACCAGAGCCAGGGGATGACATCCAGGAGGTGTCAGGCATAATTCGTGCTGATTCAGTTTTCCCTTATCCGCGGATAACATCACTTTTCAGAGAGACGCTATGAATACCAGGGCACTGTTTTTAGGTTTTTTTCTATTTGCCGGCTCGCTGAATAGCGCGATGGCGGACAGCTGCCGCGCCAATATTTTCGGCGGTCAGGATTGCCGCTATGACGATGGCACCACATCCAGCAGCCGCTCCAACATTTTCGGTGGGCAGGACACGAAATATAGCGACGGCAGAACTTCAAGCAGCAGAGCCAATATCTTCGGCGGTCAGGATACGCAAAACAGTGACGGCAGCTCTTCCAGCAGCCGCGCCAATATTTTTGACGGTCAGGACACACGATACAGCGATGGCAGCTCTTCCAGCAGCCGTGCCAATATCTTCGACGGACAGGATACAAGAAACAGTGACGGCAGCTCTTCCAGCAGCCGTGCCAATATCTTCGGCGGTCAGGACACAACCCATAATTAATCGCTTTCCGGCATCAGTGCTGACGGGCGATGTACCGCCTGCCTCTACTGATGCCGCGACGCCTGGCTTTATCTCCCACATCAAGCTGCTGTAACGACACTAAATCAAGCCGCTGCTGTAACGACCATAGAAATATGACCGCGATAAGCGTCATTGCATAAACGAGAAAGATACGTTACAGAAAGCCGGAGAATTGAGAGAGAAAAAACTGGAGCGGGCGAAGGGAATCGAACCCTCGTATAGAGCTTGGGAAGCTCTCGTTCTACCATTGAACTACGCCCGCTTTCGAAGTGCTCAGGCATTATAGACCTTACATCGCGCCTGACAACCCACCGATGCGCTAACAGGTTAATTTCTCGCCTGTTAGCGCGCAGATTAACACTTCGGTACGCTGCCCTGCGGCGGTAAATAGCGCAGCGGATCGATGGCCGTCGCGCGATAACGCAGCTGGAAGTGCAGGCGCACCGAATCGGCATCGCTGCTGCCCATGGTGGCAATCTTCTGCCCGGACTTAACGCTCTGGCCATTATTGACCAGCAGCGTCTCATTGTGCGCATAAGCGGTGATGTAATCTTCGCTGTGCTTAATCATGATCAGGTTGCCATAGCCGCGAAGCTGGCTGCCGACATAGACCACTTTCCCGGCACCGGCAGCGTAAATCGGCTGCCCGCGCGACCCGGCGATATCAATGCCTTTATTGCCACCGTCAGAGTTGGAATAGGTAAGGATCACTTTCCCGCTGGTCGGCCAGCGCCAGCAGCGTTGCCCAACGGGCGGCCAGGAGGATTGCGGCACCGACGAGGAGGGGCGCACTTTCGCCAGCTTGCCGGAGGAGGATGAACCTTTCGACGCCCCTTTAACTTTCAGCCGCTGCCCCACTTCAATGGTATAGGGTGGCGAAATGCCATTCATGCTCGCCAGCTCTTTTACGCTGGTGCCGGTCATGCGCGAAATTCGGTACAGGGTATCGCCGCGCTTGACCGTGTAGGTCGCGCCTGCGTAGCTTCCGGTCGAATTACTCCCCGCACAGCCCGCCAGCAGCAGTGTAAATGCCAGGCACATGACCATGCAAAACGGGTTACTCATCAGGCGTCCTGCGCGCAAAACCACTCCTCGAATAAATTAACAGGCGACATATCATAGCAGCCATACGTGGGATGCCAACCCTTTCACAGAGCAATAAAAAAAGCCCCGGCGCGTGAACGTCGGGGCTTCTGGCGATTAGCGGTTATTTAACCGGACGCATCGCCGGGAAGAGGATCACATCGCGAATGGTGTGGCTGTTGGTAAACAGCATCACCATACGGTCGATACCGATGCCCAGACCCGCCGTCGGCGGCAGACCATGCTCCAGCGCGGTGACATAGTCTTCGTCATAGAACATCGCTTCGTCATCGCCCGCGTCTTTCGCTGCGACCTGGTCGGCAAAACGCTTCGCCTGGTCCTCGGCATCGTTCAGCTCGCTAAAGCCGTTACCGATTTCGCGGCCGCCGATAAAGAACTCGAAGCGGTCGGTAATTTCCGGATTGTCGTCGTTACGGCGCGCCAGCGGAGAGACCTCTGCCGGGTATTCGGTGATGAAGGTCGGCTGAATCAGGTGCGCTTCCGCCACCTCTTCGAAGATCTCGGTCACGATACGGCCCAGACCCCAGCTCTTCTCAACCTTGATACCGATGCTTTCAGCAATCGCTTTCGCGCTGTCGAAGTTATCCAGGTCGCCCATCTCGGTCTCCGGACGGTACTTCTTGATCGCTTCGCGCATGGTCAGCTTTTCAAACGGCTTGCCGAAGTCGAACACCTGCTCGCCGTAAGGCACTTCGGTGGTACCGAGAATATCCTGCGCCAGCGTGCGGAACAGGGATTCGGTCAGCTCGATCAGATCCTTGTAATCTGCATACGCCATATAGAGCTCCATCATGGTGAACTCTGGGTTATGGCGTACGGAGATGCCTTCGTTACGGAAGTTACGGTTGATCTCGAACACGCGATCGAAGCCACCGACCACCAGACGTTTGAGGTAAAGCTCCGGCGCGATACGCAGGTACATGTCGAGATCGAGCGCGTTGTGATGGGTGATAAACGGACGCGCGGAGGCGCCGCCAGGGATCACCTGCATCATCGGGGTTTCCACTTCCATAAAGTCGCGGTTGACCATGAACTGGCGAATGCCGGCCATGATGCGGGAGCGAATCTTGAAGGTGTTACGTGACTCTTCGTTGGCGATCAGATCGAGATAGCGCTGACGGTAGCGCGCTTCCTGATCCTGCAGGCCGTGGAACTTGTCCGGCAACGGGCGCAGGGCTTTGGTCAGCAGACGCAGCTCGGTGCAGTGGATCGACAGCTCGCCGGTCTTGGTCTTGAACAGCTTGCCACGTGCGCCGAGGATATCGCCGAGATCCCACTTTTTGAACTGCTCGTTGTAGATGCCTTCCGCCAGATCGTCGCGGGAAACATAGAGCTGAATACGACCGCCCACATCCTGCAGCGTGACAAAGGAGGCTTTGCCCATAATGCGGCGCGTCATCATACGGCCCGCAACGGCAACTTCAATGCCGAGCGCTTCCAGCTCTTCATTCTCTTTGCCATCGAACTCGGCGTGCAGCTTGTCAGAGGTCTGGTCACGACGGAAGTCGTTCGGGAACGGAACGCCCTGCTCGCGCAACAGCGCCAGCTTCTCACGGCGGGTTTTCAGTTCATTATTAAGATCGACTGCCGCGTCAGCGCCCTGTGCTTGTTGTTCAGACATGTTGGTTCCTCATAGCCCTGCTTTCAAACTTGCTTCAATAAATTGATCCAGGCTGCCGTCCAGCACCGCCTGCGTGTTACGGGTTTCAACCCCGGTGCGCAGATCTTTGATGCGGGAGTCATCCAGGACATAAGAACGGATCTGGCTGCCCCAGCCGATGTCGGACTTGTTGTCTTCCATCGCCTGCTTCTCGGCATTTTTCTTCTGCATCTCCAGCTCATAAAGCTTTGCTTTCATCTGCTTCATGGCCTGGTCTTTGTTTTTATGCTGAGAGCGGTCATTCTGGCACTGCGTGACCAACCCGGTCGGAATGTGGGTAATACGCACTGCGGATTCAGTACGGTTAACGTGCTGACCACCCGCGCCGGAAGCACGGTAAACGTCGATACGCAGGTCAGCCGGGTTGATTTCGATATCGATATCGTCTTCCACTTCCGGATAGACAAACGCGGAGCTGAACGAGGTATGGCGGCGACCGCCGGAGTCGAACGGGCTTTTACGCACCAGACGGTGCACGCCGGTTTCGGTACGCAGCCAGCCGTAGGCGTAATCACCAATGATTTTGATGGTAACGGATTTGATCCCCGCCACTTCACCCTCGGACTCTTCGATGATTTCGGTTTTGAAACCACGCGCTTCTGCCCAGCGCAGATACATGCGCGTCAGCATGCTGGCCCAGTCCTGCGCTTCGGTACCGCCGGAGCCAGCCTGAATATCGAGGTAGCAGTCGGCGCTGTCATACTCGCCGGAGAACATGCGGCGGAACTCAAGCTGCGCCAGCTTCTCTTCCAGCCCGTCCAGTTCGGCGACGGCCTCGTTGAAGGTCTCTTCATCGTCAGCTTCAACGGCCAGTTCCAGCAGGCCCGCGACATCTTCCAGCCCCTGGCTCATCTGATCCAGCGTCTCAACGATAGCTTCGAGCGAGGAGCGCTCTTTGCCGAGCGCCTGTGCGCGCTCTGGCTCATTCCATACGTCCGGCTGTTCCAGCTCGGCGTTTACTTCTTCCAGACGCTCTTTCTTGGCGTCATAGTCAAAGATACCCCCTAAGAACGTCGGAGCGCTCCGTGAGGTCCTGAATACGATTTTTTACCGGATTAATTTCAAACATGGTCTGTTTTCTTTTATTGGACTTGTCAAAAAGCGGTGATAAGGGCGAGATTCTACCGGATCTATGCCCTTATTTGTAGCGAATAGTGGCGCTAAAGTGGCCAGAGGTTTTCGATGATCAGCTGCACACTACGGTTGCCGCGAAACTCGTTAACATCAAGTTTATAAGCGATTTTCACCTGCCGAACGCCGTTATCCGGCCAGATGGCGGTATCAACGTTAAAGGCGATCCCGTCGAGCAGCGGACCGCCGCCGATCGGCTCCAGCATCACTTTTAAATGACGCTCGCCCACCAGCCGCTGTTGCAACAGGCGAAACTCACCGTCGAATATCGGCTCGGGGAACATCTGCCCCCACGGGCCCGCTTCGCGCAGCATCTCTGCCACTTCAAGCGTCATCTCCTGGGCAGTAAGGGGCCCGTCGGAGAGAATTTCGCCCTGTAACAGCGCCGGGTCGAGCCACTCGGTGACCAGGTCACCAAAGCGCTGCTGGAAGGCGTCAAAATTGGCCTCTTCAAGCGTCAGCCCTGCCGCCATCGCGTGGCCGCCGAACTTCAGCATCATCCCGGGGTAGAGGGTGTCGAGCCGCTCCAGCGCATCGCGCATATGCAGCCCCTGGATAGAGCGCCCGGATCCTTTCAGCACGCCTTCACCGGCGGGCGCAAAGGCGATGACCGGACGATGGAAGCGCTCCTTAATACGCGAAGCCAGAATACCGACCACGCCCTGATGCCACTCGGGATGGTACATCGCCAGCCCGCCGGGCAGCGTCTCACTGCTGCGCTCAAGCTGTTCGCACAGCGTCAGCGCTTCTGCCTGCATGCCCTGCTCAATCTCTTTGCGCGTCTGGTTGAGCGCGTCGAGATCGCTTGCCAGCTGGCGCGCTTCGCCGAGGCTGTCGCACAGCAGCAGCGCCACGCCGACAGACATATCATCCAGACGCCCGGCAGCATTGAGGCGCGGGCCGAGCGCGAAGCCGAGATCGCTTGCCGCCAGCTTGTGCGCCTCGCGGTTGGCAATCTCAAGCAGCGCTTTAATACCCGGCCGACAGCGGCCAGCGCGAATACGGCTCAGCCCTTGCCAGGTCAAAATACGGTTATTGGCATCCAGCGGGACAACGTCTGCCACCGTGCCAAGCGCCACCAGATCGAGCAGTTCAGCGAGGTTTGGCATCGCGATGCCGCGCGCCTCAAACCAGCCGTTGTCGCGCAGAAAAGCGCGCAGCGCCAGCATCAGATAGAAGGCGACGCCGACGCCCGCCAGCGATTTGGAGGGAAAGTCGCAATTGCGCAGGTTGGGGTTCACAATCGCCTCGGCCTCGGGCAGCGTGTCGCCGGGCAGATGGTGATCGGTGACGACAACCGGGATACCGAGCTCATGCGCATGCGCGACGCCCGCATGAGAGGAGATGCCGTTATCTACGGTCAGGATCAGCTGTGCGCCGCGGGTGTGGGCCTGATCGACCACTTCCGGGCTGAGGCCGTAGCCATCATCAAACCGGTTCGGCACCAGGTAGCTGACGTTGTCACAGCCCAACGAACGCAGCGCCAGCACGCTCAAAGCGGTGCTGGTTGCGCCATCGGCGTCAAAATCCCCAACCACGATAATGCGCAGCCCTTCTCGCATGGCGTTATAGAGGTGCGAAACCGCATCATCGATGCCGGTCAACTGCTGCCAAGGAAGCATTCCCTTTACGCTGCGCTCCAGATCGCGATCGCTCTTCACGCCGCGGCTGGCATATAAGCGACGCAGCAGCGGCGGAAGTGAATCCGCCAGCACGGCTGCGTCATCCACCTCACGGCGGCGAAGTTGTATCTCAGCTTTCACAGAAATTACTTACCGCCCGTCGCTTTCTGGTGCTGGTCGAGGAAGGCTTTCATCTCGGCCGGTGCCTGGTAGCCGGGCACCACGTAGCCATCGTTCAGCACAATGGCTGGCGTCCCGTTTACACCAAACTGCACGCCCAGCGCGTAGTGGTTAGCGATACTGATATCGCAGCTGGCAGGCTTCACGCCTTTGCCTGCCATCGCATCATCAAAGGCTCTCTTCGGATCTTTCGCGCACCAAATCGCCTTCATCTCTTTTTCCACATCGCTCGGCACGCCCTGGCGCGGGAAGGCGAGGTAGCGCACGGTGATGCCCAGCGCGTTGTAGTCCGCCATTTCGCTGTGCAGCTTCTGGCAGTAGCCGCAGGTGATATCGGTAAAGACGGTGATGACGTGCTTCTCTTGCGGCGCTTTGTAGACAATCATCTCTTTTTCCAGCGCGTTGAGATGCGGCAGCAGCATTTTGGTGGTGACGTTAACCGGCTGCGCGCCGCTGACGTCATACATCGGCCCCTGAATAATATGTTTGCCATCTTCGGTGACATAGAGCACGCCGCTGTTGGTCATCACGGCTTTCATTCCGGCAACGGGAGCGGGCATGATGTCGGAACTCTGTACACCCAGCTTCGCCAGCGACTGCTTAATCGCCGCATCATCGGCATGGGCTGCGCCCGTGAACGCCGCCAGCAGGGTGAACATAATTAAACCTTTTTTCATAACAGATCCTTAGATTGTCAGCACTCACGCCCGCGGGTGGTGCTGTTGATGAAGCTTGCGCAGCCGCTCGGTGGCGACATGCGTATAAATTTGCGTTGTCGAGAGATCCTGGTGCCCCAGCAGCATCTGCACCACGCGCAGATCCGCGCCGTGGTTAAGCAGGTGCGTGGCAAAAGCATGGCGCAGAACGTGAGGCGAAAGCTTTTCACTGTCGATCCCTGCCAGCACCGCGTAGTGCTTAATGCGATGCCAGAAGGTCTGGCGCGTCATCTGTTGACCGCGCTGGCTCGGGAACAGCACATCGACAGAAGCCCCGTTAAGCAGCCACGGACGCCCATACTCAAGATAGTGCTCAACCCAGTAGATCGCCTCTTCGCCCAGCGGCACCAGACGCTCTTTATTGCCTTTACCGATGACCCGCAGCACGCCCTGGCGCAGGCTGATATCGCTCATCGTCAGCCCCACCAGCTCCGTCACGCGAAGCCCGGTCGCATACAACACCTCAAGCATGGCTTTATCGCGTAACTCCAGCGGTTGGTCAACCACCGGTGCCTGTAAGAGCCTGCCCACCTGTGTTTCGCTTAAGTCTTTCGGCAGGCGCTGCGGCAGCTTAGGGGACGCCAGCCGGGCGCTCGGGTCATCCTGGCGCAGCTTTTCACGATAGAGATACTGGAAAAAACGCCGCACGGCGCTCAGCAGACGCGCCGAACTCGTTGCTTTATAGCCCCCTTCGACGCGTTCGGCGAGCAGGGTCTGCAGCTCGTCGCTCTGCGCGCGCTCCAGGCTGCTGCCCCGATGATGAAGCCACTCCACAACGCCCTTCAGATCGCGACGATAGGCGCTGAGGGTGTTTTCGGCCAGGTTATTCTCCAGCCAGAGCGCATCAAGAAATTGTTCGATACGTGCGAGATCCTCTTCCATCCGCCCTCTCCTTCTCTCAATCGCTGCATTATGCCTGATTGAGACCTGATTCTGGTACACTGCGTGCAAAGACACATCAAGAACCGAGATGTTTACGTTATGAATATTGGTCTGTTTTATGGTTCCAGCACCTGCTACACCGAAATGGCGGCGGAGAAAATTCGCGACATTATCGGGCCGGAACTGGTCACGCTACACAACCTGAAAGACGATGCTCCCGCCCTGATGGAGCAGTATGATGCGCTGATCCTCGGCATTCCGACCTGGGATTTTGGCGAACTGCAGGAAGACTGGGAGGCCGTCTGGGAGACGCTCGACACTCTCAACCTTGATGGCAAAATTGTCGCTCTCTACGGCATGGGCGACCAGCTCGGCTATGGCGAATGGTTCCTCGACGCGCTGGGCATGCTGCATGACAAGCTGGCACCGAAAGGCGTCAACTTCGTTGGTTACTGGCCGACCGAAGGCTACGAATTTACCAGCAACAAACCGATTATTGCCGACGGGCAGCTGTTTGTCGGCCTGGCGCTGGATGAGACTAACCAGTATGACCTGAGCGACGCGCGCCTTGAAAGCTGGTGCGAGCAGATCCTGACAGAGATGGCAGAACGCTTCGCCTGAACCCAGCGAAGATGCCTTTAGTGCAGCCCCTGCGCCGGTTTTTGTAAAATCATCCGGCGCAGATCGCGCCACTCCTGCGCATCCATACTGTCTGCCGCGAGCCAGAGATGCTGACGACGGCCATCTTCCTCGCGGCGCAAACGCAGCATCATTCCGCTCCGCAGCAGCCAGGGCGTACCGACAATAGCCCACTCCTCTCCCTGCCAGCGCAGGCGGGAATCCATCAGCAGTTTTATCTCGCCATGACAGGCGTTAATGCGGCGCTGGCTTCGTACGGAGTCAAATACCACCAGCGAAAGCAGCAGCAACCATACCGGCGTGTAGCTCAGCGGCCAGGGCATAAGCAAGATGAGCGCGGCCACCAATCCGTGGAGCAGTAAGGAGAGCCACTGTGCGCGCCAGGAGACGCGTAACTCAGATTGCCACAGGACCACGATCCCGATTCCGTGTCTGGATTAACTGCACCATTCTTTGCAACTCCGCATCCTGAGGCTTGCCGTGGTTCATAAGCCAGTTAAATAAATCGGGATCGTCATTTTCCAGCAAGCGGACAAAGAGACGTTTGTCATCATCGCTTAGCGAATCGTACTCATGTTCGAAAAAAGGCATGATGGAAATATCGAGCTCGCGCATTCCGCGACGGCACGCCCAGTGAATACGGGCCTTGTTAGTAATATCCATGTGTATCTCCCTGTTCGGCATGATGGGCACATTGTAACGTGTTTTTAATATATCTTTTGCGGAATATTTCATTGCACGCGCTGGCTTCCAGAATAAAGCTACTCTTTTGCAACGATTTCATTCCGCTGGGTAATATCTCGCAGAGCCATCACAATGGCACAAATCGCATGCTTTATCGCTTGCAATGGACACCGGCTCTTTTACCATTAACACCCAACACAGCGTTAAGCTAATCAGGACATTAATATGGCTTTTACTCCTTTTCCTCCGCGTCAGCCGACCGCCTCTTCACGTCTGCCGCTGACGCTTATGACGCTCGATGACTGGGCGCTGGCTACCATCACCGGGGCCGATAGCGAGAAGTATCTGCAGGGCCAGGTGACGGCAGATGTCTCGACACTGGCGGCTAACCAGCATCTGCTGGCGGCGCACTGTGATTCTAAAGGTAAAATGTGGAGCAATATGCGGTTGTTCCACGATAAAGAGGGGTTCGCGTGGCTTTTACGCCGCAGCGTGCGTGAAACACAACTGCGCGAACTGAAAAAATATGCCGTCTTCTCCAAAGTGACTATCGCTGGGGACGACGAGCGCGTTCTGCTCGGTGTGGCCGGTTTTCAGGCGCGTGCCGCGCTGGCGAATCTCTTCACCACCCTACCGGACAGCGAAAATCAGGTCGTGCAGCAGGGCGAAACCACGCTGCTGTGGTTTGCGCACCCCGCTGAGCGCTTCCTGCTGGTGACCGATGCCGCCACGGCCGAAATGGTCACCGAGAAGCTACGCGGTGAAGCCCAGTTCAATAACAGCCAGCAGTGGCTGGCGCTGAATATCGAAGCGGGTCTTCCGGTGATTGACGAAGCCAACGTCGCACAGTTTATTCCGCAGGCGACCAACCTGCAGGCGCTCGGAGGCATCAGCTTTAAAAAAGGGTGCTATACCGGCCAGGAGATGGTGGCGCGGGCGAAATTCCGCGGGGCCAATAAGCGCGCCCTGTGGTATCTGGCAGGCACAGCCAGCCGCATCCCGGAAGCGGGTGAAGACCTCGAACGTAAAATGGGCGACAACTGGCGTCGGACCGGCACCGTGCTGGCTGCCGCGCAGCTGGATGACGGACGCGTGATTGTTCAGGTCGTGATGAATAATGACATGGAGCCGGACAGCGTGTTCCGCGTGCGCGAGGATGCCAATACGTTGAGTATCAAGCCGCTGCCCTACTCGCTCGAAGAGTAAGTGGTTATGCGCCGGGCAAGGCATATGCCCGCCCGGCCACTATGCGAGGTTAAACCTGGCCGACGTAGAGATAGATCGCCAGAAAGTGGCAGACGCTGCCGCCGAGCACAAAGCCGTGCCAGATGGCGTGGTTGTAGGGAATGCGTTTACAGACGTAAAAAATGACGCCAAGCGAGTAGACCAGGCCGCCCACGGCAAGCAGCGTAACACCGCCCACGGATAGCCGCGTGGCGAGCTGGTAAATCACCACCAGCGAGAGCCAGCCCATCGCCAGATAGGTCACCAGCGACAGGACTTTAAAGCGGTGTGCTATCGTCAGCTTAAACAGGATGCCCAGCAGTGCGAGGCTCCAGATAACCACCATCAGCCCGCGCGCCAGCGGTGAATCGAGGCCGACCAGCAGAAACGGCGTGTAGGTGCCCGCGATCAGCAGATAGATGGCGCAGTGGTCGAACTTCTTCAGCCACACCTTGGCGCGCCGGTGCGGAATAGCGTGATAGAGCGTCGAAGCCAGAAACAGCAGGATCATGCTGCCGCCGTAGAGCGAGTAACTGGTAATAGCGACGGTACTGGCCTGGCTGTCCACCGCCTGCACAAGCAGCAGCACTAGCCCGACAATACCAAATACCAGGCCGATACCGTGGCTGATGCTGTTGGCAATCTCCTCTGCCAGTGAATATCCCTGTGCGATTAATGGTTTCTTAACCATAGTTGACTCCAGGTGAACGTAAAAATATTACGCTACTAGAGTAACTGAGAATAATTCCAGTGCACACCTGTACGCTAAAATATTTCGTATCTGAATATGCCGCTGCCTGAGGAGCGGCTAAAAGTCGGAGCACGCAACCCGCAATTGTGGCAGCATGAAGCACATTTGCAGGCAGGCCCGGCAAGGGCTGGCTACATTATCAGCAGCAAAGGACACCGCCGTGACGATCTTTACCCACTCCGCCATCGCCAGCCTCAACCCCCTGGAGATGATGGTCTACAACTTTGTGGTCAAAAATCGCGACAAAGTGATGTACATGACGATCCGCGAGCTGGCCGACGCGGCGGGCGTCTCGACCACCACGGTGCTGCGCTTTTGCCGCAAGCTCAACTGCGAGGGATATTCGGAGTTTCGCGTTCGCTTTAAATTGTATCTGGAGCAGAACGAGCCGCCGCAGGCTAATTTCGGCGCCAGCGAAGTGATCAGCTTTTTTAAAAGCGTGAATAACGACGAATTCGATAAATTACTCGATAGCACCGTCGACATCATATTATCCTCCGAGCGTATTATCTTTGTCGGGGCGGGCACCTCCGGTGCGCTGGCCAAATATGGCGCGCGCTTCTTCTCTAATATTGGAAAGTTCAGTAACCATATCGACGACCCCTATTTCCCGGTAACCAATGATATGGCGAAAAACGCACTGGCGATTGTGCTCTCAGTCTCTGGCGAAACTGAGGAAATCCTGCGTTTTGCCGGCCAGTTCAGCCTGCATCACTGCAAAGTTCTCTCCATTACCAGCCATGAGCATTCACGCCTGGCGAAACTCGCGGATTACAATATCTCCTGGCATGTGCCGCAAATGCGTATTTCAGGTGGCTACGATATTACGACACAAATTCCGGTGATTTATATTCTCGAATCACTGGGACGAAAACTGGCGAAGAAAATAGCATAAAAAACAGGATGTTTTTTTGGTGTAACAAATTACCGAAGCGGCAATTTGTTATATCGTGACATTCATTTCGCCTTTGCTAGACTCGTTGGCAGCTAATATGACGAGAAGAGCAACGATGAAAAAATTGACCTTACCGAAAGATTTCTTGTGGGGCGGCGCCGTTGCCGCGCATCAGGTAGAAGGCGGCTGGAATAAAGGCGGCAAAGGCCCGAGCATCTGCGACGTGCTGACCGGCGGCGCACACGGCGTCCCACGCGAAATCACCCAGCAAGTGGAAGCGGGGAAATACTACCCTAACCATGAAGCCGTTGACTTTCATGGTCATTACAAAGAGGACATCAAACTCTTTGCCGAGATGGGCTTCAAATGTTTCCGTACCTCGATTGCCTGGACCCGCATCTTCCCACGGGGCGATGAGCTGCAGCCCAATGAAGAGGGGCTGAAGTTCTACGACGATGTGTTTGATGAGCTGTTGAAGTACAACATCGAGCCGGTCATTACCCTCTCTCACTTCGAGATGCCGCTGCACCTGGTGCAGGAGTACGGCGGCTGGACCAATCGTAAGGTGGTTGATTTCTTTGTGCGTTTTGCCGAAGTGGTGTTTGAGCGCTACAAGAACAAGGTCAAATACTGGATGACCTTCAACGAAATCAACAACCAGCGCAACTGGCGCGCGCCGCTGTTCGGCTACTGCTGCTCCGGCGTGGTTTACACCGATCATGAAAATCCGGAAGAGACCATGTACCAGGTGCTGCATCATCAGTTTGTTGCCAGCGCCATGGCGGTGAAGATTGGTCACCGCATCAACCCATCAATGCAGATCGGCTGCATGCTGGCGATGGTGCCGCTCTATCCCTTCTCCTGTAAGCCTGAAGATGTAATGTATGCGCAGGAATCAATGCGCGAACGTTATGTCTTTACCGATGTTCAGCTGCGCGGTTACTACCCCTCCTACGTGCTTAACGAGTGGGAGCGTCGCGGCTTTAACATCAAAATGGAAGCCGGGGATGAAGCGATCCTGCGCGAAGGGTGCTGCGACTATCTGGGCTTCAGCTATTACATGACTAACGCGGTGAAAGCCGAAGGTGGCTCGGGCGATGCGCTCTCCGGGTTCCAGGGCAGCGTGCCGAACCCGCACGTGAAAGCCTCCGACTGGGGCTGGCAGATTGACCCGGTCGGTCTGCGCTACGCCCTGTGCGAGCTCTATGAGCGCTACCAGAAGCCGCTGTTTATCGTCGAAAACGGCTTCGGCGCCTACGATAACGTCGAAGAGGATGGCAGCATTAACGATGATTACCGCATCGACTATCTGCGCGCGCATGTGAAAGAGATGATCGAAGCCGTCACCTATGATGGCGTGGATCTGATGGGTTACACCCCGTGGGGCTGCATTGACTGCGTCTCCTTCACCACCGGCCAGTACAGCAAACGCTATGGCTTTATCTACGTGAACAAGCACGACGACGGCACCGGCGATATGTCGCGCTCACGCAAAAAGAGCTTTAACTGGTACAAAGAAGTGATTGCCAGCAACGGCGAGAATGTGTGATGTGAGGGTGCGTTTTGCTGTGATCTATTGAGGCGCTGCCGGATGGCGGCTGCGCCTTATCCGGCCGACAACACCAGTATGCCGCATTCGATTTGCAGGCCTGATAAGCGAAACGCTATCCGGCATCAAAAACGCTACCGCCCTCCGGCCAGATCGATAAAGCTTCCTGTTACATAGGAGGCTTTATCGCTTAACAGCCAGGCAATCGCCTGCGCGACCTCTTCCGGCTGACCGCCGCGCTGCATCGGAATGGCGCTGCTGACGCGATCGACGCGCCCCGGCTCACCGCCGCTGGCATGCATCTCCGTATAGATAAAGCCCGGGCGCACACCGTTTACACGGATGCCACTGGCAGCCACCTCCAGCGACAGACCGGTGGTTAACGTATCCACCGCCCCTTTTGACGCTGCATAATCGACATACTCTCCCGGTGAGCCAAGCCTTGCCGCGGCTGACGAGACGTTAACAATCGCACCGCCCTTCCCGCCATGCTGCATCGACATACGCTTCACCGCTTCGCGACAGCAAAGGAAATAGCCCGTCACGTTGGTCGCCAGTACCTGGTTGATGCGCGCCGCGCTCAGTGCCTCCACCCGGCTCTGCTGAAACAGAATGCCGGCATTATTGACCAGTGCGGTCAGCGGCAAACCCTGCTGATCAATGCGCGCAAACATTGCCTCGACCTGGCGCTCATCACTGATATCCGCCTGCACAATAAACGCCTTGCCGCCCTGGGCCTGGATCTCTGCCACTACCTCATCGGCGGCGTCGCGCTGGCGATGATAATTGACTGCCACGGTGTAGCCCTCCTGCGCCAGTAACAGCGCGGTGGCGCGACCAATTCCCCGGCTTGCGCCGCTTACTAAAGCCATTGCCATAATGCTCTCCTGAAGAAAAAGGGCGCCGAAGCGCCCTTAAAAGATAGTGGAATCAAGCCATTATTGGTATTCGCTCATCGGCACACAGGAGCAGAAGAGATTGCGGTCACCATAAACGTCATCCAGACGTTTCACGGTCGGCCAGTATTTATTCACCGCGCCCGCCGGGAAGACCGCCAGCTCGCGACTGTAAGCATGGTTCCACTCGCTCACCAGCTCATGCTGGGTATGTGGCGCATTGACCAGCGGGTTATCCTCCAGCGTCCACTCGCCCTGCTTCACGCGCTCGATCTCGCCGCGGATCGCCAGCATCGCGTCGATAAAACGATCCAGTTCGACTTTGCTTTCCGATTCCGTCGGTTCAACCATCAGCGTGCCGGCAACCGGGAAGGACATGGTTGGCGCGTGGAACCCATAGTCAATCAGGCGTTTGGCGATATCCAGCTCGCTGATGCCGGTCTCCTCTTTCAGCGGGCGAATATCGAGAATGCACTCATGCGCCACGCGTCCGTCACGCCCGGTGTAGAGCACCGGAAAGGCCTCTTTCAGGCGGCTGGCGATATAGTTGGCGTTGAGGATCGCCACCTGGCTCGCCTTTTTCAGCCCCTCAGCGCCCATCATGCGGATATACATCCAGCTGATGGGCAGGATCGATGCGCTGCCAAACGGTGCGGCGGAAACCGCGCCCTGGCGCGTCAGCATCCCTTCGATTTGCACCACGCTGTGGCCCGGAACAAACGGTGCCAGATGCGCTTTCACGCCAATCGGACCCATACCCGGGCCGCCACCGCCGTGCGGGATACAGAAAGTTTTATGCAGATTCAGGTGCGAGACATCCGCGCCGATAAAGCCCGGCGAGGTGATGCCGACCTGCGCATTCATGTTCGCGCCATCAAGATAAACCTGACCACCAAACTGATGCACCACTTCGCACACTTCGCGGATCGTCTCTTCATAGACGCCGTGCGTTGACGGGTAGGTCACCATAATGCAGGAGAGGTTGTCACCCGCCTGCTCCGCTTTCGCGCGCAGATCGGCCAGATCGATGTTGCCGTTCTTATCGCAGGCGACGACAACCACCTGCATACCCGCCATCTGCGCCGAGGCTGGGTTCGTGCCGTGGGCAGAGCCTGGGATTAGGCAGATATCGCGATGACCTTCATTGCGACTTTCATGATAGTGGCGGATCGCCAGCAGACCGGCATATTCCCCCTGCGCACCGGAGTTCGGCTGCATGCAGAGCGCATCGTAACCGGTCAGCTTCACCAGCCAGTCGGAGAGCTGCGCGATCATCTGGTGATACCCTTCCGCCTGCTCCGGCGGGCAGAATGGATGCAGTTCAGCAAATTCCGGCCAGGTGATCGGGATCATCTCTGCCGCGGCGTTAAGCTTCATGGTGCAGGATCCGAGCGGGATCATGGCCTGGTTGAGCGCCAGATCTTTGCGCTCCAGCGAGTGCATATAGCGCATCATCTCGGTTTCGCTATGGTAGCGATTGAAGACCGGATGGGTGAGGATCGCATCGTCGCGCACCATCTCAGCAGGCAGAGAGCGGCTGTCGAGGGCCACCTCTTTATCCAGCGCGTCGATCTCCAGACCATGCGCATCGCCGAGCAGAACGCTAAACAGCGCCAGCACATCTTCACGGGTGGTGGTTTCATCCAGCGTGATACCTACGGCGTTGAGAATATCGCTGCGCAGGTTGATCTCATGAGCTTCCGCCCGCGCCAGCACCGCGGCTTTATCCGCAACCTCAACGCAGAGCGTGTCGAAGTAGTGCGCGTGACGCAGTTTTAGGCCGCCGCGCTGCAGGCCCGCGGCGAGAATGTCGGTCAGGCGATGAATACGCCCGGCAATGCGTTTCACCCCCTGCGGGCCGTGGAACACGGCATAGAGGCTGGCGATATTGGCCAGCAGCACCTGCGAGGTACAAATATTGGAGTTAGCTTTTTCGCGGCGAATATGCTGCTCGCGGGTCTGCATTGCCATGCGCAGCGCCGTATTACCGGCCGCATCTTTGGAGACGCCGATAATGCGCCCCGGCATGGAGCGTTTGAACTCATCTTTCGCGGCAAAGAAAGCGGCATGCGGGCCGCCGTAGCCCATCGGCACGCCGAAACGCTGCGCGGAGCCGAAAACGATGTCGGCACCCTGTTTGCCCGGCGCGGTCAGGTGCACCAGCGCCATCAAATCGGCAGCAACGCTGACCACGATTTTGCGCGATTTTAACTCTGCAATCAGCGCGCTGTAGTTATGCACTTCGCCGATGGTGCCCACCTGCTGAAGCAGGACGCCAAAGAGATCCTGGTGATCGAGCGCTTTCTCAGCATCATCAACAATCACGTCAAAGCCGAAGGTTTCCGCACGTGTGCGCACCACATCCAGCGTTTGCGGATGGACATCGGCCGCGACGAAGAAGCGGTTCGCGCCTTTCAGTTTGCTGACGCGTTTTGCCATCGCCATCGCTTCGGCGGCGGCGGTCGCTTCATCCAGCAGTGAGGCGGAAGCGATATCGAGGCCGGTCAGATCGAGAGTCACCTGCTGGAAATTGAGCAGGGATTCAAGACGTCCCTGCGACACTTCCGGCTGATAGGGAGTGTAAGCGGTGTACCAGCCCGGGTTCTCCAGCATGTTACGCAGGATCACCGGCGGTAACTCCACGGCGGTGTAACCCATGCCAATGTAAGACTTAAAGCGCTTGTTACGCTGGGCCAGGGTTTTCAGTTCGGCGAGGGCGGCATATTCAGTGGTGAACTCACCCACCTGCGGCGGTGCGGCGAGCTGAATATCTTTCGGCACGATCTGCCCGATCAGCGCATCGAGTGATTCTGCACCAACGCTGTTCAGCATCTCCTGCTGTTGCGTGGCGTCCGGGCCAATATGCCTGCCGATAAACGCGGCGTGATGTTCAAGCTGGCTTAAGGTCTGAGTCATGAGCGAGGGTTCCTGAAACGTGCGGTAATGGATAAAACGAAGGTCTGGCTTGCCGGAAAGCGCGACGCGCTTTCCGGGCTGATCATTGACGTAGAGAGATACCGGAGACGCATGGCGCCATCCGGCACACAATCACTCGTCTTCTAACAGGGCGCTATAGCCGGTTGCGTCCAGCAGCGCAGCTACTTCCGCCTCGTCGCTGGCCTTGATTTTGAAGATCCAGCCTTCGCCATACGGCGCGCTGTTCACCAGCTCCGGCGAATCATTCAGGCTGTCGTTAACCGCAACGATTTCACCGCCAACCGGCGCATAAATATCGGATGCCGCTTTTACCGACTCCGCCACGGCGCAGTCGTCGCCAGCGCTAACGGTGGTGCCGACATCCGGCAGGTCAACAAACACCATATCGCCCAGCAGCTCTTGCGCATGCTCGGTGATACCGACGGTGTAGCTGCCGTCTGCTTCTTTACGCAGCCACTCGTGTTCTTTGCTGTATTTCAGATCGCCTGGTACATTGCTCATTGTTTTCTCTCCAGAAAAATAACGTTACGCGACCGCTTTACCGGCGCGCACGAAAACAGGTTTGGTCACGTTGACCGGCATCTCGCGGTTGCGGATCTGCACCACGGCGGTCTCACCGATTCCCGCCGGGACACGGGCCAGCGCAATGCTGTAGCCAAGCGTCGGCGAGAAGGTGCCGCTGGTGATCACCCCTTTTTGCACATTGCCCTGCGCATCGGTGAAGTGCACCGGCAGTTCATTACGCAGCACGCCTTTCTCGGTCATCACCAGGCCGACCAGCTGCTCGGTGCCTTTTTCGCGCTGCTGCTCAAGAGCAGCACGACCGATAAAGTCGCGATCCTGCGGCTCCCAGGCGATGGTCCAGCCCATGTTGGCCGCCAGCGGCGAGACGCCCTCATCCATCTCCTGCCCGTAGAGATTCATGCCCGCTTCCAGCCGCAGCGTGTCGCGCGCACCGAGCCCGCAGGGTTTCACGCCCGCCTTAAGCAAGCCTTGCCAGAAGTCGGCAGCTTTCTCATTCGGCAGCGCAATCTCATACCCGGCTTCACCGGTATAACCGGTCGTAGCGATAAAGAGATCGCCCGCTTCCACGCCGAAGAAAGGCTTCATGCCCGCGACAGCTGCGCGCTGCGCGTCGGTAAACAGGCTTGCAGCTCTCTCCTGCGCATGCGGACCCTGCACCGCGATAAGCGAAAGATCGTCGCGCACGGTGATGTCGATGGCGTAAGGTTCGGCGTGTTGGGAAATCCAGGAGAGGTCTTTTTCGCGGGTGGCGGAGTTTACAACGAGGCGGAAGAAATCTTCGGTGAAGTAGTAGACGATTAAATCATCAATCACGCCGCCCGAGGCATTCAGCATGCCGCTGTAGAGCGCTTTGCCGGGTTTGGTTAATTTTGCTACATCGTTTGCCAGCAGATAGCGCAAAAATTCGCGGGTTCGGCTGCCTTTCAGGTCAACGATGGTCATGTGAGAGACATCAAACATGCCGGCGTCGCTTCGCACCGCATGGTGCTCATCAAGCTGCGAGCCGTAATGCAGTGGCATCATCCAGCCGTGGAAGTCGACCATGCGGGCGCCGCATTGAGTATGTTGTTCAAATAAAGGGGTCTGCTGAGCCATCTTTTCCTCATCGAATACGCTGAGCTATCACGTTTTCGCGGTGCATGTTACGCACCGAAAAACTGTGTCGATGCCCTGTTACAGGCGGTGACGCAAACGTTCTCTTTGGCCTGAACTTATCACCGAAAGATGCGCTTAACCATAAGGAAAAACCGGTCATCACATTAGCTTATGACCAAAACCCCCTGAGATAACCTCAGTGGAATATAGCGAAAAATCTTCACAAAACGCGGAAAAGAGCTTGCTTATGCGCGCTTACCGGGCAGGTAATTAGCATTTACTGCCAGACAAAAGCAAAAAACTGCGTAAGCCAAAATCAAAGACATGAGAAAAACTAATCTGAGAATGAGCGTGAAATTAGAATATTTCAAATGAGAGGGGAGCTTCCCTTCCCGGGGCCGGGAAGGGAAAATGTGACGCAGTTAACGTAACCACTCCGGCAGGTCGTTAAGGCCTAAAGCCTGCCGTAATAACTGCGGTTTAACGCCGGGAAGGGTATCTGCCAGCTTCAGGCCGATATCACGCAGCAGCTTTTTCGCCGGATGCGCACCGGCAAACAGCTCGCGAAAACCCTGCATGCTCGCCAGCATCATCGCTGCGCTATGTTTCCGGCTGCGCTCGTAGCGTCGCAGATAGAGGTGCTGACCGATATCTTTACCGTCGCGGCTTAGACGACGCAGCTCAGCAATCAGCTCTGCGACATCCATAAAGCCGAGGTTAACGCCCTGTCCGGCCAGAGGATGAATAGTGTGCGCCGCATCACCCACCAGCGCTAACCGATGCCCGGCAAACTGCCGCGCATAACGCCCAGTTAATGGGTAAGTCTGCCGTTCACTCGCAAGCTCGCACAAACCGAGGCGGTTATCGAAGGCCAAGGTCAGCGCCTGGTTGAACGCCTCAGCGCTGGTCTCCTGCATCGCCTTTGCCTGCTCCGGCGGCAGCGACCAGACGATAGAGCATAAATGTGGGTCGCTCAGCGGCAGAAACGCGAGGATGCCATCACTATGGAAAACCTGACGCGCCACCGCCTGGTGCGGCTCTGCGGTGCGGATTGTCGCCACCAGCGCGTGATGATGGTAATCCCAGTAGGTGAGCGGAATATCTGCGCGGTTGCGCAGCCATGAGTTCGCGCCGTCCGCGCCCACAACCAGACGCGCCGTCAGCATCGTGCCCTCTTTCAGGGTCAGGAACGCTTCGTTCTCACCCCATGCAACCTGCTGCAACTCCGCTGGCGCAATCAGCGTGACATCTTTGCACTGCTGCGCCTGATCCCACAGCGCCTGGTGAATACGCCTGTTTTCAATGATATAACCCAGATGGCTGTAACCCATGCTCAGATCGTCAAAGGCGATGCGCCCGAAGCTGTCTTTCTCCCACACTTCCATGCCGTGATAGCAGCCGACCGGCCCGGCAACAATGCCCGACCAGACGCCGAGATGGGTGAGCAATTTTTCACTGGCGGCGTTAATCGCCGAGACGCGTAGTGCCGGAGGGGCATCCGCCGCCTGCGGCTCGGGAACCGTCTGCTCCAGCACCGCCACGCGCAGCCCACTCCCTTGCAGGCCACAGGCTAATGCAAGCCCCACCATGCCGCCGCCGACAATCGCAACATCAACACTCTGCACTCTTAGCTCCTTAACGGGCGACCCAACCGAGGGTTCGTTGCGCCAGCGCATCACGCGCCGGAGTAAATAGTTCCATCGCCATCAACCCGAGGTTGCGCCCAACAATCAGCGGCGCCCAGCGGTTGGCGAAGAGATGCACCAGCCCATCCGTCACGCCGATGGTGGCAGCTTTATCTGCCTGCCGACGCTGGTTATAACGCAGCAAAAGCGGGTAGCTTCCCACATCAGTGTGCCCGGTAAAGGCGTGCGAGAGGATTTCCGCCAGCGTCATCACATCGCGCATGCCAAGGTTGAAGCCCTGGCCGGCAATTGGATGCAGCGTCTGCGCGGCATTACCGACCAGCACCGCACGATGGGAGACGGATGAGCTGGCAGTGGAAAGCGCCAGCGGGTAGACGCTGCGCTTTCCGGTATGCAGGATGCGGCCAAGCCGCCAGCCGAAGGCTTTTTGCAACTCATCGCAAAACTGTTCGTCTGACCAGCTCGCCACCTGCTGCTGTTTTTCGCGCGGGTGACACCATACCAGTGAGCAGCGCCCCTGCGACATTGGCAGCATCGCCAGCGGGCCATGTTGAGTAAAGCGCTCAAACGCGCGTCCCTGATGGGCTACCGAGGTGGTGACATTGGCGATGACCGCCGCCTGGTCATAAGGCGACTGCTGCCAGTCGATATTTAACTGCCCGGCAATCGATGAGCGCGAGCCATCTGCGGCTACCAGCAGCGCGCCGGTAAGTTGCCTGCCGCTCTGTAGCGTTACCGTCACCTGCTCGTCGCTGCGGGTAAAGTGATCGACGCGATCCGGGCAGTGAAGCGTCACGCCCGGCGCGTTTTGTAGCCGCTTGAAGAGCCGCTCTCCGACATCGTGCAGCTCTACCACCTGGCCTAATGCATCAAGCCGGTAATCTTCCGCCGTCAGCGTTACGAAACCGGCGTGGCCGCGATCGCTGACGTGCACCGTTGAGATGGGCGTTGCGCAGGAGGCAAGCGTCTGCCAGACGCCGATGCGCGCCAGCTGCTGGCAGGTGCCTGCCGCCAGCGCGATAGCACGCGCGTCAAAACCGGGGTGATCCTGCGAGCCGGGCGCGTTCGCTTCCACCAGATGAACGGCAAGCTTGCCCTGCGTCAGGTGTGAAATCGCCAGCGCAAGGGTCGCGCCAGCCATGCCGCCGCCAACGATGATCACGCTCATGCGCGCGCCTTCGCCATCAATGCTTCAATCTCATCGGCTTTCTTCACCACGCTGGCCGTCAGGTTCTCATTGCCGCTGTCGGTGATCACAATGTCATCTTCGATGCGAATGCCGATACCGCGATACTGCTCCGGCACATCGGCATCCGGCGCGATGTAGAGCCCCGGCTCGACGGTAAGCACCATCCCGGGCGCCAGTTCGCGGGAGCGATCCTGGCCATAAACGCCGACATCATGCACATCAAGCCCCAGCCAGTGGCTTAAGCCATGCATAAAGAAGGCGCGATGGGCGCTTTGCGCAATCAGCTCATCAATTTCGCCATTCAAAATGCCGAGCTTCACCAGACCGCTCACCATGATGCGCACCACTTCGCCGGTCACTTCCTGAATCGAGGTGCCAGGGCGGAAGAGTTCAAGGGCGCGCTCGAGCGAGGCGAGCACAATGTCGTAAATTTCGCGCTGCGCCGGGGTGAATTTGCCGCTGACCGGGAAGGTGCGGGTGATATCCCCGGCATAGCCTTTGTATTCGCAGCCCGCGTCAATCAGCACCAGATCGCCGGCGCGCATTTCGCTTTCGTTTTCGGTGTAGTGCAGGATGCAGCCGTTTTCACCCGCGCCAACAATGGTGTTGTAGGAGGGAAAGCGCGCGCCGTGGCGGTTGAACTCATGCTGAATTTCTCCTTCAAGCTGATACTCAAACATGCCGGGGCGGCACACCTGCATCGCGCGGGTATGGGCCAGCGCGGAAATTTCGCCCGCGCGGCGCAGCACCTCAATCTCTTCAGCAGATTTAAACAGGCGCATCTCATGCACGATGGGCCGCCAGTCAGTGAGTGTGGCGGGCGCTTTCAGGTTCTGGCGCGAGCCTTTGCGCAGCTTGTCGAGCGCGGCAAACAGGATGGTGTCCGCGTAAGCGTATTCGCCCTGCGCGTGATAGACCGCATCAAGGCCATTGAGCAGCTGATAGAGATGCTCGTCGATCTCCGGGAACGCGAGCGCGCGATTGACGCCAAGCTTCTCCGGCGCGGCCTCCTGACCCAGGCGGCGACCAAACCAGATTTCGGCGGTTTTGTCGCGCACACGGTTGAACAACACGCTGTGATTGTGGGTGTCATCGCTTTTGATCAGCACCAGCACCGCTTCCGGCTCGTTAAAACCGGTGAAATACCAGAAATCGCTGTTCTGGCGATAGGGATATTCACTGTCTGCGCTGCGGGTCGCTTCCGGCGCGGCAAAGATCAACGCCGCGCTCCCCGGAACCATCTGCGCCAGTAACGCCTGGCGACGACGGAGAAACTCAAGCTGTGTCATGACACCTCCTCCATGTAAAACCAATTAGTGTAGTGTGGGCTTGCGCACTTCCGGTGCGGTCGGCTGCTGGCGCGTGAAGGTATCGTGGCAGAGCAGCGCCGCGACGCGGACATACTCGATAATCTCTTCCAGAGACATCTCCAGCTCTTCCTGATCTTCGTCTTCGTCGTAGCCCAGTTGCGCAATGTTGCGCAGGTCATCAATCGCTTCGCCGGTTTCGCCAGTCACTTTGTCGAGCTTCGGCTGTGAGACGCCAAGACCCAGCAGGAAGTGATTCACCCAGCCAGCCAGCGCATCGGCGCGGTCAAAGACGCTAACGTCGTCGCCTTCCGGCAGGTAGAGCTGAAAGAGAAAGCCGTCATCTTCCAGCGAATCGCTGGTGGCGGCATGCATTGCACGCAGCGCCTGGGCAAGCTCATGTCCGAAGGCCAACCCTTCGTTGGTTAAATCATGCAGCAGCGGTTGCCATGAGGTGTCTTTGTTGCCGCCGCAGAGCATCCCCGCGATCAGCCCATGCATTTCAGCAGGATGCAATCCCACGCCTTGTTGGTTGAGTAACTGGCCTACTTCCTTGTAACCAGGTATTTCGTTCTGTATAGACATGCGCATTCGTCGTCGTTGGGGGAAATATTCATGGTATGCTACCACTTTGGACCCTGGTGATATACCCGTGATGGTTCACGTTACATGCCATTGCATGTGCGCGGATTACTTAAGGTATAGACGTAAAATAGTTGAAAGTACTGACCAGGGTCGCTTATAGTGTCGCCCCTTCGCAGCCCAGGGCTCGAATGCGAAGGCAGAGCGCAGTCAAACAGCAGGAAGGTGGCATGTCTGCACAACCCGTCGATATCCAAATTTTTGGCCGTTCACTCCGCGTGAACTGCCCGCCTGAGCAGATAGATGCGTTGAATCAGGCTGCGGAAGATCTGAATCAGCGGTTGCAAGATCTGAAGGTTCGCACTAGAGTCACAAATACTGAGCAGTTGGTGTTTATCGCCGCGCTGAATATCAGCTACGAGCTTGCTCAGGAAAAGGCAAAAACCCGTGATTACGCCGCCAGCATGGAGCAGCGTATTAAGATGTTACAGCAGACCATTGAACAGGCTTTACTTGATCAGGGTCGCATAACGGAAAGACCGGGGCCGAAGTTTGAATAATACTTCAGGGTCAACTATGGTAGATTGACAGTGAAGTTAAAAAATTCTCTGAGATGTTTGCAAGCGGGCCAGTCCCCTGAGCCGATATTTCATACCAACAGAGTGTGGCGATCCATGGTTGGTGAGCATGCTCGGCCCGTCCGAGAAGCCTTAAAATCATGACGACACATTCACCTTGAACCAAGGGTTCAAGGGTTACAGCCTGCGGCGGCATCTCGGAGATTCCCCTCTTCTACCCACAACGACCATGACGCAACTGCCCGATTCACTTCCGTCACGACAAGCAATACGCAAACAGATTCGTCAACGCCGACGAGAAATCACCAGCGCCCAACAGCGCCAATTCGCTGAACAAGCCGCGCTGCGCATGATGGCCTGGCCTCCTGTAGTGATGGCACACACCGTCGCCCTGTTTCTCTCCTTTGACGGCGAGCTTGATACCCAGCCGCTGCTCGAACAGCTCTGGCGAAGTGGCAAACGCGTTTACCTTCCCGTACTACACCCCTTCAGCCCCGGCAACCTGCTCTTTTTGCACTACCATCCGCACAGCGAACTGGTGACTAATCGTCTGAACATTCAGGAGCCGAAGCTGGACGTGCGTGATGTGCTCCCCTTGAGCCAGCTCGATGTGCTTATTACGCCGTTAGTCGCCTTTGATGAACAGGGGCAGCGCCTCGGCATGGGTGGGGGTTTCTATGACAGAACATTGCAAAACTGGCGCGCGTATGGCGTGCAGCCGGTCGGTTATGCTCATGATTGCCAGCGCGTAGAGAAGCTACCGGTGGAGGAGTGGGATGTTCCGCTGCCTGCGGTGATCACACCTTCAACGGTGTGGGAGTGGTAAGCGTTTTGTTCCCCTCCCGGACGGGAGAGGAACAGCTAACGAACCTTAGAACAGCAGACGGGAACGAATGGTGCCCGGAATCGCTTTCATGCTCTGTAGCGCGGTCTGCGCAACCTCTTCTTCCGCTTCGATATCGACCACAACATAGCCCATATGCGGCGTGGTTTGCAGATACTGCGCCGCGATGTTGATGTTCTGGCTGGCGAAAATCTGGTTAAGCGCCGTCAGCACACCAGGGCGGTTTTCATGGATATGCAGCAGACGGCGACCGCCGTGCAGCGGCAGGGAGACTTCCGGGAAGTTCACCGCCGAGAGCGTAGAGCCGTTATCAGAGTACTTAATCAGCTTACCGGCGACTTCCAGGCCGATGTTCTCCTGCGCTTCCTGGGTTGAACCGCCGATGTGCGGTGTCAGGATAACGTTGTCAAACTCGCAAAGCGGCGAATCAAACGGATCGCTGTTGGTGGCTGGTTCAGTCGGGAAGACGTCAATCGCCGCGCCCGCCAGATGCTTGCGCTTCAGGGCATCGCACAGCGCAGGGATATCCACCACCGTGCCGCGTGCGGCGTTGATCAGCAGCGCGCCGGGCTTCATCAGCGCCAGTTCCTCTTCGCCAATCATATTCTTCGTTGAGGCGTTTTCCGGCACGTGGAGGCTGATCACGTCGCTCATGTTCAGCAGATCGGAGAGATGCTGCACCTGCGTGGCGTTGCCGAGCGGCAGTTTGTTCTCGATATCGTAAAAGAAGACGTGCATCCCGAGCGATTCAGCGAGAATGCCGAGCTGCGTACCAATATGGCCGTAGCCGATGATGCCAAGCTTTTTGCCGCGCGCTTCATAGGAGCCGACCGCCAGTTTGTTCCAGATACCGCGGTGAGCTTTGGCGTTCGCTTCCGGAATGCCGCGCATCAACAGCAGCAGTTCACCTATCACTAACTCCGCCACGGAACGGGTGTTGGAGAAGGGGGCGTTAAATACCGGAATACCGCGTTTCGCCGCCGCTTCCAGGTTGACCTGGTTGGTGCCGATGCAGAAACAGCCGATGGCGACCAGCTTTTCCGCCGCGGCGATGACATCTTCAGTCAGTTGAGTACGGGATCGCAGGCCAATGAAGTGGGCATCGCGGATGGACTCTTTCAGCTGCTCGCTATCCAGTGCGCCCTTGTGGAATTCGATGTTGTTATAACCTGCCGCACGGAGGCTTTCGACCGCTTTCTGGTGCACCCCTTCGACGAGCAGAAATTTAATCTTGTCTTTCTCCAGTGATACCTTTGCCATTTACCCGACCCTGTTTTATGTCTGACTGTGATGTTGTGCGGAGGAAAACCGCGTTAGCCAACATATCAAAAAAAACTATCGCGGCAATATGAACGTTTGCGTCACCGCTCTGAAGAGATCTCATCCAGCGGGAAATGACAGAGAAAAATGCTGCAAAAGCAGAGGCTCGCGGCAGGGATGCGAGATGAAGGGGTAAAACGTGACAGATATCACCAAATTTAACGATCACAGATTTTTCCCGGGAGACGGCGGCCTCCCGGTCAGATCATTTCACGATGGTTTTAACGCCATCTTCGGTGCCGATCAGCGCCACGTCAGCGCCGCGAATAGCGAATAAGCCCACCGTGACGACACCGGGAATATTGTTGATGGTGTTCTCCATCGCGATGGGATCGAGAATTTCCAGACCATAGACATCAAGGATGACGTTGCCGTTATCCGTCACCACATTCTGGCGATACTCCGGGCGACCGCCGAGCCTGGCCAGTGAGCGCGCGACTGCGCTTCGCGCCATTGGAATCACTTCAACCGGCAGCGGAAATGTGCCGAGGATCGGCACCTGCTTTGAGGCATCCGCAATACAGATAAACTTATCCGCCACCGAGGCGATGATCTTCTCGCGGGTCAGGGCCGCGCCGCCGCCTTTGATCATCTGCATCTGGTCGTTGATCTCATCCGCGCCGTCAACGTAGATCCCCAGGCGATCGACTGCGTTAAGATCGAAAACGGTAATGCCTAAGCTTTTCAGCTTCTCGGTGGAAGCATCCGAACTGGAAACCGCGCCTTCGATCTGCCCTTTCATGGTACCCAGCGCGTCAATAAAGTGTGCCGCGGTGGAGCCGGTGCCTACGCCGACAATGGTGCCGGGTTCAACATAGTGAAGTGCTGCCCAGCCCACTGCTTTTTTGAGTTCATCCTGCGTCATGGTCGTTCGCCTGTGGTGTGAAATTTCAGGCGCATTATAAATAGGCTCTGCCGAAAAGTCCCTGTGACCTGTGTCACAATACAGGACAACCAATTTCGTCTGCCACGACGGAAAATTTATGTCATAGTGCGAAAGTCTATTTTTCAGGAGATTGCCCGAGCAATGAAACGTCCGGACTACAGAACATTACAGGCACTTGATGCAGTTATCCGTGAGCGTGGGTTTGAGCGTGCTGCGCAAAAGCTCTGTATTACTCAGTCCGCCGTGTCGCAGCGCATCAAGCAACTGGAGAACATGTTCGGGCAGCCACTGCTGGTGCGTACCGTTCCGCCACGTCCTACCGAGCAGGGGCAAAAACTGCTGGCGCTATTGCGTCAGGTTGAACTGCTGGAAGAGGAGTGGCTGGGCGATGAGCAGACGGGCTCTACGCCGCTGCTGCTATCGCTGGCGGTCAACGCCGACAGTCTGGCGACCTGGCTGCTGCCCGCACTCGCGCCGGTTCTGGTCGACTCCCCGATTCGCCTCAACTTGCAGGTGGAAGATGAAACCCGCACCCAGGAGCGCCTGCGTCGCGGTGAAGTGGTTGGCGCGGTGAGTATCCAGCCTCAGGCGCTGCCAAGCTGCCTGGTGGATAAACTGGGCGCGCTCGATTACCTGTTTGTCGGCTCGAAAGAGTTTGCCGAACGCTACTTCCCCAACGGGGTGACCCGATCCGCGCTGCTGAAAGCGCCTGCGGTGGCGTTTGACCATCTCGACGATATGCACCAGGCCTTTTTGCAGCAATATTTCGATCTGCCCCCCGGCAGCGTCCCCTGCCATATCGTCAACTCATCAGAAGCCTTTGTGCAGCTGGCGCGCCAGGGAACAACCTGCTGCATGATCCCACATCTGCAGATTGAAAAAGAGCTGGCCAGCGGTGAGCTTATCGATCTGACACCGGGTCTGCTGCAGCGCCGTATGCTCTACTGGCACCGCTTTGCGCCGGAAAGCAGAATGATGCGCAACGTCACCGACGCCCTGCTGGCGTTCGGTCATCGGGTATTGCGACAGGATTAAGAGAGACCCTCTCCCCGGATGAGGAGAGGGAAGCCAGCGTTACTTCGCGGCTGGCGTTGACTGCGGCTGTTGCTGCTGTTGTTGCGCCTGATTAGGCTCAATCTGGAAGACCACATCAACCTGATCGTCAAACTGAATGGTCGGCTGTTCGTAGGTCTCCTGGGCAGCAGATTCGGCTGGCGCATCGGCTTTCATCATGCGCACCATCGGGCTCGGCTGATAGTTAGAGACATGGTAACGAACGCTATAGACCGGGCCCAGTTTGGCATTGAAACCGGCAGCCAGCTGCTGCGCCTGACGGGTCGCGTCATCAATCGCCGCCTTACGGGCTTTATCTTTAAACGATTCTGATTGCGCAACGCCCAGCGAGACGGAGCGAATTTCGTTAAGACCCGCTTTCAGCGCGCCATCAAGCAGCGAGTTAAGCTTATCCAGCTCGCGCAGCGTCACTTCCACGGTGCGCACGGCACGATAGCCTTTCAGAATGCTTTTGCCATTCTGGTAGTCGTAATCGGGCTGGGTGCGTAAGTTCGCAGAGTTGATATCTTTACGGGCGATACCATTTTGCTCAAGGAAGCTCAGGTATTGCGCAACGCGATCGTCCGCCTGCTTCTTGGCTGAGGCCGCATCTTTCGCGGCGACGTTCACTTCAATCGCCAGGGTGGCGATATCGGGGGTCGCGTCCACGCTTGCCGTACCCGTCGTGACAATGTGCGGGCCATCCGGCAACTCACTGGCCTGAACCGCCATTGCGCTGAAACCTACCATTGCCGCCAGGGCTATCACTTTACGTTTCACAGGTACTCCTCCATGTTACTCAATTACGTCCTGTTGCACGGACGCCTGGCAGCAAGCTTAGCCGCTTACGCCTGATTGTCCATCGGACTTACCTTAACTGAATAATCCTTGCAAATGGTTCACACCTTCCGCCGCCAGTTTCAGCGCGATAAACCACATCACCAGCCCCACCAGGATATTAATAACCCGCTGCGCCGCGGCGGTGCGCAAGCGCGGTGCAAGCCAGGCGGCCAGTAGCGCAAGGCTGAAGAACCAGAGAAAAGAGGCGCTAATGGTGCCGAGGGCAAACCAGCGTTTCGGCAACTCTGCCAGCTGCCCGCCAAGGCTGCCGAGCACCACGAAGGTATCGAGATAGACATGCGGATTGAGCCAGGTGACGGCCAGCATAGTCGCGATAATCTGCCCACGTCCCTGGCGAAGCGCCTGTGCATTTTCCAGATCAATATTACGGGCGAAAGCGGTTTTCAGCGCGCCGAAGCCGTACCACAGCAGAAACAGCACCCCACCCCAGGTGACCAGGGCCAGCAACCACGGCGACTGCATCAATAAGGCACTACCGCCAAATACGCCGGCGCAAATCAGCGCAACATCACTCAGGGTGCAGAGTAGCGCGGTCATGATGTGATACTGCCGACGGATGCCCTGGTTCATGACAAACGCATTTTGCGGCCCCAGCGGCAAAATCAGGGCTGCGCCGAGCATAAGCCCTTGTAAATAATAAGATAACACGTCGTATATCCATTCGGTTTATTGCAGGAAGCTGACTATACCTCGCTGAAATTATTAGGTGAAATTGATAATTTTAATCTGCCATTAACCAGACTAATGACGACAGGGACAAAAAAGGCCGACAGTGTCGGCCTTATCGTTACTGGTCAGCGTTATCTTTGACCCGTTTGAAATTCACGTCCATTTGCGGGTACGGGAAGCTAATACCTTCCTCATCGAAGCGGCGCTTAATGGTCTCAAGCACGTCCCAGTAGACGTTTTGCAAATCGCTGCTTTTGCTCCAGATTCGCACCACAAAGTTGATCGATGATGCACCCAGTTCATTCAGCCGTACGGTGATGTCGCGATCTTTCAGGATGCGCTCGTCAGCCTGGATGATGTCATTAAGCACTCGCTTAACGTGGTCGATATCTGAATCATACGCCACGCCAATGATCAGCTCGTTACGGCGCACCGGCTCGCGAGAGAAGTTGACGATGTTGCCCGCGATGATTTTACCGTTCGGGACAACAATAATTCGCCCATCAATCGTGCGCAGGGTGGTTGAGAAAATCTGCACCTGCAATACCGTGCCGGCCACGCCGCCCAGATCCACATACTCGCCAGAGCGGAACGGACGGAAGGTCACCAGCAGCACGCCTGCCGCGAGGTTCGAGAGCGATCCCTGCAGCGCCAGGCCAATGGCCAGGCCGGCGGCACCAAGTACCGCGATAACCGATGCCGTTTGTACACCGACGCGTCCCAGCGCGGCAATCAGGGTGAACGCGATAATACCGTAGCGCACCAGCGCGGAGAGGAAGTCCGCAACGGTGGCGTCAATATGTCTTGCACGCATCACCCGGTTGGCGGCGTTGGAGATAATACGCGCCACAATCATACCGACGATGATGATGGCGATAGCCGCCACGATATTGACGGCGTAGCTCAACAGCAGCGCCTGGTTGTTTACCAGCCACGAGCCTGCGTTGTTGATGCTATCGACAACGTGAAGATCTTCCATATTGTGCTTCCTTCTATTGTTCCAGAATGGAAAAAACGCCCCTTGCCAAAAGGACAGCCCTCTAAAGGGTAAACAAAAAAAGGCGCTTTCGCCAAATAGTTAACGTCAACGGATGAATAGCAGCTTGTTGAATTCGCAATAAAAAAGCCCGCAAAATGCGGGCCTTTTCGGAAAAGAGCGGCGTAAATTACAGAACGTCTACGGCGTTCAGCTCTTTAAATGCCTGCTCCAGACGCGTTACCATGCTGGTCTGCGCTGCACGCAGCCATACGCGCGGATCGTAGTATTTCTTGTTCGGCTGGTCTTCGCCTTTCGGGTTGCCCAGCTGGCTCTGCAGGTAGCCTTCGTTATCTTTGTAGTACTTCAGGATACCGTTCCAGGTTGCCCATTGGGTGTCGGTATCGATGTTCATTTTGATAACGCCGTAGCTTACGGAGTCTTTGATTTCCTGCTCAGAAGAACCGGAACCGCCGTGGAATACGAAGTTCAGGCTGTTGTGCGGCAGGTTGTGTTTTTTGGAAACAAACTCCTGAGAGTCGCGCAGGATAGTAGGGGTCAGTTTAACGTTACCTGGCTTGTAAACGCCGTGCACGTTACCGAAGGAAGCGGCGATGGTGAAACGCGGGCTGATGGCGTTCAGCTTGGTGTAAGCGTAATCCACATCTTCTGGCTGGGTGTAGAGAGCAGATGCGTCCATATGGCTGTTGTCGACGCCATCTTCTTCGCCGCCGGTGCAGCCCAGTTCGATCTCAAGGGTCATGCCCATTTTGGACATGCGCTCCAGGTACTTAGAGCAGATCTCGATGTTCTCTTCCAGGGACTCTTCAGACAGGTCGATCATGTGAGAAGAGAAGAGCGGTTTACCGGTCGCAGCAAAGTGTTTTTCACCCGCGTCCAGCAGGCCGTCGATCCACGGCAGCAGTTTTTTCGCGCAGTGGTCAGTGTGCAGAATGACCGGCACACCGTAGTGTTCTGCCATCTGGTGAACATGATGCGCGCCAGAGATAGCACCCAGAATAGCCGCGCCCTGCGGAACGTCCGTTTTCACGCCTTTGCCGGCGATGAATGCAGCGCCGCCGTTAGAGAACTGTACGATAACCGGCGCGCGAACTTTCGCAGCGGCTTCCAGAACGGCGTTGATGGAGTCAGTGCCCACGCAGTTAACTGCCGGCAGAGCGAAGTTGTTTTCTTTAGCTACCTGGAACACTTTCTGAACGTCATCACCAGTGATCACGCCAGGTTTTACGAAATCAAAAATTTTAGACATGTTACGTAGTCCTGTATCTTTGGCCTGGAAAAATGCGTGCCTTTTAGCGCGCTGAAATTAAGGCGGGTTGCCCCGCCCTGCTGATCTTACTTCTTAGCGCGCTCTTCGAGCATGGCTACTGCCGGCAGAACTTTGCCTTCCACGAATTCGAGGAATGCGCCACCGCCAGTGGAGATGTAGGAGATCTTGTCAGCGATACCGAACAGATCGATAGCAGCCAGCGTGTCGCCGCCGCCTGCGATGGAGAACGCATCGCTGTCAGCGATGGCATTCGCCACGATTTCGGTACCTTTACGGAAGTTCGGGAACTCAAAGACGCCAACCGGACCATTCCACAGAATAGTTTTGGCGTTTTTCAGGATTTCAGCCAGCTTCTGCGCGGAAACGTCGCCCAAATCCAGAATTTGCTCATCATCTTTGATGTCATTAACGGATTTCAGCGTCGCGTTGGCAGTTTCGGAGAACTCCGTCGCCACGCGCACGTCTGTCGGAACCGGGATATCGCAGGTGTTCAGCAGACGTTTGGCTTCGTCAACCAGATCTGCTTCGTACAGGGATTTACCAACGTTATGACCCTGGGCCGCAACGAAGGTGTTGGCGATGCCGCCACCAACGATCAGCTGATCGGCGATTTTGGACAGGGAGTCCAGCACGGTCAGTTTGGTTGAGACTTTGGAACCGCCAACGATAGCAACCATCGGGCGAGCCGGCTCTTTCAGTGCTTTACCCAGCGCGTCCAGCTCTTCTGCCAGCAGCGGGCCTGCGCACGCAACATCAGCAAATTTGCCTACGCCGTGAGTCGAAGCCTGCGCACGATGCGCAGTACCAAAGGCGTCCATCACAAAGACATCGCACAGCGCGGCATATTTCTTCGCCAGCGTTTCGTCGTCTTTTTTCTCGCCTTTGTTGAAGCGTACGTTTTCCAGCACGACCAGCTCACCGGCAGCGATTTCAACGCCGTCCAGGTAATCTTTTGCCAGGCGAACCGGGTTGGAGAGTTTGTCTTTCAGATAGTTAACTACCGGAAGCAGAGAGAATTCTTCGTTGTATTCACCTTCGGTCGGGCGACCCAGGTGAGACGTTACCATCACTTTCGCGCCCTGCTTCAGCGCCAGTTCGATGGTCGGCAGAGAAGCACGAATACGCGCATCGCTGGTCACTTTCCCTTCTTTAACCGGTACGTTCAGATCCGCACGGATTAGAACGCGTTTACCAGCCAGATCCAGATCGGTCATCTTAATTACAGACATGGTGAATCCTCTCGATGATTCTTAAGTTTTGTAGACACTCGCGTGCCTTACCTGAAACTCACTGCAGCTATTGCTAACGTTGTGTCGAGCATGCGGTTAGCAAAGCCCCATTCGTTGTCGCACCACACAAGGGTTTTAATCAGGTGCGAACCACTGACCCGGGTTTGCGTGCCATCGACAATGGCGCTGTGCGGATCGTGGTTAAAATCAATTGAGACCAACGGTAATTCCGTATAGTCAACTATACCATGAAATGTTCCCTGCGCTGCTTTTTGCAGCAACTGGTTGACTTCACTCGCTTTTACCGGCTTTTTCACCGTTACGCTTAAATCAATGGCGGTGACGTTAATCGTCGGTACGCGCACCGCAATCGCTTCGAATTTGTCATTAAACTGGGGGAAAATACGCGAGATGCCCGCCGCCAGCTTGGTATCGACCGGGATAATTGACTGGCTGGCTGCGCGCGTACGGCGCAGATCGGCATGGTAGGCGTCAATCACCTGCTGATCGTGCATCGCCGAGTGAATGGTCGTTACCGTTCCCCACTCAATGCCGTAAGCCTCGTCGAGCAGCTTAATCACCGGAATAATGCAATTCGTGGTACAGGAGGCGTTGGAGACAAGGTGATCTTCAGGACGCAGCGTCAGATGGTTCACGCCAAATACGATGGTTGCGTCGAGATCGCTGCTGCCGGGATGGGAGAAGAGTACTTTTTTCGCGCCTGCCTCGAGGTGGGTTTCGCCATCTTCACGGCTGCCATAGACGCCGGTGCAATCAAGCACGATATCAACGCCCAGTTCGCGCCACGGCAGCGCAGAAATCTCGCTTTCGTGCAGGATGCGAATCGCATCGTCGCCAATAAACAGCTGTTCCCGCTCCTGGCGCACGTCCCAGGCAAAACGCCCGTGGCTGGTGTCATACTTCAGCAGATGCGCGATGCCCGCGGCGTCCGCCAATTCATTGATTGCCACCACGGTGATCTCGGCGCGACGCCCCGATTCGTACAGTGCCCGAACCACGTTGCGCCCGATGCGACCAAAACCATTAATCGCTATGCGTAGGCTCATAACTCTCCTGCAAGGCCAGCCCGCCTGAAGTGGATGACAGAGTAATCCAGTCGCCACCTGAGGGGAATCCTCGCCTGCCTGAACTGCGTCTGTTTGCTTATTTGTCGAACATTTAATCGACTGAAACGGTTCAGCTAGAATAAGCGAAAGCCGGAATAAAAGGAATGATTGTCCAGACGGATTCACCAGTAATCTGACTTGCATCACATTTTTACTGGAATAATTGCCGACATAAGGCGGAAGTTAAGGCAGGGAAGAGAAGCTAACGAGAGGGAGGAAAAAGCGTCCATGCTGGTTTATCAGACGGGAGAGCGTGTTGCGAATCATTAAACAGAGTGGATCGATCGGAGCTAAGCCGCCCCCGTTTCACTCCCCCGCTTCTGCGCTAGGAAAGGGTGCACTAAACGCGGCCTAAAACCAGCTGCGCTCCGGCACCTGCGGCTCAGTGCGATCCGCGCGCGGCATTTCGACCGGCAGCGAAGAGAGCTCTTTCGCCCACAGATCGGCCACCCATTTGACGCCCTTCGCGGTGAAGCGCGCCTGCGACCAGCTATGGCTGTTTTCGCCCACGCCGCCATGCACGGTGAAGTAGCCCGCATCGATATGGTACTGCGGCGGCATCAGCGTGCCGTTAACCCGCTGCATAATATTGCGCTCCAGCAAAAAGCGGCGGAACTGCGGCTCTTTCACGCGCAGCATTTTGCACAGCTGGCGAAAACCGAGCGACTCTTCAACCCGCACGTACTGGTCGAAAAACTCCGCTTTTGGCGCGGTAATGGCAAGCTGCGCCTCCGCACGCTGGCGTTTTTCATACTGCTCCGCCCAGGCACGCGCCGCCGCGGCAGGATTAGTAAAGTCCGGCAAGCCGACGCTTTTTTCGCGCTCCTGCCAGCGATCGAGCATTTCAGCAGTAAAGGCAGGAGAAAGGCGTGAAACCGTCAACAGTGAGTCGCGCTTATTAAGCAAAAACTCCTGCCGCATTTCGCCCTCGCGCTCGTAAGCATTGGCGCTTACCGGCTGGGAAAGACGTTGCGCAGTTTCCAGGCTTTTAACCATCCGTTTAACTTCGGCATGGGTTACGCCCGTCAGCTTCGCGATTTCGCGGCTGCTGATGGTCGTCGCGGCAGCCTGCGAATTGAGATGTTCACCAGAGATCACCATGTTCACTCCTTACTCAAACTCACATCAGTCAAGGTGAGGAAATAGTATACAACTTACTGGATAGATATCCAGTATATTTTTTACACATAGATCAAGGGTGTTTTTGGAGCGTTCAGTAAAAAAAGAGAGAGAGCGGTAAGGTCAGAATGTAGACGTGCCGGAGCGCAATAACGCCTGCTCCGGCACGGGATAGTGCAGGCCCGGTAAGCGAAACGTTACCGGGCAATGAGGATTACAGCAGCTCTTTCGCTTTAGCGACCACGTTATCCACGGTGAAGCCAAACTCTTCGAACAGCTGCTCTGCCGGCGCAGACTCACCAAAGGTGGTCATGCCAACCACTGCGCCGTTCAGGCCGGTGTACTTGCACCAGAAGTCGGCGATGCCGGCTTCTACCGCCACGCGCGCGCTGACCGCTTTCGGCAGCACCGCTTCACGATAGGCCGCATCCTGCTTGTCAAAGGTGTCGGTAGAGGGCATGGAGACCACGCGCGCTTTCACACCTTCAGCCGTCAGACGTTCCCATGCAGCAACGGCCAGCTCCACTTCAGAACCGGTGGCGATGAAGATCAGCTGTGGCTGACCGTCACAATCTTTCAGCACGTAACCACCGCGAGCGATATCCGCCAGCTGCTGCCCGGTACGCTCCTGCTGCGCCAGGTTCTGGCGGGAGAGGATCAGCGCCGTCGGGCCGTCGTGACGCTCAACGCCATATTTCCACGCAACCGCAGATTCCACCTGATCACACGGACGCCAGGTGCTGACGTTCGGGGTCAGGCGCAGAGAAGCGACCTGCTCGACCGGCTGGTGCGTCGGGCCATCTTCACCCAGACCGATAGAGTCGTGGGTGTAAACCAGCACCTGACGCTGCTTCATCAGCGCCGCCATACGTACCGCGTTACGCGCATACTCGACGAACATCAGGAAAGTGGAGGTGTACGGCACGAAACCGCCGTGCAGAGAGATACCGTTGGCAATTGCGGTCATGCCGAACTCGCGCACGCCGTAGTGAATGTAGTTGCCTGCGGCATCTTCATTGATCGCTTTCGAGCCGGACCACAGGGTCAGGTTAGAAGGCGCGAGGTCAGCGGAACCACCGAGGAACTCCGGCAGCAGCGGGCCAAACGCTTCGATAGCGTTTTGTGAGGCTTTACGGCTGGCGATTTTCGCCGGGTTTGCCTGCAGTTTGGCAATAAACTCGTTAGCTTTTGCCGCGAAATCGTCCGGCATCTCGCCTTTCATACGACGAGTAAACTCGGCAGCCAGTTCAGGGAACGCTTTCGCGTAAGCCGCGAACTTCTCGTTCCACGCAGACTCTTTAGCCTGACCAACTTCTTTCGCATCCCACTGCGCATAAATCTCAGACGGGATCTCAAACGGAGCGTGTTTCCAGCCCAGCTGTTCGCGGGTCAGCGCCACTTCCGCGTCGCCCAGCGGCGCACCGTGGGAGTCGTGGGTGCCGGCTTTGTTCGGCGAGCCGAAACCGATAATGGTTTTGCACATCAGCAGCGACGGTTTGTCGGTGACGCTGCGTGCTTCTTCAACGGCGCGTTTGATGGCATCGGCATCGTGGCCGTCTACGCCGCGAACAACGTGCCAGCCGTAGGCTTCAAAGCGTTTTGCGGTATCGTCGGTGAACCAGCCTTCAACATGCCCATCAATAGAGATGCCGTTGTCGTCATAGAACGCAACGAGTTTGCCCAGCTTCAGCGTACCGGCCAGCGAGCAGGCTTCGTGGGAGATGCCTTCCATCATGCAGCCGTCGCCCATAAAGGCGTAGGTGAAGTGGTCAACAATGTCGTGACCCGGACGGTTGAACTGTGCGGCCAGCGTCTTCTCGGCAATCGCCATACCGACTGCGTTTGCAATCCCCTGCCCCAGCGGGCCGGTGGTGGTTTCAACGCCCGCGGTGTAACCCACTTCCGGGTGACCCGGCGTTTTGGAGTGCAGCTGGCGGAAGTTTTGCAGTTCGGTAATCGGCAGATCGTAGCCGGTGAGGTGCAGCAGGCTGTAGATCAGCATCGAGCCGTGACCATTGGACAGCACAAAGCGGTCGCGGTCAGCCCATGCAGGATTCGTCGGGTTATGGTTCAGGAAATCACGCCATAACACTTCGGCGATGTCTGCCATGCCCATAGGGGCTCCCGGGTGACCGGATTTGGCTTTCTGTACCGCGTCCATGCTCAGCGCACGAATAGCATTGGCAAGCTCTTTACGTGAGGACATTTTGACTCCAGATCGGACTGTTAAGGGCTAATCCCGTAACGACTTGACGACAGCGCGTTTTGGGCTACGCCGGAAAAAAGTGCCAACAATGTAACCCAAGCGGGTAATCATGTACATGGAGCATCCTTTTGCGCTTCAGAAATCTCTGGAAGCCGCTCGCAAGTTGCGCAATCTCCTCGCCCGTCCAACACTCTCTTCTTTATACTGGCACTCACCGCCCTCTCGTGTAGATGTACGGCGGGGTAAAAATGACTCAACCATTGCGGAAGATAATAAATGAAAATTCGCCCAGCCCTCCTTGCTCTGGGAATGACAGCCCTGCTAGCCGGTTGTCAGAACATGGATTCAAACGGTTTTCTCAACTCCGGTGCGGAAGCCTTTCAGGCTTATACCCTGAGCGATGCGCAGGTCAAAGCCCTGAGCGACGACGCCTGTAAGCAGATGGACAGCAAAGCGACCATCGCACCTGCCAGCAGCGAATATAGCCAGCGTCTGAGCAAAATTGCCGCCGCCCTTGGCGACAACATCAACGGCCAGCCGGTGAACTACAAGGTTTATGTCACTAAAGACGTCAACGCCTTTGCCATGGCGAACGGCTGTATCCGCGTTTACAGCGGCCTGATGGATATGATGAACGACAATGAAGTCGAGGCGGTGATTGGTCACGAAATGGGCCACGTTGCGCTCGGCCACGTGAAGAAGGGGATGCAGGTGGCGCTCGGCACCAATGCGGTGCGTGCAGCGGCAGCCTCAGCGGGCGGCATCGTCGGCAGCCTGTCCCAGTCACAGCTTGGCGCGCTCGGGGAGAAACTGGTGAACTCGCAGTTCTCCCAGCGTCAGGAGTCGGAAGCGGATGACTACTCTTACGATCTGCTGCGCAAGCGCGGCATCAACCCGGTCGGCTTAGCCACCAGCTTCGAAAAGCTGGCGAAGATGGACCAGGGCCGTCAAAGCTCGATGTTTGACGACCACCCGGCTTCAGAAGCCCGTGCTCAGCATATTCGCGACCGTATGGCCGCAGACGGCATTAAGTAATCAATAAAGGAGGCGCTTGCCTCCTTTTTATTACACCCTGTCGCAGATAAAAAAATCCCCTCGCGCCAGCTGGCGGGAGGGGATCAATTTCATTACGGCTTACGCCTTAAGAAGAGGTCACTCATCCTCAAGATAGGTGTAACCGTAGAGACCCGCTTCGAACTCTTCAAGGAACTGCTGCTGCAGCGCATCGTCCAGCCCAGTCTCTTTGACCTGATCGCGGAACTGGGTTAACAGCTTGCCTGGATCGAGCTGCACATATTGCAGCATATCGGCCACGGTATCGCCTTCGTCAGAGAGCTCCACTTCCACGCTGCCATCCGGGAAGACAAACACGTCAACCGCTTCGGTATCGCCGAACAGGTTGTGCATGTTGCCGAGGATCTCCTGATAGGCGCCAACCATAAAGAAGCCCAGCATCGGCGGGTTCTCCGGATCGTACTCCGGCATCGGCATCGTTGTGGCAATACCATCGCCATCGACATAGTGATCGATAGCACCGTCAGAATCACAGGTAATATCGAGCAGCACTGCGCGGCGCTCCGGCGCATGATTCAACCCTTCCAGCGGCAGTACCGGGAAGAGCTGATCGATACCCCACGCATCCGGCATCGACTGGAACAGCGAGAAGTTGACGTACATCTTGTCCGCCATACGCTCCTGCAGTTCATCGATAATCGGACGGTGCGCGCGGTTGCTCGGATCGAGCTGCTTCTGCACTTCATGGCACATATTGAGGTAGAGCTGCTCAGCCCACGCGCGCTCTTGCAGGCTAAAGGCACCAGAGGAGTAACCGACGTGAATATCGTGCAGATCCATCTGGCTGTCATGCAGCCACTCGCGCAGCGAACGGCGCGTGCCCGGCTCATGCATCTCCTGCCAGGTTTCCCACATGCTTTGCAGCGCGCGCGGCGCATCCTCTGCCGGCGGAATAGCCGGAGTGTATTCGTTGCGCTCAACGCCGATAATATTGGAGACCAGCACCGTATGGTGCGCGGTGACCGCGCGTCCCGATTCGGTGATCACCGTCGGGTGCGGCAAACCGTGCTCGTCGCAGGCGTCGCCAATCGCCCAGATAATGTTGTTGGCGTACTCGTTCAGGCCGTAGTTAACGGAGCAGTCAGATTGCGAACGGGTGCCTTCATAATCCACACCCAGGCCACCGCCAACGTCGAAGCACTGAATGTTCACTCCCAGCTTGTGCAGCTCAACGTAGAAACGGGCCGATTCACGCACGCCGGTGGCGATATCACGAATATTGGCCATCTGCGAACCGAGGTGGAAGTGCAGCAGCTGAATACTGTCCAGACGACCGCGCTCGCGCAGGATCTCAACCAGTTGCAGCACCTGCGTCGCCGCTAAGCCGAATTTCGACTTTTCCCCCCCGGAGGATTGCCACTTGCCGGAGCCTTGCGATGCCAGACGCGCACGCACACCAAGGCGTGGGATCACGTTCAGACGCTCGGCTTCTTCCAGCACGATAGCGATTTCGCTCATCTTCTCGATCACCAGATAGACCTTGTGGCCCATCTTCTCGCCAATCAGCGCCAGGCGGATGTATTCACGGTCTTTATAGCCGTTACAGACGATCACCGAACGGGTCATGCCCGCATGGGCAAGCACCGCCATCAGTTCCGCTTTTGAACCCGCTTCCAGCCCCAGCGGTTCGCCGGAGTGGATCAGAGATTCAATAACGCGACGGTGCTGGTTCACCTTAATCGGGTAAACCAGGAAGTAGTCGCCGTTATAGCCATAGGATTCACGCGCACGTTTGAACGCGGCGTTAATTGAACGCAGACGATGTTGCAGGATCTGTGGGAAGCAGAAGAGCGCCGGTAAACGCTGGCCCTGCGCTTCACGCGCTTTCACCAGCTCTGCCAGATCGACACGCGCCTCGGGAACATCCGGATCCGGGCACACGCTGATGTGGCCAAGTTCGTTGACGTCGTAGTAGTTATTGCCCCACCAGGCAATATTGTAAGTACGTAGCATCTTGCTGGCTTCCTGGGAGCTCATCGCTACCTCCTGCATGGAACGTAGTGCACCTTGTTCGCCTGCTGACGAAGGCGAAACAGAAGAGATGTCGTCAGACATTGCGAACCTCACTTAATTAAAGTGTATACCCTGTGAACCCCACGCTGCTTGTTGGCGAGGCGAAGCGACACGGGGATGAAATAGTTGACTACTATCGCAGTGACACATAGCGATAACAACCCATAAACAGCCAGGATTTTCGGCATAACATGCCAAAGCACCGACTGCGCGACCGGTTTCTGGTTCATATGATAGTAAAACATCTATCCGGACCCGCGTATGACAGGCCGGCGAAACCACGAGAAAACTCCCGATACGTCAGGAGAGCCCTTGTTCAGTTATCACAATGCCTTACCGGCTCTGGAGTCCTGAGAAGCGCCGAAATGGGGATAACATCGGCTGGTTTGCAGATCAGAGATGCGAATGATGGGAAATGCATGCACGTCAGAACGACGCGGCAGAATGTTCGGAAAACGACGGTTCATTATTTCGTATCACCTCCACGCAAGCCATGACGACCCGCGACAAGCCAAAGCCATTAAATACACTGCTTAACCCGGCTGGAAGTGGCGACACAGCAGCGATGCCGTGCGCTTTTTTGATGAGCCGCGCGCGGCGTTTTATACCGATAACCGGGTGAAAAAGCAAAATAAAAAAGGCCTTCTTGCCGCATTGCCAGGAAAATTTTCCGTGACAGAGTGTGTCAGGCGCCGACGCAGATCAAAAAACGCTGGCAATGAGATGAATAAGTAACCTAAAATAGCCGTCCAGATGTTAATCCGTCCAGACCGATTAACACACAGACTTCTTGTGTCATCTTTGCGTAGCCACCGCGAAGAGAGCCGAACACAGAATTCGATTCAACCGAATTACACCAGGTGAAAATTTATTATGGCAAAACACCTTTTTACGTCCGAGTCCGTCTCTGAAGGGCATCCTGACAAAATCGCTGACCAAATTTCCGACGCCGTGCTGGATGCAATCCTCGAGCAGGACCCTAAAGCGCGCGTCGCTTGTGAAACGTACGTGAAAACCGGCATGGTGCTGGTCGGTGGCGAGATTACCACCAGCGCATGGGTGGATATCGAAGAGATCACCCGTAATACCGTGCGTGAAATCGGCTATGTTCACTCTGACATGGGCTTTGACGCCAACTCCTGCGCCGTGCTGAGCGCAATCGGTAAGCAGTCCCCGGATATCAACCAGGGCGTTGACCGTGCCGATCCGCTGGAACAGGGCGCGGGCGACCAGGGCCTGATGTTTGGCTACGCGACAAACGAAACCGACGTGCTGATGCCAGCGCCGATCACCTACGCTCACCGCCTGGTTGAACGCCAGGCCGAAGTGCGCAAAAACGGCACCCTGCCGTGGCTGCGTCCGGATGCGAAAAGCCAAGTCACCTTCCAGTACGACGATGGCAAAATCGTCGGCATTGATGCTGTGGTGCTCTCCACCCAGCATTCAGAAGAGATCGACCAGAAATCGCTGCAGGAAGCGGTAATGGAAGAGATCATCAAGCCGATCCTGCCGACCGAGTGGCTGAACGACTCGACTAAATTCTTTATCAACCCGACCGGCCGTTTTGTTATCGGCGGCCCGATGGGCGACTGTGGTCTGACCGGCCGTAAAATCATCGTCGACACCTACGGCGGCATGGCCCGTCACGGCGGCGGCGCGTTCTCCGGTAAAGATCCGTCGAAAGTTGACCGCTCCGCTGCGTACGCGGCGCGTTATGTGGCGAAAAATATCGTTGCTGCTGGCCTTGCCGATCGCTGTGAAATCCAGGTCTCCTACGCTATTGGCGTGGCAGAGCCGACCTCAATCATGGTTGAAACCTTCGGCACCGAGAAAGTGACCACCGAGCAGTTAACGCTGCTGGTTCGTGAGTTCTTCGACCTGCGTCCGTACGGTCTGATCCAGATGCTGGATCTGCTGCACCCGATCTACAAACAGACCGCTGCATACGGTCACTTTGGTCGCGAATCTTTCCCGTGGGAAAAAACCGACAAAGCCGCGCTGCTGCGCGATGCTGCCGGTCTGAAATAATCCACCGCTCGCACCGACTTAAAGGCCAGCCTCGCGCTGGCCTTTTTCATGTTTACACGGTTTGTGTCCACCATATTCCCTTTGTGCAGCTATACTCACTCTGCCCATAACTGTTTAATTTGAAAGCGATTACATCAGTCGCTAAACGTTCCCCTCTTCTTTCAGCCCCGCCTGAAATGGGTGCGCGTCATAATTGTTACATTACGCTTCGGTTTAGTCTGAAATAGCGGCCTGCCATTAACCATTCATTGTCAAGAATCCTATAATCCTCAACACTTTTATTTACATTCGTGGCCTGCCCGAAATGTAACCGATTACACTCATGTGATGCATATCACTACTTTTCGTTTATGAGTGACCTAACTTTTATCACGATAAAATTAATGACATGAATGGAGGGCATAATGCCTGACAATAAGAAACAGAAGCATTCCAACAAGGCCATGACCTTTTTTGTCTGCTTTCTCGCAGCACTCGCAGGATTACTTTTTGGTCTGGATATTGGCGTGATTGCGGGCGCACTGCCCTTCATCACGGAAGATTTTCAAATTAGCTCGCACACTCAGGAGTGGGTGGTGAGTTCAATGATGTTTGGTGCTGCCGTTGGCGCAGTCGGCAGCGGCTGGCTCTCCTGGCGTCTCGGGCGGAAAAAGAGCCTGATGATCGGTGCCGTGCTCTTTGTTATCGGCTCTCTCTGCTCTGCCGCCGCACCGAACGTCGAGTTCCTGATCGTCTCGCGCGTGCTGCTCGGCCTGGCAGTCGGTATCGCCTCTTATACCGCCCCGCTCTACCTCTCTGAAATCGCACCGGAAAAAATCCGCGGCAGTATGATTTCGATGTATCAGCTGATGATCACCATCGGTATTCTCGGCGCGTACCTTTCCGACACCGCGTTCAGTTATAGCGGCGCATGGCGCTGGATGCTGGGTGTGATCATCATTCCGGCAGTGCTGCTGCTGATTGGCGTCTTCTTCCTGCCGGACAGCCCACGCTGGTTCGCCGCGAAACGCCGCTTCCACGATGCAGAACGGGTGCTGCTACGCCTGCGCGATACCAGCGCCGAAGCGAAAAACGAGCTGGATGAGATCCGCGAAAGCCTGAAAGTGAAGCAGACCGGCTGGGCGCTGTTCAAAGAGAACAGCAACTTCCGCCGCGCGGTCTTCCTCGGCGTGCTGTTGCAGATCATGCAACAGTTCACCGGGATGAACGTCATCATGTATTACGCGCCGAAAATCTTTGAACTGGCAGGTTATACCAACACCACTGAACAGATGTGGGGAACAGTGATTGTCGGCCTGACCAACGTGCTGGCAACCTTCATTGCGATCGGTCTGGTGGACCGCTGGGGCCGTAAGCCGACGCTGGTGCTGGGCTTTCTGGTGATGGCCGCCGGTATGGGTATTCTCGGTACGATGCTGCATATGGGCATCCACTCGCCGTCAGCGCAATACTTCGCTGTCGCCATGCTGCTGATGTTTATCGTCGGCTTCGCAATGAGCGCCGGTCCGCTGATTTGGGTTCTCTGCTCCGAAATCCAGCCGCTGAAAGGCCGCGATTTTGGTATCACCCTCTCCACCGCCACTAACTGGATCGCCAACATGATTGTCGGCGCCACCTTCCTGACGATGCTGAACACGCTGGGCAACGCCAACACCTTCTGGGTGTACGGCGGTCTGAACGTGCTGTTCATTGTCCTCACGCTGTGGCTGGTGCCGGAAACCAAACATGTTTCACTGGAGCACATCGAGCGCAACCTGATGCGTGGTCGTCCGCTGCGTGAAATTGGTTCCCGTGACTGATTAATGCCCTTCAGGCTTCCTCTGCGGAGGAAGCCTTTTTGCTTATTGCACTCGCGCCCCGCCCATCCTATTCTCTGCAGTTATGAAAACACCCCGCCTCCCTATCGCCCTCCAGCAAGCTGTTATGCGTAGCCTGCGGGAAAAACTCGCCCTCGCCAACCAGAAGCTTGAGCGTAACTACCCTGAACCGAAGCTGGTCTATCATCAGCGCGGCACCGCCGCCGGTACAGCGTGGCTTGCGGATTATGAAATTCGCCTTAATCCGGTGCTGTTGCTGGAGAACCAGCAGGCTTTTATTGATGAAGTGGTTCCCCATGAGCTGGCGCATCTGCTGGTGTGGAAAGAGTTTGGTCGCGTTGCGCCGCACGGCAAAGAGTGGAAGTGGATGATGGAGAGCGTGCTCGGTGTGCCCGCACGGCGAACGCATCAGTTTGAGCTGGAATCGGTGCGACGCAACACCTTCCCCTACCGCTGTAAATGCCAGCAGCATCAGTTGACCCTGCGTCGCCATAATCGGGTGGTGCGCGGCGAGGCGATCTACCGCTGCGTGCGCTGCGGCGAGCCGTTAATGGCTGAAGCGGCTAACTGAATCCATTAAGAAGTTTTATGCGCTAACTGATTGCATCAGGAAGCACCTTCCGCTACGTTGCGAGCTCGTTTTGACAGGGAGTTCGCTATGTTCCGTTTTATACCTTTTCTCTTCACGTTGCTGGCAGTGCCTGCCCTGGCCGCCAACGGTATCAACAACTTCTCCCAGGCCAAAGCGGCCGGTGTGAAAATGAATGCCGACGCGCCGGGTGACTTTTACTGCGGCTGTAAAATCACCTGGCAGGGCAAAAAAGGGGTCGTCGATCTCGCCTCCTGCGGCTACAAAGTGCGTAAAAATGAGAACCGCGCCAGCCGTATTGAGTGGGAGCATGTGATGCCCGCCTGGCAATTCGGCCACCTGCGTCAGTGCTGGCAAGATGGCGGACGAAAACAGTGCGCCAAAGATCCGGTCTACCGCAAAATTGAGAGCGATATGCATAACCTGCAACCCGCTGTCGGCGAGGTAAATGGCGATCGCGGCAACTTTATGTACAGCCAGTGGAACGGCGGTGAAGGGCAGTATGGTCAGTGCGAGATGAAGGTCGATTTCAAAGCGAAGCTGGCTGAACCGCCGGTACGCGCGCGTGGCGCCATTGCCCGCACCTACTTCTATATGCGCGATCAGTACCAGTTGCCGCTCTCACGCCAGCAAACCCAGCTTTTCACCGCCTGGGATAAACTCTATCCGGTCACTGCGTGGGAGTGCACGCGCGACGAGCGTATCGCGGCAGTACAGGGCAACCATAACCCGTATGTGCAGCGCGCTTGCATGGCGCGAAAGAGCTAACCTACACTAGCGCCATTGTTAACATCCGCCCTGCCGTGCGGGGCGGTAATCTGAACGGATCTAAAACATGCGCATTCCCCGCATCCATCACCCAGAATGTATTCAGCCGGGCAGTGAAATTGCCCTCAGCGAGGATGCCGCCAACCACGTCGGACGCGTGCTGCGTATGGGCCCGGGCCAGGCGGTGCAGCTTTTCGACGGCTCCAACCAGGTTTTCGAAGCACAAATCACCCACGCTGATAAAAAAAGCGTGCGCGTCAAGGTGCTGCGCGGCGAGATAGACGATCGTGAATCACCGCTACACATTCATCTCGGCCAGGTGATGTCGCGCGGGGAAAAGATGGAATTCACCATCCAGAAATCGATCGAGCTTGGCGTAAGCCTCATTACGCCACTTTTTTCTGAGCGCTGCGGCGTTAAACTGGACGCCGAACGCCTGAACAAAAAGCTGCAGCAATGGCAAAAGATCGCCATCGCCGCCTGTGAACAGTGCGGGCGTAACCGTGTTCCGGAGATTCGCCCGGCCATGGATCTCGAAACCTGGTGTGCTGAAGAGGAGAGCGGTCTGAAGCTCAACCTCCATCCGCGCGCCAGCCAGAGCATCAACACCTTGCCCCTGCCCGTCGAGCGCGTGCGTCTGCTGATCGGCCCGGAAGGCGGTTTATCTGCCGATGAGATTGCCATGACCGCGCGCTATCAGTTTACGGATATTTTGTTAGGTCCCCGCGTGCTACGCACCGAGACAACGGCGCTTACCGCCATCACCGCACTTCAGGTTCGCTTCGGCGACCTGGGTTGAAAGGAGAAGCAGAATGATTAAGCTCGGCATCGTGATGGATCCCATCGCGGACATTAACATCAAGAAAGACTCCAGCTTCGCCATGCTGCTGGAAGCACAGCGCCGCGGCTACGAGCTGCACTATATGGAGATGGCCGATCTCTACCTGATTAACGGTGAAGCCCGTGCCCGCACGCGTACCCTCTCCGTCGAGCAGGACTATGACAAATGGTATGAATTTGGCAGCGAGCAGGATATCGCGCTGGCCGATCTCGACACCGTGCTGATGCGTAAAGATCCGCCGTTCGACACCGAGTATATCTACGCGACCTATATCCTTGAGCGTGCGGAAGAGAAAGGTACACTGATTGTTAACAAACCGCAGAGCCTGCGCGACTGCAACGAGAAGCTCTTTACCGCCTGGTTCCCGGACCTGACGCCAGAAACGCTGGTCACCCGCGATAAAGCGCGTCTGAAAGCCTTCTGGCTGAAGCACACCGACATTATTCTCAAGCCGCTGGACGGCATGGGCGGCACCTCGATTTTCCGCGTCAAAGAGGGCGATCCTAACCTCTCAGTGATCACCGAAACCCTGACCGAGCTGGGCACTCGCTACTGCATGGCACAGAACTATCTGCCCGCCATTAAAGAGGGCGACAAACGTGTGCTGGTTGTCGATGGCGAACCGGTGCCTTACTGCCTGGCGCGCGTGCCGCAGGGCGGGGAAACCCGTGGCAACCTGGCAGCCGGTGGCCGCGGTGAACCGCGTCCGCTGACCGAGAGCGACTGGGCAATCGCGCGTAAAGTTGCGCCGGTGCTGAAAGCCAAAGGGCTTATCTTCGTTGGTCTCGATATCATCGGCGATCGCCTGACTGAAATTAACGTCACCAGCCCGACCTGCATCCGTGAAATCGAAGCCGAATTCCCGGTCTCCATCACCGGTATGTTGATGGACGCTATCGAAAAACGTCTGGCTAAATAAGCATCACACAGGGTGCGAGCGAGAGCCCGCGCCCTTCCCGCTTTATATCGTGACAGCAACACTACTTTCCCCCCATACTACGTTGTCGCTTTTTTGAACCAGGAACAGAACCTCTGACAATGAATTTACAGCATCACTTTCTTATTGCCATGCCTGCTCTCCAGGATCCCCTCTTCCGACGCTCCGTTGTCTATATCTGCGAGCACAGCGAGGAAGGGGCGATGGGGCTTATCATCAATAAGCCGCTGGAAAACCTGACGGTAGAAGGCGTGCTCGAAAAACTGAAAATCGAGGCCGTTGATCGTGACCCGGCGATCCGTCTTGATAAACCGGTGCTGCTTGGCGGCCCGCTGGCGGAAGATCGCGGCTTTATCCTGCACACGCCGCCGGGTGGTTTTGCTTCCAGCATTCGCGTCTCGGACAACACCGTGGTCACCACCTCGCGTGACGTGCTGGAGACGCTCGGCACCGGTGAACAACCTGCTGAGGTGATGGTCGCGCTGGGCTACTCGTCGTGGGATAAGGGGCAGCTGGAGGAGGAGATCCTTGATAACGCGTGGCTTACCGCGCCGGCAGATCTCAATATCCTGTTTAAAACGCCTATCGCCGATCGCTGGCGCGAAGCGGCAAAACTTATCGGCATCGATATTTCGACCATGCCTGGCGTCGCGGGGCATGCCTGATGAGCGGCACACTGCTGGCGTTTGATTTCGGTACCAAAAGCATTGGCGTTGCCATCGGGCAGCGTATTACCGGGACGGCGCGCGCGCTGACGGCGCTGAAAGCGCAGGATGGCACGCCGGAGTGGAAGCGGATCGAGAATCTGCTCAAAGAGTGGCAGCCCGAAGCGGTGATAGTTGGTTTGCCGCTCAATATGGATGGCACCGAGCAGCTGCTGACCGCCCGCGCCCGCAACTTTGCCAATAAAATCCATGGCCGTTTTGGCGCGAAAGTGATCCTGCATGATGAACGGTTAAGCACCGTTGAAGCGCGCGCCGGGCTGTTTGAACGCGGCGGGTTCCGCGCTCTTGATAAAGGCAGCGTCGACTCAGCCTCGGCGGTAATTATTCTCGAAAGCTATTTCGAACTGCACCCGTAACCCTGCCCGTTCTCTTCTCTCTTTTCTCATAGCCGCGATCATGTCGCGGCTTTCTGCCGATCCCTCTCACACTTTCCAGTCCCGCTTTTTGCATTCCTGCTAATGTTTCTATAAAAGAAACAGTAAGGCCACTATTTTTTCTCAGTTAAGCGCTGAACCAGTTCGTGCAGGGCGTCTAAGCGCGTCTCAACCATCGCATCGTCAACCTGCCACAGACCGGCAAACGCGAGTGCGGCGGAGTGGGCGCCAAGCGGTTTCGCCATCGACACTTCACCGTCGTCGTGATGCCACACTACATGCCCCTGCGCCCGCTGCTGGGCAACATGCGGGCCAAGCTGCTGCCACTGCTCCGGCGTAAAACGCTTTTGCAGCGCCTCGTCGCTCTCTGCCGCCAGCAGCGACATGCCGATAACCGACTGCCAGGCAGGCAGCATGTGGAAACCGGCCAGCGCCTGGCTTACCTGGCTGCCGGGTTCAGAGTGATAAATGTAGATCACCTGATCCTCCCACAGCACGCCCATCGCCACGACGATATCTTTCGGGGCATAGCGTTCCAGCAGCGGCAGCGCGTGAGAGAAGAGCGCCGAACCGCGAATTGCCTGCGCTGCCAGCGCATGAATGCCGGGGCCAGGCAGATAGCGACGCTGCGCGTCCTGCATGGTCAGGCCGATGGAGGCCATGGTCATTAATAACCGGTTTACGCGGGTGGTGTTAATCCCCATCAGACGCGACAGCTCACGACAGCCAATGGCGCGATCGCTGGAGACGAGGTACTGCAGGCAGCGAATGCCATCAATCAGACTTTGGTTCGGTTGAGAAGACATGCAGGGTTCGCTTTTCAGGTGGCTGGAAAAAACGATTCTACCGTCAGTCAAAAAGGAAACAAGATAATGAAAATCTTTCCTCACACCGATGCCAGAGCTTTTCCGACCCGACAGCTGCACGCCGATCTGGTCGTCGCGGGTGGCGGGCTGGCAGGGCTTTGCGCCGCGCTGGCGGCAGCGCGCGACGGCTTAGACGTGGTGCTGATCCAGGACAGGCCAGTGCTCGGCGGCAATGCCTCCAGCGAAGTGCGCCTGTGGGCGAATGGCGCGACATCACATATGGGTAACAACAACCGCTGGGCGCGCGAAGGCGGCATTATGGGCGAGATCATGGAGGAGAACCTCTGGCGCAATAAAGAGGGAAATCCGGTAATGTTTGACCTGGTGCTGCTCGACCTTGCCAGAAGCCAGCCGGGCCTGACGCTGCTGCTCAATACCGCCGTGTTTGAGGTGGAAACCGAGGCGCAGACCATCACTCAGGTGGCGGCCTTCAACCCAATCAATGAGACCTTTTACATCGTCAGCGCCGCACAGTTTTGTGATGCCACCGGCGACGGCGTGCTCGGCTATCTGGCGGGCGCCGAATACCGTGAAGGTGCAGAAGAAGCGGAGGAGCTCGGGGAGAAAATGGCGCCCGGCGATAACTTCGGCCACAAGCTCGGCCACTCCATCTACTTCTACACCAAGCAAACTGCCGGGCCGGTTAACTTTGTTCCCCCCTCCTTCGCGCTGAAAGACATTACCGCCATCCCCCGCTATAGACGCCTCACCTCCACCCTTAATGGCTGCGATCTATGGTGGCTTGAGTGGGGCGGGCGGCTTGATACCGTGCATGAGAGCGAAGAGATCAAATGGGAGCTGTGGAAGATCGTCTGGGGCGTATGGGATCACATTAAAAACTCCGGCAACTTCCCTGATGCGGAAAAGATGACTATCGAGTGGGTCGGCGCGATCCCCGGTAAGCGTGAAAGCCGCCGCTTCGTGGGCGACCATCTGCTCTGCCAGCAGGATATTATCGAACAGCGCGACCACTATGATGCCGTGGGCTATGGCGGCTGGTCGATCGATTTGCACCCCGCGGACGGCGTCTACAGCACCCATGACGGCTGCCGTCAGTTTCACAGCAAAGGCACTTATACCATCCCGTTTCGCAGCCTCTACAGCCGCTCGCTGAATAACCTGCTGCTGACCGGGCGGCTCATCTCCGCATCGCACGTCGCTTTCGGCAGCGCCCGCGTGATGTGCACCTGCGGCTTGTTGGGCGAGGTGGTGGGCCGCGCCGCCGCGCTTTGCCATGCGCGCAGCCTCACGCCGCAGGCCCTGGCGCAGCGCGAGCATATCGGCGCGCTGCAACAGCAACTGCAGCTTAACGGCTGCTACATTCCGCGCCAGTGGCTTAACAACCCGGCGGCAGGCGCCAGCGTCAGCGCCAGCAGCGAGTACCATCTGACGGCCCTCGCACCTAACGGCAACTGGCATCCGCTGGCGGAGAGGATGGCACTGCTGCTGCCTGTTGCGGCGGGCCATACCGTGCCGTCTGTTACCCTGCGGCTGCGGGCAAAGCGGCCGACGGAGCTGACCCTCTCCCTGCTCGGTAGCGTCCGGGCCGGCAACTTCACGCCCGATTGCCACTTTGAAGAGCAGGTGCTGAGCGTAGCTGGCGAGAGCGAGCAGACCGTCGCCTTCCGCTGGCAGAGCGAACGCAACCAGTACGTTTTTCTCGCTTTCGCCGCTCATGAAGAGGTTGAGATTGCGCTTACCGATACGCACCTGCCGGGCATCATGACGGTGTTCAACAGCCTCAATGCGCGCGTCGCCAAACATACCCGTCAGGTTGCCGACGGCGATTACGGCGTTGACGAGTTCGACTTCTGGCTGCCTCGCCGCCACCCGGCGCAGATCATGCCCGCCCTGCGCTGCGATCCGCCGATTGCCGCATGGAGCGTGCAGAATGTACTCAATGGCCGCCTGCGCCCCGAGCAGCAGATCAACGCCTGGTCCCCGGCAATGGATGACGCCGCGCCGGAGATCGTCTGGCAGTGGGAGAGCCCGCAGGCGATTAGCCAGCTGACGCTGGTGCAGGACAACGATTTCGATAACGCCATGGAGTCCGTCCAGATGGGACACCCTCTCGCCGTCACGCCGCACTGCATTACGCACTATCGCCTGTGGGCTGACGAGTGGCTGCTGGCAGAGGTTCATGACAACCACCACTCCGTCTGCCAGCACCGTTTCACCCGCCCCATCACCGCGAGCAGCGTCAGGCTGGAGATCCTCGCCACCGCGGGCGCGCTGCCCGCCGTTTACGCGCTGCATCTTCACTAAAGGCGCCCTTCGCGCACCCGCTGCTGGTGGCTCTGGGCGAAGGTCTGCATCCCCTGCTGCTGCCCGGTTTGCATCACGCCGGGCAGTTGGTGCGTTTTGCCTTCGCGGATAAGGTTCGCCACGGCCGGGGTATTAATCAGCAACTCAAACAGCCCCACGCGCCCGCCCTGCTTATCCGCCTCCAGCCTCTGCGCCAGCACCGCCTGTAAACTTCCCGCCAGCTGGCTGCGTACCGGCTCCTTCTCCTGTGCCGGAAAGCTGTCCACCAGCCGCTCGACGGCCTGCGCTGCTCCGCGCGTGTGCAAGGTTGCCAGCACCAGATGTCCCGTTTCGGCTGCGGTCAACGCCAGCCGTATGGTCTCGCTGTCGCGCAACTCACCGAGCAGGATCACATCCGGGTCCTGGCGCAACGCTGCGCGCAGCCCCTCGGCAAACGAGGCGCAGTGTTGGCCTATCTCGCGTTGCTGAATCAGGCTGTTACCGCTCTGGTGCAGGAACTCAATGGGGTCTTCGAGCGTCACAATATGTACCCCGGCCTGGTGATTGAGGTGGTGCACCATCGCTGCCAGCGTTGTCGATTTACCGCTGCCGGTCGCGCCGGTGACGAGGATCAGACCATTCTCCCGGGCGAGCAGTTCAGTCAGCGCCGCCGGAGCCGAGATATTGCTAAGCTGCGGGCAGCGCTGCGGCAACAGGCGCAGCGCTAATGAGATGCCGCCGTGTCGGGCAAACGCGCCTGCGCGCAGCCGCCTGCCGCCAGCAGTGGTCAGCGCGAAATCCACCTGCCGCATTTCGCGCCACTGCTGCTGCTGGAGGGGGGTGAGCTGCCCGCTCAGTAATGCGCTGATATCGGGCTGCTCAAAAGGCGCAGCGGTAAGCTGCCCGTGCTGTCGCCAGCGCGGTGGACAACCACTGCACAGGTGTAGATCCGAGACATTATGCTTTACACTAAGCGCCACTATTTCTTCTATATCCATTACGCCATCCTGGAATCATGAACGATATCGCGCATAACCTGGCACAGGTCCGGGACAAAATCTCCGCTGCGGCGGCACGCTGCGGCCGGGCTTCAGAAGAAGTTACGCTACTTGCAGTGAGTAAAACCAAGCCTGCGAGCGCCGTCGCAGAAGCAATCGACGCCGGGCAGCGTGCGTTCGGCGAAAACTATGTGCAGGAGGGGGTGGAGAAGATCCAGCACTTCCAGCAGGCGGGCGTTAGCGGGCTGGAGTGGCACTTTATCGGCCCGTTGCAGTCCAACAAAAGCCGTCTGGTAGCGGAGCACTTCGACTGGTGCCACACTGTCGACCGTCTGCGCATCGCCAGCCGCCTTAGCGAGCAGCGCCCGGCAACGCGCGCGCCGCTGAATGTTCTTATCCAAATCAACATCAGCGATGAGCAGAGCAAGTCTGGTATCGCCCTGAGCGAACTGGATGATCTTGCCGCGCAACTTGTTGAACTGCCCGGCATCTGCCTGCGCGGGTTGATGGCGATCCCGGCACCGGAAGCAGAGTACGAACGGCAGTTTGCCGTGGCACGGCAAATGGCTGTAGCATTTGAGGCGCTTAAAACACGCTATTCAACGGTCGATACCCTGTCGTTGGGCATGACGGATGATATGTCCGCAGCCATCGCGGCGGGCAGTACGATGGTGCGCATTGGTACCGCTATTTTTGGTGCGCGCGATTACACAAAAAAGTAAGAGAAACTGAGGAACGCCATGAAGACGTTGACTTTCCTGCTCTCAACAGTGCTTGAACTCTATACCATGGTTCTGCTGTTGCGCGTCTGGATGCAGTGGGCACGCTGTGATTTTTATAACCCTTTTTCGCAATTTGTCGTTAAAGCCACCCAGCCGATTGTCGGGCCGCTGCGCCGCATTATCCCGGCGATGGGGCCGCTGGACAGCGCCTCGCTGCTGGTCGCTTTTGTGCTGAGTTTTATCAAGGCGATCGTGCTGTTTATGGTGGTCACCCTCCAGCCGATTATCTGGATATCTGCCCTGCTTATTCTGGTCAAAACCATTGGCCTGATGATTTTCTGGGTGTTGCTGGTCATGGCCATCATGAGCTGGGTCAGCCAGGGCCGTAGCCCGGTTGAATACGCGCTGATTCAGCTGACCGAGCCGCTGCTGCGCCCGATCCGCAGGCTGCTGCCGGCGATGGGCGGCATCGACTTCTCGCCAATGATCCTTGTGCTGCTGCTCTATGTGCTCAATATGGGGATTGCCGAACTGCTGCAATCCACCGGTGATATGCTGCTGCCGGGGCTGTGGATGGCACTATGAGTGCCGTTGTCCCCTCACAGGACGGGCTGGTTTTACGGCTTTATATCCAGCCAAAAGCCAGCCGGGACGCAATTATCGGTTTGCATGGCGACGAAGTAAAAGTCGCCATCACCGCCCCGCCAGTGGATGGCCAGGCCAATGCGCACCTGGTGAAATTTCTCGCTAAACAGTTTCGCGTCGCGAAAAGCCAGGTGCTGATCGAAAAGGGCGAACTGGGCCGCCATAAACAGATTAAAATCGTTCATCCGCAACAGATCCCGACGGAAGTCGCGGCGCTGATAAATTAGGATCCGCTATGCAAAAAGTTGTCCTCGCCACCGGCAACGCCGGTAAAGTGCGCGAGCTTGCCTCGCTGCTCAATGATTTCGGCCTTGATGTGGTCGCACAAACCGAACTGGGCGTCGAATCCGTTGAAGAGACCGGGCTGACCTTTATTGAAAATGCCATTCTGAAAGCCCGCCATGCGGCAAAAGTGACCGGTTTACCGGCTATTGCCGATGATTCAGGGCTGGCGGTCGATGCGCTGGGCGGCGCCCCGGGGATCTACTCCGCGCGCTATGCGGGCCCTGAAGCCAGCGACCAGCAGAACCTGGAAAAACTGCTCGATGCGCTGCAGAGTGTGCCGGACGGCGAGCGCCAGGCGCAGTTCCACTGCGTACTGGTCTATATGCGCCACGCTGACGATCCGACGCCGCTGGTTTGTCACGGTAGCTGGCCTGGCCTCATTGCCCGTGCGCCTGCGGGAAGCGGCGGCTTTGGTTACGACCCTATCTTTTTCGTCCCCTCCGAAGGCAAAACCGCTGCGGAGCTGACACGCGACGAGAAGCGCGCCCTCTCCCATCGTGGTCAGGCGTTAACCCTGTTACTGGAAGCAATGCGTAATGGCTGATTTGCCGCCTCTGAGTCTCTATATCCACATCCCCTGGTGCGTGCAGAAGTGCCCCTACTGCGACTTCAACTCCCACGCGCTGAAGGGCGAAGTGCCGCACGACGACTACGTCCAGCATCTGCTTGCGGATCTGGATGCCGATGCCGCCTACGCCCAGGGACGGGAAATAAAGACCATCTTTATCGGCGGCGGTACGCCAAGCCTGCTCTCAGGCCCGGCGATGCAAACCCTGCTTGATGGCGTTCGCGCACGTCTGCCGCTGACCAGTGACGCGGAAATTACCATGGAGGCGAATCCTGGCACCGTTGAGGCTGACCGCTTCACCGACTACCAGCGCGCCGGTGTTAACCGTATTTCAATTGGCGTACAGAGCTTTAGCGAGGCGAAACTGCAGCGCCTTGGGCGTATTCACGGCCCGGAGGAAGCTAAGCGCGCGGCACGCCTGGCGAGCGGGCTGGGGCTTCGCAGCTTTAACCTCGATTTAATGCATGGCCTTCCGGATCAAACGCTTGAAGAGGCGCTCGACGATCTGCGCCAGGCTATCGCATTAGATCCGCCGCATCTGTCGTGGTATCAGCTCACCATTGAACCCAATACGCTCTTCAGCTCGCGCCCGCCGGTACTGCCGGATGATGACGCGCTGTGGGATATCTTCGAGCAGGGCCACCAGATCCTGACGGCGGCGGGTTATCAACAGTATGAAACCTCAGCCTATGCCAAACCGGGCTATCAGTGTCAGCACAATCTCAACTACTGGCGCTTTGGCGACTACCTCGGTATCGGCTGCGGTGCGCACGGCAAAGTGACCTTCGCGGATGGGCGTATTTTGCGTACGGCAAAAACGCGCCATCCACGCGGCTATATGCAGGGCAATTATGTTGATAAGCAGCATGATGTTGAAGAGCAGGATAAGCCCTTCGAGTTCTTTATGAACCGTTTTCGCCTGCTGGAGCCAGCAGCAAGAGCAGAGTTTGCCGCCTATACCGGGCTGGATGAAGCGACCATTCGCCCGCAAATTGAGCAGGCACTGGCGCTCAATTATCTGACCGAGAGCGCAACGCACTGGCAGATAACCGAGCACGGTAAGCTCTTTCTCAACTCGTTGCTTGAGTTGTTTCTTAGCGAGTAATGTGAAGTGATAGACAAAATTAAGGGGAAATATTATTTCCCCTTAATTATTTTAGCGATGTGATTATTTACAGATAAATATTACAGCAATTTTCGTTGCCGCATCCCGTGGCGCAATAAGACGATGCCAGAGGAGATAATGCCACCAAGAATGATCGCCAGAGCGATAACAATCGCTTTACCAGGCCCATCTTTTTTCATCGGGAACGACGGCGAGAGTTGATATTTAAATGGAGAGAACTCCACATCTTTAATATTCACTTTCTCAAGCTGCGCCAGATGATACTCACGGTTACGGAAGTCCGCATTCAGCTCGGTAAAATCTTTCATCGACTGCTCAATACGCAGTTTTTCCGAGATACCATCCGCACCGAGCGCGATAGAGAAGTCCGGGTCATCCTGTACCGCCTGGCCATTGCTGTAGACCGGGCGTTTGATGCCGGCAGCATTTGCCACTTCAAGGGAGTAGTTCAGGCGCTTTAATTTTGCCTCGTGAGCGTTGGCAATACGGGTGCGATCCATCTCCAGCACATTTTTTTCGACGTTCTTCTTCAGTTCAATATCGTTACGCACGGTTTCAAGCGTTTCGCTCACCACTTTGGCGGTAATGAAATTGATGTAATCTGTCAGCACCTGCTGCGCTTCAACGGCCTTTGGAGCGGTGAAACTGAGCGACCATGAGGCATACGGCGTATCTGTAAGGCTTCCCGACTTAATGTTATTGGTAATTTTGAGGTTACCAGCCACCAGCGCCAGTGCGCGTCGCAAATCATACTGATCGAGATTGCTCTCTTCCAGCTGGCCCAGCACCAGCGGAGACGTTGCCAAAAACTCCTCTTTCAAAGTCTGTGAGGCAAATTTCTTCAGGAAGAGGTTATAGACATCGTCAGGCGATACGGAGCTCTTAACATCAAGGACCTGCAAGGTCATCAACGCTCGCTGCAATTCCGCCCACTGGATCTTTTCCGCCGGCGTGATCTCGGCCTGGCTGGTCCATTTTTGCGGCAGTAACGCGCTAATAAAGAAGCCACAGACGGCGAAAAGTATCACGGTCGCAATAATGAATTTTTTGCCTCGCCATAAGAGGCTGAAAAGATAAAGTAGATCAACCTCGTTATTTTTGAGGTGAAGAGCAGAGTCTTCATAAAATGAAGCGTCGCTTCGCGGCTGTAACTTTATTGTTGACATAGATTATTTATGCAGGAGTGATATCCGTGATTGAGGCGGCGATATTAGCATCAACAAGAACATTCTGAAAGTATCAAAACAGCTGTCTGCCGGTTAAAGACGTTTATTTTTTAAGTAAAACCCCAATTTTTGGTAGGCGAAAATAGAAATATAAAGGTTGCTTTTGTTAAAAGGCAATTACCAAAAAATAGATGAAATATAAGAGACAAGCATAATTAATGAAAAAGAGCATTTAACAGGCGGCAGTAGCCGCAAGCTCATTAAAGAATAGATATTCGATGAGACAGCGACATTGTCAGAAGAGAAATGCCGCTGTTAAGAGTTACTTCAGAGAGGAGGTTAACGCTTTGCGGCTCTCTTCGAGCGAAACCACGCGCTGGCAGACATCTTTACCAAACTGCTGGAAGTCCGCTTCCTGATTTTTCCATTCGTTCTGGATAGCGGTTTGTAAGCCGCCGAGGTTGCCGAGCACATTCTGCAACGGGTTACCGCCGCTCTTCATCACCGCTTTCGCGCCCATTTCGTTAATGCTGTCCTGCAGAATGCCGCCCATCGCCTGGTTGACTAACTGCTGGCCATCAGCACGAACCTGTTCAATCGCCTTGTAGTGGAACGTCAGGCCGTCGCTGCGATGCTCGATAATGCGGTTCATCTGCTCTTTGAGCTGCGCGTCGAGCCTGGTGAGGCGGTTACGCATGCTGCTGCTCTCCCCCACCTCTTTGACGATGATCTTATCCAGCGCAATGCGGTTTTTCTCTACGCGACTCCGCGCGCCGTTGTCGATCCACGGCAAAGCGCTGCGTAGCTCTGCCTGGTAATCTTTCGCCTGCTCGCGCTGAGCGGCGCTCAGCGAAGGCTGCTTACCGTTAAACATCACATTGCCCTCTGGCGTGATCACCAGATTGCCGTTTTCGCCCTTCACCTGCACGGTTTGCGGGCTGATAATCACATCGTCGCGCGGCGTGACGCTGCACTGATAATCTGCCTGCGCCGCGAAAGCTGTAAGGGTGAGCGTTGCCGCCAGCAGCGTTTTACGCATTCTGTATACTCCTGTAGAGACAAAATGGGCCAGCAGATGCTGGCCCTTATGTTTGGTTAGTCCCACCAGACGTCGAAAAGTTCGCTGGTGCGTACCGCTTCGAGCTTCTGCTCCTCCAGCCACTTACGCACAAGGGCCTGATGCTCTTCGGTACATTTGCCAATCTCTTGCAGGCAGATTAACCCTTCCCACGCCAGATAGCCGCTGCCATCGAACGCCAGTTTATTCGGCGCAATCACCTGCTGGATGAAGTTATCAACGGTGCTGTCAATCTGCTCTTCCGTGGTACCTTCCGGGAAACGCCACGCGACGGAGAAACCCACTTCCTGGAATTCGTCGATATGCATCTTTTTACGCAAGCGACGGCTGCGGTTCTTTGCCATTATTTCACCCTCTCGAACATTAAGTCCCATACACCGTGACCAAGACGATGGCCACGCTGTTCAAATTTCGTTACCGGGCGCGATTCCGGGCGCGGCACATAGTCGTTGCTGGCCGACAGGTTTTTATACCCGTCGATAGAGCTCATCACCTCCAGCATATGTTCAGCATAGGCTTCCCAGTCGGTCGCCATATGGAATACGCCACCCAGCTTGAGCTTGCTCTTCACCAGCTCGGCAAAGGGTACCTGCACAATACGGCGCTTATTATGACGCGCTTTGTGCCACGGGTCCGGGAAAAAGAGTTGCACCATGTTTAAGGCGTTATCCGGGATCATGGTGTGCAGCACTTCTACCGCGTCGTGACACATCACCCGCAGGTTCTCGACGCCCTCTTCGTGAGCGGAAGAGAGGCAGGCACCGACGCCTGGCGAGTGCACTTCAATGCCGAGGAAATCCTGCTCCGGGCGGGTTTTCGCCATTTCAACCAGCGAAGCGCCCATGCCGAAACCGATCTCCAGCGTCACCGGCGCGCTGCGACCAAACAGCGCGGTAAAGTCGAGCGGCTGTTCGGTAAACTCAACGCCCATCACCGGCCAGTAATTGTCCAGCGCATGCTGCTGCCCCTTCGTCAGACGCCCCTGGCGACGGACAAAGCTACGAATGCGGCGCAGCGGGCGGCCATTTTCATCAAATTCCGGTGAAATGACGTCGTTATTCATAAAGTTTTCTGCTCGTGAGAGTGTTCAGGAAACGGGCATTATCCAAAGTTCATGGCATGATGCAAGCACCGGAAAGTTCCGGTTTACAGTGCAGCGCCGCTGTGCTGCAATCTTCGCCCCTGATAAAGCGATTCTGGTGACCATGCAAGCGTCTCAATTCTCAGCCCAGGTTCTGGACTGGTACGACAAATTTGGGCGGAAAACCCTGCCCTGGCAAATTGAAAAGACGCCCTACAAAGTATGGCTGTCAGAAGTGATGTTGCAACAGACCCAGGTCGCAACGGTAATCCCCTATTTCGGGCGCTTTATGGCGCGCTTTCCGACGGTGACCGATTTAGCCAACGCGCCGCTGGATGAGGTGCTGCATCTGTGGACCGGGCTCGGTTACTACGCCCGCGCGCGTAATCTGCATAAAGCCGCGCAACAGGTCGCCACACTGCACCATGGCCGTTTTCCTGAAACTTTTGACGAAGTCGCTGCCCTGCCTGGCGTCGGCCGCTCGACGGCGGGCGCCATCCTCTCTTTATCCCTTGGTAAACACTTCCCCATTCTTGATGGCAACGTGAAGCGCGTGCTCGCCCGCTGTTATGCGGTGGCCGGCTGGCCGGGGAAAAAAGAGGTGGAGAAACGGCTGTGGGAGATAAGCGAGCAGGTGACGCCGGCACAAGGCGTGGAGCGCTTTAACCAGGCGATGATGGATCTGGGAGCCATGGTCTGCACCCGCTCAAAACCGAAGTGTGAACTCTGCCCGCTGCAAAGCGGCTGTATCGCTTACGCCACGCACTCCTGGAGCAGCTATCCGGGTAAAAAGCCGAAACAGATGCTGCCCGAGCGAACCGGTTATCTGCTGCTAATGGAGCATGAAGGTGCGGTTTACCTTGAGCAGCGCCCACCGAGCGGCCTGTGGGGTGGCCTCTTCTGCTTCCCGCAGTTTAGCGATGAAGCGGCGCTACGCGACTGGCTGGCGCAAAGGGGGATTAGCGCGGATACTCTCAGCCAACTTGTTGCGTTCCGCCACACTTTTAGCCATTTCCACCTCGATATTGTGCCGATGTGGCTTCCTGTGTCCTCCTCTGCCGCGTGCATGGATGAAGGCGCAGGTCTTTGGTATAACTTAGCGCAACCGCCATCCGTCGGTCTGGCGGCTCCGGTGGAACGCCTGATACAGCAATTACGCGCCGAAGCGGCCTTGCGCGGCGCGCAGAAAGAGGAATGATTATGAGCAGAACTATTTTTTGTACCTTCCTGCAACGCGAAGCGGAAGGGCAAGACTTCCAGCTCTATCCGGGCGACCTGGGTAAACGCATCTATAACGAGATCTCGAAAGAGGCCTGGAAGCAGTGGCAGCAGAAGCAGACGATGCTGATCAATGAGAAGAAACTCAACATGATGAACGTTGAGCACCGCAAATTGCTGGAAGAGGAGATGGTCAATTTCCTGTTTGAAGGCAAAGACGTGCACATTGAAGGCTACACGCCACAAGAAAAAAAATAGGCGTCGTGGCTTAAACCCACCGGCAGTGCCATAAATCCAGGGAAGGCATTGCCGGTTCGCGAGCGTCTCAGGCGCTGTAATCAAACACAACTGCATCCGGAATGATGAAAAAATTTTTAGCGCTAGCGATGATCGCGCCGTTGCTGATCTCTTGTTCCAGCTCTAATAAATCCGGCGAAGACTACAACGAAGCCTGGATCAAAGACACCAACGGTTTTGACATTTTGATGGGCCAGTTCGCCCACAATATTGAGAATTTATGGGGCTTTAACGAAGTTCTGATCGCAGGTCCGAAGGACTACGTTAAGTATACCGATCAATACCAGACGCGAAGCCACATCAACTTTGATGAAGGGACGATTACCGTCGAGACCATCTCGGCGACCGATCCGGCGGCACACCTGCGTGCGGCGATCGTCAAAACGCTGCTAATGGGCGACGATCCCGGCTCTATCGACCTCTACTCCGACACTGACGATATCACCATCTCCAAACAGCCCTTCCTCTATGGCCAGGTGCTGGATAACAACGGCGAGGCGATACGCTGGCAGTGGCGCGCGGAGAAGTACGCCGACTATCTGCTACAAACGCGGCTGAAAACCCGCACCAGCGGCATCCGCGTGATCTCCAGCATCACCATTAACCTGGTGCCGAACCACCTTGATAAACGTGCACATAAATATATGGGCATGGTGCGCAAAGCGTCGCATAAGTATGGCGTCGAGGAGTCGTTGATTCTGGCGATTATGCAGACGGAGTCCTCCTTTAACCCCTATGCAGTGAGCCGCTCCGACGCGCTCGGTTTGATGCAGGTGGTGCAGCACAGCGCCGGGAAAGATGTCTTCCGGGCGCAGGGGAAATCCGGCACGCCGGACCGCAGCTATCTCTTCGATCCGCAGAGCAATATTGATACCGGCACCGCTTATCTGGCGATGCTAAACAATATTTATCTTGCCGGTATCAGCAACCCGACCTCACGGCGCTATGCGGTGATCACCGCTTATAACGGCGGCGCAGGCAGCGTGCTGCGCGTCTTCTCGGCGGATAAAGTGCAGGCAGCGAATATTATCAACACCCTGTCGCCGGGCGATGTGTATGAAACCCTCACCACGCGCCACCCTTCCGCTGAGTCACGCCGTTATCTCTACAAAGTGAACTCCGCGCAAAAAACCTACCGTCGTAATTAATGCTCGTGTGGCTTATGCCCTTTTTACCTTCGCGGTAAAGGGGCATAAGCCCGGCTTCTGGCCTTAGCAATCGGTTGCGTAAAAGCGTGATCAAGATCACTTAATAAGAATGCAATCAGACGAAGATTGCATTTTTCTGTCGTACGTAACAAACAACGCCGCTGCAAAGTGATAAAGTGCCGCCACAAATCGCAGTATATCTGCCCATTACAACGACAACCGTCTCCTTTGCGAGGAAATAAGCATGAATCTTAAGCTGCAGCTGAAAGTGATCATCTTTCTGCAGTTCTGCCTGTGGGGCAGTTGGCTGACGACACTAGGCTCTTACATGATAGTGACCCTGAAATTTCAGGGCGCGGAAGTCGGCGCGGTCTACAGCTCCCTTGGAATCGCCTCGCTGTTTATGCCAACGCTTTTAGGCATCGTCGCCGATAAGTGGCTCAGCGCGAAATGGGTGTATACCCTCTGTCATCTGGTTGGTGCGATCACGCTCTTTATCGCCGCAGGCGTCACCACGCCTGGCGCGATGTTTGCCATTATTCTGCTCAACTCGCTGGCCTATATGCCGACGCTGAGCCTGGTGAACTCCATCTCCTATTTCCGTCTTAAATCCGCCGGGCACGATATCGTCACCGACTTCCCGCCGATTCGTATCTGGGGCACCATCGGCTTTATCCTCGCGATGTGGGCGGTGAGCTTCTCCGGCTTTGAGTTAAGCCATATGCAGCTCTACATTGGTGCCGCGCTGTCACTGCTGCTGAGCGTGATTGCGCTGACGCTGCCGCACATTCCGGTGGCGAACAGCAAGCAGAAGCAGACCTGGGTGGAGATGCTCGGCCTGAACGCGTTTGCACTCTATAAAAACAAACGCATGGCGATCTTCTTTATCTTCTCCATGCTGCTGGGCGCTGAGTTACAGATCACCAATATGTTCGGCAACACCTTCCTGCACAGCTTCGACTCTAATCCGCTCTTCGCTAACAGCTTTATCGTTACCCATGCGTCGGTAATGATGTCGATTTCGCAGATTTCGGAAACCGTCTTTATCCTCGCCATTCCCTTCTTCCTGAGCCGGTATGGCATTAAGAATGTCATGATGATCAGTATCCTCGCCTGGGTGCTGCGCTTCGGTCTTTTCGCCTACGGCGACCCGACGCCGTTCGGCACCGTGCTGCTGGTGCTGTCGATGATCGTTTACGGTTGCGCCTTCGACTTCTTCAACATCTCCGGCTCGGTGTTTGTTGAGAAAGAGGTTAGCCCTGAAATCCGCGCCAGCGCGCAGGGTATGCTGCTGATGATGACCAACGGCTTCGGCTGCATCCTCGGCGGTATGGTCAGCGGCAAAGTGGTGGAGATGTATACCACCGCCGGCCTCACCGACTGGAAAACCGTATGGCTGATCTTCGCTGGTTACTCGCTGGTGCTGGCCGTCGCCTTCGTGATGCTCTTTAAGTATAAGCATGTGCGCGAGCCATCTGGCGTGGCGCAGAAAGCATAAACAGAAAACCCGGCCTGAGCGCCGGGTTTTTTATGGGTATCATTTTGTAGGCCTGATAAGCGCAGTATTGTAGGCCTGATAGCGCAATGTTGTAGGCCTGATAAGCGCAGCGCCATCAGGCATTGCCACCGGTTGCCGGATGGCGGCGATGCCTTATCCGGCCTACGTAACTGCATCTTCCGGCACGGTGCCATTTTGCCGGATGGCGGCGATGCCTTATCCGGCCTACGTTACTGCATCTTCCGGCACGGAGCCATTTTGCCGGATGGCGGCGTTGCCTTATCCGGGCTGCGTAACCGCTTCGGTTACGGGATCATCGCCAGCACATACGCCACCGCCAGCAGATCGGCGCTGCCGCCGGGGCTTAAATGCCGCGCAATCAACGCCTGATCCATCTGGCGTAAATCATCCCTCTCCCATCCGCTGGCTAATAACTGCTGAGCATAATCCTGCACATAATGCAGCCCGGCCATCCCGCCGCGCGACACCAGGTTACTGTCGAGGTTAACCGCCATCAGCCTGAGCAGCGCACTATGCAATCGGCGCTCCCCCTGCTCCTGCTGCCAGAAGGGCAATACCGCACGACGCACGGTAATAAACCCCTGCTCCACCTCACCGCGCGCGCCGGTCAGGCCATAGTCGCGAAACTGCTTTTCCCCGGACGTAACCGCCTGCGCCCGCCCGGCAAGCTCGCGCGCCACCAGCCCGCGGCAGATGGCGCTCACCTCGTGACAAAGCACACTGGCGCTCAGTTGCAAACCCTGCCCCCGCAGCCGCCCGGCGGCAAACGAGAGCAACCCGAGGGAGAAGATGCCGCCTTTGTGGGTATTCACCCCACGCGTGGCGGCAAACATCGCCTGCTCGCAGGCAATCCCCATCGGTCGGATCAGCCGCAACTGCGCCGCCGCCGGTTTGTGGGCGGAGTCAAAGCCCGCCTGCTCGAAGCGGGCAAACCACGGCGTAATGGCATCAATACTGGCCAGAAACAGGGCGTAATCCATATCGCGATGCGCGCCGCTGTTTGCCCTGTCCACCAGCCCCGGCTTCGGGGTGAGATCCAGTTCGAGGCGCAGTGCCCGCGCCGCCAGCGCAGGCACAAACGCCACGGCAGGTTTAGTCGCGGGTAAACCAGCCATTGATCAGCCCCTCAACGCGGCTCACCACCTCATCCAGCGGATGACGGCGGGAGCGGGCGCAGTTGTGCGCCGGTTCATCGCACACCAGACAGCGACGGGTGCTGCGATCCAGTGAATGGCGGCCAACCTGGCCGTTTTGCGGGCAGAAGATATCAAAATCCCATAGTCTGCCGAGCGGATGGGTCTGCTCCAGGTCAATGCACTGCGCTTTAAGCTCCGCCGCCGGATGGGCGACGCACCACATCGCTTCCGCCCCCGTTGGCAACCAGAGCACCTGCCGGTCGAGCGTCTGCCAGCCGCGCTGCCACAGCATCTGGTCACACGCCTGCAGCGCCACGCCCATGGTATTGCGATAGCGCATCGTATCTTTCACCGCGCCCGGGGTAACCAGCGTCAGGGAGATAATCGGCTGTTGATAGTGGCGAAGCCAGTCAGCCTGGCGCGCGGCGCGCTTCTCTTTCGCCGCCAGCAGTGCCTCAAGGCTGACACCCACACGTTCAGGGGTCATCGTGGTCATAACTCCTCCTCCTTCACCTGCCGCACAACATCGATCACGCTGCCGTCGCGATAGCGGATCACGCCGACAATCCGGTCAGTAAAGGCGATCGGTTTTGGCTCGCCGCTAAGGGAGATTGCCCGCTGATAGAGTGCTTCGATATCAACGATTTTCAGCCCTGCCGCCACTAAGCGCTCGCGGACTTCCGGGCGCGCCGGGTTGACCGCAATGCCGTGATCGGTGACCAGCACATCAATGCTCTCCCCCGGCGTCAGTCGGGTCGTTACGCGCTTTACCACTGTCGGAATGCGGCTGCGCAACAGGGGGGCAACCACAATGGTGAGGTTGGCCGCTGCCGCCACATCGCAATGTCCACCAGACGCACCGCGCATCACACCATCTGATCCGGTAATGACATTGACGTTAAAGTCGGTATCGATCTCCAGTGCGCTGAGGATCACCACGTCCAGCTGGTCGCAGCTTGCCGCTTTACCGCCGGGGTTGGCGTAAACGTTGGTCGAGATCTCTACATGATTGGCATTGCGCCGCAGCGAAGCCGCCGCTTCGCCATCAAAACACTGGGTGTCCAGCAGCGTCTCAATCAGCCCCTTCTCATGCAGATCGACCAGGCTGCCGGTAATGCCGCCGAGGGCGAAGCGGGCTTTGATGCCGTGGCGCTCCATCTTCTCTGCCATAAAGCGGGTCGCCGCGGTCGATGCCGCGCCGGAGCCGGTCTGCAGCGAAAAGCCGTCGCGGAAATAGCCGGAGTGCTCAATCACATCTGCCGCATAACGGGCGATCATCAGCTCTCTTGGGTTGCTGGTAACGCGCGCGGCGCCGACACTGATTTTCGCCGGATCGCCCACACTCTCCACCTGCACGATCAGATCCACCCGATCCTGAGTCAAACTGGCAGGCATATTGGGAAAGGGCACCACTTCTTCGGTCAGCAGCACCACTTTATCGGCAAATTCGGCGTCGACCATCGCATAGCCGAGCGAGCCGCAGCAGGATCTCCCCTGCGTACCGTTGGCGTTACCGAAGGCATCGCTACACGGCACGCCGAGAAAAGCGACGTCGATCTTCAGTTCGCCATCCTGCAACAGTTTTACCCGTCCGCCGTGAGAGTGGATCTGCACCGGCTCCTCCATTAGCCCGTGGGAGATAGCATCCGCCAGCTTGCCGCGCATGCCGGAGGTGTAAATTTTGCGGATCACGCCGCTCTGAATATGCTCAATCAACCCATCGTTACAGGTCATCAGCGAACTGGAGGCGAGCGTCAGGTTTTTGAAGCCGAGGCGCGCAAGCGTTGCCACCACGGTGTTGATCACCCGGTCACCCTCGCGAAAAGCGTGGTGAAAAGAGATAGTCATACCATCGCGCAGGCCGCTGCGGGTAATCGCCTCTTCCAGCGAAGCGCAGAGTTTACGGTTTAGCCTGGCGTCCTTATCCGCCAGCCACGGCGTCGCGCTGTGGGCGGTGTCGAAGGGTTTTAATTCACGCAGATGGGGGAAGTTAACGTGAAGCAGCTCGGTTTGGTTCATGGTTTTCTCCTTAACGACGCACGCCGGACGCCGCCGCGCGTTCCAGCACCATCTGCGCATGGTTAATAATGGGGGCGTCGATCATCTTGCCGTTCAGGGAGACGACGCCAAGGCCGTTGCGCTCCCCCTCTTCTGCCGCTTCAATCACCACTCTGGCGTGATCGACCTCTTGCTGCGTCGGCGCATAGGCGTTATGCAGCAGGTCGATCTGGCGCGGGTTAATCAGTGATTTGCCGTTAAAACCCATCTTGCGTACCAGCTCGACTTCGCGCAGGAACCCGGCTTCATCGTTTACGTCTGACCACACCACGTCGAAGGCGTCGATACCGGCGGCGCGGGCGGCGTGCAGCACCGCGCAGCGTGCATAGAAGAGTTCAGTGCCGTCGCCGCGCTCGGTCTGCATATCCATCACGTAGTCAAAGGCCGCCAGCGCAATGCCGATCAACCGCTGCGAGCTACGGGCGATCGCCACGGCGTTAATCACGCCAATCGCTGACTCAATCGCCGCCATCACGCGGGTTGAGCCCACTTCACGCCCGCAGGCGAGTTCGATGCGCTCCAGGTGGTGCTCCAGTTCGTAGATATCCTCCGGGCTGTCGGTTTTCGGCAGACGCACCACATCCACCCCGGCGCGCACTACCGCTTCGAGATCCGGCAGGCCAAACGGGGTATTGAGCGGGTTGATGCGCACCACGGTTTCAATATCCTGGTACATCGGATGTTGCAGAGCATGAAAGACCAGCAGGCGCGCGGTATCTTTTTCACGCAGGGCGACGGCGTCTTCCAGGTCGAACATGATTGAATCGGGGCGGTAGATAAAGGCGGTGGAGAGCATGGCGGCGTTAGCGCCCGGCAGAAACAGCATGCTACGACGAAGCTTTTTCACAGCAGAGCCCCCCACGCGATCTCTTTCTCTTCCGCGGCGCGCAGCACGGCGCTTTGCAGACGGGCGCGGATCACGCAATCCAGCGCGCCTTTATCTTCAATGATGATTAATCCCTGGCGGATCTCCATCGCGCGCAGCGTCTCATTCACCACGCGGCGGATCTGATCGCCAAACTGCTTGATCACTTCGCTGCGCACCACCACCTCCAGCTCGCCGTCGGTGGGGGCGATTTTCACCATCAGGTCGCTGGATTCGAGGGTTCCCGCCAGCGCCTCCCGTACAATTTTCATAGTTATAATCCTGATTTTTAAGCGACTTCCACGCCGTAATGGGCTTCAAGATGCGCGAAAGTCGTATCTGGTACGATTTCCCGAATGCGGGAAAACTGCTCTGTCTTTAATAAACGGCGCACTTCAGACGCCGAAATCGCCGTGCCTGCGGCTTTAATACGCGGGATCTCCACCACCTCGACCGCACCCGCCAGCATCTGATGCATGGTGTTGTTGTACTGCCGGGTCACAGCGCAAAAGGGTTCGCTGCCAATAAAACGGTGGGTAATGCCGAGCGCCGGGGCGATATGGTTGCGAAAGATCAGCAGGTCGATTTCGCTCCACGCCTGCTGCACTTTGCCGGTCTCTTTCAGGAAGTAGGCGGGAAAGGTGGCACGGGAGATGATGTACTGCGAGCCTTCATGCACCGTAACATTGGCCAGATGCGCCACGCCCGCTTTCACCATCTTCAGCCGCGCGGCGAAGGGGAAAAATGAGGCATCTTCGCGCACCACAAACAGGTGAAGGGCATCGCAGGTTTTTGCCGCCTGCTCCACCAGATGGCGGTGGCCGAGGGTAAAGGGGTTGGCGTTCATCACGATGGCACCAATGCGTTTACCCATCAGCCGTTTTGCCCGCAGCGAGCGGCAGTAGCGCTCAATGCCCGACGGCGTGTTCTCCATCAACACCGCGTTATTACCGCTCTGGACGATGGGCCAGAACCCGCTGTGCTGAAAGCGCTCCCGGTTGCAGGGGCGCGTGCAGAGAAAGAGGTGGAAGTGGCCGCGCGCCAGCGCCAGGTTCTCCACTTCCGCCAGCAAGCGGGCGCTGAGGTTTTCGCCGCGAAGCTGCGCATCGACCGCCACGCATTTGATGACGTTCGCGGCAAGGCCCGCACACCCCACCAGTTGGTCTTCCGACCAGGCTTCAACGAAAGCCGTAATGTCGCTGTCCATGCCTAATCCGCTGTCGGCTAATAGCGAGCGGATGCGCTCAAGCCTGGGCGTGTTGCCGCTGACTTCCGCAATGCGGAAGTCGATGGAGGGTCGTGTGTGCATCTGTTGGCCTTCGTCCTTAGTGCGCCGCCGCCAGCGCCTGCTCCGGCGCGTCCACGATCACATTACTGAGCTGCCCGATCTTCTCGATCTCCACTTCGATGCGATCGCCCGCTTTCATAAACAGCGGCGGGGTGCGCTTTTTCCCTACGCCGCCCGGTGAGCCGGTGATGATCACATCGCCCGGCGTCAGGCTGGTAAAGGTGCTGATGTACTCAATAAGTTCGGCGACCTTGTGGATCATGCTGGCGGTCGTGTCATCCTGCACCATGCGACCATTGAGCCACGTGCGGATGGCGAGCGTATGCGGGTCGGGGATCTCATCAGCGGTGGTCATCCATGGGCCAAAAGCCCCGGTCTGCCGCCAGTTTTTCCCGGCGGTAAACCAGCTGTGCTGCCAGTCGCGCGCTGAGCCATCCATATAGCAGCTGTAACCCGCCACATGGCTTAAGGCCGTTTCACGGGCGATATTCTCCCCGCCTTTACCAATAATCACCGCCAGTTCGCCTTCGTAATCGAACTCGCTGGTGTGGCGCGGTTTCACCACCGGCGCGTTATGGCCGGTTTGCGAATCGGCGAAGCGGACAAACAGCGTTGGCGCCGGGTTATGCTGGTCGAACTCTTTGCGTTTTTCGGCGTAGTTCATCCCGACACAGAGGATTTTCCCCGGATTATCAATCACCGGCAGAAAGTCGATCTCATCAAAACGAAGATCGGCGGGTGCTTCACCGTAGCGCGCGGCCTGCGCCAGAGCGTCGGCGGCGAGCAGCGCTTTTAAATCGACGTAGCGGTCGCCCAGGCGCTGGCTGAGGTTGATAATGCCTTCCGCGCTGACGATGCCGTAGCTGCGGAGACCCTGGTAGAGAAAGCTTGCGAGTTTCATATCAGTTCCTGTTATTCCTGAATCAGACGAGGAAGTTGCCGAGCACCAGCAGCGAGACCGAGACATTGATTGCCCCGCCGATACGGGTGGCGATCTGTGCGAACGGCATCAGGCTCATACGGTTACCTGCGGTAAGAATGGCGACGTCGCCGGTGCCGCCCTGCCCGCTCTGGCAGCAGGAGACGATGGCCACATCAATCGGGTGCATGCCGATTTTTTTACCGACAAAGAAGCCGGTAGCGACCAGCGCGGAGACGGTGCTGATAATGACCAGCAGGTTGTTGAGGGTGAAGGCGTGAACCAGCTCTTCCCACGGCGTAATCGCTACGCCAACGGCGAAGAGGATGGGGTAGGTCACCGAGGTCTGGAAGAATTTGTAGACCACCTGCGAGCCCTCCAGCAGACGCGGCGAGACGCCGTGCACGAGCTTAATCAGCACCGCGACAAACAGCATGCCGACCGGCGCGGGCAGGCCAATCAGTTTATGACCGAGCATGCCGATCATATAGAGCAGCACGGCGAGCAGCGCGCCTGCGGCAATGGTGGTGACATCGGTTTTACCGGAGAACGCGGGTGTGGCAGAGGCGGGTTCGTCACTGTTGCTGCGGTTCGGCATCAGCTGTCCTTCGCCGGTCAGGTGCGGGAAGCGTTTTCCGAGCTGGTTCAGGCAGCCGGAGATAATGATCGCCGTCAGCCCGCCAAGCATCACCATCGGTAGCACGCGACCCAGCGCCACGCCCTGATCCATATGCAGCAACGTGGCGTAACCAATCGACAGCGGAATGGCGCCTTCGCCCACGCCGCCTGCCATAATCGGCAGAATGATAAAGAAGAAGATCTGGAACGGCTCCATGCCAAGCGCCATGCCAACGCCCATGCCAACCAGCATGCCGACAATTTCACCGCACAGCATCGGGAAGAAGATACGCAAAAAGCCCTGAATCAGGGTGGTGCGATTCATGCTCATAATGCTGCCGACAATAATGCAGCAGATGTAGAGATAGAGAATGTTGGTCGATTTGTAGAACTTGGTGGTGGATTCGACCACCACATCCGGCAGCAGGCCATAATAGACCATCGCCGAGGGGATAAAGGTGGCGCAAATCGCCGCCGCACCCAGCTTGCCGACTATCGGCAGCCGCTTGCCAAACTCGCCGCAGGCGAAGCCAAAAAAGGCCAGCGTGGCGACCATCACCACGATATCGCTCGGCAGTTTGCCGCCAAGACAGTCGATGGCAATTAATGCCCCCGCCAGCAGAAACAGCGGCAGCGGAATAATCCCGACCTTCCAGCTGTCCATAATGTGCCACCACTTATCTTTCAGTGATGTTTTATCAAGCGTTCGCGACTTTCCGGGTACAGAGAATGAATCGTCAGTTGTGCTCATAATTAAGCCCCTTCGTTATTTTGTGCTTACAGCGTAGTGGGCTAAATACACACTTTATGTGAGGGCAGGCATAATAAAACCAGAGTTTTTAAGGCACCTATGGTTTTTATGGTTTCTTCTATTTTGCGTGAGCAGGTTCTTATTTATTGCCGTGGTTTTTATGGTTTTTTTAAAAGGAAATACACGTTCATAACAAACCTGAACAGAAGGTTGTAACAGCTTGTTTTTCAACAGCAACCTGCGCTGTGTAAGGGATCACAACTTTCCCGCAAACTGCTCACGGCCGCCGGGAAAAGTGATACATTGAGGCTTTACTTATTGCTGTGCGTGTCGTGATGAAAGTCTCCTTTCAAATCAAGCTATTTATCTCGCTGGTGCTTTTCTTCTCCGGCCTGTTCGCTCTGCTGGGCGTTTATTATTACAAGGATGTCGGCCGCCAGCTCTATCAGGAGATGAGCGCACGCGCGAAAATACAGGCGGAGGAGATCGCGATTATTCCGAATTTACGTCGCTCCGTCGCCGATAAAAATATTCCTGCTATTAACCATTTTATGCACAAGGTGGTTTCCCGCAGCGATGCCAGCTTTATTGTGATTGGTGATAATAAAGGCCTGCACCTGTTTCACTCCGTGCATGCAGACATGGTGGGGAAAACACTGGTCGGCGGCGATAATGCGGAAGTGTTACAGGGTAAAAGCACCACCACCATCCGCAAAGGCGGGCTGGGTATTTCCCTGCGCAGTAAAGCGCCTATATTTGATGACGCTGGCCGGGTGGTCGGGATTGTCTCCGTCGGGTATCTGACCAGTTATCTGGATGCGATTACCCTCGGTAAAGTAATTAATATTTTTATCGCCGCCGTGCTGCTGCTCGCCGCGCTGTTTGTCTTCTCCTGGTTTTTTACCCGCAGCATCAAAAAGCAGATCTTCTCCCTTGAGCCGCGCGAGATTGGCCTGCTGGTGCGCCAGCAGAAGGCGATGATGGAGTCCATCTACGAAGGGGTGATCGCCATTGATAGCGAGTCGCGCATTGAAGTGATCAATCAGGCGGCGCGTAAGCTGCTGGGGCTGAGCCAGCCAACCCGCGCTCTGCGCGGCCATGCGATCAGCGAAGTGATTGCGCCAGTGCCCTTTTTTGCCGCCGGGACCATGCTCGTGAGCGACACCCATGATGAGATTTGCCGCTTCAACCACCTGACGGTGATCGCCAGCCGGGTGCGCATTATGCTCGAAGATCGCCTGCAGGGGTGGGTGATCACCTTTCGCGATCGCAATGAGATCGACAGCCTGAGCGCGCAGTTAAGCCAGGTGAAGCGCTACGCCGACAACCTGCGCATTATGCGTCACGAGCAGCTTAACCGCATGACCACGCTTTCCGGCCTGCTGCATATGGAGCGTTACGACGAGGCGGTGAACTATATTCAGGCTCAGTCGGAGCACGCCCAGGAGCTGCTGGACTTTATCTCCTCGCGCTTTACCTCGCCGACGATTTGCGGCCTGCTGTTGGGGAAAGCGGCGCGCGCGCGGGAGAAGGGTGTGGAGCTGAGCTTCGATCCGTTGAGCCGTATGGATCGCCCGTGCCGTGGGCTGGCGGAAGCGGAGCTGATCTCCATCATCGGTAACCTGCTGGATAACGCGATTGAGGCGACCCAGCGCGCTACCCTGCCGCACGATCCGGTTGACGTGCTGATCCTGCTCAATGAGCGTGAGCTGATCATTGAAGTGGCGGATCGCGGCATTGGGATCGATCCGGCGATTGCCGATCGCATCTTTGAGCGCGGGGTGACCACCAAACGCCGCGGCGATCACGGCATTGGCCTCTATCTGATCGCCAGTTACGTTACCCAGGCGGGTGGCTCGATCGAGGTTTCGGCCAACGCCCCGCGCGGAACGGTCTTTTCTCTGTTTATTCCTGAAACGGGCAGCGCCCAGCGCCCCGTCGCCACCCTGGATGAGATTTATGCAACATGAACCGATAGACGTGCTGATCGTTGAAGATGAAGAGACGCTGGCGCAGCTCAACGCTGAGCTGGTAAGCAAACATCCGCGCCTGCGGCTGGTCGGCATGGCCTCCTCCCTTGCCGAGGCAAAAACCCTTTTTAACCGCACGCGTCCGCAACTGGTACTGCTGGATAACTATCTGCCGGATGGCAAAGGGATCACGCTGATTAGCGATCCTGAGATTATCAACGCCAACTGCTCGGTGATCTTTATTACCGCCGCCAGCGATATGGATACCTGTAGCCAGGCGATTCGTAATGGCGCTTTCGACTACATTCTTAAACCGGTGTCGTGGAAGCGCTTAAGCCAGTCGCTCGAGCGCTTTGTGCAGTTCACCGAGCAGCAGCGGGTGTGGAAAATTGTTGACCAGCAAAACGTCGACACTCTCTATCAGTTGCAGTCGAAAAATTATCGCCAGGATAACGGCAGCAAGGGGATTGAAGAGAGCACGCTGGCGCTGGTGCAGAAACTGTTTGCCGACGACGAGGCGCGCTGTTTCTCCGTTGATGAGGTGGTCAGCGAGACGGGACTGAGCAAAACCACCACCCGCCGCTACCTTGAACACTGTGTCGAAGCGGGCTTTCTGGCGGTGGAGATGCAGTACGGCAAGATTGGTCATCCGCGGCGCATTTACCGCCGCGCGGCCGCCTGAAACAGCTATCAGGCGGCGCGTGGATTACTTCAGCACATAACCATAGAGGCGCTTGATGCCATCGGCATCGGTCTGCGAATAGACGCCCTGTAGCTCCGGCGAAAAGCCGGGCAGCAGGTTAACCCCCTCCTCCAGCGCGAGGAAGTAGCGCTGCACCGCCCCGCCCCACACTTCACCCGGCACCACGCAGAGCACGCCCGGTGGATAGGGCAGCGCGCCTTCTGCCGCAATGCGCCCTTCCGCCTCGCTGATGCGCACCAGCTCGACGTTGCCGCGAATAAACTCACTGTTAGCATCCTGCGGATTCATCGCCACTGCCGGAAAACTCTCTTTGCGGAACATCGCTTTTTGCAGATCCTTAACATCAAAGCTGACATAAAGATCGTGCATCTCCTGGCACAGCTCGCGCAGGGTGTAATCGCGGTAGCGGACCGGGTACTTGTTAAAGATGGTCGGCAGCACGTCGGCAAGCGGCGTGTCATCTTCTATATGCTGCTCAAACTGGGCGATCATCGCCACCAGCTGCTCCATCTTCTCCGCGCTTTCGGCAGGCGTCAGCAGGAAGAGGATCGAGTTGAGATCGCACTTCTCCGGCACAATGCCGTTTTCACGCAGGTAGTGCGCCAGAATGGTGGCCGGAATACCGAAATCGGTATATTCCCCCGTTTCTGCATCGATGCCCGGCGTGGTCAGCAGCAGCTTGCAGGGATCAACAAAGTATTGGTCGTGGGCGTAGCCCTCAAAACCATGCCACTTGTCGCCCGGCTCAAAGCTGAAGAAGCGGCGCTTGCGGGCGATAAGCTCGGTGGGATGATCCTGCCACGGGCGGCCGCCGATCACCGGCGGCACAAAGGGCTGGATCATCTTGCAGTTGGCGATGATCGCTTTGCGCGCCTCAATGCCCAACTCGACGCACTCTGCCCACAGCCTGCGCCCGCTCTCCCCCTGGTGGATCTTGGCATTGATATCGAGCGCGGCGAACAGCGGGTAAAAGGGGCTGGTCGAGGCGTGCAGCATAAAAGCATTATTCAGACGCTTGTGCGGGCAGAAACGCGCCTGGCCGCGCAGGTGGTTATCTTTTTTGTGGATCTGCGACGTTTGCGAGAAGCCCGCCTGCTGTTTATGCACCGACTGGGTGACGAAGATCCCCGGATCGTTTTCATTCAGATCGAGCAGCAGCGGCGAACAGTCGGCCATCATCGGGATAAACTGCTCGTAACCGACCCACGCCGAATCAAACAGGATGTAATCGCACAGGTGGCCGATCTTGTCGATCACCTGGCGGGCGTTATAAATGGTGCCATCGTAGGTGCCAAGCTGGATCACCGCCAGGCGGAAGGGGCGCGGCTGGTCAGCTTTCTGTGGCGCGACATCGCGGATTACTGTGCGCAGATAGGCTTCATCAAAACAGTGATCGTCGATGCCGCCGATAAAGCCAAACGGGTTGCGTGCCGCTTCGAGATAGACCGGCGTCGCCCCGGCCTGGATCAGCGCACCGTGGTGGTTAGATTTGTGGTTATTGCGATCGAAGAGCACCAGATCGCCGCGCGTCAGCAGCGCATTGGTCACCACTTTGTTGGCCGCCGAGGTGCCATTAAGCACAAAGTAGGTTTTATCGGCGTTAAAGACTTTGGCGGCAAACTTCTGCGCGTGCTTGGCGGAGCCTTCGTGGATCAGCAAATCGCCAAGCTTGACGTCGGCGTTGCACATGTCGGCGCGAAAGACGTTCTCACCGAAAAAGTCGTAGAACTGGCGGCCTGCCGGGTGCTTTTTGAAGAACGCGCCGTGCTGGTGGCCTGGGCAGGCGAAGGTGCTGTTCTTCATCTCGACATATTGACGCAGCGTATCGAAGAACGGCGGCAGCAGCGTCGCTTCATAATCACAGGCGGCAGCTTCCAGCTCCAGCCACTCCTGATCGCGCCCGCTAATCACCGCAGTCACGCCTTCGGGCGCGGTAACCGGCTCGCGGGAGAAGAGAAACAGCGGCAGATTGAAGCCAGTGCGTTTGAGCAGCGCGAGAATGCCGCTGCGGCTCTCCGCTACCGTCATGACGACTGCCGCCACATCCGTGAAATCGGTACTCTCAAGGGAGATCACCTCGCGGTGGGTAGAGAGTGTGGAGAGCAGCTCGCGGCTGACGGCAATTTTCAGTGAGTTCATAAGCACGAATACCCGTTTCAGGGGAGTAAAAAGCCCCGGACGAAGCGGTGGCTTCGCCCAACGAAAATGTCTGGCTGGGATCAGCTCCGGACGCCAGACATCAGTAAAAGCAGAAAACCGCTGATCTTACTGTTGTCCTGCGGTGAGCATGCGCTACCCTCACCGCATGGTGAGAAAGAGTGACGATAAGCGGGGGCGAGTGGCCTGGGCACGGGCGTGAAACGCAGTGTCAGCGGCTGAAATGTACAGCATCAGGCGGCCCCGTCAGATGGATGAAAATTCGCGCAATCATGTCATTTTTAACCCGCAGGCGCAACCTGGGTGGCACTTCGCCGCGCATAAAAATGCTATGGTATGCGCCCTCTTATTCATTTTTATGGCACTTCAGGAGCGTGAACGTGCTGACAGGTCCTTTTATTAACGCGGCTGCCGTGCTGATCGGCGGCACGCTCGGTGCGCTGATGAGCCACCGTTTACCGGAGCGCGTGCGCTCATCGATGCCCTCCATTTTTGGCCTCGCCTCGCTGGGCATCGGCATTTTACTGGTGGTCAAGTGCGTCAACCTGCCGGTGATGGTGCTGGCGACGCTGCTCGGCACACTCATTGGCGAGCTCTGTTATGTTGAGCGCGGCATCAGCGGCGGTGTTAACGCCCTGCGCAAGCTGGCGCAGAAGCGCAGCGCAGTTGAGTCAGCCTCCAGCGCCCATGAGTCGTTTATTCAAAGCCTGGTGGCGATCATTATTCTCTTTTGCGCCAGCGGTACCGGGATTTTCGGTGCCATGCGCGAAGGGATGACCGGCGATCCCAGCATCCTGATTGCCAAAGCGTTTCTCGATTTCTTTACCGCGCTGATCTTTGCCACCTCGCTCGGTTTCGCCGTGGCGATCATCTCGGTTCCGATGCTCATTATTCAATTGACGCTCGCCACCTGCGCAACGCTTATTCTGCCGCTGACCACGCCGGCGATGATGGGCGATTTCACCGCCGTCGGCGGAATTCTGCTGCTGGCGACCGGGCTGCGTATCTGCGGCATAAAGATGTTTGCCGTGGCGAATATGCTGCCGGCGCTGGTGCTGGCGATGCCGCTCTCCGCCCTCTGGACGGCCTTTTTTGCCTGAGTGCGCGTGCAATGCGCAGAAAGTGGTGATAGATTGTGCACTCTGTGACGAAATGAAGAAATTTCGTTGACGGAGCGCAGTGAATCAGGTTTAATGCGCCCCGTTGCCCGGATAGCTCAGTCGGTAGAGCAGGGGATTGAAAATCCCCGTGTCCTTGGTTCGATTCCGAGTCCGGGCACCACTCTTTAAAGAACCCGCCCAAAAGGCGGGTTTTTGCTTTTCTGCGACCGGACTCTCCATCGAACTGCGTTCGATTATTCGCCGCAGGCGGCTCACCCCTTCGGGGCCAGCGCGACAGGCGCGCTGTTCAACGCCTGCGGCGTTAGTCCGGGTCCGGGCACCACTTATTCAGAGAACCCAGCCTATGGCTGGGTTTTTGCTTTTCTGCGGCCCGACTCTCCATCGAACTGCGTTCGATTATTCGCCGCAGGCGGCTCACCCCTTCGGGGCCAGCGCGACAGGCGCGCTGT
>NZ_JAROAU010000003.1:0-305933 GCF_029433855.1 Candidatus Kosakonia sp. 282A-S69 | reverse complement strand
TCAACGCCTGCGGCGTTAGTCCGGGCCCGGGCACCACTTATTCAGAGAACCCAGCCTATGGCTGGGTTTTTGCTTTTTTGCGACCTGACTCTCCATCGAACTGCGTTCGATTATTCGCCGCCTACACGCGTCATTTTAATTAATACCGAAGAATGCATGTTATAAATTAATATTATTCAAAAAACAGTAATGCCATTTCTTTTATCTATAGTATTTGGAGTTTAACAAACGAATAAAATCATTATTTATCGACGTTATTATTGATCGGCAATGGAATTTGACACAGATCACAACAAGCAGTTATCTCTTTTACAGCCTCTTATTACAGATTGCCTTTGGGATTTTTATTCTATAAATAATACCCTCGCTTTTTATTACAGGGGAAAGTAAATGACCAATCCATTTGAAAATGAAAATATTACTTTTTTAGTATTAGTTAACGCAGAGAATCAGCACTCTTTATGGCCGGAATTTATGGCGATTCCTGACGGCTGGGATGTTGTCTGCGGGCCTGCCAGCCGCAAAGAGTGTATCCAGTATATCGAGGAAAACTGGAAGGATATCAAACCAAAAAGTTTACAAAGTCTATAACTCTTTGTTGCCCACTCGTTATCCTGTTTCGCTTTAATATTGAGGTTTTATATGTCCGCACCAGAAGACATGGAATATTTCGCTCTAACGTCGGCTCAGATGGGCATGTGGTTAGCGAATGAAGTTGCACTGAATCAAGCAAATAATAATATTAGTGAGTATTTAATTATTGATGGTGCCATTAACCCATCACTCTTTAAAGACGCTATAAAAAGGATGTTTGCTGAAACTGATGCCATGCATGGTCGTTTTTTTCATGAAAATAACGACGTCAGGCAGACATTGACGCCTGTTAATGATTATGAAGCAGACTATTATGATTTCAGTATGATGGACGACCCGTGGGCAACCGCCATTGAATATATGACGGCGCAGACAAACAGGGCATACTCACTCTCTGAAAAGCACCTGTTTACCTTTTTCCTGATTAAGGTCGCCGAAAATAAGCATATCTATTATCAGTGCAGCCATCACATTCTTATCGACGGCTTTGGCGCCGCGCTGATCCTCAACCGCGCCATTGAAATCTACAACTGCTTAATCGCTGGTGACCCGGTCTCTCCCTCTCCTTTTGGCAGTTTTAAAACCTTGATGGCAGATGATATCGAGTATCGCCACTCAAACCGCTTCGCCCGTGACAGGCAATACTGGATGTCGCGCTTTAGCGACCTGCCCGAACCGGTCAGCCTCGCCGGTCGCGCCGCGCCCTGCGAACACCTTTTGCGCCAGCGCATTTCACTCGAAAAGCCGTTCCACGACGCCATTGTGCAAAGGGCGAGGGACTCCGGTTTTACGCTGCCGCAGCTGCTCACCGCTCTGAGCGCCATTTACCTTTACCGCATTACCGGCAATGAGGATTTAGTGATTGGCTTTCCGATGACGGCACGCGTTGGGCAAGCGCAGCGCAGCATTCCCGGCTTTATGTCCAATATTATGCCGTTGCGCTTAAACTTATCTCCGGCGCTTACGCTCAACGAAGTCATGGCGCAGGCGAGGAAGGAGATGATCTCCTCTCTGCGCCATCAGCAATACCGTCATGAAGATCTGCTTCGCGATCTTAACGTCACCCGCCCGCTGTTTAACACCGCCATCAACGTTGAACTCTTCGGCGAAAGCCTGGCGCTGACAGGGGCGGAAACGTTATCCGTTAATCTCTCCAACGGTCCGGTGGAAGATTTAAGCATCTTTTTCTTTGGCTATGGCGATGAGCGCCCAATAGTGCTTGGCTTCGACGCCAACAGCGCGCTCTATAGTGAGCAAGAGCTGCTTGCCCATTATGAAAGAATGACGGCGCTGTTCAGTGAACTGATAGCCAACCCTGAGATGGCTATCGGCACGCCCTCTTTAGTGACCGCCAGTGAGTATCAGCAAATTGCCCTGCTGAATGATAAAACCGCCTCGCCGACGCCGTCACTTACGCTGGCAGAGTGCTTTGAAAAACAGGTTCACCTTACACCCGATGCCCCGGCCATCTATTACCGCGAAAGCGTGCTGAGCTATGCGCAGTTAAATAGCCAGGTCAATCGAATGAGCCACTATTTATGCCAGCAGGGCGTTCGGTCGGGCGACATTGTCGGGCTGCTGCTACCGCGCACGGAGAATCTGGTGATCGCCATGCTGGCGATTATGAAAGCCGGTGCGATCTATATGCCATTAGATCCCGATCACCCCAGCGAACGCATAAAACATATTCTCGCTACCGCCGCGCCTGCCTGCCTGTTAACCACCTCCGAAACAGCGTCACTGGTTGCGCAATTCCCGCAACATCAAATTGATGATAACGACATTATTGCCGGGATGGCTTCGCAGCCGGAAACCGCCCCCGTAACAACGCCCGCACAGCGGCAGCAGGCGGCGTATGTGCTCTTCACCTCCGGCTCTACCGGCGCGCCAAAAGGGGTGCTGATCCCCCATTACGCATTGACCAATTTCATGGTGGCGATGCAGCAACATGTTCAGCTCTCGGCTGAGCATCGTTTTATGGCCGTTACCACGGTCGGGTTCGATATTGCCGCGCTGGAGCTTTTCCTGCCGCTGCTCAACGGCGCAGCGGTGGTGATTGCCTCACGCGAAGCGGCGCGCGATCCGCACCTGCTGGCAACCAGGATCGCCCGCTGGAACATTACCCATCTGCAGGGCACGCCAGCATTGTGGCAGGGTTTAGTCAGCTACCAGCCGCAGGCGCTGGCCGGACTGACCGCACTGGTCGGCGGTGACGCCCTGGCGACCAATCTGGCCGAACAGATGGTCGCGCTGGCGTCGAGAGTGATTCAGGTTTACGGGCCAACGGAAACCACTATCTGGTCAACAATCCGCGAGTTAACCGCCGACAGCGTTGCCGCGTCCAACATCGGTCTGCCGATCAACAATACCCAGGTTTATATCCTCGACAGCGCGCTGCAGCCGGTGCCGGTGGGTCAGGCCGGCGAGCTCTATATCGCCGGCGATGGCCTGGCGTTTGGCTACCTGAAACGCGCCGATCTTACCAGCGAGCGTTTTGTCGCTAATCCGTTTGGCCCGAAGGGCTCGCGCATCTACCGCACCGGGGATATCGCCTTTTGGGAGAGGGATATGCAGATAGGCTTCCTCGGGCGCGCGGACAACCAGGTGAAGATCCGCGGCTACCGCATTGAACTCGGCGATATCGAAAACGCGCTGCTCGCCTCGAAGGCAATCAAGCAGGCGCTGGTGCTCGCGCATGATGAGAAAGCCTCCGGGCAAAAGCGGCTGGTGGCCTATGTGGTTGCGCACGATGGTGCGGACTGTTCGCCAGAAACGCTGCGCGCCGACTTAGGCAAAAAGCTGCCGGATTATATGGTGCCGTCAGTGATGATGGTGCTGGAGCAGTTCCCCCTGACGGCAAATGGCAAAATTGACCGCCGCGCGCTGCCCGTACCAGCCTTCACCGCACCCGCCCGCGTGCTCCCCTCTACGCCGCAGCAGGAAAAACTCTGCCAGCTCTTTGCCGAGTGCCTGGAGTGCGCCCAGCCGGGGATCGATGACAACTTCTTTAGCCTCGGCGGCCACTCACTGCTGGCGCTGAAACTGCTGAGCCGCATCCGCGAAGAATTCAGATGCGAGATCTCGCTGAAGGCGATCTTCGACGCGCCCACCGTGGCAGAGCTGAGCGCGCTAATTGATGCCGGAAGCGGCACCCCCGTGCGCCCTGCGCTGGTGGCGCAAACGCGCCCCGCGCTGCTGCCGATGTCATTTGCCCAGCAGCGTCTGTGGCTACAGGAGCAGATCGCGCCGGGCAGCACTTACAATATGCCGCTCGCCGTCAGGCTGAAGGGCAAACTGGACGCCACAATACTGGCGCAAGCGCTGGCGGATGTTATCGCCCGCCATGAAAGCCTGCGTACGCGGTTGACGCAGCAGGATGATACCCCTTGCCAGCAGGTACTGACGCCAGAAGAGGCGGCATTCACCCTGCAACAACAGACCATTGCACCGCAACATCTCACCGCACAGCTGATGCAACATAGCGCGCACATTTTCGCCCTCGATCGCGAGTTGCCGATCAAAGGCTGGCTCTATCAACTGGCACCCGAGCAGCATGTTCTGCTGCTGGTGATCCACCACACCGCGGGCGACGGCGGCTCCCTCTTCCCGCTGTTGCAGGATCTGAGCCTCTGCTGGCAGGCGCGGCAGGCAGGTCACGCTCCCGAGCTTGCGCCGCTTGCCGTGCAGTATGCGGATTATGCCCTCTGGCAACGCGCGCTGCTCAGTGACGAGCAGGATGAGAACGCCCTCTTCTCCCGGCAAATGGCCTACTGGCGCAACCAGTTGCAGGGGCTGGCGGAGGAGATAACGCTGGCAGGCGATCGTCCGCGTCCGGCGCGCGCCAGCTATGCGGGCGATCGCGTCGCCTTTACGCTGCCGGATGGCGTTTTTACAAAGCTGACGGCGCTAAGTACACAAACGGGTGCCAGCCTCTTTATGCTGCTGCACGCAGCCCTGGTGGCGCTGCTGCACCGCATGGGCGCGGGCGACGATATTGCGATCGGTACGCCGATCTATGGTCGTACCGATATCGCGCAGCTCCCGATGATTGGCTATTTCGCCAACACCGCAGTGCTGCGCACCCGGGCGTCCGGTAACCCTGAGTTACGCACGCTGATTGAACTGGCGCGCAGCGCCGTGCTGGAAGCCAATGAGCACCAAGATGTTCCCTTCGAACGGCTTGTAGAAGCCCTGGCGCCGGACCGCTCTCTGGCGAAGCATCCGCTGTTTCAGGTGATGCTGGCAGTCGATACGCCGTGGCCGCAGGCCATCAACCTGCAAGGGCTGCAGCTTGAACAGCTTGAGCTGCCCACCACCAGCGCGAAATTTGATCTGCTGTTTAATTTCAATATTGATGAGCAGCAGGGGCGCGTAAGCGGGCATATCGAATACGCTACCGATCTCTATAACGCGCGCACAATTGAGGGCGTTGCCGAGCGCCTACTCCACGTTATTGAGACGCTGGTGAGCGCGCCGGCCACCCGTGTCGGCGAGCTGGCGCTATTAACGCCTGTCCAGCGCGAAACGCTGCTTGGCGGCTGGAATGCCACCCATGTCGCGCTACCTGAAGTGCGTTTAGCCGCGCTGTTTGAACAGCAGGTGCTGCGCACCCCTGACGCCATTGCCGTGAAGGAAGGCAGCAAAACGGTGACCTACCGCCAGCTAAACCAGGCGGCGAACCGTCTGGCGCACCGGCTGCTGGCGCTGAACGGCGGGCATACATTCTGCGCCGGGCTGTTGATGCAGCACTCCATTGATGAAGTGATTGCCACCCTTGCGGTAATCAAGGCGGGCGGTGCTTACCTGCCGCTGCGCCCGCGCGATCCCGTTGAGCGCCAGCAGATGATGCTGGATGACGCGGGTGCCACGCTGCTGATCGCCGATCCCGGCCTGCCGCTTCCGGACGCTGCGCATATCATTCACCTGGCTGACGAGGCGCAGCGGGCGGGAACCGAGACCAACCCGGCATTAACCGGCGCGCCAGAGAGCCTCGCTTACATCATGTACACCTCCGGCTCGACCGGCAAACCAAAAGGGATTGCCGTCAATCAGCAGAGCGTGGCGGCCCTGGCCCTCGATCGGCGCTGGTCGCGGGAGGATCATCAGCGTGTATTGCTGCACTCTCCGTCAGCTTTTGACGCCGCCACCTGGGAGCTGTGGGTGCCGCTGCTCTGCGGCGGTCAGCTGATCGTCGCCCCCGCCGGTGAGCTGGATATTGATGCGCTGGCGCAGATCGTCATGGCGGAGAACGTCACCGCGCTGTGGCTCACCGCCGGTCTGTTCCGTCTGATGGCCGAGGAGCATGCCAGCGCCCTGAAAGCGGTGCGGCTGCTGATTGCCGGGGGAGATGTGTTGCCGGTAGCGGCAATCAGAAAAGTGATGACGCAGTGCCCCGGGCTGAAGATGATGAATGGCTACGGCCCGACGGAAACGACCACGTTTGCCACCACGCACCTGATGCCGGGCATCCCGACGGAGATGACGGTGCCCATCGGTGCGCCGCTCGATAACATGCAGGTCTACGTACTGGATGGTTATCTTAATCCGGTGCCGGTCGGCGTGCCCGGCGAGTTGTATATCGCCGGTCTCGGCCTGGCGCGTGGCTACCATAAACAGCCGGTGCTCACGGCAACGCACTTTGTCGCCAACCCCTTCGCGCAGCCCGGCGAGCGCATGTACCGCTCCGGGGACTGGGTGCGCTGGCGTGAAGATGGCGTGCTCGAATACCTCAGCCGTGGCGATCAGCAGGTGAAAATTCGCGGCTTCCGTATTGAGCTGGCGGAAGTGGAAACCGCGCTGCAACAGCAGCCTGCCGTGGCGCAGGCGCTGGCCTGCATCGTCGAGCCTAACCCGGGTAATAAGCAAATTGTCGCCTACGTTCTCGCTCGCAAAGAGGCAGCCTTCGATGCGGCACAGCTGCGCGAGGCGCTAAGCGCGCAGTTACCAGACTTTATGGTGCCGGCGATGATTATCCCGCTGGAGAGCTTCCCCCTTAACGCCAACGGCAAAGTGGATATGCGCGCCCTGCCCGCGCCGCGCTTTACCGCCGAACAGCGTCGTGGCGCGCGCAATGAGCGAGAGAGCACGCTCTGCGCGCTCTTTGCAGAGGTGCTCGGCTTAGACGAGATCGGCATTGACGACAACTTCTTTGCCCTCGGCGGCCACTCGCTGCTGGCTTCCCGTCTGGTGAGCAAGGTGCGCCGCGAAATGCGTGTTGATCCTGCCATTCGCGATCTCTTTGAAGCGCCGACGGTGGCGCAGTTTGCTGAGCGTTTACACGCCGCCGCGCCTTCACGCTTGCTGCTACAGGCGCGTGAAAAGCCCGCCCGTCTGCCGCTTTCGGCCGCGCAGCGGCGGTTGTGGATGATCGATCGCATCGAGGGAAAAACCGCCACCTACAATATGCCCCTGACCCTTGAACTGGAAGGCGGGGTCAATGTGGCGGCGCTGGCGGCGGCACTGAACGATGTGAAGCTGCGCCACGAAACACTGCGCACCCGCTTTTTACTCCAGCCAGACGGCACCGTTTATCAGCATGTTACCGAGGGTGAAGAGGCGTGCTGTACTCTGGCGGTAAGCGACGTTTTGCCGGACGAACTGCAACGTGAAGTGCTGAACGCTGCGCAATATACCTTCGATTTAGCCGCAGAAGATCCCTGCCGCGCATGGCTGTTTAGCGTGAATGAAGAGCGCCATCTGCTGCTGTTCTTAATGCACCATATCGCCAGCGATGGCAGTTCGCTCTCACCACTACTTCAGGATCTGGCGGCGGCTTACAACGCCCGCGCGCAGGGTAATGCTCCGGCCTTTACGCCGCTGCCGGTAAGCTATGGTGATTATGTGCTGTGGCAGAACGACTGGCTGGGCGAGATCAACGCCGCGGAGAGCCTGGCGGGGCGCCAGCTCGCCTGGTGGCGCAACACGCTCGCCGATCTTCCCGACGAGCTGAAACTGCCCTTTGACCGCCCGCGCCCGGCACGGGCAAGTTACAGAGGCAAACAGTGCCGCTTTACCATTGATGAAATGTTGCACGCTCGCCTGCTTGAGGTCGCACAAGCGCACAACGCCAGCCTGTTTATGGTATTGCAGGCCGCACTGGTCGTGCTGCTGCACCGGATGGGCGCGGGCAACGACATTCCTGTTGGTACCGCCATTGCCGGACGCCGCGATGAGGCGCTTGAACCGCTGGTCGGCTTCTTTATTAATACGCTGGTGATGCGCGCCACGCTTGACGACAACCTCACCTTCAGCGCCCTGCTGGAGAGTGTCCGTGACTATGCACTGCAAGCCTACGAACACCAGGATCTCCCCTTTGATAACCTGGTCGAAGCGCTAAATCCTGAGCGTACACTGGCGCGGCACCCTCTCTTCCAGGTGATGCTGGTGCTGCAAAACATGGCCTACAGCGAAGCGCACTTTGACAATCTGCATACCCAGGTCGCCACACCGCTGCTGCCGGTAGCGAAGTTCGATCTGACCTTTAACATTGAGGAGACGCCCACCGCGCTCAACGGCATTCTCGAATACGCCACCGATCTGTTTGACGATGCCACAGCCGAAGCGCTGGCCGCGCGTTTTGTGCTGGTGCTGAATGCCGTCATGGCGCAGCCGCAACGACGCGTCGGCAGCGTTCCCCTGCTGCTGCCCGCGGAATGCCAGGCCGCAGTGCCGGTCTGCACCCCCTTTGACAAGTGGGCTAACGCCACGCTGCATGAGGTTTTTGAACAGCGCGTACGTGAAACACCGCAGGCGACGGCTCTGAGCCTTGGCGAGGAAACGCTAAGCTATGACGAGCTGAACCGGCGCGCCAACCAGCTGGCACGTTACCTGGTAAGCCGCGGCATCGGCACGGAAGATAGCGTTGCGCTGGCGCTGCCACGCACCCTGGAGACACTGGTGGCGCTACTCGCTACCGTCAAAGCGGGCGCAGCCTATCTGCCGCTGGATGTGCATAATCCGGCGGATCGCCTGGCCTACATTGTTGACGACGCCAGACCGGCGCTGATTATCACCCTCGCAGAGTATGCCGGTACCCTCAGCAGCACGCTGCCCGAACTGCTGCTCGATACGCCGCAGTGTCAGCAGCAGCTGGCGCAGCTGCGCGATGAAAACCTCAATGACGCCGAGCGCCTGCGTCCTGTCAGCCCGGAGAACCTGGCTTATATCATCTACACCTCCGGCTCCACCGGTAAACCGAAAGGGGTGATGATTCACCACAGCAATGTGCTGCGCCTCTTTGCGGCAACCGAGGGGTGGTTTAACTTTGCCCGCACCGATATCTGGACGCTGTTCCACTCCTGCTCGTTCGATTTCTCCGTCTGGGAGATCTGGGGCCCGCTGCTCTATGGCGGCGAACTGGTGGTGGTGCCGTTTATTGTCAGCCGCGATCCGCAGGCCTTTTTGAAACTGCTGAGTGAAAAACGGGTCACTATTCTCAACCAGACGCCTTCCGCCTTTTATCAGTTGATCGAAGCGGAAAACGCGGTTGCGCCAGCAAGCTATCCATTGGCGCTGCGCAAAGTCGTATTTGGCGGTGAAGCGCTCGATTTGAACCAACTCGAGCGCTGGTATCAGCGCCATGACGACGCCGCGCCGGAGCTGATCAACATGTACGGCATCACCGAGACCACCGTCCACGTAAGCTATCAGCCGCTGACGGCGGAGGGGGCGCGCAACGCCTCCGGTAGCCCGATTGGCGTGGCGATCCCCGATCTGCATATCCATCTGTTAGACGATGCGCTGCAACCTGTGCCGGTGGGCGTGGAGGGCGAGATGTATATCAGCGGCGCAGGCCTGGCGCGTGGCTACCTCAATCGCGTGGCGCTGAGCAGTGAACGCTTTGTTGCCGACCCCTATGGTGAACCCGGTGCGCGTATGTACCGCTCCGGTGATATGGCAATCCGCACCCGCAAAGGCGAGCTGAACTATTTAGGCCGCGCCGATCAGCAGGTAAAACTGCGCGGGTTCCGCATTGAGCTGGGCGAGATTGCCGCCGCGCTGGCGAGCTATCCGCACGTGACCCAGGCCGAGGTGATCCTGCAAAATGATCGCCCCGGCAACCCGCAACTGGTGGGCTATATCATTAGCGACAACGGTAGCCCTGTCGACATGGCAGCGCTGCGCCATCATGCGGCGGACAAATTGCCGGAATATATGGTGCCGGCCGCCATTGTGCAGATGGAGAAATTCCCGCTGACCATTAATGGCAAGCTGGATAAACGCGCCTTGCCGAAGCCGAACTTTATGCAGAGTGCGACCCGTCGCCAGCCGCGCAACGCACAGGAGGCGATGTTAGCGGACCTCTTCGCAGAGGTATTGCAACTTGAAGCGCCGGGCATTGATGACAACTTCTTTATGCTCGGCGGCCATTCGCTGTTAGCGATGCGCCTGATAAGCCGCATCAGCAGCGAGCTGGGCAAAAATGTACCCATCCGTACGCTGTTTGATTACCCCACCGTGGCACAGCTCGCCAGCCAGCTTGCACAAGCGGATATGGCCCCGAAAGTGGCGCTGACTCCGCAGCCGCGCAGCGAGTATCTGCCGCTCTCCTTTGCCCAGCAGCGCATGTGGCTGTTGAAGAACCTCGATGATAACCACGCGGCTTACAACATGCCGCTCGCCGTGCGCTTCAGCGGACCGCTCAATGAAGAGGCGCTGGGCCAGGCGCTGCGTGATGTCGTTGCGCGTCATGAAGTGTTGCGCACGCTCTACCCAATTCACCAGGAGCAGCCTTACCAGCATATCCTCGCCGCCGATTCCGTTGAGATGACGCTGGCGGTGAAGGCGGTGAGTGAGGAGGCGCTCGCCAGCGCGCTGGATGAGGCATCAACCTATGCTTTCGATCTGGCGCGGGAGATCCCGCTGCGCTGTACGCTGTTCCGTTTGCCGCAGACCCATGAACAGGTGTTGCTGATTGTCATTCACCATATTGCCTGCGACGGCGGCTCGCTGGCACCGCTGTTCCACGATATCTCCTGCGCTTACAACGCACGCTGTAAGCAGCAGGAGCCGACCTGGACGCCGCTGGCGGTGCAGTATGCCGACTATGCGCTCTGGCAGCGCAGCCTGCTCGGTGAAATCGAGGAGCACACGCCACTCTGCGCGCAGCAGATCGCCTTCTGGCGCAGCGCGCTGGCGGGCGCACCGGAGGAGATGCTGCTGCCTGTCGATCGTCCGCATCCGGCATCACCGGGCTATGTGGGGGATCGGGTCCATTTCCATATTGATGAGGCACTCTATCAGCGGATTAAAATCCTGACGCAACAGGAGGGGGTCACGCCCTTTATGCTGCTGCAGGCGACTGCCGCGATCCTCTTTAGCCGCATGGGCGCGGGCGATGATATTACCCTCGGTACCGCCGCGGCGGGACGTGCGGATGAAGCAATCAGCGATCTGGTGGGCTTCTTCGTCAATACGCTGGTGCTACGCGTCGATCTGGCGGCAAATCCCAGCTTCCGCACGACGCTTGCCAGCGTTCGCGACTCTATGCTCTCCGCCTATGTCAACCAGGATGTGCCGTTCGACTGGGTGGTAAAAGCGTTAAATCCGGGGCGCTCTTCCGCCAGACATCCCCTCTTCCAGGTGATGATGGTGCTGCAAAACAACGCGAATACACCGCCGCAACTGGTGGATATGCAGGCCAGCCACCAGCCGGTGGGTCTGGTGACGACCAAGTTTGATCTGCTGTTCAACTTTGATGAGATTAGCGGCGAAGAGGGGGAGGTGCGCGCGCTTGATGCGCAAATTGATTTCCCGGTGGAACTGTTTGATCGTTCGACTGTTATCGCGCTGGCGGGCTACTTTGTGCAGCTGTTGCAGGCGGCGGTCGATGCGCCGGATCTGCCGGTGAAAAACCTGCCGTTACTGAGTGGCGAACAGCGCAATGCGCTTATTCATGCCGGCAACGACACCTTTGTGCATCTGCCGCCAGCCACGCTAGCGCAGGAGTTTGCCGGCCAGGTGGCGAAAACGCCGCATCACATCGCCATCAGCTGCGGCGACGAGCAGCTTACTTATCAGGAGCTGGATGCGCGCGCCAATGCCTTAGCGCATCGCCTGCAACAGCGTGGAGTGACAGCGGATCGGGGCGTGGCATTACTCCTGGAGCGCTCCCTCTCACTGGTGATTGGCGTGCTCGCCGTGGTGAAAGCGGGCGGCTTCTATGTGCCGCTGCGCACCAGCGATCCGTTTGAGCGTTGGCAGCATATTACCCATACGCTGGATGTGCACATTGCGGTCGTCGATGAACGGCACAGCGCGACGCCTCTGCCGGAAGGGATTGAGGTGCTGACGGTCAACAGTGCGCATACGCAGGAAGAGGCACCGACCATCACGACGCCGCTCAAGCCTGACCATATCGCTTATGTGATGTTTACCTCCGGCTCCACCGGGCAACCGAAAGGCATTGCCGTCACCCAGGATAACGTCGTTGCCCTGGCGCGCGATCGCCGCTGGAAAGGGGAGGATCATCAGCGCATTCTGCTGCACTCGCCGTATGCTTTTGACGCTTCAACCATTGAGATCTGGGCGGCACTGCTGAACGGTCATCATGGGGTGATCGTGCCGGGAGACGCGATGGATCTGCCGGCTATCACCTCAACGATTACCGATCGCAAAGTGACCGCGGTGTTTTTAACCTCCGGGCTGTTCCGCCTGATTGCCGAAGAGGCCTGGCAGTGTCTGGCGGGGGTCAGCAAACTCTATACCGGCGGGGAGAAGATCTCCGCAAGCGCGGTACAGTCAATGCGCGAGCAGTTGCCGGACCTCGAACTGGTGAACATGTATGGCCCGACAGAGGCGACCACCTACGCGACGGTTTATCGGATTACGCAGGCAGATGCACCCTATCTGGATGTGCCGATCGGCTATGCGAAAGATAACGCCCGCGTCTATGTGCTGGATGAGTATTTGCAACCGCTGCCGGAGGGGGTGGCTGGCGAACTTTACATCGCCGGACGCGGGCTGGCGCGTGGCTATATGAACCATCCGGGGCTTAGCGCATCACACTTCGTCGCCGATCCTTACGGGCCTGCGGGGAGCCGTATGTACCGCACTGGCGATAGGGTCAAACGCCGCCGCGATGGCGCAATCAACTTTGTCAGCCGCGGCGATCAGCAGGTGAAAATTCGCGGCTTCAGGATCGAGCCCGCTGAAATCGAGATCGTGCTGAAGCAGCATGACGCCGTGCAGCAGGTGGCGGTCATTCCGTTTGAAGATGCGGCGGGTCATAAACAGCTGGTCGCGTATGTGGTGGCAAAGGGTCCGCAACAGGGCTTATCCGCGGCGTTGCAGCAATTTGCCCGTGAACGCCTACCGGACTTTATGGTGCCTGCGGCGGTGGTACTGCTGGAGGCGCTGCCGCTCAATGGCAACGATAAGCTGGAGATCAAAGCGTTGCCGAAGCCGGATTTCAGCACCGGGGCCAGGCGTCAACCACAAAGCGAGCGGGAGATATGGCTGGCGAAAAAATTCAGTACGTTGCTCAAAGTTGAGAATGTCAGCATCGACAGCAGCTTCTTCGCCATGGGCGGCCACTCCCTGCTGGCGGCGCGGTTGATTACGCAGATCGACCGCGAGCTGCAGGTGAAGCTGACCATCCGCGATCTGTTTGAAGCGCCGACGGTGGCGATGCTGGCGCAGCGGCTGGGGAGCAACCGGCGCAGCAGCATGCTGGATGTGATACTGCCACTCCAGCCACTGGGCGACAAACCCGCGCTGTTCTGTCTGCCTCCCGGCGGCGGCCTGAGCTGGTCATACTCGGGGCTTATCGGCTATCTCGGCGAGCAGCAACCGATCTATGGTCTGCAGTCAAGCAGGATCAGCACCGGCGTGCCAACAGGCTCCGTCGCGGAGCTGGCGAAAAGCTATCTGGCGGAGATCTATAACGTCCAGCCAGCAGGCCCTTACGCCCTTCTCGGCTGGTCCTTTGGCTGCCATCTGGCTCATGAAGTCGCTACGCTGCTACAACAAGCAGGTCATGAGGTCAGCATGCTGGTGCTGGTGGATGGCTATCCGCTCGGGGAGCGTTATCTCGAGACGGTGCTCAGCGACGAAGAGGGCTTAGAGGTGCTGTTTGAAGCGCTGGTCGGTGGCGTTCCGCAAGACAAAACGCAGTTCTCGGTTGAGGGGCTGCGCAGTGGGTTGCAGGCGATTGAACATCCTCTCGCTGACGTGGAGCCAGTGATTTTCGAACGCATTTTCGCCGAGCTTCGCGATGCGCCTGCGCTGCTGGCAACTCTCACACCGGGGCGCTATCACGGTGATATGCTTTTCTTCAAAGCGACGCAGCGTGATGCGGATGGGGAGGATTTCGATCCCCAGCTCTGGGCAAACTATGTGGATGGCAATATCATCGTCCACACTGTGCCGGGTACCCATAACGGTATGTTCAGCCCGGAGGCGTTGAAAACCATCGGCCCGGTTATTCAGCGCTGGCTTGAGAGCCGCTGAGCGCATTGCCCGTTATGGTAATAAAACCGCCGTCATGGCGGTTTTATTACCTATTGATAAGTAGCGAAATGTTGACTCCATATACCCATCACGCACTGCCGCCTTTTATCACTCATCTTGAGATGGGGACAATGGCGGCCATACCGGGGCTCGCCTACTGCCAGCTCTCTTTTGATCGCTACGCCTGGCAGGATGAGCTGTTTGCCCGCTACGCGATCCCATTTCCCCCGCGCCTGCATGCTGCGGGCGTAAAGCGTCGGGCAGAGTACCTGGCCGCGCGTTACGGCGCAAAGCGGCTGCTTGCGCACCACGGCTGCGACGCCAGTGTTGGCATGGCTGCGGATCGCGCGCCCCTCTGGCCTGCCGGCTGGTGCGGCAGTCTTTCCCATACCCATGACCGGGCGATAGCCATCATCGCGCCAGGCGATGGGGGCCTGACGCCGGGTGTGGATATTGAAATGTTGGCTCCGGAAACCATGCGCGAAACCGCCGACATGTTCACCTCGGCGCAGGAGCAGGCGCTGCTCGCGGCCTGCCCTCTGCCCTATGAGAGTGCGCTACTGATCGCCTTCTCCGCGAAAGAGAGCCTGTTCAAGGCGCTCTACCCCGAAGTAAGGCGCTTTTTTGACTTCGATGCCGCCCGGGTTTGCCAGATTGATACGACAGCGCAGCGCATCACGCTTGAACTGACACAAACCCTGACGGCGCGCAGAGCGCAGGGGAGTCAGCTAACGGGTTACTACTTCCTCGCAGAGGATCACCTCATCACGCTTATTGCCTGAGGTATCGCCCGCCATACAGAGTGACAGCCTCTCTTCGTTTATGCAGGAGAGGCTGACTATCCCCGCTTAGCGACCTCCGCATTACCCCTTTTATTACTTATATTTTTTCACCGCCATTAATTCACTCAAATTAAACACCAGGCCTCAAAACAACACTCAAAAAAAATACTTAAATATTTTCTCAGCCATAAATAAAAATAATAATTTACTTAAGCGCTATATATGCACGCAAGTTATTAACAAAACCAAAGAAAACCCATTTTTATTGCTTTAACAGAGATTGTTATATATAAAAATGAGGTTCCCTTTACGCACAGGATAAAGCAATGAGCAATCCCTTCGAAAATGAGAGTCTTATATTCACCGTATTAGTTAATCAAGAAAACCAACACGCTTTATGGCCTGAATTTATTCAGATCCCGGATGGCTGGGAGCCCACCTTTGGCCCGGCAGCCCGGGCTGAATGCCTGCAATACATTGAGCAAAACTGGACGGACATTAAACCCAGAAGCCTGCAAAACAGGTAGTTGTACAAATTTTTTTGTCGTTTTCTACTATTGAGGTTTTAATTATGTCCGCGCTAATTGACAAGGATTACGTCGCCTTAACATCTGCACAAATGGGAATGTGGCTAGCGAATGAAGTCACCCTGCATCCGGGAAATAATACCATCAGTGAATATTTAATTATTGATGGCGAAGTGATCCCACGTTTTTTTAAAGCCGCAGTCAGACAAATGATCGCTGAAGCAGAAACAATGCACGGCCGATTTTATCAAACAGACAATACGGTAAAACAGCAGCTTCCCGCGATCGAAAATTATGATGCCGCATTTTACGATTTCAGTGCGCGTCCGGAGCCGCTGGAAGCCGCGCTGGCTTTTATGAGCGAGCAGACAAACCAGCACTTCTCCCTTATGCAAGGGAACGCCTTTACCTTTTTTCTCATCAAGCTCAGCGCAAAGAGATATATCTACTACCACTGCTGCCACCACATCCTGCTGGACGGTTTTGGCGCCTCGCTTATCCTTCGCCGCACGGTTGATATCTACGACGCGCTGGTGATGGATAAACCTGTTCCCCCCACGCCCTTCGGCAACTTTCGCGCGTTGCTTGCTGAGGAGGCCGCCTACAGAAATTCAAACCGCTTCATCCGCGATCGCGACTACTGGATGGCGCGCTTTCAGGATACGCCTACGGCAGCAAGCCTGGCAGGCCGCAGCGCGCCGGATGCGCCCATCATCCGCCAGCGTAAAAATATTGATGCAGGCCTGCATCACGCCCTGCATCGCCATGCCGAAGCCGCAGGCTGCACGCTCCCCCAGCTGCTTACGGCGTTAACCGCCATTTACCTCTACCGCATGACAGGCCACGAAGAGGTGGTGATTGGGCTGCCGCTGGCGGCACGCGTCGGGCGGGTGCAGCGCACCACCCCCGCAATGATGTCCAACATCCTGCCGTTGCGGCTGCCGCTCTCGCCTGCGCTGACGCTTGATGATGTGCTGGCCCTTGCAGCAAAAGAGATGATGTCCGCGTTACGCCATCAGCAGTATCCCCATGACGATCTCACCCGCGACCTTAGCCTCACGCGCCCGCTCTACCACACCACGGTCAACGTTGAGTTATTTGGCGACGATCTGGCGTTCAACGGCGCGAAAACCTTCCCGGTGAATACCAGCAACGGCCCGGTTGAAGATCTCGCGATCTTCTTTTATGGCTATGGCGATGCGCATACGCTGGTCGTCGGCTTTGACGCCAATAGCGCGCTCTACAGCCCAGAGAGCTTATCCGCCCATCACCACCGCATGCTGGCGCTGTTTAGCAAGTTAATCGACCATCCGCACGCCCCGATTGCCGCCCCCTCGCTGCTAAGCGTAGAGGAGGAGCGGCTTCTCGCGCAGGCAAATGATACCTGCGCACCCGTGCCGCCCCTCTCCTTTGCGGCGCTGTTTGAACGCCAGGCCAGAAGCACGCCGCACGCGCCTGCCCTTGACGATTGGCACACCCAATTGAGCTACAGCGAGCTTAATTGCCAGGCAAACCGGCTCAGCCGCTATATACAGGCGCAGGGCGTACGTCCCGGCGACAGTGTCGCGCTGTTATTGCCGCGCACGGTGGATATGGTCATTGCCATGCTGGCGGTCGCCAAGGCGCAGGCCGTTTACCTGCCGCTTGATGCCGGGCACCCGGCGGAGCGCCTGCAACACATTCTTGCTACCGCCCAACCGGCGCTGATTCTCTCCTCGGCGCAAACCGCCGGCATAATAACGGGTTATCGCCAGCAGCAGATCGACAGTGACGCAGCGGTGGCGGCCATTGCGGCACTGAATGATGATAACCCTGCGACGCTGCCACAGCCGCAGCAGCCGGCGTATGTGCTCTTTACTTCTGGCTCCACCGGCGCGCCGAAAGGGGTGCTCGTCTCCCACGGCGCGTTAACAAACTTCCTGACCGCAATGCAGCACACCGTGCAGCTGACGGCGCAGCATCGGCTGTTAGCCGTAACGACCCTCAGTTTTGATATCGCCGCGCTGGAGCTTTTATTGCCGCTGATGAGCGGCGCGTCTGTGGTCATTGCTTCGCGGGAGTGTGCGCGCGACCCGCGTCTGCTGGCGCAGGCGATCGCTGAAAAACAGATCAGCCATATGCAGGGCACGCCCGCGCTGTGGCATGGGTTAGTGGCCTATCAGCCCGACTCGCTCGCGGGCCTGACGGCGCTGGTCGGCGGCGACGCGCTACCCAACATGCTCGCGCAGCAGATGGTCGCGCGCGCTGCGCGCGTTATTCAGCTCTACGGCCCCACTGAAACCACCATCTGGTCAACCATAAGCGAACTGAGCGCCGCGAACCTCTCGCCGTCGGTGATTGGTAAACCCCTCTTTAACACCCGTATCCATATCCTTGATGACGCCCTCAAACCGGTGCCAGTTGGGCAGCCAGGCGAGCTCTATATCGCCGGTGACGGGCTGGCGATCGGCTATCTCAACCGGGCAGATTTAACCTGCGAGCGCTTTGTTGCCAGCCCCTTTGATGAAGGGGGCCAGCGGATGTATCGCACGGGCGATATGGCCTGCTGGAGCGAAGAGCAGACGATCGTCTTTCTTGGCCGGGTCGACAATCAGGTCAAGATCCGCGGCTATCGCATTGAACTCGGGGAGATTGAAAACGTGCTCCATGCTCTGCCCGAGGTCAAACAGGCGCTGGTGGTCGCTCATGAAGAGCCGGCGAGCGGGCAGAAACGGCTGGTGGCGTACGTTGTGGCACACAATGCTGACGCCTGTACGCCGGAGGCGCTGCGCGCGGCATCAGCACAAAAACTGCCGGACTATATGGTGCCCGCGCTGGTGATGCTGCTGGCGCATCTCCCTCTGACAGCCAACGGCAAAATTGACCGCCGGGCACTGCCGCAGCCAACCTTTACCTCTCTCGCCCGGGTGCCGCCTACTACTGCGCAGCAGCAGGAGCTGTGCCGGCTGTTTGCCGAGTGCCTGGCCATCGAACCGCCGGGTATACACGACAACTTTTTTAGCCTCGGCGGACACTCGCTGTTAGCACTGCAGTTACTGAACCGCCTGCGCCAGAGCTTCGGCGTGGAGCTGTCACTGAAAACGTTGTTTGATGCGCCGACGGTTGCTGAACTGAGCACGCATATCGCGCAGACGCACAGCCAGCCGGCCCGCCCTGCGCTGACCGCGCAACCCCGCCCGCCGCAGCTGCCAATGTCGTTTGCCCAGCAGCGCTTGTGGTTGCAGCAGCAAATCGCCCCCAGCAGCGCCTACAACATGCCGCTGGCGCTAACGCTGAGCGGCCCGCTGGATGCAGCTGTGCTGGCGCAGGCGCTCTCTGACGTCATCGCTCGCCATGAAAGCCTGCGCACCCTCTTAACGCAACAGGAAGAGATGCCCTGCCAGCAGATCCTTCCGGCACACGACGTCAAATTCACGCTGCCGACCCTCACCATCGCCCCCGAGCACCTTGATGAGCAACTGGAGAAGCACTGCCAGCATCTGTTTGCGCTGGATAGCGAACTGCCTGTCAAAGCCTGGCTCTATCAGCTGGCAGCGGATCAACATGTTCTGCTGCTGCTCATTCACCATACCGCAGGGGACGGTGGTTCACTCTTACCGCTGCTGGAGGATTTGAGCCTCTGCTGGCAGGCGCGGGCCACGGGCCAACGCCCGTCGCTGCCGCCGCTGGCGGTCCAGTACGCCGATTATGCGCTCTGGCAGCGCGCCTTGCTGAGCGAAGCGCCCGGCGCAAATGCGCGCTATACGCAGCAGATGGCCTACTGGTGTCAACAGCTGGCAGGCGTGCCGGAAGAGGTGACGCTGCCCGCCGACCGGCCACGTCCGGCACAGGCAGATTATCGCGGCGATCGCGTTGACTTTGCGCTCACTCATGAGCTGTTATCGCGCCTGAAACAACGGAGCGATGAGCTGGGCGTGAGTCTGTTCATGCTGCTCCATACGGCAGTGGCAACGCTGCTACACCGTCTGGGCGCGGGCGATGATATCGTGATCGGCACGCCGCTCTTTGCCCGTAGCGACGTCGCCCTGCTCCCGCTGATTGGCTATTTCGCCAACACGGCGGTACTGCGAACGGATATGAGAGGCAACCCGACGCTTAACGCCATCCTCGCCCAGGCGAAATCGGCGGTGCTGGAAGCCAATCAGCATCAGGATCTCCCCTTTGAGCAGGTCGTCGAGGCGCTGGCACCCGACCGCACGTTAGCCCGCCACCCGCTCTTTCAGGTGATGATAGTGGTCGATACGCCGTGGCCGCAGGCGGTCACGTTCCCGCAGGTCGGGGTGGCACAACGTCAGCTCCCGACCACCACCGCCAAATTTGATCTGCTGTTTCATTTTGATGTTGATGAGGCACAGCAGCGCCTGAGCGGGCATATTGAATATGCCACCGCTCTGTATGATAGCGCCACGATTGCGGGCTTTACCCAACAGTTGATCCGGGTCATCGAGACCATTGTGCAGCGCCCTGACGCCCGCGTCGCGGAGGTCTCGTTGTTAAGCGATACGCAGCGTGAAACCGTGCTTAAGCGCTGGAACGCAACAGATGTCACGTTGCCGCCGCTGACGCTGGCCGGGCTGTTTGAAACGCAGGTACAGCGCGCCCCGGACGCCATCGCGGTGAAAGAGGGTGACAAAACGCTGAGCTATCGCCACCTCAATGCGGCAGCGAACCAGCTTGCGCATCGCCTGATGGCGCAAACCCGGGGCGCGCCATTCTGCGCCGGGTTACTGATGCAGCACTCAATTAACGAAGTTATCGCCGTGCTCGCCGTGATCAAGGCGGGTGGCGCTTACCTGCCGCTGCGCATCACCGATCCGCTGGAGCGCCAGCAGTTCATTGTGGATGAGGCCGGTGCAACGCTACTGCTGGCGGATGCCGCACTACCGCGGCCCACGGTCGATAACGTGATCCTGCTTGATGATCTGCCGAAGTCCCACTGGCCAGTAAGCAACCCGCCGCAGCCCTCTGTGCCCGGCACGCTTGCCTACATCATGTTCACCTCCGGCTCGACCGGTAAGCCAAAAGGAATTGCGGTCGAGCAACAGAGCGTGGCGGCGCTGGCGCTGGATCGGCGCTGGCGGGCCGAGGATCATCAGCGGGTGCTGCTGCACTCTCCGTCGGCCTTTGATGCCTCAACCTGGGAGTTGTGGGTACCGTTGCTGTGCGGTGGTACCGTTATCGTCGCGCCCGCGGGCGAGCTGGATATTGATACGCTGACGCAGACTATCGTCGAGGAGAAGATCACCGCGCTCTGGCTCACCGCCGGGCTGTTTCACCTGATGGCAGAGGTGCATCCGCAGGCGATGAAGACCGTGCATTTACTGATTGCGGGTGGCGATGTGCTCTCCACGCACGCGATTCGCGAGGTGATGAGGCACAACCCAACGCTTGTGATGATGAATGGCTATGGCCCAACGGAAACCACCACCTTCGCAACGACCTGGCGCATGGCGCAGATCCCCGACGGCGTGACGGTGCCTGTCGGCACACCGCTGGACAACATGCAGGTTTATGTCCTTGATGCTTATCTCAACCCGGTGCCTGTCGGCATGCCCGGTGAGCTCTATATTGCCGGCATTGGGCTGGCGCGCGGCTATCATCGCAACCCCTGTCTGACCGCAACGCATTTTGTCGCCAACCCCTTCTCAGCGCCTGGCGCGCGTATGTATCGCTCCGGCGACTGGGTGCGCTGGCGGCAGGATGGCGTGCTGGAGTACCTCAACCGTGGCGATCAGCAGGTTAAAATTCGCGGCTTCCGCATTGAGCTGGCTGAAGTTGAGGCGGCCCTGCAGAAGCAGGCAACGGTCGCCCAGGCGCTGGTGAGCGCCCGTGAAAGCAGCCCGGGAAACAGGCAGCTCATCGCGTGGGTGACGGCCAAACCTGGCGAAACCTGCGATGCCGACGCGCTGCGTCGGGCGCTGGGCGCGCAGCTGCCGGACTTTATGGTGCCAGCCATGATCATTGCGCTTGAGCAGCTTCCTTTGACCGCCAACGGTAAAGTCGATCAGCGCGCCCTCCCTGCGCCGCACTTCGCCACCGCCGCGCACCGTGCGCCGCGTAATGATCTTGAACGCACTCTCTGTGCGCTCTTCGCCGCAGTGTTAGGGGTGCCGGAGGTAGGCATCGACGATCACTTCTTTGCCCTCGGTGGACACTCGCTGATGGCCTCCCGCCTGGTCAGCAGAATTCGCCGGGTGCTCAATCTCAACCCGGCGATCCGTGATCTGTTTGAAGCACCGACAGTGGCGCAGTTTGCCGGGCGGTTACAGGCCAGCGGGAGCGCGCGTCCGCGCCTCTGCCCACACCAGCGACCGCCGCGTCTGCCGCTCTCTTCAGCACAGCGTCGCCTCTGGATGGTCGATCGTATTGAGCAGGGTAAATTCACCTACAACATGCCCGTTACTCTCACCTTACGGGGAGAGGTCGTCGTCTCCGCCCTCATGATGGCGCTCGACGATATCGTGCTGCGCCATGAAAGCCTGCGCACACGCTTTCACGAGCTTAACGATGGCACGGTTTGCCAGAAGATCACTCCGCCGTCGTCGGCATGTTGCCCGCTGACCCAGCTCACGGTTTCCGCCGACGATCTGCCCCACGCCGTGCAGACCGCGGCGCAATATACCTTCGATCTGGCGCAGGAAGATCCCTGCCGCGCATGGCTGTTTAAGGTGGATGAAGGGCAGCATCTGTTACTTATCCTGATGCACCATATCGCCAGCGATGGCGGCTCGATCGCCCCGCTGCTGCGCGATCTGGCAGAGGCCTACAACGCCCGCGCACGGAACCAGTCGCCCGCCTGGGCAGAGCTTGCGGTGCAGTATGCCGACTACACGCTGTGGCAGCAGGCGCTGCTGGGCGCGCCGGAGGAGAAAGCGAGCCTCTTTAACCGCCAGTTGGCCTGGTGGCGCGATACTCTGCACGACCTGCCCGATGAGCTTCAGTTGCCCACAGATCGGCCGCGCCCGCTGCGCGCCAGCTACGTGGGTAAACAGTGCCACTTTGCCATTGATGCCCGGACAACCACCGCGTTAGAGGCGCTGGCACGGCAGCATAACGCCAGCTTGTTTATGGTGTTACAAGCCGCGCTGGCGGTGCTGCTCTGCCGCTGCGGCGCCGGTGAGGATATCCCACTCGGCACGGTGAGCGAGGGGCGTAGCGATGAGGCGCTCGAACCGCTGGTGGGCTTTTTTATCAATACTCTGGTTATGCGTACCGATCTCAGCGGTGATCCGACCTTCGTGACGTTACTCGATCGCGTTCGCGAACAGACGCTGGCGGCCTGGGAGCACCAGGATCTCCCCTTCGAGAGCCTGGTTGAGGCGTTAAATCCCGCACGCTCGCTGGCGCGGCATCCCCTCTTCCAGGTGATGCTGGTGCTGCAAAACGTCGCGCGCAGCGATGCCCTGTTCGATGAGCTGGAAACCGCCGTCGCCACGCCATCGTTGCCGGTGGCGAAATTCGATCTCACCTTCAACCTCGAAGAGACGCCTGAGGGGCTGCGCGGCATGGTGGAGTACGCCGTGGATCTGTTTGACGAGGCCACCGTCGTGCGCATGGCGGGCTATTTCACCCACTTGCTGGCAGCCATTGCGGCCAATGCCGCGCGTCGCGTGAGCGAACTGCCGATCTTCAGCGACGCTGAGCAACATCAAATTATGCAGGTGTGGAATAACAGCGCGCGGGACGTTCCCGCCGCGACATTTGCTGAGCAGTTTGAAGCCATCGTGCGCGCCACGCCGCAGGCAACGGCCCTGATTGCCGATGAGGAGACGCTGACCTACGCACAGCTGGATCGGCGGGCAAACCGCCTGGCGAATCTGATGCTGGCGCGGGGCATCGGTGCCGAGCAGATTGTCGCCATCGCACTGCCGCGATCCGTTGCGCTGATTGTCACGCTGATTGCCACGATGAAAACGGGCGCGGCCTATCTGCCTCTCGATCCTGATTATCCGCCCGATCGGGTGGAGTACATGTTAAGCCACGCGCAGCCAGGGCTGGTGGTAAGCCAGGCAGAATTTGCCGACCGGCTGGCGCCGGCGTATGCCGCGCTACACCTTGACCACCCGGCCCTGCGCGGGCTGCTTGCCGAACAGAGCGCAGAAGAGATTACGTTGCCGCGCAGGCTACAGTGCGATAACGCCGCCTACCTTATTTACACCTCCGGCTCGACCGGTACACCAAAAGGTGTCGTCGTCACCCATCGGGGGATTGGTCACCTGGTTGCCAGCATGGTTGCGCGCCTCCACGTCACGCCGCAAAGCCGTGTATTGCAGTTCGCCTCGCTAAGCTTCGACGCCTCATTCTGGGATATCAGCATGGCGCTGCTGAGCGGCGCGGCGCTGGTTGTAGCCACAAAAGAGGCGCTCACGCCCGGCAAACCGCTCTATACCCTCATGCGCGAACGCGCTGTGACCCACGCCACGCTGCCGCCGGTTGGGCTGGCGGTCATGCCGCGCGAACCGCTGCCCGAACTGGCGACACTCATCGTCGCCGGGGAGGCCTGCCCGCCGGAACTGATTGCCTTCTGGGGCTCCGGTCGGCGGATGATTAACGCCTATGGGCCGAGCGAATCGACCGTGTGCGCCACCATCAGCCAGCCGTTGCAGGCCGATCGCCTGCCGCCGATTGGCAGGCCGATTTTCAATATGCAGGCCTATGTGTTGGATGCACATCTGAACCCCGTTCCGCCGGGAGTTAAAGGTGAGCTCTATATTGCCGGTGAAAGCCTGGCGCGGGGCTACCTGAAACGACCCGATTTAACGGCGGAACGCTTCGTCGCCAACCCCTTTGGTGCCAGGGGCAGCCGGATGTACCGCACCGGCGATATGGCAAGCTGGAGCAGTGACGGCGAGCTGATGTTTGCCGGGCGCGTCGATCACCAGGTCAAAATCCGCGGTTTTCGTATTGAGCTGGGTGAGGTTGAATCCCAGCTGCGCAAACATCCGCAGGTTGCGCAGGCAACGGTGATTGTTCGTGAAGATAAGCCCGGCCTGCGCCAGCTGGTGGCCTACGCCGTCGCCCGCGATGAGCGCGCGCAGGGCGGGGAGATCCGCGACTTTTTGCGCGACTTTCTGCCGGACTATATGTTGCCGGTTGCCGTTGTCCTGTTACCGGCGATCCCGGTCACACCAAACGGCAAAGTCGACCGCCGGGCGCTGCCTGCACCGCAGTTTGCCCGCGCGCAGCACACCCCACCGTGTAACGCGCAGGAGCAGTTGCTTAGTACGCTGTTCGCCGAGTTGCTCAATCTGCCGGAGGTTGACCGCACAATGAGCTTCTTCGAGTTGGGCGGCGACAGCATCACGGCGATACAGCTGGTGGCACGCGCCCGCCAGGCGGGGTGGCTTTTCACCCCACGCGATGTATTTGAGCATAAATCGGTCGCCGGGCTGGCCAGCATCATGACCGCGGTTGCGGAGCGGGAAAGCGCTCCGCAGATTGCCGCCGTCGGCGAGCTGCCCGCCACGCCGATCGTCCACTGGTTAATGGAGAACCCCGGCGATATCAACGCCTTCTGCCAGGCTACGCTGCTGCAAACGCCCGCCAATCTGGATGCGCAGGCTCTGCAGGAGATGCTCGCCGCGCTGGTCAGCCATCATGATGCGCTGCGCTTAACTGCCCGCCGCGATGCCAGCGGCGACATCGTTCTCTGTGTGCCGCCTGCCGCTGATGAGAATGGAATGCTGGAGATTATCGATGACCAGCCTCTCTCAGCCGAACAACGGCAGCAGCAGATTCAGGAGGCCTGTCGCCGGGCGAAGCAGCGGCTCGATCCGGCGCGCGGTAAGATGGTGCAGGCCGTCTGGTTCCGCGCCGCGCTCGGGCAACCGGGGCAGCTGATGCTGCTACTCCACCATCTGGTAGTGGATGGCGTCTCCTGGCGGATACTCGCCTCCGATCTGCTCGCCCTCTGGCGCGCGCGCAGCGCGGGGAGAAAGGCGCAGCTGACGGACGCGGGCACCTCCTTTCGCACCTGGGCGATGCGCCTTGAGCAGGAGGCGCAACGCCGTGGCGATGAGCTGGCGCACTGGCAGAGCGTGCTCAGCCAGCCGGACGCGCTGTTAACCACACGGCCTCTGGCAGACGCGCGTGACACCCTCGCCACCAGCGCATCTCTGCGCATGGAGCTTGGTAGCGAATTCACCCAGCCCCTGCTGGCGACCCTGCCGGCACGCTTTCACGCCAGTATCCATGATGTGCTGCTCTGCGCCCTGGCACTGGCCATCACGGCCTGGCGCGAGGATGGGCAAACGGATGTGCTGCTGGATGTCGAAGGGCACGGGCGCGAAGAGTTAGCGGGCACGGAGCTGTCGAGTACCGTTGGCTGGTTTACCACGCTCTACCCGGTGCGTCTGGCGCCGGGTCGCGCGCAGCTGACCCGTCCCGACTCGCTGGACAGCGCCCTCAAGCGTGTCAAAGAGCAGCTGCGCCAGGTGCCGGAGAACGGGCTGGGTTATGGCCTGCTGCGCTATCTCAACCGCCAAACCCGCCCGCTGCTTGCCGCGCTGCCGCAACCGCAAATCGGCTTTAACTATCTGGGTCGTTTCAGCGTCGAAGAGGCGCGCGACTGGCAGCTTGCGGCTGAGGCCCACCTGCTTGATACCCGCGCGCACGACAGCTTCGCGCTGCCGCACGCCCTCTCGCTCAATGCGATGGTAGAAGAGCGTGCGAGCGGCCCGGTGCTGGTGGCGAACTGGTGCCGGGCGACTGAGCTTTATGCTGAAGAGCGGGTAAGTCGCCTGGCTACGGGGTGGTTTAACTGGCTGAAAGCCCTGTCGCAGCTTACGCAGGTCGAAGATATCGGCGGTTTCACCCCTTCCGATATGCCCCTTGTCGCGCTGCAACAGGCGGGGCTGTCAAAACTTCAGTCAAAATGGACGAAGAAAAAATGAATATGGATATTAAAGAGATACTTCCGTTATCCCCGTTACAGAAAGGTCTGCTGTTCCATATGCTGCTTGATACGCGCGGCAGCGATGCCTATCAGGTGCAGCAGGTTTATCAGCTTGAGGGGGAGCTGAATGTCGCCAGGCTCAAACAGGCTGTCGGGCTGCTGCTGGCGCGCCATCCCCATCTCTGCGCCGGGTTTGAGTATGAAGAGGTCGACACACCGGTTCAGCTGATCCTCTCCGGCCTGCCGCTCCCCTGGCAGGAGGTTGATTTAAGCACCATGTCGCTGGAGCAGCAGACGTCGGCTTTTCACACGCTGCTTGAGAGGGACTATAACAACCGCTTCGCCCCCGGCACGCCGCCCCTGCTGCGTTTTACCCTTGTAAAGTGCGCGCCGACGCAGCATAAGCTGATTTTCACCAACCACCATCTGTTGCTGGACGGCTGGTCGATCCCGGTACTGCTCGAAGAGCTGTTTCGCTTATACCTCGCTGACACGCCGGAGGGTGAACTGCCGCCAGCCGTGCCCTACCGCGACTATCTGCAGTGGCTCGCCCGGCGCGACACCGGGAAGATGCGCGAGGCCTGGCGCGAGGCGTTACGCGGCCTGCAAGCCCCCACCTGCCTTGCCGGTGGGCGTACCACCGACAATTTGCAACCGCACCTGCTCTACAGAACGGTGGATGCCGGGCGAACCCGGCAGCTTAACCGCTGCGCCCGCGAGCTTGGCGTGACGGTCAATACTCTGTTGCAGTGCGCCTGGGGCATGCTGCTTGGCGCGCTCACCGGGCGCTGCGACGTTGTTTTTGGCATCACCGTTTCCGGCAGGCCGGCGGAGCTTAGCGGCATCGAAAGGATGGTCGGGTTACTGATCAATACGCTCCCGCTTCGCCTGACGTGGCGCATGGATGAGCGTTTCGCCACCCTGCTGCAACGTTTGCAGGCTGAGCAGACGCGCCTGCTCGACAGCCAGTATCTCGATCTCACCACCATTCAGGCTGACGCCGGCGGCGAACCGCTGTTTGATACGCTGATGGTGTTTGAGAATTACCCACACAGCGCAAGTGCCGCGGCGAGCGAAAAGTTAACCGTCTCGCTGGACTCGCACCGCGGCGGCGATGCCTCTCACTATCCGCTGGGGCTCATCGCCGTTCCCGGCGAAACGCTCTCGCTGCGTTTTAGCGCGCTGGCAGATATTTTTGCCGATGAAGAGGTTGAGCGGCTGGCGGACCGGTTCCTGCATCTGCTTTATACCCTCATCGACCGCCCCGACAGCCTTATTGGTCATGCTTCGCTGTTACTGCCGCAGGAGGCGCAGGCGCTGCTTCCTGTGCCGATCTCATTCGCTGACAGCGTGCAAACCACGCTGCATGAGGTGTTTGAACAACGCGCCGCGCAATATCCCGATGCCACTGCCCTCTCGCTTGGCGATAATTCACTGCGCTACGACGAGCTGAACCAGCGGGCGAACCAACTCGCCCGTCATCTGGTGAGCTGCGGGATTGGCAGCGAGGAGTGTGTGGCGCTGGCGCTACCGCGCACGCTTGAGGCGCTGGTTGCCACGCTTGCCGTGCTCAAGGCGGGCGCGGCGTACCTGCCGCTGGACGTGCATAACCCGCCTGAGCGGCTGGCCTACATTCTTTCCGATGCCAGACCGGCGCTGATCGTTTCGCTGCAGGAGTATGCGGGGATGTTTGCCGAATCGCCGTTGCTGCTTCTGGATAGCGCCGAAAGCCAGCAGCAACTGGCGCAGCTCAGCGGTGCCGATCTCCAGCAGACCGAGCGGCTGCGCCCGGTGCAGGCGCACAATCTCGCCTATATCATTTACACCTCTGGCTCCACCGGCAACCCGAAAGGGGTGATGATCCCGCACAGCAACGTGCTGCGTCTTTTCGCCGCAACAGAGGCGTGGTTTAGCTTCTCATGCCACGATATCTGGACCCTGTTTCACTCCTGCTCGTTCGACTTCTCCGTCTGGGAAATATGGGGCGCGCTGCTCTATGGCGGCGAACTGGTCGTAGTGCCCTTTATGGTCAGCCGCGATCCGCAGGCCTTTTTGCGGCTGTTAAGCGATAAAAAAGTGACCATCCTCAACCAGACGCCGTCAGCCTTCTATCAGCTGATCGAAGCCGAGCGCAACCTGCCCCACGATGCGCTGCCGCTGGCGCTGCGTAAGGTCATTTTCGGCGGCGAAGCGCTCGATCTCAGCCAGCTTTCGCGCTGGTATCAGCGCCACCCGGATACGGCACCCGAACTCATCAATATGTACGGCATCACGGAGACCACCGTGCATGTGAGCTATCAGCCGTTAACCGCGGCGCGCGCACGCGAGGCCACAGGCAGCCTTATCGGCATGGCGATCCCAGATCAGCACATCCATCTGCTGGATGATGCGCTGCGTCCGGTGCCGCCGGGCGTGGAGGGCGAAATGTATATCAGCGGTGCCGGGCTGGCGCGCGGCTATCTGAACCGTGTCGCCCTCTCCAGCCAGCGCTTTGTCGCCGATCCCTGGGGGGCACCGGGCTCACGCATGTATCGCTCCGGCGATATCGCCGTCAGGAGCAAAGAGGGTGAACTGCACTACCTCGGGCGCGCGGATCAGCAGGTGAAGCTGCGCGGTTTTCGTATTGAGCTGGGCGAAATTGCCGCCGTGCTGCGCAGTGCGCCACAGGTCAGCCATGCAGAGGTGGTGCTGCTTGATGCCGACACTCAGCCGCAGCTGGTGGCCTACGTCACTGGCGACACTCCCGCGCCACTCGATATGGACGCGCTGCGCAATGTGGCGGCAGCAAAACTGCCGGGCTACATGGTGCCGACGGCGATTATCCAGCTTGCGCAGTTCCCGCTGACCCTCAACGGCAAGCTGGATAAGCGCGCCCTGCCGCGCCCCGATTTGACGGCCAGAAGCGAACGACGCGCACCGCGCACTCTGCAGGAGGAGATCCTGCAGGGGCTGTTTGCCGAGGTGTTGCAGTCAGATCTTCCCGGCATTGATGATGACTTCTTTGCCCTCGGCGGCCATTCGCTGCTGGCGATGCGGCTGGTGAGCCTTATCACCCGCGCGCTGGAGGTTGAGGTGCCGATCCGCACGCTGTTTGACTATCCAACGGTCGCGCAGCTCGCCGGCCAACTGGCGAAACAGGGAAGCCGGCCGGGTGAAGCGCTACGCCCCCAGCCGCGCAGCGCGCGGTTGCCTCTCTCTTTAGCCCAGCAGCGCATGTGGCTGCTGAAAAATCTTGATAACAACCATGCGGCCTACAACATGCCGCTCGCCATCCGTTTACAGGGGGCGCTGAACGACGCTGCACTGCGTGAAGCCGTGCGGGATGTGGTTGCGCGCCATGAGATCCTGCGCACCCGCTACCCGCTCCACCAGGGGCAGCCCTGGCAGGAGATCCTCGCGCCCGATGCACTTGAGGTGACATTCGAGGTGAACGACATCGCGGCCTCGTCGCTGGCCGATGCCCTGAATCGCGCCGCTGCCTGCCCGTTTGAGCTGGCAGATGAGATCCCGCTTCGCGCCACGCTGTTCCACCTTTCGCAAACACAAGAGCATGTGCTGCTGCTGGTTATCCACCATATCGCCTGTGATGGCGGTTCGCTGGCACCGCTGTTTCGCGATCTCGCCTGCGCCTACACGGCGCGCTGCGCCATGAAAATACCGGAGTGGACGCCGTTGCCGGTGCAGTATGCCGATTACGCCCTCTGGCAGCGCGAGAGGTTGGGTGAAATAGAGAACCATAGCGAGATCGCCGCCCGGCAGCTCGCGTTCTGGCGCGAGGCTCTCTCCGGCGTGCCCGAGGCGATGGCTCTGCCTGTCGATCGTCATCCGACTGCCGAGACGAATTATCTCGGTGAGCAGGTCAGGCTGCGCATTGATGAGCGTCTCTATCAGCAGATTACACAGCTGGCCCGCCATGAGGGGGCCACCCCCTTTATGGTGCTGCAAACCGCCGCCGCCATCCTCTTTAGCAGAATGGGGGCTGGAGAGGATATTACGCTCGGCACCGCCGTCGCCGGACGTTCAGATGAGGCAATGCGCGATCTGGTGGGATTCTTCGTCAATACGCTGGTACTTCGCGTTGATCTGGCAGCAAACCCCACCGTCGGTGAGGCGCTGGCTCAGGTGCGCGAGTTTATGCTCTCCGCCTGGGTTAACCAGGAGGTTCCCTTTGACTGGGTGGTGAAAAGCCTCAATCCCGAGCGCGTCAGTGGCAGGCATCCGCTCTTCCAGGTGATGATGGTGCTGCAAAATAACGACGCCACGCCGCCGCAGTTCGCGGAGCTGTCGCTTTTGCCGCAGCCGGTAGGGCTGGTGACCACCAAGTTTGATTTGACCTTCAACGTTGAGCAGGTCCACGACCCGCGCGGCGACGTTAGCGCGCTGGAGGTGCAGATCGACTACCCGGTCGATCGCTTTGATGCGCAGACCATCACTGCCCTGGCGGACTCCTTCACCCACCTGCTGCAAGCCATGGTTGATGCACCGGATAGCGCGGTGATGACGCTGCCGCTGCTCAGTGACCGCCAGCGTAAGCAGATGCTTGATGTGTGGAACGAGACTCACTGCGACGTGCCACCAGCCACCTTAGCCGCGCACTTTTCCCGCCAGGTTGCCGCCACGCCGCAGCGTATTGCCGTCAGCTGCGCGCAGGAACAACTCAGCTATCAGCAGCTGGATAGCTGCGCCAACGCTCTCGCGCGGCGCCTGCAACACCAGGGCGTAAACATGGAACAGGGCGTGGCGGTGTTAATGACACGCTCTCTTTCGCTGGTGATTGCCCTTCTCGCCGTGGTGAAAGCGGGCGGTTTCTATGTGCCGCTACGCGCAAGCGATCCCACTGAACGCTGGCAACATATTATTGATGAACTGGATGTGCGCTGCGTGCTGGTAGATGAAAATCACAGCCAGGCCGCGCTGCCTGCGGGCGTGCAGAGGCTTATCGTCGATGACGCGGCAACCCAGGCCGCGGCTCCGGCTGTCTCAACACCGGTGACGCCGCACCATCTGGCTTATGTGATGTTTACCTCCGGTTCGACCGGCAAACCGAAAGGGATTGCCACCACCCAGGATAACGTGCTGGCATTAGCCCGCGACCGCCGCTGGCAAGCGGAGGCCTGCCAGCGCATTCTGCTGCACTCGGCCTATGCGTTCGACGCCTCAACCTGGGAGTTGTGGGGGACGCTGCTCAATGGTCACCATGCCGTGATCGTCCCCGGCGAGACGCTGGATCTGCCGCTGCTCACCGCCACCCTCGTTGAGGGCAAGGTCACGACCGCCTTTTTAACCTCCGGGCTGTTCCGCCTGATTGCCGAGGAGGCGAGCGACGCTCTCGCAGGCTTGCGCCGGGTCTACACCGGCGGGGAGAAGATCTCTGCCAGCGCGGTACAAGCCGTGCGCGAGCGCTGGCCGCACCTCGAACTGCTGAATATCTATGGCCCGACGGAGATCACGACCTATGCGACGGACTACCTCATCACCCAGGCCGATGCGCCCTATGTTGACGTGCCGATTGGCAGAGCGTTCGATAACACCCGTCTCTACGTGCTTGATAGCCATCTTCAGCCGGTGCCTCCGGGCGTGGCGGCGGAGCTCTATATCGCCGGGCGCGGGGTGGCGCGCGGCTATGTCAACCACCCGGCGCTGAGTGCGGCACACTTTGTCGCCGATCCCTTTGGCCCAGCGGGAAGCCGGATGTATCGCACCGGCGATATTGTCAAATGGCGGCGCGATGGCGCGCTCTGTTTTGACAGCCGCCGCGATCAGCAGGTGAAAATTCGCGGTTTCCGTATTGAACCCGGTGAAGTGGAGATGGTGCTCAAGCAGCACGCTGCGGTTCAGCAGGCCGCGGTGGTGGCGCTTGAGGATCGCCACGGTAATAAGCAGCTTGTCGCCTATGTGGTGCCCTCTGTGCAGGAGGCAGATCTGAGCGCTTCTCTGCAACAGTTTGCGCGCGATCGGCTCCCGGACTTTATGGTGCCGGCGGCGATTGTGCTGCTGGCGGCGCTGCCGCTTAACGCCAACGGTAAGCTGGCGCTTGCCGATTTGCCGAAGCCCGATTTTCATATTGAGCCAGGACGCGCGCCGCAAAACGAGCGGGAGCTCTGGCTGGCCAGGCAGTTTTGCGAGCTGCTCAATGTGGAAGCGATCACCGTCGACAGCAGCTTTTTTGCACTCGGCGGCCACTCCTTACTGGCGGCACGGCTGATTAACGCTATCGACACAACGTGGAAGGTGAAACTGACCCTGCGCGATCTGTTTGAGCACCCGACGGTGGCGCTGCTGGCACAGAGGCTACAGAGTAATCAGCGCAGTAACGTGCTGGATGTGCTGCTGCCACTGCAACCGCGCGGAGAGAAAACGCCCCTCTTCTGCCTGCCGCCCGGTGGCGGCTTGAGCTGGTCCTACGCCGGGCTTATTCCCTGGCTTGGCGATGCGCAGCCGCTGTTTGGCCTGCAGGCGCAACGGTTGAGCAGCGGCAAGTCATTACCCTCGGTTAACGCGCTGGCAAAACGTTACCTTGCGGAGATAGTGAAGGTTCAGCCAAACGGCCCTTATGCCCTGCTCGGCTGGTCGTTTGGCTGCCATCTGGCCCATGAAATCGCCACCCTGTTGCAGCAGGCCGGACAAGTTGTCAGCGCCCTGATCCTGCTCGATGGCTACCCGTTGGGCGAACGCTATCGCGAAAAAGAGCGGCAAGACAGCGAGAGCCTCGCTGCGCTGTTTGAAGCCTTAACCGGCAGCGTGCCCGATGAGAGTGCGCTCACCGTCGAGGCGCTGCGCCGCTGCTTAGTGGCGCAGGAGCATCCGCTGGCGGTGATGGAGCCTGTGGTTTTTGAGCATATCCTTGCTGAATTCCGCGAGGCGCCACGTCTGCTGGCGGCGTTCACACCGTCGCGCTTTCAGGGGGATATTCTGTTCCTGCGCGCGGCAACGCGCCGCGTCGGTGAAGAGAGACTTGATGCGCAGCTGTGGTCGCCCTTCGTTGAGGGGAGAGTCGTGACCCACACCCTGCCCTGCAGCCATGATGGCATGTTCAGCCCGCAGGCGTTGCAGCAGGCCGGGCCGCTGATCCGTGACTGGATAGCCGGGCGGGAGTAGCGCTTTCCTGCATAAAAAACCGCCTGCAGGGCGGTTTTTTTATCTCTGCGACCGAGGGGATCAAAAGCGGCTCTCTTTGAGCCCGAGCGAATGGAGCATTAGCTTGATGACCGGTACGCTGAGGATAAAGAGCACCAGCAGGAGCAATACCTGCCGCGCATCCAGCGCCAGCGCCCAGCCGCACGCCAGCGCTACACCGATGCCGGAGTCCGCCTGATCGAGAAAGAGAAACAGCCCTTTCCTGCGCACGGGCAGCGTGCCCGGCGCAATACCCAGCCCCCGCTTCAGCGCCGAGTTCGGCAGTTCGCCAAGCATATACCCCAGCCCCGTCGCCGCGCCCAGCAGCCACGGGTTATCCACCTCATCAGCCAGACAGAGCGGGGCCACCAGCGTGCTGATAAGCGGCACCACCACCCCCCCTCGCCAGGTCTTGTTGCTGCCAAACAGACGCGCATTGAGCGGAACCGCGAGCCAGGGAAGCATGTTGCAGGTCACCACCACCATATGCACGCAGCCGGCAATAAACACCGGCAGCAGTAGCCGCCAGAGCATCCACGGTGAAGGGTCATCCATACACGCCTCCGAGATGCAGCGCGCCAAACAGCGCCGCGCCGCTAAGACAGAGCGAAAAGAGGGCCATCAGTGAGGAGAACTTAGGAAAGGGGCGATCGAGGAGCATTGCCAGGCTGAACAGCGTTAATGTCACGCTCAGCAGCGCTGAGCAGAACCGAGGCGGCAAAAAGAGCGCCAGCAGCGACCAGCCGCTGAGGATAAACAGACTCCAGAAGACCGGCATGCCCAGATAAGCCAGCGCGGCGTTGTGGGTGATATTGCCGCTTTCGTTAAAGCGGGAGAGCCGAAGCGCGCCGCACACCACCATCAGGGCAAGAAAAAACGCGCCGCCGCCGCGATAGCCGCTGAGATAAAAAATCAGCGCAGGCGCCACCAGGTAGAGCAGCAGATCGCAAAAGCCGTCAAGATAGCGGCCAAACGGTCGCTCGCAGCCGAGCCAGCGCGCCAGTTTGCCATCCAGCGCATCGGCCAGCATGGCGAGGTAAAGCAGGCTGATACTGAGCCAGATAGCGCCGGATAAGGCGGCCTCTATCCCGGCAAGGGCGATAACCATGCCCGTCAGCGTCAGGCAATCTGGTAATGAGAGACGGCAGATAAAGGGAGATCTCATCAGCACACCTCCGGACAAAAGGGCTTCAGTTTTCGCCGTGCGATCAAGCAACGCAGCCGCGCGCGATCGATACGGCTGTAATGGCGCGCATCGACGGGCAGTTTTGCGCAGACCCAGAAGCGGACCGGCTCATCGGGAAAGAGGGTTGCCAGCAATGGCGCGGCGGCGCGGCACTGCGCCGCCTGTTGCAGCACCACGCAAATCTCCCCCTGCGGCCCCTGCACCACCGCGCTGGCGGTGATCCCCGGCAGGTCATTGAGCTGCTTTTCCACGGGATAAGGCGACAGGGTTAAGCCGGAGGGTGTGCGCAGCTGGTCGGCGATCCTGCCCGTCAACCAGAGGCGCTGCTGCGCATCCAGAAAACCGCTGTCTCCGGTGCGGTGCCAGATGCGCCCCTCCCTATCGCGGATTTTAGTGCGCCGCTCCGCCTGCGGGTTATCAAGATAACGGGTCAGCACCTGCGGCCCGCAGACCCAAATCTCTCCCTCCTCCCCCGCGGGCTGTGGCGCCTGCTGACGCACAATCAGGATCGCGGTTTGCGGCCCCGATCGCCCGACAAGGTAGCCTGGCTGCTTGTCCCAGGCGTCAAGAAGCTCATTCGCATCAACATTGCTGATGGGATCGGCTTCCGACGCGCCATAGCTCACCGCGCAGCGCGCGTGTGGAAAATAGTCGCGGGCAGCAAGTAACAGCGCGCGGGTCACCGGTGCGCCGCCAATAATCACCTCCCTCACCGCAGGAAAGCGGCACTGCTGCACATCGGCATAGGCGACAAGCTCGCGTAGCCAGGCGGGCGAGACACTCAGGCGCGTGATCGCCTCAGCGTTAATCGTGTCGGCAATCATCTGCACCGGCAGGCGGCCCTGCGCATCAAAAGTAGGCAACAAATAGCAGCACCCCGCGTGAAAATGACTGAAGAGCGTCAGGAGCGGAAAAGAGGTGACATCCCGCGGCTGGCGGTGCGCAAAGAAGTGGCTCATCGCCCGGCATTGCGCCAGCAGAGAGTGGTGGGAGCGCACGACCCCTTTTGGCGTGCCCGTCGATCCGCTGGTAAAGGTCAGCAGCGCGGTCGCCTCATCATCAAGGGGCTGAACGCGAAAGGCGGTGCCAGCGCCCTCCGCCTCCGCCTCCGCCTGTTCTAAGGGGGCGGTAAAGAGCCGCGGGGTATCGATCGTAAAGCGGCGAATCATCCACAGCTCCGGCAGCAGATACCAATGCTTCCCCGCCTTTTGCGCCACGATCATGGCGCTCAGACGCGCCTGTTTCAGGCAGCTACGCAGTTGCTGGCGCGGCAGATTTTTTTGCACCAGTACGGGTATTAGTCCGGCCCCCAGCATCGCGTAGAGCAGAGGGTAAAACTCCATCTCCGCAGTCAGCAGCAGCAGTACGCGCGCGCCGGCCTGCAGCCCGCTGCGCTCCAGCCTGCGCTGATACACCGCCGCGCGGGAGAGAAGCTGCGCATAGGTGAGGATTTCACGCCCGCCGCAGAGCGCGGGCAGCGATTGAGGCTGTTGCAGCAAATAGTCACAGAAGTTCATAGCGCACATCCCTGTAATAGAGCCCATAGTGGTGGAAAACCTTGTGCGGGCTACGACAAGCGCGCAGCGCGGTGGCGGTCGTCGGCCCTTTCCAGTTAAGCAGTGCCGCGCCGAGGCGCGGCCACTGGGCATCAAAACTGAAGAGAAAGCGGCGCACCAGCGTGGCGTAGAGCGGCGAGCGGCGGTAGCGCGGCACAATCATGATGGTTTTGAAGATCCCGGTTCGCTGACGCCTGTCCGCCAGGTTAAACAGCAGGCCGGCGACATCGCCCTGTGGGCCGAAGGCGAGACAGGAGCCCGGCGCATCGAAACAGGGTTGCAACGATTCGACATTAAAGTGCCAGTCGAAGAGCGCCTCGCTGCCGGGAGTCCAGCCGACGCTCTTCGCAAAATGGTGGATGATGAGCGTATAAAGCTCCTGCCGGTGCGCCAGCCACAGCGCGGGGGTCAGCGGTCGGAGGGAGAAATCAGCCGCCCGCCAGCGCCCGATATCCTTTTCGGGAAGGGGCAACTGACGCACCGTATTTGCATCTTCAAAGAGCGAGAAGTAGCGCGCCAGCGGCTGAAACCCCATCTGCGCAAGCAGATGCTGATACCACGGCGGGTTATAGGGCTCGCCGGCAAACGGCGCGCTGATCGGCGTGTCCAGGCGCAGGCGAAATTTGCCTAACGTGCTGAAATTAATCGGCCCGATAAGCCGTGAAGCGCCCTGGGTTTTTGCCCAGCGCATCAGGGCGCGAAACAGGCGATGGTCAGGAATGCAGTTATTAATGGTTTCCCAGAAACCAAAATTCACCACCGTTTCCCCTGCGGCGTTGAGGGTGGCGAAACCGGCTAAGCGCGCACAGTCGCGGATGTAACCAGTCCAGACGCGGCCCTGCTGCATAAAGGGGTTGGCGGCGCTAAACTGGCGCGCCATGACGGCAGCCTCTTCGCCAGGCCAGAATGGATCACACGCATAGATCTGCGGTGCAATCGCCAGAAACCCCTTCTCCAGCGTATCGCCCGCCCGCCACTCCTGCTCAATCAATGGTCGGCTCATGTTCCCCTCTCCCTCTCTCGATGTTGCGCGTAATCTTCCCGTTCGCGCCGTTCATGCGGATCACCTCGCCCTGCTGAAGCTGGCGGGTCACGCCGGGTACACCAACAATGGCCGGAATACCCATCTCGCGGGCGACGATGGCGGAGTGCGACAGCGTCGAGCCGCGCTCGACAATCAAACCGCCAAGGCCGGGAAAGAGCGGCGCCCACCCCGGATCGGTGCGCACGGTGCAGAGGATGGTACCGGCCAGGTTGCTCGCCTCCTCCGGGCAGAGCACCAGGCTCACCGGCGCTTCCACGATACCGGGGTAGCAGCCGGTGCCTTGCAGGTGCGTAAGATCCGCCGCCGCTGGCTGCGCGGCGTGCAGCGTCTGCTGCTGGAACAGCGTCTGCGTAATGGTTAAGCGGTGAGCGGGCTCCTCCTCCTGCTGATAGCACGCATATTCGGCGCGCCGCTGCGCAATCAGGGCGGTTAAGCCCGTTTGCACCGCCGTTCCCTCAAGCCCCTGGTAGATCTCCTCCCGTGTCAGCCAGAAGATATCCCGGTCACTGTCCAGCACCCCTTCGAGCGCCAGCTGGTGCCCCAGTTGAAGATAGATATCGCGGTAGAGGGCAAACATTTTCGTGCGGGTGAAACGCATCGTTTCGCGGTGGTGGATCGCCCGTTTCAGCCTGCTGAGATGGCGTTTGAAGCGCGCCAGCGCGCGCTTGCCGCGCGTTTGCTGCAAATGGCAGAAGACCCTCTCTTCCGCGTCGGCCCGCAGCTTCGCCGTCGGCTTTGCCTGCACGGTTTCACTGCTCAGATAACTCCTCAGTATGTTAAAGAGAATACGGGGGTCCTGACGCAGCGTGATGCTCTCCAGCTTCAGTTCGCCAATGGTGCGATCGCCATACTGCTCGATGTAGTCGAGACACTGCTGATAAAAATAGCTATCCAGCGCGTTAAGGCGGATAAGCAGATGGGGACTACTATCGCTTTGAATAAGGGCCGCCAGCTGCGGGCGTTGACGGGCATACTGGCTCAGCGCCAGCAGATGCCGGGTCGGCGCCGTGCTGATCAGCTGCTCCTCGTCTGCCAGCAGATCGCCGCTTAATTGCTGATGCTCATCGGGCCAGGCTGCGCGCAGTACGGACTGCACTTTGCCGTTATAGCGGGCAACATAAAAGTCATTCACAATGGGCGCGGTCCAGCGCTTCAGCAGATGTTCATCAAGGTATTTAAGCCGACCAATAAGCTCCGCCGGAGAGAGGGTGTGGAGAGTGTCGCGATCGACATGGCTCTGCGCGAGAGTGTAGTTATGCAAAAACTGACGGATACGCGGTTCAAGCGTGAAGAGCGCCCAGGTGACCCGCGCGCCCATCTTTAGCATCGCCGGCAGCGCGGCGACCTTTTCACGCGTGGAAAGCGGCTTATCCTTGATGATATCCACCGGTTCCTCCAGCCCCATCATCGCTTCCATATCACTTTTATTCATCCTGAACGACGGCAACAGCAGCAGAGCCCGATACCAGTTCTGGATGTTGTAATAGACCCGACCGCGCACCAGGCTGAGCATATTGTCAGTAATGGCCCGGCGCTGCTCGCGCTCCCTGGCAGAGCAGCCTGCCAGTTGCAGAGTTTGCTCATACACCGTGGCGTAAGCGGCGCGGGCGAAGGAGAAGGTGAGCGGCGTCGTCACCCCGCAGTAAGACTCCTGAATATTGGCATTGTCACAGATCAGCGTCTCGCTCGCGCAGCCGCTATCTTTCGGCAGATGGGTAATGGGCCGGGTTTGCAGCAGGTGCAGATGGTTATCTTTGAGCGTCCACTCAATATCCTGCGGCGCGCGCAGCGCCCGGGCGATCGCGGCGCCCATATCGCGCAGGGCGAGGATTTGCGCCGCCTTCAGCGAGGGTGCCGCCGCCTGGCTGTCATCAAGCGTCACCTCCCGGGTGCCGGTGCCGCGCTTGCGGTCAAAGACCACGGCGGTGTGTTTCTGGCTGAGCTGTTGTGTAAAGCCGCTCCCCTGCAGCGGGACGTTAAACTCGTCGGTGTTGCACTGCCCCGAAACGATCCCCTCTCCGCATCCCCAGGCAGCAGAGATAAGCATCGTCTGGCGCGAACCGCTGACCGGGTGTGCGGTAAAGAGTACGCCTGACACCTCGCCTTCGACCATCTCCTGAACAATGACCGCGCAGTGGATCGCGCTGAGCGCCAGACCTTTGCGCTGACGATAGGCCATGGCGCGTGCGCTCCAGGTTGACATCATCACCCCTTTTACCGCATCGACCAGCTGCTGCAGGCCGCGCTGAAAGAGAAAGCTGTCCATCTGCCCGGCAAAAGAGGCCTGACGGGCATCCTCGTCGCTGCAGGAGGAGCGCACCGCCCAGAACCGCTCGTCGCCCAGTGTGGCGAGCGCATGCATCAGGGGCTCCGGCAGCGGCAGCCGGGCGAGGCGCGCGCTGATTTTCCCGGCAATGGTTTCAATCTGATCCGCGGGCATCTCCGGCGAGAGCTGGGCGACCCACTGCGAGGCTTTCGCATCGCAGCGCAGCATCTCATCCATCGCACCGGCGGGGATCACCCACCAGTCCGGTACCGGATAACCATGGGCGGTGAGCCACAAGAGGTTGGCTGCCTTGCCGCCCAGTTGCTGCTCATCAAGTGTGACCGCATCGGCGGCAGAGTAGAGATAGTTCACGGTAACTCCTTTTAGATCCGTTGCTCACTAAGCTCAATCAGATGTCCCCAGGTGCGCAAAATGGCGGGAAACCAGGGGCGTGGCTTGACGTGATGAAGCATCAGGTAAAACGACAGTCGGCGCAGGCCGAAGTCGCGCAGGGCGAGCCAGAAACCGCGATACCACTCCCCGACATCAATAGCGGTTCCCAGACGCCTTGCCAGTTGCCTGCGGTGAAACTCCACGTGGTGTAACAGCGTTTGCAGCGTGGTGCGCTCATCGAGCGTCCACGTTAAGAGTTCAGCCAGATCGCGCTGCGGAACATGCAGCGTTGCCAGCTCCCAGTCCCAGCAGCAGAGGCGTGCATCCTCACGGCGCAGCGCGATATTGCGCGGGCTAAAGTCGTTGTGCACCAGCGTTCTCGGCAGCGTCGCCAGCTCGCGCCACTGCGCCGTGCTCTCCCCGGCGCACTTAAGCCAGTGGTGCAGCAGCGGCCTGGTGAAGAGCAGTGGAGCGCTGCGATGGCTGAAGGTGGCGATGGCCTGCCAGAGCGGCACCATGCTGCTGATCGTGTCGATGGAGGGAGAGTCGATATGGCAAAAGGTGGCCTGCAGGGCGTCATCGCGGCGATACCAGAGAGCGTGAATATCGGCGATGCCCTGCAACGCGGCATCGATCTGCGCGGGCTGCCAGCGCACGCCGTTTGACAGGCTGTTGAGCAGCGCCTCCTCCCCGAGCAGCTCCTCAATGATGATGCTGTGCTTCCCATCTTCGTAGGTGCCGTAGAGCGTCGGTACATGGCGGGTAAAAGCGGGATCGGTTTGCGTAATCAGCGCCATCTCCCTTTCACGCGCATGGCTGAACTCGCTGACAGGAAGCAAGCGCACAAGCAGATCGGCAAGCTCGGGGGCGCAGCCTGCCGCCAGCGAGTGCAGCAGTTGGGCTATCGCATCGGTTTGCGGTTTGTGCTTCAGCAGCGCCGCCACCTGGGTGCCATCTTCACGCTGCAGGCGGTAGGCAAACAGGCCAATGGGCAGCGTCGCGCTATGCGAACTGAGCGCCGTCAGGATACTCTCCTGGCTCCCCTGCCAGCGCATCGCGGTGACACTCCGGGGCGGCTCTTCGCCCCACGCGGCGGTATAGCGGGCGCGCTGAAAGCAGCGGCACAGCGGGTCCTCTTCTGCTCTGCCGGAAGGTGCGCTACGCCGCTGACGACCAAGCTGCTCATGGGATTTCGCAAACTCATCGCTCGCCAGCGCGCTAAGGGTTGAGATATCGAGGGCCAGGCAAAATGAGGCGATGATCTCCGCCAGCCTTTCGCTGCCGTTTGTCCCATGGCAGCCCAACATTTGCAGGCACTCGGCCTGATCGGGAAGCGTGGTACCGCCACCGACCGTGCCGACCACCAGCGCCGGGAGCGTCATGCTGCAGTAGACGTCACCCTCCGGTGTCAGGCGCATTTGCAGCTGCGAGAGGGAGGATTCATGGCTACAGGCGATATCCTGGCCGAGGGCGGTAAACATCGCCGCGATGACGTTGGCGGTATTGATATTTACTCCCGTCATGCCTGCGGCAACGGAGCCTTCACAAAATCCCTGAAACGCCTCGACCAGCTGCGCGGGTGCGATGCGCAAACAGCTGCGGCAGGCGGCGGCGGTCAGCGTTGCCTCGGCGATCACCTGGGTTCCTCTGCCCTGGGCAAAGCTGCTCCACGAGCTTTTCTTATCACTGGAGAGGTTGCTTTCAAGGATGTAACGCTGGGGGGCTAATGCCAGCGGAAGATGTTCGAGGATCCACCTGCACGCCTGCCAGGTGCAGGTGGTGGTCATATTCTGCCCGGCGGCGTCTGCCGTGTGATAGGTAAAGGTCAGGTGCACGGCATTGCCGATGACGCGCGGCGTCAGGCTGGTGAGGCGCGCAAAACGCGAATGCTGGCGCACAATATCGCTGATGTCGGTGAAATAGTCCTCGGCCCAGGCGCAGAAAGCGAGCGCATCGCGCACCGAGATAAATTCGAAGCGCGGCGAGCGCATCATCCGCTGGCCGGTGACGCGCGCCGTCGCCCCGCCACTGTGAGTGATAGCGCTGGCACCGCGCGAAACCGAGGCCACCAGCGCCCCTTCGCTGGTCGCCAGCGGCGCGTAAAAGATCCCCTTCGCGCGCCAGCCGTTGATAAGCAGCGGCCCGGCAATACCGACCGGCACTTCAACCGAGCCGATAAACCCCTCAAGATGACTCTGCAACGTCTCCGCCTGCAGATGGGTGGCAGAGAGCCGGTTTAAGGCGTGGCCGGTGTGCTGACGCAGCCAGACCAGCCTTTTTTGCCGCCCCTTCTCACTCCAGTCGTAGAGATGGCGACGGGGTAGAGCGGCGGCGCTTTGCAAAGGCGCGTCGCGCGGGTGGCACAGCTTTAGCTGCCAGTAGCACTGTTTATTCTCCCGCGCCGAGCGGCAGGTTAAAGTCGCCGACCACTGCCCGCTCTGCTGTCGCTCTTTATGCAGAAGCCTGAGCGCCGGGAGCTGAACAGCCTGTTCGTAGAGTGATAACGCGCGCTGCGGACCGGAGATAAACGCATCGCAGCGATCTTCGCTTTCAAATAAGAGTGTAAACTCGGTCGGGTGGATATCGACAATGGTTGCCGTAATTAATGATTTCATCATTATTACCTCTTCCCTGTGCTACAAATATATTTCAACGATACACAATATATATCCTGCCAACATTGCCATGCCGACCATCGCCTCATTTCTTTTCCTGTTCCGCTGACCGGGATTAATCAGAAAAATCAGCAACTGGCTTACGGAAAAGAAATTAACCAAACCACTTACCACATAAAACCAGCCCGACACCGCACCGGTTTTGCATAAAATAAGAAAATATTGCGTAATGGCCATCAATATAAGCAGACTGACAATCATTAATACCGAAAGCGGGCGACCATATAATTGCGACCAGCTGGTCACCTCTTCACGATCCTCATCCGGGCCTTTACATTTACGCGTGATTTCAAAAATTAATCCGCATAAAAAAGCGAGCAACATCAGAAAAATAAGCGGCAGTTCAAGCGTCACCACCGGCGAGGCCAGCGTGGCCAGCCACCAGATTACAAACGGCATTACCAGCGTGTGGGAGAGCGCGTAGAGAGCGAAGTGCCGCTTAAGCCACTCAGCCACAAAAAACTCTTTCGTCATCAGGAAGGTCCAGCTGAGCAGCAGCCCCCAGCTTAGCCATACCTGCTGCTGCCCCTGTGCGAGCAGAGCGATGCCGCCCAGCTGGAGCAGCACGCAGAGCGCACCGAGCAGCTTCAGGTGAGCCAGGCTGATAATGCCCTGCTGCAATACGCGCTGCGGGTGATGAAGGCAGTCATCCGCATAATCTTTATGTTCATCCAGCACGCGTAACAGCAGAAAAAAGGAGAGTGACAGCAGGCAGCCGAGCGCTATTTTTGCTGGGCTAATAGTGGCTTGCGCGGGTATAGCAACGGAAAAGGATAAAAACCAAAGAATAAAAAAGAGCGGTATATTTGTTAAAGGAAAGCGTTCATTCACCCATAACATCATTCGCGAAAACAGCGAACTATTTTCTCTACAGGTCATAGCAACCCCCGATAAATAATTATCTGAAAACAGAAAGATCGTCACGCTTAATGACATTATTAACAAGACAACTCTGTAAGAAATGAAATAACGGTGCGTGCAGAGCCAATATAAATCTCTACCTGTGCAGTTTCATTTAAAAAAACCGCCTGATGTGATCGCTCTCTAATAATATTAAGAAGTTATTAATTATTCGTTATAAAAGACGAAACAATAATATTGTTGCCTTAGTGCTTTTAAGATTAAATTATTTAATTGCACGGCGGCGGGAAATAAAAAAGGCCATGCGTGTGGGCATGGCCTTTATGCGCGAGAACGTTAGCTCAGCGAAGAGGTAGGTGTGGCAGATTTTAAGGCAGGTTGCGGTGCGTCGCTCCACAGGGTGTCATAAGCGTGGCCGGTGAGATCCTCAACGATGTGGCGCGCTTGCGGCGTCACGCTCTGTTTCAGGCCGCCCGCCTTCAGGCGATCGAGCTCTTCCACAAAGATGCGGTGCGTGCGCTTATTCAGATGGAAGGTCAACGCCTGCCATAGCGCCACCAGCAGCAGGCCAACGGTGCCGACAAACAGGAGCATCACAATGGTGTTGATCGCCTCCTGCGGCTGTACCTGGCTGCCTTTCACGAAACCGCCGCTCTGCAGCAGCAGCCCCACGGCGAAGGTGGCGATGGCGACCGTGGTTTTGCGTGAAAAGGTCATTACCGCGGCGAACAGCCCTTCGCGGCGCTGGCGCGTCACCATTTCGTCAATATCCGGAATAAACGGGAAGACGTTCCACGGTGTGAACTCCAGCACGCAGCGCCCCACCTGGTAGAGACCGGCAAGGATCACCAGCACCAGCACGCTATGCGCGGTCGGGAACTGGTAGACCAGGAAGAAGCCCGCCAGGCAGATCATCATCAGGCTATAGGCGAATACATAGAGGCGTGAAGGGCCAAATTTGATGATTGCCACCCCTGCCGCCAGCGTGACCGGCAGGCCGACAATGCTCATCGATAGCAGCGTGCCCGCCAGCGACGACGAGACATTCAGACAGTAAACGCAGAAGAAAACGAACACCGTGTTGTAAACATCTTTCGCGGTAAAGGAGAAGAGGTAGATAGCCAAATGTTTACGAAAGGCGCGGATCTTAAGCGTGGAGGCATAATCTTTAAACAGCGCGCCAATGCCGGAGAGCTTCTGCGCCATGCTGCGCGCCGGTGCCGCTCTCTCCATCTCGGCCACCATTTCCGGGGTCAGCTCGCGCTCCCAGGTCACGCGCCAGGAGATAAAGACGCAGACCATAAAGAGCACGGCGAAGACAACGCCGTTGATGAGATACGCATCGGCGTTCTTCTCGCCCAGCCAGCCAATCAGCAAGCCTGGAATAAAAGTGGCGAGGAAGGTGCCGGAAGCGGAAAGAAACATGCGGCAGGTCGAGAGCTTGGTGCGATCGTTAAAATCTTTTGTCATCTCTGAAGGCAGCGTCTCCCAGGGGATCAGCACCATCGCGGCGATGATCTCAAAGGCGAGGTAGACGGCGAGATAGAACCAGAAGTTCATGCCGTTGAGCCAGAGCAGGATATAGACCAGCATCAGCGGTGCGCCGATCAACAGAAAGAAGCGGCGGCGGCCAAACTTTTTACCTAAGGCATTTTTATAAAAGTGGTCAGTAAAGCTGCCCATAAACAGGCTGACGATGGCATCGACAATACGGGCAATGGCAACAATAGAGGCGGCTTCGAGCGGTGACAGGCCGACAAAGGTGGTGTAGTAGAAGAGCAGCCAGGCACCAATGACTGTAAAGGCCCCGCCGCCCATAATATCCGTCATGCCATAGCCAATGCTGACAGGGATTGTGACTTTACGCGGTTCACGACTCATCATCCCCTCCCGCCTTTTGCTTAATATCATTCGTTATCAGAGACATATAAACCCCATTTAAGGATCATCGCGTTAAACGCTGGCCGCTGTTTTGCACGGCCTGGTAGTGACGCATGCTTCACGGACTCCACGTTATCTCTGCCAACGAATTCAAGTCTACTACCATACAAGATGAAGCGGTGAAATTGTGAACTTCGCCATAACCCGCGCAAAATAACGCATAACGGGAATGAAAAAGTAAAAAAATGTGAGACAGCGCTGAGTTTATTACGCCTGATGCGTAATGGCCGGAACCGGTGCGGGAGAAGGAGAAATTGATCGGCTTATGGAAGGGGAGAGAGCCCGCCGGCATGCAGACGGGCGGTGTGTTAACGCGCACAGTTCATTCCAGTAGCTGTAGCGCATGACGAGATGGAAGCGTTCACTTTTCATCGTAAATCCATAAGGAGGGATGGTAGTCGAGGCCGTAGAGCAGGCCAAAGGGGATCAGCAGCGCGACATGCCGCCCGGAATCAAACTCCCCCTCCTCTACCGGCACATTCAGCGGTGGGGCGAGGCGTGAGAGCCATTGTTGCAGCCGTTGTTTCATCAGCACGTTCTCCAGCAGAGGGTTGATGCTGCCAGTAAAACGCACTTTGATGGCTAACCAAAACGACAATTTTTTCACTCATTTGCCGAAAAACGCAAAAGGCGCGGGCAAAAAAAAGCCCCTGCGCGAAGGCAGAGGCAAGGCCATGTCCGAGCCGTAAAACTTAGTTAAAGACCATTCCGCCATCAATCAGCAGAGATTGCCCGGTCATGTAATCCGAATCGGGGCCAGCGAGGTAAGAGACGCACGCGGCCACATCTTCCGGCTCCGACAGACGACCTAGGGTAATGCGTTTCGCAAACTCTTCGGTACCGTAACCGATCGGTTTACCCGCTGCTTCAGAGACCTGGCGGTCAATCTCGGCCCACATCGGTGTTTTCACGATACCCGGGCAGAAGCCATTAACGGTAATCCCCAGCGGGGCCAGATCGCGCGCGGCGGTCTGGGTTAAGCCGCGCACCGCGAATTTGCTTGAGCTGTAGACCGCCAGCTCCGGGTTACCAACGTGGCCGGCCTGCGAACAGGCATTGATAATTTTGCCGCCATGTTTTTCCGCTTTGAAGGCCTGGATCGCCGCCTGCATGCCCCAAATCACGCCTTTGACGTTGATGTTATAGACCTTATCGATCACCTCTTCGGTGATGGACTCAATCGGCGTTGAAGGCGCGACCCCGGCATTGTTGACGATCACGTCAAAGCCGTGCAGTTTTTTGCGCGTCTCTTCGACGGCGGCAAAGACCTGCTCGCGGCTGGAAACGTCGACGGTGACGGCAATTGCGCTACCGTTGCTGGCGTTGATCTCCTCGGCCACCGCTTTCGCGGTCTCGCTGTTGTAGTCGGCAACGGCAATGGCAAAACCATCTTTTGCCAGACGCAGGGCGATGGCGCGGCCAATGCCCTGGCCGGCACCGGTAACAAATGCGACTTTTTTCATAACGACTCCTTAGTTTTTACAGAATCTGGCTGAGGTGCAGCTGGCCCATCAACAGCGGGTTGTCGCTGTAGTCGACCGGAATGGCGACCACCGCCGGGCCTTGTGTGTCCATCGCTGCGCGCAGCGTCGGCTCCAGTGCGGCGGTGCTTTCAACGGCAAACCCTTTCGCGCCGAAAGATTCGGCATAGGCTTTAAAGTCGACGGGGCCGAAGTTGACCCCGGAGAGGCGCTGATATTTTTTCTCTTCCTGAATCGCCACCATGTTGTAGGCGTTATCCACCCAGATGATGTGCAGGATATTGGCGCCGAGACGCACAGCGGTTTCCAGCTCCATGCTGGATTGTAAAAACCCGCCGTCGCCGGAGACAGAGACCACTTTGCGCCCCGGGTTCACCAGCCATGCACCAATCGCCCACGGCAGGGCAACGCCCATCGTCTGCTGGCCGTTGGAGATCATCACCTGGCGCGCGCGGAAGCTATAGAGGTAGCGGGCAATCCAGATATGGAAGCTGCCCATATCCACCGTCAGGGTGACGTCGTTATTCACGATATCCTGCATCGCGCGAACAATGCGCAGCGGGTGAATAGCGAACTGATTGAGCTGCGCGCCTTTACGGCTGAGCAGTTCACGCTGGTTGCGACGGTCAATCAGGATTTCCGAGGCGCGCGGCGAGAGCACCAGCGGTTCGGCAATCTTATGTGCCAGCTTATCGAGCGTGCTGGCGATATCACCAATCAGCTCAACGCTCGGCGAGTAGTTGCGCTCTTCATACGCAGGCAGCACGTCAATATGCACCAGCTTCGCATCGCCGGTGTTCCACATCGCTGGCTCATACTCCACCGGGCTGTAGCCGATACAGATGACCAGGTCCGCCAGGTGCAGCAACCGGTCGCCCGCCTGGTTATTGAAGAGGCCCACGCGCCCGGCAAAGCGGGTAAAGTGCTCCTGATTAACCGCGCCCGCCGCCTGGTAGGTGCTGGTCACCGGAATATGGGTTTTCTCCAGCAGGTGATGCAGCGCGGCAATATTCTCTTCCCGGCTGGCCATCAGGCCGAGCAGGAAGACAGGATTTTTCGCTCCGGCAATCAGCTTCGCCACTTCATCAATCATCTTATCGGGCGCGGAGCCCAACTGCGGCACGGCGTTAGAGGGCAGAATATTACCGCTGGCCGGTTGGTCGGAGATATCCTGCGGAATGCTGACAAACGCACTGCCCGGGCGGCCCTGTTCGGCGGCGCGGAAGGCGTTCGAGACCACTTCGGAGATGGCATCCGGGGAGGAGATCTCAACGGAATATTTGGTCACCGGCTGGAACATCGCGACCGTGTCCATGCTCTGGTGCACCAGCTTGGCTTTGTCGGCGCGTTTCACCGCCCCGCCCAGCGCAACCACCGGGTCGCCTTCGCTGTTGGCGGTCGCCATGCCGGTAATCAGGTTGGAGCAACCGGGACCAGAGGTCACCAGCGCCACGCCCGCTTTGCCGGTGATACGCCCGACCGCTGCCGCCATAAATGCGGCGTTCGCTTCGTGGCGTACCGGAATAAGTTCAATGGAGGAATCGAGAAGAGAATCAAACACTTTATCGATTTTCGCGCCGGGGATGCCGAAGACATGTTTGACACCCTGCGCTTCCAGTTGCCCCACCACCATGTCGGCACCGTGGGCCCACATCTGGGTATGGCGTTCGTTGCTCATACACTACTCCTTTACATCACTTAGTTCTCAACCGAACGGATGGCGGCGTCCAGGTTATCCGGGTGCAGATCCGCTTTCAGGAAGGCTTCATCGGCAGGGAGATCGATCATCAGTTGATGGATTTCACCAAACGTCAGCGTGCCGTGATCCAGCTGGTAGTCGAGGAGATGACCGCCACCATGGCGATCGTCGGTAATAAAGTGTTCGTGGTAACCCGCCACATTGATCCCCTGCATATGTTGCGGGGTGCGGAAGCCGACCAGCACACCGTCGCGGCCGTTAAAACGGAAGACCGGCTGATCGTCGAGCACATCGGTCATCGCGCGGTAGGGCGGCGTCTGGCGCGGCACGGTGCGGGTATGCGCATGGCGGAAGTGACCGTCGATACGCAGGGCGCAAAAGAGGTTGTCGGACGGAATCTGCCGATCAATCACCTCATGCAGCGCCTGGCGGCTAATGGGTTCCTCAAACACGTGGCGGTATTGCGGTTTGAACCAGGTCATTACCGCAAAAGGGGTTTTCTGCTCCGGCTTCGCGGCGCGGGCGCTGCCATCGGAACGTAATTGGTACACTTCGCTGTTAAAGGCAATTAATTCACCATCAAGCTCATTAAATGTACCCAGACCAAAATCACCATGACTAAGTAGATCCTTAATCGTGGTATTCCCTTCATAAACGCCGCTAAGTAGCGCACTCATTAGCGATGTTTGATATATCACGCCGTTTGGCTTGCTTTCAGAAAAAGCACGAATTGTGTTTCGTAGATTTCCCTCGCAAGAACAATCAGTTGCGTCACTCATCATCTTTTCCCCCACTGTAGAGACGATTAGAAAAGCTGATTAAATATTGACTCGTTTCAGCGGGGGATTCCAATATAGAAAACATGAGGGTTTAAGATGTTTTAGATATGGAACTTCGTTATTTACGTTATTTTGTCGCCGTTGCCCAGACGCAACACTTCACGCGCGCAGCGGAAATGCTCGGTATGTCGCAGCCGCCATTAAGCCAACAGATTCGTCGTCTTGAACAAGAGGTGGGCACCCCGTTGTTCCATCGCCAGACGCGCGGCGTCACGCTCACCGAGGCTGGCGAGGCCTTTTATGATGATGCCTGCCATATCCTTGCGATGAGCGATGCAGCGCTGGAAAAAGCGAAGGGCATCGCCCGGGGGATTAACGGCAAGCTCAACCTTGGCGTGACCAGCTCCAACGCTTTCCATACCCACTTTTTCTCGGTGCTGCGCCAGTTTCAGCGCGACTACCCAAAGGTGGCGCTCTATCAGAAAGAGGACAATATGGCGACGCTGATCCACGGCCTGGATGAGGGGTTAATTGACGTTGCATTCGTGCGCCTGCCGTGCGAAAGCAGCAAAACCTTTAGCCTGAAGCTGGTGGATGAGGAGCCGATGCTGATTGCCCTGCACCGCACTCATCCGCTGGCGGCGAAGGCGGATATTGCACTCAGCGAGTTGCAGAACACGCCGCTGATTCTCTTTCCGCAGGCGGTATCGCCGGGGCTGTATGAGCTGATCTACAACGCCTGCCTGCGTGCCGGTGTGGAGATGGAGAATGCCCATCAGGCCTCGCAGTTCTCCTCATCCCTGAGCATGGTGGCCGCCGGTTTCGGCTTTGCCATCATTCCGCAGTCGATGGCCTGCTTTGGTCATCCGATGGTGACATTTCATTCGATGGCGGGAAATACGCTGAAAACCGATGTGGCGCTGGCGTGGCGCAAGTTCGAACGCTCGCCTGCGGTCAGGCGGTTTATCGATCACTTTTAAGCGCCCGAGGACTCGGGCGCAGAGCCCTTAACGGCGGTGGGTATTGACGACCTGATTGATGCCTTTGCCATCAAGCGCGGCACCAGGATCGGCGAAAAAATCGAGATTGAAGTAAGTGTCATCGGTCAACAGTTCAACCCGGTGCCAGTACTCCGGCGGGCTGATGCCAAACTGCCCCGCTTCGATCACCACCTCGCTCTCCGGGGTGGCCTCATGTTCACTGGCAAAACCGATATATTTCACCGCGCCCTGCATCACCGACAGACGGCCATAGACCCCTTTCTTAGTGTTATGGTGCGTCAGAAGCACCTGCGGCACCGTCTCTTTCGTCCAGAAGGGCGTTGTGCGGGTGTGGCGAAAATGGAGTGGAATAAACTGCGTCATTGTTAGCCTCCGGTTACCAGCCGCATACGTTGGTCTCTTCATCCGATTCATAGCCGCGGACGATATTAATCAGATCTTTTACCGCATCCGCCGTAATAAGGGGATCGGTCAGTTCACTGAGGTCGCTGAAATCTTTATCGACCGAGACACCATTATTATTATTGGTGACGGTAAGCGTATATTCACCGCTATGGTCGGAAGAGAGATTTAATTTTGCAACCAGTTCAGTAACGGCCTGATTCGCAATATCAGGAACGTAGAGTGACATCGGCTTTAAATAAACTTTCTGCTCTGTTTTACCGCTTTCCTGATGGCAAACCGAGAGTGAATAACCTCTATTTTCTCTATCCATAATTGCTACCTCAACCTTCAATCAGAATTTTGGGATCAACATAGAAATCGACGCTGAACACGGTGTCATCACTGAGCGCCTCGATATTGTGCCATTTTTCAGGCGGGAAGACGCCGAACTCCCCGGCGTGGATGGTCAGGGTTTCCACCGGTTGCGGGCTGGTCTCATCGGCATAGCCGTAGTAGCGGATCGCGCCGCGCTGCACGCTTAAACGGGGGTAGACACCAGGCCGGGTACCGGCATCAAGATGGCGTTTCCAGATGGAGGCCGGCGCCGTCTCTTTTGTCCAGAAAGGGGTGGTGCGAGTGTGGACATAATTCACGGGTATGGCAATGCGTTGCATATTTCATCCTCTTTTTATCTCAGCCGCTGTCGTTGCCGGGAGGGGAAAAATAATATGCTGGATAGCATATACCTGTTTAAAAAAATATCGACTGTTTTTTATGAATGTTATTTCAAGTTGATAAGATAAATCTTCTTTAAACCTATTTCGTGCTACTTTTTATACTCCATAAGGAGTGTATTTATAAAAAATAAAAACGCGATAAAAATGAAACCAGCATAGCCAGTAAATGTAATTATTTATTCGGCAACGCTAAACGATGCCCCCAAAATGGGGGCAACGTCGCTTATTGCAGAAGAGCGCGCTCCCAGCCGTCAAAGATCGCCGCCACGTTATACTGCGCGGCGTCCGCCTCGCTTAGTTGATAGCGCTCACCCCCCTGCCCGGCACCTGGCCCGCGGTTACTGGCCTCATAAAAGCGGCTGTCCTGCGGGTAAAACCATATTTTGTCGCCGTTTTTATCTTTGCCGGACATCTTGTCCCAGCCGTAGATATGGTCATCAATCTCGCTATTGATAATCGCCGCCAGGCCAATGGCGTTAGGGTCGGCATAACGCCCGTCACTAAACTGGGTGGTCGGGTGCCAGGGACGGCCCAGCGCAAAGCTTTTCGCCGGCACGCCCGGCTCTTTGCTCAACTTACTGTTGATAATAAACAGACCAAACCGCTCGTCGGCCTGGGTGGCAGGCGCGGTGAGGTAACCATACGGCGGTGCGGTGTCATGACGGTTACGGGCGATGATTTCGCAGCGATCGAACACCGCGATACCGGGGCCAAAGATAAAATCGACATGGCCGCTGATGGCACAGTCGGTGAAGTAGCTGCGGCTACCCTGCTTGCTGTAGAAGGTGTCCTGGTAACCCTCAAGGCGAACGTGGCGAAAGCGCGCTCTGTCTGCCCCTTCTGCCACCATCAGCGCCACCGCCTGGGTATCTTTTAACTTCTTCGCATCGCCTTCCGGCAGCGCGGCGTTGGCGGGAAAATCGAAAGTATTGCGAATAGTGAGGTGCTCCAGCGTCACGCCGCTGGCTCGGATCTCTACGGTGCTGGTGCGCCCGGTGCCGAGCTTCTGCCCCTGCTCATCCAGCGCACCCGCGGGCGTATTGGCCTCAATCACTGTGCCCGCCGTCGATTGCCCGACCAGCGTGACGGGCTTTTCAATCACCAGCCGCTCATGCCAGCGCCCCTCTTTAATCAGAATGCGCCACGGTGTGCCGTTCTGCGGGGCGGCGTCGAGCGCCTGGCCGATAGTGGAAAACTCACCGGCCTTCGGCGTGGGCGATACCACGGCGTTCCACTCGGCCGCTTGCGCGCTGGCGCTCAGGCAGGCCAGCAGCAGTGCGGAGCAGTGCAGGGTTTTCATTATTCTCTCCTTGGTAGGTTTTTGGACATGGGCAGTTGATGCAGCCAGGGCGCAGATCTGCCAGATATGACGCTATGCCAGCGCGGCGCGCCGGTTGAATCAGGATCTGTTTCTGGCAAATAGCGGCCTCTGTCCAAATCAGAAAGGAGAGTCGGCTTAACGGGCTGTAATGCTTTTAATTTTTTACACCAGCATAGGTGAGTAAAAAGCGTTTGCGAATTTTAAAACGCTGTTTTGAGATCAAACTCAAACTTATCAGGCAGATTACTTAAACGAGAATCAAAACTATTATCACGATAGAGGAGAGAATTTATTCCTGCCCGACCAGGTTGTTTCTGAATGCAGCTATATATGCAAGCAGGTTGATTAATTGGCTAAAAAGACCTTAAATCATAAGAAGATATTTTAACTGGCCTCAGGTGTGCTTTTCTGGCAACCTTTGCTTTCTTTTGAGTCGGTAAAAAATTAACATTGCCCGACGTGGTTTCAATATTTGAACGCGGACTCAACCTGCAACGGTAAGTAAAATAATCATGAAAAATAAAAAGATAGACACGATGGCCCGCGTCGCTATGCGCATCAGGGGCTTATCAGTAAAGGAAAAACGCCTTCGCTACCAGGATAAGATGTTCACCTTTAAATATGTTTCCGGACATTACGAAGTCTTTTTGGACGGAGAAAAAGTTGACACCTTTGCCACGGAAAACATCAATCAGGCGATTGCAGATTTTAAAGAAAAAAATAACAAAAACAGGCGCTGATAAACCTGCAAATACGCTTTTCTGCTCCGCTTCGACCGCTGTAATTAAATCTTAGAGCACACATAATACCGGGCGACATTACCGTTCGCGCCGGTCTTTTCGTGCACGCCATTAAACTCCCCAGGAAACAACCTCTTAAAATTAGTAGCCAAATCACCAGGTTAGGCATAATTTTTTTACATAAACTGTTTACTTGGTAACGATAATTCATATCATCTTGATAATTACTCTCAACATGAGAGCGGTGCTTACCTGACCGGTTCCGGTCATCCTCACCTGCATTATCAGGAACGTTATAAGAATGAAAAATCGTTACCTTTGGGCTATTAACCCCTGTTTGTTGATGATGTTATCCGCGCAGGCTGCGGCGCAAGACGCTAAAGAGGAGACGCTGGTAGTGGCTGCAAGCCGCGCCAATCATAGCGTCGCCGATATGGCGCAAACCACCTGGGTCATTGAGCAGGCTGAAATTGAGCAGCAAGTTCAGGGCGGCAAGGAGTTAAAAGAGGTGCTGGCGCAGCTTATTCCGGGAATGGATGTCAGCAGCCAGGGGCGCACCAACTACGGCATGAATATGCGCGGGCGCTCAATGATGGTGATGGTTGACGGTGTACGCCTCAACTCATCGCGCACCGACAGCCGCCAGCTTGATTCAATCGATCCCTTCAATATCTCGCGTATTGAGATTATCTCCGGCGCCACTTCGCTCTATGGCGGCGGCAGCACCGGTGGCCTGATCAATATCGTCACCAAAAAGGGGCAGCCGGAGACGGAAGTGGAGTTCCAGACCGGGACCAAAAGCGGCTTTAATAGCCATAACGATCATGACGATAACGTCGCGGCCTCGGTGAGTGGCGGTAATGATAAGGCCTCCGGGCGGTTGTCGGTTGCGTATCAGCGCTACGGCGGCTGGTATGACGGCAAAGGTGATGAGGTGATCATCGATAACACCCAGACCGGCCTGCAATACTCTGACCGTCTTGATGTGATGGGCACCGGTACGCTCAATATCGATGAGCACCAGCAATTACAACTCACCACGCAGTACTTTAAGAGTGAGTCGGACGGGAAACATGGCCTCTTCTTAGGCGAGAACTTCTCGGCGGTGACCGGCTCCGGCTCCGCCTACAACAAAGGCAACCTTGATGCCGACCGGATTCCGGGCACCGAGCGCCACCTGATTAATCTGCAATACTCGAACACCGATTTCTGGGGCCAGGATGTGGTAGCGCAGATCTACTATCGCGACGAGAGCCTGGCGTTTTACCCCTTCCCGACGCTCTCCAGTGGCCGGGTTTCCAGCATTGGCGCGTCGCAGCAGAAGACCGACTTTTATGGCGGCAAGCTCACCATCAACAGCAAACCGGTTGATGACCTGACGCTGACCTGGGGGATCGATGCCGAACATGAAAACTTCGACGCCAACCAGCAGTTCTTTAATCTCAACAGCGCCGCCGCCAGCGGTGGAATGCAGCTGGATAAAACCTTTAAGGTCGAGCGCTACCCGGGCTACAGCATCACTAACATCGCGCCATTCCTGCAAAGCAGTTACGACATTGACGCCATCACTCTGAGCGGCGGCGTGCGTTACCAGTACACCGAAAACCGCGTCGACGATTTTGTCGGTTACACGCAGCAGCAGGCGATTGCCAGCGGTAAAGCCACCTCGGCGGACGCCGTACCGGGCGGCAAAACGGATTACAACAACCTGCTGTTTAACGCTGGCATCCTCGGCCATCTGACCGACCGCCAGCAGTTGTGGTTCAACTTCTCGCAGGGCTTTGAGATCCCGGACCTGGCGAAATATTACGGTGCCGGTACCTATCAACTGGTCGATGGTCACTACCGCCTGCTGAACAGCGTCAATGTCAACGATTCGAAGCTGGACGGCGTAAAAGTGAATGCCTACGAACTGGGCTGGCGCTATACCGGTGATAACCTGCGCACGCAGATTGCGGGCTACTACTCCCTCTCCGATAAAACCATCAACATCAATAAAAATGATATGACTATCAATATTGATGATGATAAGCGCCGTATTTATGGCGTTGAGGGTCAGGTGGATTACTTCTTTACCGACAGCGAGTGGAGCACCGGGGCCAACTTTAACGCCATCAAATCCGAGACGCGAGTCAACGGTAAGTGGGAAAAACTGAGCGTCGACAGCGCCAGCCCGTCGAAAGTGAGCGCCTGGATCAACTGGGCGCCGGGCGACTGGACGCTGCGTCTGCAAAGCACCCAGACCTTCGATCTCTCCGACGCCGATGGCAAACGCATCGATGGCTATAACACAGTCGATATGCTCGGCAGTTACGCCCTGCCGGTAGGCAAAGTGAGCTTTAGCGTGGAAAACCTGCTGGATGAGGAGTACACCACCGCATGGGGTCAGCGTGCGCCGGGATTATATAGCCCAACCTATGGCGCACCAGGGTTATATACCTATAAAGGTCGTGGCCGGACATTCGGTGTAAATTATTCGGTTCTTTTCTGATATTTACTGCCGCCTGTTAACCAGGCGGCAGTAATTCTCAGCCGAATGCCTGCTTATAATCAATCCTGCTTGCCTTACCTTAAGCTAAATATAATTATTATTTTTGAGTTATTTCTGAATTAACTGACTGAGAATATAAAATATATTAACTAAAATGGCGAAGTGTTATTGCATATCCGTCGGGGTAGACTCGCCGGGTGCAATCTGCTGCGCCTGTTTTATTTTGCTCTGTTGAGCAGTTTGGTTAAGCGCCTCAATTTCCTGAGCGCGTGCCAGCTGCTCCTGCGTCACCTTTCTTCCGGTAAAGGCATCAATCATTTCGGTTCGCCCATCGGGATATTTCACTACTGTCACCAGTCGCCCGCCGAACTGTGGAATGCCTGACATCTCTAGCGCATAATCAATCTCTTGATTTTGCTCTCTTTTCTTTTGACGCACCGGCTCTTCGGCTTTGACCTCTTTGCTCTCCTTATGGCTCTCCGCTTTGCTGGAAAGGGTCACTTTTATGCTCTCATCCTGGTAGGTGTGAGCCTCTTTGACGTTCTCTGTAGAGGTGGTCATCGCCGCTTTATGGGTGGCGTGCTCGTGTGTGTTGGCAAGCGGAGGGCTTGCCTGAATAGCCTGAATCTCCTGCATAATTCTCTCCGCGCGTAGTTAACAGATAATTAGCTGATGACTCCTCCGGGATGAGTCGAAAAAAATATCCCTATAACGTTTATCGTCAGCCAGAGAAAACAAATTAATAAGAAATAATGGTAACAGTAGCTTAATTACAGACATTTTAAAAATAAGAAAAGGCTTATTTAATAGAATATTAATTTAACTTAAAGCGGCGAGATAATAATAAATCCTTTTTAAGTCAGCGCATTTAAATAAAACTTTTGCAGATAACCAGTGAAAGATAGCGCGGTCGATAACCACAATAATGGCCACTCTTTTCCGCCCGGTTTGTGGTGTATCCTCGCCAGAGGCGACTGCTACACTGCAAGGCATGTAGCCCGACAACTTCAAACATCACAGAGAGGGAAACGCTATGTCAGACAACTATCAACCCCCGAAGGTGTGGACATGGGATCAATCCGGCGGCGGCGCGTTTGCCAATATCAACCGTCCGGTTTCCGGTGCCACTCATGAAAAAGCGCTGCCGACGGGCAAACATCCGTTGCAGCTCTACTCGCTCGGTACGCCGAACGGCCAGAAAGTAACCATTATGCTTGAAGAACTGCTGGCGAAAGGCGTCTCTGAAGCGGAGTACGATGCGTGGCTGATCCGTATCGGTGAAGGGGATCAATTCTCCAGCGGTTTTGTCGAGGTGAACCCCAACTCGAAAATCCCGGCGCTGCGCGACCACAGCACCACGCCGCCGACCCGCGTGTTTGAATCGGGCAATATCCTGCTCTATCTGGCAGAGAAGTTTGGTCATTTTCTGCCGCGCGATCTCGCCGCTCGCACCGAAACGCTGAACTGGCTCTTCTGGCTGCAGGGCTCCGCGCCGTTCCTTGGCGGTGGCTTTGGTCACTTCTACAGCTATGCGCCAGTAAAGATCGAATACGCCATCAACCGCTTCACCATGGAGGCCAAGCGCCAGCTCGATGTGCTGGATAAGCAACTGGCGGAACATCAATTTGTCGCGGGCGATGAGTACACCATTGCCGATATGGCGATCTGGCCATGGTACGGCAACGTGGTACTGGGCAACGTCTATGATGCGGCAGAGTTCCTCGATGCGGGCAGCTACAAAAACGTCCAGCGCTGGGCGAAGGCGATCGCTGAACGCCCGGCCGTGAAGCGCGGCCGCATGGTGAACCGCACCTTCGGCCCGGCGAATGAGCAGCTGCATGAGCGCCACGACGCCAGCGACTTCGATACGCAAACCGAAGATAAACGCGGCGCGTAAGGGAATGATAAAGGCGGCGCGCCAGCAGGCGATTGTGCAGCTTCTGAAGAGCCAGCAGTCGATGACCACTGCCGCGCTCGCCGCTGAGCTTGCCGTCAGCGTGGAGACCATTCGCCGCGATCTCAATGCCCTGCAGATGCAGGGCAAAATTGTGCGTCGACATGGTCGCGCACGCACCCTGGCTGACGGCAGCGAGCCGTTTCGCGCTCGCTTAAAAAGCCACTATGCGGATAAGGCCGATATCGCCCGCCATGCGCTGAACTGGGTGGAAGCCGGGATGACGCTGGCGCTGGATGCCAGCTCAACCTGCTTTCACCTGGCGCGGCAGCTGCCCGATATCCCGCTGACGGTGTTTACCAATAGTTTGCCGGTGTGCGAGGTGATGGCCCGGCGGCAGCACAGTGAGCTTATCTGCTCCGGCGGCCGGCTGGCGCGCGGTGAGCGCTGTTACGTCAATCCGGCGCTCGCCAGCCTGCTTAAATCGCTGGAGATCGATCTCTTTATCTTTTCCTGCGAGGGGATTGATGGCAACGGCGAGATGTGGGATTCCACACGGCATAACGCGGCGTTTAAATCGGCACTGCTGCGCCGGGCGCAGCAGTCGCTGTTACTGATTGATAAGAGTAAGTTTTATCGCGCCAGCGAAGCCAGCATCGGTCACCTTTCCCTGGTGACACAAATGATCACCGACGCGCCCCATCCCTGAGGCGCGCTATTACAGGATTAGAACGCGACCCACTCATCGGACGATGCGCCAGGTTTGCGTGCTGCGCCACGGCCCATGTCAGGTTTAACCAGGTTAGGCGCGGCGGGTTTGTGCTCCTCTTCGCGGGTCAAACGGAACTGCTGCACGGAACGCTGCAACTCTTCGGTCTGACGCTCCAGCGCAGCGGCAGCAGCCGAGACCTGCTCAACCAACGAGGCGTTCTGCTGCGTGACGTTATCCATCTGCGTGATGGCAACGCCCACCTGCGAGATCCCTTTGCTCTGCTCGGCAGAGGCGGCGGCAATCTCTTTCATAATGGTGGTCACTTCACGCACGGCGCGCAGAATGCCCTCCATCGTGGTGCCGGTGTCATTGACCAGCTGCGCCCCTTTCTCAACGCGTGAGACGGAGTCGGCGATCAGCGTTTCGATCTCTTTTGCCGCGCCCGCACTGCGGCTGGCGAGGTTACGCACTTCGCCAGCCACCACCGCAAAACCACGCCCCTGTTCACCGGCACGCGCCGCTTCTACCGCCGCGTTAAGAGCAAGAATATTGGTCTGGAAAGCGATGCTGTTAATCACCGTAGTGATTTCAGCAATCTTCTTCGAACTGCCGGAGATACCGTCCATCGTGCTGATCACCTCTTTCACCAGCGCGCCACCTTTGCTGGCGGTGACCGAGGCGACTTCTGCCAGCTCGCTCGCCTGGCTGGCGTTATCGGCGTTCAGTTTCACCGTGGCGGTCAGCTCTTCCATGCTGGCGGCAGTCTCCTCCAGCGCGGCGGCCTGCTCTTCGGTACGTGATGAGAGGTCGTTATTACCGGTGGAGATCTCAGACGCGCCGCGCCAGATGTTTTCACTGCCGTGGCGGATGCTGCTTACCGCTTCGCGCAGGCTGTCCTGCATTGCTAACAGCAGCGGGATCACCTGGCCGACGCAGTTACGCCCCATATCTTCCAGCGGCTGACTGAGATCGCCCTGTGCTATCAGATTGAAGTGCGCACGAATACGGGCCAGCGGTTTGACCAGCATGCTCACAAGATAGCGATCCGTAAACAGCAAAATCAGCAAGCCCAGCACCATCGCGACAATGATCGCGGTGCGGGTGGTACTGGTCTGGTGGTCGACCATCATGCGGGTTTCATCCAGCATGACGCCAGCGGCTTTGTTGAAGTTCTCGTTCGCGAGGCCAAAGTTGCGGCTCAGTCCAGGCGTAACGTTATTCGCCTGCGCGCGGTAGGCTTCCGGCGAGCCCTGCTGCGCCAGCTGCATCTGCGGCGTAACGCCCTGCTCCAGCAGCGCCTGCCAGCCAGCGATCACCTGTTCGGAGACGTTGGGATCCATCGGCCCTGGCGAAACGGCTTTGAAGTCGGCAAGGCGTTTTGCCATGTTATCCAGTGCCTGCTGCACGGGTGCCATGTCCGGTGTTGCCCCCGCCGCTTTGGCTTCCATCACGCGGTTCAGACGCGTCACAAAGCGAAAGTATTGGTCATTGCCCTGGCTCAGAAGCGTCATTTGTGTCACCAGTTGGCGGTCAACTTCATTACCGTCGGCAACTTTTGACAAAGAAGAAACGCTATACAGCCCGACGCCAGACCACAGCACGCCGAAGACCCCGAGGATCACCAGCAATACGGCGCGTATAGTGAAGTTACGAAGCATATTCATAATATTATTCCTTGCGGTGAAGGTAGCCCCTCGCCTGCGGGCGAGAGTTATCATTTTTATCGGCACGCGGCAGAGAAGTTGTATAGTCGCTTTAAAATATTTATGTAAAAAAATGAGCTCTTTTTTGTTATGCCTTTTACAAAGGTGATGCCCCGAGGAATAGTTATTCTGCTAACTTTTTGTTGCGCAACCGCAATGACATATAAAACATAAGAAATTGATTTTAAAGGGATAAAACCAGGAAATCGGGAGTGGAACAATAAGCCAAGCGAGTTTTAATGCATCAGCAAGAAAATAGATAACCCGCTTTTAAATTATTAATTTTGATCCTATTAAAAACTCTCAAACAAATAAAAGTCGGCTAACGAAATCTCCTTTTTATATATTTAACGAACGCAAAAAAAGGATAAAAACAGGCGAAAAATGAGTTTTTACACGCTTATTTAATAATTCGGCCCGCAAGGCTTCGCGAGCCGCTCTAAACGCGCAAGCCTAATAACCATGCGCCCTGCCGAGGCGCGGGCTGCCCTGTGTGCTACTGCGCACATTTTTGTTACGCGGGAGGCCATCGCTTTTTCTTATATTTCACCCTATTTTTACGACCTGGCAGGAAAAAGGGCGGCGGCTTTTTATCACCGCCTTCCAGGAATTTTCGTAGATTTAAGCTGTAACTAAAAAGAATTAAGCAGCGGTGTAAGGCGCGCGCGGAACATTATTTGTTACCGCCGTTTGCCTTCCGCTCGGCCCCTCTTTTGCTGACAGGCGATCGCACGTAAGATAGAAACGTCGTTTCAAAACTACCCGTCATCGCCAGATACGAGAGGAGAGATTATGCCCGGCTTCGCCAACCCTCAGCGTTATGAAGAGATGCAGTATCGTTACTGCGGCAAAAGCGGTTTGCAACTGCCCGCCCTGTCGCTCGGTTTGTGGCACAGCTTTGGTCACGTCAACACGCTGGATGCACAGCGCGCGCTACTGCGTAAAGCGTTCGATCTGGGAATGACTCACTTCGATTTAGCCAATAACTACGGCCCGCCCGCGGGCAGCGCGGAGGAGAATTTTGGTCGCCTGCTGCGCGACGATTTTGCCCCCTACCGCGATGAACTGATTATCTCCACCAAGGCTGGTTACGATATGTGGCCTGGCCCTTACGGCTCCGGCGGATCACGCAAATATCTCCTCGCCAGCCTCGATCAGAGTCTTAAGCGTCTTGGCGTCGACTATGTTGATATCTTCTACTCGCACCGCGTGGATGAGAAGACCCCAATGGAGGAGACTGCCGCTGCGCTGGCGCAGGCGGTGCAGAGCGGTAAAGCGCTCTATGTCGGGATCTCCTCTTATTCGACAGCGCGTACGCAGCAGATGGCCGCGCTGCTGCGCGAGTGGAAAGTGCCGCTACTTATTCATCAACCCTCCTACAACATCCTCAATCGCTGGGTCGATAACAGCGGGCTTTTAGACGCGCTTGAGGAGAATGGCGTCGGCTGTATCGCATTTACGCCGCTGGCGCAGGGGTTGCTGACGGGAAAATACCTTAACGGCATCCCTGAGGGATCACGCATGCAGCGCGAAGGCAAAAAGGTGCGCGGCCTGACGGAGAAGATGCTGACCGAGAGCAATCTCGCCAGCCTGCGTCTGCTTAATGAGATGGCCGAGCGCCGTGGGCAGTCGATGACGCAGATGGCCCTGAGCTGGCTGTTAAAAGATGCGCGCGTAACTTCGGTATTGATGGGTGCCAGCCGCCCGGAGCAACTGGAGGAGAATGTGCAGGCGTTAAACAACCTGAGCTTCAGCGCCGATGAGCTGGCGCAAATTGATAAGCATGTGGCCGACGGGGAGTTGAACCTGTGGCAGGCGTCGTCAGATAAGTAAGGCTGCTTTGCCGGATGGCGCTACGCTTATCCGGCTTACGGGAGAGAGGTTGACTGGCGGCCTGATAAGACGCAGCCGGCAATCAATGCTTGCCGCGGGTTAACCGATCCAGATAGCCCATCACAAAGGCGGAGAGGACAAAGGTCAGGTGGATAATCACATACCACATCAGCTTGTTGTCCGGGACATTCTTCGCATCCATAAAGACGCGCAGCAGGTGAATCGACGAAATGGCGACAATCGACGCCGCCACTTTATTTTTTAACGAGGTGGCGTCCATTTTCCCCAGCCAGTTCAGCTTCTCCTTGTGCGCGCCAATATCGAGCTGCGAAACAAAATTTTCATAGCCGGAGAACATCACCATCACCAGCAGACCGCCGACCAGCGTCATATCCACCAGCGACAAAAGCGTAAGGATCAGGTCCGCCTCTGCCAGTGAGAAGATGTTAGGGATGACGTGAAAAATCTCCTGGAAGAATTTGATGGCCAGCGCCAGGAGAGCAAGAGAGAGGCCAAAATAGACCGGGGCAAGCAACCAGCGCGAAGCGTACATTGCGTTTTCCAGAAAGCGTTCCATGTTCCGTAGTGTCTCGTCAGATAGCTAAACTGGCGCTCAGTATAGCCTGGCACCGTCAGCCTTTTGCAACACTCCGGCTGAGTTAACTACACGTCGCCGGGATTAACCCATGGACGCTGGTTCTCCGGCCAGACCAGCACCACCAGCGCCGGGTAAGCTTCCGTACTGAACTCCTGGAAACATTGGCGCAGGTTGAGCACATCCAGATCGCTGGCGGAGACTTTTTCGCCATTGACGCAGCGTTTTTTAATGTTGTCGTAATACTTATACACGGCGGAATTGAGATCGCTGCAACGGCGCTGGGCTTCAAATAAACCGGGCGTGTTATTTATCTCTGCCATCTTCATGCGCTTGATCGTCGCTTGCAAAAAATCGATATATTCGTGGTTAACGCGCCAGTACCACGCTGGGGTAATCGCGTTCATTAACGCCGAGAAATGATCTTCGCCCTCTTCTTTTGACAATGGCGCTAACTGAGGCGCATGTTCATTAATTTCACTAAGGGGAGTCTTTTTATTGTACGCATGCATCAATAATAAAACGCCGCCTGTTAGCAGCAATAAAGTAATAACAGAATACAAAATACTGTCCATCGGCAGACTCCTTTTTTTTGATTTTAAAATTGCCCCATGATATTGTCAACGAACCTCGCCCCTTAATATTCTCTCCCCTGTTAAATAGTAAAGGATAATAGAAATGCTTCCCGAGAACCTTGTCCCGGCGCGCTTTCATCTTTCTGCCGTTGAAACCCGGGCAGGAGAAGAGGGAAAAGAGCCTGATTTTACTCAGGATATCGGCCCACTTTCTGAGCATGCGCAAAATATACTGGCCAACGCCAGCCGCAGCGGACAATCTCGTAATATGCTGCTTGAAGAGCACGATCGCCATATTAAAGATCGATTATTCCGCGTCGTAAAAATTGAGACCTTTGCGCGTTTACTTAATGATTTACAAGCCGAAGGTGAGATTGATGCTCAGAGCCTGAGCAAAATAATTTCCGATAAGACGCAAGCTATTAACGAATCAGGTGATGAGATTTGGCTTAATCTGATTACCCGCGAAAAAGATGAGCCAATATTTTATAAACTTGGGGATGAATAACGTGGCTGAAATTGAAAATAATAACGTCTATATCAATTACAGCGAAAGCAAAAGCGACGAATTTATCTTAAAGCAGAATATCGACGCGCTGGTGCAGAGTAAAAACGAGACGATTCAACGCATCGCCCAGGATTTAGTCTCCATTCCTGCGGCGCTGGTGCAGTTAAAGTGGCAAAACCGTCGGGAAATCTACCCCCTGCAGGTGAAAGAGGAGATTTACGGCGCGACGATTGCCGCCATCATCGAACAGCATCCTGAACTACGCGAAAAGATCATGGGGCGGCTGGAGGCTAACTATCAGCACCTGGTCAGCCGCGAGAGTGCGACCCTGCGCTGGAGCCGCAAACTGAGCGAGGGGCTATACCGCACCTCGACAGTCTCAACAGGGGTGGTGAACGAAAAGCCTGCCAAAGTGAATAGCAAAGGAAGCCACCCGTCTGGATCAAGAAAATCCTGAATTTGCCTGCGAAGTCAGCGTGAACTTCTATCCTTAAGGTCTAAGCAACCGATATGGAGGATACTTAATGGCAACTGACCAGACAAAAATCCAGGATCCGACCACCCAGTACTACACCGGAGAATATCCTAAGCAGAAGCAGCCCTACCCGGGCGTGCAGGCTAAAATGGAGCCGGTTCCCGATTGTGGTGAAAAGAGCTATGTCGGCAGCGAGCGGCTGAAAGGCCGTAAAGCGTTAGTGACCGGCGGCGACTCCGGCATTGGTCGTGCAGCGGCGATTGCCTATGCCCGTGAAGGTGCGGATGTCGCTATCAACTATCTTCCTGCCGAAGAGGAAGATGCGCAGCAGGTTAAAGAACAGATTGAAGCCGCCGGGCGCAAAGCCGTGCTGATCCCGGGCGACTTGAGCGATGAAGCCTTTGCCCGCTCCCTGCCGCATAAAGCGAAAGAGCAGCTTGGCGGCCTGGATGTGCTGGCGCTGGTAGCAGGCACGCAAACCGCAATCGAGGAGATTGCAGACCTCAGCAGCGAGCAGTTTATCTATACCTACAAGGTCAACGTTTTCGCGCTCTTCTGGATTACCCAGGAGGCGATTCCGCTGATGCCGCGCGGGGGCAGCATTATTACCACCTCGTCGATTCAGGCTTATCAGCCGAGCACCCATCTGCTTGATTACGCCTCGACAAAAGCGGCTATTCTCAACTACACCCGCGGGCTGGCAAAACAGGTCGCTGAGAAGGGCATTCGCGTGAATAGCGTCGCGCCGGGGCCAATCTGGACCGCCCTGCAGATCTCCGGCGGCCAGCCGCAGGAGAAACTGCCGGAGTTCGGCCAGCAGACGCCGCTTAAACGCGCCGGTCAGCCAGCCGAGCTGGCACCGGTTTATGTCTATCTGGCAAGCCAGGAGTCAAGCTACGTCACTGCTGAAGTGCATGGCGTGACGGGTGGCGAGCACCTCAGTTAAGCAGGCATAAAAAAAGCTGGCTTCGGCCAGCTTTTTTATCTCTTGTGCGGGTTATTTCGCTTTCGCGACCTCTTCCCCTACCAGACCGATCTTCAGGTAGCCCGCCTGATGCAGGCTGTCCATCACTTTCATCATCGTCTCGTAATCTACGGTCTTATCAGCGCGGAAGAAGATGGTGGTCTCTTTTTTGCCTTCGGTTACCGCATTCAGCTGGTTGATCATCGTCTCTTCCGTTACCGGATCGTTGCCGATAAACATGCTGTTGTCCGCCTTCACGGAAAGATAGATCGGTTTTTCCGGGCGCGGCTGCGGCTGGCTGGAAGAGGCAGGCAGATTGACCTTAACATCGACGGTGGCAAGCGGCGCGGCCACCATAAAGATAATCAGCAGCACCAGCATCACGTCGATAAACGGCGTGACGTTGATTTCGTGCATTTCGCCGTTATCGTCGAGGTTTTCATTAAGACGCATTGCCATAGAGACTCACCCTACGCGTAATTTCTGGGTGGTACGAACCGGCTGCGCGTTGCTGGCGGCCAGATCCAGATCGCGGCTTTGCAGCAGCAGCACCTGAGCGGCAACATCACCGAGGTTCGCTTTATAGTTACCGATCATGCGCGCAAAGATGTTGTAGATCACCACCGCCGGGATCGCGGCAACCAGGCCAATAGCCGTCGCCAGCAGCGCTTCGGCGATGCCCGGCGCAACAACCGCGAGGTTAGTGGTTTGCGTCTGCGCGATGCCGATAAAGCTGTTCATGATGCCCCACACGGTTCCAAACAGACCGATAAAGGGCGAAATTGCGCCGATGGTGGCGAGGAATCCGTTGCCGCGACCCATCTGACGCCCCGTTGCCGCCACGCGGCGCTCAAGGCGAAAACCGGTACGCTCTTTGATCCCTTCGTTATCTTCGCTGCCTGCGGAAAGTTCCAGTTCGTTTTGCGCTTCGTTAATCAGCAGCGCGCTCAGGCTTCGGGCGTGGAAGGTCGAGGCGATCTCAGTAGCCTGATCCAGTGAGCGGGCATCGGCCAGCTGCTGCTGTTCACGCTTAAGGCGGCGCTTCTGCCCGAGGATCTCAACGCTTTTACTGAAGAAAAGCGCCCAGGTGACGACTGACGCCAGAATCAGGCCGATCATCACGATTTTCACCACGATATCGGCGTGCTGATACATACCCCATACGGAAAGATCCGTCTGCATCAAATTATTACCCACTCTGTTTCTCCGGGACGCAAATCACAAAAAACACTGCGCCATAATAGCAAAAAGTCGTCGAATTGATAGTAGTTCTCATTAGTATTTACATAGTGCACAACACAACCTGCACTTTCCTTGCGTTGACGCAGTAAACAGGCGCGTCTGCTGGTTTTATAGAAAAATTCACCGCCTCTGATGCATCATTTCACAATCATGGTAGTCTGGACATCCAGACGTATAAAAACAGGCTGAGCAGACATGACGGCGAAACATCTCGATACCGCGCTGGTAAACGCCGGGCGGAGCAAAAAGTATACTCAGGGTTCGGTGAATACGGTGATTCAGCGCGCCTCCTCCTTGGTGTTTGACACGGTGGAAGCGAAAAAGCACGCCACACGCAACCGCGCCAACGGCGAGCTTTTTTATGGACGCCGCGGGACGTTAACTCACTTCTCCCTGCAAGAGGCAATGTGCGAGCTGGAGGGCGGTGCCGGTTGCGCGCTCTTCCCCTGCGGCGCGGCAGCGGTGGCGAACACCATCCTCGCCTTTGTCGAACAGGGCGATCACCTATTAATGACCAATACCGCCTACGAACCGACGCAGGATTTCAGCACCAAAATTCTCGCTAAACTGGGCGTCACCACCAGTTGGTTCGATCCGCTGATTGGCTCAAGCATCGTGCACCTGGTGCAACCCAACACCAAAGTGGTGTTTCTTGAATCGCCTGGCTCCATCACCATGGAAGTGCATGACGTTCCCGCCATCGTGCAGGCGGTGCGCAGCGTCGCACCTGACGCCATCATTATGATCGACAACACCTGGGCGGCGGGCGTGCTGTTTAAGGCGCTTGAGTTTGATATCGATATCTCTATTCAGGCAGGCACCAAGTATCTGATTGGTCACTCCGATGCGATGGTCGGCACCGCTGTGGCGAACGCCCGCTGCTGGGAGCAACTGCGGGAAAATGCTTACCTGATGGGACAGATGCTGGACGCGGATACCGCCTATATGACCAGCCGCGGCCTGCGTACGCTGGGGGTACGTTTACGCCAGCATCACGAAAGCAGCCTGAAGATCGCCGAGTGGTTGGCGGCGCATCCGCAGGTGGCGCAGGTCAATCATCCGGCGCTGCCGGGCAGTAAAGGGCATGAGTACTGGAAGCGGGATTTCAGCGGCAGCAGCGGCCTCTTCTCCTTTGTGCTGAACAAGCGTTTAAACGATGAAGAGCTGGCTAATTACCTCGATCATTTTTCGCTCTTCAGCATGGCCTATTCATGGGGCGGGTTTGAATCGCTGATCCTCGCCAGCCAGCCTGAGCACATCGCAGCTATCCGCCCGGAAGGGCGCGTCGACTTCAGCGGCACGCTGATCCGATTGCACATTGGTTTAGAAAACGTTGATGATCTTATCGGTGATTTAGTGGCAGGCTTTCAGCGCATCATGTAAACCAGGTTTAACGGGGCAAAAAGTAAGATTATTCTCCCTTTGTTGCGCCCCGGATCGAGGTCTTTTTGGCGAAGTGGAGTACAATAGCCTCCTCTACGCGGTTCCACAGGAAAGCCCATGGCTGTTATTCAAGATATTATTGCTGCGCTCTGGCATCACGACTTTGCTGCGCTGGCCGATCCGCATGTTGTCGGCGTTGTCTATCTCGTGATGTTTGCCACGCTCTTTTTAGAGAACGGCCTGCTTCCTGCCTCGTTTTTACCGGGCGACAGTCTATTGCTGCTCGCCGGGGCGCTGATTGCGCGCGGCTGCATGGATTTCGTCTCAACGCTGCTGATCCTTACCTCTGCCGCCAGTCTCGGCTGCTGGCTGAGCTATGTTCAGGGGCGCTGGCTGGGCAATACGCGTATCGTCAAAAGCTGGCTGGCGCAGCTGCCGGTGAAGTATCACGAGCGCGCCACCTGCATGTTTGACCGTCACGGCCTGCTGGCGCTGCTGGCCGGGCGTTTTCTGGCCTTTATCCGTACCCTGCTGCCGACGATGGCCGGCATCTCAGGCCTGTCGAACCGCCGCTTTCAGCTCTTCAACTGGCTGAGCGCGCTGCTGTGGGTCGGCGTGGTGATCTCGCTCGGCTACGCTATCAGCATGATCCCGTTTGTAAAACGCCATGAAGATCAGGTGATGACCTTTTTAATGGTGCTGCCGGTTTTCCTGCTGGTGGTCGGCCTGATTGGCGCCGTCACCGTCGTGCTAAAGAAGAAGTTCAGCAACGCCTGAGCCACCGCCCTCTTCCCGTGAAGAGGGCGTCTGTTATGCCCCCTGCATGGTGCGAATGCGCGCCAAATCCTCTCCCGGCGTCACGCCGAAGTAACGTTTAAATTCGCGGCTGAACTGCGACGGGCTCTCATAGCCAACGCGCATCGCCGCCGCGCTCGCTTTCATCCCATCGTGCACCATCAGCATCCGCGCTTTATGCAGCCGGTAGGTTTTCAGGTATTGCAGCGGAGAAGTACTGGTCACCGATTTGAAGTTATGGTGAAAGGCCGAGACGCTCATGTTCGCTTCTGCCGCTAACTGGTCGACGCTGAGGTTTTCGGTGTACTGGCTCTCGATGCGCTTTAAGACACGGCTAATCAGACTGAAGTGGGTCTGGCGGCTCACCAGCGCCAGCAGCGCGCCGCCGCGCGGCCCGGTCAGCACGTGATAGAGCATCTCGCGGATAATCTGCTTGCCCAGGATGCGCGCATCCAGCGGCCGCTCCATCACATCCAGCAGGCGCTCTGCCGCACAGAGGATCTCCTCCGATAACACCGCCGAGTTAATGCCACTGGCAGCGTTCTCCGGACGAAAATGCTCATCTTCACCGATATCCATTAGCAGCTCCTGCAACTGCAAAATATCGACATTGAGACGAATACCCGCCAGCGGCACCTCCGGCGTGGCAAAGGTTTCACACTCGAAGGGCAGCGGCACCGTTAACAGCAAATATTCATTGGTGTCATAGCGAAAGACGCGCTCGTTGATATACCCGATTTTATGACCGGAAAAGAGAAACACGATCCCCGGCTGGTACATCACTGGCGTACGGGTGCCGGGCTGCGTGCCATAGAGCAGACGGATATCCGGCAGCAGCGCGCTCAGTCTATTTTCATTACTTTTCAGTTTCTTAACTTTTTCAGTTAGATGCAGGCAGATCGCTTCACGGTTCATGCTTTGCCACTCCGGCGGCCAGTTTTAACGGCTCTAGTGTGCAAACTTTTGTGACATTTCTCCAGTCGGTTAGAGAAACAGGCAAGACATCGGCAGGAATGTGCATTGAGCCTGCGCAGCCCCGCGCCCACAATAATCTGCATCGGGCGGCCTGCCGCCTCAGATTTTTCACCTCATCAGAAGGGAACGAGCAATGAATAACTTTAATCTGCATACCCCAACCCACATTCTTTTTGGCAAAGGCGCGATTGCCGAGCTGCGCGCGCAAATCCCTGACAACGCCCGCGTGCTGATCACCTACGGCGGCGGCAGCGTGAAAAAAAATGGCGTGCTTGACCAGGTTTACAGCGCGCTTCAGGGGATGGATGTGCGTGAATTCAGCGGTATCGAACCGAACCCGACCTACGAAACGCTGATGAAAGCAGTGCAGGTGGTGCGCGATGAGAAGATCACTTTCCTGCTGGCGGTCGGCGGCGGTTCGGTGCTGGATGGCACCAAATTCATCGCGGCGGCAGCGCACTACGCCGAAGGTGTCGATCCGTGGCACATCCTGCAAACCCGCGGGAGCGAGATCAAAAGTGCTATCCCGATGGGTTCCGTACTGACGCTGCCTGCGACCGGCTCTGAATCCAACGCCGGCGCGGTGGTTTCCCGTAAAGCGACCGGTGATAAGCAGGCATTTCACTCACCGTTCGTGCGACCGGTCTTTGCGGTGCTCGATCCGGTTTACACCTACACCCTGCCCCCACGTCAGGTGGCGAATGGCGTAGTTGACGCCTTTGTCCATACTGTAGAGCAGTACGTCACTTATCCGGTGGATGGCAAAATTCAGGATCGCTTCGCCGAAGGCATTCTGCTGACGCTGATTGAAGATGGCCCAAAAGCGTTGCAGGAGCCGGAAAATTACAACGTGCGTGCCAACGTTATGTGGGCGGCGACCCAGGCGCTGAATGGCCTGATTGGCGCGGGCGTGCCGCAGGATTGGGCTACCCATATGCTGGGTCATGAGTTGACGGCGATGCACGGGCTTGACCACGCACAAACCCTGGCGGTCGTACTGCCTGCGCTGTGGAATGAGAAACGCGACACCAAACGTGAAAAACTGCTGCAGTATGCCGCGCGCGTCTGGAATATCACCGAGGGCAGCGACGATGAGCGCATTGACGCGGCAATTACCGCTACGCGCGACTTCTTCGAGCGTATGGGCGTGCCGACGCGCCTGTCCGGCTACGGCCTCGATGGCAGCTCCATTCCGGCGCTGTTGGCTAAACTGGAAGAGCACGGCATGACGGCGCTGGGCGAGCATCAGGATATTACGCTGGATGTGAGCCGCCGCATCTACGAAGCCGCGCGCTAAGCGCTTATCCGTCCCGGCTTTCGTTTTTGGGTTTTTCGACCACACTTAATGCAAACCAGCTTACCGGGCCTGTCCCGGTAAGCCTAGCGAAAGGAGAAATGCATGACACATCCAACGGTGATTAAACTCGCTGACGGCAATCTGATGCCGCAACTGGGTCTTGGCGTGTGGAAAGCGAGCAACGAGGAAGTGGTTACCGCCATCCATAAAGCACTGGAGGTGGGCTATCGCTCCATCGATACCGCTGCTGCTTACAAGAACGAAGAGGGAGTCGGTAAAGCATTAGCCAGTGCGGGCGTGCCGCGCGAAGAGTTGTTCATTACGACTAAATTGTGGAATGACGATCAGAAACGCCCGGCTGAAGCGTTTAAAGAGAGCCTGGAGAAGCTTCAGCTCGATTATGTCGATCTCTACCTGATGCACTGGCCGATGCCGGCAATCGATCACTATGTCGAGGCCTGGAAAGGGATGATCGAACTGCAGCAGCAGGGGCTGATCAAGAGTATCGGCGTCTGTAACTTCCAGACCCACCACCTGCAAAAGATTATTGATGAAACCAGCGTCATTCCGGTGGTTAACCAGATCGAACTCCATCCGCTGCTGCAACAGCGCCAGCTGCATGCCTGGAATGCCACACATAAGATCCAGACCGAATCCTGGAGCCCGCTGGCACAGGGCGGCGAAGGGGTCTTCGATCAGAAAATCATTCGCGATCTGGCGGATAAATATGGCAAAACCCCGGCGCAGATCGTTATTCGCTGGCATCTCGACAGCGGCCTGGTGGTGATCCCGAAATCGGTCACTCCTGCGCGCATCGTTGAGAACTTCGACGTCTGGGATTTCCGCCTTGATAAAGATGAGCTGAGCGAAATCGCCAAACTGGACGAGGGAAAACGCCTCGGGCCAGACCCGGATCAGTTCGGCGGTTAAAGGCATTAAACGTAGTCAAACGTAGGCCGGATAAGGCGAAGCCGCCATCCGGCACATCCCTGCGCCATGCCTTGCCGGATGGCGCTGACGCTTATCCGGCCTACACATCACCTTATCGCGTCGCTTTTTTCCTCTGGTGCGCAATCGGCGTATGTTTGGTTAATGCCGGGCGCGTGCTGCGGCTCTGGCGGCGCGCTTCACGCATCTCCTCTGCCGTTGGCGCAGGCACCAGGCACTCACGGCGTGAACCAATCAGGTGCTTTTTACCCATCGCCTCCAGCGCCTGGCGCAGCAGCGGCCAGTTGGCCGGATCGTGGTAGCGCAGCAGCGCTTTATGCAGACGGCGCTGCTTATCTCCTTTTGGCACCACCACCTCTTCACTCTTGTAATCGATCTTCGCCAGCGGGTTCTTGCCGGTGTAATACATCGTCGTTGAATTTGCCAGCGGCGATGGATAGAAGTTCTGTACCTGATCGAGACGGAAACGGTGGCGCTTCAGCCACAGCGCCAGGTTGACCATATCCTCATCACGCGTACCGGGATGGGCGGAGATAAAGTAAGGGATCAGATACTGCTCTTTGCCCGCCTGCTTCGAGTAGGTGTCGAAAAGCTGCTTGAAGCGATCATAACTGCCCATGCCTGGCTTCATCATCTTCGACAGCGGCCCCGCTTCGGTATGTTCCGGTGCAATTTTCAGATAGCCGCCAACGTGGTGCATCGCCAGCTCTTTAACATAGCGCGGATCTTCCACCGCCAGATCGTAACGCACGCCGGAGGCGATAAGGATCTTCTTGATGCCGCGTAGATCGCGGGCACGGCGGTAGAGATTGATGGTCGGCTGATGGTTAGTCTCCATATGCGGGCAGATCTCCGGATAGACGCAGGAGAGGCGTCGGCAGGTCTGCTCGGCGCGCGGCGAGGTGCAGCGCAGCATATACATATTGGCCGTTGGCCCGCCAAGATCGGAGATCACACCGGTAAAACCGGGCACCGTGTCGCGGATTGCCTCGATCTCATTGATGATCGAATCCTCAGAGCGGCTCTGGATAATGCGCCCTTCATGCTCGGTGATAGAACAGAAAGAGCAACCGCCAAAACAGCCGCGCATGATGTTAATCGAGAAGCGAATCATGTCGTAGGCCGGAATACGGCTCTCGCCATAGGCCGGATGCGGCACGCGCTGGTAAGGCAGCGCAAAGACACTGTCCATCTCCTCCGTCGAGAGCGGAATGGCAGGTGGGTTGATCCAGATATAGCGATCGCCATGCTTTTGCAGCAGCGCGCGGGCGCAGCCGGGGTTAGTTTCGTGATGCAGAATGCGCGACGCATGGGCATAGAGCACTTTGTCCGCTTTCACCTTCTCGTAGGAGGGCAGCAGCACGTAGCTCTTTTCCCATGGCTTCAGACGCGGCGGCTGCACGGTCACCCGTTTCGCGGCCTGCGGCTCAACAGCGTTATTATCGGCGCAGGGCAGATCCTCGCCGTACGGGTGCGGGATCGGGTCGATCTTTCCCGGCGTGTCGAGGCGGGTGGAGTCTACCCCGCTCCAGCCTGGCAGCGCCTCTTTCACCATGATCGCCGTATTGCGCACTTCGCGGATCTCGCCGATTGGCTCACCGGCCGCAAGGCGGTGCGCCACCTCGACCAGCGGGCGCTCGCCGTTACCAAAGATCAGCATATCCGCCTTGGCATCGACCAACACCGAGCGGCGCACGGTGTCAGACCAGTAATCATAATGGGCGGTGCGGCGCAGGCTGGCCTCAATCCCGCCGAGGATCACCGGCACCTCTCTCCACGCCTCTTTACAGCGCTGGGTATAAACCAGCGTTGCGCGATCCGGGCGTTTGCCGGCCACGTTATCCGGCGTATAGGCATCGTCGTGGCGCAGCTTACGATCGGCGGTGTAGCGGTTGATCATCGAATCCATATTGCCGGCGGTGACGCCGAAAAAGAGGTTCGGTTTGCCGAGGCGCATAAAGTCCGTTTTGTTGCTCCAGTCCGGCTGAGCAATGATGCCGACGCGAAAGCCCTGCGCTTCCAGCATCCTTCCGCAAATCGCCATACCGAAGCTCGGGTGATCGACATAGGCATCGCCGGTCACCAGGATGATGTCGCAGCTGTCCCAGCCGAGTTCATCCATCTCCTCGCGCGACATCGGCAGGAAAGGCGCGGGGCCGAAGCAGGCCGCCCAATACTGCGGCCAGGAGAAAAGATCGCGATCCGGCTGGATCAGGGAGAGTGCGCTCATCGTGCTTCCAGAAAGGGTAAAAAAGGAGTCAAAGGGCGGCGATTATACGCCCTCTTTGTGTGGGAATAGAAGGAGCTTTTTTCAGCACCCGGCGGACAGCGGGCCGCCGGGTTGGGGAGGGTTATGGAGCCGGGTTGACCAGCAGCTGGCCGACCGAGCCGCGATCGGCCATCTCCAGCGTCTGGCTCTGGAACTGGAATGGGAAGTGCGGCCACGAAGGCTGACCAAACCACACCAGCAGCTCCACCTGGCCGTCGATCCAGACGGTGTCTTTCCAGCCGCGATCTTCCGGGAATGGCAGCGCGCCGTTGACGCTGCGCAGCATAAACATCGCGCCTTCGATATGGAACGACTGCGGCATCTCCGCGCGCACCGTCCAGCGCTCCCAGGTACCCTGCTGGGCGGTCACATCGATACGCTGCGGATCCCACAGCTGCCCATTGATACCCGGATCGCTACCGAGTGTCATATCCCGGCTGCGCGATGGCGAACCGGCCATCAGATCCGCCGACAGCAGGCGCATCGGCAGGGTATCCGTAACCAGCGGCAGCAGGCCGGTAGGACGCAGAGTCAGCACCAGCGTGGAGATGAGGATACTCGACGGCTCAAACAGACCGCGCAAACGATCCATAATCCCCGCCGCTTCGCCGCAGGTAATCGAGACTTCATCGCCGTTAGTCATATCGACCAGCACTTCGCGCCGCTCGCCGGGTGCCAGCGACAATTGCTTGACGGACACCGGCGCTGGCAGGAAGCCCTGATCGCCCGCGATAACATGCAGAGCGCGGCCGTCGCTCATCTGGAGCAGATAGCGCCGGGAGTTGGAGGCATTGAGCAGGCGCAGACGCACCCAGCCGCGGGAGACTTCGACAAACGGGCTCTGCGCGCCGTTGACCATCAAGGTATCGCCGACAAACCCACCGCTGCCCGGCTCGCTATACTCCGGTGTACCGAAGTTATCCAGCCGTTTATCCTGGATGATGACCGGGAAGTCATCCACGCCGTAGTGATTGGGGATCGGCAACGCTTTGCTGATCTCATCCTCCACCAGCCACATCCCCGCCAGCCCGTTATAGACCTGCTCAGCGGTGCGGTTCGGCGTGTTGGCGTGATACCACAATGTCGCCGCGCTCTGGCGAATCGGCAGCACCGGCGCCCAGTCATTGCTGGCGCTCATCATCCGCGCCGCGCCGCCCATCAGCGGGCCTGGCACCTGCAGGCCGCTCACGGTCATCGCCACGTTTTCCGCCAGCCGGTTGCTGTAGATAAGCTTTACGTCATCGCCATTCCAGACGCGGATGGTCGGCCCGAGATAGCGACCGTTAATGCCGGCAACCGGCGCGCGGGTACCTTTTACAAAGGACCAGTGCGCGCGCTGGAGCGTCAGGAAAAGCGGCTGTCCGCGTCGCGATTCCAGCAGTGGCGGAACGGGCAGCGGCGGTTGCTGCCCGGCAGCATTCGCCCTCAGCGGCACTGCGCTGGTACATAGCGCAAGGCCGGAAGCCTGAAGAAACTGACGCCGACTGAGTGACATATTTGCTCCGAGTAACACTGACTTAATACGCCAGAGGCTGTGTGCCTCCGGGTTTGCTCACACCTGATGTTTAAACCCGACCGGCGGCTTCGCGCTCTGCCACTTCTTTATCGAGCTCTTCGATTTTTGCCGCCATCAGTTCGCGGCAGTGGGTCGCTAACTTACGAACCTGATCTTTACCAAACTGCGAAACATCCACCGGCGGCAGCATCTCAACAATCACCAGCCCATTATTCAGGCGGTTGAGATTCACTTTATTCGAGGTGGTGGAGACGCAGACCGGAATAATCGGCACACCGGCGGCAATCGCGGCGTGGAACGCACCGGTTTTAAACGGTAGCAGACCGCGACCGCGGCTGCGGGTCCCTTCCGGGAACATCCAGATTGAAATATTGCGTTTCTGAATCTGCTTCACGACCTGGGCGATGGTGCCGTGCGCTTTGGCGCGGTTATCGCGGTCAATCAGCAGGTTGCCGGTCAGCCAGTAGAGTTGACCAAAAAACGGGATCCACAGCAGGCTCTTTTTACCGACGGTAACCGTCGGTGGCAGCACGATGCCGGAGGCGGTCACCATATCGTAGTTGTTCTGGTGATTGGCGATATAGATGGCGTTGCCGAACTTATCGGCGCCCGGTGGCAGGCGTTTTTCAACTTTCAGCCCGCATACCGGCGCGAGGCGACCAAAAAGATGGCCAAAGGTGGCGACATGTTTTGGGTTTCGGGGACTGAACAGGCAGTAAAGCGAACCAAATACCGAGACCAGAATGGAGTAAATAACGATGATGATGACACGAAAAATAAATAACATAGCGACCTCTGAAGCCCATACCCTGAGCATTATATACACGCCAGCGTAATTCCGCTGATGCTGGCTGCGCCTCGCTGACCGCGATGCGGTCCGGGCTTGTGTTATGCGGCCTTTAAAAAGAACGTATTGTTAATCGCAATCCGCGAATAAACAACGTCTTTACGGGAAATTTGCTAAGAAATATCTCCCCGCGCACGGCGGGGAGAAGATGATGAAGATTACTCTTCGCTATCGCCCGCGCCCGGACGGGCCGGCGAGTCGATCTCTACGCGGTCAATCTTCTGCAAACCGCGCATCAGCGTACCGCGACGTCCGCGCTCGCCATGCACTTTTTGCAGCTCTTCCGGACGCAGTTTGATTTTGCGTTTACCAACGTGGAGCGTCAGCGTGCTCTGCGGTGGCAGCAGGTAGAGATGCGCCAGCGCGTCGCTCCCTTTCGCCGCATCGGCGGAGGGAATGCCGATGATCTTGTTGCCTTTGCCTTTGGAGAGCTGCGGCAGATCGCTGACCGGGAACATCAGCATGCGCCCGGCGGCGGTGATCGCCAGCAGCATATCCTCGTCATGCTCGATGGCAATCGGTGCCATCACGCGCGCGTTATCAGGCAGGTTGATCAGCGCTTTGCCGGCACGGTTACGGGCGATTAAGTCATTAAAGGTACAGACGAAACCATAACCCGCGTCGGAGGCCATCAGCAGCTTCTGATCTTCATTACTCATGATCATATGCTCAACCGTCGCGCCCGGCGGCAGCGTCAGTTTGCCGGTAATCGGCTCGCCCTGCCCGCGTGCCGACGGCAGCGAAATCGGGTCAACGGCATAGCTGCGCCCGGTGGTATCGATAAATACTACCGGCTGGTTGCTCTTGCCCTTCGCCGACGCTTTCCAGCTGTCGCCCGCTTTGTAGCTCAGCCCCTGCGCGTCAATATCATGCCCTTTGGCGCTGCGTACCCAGCCCATCTGCGACAGCACGATGGTGACCGGCTCTGACGGCAGCATATCGTGCTCGCTCATCGCTTTGGCCTCTTCGCGCTCGTGCAGCGGTGAGCGGCGATCGTCGCCGAAAGCGGCGGCATCGGCCTGCAGCTCTTTCTTCAGCAGGGTGTTCATTTTGCGCTCGGAGGCAAGAGTCGCCTGCAACTGATCGCGCTCTTTCTCCAGCTCGCTCTGCTCGCCGCGGATCTTCATCTCTTCCAGTTTGGCGAGGTGGCGCAGTTTTAACTCAAGAATGGCTTCAGCCTGGGTTTCACTGATGCCGAAACGGGACATCAGCACCGGCTTCGGCTCATCTTCCCCGCGGATAATCTCAATCACTTCGTCGATGTTGAGAAACGCCACCAGCAAACCTTCAAGGATATGCAGGCGCTTGAGCACTTTCTCCAGGCGGTGATTCAGGCGGCGGCGCACCGTATCGCGGCGGAAGGTCAGCCATTCGGAGAGGATCTCCAGCAGGTTTTTCACCGCCGGGCGACCATCCAGGCCAATCATATTGAGGTTGATACGGTAGCTCTTCTCCAGATCGGTCGTGGCGAAGAGGTGGTTCATTACCTGATCCATATCGACGCGGTTGGAGCGCGGCACCACCACCAGGCGGGTCGGGTTTTCGTGATCCGACTCATCGCGCAGGTCGTCAACCATCGGCAATTTTTTGTTGCGCATTTGGCTTGCGATCTGCTCCAGCACGCGCGCGCCGGAGACCTGGTGCGGCAGTGCGGTGATCACCACGGCACCATCCTCTTTTTTCCACACCGCGCGCATACGCACGGAGCCGCGACCGTTCTGGTAGATTTTGCGGATCTCCGCACGCGAGGTGATGATCTCCGCTTCGGTCGGGTAGTCCGGCCCCTGGACAATATCCAGCAGCTCATCAAGGGTGGTTTTTGGCTGGTCAATCAGCGCAATCGCCGCGTTGGCAACTTCACGCAGGTTGTGCGGCGGGATGTCCGTCGCCATACCGACGGCAATACCGGTCGTGCCGTTCAGCAAAATGTTCGGCAGACGGGCAGGCAGCATTTTCGGCTCCTGCAGCGTACCGTCGAAGTTTGGCACCCACTCAACGGTGCCCTGCCCCAGCTCGCTCAGCAGCAGCTCGGCATATTTTGACAGGCGGGATTCGGTATAACGCATGGCGGCGAAGGATTTCGGATCGTCCGGCGCCCCCCAGTTCCCCTGGCCGTCGACCAGCGGGTAGCGATAGGAGAAGGGCTGCGCCATCAGCACCATCGCTTCATAGCAGGCACTGTCGCCATGCGGGTGGTATTTACCCAGGACATCGCCCACGGTACGGGCGGATTTCTTGAACTTCGCGCTGGCGCTCAGCCCCAGTTCAGACATTGCGTAGACGATGCGACGCTGAACGGGTTTCAGGCCATCACCGATAAACGGCAACGCACGATCCATGATGACGTACATGGAGTAGTTCAGGTATGCGTTTTCCGTAAATTCATGCAGCGCAAGGCGCTCTGCCATATCGCTCATTAATCGTGATTCCTCAACGTATGCGCCCACCTTTTCGGCGGCAATATTGCCGCAGATACTACCCTATCTGCGGCGAGGAGTCATAGCGATGCGCGATTTTTTCACGAGCGGTCAGCGCTTACTGACCGACTTTGCGGATCTCTTTTACGTCGATCTCAACGGAGTTCCAGTCTTTGTCCACTTCACCCTGGATTTCAACCTTATCCTGCGGTCCGACGCTCAGCCCTTTCCAGCGTTTCTGGTCAATATCGACATTGATGGTGCCAGTAGCATCTTTAAAGGAGTAGGTGTCATCCGAGATGCGCTCAACGATGTTCCCGCTAAGCGTCACCCAGGCATCATCGCGCAGGGATTTTGCACTCTCAACGGTCGCTTTACTGCCGTTTGGCCCGGTAAAGCCGCCGCCCTGCTGGGTGGTGTTTTGTTGTTGTGCCGCACCCGGGCCGGTAAAACCGCCCTGATTAGCAGCAAATGCCGGCGCGGCGCAGAGTGCGAGAACAGCGGTGATAGCAGCAAACTTTTTCATCTTATCTCTCCCTTTTTGTTGGTAAGGCTCCATTAAGCCAGCCACTTCTTAACAACTTCTTAAGGCGTAAAAAGATTATTTTTCGCTGTACAACGCCCGTGACGAGCGGGTTAACTGCCTGCAGGTCTGGATACACGGAGAGAGTATGCGAATTCTGCTCATAGAAGATGATGCGCTGATTGGCGACGGTCTGAAGGCTGGCCTGGGTAAAAAAGGCTTCACGGTGGACTGGTTTACCGACGGCAAGCTCGGCAAGGCGGCGCTGTTTGCCGCACCGTATGACGCGGTGATCCTTGACTTAACGCTACCGGGTCTGGATGGGCTGACAATCCTGCGCGACTGGCGCGAGGAGAAGCGCGGCGAGCCGGTGCTGATCCTCACCGCCCGCGACGCCATTGAGCAGCGTGTCGAAGGGCTACGACTCGGCGCTGATGATTATCTCTGCAAACCCTTTGCGCTGGTGGAAGTCGCCGCCCGGCTGGAAGCGCTGATTCGCCGCGCCCACGGACAGGCACAAAGCCTGCTACGGCACGGCCAGGTTACGCTCGACCCGGTAAGTCTGGTGGCCACCTTTCATAATGAGACGCTGGTGCTGAAACCAAAAGAGTTCGCGCTGCTGGAGCTTCTGCTGCGCAACGTTGGGCGCGTGTTGCCGCGAAAAGCGATTGAAGAGAAGCTCTACAGCTGGGATGGGGATGTCTCCAGCAACGCGGTAGAAGTGCATGTGCACCACCTGCGCCGCAAGCTCGGTAGCGACTTTATCCGCACCGTGCACGGCATCGGCTACACCTTAGGAGAGGCATGAAATTTACGTTTCCCCATAGCCTGCGGCTGCGTCTGACGCTGCTCTTTTTGCTGCTTTCGCTGGCGGCCTGGCTCTGCGCCAGCGTCGTCGCCTGGCAGCAGACGCGCGATAAACTCGACAAGCTCTTTGATACCCAGCAGATGCTGTTCGCCAAACGGCTGAGCGTAATGAAGCTCGATCAACTGCAAAGCGCCGCGCCGCAGGTCACGAAAAAAAGGATGAAGCATGGTCATCTCGATGATGACGTGCTGGCCTTCGCCATCTACTCCACCGACGGCAAACTGCTGCTACACGATGGCGATAACGGGCGCGATATCCCCTACTCCTGGCGTCGCGATGGCTTTGATGATGGGCAGCTGCGCGATGATGACGATAAGTGGCGCTTTCTGTGGCTAACCGCGCCCGGCGGTGAATACCGCATTGTTATCGGCCAGGAGTGGGAGTATCGCGAGGAGATGGCGCTGGAGATTATTACCTCACAGCTAACACCATGGCTGGTGGCGCTGCCGTTAATGCTGCTGCTGTTAATCGCCCTGCTGACCCTTGAGCTGCGCCCCTTGAAAAAGGTGGCGCTGGCGCTGCGTTCACGCGCTCCGGATCGCGCCGATGCGCTGGAGATCCGCGGCGTGCCTGGCGAAGTGCGCCCGCTGCTGGATGCGCTCAACCAACTCTTTGCCCGCACGCACACCATGATGCTGCGCGAGCGGCGCTTTACCTCCGACGCCGCCCACGAGTTGCGTAGCCCGCTTGCGGCGCTGAAAGTGCAGACAGAAGTCGCGCAGCTCTCCGATGACGATCGCACAGCCCGCACCAAAGCCCTGAGTCAGTTACATCTCGGCATCGATCGCGCGACGCGGCTGGTCGATCAGCTGTTAACCCTCTCGCGCCTCGATTCGCTGGAGCATATGGATGATGTCGAGACGCTGGCGCTTGATGCGCTGCTGCAATCGGCGGTGATGGAGACCTACCACAGCGCGCAGCAGGCAGGGATTGATATCCGTCTGCACCTGAATGCACACGGCGTACGCCGCCAGGGACAGCCGCTACTGCTTAGCCTGCTGGTGCGCAACCTGCTGGATAACGCCATCCGCTACAGCCCGCCAGGCAGCGTAGTGGATGTCATACTTGAAGCCCATAGCCTGAGCGTGCGGGATAACGGGCCGGGGGTCAGCGAAGAGGCGCTGGCGCGTATTGGCGAGCGCTTCTATCGCCCGCCGGGGCAGGCCGAAACCGGCAGCGGCCTCGGGTTATCGATTGTCCAGCGCATCGCCGCCCTGCATCAGATGCAGGCCACGTTTACCAACCATCCTGAGGGGGGCTTTAACGTCACACTACGCTGGTAAAGCAATTATTGCTTATTGAGCAAAAGTCTTTGCCATTATTGCCAATTTAATCGCACCGTTGATGCGGATAGAATCGCCGACAAACGTATTTATCCGGGAACAAAAAATGAGCAATATTCTGATTATCAACGGCGCGAAGAAATTCGCACACTCCAATGGCGAACTGAACGATACCCTGACCGACGTTGCGGCAAGCTTCCTGCGCGATGCCGGGCACAATGTGAAAACCGTGCGTACCGACGGGGAGTATGACGTTAAAGCGGAAGTGGAGAACTTCCTGTGGGCCGACACGGTGATCTGGCAGATGCCGGGCTGGTGGATGGGCGCGCCGTGGACGGTGAAAAAGTATATGGATGATGTCTTTACCGAAGGCCACGGTTCACTGTACGCCAGCGATGGTCGTACCCGCTCTGATGCAGCGAAAAAGTATGGCTCCGGCGGCTTAATCCAGGGCAAAACTTACATGCTGTCGCTCACCTGGAACGCGCCAATTGACGCCTTTACCGATAAAGAGCAGTTCTTCCACGGCGTCGGCGTTGACGGCGTTTACCTGCCGTTCCATAAAGCGAACCAGTTCCTCGGTATGGACGCGCTGCCGACATTTATCGTCAACGACGTCATCAAAATGCCGGATGTCCCGCGTTATATTGCAGAATATCGCAAGCATCTGGCGGAGATTTTTGCTTAACTGTAGCTGGACTTAAAAGGAGTAAACCATGTTGACAGTAGTAGCAGAGATCCGCACTCGTCCGGGGCAGCACCATCGCCAGGCCGTGCTTGATGAATTCGCGAAAATTGTACCGGTTGTGCTGCAAGAAGCAGGCTGCCACGGCTATGAGCCGCTGATCGACCACGCCGCTGGCGTTAGCTTCCAGACGACCGCACCGGATTCCATCACGATGGTCGAGCGTTGGGAAAGCGTTACGCATCTTGAAGCGCATCTGCAAACGCCCCACATGAAAGCGTGGAGCGAAGCAGTAAAAGGCGATGTCCTCGAGACCCATATCCGTATTCTCGAATCGGGTCTGTAAGGTGCTTCCCCTCACCGCCAGGCGGGGGGAGAATACTCAGGCCGGCGTGGGCAAAACGGCTCCCCGGCCCGTTGCTTACCAGTACAACTTCCAGCTCAGCGAGAAACGCGCCAGCGCTTCGACATAGAAGTAATCCCCCCAGCTTGCACACTCATCCACCCCTTTATTGCTCGACAAATGATAGACCGAGTGCTTGAGCAGACCGTTGGTCGCCTCATGCTTGCCCGCCAGATAGTGCTCATTTAACGACGACATAATGCGCATCGCCCACTGCTGGTAATGGGCACGGTCCGGATCGGTCACCGGCAGCTGTTTAACCAGCTCCAGCAAACCGCATACCGCAATCGCCGCCGATGAGGAGTCGCGCAGCGCATCGGTGCCGACCAACGCCAAATCCCAGTGGCAGACCGCATCTTCCGGCAGGCGATTGAGGAAATAGTTCGCCAGCCGTTTTGACAGCGCCACCATCTCTTTATCACCGGTATAGATATAGCTCAGCAGAAAGCCGTAAATCCCCCACGCCTGGCCGCGCGACCAGCATGAATCATCGGCGTAGCCCTGCTGGGTGTTGCCATAGCGCGGCGCGCCGGTCTGCACATCCATATAGTAAGTGTGAAAGGTAGAGGCATCTTCGCGCACAAGGTACTTTGCCGCCTGGTTAACGTGGGCTTCGGCGGCGTCGGCAAAGCGCCTGTCGCCGGTTTGCTCCGTCGCCCAATAGAGCAGCGGCAGATTCATATTGCAGTCGATGATCATCCGCCCGGCCTGGGCAGGATCGGTTAGATCGCCCCACGCCTGGATAATTTGCGCTTTTTCATGAAAGCGCTCCAGCAGCGCTTCGGCCGCCAGCAGCGCAAAGCCGCGCGCGTCGCGATTGCCGGTTAAGCGCCAGGCCGCCACGCAGGAGAGCGTGTATAAAAAGCCGAGATCGTGGGTGTTAGTATCTTCACGTCCGGCGATGCGCAGGCCAAAGGAGCGCACGTGGCGCTCGGCCAGCGCACGAAACGCCTCGTCGCCGCTCATCTCCCAGGCCAGCCACAGCTGCCCGGTCCAGAAACTGGTGGTCCACTCGACGTTGCCGGTCAACGGATAAAAGCCGTCGACGCAGGTCTCCGCCGGAAACTGTTCACCGAACTCGGTTAAATGACGGCGAATCAGTTCAAGGGTATGGCTACGCGCAGACTCCAGTTCATCTTTAAAAGTTTGCGCATCGGGCGCGGCCGGGCATGGGCGTAACGTTTCCTCGTTGATTTTACTTAACATCGTTCGGTTCCTTCTCTGTTCAATAATCGGATAGCCATTACCCTGCCGTTTTCGCATCCAGCGTGCGGGCTTGCCGCCATTTGCTCTGGCAGGCAGACAGGGTAAACAGGGAGATAAAGGTAAAGGTCAGTGCAATCGCGCCCATGATGATATAGGTGTGTTCAAAGCCGATGCGGTCATACAAAATCCCCGCAGGTGACGAGACCACCACATTGCCGACGTAGAGCATCGCCTGGTAACCCAGCAGATACATGGTGGCATTAACGCGTTTGTCGAAATGCTCGGCGATATATTTAAATACCGACACCAGCAGCAAACAGATTTCGAGGCCGTAGAGCGGTTTAAGGATCGAAATAAGCAGATGCGATTCGCACAGCCCGGAGATAATTAACCGCCCGCCAACAATCAGGCCGACAATTAATAATCCGCGCTTGGCACCAATAAAGTTCACCAACAGCGGGATCACCATATACATGACAAATTCCATGCCCGACTGCACCGTACCCAGATACCCAAACACCGCATTGCCTTCATGCACATCGTCAAAGAAGGTGACGAAGTAGCGCGAGAATTGCTGTTCGGCAATAAACATCATCCACGCGACACCGGCGACATAGAGGCAGAAGGCGCAGAATTTACGGTTGCGCAGCAGCGCATAGACATCGGCAGGCGCGATCTTCTCTTTGGTCAGCACGTCACCCGCGTGAGCGGAGTGGACATTCACTTTCAGGCTCAGCAACACCGCCAGCATAATCAGCGATGCCACGGACCCCATGATGAAGTTATAGGCCGGCGAGAGGTTAAACAGCAGGCCGGAGAAGGAGGAGGCCACCGCCCAGCCCAGCGATCCCCACATGCGGATCTGCCCGAACTCCATACCGTTTAAACGGCTGTAACGGTCGGTATAGGATTCGCACGCCGCCACGCCTGCATACCAGGCGAAGCTTAGATAGATGGCGCCGACAATAATGCCGACCAGCGTGTTGGACATTAATAACGGCTGATAGACATAGATAAAGAAGGGTGCCATTAAGGCCGACATCAGCACGACAAAATAGAGCAGGTATTTGCTCATGCCGATTTTATCCAGGATATAGCCATAAATCGGTTTCAGAATAACGGAGAAGATACCGTTAACGGCAAACACCGTGCCGATCACCGTCCCGCTTAAATTGGCTTTTTGCCCGAGCCAAATTGCCAGCAAACCAATACTCGCCGACCAGGTAAAAAAGTAGAGAAAGATAAAAGTGCTGATTTTGTAATATTCAGTTTTATTATTTATGGTGATTTTTTCCATACTATCCTCGACGAAAGCATGTAGGGTTCAGCGTTATTTCCCGGCCAGCGCCGGGAATCAAAGTGCAATCTCGACACGGTTTTTCTGCCCCGGTTGATGGATCACCAGCGCGTTATTGTTGATAAAAAGTTCCGGTAAGAGCGGGTTGAAGGCCAATTCGCAGGTTGCCGCCTGCACGGCGCACGCTAGCCACTGCTGGCCTGGGGCAATGTCGGTACGCAGCACGGGAATGGAAGCGCAGGGTGAAAACATGATGCTGCTGTTAGGCGGTGTGATGATGCTGTCCGCCTCACGTGTAGCATCAGTAAGCAGGTTGAAAATACCACTTACGCCGTTTTCAGCGACCACCAGGCTGCCGTGCTGCTCAGGACGATGGGGCGCTTTCAGCACTGCAAAGCCCCCTTCCACGCTGGTCAGCGTGCGCGCGGTATCGATACGGTGGACGCGAAGATGCCACTCCCCGCAGGGGATAAGCCAGGTGGCGATCTGCACGTCATGCCACGGCGACCAGCGCGAGAAGATCGCCTGTTGGCTTATCACCACCTCGTCGCACTCGCGGCGGCCGCGAAAGTAGTTATCCCCTGCGCTCAGCAGCAGCATTGAGTCGCAGGCAGCATGTTTAATGCCGTAGCGCCCGCGCTCAATGGTGAAACCAAAGCGGCTGGAGTAGGCGAATTTGGTGTATTTCGCTTCGGTATTAACGTAGTTGTTCAGTTCAAGCTGTCCGGCAGTCAGCATCCAGACATGCTTTGACTCTTCGCTGTGCACGATAAGCTGCCCGGCAGGGGCGATAACTCGCTGCGCGTCGAGCCGCGGTAGCGGCTGCTCTTCGGCGCGCCAGAAGGGGTGAGACGCGGGCAGCGCGAGGATCAAGAAGACCTTCAGCGCCCAGTAGGGCGAGCCTGGCGAGTTGTAATCTTCGCACATCGCCAGGTTCGGGTAGGCAAAACCGAGCGTCAGAATACCATCGCGATCGAAGATGGGTTGTTTGAGCCACCAGCGCAGATGGCGCAGGATCACGCCTTTTACCACACCCGGCGTAAAGACCGGCAGCCCGGCAAAGGCGACAGCGCTCCAGAAGGCGACCATCGCAAAGCGGTAGGTGAGGCTGCGGCCAAACGGCACCGACTCCCCCTCTGCCGCCGACATGTAGATGAAGTCTTCGGCAAAGCGGCTTGCGCGCTCGCGAATCGTTGCCGCGCGCGTGACGTCCTCTTCGCCGTTCAGCGCGGCGTAGATCAGGCCATAAAAATGGAACGCCATCGAGATGTAGTAATCTTTTGGCCGACCGGGGCCGTCGGAGTACCACCCTTCGCCGAGATAGTAGGCATCCATCATCGCGAAGCGGCGCTCAACTGCCTGTGCATCCCACGGCAAACCGGCGCGTTTAAACCCCAGCTGCACCATGATAGCGAAGAAGTTCCAGTTACTGTCGGGCATCTCCGCTTCGGTGATCTGGTTAAGCCAGCGGTAGAGGTTCTCAGTTTGCTGGGCAGTGAAGTTCAGCATGAACTTTTCGCCCAGCAGCGCCAGCCCGAGACCATAGGCTGCCATCTCCACCAGCCGCTGATCGTATGCCACGGTGTCGCCCCAGTAGCCGCTATCCTGCGGATCGGTGCCGCGCTTAATCGCCAGCAGATATTTCTCGCTGAACGTTTGTGCATCGCCGCCCGCCATTAGCGGAAACAGCCCCCATAGCGCGCGGGAGAGCCCCTCCATTTCAGCAATCTCATCGTTGTAATGGGCGCTGGTGGCACCGAGGGAGAAGTGCGTCGCACCGGCCGGGAACTGTTTATCCAGCGCGTCGAGCATGGTAGTCAGCGCGCTGACCACGTCTTCGCGGGATGACAATGGATTTGATTTTTTTTCGTGCGCCGCCTGCATAACTTCCCTCCCCTGATGTGTGGCAGAAGAATAGTTAATGAGCAGCGCGGTGAAATGTTAGCTCTGTCACACCGCCGTAACTTCTCTGAACCTGTTATTGAGAAAATTTAAAACCGTGGTTTATAAATGGCTACAGGCAAGTAAAAATTGAGATTGATTGCACCATGACTTCAGGCTTGCAGACAGAGCGGCTGGAACTGATTACCCTCAACGATGCGATTGTGTCGTTTAGCCGCCTCTATGCCAATACCGTGCGTTACCATCACTGGCATCAGTGCCTGGAAGTGCTCTATGTCGAAGAGGGGTTTGGCGTGGTGATTGTTGATAATCGTCACTACACCATGCGGCCCGGCAGGCTCTTTTTCTTCCCGCCCTTTACGCTGCACCGGGTGATGGTGGATGAGCAGGCGCAGGATTGTTATCGCCGTACCATTATCCATGTCGACCACCATGTCGTGCTCAAACACCTGCGCGATTTTCCGCATAATCACCAGCGCCTGCAGCGCCTCTCCTTGCGCGGCGGCGCAGCGGTGGTGATGGATGCGGCCGATATTCATCCCCATATCGATCACCTGTTTAGCTGTTATGCGAAGCTGTCCGAGAACCGCAGCCTCAACGTCGAGCAGGTCGCCTGTTTGCTGCTCAATCTGTTAAGTATGTTGCCGGAAGATAATGAGAAATTACCGGAAGAGCAGAGCGGGATCGCCACGCCAGTGATGTTCTGGCTGCAGGAGAATTACCGGCAGAAGTTTAGCCTGCAACGGCTCGCCGGGGATCTCGGTAAGTCCCGCAGCTATGTCTCGCGCCGCTTCCACTTCGAGACCGGGGAGCCGATCCATCAATATTTAAATACTCTGCGCCTGCGCAAAGCGTGCGACTCGCTGCTTCATACGCCGCTCAGCATCCGCGAGATCGCCATTGATGTCGGTTTTTCCGATGTAACGTACTTTATCAGCGCTTTTAAACGCGGTATCGGCGAAACGCCGTTGCAGTACCGGAAGAATCATCGAAACGAACAAGTCCTTAGAAAGCACCTTTAAAAGCGCTTTTTAAGCTTCAGGAGCGCCTCGAAAACCCGCGCGTCCCGGCAGCACAGCTTCATGGGCGCAAAGATCAGTACAAAATTAAGCTACACGGCGCGGGATACCGGCTGGCCTATAAGGTCGAGGATGAGAGCATCACCGTGACGGTGATGGGTGTGGGCAAACGCGAGAACGATGAGATCTATACTGCCACCCGCTTCAGATAAGATGCACAACGTAACGGATGGCGGCTTACGCCTTATCCGGCCTACATCAAACCCGAACAAGTTGAGCAAGCCCGGTAAGCAGAACGCCACCGGGCATTCAGGATTACGCTTCGATTTCCGCCGTATCACCCTTCTCTTGCAGCCAGTTGCGTCGATCTTCCGAGCGCTTCTTGGCCAGCAACATATCCATCACGGCATCAGTCTGCTTATCATCTTCGTCGCTGATGACCAGCTGCACCAGACGGCGGGTATTCGGATCGAGCGTGGTTTCACGCAGCTGCATCGGGTTCATCTCGCCCAGCCCTTTAAAACGCTGTACGTTCGGTTTGCCCTTTTTGCGTTTCAGCTGCTCCAGCACGCCGGTTTTTTCCTCTTCCGTTAACGCGTAATAGACCTCTTTGCCAAGATCGATACGGTAGAGCGGCGGTAGCGCGACATAGACGTGTCCGTTTTTCACAAGCGTTCTGAAGTGCTTCACAAACAGCGCGCAGAGCAGCGTGGCGATGTGCAGGCCGTCAGAATCCGCATCGGCAAGAATACAGATCTTGCCATAGCGCAGCTGGCTGAGATCTTCGCTATCCGGATCGATACCGATCGCGACCGAAATATCATGCACCTCTTGCGAGGCCAGCACCTCATCGGAGGAGACCTCCCAGGTGTTAAGGATCTTACCCTTCAGCGGCATGATCGCCTGAAACTCGCGATCGCGTGCCTGCTTCGCCGATCCGCCCGCGGAGTCCCCTTCCACCAGGAAGAGTTCGGTTCGCGAGAGATCCTGCGCGGTGCAATCCGCCAGCTTGCCGGGCAGTGCCGGGCCGCTGGTAAGCTTTTTACGCACCACTTTTTTGGCGGCGCGCATGCGGCGCTGGGCGCTGGAGATCGCCATCTCTGCCAGCAATTCCGCCGTCTGAATATTCTGGTTCAGCCACAGGCTGAAGGCATCTTTCACCACGCCGGAGACGAACGCCGCGCACTGACGGGAGGAGAGACGCTCTTTGGTCTGCCCGGCAAACTGCGGATCCTGCATTTTGACCGACAGCACGTAAGCGCAGCGATCCCAGATATCTTCTGCCGAGAGCTTCACGCCGCGCGGCAGAATATTGCGGTATTCGCAGAATTCGCGCATCGCATCAAGCAGGCCCTGACGCAGACCGTTCACGTGGGTCCCGCCCTGCATGGTCGGGATCAGGTTTACGTAGCTCTCGGTCAGCAGCTCGCCGCCTTCCGGTAGCCAGAGCAGCGCCCAGTCCACCGCCTCCGTTTCGGCAGAGAAGTTGCCGATAAAGGGCTTTTCCGGCAGCGTCGGCAGGCCATTTACCGCTTCGCTCAGGTAGTCGTTCAGACCATCCTGGTAGCACCAGCGCTGCTCGGCGTTATTCACATTGTCTTTAAAGAGAATTTCAACGCCCGGGCAGAGCACCGCTTTCGCTTTCAGCAGATGCATCAGGCGCGAAACGGAGAAGCGCGGGCTGTCGAAGAAGGATTCATCCGGCCAGAAGTGAACGCTGGTACCGGTATTGCGCTTACCGCAGGTGCCAATGACCTGCAGATCCTGCACCTTGTCACCGTTCTCAAAAGCGATGCTGTAGACCTGGCCGTCGCGTTTGACGGTCACTTCTACGCGCCGTGACAGGGCGTTAACCACCGAAATGCCGACGCCGTGCAGGCCGCCCGAGAACTGGTAGTTTTTATTAGAAAATTTACCGCCCGCATGCAGGCGGCAGAGGATCAGCTCGACGGCAGGAACGCCCTCTTCCGGGTGGATATCCACCGGCATGCCGCGCCCGTCGTCGATAACTTCCAGCGACTGATCGGCGTGAAGAATGACCTCCACGCGCTTCGCGTGGCCCGCCAGCGCTTCATCCACGCTGTTATCAATAACTTCCTGCCCCAGATGGTTAGGGCGCGTGGTATCGGTATACATCCCCGGACGGCGGCGAACCGGCTCAAGCCCGGTGAGTACCTCTATGGCATCAGCGTTATAGGATTGCGTCATGGTGTATTCGTAGATAGTGATCGCATCGTTTCCAGCGGCTTATTCAAGCCCAAGGAAATCGATAATCTGTGTGAAATGTTTCTCAAAGCCCGTGAAGGCGTGATTTCCGCCCTCTTCAACTGTCTGACGGCAGGCATCGTAATAGGCCACCGCCTGGCGGTAATCGAGCACTTCGTCCCCGGTTTGCTGCAGCAGCCAGATCAGATCCGGCGCCTCAAGCGGGTCAACTTGCATCACTTTGAGCTCGTAAATATGGCGAGACTCTAGCACATATTGCTGCCCTGTGTAGGGGTTCTCGTTAGGGCCGAGATAATCCGCCAGCAATTCAAATGGCCGAACCGCCGGATTGACCACCACCGCCGGCAACATAAAGCATTGCGAGAGCCAGGTCGCCAGATAACCGCCGAGCGAAGAACCGACAATACCGAGCGTTTTTCCGCCCCGTTCAAGCACCAGCGACTCCAGCATCTCTGCGGCCTCGGCCGGATAGGGCGGCAGTTGCGGCACCACCATTTCAATATGCGGATGATGCTGCGCGACCCATTGCGCCAGCTGCGTCGCTTTGCCGGATCTGGGCGAACTGTTGAAACCATGCAGATAGAGAAGCGTTGACATCAATAGCCTTCTGAGGCGGTATCGGGTCTGAACTCGCTCCCCGCCAGACGGCACACTTCGGTGTGCAGCGTTCCGTCAGGGTAGAGATCCAGCCAGCGCCAGCCTGGCGCGATGGTATCAAGCGTGAAGCTGGCGCAGTGCGGCTTAAACTGCACGCAGGTCGACGGTGTTGCCAGCAAGCGGCGACCATTCCAGTCGAGATCCAGCTCCTGATGGATATGTCCACACAGCAGCGTGCGCACCTGAGGAAAGCGTTGCAGCACATTATCCAGCTCCGCGGCGTTGCGCAGGCTGTGCTGATCGAGCCAGCTACAGCCGGACGGCAGCGGATGGTGATGCAGAAGCAGTAAGGTGTGACGCTGCGGGCTGTCGGTGAGTTTCTTCTCCAGCCAGTCGAGCTGAAATTCGCTTAACTCACCGTGCGGAACGCCAAACACCTGGCTGTCGAGCAGCAGAATTTGCCACTGCTCGCCGACAAAAACACGTTTCGCGGGCGAGATACCGGCATCCTGCAGCGCGCTGTACATGGCAGGTTGAAAATCGTGATTGCCCGGCAGCCAGACGCAGGGTGCGTCGAAGCTTGCGATACCTTCAGCAAAGTGCTGATAGGCCGCAGCGGTATGATCCTGCGCCAAATCGCCGGTAGCGACAATCAGATCGCACGAACGCTGCTGAACCCGGATCGCATTCAGTACCGCCTGATAGCTCTCCCAGGTGTTAACTCCTAACAGCGTTTCATGCTTTTTGGCGAACAGGTGAGAATCGGTTATTTGTAATACCCTGACTCTGGACTCACTCCCCAGAGAGAGGTTTAACAGGCTTTCCAAATGGTGTCCTTAGGTTTCACGACGCTAACAAACCGGAATCGCCATTGCTCCATGTGCTAAACAGTAACGCAGCCAGTCGGCCAGAAACTGGTTAATTTGATGCTTTTCGTCGCGTTGATGCAACTTTTTATTGGGGTAATCATAACGCGCTTTAAATCGAAAGATCTGCTGGCTCGAACACACTTCGGCTACCATCGCATCGTGATACAGGCGCACTGTCATTGAGGGCAGGCTCCAGTAGCTGACGGCAGGCGCGGTCTGTTCGATCTCCACAAGCGTAGTGTAGCGGGTGGATTCAACAATCGTTAATCGGTACTGCGCATTGGTCACCTGATAACTTACCGCTTCGCCTGCCTCATCATTACGCGGTAGCAGGCGGCGCAGCTGGGCGAAATTGGTTTCGCACAGGCGCATCATTTCTGGGAAGTCAGGTGTGTAACGCTTCATTTTTTCCACTCGTTTTGTAAGCTCTCATAATGCAGCTGCAGCCATTGCAAGGCGATGACAGACGCTGCGTTGTCAATTGTCCCCTCTTCTACCCACTGGTAAGCCTGCTCCCGGCTCACCACATGAACACGAATATCTTCGTTTTCATCCACAAGGCCATGAATACCCGAGGCCTGTGTGGCATCCACTTCGCCAACCAATACGGCAGTGCGCTCGCTGGTACCGCCCGGGCTTGCCAGGTAGCTCAGCATCCTTTTCACGCGTCCGACCGCTAAACCGGCCTCTTCGCCCGCTTCGCGCCGTGCGACATCTTCATCCGACTCGCCCGCTTCAATCATGCCGGCAACCATCTCCAGCAGCCACGGCGTGTCGCTGGTGTCGAAGGCCGCAATGCGAATCTGTTCGATCAGCACAACTTCGTCGCGCACAGGGTCATAGGGTAGCAAGACTGCGGCGTGACCGCGTTCAAAAATTTCACGCTGCACTTCGCCGCTCATTCCCCCATTAAAAAGACGATGGCGAAAACGATAGCGGACGAGCGAAAAAAAACCGGTGTAGAGTGTTTCCCGTGCAATAATTTCTACATCATTTTTTGTGAAAGTGACGATGGATGAGTCTGGCTTATTCATTGGCGGCGTCTCAAATGAAGTGATGATAAATCGGTGGATTTTCAAGCCTGTTTTACGCGTGTTTCAAGCGCTATGTGTTAGATTGATGCAAATTTATGCCGATGGCACGTTACGCCAAGCTTTCGCGGTGCGTACTTCTGGTAGAATCTGCGATTATTTTTCCAATTTAGATCAGCGCTAGTACTGCTTCACAACAAGGAATGCAAATGAAGAAATTGCTCCCCCTCTTTATCGGCCTGAGCCTGTCCGGTTTCAGTGCGATGAGCCAGGCAGAAAACCTGTTACAGGTTTATCAGCAGGCGCGTTTAAGCAACCCGGATCTGCGTAAATCTGCCGCCGACCGCGATGCCGCCTTCGAAAAGATTAATGAAGCGCGTAGCCCGTTACTGCCTCAGCTTGGTTTGGGGGCAGACTACACCTACACCAACGGTTTCCGCGATAGCCAGGGTGTCGATTCCAATGTAACCAGCGGTTCACTGCAGTTAACGCAGACCATTTTTGATATGTCGAAATGGCGTGCGCTGACTCTACAGGAAAAAACAGCCGGGATTCAGGATGTCACCTGGCAGACCGACCAGCAGACGCTGATGCTGAACACCGCAACCGCCTACTTCAACGTGCTGAGCGCCATCGATACGCTCTCCTACACCGAAGCGCAGAAGCAGTCTATCTATCGCCAGTTAGATCAAACCACCCAGCGCTTTAACGTCGGCCTGGTTGCCATCACCGATGTGCAGAACGCCCGCTCACAGTATGACACCGTGCTGGCGAACGAAGTTTCCGCGCGTAACGCGCTGGATAACGCCGTAGAGACGCTGCGCCAGGTGACCGGTAACTACTATCCGGAGCTGGCGTCGCTGAACGTCCAGAGCTTTAAGACTGACAAACCGCAGCCGGTGAACAACCTGCTGAAAGAAGCGGAAAAACGCAACCTGACGCTGCTGCAGGCGCGTTTGAGCCAGGATCTGGCGCGCGAACAGATTCGCCAGGCGCAGGATGGTCACTTGCCGACCCTCGATTTGACCGCCTCTACCAGCGTGTCGAACTCCTCCTACAGCGGCTCCAGAACGCGTAATAACTCGCAGTTCAGCGACTCCGATGTTGGTCAGAACAAAGTTGGCCTCAGCTTCTCGCTGCCGCTCTACCAGGGTGGTCAGGTGAACTCACAGGTCAAGCAGGCACAGTTTAACTTTGTTGGTGCCAGCGAGCAGCTGGAGAGCGCGCACCGCAGCGTAGTGCAGAACGTTCGCTCCTCCTTTAATAACGTCAACGCCTCGATCAGCAGCATCAACGCCTACAAACAGGCGGTGGTTTCTGCACAGAGCTCGCTCGACGCGATGGAAGCGGGTTACTCGGTCGGTACACGCACAATTGTTGACGTGCTGGATGCCACCACCACGCTCTACAACGCGAAGCAGCAACTCTCAAGCGCTCGTTATAACTACCTGATTAACCAGCTGAATATTAAGCAGGCGCTCGGTACGCTGAACGAGCAGGATCTGGTCGCACTCAACGGTGCGCTGGGCAAATCCATCTCTACCGCGCCAGAGAGCGTGGCGCCGGAGAATCCGCAGCAGCAGGCTAAAGTTGAGAACTTCGGCGCGGATGCACAACCTGCCGCCGCGCGCACTGGCCTGACGCGTTAATCACCCGCAGTACACCACGGGGGCACCCAGCCCCCGTTTTTACGTAAGGCAACGTAAAGGCCTCCTCGCCTCGCTTTAATTTCGACCACCCATCCTCTATCCTGATCGTCTATTCATGCCTTTGGGGTCCACAGGAAGATAAAAATGAAACGGACAAAAAATATCAATCATGCGACGTTCCGCAAAAGCTGGAGCGCACGTCATTTAACGCCTGTCGCGCTGGCGGTCTCCGCCGTATTTATGCTGGCAGCCTGTGAACAAAATGACGAAACAGTTTCTATGTACCAGAACGCCGACGACTGCTCCTCGGCGAATCCGGGTAAAAGCGCGGAGTGTACCGCCGCCTACAACAACGCCTTAAAAGAAGCCGAACGCACCGCGCCGAAGTACGCCTCGCGCGAAGATTGCGTGGCTGAGTTTGGCGAAGGTCAGTGCCAGCAGGCGCCTGCACAAGCGGGCGTCGGTGCGGCGGGCACAGAAAACCAGGCGCAGAACCAGTCCAGCGGCAGCTTCTGGATGCCGCTGATGGCCGGTTACATGATGGGCCGCTTAATGGGCGGCGGCGCGGGCTTTGCTCAGCAGCCGCTCTTCAGCTCGCGTAACCCGGCAAGCCCGGCTTACGGGCAGTACACCGACGCCTCCGGTAAAGGCTATGGTGCAGCGCAGCCGGGCCGTACCGCAACGGTGCCTAAAACTGCGTTAGCGCCGAAACCGGCGACCACCACCACCGTCACCCGCGGCGGCTTTGGTGAATCTGTTGCCAAACAGAACAGCATGCAGCGCAGCAGCGCATCCGGCACCTCCAGTCGTTCCATGGGTGGCTGACGTCGATGGAGAGAATCAGTATCAGCGAGCGCCCTGACTGGCGCGAGAAAGCGACGGAGTATGGCTTTAACTTTCATACCATGTATGGCGAACCCTACTGGTGTGAGGATGCCTACTATAAACTGACGCTTGCCCAGGTAGAGAAGCTGGAGGATGTCACCGCCGAGCTGCACCAGATGTGCCTGCAGGTGGTGGAAAAGGTCGTTGCCAGCGATGAGCTGATGACCAAATTCCGCATTCCGAAACACACCTGGGGCTTTGTGCGCCAGTCGTGGGCCACGCGCCAGCCTTCGCTCTATTCACGTCTCGATCTCGCCTGGGATGGCGTCGGCGAACCTAAGCTGTTGGAAAACAACGCTGACACGCCGACCTCGCTGTATGAAGCGGCCTTCTTTCAGTGGATCTGGCTCGAAGATCAGCTCAACGCTGGCAACCTGCCGCAGGAGAGCGATCAGTTCAACAGCCTGCAGGAGAAGCTCATCGCACGCTTCGCCGAGCTGCGCGAGCAGCACGGCTTCCAGCTGCTCCACTTCACCTGCTGCCGAGATACGGTAGAAGATCGCGGAACGGTGCAGTATCTCCAGGATTGCGCGGCCGAAGCGGAGCTGGCCTCTGAGTTTCTCTATATTGAAGATATTGGTCTCGGTGAAAAGGGGCAGTTTTCCGATCTACAGGATCAGGTGATCGGCAACCTCTTCAAGCTCTATCCGTGGGAATACATGCTGCGAGAAATGTTCTCCACCAAGCTTGAAGATGCCGGTGTGCGCTGGCTGGAACCGGCCTGGAAGAGCATTATCTCCAACAAAGCGCTGCTGCCGATGCTGTGGCAGATGTTCCCGAATCATCCCAATCTGCTGCCGGCCTGGTTTGCTGATGAAGATCATCCGCCGATGGAGAAGTATGTCGTGAAGCCGATCTTCTCCCGCGAAGGTGCCAACGTCTCGATCGTCGAGAACGGCAAGACCGTTGAGTCGGTGGAAGGCCCTTATGGCGAAGAGGGGATGATTGTGCAGGAGTTCTACCCGCTGCCGAAGTTTGGCGACAGCTATACGCTGATTGGCAGCTGGCTTATTAACGATCAGCCTGCCGGGATCGGCATCCGCGAAGATCGGGCGCTGATCACCCAGGATCTCTCCCGCTTCTATCCGCATATCTTTACCGAATAAATAAAAAACCCGGCCATTACGCGCCGGGTTTTTTATAGTCACAGGCTGAGCCTACATCACGCCAAACAGTTTCGGCAGGAAGAGCGAGATAGCCGGAATATAGGTCACCAGCATCAGCACCACGAACAGGATGGCGTAGAAAGGCAGCATCGCCTTCACCACCTGCTCGATCTTCTGTTTACTCACCGCGCTGGCGACAAAGAGTACCGATCCCACCGGCGGCGTAATCAACCCGATCCCCAGATTGACCAGCATGATCATGCCGAAATGCACCGGATCGATTCCCAGCGCATTGGTCACCGGCAGCAAGACCGGCGTCAGGATCAGGATCAGCGGTGCCATATCCATCAGCGTGCCGAGCAGCAGCAGCATGATGTTAATGCACATCAGGATCACATACTTGTTGTCAGAGAGCTGGGTAAACGCCTCGGTGATGCGGCCCGGCAGCTGCATATAGGTCATCACCGCGCCGAAGGCCGAGGCGAAACCGATCAGGATCATCACAATGGTGACGGTTTTCACCGTGCGGTACATCAGCTTCGGTAGCTCGGACCATTTATAGTCACGATAGATAAACATGGTGACGAAAAAGGCCCACAGACAGGCGATCGCCGCCGATTCGGTAGCGGTAAAGATCCCGGAAAGGATGCCGCCCATGATGATCACCACCGTCATCAGCCCCCACAGCGTATCGGCAAAGATCTTCAACGCCTGGCGAAACGGGACGCGCTCCCCTTTCGGATAGCCACGCTTATGGGCAAAGACCACGCACATCACCATCAGGGTGAAACTGAGCAGCAGGCCAGGCAAAATCCCGGCGATAAACAGCGCCGCGATGGAGACAGTTCCGCCCGTCGCCAGCGAGTAGATCACCGAGTTGTGGCTGGGTGGCGTCAGGATCGCCTGCACCGATCCGCTGGCGGTAACCGCAGCGGCGAAATCGCGCGGGTAACCCTTTTTATCCATCTCCGGGATCATCACCGAGCCAATCGAGGCGGTATCTGCCACTGACGATCCCGAAATAGCGCCGAAAAACGTCGAGGCGACGATGTTAACCAGCGACAGCCCGCCACGAATAAAGCCGACAAAGATATAGGCAAAGTTGACTAATCTGCGGGCAATACCGCCCTCCGCCATGATCGCCCCGGCCAGGATAAAGAACGGGATCGCCAGTAGTGAGAATTTATTGACGCCGTTGGTCAACTGGATCATCACCGCTTCCAGTGGAATATCGATATACCACGCGCCGAGTACCGCGCTGATGCCGACCGCATAGGCGACCGGCACGCCAATCGCCAGCATAATGGCGAGCGTAAAGACCAGAATAAATGCATCCATAAAGGTTCCTTACTGGAATCAGCTCGACGAGCCGAGCATCACCACCGGACGGTGGTACTGCGCGCCAAAAAGCATCTTCTCGACAATGAACAGAAGGGTGATTGCAGAGCCAATCGGCAGCGGTAAATAGCTCTCTCCGGCGGTAAAGAGCGGGAACTCTGCCACCGGCTGCTCCCACAATTCGGCGCACAGCGTCGCGCTGTACCAGAGGATAAAGAGGCTGATGGCCATCAGCATCAGATCCGCCAGCAGGAAACAGACCTTACGCAGCGGCTCGCTTAACCTGTCGGTCATCATGGTGACGGCAATATGCGAACCGGCACGGTAGCTCACGGCAGCGCCGATAAAGGTAAAGGTCACCATGCAGATGATCGCCACCGGCTCCGGCCAGGAGAGCGCGCTGTTCAACACATAGCGGGCGAAAATCCCCACGGGGATAATCGCGACCATCACCAACAGCGCAAGCCCAGCCACCCACATAGAGAGGCGATAGAGAATATCCATTAACAACGAATAGCGTTCTGCCATAGCGGTTTTCCCGGTAGAAGTCGCAAACGGGCAGGCGGAGCTGCCCGGCCAGCTTACTGCACGTCCTGGATCCGCTTAATCAGATCCTGGTGCGCGTTACCGTATTTATCGCGTACCGACTGCGTGGCATCGTAGAAAGCTTTGGTGTCGATGTCGTGGAACTGCACACCGCCCGCTTTCATCGCCTGTAGCGACTTCTCGTTATAGGCTTTCCACAGCTCGCGCTGCTCCGCCTGCGCCTCTTTCGCCAGCTTGAGGATCAGCTCCTGGTCCTCTTTTTTTAGCTTGTCCCACTTGGCTTTTGAGAAGAGAAACAGCTCGGGAATAATGAAGTGTTTGCTCCAGGTGTAGTTCTTCACCACCGGCAAATAGTTGTGCGCCACAAAGGTTGGCGGGTTGTTCTCTGTGCCATCTATAACCCCGGTCTGCATGCCGCTGAAGACTTCACTCACCCCCATCGCGACCGAGTTCGCCCCCATCGCTTTCAGGGTATCGAGGGCAATTGGGCTGCCCTGAACGCGGATTTTCATCCCTTTCAAATCTTCCGCTTTAGTGACCGGCGCTTTGGTAATGAGGTTGCGCGTGCCGGCATCCATCCAGCCGAGGAAAACCAGCCGCGACTTGCTGCTTGCAGTAAGCCGATTGCCAATCTCCTGGCCAATCATGCCGTCGAGCACTTTGTGCATATGATCTTCATCGCGAAAAATATAGGGCAGCGTGAAAACGTTAATCTCCGGCAATATTGCCGCCACCGGCGTCATCGAGACGCGAATAATATCGATCGCGCCGATTTGCGCCTGTTCGATTACCTGTTTTTCATCGCCTAACACGCCGCCGGGAAAGGTTTTAATTTCCAGCCGGCCATCGGTAGCCTTACTCAATTTCTCACCCATATGTTTTACCGCCACGACATTGGGGTAATCCGCCGGGTGAACATCGGCAGCGCGAAACGTTTGTGCAAGAGCGGTATGCGACATAAAGAGCAGAGCGGAACTGATCGAGAGAGTCAGAAAACGTTGTGCTGAGTTCATATTGCCGGATCTCCAGAAGTTTCATTTTTGGCACACTCAAAACTGCCGCGAGCAGAAAGCGCGTGGCTGGCGTCGAGAGTGATGATGGGTATGAGAACAGGACAATCAGAAGGGTAGTCACTGGCGAGAATTTGCGCGACGATGGGGTTCACAAAAAACACCAAAATCAGCACAGCGTTTCATTTTTGCAGCACAGTTCTTTTTATTTTCATAAAAACCCCGGTTCAGAGGCGTTTTTTTGCGATCTTTCTCCGGTTTCCGCGATTCTGGCGCAAAAAAATGGCGCATTGCGCGCCATCGTTTTTAACCCACCTGCACCGACAGCATGCTGATGGAAGCCATCTCCATCCCCTCGACGGGAATGGAGAGCGGCTCGTTGCCATCCCATGCGCCAAGCACATAGAGCAGTGGCAGAAAGTGTTCCGGCGTCGGATTGGCGAGCGGACCACTATCATGGTCGAGATAGTTGACCAGTGGATGCTGTTCAACTGCCCCCTGCCACGCCAGGTTCTGCTTCACAAAATCGTTGAAGGCGACTGCCCACGCAAAGGGCGTGGTGTCACCGTGCCAGCGCGCCGTGCGCAGGTTGTGCACCACATTACCGCTGGCGATAATCATCACCCCTTCATCACGCAGCGCGGCGAGCTTACGCCCCATCTCCATATGCCACGCCGCCGGTTTGGTGCTGTCGATACTGAGTTGCACCATGGGAATATCCGCATTGGGGTACATCTTGATCAGTACGCCCCAGGCACCATGATCGAAGCCCCAGGCTTCATGATCGAGCGTCACCGGTACCGGTGAGAGCAGCGCCATCAGCTGCTCTGCCAGCGCGGGCGAACCCGGCGCAGGGTAATGCACGTCGTGCAGCGCCTGCGGGAATCCGCCGAAATCGTGGATCGTCTGCGGTCTCTCCATCGCCGTTACGCCAGTGCCGCGCGTAAACCAGTGCGCCGAGATCGCCACAATCGCTTTTGGACGCGGTAAGGTGTCGCCCAGTTTCCGCCAGGCGCGGGTATAAACATTATCCTGCAGCGCATTCATTGGGTTGCCATGCCCAAGAAACAATGCGGGCATACGGGTTGCAGACATGAGGATATCCTTACAGAAGATGCCAATATGATGAAAGCAGGTTACGCTTTTTCTCAGGGCGATGAACTCAGATAAGCATGATGAAGATCGTCAGTAATTTTGAATGTAAGGAATACGTAAAAGTGCCGTGGCTGCCTCGCTTTTCCGCGGGCGAAAACTTACATTAATGAGAATGATTATCATAAAGGAGCAATGTATGTCAGTCCCGTTGATTCTGACCATCCTGGCGGGCGCCGCCACGTTTATTGGCGCCATTCTGGGCGTTATCGGCCAGAAACCCTCCAACCGCGTACTGGCATTTTCGCTCGGCTTTGCCGCCGGGATCATGCTGCTTATCTCCTTAATGGAGATGCTCCCCGCCGCGCTGGCAACCGAAAGTATGCCGCCAATGCTCGGTTACGGCATGTTTGTCGTGGGTTTGCTCGGCTACTTCGCACTGGATCGCCTGCTGCCTCATGCCCATGCGCAGGATTTAATGCAGGGCTCGCAGGAGGCATTGCCGCGCGGCATCCGCCGTACCGCCATTCTGCTGACGCTCGGTATCAGCCTGCACAACTTCCCGGAGGGGATCGCCACCTACGTAACCGCCAGCAACGACCTGGAGCTGGGCTTCGGCATCGCTTTTGCCGTGGCTTTACACAATATTCCTGAAGGCCTGGCGGTGGCAGGCCCGGTCTACGCGGCAACCGGCTCAAAACGTAGCGCCGTGATGTGGGCCGGTATATCCGGTCTGGCAGAGATCCTTGGCGGCGTGCTGGCGTGGCTGATTCTCGGTAGCCTTGTCTCGCCGGTGGTGATGGCCGCAATTATGGCGGCGGTCGCGGGGATTATGGTCGCACTGTCGGTGGATGAGTTAATGCCGCTGGCAAAGGAGATCGATCCCAACAACAACCCAAGCTATGGCGTGCTGTGCGGCATGTCGGTGATGGGCTTAAGCCTGGTCGCCCTGCAGGCGATGGGCTTCGGCGGTTAACGGCTGCGCCACGCTATTTGGTCTGCCCCACGCGCTGAAATCTTCTCAGCTCTGCCTGCGCGCGCTGGTAGCCTTCGTAAACGGCATCGCGCTCGTGGCGGCAGGCCCTGTAACGGCGTCTCAGGGCGTGCACATAACCGACCACCAGCACCACGACGAGCAGCAACCAATACCAGGAAATAAACACGGCGCCTCCGCAAATAAACTTTCGCAAAAATAATGAGTTAGCCGCAGCGAGTCTATGCCGCAGCGCCTACCACTTTATAAGTAGAGGGGGTGAATAGCAATGCGGAAGTCCTGTAAGCACACCAAACTTTGACCTGGCGCAGGCAAAAAAAATCCGACGCCGCTGGCATCGGATTTTCTCTGCTGCATGCCCGCGATTAGCTGGCTTTGCGCTCCAGATCCTGGCGGTAAGCCACCAGGTCTTCAATTGTCACAACGGCCATATTGTGCTGTTTCGCAAAGGCGATGCACTCCGGCGCGCGCGCCATTGAGCCATCATCATTGGTTAATTCACACAGTACGCCGGCCGGTTTAAAGCCCGCCAGCGAGACCAGGTCGATGGTCGCTTCAGTGTGGCCACCGCGGGTCAGCACGCCGCCCTCCTGCGCGCGCAGCGGGAAGACGTGCCCAGGACGGTGCAGATCGGACGGTTTAGCGTCATCAGCGATGGCAGCGCGCACGGTGGTCAGGCGGTCAGCAGCGGAAACGCCGGTGGTTACGCCATGTGCTGCTTCGATAGTGACAGTAAAACCGGTGCCGAAGGCGCTGGTGTTGTTCTCCACCATCATCGGCAGGTCAAGCTGCTTACGACGTTCGTCGGTGAGGCAGAGGCAAACAATGCCGCTACCGTGACGGATAGTAAGCGCCATCTGCTCAACGGTCATGGTTTCGGCAGCGAAAATCATATCGCCTTCATTTTCACGGCTCTCATCATCAAGAACCATCACACCACGCCCTTCGCGCAGGGCAGCAAGCGCCTGTTCAACGCGATCGAAAGCGGTGCCAAAAGAGGAAAGTAGCGTCTGATTCATGGTAAAAGACCTCAATAAAGTTATGGTTACCAGAATCAGGGCAGTCTTAGGAGTGTCATTAAACGACCAAAAATAACGCGAGCGGGCACCTTTGCCCGGCAGAATCGTTACTCTCTCCCATCCGGACTTTAACCGTCGGCCCCGGAATTACACCGGATCTGCTGACCTTCAAACCAACGTCTGAAGCGCTCGCGGGCTTTCAGCGTACGCTGATTTACCGCCGGTGGGGAATTTCGCCCCGCCCTGAGAATAAGCGCGATAACTATAACGCCAATGATAACGGCGGGCAATGCATAAGCTTCAAACAATTCTGGTTTATCACCTGCAGTTATCACACTACAATAATTAGCTGAGCCCATCCGAGCAGGGAACCGAAAATGATTGATCCGAAGAAAATTGAACAGATTGCACGACAGGTTCACGAATCCATGCCGAAAGGGATCCGTGAGCTTGGCGAAGACGTTGAGAAGAAGATTCGCCAGGCTTTGCAGGGGCAGTTAACCCGCCTTGATTTGGTCAGCCGGGAAGAGTTCGATGTACAGACGCAGGTTCTGCTGCGCACCCGCGAAAAACTGGCGCTGCTGGAGCAGCGTCTGAACGATCTGGAAAACCGCGGTTCCACCTCTGCCAGCACGCAACCGGCTCCCGCGCCTGTTGTAGCCTCTGAGGTGACGGAAATTAAACCGGCACCGGCGATCCCGCCTGTGGACGAGACGCCGTAATAAAAAACGGGCCGCAAGGCCCGTTCTGCTTTACAGAGTAACTCGCCGCTTACTGGCTGTTTTTCTGAATCTTTTTGATGATATTCGTCGTCGAGCAGCCATCTTCAAAGTTGAGCACCAGCACTTCCCCGCCGTTAGCCCACACCTCTTCGCTGCCAGCGATTTGTTCCGGTTTATAATCCCCGCCTTTCACCAGCTTATCCGGCAGAACCCCAGCAATCAGACGCTGCGGCGTATCCTCTTCAAACGAGACCACCCAGTCCACGGCTTCCAGCGCGCTCAGCACAATCATGCGCTGCTCAAGCGGATTAACCGGACGGGTTTCGCCTTTCAGGCGTCTGGTGGAGGCATCGCTGTTGACCGCAACAATCAGGCGGTCGCCGAGCTTGCGCGCGTTCGCCAGGTATGAGACATGCCCGGCGTGGAGAATGTCGAAGACGCCGTTGGTCATCACCACTTTTTCACCGCGTTTGCGCGCGGCGGCAACGGCCACTTTCAGCTCCTCTTCGCTCATCACACCGAAGCCCGTTTCCGCGCGACCGCGGACGGCGTTTTCCAGCTCGATGGGTGAAACCGTTGAGGTACCGAGTTTACCGACCACCACACCGGCGGCAGCGTTGGCAAAGAAGCAGGCTTCCTCCAGCGAGTTACCCGCAGCAAGCGTCGCCGCCAGCACGCCAATTACCGTATCGCCAGCCCCCGTCACGTCATAGACTTCCTGCGCCTGGGTCGGCATATGCAGCGGCGCTTTACCCGGCTGCAGCAGCGTCATACCCTGCTCGGAGCGGGTCACCAGCAAGGCAGAGAGATCGTAATCGGCGATCACTTTCATGCCGCGCTCAACGATCTCCTCTTCGCTCTTACACTTGCCCGCCACCGCTTCAAACTCAGAGAGATTCGGCGTCAGCAGCGTCGCGCCGCGATAGCGCTCGAAATCGGTTCCTTTCGGATCGATCAGCACCGGTACACCGGCTTTCCGCGCCAGTGCAATCATCTGCTGAACGCTGTTGAGCGCGCCTTTGGCGTAATCGGAGAGCACCAGCGCGCCAATCGATCCCAGCGCCTGGTTGATGCGCTCATGCATTGGCTGCGGATCGACGCCCTCAAACCCCTCTTCAAAATCGAGGCGGATCAGCTGCTGGTTGCGTGACAGCACGCGCAGCTTGGTGATGGTTGGGTGAGTCGGAACAGAAACAAAGTCGCAATTGACGTTAACATCCGCCAGCGCTTTGCTCAGCGCGCGCGCCGCGTCATCAATGCCAGTCAGGCCTACCAGCCGCGCGGAGGCACCCAGCGAGGCAATGTTCATCGCCACGTTCGCCGCGCCGCCCGGACGCTCTTCAATGGTGTCGACTTTGACCACCGGCACCGGCGCTTCCGGGGAGATGCGGCTGGTTGGACCGTACCAGTAACGATCCAGCATCACATCGCCCACCACCATCACACCGGCTTGTTTAAACTCTGGCAGCGTAACTTTCATTCCTGTCTCCTGAGAGATACAAAATTTGCGCGCGATGATATCACACTTACGCCGGGGCGCACGGTTCCACCAGCCACTTCACCCAGCTGGTTTTAATCAGCTCTCGTTCAGCGACAAAGCAGGAGCGCGGCACATTTCCCGGCAGCTCCTGCAGCGCCAGGTGGTGCAGCTCATCGCGCAGCGTGGTGTAAGCATGGGTCAGCGCCAGTGCCTCCTGCTCCTCCATGATGCCGTTCTGCGCCAGCCCTTCCAGAATGCGCACATTGTCTGACCAGCGCGTCAGCTTCGGCTTGTCGTGGGCGTAACGCAGCACCAGATATTGCGCGATAAACTCGATGTCGGTAATGCCGCCCTCATCGGTTTTCAGATCGAAGCGATCTTTCTGTTTATTGCCGAGGTGGGCACGCATCTTCTCGCGCATCTCGCGCACTTCGGTTTGCAGCGTTGTGCCATCGCGCGATGTCAGCAGAATATCGCGGCGAATCGTGTCGAACTGCGCGGTGAGTTGCGGGTCGCCATACACCACGCGTGCGCGGGCCAGCGCCTGATGCTCCCAGGTCCAGGCTTCGTTTTTCTGGTAATCGGCGAAGGCCTCAGCGGTGGTAACCAACATTCCTGCCGCGCCGGAAGGGCGCAGACGCGCGTCGACTTCATAAAGGATGCCGGAAGAGGTGCGCGTGCTGAAGAGATGCATAATGCGCTGCGCCAGCCGCAGGTAGAACTGACGGCCATCGATTTCGCGCTCGCCGTCAGTCATCACATCCATTGGGCAGTCATGCAAAAAGACCAGATCGAGGTCGGAACTGTAGCCAAGCTCCCAGCCGCCCAGTTTGCCATAGCCAACCACAGCAAAGCCGCGCCCTTCGCGATCGTGCAGATGCATTGGCTGTCCGTAGCGCTTCACCATCTGTCCCCATGCTTGCTGAACCACGGCGTCAATAATCGCTTCTGCCAGCCAGGTTAAGTGATCGCTCACTTTCATCACCGGCAGCGTACCGGCAATATCCGCCGCCGCAACGCGCAGCAGCTGCGCCTGCTTGAACTGACGCAGAGCTTCCAGCTGCTGCTCCTCATCCTCTTCCGGCACGCGTAGCAGATACTGGCGCAGCTCATCGCGGTAGGCGTTCATCGCCGTCGGCTGGTAGAGCGTGGCGGGATCGAGCAGCTCGTCGAGCAGGATCGGGTAGCGCGCCAGCTGGCTCGCCACCATCGGTGAAGCGGCACACAGCGAGATGAGATGTTTCAGCGCGCCGGGAAATTCGCTCAGCAACTCAAGGTAGGTGGTGCGGGTCACGATGCCGGTAAGCAGCGGCATCAGACGCGATAGCGGCACCGGCGCATCCTCGCGCGAGCAGACATCGCTCAGCAGGTGCGGCATCAGGTGATCGAGCACCTGGCGGCCGCGCTGGCCGATGGGGCGTTTATCAAGCTCTTTGCGGAAATCGGCGATCAGTGCCACCACACGACGGCGATCCTCATCGCTTAAATGCGCGATCCCCGGCGTGCTGTCCTCCTCCTGCAGCGCGTCCTGCCACAGCTCGCGCCACTGTTCAGAGAGCGCCTCATCGGCAGACTCCGCTTCATCATCGCCAATCAGTTCATTAAAGATGCGCCGCACGGCGGCCATATGCGCCTCAAGCCGGCTGCTGAGCGTGTCCCAATTCTCCACGCCCATGCCCCAGGCAAGACGCGCGCGGTTCAGATCATCATCCGGCAGCGTCTGCGTCTGCTCGTCATTAATGCTTTGTAGCAGATTCTCCAGCCGTCGCAGCCAGAGGTAGGCTGCGCGCAGTGTATCTGCATCGCCCTCCGGCAACAGGTGCAGCTGATCGATAGCCGCTAAGGTCGGCAGCAGCGAACGGGATTGCAGCGCCGGCTCACGTCCGCCGCGAATCAGCTGGAAAACCTGCACGATAAATTCGATTTCGCGAATGCCACCCGCGCCGAGCTTGATGTTGTCCTTCAGGCCCCGGCGGCGCACTTCGCGGGCAATCATCCCTTTCATATTGCGCAGGGACTGGATCACGCTGAAGTCGATATAGCGGCGGAAGACAAACGGACGCAGCATGGCGCGCAGTTCGTTGGCATGCACGCCCTCGTCATCGCCCATGATCCGCGCTTTCACCATTGCGTAGCGCTCCCAGTCGCGCCCCTGCTCCTGGTAATAATCCTCCAGCGCGGCAAAGCTCAGCACCAGCGGGCCACTTTCGCCAAATGGGCGCAGGCGCATATCGACACGGTAGACAAACCCATCCTGCGTCGGCTGGTCGAGCACTTTGATCAGCCGCTGCCCAAGGCGCGTGAAAAACTGGGCGTTATCGAGCTCGCGTCTGCCGCCCTGTGTCACACCGTTTTCCGGCCAGGCGAAGATCAAATCGATATCGGAAGAGAAGTTAAGCTCGCCGCCGCCGAGCTTACCCATGCCGAGCACCAGCATCGGCTGCGGTACGCCCTGTGCATTGCACGGCGTTCCCCATTCGCGACAGCAGGCGCTATAAAGCCACTCTCGCGCGGCGACGATCACTGTTTCCGCCAGCACGCTTAACTGTTGCAGCACTGCCTCATCACTGATTAGGCGCAGCGCCTGCGCCCAGGCGATACGCACCATGATGCGGCGGCGAAACTGGCGCAGCGCGCGCATCAGCGATGCTTCGTCGGTGACGGTTTGCAGCAGCGCATCCAGCCATGTCGCATAGTGCTGCCACTCATCAGCCGTGGGCGGCGCGCTCTCAAGCTCTGCCAGCCACTCTGGCCAGGCGGCCAGGCTCTGCTGGACGAAATCACTGAACGTGAGCACTGACTGCGCCTGCGCGCTAAGCGGCCGGTCGGTGAGCGCCTCCGGCAGACGGGAAAGCACCGTTTGCCAGTGTTGCGATAAGGGGGATGCGTGCTGCATTCAAAACGTCCTTACGTTAGCGTTTCCCGCTGTGTAGCCAGAATGGCTCTTCGTTAATGGCGGTATTACGGAAATGCTCAATTTCGATTTTCTGGCGCGTTTCAATCGCGTGGTAGAGACCCTGCCAGTTCTCCAGCCACGCGTTCGCCCGCGCCCGATCGTAGTAGCCTGCCAGCAGTAGCGTGCTGTCGATATCACGCGCCAGGCGCGGCAGCTGATCGCGATAGCTGTCGCCAAGATGGTGAGCAAAGGTCTTTTTCAGTTCAGAAGCGGTGCGCGAGAGGTGAATATCGGCGAAGCGCTTGAAGGAGTCGGCAAATTTCGCCTGCGCTTTTTCATCAAGAAACGCGCGCCAGCCCTGAGTCACCAGCCACTCCGTTAACAGCAGTTTCGCCATCGCCGAGGGCACATCCCATACCGCCGTTTCAGCGGAAACGGAGGAGGTCAGCGTCGCTTCCGCCTGGGTTAGCAGATCACGTAAGTGAGCGCTCGCTTTACGCGGCACAATGCCGCCAAAGAGCGTAAAGGTGTGGCGCAGCAGCGCAATGGCGCGCAGCACTTCAGGCCGTGCCGCGTCATCACCGCGCACCCACAGCTCTTCATGGTACTGCCACTGGGAGAGCGCCAGTTCCAGCGCGCTGGTAAACGCCTGCTCAACGGTCGCTTTCGGCGCGGGCTGCATAAAGGGCGTCGGGCGCAGTTCGCGCGGCGCGTTGCCCTGTGCGAGATGATACCCGCGCGCGGCTTTGCTCAGGCTGCCCTGACGCAGGCAGGAGAGCGTGGCCAGCTGACGCGACAGCTTGAGAATATCCGCCGCATCGCCGCTCAGCAGTTCGAGTTCAAGCTCGCAAATCGGCTCGGCGAACTCACCCGCTTTCACTTCCCCTAAATCGAGGCCAATCTCAATACGGCTATCGCCGACGTTGACCAGCCACTTTTCGCGGTAAAAATCGGTGCTGAACAGCGGCTGCGCGCGCAACTGGAGGTTATCCGGCAGGCCACCTTCGGGCCAGACCTCAGCGGGAAAGCGCGAAAGGTCAAGTTCGGCCTTATCGAGGGGAATGTTATATTCCGGGCGCTGATGTAAACCGCCAATGACGCGACCGGCGATTTTCATCGTCATCTCATATTGGCCGTTCACACCGCGAATCCGCAGCCCCATATCATGGCTGCGCAGCCAATTGTCAGGCGTTTCGTAATAGATGTTGAGTAACTGGCTGGACGCGATATGTTCGTCGGTCAGCGTATGAAGATGTTGACGAAGCGTTTCCACGCAGTCGCTCTTCACGATAAACTTTAATTCGATTTCCTGAGCCATGGCCTTGCACTTATGGTTATGTCACATCAGTGAAAATTTTGGCGAACTAACGCGCCCTGGGTTTGTCAGTAGATAGTATTTTTTGCCAAATTGCCATGAATGCGCAATCTGGCGGGTGCAAATGTTCGCATCAGTGCGCAGTTTGATCTGGAAGATTCCGATTGATGGTGCCCGTCGGGTGTCGTCAGACTGTCGCCACTGTTTACCATTCACATTCAAAGAAAATAATGATTGCCTGATGCCAAATTTACGCCTGATTGGAATAACCCTTTTCGCGCTTAGCGTCTCTGTCGGCACCCACGCTGAAGAGAAACGGTATGTTTCGGACGAATTGAGCACCTGGGTCCGTAGCGGCCCCGGCGATAATTACCGCCTTGTTGGCACGGTAAACGCCGGTGAAGAGGTCGCCCTGCTGCAACAAAATAATGAGTATGGCCAGGTGCGTGACAGCAGCGGCCGTACTGCCTGGATCCCGCTTAAACAGCTTAACACCCAGCCCAGCCTGCGCACACGCGTGCCGGAACTGGAAAACCAGGTGAAAACGTTGACCGATAAGCTGACTAATATCGACAACACCTGGAACCAGCGTACCGCGGAGATGCAGCAGAAGGTGGCGCGCAGCGACGGAGTGATTAACGGTCTCAAAGATGAGAACCAGAAGCTCAAGAATGAGCTGATCGTAGCGCAGAAAAAGGTTAACGCCGCCAACCTGCAGCTGGATGACAAGCAGCGCACCATCATCATGCAGTGGTTTATGTATGGCGGTGGCGTGCTGGGCGCGGGCCTGCTGCTCGGCCTGTTACTGCCGCACATGATCCCGACGCGTAAACGCAAAGATCGCTGGATGAACTAAGCAGATTCGCCATCTTCTCTACACTTACGTATTATCTGACGACAAATGTGTTGAGGAGAGTGGCGGCGTGAAGAGTTATCTGGTCGGTGGTGCAGTACGCGATACATTGTTGGGTCTGCCGGTCAAAGACAGAGATTGGGTAGTGGTCGGTGCCACGCCGCAAGAGATGCTCGATGCGGGCTACCAGCAGGTAGGCCGCGATTTTCCTGTCTTCCTCCATCCGCAAAGCCGTGAGGAGTACGCCCTGGCGCGCACCGAGCGGAAGTCCGGTTCCGGCTATACCGGTTTTACCTGCTATGCCGCCCCCGATGTCACGCTTGAGCAGGATCTGCTGCGCCGTGATTTAACCGTCAACGCACTGGCGCAGGATGAAAACGGCACGATTATCGATCCGTTTAACGGTCAGCAGGATCTGCGTCAGCGCACTCTGCGCCATGTCTCCCCCGCGTTTAATGAAGATCCGCTTCGCGTGCTGCGCGTGGCGCGTTTCGCCGCCCGTTATGCTCACCTTAGCTTTCGTATCGCCGATGAAACCATGAGGCTGATGCGAGATATGACCGCGGCCGGCGAGCTGGCGCACCTCACGCCCGAGCGAGTGTGGAAAGAGACGGAGAGCGCACTGCGCACCCGTAATCCGCAGGTCTACTTTCAGGTGCTGCGCGACTGCGGCGCGCTAAAGGTACTTTTCCCGGAGATCGATGCGCTGTTTGGCGTTCCGGCCCCGGCAAAATGGCACCCGGAGATTGATACCGGTATTCACACGCTGATGACAGTATCAATGGCAGCGATGCTGAGCCCCGAGGTGGATGTGCGTTTCGCCACGCTGTGCCATGACCTCGGTAAAGGGCTGACACCACCCGCGCTCTGGCCGCGCCATCACGGTCACGGCCCGGCAGGTGTCAGGCTGGTAGAGGGTTTATGCCAGCGTCTGCGTGTACCGAATGAGCTTCGTGATTTGGCAAAGCTGGTGGCTGAGTTTCACGATCTGATCCACACCTTCCCCATTCTGCAGCCGAAAACCATCGTCAAGCTGTTCGATGCAATTGATGCATGGCGCAAACCGCAGCGAGTGGAGCAAATCGCGCTCACCAGCGAAGCGGATGTACGCGGGCGTACCGGCTTTGAAGCCATTGATTACTCGCAGGGGCGCTTACTGCGTGCGGCCTGGGAAGTGGCGCGCGCGGTGCCGACAAAAGCGGTGATTGAGGCGGGTTTTACCGGTGCGGCAGTGCGTGAAGAGTTAACCCGCCGACGTATCGCGGCGGTTGCGCAGTGGAAAGCAGAGCACTGCCCTCAGCCCGAAGCCTGAGGGCGATAATGCTTAGAAGAAGACAACGTAGACCGCTGCAGCGACGATGAAGCGGTAGATCGCGAACGGAATAAAGGAGATGTGTTTAATCAGCTCCAGGAAGGTTTTGATAGCGATCAGCGCGACGATAAATGCTGTCACGAAACCGACGGCGAACATCGGGATATCGCCAGTGGTGAGAAAACCGATGCTCTTATAGAGATCGAGCGCGGTTGCGCCCATCATCATCGGCACCGCCAGCAGGAACGAGAACTCCGAGGCAGCGTAACGGCTGACGCCCACCAGCATACCGCCAGAGATAGTCGCGCCGGAGCGGGAGAAGCCCGGCCACAGCGCCAGACACTGGAAGCAGCCAATCAAAAATGCCTGGCGATAGGTCATATCATCAACGCCCTGCGCGCGCGGCACTTTCGGCTTCAGCAGTTCCGCGGCGATCAGCAACACGCCACCCACCACCAGGGCATAGGCGACATTTTTTGGGTTGAAGAGCGTTTTGATCGCATCGTGGAACACCAGGCCTATCACCACCGCCGGGATCATCCCCAGCAGAATATGGATCAGCGACAAACGCCCGCTGCCGGTGCCTTCATGGCGCGGCGGCTTGCCGAAATGGATGCCGATAAGGCCAAAGAGGCGGCGCCAGAACATCACCACCACGGCGAGAATCGAGCCGAGCTGAATCACAACTTCAAAGGTTTTTGCAGTATCGCCTTCAAAGCCCAACAGATGGCCGACGATAATCATGTGACCCGTACTGGAAACGGGAAGAAACTCGGTAAGCCCCTCAACGACACCAAGAATGGCCGCCACCAGCAGGGAGTGCATATCGCTCATCAAATAAACCCCTAAAAAGATATAAAAAACGGCTCATCCAGTGGAGAAGCCGCGAAAAGCCGTATCTATGACCTGAATACTAGCGTTTGGTTTAACGATGATGAATTTAAATACTTTTTTTCGGATTTAGGCCACGCTCGATAACTACACCCACATTTTTAGCCCGTGCCACTGCGCCAGGCTTGCTCAGTTTGATGCGCACCCAGGGGGAGTTAAAACGCGCCAGCAACAGCTCTGCCACCTCTTCTGCGACACGTTCCACCAGCGCAAAACGCGCGCCTTCAACGTGTCCCACGACGGTCTCGGCAATATCCGCGTAGCTCAGGCAATCCTGTACATCATCGCTTTTTGCCGCCAGGCGGTTATCCCATGCCATTTCGATATCGAACACTAACTGCTGCTCAATGGTCTGTTCCCAGTCATAAACACCAATCGTGGTGATCACCGAAAGCTGCTCGATAAATACAATATCCATCCTACCCCGCCTGCTGATTACGCCTGGGCGACTGCCGCCAGGCCGCTGTATGAGTGGTTATCCGCCAGATTTTGCACAAAACCCGGATACCACTTTCCGAAATTTATGCGTATTATCCATGGATGCAGAGAATAAAACGACATTTTCAAAACGGAACAGCGTTATGAGTGCAATCGCGCCTGGGATGATCGTCCTTGCGTACCTTTGTGGCTCAATCTCCAGCGCCATCCTGGTCTGCCGCCTTGCTGGTTTCCCTGACCCGCGAGAGAGTGGCTCCGGTAACCCCGGAGCTACCAACGTATTACGTATTGGCGGCAAGGGCGCAGCCGCAGCGGTACTGATTTTTGATGTTTTAAAAGGGATGCTGCCGGTATGGGGCGCCTACGCGCTTGGCGTTACGCCCTTCTGGCTGGGTCTTATCGCTATCGCCGCCTGTCTGGGCCATATCTGGCCGGTATTCTTTAAATTTAAAGGCGGTAAAGGCGTGGCCACCGCGTTTGGTGCGATTGCGCCGATCGGCTGGGATTTAACGGGCGTCATGGCGGGCACCTGGCTGCTGACAGTGCTGTTAAGCGGCTACTCGTCGCTGGGCGCGATTGTCAGCGCGCTGATTGCGCCATTTTATGTCTGGTGGTTTAAACCGCAGTTCACCTTTCCGGTGGCGATGCTCTCATGCCTGATCCTGCTGCGTCATCATGACAATATTCAGCGTTTATGGCGGCGTCAGGAGAGCAAAATCTGGACGAAGCTGAAAAAGAAAAAGCGGCAGGATAAAGCATAGATCTGCCCGGCGCGTGAAGAGACCGGGCAGTAGTCACTCAGGCGGCGGGAAGTTCCGCCAGCGGCCAGCGCGGACGCACCGTCACGCCAAGCCCGACATCATCACCCGCTTTCAGGCGCACCATACCCGCATAGGCAATCATTGCCCCGTTATCGGTACAGAACTCCGGGCGGGCATAGAACACTTCACCGCGACGTTTTTCCATCATCTGCCCCAGTTTTGCACGCAGCGTACGGTTAGCGCTGACGCCACCCGCCATCACCAGCCGGGTGAATCCGGTTTGATCCAGCGCGCGTTTGCATTTGATCATCAGCGTATCGACCACCGCATCCTCAAACGCACGCGCGATATCAGCCCGTGTCTGATCGTCATTACCACTGTTACGAATAGTATTGGCGGCAAAGGTTTTCAGGCCGGAGAAGCTGAAATCAAGCCCTGGCCGATCGGTCATCGGACGCGGGAACACAAAGCGCCCCTCCGTTCCCTGCGACGCCATCTTCGACAACATCGGCCCGCCAGGGTAATCAAGACCCAGTAGTTTAGCCGTTTTGTCGAACGCTTCGCCGGCAGCATCATCAATGGACTCGCCGAGCAGCTCATAATGACCGATGCCGGTCACGCTGATGAGTTGCGTGTGACCGCCGGAAACCAGCAGCGCGACAAACGGAAACGCCGGCGGGTTCTCTTCCAGCATCGGTGCCAGCAGGTGACCTTCCATATGATGTACCGCAATCGCCGGAACATCCCAGGCGAAAGCCAGCGAGCGGCCAATGGTCGCCCCGACCAGCAGCGCGCCGACAAGACCCGGCCCCGCGGTATACGCCACTGCATCAATCTCTCTGGCGGTTAATCCGGCCTCTTTTATCGCCGCCTGAATCAGCGGCACGGTTTTACGCACGTGGTCGCGTGAGGCGAGTTCAGGCACCACCCCGCCGTAATCGGCGTGCAGTTTTACCTGACTATAGAGTTGGTTAGCGAGAAGACCTTGTTGGTCGTCATAGATAGCGATGCCGGTTTCATCGCAGGATGTTTCAATACCCAGTACGCGCATGGCTCTGTTTACCTCTTTGCAATAGCGCGCAGTGTAGGGCGAATGCCGGGCGATGTAAAACTTTGCTCACTTGTGCAGCTGAGTTCGTGTATACTCCTCACCCTTACAAAAGTCCCCTTTCAAAAAGGGCGGCGGTGCTTTACAAAGCAGCACCAGTTGCAGTAAAATTCCGCACCATTTTGAAATAAGCTGGCGTGAACGCCAGCGGCAAACCGATTTAATCAAAGGTGAGAGGCACATGCCGGTAATTAAAGTACGTGAAAACGAGCCGTTCGACGTAGCTCTGCGTCGCTTCAAGCGTTCCTGCGAGAAAGCAGGTGTTCTGGCGGAAGTTCGTCGTCGTGAGTTCTATGAAAAACCGACTACCGAACGTAAACGCGCTAAAGCATCCGCTGTGAAACGTCACGCGAAGAAACTGGCTCGCGAAAACGCACGCCGTACTCGTCTGTACTAATTACTGAGGGCGAGCGCCCTCTGTGTTAGACCGAGTTGTAGTTGTAAGGCCGTGCTTCCGAAAGGAATGCGCGGCTTATTTTCGTTTATAACCTCATATAATTTTCGCCTTTTCAGCAACTTACCGCTGAAGAGCATAACGAAAACTATATAAGATCAAAACGGGGCCTATGGCTGGACGAATCCCACGTGTTTTTATCAATGACCTGCTGGCGCGCACCGACATCGTCGATCTTATTGACGCGCGCGTAAAGCTAAAAAAGCAGGGCAAGAACTACCATGCGTGCTGTCCATTCCATAACGAGAAAACCCCCTCTTTCACCGTAAACGGTGAAAAACAGTTTTACCACTGCTTTGGTTGTGGCGCGCACGGCAACGCCCTCGACTTTTTAATGAACTACGACAAGCTCGAGTTCGTCGAAAGCGTCGAAGAGCTGGCGGCAATGCACAACCTCGAAGTGCCGTTCGAAGCAGGCAGCGGACCGAGCCTGATAGAGCGCCATCAACGGCAAACACTCTATCAACTGATGGACGGGCTGAATGCTTTTTATCAGCAATCGCTGACCCAATCCGCCGCAGAGCCTGCTCGACAGTACCTCTCCGGACGCGGTTTGAGCAGTGAAGTCATTACGCGATTCGCTATTGGTTATGCGCCGCCCGGTTGGGACAACGTACTAAAACGTTTCGGCAACAATAGTGAGAACCGCAAGTCGCTGATCGATGCAGGCATGCTGGTCACAAACGATCAAGGACGCAGTTACGATCGCTTCCGCGAGCGGGTGATGTTTCCGATTCGCGACAAGCGCGGCCGGGTGATTGGTTTTGGTGGACGCGTGCTGGGCAACGATACGCCCAAATACCTGAACTCACCGGAAACGGACATTTTTCATAAGGGTCGCCAGCTGTACGGCCTTTATGAAGCGCAGCAGGATAAGGATGAACCGCAGCGGCTGTTAGTGGTCGAAGGTTACATGGACGTGGTGGCGCTGGCGCAATATGGCATTAACTATGCCGTTGCCTCGCTTGGCACCTCCACGACGGCGGATCATATTCAGCTGCTGTTCCGGGTGACCAAAAACGTCATCTGCTGTTATGACGGCGACCGCGCCGGCCGCGAAGCCGCATGGCGGGCGCTGGAAACCGCGCTGCCCTATATGAGCGACGGTCGTCAGCTGCGTTTTATGTTTCTGCCAGATGGCGAAGATCCGGATACGCTGGTGCGTAAAGAGGGCAAAGAGGCGTTCGAAGCGCGGATGGAGCAGGCTCAGCCTCTCTCCACGTTTCTGTTTAACAGCCTGTTGCCGAAGGCAGATTTGACCACGCCGGATGGTACGACGCAGCTTGCCGCGCTGGCGCTGCCGTTGATCAACCAGGTGCCGGGCGAGACGCTGCGTATTCAGTTACGCCAGATGCTGGGCAACAAGATTGGCATTTTCGACGATGCGCAGCTCGATCGATTAATGCCGAAGCAGGTGGAGAGCGCGGCGGCGCGGCCTGCCCCTCAGCTAAAACGCACAACCATGCGTATACTGATAGGGTTGTTGATCCAGAACCCGGAGCTTGCACCAAAAGTGCCTCCGCTGGCCGGTCTTGATCAATCCAGACTGCCCGGACTTGGCTTATTTGCAGAACTGGTCAACACTTGTTTGTCTCAACCTGGTCTGACAACTGGGCAGTTATTGGAACATTATCGCGGCACGAATGAAGCCGCAACCCTTGAAAAACTGTCAATGTGGGACGATATAGCAGATAAGGACATCGCTGAAAAAACCTTTACCGACGCGCTCAATCATATGTTTGATTCGATGCTTGAACGGCGACAAGAAGAGTTGATAGCTCGCGATCGCACGCACGGTCTAAGCAGCGAAGAACGCCGGGAGCTCTGGCAGTTGAACCAGGAGCTGGCTAAAAAATAAATTCAACGGCTTAAGTGCCGATAATCGTTCGGGTTGATCCCGACAGCCGCGACGAGGGCCAGCGGCAAAAATATAAATACACCCTCGCGTTAAATGTTGGCGGTTTATTTCGCTAACCGACACCAACCTCATGAATTTAAGTGTGGATACCGTCTTATGGAGCAAAACCCGCAGTCACAGCTGAAGCTTCTTGTTACCCGTGGTAAGGAGCAAGGCTATCTGACCTATGCCGAGGTCAATGACCATCTGCCGGAAGATATCGTCGACTCCGATCAGATCGAAGACATCATCCAAATGATCAACGACATGGGCATCCAGGTGATGGAAGAAGCACCGGATGCTGATGATCTGTTGCTGGCTGAAAACTCCAACAACACAGACGAAGATGCTGAAGAAGCCGCTGCACAGGTTCTGTCCAGCGTAGAGTCTGAAATCGGACGAACTACCGACCCGGTGCGCATGTACATGCGCGAAATGGGCACCGTTGAACTGCTGACCCGTGAAGGCGAAATCGACATCGCCAAGCGTATTGAAGACGGGATTAACCAGGTTCAGTGCTCCGTTGCCGAGTATCCGGAAGCCATCACCTACCTGCTGGAACAGTACGACCGTGTTGAAGCAGAGCAGGCTCGCCTCTCCGATCTGATCACCGGTTTTGTCGATCCGAATGCCGAAGAAGATATGGCGCCCACGGCGACCCACGTCGGCTCTGAGCTCTCCAGCGAAGAGATGGACGACGATGAAGATGAAGAAGAAGACGACAGCGATGACGACAGCGACGATGACAACAGCATCGATCCTGAGCTGGCGCGTGAGAAATTCGCTGAACTGCGCACGCAGTACGAGCTGACTCGCGACACTATCAAAGCAAAAGGACGCAGCCACGCTGCCGCACAGGAAGAGATCCTCAAGCTGTCTGAAGTCTTCAAGCAGTTCCGTCTGGTGCCAAAGCAGTTCGACTACCTGGTAAACAGCATGCGCGTGATGATGGATCGCGTACGCACCCAGGAGCGCATCATCATGAAACTGTGCGTTGAACAGTGCAAAATGCCGAAGAAAAACTTCATCACCCTCTTCACCGGTAATGAAACCAGCGAAACCTGGTTCAACGCCGCGCTGGCCATGAACAAACCATGGTCTGAGAAGCTGAAGGATGTGACTGAAGAAGTGCAACGCGGCCTGATGAAGCTGCAGCAGATTGAAGAAGAGACCGGCCTGACGATTGAACAGGTTAAAGATATCAACCGTCGTATGTCTATCGGCGAAGCGAAAGCGCGTCGTGCGAAGAAAGAGATGGTGGAAGCGAACTTACGTCTGGTTATCTCTATCGCCAAGAAATACACCAACCGTGGTCTGCAGTTCCTCGATCTGATTCAGGAAGGGAACATCGGCCTGATGAAAGCGGTTGATAAGTTCGAATATCGCCGCGGTTACAAATTCTCCACCTATGCCACCTGGTGGATCCGTCAGGCGATCACCCGCTCTATCGCGGATCAGGCGCGCACCATCCGTATTCCGGTGCATATGATTGAGACGATCAACAAGCTCAACCGTATCTCTCGCCAGATGCTGCAGGAGATGGGTCGCGAGCCGACGCCGGAAGAGCTGGCTGAGCGTATGCTGATGCCGGAAGATAAGATCCGTAAAGTGCTGAAGATCGCCAAAGAGCCAATCTCCATGGAAACGCCAATTGGCGATGATGAAGATTCGCATCTGGGTGATTTTATCGAGGATACCACCCTCGAGCTGCCGCTGGACTCGGCAACCACCGAGAGCCTGCGCGCTGCAACGCACGATGTGCTGGCTGGCCTTACCGCCCGTGAAGCGAAGGTGCTGCGCATGCGTTTCGGTATCGACATGAATACCGACCATACGCTGGAAGAGGTAGGTAAACAGTTCGACGTTACCCGCGAACGTATCCGTCAGATCGAAGCGAAGGCGCTGCGCAAACTGCGCCACCCGAGCCGCTCTGAAGTGCTGCGTAGCTTCCTCGACGATTAATCGTCACGCCAGATAAAAAAGCTCCCTGACGGGAGCTTTTTTTCGCCTGTTATTCACAACCCACGCGCTGCCAGCGCCTCATCCAGCTCGCGGTAGGCTTCAACCAGCTTCTCCAGCGAAGCGCGGTTCAGGCCACTGGGATTGGGTAGTACCCAGATTTGCGTCACACCGATGGTTATCTCCTGCTTACCCCACTTCGCACCGCGCACGCTAAAGGCTTGTTCAAAAGCCTGTTTGCCAAGCACCGCCAGCGCGGCGGGCTGATACTCTTCTATTTTATGCACCAGCTCCCTGCCGCCAGTGCGCAGCTCATGCAGCCCGACTTCCGTCGCCTGCACGGTCGGACGCTGAACCAGCATGGTGATGCCGCAGCGCGTGTCCAGCAGATGGTGCTCATCCTCAGGGCGCAACTGCTGGTCGGTAAAGCCGGCCTGATGGATCACTTTCCAGAAGCGATTGCCAGGGTGCGCAAAATGAAAACCCGTGTGGGCAGAGGATTTCCCCGGATTAATGCCACAAAACACGACGCGCAGTCCCGGCGCCAGAATATCGTGGATCATACTTAACTCCCGATCAGAAACGATAAACTTAAGTATAAGAGATTGAAAATGCGCTGTTTATAAAAACATCAGCCGGGCGATTCCCGCTGGATTGCGAGGATAAGTTACTCTATAATTCACCGCCACGGCCCCTTAGCTCAGTGGTTAGAGCAGGCGACTCATAATCGCTTGGTCGTTGGTTCAAACCCAACAGGGGCCACCAAATTTTAGCTTTAAAATCATATGATTAAGCCACTCGAAAGAGTGGCTTTTTTGTACTCTTTCCCTACAGTGTCGCAAAAGTGTCGCAGCAATTTATGAAGCAAGTTGTTCGATGAGGATACGTCATGAGTTATTACGATGATATAAACACTGATTACTGCCCAAACTGCCACGCTAAAATTCAAGGGATGGGCTCCTGCGAATGCATTACTTATGACAATCGTTGCTCATCCTGCGGCGTTCCGCTGAAGAATGTCCGTATAGAGGTTTGCTCTCCATCTGAAGCCCCCTACATTCTTTATGCTATTGAGATTGATGTTAGCCGATTAAAAAAACAACAATAAGTTATTGGTTAGGTTATGTAATATAGCTTGCTTCAGGGGAAATACAAATATAAAAAAACATAAAAATCATGAACATACAAACTGAAAGCTATAACACATGCAGTAATATGTCGCAAAAATGTCGCACAAAATCACTTTATTCTTTGTTTTCTTAAGATAGCAATTGATCTAACCCTCACTATTAGTATAGGTTTATCGCATCCCTAACTAATATCTTTCTGAACTCTATTAATAGGAGGAGTGCTTGAAAACTAAATTCCCCGGTTACTACAGTACACCAGAAGAATCTCTATCTAATATATGGTCAAGTGAATCAACATTGTTTGTTTTCGATACAAATTGTCTCCTCAATCTTTATCGATGTGAAGAGCAGACGCGCGAAGACATTTTAAATGTCATGCAGGCCATAGCTAATCGAATATGGATTCCATTTCAGGTTGGCTTGGAGTTCCAAAAAAACAGAAGAGTAATAATTAACTCAAGCATAGAAAGCCTCGAAAACATTAGAGAAGCCCTAAGAAATATTTATACTCAAAACATGCTTGACCATGGGAAAGTGAAGCGTGCTTTATATAACAATCTAAATGAAAGCATTTCAAAACTTCAGAAATCATTAAAAAAGCCTATAGAATCATTTATCGAAAGCGAAATCAGCACAAGAATAAAAAGCAAGGAAGCCATTTCGTCACATGATTCTATTCGCGATGCAATCGATAAAATTATCGGTGATAAAGTCGGTAATATACCTGCACAAGCCACCATCGATGAAATTGATAAAGAAGGAGAACAGCGGTACTCAAATAAGATTCCGCCGGGATTCAAAGACTCTTCGAAAAAAGAAATAACTTACCATTCTGGAATTGCCTTCCAAGACAGATTTGGTGATTTATATCTTTGGAAAGAGTTAATAAATAAAGCTGGAGATAAAAACATACAGAACATTTTTTTTATAAGCGATGACACAAAAGACGATTGGCTTTTTAAATATAAAAATACTGTACACGGCCCCCTTGAGTCTTTGAAGACTGAGATATGCCAACAATCCAGCATTGAGCATTTCAGGTTAATAAATCAATTCACATTTTTAAATGAAGCAAAAAAATACCTAGACGACATCAATGTAAGCGATGAATCATTAGAAGAGATCGAAAAAATATCGCTAAGAAACTCAAACCCAGAATCACACCTTGATACTTTCCGTGATAATGAAAAGTCTTCGTTCAAATGGTCGATTAACGATAGCCTTAAAGATTTTTTAGGAGGCCATTCTAAAGAAGTTAGGATCAGATACCGAAAAGAACACTTAATATTTCAAGCACATGAGCAACTCGAAATTTTTGAAAAATTAGCCGATAAAACTTTGTTCGTATTAAATGATCTTATAGGGTTGGAGGAAGTTTATAATATAGAGGTTAGAAAAAATTACAAAAATTTTTATGAGAGCTTATCTTCTTCTCTACATATAGCAAGAGGGTATGCTAACGATTTGTCAGAATTAATAAAAGACAATGGCGAAGCTCAACAAATAATTACATCTACTATTAAATTGAGACAACACTGTGACTTACTGGATAAGGGCGTTATCAATACATTGAATTATCTTGAGTCTGAATTTAGATAAATCACACAAAATGCGCGCTGGTTTCGTCCAGTGCTCTCGCGTTCTTACATGCGATAAGTAAGCACTATCAGCACTGAAGCCGGGTTAGCAAGAATGACCCGGCTATCGCATTGCCGCATTCATTCTCTAAAGATGCTTACCATGGACGAGCGCGACATTTTTTCCCAGTGCTCAAAAGCATTTATCCACGCCGCAGACTCATCAGGAAAGGTTTTACCAGCAACGGGCAACCACTCACGCGTGCCGCCAGTGATATCCAGATAGCGCACGTCCCAGCCTTCAGGATGTGGCCGGATAACATAGCGCTGATCCGGCAGAAAGAAAGACGTATAAAAAGCGTCTTTGGTTAGTTCCTCTCCTTCATCAAGAAAAACGAAAACCGCGCCACATATGGAAACCCGCCTCATTTTGTCGTCCCCCGCAAAACCAAAATACTGTATATAAAAACAGTATAACAAAGTTAAAAATTTTCAGTCCACGCAAAATCACCAATGCGCCTGCACCGCCCGCCGTTACTGACGTTGCGGCTTATTCCCCATGCTGCCGATAAATCGATTTGCTTACCTTTTCCTGCAGGATCTGCTTTCCCTCACTGACGAGCCAGTCAATAAAATACTTGATAGGATGGGTGTCCACTCTATGCAAAAGGTGATTTTATGACTGATTTGTTTCCACATTCCGTAGTGCTCAACGATGAAAAATATGCAGCGAATTGGGACATGAATAAAGGGGTGATACGCATTGTAGTTGGGGAGAATCCTCCCCCGCTTCATCCTGGTGATGTAGTGGAACTTTTCATAAGTGGTAAAGCCAGCAATATCAAAAAATTCACTGTCACCAGTCCTCCCATTCATCACAAGGGTGCCTCTGCGGAGAAGGGGCGAAAATGCAGGTTACTGTTCAATGTCTCCGAGCTAAGAGGATAAATTTAGCTTTAATTCAGAAAATCTTTTGCTTGCATCCTTCCTTCAAGTTGCTCGTTTTGAGAGCTAAATTTATTCACATTTTTCAGTCTTTGAAAAATTCCTAGCCCCTCTGAAACCCGTACCAGCTATGGCTTTGCGGGTTTTCCTTTATTTTTCGCTCTCACATAACTTGATCCTCTAAATCTCACGTAAAATCTAAAAAAACTCTATTTTTCCGATAGTTATAATTTTGGCTAGATCCTTCGCGGATCCTTTTTACTGAAAAGCACTGAAATTCTTTTCATTTTTTTCAGTCCGGGTTTTTACGCCAGCGCCCGGCAAGGGCGCGGGTTTCCACCATGCCAAGCGTCTGAACATAACTTCCTGTAACAAACGTCGCGCGGCGCGCTTTGTCAGCAAAGATTTTAATCTCGTTTTCGGGAAAATAAGGCCGCTTGTACTTTCCATAAGGTACGTTGAAAAAGCCGTTGCGGTTATAGCGGCACAGGCCATTAAAACAATGGCGGTTAAGATAAAGAAAAAGGGCTGCTCGCCATTCTGGATCAGCATCGTGATTGAAAGAATCGCGACTATCGTAAAAGCCATCCTCAGTATTGAAGGTTTCGAACAGATGCCGGGTACGGTCAATCAAATCAAGAGGATTTGCCGCTATCTCTTTGTATAAAGCAATCAGATCGGGATTAACGTCACCAATTAAGTATTCGTCATATTCAGTATTGAGCATGACGGAACATGAACCAGCAAAGGGCTCAACCAGGCGTTTACCTTTCGGCAGATGTGGACGCAACTGCGTCATAAGGCGGGCTTTGCTGCCCACCCATTTTAATGGTGATTTTATTGCCATGCTGCACCATCTTTACTGCTGATGGCTTCGGCTTCTGCACGGATTAGTTCTACGATCTCCGCTGCGCTTAGACCCTCAATGGCAGCATACGCGGCCAGTTTATCGAGACGCGTTGAACACAGATCCGCAGCGGCGGCTTTGCCCTCCTGGGTGGCTTTATTCAACATGGAGAGAAGATCTGTTCCTGATTTTATTAAGGGCAAATCCTGTCTTGTCATTCGCATTTCGGTTTCCTTAAGGCAAAAGAATCTCCGGCCATTGCGGTAATGGCCGATAAATTCAGGGTTTGATTAGTGAAAAACGGGGGTTTTAACTACAGCAGAATGATTTGGCGCCGGGACTTTATGAAGCGGGTAAGTCTGACGCCACCACTCCTGAATTAACGCCTTAATCTCACCCTGCCCAAGCGCGCCGGCGGTGTAGAACAAAGCCCGTAGGCTGGCCAGCGCCTCAATCTGGCTTTCTTTTATTTCGGCTTCCCGGTAAACGGTGCACCACATAGCGGCATTAATGGCCAGCCAGTGCCTTTGATTTGTCAGGTGTTCCGTATCGTTGAAGAAGAACGGATGCAGCGAAACGCGCCCGGCTTTATCAGTATTTTTGCTGATAAACATCAGAGCGTAATTCATTGGCACCAGCCAGGCGTTTAGCTCTGTGGCGAGTGTGGTTTTGTCTACAGAAATTATTGTCATAGCGGAAGTCCTGGTTTATCGCTGACGCAGCTGGTTGCGCCCGGCGATCAGATTTGCAGTACTTGCGGGAAGTACGGCAGCAGATTGCTGTGGTGTGCAGGTCTTGTTAGTAATGCGTCGAGCAGTACGCGGGGAAAAGTCCTGTTGCCTCAACGAACCGAACCCCGCAAACAAGTTGCGCGCATGCTGAATACCGGCACGAAGCTGCAACATTCGGCGATGATCCAGACGCGCATAAAGCTCATACCAGTTACATTCAGCTAGGCCTGAACTCAACACCTCGGCACCGTGCAGTGATGCAGCATGAAGGACTAATCCCCGCCACTCGGGTTTGAGCGAGTCCCAGTATTTAGCCGCCTCCGAATGACCAGGAAACAGCTGTTCGCGTAATGTCTGGATGCGCTCAAGATTAGAAGGCATGGACACCTCCGATAAATTTGGTGAAACGCTCCCAAATAGAAATTGGGCGTGTATTGAATTTATGAATATGCGACGGGTTCCAGCGCTTGCCGTTTGGCAGTTCAATCCAGCCATTTCCATAGCTGGGAAGTTGCGGCGTCGGTGATTGTCTTTTGAGCATTGATGCAATGTCTTTCATAAGAACGCCTCACATCAGCCCGGTGGCATTTGTCGTCACAATATCGACGGCCGCAGCCAGCACGGGCATTGAGGAAACACGGCTTTCAACGGTATAAGCCAAAACAGAAAGGCTGCGGATTGCATCGCGAGCACGATCAAGAATTTGAGTGCGGCGGGCAGTTGTCATGTGATCTGTTGATACTGCTTCCCCAGCAATCGCGCCCACGCATGCAGTCGCACTAAGGGCGCAAAACTGCATGTTGGCTTCTGTTGCGTTGTTGACTGGAACAGACGGAAGGCAGTTAATCTGTGCGAGCAGCCCATCAAGCAAACGCCCATCCTCTGTACTATCAGTGATGGCCAACAGGTCTTCACAGGTCAGACGGTGTGGTTGCAATGGATTCAGCTTGTTACGCAGTAATTGTGGGCGCATATCAACGGCAGCGGCCACATCTTCCAGATTGTGTGCCAGCGCAAATGCTCGGCAAGCTGCATCAAAGTGAGCGTGTTTAGAAGTCTGATAATCAAACATTGTTAGCGCCTCCCTAATCCGTAGGATGAATTACGCGTTAAGCGAAACATTACATTCGCTTAACGCCATCACGGTTAAGGCGGCCATATTCACTTCAACCAGCCCTTTTTTCTGCGCACCTTTAGGCTTGATTGGGAGTTTCCCGTACGAAATCAGATTCTCAGCAGTACTTCGCGACATACCAGTACGGCGGCAATATTCATCAAGTGGAATGTATGGATCGGGGATCACGATTGTAATGTTGGGACGCATAATGCAAACTCCTCTGGTTATGGATAAGCCAATATCCACTGTTATTAACCTATATTCGCAAAAAACTACAACAAGGAGAGGCTAGATCGTATTAAGCGACAATTCAATACATTTCTCGCATTTTACGAATTGCTGGCTAAATTATGGGCAAATTCTCTTACGGACAAATCAGCCATAGCAGTGAAGTGCTCGACAGAGTAATTAATGCTTATGGATTTACGTCTAAGCTGATGCTTGCCGACCATTTTGATATGGCATCAAGTAGTCTGGCTGGCCGCTACAAACGTGGTGGTTTTCCCGCTGACATGGTTGTTCGGTGTGTAGCTGAAACTGGCGCGTCGTTAGAGTGGCTTGCTACTGGCCAAGGTAGGAAATTCGACGATGAAGAACTCGACATCATGAAAATGCCTCGTCGAAAAATAGTTGATGGTCTGCTTTACGATTCAGGGATGTACATGCTTGATAAGGTTTCATTCCTACCAGGTATTCCCTTACCTAAATCCCCAATCTGCGTACTTGAAGGTAACAACCAGTTTATAGTTGATACCTCCTTCACTGAGGTTTATGACGATCAGTGGCTTGTTGAAATTGAGGGGAAAACAAGCGTTCGCACTCTGACTCGTATTCCCATCAAGAAGGTTCGTGTTAGCGGTGTGGGTATGGCTTTTGATTGTGGCATTGATGACATTACTATCATCGGCCGCGTTGTCCTGACGATTAAATAATATGACCATAAGAAAACTCAGCGATGGCCAATGGATTGCTGACTTTTATGCGGTCAACCGTAGTGATGGCAAGCAAGGCAAAAGAGTACGAAAGAAGTTTGCAACCAAAGGCGAGGCGTTAGCATTTGAAAACTACACTCTTCAAAAAGTTGAGGACACGCCCTGGCTTGGACAAGGCAAAGACAAACGCCGCCTTTCCGATCTAGTTCATCTATGGTTTGAGCGCCACGGAATAACTTTGCGTGACGGTGAGAAACGTAAAAGCACCATGCTTTGGGCTGATCAGTGCATGGGTTCTCCCCTGGCTACGGAATTCTCAGCCCAGCTTTTCACCGCGTACCGGGCTAAAAGGCTCGATGGCCATTTTGCCCGTACTAAGCGCGTCACTCAGGTTTCGCCTCGCACCATGAACTTAGAGCACGCGTATTTACTCGCTGTATTCAATGAATTGAAACGGCTTGGTGAATGGGAAGCGCCAAACCCGTTAGAAAACGTTCGACAGTTTAGAACAGAAGAAAGCGAGATGGCATATTTAACGGGTGAGCAGATTGATCGACTTTTAGAGGCATGTAAACTCAGTTCTGCAAAAGATTTGGAAATGATAGTGAGACTTTGTTTGTCTACTGGTGCTCGGTGGGGAGAGGCTGAGAAACTAAAACGCAGTCAATTCACCGCAGGGAAGGTTACATTTATCAAAACCAAAGGGAAGCGTAACCGCACCATCCCACTTAATCCAGCAATAATAGCCGAATTACCAAAAAAGAATGGTACACTTTTCGCCCCATGTTATTACGCCTTTAGATCAGCCCTTGAAAGGGCAGGAATTGAATTGCCGGCTGGGCAGATGACGCACGTTCTCAGGCACACTTTTGCATCCCATTTTATGATGAATGGAGGAAATATCCTTGTCCTGCAGCGAATACTAGGACATACAGACATCAAAATGACTATGCGTTACGCTCACTTTGCTCCAAACCATCTAGAAAAAGCAATAAAATTCAATCCCTTAGCCAAATGATAAAATTTTAGGATTATTGATGAGTAAAACTAACTTAGAAAATTATTTGAGTTATTATCAATCTTTAAATTCTCCAGGGTTTGCCGTTTTGGTTGTTGGCGAGTGGGGATCTGGCAAAACATACCAGGTTCTTAAAGCAATTCCTCCAAGCTTACAATGTCACGTGAGCTTATTTGGAATAGATAACGCCCAAGAAGTTTACACTACTGTTTTTGCTAAAATGTATCCTGGAAAGCATTTTGCAAAAAAAATAATTGATTTAACTAAAGACGTCTCAATTGAAATTGGTGGAATAACCTCAGGAGCAGGAAGCTTAATAGGAAATGCACTTGGCCCATTAATTAAACAAACAGTCGATAAAGATAAAATAATAATATTCGATGACCTTGAACGCTGCGCAATCCCAAACAATGATATATTAGGCGTTATAAATCAATATGTTGAGCACCATCAATGTAGAGTAATTATAATCGCTCATGATAAAAAAACCCATGATAACTTTATTACAACGAAAGAAAAAATTGTCGGACATACAATAAAAGTCGAACCACAAATTGACGATGCAGCAAAACATTTCTTCCCTCAAAATTATCATATAAACAATTATTCTTTCGCTAAATCCATTATATTGGATGCCTTTAAAAAAACTGAGTGTCAATCACTAAGAATATTAAAATCTGTCATTGGTGACTGCAATAGATTAATTAGATGCCTTGAGCCAATACATATTAAAAACCAGTCAGCAATGCAAGCATTATTTAATCACTTCTGTATAGTCAACATTGAATTTAGACTTGGAAATCTTGATGCAAATAATCTTAAGATATTCCCCAAAAGCCATTTAGAATATTTGGCATTCAAAAGTAAATCTGAGAAAGCTAGCGAAGAAGAACAAAAAAAAGCACGTAATATAATCAAATTCATATCTAAATATCCTACAGAAGACATCAGAACGCCTATAATAAGAAATGAATTATTAGCAATTATTTTAGAAACAGGTAGTTATCCAAAAAAAGAAATCATCGATTCCGTAAATATTTCCAAGTACTTTTTTCAGAACATTAAGCGTCCTGCATGGGTAACAATAATAAATTTTGATAGTTTAGATAGTGATGTCGTAAGACCGGCAATTGAAGAAATGTTTAATAGCTTCAGAAATTTTAAAATAATAGAAATTGAAGATTTAATGCACAGCTTCTGCTTAACTTACATGCTATCTGAAATTAATGAAGTCAACATGAGCTTTGATGACATCTACTCATTCCAGTGCGAATACATTAAAAATCTTCTAGATAAAGGGCTACTTCCACCCGCGCCACTATTATATGATCCGTTTTCTGATAATATTTACAGAAGTGCACGGAACTATACATATTGGATCAAAGATTCTTATAGCTGGTATGTCGATGAAGTAGTACAAACTTTAAAAAAATCAAGAAAAGAAAGTCAGATAAAAAAACGACCGGAGTATGCTGAAGATATTTTAATTGCACTTGAAACAGATGTGGAACTGTTTAAGTCCTTAATTATTGGAGATGGAACAATTTCGGGGAAGTATTCAACAATAGACATATTATCTCAAATTCCACCGGAAGACTTTGTAATTTATTGGCTGACGCTTCCTGTTGATTCTTGGAGTAGAATTGCTGATATTTTGATATCCAGATACTCTAATGGTTCATTACTGCATTTACTTAATGGTGAAAAACTATGGTTGTGCGAAGTAAACCTATGCCTAATTTTTGAAGCTAAGAGGAACAAAGGCATCGATAGAGCCAGAATCGAACGCCTTTTCCCCCACAGCGTGCTTGTCGAATTATAATGTCGCAAAAGTGTCGCAAGAACATAAGAATATAGGTGTATATAAGTACATATTTGTTTCTTATGTTGCTGATTTTCATGTAAGTTATTGTTTTTTAAAAAGCGATCATGGTTCTCATAATCGCTTGGTCGTTGGTTCAAACCCAACAGGGGCCACCAAATTTTAGCTTTAAAATCATATGATTAAGCCACTCGAAAGAGTGGCTTTTTTATTGAGTAATTTAAAAGTGGCGATGTAATGGCGATCAATTTTTACTATGGCGATGTCATGGCATAAAAAACCGCACAAAGGCGGGTCTTTTCACATCCATAATTGATGCTGTCTGGTATGAGTTCGATTGGGTGGCACAAGGTCTCCGAATCCTTATTAGTACTTGCACCGGTCAGGATGAAAAAAATCACAGAATGCATGCGAAAAAAGGCATCAAATGCGTTCATCCGCATACATCATCTACCTGAGCTTCAAGGAGTATTTATTTATCTTTCGCAGGCTTTAAAACGCGGTAAATTTTACTCACTACATACACGGTTAGAATCCCAATAGATATAGACGAAACCCCAAGAAAAATTATTGACGAGAGGAAGGGACTGAACAAGCCACCCAAACTTGTAAAATCGCTAATCCGGAGAAGGATGTCACTGGGTACCTTTCTTAACACAATCTCAGGAATGATGAGGAAAGAAATAATTCCAGCTAAAACATAGACGACAATTTTTCGACTTGTTTTCATTTTCAGCAATGCCTCTGCATATAACCCGGATCAATCCAACAATAAGAGACCAGGAGCTTAGCGCCTGGAGCGCCTTAAGAGCCTAAACACTTTTTTAGTTAGCTCAATAGTGAGCACGCCCAGCAAAATAGATGCTAAACCAAGAAAAATCAGTAACGAAAGAAGGTGGCTAAACACGCCTCCGAGACTTGTGAAATCACTGAGTCGGGCAAATTGTTCCGGAGTCAGAACGCGAATCACGATTTCTGGAATAGTGAAAAAGAAAACCATAACAACAAGAACATAAACCACTTTCATAACGCTTTTTTTCATTATCTTCCTTGATCCCTATATCTTTAGTACGGTCCCGAACCCCAGAATTACACATTCACTGGTGCTCCCGAGCATCCCCAGCTACACCCTACATAAAAACACGATCATGGCAGTTATGACGGCGCTGCTGCTTTGCTTTGTGATGTTTGTCATTGAATCCGTGCTAGCAGACAACAACAGTCGTGGATAATAACGTCTTACGCAGGTCTGTTTTTTCTCTTCTCCCCGGTGCGCGGCAGCATCGGAACAAAATCGTCACCGCGCGGGGTCATTACCGATTGCTTGCGGGTAATAAAAATAGTGTCCGACGGAATATCTTTATTCACAAATGACATGGCACCAATCACCACGTTATCGCCAATCGTGATTGGCCCCACCAGGCATGAATTGGCGCCGATATCGACGTTATCACCGATGCGAATAAAATCGTTATCCGTCATTCCCTGAACAACGCCAATCGTCGTGTTTTGCCGGATAGTAAAATTAGCGCCAATTCGCGCGCTATAGGTGATAACAACGCCGGTATGGTGCGGTATATGCAGTCCGGGTCCTATTCTGGCTTCCAGATCGATATCCGCCGCGAATTTGCTCTTAATCATATTGGAGAGTGATTCAGCTACCCGCTTCTGGCGCTTGTTACCATGCTCATTCATTTCACTGGCCAGCCGCCACCAGAATAAAAAATTCCTGCGGCGGTTTTTCTTCTCCCGAAGAAGACGGCGAAACGAGAATTTATCTTTGCGAATGACCTCAATGCGCCAGAACTCACGCAGATCGTGTGCCTTAGACGAGAAAATAAAAAAGAGGCATGTTAACAGTTTGATAGTGAGTCTCCTGCCCCTCTCGCTAGCGCTTACGGGGGATTCATAATTTCCTCACAATCATAACATTTGAAACAATTGCCGACAAAGCGTCCTGCAGCACGCCCTCCATACGTCACCTTTTTGATACCCTGCCGCTGTGAGATCATTTCCCCTTCTGAGCATCCCCTGGCACGCCTGTACCGACACTTTGAGCCGCTTATCGCGCAATTAGAACGCCATAAGCGCAATTTTTATAGAAAGACTAACGCATTGAAATATGCCCATGTAATATGAGGCCGGGCTATTGCGACTTTCGCCTGCGTGGTCCAGATTTGATGAATAACGACTCCCCCTTAACAGACTCATTAAGCGCTTTGACGAAACGCCATGAACAAACCCATAAAACGGCTTGAAATCATCAAATACGCCATTGAACTGGAGGATGACAGCATCATCCTCAGCCAGCTTCCTTTGCTGAAAACGGAAGTGACCGACCCGGAGTTAGCGTTTATTGTTCACGCGCTCGAAGAGAAAAATTACAGCGATGCAATGCGCGCCATTACGGCGTGGCTCCAGAGCCAGCGCTCGATCGTCAGTTGGCAGGATCCGCAGGTTGCCGCCAGCAAGCTGGAGCTGAAAGCGCTGGAGGAGCAGCTTCGCGAGCTTATCGACAAGCGCAATGCGCGCATCCAGCAGCTGGATGAATTTAACGATCTCTACTTAACCCGTCTGGGGCCGCTGATGTCGCAGATCCTGCGCCTGCGTAAAATGCTGGCTGAAGCCGCGGTGCGTCGCCAGGAAGCGGAAGCGCGTCGCCGTGAGGCCGACTATCTGCGCTGCCAGAAATACCTCTCCCAGGCGGTGAACGTGCTGGTGACGCTCACGCAGCGCTGGCAGAGCATGCCACCGCACTCCCTGCAGGCAGCGGAAGCACGTAAACATCTCCAGCAGCAAAGCGAGCTGATCGCCTCCCTGCTTGCAGAAGCGCAGGAGCTGGAGCGCGGACTGACGCGTGAAGAGGAGCCGACGCGCCAGGCGCGCGACGAAGCGCGTCAGGAGTATGAAAGCTATCAGGAGCAGCAGCACGACGCGGAAAAACGGTTCAGCTTCGAGCAGAAGATGTCGGAAGAGGAGCGCCATGAGCTGAAACGCCTCTGGCGTCAGGCGAGTAAACTCTGTCACCCCGATCTGGTCGACAGCGACATGAAAAACGATGCTAACAGCATGATGGTGCAGCTCAACCAGGCTCGTCAGCGCGGCGATCTGAGCGCGATTCGCTCTATGCTCAGCCGTCTGCAAAAAGGGCTGGAGCCGCTGATGGCCAGCGACAGGCTGAATGACGTGCAGCGTCTGCGTCAGCGCATTGTTGAAGTGAAGCAGCATATCGCTACGCTGATTGAAGAGTTAATGACGCTGGAGAAAGAGGAGACCTGGCAGTTGGTCTCTTCCCTCGGCGATCGGGAAACCTACTTCCGCCAGCAGGAGAAAGCGCTGGCTGAGATCCGGGAATCCCTTGAGCAGCAGGTTAGCGAAGCCGAATACGACGAAGTTGCCTGATATGCGCCCGGCGCTCTGCCGGGCCGCAGCTATTTTTTGTGCCAGTAAGCCTGCGCGCGAACGAGCTGCTGATCGATGGTGTCCGTTTCAAACTGTGCCTTCAGCGATTTCACTACCTCCCCCTCTCCGGTCAGCCAGATAAAATAGCCCTCATCCGGCACAGTGAGCGCCGCCAGCTTTTCTGCCACCTTCTGCGGGTGTTGCCCAATCACATACTGAATATCAAAACCCTCCAGGTGTGCGAGATAGTCCTGGTAAGCGGCATTGTCGATCGTCACCAGCGCCGTTACCTGCGGGCGGCGCGCAAGCTGGCTTATCGCTTCCAGGCGGCGACGGAGAGCCGGCATACCGGACTCATCGCACACATAGAGTTGCCAGGCATAACCTTCCGGCACCACCAGCGAACCGCGCGGCCCGCCAATAGTCAGATGATCTCCGGCCTGCGCGTTAAGCGCCCAGCTGCTCGCCACACCACCGTCGTGAAGATAAAAATCGAGCGTCAGCTCATGACGGCTGCCATCATAGAGCGGCGTATAGTCGCGCGACTGTGGACGCGGCCCATCGCCCCAGTCAATCCCCTCATCCGTTACCACTGGCGGAACAAAAGACGTGCCCGCCTGCGGGAAAAAAACTTTGGTGTGGTCATCGAAACCGCGTGAACTAAAGCCATCGAGCTGCTCACCGCCAAGCACAATGCGCTGGAAGCCCTCGCTTGCCCGCTCAGCGCGCAAAACGGTTAACTGGCGAAAACGTAGCTCATTGCGTACGCGTTGCGGATAGCATGAAGGAGTTGTGGTCATAATCGGCCCTACTGAGTGTGAAACAGATATATCTAAATTTTGTGCAAATGATAATGATTGTTGTTCTTAGCGAAGGCAAGATCTTTTTAAGATATAACTACCACCGGGCGCACACTCTGATAAAACTGTCAATTAAATATATACTTATCAATAAGATAAAAAGATTAAATCAATCAGGCCTGTTACCACACCTAATTTAGATATAGATTAGATATATCAGATTACAACGGAGAGTAAGATGCGCCCTTCTTATGACAGTCACGATAACGAACGCCACGGCGCTCGTCGGCAACGCTTTTTTGGCCACGGGGAGTTACGTATTGTGCTGCTGCATCTTCTGCGCGACAGCGCAAGCCACGGCTATGAGCTGATCAAAGCCATCGAAACGCTGACCGAGGGAAACTACACGCCCAGCCCCGGCGTGATCTACCCGACTCTCGATCTGTTGCGCGATCAGCAGTTAATCACCATCAGCGATGAGGAGAGTGGGCGCAGGGTGATTGCAATAACGCGACACGGTCAGCAGTGGCTGGATGAGAGCCAGCAGCAACTGGCGCAGATTCTGGAACGGATCAAAGCACGTAACGTCGGTTATCAGTTGCGCAGGGATCCGCAGATGAAGCGGGCGCTGGCTAATTTTAAAGCCGTGCTTGATTTGCGTGTTAACCAGCAGGCACTCAGCGCCGCGCAGCTTAAACAGATAATTGGCATTATCGACCGCGCGGCGCTGGAGATATCCCAGCTGGATTAAGCTGGCATTGGCGCTTCACGCAGGCGGAAGACTTTCACCAGCTCACGCAGATGCAGCGCCTGGTCGTTCAGTGCCGCCGCCGCCGCCACGGACTCTTCCACCAGGCTTGAGTTCTGCTGGGTCGTGGAGTCAATCAGGCCAATAGCGCTGTTGATCTGCGAAATACCATCGGTCTGCTCGCGGCTCGCCTGGCCGATTTCACGCAGGATCACATCCATCTCTTCGACGTTGGTCACCATACCGTTAATCAGCGCGCTGGCTTTCTCCACCAGCGCCATCCCTTCACGGGTCTGGCTGGCTGAGTTCTCAATCAGATGGCGAATATCATTCGCCGATGAGGCACTTTTCTGCGCCAGCTGACGCACTTCACCCGCCACCACGGCAAACCCACGGCCATGCTCACCGGCACGCGCCGCTTCAACCGCAGCATTCAACGCCAGGATGTTGGTCTGGAAGGCAATCGCGTCAATCAGGTTGATGATGTCGGACATGCGATTAGAGGTGTCATTGATAACCCGCATCTTCTCGGTGACCTGCATCATCATCTCGCCATTGCTTTTCACCACCGTCGCGGCATCGGCCGACAGTGTCGTGGCTTCAGAGGTGTGATCGGCCGTGTTCTTCACGGTTGCGGTGATCTGCTCCATGGAGGCCGCGGTCTGCTCAACGGAACTCGCCTGCTCTTCGGTGCGCGCCGCCAGATCCTGGTTACCGGCAACAATCTGCGCCGCCGCGCTGGAGATATTTTCAGAGCCGTTCTGCACCTGATGCACAATCTCCACCAGACGATTTTTCATCTCCATCAGCGCACGCAATAGCGTCCCCGTTTCATCACGGTGATGCGAGTCAATCGACCGGGTTAAGTCGCCATCGGCAATCGCTTCAGCAAAAGCCACTGCTTCACCGAGCGGGCGGGTGATCATCCGCGCGATCACTACGCCAATCAGGGTGCCGAGAGCAATGCTGATCGCCGCCAGTGCAATAAGGAGCAGGCGGTTGGAGCCAAAGTCGTTCTGCACCTGCTGACCCGCGTCGCGCATCTGCTGATCCTGAATGGCAATCAGCGCCTGCACTTTCGCTTTATAGGCATTCTGGACGTTGATGGTATTGGTCATCATCTCCTGAATGGCGGCCGCGCGATCGTTGCGCTTTACCGCATCGAGGATGCGAAAACGGGAGTCGAGGTACTGCTGGCGCACGGTACGGATTTCAGCGAGGATTTGCTGTGACTGCTCGTCGCGCAGGTTTTCCGACAGATCTGCCAGCAAGGCAGTAATACGCGCACTGATAGCCGCCAGCTCTTTTTGAGAATCAGCCGACCATTTGCCGTCCGTATCTAACAGCATTAATTGTTGCGTACTGACAAACGTCTGGAAATTATCAATTAGCTGGTTTGCTTTTACCGTAGTTGGATAATCCTCATGCACAATTTCCTGCATACCATTGTTGGCACGATTAAGGCTAAAAAGCGAGAAACAGGAACTCACCACCATCAATACAATAAGGAACCCGAATGCCAGAAATAACTTCGTACCTATTTTTACATCATGTAAAAACATATCTTCTCCGTGGATTTGAATGTCTTGCTGACAAAAGCTTTGAACCCTAATTCAGAAGGCACGCTTAAGTCCCCGGCGCGAATGGAAAGCCTGCCGCCACCTGACGTTATCGGTAACGTTAATGCTAACTTTATGAGTTTGATCGTTTTTTTATTAAATTAATTGGCCTCAGGATAGTCAGAAGCTATCAATACAGCCTCATTGATCGTTATTTGTTTCGGTTTCTTATAATTTCAATCATATATTAACGGGAGTTAACTAGAGTTAATTGGAAATTAAATTTCATGCTAACTAATTTATTCCCCCCAAGCCTGAAGAAGCCTTACTTAATAAAAAATTAACAATTAAGAAAAAATTATTAACAAGGACATGTATGAGAAGAAATAAAAAAACCGCCAGCGGAGGTGGCGGTTTTTTTAATTAAATATCCATTAATGCAAAACGGAAACCGCATCCTGTAGGCGACCCGCACGCTGTTTCACCATTGACGACACCTCCGCACTCTGCTCAACCAGCCCGGCGTTTTTCTGGGTAATGGCATCCAGTTCCGCCACGGCACGCGTCAGATCCGCCAGCCCCGATGCCTGCTCAGAGGTGGACTGGCTAATCTGGGCAATCAAGGCGGTGACATCTTTGACCTGAGCCACGATATCGTCCATGGTGCGGCCCGCCGCGTGAACCTGATCGGAGCCGGACTGCACTTTGCTGGCGCTGGCATCGATCAGTTTACGGATATCATTCGCGGCGTTAGCGCTGCGGCTTGCCAGGTGGCGAACTTCCCCGGCGACCACAGCGAAGCCTTTCCCCTGCTCCCCTGCCCTTGCCGCCTCGACCGCGGCGTTCAGCGCCAGGATATTGGTCTGGAAAGCGATATCGTTAATCAGCGCGGTGATGGAGCCGATACGCTGCGTGCTGTCGGCAATCTCATCCATGGTTTTGACCACCGTTTCCATCGCTTTACCACCATGAGCAGCGGCGTTACTGGCGGAGCTGGAGAGCTTATCCGCCGCAGAGGCCGTTTCTGAGTTGCTCTGTACCGACGCGGCCATCTGGCCCATGGTCGCCACAGTCTGCTGCACGTTTACCACCGTCTGGCGTGTGCGCTCATTTAAATCTTCGTTGCCCTTCGCCAGCGTTTCGCTGCCGTTAAGCACGCTGCTTACCTGCCCGGAGACATCATTAATCAACCAGCGGCACATCAGCCCCAGCTGCCCGACCGAGCGCAGGATTAGCCCCACTTCATCGCTACGGTTGAGGAAATCGACGTTGTTACGATCGCCTGTCGCCACGCTCAGCGCCTGCTTTGCCACATTCTCGACCGGACGAACAATTTGCCACTCAAACGCCAGCGCGCCCAGCAGCGTTACCAGCGTACTAACCAACATCGACACGGGATGCGCGCCGGTTAACCACAGCGCCGCCAGTTGCGCCACCCACAGCAGCGCCATGACGCTGCGCGCGCGCCAGCGCAGCGGAAGCGTGGCCACTTTCCCAAGTGCGCCTTTCCCCAGCACCAGCCCTTTATGCAGGCGCTTTTTGCTGCGTCCTTCATTTAATGCGTTGTAGAGCGGTTCAACCGCCGCGATCTCCTGCTCCGTCGCGCGGGTGCGGATCGACATATAGCCAGTCACCTCACCGTTACGCACCATCGGAACGGCATTCGCCCGCACCCAGTAGTGGTCGCCATTTTTACGGCGGTTTTTCACAATGCCGCTCCATGGTTCGCCCTGTTTCAGGGTGAACCACATATCGGCAAATGCTGCTTTCGGCATGTCGGGATGGCGCACGATATTGTGCGGTTGGCCGTTTAACTCATTGAGGTGATAACCGCTGGCGTGAATAAACGCATCGTTAGCGTGAGTGATGTAGCTCTGCGTATCAGTGGTGGACATCAGCGTGGCGTCATCGTCCAGCGGGAAGTTACGCTGGCTGACATAAAGAGGAGAAGACATGGTTGCGTCCTGTGCAGGTTATATTGCCGTGAAAAAAGTATTGCGAATGTTATTTCGGCGATAATGAATTTATCTTTAGTTGTTAAATTTGATTTAGATCGCAAATCGGCAGAAAACCCTGATTCTTATAGGTTTGTTAAGATATTGATTTTAATAGTTTCACTCTGAAAACACTTAGTCAGCCTTACTGGTTATGCCCCATTTTCATGCATCCGACGCTCTTTTTTGGCGCAAAAGGCCTTTTCACTCTCTCGCCCTGCATTTTTTAACAATGTTGTAACCTCTTTTTGGGCCGGTCGGCATGATTAAATCTTGTACGATTCAGATTTCACCTGGCGTTTATCCCGATTTCACTGCCCGCCGCCGAAGTGGCGTAATCCCTGCAATACTTTAATCAGTATCATGTGATACGCGACTCCTGGAGCTTATTTTGAACAGGTTACCTTCCAGCGCATCCGCCTTAGCGTGCAGCGCTCACGCCCTGAATCTCATCGAGAAGCGAACGCTTGATCATGAGGAGATGAAAGCTTTAAACCGAGAGGTAGTGGATTACTTTAAAGAGCATGTTAACCCGGGGTTTTTAGAGTATCGCAAATCTGTAACTGCCGGCGGGGATTACGGAGCCGTAGAGTGGCAAGCAGGCAGTCTGAATACGCTTGTCGACACCCAGGGAGTGGAGTTTTTAGATTGCCTGGGTGGATTTGGTATTTTCAATGTGGGGCACCGTAATCCAGTTGTCGTTTCCGCCGTACAGAACCAACTCGCCAAACAACCTCTGCATAGCCAGGAGCTTCTTGACCCGCTACGGGCGATGCTGGCAAAAACGCTGGCAGCGCTTGCGCCTGGCAAACTTAAATACAGCTTCTTTAGTAACAGCGGCACGGAGTCCGTGGAAGCGGCGCTGAAACTGGCGAAGGCGTATCAATCTCCGCGTGGGAAATTCTCTTTTATCGCCACCAGCGGCGCGTTCCATGGCAAATCGCTTGGCTCGCTCTCGGCGACGGCGAAGTCGACCTTCCGTAAACCCTTTATGCCGCTGCTGCCGGGCTTCCACCATGTGCCGTTTGGCGATATCGACGCCATGCGTACTGCGCTGAGCGAAGGGCTGAAGACCGGGGATGAAGTTGCGGCGGTGATACTTGAGCCGATTCAGGGTGAAGGGGGCGTGATCCTCCCTCCGCCGGGTTATCTGCCTGCGGTACGTAAGCTGTGCGATGAGTTTGGCGCGCTGCTTATTTTCGACGAAGTGCAAACTGGTATGGGGCGCACCGGCAGGATGTTCGCCTGCGAGCATGAAAACGTTCAACCGGACATCATGTGTTTAGCCAAAGCCCTTGGCGGCGGCGTGATGCCAATTGGCGCGACCATTGCTACCGAAGAGGTCTTTTCGGTGCTGTTTGATAACCCCTTCCTGCACACCACCACCTTTGGCGGTAATCCACTGGCCTGCGCGGCGGCGCTGGCAACCATCAATGTGCTGCTGGAAGAGAACCTGCCGGCGCAGGCAGAGCAGAAAGGGGACATGTTGCTGGATGGCTTCCGTGCGCTGGCGCGTGACTATCCCGATCTGGTACAGGATGTACGCGGGCGCGGCATGTTGATGGCGCTTGAGTTTGTGGATAACGAAACGGGTTACAACTTTGCCAGCGAGATGTTCCGTCAGCGCGTGCTGGTGGCCGGCACGCTCAATAATGCGAAAACCATTCGTATTGAGCCGCCGCTCACGCTCACCGTGGAGCAGTGCGAGCAGGTGCTGCACGCCGCAGGCGAGGCGCTGGCGGCGCTGCGCGTTTCGGTGGAGCCGGTGTAACTCCCTGCCCGATGGCGCTTCGCTTATCGGGCCTGCAATTTACTCTCCCCCGCAGACCAGATAAGGCGCAGCCGCCATCCGGTATTTTTGTCCGATGGCGCTTCGCTTACCGGGCCTGCAATTTGCTCTCCCCCGCAGACCAGATAAGGCGCAGCCGCCATCCGGCATTTTTGTCCAATGGCGCTTCGCTTACCGGGCCTGAAATTTGCTCTCCCCCGTAGGCCGGATAAGGCGCAGCCGCCATCCGGCATTTTCTCTGTCTGCGCTTTTTTGAATCCCATCACAATCATTTACTGCCGCTTTTCCCTTCTGTTGTCGCGGCGGCTACAGTAGAACTCATCCGACCACATAACAATAATTTTACATTGGAAGAGAGCATGAGCCACTACCCGTCGCTGTTCGCCCCGCTAGATCTGGGTTTTACCCAGCTTAAAAACCGTGTGCTGATGGGATCGATGCACACCGGTCTGGAGGAGCGCCCGGACGGCGCAGAGCGGCTGGCGGCCTTCTATGCCGAGCGCGCCCGTCACGGCGTGGCGTTAATTGTTACGGGCGGCATCTCCCCCGCCCCCTCCGGCGTGACAATGGAGGGCGCCGCAGTGCTGAACGATGTCAGCCAGCTGCCGCACCATCGGCACATTACCGAAGCAGTGCATCTGGAGGGTGGGAAGATCGCGCTACAGATCCTCCATACCGGGCGCTACAGTTTTCAGCCTAACCTGGTCGCCCCCTCCGCTATTCAGGCTCCCATCAACCGCTTCAAACCTCATGAACTGAGCCATGATGAAATTCTTAGCCTGATTGAGGATTTCGCCCGCTGCGCGCACCTGGCACAGCAGGCCGGTTACGACGGTGTCGAGGTGATGGGCTCTGAAGGCTATCTGATTAACCAGTTTCTCGCCGCGCGCACCAACCAGCGGGAAGATGAATGGGGCGGTGATTATGCTCGCCGGATGCGTTTTCCCCTTGAGGTAGTGCGGGCGATCCGTGAGCGGGTTGGGGAGCACTTCATCCTGATTTATCGCCTGTCGATGCTCGATCTGGTGGAGGGCGGCGGCACGCTGGATGAGACCATTGCGCTGGCGCAGGCCGTTGAAGCTGCAGGTGCTACGCTTATCAATACAGGGATTGGCTGGCATGAAGCGCGCATCCCGACCATCGCCACGCCGGTACCGCGCGGAGCGTTTAGCTGGGTGACGCGCAAGCTGAAAGGCAAAGTAAACGTCCCGCTGATCACCACTAACCGGATTAACGATCCACAGGTAGCCGAAGCGATCCTCGCGCGCGGCGATGCGGATATGGTGTCGATGGCGCGGCCGTTTCTCGCCGATGCAGAGCTATTAAGCAAAGCGCAGAGCGGCCGCGAAGAGGAGATTAACACCTGCATTGGCTGTAACCAGGCGTGTCTGGATCAGATCTTTTACGGCAAAGTGACCTCCTGCCTGGTCAACCCGCGTGCGTGCCACGAAACGCTGATGCCGATCTCCCCGGCAGAGCAGAAGAAAAACCTCGCGGTGGTTGGCGCAGGCCCGGCCGGTCTGGCCTTTGCGGTGAACGCCGCCGCGCGCGGCCACAGTGTGACACTGTTTGATGCACAGGCAGAGATCGGCGGGCAGTTTAACGTCGCGAAACAGATCCCCGGTAAAGAGGAGTTTTACGAAACTCTGCGTTACTACCGCCGGATGCTCGACAAAACCGCCGTCGCGCTCTGCCTGAACCAACGTGTCGATCCCGGCATGCTGACGCTGTTTGATGAGGTGATCCTCGCCTGCGGCATCGAGCCGCGGATGCCGCTGATCGACGGCATCGATCATCCAAAAGTGCTGAACTATCTCGACGTGCTGCGCGATAAAGCGCCGGTCGGCGAGCGCGTGGCGATCGTCGGCTGCGGCGGCATTGGCTTTGATACCGCAGTCTATTTAAGCCAGCCGGGGGAATCGACCAGCCAGAATATCGCTGAATTCTGCGTGGAGTGGGGAATTGATACCAGTCTGAATGAGGTCGGCGGCCTGCGCCCGGAAGGGCCGCAACTGCCGAAAAGCCCGCGACAGATTGTGATGCTGCAACGCAAGGCCAGCAAGCCGGGCGAAGGACTCGGGAAAACCACCGGCTGGATCCACCGCGCCACGCTGCTGTCGCGCGGCGTGAAGATGATCCCGGCTGTGAGCTACCAGAAGATTGACGATGAGGGTTTACATATTCTGGTCGGCGGCGAACCTCAAGTGCTGGCAGTGGATAATGTGGTGATCTGCGCCGGTCAGGAGCCGCGACGCGAGCTGGCCGAACCGCTTCGCGAAGCGGGTAAACCGGTGCATTTGATTGGCGGCTGCGATGTGGCGATGGAGCTGGATGCCCGCCGGGCGATAGCGCAGGGCACCCAACTGGCGTTAACCATTTAAAAAAAATGCCTGATGGCGCTGCGCTTGCCAGGCCTACGGGGTTTGAGACGTTGTTGGCCGGATAAGGCGTGAGCCGCCATCCGGCAAAGCGCCTGATGGCGCGTTCGGTTAGCGCTTCTTGCGCACTTTGACCGATTTGAGGATCACGAACTTATTGTTGGTCACCACGGTTTCGCAGTTACCGAACACGCGTTTGAGCTTGCGGAAATAGTCGAGATGGCGATTGCCGACAATGCGTAATTCACCGCCATATTTCAGGCAGCGGCGCGCATCGTTAAACATCTGCCAGGCGATGTGATCGGTGATGGCGCTCTGCTGATGGAAAGGCGGGTTACAGAGCACCGCAGTAAAGCGATCCGGCTCAATGCCAGAGAGCGCGTTATTGATCATAAACTCGCAGCGCTCCATATCCTCTGGCAGGTTGCTCTCCACATTCAGACGTGAAGAGGCGACCGCCATTGCCGACTCATCAACAAACAGCACCTGCGCCTGCGGGTTATTCGCCAGCAGCTGCATGCCAATCACGCCATTACCGCAGCCGAGATCCACTATCTCGCCCTCCACGTTTTCCGGTAGATATTGCAGGAAAAAGCGTGCGCCGATATCCAGCCCGCTGCGGGAAAAAACATTCGCGTGGTTGTGGATGGTCCAGGGGGTGCCATCAAGCTTCCAGCTTGCCAGCAGCGGCGTTTCGACAGGCGCGGGGGCGCTAAAAGTGCAGTTAATCAAGCGTGCTTTGCGCCATGCCAGTGTTGTAGTGGTTGGGCCGAGGATCTTTTCAAACAGCGCGATTGTCGAATTATGAATATCGCGGGTTTTTGCACCGGCGATAATCCGCGTTTGTGGCGTAACCACGTCGCGCAGGGCGCGCAGCTGCTGCTCAAGCAGCGCCAGCTGTTTTGGTATTTTGATCAGCACTAATGCCGGGTCGGCCGGCAGCGGGCTGAGGCAATCCTGAAACGTGACCGCCGCTTCATCCAGATCGTTAATGCGCAGGTTATGCTGCGTTGCCAGCTCGGCAATAAAGGAGTCATTAATCGACACCGGATGGTGGGCCGCCAGCGCGCAGGCCAGCGCGCCGAAGCTGTCGTTGAAGATCAGAACCGGGCCATCGACCGCATCCACCTGTTGCAGGAGATATTCATCCGCTGCATCCCACGCCTGTAGCGACGCCTCTTCCACGCCGACAGGGAATCTGTCTAAAGTGAATGACTGTCCGTTTAACTCAACCTGGCTCATCGACCCTCCGCAATGCTAAAATTCGCGCGTTTTATCGCTCAATTACCGAAGGATGTAAACATATTTCACCATGAAGACCCTTACCTATCTTCAGGGATATCCTGAATCCCTGCTGGCGCAGGTGCATACGCTGATTGAGCAGAACCGTCTGGGCGAGGTGCTGGCAAAACGCTACCCCGACAGCCACGGTGTCACCACCGATAAAGCGCTCTATCACTATACGCAAGAGATGAAAAACCAGTTTCTGCGTAACGCCGCGCCGCTGAACAAAGTGATGTATGACAGCAAAATTCATGTGCTTAATAATGCCCTTGGCCTGCACACCGCCATTTCCCGCGTACAGGGCGGTAAGCTGAAAGCGAAAGCGGAGATTCGCGTCGCCACCGTTTTCCGCGATGCGCCGGAAGCCTTTCTGCGCATGATTGTGGTACACGAACTGGCGCACCTGCGCGAGAAAGAGCACAACAAAGCCTTTTACCAGCTCTGCTGTCATATGGAGCCGCAGTATCACCAGCTTGAGTTTGATACCAGGCTGTGGTTGACCCATCTCACCTTGCGCTAAGCGTGCGCGCCAGCGCACTGGTTTTGTCATGTTGACGTGATAGAGTGACAGCGCAACCCTTTAACGGAGAAGTAGCGCCTTTATGATACGTTTCGCTGTCATAGGGACGAACTGGATCACGCGCCAGTTTGTCGATGCCGCCCATGAAACGGGCAAATACAGACTCACCGCCGTCTATTCCCGCAGCCTTGAACAGGCGCAAACCTTCGCCACCGACTACCCTGTCGAGCATCTCTTTACCTCACTTGAGGAGATGGCGCAGAGCGATGCGATTGACGCGGTCTATATTGCCAGCCCCAACGCCTTGCACTTTCCGCAGACGCAGCTGTTTCTCAGCCATAAAAAGCATGTGATCTGCGAAAAACCACTGGCCTCAAACCTGCGTGAAGTGGAAGCCGCCATCGCCTGCGCCCGTGAAAATCAGGTGGTGCTGTTTGAAGCCTTCAAAACCGCCAGCCTGCCAAACTTCCTGGTGCTGAAACAGTCGCTGGCGAAAGCGGGCAAGTTACGTAAAGCATTTATTAACTACTGCCAGTACTCATCGCGCTACCAGCGTTTCCTCGACGGCGAAAACCCCAACACCTTCAACCCCGCGTTCTCTAACGGGTCGATTATGGATATCGGGTTTTACTGCCTCGCCTCGGCGGTGGCGCTGTGGGGCGAGCCGCACAGCGTGCAGGCTTCGGCGAGCCTGCTCTCAAGCGGCGTCGATGCGCATGGCGTGGTGGTAATGAATTACGGCGATTTCAGCGTCACGCTGCAGCACTCGAAGGTGAGCGATTCGGTGCTGGCGAGTGAGATTCAGGGTGAAGCGGGCTCACTGGTCATTGAAAAGATTTCCGAGTGCCAGAAACTCTCCTTCATACCGCGCGGCGGCAAAGCGCAGGAGCTAACGCAGCCACAGCATATCAATACTATGCTGTATGAAGCCGAGACGTTCGCGCGGCTGGTGGAGGAGAATGAGGTGAACCATCCAGGCCTTGCGGTCAGCCGGATTACGGCAAAACTGCAAACCGAGATCCGCCGCCAGACTGGCGTCATCTTTCCGGCAGATGAAGTCGACGCACAGCTCCCTGCGTAAAGCTGCGTAAGGAGCGATCGCAATTCATTGACGCGATCAATATGTTGACATATTTTGTTACCTGCAAAGGGGAGTAACTTCTTCGCCGGTGGATCGTCATTACGGTGCGTAAAGCATCCGGTCGCCGGGCGTCGTCATTGACGTAAGTGAGACCTTGCCGGAAGGCGAAATCCCCCTGCACCTGGCAAGCGGCTAACGTCTTCTGACGTTGGCCGTTTTTGTTTGGGTGAGGATCCGGGAATGAATAGTGTTGGCACACCGATGTTATGGGGCGGTTTCGCCGTTGTCGTGGTGATTATGCTGGCGATCGACCTTCTGCTTCAGGGACGTCGTGGTGCGCACACGATGACAATGAAGCAGGCGGCCGTTTGGTCAGTGGTGTGGGTTAGCCTGTCGCTGCTGTTTAATGCCGCCTTCTGGTGGTATCTGACGCAGACCGAAGGGCGCGCGGTAGCGGATACGCAGGCGCTGGCGTTTTTAACCGGTTATTTGATTGAAAAAGCGCTGGCGGTAGATAACGTCTTTGTCTGGCTGATGCTGTTTAGCTACTTTGCCGTCCCTGCGGCATTGCAACGCCGGGTGCTGATCTATGGCGTACTCGGGGCGATCGTGCTGCGTACCATCATGATCTTCGCCGGTAGCTGGCTGATCACCCAATTCTCATGGCTGCTCTACGTGTTTGGTGCCTTCCTGCTCTTTACCGGCGTGAAGATGGCGCTGGCGAAAGAGGATGAGAAGGGCATTGGCGACAAACCGCTGGTACGCTGGCTGCGCAGCCACCTGCGCATGACCGACAGCATCGAAAATGAGCACTTTTTTGTGCGCAAAAACGGTCTGCTGTATGCCACGCCGCTACTGCTGGTGCTGATTCTGGTGGAGCTGAGCGATGTGATTTTCGCCGTCGACAGCATTCCGGCGATCTTCGCCGTCACTACCGATCCCTTTATCGTCCTGACCTCTAACCTGTTTGCCATTCTGGGGCTGCGCGCGATGTACTTCCTGCTGGCGGGCGTGGCGGAGCGCTTCTCGATGCTCAAATATGGTCTGTCGGTGATTCTGGTGTTTATCGGTATCAAGATGCTGATCGTCGATTTCTTCCATATCCCGATCGCCATCTCACTTGGCGTGGTAGGCGGCATTCTGGTGCTGACGCTGCTGATTAATACCTGGGTTAACTACCAGAACGACAAGAAAAACCGCGCGTAAGCCGTAAATCGCCGCTCTGCCACCCCGGCGAGCGGCGATTCCTCGCGCCCTGTCGCCTTTGTCACAAAACGCTAACATCGATAATAAAAAAGCCGCGCCAGCGTGTAAAAGTACACTTCCCGCACTTCCCTGTTGCCGCAGAGTTCATATACTCCTTTTAGCAAACAATTGTTACATCCTGACAAAGCTCTGTTTAAAAGAGCAGCGGGGTGTGATCTCACAACATGAAAGGAAAAAGGGCATGACAACGCACCGCTCGTCAGGGTTGCTGCAACGTTTCGTTGATGGCAGCCTGGTGAAACAGATTCTTCTCGGCCTCGTTCTGGGGATTTTACTGGCGTGGATCTCAACGCCCGCCGCTATCGCCACCGGTATACTCGGTACGCTGTTTGTGAGCGCCTTAAAAGCTGTTGCACCGGTGCTGGTATTGATGCTGGTGATGGCGTCTATTGCCGGGCACCAGCAGGGCCAGCGCACACATCTTCGCCCGGTGCTGTTTCTTTATCTTCTCGGCACCTTCTCTGCCGCCCTTACCGCCGTACTGGTCAGTTTTCTCTTCCCTTCCACGCTTCAGCTTGCGCCCGGCGCCAGCGACATTGCCCCCCCTTCCGGTATTGTCGAGGTTCTGCGCGGCTTGCTGACCAGCATGATCGCCAACCCGGTGACAGCAATTATGGAAGCAAACTATATCGGCATCCTGGTGTGGGCCGTCGGGCTGGGTTATGCCCTGCGTCACAGCAGTGAAACGACGAAAAAGATGGTGCAGGATATGTCAGGCGCCGTCACCTTTATGGTGCGGATCGTGATTCGTTTTGCGCCGCTTGGCATTTTCGGTCTCGTCTCCTCGACGCTGGCTACTTCCGGTTTTGGCGCGCTGCTGGGCTATGCGCAACTGCTGGTGGTGCTGGTGGGCTGCATGGCGTTTGTCGCGCTGGTGATCAACCCATTGCTGGTCTACTGGAAGATCCGCCGCAACCCCTACCCGCTGGTCTTTACCTGCCTGCGCGAAAGTGGCGTAACCGCCTTTTTCACCCGCAGTTCAGCGGCCAATATCCCGGTCAATATGACGCTGTGTGAGAAGCTCAATCTCGATCGCGACACCTACTCAGTCTCTATTCCGCTGGGGGCGACCATTAATATGGCGGGCGCGGCGATCACCATTACCGTGCTGGCGCTGGCGGCGGTACATACATTAGGGATTACCGTCGATCTGCCAACGGCGCTGCTGCTGAGTGTGGTCGCGTCGCTGTGTGCCTGCGGCGCATCCGGGGTGGCGGGCGGCTCACTGCTGCTGATCCCGCTGGCCTGCAACATGTTTGGTATCTCCAACGATGTCGCGATGCAGGTGGTAGCGGTCGGTTTTATTATCGGCGTGTTGCAGGACTCCTGCGAAACCGCGCTCAACTCCTCAACCGATGTGCTGTTTACCGCGGCGGTGTGCCAGGCGGAAGATGCGCGTCTGGTGAAGAACGCATTACGTAACTAACCGGCGGACAGGCGATAAAAAAAGCGGCGCTCTCAGGGTAGCGCCGCTTTGCTTAGTGCACCTCAGTGCGATTTATAAAGTTACACCACTTTTGAAGATGGCTAACTCACGGAAATCATTTTTCTCATTGCAGGTCTGTTTGCCGTTGGCGATCTCTACAATCACATCAACAAACTCCTCCAGAAGCTGCGGCATTGCTTTGCCGTGGATCAACTGACCTGCATCAAAATCGATCCAGTGTTTCTTTTTCGCGGCCAGCTCACTGTTGGTGGCGATTTTCACCGTCGGCACAAAACCGCCATAAGGCGTCCCGCGACCGGTGCTGAAGAGCACCATATGGCAGCCAGCACCGGCTAATGCGCTGGTTGCGACCGCATCGTTACCGGGCGCGCTCAGCAGATTGAGGCCGGGGGTTTGCAGGCGCTCACCGTAGCGCAGCACATCAACCACCTGGCTGGCCCCCGCTTTCTGCGTACAGCCCAGCGACTTCTCCTCAAGCGTGGTGATACCGCCCGCTTTGTTGCCCGGCGACGGGTTCTCATAGATCGGCTGATTGTGAGCAATAAAGTACTGTTTGAAGTCATTAACCATGGTCACTGTCTTCTCAAAGGTACTTTCGTCGCGACAGTGGCTCATCAGAATACGCTCAGCGCCAAACATCTCCGGCACTTCGGTCAGCACCGTGGTGCCCCCATTGCCAATCACATAATCCGAGAAACGGCCGAGCATGGGGTTTGCGGTAATACCGGAAAGCCCGTCAGAGCCACCGCACTCCAGACCAAACTTCAGCTCGCTCAGCTTACCCGGCTCGCGTTTATCGTTACGCATGGCCTCATAGAGCGCATGCAGATGCAAAAGCCCCGCTTCCACTTCGTCGTCCTGGTGTTGGCAGACCATAAAGTGGACGCGCTCAGCATCAAATTCGCCCAGCGTCTGGCGGAAAGCGTCAACCTGGTTGTTTTCACACCCGAGGCCAATCACCAGCACCGCGCCCGCATTCGGATGGCGCACCATGTTTTGCAGCATGGTGCGCGTGTTGATGTGGTCATCGCCCAGTTGTGAACAGCCGTAGGTATGGCTGAAGAGGTAAACGCCGTCGATACCTTCGGCATCATGGGTCTCTTTCAGGAAACGGGTCTGGATCTGACGGGCGATGCCATTGACGCAGCCGACTGTCGGCAGGATCCACAACTCATTACGGATCCCCACGTCCCCATTCGCCCGGCGGTAGATCTGCACGTCACGATCGCCCGCCTGGCTGCCCTCAGCCTGGAAATCAGGTTGATAGCTATACTCGTCCAGATCGCTGAGGTTCGTTCGCGCATTGTGGGAATGGATATACTCGCCCGACGCGATATCTGACGTCGCATGACCAATCGGCAGACCATATTTGACAATATTTTCGCCCTGCCTGATGGTGTGCAGCGCAAACTTATGCCCGCGCGTCACCGCCTGGCGTAGCTGTACTGTCTGGTTGTCGATAATGACTTCCGCGCCTTCAGCAAGATCGGCCAGCGCTACTGCGACGTTATCCAGCGAATGGATCTTGATGTATTGCATATCAACCTCAAACGGCCCTAGTTCAGTTCAATCGCGAAGTAATCACGCGCATTGTTAAAGCAGATGTTTTTCACCATTTCACCCAGCAGCTGAATATCAGCCGGGGCTTCGCCCGCCTCCACCCAGCGGCCAATCATCTGGCAGAGGATGCGGCGGAAATATTCATGACGGGTATAAGAGAGGAAGCTGCGGCTGTCGGTCAGCATGCCGACAAAGCGGCTCAGCAGACCAAGCTGCGCAAGCTGCGTCATCTGACGCTCCATGCCATCTTTCTGATCGTTAAACCACCAGCCGGAGCCGAACTGCATTTTGCCCGGCATCCCTTCGCCCTGGAAGTTACCGATCATGGTGCCCAGCACTTCGTTATCGCGCGGGTTCAGGCAGTAAAGAATGGTTTTCGGCAGCAGGTTATCTTCATTCTGCTTGCTCAGCAGTCTGGATAACTCTTCCGCCAGCGGACGGTCGTTGATGGAGTCGAAGCCGACATCCGGGCCGAGCAGTTTGAACTGACGCTGGTTGTTATTACGCAGCGCGCCGATATGGTACTGCTGCACCCATTCGCGACGGGCATATTCCGCGCCGAGCCATACCAGCACCGCGGTCTTAAACTGCGCCACCTCTTTTTCACTCAGCGTTTCACCCGCCAGGCGACGCGCCAGAATGGCGTCGAGCTCTGATTCAGATGCTTCGGCAAACAGCACCACGTCCAGCGCGTGGTCAGAGACTTTACAGCCGTGCGCGGCAAAGTGATCGAGGCGTTTCGTCAGCGCCGTTTGCAGGTCGGTAAAGCGGCGGATCTCGGTATCAGAGACTTCACCCAGTTTCGCCATGTAGTCGTTAAAGGTCGCCTGTTCGATATTAAAGGCCTTATCCGGACGCCAGCTCGGCAGCACTTTGGTGCCAAAAGAGGTCTCTTTAGCGATTGCCGCGTGGTGCTCCAGTGAATCGATCGGATCATCGGTGGTGCCGACCATTTTGACGTTCATCTGCTGCATGATGCCGCGCGCGGAGAAGCTATCCTGCGCCAGCAGTGCGTTACCGCGCTCCCAGATCTCGTCAGCCGTAGAGGGTGACAGCAACTTACCTGTAATACCAAACGGGCGGCGCAGCTCAAGATGCGTCCAGTGGTATAACGGGTTGCCGATAGTGTGCGGAACGGTCGCCGCCCAGGCATCAAACTTCTCACGATCGGACGCATCGCCGGTACAGAGACGCTCCGGTACGCCATTGGTACGCATCGCACGCCACTTGTAGTGGTCGCCTTTCAGCCAGATGTCATACAAGTTTTTGAAACGGTAATCTTCCGCAATCTGCTGCGGCGGCAGGTGGCAGTGGTAGTCAAAAATCGGCTGGTCTTTGGCGTAGTCGTGGTACAGACGGCGGGCAAATTCGGTATCCAGCAGGAAATCTTCGGTCATAAACGGGGTCATTATCGTCTTCCTCTCAACGAGTGCGTCTGATGTCTACCTTAATGCTGTCAAAGTTATCACACCAATTTCTATAGACCGAAGGTATTTTCGTGAGTTGGATCAATAAAAGCAGACAAAAACTGACACATCAATTCGTTAAACCGCCCGCCAGGCCGCGCCAAATCTGGCTCTCCACGCCTAAGCTAAAGACCACACAAAGAAAAACGCTTTTGTGATATCACTCACCTTTTCAAGTTGTATGACAAGTTATCTTGCTGCCGTCGAATTGATAACCCGACGGAATGCATTCCCGATAAGACGTTAATCGGAATTAACGGTACGGACGCCGACTTACAAACAGAACGTTTACTGATGGCAGGCTTGGGCCGTAGCGGAACCTCTTTTCCGGTTACGCCCTCCCGTTTCCACCCTCCGATGCGAGTGAAGGGTGTCCGCGCAAGCGGTAATAACATAACGATGAGGTTTACATGCGTAAAATCAAAGGATTACGTTGGTATATGATAGCGCTGGTGACGGTCGGCACCGTGCTTGGCTACCTGACACGTAACACCATAGCGGCAGCCGCTCCCACGTTAATGGAAGAGTTGCACATTTCGACTCAGCAATATTCGTATATCATCGCGGCTTACTCTGCGGCCTATACCGTCATGCAGCCGGTTGCAGGATACGTCCTCGACGTTCTGGGCACCAAAATTGGTTATGCCTTCTTCGCAATTACCTGGGCTATCTTCTGCGGCGCGACCGCACTGGCAGGCAGCTGGGGCGGTCTGGCACTGGCACGCGGCGCCGTGGGTGCCGCTGAAGCGGCCATGATTCCGGCGGGGCTGAAAGCGGCCTCTGAATGGTTCCCGGCAAAAGAGCGCTCCATCGCCGTCGGCTACTTCAACGTCGGTTCGTCAATTGGCGCGATGATTGCGCCGCCGCTGGTGGTATGGGCAATCGTCATGCACAGCTGGGAGATGGCATTCATTATCTCCGGCGTTCTGAGCTTTGTCTGGGCGATGGCCTGGCTCATCTTCTATAAGCACCCGCGCGAACAGAAAAAATTGAGCGAAGAAGAGCGTGAATACATCATTGGTGGCCAGGAAGCACAGCACCAGACCAACAACGGTAAGAAAATGTCGGTTCGCCAGATCCTTGGTACCCGTCAGTTCTGGGGTATCGCGCTGCCGCGTTTTCTGGCTGAGCCAGCCTGGGGGACCTTTAACGCCTGGATCCCGCTGTTCATGTTCAAAGTGTATGGCTTTAACCTGAAAGAGATTGCGATGTTCGCCTGGATGCCGATGCTCTTCGCGGATCTGGGTTGCATCGTGGGCGGTTACCTGCCGCCGCTGTTCCAGCGCATCTTCGGCGTGAACCTGATTGTATCGCGTAAAATGGTGGTTACTATGGGCGCGCTGCTGATGATTGGCCCAGGCATGATCGGTCTTTTCACCAGCCCCTATGTAGCAATTGGCCTGCTCTGTATCGGCGGCTTTGCGCACCAGTCTCTCTCCGGCGCATTGATTACGCTCTCTTCCGACGTATTTGGTCGTAACGAAGTGGCGACAGCCAACGGCCTGACCGGGATGGCGGCATGGATGGCAAGCACCATGTTCGCGCTGGTGGTTGGCGCGCTGGCGGATACCATCGGCTTTAGCCCGCTCTTCGCAGTGCTGGCGCTGTTTGACCTGCTGGGCGCAGTGCTGATCTGGACGGTGCTGAAAAACAAATCTGCCGAAGAGGTAGCAAAAGAGCAGGCTCTCGGCTCGCCCGCCGCACAAAGTTAGCCCCGCTTTTTAACACTCTTCAAAGCCGCCTGAGGGCGGCTTTTTCGTTATTGATAATGGTGAGAAAGCGCTAAAAGTGGTATAACAAATCCAATTATTACCCTCTCCTCTGGAGCCTGTATGGAAATCTCCGAACCACGACGTCTTTATCAGCAACTTGCCGCCGAGCTTAAAAACCGGATTGAGCAAGGCGTTTATCTTGTGGGGGAGAAGCTGCCCGCCGAGCGCTTTATCGCCGATGAGAAGAGCGTCAGCCGGACCGTGGTGCGTGAAGCGATCATCATGCTCGAAGTGGAGGGGTATGTCGAAGTACGTAAAGGCTCCGGCATTCATGTCATCTCCAACCAGGCGCGCCATACTCAAGCGCCGGATGAGAATCTTGAGTTCGCCAGCTACGGCCCTTTTGAGCTTCTGCAGGCGCGCCAGCTGATTGAGAGCAATATTGCGGAGTTCGCCGCCACGCAGGTGACGAAGCAGGACATCATGAAGCTGATGGAGATTCAGGACAAAGCCCGCAAAGAGAAGTGCTTTCGCGACTCCGAGTGGGATTTGCAGTTTCACGTACAGGTCGCGCTGGCGACGCAAAACACGGCCCTGGCAGCTATCGTTGAAAAGATGTGGACGCAGCGTGTGCACAACCCCTACTGGAAGAAACTGCACGACCATATCGACCTGCGCACCGTCGATAACTGGTGTGACGATCACGACCAGATCCTGAAGGCACTGATCCGCAAAGATCCCCACGGCGCAAAACTGGCAATGTGGCAGCACCTTGAAAACACCAAACAGATGCTGTTTAACGAAACCAGCGACGACTTCGAGTTTAATGCCGATCGCTATCTTTTCGCCGAAAACCCGGTGGTACACCTTGATACGGCGGCCAGCGGCACGAAATAAAAATCCTCTGCGGGCGCACACTTACGCTGCGCCCGTAAGAATTTTGGGTAAGTGAAAAGTATAGAGTGTCAGCGTGTGTAAATACCCTCGCCTCTTTCCGCCTTCCCCCGGCAAAATCACCTCTGAGCGCTTTTCAGACTGACGCATTACCTCAGCCTTTGTTACAATTGGATGCATTTCGCTTCTGTGTGAGTCAGCGCTTGCTCACAGCGCCTCACCAGGATGACCCCTGCACCGGATGTGCCACGAGCGACCATAATGTATGAGAACGTATCGCCGTGCTGTTTCGTACGTAGCAGACGTGACGTAAACCGATGTACCAGGAACACCGAATGGAACTTTTAAGCCAGTTACTTCACGCCCTTTGGAGCCAGGATTTTGAGACGCTGTCGCAGCCTGGCATGATCGGCATGCTCTATTTCGTTTTGTTTGTCATTTTATTTCTGGAGAACGGTTTGCTGCCGGCGGCGTTTCTGCCCGGTGACAGCCTGCTGGTGTTGGTTGGTGTGCTGATTGCTAAAGGTGCGCTGGGCTATCCGCAAACCGTGCTGCTGCTTACCATCGCCGCAAGTACCGGCTGCTGGCTGAGCTACATCCAGGGGCGCTGGCTTGGCAACACGCGGCTGGTGCAGAAATGGCTCTCTCATCTTCCGGCCCACTACCACCAGCGCGCGCACCATCTGTTCCATAAACATGGGCTGTCGGCGCTGCTGGTTGGGCGCTTTATCGCATTTGTTCGCACGCTGTTGCCAACTATTGCCGGGCTCTCTGGTCTGAGCAATACGCGTTTTCAATTTTTCAACTGGATGAGCGGCCTGCTGTGGGTGCTGATCCTGACGACGCTGGGTTACCTGTTGGGCATCACGCCGGTGTTTAAAAAGTATGAAGATGCGCTGATGTCCTGTTTGATGCTGCTTCCGGTGGTGCTGCTGGTGATTGGCCTGGTTGGCTCACTGGTGGTGTTATGGAAGAAAAAACATAGCAATCGGAGTTAAAAGACAATGGAACTGCGTGCGCCTTTTCTGCGTTGGGTATGCACAAGCCTCACTGCGGCGGCGCTCTTTTGCGTGCTGTTTCTCGCCTGGACGGCGGTGCAGAATCGCGAGTCGACGCTTGCGATCCGCCCGCTGACGCAAAACATTACCGTGCCGGATGGCTTCTCCATCTGGCACCATCTCGACGCCAACGGCATTCACTTTAAAAGTATTACCCCGCAGGACGACACCCTGCTGATTAAATTCGACTCCAGCGAGCAGAGCGCGGCTGCCAAAGCCGTGCTGGATCGCACTCTCCCCCAGGGGTATGTCATCGCCGCTCAGGATGATGCCGACACCCAAACTTCTGCGTGGCTTAACCGCCTGCGCAACAGTACACATCGATTCGGTTAATCTCTCCAGGATTCTGAATCTTTTCACTAACTTTGGTGTTTAGCCGTTACTTAACTATGCTTGAGTAACGGGACCAGGGTTCACATTACGTAACTGGATGCTGGCGTACCCTGTTTCGCCAGCTAACAACGGAAGGTTATCGATTATGAAAAACCGCATCGCTATGGCGCTGGCTCTTTTTTCCGTTAGCGCTTTTTCCCATGCTGCTTCACCCTGTCAGGAAAAGGAGCATGAGATCCAACGCGAAATCAGCTATGCCGAAAAGCATAACAATCAGAGCCGTATTGACGGGTTGAATAAAGCCCTGCGCGAAGTTCGCGCCAGCTGTTCTGATGAGAAGCTGCGCGCTGCGCATCAAAAGAAAATCGCCGAACAGAAAGAAGAGATTGCCGAGCGCCGTCGCGACCTGAGCGAAGCGAAAGAGAAAGGCGATGCGGACAAGATACACAAGCGAGAGCACAAGCTGAAAGAGGCTCAGCAGGAGTTGAAATCTCTTGAAGCGCGTGACTACTGATTAAATGGAAATGACCACACACTCACCTGGAGAGAATTATGTCGAAAGATAATGCTGACCATCTGCGCGCTGAGTTGAAATCGCTGGCGGACACCCTGGAAGAAGTGCTGGGTAATTCTGGTGAAAAATCGAAAGAAGAGCTGAGCAAGCTGCGTACCAGGGCGGAAAAAGCGCTGCGTAACAGTCGCGAACGTCTGGGCGATACCGGTGATGTCATTGCTCGTCAGACCCGCGAAGCCGCCGCCCGTACCGATGAGTACGTGCGTGACAACCCGTGGGCCAGCGTTGGCATCGGCGCCGCAATCGGCGTGGTGTTAGGCGTTCTGATGTCGCGTCGCTGATATGGCGGATTCACGATACGCGCAAGGGCCTGGCAAAAGCGCGCTCGGGATTGGTCAGCGTATGCTGACCATTCTGGTTGAAATGGTTGAGACCCGCCTGCGGCTGGCGGTTGTTGAGCTTGAAGAAGAGAAAGCCAACCTGTTCCAGCTGCTCCTGATGGTGGGGCTGACCATGCTTTTCGCTGCATTTGGCCTGATGAGTCTGATGGTGCTAATTATTTGGGCCGTCGATCCGCAATATCGCTTGAATGTGATGATTGCAACCACCGTAGTGTTGCTGGTGCTGGCGCTGATAGGCGGCATTTCGACACTGCGTAAAGCGCGGGCCTCGACACTGCTGCGTCACACGCGTCAGGAGCTGTCGAACGATCGCGCCTTGCTGGAGGACGATAAATCGTGAGCAGCAAAGCCGAACGTCTGAAGCGTAAAGCGCAATTGCTCAGCATGATCCAGCAGCAACGTCTGGATCTTACCGCCGGGCGTCGTGACTGGCTTGAGGCCACCGGCGCTTACGATCGCGGCTGGAACACGCTGTTAAGCCTGCGCTCATGGGCGCTGGTGGGCAGTAGCGCAATGGCTATCTGGACTGTTCGCCACCCTAATATGCTGGTGCGCTGGGCCAGACGCGGTTTCGGTGCCTGGAGCCTGTGGCGGCTGGTGAAATCCACCCTCAATGCGCCGCGCTAAAGCGTCACTTGCTTGCTAACACGGGCGATCCTGGGATCGCCCGTTTGCATTTTTGCTTAAGCAATTTTTTTGAAAGACTTCGACAGTTTTCATAGCTAACAATATTTTCCCGCCACGATTACTATCCTCTCCATCAACTGCAAGCCCACGGCACACGCCGTTTATTACAATAATTTTACTGCATAGAGCCTATGCGGTTCCTGGAGAGAAAGATGAAAAAATTAGAAGATGTTGGTTTCCTGGTTGCCCGTATTCTGATGCCGATTCTGTTCATCGTCGCGGGCTGGGGCAAAATCACCGGTTATGCCGGCACTCAGCAATATATGGAATCGATGGGCGTACCGGGTTTCCTCCTGCCGCTGACCATCCTGCTTGAATTTGGCGGCGGTCTGGCCATTCTGTTCGGTTTCCTGACCCGCACCACCGCGCTGTTCACCGCTGGCTTTACGCTGCTGACGGCGTTTATCTTCCACAACAACTTTGCGGAAGGCGCGAACTCCATTATGTTCATGAAAAACCTGACCATCGCTGGCGGCTACCTGCTGCTGGGCATCACCGGTCCGGGCGCGTTCAGCATCGACCGCGTACTGAATAAAAAGTGGTAAGCGCTCTATACTGACTGAATACACCAAAGCGAGGAGTTTACTCCTCGCTTTTGCTATCAGAAGGAGAAGCAGCAATGGGACAACTGATTGACGGCGTCTGGCACGACACCTGGTATGACACCAAATCCACCGGCGGGCGCTTTAAACGTTCAGAATCGGTGTTTCGCAACTGGCTGACAGCCGATGGCGCTGCCGGCCCCTCGGGCGAAAGCGGGTTTGCCGCCGAAAAAGATCGCTACCACCTCTACATTTCACTCGCCTGCCCCTGGGCACACCGCACGCTAATCCTGCGTAAGCTGAAAGGCCTGGAGCCTTTTTTACCGGTCTCGGTCGTACACCCGCTGATGCTGGAAAATGGCTGGACGTTTGGCGACGATTTTCCTGCCGCAACGGGTGACACCCTCTATCAGCACGAGTTTCTCTACCAGCTCTATCTCCATGCCGATCCGCACTATACCGGGCGCGTAACGGTACCGGTGGTATGGGATAAGAAGAATCACACCATCGTCAGCAATGAATCAGCGGATATTATTCGCATGTTCAATACTGCCTTCGACGGGCTGGGGGCTAAAGCCGGGGATTACTACCCGCCTGAGCTGCGTGAGAAGATTGACGAGCTGAACGGCTGGATCTACGACAATGTGAATAACGGCGTCTACAAAGCCGGTTTCGCCACCAGCCAGCAGGCCTACGATGAAGCGGTAACCGGGGTGTTTAGCGCGCTGGAGCGCCTGGAGCAGATCCTTGGGCGGCACCGCTATCTGACGGGCGACCGCCTGACCGAAGCGGATATCCGTTTATGGACAACGCTGGTGCGCTTCGATCCGGTCTATGCGACGCACTTTAAATGCGATAAGCGCCGCATCAGTGATTACCTCAACCTGCATGGTTTCCTGCGCGATCTCTATCAGATGCCGGGCATCGCCGAAACGGTTGATTTTGCGCATATCCGCAATCACTACTATCGCAGCCACAAAACGCTAAACCCGACGGGGATAATCTCCATCGGCCCGTGGCAGGATCTTGATGAACCTCACGGTCGGGACAGCCGTTTTTCCTGAACTTTCGGGCGCGTCACATCGCGCCCAAATAATTCCCCGCCCGACTTATCCCTTTGTAAATTTGCCGTCTATTCTTACTGTTATCGTTGTTAAAACAACGGATTGACCGTTGAGCGAGGTAGAAAATGGACTGGTACTTCTGGGTGCTTCGCAATTACGCCACTTTCCACGGACGCGCCCATCGCCGCGAATTCTGGATGTTCACACTCGTTAACATCATTCTGTTCGGCGTGCTGAATGTGATTGACCGAATCGTGGGATGGCACCACATCTTAAGCCTGGTTTATACGCTGCTGATGCTGGTGCCGACGCTGGCGGTACAGGTGCGCCGCCTGCATGACACCAACCGCAGCTGGCGCTGGCTGCTGCTGATGATTATTCCCCTGTTTGGCTGGCTGGCGCTGCTCGCCTTCTATAGCCAGCGCGGCACGCCGCAGGAGAACGAGTTCGGCCCGGAACCGCAGCCTTTTCCACAAACGGTGCATGCGACCGAGCGCGGCGCGTAGGGTTATTTACCGGCAAAAAGCTTGGGGATCTCACGCAGACACCAGGCTTTGCCCTCGCCCATGCTGTCGCGACGCCAGGCCATAATAATATCCACCTGCCCGCTGTACTCCGGGCTGACCACGCGCAGGCGGCCCTCCGCAATATCACGCTCAACCAGCGGATAGGGCATGGTGGCGACGCCCAGCCCGGCGAGTAACGCCTGGCGTTTATCTTCAATCGTACTGACCGTGAGCCTCGGTTGTTTATCCAGTAGCTGAACCGTAAGCACCGGACGTTCGCGAGCGGTATCCGCCACGGCCACACCGCGATACTTCACGCGCGTGATTTCTGAGAGCGGCTCCGGCTCCTGATGAATAGGGTGATCCGGGGCAGCGACATAGACATTCATCACGCTGTAGAGCTTGCGCGAGTTGATCTCGGATGAGGAGCGAAAGTGCATATCCGGCGCGACAACAATATCTGCCCGCCCCTGCTCCAGGCGCTCCCAGGCACCCGCCAGCACTTCGGTGATAATCGATAGCTGGGTGGTGGCTTTCGCCGCCAGTCTCTCTACCAGTGGAAACAGCTCTACTGTCGGCACCAGCGCTTCCGTTACCAGCGTTAAATGGGTTTCCCAGCCGCGCGCCAGCGCTTCGGCATCGGTTGTCAATTTATCTGCTGCTTCCAGCAGTACGCGCCCGCGCTCCAGCAGCATACGCCCAACGTTGGTGAATTTGGTGCGGTGGCCGGAGCGGTCAAACAGCACCACATCCAGCTCTTCTTCAAGTTTTTGCATGGTGTAGCTGAGCGCGGAGGGGACACGCCCCAGCTCATCTGCCGCAGCAGCAAAGCTACCGCGGCGGTCAATTGCATCCATCACGCGCAGTGCTTCGAGCGTCAGTGCCCTTTCTTTGGCCATAGGTGTTCTCATTCAGGAAATTTGAACATACCGGGCAGAATATCTGGCTAACAATGCAGCGTCCATCCCTTTAACATTGTTTTAAGTAAAGAGAGGTCAAGAATAATGATTACTACCCGAACGGCAAAACAGTGCGGACAAGCTGACTTCGGCTGGCTTCAGGCCCGCTATACCTTCTCCTTTGGACACTATTTTGATCCCAAACTGCTGGGCTATGCGTCACTGCGCGTGTTGAACCAGGAAGTGCTCGCACCAGGGGCTTCTTTTCAGCCGCGCGCCTACCCGAAAGTGGATATTCTGAATCTGATACTGGAAGGTGAAGCGGAGTACCGCGATAGCGAAGGCCACCACGTGCAGGCAAAAGCGGGTGAAGCACTGCTCATCGCAACCCAGCCAGGCGTCAGCTATAGCGAACATAATCTGAGCAAAGATAAGTCGCTTACGCGCATGCAACTATGGCTGGATGCCTGCCCGGAGCGGGAAAACCCTCCGGTGCAGAAGCTGACCCTTGCTGATGACGCCTGCCAGCTACTGGCCTCGCCGGATGGCGACAAAGGTAGCCTGCAGCTGCGCCAGCAGGTCTGGCTGCACCATATTTCGCTCAATAAGGGCGAAGAGTTGAAAATCGAATTAAACGGACCGCGGGCCTATCTGCAGTCCATTCACGGGACGGTGCATGCCGTCACCCATCACAAAGAGCAAGAGGCCCTCACCTGTGGTGATGGCGCTTTTATTCGTGATGAAGCCACTATCACGCTGGTCGCCGACACGCCGCTTCGCGCGCTGTTGGTTGATTTACCGGTGTAATGAACATTTTTATCAGGTGAGTAAATGAGTATCCGCACTATGTACAGTTCATTCGATCACGTCACGCAGAGTGATAACAGTTCCGCCGCCGCCAACCTGGCGTTCGGGTTTGAAGAGATGCTGACGGAACTTGAAGTGATCGTCGAAGAAGCCGTTGTCCGACTTGCTGAGGAAGAAGAAGCCGCCTGATTGCCGGCCCCGGCGTACGCCGGGGTTCTGTTCCTGCCTTTATGATGCCGCGCGCAGTGAAAACGCACTCTCCTGACTGAACGCCTCCTGCATAAACCGCCGTAAAATTTCCGCCGCACCCGGCGCGGGCGTTACGCCTGCAATTAAACTGTCGGTATCGCCCCCCTCTTTTTCGATATGGGGACGGTTAAGCCGTAGCAGATCGCAGGCGATCACCGGCCGCATTTCCGGATGAAACTGCACCGAAAAGGCGTTTGGCCCGTAGCGTACGATCTGATGAGGATCGTGAACCGAGGCGCCCAGCACCGTGGCGCCAATGGGTAGACGAGTGACCGTCTGCCGGTGCGTCAGGTGTGCAGGAAAGCTCTCTTGCAGATGCGCAAGCAGCGGATCGTGAGCCGCTGCGGCATTGAGATAGACTGTTTTTGTCCCCGCTTCACGTCCATCTTTGTGATACTGCACATCACCGCCCAGCGCCCAGGCCATCAGCTGATGACCGTAACAGACGCCAAACAGCGGCATCTCCACCGCCATCGCTTCGCGGATCCACGCGGCGGTTTGCTCGCTCCACGGCAATCTGTCTGTGACCATCGCCCAGGATCCGGTGATGATAGCCGCCCGGTGCGGATCCGGTGCCGGCAGCGTTTCGCCTTCGAAAACCCGGATCACTTCAACGTCATCAAGCTCGCACCCCAGCAGTTGGCAAAACCAGAGCGGCACATCGCCGTGCGCATCGCGCATGGCCTGTGGAGCGTTCCCCATCTGAAGAATCAAAATTGATTTTTGTTGCATACCAGCAACGCCTCCCGTGGCGAAAAAATAGACACGTGCCAGACAGAGTAGCGCGTTTCGCCGCCAGAATGATCGATTAATTGTTTATGAATTAGACAGAATGAGATGAGAGAGAGGTCATAGCCAGCCGTCGAGGGCGTTAGTAGGCCTGATAAGCACAGCGCCATCAGGCATTTGCATCCATCGCCGGATGGCGGCTCACGCCTTATCCGGCCTACGCAAATGCCGGGATCAGCTATCGTTGCAGGCCTGATAAGCGCAGCGCCATCAGGCACTGGCACCCGTTGCCGGATGGCGGCTCGCGCCTTATCCGGCCTACGCAAATGCCGGGATCAGCTATCGTTGCAGGGCTGATAAGCGCAGCGCCATCAGGCACTGGCACCCGTTGCCGGATGGCGGCTCACGCCTTATCCGGCCTACGCAAATACCGGGATCAGCTGTCGTTGCAGGCCTGCAAAAGCAAAAACCCCGCCGAGGCGGGGTTTTTTAAGAGGTGAAACTGACCGATAAGCCGGGTTCTGTCGTGGACAGTCATTCATCTAGGCCAGCAATCGCTCACTGGCTCAAGCAGCCTACCCGGGTTCAGTACGGGCCGTACCTTGTGAACCCCTATTTGGCCTTGCTCCGGGTGGAGTTTACCGTGCCGCGAACTGTTGCCAGACGCGCGGTGCGCTCTTACCGCACCCTTTCACCCTTACCTGATCCCGCTTGCGCGGGCCATCGGCGGTTTGCTCTCTGTTGCACTGGTCGTAGGCTTGCGCCTCCCAGGCGTTACCTGGCACCCTGCCCTATGGAGCCCGGACTTTCCTCCCCTCCGCCCGTCTCCCCCAAAGAGGACGACGACGAAGCGGCGACTGTCTGGTCAGCTTCGGCGCGCAGTATAGAGGGTTTGCGCCTGCCTGTCACCCTTCCGTCGACATTCCCACCGCCAGCGTCGCCGCGATATTTCGCGAGGCGCGGTAAATATTGTCAAACGCGCCGCGAAACGCCTCCTCCAGCGTACCAATCGTGGTCAATACGCTGAACACCGCGTCGATACCGTACTGATGTACCACGCCGACATCGCTGGTCAAACTGCCGGCAATCCCAATCACCGGCTTATGATATTTTTTGGCTACCTGCGCCACGCCCACCGGCACTTTGCCGTGAATGCTCTGGCTGTCGATGCGCCCTTCGCCCGTCACCACCAGCGTGCAGTCGTGGATATGCTCCTCCAGATTGAGCGCCTGGGTAACAATCTCAATACCGCTGCGCAACTCCGCGCCGAGAAACGCCATCAGCGCCGCGCCCATGCCGCCCGCCGCCCCCGATCCCGGTACGCGCTGCACATCGATATGCAGATCTTTTTTGATCACCGCGGCAAAGTGTTCGAGACTGCGATCCAGCTCGACGATCATCGCTTCCGTCGCCCCTTTTTGCGGGCCAAAAATGCGCGATGCGCCGCTCTCGCCGGTAAGCGGGTTGGTCACATCGCAGGCCACGCGGATCGTGCAGCCCTGCAAGCGCGGATCGAGGCCAGAGAGATCGATATGATTGAGGCTCATCAGGCTACCGCCGCCGTGACCGATCTCTTTGCCGTTGCCATCCATAAGACGCGCGCCCAGCGCCTGCACCATACCGGCACCGCCGTCATTGGTCGCGCTGCCACCGATGCCGATGATGATGTGGCGCGCACCGTTATCCAGCGCCTGCAAAATCAGCTCCCCGGTGCCGCGCGACGTGGTAATTAACGGATTACGTCGTTCAGGCTCGACCAGCACCAGCCCGCTTGCCGCGGCCATCTCAATAAACGCGGTAGCGCCATCTCCAGAGCTCCCCCAGCAGGCCGTAACCGGCTCGCCCAGCGGACCGGTTACGCGGGCGGTATGCATCGCGCCCTGCGTGGCGGCTACCATGGCCTCAACGGTGCCCTCACCGCCATCCGCGACCGGAACAGAGACATAGTGCGCATCGGGAAAGATCTCCCGAAATCCTTTTTCAATTGCCTGCGCGACCTGTGTCGCAGAGAGGCTCTCTTTGTAAGAGTCTGGGGCGATTACGATTTTCATAGTGGTGAGCCTGGTCAAGCCGCGCACGTCACCCTGCAAGCCAGAGACGGCCTGCAGAAGTGGATATCAAGAGAAGCAAGGTGACGCCTGCACCTTTCTGATTAACGAGTGACTTCGACTTTCGCCAGTTTCTCGTAGTAGCACGCCAGTGCACTGTGATCGGAGGTGCCCATGCCGTCGGCGCGCAGCGCCTGCATCATCTCCATCACCACGGCGGTCAGGGGCAGCTGCGCGCCCACGCCGTGCGAGGTATCCAGCGCATTCGCCAGATCTTTGATATGCAGATCGATACGGAAACCCGGTTTAAAGTTGCGATCCATCACCATCGGCGCTTTCGCCTCCAGCACGGTGCTGCCCGCAAGGCCGCCGCGGATCGCCTGGAAGACCAGATCCGGGTTAACGCCCGCTTTCGTCGCCAGGGTCAAGGCTTCCGACATGGCGGCAATATTGAGCGCCACAATCACCTGGTTCGCCAGTTTGGTGACGTTCCCCGCGCCGATATCGCCGGTATGTACCACCGAACCTGCCATCGCTTTCATCAGGTCATAGTGCTTTTCAAACACCGCTTTGTCGCCGCCAACCATTACAGAGAGCGTGCCGTCGATCGCTTTCGGTTCGCCGCCGCTGACCGGCGCATCGAGCATGTCAACGCCTTTCGCTTTTAGCGCCTCGCTGATTTCACGGCTCGCCAGCGGCGCAATGGAGCTCATGTCGATCAGCACCGTGCCCGCTCTCGCCCCTTCAATAATGCCACCTTCACCCAGCGCCACCTCTTTCACCTGTGGCGAATTTGGCAGCATGGTGATGATGACATCGCACTGCCCGGCGATCGCTTTGGCATTGCTCGCGGTTTGTGCACCGGCGGCGACCAGCTCGCCCACCGCGTCACTGTTCCGGTCGACGACCACCAGTGAGTAACCGGCTTTGATGAGGTTTTTACTCATGGGTTTGCCCATAATGCCGAGGCCAATGAAACCGACTTTCATCGTCATAATTGCGTCTCTCTCTTTAAGGGGGTGAGGTTATTTTTTAAAGGCGTCGGCGAGTCTCTGCGTTGCCGCACGGAATACGCCCAGATCGCTGCCGACAGCAACCACGGTCGCGCCCCACTCAAGGTAGCGACGCGCGTCTGCCTCAACCGGCGCCAGGATGCCGCTCGGTTTGTTGTGAGCCCTGGCGCGGGCGAAAATATGTTGAATGGTGCGCTGCACTTCCGGGTGCGCGGCATTGCCGATGTAACCGAGCGTCGCCGCCAGGTCGCTTGGCCCGACAAACACACCATCGACGCCGTCGGTTGAGAGGATCGCGTCAAGATTATCGACGCCCGCCTGGCTCTCTATCTGCACCAGAATTGAGATATTGGCGTTGGACTGGCGGAAGTAGTCCGGTACGGTGCCGAACATATTGGCGCGGTGTGATACGGAGACGCCGCGAATGCCTTCCGGCGGATAGCGGGTCGCCGCCACGGCGAGCAGCGCATCCTCTTCGCTCTCGACGAAGGGAATAAGGAAGTTATAGAAACCGATATCGAGCAGCCGCTTGATGATCACCGCATCGTTGGTGGGCACGCGCACCACCGGTGCACTGACGCTGCCTTTGAGCGCCATCAGCTGCGGAACAAAAGTGAGCACGTCATTGGGCGCGTGTTCGCCATCAAGCAGCAGCCAGTCGAAACCGGCCAGCCCGAGCACTTCGGTGCTGATATGGCTACCCAGCGCGGACCAGCAGCCAATCTGAACCTGCTGCGCGGCCAGCGCGGCCTTGAATTTGTTAGGGAAGATATCGTTAGTCATCTTTTGTACCTTAAATGTGTTGGTGCTTATTTCTTCAGTTCCATACGTTTGATGTCGCCGACGACAAACAGGTAGCAGACCATCATCATCAGAGCTGAACAGCCGACGAACACCAGCGCGCCGTTGAAGGAGTGCAGCTCTTTCACCATGTAGCCGATAACCAGCGGCGTGGCGATAGAGGCGACATTACCAAAGACGTTAAACACGCCGCCGCACAGACCCACAATCTCTTTTGGCGCGACATCGGAAATCACCGGCCAGCCAAGCGCCCCAAAACCTTTACCGAAGAAGGCCAGCGCCATCAGCGCGACCACCAGCGCGGTGTTGTTGGTGTAGTTACAGAGGATAATGCTGGAGGCGAGCAGCATCCCCATCACGATAGGCACTTTACGCGCCACCGTCAGCGATGAGCCACGTTTAATCAGATAATCGGAGAAGAGCCCACCCAGCACGCCGCCGACAAAACCGCACAACGCCGGGATGGACGCAACAAAACCCACTTTGAGGATCGACATCCCCTTCTCCTGCACAAGGTAGATGGGAAACCAGGTGAGGAAGAACCAGGTAATGGTGTTAAGAAAGTACTGACCAAAGAAGATGCCCAGCATCATGCGGTTGCTTAGCAGTTGCTTGATGTAATCCAGCTTCGGCCCGGCTTTTTTGTCGTCACCCGCTTTTTTGTGGTCCATATCGACCACTGCGCCATTCTGCGCAATGTACGCCAGCTCTTCGCCGGTCATACGCGGGTGGTCGGTTGGGTTATGCACAAACTTCACCCACGCAAAAGTCAGCACGAAACCGATCGCGCCCATAACGGTAAAGACATGCTCCCAGCCCCAGGCGTAGGTCAGCCAGCCAAGCAGCGGTGAGAAGAGCGCCAGCGAGAAGTATTGCGCCGCGTTAAAAAGTGCCGAGGCGGTGCCACGCTCCTTCGCCGGAAACCAGGCCGCGACGATGCGCGCATTCGCCGGAAATGAGGGCGCTTCAGAGAAGCCGAGCATAAACCGCATGATAAACATCGAAACCCCGGCCCAGGCGAGCGGGAACACCCCGACAAATCCCTGCAGGAAGGTGAAGAGCGACCAGAAAAAGAGGCTATAGGTGTAGACGCGTTTGGAGCCGAAGCGGTCAAGCAGCCAGCCGCCGGGGATCTGCATCAGCAGGTAGGCCCAGCCAAAGGCAGAGAAGATATAGCCCATCGAGACGGAATCGAGTTGTAGCGCCTGGGCGACATCGGTTCCGGCAATAGAGAGCGTGGCACGGTCCGCGTAGTTGACTGCGGTGACCATAAATATAATCAACAGAATTAAATAACGGGTAGGAATCGCCCGTTTTGCTTCGACGGTTTGTTCAATAGCCATTTTAATTCCCTCGGACACCGCAAACTTTTAAATATAGTTATTTGGCTAGTTTATCTGATGATATTTAACAACGTAGAGTTAATTCAGATAACAGAGACAGAGATTTAATTAGCACTCAGTATAAACAGCGTCGGGGGAACACACATTGTAACCTTGCTCAATTTTTTAGTTATCTTAAAAGATTATTTTGAGCATATGCCCATAAAGCTGGGCGCTGATGCACACTTCTTGCATTATGCCGCCGCGCAGCATACGGCCCGACATTAATAGGTGATTTGTGTCACATTTTAATAGCTGAACACCTGACATTCTTATTTCAAGCCAACAAGACTTTTCTTGCTGATATTAATTTCAGAGTAAAAGAACTGATTTCTCTATTGTGAGTGATACAGCGTACCGTGAGCGGGAGATAAATTAATAATGTCCGACATTGAAATAAGACAGCAATTGCCTGGCGCGTTTTATATTAAGGTTCACGACGCCGATAATGTCGCCATTATCGTTAACGATAATGGTTTAAAAGCCGGTACCCGCTTCCCGGATGGTCTGGAGCTGATTGAGCATATTCCACAGGGGCATAAAGTTGCCCTGGCCGATATTCCTCATCACGGCGAGATCGTGCGCTATGGTGAAGTGATCGGCTACGCCGTGCGCCCGATCCCGCGCGGCAGCTGGATCGATGAATCCCTCGTGGAGCTGCCGACGGCGCCACCGCTCGGCACTCTGCCGCTGGCAACCAAAGTTCCCGAACCCTTGCCGCCACTGGAGGGGTACACCTTCGAAGGCTACCGCAACGCGGATGGCAGCGTCGGCACGAAAAATCTGCTCGGCTTAACCACCAGCGTGCACTGCGTTGCCGGGGTAGTCGATTATGTGGTGAAACTGATCGAGCGCGATCTGCTGCCGAAATACCCCAATGTCGATGGCGTGGTCGGTCTTAATCATCTTTACGGCTGCGGCGTGGCCATTAATGCTCCGGCGGCAGTGATCCCGATTCGCACTATTCACAACATCTCCCTTAACCCGAACTTCGGCGGCGAAGTGATGGTGATTGGCCTCGGCTGTGAAAAGTTGCAGCCGGAGCGGCTGCTACAGGGGACGGAGGATGTGCAGGCGATCCCGGCTGACGGCGCAAGCATTGTGCGTCTGCAGGATGAGCACCACCTTGGCTTCCGCTCGATGGTCGATGACATTCTGCAGGTCGCCGAGCGGCATCTGGTAAAACTCAACCAGCGCCAACGCGAAACCTGCCCGGCTTCTGAACTGGTGGTCGGCATGCAGTGCGGCGGCAGCGACGCCTTCTCCGGCGTAACCGCGAATCCGGCGGTGGGCTTTGCCTCCGATCTGCTGATCCGCTGCGGCGGCACGGTGATGTTCTCGGAAGTGACGGAAGTGCGCGACGCAATCCACCTGCTGACCCCGCGCGCGATTAACGAAGAGGTGGGCAGACGCCTGCTGGAAGAGATGGCCTGGTACGATAACTATCTCGATCTTGGCAAAACCGACCGCAGCGCCAACCCGTCGCCCGGCAACAAAAAAGGCGGGCTGGCTAACGTGGTGGAAAAAGCGCTGGGCTCGATTGCCAAATCAGGTAAGAGCGCCATTTCCGAGGTGCTCTCCCCCGGCCAGCGCCCAACCAGACGCGGCCTGATCTACGCCGCTACACCAGCCAGCGATTTCGTCTGCGGTACTCAGCAGGTAGCCTCCGGCATTACCGTGCAGGTCTTTACCACCGGTCGCGGTACTCCCTATGGGCTGATGGCGGTACCGGTGATCAAAATGGCTACCCGCACTGAGCTGGCAAACCGCTGGTATGACTTAATGGATATTAATGCGGGCACCATCGCTACCGGCGAAGAGAGCATTGAGGAGGTGGGCTGGAAGCTGTTCCACTTCATTCTGGATGTCGCCAGTGGGCGCAAAAAAACCTTTTCCGATCAATGGGGATTGCATAACCAGCTGGCGGTGTTTAACCCGGCACCGGTGACCTGATCCCCGCAAGAGTGTGACAAGCACACGATTAGCATGGCTCCGGCCATGCTTTTTTTTGCCTCGCCTCCTTTCATTCTCTTTCCCTCCCTTTCGAAACTTTCATTTTTACGATTTAAATCACAAAAAAGCGTTCCGAAAGTCTATATCTTCTTTCGAAAAAACCAAACGAAAGTGTTCGGAGGCAGGATGTTCATCATTTCAACAAAAACCATGCTTAGTAAGGCGCAGCGCGAAGGCTACGCGGTGCCTGCCTTTAATATCCATAACCTCGAAACGCTTCAGGTCGTCGTTGAGACCGCCGCCGAGTTACGCTCGCCGCTGATTGTTGCAGGTACACCAGGGACCTTTAACTACGCCGGAATCGGCAATATTGTTGCCATCGCCGCCGATCTGGCAAAGACCTGGAACCAGCCGCTGGCGATCCATCTCGATCATCATGAAGAGCTTGCGGATATCGAGCGCAAAGTACACGCCGGGGTGCGCTCGGTGATGATTGACGGTTCGCATCTCCCTTACGCGGAAAATGTGGCAGTGGTAAAAGCCGTTACCGACTACTGCCACCGCTATGACGTCAGCGTCGAGGCGGAGCTGGGTCGTCTTGGCGGTCAGGAGGACGATCTGATCGTCGATGCCAAAGACACGCGCTTCACTCATCCGCAGCAGGCGCAGGATTTTATCAAAAAGACCGGCATCGACTCGCTTGCGGTGGCGATCGGTACCGCGCACGGCCTCTACAGCGCGGAGCCAAAGCTCGATTTCGATCGGCTGGCGGAGATTCGTCAGGAGGTCGAGGTTCCGCTGGTGTTACACGGCGCTTCCGGCCTGCCTGGCACCGAGATCCGCCGCGCTATCGGCCTTGGCATCTGCAAGGTCAACGTTGCCACCGAACTCAAAATCGCCTTTTCCGACGCGCTTAAGACGTACCTGCTCTCGCACCCGAACGCCAGCGATCCGCGCCACTACATGGTGCCGGCCAAAGCCGCCATGAAGGATGTGGTACGCAAAGTCATCCACGATTGCGGCTGTGAAGGGAAGCTGTAACCCCACCCATTTAACCGGAGACTCACGTGAAAGAGATTATTGCCCGCCATAAAGCGGGAGAGCACCTTGGTATCTGTTCCGTCTGCTCGGCCCATCCGTTGGTGATTGAAGCCGCGCTGCGCTTCGATGTGCATACCAATAACCCTGTGCTGATCGAAGCGACCTCCAACCAGGTTAACCAGTTTGGCGGCTATACCGGCATGCAGCCAGCCGATTTCCGCGACTTTGTCTATGCCATCGCCCATGATGTCGGCTTCCCGCTGGAGCGGCTGATCCTCGGCGGCGATCACCTCGGGCCTAACTGCTGGCAGAACGAGCACGCCGACGCGGCGATGGAGAAAGCGATTGCACTGATCGAAGCTTACGTTGCCGCCGGGTTTAGCAAGATCCACCTTGATGCATCGATGTCCTGCGCGGACGATCCCGTTCCGCTGGCTCCGCACGTGGTGGCGGAGCGCGCCGCACGTCTGTGTCTGGCTGCGGAGCGGACGGCAAGCGAGGCGCAGAAAAAAGCGCTGACCTATGTCATCGGCACGGAAGTGCCGGTGCCGGGCGGCGAGGCCAGCAGCATCAGCGCTGTGCACGTTACCCATGTAGAAGATGCCGCGCGCACGCTGGAAACTCACCGTGTCGCCTTCGCAGCGCTGGGGCTTGAAGAGGCGATGACGCGGGTTATCGCCATCGTCGTTCAGCCCGGCGTGGAGTTTGATCATACGCAGGTTATTCATTACCAGCCTCAGGCCGCCGAAGCGCTTTCCGGCTGGATCCGCCAGACGCCGATGGTCTATGAAGCCCACTCGACGGATTACCAGTCCCGCCACGCCTACCGCGCACTGGTACGCGATCATTTCGCCATTCTGAAAGTTGGCCCGGCGCTGACCTTTGCCCTGCGCGAAGCAATTTACGCCCTCGCGCAGATGGAGAACGAGCTGATTGCTCCGGAGAATCGTAGCCGGGTGCTAGAGGTGATTGACGAAGTGATGCTGAACGAGCCGGACTACTGGAAGAAGTATTACCACCCCACCTGGAGCCAGGCGATGGTCGATATCCACTTCAGCCTCTCTGACCGCATCCGTTACTACTGGCCCCACCCGCGCATTCGCCATGCGGTGGAAAAACTACTCGCTAATCTCGACACCGCCAGTCTGCCACTGGGGCTGATTAGTCAGTTTATGCCTCTACAACTGGAACGCGCGTCGCTAAAAGAGATAGCCACAACGCCACGCAGCCTGATTATTGACAAAATACAGGACGTATTGCGTGCCTATCGCTACGGCTGCGCCCCTGAAACTGCCTGTTAAGCGGAGAGTGTATGAGCCAACTGTTTGTCCGAACCGGAGTCGATTTTGCCTCACGTCAGCAGCTGCTGGCACATATTGGCGAGGAGATGCTGGCAAAAGGCGTCGTCCATAAGAGCTACCCCGCCGCGCTGCTGGCGCGCGAGGAAAGCTACCCAACCGGCATCGCACTGGAGCGTCATGCGATCGCCATTCCCCACTGCGAGGCAAGCCACGCGCTCTCTCCGGCGCTCTATCTGATTCGACCGCGCAAACCGGTCTATTTTCAGCGAGCTGATGATGATGGTGAGGTTGCCGTCTCGCTCATTATTGCCCTGATTGTTGAAAACCCGGCGGCGCAGCTGGCGCTACTGAGAAAACTGTTTAGTGAGCTACAAAACCCGAACACGCTGGACGTGCTGCTGAACGCCGCGGATGGCGATCTGGCGAGACATTTTCGGGAGAAGATCCTGGAGCCTGAAACATGCGGGCAGGCTTAATAACATACTGATAATAAAAGGAGTACCCTATGAAACGTAAAGTGATTGTCGCCTGCGGCGGTGCCGTCGCCACCTCCACAATGGCGGCAGAAGAGATCAAAGAGCTGTGCGATACACACCGCATCGAGCTGGATCTTGTGCAGTGTCGCGTCAACGAGATCGAAACCTATATGGATGGCGCGGATCTTATCTGCACCACCGCGAAAGTGGATCGCGCCTTCGGCGATATTCCTGTCGTGCACGGTATGCCCTTCGTTTCAGGCGTCGGCATTGAGGCGCTACAGCAAAAAATCCTGACCATTCTCGTGGGGTAACGCTATGTTTAGCGAAATAATGCGCTACATCCTCGACTTAGGCCCTACCGTTATGCTGCCGGTAGTGATCATTATTTTCTCGAAGCTGCTGGGGATGAAACTCGGCGACTGCTTTAAATCAGGCCTGCATATTGGCATCGGCTTTGTCGGCATTGGCCTGGTGATCGGCTTGATGCTCGACTCTATCGGCCCGGCGGCTAAAGCCATGGCGGAGCACTTCCAGATCAACCTGCAGGTCATCGATGTTGGCTGGCCGGGATCGTCACCGATGACATGGGCATCGCAAATTGCGCTGGTTGCCATCCCTGTCGCCATCGCGGTGAATATCCTCATGCTGGTAACGCGCATGACGCGTGTGGTCAACGTGGATATCTGGAATATCTGGCACATGACCTTCACCGGCGCACTGCTGCATCTCGCCACCGGCTCCTACTGGATTGGCATCCTTGGCGTGGCGGTGCACGCGGCGTTCGTCTATAAACTGGGCGACTGGTTTGCCAAAGATACGCGTGACTTCTTTGGCCTCGAAGGCATCGCCATTCCTCATGGCACCTCTGCATATCTGGGCCCGGTTGCCGTACTGGTGGACACCATCATCGACAAAATCCCGGGCCTGAAGCGTATTCATTTCAGCGCCGACGATATTCAGAAACGTTTTGGGCCCTTTGGCGAACCGGTCACCGTCGGTTTTGTGATGGGGATTGTGATTGGGTTACTGGCCGGTTATGACCTGAAAGGTGTACTGCAACTGGCGGTCAAAACCGCTGCCGTCATGCTGCTGATGCCGCGGGTGATCAAACCGATAATGGATGGCCTGACGCCGATCGCGAAACAGGCGCGTAAACGTCTGCAGGCGAAGTTCGGTACCCAGGAGTTCTTGATCGGTCTCGATCCAGCACTGCTGCTGGGTCATACCTCAGTGGTCTCTGCCAGCCTGATCTTTATCCCTCTGAGCATTCTGATCGCGGTGCTGGTGCCGGGTAACCAGGTGCTGCCATTCGGTGACCTGGCGACCATTGGATTCTTTGTGGCGATGGCTGTTGCGGTGCATCAGGGCAACCTGTTCCGTACGCTGATCTCCGGGGTCATTATCATGAGCATGACTCTGTGGATCGCCACGCAAACCATCGGCCTGCATACGCAGCTGGCCGCCAACGCTGGCGCGCTAAAAGCAGGCGCAAGGGTGGCCTCGATGGACCAGGGCGGTTCTCCGGTTACCTGGCTGCTTATTCAACTCTTTACCTGGCAAAATCTGGTCGGTTTCGTGGTTATCGCCGCGATTTATCTGGCCGGCGTCCTGCTTACCTGGCGCAGAGCGCGCCACGTGAAAGCGGCGGAGAAAGCGGCTGCTACGCCGGAAAGCCAGCCCGCATCGTGATCATTGGGGGAGCGGTCGCTCCCCTGTTACATCCTGGAGAGTGTTATGAAATCAGTGGTTATTCATGCTGAGGGCAACGTCTGCGTTGAAGAGCGGCCCGAACCCCAGTTGCAGCATGAGGATGAGGTGAAAGTGAGAGTGGTCAGCTCCGGCCTGTGCGGCTCGGACATTGCACGCATTTTCGCTAACGGCGCGCATTTTTACCCCATTACCCTTGGACATGAGTTCAGCGGTTATGTTGAGGCCTGTGGATCATCGGTCACCGATCTGCGCACCGGCGACGCCGTGGCCTGCGTACCGTTGCTGCCCTGCTTTGACTGTGAGGCCTGCCGCCGGGAATACTACTCGCTGTGCAAACGCTACCAGTTTATCGGATCGCGCTGCGACGGCGGCAACGCCGAATATATTGTCGTTAAGCGGCCCAACCTGGTTCGCTTACCTGCGGATCTGCCCATTGAAGATGGAGCGTTTATTGAACCGATAACCGTTGGCCTGCACGCGTTTCACCTCGCCGGCGGCTGCAAAGATAAAAACGTAGTGATCGTCGGAGCCGGCACTATCGGGCTGCTGGCAATGCAGTGCGCGCGGGCCTTAGGAGCAAGAAGCGTCACTGCCATTGATATCAACCCTGACAAATTAGCACTGGCTACCGCGCTTGGTGCCACCCGCACCTTTAACAGCCGCGATCAGAATGCAGGAGTCCTCCTCGCCGGGCTGGAGAAAGAGTGTTTTGATCAGCTTGTGCTGGAAACGGCGGGTACGCCACAAACGGTCTCGCTGGCAATCGAAATTGCCGGGCCGCGTGCGCAGGTGGCGCTGGTGGGGACGCTGCATGACGAGCTCACGCTTACTGCCAGGGTATTTGGGCTGATTTTGCGTAAAGAGCTAACGCTTATCGGTAGCTGGATGAACTACTCTGGCCCCTGGCCCGGGGAGGAGTGGCATACCGCTGCACGCCTGCTTACGGAAAAACGCCTCGCTCTTGAGCCGCTGGTTGCTCATCGCGGTGGCCCCGAAAGCTACGCGCGCGCGGTGCAGGCGCTGAATGGTAAACCGATGCAGGGAAAAATCCTGCTGCGCCTCGATTAAGCGACAGAGCCAGCAACCTGCGCTGGCTCACATTTCCTTTCGAAAGTTAACGTTCACGTTTCATAAACCTTCGATTACACTACGGGGAGTTAATTCGCAGGCAAATCAAAATGAACTCATTTGAACGAAGGAATAAGATCGTCGATCTGGTGAATGCGCAGGGAAGTGTGCTGGTCATTGACCTCTCGAATAGCTTTGGGATTTCAGAAGTCACTATCCGCGCCGATCTACGACTGCTGGAAGAGAAAGGTCTGGTGACGCGCTTTCACGGCGGCGCAGCGAAACCGGGCAGCTACATGCTCGAAAGCGAAAATCAGGAAGTGGTGCTGGAAGATCGCTACAAACTGGCGAGCGACCCGAAGAAGCGTATTGCTCAGGCAGCGGCAGCCATGATCGATGCGGGGATGACGATTATCCTCGACAGCGGCAGCACCACGATGTTGATTGCCGAAGCGCTGGCGAAAAAAAGCAATATCACCGTTATCACCAATAACCTCCCCGCCGCGTTTGCCCTGTCTGAAAACAAGGACATCACTCTGGTAGTATGCGGCGGCACCTTGCGGCATAAAACCCATTCGATGCACGGCACGATTGCAGAGCGTTCACTGCAGGGGATCAGCGCCGATATCATGTTTGTGGGTGCAGATGGCATCGATCCGACCCATGGCATCACTACCTTTAATGAAGGCTACTCCATCAGCAGCGTAATGGCGGCGGCGGCGCATAAGGTTGTGGCAGTGGTGGACGCCAGCAAATTTAACCGCCGCGGCTTTAATCAAGTGCTGCCGATGGAGAAGATCGACTGCGTGATCACTGACGAGGGGATTGGCGAGCCAGAGAAGGCGGCTTTGAAGAAGCTGGGTAAGGAGTTACGGGTGGTTTAATATCATGCTGACGCAGAGCAGGCCGCTGTCACCTTATCTGCCAGCGGCCCCTCTCTTCGCGCCAATGCGCTGCAGCTTACCCTTTTGCTGTAGCGATTGCAGATAGCGCTTCACCATGCGCGCACTTACCGGCAGTTGATGAAGCGCAGTCGACTGACTCAAGCATCCAGAGCCCCAACCACGCCGCAATCTTAACGAGCGGGTTGAGGATCGCAGCGGCGATGGTAAAGGGAGGCTCATCGCGGCGCATCGGTGTTACCCCTGGTTATCCAGCGCGTACTTATAGAGCGCGTTTTTCTTCACGCCGTGAATTTCTGCTGCCAGCGCGGCGGCTTTTTTCAGCGGTAGTTCAGCTTGCAGTAGCGCCAGCGTACGTAGTGCATCGGCGGGCAGCGCATCCTCCTGCGCTTTATGGCCTTCGACAATCAAGACCATCTCGCCTTTGCGGCGGTTCTCATCCTCTTTCACCCACGCCAGCAGTTCACCAACCGGCGCGCCCTGAATGCTCTCCCAGGTTTTGGTCAGCTCGCGCGCCAGCACCACGTAACGGGAGGGGCCCCAAACCGCAACCATATCCTCCAGGCTCTCCAGCAGACGATGGGTCGACTCATAAAAGATTAAGGTGCGCGGCTCAGCCTCAATCGCTTTGAGCGCGTCGCGACGGCCTTTTGATTTTGCCGGAAGAAAGCCTTCGTAACAGAAGCGATCGGAGGGCAGCCCTGCTGCACTGAGGGCGGCAATCGCCGCGCAGGGGCCTGGCAGCGGCACAACGCGAATACCGGCTTCGCGGCAGGTGCGCACCAGGTGATAACCGGGATCGTTAATCAGCGGCGTACCCGCATCGGAAACCAGCGCAATGTTCTGCCCCTCTTTCAGCTTCGCCACCAGCATTTGCGCTTTTTGCTGCTCGTTATGGTCGTGAAGGGCAAACATCCGCGCGTTAATAGCGAAATGTTGCAGCAGTAAACCGGTGTGGCGGGTATCCTCAGCGGCAATCAAATCAACGTCTTGCAACACGGTTAATGCGCGTTGGGTAATATCAGCCAAATTCCCGATGGGAGTAGGTACAATATAAAGCTGACCTTGAGAATTCTCCGCCGATTCGTGTTGTTTCATTGTTTCATCCGTATTGCCGATTTAATATTGAGCACTGCGTAAAAAATATCACTGGATACAGTATGCTACCGTCAAAATTTCTTCGTTCGAAAGCCACGCGCTGTCTGCCTGTGGTGCTGGCCGCCCTGCTCTTCGCGGGCTGCGGCACCCAGTCAACAGACCAGAGCACCTCGCATATGGAGGGCTCAGCGCAGGCTGATTCTGCCTACTACCTGCATCAGATGCAGCAAAGCACAGATGATAGCAAGACCAACTGGCAATTACTCGCCATTCGTGCACTGCTCAAAGAGGGCAAAACCCAGCACGCCAACGAGCTGTTTGGTCAGCTGCCGCAGGATCTGAACGATACGCAGCGTAAAGAGTACGCGCTGCTCGCCGCCGAAATGAAGCTGGCGCAGCGTGATGTAACCGGTGCCCAGGCGCTGCTCGATAAGATCGACCCCGCTGAACTTGAGAAAAACCAGCAGGCGCGTTACTGGCAAATCGCCATTGCCGCCGCGCAGGGCAAACCGTCTCTGACGCTGCTGCGCGCCCTTATCGCCCGCCAACCGCTGCTGACGACGCCGGAAGAGCAGCAGAAAAATATCGATGCCACCTGGCAGGCGCTCTCCTCCATGACGCAGGATCAGGCCAAAACGCTGGTGATCAACGCCGATGAAGTGACGCTGCAGGGCTGGCTCGATCTGCAACGTATGTGGTTCGACAACCGCAACGATGCCGGGATGCTGAAAGCCGGTATCAGCGACTGGCAGACCCGTTACCCGCAGAACCCGGCGGCGAAAATGCTGCCGACTCAGCTCTCCAACCTGCAAAATTTTAAACCCGCATCGACCAGTAAAATCGCCCTGCTGTTGCCGTTAAACGGCCAGGCGGCGGTGTTTGGTCGCGCTATCCAGCAGGGGTTTGAAGCGGCGAAAAACGGTGCCTCCCAGGTCACTGGCCCGGCTGTTCCGCAGCAGGTGGCGCAGGCCGCCACCTCTGACGTGGTGAGCCCTTCGCAGGCGAATGTCGCCGACCTGACCAACAGCGAGGCACAGCAGAGCGTTGATGCACCGAATGCGCAGGCGGTACAGGCACCGGATAGCGCAGCGCAAAGCGCCCCTGCCGATGAAGCGCAGCCTGCCGGAAACGCCCAGCAGCCAGCCGCGAATAGTGAGCAACCTGCGGCGAATGCGCAGCAAACGCCTGCCACGACTGCGCCACAAACCTCGACACCACAGCCCGTCGCCGTCACCGCCCAGGCTAACGCAGGTGCGGAGCTGAAAATCTACGACACCAGCGCCCAGCCGATGGATCAGATCCTCAACCAGGTTCAGCAGGATGGCGCAAGCATCGTCGTCGGCCCGCTGTTGAAAAATCACGTTGAAGAGCTGATGCGCAGCCATACCACACTCAATGTGCTGGCGCTCAACCAGCCGGAGCAGGTCGAGAATCGACCGAACATCTGCTACTTCGCTCTGTCGCCGGAAGATGAAGCCCGCGACGCGGCGCGCCATATTCACGATCAGGGGCGTCAGGCACCGCTGCTGCTGATCCCGCGCAGCGCGCTGGGCGATCGCGTCAGCACCGCGTTTGCCGACGAGTGGCAGAAGATCGGCGGCGGCGTTGTGCTGGCACAGAAATTTGGTTCTACCGCTGAGTTGCGTATGGGACTGAATGGTCGCTCCGGCATCTCGATGACCGGCAGCCCGGTCTCCGCCAGCCTGCCGCAGCAGCAGGGCGTCACTATTGGCGGCCTCAATATTCCGGCACCGCCGAGCGATGCGCAGATTAGCGGCGGCGGCAAAGTTGATGCGGTCTATATTCTGGCGACGCAGGATGAAATAGCGCTGATCAAGCCGATGATCACTCTGCGCACCGGCAGCCAGAGCGGTGTCATGCTCTACGCCAGCTCGCGCAGCGCGCAGGGCGGCGCGGGGCCGGACTTCCGTCTTGAGATGGAAGGGCTGCAATACAATGAGATACCGATGCTGGCGGGTGGCAATCCTTCCCTGATGCAGCAAGCGCTGCGCAGCGTGAATAATGACTATTCGCTGGCGCGTCTCTATGCGATGGGCGCGGATGCCTGGTCGCTGGCGAATAACTTCTCGCAAATGCGTCAGGTGCCGGGCTTTGAGCTGAACGGCAACACCGGCGATCTCACCGCCACCCAGGATTGCGTGATCAACAGGAAGTTGTCATGGCTGAAATACCAGCAGGGGCAGATCGTCCCGGCAAACTAACCCGCAAACAGAGCGGCGATGCCTGGGAGATGCAGGCGCGCCGTTTTCTGCAGAGCAAGGGATTGCTTTTTATCGCCGCCAACGTGCGCGAGCGCGGCGGCGAAATCGACCTGATTATGCGCCACGGTAGCACTACCGTCTTCGTCGAGGTGCGCTACCGCGCCTCGGCGCGTTTTGGCGGTGCGGCAAGCAGCGTAACCCTCGCCAAGCAGCGCAAACTGCTGCATACCGCCCAATTGTGGCTTGCCCGGCACAATGGGAGTTTTGATACTGTGGATTGCCGGTTTGATGTGGTAGCCTTCACCGGAAATGACGTTGAGTGGCTACAGAACGCCTTTGGCGGCCACGCATAATTGCTCAATCATAGGGATTACCGTGCTCGAACGAATTAAAGTCTGCTTTACGGAAAGCATTCAAACGCAAATTGCAGCTGCGGAAGCGCTGCCCGACGCGATTTCCCGCGCAGCCATGACAATGGTGCACTCCCTGCTCAACGGCAACAAAATCCTCTGTTGTGGCAACGGCACTTCCGCCGCCAACGCACAGCATTTTGCTGCCAGCATGATCAACCGCTTTGAAACAGAGCGTCCCAGTTTACCTGCCATTGCACTTAATACCGATAATGTGGTCTTAACCGCGATAGCGAATGACCGTCTGCATGACGAGATTTATGCCAAGCAGGTGCGCGCCCTGGGCCACAACGGCGACATTTTGCTGGCGATCTCCACCCGGGGTAACAGCCGCGATATCGTGAAAGCCGTGGAAGCGGCGGTAACGCGCGATATGTCGATCATCGCGCTGACCGGTTATGACGGCGGCGAGCTGGCTGGCCTGCTGGGCCCGCAGGATGTGGAAATTCGTATTCCTTCTCACCGCAGCGCGCGCATCCAGGAGATGCACATGCTGACGGTGAATTGCTTGTGCGATTTGATTGATAACACGCTTTTTCCTCACCAGGATGATTAAGGAGTACACATGAAGGCATTTACGCCCCTCGCAGTCCTTATTTCCGCACTGCTGCTACAGGGTTGCGTTGGCGCAGTGGTGGTCGGTTCTGCCGCCGTCGGCACCAAAGCCGCGACGGATCCCCGCACCGTGGGCACCCAGGTGGATGACGGCACCCTGGAGCTGCGCGTCAACAGCGCACTGTCGAAAGATCAGCAGTTGAAGAAAGAGGCGCGTGTTAATGTCACCGCCTATCAGGGGAAAGTGCTGTTGACCGGCCAGGCGCCGAATACTGAGCTCTCTTCACGGGCGAAACAGATTGCCATCGGCGTTGAAGGCGCAACGGAGGTCTTTAACGAGATCCGTCCGGGTCAGCCAATTGGCCTGGGTACGGCTTCGTCCGATACCTGGATCACCACCAAAGTACGCTCGCAGCTGCTCGGCAGCGACCAGGTGAAATCCTCTAACGTAAAAGTCACCACCGAGAACGGCGAAGTGTTCCTGATGGGGCTGGTGACCGCGCGTGAAGGCCAGGCCGCGGCAGATATTGCCAGCCGCGTCAGCGGCGTCAAGCACGTCACTACCGCCTTTACCCTGCTCAAATAATGAAAAAGCCCGGTTGATACCGGGCTTTTTTTTCGCTTCAGGCGTTAAATCAGGGCGATAAATCCGGTCAGCATTCCGCACACCGCCACCAGCGCGGCGGTCAGCCACAGGGCTTTTGCCGGGAAGGATTTGCGCAGCATCACCAGCGACGGCAGGCTTACCGCCGGCAGCGTAATCAGCAGCGCCAGCGCAGGCGCCATTCCCATCCCCGCCAGCATCATGGTCTGCACAATCGGGATCTCGGCCGCCGTTGGAATAACAAACAGGCAGCCAGCAATCGCCATCGCCACCACCCACAGCACCGTGTTATCCACTGCGCCATCGGCATGAGGGAAGAGCCAGACGCGCGCGGCGCCCAGCACCAGTACCGCAACAATATAGACCGGGATGGTGCTCCAGAAGAGTTGCCACAGCGCTCTGCCCCAGCGTGACATAAAGCTGCCCTGCGGCTCCGGCAGCGTGATATCAACAGCTTCCGCCTGCTGCGGGCTCTCTTTAACCACGGTCTGCACAATCATGGCAACGCCGAGCACCGTCACCAGCCCCGCCACCAGGCGGATAGCGGCGAAGTGCCAGCCGAGCACAAAGCCCATAAACACCAGTGTTGCCGGGTTGAGCAGCGGGTTGCCCATCCAGAAGGCGAGCGCGCCGCCCATTGAGACGCGCTGGCGACGCATACCGGCGGCCACGGGTGCCGCACAGCAGGAGCACATCATGCCCGGCAAGGAGAAGAGTGTGCCGAGCAGCGTGCCGCGAAAGCGCTGCTGCCCGAGCGTGCGCAGCAGCCAGTCGCGCGGGATCAGCACCTGAATCAGCGAGCCGAGCAGCACGCCAAGCATGGCGGCTTTCCAGACGGCAAGAAAATAGACCATGGCGTAATCCAGCGCCGCGTTAAACGGGCTGGCATCGGCCTGCGCAAGAATCGATTTACCAATGCTGTGCGTCTCGGCAGCAGTGAAGGCTTTGCCGTAGTAAGGCTGCCATTTCGCAAACCAGAGACCAACAATAACAACAAGAAAAAACAGCGCGGGTTTCCACCATTGGATCGGTGTCGCCGCCTGAGGTGAAGACTGACCAGCCATAACATGCCCCGGGGATAGTGTGGTTTTTAGCCCCGGCATAGTACGCCTGAATTGCTATTTTGCAAACGGGCGCGGCGATGCCATCGCCCACAGCTGTGCTGATTCGATAATTTCTACCCCGCGGTTATCGCCAGAACGCGCCGCGGCCAGCAGCGCGCGGGCGACATCTTGCGCGGCAATCGACTTCCAGTTACCCGGCAGCAGGCGAAATAGCGGTGCCAGCAGTGATTCGTTAGCCCGTTTTTTCTCACGCTCACCGAGCAGCATCGACGGACGCGCCAGCGTCAGCGATGGCCACTGCTGAGCGATAAGCGCTGCTTCCATCTCCCCTTTCACCCGGTTATAGAAAAAGGGCGAATGCGCATTAGCGCCCATGGAACTGACCACCAGCAGCTGTCTGGCATTGAGCCTTTGGCCAGTTAAGGCCGTGTCTACCACCAGCGTGAAGTCGGCCAGCACAAATGCCTCTTTGCTGCCCGCTTCGCGCCGCGTGGTGCCCAGGCAGCAGAAGACCGTATCAACCGGTTCGGTGACCTGCGCCAGCGCATCGCTGAGCTGCGGGTCGTGCGGATTGATTACGCCTTCGGCGCTTTGCAGCGGCCGACGCGTTGGCGCGTAGATGGCGCTGACGCCCGGCTCCGCCATCAGCAACCGCAACAGATGCCCGCCGACTAAACCGGTCGCGCCGGTGATTAATACCCGCTCCATCCCCTCTCCTTTACAGACGAATCTGCCTTGCAATGTCAGCCTCGTGAACCAGGCTTACGGTTACTGGTGAGTACAGTATGGATAACTCCCTTTCTGAAGCCAAAACAACGGAGGAAGTATGAGCAAGAAAATAGCGGTCTTGATCACCGACGAGTTTGAAGATTCAGAATTCACCTCTCCGGCAGAAGCCTATCGCAAAGCCGGGCATGAGGTTGTGACGATTGAGAAAGAGGCCGGAAAAACCGTCACCGGCAAACAGGGCGAGGCAAAAGTTAAGATCGATAAAGCCATTGATGACGTGAGCCCGGATGAATTTGACGCCCTGCTGTTGCCTGGCGGTCACTCCCCTGACTCTCTGCGCGGCGACGACCGCTTTGTCACCTTTACCCGCGAATTTGTTGACTCCGGTAAACCGGTGTTTGCCATCTGCCATGGCCCACAGTTGCTGATTAGCGCCGATGTGATCCGTGGCCGCAAGCTGACGGCGGTGAAACCGATTGTGATTGATGTGAAAAACGCCGGTGCGGAGTTTTTCGACCAGGAGGTGGTGATCGATAAAGATCAGCTGGTCACCAGCCGTACGCCTGATGACTTACCGGCATTTAACCGCGAAGCGCTGCGTCTACTCGGTGCCTGAGTCGCGTAGCCAGTGAAATTTTTTGCCAAATCCCAGCGTGTTGTCGGTGAATTTGATTTCGCTAAGGCGAATCTCCCACATCGGGGCTGACAGCGCGCGGGCTATCGGAAAGCGTCGGTTGTAGCGCTCGCGCAGCGCCGCGCTTTCCGCCTCTTCCAGCCGTTTTATCTCACCGGAAAATTGCACGCCGCGAATCAAGGCGACGCTTTTCGGCTGCCCGTTAACCGTACCGGCCACCGGGGCGCGTGAGCCTGTCATCTGCGCATGACGCGTTTTATCTTCGCTCAGCACATAGAAGGCGATGGCCTGCGGATCGTAGATATAGAAGGCGTTGGCGCACCAGAGTTCGCCCTCTTTTGCCACGCACCAGGTCACGACATGCTGCTTTGCCAGCCAGCGGTTAATCGCCGCAAGAGACTCCATTTTTTCTCCTTCTCATGCTATTTTTCGCCCACCTTAACACAGCGAAGATCCCTATGACGCCCTGGTTTCTCTATCTCATCCGTACGCGCGACAACCTGCTCTACACCGGTATTACAACCGATGTTGCGCGGCGTTTTACGCAGCATCAAACGGGAAAGGGGGCGAAAGCGCTGCGCGGTAAGGGCGCGCTGGAACTGGTCTTTTCGGCGCAGGTTGGCGAGCGTTCGCTGGCGCTACGCCTCGAGTATCGTATTAAGCAGTTACCCAAGCCTCAGAAAGAGCGCCTCGTTGCCGGAGAGGGCGTATTCGAGGCGCTGCGGGAAACGCTACTGACGTCAGGGGTTAAAAGCGATTGAAGTGATCGCTGTACTCCACCAGGCCACTGACACCATTGAAAGCGTCGTCAGCAAGGCGATGTACGAGGAATGCGGCTTCGCTTTGCGACCAGGCGCAGCGTAAATCGTACTGCGCTGCCCGTTCAAAGCCTAAACGCTGGTAGAAATCAGCATCGCCCAGCGTTACCGCGGCGGCGTAGCCAAATTCATTGAGTGAATCCAGCCCTTCATAGACGAGCTGGCGGGCAATGCCCTGACCGCGGTAGGCTTGATCCACCGCCAGCGGCGCGAGCGCCACCCACTGCAGCTCCTCACCTGCGACAGCGACCGGGCTAAATGCCGCATAGCCCACCACCTGCCCTTCATCGTCCGTGGCAACGCATCCCAGCGTGATCAACCCGTCTTCACGCAGATCGTGCACCAGTGACGCTTCAGCCTCGCCGCTGAAACTGCGGCGCAGGAGAGCGTCGATACCAGGTGCATCAATGGGAATTTCAACTCTAATCAGCATGGCTCACCTACAGAAGGTTGTGTCGTTGCAGGCGGCGTTTTCAGGCCCGCCTCAACAAAATCCGCCAGCTGCAGCAGCATCACCCGCAGGGGTTTTGGCATCTGCTCCAGCTCAATGGCGTCCATCAGGTTTTTAACATACAGCCCCAGTTCCGTGTCCCCTTCAATAAGCAGGCGACGCTGGAAGAAAAGCGTATCCGGATCCTGTTTTCGCGCGGCAATCATCAGTAAATCGCTGGCATCGGCGCTAAAGCTGACATCCGCGTCGGCAGACTCACGCACGAGCATCTGCCCGTCCTCAACAGAGGTATACCACGTCAGGCCAATATCACGTACCTGAATACTTAACCAGCGCCCTTCAAGAAACTCAAGCTCACCCTCCGCCAGCGCCTGTTGGAATTGCCAGCGCAGCACCTGTTCCAGCACCTGACGTTTGAGGGCAAACGGCGTCAGCTTTACCGGAACAGCGAGCAGTGACGGGCCAAGATGAACAAGCTGTGAGCGCAATTTTTCCAACACGACGATGACTCCCTGAAGTGATAATACGCGCTATTTTGCCACAATCAGCAATGTGCATAGCGGCGCATATCAACAATTACGGAATAAATGGGCAACGATTATTGCCGTCATCAATACGCATTTAACTGCCTCAAATCAAAAATTGTCGCTGACAGGTTAACTAGAATCCCAGCTCATTAACAATTCAGTGACCCTTCGGGGTACGCCCGGGCCACTGCGCCCCTGATTGCAGGAAAGACTATGGAGTTGCTCTGCCCTGCCGGGAACCTACCGGCACTGAAAGCGGCCATCGAAAATGGTGCCGATGCGGTATATATCGGCCTGAAAGATGACACTAACGCCCGTCATTTTGCCGGACTCAACTTTACCGAGAAGAAGCTGCAGGAAGCGGTCAGTTTCGTGCACCAGCATCGCCGCAAGCTGCATATTGCCATCAATACCTTTGCGCACCCGGATGGCTACCAGCGCTGGGAGCGCGCGGTGGATATGGCGGCGCAGATTGGCGCGGATGCGCTGATCCTGGCCGACCTCGCGATGCTGGAGTATGCCGCCGCGCGCTATCCGCATATTGAGCGTCACGTCTCCGTGCAGGCCTCGGCGACCAATGAAGAGGCGATCCGCTTTTATCACCGTCACTTTGATGTCGCCCGCGTGGTGCTGCCGCGTGTGCTCTCCATTCATCAAGTCAAACAGCTTGCCCGCGTGACGCCGGTACCGCTGGAAGTTTTCGCCTTCGGTAGCCTGTGCATCATGGCTGAAGGGCGCTGTTACCTCTCCTCTTACCTGACCGGCGAGTCACCGAATACCGTCGGTGCCTGCTCTCCGGCGCGCTTTGTGCGCTGGCAACAAACGCCGCAGGGGCTGGAATCCCGCCTCAACGATGTGCTGATCGATCGCTATCAGGAGGGGGAAAACGCCGGTTACCCGACGCTGTGCAAAGGGCGCTATCGGGTGGATGGCGAGCGCTATCACGTGCTGGAGGAGCCGACCAGCCTCAACACGCTTGAGCTGCTGCCAGATCTGCTGGCGGCGAATATTGCCTCAGTGAAAATTGAAGGGCGCCAGCGCAGCCCGGCGTATGTCAGCCTGGTGGCGAAAGTGTGGCGACAGGCGATCGATCGCTGTATCGCCTCCCCGCAGGATTTTGTGCCACAACCGGCGTGGATGGCGACACTCGGTGCGATGTCAGAAGGCACCCAGACCACCCTCGGCGCGTATCACCGTAAATGGCAGTAGGTAAACCATGAAATATTCATTAGGGCCGGTGCTTTACTACTGGTCAAAAGAGACACTTGAGGATTTTTATCAGCAGGCGGCAAACAGCCACGCTGATGTGGTCTATCTCGGTGAAGCGGTGTGCAGCAAACGCCGCGCGACGAAAGTGGGTGACTGGCTGGCGATGGCAAAAGCGCTGGCCGACAGCGGCAAACAGGTGGTGATTTCGACGCTGGCGCTGGTACAGGCCTCATCGGAACTCAACGAACTGAAGCGCTATGTCGATAACGGCGAGTTTCTGCTGGAGGCGAGCGATCTTGGCGTAGTGAATTTGTGCGCCGAGCGCAAGCTGCCGTTTGTCGCCGGGCATGCCCTTAACTGCTATAACGCCGTTACCCTGCGCTTGCTGCTCAAACAGGGGATGGTGCGCTGGTGCATGCCGGTGGAGCTCTCCCGCGACTGGCTGGTGAACCTGCTCGATCAGTGCGACACGCTGGCGATTCGCCATCAGTTCGAAGTTGAAGTGCTGAGCTATGGCCATCTGCCTCTCGCCTACTCTGCCCGCTGTTTTACCGCGCGTTCGGAGAATCGGCCGAAGGATGAGTGCGAAACCTGCTGCATTAACTACCCGACCGGGCGCAGCATGCGTTCGCAGGAGGATCAACAGGTTTTCGTACTCAACGGCATTCAGACCATGAGTGGCTATGTCTACAACCTCGGCAATGAGCTCACCTCAATGCAGGGGTTGGTCGATATTGTGCGGCTTTCGCCGATGGGCAGTGAAACCTTCACCATGCTGGAGGCGTTCAAAGCGAATGAAACCGGCGGCGCGCCGCTGCCGCTGGCGTCGGACAGCGACTGCAATGGTTACTGGCGCAGGCTGCCGGGGCTGATGCTCGAGGCGTAAAAGGCTCACTTTGTTAACAGCAATCGTCGCCCGTTCATGCAGTATGAAAGTTGCAGCTTTTCTGGCCTGACGCGGCTCCTTGCGCCAGGCTGGAAGAAGACCTTCAATCTGATGACGATGCTGTAGCAAAGTGAGTGTTTATGTCTGAGAAAACCGTTGCGTTTTCGGTGCTTGATTTAGCGCCGATTCCACAAAACTCAAGCGCGCGTGACGCGTTTACCCATTCCCTCGATCTGGCGAAGCTGGCAGAGAAGCGCGGTTACGATCGCTTCTGGCTGGCGGAGCACCACAATATGACCGGCATCGCCAGCGCGGCGACGTCGGTCTTGATCGGCTACCTGGCGGCGAATACGCAAACCCTGCGTCTCGGCTCTGGCGGCGTGATGCTGCCGAACCACGCTCCGCTGGTGATCGCCGAGCAGTTCGGGACGCTGAATACGCTCTATCCGGGGCGTATCGATCTCGGGCTTGGCCGTGCGCCGGGCAGCGATCAGCGCACCATGATGGCGCTGCGCCGCCATATGAGCGGCGATGTTGATAATTTCCCGCGCGATGTGAAGGAGCTGGTTGACTGGTTTGATGCTAACGATCCGAACCCGCACGTGCGCCCGGTACCGGGTTACGGCGAGAAGATCCCGGTATGGCTGTTAGGCTCAAGCCTTTACAGTGCGCAGCTTGCCGCCCAACAGGGTCTGCCGTTTGCCTTCGCCTCACACTTTGCGCCAGATATGCTGTTCCAGGCGCTGCACCTCTATCGCACCCAGTTCAGGCCCTCGGCGCGGCTGGATAAACCCTACGCGATGGTGTGCATCAATATTGTCGCCGCCGACAGTAATCGCGATGCGGAGTATCTCTTTACCTCTATGCAGCAGGCGTTTGTGAAGCTGCGCCGCGGTGAGACGAGCCAGCTGCCGCCGCCGATTGAGAATATGGATCACTTCTGGTCGCCGTCTGAACAGTATGGCGTGCAGCAGGCGTTGAGCATGTCGCTGGTGGGTGATAAAGCGAAAGTGCGCCACGGGCTTGAGTCGATCCTGCGGGAAACCGGGGCGGATGAGATTATGGTTAACGGGCAAATATTCGATCACCAGGCGCGGCTGCACTCGTTTGAGCTGGCGATGCAGGTGAAAGAGGAAATGTTTGGTTAGAACGTTGCCCGTTTTATGCCGGATGGCGCTGCGCTTATCCGGCCTACGGGGATCGTGCGGTCTTTATGCCGGGTGGTGCTGACGCTGATCCGGCCTACGGGGATCGTGCGGTTTTATGCCGGATGGCGCTGCGCTTATCCGGCCTACGTGATTGCGCGGTGTTTATGCCGGATGACGCTGGCGCTTATTTGGCCTGCATAATCGTGCAGGCCGGGTTTGATTAGTGATAGACCGGTAACAGATTAAAGCTCGATAACAGATGCACCACCGCATTGCCTGCACCAAACAGCAGGATCAGAATAATCATCGGTTTACCGCCCCAGACTCGAAACGCCGGGCTACCGAAGCGTTTACGTGAAGCGTTCGCCAGCAGCGCTGGCACAATCGCCGCCCAGATGGTGGCAGCTAAACCCGCATAACCAATGGCGTATAAAAAGCCGTTCGGCCACAGCAGCCCCCCAATGATCGGCGGCAGAAATGTCAGCAGCGCGGTTTTGAAACGCCCCAGCGGCGCATCATTGAATTTGAAGAGATCGGCCAGGTAATCAAACAGCCCCAGCGTCACGCCGAGGAAAGAGCTGGCGACGGCAAAGTTGGAGAAGATCACCAGCAGCAGATCGAGGCTGCGGCTGTTCAGCACGCCGCTCAACGCCTGCACCAGCACATCGATATTGCCTCCCTTTGCCGCGATATCGATAAACGCCGGCCGGGCAATATTCCCCATTGTCACCAGTAACCAAATCACATACAGCCCGAGCGCCAGCAGCGTGCCGTAGACCAGACAGCGGGTAATAACGCGCGGATCTTTACCGTAATACTTCATCAGGCTCGGCACATTGCCGTGGTAGCCGAAAGAGGCGAGACAGAACGGCAACGTCATCAGCAGATAGGGTGTATAAGAGGCGTCGCTCTGCGCGACGTTAAACAGCGTTGCCGGCTGCACATGCCCGAGCAGGCTGCCGAAGGTGAGGAAGAAGGTGATCACTTTAGCGCCCAGCACAATCGCCGTCATGCGGCTGACCGCGTGGGTTGAGAGCCAGACGATAAACGCCACCAACAGCGCAAACCCCAGCCCTGCCAGCCGCGGCGGCACATCCAGCGACATTTCAGCAAAAGTGTGGTGCAGAATCGAGCCGCTCGCTGAGATGTAGGCGTAGGTCAGGATATAGAGCACAAAGGCGATAGAGAGGCCGTTGATCAGGTTCCAGCTCTTGCCCAGCAGATCTTTGGTCATGGTGTCGAAGCTTGCGCCGCTGCGGTAGTTGAGGTTGGCTTCGAGGATCATCAGGCCAGAGTGCAGCATGCAGAACCAGGTAAAAACCAGTGCCAGAAGCGACCAGAAGAACCACGCGCCAGACATCACCACCGGCAGGGAAAACATGCCTGCGCCAATAATTGTGCCGCCGATAATCACCACTCCGCCGAACAGCGAAGGGGAAGCCTGGGTGGTTGTCAGTGTCGACATCTGAAACGTTCTCCTGTAGTGGCACTATGCCGAAAGTGAAGCCGATGCATTGTACCAGTACAGGAGTACATTGCGGATAAAAAAAGCCCCAATCTTTTCGATCGGGGCTGTATCTATTACTTTACGTTTTAAGCGTAAGGTTTACGCGTCACGACGACGGCTAGTACCTTCTTCGCGACGCGGGCCACGATTTTCACGACGCTCACCGCTGAAACGGCCTGCACCAGCCGGTGCTGAACCGTCACGACGCGGACCGCGACCGCCTTCACGACGCTCACCGCCGCCAAAGCTACGACGCTCGCCGCCAGGACGACGTTCGCTACGCTCACGCGGCTGCGCATCACCCAGCAGCTGCATATTCATCGGTTTGTTGAGAATACGCGTGCGGGTAAAGTGCTGAAGAACCTCGCCCGGCATGCCTTTCGGCAGCTCGATAGTGGAGTGAGAACCGAACAGTTTGATGTTACCGATGTAGCGGCTGCTGATGTCGCCTTCGTTCGCGATTGCGCCAACGATATGACGAACTTCAACACCGTCATCACGGCCCACTTCAATACGGTACAGCTCCATATCGCCAACATCGCGACGCTCACGACGCGGACGGTCCTCACCGCCACGATCGCTACGCGGACCACGGTCATTGCGATCGCCACGGCGTTCGAAACGATCATCACGCTCGCGGAACTCACGCTTAGGACGCATCGGTGCATCCGGCGGCAGGATCAGCGGACGTTCGCCCTGTGCCATTTTCAGCAGTGCGGCAGCCAGCGTTTCAATATCCATCTCGTCTTCAGAAGCGGGCTGGATTTTCGCCAGCAGCGCGCGGTACTGATCCAGATCGCTGCTTTCCAGCTGCTGCTGTACTTTCGCGGCGAATTTTTCCAGACGGCGTTTGCCCAGCAGCTCTGCGTTCGGCAGCTCTACTTCCGGAATGGTCAGCTTCATCGTACGTTCGATGTTGCGCAGCAGACGACGTTCGCGGTTCTCAACGAACAGCAGCGCGCGACCCGCACGACCCGCACGACCGGTACGGCCGATACGGTGAACGTAAGACTCAGAGTCCATCGGGATGTCGTAGTTAACAACCAGGCTGATGCGCTCAACGTCCAGGCCACGGGCCGCAACGTCGGTTGCAATCAGGATGTCCAGACGACCATCTTTCAGACGTTCCAGAGTCTGCTCACGCAGAGCCTGATTCATGTCACCGTTCAGCGCGGCGCTGTTGTAACCGTTGCGCTCCAGCGCTTCAGCCACTTCCAGGGTCGCGTTTTTGGTGCGCACGAAGATGATCGCAGCATCAAAATCTTCTGCTTCAAGGAAGCGAACCAGCGCTTCGTTTTTACGCATGCCGTAGACAGACCAGTAGCTCTGGCTGATGTCCGGGCGGGTTGTCACGCTGGACTGGATGCGCACTTCCTGCGGCTCTTTCATAAAGCGGCGGGTGATGCGGCGAATCGCTTCCGGCATGGTGGCGGAGAACAGAGCGGTCTGATGACCTTCCGGGATCTGCGCCATGATAGTTTCTACGTCTTCGATGAAGCCCATGCGCAGCATTTCGTCGGCTTCATCCAGCACCAGACCGCTCAGTTTAGAGAGATCAAGAGTGCCGCGTTTCAGGTGATCCAGCAGGCGTCCCGGCGTACCGACAACGATCTGCGGACCCTGACGCAGGGCGCGTAATTGCACGTCATAACGCTGGCCGCCGTACAGAGCAACCACGTTTACGCCATGCATGTGTTTAGAGAAATCGGTCATCGCTTCAGCTACCTGAACCGCCAGTTCGCGGGTTGGAGCAAGCACAAGGATCTGCGGCGCACGCAGGTCCGGATCGATGTTATTAAGCAGCGGAAGAGAAAACGCTGCGGTTTTCCCGCTACCAGTCTGGGCCATGCCCAGCACGTCACGACCGCTCAGCAGGTGCGGAATGCACTCCGCCTGGATCGGAGATGGTTTTTCGTAACCGAGATCGTTAAGGGCTTCAAGGATAGGAGCCTTCAGGCCCAGATCTGCAAAAGTGGTTTCGAATTCAGCCATGTAGTACAAGTGCCTCTATGTCATTGGCGGCCAGTCTACATAACTCATCGTGAAAATATTTGGCAATTTTCATTGAAAAGTGTGAACCGGCTCAAAGTAGGTGTATTGACGAACAACAACGCCCTCACCAGTTAAGGTGATGGCAATCAAAAAAGATTACGGGCTGATGTTTATGTCGTCAGCTATTGCTGGTCCGATTCTGCCAGGTCGTCTTGCTCCTGGCCCAAGAGCGATAATTCCAACAATGCATAACGGTGCTCAACGAAGTTGTGGACGTTGTTAGCAACCGCTAATTTGAACAGTGCCGTAGCGCTGTCCTTATCCCCCAGACTTAGGTAGTACTTACCTAAATAGAAGTTGGTTTCACTGAGATGCTCAGCGAGCGAGGTGTTATCCGTTGCGTCCGCCTTCAGGCGATCCATCAGCGCAGTTTCGCTAATGTCACCGAGGTAGAACTCGACAATATTCCATCCCCATTGCTCCTTGTCCGATTTTTCGAAGCGCTGCTTCAGTGCTTCTTTCGCCTTGTTCTCATCGAGCTTCCGCTCAACGATGTAAAGCCACAGGCTACGGAAAGGATCATTAGGATCGTCTTGATAAAACGCCAGCAGATCATCTTGCGCTAACTTATCACGGCCGCCGTAGTGCAGAGCGATACCGCGGTTTAAGTGCGCGTAGTTGTAAGTTGGATCAAGCTCAAGTACAGAATCAAACGCTTCATAGGCAGCATCAAAATTGCCTGCCTGCGTTAAGTAAATGCCTAAATAATTGAATACTTCAGGCATATCGGGTCGAATTGCCAGCGCTTGTGAAAAATCATTCCGCGCCAACGCTCTCAAACCAAGACTATCATACAACACTCCGCGCTCATATAAAAGCTGCGCGCGTTCGTCATCGGATAAAGCCCGACTGGCAAGAATTTGTTCCATGCGTGCCAGAATCACTTCTTGCTGCAAAGTCGGTTGCAATGGCACCGCGAGGACTTCGCTCTTACGCCAGGCAGAGTTGCTGCATCCTGCCAGCGTTAGAGCTGTCGCAACGAAACACCAGCGCAAAAAAGGCTTCATTTCCTACTCCCGAAGACAACAAATGGATGAACGTCCTGTCCCCCGGCTGCAAACATGGCGTCCTGCCTGAGAATAAGCCCTCCGCCTGCGCGGAGGGCAAAAGGCAAACCTTACTCGCCCAGTTCTGCTTGCGGCGCTTCTGACGCTTCAGCAGGCTGAGTTTGTTCAGTTGCTTCTTTAATGCTTAGACGAATACGGCCCTGGCGGTCAACTTCCAGAACTTTCACCGGTACTTCCTGACCCATCTGCAGGTAGTCGGTCACTTTCTCTACACGCTTATCGGCGATCTGAGAAATGTGCACCAGACCCTCTTTACCGCCACCAATGGCAACAAACGCACCAAAGTCGACGATACGGGTGACTTTACCGTTGTAGATACGGCCCACTTCGATCTCAGCAGTGATCTCTTCGATACGACGAATCGCGAATTTCGCTTTGTCGCCGTCGGTTGCCGCGATTTTCACGGTACCGTCATCTTCGATTTCGATGGTGGTGCCGGTCTCTTCGGTCAGCGCACGGATAACGGAGCCGCCTTTACCGATAACGTCTTTGATCTTGTCCGGGTTGATCTTGATGGTATGGATACGCGGTGCGAATTCAGAGATATCGCCGCGCGGCGCGTTAATCGCCTGCTCCATCACGCCCAGGATATGCAGACGGGCGCCTTTCGCCTGGTTCAGCGCAACCTGCATGATCTCTTTGGTGATGCCTTCGATTTTGATATCCATCTGCAGCGCAGAGATACCGTCGCGGGAACCGGCTACTTTAAAGTCCATGTCGCCCAGGTGATCTTCATCGCCCAGGATGTCAGACAGAACCACAAAGTTGTCGCCCTCTTTCACGAGGCCCATTGCGATACCTGCGACAGCGGCTTTTACCGGTACGCCTGCATCCATCAGTGCCAGCGATGCGCCGCACACGGAAGCCATGGAAGAGGAACCGTTGGATTCGGTGATTTCAGAAACCACACGCACGGTGTACGGGAATTTATCAGCTTCCGGCATAACAGCCAGCACGCCGCGTTTCGCCAGACGACCGTGACCAATTTCACGACGCTTCGGTGAACCGACCATACCGGTCTCCCCTACAGAGTACGGAGGGAAGTTGTAGTGGAACAGGAAGCTGTCAGTGCGCTCGCCCATCAGTTCGTCGATGTTCTGCGCGTCACGTGCGGTACCCAGGGTTGCGGTAACCAGCGCCTGCGTTTCGCCACGGGTGAAGAGTGCGGAGCCGTGAGTACGCGGCAGAACGCCGGTACGAACGTCCAGACCACGAATCATATCTTTTTCGCGACCATCGATACGCGGTTCGCCTGCCAGTACGCGGCTACGAACAACGTTTTTCTCGATAGCGTGCAGGATTTCGCCCAGCTCGTTAGCGTCCAGGGTCTCATCTTCTGCCACCAGCGTCGCGATGGTTTCAGATTTGATCACGTCAACCTGAGCGTAACGCTCCTGTTTGTCGGTGATGCGGTAAGCATCGCTCAGACGAGACTCTGCCAGCGCTGCAACGCGTGCATTCAGCACTTCGTTGACCGCTTCTGGCTGCCAGTCCCAGCGCGGTTTACCGGCTTCTTTCACCAGATCGTTGATGTTCTGAATAACAATCTGCTGCTGCTCGTGGCCGTAAACTACCGCGCCCAGCATCTGATCTTCGCTCAGCAGTTCAGCTTCAGATTCAACCATCAGCACGGCCGCTTCGGTACCGGCAACAACCAGATCAAGCTTGCTGGATTTCAGCTCTTCCTGAGTCGGGTTCAGCACATACTGGTCGTTGATGTAACCAACGCGCGCGGCGCCGATCGGGCCGTTGAACGGAATACCAGACAGAGAGAGTGCAGCAGAAGCGCCAATCATCGCCACGATATCCGGGTTAACCTGCGGGTTAACGGAGACCACGGTCGCGATAACCTGTACTTCGTTAACGAAACCTTCCGGGAACAGCGGGCGAACCGGACGGTCAATCAGACGCGCGATCAGGGTTTCGCCTTCGCTCGGACGGCCTTCACGACGGAAGAAGCCACCCGGGATTTTACCGGCAGCGTAGGTACGCTCCTGGTAGTTAACGGTCAGCGGGAAAAAGTCCTGACCTGGTTTCGCTTTTTTCTGGCCAACAACGGTAACGAACACCGCAGTGTCGTCCATGCTTACCATCACGGCAGCGGTTGCCTGACGGGCCATCATGCCGGTTTCCAGCGTGACGGTGTGTTGACCATATTGGAATTTACGAATGATCGGATTCAGCAAAATTCTATCCTTTCTTAATGAACATCAGCACACCCAGGGCGTGCTGATAATTAAACCGGACCTTCTTGCATCCTCGCGACTAATGACAACCTTAACCCGCCCATTACGGATAAAGCCTCTCATTAGCCGCGCGAACCTCTGCAATGAAGATCATACCTGGCAACAATACATCAGTTTACTGCCAATTGCTGCCGCCTGGTTGAAAAAAGGGGCCGTAAAGGCCCCTTCTTGAAACTCGCCAGACTTAGCGACGCAGACCCAGACGCTCGATCAGCGCGGTGTAGCGTGCAACGTCTTTACGTTTCAGGTAGTCGAGCAGTTTACGACGCTGAGAAACCATACGCAGCAGACCACGACGGCTGTGGTGATCTTTTTTGTGCTCTGCAAAGTGACCCTGCAGGTGGTTAATCTGAGCAGTCAGCAGTGCAACCTGAACTTCGGTAGAACCGCTGTCGTTAGAACCACGACCAAACTCGGAAACGATTTTTGCTTTAGCTTCAACGCTTAGAGACATTTTCAACTCCAGTGATATAAGAATGACAGGGTGCCGATCTCTAATTCAGCTCCCCCAGGTTTAACGCCGGGTATGTTAAATACATAGCCCGGCGTTAAGCGGCAATATTCTACTCGTAGTCGGGCATTCCCGCAAGGTAAGCCCGTCAGTCAGCAGGATACTCAACAACCAGACGACGCGGCGCAACTCGCCCCTCATCATCCATTTCACCCATGCCGATAAACTTGCCCTCTTCGCCTTCCGTCACGCGAACCAGCCCTTCACCCGGCGTTGTGGAAGCGCGCACCGGTTGGCCATTTTTGAAATAGGCGGCAACCACGGTGGGGATGTTTACCACAGGGAAATCGGACGCCGGGCTATCCATCGGCATCAACAGCGGATCAAGCAGCGCTGCCGCGGGAACGTCCTGCTGCTCGGCCTGCTGCACCAGGGCATGCAACTGCTCAAGGGTTACCATCCGCTCAATCGGATAGCGGCTGACCGCCAGACGACGCAAATAGATGACATGCGCGCCGCAGCCCAGCTTCTCGCCCAGATCGTCAATGATGGTGCGAATGTAGGTCCCTTTTGAGCAGTGGATTTCCAGTTCCAGCTCATCCCCTTCATGACGGATAAACAGCAGTTCATACACGGTGATGGGACGTGCTTCACGCGGCACTTCAATGCCCTGCCGCGCATATTCATAAAGCTTCTTGCCCTGATACTTCAGAGCCGAGTACATCGAAGGGATTTGCTGCGTGTTACCGCGGAAACTCTCCAGTGCGCTCGCCAGCTCTGCGGCTGTAAAGGTCACCGGGCGTTCTTCAACCACCTGACCATCCGCATCCGACGTGTCGGTGCGCTGGCCCAGGCGGGCAATCACCCGGTAACGCTTATCGGAATCGAGCAGATACTGGGAAAATTTCGTCGCTTCACCGAGGCAAATCGGCAGCATGCCGGTTGCCAGCGGATCCAGCGCGCCGGTGTGGCCCGCACGGTTGGCGTTATAAAGGCGCTTAACTTTCTGCAGGACATCGTTACTTGATGCGCCCTGCTGCTTATCCAGCAGCAGTACGCCATGCACGTCGCGGCCGCGACGACGAGGACGACTCATTAGTCCTCCTTGCTGTCGTCCGGGTTCACACGACGTTCGTCATCGTGCTTCACCACGCTGGTGACCAGGTTGGACATGCGCATCCCTTCAACTAGCGAGTTGTCGTAGAAGAATGTCAGTTCCGGCACGATACGCAGACGCATCGCTTTCCCCAGCAGGGAACGGATAAAACCGGAAGCGTCATGCAGAGCTTTAATGCCCGCTTTTACCGACTCTTCGTCTTTGTCATTCAGGAAAGTTACGAACACTTTGGCATACGCCAGATCGCGGGAGACTTCGACACCGGATACGGTGGTCATCATGCCCAGGCGCGGATCTTTGATTTCACGCTGCAGAATAGTCGCAATCTCTTTTTGCAACTCCTGAGCGACGCGCTGCGGGCGACCAAATTCTTTCGCCATATTACTTCTCCAGACTAAAAAGGGGCCGCAGCCCCTTTAGATATCTCTTGCCGGGTGGCGCTTCGCTCCCGGCCTACGTTGCGCTAATGCGTCGATTATTCGATAGAGCGCTTAATTTCGATAATTTCGAATACTTCGATCATATCGCCGGTACGTACGTCATTGTAGTTCTTAACGCCGATACCACACTCCATGCCGTTACGGACTTCGTTAACGTCATCTTTGAAGCGGCGCAGGGATTCCAGCTCACCTTCATAGATAACCACGTTGTCACGCAGGACGCGGATCGGGTTGTGACGTTTGACGACGCCTTCAGTAACCATACAGCCGGCAATCGCGCCGAATTTCGGCGATTTGAACACATCACGCACTTCAGCCAGACCGATGATCTGCTGTTTCAGCTCAGGTGAGAGCATACCGCTCATCGCCGCTTTCACTTCGTCGATCAGGTTATAGATGACGGAGTAGTAACGCAGATCCAGACCTTCCGCTTCGATCACGCGGCGCGCAGAGGCATCAGCACGAACGTTGAAGCCAACCAGGATAGCATTGGACGCAGCTGCAAGCGTGGCGTCGGTTTCAGTGATACCACCTACGCCGGAGCCGACAATCTTCACTTTCACTTCTTCAGTAGAGAGTTTCAGCAGCGAGTCGGAGATAGCTTCCACGGAGCCCTGAACGTCAGCTTTCAGCACGATGTTCACTTCGTGCACTTCGCCTTCGGTCATGTTGGCAAACATGTTTTCCAGCTTAGATTTCTGCTGGCGAGCCAGCTTAACTTCGCGGAATTTGCCCTGACGATAGAGCGCAACTTCACGCGCTTTCTTCTCGTCACGTACCACGGTGGCTTCGTCACCCGCCGCCGGAACGCCGGAGAGACCAAGGATTTCCACCGGAATGGACGGACCCGCTTCAGTCACTTCGCGACCCAGCTCGTCACGCATCGCACGCACACGGCCATACTCGAAGCCGCACAGAACGATGTCGCCTTTATGCAGCGTACCTTCACGCACAAGTACAGAAGCTACCGGACCACGACCTTTATCCAGGAAGGATTCGATAACGACACCGCTCGCCATGCCTTTACGGACAGCGTGCAGTTCCAGAACTTCGGCCTGCAGCAGAATAGCATCCAGCAGGTCGTCGATACCGGTACCGGCTTTCGCGGACACGTGAACGAACTGGCTTTCGCCGCCCCACTCTTCCGGAATGATCCCGTACTGAGAGAGTTCGTTTTTAACGCGATCCGGATCGGCTTCCGGCTTATCGATTTTGTTTACCGCAACAACAACCGGCACTTTCGCCGCTTTCGCGTGCTGAATAGCTTCGATAGTCTGTGGCATTACGCCATCGTCTGCTGCGACAACCAGAACAACGATATCCGTTGCCTGAGCACCGCGGGCACGCATTGCGGTAAACGCGGCGTGGCCTGGGGTATCCAGGAAGGTGATCATACCGTTGTCGGTTTCAACGTGGTAAGCACCGATGTGCTGGGTAATGCCGCCCGCTTCACCGGAGGCCACTTTCGTTGAACGAATATAGTCCAGCAGCGAGGTTTTACCGTGGTCAACGTGACCCATGATGGTCACCACCGGCGCGCGCGGTTCAGCCGCAGCACCTGTGTCACGGTCGCTCATTACCGCTTCTTCCAGCTCGTTTTCACGACGCAGGATAACTTTGTGACCCATCTCTTCCGCAACCAGTTGCGCGGTTTCCTGGTCAATGACCTGGTTGATGGTTGCCATCGCGCCCAGTTTCATCATCGCTTTGATGACCTGAGAGCCTTTAACTGCCATTTTATTTGCCAGCTCGCCGACGGTCAGGGTTTCACCGATCACAACGTCACGGTTAACGGCCTGTGCCGGTTTATTGAAGCCCTGCTGCAGTGCAGAGCCTTTACGCTGACGGCCGCCTTTACCACCGCGAATCGCGGCGCGCGCTTCTTCACGGTCAGCTTTGCTTTCAGCATGCTTGTTGCCTTTCTTCGGACGCGGCGCTTTAGCGGTACGCGTACGACCACGGCCACCTTCGACTTCACGATCGTTATCATCTTCCGCCTGACGTGCATGCTGGGAGGTGGTGACGTGATAATCGCCGGTCGTCTCTTCTTCTTCGCCTGGCGTTGCCGTCCAGGTTGCTTCGTTCTGTTCTGCCATTCGACGGGCTTCTTCCGCTACGCGACGTGCATTTTCTTCCAGTTTACGACGAGCCTCTTCTTCCGCTTTACGCTTGAGTTCCTGCGCTTCGGATTCACGACGGGCTTTTTCCGTCTGGGCTGCCCTGGTCACTTCGTCAGTTTGATGGTTGCTCACTTTGCTATTTTCCGCAGCTTCGCGTTTCGTGCTTTCGGCATTTTCGCGTTTAGCTTTTTCTTCAGCTTCACGTTTCAGACGCACTTCGGCTTCACGCTTGGCTTTTTCCTCGGCTTCTCGCTCAGCGGCTTCCTCTGCTTCACGACGGGCCTTCTCCTCCGCTTCACGCATCGCCTCTTCTTCCGCAGCGAGACGTTCAGCCTCTTGTGGATCGCGTTTTACAAAGGTGCGCTTTTTACGGACTTCGATCTGCACCGACTTACTTTTCCCACCGGTGCCCTGAATATTTAATGTGCTGCGCGTTTTGCGCTGCAACGTCAGCTTATCAGGCGCAGAACCGTGTTCACGGTTCAGATGCGCTAACAGCGTCTGTTTTTCCTGCGCTGTCACTGAATCATCAGCAGACTTGCGGATCCCTGCATCAGCAAATTGCTGTACCAGGCGGTCCACAGAGGTTTGAATCTCAGCGGCCAGCGTTTTTACGGTTACATCTGTCATGCTGTTCCTTCCTGCTACAGTTTATTACGCTTCGTCACCAAACCAGCAAATATTACGCGCGGCCATGATGAGCTCACCGGCTTTGTCGGCAGTTAACCCTTCGATATCGCTCAGGTCATCCACACCTTGCTCGGCGAGGTCTTCCAGCGTACAAACACCACGAGCAGCCAGTTTGAAAGCCAGTGCACGATCCAGACCGTCCAGGTTCAGCAGGTCTTCAGCCGGTTCTTTATTCCCCAGGCTTTCTTCCTGCGCCAGCGCCAGAGTAGTCAGTGCGCTTTTCGCACGATCACGCAGGGCTTCGACGGTGTCTTCATCCAGGCCATCGATTTCCAGCAGCTCTTTGATTGGCACATAGGCCAGTTCTTCCAGCGTTGAGAAACCTTCTTCGACCAGTACAGTGGCGAAATCTTCGTCAATATCCAGGTAACGGGTGAAGGTATCAATCGCTGCGTGAGCCTCAGCCTGATGCTTGGACTGCAGATCTTCAACGGTCATAACGTTGAGTTCCCAGCCGCTCAGCTGAGACGCGAGACGCACGTTCTGACCGTTACGGCCAATCGCCTGCGCCAGGTTGCCCGCTTCAACAGCGATATCCATGGTGTGCTTATCTTCATCCACCACGATAGAAGCAACATCAGCCGGTGCCATTGCGTTGATAACGAACTGGGCCGGGTTGTCGTCCCACAGTACGATATCGATACGCTCGCCGCCGAGTTCGGTAGAAACGGCCTGAACACGGGCACCGCGCATACCAACGCATGCCCCAACCGGGTCGATACGCTTGTCGTTGGTTTTCACCGCAATTTTGGCGCGAGAACCCGGATCGCGGGCTGCGGCTTTGATCTCGATAACTTCTTCGCCGATTTCTGGTACTTCGATGCGGAACAGTTCGACCAGCATTTCCGGCTTGGAACGCGTCACGAACAGCTGCGCACCGCGCGCTTCAGGACGGACTGCGTACAGCACGCCGCGAATGCGGTCGCCCGGACGGAAGTTTTCACGCGGCAGCATATCTTCGCGTAGGATCACGGCTTCAGCGTTGTTGCCCAGATCCAGCGTGATGTTGTCGCGGTTCACTTTTTTCACCACGCCGGTGATGATTTCACCTTCGTGTTCGCGGAACTGATCGACAACCATAGCGCGCTCTGCTTCACGTACTTTCTGTACGATAACCTGCTTCGCGGTTTGGGTGGTGATACGGTCAAACGTCACAGATTCAATCTGATCTTCAACGTAATCGTCGAGGTTCAGGCTCTCATCTTCGTAACGTGCCGCTTCGAGAGTGATTTCACGCGTCGGCTGCGTCACTTCTTCGACGATCAGCCAGCGACGGAAGGTGTCAAAATCACCGCTTTTACGATCGATGCTTACACGCACATCAATCTCTTGCTCATATTTTTTCTTGGTTGCTGTAGCCAGAGCACTTTCCAGCGCTTCAAAGATTTTTTCACGCGGAAGCGACTTTTCGTTAGAAACAGCTTCAACAACAGCCAAAATTTCTTTGTTCATTGGGGGCCTTTCACCTCAATCCAGACTGTTAAAAGTGGGGGACCAGGTTCGCTTTTTGAATATTGCTCAAGGCGAACACTTCATCTTTACCTTCGACCGTAACGGTGATCATTTCGCCATCGACATCTTTAATGATGCCCTGCCACTTACGACGGTTCTGCACCGCCATTCGCAGCACCAGCGAAACTTCGTCGCCCTTAAAGCGGGCGTAGTGCTCAGCCGTAAACAAAGGTCGCTCAAGACCTGGTGAGGAAACTTCCAGGTTATACGCAACGGTAATAGGATCTTCAACATCCAGTACCGCACTGACCTGGTGGCTGACATCAGCGCAATCATCAACATTGATGCCATCTTCACTATCAATATAGATGCGCAGCGTAGATGTGCGACCACGCACAAATTCGATACCGACCAGTTCATAGCCCAGTGCTTCAACCGGTGCCGTAATCATCTCTGTTAATTTTTGCTCTAATGTGGACAAGTCCACCCCCAAGACATAAAAAAAGGGCATATAGCCCAGTTATTTCGTACTCAGATAACAAAAAACCCCGATAAATCGGGGCTTTAAATAACTGAACCCTATAGCCGCAACTGCGGCCTGGATAACCTTCCGGAAGAACTCTTTTCAAATCCCGCTAGAGAAGGCGTTAAGTCTTCACAGTATATTTGAAAAAGAACACTAAGGGAAAGTGGTTGCGGGGGCCGGATTTGAACCGACGACCTTCGGGTTATGAGCCCGACGAGCTACCAGGCTGCTCCACCCCGCGCCTGAAACGTGGCAAATTTTACTCGATTGAGCGTCAACTTGCAAATAATGCTGGGATTTGGTACCGAAGACGGGACGTAAAACCGGCTTGCAGTATATTGAAAAACATCACGTTGTGTCAACCGCTCATCCATAGCATCACGTGCTCCGCCGTTATTGCATATTATTAAGAGAGTTTTTATGCACAGATGCCGCTTTTTCTTTCAGTTATACAATGAAAATTGCGCTTCTCTCTTCCGGTACGCGCCAAAAGATGATTAAATGAAAACTCATTAATTTTGCATAACCATTCACTACAGATGTAAGAATGAGTGGTACAAATAGCGTGGCGTGGCTGTTAAGTCTCTCACCATCAGTCTATCAAGCAGGGATTTTTTTATGACAACGATTCTCAAGCATCTTCCCGCAGGTCAACGTATTGGTATTGCTTTTTCAGGCGGTCTGGACACCAGCGCAGCGCTGCTGTGGATGCGTCAGAAAGGCGCAGTTCCTTATGCATACACTGCCAACCTGGGCCAGCCTGACGAGGATGACTATGAGGCGATCCCGCGTCGCGCAAAAGAGTACGGTGCGGAAAATGCTCGCCTGATCGACTGTCGTAAACAGCTGGTCGCCGAAGGCATTGCCGCTATCCAGTGCGGAGCATTTCATAACACCACCGGCGGCTTAACCTATTTTAATACCACTCCACTCGGTCGTGCGGTAACCGGCACTATGCTGGTTGCAGCCATGAAAGAGGATGGCGTCAACATCTGGGGTGACGGCAGCACTTATAAAGGCAACGATATCGAACGGTTCTATCGTTACGGCCTGCTGACCAATGCCGAACTGAAGATCTATAAACCGTGGCTCGATACTGACTTTATTGACGAGCTGGGTGGTCGTCAGGAAATGTCCGAATTCATGACCGCATCAGGCTTCGACTACAAAATGTCAGCCGAGAAAGCCTACTCAACAGACTCCAATATGCTGGGTGCCACCCACGAAGCGAAGGATCTCGAATTCCTCAACTCCAGCGTCAAAATCGTTAACCCGATCATGGGCGTGAAGTTCTGGGATGAGAGTGTGAAGATCCCGGCAGAGGAAGTTACCGTACGTTTTGAACAGGGCCACCCTGTTGCGCTGAATGGCAAAACCTTCAGCGACGATGTTGAACTGATGATGGAAGCCAACCGTATCGGCGGCCGTCACGGTCTGGGCATGAGCGATCAGATCGAGAACCGTATCATTGAAGCGAAAAGCCGCGGTATCTATGAAGCCCCTGGGATGGCGCTGCTGCATATCGCTTACGAACGTCTGCTGACCGGCATTCATAACGAAGACACAATTGAGCAGTATCACGCTCATGGTCGTCAGCTTGGACGCCTGCTCTATCAAGGCCGCTGGTTCGATCCGCAGGCGCTGATGCTGCGTGATGCCCTGCAGCGTTGGGTTGCAAGCGCCATTACTGGCGAAGTGACGCTCGAGCTGCGTCGCGGGAATGACTACTCAATCCTCAACACGGTTTCCGATAATCTGACCTACCAGGCAGAGCGTCTGACCATGGAGAAAGGTGATTCGGTATTCTCCCCGGACGATCGTATTGGTCAGTTGACCATGCGTAACCTCGACATTACCGATACCCGTGCCAAGCTGTTCAACTATGTACAAACTGGCCTGCTCTCCACTTCTGCAGGTAACGGCCTGCCGCAGGTGGAAAACCTGGAGCACAGCGATAAGAAGTAATCGCTGCTACAGAAATAAAAAAAGCGCCTGCGGGCGCTTTTTTTGTTGTCGGTTTAACGGCCAGTAACGTCAGGCATACAAACGACAGGCGAAAAAAAAGACATCTTTCGATGTCTTTCTTTCAGAATGTTGGTACCGAGGACGGGACTTGAACCCGTAAGCCCAATCGGGCACTACCACCTCAAGGTAGCGTGTCTACCAATTCCACCACCTCGGCACGACTTACTTCTTCACAACTTACTGCGGGATATCGCTGGTCGGCTTCGCCGGCGCTGCTGGCTGAGTCTGTTCACTCTTCGCCGGTGCGCTCAGATTTTCCCACTCGCTTCCTTTATTGGTTTTATTGCTGTTAATGTTGCCCAGCACAAGGCTAATAATAAAGAACAGTGTTGCCAGCACAGCAGTTGCACGAGTCATGAAGTTACCAGAACCACTTGAACCGAACAGCGTACCGGACGCGCCAGCGCCAAAGGAGGCTCCCATGTCAGCGCCTTTACCTTGCTGCAGCATGATCAGAGCTACAAGAGCCAGAGCCACAATAAGGAAAACTACTAAAAGAGCTTCGTACATAATCAACCTGTTCCTTGCGGGGTTGCCGCAGCCAATGCTTCAAACCAATAACGCGGGATGTTTCATGCTTTCCCACTGAAGCGGGTGTGAATACTAACTAAAGCGAATGACCTGCGCAAGGGCAATTTCGACGCTTTTTATCAAGTGCGGAAAAAAACAGCAAAAGAGCGCAAGGTGGTGAAGAAAAAGGCAGCAAAAGCTGCCTTTTTAGCCACTTACCGAACCGTTAAACTGCTTTAACGGCGTCGGCGATACGATTAGCCAGCGCGGTAACCTGCGCTTCATCCTCGCCTTCTACCATTACGCGGATTAATGGCTCAGTGCCGGACTTACGCAGCAGCACACGACCACGGTTGCCCAGCGTCGCTTCAACCTCTGCCATCACGGTTTTAACGTTCTCATCTTCAAGCGGATCGCCATTACCAGCGGTAAAGCGCACGTTCACCAGCACTTGCGGGAACATTTTCATACCGCTACAGAGATCGTGTAGCGTCATATGGTTACGCACCATCGCCGCGACTACCTGCAAGCCAGCGACAATCCCGTCGCCTGTGGTGGTTTTATCCAGCAGGATCACATGGCCTGAGTTCTCCGCACCGATGCGCCACCCTTTCTCCTGCATTTTTTCCAGCACGTAGCGGTCGCCCACTTTCGCGCGCGCAAATGGAATGCCCAGCTGCTTAAGCGCCAGCTCCAGCCCCATGTTGCTCATCAGCGTGCCAACCGCGCCACCGCGCAGCTGGCCCTGACGCAGGCCTTCCCGCGCGATGATATACATAATCTGGTCGCCATCGACTTTATGACCTTCGTGGTCAACCATGATCACGCGATCGCCATCGCCGTCGAAGGCGATACCCAGATCCGCTTTTTCCGCCAGAACACGCTCTTGCAGCGCTTTAACATCCGTCGCGCCACATTTTTCATTGATATTTACGCCATCCGGTTCGCAGCCAATCGCAATGACTTTTGCACCGAGTTCGCGGAAGACATTCGGGGCAATGTGGTATGTCGCACCATTGGCACAATCCACCACAATCTTCAGGTTATTGAGACTCAGCTCATTAGGGAATGTCGCTTTACAAAACTCAATGTAACGGCCTGCGGCATCGACGATACGGCTGGCTTTACCCAGCTCGGCAGAGTCAACGCAGGTCAACTCTTTCTCCATCTCCGCTTCAATCGCCTCTTCAACTGCGTCCGGCAACTTAGTACCGTCGATGGAGAAGAATTTGATCCCGTTGTCATAGAACGGGTTATGAGAAGCAGAAATGACGATCCCAGCTTCCGCCCGGAAGGTTCGGGTCAGGTAAGCAACCGCCGGTGTCGGCATCGGGCCGGTGAAAGAAGCAGAAAGACCGGCAGCAGCCAGCCCCGCTTCCAGTGCGGATTCCAGCATATAGCCCGAGATGCGGGTATCTTTGCCGATAATAATTTTACGTGAGCCGTGACGGGCCAGCACCTTGCCTGCGGCCCAGCCCAGCTTCAGAACGAAATCAGGGGTGATTGGTGCGTCGCCAACACGGCCACGAATGCCATCAGTGCCAAAATATTTACGATTACTCATAGCGTTTATTTTCCTTCGCTGACAGTGTGGCTTCCACCACCCGCATAGCCTCTACCGTTTCTTTTACGTCATGGACACGAATAATCTGCGCACCATGCATCGCAGCAATCACTGCACATGCCAGGCTGCCGCTTAACCGCTCTGCGGGCCCGACATTTAACAACTGCCCGATCATCGACTTACGCGACATTCCGACCAACAGCGGTAAGCCGAAGTGGTGAAACTCGCTTAATCGGGCAAGCAGCGCATAATTGTGGGAAAGATTCTTACCGAAACCGAAGCCAGGGTCGAGCAACAATTTTTCTTTTGCGATCCCCGCACGTTCGCAGCGCGCAATATTTTCAGCAAAAAAACGGTTAACGTCGGCAAAGACATCATCATATTTTGGTGCTTCCTGCATCGTCTTTGGTTGACCCTGCATATGCATCAGGCAGACAGGCAATCCGCTTTGCGCCGCCGCCTCAAGTGCGCCAGGCTCCGTCAACGAGCGGATATCATTGATGATATGCGCACCTGCCCGCGCGGCTTCACGGATCACCTCAGGCTTTGAGGTATCAACCGAGATCCACACTTCAAAGCGTTGCGCTATTGCCTCCACAACCGGAATGACGCGCGCCAGCTCCTCTTCAACGCTCACCTCCGCGGCACCGGGCCGCGTGGATTCACCGCCGATATCCACGATGGTCGCTCCTGCGTTAATCATCAGGTTGGCATGTTTGACCGCCTCAATCAGCGTGTTGTGGCTGCCGCCATCAGAAAAGGAGTCCGGCGTGACGTTGAGGATCCCCATCACATGAGGATGAGACAGCTCAAGTGTGGAGCCCTGGGCATGAAGTTTCATGACTGAAGTCCCTGAAGGTATTACGGTTGAACAGAAAAGAAAAACCCCGGAGCAGGCCCCAGGGTTTAGTTACAGACAGTTCATCAACTGCAGAAAGCTTATTTGTCGCCAAACTGCTCTGACATGGTATTGCCCGGGTTCGGCGTACGCGGTTCATCAACCGGACGCGGCGCTCGCGGGGTACCGTTATTGTCAGAGTTATTCGCGCCTGGATCTTCCCAGCCCGCTGGCGGACGTACATCACGACGAGACATCAGATCATCAATCTGCGGTGCGTCGATGGTCTCATATTTCATCAGAGCATCTTTCATCGCATGCAGAATATCCATGTTCTCATTCAGGATCTGACGCGCACGATTGTAGTTACGTTCAATCAGCGCCTTCACTTCCTGGTCGATAATACGTGCGGTTTCATCAGACATATGTTTCGCTTTCGCGACGGAACGTCCGAGGAACACCTCGCCCTCTTCTTCGGCATAAAGCAGCGGACCGAGTTTGTCCGAGAAACCCCACTGCGTCACCATGTTACGTGCCAGGTTGGTCGCGACTTTAATGTCGTTCGACGCACCGGTAGAAACATGTTCGGCCCCGTAGATGATCTCTTCCGCCAGGCGACCGCCATACAGCGTAGAGATTTGGCTCTCCAGCTTCTGACGGCTGGCGCTAATCGCATCCCCTTCCGGCAGGAAGAAGGTTACGCCCAGCGCACGACCGCGCGGAATAATCGTCACTTTATGTACCGGGTCGTGTTCAGGCACCAGACGACCGATAATCGCATGGCCCGCTTCGTGATACGCGGTAGACTCTTTCTGCGCTTCCGTCATCACCATGGAGCGACGTTCTGCGCCCATCATGATTTTGTCTTTCGCTTTTTCGAACTCAACCATTGAGACAACGCGTTTGTTACCGCGCGCAGCAAACAGCGCAGCTTCGTTGACCAGGTTGGCCAGGTCCGCACCGGAGAAGCCCGGAGTACCGCGCGCAATGATCGCAGCGTCAATATCCGGCGACAGCGGCACACGGCGCATATGCACTTTCAGGATCTGCTCGCGACCGCGAACGTCCGGGAGCCCAACGACAACCTGACGGTCGAAACGGCCTGGACGCAGCAACGCCGGATCCAGTACGTCCGGACGGTTGGTCGCAGCAATAACGATAATGCCTTCATTGCCTTCAAAACCATCCATCTCAACCAGCATCTGGTTCAGGGTCTGCTCACGCTCATCGTGACCACCGCCTAAACCTGCGCCACGCTGGCGGCCAACGGCGTCAATCTCATCGATAAAGATGATGCACGGTGCGGCTTTCTTGGCCTGTTCAAACATGTCGCGTACGCGGGATGCGCCCACGCCGACAAACATCTCAACAAAGTCAGAACCGGAAATGGTGAAAAACGGCACTTTCGCTTCGCCAGCGATGGCTTTCGCCAGCAACGTTTTACCGGTACCCGGAGGGCCGACCATCAGGACGCCTTTCGGGATTTTACCGCCCAGTTTCTGGAAACGGCTCGGCTCACGCAGATATTCAACCAGCTCGCCCACTTCCTCTTTCGCTTCATCGCAGCCTGCGACGTCAGCAAAAGTGGTTTTGATCTGATCTTCCGTCAGCATGCGCGCTTTGCTCTTACCGAACGACATGGCACCTTTGCCACCGCCGCCCTGCATCTGGCGCATGAAGAAAATCCATACCCCAATCAGCAACAGCATCGGGAACCAGGAGATGAAGATGTTACCAAGCAGGCTCGGTTCTTCAGGTGGTTCACCCACAACCTTGACGTTTTTGGTCAGCAGGTTGTCGAGCAGTTTAGGATCGTTGACCGGGATGTAAGTCGTGTAACGGTTACTATCTTTCTTGGTAACGTTGATCTCACGTCCGTTGATACGCGCTTCGCGAACCTGGTCCTGGTTGACCTCTTGCAGGAAAGTGGAGTAATCCACCTTACGGCCATTTGACTCGCTGGGCCCAAAGCTCTGGAATACTGACATCAGCACGACGGCAATGACCAGCCAGAGTATTAGGTTTTTCGCCATGTCACTCAAGGGATTAACCTCATATTACAACTGTGTTAAAAACAGCGGCAGGATACAACATATCCCGTTTCATTCAAACCGAAGGCAGAAATCAACGGGGTATCATTTTCGCCCGGTCGCTACAATATACACTTCACGCGAACGAGCACGTGAAGAGTCCGGTTTACGCACTTTAACCTTCGTAAACAGGGAGCGAATTTCCGTAAGGTACTCATCGAAACCTTCGCCCTGGAACACTTTCACTAAAAAATTACCGCCTGGCGCTAACACATCGCGGCACATCTCCAGCGCCAGCTCTACCAGATACATAGAGCGGGGAATATCAACCGCTGGCGTTCCGCTCATATTGGGAGCCATATCTGACATGACAACCTGAACTTTACTGTCACCAACACGCTCCAGTAAGGCTTTCAGAACTAATTCATCACGAAAATCGCCCTGAAGGAAGTCTACGCCGACGATTGGATCCATCGGTAAAAGATCGCACGCGATAATGCGCCCGTTCCCACCAATCTGTGTGACCGCATATTGCGACCATCCACCGGGTGCAGCACCCAGGTCAACCACGGTCATCCCCGGTTTAAAAATCTTGTCACTTTGCTGTATTTCATCAAGTTTAAACCAGGCTCGGGAACGTAACCCTTTTTTCTGCGCCTGTTGAACATATTTATCGCTAAAGTGTTCCTGAAGCCAGCGGCTTGAGCTGGCAGAACGCTTTTTACCTGTCATTTAACTTTCCATCCGGTTTCATCGGCGACACCGAGAAATTTCGACGCGCAATTTGGCGATACAGAGGAGATGGCGGTAGAATGACCCGTTTTCAATCCCAACGTAAGCAAAATATACGATGAATCTGAGTACTAAACAAAAACAGCACCTGAAAGGTCTGGCACATCCGCTCAAGCCGGTAGTTATGCTTGGCAACAATGGTTTGACCGAAGGGGTACTGGCCGAGATTGAACAAGCGCTTGAGCACCATGAACTTATCAAGGTGAAGATCGCCTCTGAAGAGAGAGAAACTAAGACCTTGATCGTGGAAGCTATCGTTCGCGAAACCGGTGCCTGTAATGTCCAGGTCATCGGCAAAACGCTGGTACTTTATCGCCCGACCGCAGAGCGTAAAATTTCGCTGCCGCGCTAAAGGATATCCTGAGTTGAACACAAAATCAGTGTAAAACGAGGGGTTTCCGCCAGCAGATGAGCAAAATGCCACGCTCCTGGAGTTCATAAAAGGCCGCAATGCGGCCTTTTTCTTATCTTTACAATCCGTCAACAATTAACGTTGACGCAGTGATCAAATATATTCCACCTTGATGATTTCGTACTCCACTTCGCCGCCTGGGGTGCGAATGACAACCACATCATCTTGCTCTTTCCCCACCAGGCCGCGGGCGATAGGCGAGTTCACGGAAATAAGATTCTGCTTAAAGTCGGCTTCGTCATCGCCCACAATACGGTAAGTCTGCTCTTCATCGTTATCCAGGTTCAGCACGGTGACCGTGGACCCGAAAATAACGCGGCCATTTTTTGGCATTTTGGAGATATCGATAACCTGCGCATTCGACAGTTTCGCTTCGATATCTTTAATGCGGCCTTCGCAAAAGCCCTGCTGCTCACGCGCGGCGTGGTATTCAGCGTTCTCTTTGAGATCGCCATGTTCACGGGCGTCCGCAATAGCGGCGATGATTTCAGGGCGACGAACGGTTTTTAAAAACTCCAGCTCTTCGCGCAGTTTCTCTGCACCACGTAGGGTCATCGGAATAGCTTGCATTTGTTATACCTCTTAAACATTCCTGTTAGGAGTAGTCCCCCACCCCGTCAGCGTTACCTCCCCGCATTCAGGCGTAAACAGCCGGGCAGGAGCAAAAGAAAACTGACCCGGAGACAAAGCCCCAGGTCAGCGCAATTTTTCAATTTGATACGTATTTTAACCGGAAGTTCACCGTGGGTCATCGTTTACTTTCCGGGTCGATGCGCCGTAGTATGTCGGCCTGTTTCCAGCTTGTTAGCGCGAGATTATGCGATTTCCCAGCTTTATCATCGGATTGTCCACCAGTATAGCCCTGAATGTTCAGGCCGCGAATGTCGACGAGTACATCAACCAGCTTCCGGACGGTGCCAACCTGGCGTTGATGGTGCAAAAGGTCGGCGCCGAGGCTCCCGAAATTGATTACCACGCCAAACAGATGGCGTTGCCGGCGAGTACGCAAAAAGTGATCACCGCGCTGGCGGCACTATTACAACTGGGGCCGGACTTTCGCTTTACAACCACGCTGGAAAGCAAAGGTTCTGTCGATGGCGGTACGCTTAAAGGCGACTTAATTGCACGATTTGGTGGCGATCCGACGCTAAAACGTCAGGATATTCGCAACATGGTCGCATCGCTGAAAAAATCAGGCGTACAGAAAATTGATGGCAACGTGTTAATCGATACCTCGATTTTTGCCAGCCATGACAAAGCACCGGGCTGGCCGTGGAACGATATGACACAGTGCTTTAGCGCGCCGCCAGCCGCCGCCATCATCGATCGCAACTGCTTCTCGATTTCGCTTTATAGCGCGCAAAACGCGGGTGATTTAGCCTACATTCGTGTCGCCTCTTACTACCCGGTAAACATGTTCAGCCAGGTACGTACGCTGGCTCGCGGCTCATCGGAAGCGCAATATTGCGAGCTGGATGTGGTGCCGGGCGATCTCAACCGTTTCACGCTGACAGGCTGTTTACCCCAGCGCGCCGAGCCATTGCCGCTCGCCTTTGCCGTACAGGATGGTGCCAGCTATGCAGGCGCTATTCTCAAGCAGGAACTTACCCAGGCAGGTATCACCTACACCGGCACGCTGCTACGCCAGACACAGGTCAATCAACCCGGTACCGTTATCGCCAGTAAACAATCCGCGCCGCTACACGATCTGCTGAAAATCATGCTGAAGAAATCGGACAACATGATTGCGGATACCGTCTTTCGCATGATTGGCCATGCGCGCTTCGGCGTGCCGGGCACCTGGCGAGCAGGTTCAGATGCGGTCAGGCAGATCCTGCGCCAGCAAGCCGGGGTCGATCTGGGCAATACCATTATTGCGGATGGTTCCGGCCTGTCGCGCCACAACCTGCTCGCACCAGCGACCATGATGCAGGTGCTGCAATATATCGCCCAGCATGATACCGAGCTGAATTTCATCTCCATGTTGCCGTTAGCAGGCTATGACGGCTCACTGCAATACCGGGCCGGGCTGCACGAAGCGGGCGTGGACGGCAAGGTATCGGCGAAAACGGGCTCGCTGCAAGGGGTATATAACCTGGCTGGGTTTATCACCACCGCCAGCGGTCAGCGAATGGCGTTTGTGCAGTATCTCTCGGGGTATGCAGTTGAACCTGCCGATCAGCGCAACCGCCGCATTCCGCTGGTGCGCTTTGAGAGCCGGTTGTACAAAGATATCTATCAGAACAACTAATAAAAAATGCCGGGAGCATCATGCTGACCCGGCATTTTTTTATCTCTTCGACCCGCCTGAGCGAGGGGAAGCAGAGATTAACGTTTGTAGATGAACTCAACGCCCTCTTCGTCGTCTTCGTCCCAATCGTCATCCCACTCTTCGTCATCTTCTTCAGCCGCTTCGGCCTCTGCGAGCTGCTGGCGATGATAATCATCCCACATAAACTCGACTTTCTCCGGCTGCTGCTCTTCCTGCGCCTGCACGATCGGGTTTTCGATGATGAAGGTCATCACATCCCAGCACAGGTCTTTAACGCCCTGCTGACTGGCAGCAGAGATCAGGTAGAACTTATCTTCCCAGCCAAGCGCCTCAGCGATTGCTTTCGCTTTGGCTTCCGCTTCAGCGCGATCCATCAGGTCAATCTTGTTAAATACCAGCCAGCGTGGCTTGGCAGCCAGCTTCTCGCTGTATTTTTCCAGCTCACCCACGATGATACGGGCATTTTCTGCCGGATCGGAACCGTCGATAGGATCGAGGTCGATGAGGTGCAGCAGCACGCGGCAACGCTCAAGGTGTTTGAGGAAGCGGATGCCGAGGCCAGCGCCATCAGCCGCACCTTCAATCAGCCCTGGAATATCAGCGACCACGAAGCTCTTCTCATTATCCATACGAACAACGCCGAGGCTCGGGACCAGCGTGGTAAACGGATAATCCGCAACTTTTGGTTTTGCGGCTGAGACAGCGCGGATAAAGGTGGATTTACCGGCGTTCGGCATTCCCAGCATCCCGACATCTGCCAGAAGCATCAGCTCCAGTTGCAGATCGCGCTTATCACCCGGCGTACCCATTGTCTTCTGACGAGGAGTACGGTTCACCGAGGATTTGAAACGGGTATTGCCGAGACCGTGCCAGCCGCCTTTCGCGACCATCAGGCGCTGACCATGTTTGGTCATATCGCCCATGGTTTCGCCGGTGCCCTGGTCGATCACGCGCGTACCAACAGGGACTTTCACCGTAATATCTTTCCCGCGTTTGCCGGTGCAATCACGGCTCTGGCCGTTCTGTCCACGCTCAGCGCGGAAGGATTTTTCAAAACGGTAGTCAATCAGGGTGTTAAGGTTTTCGTCCGCTTCCAGCCAGACATCACCACCATCACCACCGTCACCGCCATCAGGGCCACCTTTCGGGATATACTTTTCGCGGCGGAAGCTTACGCAGCCGTTACCGCCATCACCCGCTACGACCAGAATCGTAGCTTCATCTACAAACTTCATTTTACTCTCCGTAACTCATTCGCCTGAGCGGGGCACAGTGACGACCACTTCACGACTACGCCTGCGTCCCAAAAGACGATGGCCAATAGCGGAAAACATCGCGCCCGCAACCACGACAAACGCACCGAGATAACCGACAAGGTTTAACATCGGTCTGGCGAAAACATCGGGCCAGGCCATTGATAACAAATCTGAGAAAAACAGTGTAAACAGCGGCGTTAAGGTAATTAACGCGCTTACCTGCGCCGCCTGCCAGCGCGCCATCGCTTCCGCCAGCGCGCCGTAGCCAACCAGCGTGTTGAGCCCGCAAAAAATCAGACAGGCCAGTTGCCAGTCGCTCAGCTGGAATACCACGGCGGGTTTCGCCAGTGGCAACAGCGCAAGCGTACATAAAGTGTACAGCAAAAAGAGGATCTGCTGGGAGGCCAGACGACGCAGAAGAACTTTTTGCGCCACGCCGTAGCTTACCCACACCGTCGCCGCGCCGACGCCGAAAATGACGCCCCAGGTGTAATCCGTCAGCCGGGTGAAGATCTCAATCAGGCTGGTGTTAAAAAACATCACCAGACCGCTTATCAGCATCAGTGCGCCAATCACCTGTGTGATGCGCATCTTCTCTTTGAGGATAAAGACGCTGGCAACCATCATACCGACGGGCGAGAGCTGACCGATCACCTGCGACGCGGTCGGGCTGACGTACTGCAGAGAAGAGCTGAACAATATGAAGTTGCCGAATAGCCCGCCGGTGGCAACCGCCAGCAGCAGTAGCCAGCGCGGCTTGCGGAAAATACGCATTGGCGGCAGTTTTCTTTTCCAGGTCAGGATCAGACCGAGACCAATGCCCGCCATTAAAAAGCGATAAAAGACCACCGTCGGCGGCTCCATCACTTCCAGCACCTGCTTCATTGCAATTGGCAACGCTCCCCAGCACATCGCTGTTGTCAGCGCCAGGAGAATGCCGATGCCCGCCTGCTGTTTCATACGTCTTCCCTGCCCGAATTTTGCCGGGCTTCTAATGTAAAAAGCCCCGCAACGTGTTGCGGGGCTTTCTTCCGTTACCGGGACGCGAAAAACTTATTCAGCAACGATGCTGATGAATTTACGGTTTTTCGGGCCTTTAACTTCGAACTTAACTTTACCGTCAGTCAAAGCGAACAGAGTGTGGTCACGGCCGCAACCTACGTTAGAACCAGCGTGGAATTTGGTACCACGTTGACGAACGATGATGCTACCTGCCAGAACTGCTTCACCGCCGAAGCGTTTTACGCCCAGACGTTTAGCTTCTGAATCGCGACCGTTACGAGTTGAGCCGCCAGCCTTTTTATGTGCCATTTAAATCTCTCCTCAGGTCTTAGGCGCTGATGCCAGTAATTTTCACATCAGTGAACCACTGACGATGGCCCTGCTGCTTACGATAGTGTTTACGACGACGAAACTTAACGATTTTAACTTTCTCGCCACGACCGTGAGCAACAACTTCAGCTTTGATTACGCCGCCATCAACGAAAGGAACGCCGATTTTGACTTCTTCACCGTTTGCGATCATCAGAACTTCAGCGAATTCAACAGATTCACCAGTTGCGATGTCCAGCTTTTCCAGGCGAACGGTCTGACCTTCGCTTACTCGGTGTTGTTTACCACCACTTTGGAAAACCGCGTACATATAAAACTCCGCTTCCGCGCACCTATCCTGATTAATTCAGAGGGCGCTATAAATATTCACAATAGGGCGCGAATATTACGCAAATTGCGAGCCGTTGACAAGTGTGATCATCACTCCTCGCAGAAAAAAAACACAACGTGTAAGGTAACGTTTATCTGGCGCGTTTTTTCAGTACAATCGACAATACTATTCAAACCCGTAACCCTTTGTTATCCCACTTTTGATATGTGGTAAACAGGACTGAAAGCCCGGCTTTTGCGATGAATTTAGAAAAAATCAATGAGTTAACCGCGCAAGATATGGCGGGTGTGAACGCGACGATTCTGCAACAACTCAACTCGGATGTGAAATTAATCAACCAGTTGGGTTATTACATCGTAAGCGGCGGCGGCAAACGCATACGTCCGATGATCGCTGTACTGGCGGCTCGCGCAGTTGGCTATGAAGGGAACGCGCATGTCACCATCGCTGCATTAATCGAATTTATCCACACAGCAACCCTCCTCCACGACGACGTTGTGGATGAATCAGATATGCGCCGCGGCAAGGCAACGGCGAACGCCGCCTTTGGTAATGCCGCCAGCGTACTGGTCGGGGATTTTATCTATACCCGCGCCTTCCAGATGATGACCAGCCTCGGCTCGCTGAAGGTGCTGGAGGTGATGTCAGAAGCGGTGAACGTGATTGCAGAAGGCGAAGTGCTGCAATTAATGAACGTTAACGACCCCAACATTACCGAAGAGAACTACATGCGCGTGATTTACAGCAAAACCGCGCGCCTGTTCGAAGCGGCCGCCCAGTGTTCTGGTTTGCTGGCGGGCTGCTCGGAGGCACAGGAGAAGGGGCTACAGGATTATGGCCGCTACCTGGGCACCGCCTTCCAGCTCATTGACGACCTGCTCGATTACAGCGCGGATGGCGAAACGCTGGGTAAAAATACCGGCGATGACCTTAACGAAGGCAAACCAACGCTGCCGCTGCTGCATGCGATGCATAACGGTACGCCTGAGCAGGCGCAGATGATCCGCGAAGCGATTGAACAGGGAAGCGGACGTCATCTTCTGGAACCGGTTCTGGAAGCAATGGCGCAGTGCGGGTCACTGGAGTGGACGCGCCGCCGTGCCGAAGAAGAGGCGGATAAAGCCATCGCCGCGCTGCAGGTTCTCCCACACTCTGAGTGGCGCGACGCGCTCATTGCTCTTGCCCACATCGCCGTTCAGCGCGATCGTTAATCTTCCTGTTTCCCGCGATTCATCGCGGGAAAGTTCCAGTAAGCTCTCATAACATCCATTATCTGACACCTAAGCCTTGCAGCACAAGCCTTGGCATAATCTGAAAACATAACAATTGGCCTGAACTTTTTAGAACAAATATTCCCATATGCGTATAGTGATCTCCGTTGTTGGCGAACAATGGTTGAAACCGATTCTCATCAGGGAGATGTTATGGAAACGAAATATACTGACTGGCATCAGGCCGATATTATTGCCGGGCTGCGGAAGAAAGGTACGTCGCTGGCGGCTGAATCTCGAAAAAATGGCTTAAGTTCATCCACTCTCGCCAATGCACTGACCCGCCCCTGGCCAAAGGGAGAGTTAATTATTGCCCGGGCGCTGGATACCGATCCCTGGGTTATATGGCCCTCGCGTTACCACGATCCCATCACCCACGCTTTTCTTGATAAAACGAAGCTCATCAGGAGAAAACGGAGCGAAGCGTAGCAATGGCGCAGATAAAAAAAGGGAGCTTTTGCTCCCTTTTTTGCAGCTATAAAGGTTATTCGCCCTTCACGCGCTCAATCTTCGCACCCAGCGCGCTGAGCTTATCTTCGATGCGCTCATAACCACGATCGATGTGGTAGATGCGATCGACATAGGTCGTGCCTTGTGCAATGCAGCCCGCCAGCACAAGGCTTGCCGATGCACGCAGATCGGTCGCCATCACCTGCGCGCCGGAGAGTGTCTCTACGCCGTGGCAAATCGCGGTGTTGCTCTCAATCTCTGCATGAGCACCCATACGGATCAGCTCAGGGATATGCATAAAGCGGTTTTCAAAGATGGTTTCGGTGATCACACCGGTACCTTCAGCTACCAGGTTCAGCAGCGTAAACTGCGCCTGCATATCTGTCGGGAAGCCCGGATGCGGGGCAGTACGCACGTTAACGGCCTTCGGACGTTTACCGTGCATATCGAGGCTAATCCAGTCTTCGCCCAGTTCAATATCCGCACCCGCGTCACGCAGTTTAGCCAGCACAGCGTCCAGCGTATCTGGCTGGGCGTTGCGGCAAACAATTTTTCCGCCAGAGATAGCGGCGGCAACCAGGAAGGTCCCGGTTTCGATGCGGTCCGGCAGCACGCGGTAGACGCCACCACCAAGACGCTCTACGCCCTCGATGGTGATGCGGTCAGTGCCCATGCCACTGATTTTGGCACCGAGCGTATTAAGGAAGTTAGCGGTATCGACGATCTCCGGCTCGCGCGCGGCGTTTTCGATAATGGTCGTGCCTTCAGCCAGCGTCGCGGCGGACATGATCGTCACCGTCGCGCCAACACTCACTTTGTCCATGACAATGTGCGCGCCCTTCAGACGTCCATCGACCGAGGCTTTAACGTAACCCTCTTCCAGCTTAATCTCTGCGCCCAGCTGCTCGAGACCGGTGATATGCAGATCGACAGGACGTGCGCCAATTGCGCAACCGCCCGGGAGTGAAACCTGGCCCTGGCCAAAACGGGCGACCAGCGGCCCCAGCGCCCAAATCGAGGCGCGCATGGTTTTCACCAGATCGTATGGCGCGCAGAAGACGTTCACCTTGCTGGCATCGATCCAAACCGAGCCATTACGCTCAATTTTGGTGCCAAGCTGGCTCAGCAGCTTGATGGTCGTGTCGATATCTTTCAGTTTCGGCACGTTGCGGATTTCGACCGGCTCTTCCGCCAGCAGCGCGGCGAAAAGGATCGGCAGTGCGGCGTTTTTGGCGCCTGAAATTGTCACTTCGCCCTGGAGACGCGTTGGCCCCTGTACACGAAACTTATCCATTTATCTGATCTCTGTTAAGAATTCACACGCGCGGCGGGGTCATACCGCCTGCGCTCAAAAGCCGTTAAGTTTGCGATCGCGCGCCCATTCTTGCGGCGTATACGCTTTGATCGACAGGGCATGAATGCGGTTATCCGCGATGTACTCCATCAGCGGGCCATAGATGGTTTGCTGCTTCTTGACCCGGCTCATGCCGTCAAAAACTTCACCCACAGCGACAACCTGAAAGTGGCTGCCATCGCCAGTGACGTGGGCTTCCTGGAGAGAGAGTGCTTCCATCAGCACGGTCTGGATTTCATGATTTTCCATGGGCGTAATATCATCTAAAAGTGAAAACAGTCACACATCTTAGAGGAAAGTGCGACGGTCTTAAACAAGCAAAAAGCCCCATCCACTCTCTGGACGGGGCTTAAAATAGTAACGTATTGAAAAAATTAGCGTGGCAGAGCACTTTGCGGCAAGTTGTAGAGCGCAGCGAGGGTACTCACATTCTCGCTCACGCCCAGCAGCGTCACTTCCTTGCCCTGCTTTTTACCCAGCTCAACCAGATGAACCAGCAGCGCGACGCCTGCGGTATCAACCCGTGTCACGCCCTGCAGATCGATGGTAGTGACCCCTTTCATCGCCTCTGCGCGCGCATCCCATATGGGATTTAACACGTCCTGATCCAGCTCGCCCAGCAGTACCAGGCGTTCACCGTCACGCGACCAGCTTAGCTGCTGGGTCATTTTTTCTTCTCATCCAGGGTGATTTTCTGGCGAGAAATAGACTGCAGTTCAGCGGTCAGGCCATCGATCCCTTTGGTACGCAGCAGATCGCTCCACTCATTCTGTTTGGTGGTGATCATACTGACGCCTTCGGCGATCATGTCATAAGCCTGCCAGTTACCGGTTTGGCTGTTTTTACGCCACTGGAAATCGAGACGTACCGGCGGACGGCCATTCGGATCGACGATTGTCACGCGGATCGGCACAATAGTGGCATCGCCCAGCGGCTGTTCCGGGGCAATCTGGTAAGTCTGGCCGTGATAAAGCGCCAGTGCCTGGCCATATGCCTGCTTCAGATATTCGCGGAACGCCTTGAAGTAGGCATCACGCTGCGCAGGGGTCGCTTCTTTGTAATAGCGGCCCAGCACCAGCGCACCGGCATATTTCACCTGAACATAGGGCAGCAGTTCCTGATCGACTACATCGCGCAGGTAATCCGGGTTGGCGCGAATTTTCGGCTGTTCGTTTTTAAGGCGATCGAAAGTCTGTTTCGCCGCCCCCTGCATTGCGGTGTACGGATTGCTTTGATCCACAGCCAGAGCCGAGCTCAACGGTGCAACGACCAGCAGAGCAACCATCATGAGACGTTTAAACATTGCGTTACTTCTCCTCGTTAATGCGTCTGATCCGCAGACGGCGCAGGTTGAGTATTCCCTTCATTTTGCGCCGCCGCATCGCCTGAATTCTTATTGTCGCCCCCTTTACTGTTGTAAAGGAATTGACCAATGAGATCTTCCAGCACCATTGCGGACTTGGTGTCCTGAATCGTGCTGCCTTCCTTAAGCATAGATGTTCCCATCTCGGGATCGTCAAACCCGACGTTCAACGCCAGATATTGCTCGCCAAGCAAACCTGATGTGCGGATCGCCAGCGAGCTGGTATCCGGGATCTGGTTGTAACGCTCTTCAATATCCAGCGTCACGCGCGGCAGATAGGTTTTCGGGTCGAGAGAGATATCCTCCACGCGACCAATCACCACCCCGCCGATACGCACCGGCGAATTAGCTTTCAGGCCGCCGATATTGTCAAACGTGGCATAAACGCGGTAGGTCGGCTCAGTACGCATCGAGGTAACATCCGCCGCTTTCAGGCAGATAAAAAGCCCCGCCAGTAATGCCAGCAGAAGAAACAGGCCGACCCAAATTTCACTTTTTTTCGTTTGCATGAACTCAATTCCCAAACATCAATGCGGTGAGCACAAAATCCAGGCCGAGAACGGCCAACGAAGAGTGCACAACGGTGCGTGTTGTTGCGCGGCTAATCCCAGCCGAAGTCGGGATCGCATCATAACCGTTAAACAGTGCAATCCAGGTCACGGTGATGGCAAAGACCACGCTTTTAATCAGACAGTTAACCAGATCCATTCGCAGGTCGACGGCGTTCTGCATGGCGGTCCAGAAAAAGCCGCTGTCGATCCCTTTCCAGTTAACGCCCACCAGCGAGCCACCCCAGATGCCGACCGCGACAAACATAACCGTCAGCAACGGCAAAGAGATGACGCCCGCCCAGAAACGCGGCGAAATGACCCGACGTAAAGGATCGACCGCCATCATCTCGAGGCTGGAGAGCTGCTCGGTGGCGCGCATCAAGCCAATCTCTGCGGTGAGCGCCGAGCCTGCGCGTCCGGCAAACAGCAGCGCGGCGACAACCGGGCCTAACTCGCGCAGCAGCGATAGCGCTACCAACATGCCGAGGCTCGTTTCCGCGCTGTAGGTTGTCAGCACCAGGTAACCCTGCAGGCCCAGCACCATGCCGATAAAGACGCCGGAGACGAGGATAATCACCATCGACAGCACACCGACGTTATAGAGCTGGCGAATCAGCAGCGGCGCATGTTTGCGAAACTCCGGCTTGCCAACCAGGGCGTTGAACAGCATTAACCCGGCACGCCCGAACGTCGCGATCGTTTTGATCCCACGATGGCCAAGCGCAGCCAGTGCATTTAACAGCATGAGTGTATTAACTCCCTGTATCTAAAAGATCGTGCTGGTAATCACCAGCAGGATAGCGGAACGGAACCGGCCCGTCGGCAATGCCATCAAGGAACTGACGCACGCGAGGATCGCTATTCTCCTGCAGCCCCTGCGCGCTGCCGTGGGCGACAATTTTCCGGTCCGCCACAATATAGGCGTAATCCGCGATGCTCAACACCTCCGGCACATCATGGGAAACAACGATACAGGTGACGCCCAGCGCGTTGTTCAGCTCAGAGATAAGCTTCACCAGCACCCCCATGGTAATGGGATCCTGGCCGACAAAGGGTTCATCAAACATGATCAGATCCGGCTCCAGCGCAATCGCGCGCGCCAGCGCCGCACGCCGCGCCATACCGCCAGAGAGCTCGGAGGGCATTAATTTCGCCGCACCGCGCAGCCCGACCGCTTCGAGCTTCATCATCACCGTGCTGTGCAACAGCGCTGGTGGCAAAGTGGTATGTTCGCGCAGCGGATAGGCGACGTTATCGAACACATTCATATCAGTGAAGAGCGCGCCGGACTGAAAGAGCATGCTCATTCTCTTGCGCACGGTGAAGAGGCGTGAACGCGACATTGCCGGCACGTTTTCGCCATCAAATAAGATTTCGCCGCTATCAGGCGGGATCTGCCCGCCAATCAGGCGCAGTAAGGTCGTTTTACCAATCCCTGACGGCCCCATAATGGCGGTAATTTTCCCGCGCGGCACGGTCAGTGAAATATTGTCGAAGATCGGGCGGCTGCCTCGGGAGAAGCTGACGCCACGAACATCGACCAAATTCGCCACTGTCTGGCTCATTTCCTCTTCCTTATCACCCTGTGGGCCGCAAGCATTACGCTTGATATCATCACGAACCCAGCATTTTTACAGAATATTACCCGCCCAGGTTAGCGAAAGCTGGCATTTGTTTTACTTTTGAGCCGCATAAAGTCAAAATTAGGAATCATTACGCTACGCGGAAGTTCCGGTTTTAACCCGGTATAGCGGCCTGCGAAACGGCGAAATTATACCTGAAGAAAGGACGTTAGATGCTCTTAGCGACGGCGCTATTGATAATTGGTTTACTACTTGTGGTCTACAGTGCCGATCGTCTGGTGTTTGCCGCCTCCATTCTTTGCCGCGCGCTTGGCGTTCCGCCGTTAATTATTGGTATGACGGTGGTCAGTATTGGCACCTCGTTGCCAGAAATCATCACTTCTGTCGCCGCCTCGCTGCATGGTCAGCTGGATCTCGCCATCGGCACCGCGATCGGATCAAACATCACCAACATCCTGCTGATCCTCGGTGTTGCCGCGCTTTTACACCCTTTTACCGTGCATTCCGATATTCTGCGCCGTGAATTGCCGTTAACCTTAGTAGCTAGCCTGCTGGCGGGCGTCGTGCTGTATGATGGGCGGCTTACGCCCGTAGACGGCATCTTTTTACTGTTATTAGCCGTGCTATGGCTGGTGTTCATTGTTAAAATCGCCCGCCTGGCCGAACGCCAGGGTAATGACAGCCTGACGCGCGAGCAGCTGGCCGAGCTGCCGCGAGAGGGCAGTGTGTCGGTTGCCTGCCTCTGGCTGGGCGTGGCGCTAATTATCATGCCGATGGCGACGCGCATGGTGGTGGATAACGCCACGGTGGTGGCAAACTTCTTCGCCATCAGCGAACTGACTATCGGCCTGACGGTTATCGCCATCGGTACCGGCCTTCCTGAGCTTGCTACCGCCATTGCGGGTGCGCGCAAAGGGGAAGACGATATCGCCATCGGCAACCTTATCGGCTCCAACATTTTTAATATCGCGATCGTGCTTGGCTTGCCGGCACTGATTGCGCCAGGCAGCTTTAACCCGATGGCGTTCACGCGCGATTACGGGGTAATGGCGCTGGTCAGCGCCCTTTTCGCGCTTATCTGCTGGCGACGCAAGCAGATCGGTCGTGGCATCGGGGGGCTGTTGTTCGGTGGATTTATCATATGGCTGGCGATGCTCTACTGGCTGTCGCCGCTTTTGACGGGATAATCGGATACGCACTATGTCGCAAATAGATTTGCAGCCGGGTTTTGACTTTCAACAAGCCGGCAAAGACGTTCTGGCGATTGAACGTGAAGGCCTCGCACAGCTCGATCAGTACATTAATGAAGATTTCACCCGCGCGTGTGAAAGTATCGTTTATTGTGCTGGCAAAGTCGTGGTCATGGGCATGGGCAAATCGGGCCATATTGGCCGGAAAATGGCGGCGACCTTTGCCAGCACCGGCACGCCCGCGTTTTTCGTACACCCTGGTGAAGCAGCGCACGGCGACCTGGGTATGGTCACTCCTCAGGATGTGGTCATTGCCCTGTCGAACTCCGGTGAGTCCAATGAGATCCTCGCGCTAATCCCGGTACTCAAGCGCCTGAAGGTCGCACTAATTTGCATGACCAGCCGGCCCGAGAGCAGTATGGCGCGCGCGGCGGATATCCATTTATGCGTAAAAGTGCCGAAAGAGGCCTGCCCGCTGGGACTTGCCCCGACATCCAGCACCACCGCTGCGCTGGTGATGGGCGATGCGTTGGCCGTGGCGCTGCTGAAAGCGCGCGGCTTTACCGCGGAAGATTTTGCCCTCTCCCATCCGGGCGGTGCGCTGGGCCGTAAACTGCTGCTGCGTGTGAATGACATCATGCACACCGGGGATGAGATCCCGCACGTCAGCAAAGAGGCCAGCCTGCGTGATGCGTTACTGGAGATCACACGTAAGAATTTAGGTATGACGGTGATCTGCGACGATCTGATGAAGATCGAGGGTATCTTTACCGATGGCGACTTGCGGCGCGTATTTGATATGGGTGCCGATGTACGCAGCCTCGGCATCGCCGATGTGATGACGCCAGGCGGCGTGCGCGTGCGTCCCAATACGCTGGCGGTCGATGCCCTGAACCTGATGCAATCTCGCCACATTACCTCCGTACTGGTTGCCGATGGTGAGCAGTTACTGGGTGTGTTACATATGCATGACTTACTGCGCGCGGGCGTGGTGTAAAGAAGGACACAAGAATGAGTAATGCTGGCGCGTCGCTTGCCACCTGCTATGGGCCGGTTAGCACGCAAGTCATGGAAAAAGCCGCGAAGATTCGCCTGCTGATCCTCGATGTGGATGGCGTGCTGTCCGATGGGCTCATCTATATGGGCAATAATGGCGAAGAGTTAAAAGCGTTCAATGTCCGCGACGGTTACGGCATTCGCAGCGCCCTCACCTCCGGCATCGAGATGGCGATCATTACCGGGCGTAACGCTAAACTGGTAGAAGATCGCTGCGAGACGCTGGGCATTACCCATCTCTACCAGGGGCAATCCGATAAAATGATCGCCTACCGGGAGCTGCTTGCCCGCCTCGATTTGACGGCGGATCAGGTTGCCTATATTGGGGACGATTTGATCGACTGGCCGGTAATGGCAGAGATTGGCCTGAGCGTCGCCGTTGCCGATGCGCACCCGCTGCTCAGCGCACGCGCCGATTACGTGACGCGGATTAACGGCGGTCGCGGTGCGGTGCGTGAAGTGTGTGATTTATTGCTGCTGGCACAGGGCAAGCTGGATGAAGCCAAAGGGCAATCAATATGAGTAAAACCAGACGTTGGGTCATTATTCTGCTGGCGCTGGTCGCACTGGTTCTGATTGGTATTAACTACACCACTCAGGATGCGCCGGAACAGAGCGCGGCAAACAGTTCAGATCCCACTTATAAAAGCCAGCATACAGATACTGTCGTTTACAGCCCGGAGGGCGCGCTGAACTATCGTCTGATTGCGCAAAATGTGGAGTACTACTCCGCGGACAGCATTAGCTGGTTCGCCAAACCGGTGTTAACCACCTTCGATGAGAACAAAATACCGACCTGGTCTATCAAGTCGGATAAAGCGAAGCTCACCGACGATCGAATGCTTTACCTTTATGGACATGTCGAAGTTAACGCGCTGACTGCGGACGCACAATTACGCAGAATCACCACGGATAACGCCCGGATCAACCTGGTCACCCAGGATGTTTTCTCAGACGATCAGGTTACGTTATACGGGACAACATTTAATTCCACCGGCCTGAAAATGCGCGGCAATTTACGCAGCAAAAACGCCGAGCTGATTGAAAAGGTTAGAAGCTCCTATGAAATTCAAAACAAACAAACGCAGCCTTAATCTGATCCTGGCGAGTACGCTCTTCGCTGCCGCGCTTCCGGCGCTCGCTGTGACCGGGGATACCGAACAGCCGATCCACATCGACTCCGATCAGCAGTCGCTGGATATGCAGGGGAATGTTGTCACCTTCACCGGTAATGTCGTCGTGACCCAGGGGACAATTAAGATCAACGCCGATAAAGTTGTGGTCACCCGTCCGGGCGGCCAGCAGGGTAGAGAGATTATCGACGGTTACGGCAATCCGGCCACCTTCTACCAGATGCAGGACAACGGCAAGCCGGTGAAAGGCCACGCCTCGCAGATGCACTACGAACTGGAAAAGGATTTCGTGATCCTGACCGGTAACGCCTATCTCGAGCAGTTAGACAGCAATATTGCTGGCGACAAAATCACCTACCTGGTGAAAGAGCAGAAGATGCAGGCGTTCAGCGACAAAGGCAAGCGCGTGACCACCGTGCTGGTACCGTCACAGTTGCAGGACAAGAGCAATAAATCCACCCCGGCCCCGGCGCAAAAGAAGAGTAACTAATCCGTTATGGCAACATTAACTGCAAAGAATCTCGCCAAGGCTTATAAAGGCCGTCGCGTGGTCGAAGACGTCAGTCTGACCGTTAATTCCGGTGAAATCGTCGGCTTGCTTGGCCCTAACGGCGCAGGGAAAACCACCACCTTCTATATGGTGGTTGGCATTGTTGCGCGTGACGCCGGTAACATCATTATTGATGATGAAGATATCAGTCTGCTGCCGCTGCATGCGCGCGCGCGCCGCGGTATCGGCTATTTACCGCAGGAAGCCTCCATCTTCCGTCGCCTCAGCGTCTACGACAACCTGATGGCGGTGCTGCAAATTCGTGACGATCTCACCGCGGAACAGCGTGAAGATCGCGCCAACGAACTGATGGAAGAGTTCCATATCGATCACCTGCGCGACAGCATGGGCCAGGCGCTCTCCGGCGGTGAACGTCGCCGCGTCGAGATTGCACGCGCGCTGGCGGCAAACCCGAAATTTATCCTGCTCGATGAACCCTTTGCCGGCGTTGACCCGATCTCGGTTATCGACATCAAACGCATTATTGAGCATCTGCGCGACAGCGGGCTTGGGGTGCTGATTACCGACCATAACGTGCGCGAAACGCTCGCCGTTTGTGAACGCGCCTATATTGTCAGCCAGGGGCATCTCATCGCCCACGGCACGCCGCAGCAAATCCTTGAAGACGAACATGTTAAGCGCGTATATCTTGGGGAAGACTTCAGACTCTGATAGGGTAAGGTTTATTGACGTTTTTTGTCGGAGAGTGCTGCTCTGAATATGAAGCAAGGTTTGCAACTACGGCTTAGCCAACAGCTAGCCATGACGCCGCAACTGCAACAGGCTATTCGTCTTTTGCAGTTGTCCACGTTGGAACTTCAGCAGGAACTTCAGCAGGCGCTGGAGAGCAATCCGCTGCTGGAACAAACCGATCTTCACGAAGAAGTGGATAGCGAACAGGTTCAGGAAAAAGATGGCCTGGACACCGCGGATGCGCTCGAACAGAAAGAGATGCCCGACGAACTGCCGCTGGATGCCAGCTGGGATGAGATCTACACCGCAGGCACTCCGTCAGGCAGCAGTAACGATTACATTGATGATGAACTGCCGATCTACCAGGGTGAAACCACCCAGTCACTGCAGGATTACCTGATGTGGCAGGTTGAGCTGACTCCGTTTTCCGATACGGATCGCGCCATTGCGACTTCGATCGTTGATGCCGTGGACGAAACCGGCTATCTCACCGTGACGCTGGAGGAGATCCTCGAGAGCATGGGGAGTGACGAGATCGGCATGGATGAAGTCGAAGCGGTGCTAAAGCGCGTCCAGCGTTTCGATCCCGTCGGCGTTGCGGCGCGCGATCTGCGCGATTGTCTGCTGGTTCAGCTCTCCCAGTTCGCGAAGGCGACGCCGTGGTGCGAAGAGGCGCGGCTTATCATCTGCGATCATCTCGATCTGCTGGCCAACCATGACTTCCGCTCGTTGATGCGCGTCACGCGCCTGAAAGAGGATGTGCTGAAAGAGGCGGTTAATCTGATCCAGTCTCTCGATCCGCGTCCCGGGCAGTCGATCCAGACCAGCGAACCGGAGTATGTGATCCCCGATGTGCTGGTGCGCAAACATAACGGCCGCTGGACGGTGGAACTCAATGCCGACAGCATTCCGCGTCTTAAGATCAACCAGCACTATGCGGCGATGGGCAGCGGCGGGCGTAACGACGCCGATACGCAGTTTATTCGCAGTAATTTGCAGGAAGCGAAGTGGTTGATTAAAAGCCTGGAGAGCCGCAACGACACGCTGCTGCGCGTCAGCCGCTGCATCGTCGAGCAGCAGCAGGCGTTCTTTGAGCAGGGCGAAGAATTTATGAAACCGATGGTGCTGGCGGATATCGCCCAGGCCGTCGAGATGCACGAGTCCACTATCTCTCGTGTTACGACCCAGAAGTACCTGCACAGTCCTCGCGGCATATTTGAACTGAAGTATTTCTTCTCCAGCCATGTGAATACCGAAGGCGGCGGCGAAGCCTCCTCCACGGCCATTCGCGCCCTGGTGAAGAAGTTGATCGCCGCAGAAAACCCTGCAAAACCGCTGAGCGACAGTAAGCTGACGACGCTGCTTTCCAATCAGGGAATCATGGTCGCGCGGCGAACCGTTGCGAAGTATCGAGAATCTTTATCCATTCCGCCGTCTAACCAGCGTAAACAGCTGGTGTGACCCAACCGATAAGGAAGACACTATGCAGCTAAACATCACCGGACAAAACGTTGAGATTACCGATGCTCTGCGCGAGTTTGTAAACAGCAAATTTGCCAAGCTGGAGCACTATTTCGACAGGATTAATCAGGTTTATGTTGTGTTGAAAGTGGAAAAGGTGACGCACATTTCAGATGCCACTCTGCATGTGAATGGAGGCGAACTGCATGCCAGTGCGGAAGGACAAGATATGTATGCTGCTATCGACGGTTTAATTGATAAACTGGCGCGGCAGCTCACGAAGCATAAAGATAAACTGAAACAACACTAATTGTCCGGGCGTCCGTCTGGCGCGTTGCACCCAACCGCAACCCGGTTGGGTGCTGGCTCCGGCGTCGCTTAGGTGAAATTATGATGAATAACGATTCGGCTCTTCAACTGAGCACAGTGCTTAACCAGGAATGTACCCGTAGCGGCGTTCACTGCCAGAGTAAAAAACGCGCGCTGGAAATCATCAGCGAGCTGGCGGCGAAACAGTTAGGACTGCCGCCGCAGGTGGTTTTCGAGGCGGTTCTTACGCGTGAAAAAATGGGCAGTACCGGCATTGGTAACGGTATCGCCATTCCCCACGGTAAACTTGAGGAAGATACACTGCGCGCTGTTGGCGTCTTTGTGCAACTCGAAACGCCTATTGCCTTCGACGCTATCGATAATCAACCCGTCGATCTGCTCTTTGCCCTGCTGGTGCCAGCAGATCAAACCAAAACGCACCTGCACACGCTTTCGCTGGTCGCCAAGCGGCTGGCAGATAAAACCATTTGTCGACGCCTGCGCGCCGCGCAGAGTGATGAAGAGCTCTACGAGATCATCACACAGACAGAAGGCGAGCGCGGCGATGCGTAACCGGGTAAGACTCTACTTATCAGTCCTTCTGAGGAGAAATGACCCATGGTCCTGATGATCGTCAGTGGTCGTTCGGGTTCAGGGAAATCCGTGGCGCTACGCGCACTGGAAGATATGGGTTTCTACTGTGTTGATAACCTGCCGGTTGTGCTGTTGCCGGAACTGGCACAAACCCTCGCCGATCGCCAGATCTCTGCCGCCGTCAGTATCGATGTGCGCAACATGCCGGAGTCGCCGGAGATCTTTGAACAGGCGATGAGCAATTTGCCGGAGGCGTTTTCGCCGCAGCTGCTCTTTTTAGATGCGGATCGCAACACCCTGATTCGCCGCTACAGCGACACGCGCCGCCTGCACCCGCTCTCAAGCAAAAACCTGTCGCTGGAGAGCGCCATCGATGAGGAGAGCAATCTGCTTGAGCCGCTGCGCTCGCGTGCCGATCTGATTGTTGATACCTCGGAGATGTCAGTGCATGAGCTGGCAGAGATGCTGCGCACGCGCCTTTTAGGCAAACGCGAGCGCGAGCTGACCATGGTCTTCGAATCTTTCGGCTTCAAGCACGGCATTCCTATCGATGCCGATTACGTCTTTGACGTGCGCTTTCTGCCGAACCCGCACTGGGATCCGAAACTGCGTCCGATGACCGGCCTCGACAAGCCCGTCGCCGCTTTCCTCGACAGGCACACCGAAGTGCATAACTTCATCTACCAGACGCGCAGTTACCTCGAGCTGTGGTTGCCGATGCTGGAGACCAACAATCGCAGCTACCTGACGGTTGCCATCGGTTGTACCGGGGGTAAACACCGCTCAGTCTATATCGCTGAACAGCTGGCGGACTACTTCCGCTCGCGCGGCAAAAACGTGCAGTCCCGTCACCGTACGCTGGAAAAACGCAAAACATGACCGTAAAACAAACCGTTGAGATCACCAATAAGCTGGGCATGCATGCGCGCCCGGCGATGAAACTGTTTGAACTGGTACAGGGCTTTGACGCGGAAGTACTGCTGCGCAACGAAGAGGGAACCGAAGCGGAAGCCAGCAGCGTGATCGCCCTGCTGATGCTGGATTCCGCCAAAGGCCGACAGATTGAAGTCGAAGCCAGCGGTCCTCAGGAAGAGGAAGCGCTGGCCGCGGTGGTGGCGCTGTTTATCGCCGGGTTCGACGAAGAGTAATCAGCGCAGGTTGTTACTCTGCAGAAAACCCTGGCCACCCAACTGCTGCATCTGGCGCATGATCCACGCCTGACGGTTACGCACATAACCTGAAGGCGCTGCGGCCTTATAGCGAATCGGGTTAGGCAGCACTGCGGCCAGCAGCGCGGCTTCCGACATCGTCAGCCGGCTTGCGGGTTTATGAAAATAGCGCTGCGACGCCTCTTCCACACCAAATATGCCGTCACCAAACTCCGCGATATTCAAATAGACCGTCAGGATGCGCCGTTTCGTCCACACCGCCTCCGTCGCCACGGTCAGCCCCGCCTCCAGCCCTTTTCGCACCCAGCTTTTGCCGTCCCACAAAAAGAGATTTTTCACCGTCTGCTGCGACAGAGTCGACGCGCCGCGAATGCGGTTCTCATGCTTTTCATTATGCGAGAGCGCTTTTTCGATCGCCTCCACATCCAATCCCCAGTGATCGGGAAAGCGCTGATCTTCAGCAGCAACCACCGCCAGTGCCATCCAGGGTGAGATCTCATCCATGCTGACCCAGTCAGAGTGGGCGACATAACCAAAGTCCCCCGTCAGCCACGCACTCAGCTGCCGCTCAACCATCACCGCGGAAAAGGGCACCGGCAGAAAGCTGAACAGCAGAATACCGCCGCCCCAGAAAGCCACCAGCACTAACACCACGCGCAGAATAATACGTTTAAGCGCGGCCTTCAGCGTACCGCGTCCGCCTCGCTTCATTCGCACAGCACCAGCACGCGTGCAACCAGCTTCTCGATCCCCGTTGCCGCCTGGGCAATATCTTCTGCCAGCATATAAGCCGGTGTGGTCACCACTTTGTTCTCTTCATCGACAACGATATCGTCCACCGGGCACGGCACATGTTCTCCCCCCATCTCCTCCAGTACTTCGGCGGTATCGACGTCGGTGCCGATGGTAAGACGCAGCGGGAAGTCAAAAATTTTCGGTAGCGCCGCCGGCGCAATGCACATAAACCCGAGCGGCTTTCCGGCGCGGTGCATCGCCAGTGCCAGCGTTTTCAAATCATTATCCACTTCGCAGTCGCCGCCGAGGCTGGCAAAGCTGCTGAGATTTTTTGCCGCGCCAAAGCCGCCGGGGACAATCAGCGCATCCAGATCGTTTACCGATGCCTGCGCCAACGGCGCGATCTTGCCGCGGGCAATGCGGGCGGCCTCCACCAGCACGTTACGGCTTTCCGCCATTCCTTCGCCGGTGAGGTGATTGATGACATCACTTTGCGCTTTATCGGGCGCAAAACAGACGGCCTCTGCGCCGTTGCGGGCAAGGGCCAGCAGGGTAATTACCGCTTCGTGGATCTCGGAACCGTCATACACGCCAGACCCACTAAGAACAACGCCGACTCTTTTCATGCCAAATATCCTTTCTGCGAATTGCGGTCAATAACTAAAAATTTTGATAAGGGAGCCTTGCTTCACACATTTCGCTGATTGCTGTAACAAATCATTTAAGATTTGCTATCTTATGTGCGTGTGGTCGAATTTTAGTAGACTGCGCCCTTGCAATTAAAACCAAAATTACGGCGCAGCCACGGTTTCCCTGGTGTTGGCGCAGTATTCGCGCACCCCGGTTAATCCGGGGTCATTTTTTTGCAGCGTCTGCCACCCAGGCTTTGAGCACGGCGACATCATTGCGCCACTCCTGCTTCATCTCCTCCACCCAGTCGCCGACATTGTCCCACCAGGCGGGAAGATCCGGAGACTGGATCTGCTGGCCTAACTGCTGCAGATGGCGCAGGCCGACCGATCCGGCAGCCCCCTTAATTTTGTGCCCCTCTTCAACAATCCCTTTCTGATCGCGCGCGGTGAGGTTCGACTCCAGCACGCTCAGGTAGCCCGGCATCATCTTCTCAAACACCGCCAGCCCATCGGTAATGAGCTTCGGCCCAACCAGTTCGAGATACTGCTCAAGCATGGCGGTATCCAGCAGAGTTTGCGCCTTTTCGTTGTCTATCGCTGCCACCTGCTCCTCCTCCTCATCTCCGGCATCCCAGAACTTCTTGATCATCGCCGTCAATGCTGGCACTGCCAGCGGTTTGCTTAAGACATCATCCATACCCGCATCCAGGTACTCTTGCTTATCTTTCAGCACGTTAGCGGTCAGCGCCACCAGCGGCGGCAGTTCGTCACGTGAATAGCGGCTGGTTAGCGCGCGCGAGATATCCAGCCCGGTCATATCCGGCAACTGAATATCGAGCAGTACAAGGTCATATTCGCCCGGCGCGAACATCTCCAGCGCGGCACCGCCAGTCATCGCCACATCGACACTGTTGCCGAGCTTCTCCAGCACCGAGCGCGCGACAATCACGTTGAGTTCGATATCTTCCACCAGCAGCACATGCAGCGCCGGTAGGGGCATCTCATCCTCTTCGAAGGCGTCATCAACTTCTTCAGCCACCGCCGGCGCATGGACGGTCAACGTAAAGAGCGAACCGTTGCCGGGCTGGCTACTGACGGTGATATCGCCACCCATGCTTTTCGCCAGACGGCGTGAGACCGCAAGCCCAATGCCGGTGCCGGTGGCGGGTTTGCCGCCGTGGCTATCTTTCACCTGGTAATACATGGCGAAGATTTTGTCCTGTTCATCTCGCGGAATGCCGATCCCGGAGTCCTGCACTTCGAAATGGAGGATCTCACCCTCGTCGTAGCGCACGCGCACCGTCACCTGCCCTTCGCGGGTAAATTTGACGGCGTTGCTGATAAGGTTCCAGAGGATCTGCCGCAAACGGGTACCATCAGTAATTACCTGATGCGGCAGCGGCAGCGTCGGCTCCAGCTCGAAACGCAGCCCTTTCTGATGCGCCTGCAGCCCGGAGAGGTTCTCCAGATCCGCAAGGAAGCTGGTGAAGTCGAGCGGCTGGTTATCAAGCTGCACTTTGCGCCGCTCCATCTTATCCATGTCGATAATATCGTTGAAAATATTGCCCAGCGTCACCGCCGAGACATGGATCGTTTTAAGGTACTTCTCCTGCTCAGGTGCCAGATCGGTATCCAGCAGGATGCGGCTTAACCCGACGATGCCGTTAAGCGGCGTGCGCAGTTCATGGCTGATGGTGGAAATAAAGGTGGTTTTGTCGCGGCTGGCGCGCTCCAGCGCGTCCTGATAGCGCTTGCGCTCGGTTATATCGCGCCCGAAGCCCATCAATCCGTGGCGTTTACCGACGCGGTCATAATAGGGAACTTTGCGGATTTCAAAGCAAGCTTTACGGCCATCGGGGTAATCAAGCCACTGTTCATAGGTGAGCGAGACATTGTGACGAAACACCTTCTCGTCAGTTTCAATCACTTTTTGCGCCGCTTCCGGCGAGTAGACATCCTGCGGCTTGAGGTGAATCAGCTGCTTTTCGCTTTTGCCGGTGAGCAGCTCCATGGCGCGGTTGCAGCCAGAAAACTCTTTATCTTCATTGCGATAGAAGACCAGGTCCGGCGAAGCATCAAGGAAAGAGCGTAGAAAAGAGGATTGCTGTTCAAGCTGGATCTGCGTCTGCTCGCGCTCCTGCATCTCTATCTTCAGCCGCTCAAACGTTGCCTGTCGTTCCGCTTCGGCTTTTTCGCGGTCGCTGATCTCCTGGTTAAGCTGCATGATGTTGTCTTTAAGCTTCACGTTGAGCTTAAGATCGCGCTCGCGCATCTCTTCCAGCTTCTCCACCAGCCGCGATAAGCGCTGGCGCGACTCCTCCAGTTGCTCAACCACTACCGATAAAAAGTAGACTGCCCAGGGGGTGATCAGCAGGCCAAAGAAGATAGAGCGGATCACGTCTATACGCTCTACCTGCCCCTGCAACACCATCGTGACCGCCATTTGCACTACGATGGCCAGCACCACCAGCGCCAGCGCCAACAGCATGGAAAAGCGCACCAGACCGAGCTTCATCATCAGGTCGACGTAATATTGCGCCAGTAAACGGATTTGCTTCATAGCGTTTTCCTTAAACAAGTCCGCTCAATAATACTCAATTCTGAGCAAGGCGTTGAAGCTTGTGCGAAAAATGCGGCAATAATGTGTGGTTGACCCATTATCAGGTGGGTGGCGTCCAGCAGCGCCCCAGCGCCGAGCCCTGGCCGCCGTGTTCATTAAGGTAGCGGTTGAGTTCGACCATGCCGGTCCAACGGTTTTCGCACCACAGCGGCGCCAGTAGGGTGGGACGGCGCGCGCTGGCACAAACGCGGTGGTAGATTACCTCTGGCGGCGTGTGGCGAATCATCTCACCAGCAATGACGGTGTACTCCTCAAGCCCGATGGCGTTAAGGCGCCCCGCCTCCCAGGCTTTTGCCATAATGCTGCCTTTCACAATATGCAGCGGGTGCAGTTTGATGCCGTCGACGCCGGTTTCGACCACGCGCTCCAGCGTCGCCATGCAATCTGGCAGCCGCTCACCCGACAGACCAACAATCAGATGAGTACAGACCTTCAGACCGTGAGCGCGGGCGAGCCGCGTGGTGTTTTGATAGCAGGCGAAATCATGGCCGCGATTGATGCGGTGCAGGGTTTTATCGTGCGCGCTTTGTAAGCCCAGCTCCAGCCATACCTCAAACCCCTGCTGACGGTATTCACACAGCAGATCCAGCACCGCGTCCGGCACGCAGTCGGGACGCGTTCCGACACATAATCCCACCATATTGGCCTGGCTCAGCGCCTGCTGGTACATCTCGCGCAGCACCTGCACTTCCGCCCAGGTGCTGGTATAGGCCTGAAAGTAAGCGAGATAGCGTCGGGCGCGATTAACGCGCTGTGCCTGTTCGGTAAGCTGCGCCGCGATTGAGCGATACTGCTGCGCCTCATCGGCGAAGGAGGCGACATTGCAGAAAGTGCAGCCACCGCGGCCCAGGGTCCCATCGCGGTTTGGGCAGCTAAAACCGCCGTGCAGCGTCAGCTTATGAACTTTTTCGCCATAGCGACGGGCAAGATCCCCACCAAACATATTGACTAATTTTTGTAACTGCATAATCTGAAAGGCCGCCCAAACCAAAGGGCGTAGCCTGCCACTATTAGCTTTCATCGGCGATGACCTGGATCAATCGCCCGGGAAGGCTTTATCCAATGCATAATCAGTCAACATAACCGCTATTTCATTCACCCTCCGGGCGATTACTTTTCCTTATGCTGAAAGGTAAATTTGCAGAAATAGGTCTCTACCTCAAAAACAGTGGGATTATGCGGTACCAACCACGCAAGCAGGATAATAATCTGCTAATAAAAGTCATGTCAGAACAGAACAGTGGAAACAGCGTATTACTATAGTGAGTCAGATCACACTCTCCCCCTGCTATATGCAGCCATAACTGAATGTAAAAATGATTAAACATCCTTTTAAATCAATGTGATGAATGTCTGTTAGCACATTTCTGGATAAATAAGCTCGGCATTTGACCTGTGTACGGATTCCCGATAAGTTGGAAATCCGCTGGAAGCTTTCTGGATGAGCAGTCTGCTCATCATATTTATGCAGTAATTGAGATTCCCTCTTAAGCAAGTCCTCAACACTTGTGAATCGATGCGAAAAGGAAATTAAAGAGGGCGACATACGAGGCCATTGCCCCGTCGCCATGCTCTTTCTGCGCCTGTGCGTAACGATCTGGAGGGCTCTCGCAGAGCCTGGGGAGGTTCACTGATATGTTGTACGATAAATCTCTTGAGAGAGATAACTGTGGTTTCGGCCTGATCGCCCACATAGAAGGCGAACCTAGCCACAAGGTAGTGCGTACCGCTATTCACGCACTGGCCCGCATGCAGCATCGTGGCGCGATCCTTGCCGATGGTAAAACCGGCGACGGTTGCGGTCTGCTGTTGCAAAAACCCGATCGTTTCTTCCGCATCGTCGCCGAAGAGCGCGGCTGGCGCTTAGCGAAAAACTATGCCGTCGGCATGCTGTTCCTCAATCAGGACCCGGAAAAAGCCGCTGTATCGCGTCGTATTGTAGAAGAAGAACTTCAGCGTGAGACGCTCTCGCTCGTTGGCTGGCGCGACGTGCCGACCAATGAAGGTGTACTCGGTGAAATCGCCCTCTCCTCACTGCCTCGTATTGAGCAAGTTTTCGTTAACGCCCCGGCTGGCTGGCGGCCGCGCGATATGGAGCGCCGTCTCTTTATTGCCCGCCGTCGCATTGAAAAGCGTTTACAGGAGGATAAAGAGTTCTACGTCTGTAGCCTCTCTAACCTCGTCAATATTTATAAAGGTCTCTGTATGCCGGCGGATCTGCCGCGCTTCTACCTGGACCTGGCGGATCTGCGTCTGGAATCGGCCATCTGCCTCTTCCACCAGCGCTTCTCCACCAACACCGTGCCACGCTGGCCGCTGGCACAGCCTTTCCGCTACCTGGCGCACAACGGTGAAATCAACACCATTACCGGTAACCGCCAGTGGGCGCGCGCGCGTACCTACAAATTCCAGACGCCGCTGATCCCCGATCTGCATGATGCTGCACCGTTTGTTAACGAAACCGGCTCAGACTCAAGCTCAATGGATAACATGCTGGAACTGCTGTTAGCGGGCGGGATGGATATTGTGCGCGCCATGCGTTTACTGGTGCCGCCAGCCTGGCAGAACAACCCGGAGATGGATCCGGATCTGCGCAGCTTCTTCGACTTTAACTCCATGCATATGGAGCCGTGGGACGGCCCTGCGGGCATCGTCATGTCCGATGGGCGCTTTGCCGCCTGTAACCTTGACCGTAACGGTCTGCGTCCGGCGCGCTACGTCATCACGAAAGATAAGCTCATCACCTGCGCCTCTGAAGTGGGCATCTGGGATTACCAGCCGGATGAAGTGGTCGAGAAAGGCCGCGTCGGGCCGGGCGAACTGATGGTTATCGATACCCGCGGCGGGCGCATTCTGCACTCTGCCGAAACCGATGACGATCTGAAAAGCCGTCACCCTTATAAAGAGTGGATGGAGAAAAACGTCCGCCGTCTGGTGCCGTTTGAAGATCTCTCCGACGACGAAGTCGGCATCCGCGAGATGGATGACGACCTGCTCACCAGCTACCAGAAACAGTTTAACTACAGCTTTGAAGAGCTGGACTCGGTGATCCGCGTGCTGGGCGAAAATGGCCAGGAAGCGGTCGGTTCGATGGGCGATGATACGCCGTTCGCCGTGCTCTCCAGCCAGCCGCGCATCATATATGACTACTTCCGCCAGCAGTTTGCGCAGGTAACCAACCCGCCTATCGATCCGCTGCGCGAAGCACATGTGATGTCGCTGGCGACCAGCATCGGCCGTGAAATGAACGTCTTCTGCGAAGCGGAAGGCCAGGCGCATCGTCTGAGCTTCAAATCACCGATCCTGCTCTACTCCGATTTCAAACAGCTCACCACCATGACCGAGGAGCACTATCGCGCAGATACGCTCGATATTACCTTCGACGCCACGGCGACGACGCTGGAAGAGACCATTAAAGCGCTGTGCGACAAAGCGGAAGCGATGGTACGCGCGGGCACCGTTCTGCTGGTGCTCTCCGATCGTAATATTGCCAAAAACCGCCTGCCGGTTCCGGCGCCAATGGCGGTAGGGGCGATTCAGGCGCGCCTGGTGGATAAGAACCTGCGCTGCGACGCCAACATCATTGTTGAAACTGCCAGCGCCCGCGATCCGCACCACTTTGCGGTGCTGCTGGGCTTCGGCGCGACGGCGATCTACCCCTACCTGGCGTATGAAACGCTGGCGAAGCTTATCGACAGCAAAGCGATTGAGAAAAATTACCGCACGGTAATGCTGAACTATCGCAACGGTATCAACAAAGGGCTGTACAAGATCATGTCCAAAATGGGCATCTCGACTATCGCCTCTTACCGCTGCTCAAAACTGTTTGAAGCGGTCGGTCTGCACGATGATGTCACAGAGCTCTGCTTCCAGGGGGTGGTCAGCCGTATCGGCGGTGCCAGCTTCCCGGACTTCCAGCAGGATCTGTTGAACCTCTCCAAACGTGCCTGGCTGGCGCGCAAACCGCTGGAGCAAGGCGGCTTGCTGAAGTACGTTCACGGCGGCGAATACCACGCCTATAACCCGGACGTGGTGCGCACGCTGCAAAAAGCGGTTGAGAGCGGTGACTACAGCGACTACCAGCAGTATGCGAAGCTGGTTAACGAGCGCCCGGCGGCAACGCTGCGCGATCTGCTGGCCATTACGCCGGGCAGTGAAGCGGTAAGCCTTAACGAGGTTGAACCGGCGACGGAGCTGTTTAAACGCTTCGATACGGCGGCAATGTCTATCGGCGCACTCAGCCCGGAAGCACACGAAGCGCTGGCGGAAGCGATGAACAGCCTTGGCGGCTTCTCTAACTCCGGTGAAGGCGGCGAAGATCCGGCGCGTTACGGCACCAACAAAGTGTCGCGTATCAAGCAGGTCGCTTCAGGTCGCTTTGGCGTAACGCCAGCCTACCTGGTGAATGCCGATGTTATCCAGATTAAAGTGGCGCAGGGCGCGAAGCCGGGCGAAGGCGGCCAGTTGCCGGGGGATAAAGTTACCCCGTATATCGCCAAACTGCGTTACTCCGTACCGGGCGTGACGCTGATTTCACCGCCGCCGCATCACGATATCTACTCCATCGAGGATCTGGCGCAGCTGATTTTCGACCTGAAACAGGTCAACCCGAAGGCGCTGATCTCCGTCAAACTGGTTTCCGAACCGGGTGTCGGCACTATCGCGACCGGCGTGGCGAAAGCTTATGCCGATCTGATCACCATTGCCGGTTACGACGGTGGCACCGGCGCCAGCCCGCTCTCTTCCGTGAAATACGCTGGCTGTCCGTGGGAGCTTGGCCTGGTGGAAACCCAGCAGGCGCTGGTGGCGAACGGTCTGCGTCATAAGATCCGTCTGCAGGTCGATGGCGGTCTGAAAACCGGCCAGGACATTATCAAAGCGGCGATCCTGGGCGCAGAGAGCTTCGGCTTCGGCACCGGCCCGATGGTGGCGCTGGGCTGTAAATACCTGCGTATTTGTCACCTCAACAACTGCGCGACCGGTGTGGCAACCCAGGATGAGAAGCTGCGTAAGAACCACTATCACGGCCTGCCGTTCAAAGTGACAAACTACTTTGAATTTATCGCCCGCGAAACCCGTGAGTTGATGGCGCAGCTGGGCGTGAAGCGTCTGGTCGATCTGATTGGCCGCACCGACCTGCTGAAAGAGCTTGATGGCTTTACCGCGCGTCAGCAGAAGCTGGATCTCTCCAAACTGCTGGAGACCGCTGAGCCGCACGCCGGTAAAGCGCTCTACTGCACAGAGAGCAACCCGCCGTTCGATAATGGCGTGCTGAATGCCCAGCTGTTGCAGCAGGCGAAGCCGTTTGTTGATGAGCGCCAGAGTAAAACCTTCTGGTTTGATATCCGCAACACCGACCGCTCGGTGGGCGCGCTGCTCTCCGGTTACATCGCTCAGACGCATGGCGATCAGGGCCTGGCATCGGATCCGATTAAAGCCTACTTCAGCGGTACCGCAGGCCAGAGCTTCGGCGTCTGGAACGCGGGTGGCGTTGAGCTCTATCTCACCGGCGATGCCAACGACTATGTCGGTAAAGGCATGGCGGGCGGGCTGCTGGCGGTGCGTCCGCCGGTCGGCTCGGCGTTCCGTAGCCACGAAGCGAGCATTATCGGCAACACCTGCCTGTATGGCGCAACCGGCGGTCGTCTCTATGCCGCAGGCCGCGCGGGTGAGCGTTTCGCCGTGCGTAACTCCGGTGCGATCACCGTGGTTGAAGGCATCGGTGACAACGGCTGTGAATATATGACGGGCGGCATCGTCTGCGTACTTGGCAAAACCGGCGTCAACTTTGGCGCGGGCATGACCGGCGGCTTCGCCTATGTGCTCGACGAAGATGGCGAGTTCCAAAAGCGCGTCAACCCGGAACTGGTAGAAGTGCTGAGCGTCGATGATCTGGCGATCCACGAAGAGCATCTGCGCGGTTTGATTACCGAGCATGTACAGCACACCGGCTCACAGCGCGGCGAAGAGATGCTGGCCAACTGGCCGACCTTTGCCGCCAAATTTGCCCTGGTTAAGCCGAAGTCCAGCGATGTGAAAGCGCTGTTGGGTCACCGTAGTCGTAGCGCGGCAGAGTTGCGCGTGCAGGCGCAGTAAGGAATTGAGATGAGTCAGAACGTTTACCAATTTATCGACTTACAGCGCGTTGATCCGGCAAAGAAACCGCTGAAGCTGCGTAAGATTGCCTTTGTCGAGATCTACGAGCCCTTCTCAGAAGGGCAAGCGAAAGCGCAGGCTGACCGCTGTCTCTCCTGCGGTAACCCCTACTGCGAGTGGAAGTGCCCGGTTCATAACTACATTCCGAACTGGCTGAAACTGGCAAACGAAGGGCGTATTTTTGAGGCGGCGGAGCTGTCGCATCAGACCAACACCCTGCCGGAAGTGTGCGGGCGCGTCTGCCCGCAGGATCGCCTGTGTGAAGGCTCCTGTACGCTGAACGATGAGTTCGGTGCGGTGACCATCGGCAATATCGAGCGCTATATCAACGATAAAGCCTTCGAGATGGGCTGGCGTCCCGACTTGACCGGCGTGAAGCAGACCGATAAACGCGTGGCAATTATCGGTGCCGGCCCGGCCGGTCTGGCGTGTGCAGATGTGCTGACCCGTAACGGCGTAAAAGCGGTGGTTTATGATCGCCATCCGGAGATTGGCGGCCTGCTGACCTTCGGTATTCCGGCCTTTAAGCTGGAGAAAGAGGTGATGACGCGTCGCCGTGAGATCTTCACCGGCATGGGCATTGAGTTCAAACTCAACACCGAAGTGGGCCGCGATGTGCAGATTGACGATCTGCTGACAGAGTACGACGCCGTGTTCCTGGGTGTTGGTACCTACCAGTCAATGCGTGGCGGTCTGGAGAACGAGGATGCGCAGGGCGTGTTTGATGCGCTGCCGTTCCTGATTGCCAACACCAGGCAGATCATGGGCTATGGCGAAACGCCGTCACAACCCTATATCAGCATGGAAGGCAAACGCGTTGTGGTGCTGGGCGGTGGCGATACCGCGATGGACTGCGTGCGTACCTCGGTACGCCAGGGTGCGACTCACGTCATCTGCGCCTATCGTCGTGACGAAGAGAACATGCCGGGCTCACGCCGCGAAGTAAAAAACGCGCGTGAAGAGGGCGTTGAGTTCCAGTTCAACGTGCAGCCGCTGGGGATTGAAGTGAATGCCAACGGCAAGGTGAGCGGCGTGAAGATGGCGCGTACTGAAATGGGCGCACCGGATGAGAAAGGTCGTCGCCGCGCTGAGATCGTTGCCGGCTCTGAGCACGTTGTTCCGGCTGATGCCGTGGTGATGGCGTTTGGTTTCCGCCCGCACAGCATGGAGTGGCTGGCGAAGCATAGCGTTGAGCTCGATTCACAGGGCCGCGTAATCGCCCCGGAAGGGAGCGAGAATGCGTTCCAGACCAGCAACCCGAAAATCTTCGCCGGTGGCGATATCGTTCGCGGTTCCGATCTGGTGGTGACGGCGATTGCTGAAGGGCGTAAAGCCGCGGACGGCATCCTCAACTATCTCGAAGTGTGACGTTGCGAAAACGATAAAAAAAGGAGGCTGCGGCCTCCTTTTTCATTTTCTGCGGGCAATAAAAAAGCAGAACCGGGGTTCTGCTTTTCTCAGGTTATTTCACCACACGCAGTGATGGACGCCCACCACGCGGCGGCGGATCGTCATCCGGATCGTTATCCTGATCTTCTGCATGATCGGGCTTATCACCGTCGATAACCGACATCACCGTCTCGTTCTCCTGCTCGGGCATCTCACCATCATCATTGAGACTGACGAGCTCTTCGTCGTAGGCGGTTTCTGGCTCAAACATGGTGCCGGCACCGTTTTCACGGGCATAAACGGCCAGTACGGCAGCCATCGGCACTTCCACCTGGCGCGGTACACCGCCGAAACGCGCGTTGAAGCGCACTTCGTCGTTGCCCAGCTCCAGGTTACCCACCGCACGCGGTGCGATGTTTAACACGATCTGGCCGTCACGCGCATACTCCATCGGCACGCGTACGCCCGGCAACGTCACATCAACAACCAGATGCGGCGTCAGCTGGTTATCCAGCAGCCATTCGTAAAAGGCCCGCAGCAAATACGGGCGGCGTGGAGACAGTTGCGACAAATCCATGATTAACCCCGACCAAGGCGCATTTCGCGCTCGGCTTCTGTCAGAGAGGCAAGGAAAGAATCACGTTCGAAGACGCGCGTCATATACCCTTTCAGCTCTTTCGCGCCTGTGCCGCTCAGCTCAATGCCCAGTACCGGCAGACGCCACAGCAGCGGCGCGAGGTAGCAGTCAACCAGGCTGAATTCGTCATTCAGGAAGTAAGGCTTCTGGGTAAACAGCGGGCCAATCGCCAGCAGCTCTTCGCGCAGCTGTTTACGGGCGGCATCGGCCTGCGCACCGCTGTTGTTCTCGATGACGTTCATCAGCGAGTACCAGTCTTTCTCGATGCGGTGCATGTAAAGACGGCTTTCACCGCGCGCCACCGGGTAAACCGGCATTAACGGCGGGTGCGGAAAACGCTCGTCCAGATATTCCATAATGATGCGCGATTCCCACAGAGTGAGCTCACGATCTACAAGTGTCGGTACGCTTTGACTCGGGTTGAGGTCAATCAGATCCTGAGGAGGATTATCCTTTTCCACGTGCTCAATTTCAAAGCTGACACCCTTCTCGGCCAGCACGATGCGGACCTGATGACTATAGATGTCCACAGGACCAGAAAACAGCGTCATTACCGAACGTTTGTTGGCAGCGACAGCCATGAAAACCTCCAGGTATATTCAGAAATACTGCTACCGGACTAACTCGACCGGTCAGATGTTAGTTAGCTACCCGCGCGCACTGTCTCTCTTGTTCAAAAAACAAACAAAAAACGAACAATCCCAGCCATTTGGGCAGAAAATTGGATGATAGTTTACCAGATTTTGCGGGCTTTGTGGTGAGGGGATTCGGGAAATGCTGAAAAACAGGAGATAAGATATTGATTGCTGTGGATAACACAATTTTTATCCATAAAAAAACCCGGCTTGCACCGGGTTTTTCGCCAATCGTTCTGCCGAAGCAGAGGACAATTAACGTTTGGAGAACTGCGGACGACGACGTGCTTTGCGCAGACCGACTTTCTTACGTTCAACCTGACGAGCGTCACGAGTAACGAAGCCAGCTTTACGCAGTTCAGAGCGCAGGGACTCGTCGTACTCCATCAGAGCGCGGGTGATACCGTGACGGATCGCACCAGCCTGACCGGAGATACCACCACCTTTAACGGTGATGTACAGGTCCAATTTCTCAACCATGTCGACCAGTTCCAGCGGCTGACGAACTACCATGCGGGCAGTTTCACGACCGAAGTACTGTTCCAGCGAACGCTGGTTGATTACGATTTTACCGTTGCCCGGTTTGATAAACACGCGAGCGGCGGAGCTTTTGCGGCGACCAGTGCCGTAGTATTGATTTTCAGCCATTGCCTATAATCCCGATTAGATGTCAAGAACTTGCGGTTGCTGTGCCGCGTGGTTGTGCTCGTTGCCAGCGTAAACTTTCAGTTTACGGTACATAGCACGACCCAGCGGGCCTTTTGGCAGCATGCCTTTAACCGCGATTTCAATCACACGCTCAGGACGGCGGGCAATCATCTCTTCAAAGGTCGCTTGTTTGATACCACCGATGTGGCCAGTGTGGTGGTAATACACTTTGTCTTCGCGCTTGTTGCCGGTTACAGCAACTTTCTCAGCGTTCAGAACGATGATGTAATCACCAGTATCAACGTGCGGAGTGTATTCCGCTTTGTGCTTACCGCGCAGGCGACGAGCCAGTTCGGTAGCCAGACGACCCAGAGTTTTACCGGTCGCGTCAACAACATACCAGTCGCGTTTTACGGTTTCTGGTTTAGCTGTAAAAGTTTTCATTAAAAGCTTACCCAAATAATTAGTTTCACGTTGGTGAACACCCAAACGTTTGTCAGTTGAGGTTCACACGACAAAGTCCGGCAAACCTACCCCTTCGAATAGCCTATGCCGGCGCATAGAAAGTTTTGGGGAAAAAAAACTTTCCCGTAACGTGGGGTCGCAGGATTATAGAGAAGTCGGGGTCAAAGATCGACCCCTTTTCGTCTTTTGCTGGTGGATTTCTGTGCCTGGCGGCAATGAAAAAAGGATTACGGCATATGCTCGCGTTTCAGATACTCCTCACTCTGCATCTCCTGCAGGCGCGATAAACAGCGCTGAAACTCGAACTGCACCCGCTCGCCCTGATAAATCTCGTGCAGCGGTACTGCCGCACTCACTACCAGCTTCACGTGGCGCTCATAAAATTCATCCACCAGCGCAATAAAGCGGCGTGCCTCATTCTCCATCAGCCTGGTCATCACTGGCACCTCAAACAGCATCACCGTGTGGAAAAGGCGCGACAGCGCGATGTAATCATGCTGGCTGCGCGCATCAACACACAACGTCGCAAAGGAGACCGCTAAGGTCTGATTCTCGACGCCAAGCGTCGCCAGCGGCCGGTGGTTCACCTCCAGCTCCGGCGCATGGCTGCGCGGTGCGCCCGCCAATGCCAGCCACAGTTTATCCATCTGCTGCGAGGTCTCTTCATTAAGCGGCGACAGCCACAAATGCGCCTGCGTCAGCGTGCGTAAGCGGTAATCGATGCCAGCATCGACATTCATCACATCGCAAAACTGTTTGATCGCCTCAATGGCAGGCAGAAAGCGAGCGCGTTGCAGGCCGTTGCGATAGAGCTCATCCGGGGGAATGTTCGACGTCGCCACCAGCGTGATACCGCGCGCGAACAGCGCCTTCATCAGCCCGCCAAGCAGCATCGCATCGGTAATATCCGAAACGAAAAATTCGTCAAAACAGAGCACGTCGGTTTGCGCCTTAAAACGATCGGCGACAATCTCCAGCGGATCGCTCTGCCCCTGCAGCGTGGTTAACTCCTCATGCACGCGCAGCATAAAGCGGTGAAAGTGCAGGCGCTGTTTACGCTCGCCCGGCAGGCTGTGATAGAAGAGATCCATCAGCCAGGTTTTGCCTCGCCCGACGCCGCCCCACATATAGAGGCCGCGTACCGGCTCGTGCGACGAGGTATCGCGTTTGCCCAGCAGCTTGCTGAATTTCGCTATCAGGCCTCTGCTCTGCTGCGCGGCAGGCTCCTGTTCGGCAATCAACTGTTGATAAATCGTATCCAGTCGGGTGACCGCTTCTTTTTGCACATCGTCCGGCTGATGGCTACCCTCTTTCAGGGCGGTAAGATATCGCGATGTCGGGGAAAGGCTTTGCATGGTGTTATTGTTGTTCCTTGAAAATCGATCCGCCCCCACAGGGTTGACGAAAAAAAGGCCGCTCTACACTACGCGATGCAGCGTCAGGATTCCACTTCTGCTCCTTTAGCGGTTATAGTGGCACTCTCCGGCGCAGGCAAGAAGCTTGCAGCCCACCCCCTACGGAATCGAACAACAATGGGAGAAGTCATGACCTGGGAATACGCGCTAATTGGGTTAGTTGTCGGCATTATTATTGGTGCCGTGGGCATGCGTTTCGGAAACCGGAAATTGCGTCAACAGCAGGCCTTGCAGTATGAACTGGAAAAAAACAAAGCAGAACTGGAAGAGTACCGCGAAGAGCTGGTGAGCCACTTTGCCCGCAGCGCTGAGCTCCTCGATAACATGGCAGACGACTATCGTCAGCTTTATCAACATATGGCGAAGAGCTCCTCCAGCCTGCTGCCGGAAATGTCTGCAGAAGAGAATCCGTTCCGCAACCGTCTGTCAGAGTCTGAAGCGAACAACGATCAGGCGCCAGTACAGATCCCGCGTGACTACTCTGAAGGCGCATCGGGTCTGCTGCGCGGTCGCGCCAATCGCAAATAAGTCCTTTCGTCCTCCTTATTTATACGGGCGCGTCTCCTGCGCCCGTCGCAACTGCCCCATCCCAGCTATTATTTAGTCATTCTTCGCATTGTTACCCGGTTGAAATTTCAATAACATCACACTGTTTTGGGCATCTATCCTTCCACTTCAGGTTACTGAGAGCCAGCATCGATGAAGAAACAAATCCAGCTGTTGAGTGCAATCGCGTTAAGTGTCGGCTTATCTCTCTCGACACCGTTGGCAACGGCAGCCATGCCGTCACAGGTGCCTGGCCAGGGGGCGTTACCCACTCTTGCGCCGGTTCTTGAGAAAGTGCTTCCCGCCGTGGTCAGCGTGCAGGTAGAAGGCACCGCGGTGCAGAGCCAGAAGGTTCCTGAAGAGCTAAAGAAATTCTTCGGTGAAGAGGCCCCCGATCAGCCGCAACAGCCGCAGCCGTTCGAAGGTCTGGGCTCCGGGGTGATTATTGATGCTGCAAAGGGCTACGTCCTCACCAATAATCATGTCATCAACCAGGCGCAAAAAATCAGCGTGCAGCTTAATGATGGCCGCGAATTCGATGCCAGGCTGATCGGCGGCGATGACCAGAGCGACATCGCGCTATTACAGCTGCAAAACCCCAGCAACCTGACGCAAATCGCCATTGCCGACTCCGATAAGCTGCGCGTCGGTGATTTTGTCGTCGCGGTCGGCAACCCGTTTGGCCTCGGGCAGACCGCAACGTCGGGGATTGTCTCGGCGCTGGGTCGCAGCGGGCTTAACCTCGAAGGGCTGGAGAATTTCATTCAGACTGATGCCTCGATTAACCGCGGTAACTCTGGCGGGGCGCTGCTCAATCTCAACGGTGAGCTGATCGGCATCAACACCGCCATCCTCGCCCCCGGCGGCGGCAGCGTTGGCATCGGCTTTGCCATCCCCAGCAATATGGCGCAAACCCTCTCCCACCAGCTGATTCAGTTTGGTGAGATTAAGCGCGGCCTGCTCGGTATTAAAGGCACGGAGATGAGTGCGGATATTGCCAAAGCCTTTAACCTTAACGTGCAGCGCGGGGCGTTTGTCAGCGAAGTACTGCCCAACTCCGGCTCGGCGAAAGCGGGGGTTAAATCCGGGGATGTGATTGTCAGCCTCAACGGTAAAGCGCTGAACAGCTTCGCGGAGCTGCGTTCGCGCATCGCCACCACCGAACCGGGCGCAAAAGTGAAGCTTGGGCTACTGCGCGACGGTAAGCCGCTTGAGGTTGAAGTGACACTGGATAAGAGCACCTCCGCTTCCGCCAGCGCAGAGCTAATCTCACCGGCGCTGCAGGGCGCAGAGCTGAGCGATGGGCAACTGAAGGATGGCACCAAAGGCATCCGCGTCGGTGAGGTTGAGAAAGGCAGCTCGGCGGCACAGGCTGGCCTGCATAAAGATGATGTGATCATCGGCGTTAACCGCGCGCGCGTGCAGTCTATCGCCGAGATGCGCAAAGTGCTGGAGACCAAGCCGCCAGTGATGGCGCTGCACATTGTGCGGGGTAACGACAGCCTCTATCTGCTGCTGCGTTAATCCTTTCCTCGTCCGGGCATCACCGCTGCATGTGATGTCCGGATAACTCATGGTATGCTGCTGCGGTCCTTCTTTTAACGACTATCCCATCATGTATGTGAAGCTTTTACGTTCGATTGCAATCGGTATTGTCGTCGGTGGCCTGATCATCGCCGCCATGCCGTCGCTACGTCAGAATAACCCGCTCGCGACGCACCCGTTAGACAGCGCCGATGAGACGCCTGCGTCCTATAACCCAGCCGTGCGCCGCGCCGCGCCCGCAGTGGTCAACGTCTATAACCGTAGCCTGAACAGCTCCACGCACGATCGCCTCGAAATCCGCACCCTCGGCTCCGGCGTCATCATGGATCAGCGCGGGTATATCATCACCAACAAGCATGTGATCAACGATGCGGATCAGATTATCGTCGCCCTGCAGGATGGACGCGTCTTTGAAGCCTTACTGGTTGGCTCAGATACCCTGACGGATCTGGCGGTGCTGAAAGTGAACGCCAACTCCGGGCTGCCGGTGATCCCGATCAATGCCAAGCGCACGCCACATATTGGCGATGTGGTGCTGGCAATCGGCAACCCCTATAACCTCGGGCAGACCATCACTCAGGGGATTATTAGCGCCACCGGGCGTATCGGCCTCAACCCCAGCGGGCGGCAAAACTTCCTGCAGACCGACGCCTCCATTAACCACGGCAACTCTGGCGGCGCGCTGGTCAACTCGCTGGGCGAGCTAATGGGCATCAATACCCTGTCGTTTGATAAGAGCAATGACGGGGAGACGCCAGAGGGGATTGGTTTCGCCATTCCGTTCCAGCTGGCCACCAAGATTATGGATAAGCTTATCCGCGACGGGCGGGTGATCCGCGGCTATATCGGTATCGGTGGGCGCGAGATTGCCCCGCTGCATGCCCAGGGCACCGGCATCGATCCGATTCAGGGCATAGTGGTCAATGAAGTGTCACCGGACGGCCCGGCGGCGCGCGCAGGTATTCAGGTCAATGATGTGATTACTTCCGTTAACGGTAAACCGGCGGTATCCGCGCTGGAGACCATGGACCAGGTGGCGGAGATCCGTCCAGGTTCAGAGATCCCGGTTGAAGTGATGCGTGACGATAAAAAGCTGACGCTGCATGTCACGATTCAGGAGTATCCGGCCACTAACTGATGTCCATAAAAAAACCGGAGCGCAGGCTCCGGTTTCTCATCTCCGCCGCGCTTAGCGGTTAACGAAGTCGACGCCGAGTTCAATATCTTTTTTCAGCGTATCCAGCATGCCTTCCAGCGACTGCTGTTCAAACGCGCTGAGCTGGCCAATCGCCTTGCGCTCTTCTACGCCGTTTTTACCCAGCAGCAGCGGCTGCGAGAAGAAACGCGCATATTCGCCATCGCCTTCAACATAGGCGCACTCAACGATGCCGCTCTCGCCCTGCAAGGCGCGAACCAGCGACAGACCAAAGCGGGCAGCTGCCTGGCCCATCGAGAGAGTTGCTGAACCGCCACCCGCCTTCGCTTCCACCACTTCGGTGCCCGCGTTCTGGATACGTTTGGTCAGGTCAGCAACTTCCTGCTCGCTGAAACTAACGCCCGGGATCTGCGACAGCAGCGGCAGGATCGTGACGCCAGAGTGCCCGCCAATGACCGGCACTTCGATCTCGGCGGGTTTCTTACCTTTCAACTCCGCGACAAAGGTATTGGAGCGAATGATGTCCAGCGTGGTCACGCCAAACAGTTTGTTCTTGTCATAGACACCCGCATTTTTCAGCACTTCTGCCGCAATCGCGACGGTGGTGTTGACCGGGTTAGTAATGATACCGATACAGGCTTTCGGCGCGGTTTTCGCCACCTGAGCCACCAGGTTTTTCACAATACCGGCGTTCACATTAAACAGGTCGGAGCGATCCATACCCGGTTTACGCGCCACCCCTGCCGAGATCAGCACCACATCGGCACCTTCCAGCGCAGGCGTCGCATCCTCACCGGAGAAGCCTTTGATATTTACATCGGTCGGGATATGGCTGAGGTCTACAGCGACACCGGGAGTGACAGGTGCGATGTCGTAGAGGGAGAGTTCTGAACCTGAAGGCAGTTGTGTTTTCAGTAGTAGGGCAAGCGCCTGGCCGATACCGCCGGCCGCGCCGAGGACTGCGACTTTCATCCTAAACTCCTTATTATGGTTAGCTAAATATAGTGTTACTCCGCCGCGGCGACCTTAATTCACCCTGCTCATTATGACAATAAGTGCGCCAAAATAACGCGGCACAGCCTACTGTAGCGATTTTATAAAAGGGTTAAATGTGACCGTCAGATCGGCAAGCTAAGCAACTAACTCAACGAGTTTATAATATAGCTGTAGAATTCACCAAAATAACATCATATTTATAACATTTAATTTACTTTTTACTCTTATTTGCGACGTAAGCCACATGCTGATGTCCTTAACGAAAGAATTTGCTAAACTTCGCGCCCTTCCCCATAACTTTTCAGCATATTTATCTGCAGAATGTTTGCATAAAAATTCATTAATATGCATAATAATGTCGTTTTCACAGCCATATTACGGGTGACTTATGCGAAGCTCGGCTAAACAAGAAGAATTAGTGAAGGCGTTTAAAGCGCTTTTAAAAGAAGAGAAATTCAGTTCCCAGGGAGAAATTGTCCAGGCCTTACAAGAAGAGGGCTTCGACAATATCAACCAATCTAAAGTCTCGCGCATGCTAACCAAGTTCGGCGCGGTGCGTACGCGCAACGCAAAGATGGAGATGGTCTACTGCCTGCCGATCGAGATGGGCGTGCCAACCACCTCCAGCCCGCTGAAAAACCTGGTGCTGGACATCGACTACAACGACGCGGTGGTGGTTATCCACACCAGTCCGGGTGCCGCACAACTGATCGCGCGCCTGCTCGACTCGCTGGGTAAAGCGGAAGGGATCCTCGGCACCATTGCCGGCGACGACACCATATTCACCACGCCAGCCCGCGGTTTTACCGTTAAAGATCTCTACGAAGCGATCCTCGTCCTCTTCGAACAAGAACTTTAACCGCGCATTCCCCTCGGCCCACACTGAGGGGGAATGTTCGGCATTTCTCCCCTTTCAGGCGACTTTCCACCCCATATCATTTAACACTTAGTGCGATTTTTCGCATTATCCCTCTGAAGCAGCCGATAGCACCGCACAAATAATCAAAGCTATCTATCTCGCTGATTTTATTAATCCTCGTTAACTAATTCCGCGCCATAAGCCAAATTTTTATACCCGCAGGTTATAAAAACTGTCGCTCTATATATGTATTCGTCGCAGTTATAATTAGCATGGTATTAATTATTCGCGTGATTAGTGTATACTTAATTTCGTGATGGGGGTCACAAAACGAGCTCCCTGGAAAATCTAAAGAAAAGAATACGACGAGGTAAGCATCATGAATATCAAATCATCAATCGCAACTATGGGTATCCTCTCAGCACTCTCATTCGGCGCCTTTGCCGCTGACATGATCAATGCAGACCAGGCGCAAAACCGCCAGTCTCTGGGTACCGTCTCCGTCGGCGCCATCGCCTCTTCACCGATGGACATGAACGCGCAGCTGAGCAAAAAAGCGGAAGAGCAGGGTGCATCCTCCTACCGCATCATTGAAGCGCACAGCGGTGACCGCTGGCACGCAACGGCTGAACTCTACAAATAAGTTTTACCCTAACCCTATGAATTAATCGCTCAGCGGCACCAGGCATAAGAAAAGACGTTTAACCCTTCTCGCCGTTGAGTCTCTCTTAAGGAGAAACAGTATGAAACGTAATCTGATCATCGCATCCCTTGGTCTTGCTTCCCTGATCTCGTTCGGCGCTGGCGCCGCAACGCTGGTTAACAACGACCAGGCCAGCAACCTGCAATCCGTAGGTACGGTCTCTGTTTCACAGATTGCCGGTGTGCCGATGGATATCCGTCAGGAACTCTCTGCAAAAGCTGACCAGGCTGGCGCAAGCAGCTACCGCATTATTGAAGCCCGTACCGGTTCTCACACCCACGTGACGGCTGAACTGTACAAATAAACCCTCGTCGTCTGTCCGACGACTTGCCCCTGCCTCCCCTGGCAGGGGCTTTTTTTTGCTTAACGAATCAGAAGGTGTAGCGCAGCTGTGCGTTGACAGCCTGATCCGCACCGACTTTGCCAAAAGCGGAGCCGGCAACCTCTAGTGCAAGATGCACCCTGTCGTTCACCTGCCCCTGGAGGCTGGCCTGAATGAGCATCCGGCCATCACGCTTAGCGGCGATCCGCGTTTTCCCTGCCGAATCCTGAAGCACCATGTTGCCTGCGGAATGGAGATCGAACTGATAATGCAGCCCTGCCCGTGTGGTCATCGCCCAGTTTTTACCAGCAAACGCCTTACCAACAGCGATACCCGAACGGCCAACCCACGGTGTCGCGCTCTGTCGCCGTACGGCGAGATCGATCCCGCCATCGCGCCACGTCATGGTGTTGCCTGAGAGCTTGCTCAGCACCAGCTGCGCCTGTGGCTCGATATAGAGATCGTTGGTCAGTTGATAGCGGTAACCGCTCTCAATACCGCCCAACCAGCTATGGGTGGTGTAGTCCCGCGCGCCTAAACCGCTGAACCCCGCCTGGTAGTGATCGAAATTGCGGATATAGCGGGCAGAGAGATCGAGATAAGCGCCGGACTCACTTATTGCCGCGACATAGTATCCCGCGCCAAAGGCTCGCGTATTGCCGCGTAGCGCATCGCCCTTTACCTGATGGCTGGCGTGGCTCATCACTATCCCGCTATAGAGATCGACACCGGACCAGCGCGTTTTCCTGTCTATGCCCGACTCAATCGCGTTATAGCTATCGGTAAAACTCATGCTGGCCGCCCCACCGCCGTTATAACTTCGCGCCCATGCGCCTTCCCGATCTTCACGACTGCGCAGCTGAGCGGCACGCGTGTTCAAATTGGTTATCTCCGTAATCAGCCGTTTGTAGTTCATCGCCAGAAAGCGCCTGGCCGCTCCCACCGCAGCGGGATCGGGCATGCGGCGAAAACCGGTCAGGATCCATTGCGTCTCCTGCGCATGCTCTTTGCGCTCAATGATCGGCTCAAACTGGTTAAAACCGCGCATCGACTTTGCCACTGTCAGCAGGGCGGCTGGCGTATTTCGGGGCGCGGTAACCAGAGGGAGATGCAGCGAACCAGCAGCTTTAAGCGGGGTGATGACATCAAGAAACAGGAGGTTATTGCGCCCCGACGCATGCTGGCTTATCAGCATCCGATCGCTACTTTTTAAATCCGTGCGCAGGGCAAAGCCGGTTTCGTTAGCCGTTAAGGTGCCAATCTTCAATGTATTAAACCGCTGTTGCCCGCCGGAGAGCCCTATTAGCGAGCGTGATGTCACCAGGCTATCAACCTCGGAGTGTCCACGCAGCTCCCAGCGGGTCGAGGTCAGGCTAAGCCGGGCGCGCGGTGCGGCGATAGCGCCGCGCCAGCTACTGCGAAACCCTGAAAACCTGTTGGCCGTACTTTGCTGGTCAGGTGAGAGTCGCCCGGCAAGGCGTTTATCATCCCCCTCGCCGAAACGGACCGTGGACGATCCCGCCCCCTCCATACGCCCCTGTAAAATGGCAAACGGCGAAACGGTAAGCGTGCTCCCCTCTTTTAACTGCCAGGTTGTGCCGGGTTTGAGGGTGTAGATTGAGGGGATAACCTCTCCCGAGGCCACTGGCGTCGCCGCCAGGTTCAGTGTCGCCGCCGGGCCAACAGTGACGTTGGCGTTACTGTTCCAGCCGCCTGTCGCCGTGACTTTCGCGTTTTGCTCCAGCGTCAGCGGAGTCCGATCGAACTGGCTAAATCCTGTTAAGCTGGCGTGCTGCGACTGTAGCGTTACCCTGCTCTGCTGCCCATTGATGCTGCCGGTAAATTTCTCGCGAATAATGAGCTCTGACCCGGCGGAGAGCGAGATATGCCCCTGATAGTGGCTGGCATCGGCTTCCTTACTGGCGTAAGACGCTCCGCGCTGGACGATATTCATCGTTCCGTTGCCATCGTTGCGATCGATATAAGGGAACGGGCTGCCCAGCGTAATTGTCGAGCCTCGCGCCTCGATATTACCGTCGAGAGTGGCATTTCGCGCCAGATCAAACACCGCGTTATCAAGTATTAAACGGTTGACCTTAAAGTGCCGCCGCTCCCAGTCCGGCTGGGAAAAAGAGACCGGTTCAGTGCGTAGGGAGTTATCCCCGAGCGCACGTAATTTTTCTACCATTTCTGGCGTGTTATCGGCGTGAAGCACCGGATGCCCCTGAAAAACCAGGTGCCCATTGCGCTGCGTAAAGTCGCCGGAAATATCCATGGAACCATCAAAGATTAAGGCGCCACGCGTCTCGGCAAGCACCTGATGCTGAACGTTGAGGTTGCCGTTGAGCTGGCCGTGAAAAAGGGTATTTTCCGCTTTATGCCTTTCATAACGGGTGCGCAGAGCCTGCGCGCGGTCATGGCCGATATATTCCCAATACGCATTGCTGCGCTGATCGGTTGGAAACCACTCATACTCAGGCGTTTTCAGAATAAAGTAATCGACCGTACGGGTATTGTTGTTGCGATAACCATACACCTCGCCGACCTGCCCGTACCGCGAGTATGACCAATCCGCAATGGAGAACGCGTCGAAAGGGCGCTGCTCGCTGAGAGTGATATTCGCGCGTGTCGCCGCGCGATTGATCAGCGCAGCACCATAATCCTCGGCGTTAAGTTTGTGAAAGGTCAGGTCATTGCCATTCACATCAACTCTTCCACCGCGGTATCCCCACGTGACGGTATCGGGATCGATCTGCTTATCGTTGCCAAGGATCACCAGCGGGCGACCGCTGACAATACGCAACGCGCTAAAAGCTTGTAGTTTTCCCTGAGCGTCAGGTCGCTGCGCGAGCAGCACGGTACCCTCGCCAACATTTAACCCGCCGGGGTTGATGCCTGAAGCGTTAACCTTAAGCGTGCCTTCACCTATTTTATGCAGGGCGTCCCCCGCTACGCCATTGACCTGCCAGCTCACCGTTGCTCCCTTCGCGATATTGACTCCGCCACCTGTCCAGGTCTGCTTATCCCTCGGCGCGAGGGTGTAATCGCTGTTAAAAGTTATGCTGCCGGCTCCCTGATCCACGCTCTCTTCCAGGGTAATACGGCCACCTGCGCCGCTGAAAACCAGATCTTTTGCACTCTGTGAACCACGGGCATCTTTGCCCTGCATGGCGTAATGCGTGTATTGGTTGGCCAGCGTTCCTCTGCCGCTCGCAGCATCAAATCGCCACACGAACTCCGCATCATTGCCGCGACTCTCAATCGTGGCGCTGATGTATTTCTCTATGGTCTGGCGGATAAATTGCGGGTTCACAAAGGCATAGGCGGTCTGCTCAATCCGTCCGTGGTAGAGCAAGCTGAGAGCACCGACAACCGTCCATTTTTGACGCCAGCTGTCCCACGCATAGAGCGGTGAACCGCTGTCGCCCGGTGCGCCATGGCTGGCAAGAGGACCATTATCAGGATGAGAAATCGCGCCGGAGTTGATGCGCAGAAGATCCAAGGGTTTCACGTGCGGCTGCCCAATAGTGCCGCCGGTAAGATATTTGTACGCGCTCTGCAGATCGATTCTCTCTCCGGAGCCATCGATCACGCTCTGCCTGCCGGAGCCCAGCCGGTAAAAGAGCGGAAAGCGCTCTCTATTATTAAGCGCTTCTATCGGCACCTCTTCCGGCAGCGTCTCGGCAGGTATCGCCTCCGTCACCAGTTTATTTAATCGCACCACGCTAAAATCTTTTTGGTTAATACTCTCCCTCGCCGCTAAGCGGTAAGGAGAGTGTCCAAAATATGAGGTCTCGAGATATGAATCAGGATTATGGTAGACGGTCGTTGCATATTGCGGATGAATAATTGTCGCAATGCCGGTGGTATTACCCACGCTACTAAAGTCCGGCATCGGTGCAATATTCAGCAGGCCAATAGTTTGGTTATATTTATTATAAACAGGTATGTCTTTCGCACCGGGATAAAAGGGACCTCTGTTGGTGGCAAAGTCGCGGTAGGTCTGATAGGGAACCTCTCCTTTCGCTAATGAACGCGACATCGGGTGCGGTTTTGCATACCCGCTGGGTGAAGGGAGTAAAAGGGTTAAACAGCAGAGCGATAGGGTTACTTCAAGCGAATATATCTTTTTCAAACTAACCATCCTTTGGTTTAGTAATAGAAGAAAATATTGCTCAACACTGCAAATATACTAATAACTCTCTGTTAATTATATTTATAACGGCAGACGCTAATGCCTGCCGCCCGTGAACTTTAGCACAGCGGTAATATTGATATATTCCGAAAAATAACCTCAATCAGCGCAAATTAAAACGCAGCGCCCCCTCCAGCTCCTCTTCCGCTTCATCAAACAGCAGGATCAGCGCCCCGAAACGGCGGCGCTTCTTCTCCGGCAGATGGATAAAAGCAATCTCCAGCGGCAGCGGTAATTGACCTTCAACCACCGCATCCCACAGCGAATCGAGATCGTGCACCTTCTCCTCGTTAAGCGCGAACTGGCGACAAAAATCGCGGTAGAAGGCGCGCTGATCGGCGATCTCTTTAAAATCGAAGGTGTAGGTCTTTATGCTCTCCATCATCTGCCGTTCCACTCTTTATAAGCCGCCTAAATGTAGCGTTTTCACTTCCATAAACTCGTCTAACCCCAGCACGGAGCCTTCGCGGCCTAACCCCGACTCTTTCACGCCGCCAAAGGGCGCGACTTCAGTTGAGACGGCGCACTCGTTCACGCCGATCATGCCGCTCTCCAGCGCCTGCGAAACGCGGAACACCCGCTGCAGGTTTTGCGTGTAGAAGTAGGCAGCCAGCCCAAACGGCGTGGCATTCGCGCGCTTGATCACCTCCTCTTCACTGGTAAAGCGGAAGCAGGCGGCAAGCGGGCCGAACGTCTCTTCCTGCGCCAGTTTCATGCCATCGCTACAGTCACCGAGCACCGTCGGCTGCCAGAAGTTACCCCCCAGCGCGTGAGGTTCGCCGCCGGTCAGCACTTTCGCGCCTTTCGCCACCGCATCTTCAACATGCTCACGCACTTTATCGACGGCGGACGACTCAATCAGCGGGCCGACGACCACCCCTTCGTCCATGCCGTTGCCCACTTTCAGCGCTTTAACCGCCTCGCTCAGCTTGCGGGTAAAGTCGTCATAGACCCCTTCCTGGATATAGAAGCGGTTGACGCTGACGCAGACCTGGCCTGCATTACGAAACTTATTCGCTACCGCGCCCTGCACTGCGGCATCAATATCAGCGTCATCAAAGACGATATAGGGCGCGTTGCCGCCCAGCTCCATCGACACCTTTTTCATCGTCTCGGCTGCGTTGCGCACCAGCGTTTTACCCACCGCCGTTGAGCCGGTGAAGGAGATTTTGCGCACCTCCGGGCTTGCCATAATGGCACCGCTGATCTCAGAGGTTGTCCCGGCGACCGCGTTCAGCACACCATCCGGGACGCCCGCTTTTTTCGCCAGTGTTAACAGCGCAAACGCGCTCAGCGGCGTATTGTTGGCGGGCTTGATCACCCCGGTACAGCCTGCGGCCAGGGCTGGGCCAAGTTTGCGGGTCAGCATTGCCATCGGGAAGTTCCACGGCGTAATTGCCGCCACCACGCCAACAGGTTCACGGGTGGCCAGAATGCGCGATCCCGGTTTAATCGGCGGAATAATCTCGCCGTTGGCGCGTTTAGCCTGTTCGGCAAACCACTGAATAAAGCTGGCGGCGTACTCGACTTCGCCCTCCGCCTCTTTCAACGGTTTCCCCTGCTCGCTGGTCATCAAACGTCCCAGCCAGCTTTTGTTCTCGATAATCAGTTCATACCAGCGATAGAGAATGGTTGAGCGCTCTTTGGCGGTTTTTGCCCGCCAGGCGGGAAAGGCACGCGCCGCGGCGGCAATCGCCTCTTCGGTCTCTTTTTTCCCCGCTTTCGCCACGTGCGCGATCGCCTCGCCGCTGGCCGGGTTCAGAACCTCAAAGGTGGTCTCCAGGTTTTTCCAGACGCCATCGACCAGATATCCGGTCTGAAAAAGCGCACTCTCCTGCAATGCCTGCGTGCTCATGAGTTCTCCTGATCTGCGGTGTGTTGATTCTCCAGTGAAGTATAGTCATAAAAAAACCGACGCTTAGGGCGTCGGCTTTGTCATTAATTGCTGGTTAGCGCGTGTTGATACTTATGCAGCATGCCGGTTAGCCGTTCGACCGGCTCCGTCACCTGCGGCGAGGCATTCCACTCGCGCAGCTTCTGCTGGTACACCGCCAGCTCCTCCAGCAACTGGGTAAAGTAGCGATGCCGCTTGGTATCGGATCCAGCGGCAATCACCTGGGAGGCGGTGCGGCGCAGTTGCCGGTGGAAGGCCGAGAGATCGTCATTGATCGGCACCGGTGCATCGCGCAGGCGCTGGTGGGCGATGATCAGCGTCAGCGCGAGGCGAAACTTCGCCACGTCGCCGGGAAATTTATTCAGCAGCAAGAAAAGCTGCTGATAGAGCGCCGGGAGATGGTTCTCTTTACGCCGGGCGGTGTTGGTGGTCATCGCCGAGACCGCTGCCGAAACAAACTGGTTAAGCAGCACCCGCCCGGTGCGCGCCTGCGAGTTATCGCGCACCAGCAGGATCACCGTTATCGCCAGCACCACGCCCACCAGCTGCCCCAGCGCGCTGTCGAGGAAGAAGCTGAATTTGAAGGTCATCGGGTTATCCAGCACCAGAATATTGATGGTGCCTGCCAGCGTCGCCATCGATCCCAGCCGCCGTTTTTGCACTTCGATACCAATAAAGAAGGCGAGTACCGCAAGGCTGATACAGAGCAGCAGCATGCTTTGCTGCGTGGCGGGCAAAATAACGAGGAAGTAGAGCGCGCCTATCGGTAACGCCCACAGCATGCCGTAGACAAAATCCTTCGCCACCATAATCGGGTTGGGCAACCGCATCGCCAGCGAGGTGACAACGGCGATCATCACCATCGCCCCGCTGCCGGAAGTCCAGCCGGTCCACAGCCAGAAGAGCGTGCCAAGGGCGCAGGAGAGCGTAGTGCGCCAGAAGTTAATCATCGCATGGTGGCGCTCGGCGGACTCCGCTTTCACCACCGCTTCGCCCTGTAGCACCTCCTCTTCGATGGCGCTGATTTTGGTATTGCCAATCACGCCGCGCTTAAGCAGCAGGTAGCGCGTCGCTGCCCCGACCCAGCTGTAGAGCGTCACCGGCGTGTCGCGCTCGCCGGTCCAGATAATCACCCGGCGCATGCGTTTTAACTGTCGGTGTACGTCCTGCACCGTTTCAACTGGCTCATCGAACAGCTCACGAAAGGTATCGGTGATGAGTTCCGGGCGCGTGTTCTGAATCAGGTAGGTTTCGCACGCCTGGGTAATCAGCGTCAGTGAGAGGGTGTTAATCACTTTCAGTCGGCGGTTCGCCAGTCCCCAGCGGGAGGATTCGATTTTCAGATTGCTGCGCATGCCGTCCAGCCCGGCGGTGCGGCGAACCAGCGCCGCCCAGGCGGCATCGACCTCTTCGCTGTCACCATGCTTGATGCAGAGTTGCATTAACTGATAGTGCGCCACCAGCAGGCTGTCGAGCTCCCGGTCGATCACCTGCTTCACCGAGCGCGGGGAGAAGAGCAAATCGGCAACAATCGCGCACAAAATCCCCACCACGATCTCACTACAGCGCTCCACCGCGTATTGCGGTGCCAGCAGCGGGTTGGGCTCAATGGTGATGACAATGATCAGCGCCGTGTAGCCCGCCAGCCCCCAGGCGTAGGAGTTCTCAACGCGAATCAGCGAGGAGACCCAGGTACAAAAGCCCGCCCAGATACAGCTCACCAGCAGCATCAGCAGCGGCGTACGGATCAGCATAATAATGATGGTCAGCCCGGCGATACAGCCGATAAAGGTTCCGGCAATACGCAGCATGCCCCGGTAGCGGATCGCGCCGGAGTAAGGCTCGCCGCCCGCCGCAAAAGCGGGGCCGGCGGCAACAATCGCGGCGGTCAGCACCGCCCAGCGCGGCGTTTCAAGCTGGAAGTGAAAGCCGACAAACAGCGCCAGCACCACCGCGCCGGCCAGTTTGCAGGCAAAGCGCAGATGCTGGCTGGCGATAGAGAACAGCCCCATAGCGATTATCCCAGCTCACGCAGACGGTGGGCGATTTTACGAAACAGCGAATCCTGGCTGGCGTCGCGATCGGTTTTGCCGGTGACCACGACGGTTGCAGTGGTGCCGGCCGGCCACAGGTTGCCCTGCTGTTGGTCCAGGCGGATACGCACCGGCACACGCTGGGCCAGACGGACCCATTCGAGGTTAGAGTCGACGGTCGCCATCCCTTTGCTGTCATTGGTGCTGCTGGAGTTAGTCACCCCGGCGGCGACACTGTCGACGGTGCCCTTCAACACCTGGTTGCTGCCTAACGGTGTGATCTCGGCGCGATAACCGGCGCGCACGCCCTCAAGCTTGGTCTCTTCCATATAGGCCAGCACATAGAAGCTGTTCTGTTTCACCAGCGCCACGGCGGTAGAGCCGCGGGTGATGAACTCACCGGCGTAAACGTTAAGGTTGGTGACCCAGCCATCGGCCGGAGCACGAATAATGGTGCGCTCGAGATCGAGCTTCGCCAGATCGCGCGTCGCCTGCGCTTTCGCTAACTGATGCAGTTCAGTTTGCAGGGTGTTATTCGCCTGCTCTATCTCTTCACGCGACATCGCCTGGATGCCTAACTGGTTACGGCGACCGGCCTCGCGTCGCTTCTCATTGACTAAAGCCTGGTAATAAGCGACATCGGCTTCATCCTGCTCAAGCGCTTTTTGGTAGCGCGGCTGGTCGATGGTGAAGAGCACCTGGCCCTGTTTGACCAGCTGGTTATCATGAACATTGACGCTGGTGACAAGCCCGGTGACATCCGGAGCGATCGCCACCACATCGGCGGTGAAGCGCGCATCGCGCGTCCACGGAGATTCAGTGTAGTAAACCCAGGCGCGGAAAATGGCGATAAACGCCAGGATAACCAGCGCTACGGTGATGGCGGTACGGGTGATATTTCTTGTTAGTGTTTTCACTTCTACCTCAAACAAATAAACGCGACAGCAGGTAAAACAGGCAGCAATAGAGCGCGGTGTTAAACAGCGCAGGATGCCAGACAAAATCGTAGATCCCGGTCGGGACCAGCATCCGGCGCACCAGCCAGAAAATCGCCAGCGACAAAATCAGCTCGAAAAAAATCGGTGGGAACGACAAACCGAACACCACGATGACGGGAAACAGACTCATGTTGACCTTGGTTTTTTTATGCTTGCAGGTGATAAATCGTTCGTACGCCACCGCAGGAAAGGGCAAGGAGAGCCAGGCGAGAGTGACGTGAATATTATTGATAGATAGTATATTAACGTAACTGTTATGCTGTTATCTATATTATGTGATCTAAATCACTTTTAAGTCAGAGTGAATAATGGAACGTTTAAAACGCATGTCGGTGTTCGCCAAAGTGGTGGAACTGGGCTCCTTTACCGCCGCTGCCCGCCAGCTGCAGATGAGCGTTTCGTCCATCAGCCAGACCGTGGCGAAGCTGGAGGATGAGCTACAGGTTAAGCTGCTGAACCGCAGCACGCGCAGTATCGGGCTAACTGAAGCGGGAAAGATCTACTATCAGGGCTGTCGCAGGATGCTCCATGAGGTGCAGGATGTACACGAGCAGCTCTACGCCTTTAACAATACCCCCATTGGCACGCTGCGTATCGGTAGCTCTTCAACCATGGCGCAAAATGTGTTGGCAAAAATGACCGCCGAGATGCTGAAAGAGCACCCGGGTTTGTCGGTTAATCTGGTGACGGGCATCCCGGCGCCGGATCTCATCGCTGACGGTCTGGACGTGGTGATCCGCGTTGGCGCATTGCAGGACTCGAACCTCTTCTCCCGCCGCCTCGGCACCATGCCGATGGTGGTCTGCGCGGCAAAAAACTATCTATCCCAGTACGGTACGCCGGAAAAACCAGCCGACATGGTGAACCACTCGTGGCTCGAGTATAGCGTGCGCCCGGATAACGAGTTTGAGCTGGTAGCCCCGGAAGGGATCGCCACTCGCCTGATCCCGCAGGGGCGGTTTGTCACCAACGATCCGATGACCTTGACCCGCTGGTTAACCGCCGGCGCAGGGATCGCCTACGTGCCGCTGATGTGGGTGATCGAAGAGATCAACAGCGGCCAGCTTGAGATCCTGCTCCCACGCTACCAGTCGGATCCGCGCCCGGTCTATGCGCTCTATACGCAGAAAGATAAGCTGCCGCTGAAAGTGCAGGTCTGTATCAACTACTTAACGGATTATTTTATCGAGGTGGCGAAGGTCTATCAGAGCATGCAGGGGCGCAGGGTGTGAAAGCATTCACCCTCTTTGCGCAAAGAGGGTGAACGGTAACGCTTAGGCCGTGCCGCCGACGGTCAGGTTGTCGACCTTCAGCGTCGGTTGCCCCACGCCAACCGGCAGACTCTGCCCCTCTTTACCGCAGACACCAACGCCATTATCGAGCTTCAGATCGTTGCCGACCATGGAGATCTGCTGCATCGCTTCGATGCCGGAGCCAATCAGGGTCGCGCCTTTAACCGGTTTGGTCACTTTGCCTTTTTCAATCAGGTACGCCTCCGAGGTCGAGAAGACGAACTTACCGGAGGTGATATCCACCTGGCCACCGCCGAAGTTCGGCGCATAGATGCCGTACTCCACAGATTCGATGATCTCCTGCGGCGTTGATTTGCCCGCCAGCATATAGGTGTTGGTCATACGCGGCATCGGCAGATGAGCATAAGACTCACGACGCCCGTTACCGGTCGGCTGCATGCCCATCAGGCGCGCGTTCATCTTGTCCTGCATATAGCCTTTCAGCACGCCATTTTCGATCAGCGTATTGTACTGGCCCGGCGTCCCTTCATCGTCGATGGCGACCGAACCACGGCGATCGGCAAGGGTACCATCGTCAACGACGGTACAGAGCTCGGAGGCTACCAGCTGGCCCATCTGGCCGCTGAACACAGACGTACCGCGACGGTTGAAATCCCCTTCCAGGCCATGCCCGACCGCTTCATGGAGCAGCACGCCCGGCCAGCCAGCGCCCAGCACTACCGGCAGCGTACCGGCAGGCGCGGCAACGGCGGAGAGATTGACCAGCGCCATACGCACCGCTTCCTGCGCCCAGGCGTCGGCGCGAACGTCGCCATCCACTTCTTGCAGGAACCAGTCATAGCCGAAACGACCGCCGCCACCACTGGCACCACGCTCGCGTTTGCCATCCTCTTCAACCTGTACACTCACAGAGAGACGCACCAGCGGGCGCACATCGGCCGCCAGCGTGCCGTCGGTCGCCGCCACCAGAATCAGTTCATAGACGCCGGTCAGGCTGGCGGTCACTTCCTGCACGCGCTTATCGGCAGCGCGCGCCGCTTTATCGACGCGGCGCAGGATATCGAGCTTCTCTTCACGGCTCATGCTCTGCAGCGGATCGATGCTGGTATAGAGGTTGTGATGCTCAACCGCGCCGAGGGTTTTGACTTTACCGTCGCCCGCTTCGCGGACGATGGTGCGCGCGGCCTGCGCGCTCTGCTCTAGCGCCAGCAGGCTGATCTGGTCTGCGTAAGCAAAACCGGTTTTCTCGCCGCTGATGGCGCGCACGCCCACGCCCTGGTCAATATTGTACGAACCATCTTTAATGATGCGGTCTTCTAAAACCCAGGATTCGTGATAGCTCGACTGGAAATAGAGGTCGCCGTAGTCAAGACGACGCGCGGTCAGTTGACCGAGAATGGCAAACAGATCCTGATGATTCAGGCCATTCGCTGCCAGCAGTTGTTCACTCACCAGATTAAGACTCATCATGTTTTCTCGTCGTTGCCGCCACAGCGGGCAATAAAAAAGTGCGATACAAGGAGCTTGAGGCAATTCGCCGATGCCGTCAAATCATTGCTTTTTGTCGGTGCGCGGCTGGCGCATCACTTCGTTAATCTGCGGCTGGTCTACCGGGCCCGTAATGCGGTAGCGCAAAATAGAGACTTTATTCCACAGCGGTCCCAGCACTTTACTGGCCGCAAACACCGCCGCGCCGACGATGGGGTTAACGGCAAACGCCGCCGCCACGCCAACGGTCGCAGAGATTTCCGGTGCCACCACCGCTTCTACATCAAGCTGGCGACGCACCAGATCCACTGAGCCTTTCATCGCGATATCCGCTTCCAGCCCATCAACCAGCGTGTCATCGGTGTGCAGGACGCCATCCTTGATCCACGCCGTGCTGCGAATGGAGTCAAACCAGAAGCCCTCATTACTGAAGGTGTCGCTGAAATCAAAACGCAGCTTGCGCAGCAGTGAATCGACGCTGAAAAGGCGCAGGATCTGCCCGGCATGCCCGGTGCTGATATCGTCGATTTTACCTTTGCCAAGGCGCGTGCGCAGGATGCCATTGAGCGACGCTTCCTGCGGCTGCCACGGCGCGCTGCGCCAGTGGAGATCGTAATTGACGTTGAACGGCGCATCGCGCACCGGCGTCGGCACACCGAAGAAGCCCATCGCCGAATCGAGCTTGTCGCCGCGCAGAATGCCCTTAATGGAAGTCCGCTCGCCGCCCGCACGGTTCACCCACTCGCCGTCGGCGGTCAGGCGCGCGACGCCGCTGTCGACCAGCCCATTTGCCAGCGTCAGCGTATCGCCTTTAATGGCAAAATCGCCCTCAATACGCCCATATTTCTGCCCCCACAGCCAGCACTCTTTACAGCGCAGCTGCAAATCGGGCCAGCCGCTGAAATCAATGCGCTGCTGCTCGCTGAAAAGTGTCGTCGGCGAAGAGCTATCGTTTGTCTTCGCAGCGCTCGCCGGGTTGTAGTAGAGGTAACGAATATCGGCCTGCCACGGGGCATTGTCACTGATCTTCAGCGTGGCGTTGAGTTCGCGACCCTGCGCGTCAATAGTGGTGCCCGCAAACTGCGGCTGCGAGACGATGCTCAGGTTATTCCACTGCTGCCCGCCGAGCGTCAGGGCAGGTGTACGCAGCGTGATACGCGACGGCAGCGAAGCGCTGCTGCTGACATGGCTCGCCGCACCCTGATTAAAGAGCGCCAGCCACTGTGCGCCGTCCAGCGGCGGCAGGTTAAGCTCCAGCCCACTCTGCTCCGGCAGCGGCGGCGTGGTTTTACTCTCCGAGGTCCAGATCCCCCGATCGAGCGCCAGCTTGCTGCCGAGCAGCCAGCGACTATTGAAGTGATTATTCGCACCTGCATTGCCGGTCAGCGTAAAGCTGTGCAGGTTGCCGTCCACTTTCACCTTCACCGGCAGCGCATGGCCTGCCCGCTTGTCGAGCGGCGGCGGTAAGGTGCTGACGATATTAGCCAGATCGCCTGCGAGGTTGACCTTATAGCTCGCTTCGCCGCGGTAAGGCAGCGTCACGCCAACATCCCCTTTCCACGTCACATTCCCGCGTAGCGCATCGTTAAGCTGCTCCGGCAGTACGCCGGTGCGCGATGGCTGCCAGTTGCCATTGAGATTTACCGCCACCTCATAGGCTTTAGCGCCCTCGGTGGTGGTGAAATCGACATTCAGCGGCTGGTTAAACCAGGTGGCCGTCAGCGGCTCACTTTTCAGGTTGCCATTCTCGAAGCTGAATTTTCCGCTGAGGTTTTTCAGCGTGCTGCTGATGGGCTTGATAAACAGCGAATTGTTCTTTAGCGCAACCTCGCCTTTGGCCAGCGTCATCTCGCCGTCCAGCGGAATATCGAGATGTAAGCGAGCGCTCACATCACCGTCAATTTGCAGCTCATCTAACGCGTTGCCGAGCGAGTCATGCAGCGGCGTTTCGTTGAAATAGGGGCCGACCGCTTTGCCGGGCCCGTTGATATCGGCATCAATGATCAGCTTCTCTTTGATGTAATCCGGAATGGCGGCGGCAAGGTTACTGGCGGTCACGCCGCCGAGCATCACCTTGTCGCTCTTCATCCATAAACCGTCATTGAGGAAGTCGAGGCTAATATCGAGGTTTTGCAGCGCGGGCCAGTCAGGCTGGAAGGCAAAGGTGGCATTGCGCAGCGGCACCAGTACTTCAAACTGCCCTTCATTGTGTTTATAGGGGAAGAGGCTCGGGTTACCGGCGAAGACCAGCGTGGCGTTTTCCGTCTGCCCGCCTTTGATGGCACCGCTGAGATAGTCCACCAGCGCTTTGCCCATCAGGTTTTCCGGGAAGTAACGCCACGCTTGCCCGGCGTCGGAGACGTTGATTCCCGCCAGAATGCTGAGCCACGGCTCTTTGCCTTCAGGTTGCAGATAACGGAAATCCCCGCGCGCATGCAGCCCGGTGGCTTGCACATCAATATTGCGCCCGTCCAGCTGGAAGCCCTGGTCGTTCTTCTGCCAGTTGAGCGTGGCCAGCCCCTTTTCGATCTCCAGCGGCGCGCGAAAAACCGTTTCATACGGCATCTTCGCCTGCGAAATATCGGCAGTTAAGCGCCCGTTTCCAACGCTCCCTTCAAGCGTGCCGGCGAAGTGCTCCATACCGGGCAGCAGCTTCCACTGATGCCAGCTAAGGTCCTGCCAGCGCGCCTGGAAGCGGCTCTTTTCCGGCGCTTTTAATGGAATATCGACCGCCAGCCGCTCGAGTTTGCCCGCCGGTTGCAGAGTGTTCCAGATGTCATACATCGCCGGGGAGATTTTCTGCGCAATTGGCATCAGCCCGTCGAGGCTGTTCAGTTCAAGATTGGTGGCGCGAACGCGTAGCTCATCGCTCGCCTCTTTCGCTTCCTGCGCCGGAACCCAGGCGAAGCTGAGGGCGCCCTGCGGCCAGGGTTTATCATCAATCGCAATGCGCGTCACCGGCACATCAAACTGCCAGCCCGCTTTCTGCCGGCTGATATGGGTGGTCAGGTTGTCGACGGTCATGCGATGGGTGGTGTTATTCCCAAGCCAACTGGCACCGCCTTTCTTCAGCCACACATCGCCACTCTCAATTTCGCCCTTGTTGAGCGTCATCCACCCTTCAAGGCTAAAGCGGGCCGAGGTGAGCGCGACCTTATCCTGCATCCACTGGCTGAGCCACGGTTTGACATCGATATCATCGGCCTGCAGCCAGACGCGACCGTTATTCAGCAGGCCGTTGTCATCGCGCAGATCCATGCGCACCTGCATCACGCCATGCTGCCCGGTCAAGCTGGTGAGGCTCACCTGCCCTTCGGCACGGTGGCGATCGTCGCCGTTAAGCCAGGTGAGCTGCGGGATCGCCAGTTCGGCGCGTTGACCCGATGGGGTTAAAAAGCTGACGCGGCTGTCGCGCAGATCGAAGTGATCGAACTGGCGCAAAAAGAGATCGCTGATGCGATCTCTGCCGAGAGTGTTGCCCTCTTCGCTGCTCTCAAGCGGGGTGTTGCTGTTTACAGCGAATTGGTAGAAGGTGAGATCGCGAAACTGCCAGCGCAGGTGCAGCAGGCTCTGCCAGACGTCGAGCGCCAGCGTAACCCGCTTAACCTCAACGCTGCCGCCATCTTTCAGCGTGGCCTGAATATCGCGCACCTCCAGTTCCGGGCCGAAGGTTTGCCAGCGCGCCTGAAACTCGCTGGCCTTAAGCGGAAGACCGGTTTGCGCGGAGATGCGCGCCAGGATCGGCTCGCGCCACTCATTAAGGTGGGGTAACACAAGGCGCAACCCGCTTACCAGCAGCGCCGTGATAACGATCAGCGTCGCGCCTGTAAGCAGTAATATCCCCGGCAGTCGCCTCACGCCTCTCTCCTTGTCACACCAATCAGACCCGCTTGTTTCGCAGCAAAGCTGCGAATTACATCATGACTACGTCAAACTGCTCCTGATTATAGAGCGGCTCGATTTGTACTTTGACCTGCTTACCGACGAAGATCTCCACCTCCGCCAGCGCATGGGACTCCTCGCTCTTCAACGCTTCCGCCACGGCCGGAGAGGCGTAAACCAGGAAGCGGTCGGAGTCGTAGGCATGATGCACGCGCACGATTTCGCGCATAATTTCATAGCACACCGTTTCGACCGTCTTTACCGTGCCGCGCCCGTGACAGGTTGGACACTCGTTGCACAGCACATGTTCAACGCTTTCGCGGGTGCGTTTGCGGGTCATCTCCACCAGGCCAAGCTGGGAGAAACCGTTGATGCTGGTTTTTACCCGATCTTTGCTCAGCGCCTGCTCCAGCGAATGCAGCACGCGGCGGCGGTGATCTTCATTATTCATATCGATAAAGTCGATGATGATAATACCGCCGAGATTGCGCAGCCGTAGCTGGCGGGCGATCGCCTGGGTGGCTTCGATGTTGGTGTTAAAGATGGTGTCGTCGAGATTGCGATGGCCGACAAACGCGCCGGTGTTGATATCGACGGTCGTCATCGCTTCGGTTTGATCGATGATCAGGTAGCCGCCCGATTTCAACTCGACTTTGCGCTCCAGCGCGCGCTGGATTTCATTCTCGACGTCAAAGAGATCGAAGATCGGCTGGCGGCCGCTGTAGTGCTCAAGCTTGCTGGTCATTTCCGGGATGTATTCGGCGGTAAACTCCAGCAGCGCTTCAAAGGTCAGGCGCGAGTCGACGCGAATACGATCGAGATGAGCATCGGCGAAATCACGCAGTACGCGCTGGGCTAACGCCAGCTCGCCATAGAGTTTATAACGCGTCTGCTGGCGCTTTTTGCGCTCCATTACCTTCGTCCAGACGCGCTTCAGGTACGCCGCGTCAGAGGCGAGATCCTCTTCGCAGACGCCTTCCGCGGCGGTACGAATGATAAACCCGCCCTGCTCATCGCAGTAGCCCGCGACCACCTGCTTAAGGCGATCGCGCTCTGCTTCGCTCTCAATGCGCTGGGAGACGCCAACATGAGCGGCGCCCGGCATAAAGACCAGGTAACGGGAGGGTAAGGTGATGTCGGTGGTGAGACGCGCGCCTTTGGTGCCGAGGGGATCTTTCACCACCTGCACCATCAGGTCCTGGCCCTGACGCACCAGCTCGGAGATATCGCGCACGGTAAAGTTCTTCTGCTCTTCACCGGCAACGCATTCGGTGTGCGGCATAATGTCGGAGGCGTGAAGAAACGCCGCCTTTTCCAGACCAATATCTACAAAAGCCGCCTGCATACCCGGTAGCACCCGGCTGACCCGACCTTTGTAGATATTGCCTACTATCCCGCGCCGTGCTTCGCGCTCAATATGAATTTCCTGCAGAATGCCGCCGTCAATATAGGCAACACGCGTTTCAGATGGTGTAACGTTGACCAGTAATTCAGCCGTCATGATTATCTCTCCCTTCACGCACTGCATTGAAATTGCTCAGCAATTCAAAGGTTTCTACCAGCGGCAAGCCAACGACAGCGTGATAACTCCCGTTAATTTTCCTGACAAAACAGCCGCCCAGCCCCTGAATACCATACGCACCGGCTTTATCCAGCGGTTCCCCGCTCGCTACATAGTCGGCAATATCCTTTTCTGATAACGCTCTGAAGGTCACTTCGGTTTCCACCAGACACTCCAGCACCTGCTCACGATCTGCAATCGCGACGGCGGTCATCACCTGGTGAGTCTGCCCGGAGAGTTGACGCAGCATAGTGGCAGCATGCGAGGAGTCTTGCGGTTTTTCAAGCACTTCCCCATTTAATATGACGATGGTGTCGGCGCCCAGCACCGGCAGATCGCGCGATACCATCGCCACGCCCGCCTGCGCTTTTTCCCGCGCCAGCCGCGCCACGTACTGCCTGGCGCTCTCACCGGCCTGCCGCTGCTCCTCAATACCCGGAACAATACGCTCAAATGAGACCCCAAGCTGCGTCAGCAATTCCTGACGGCGGGGAGAACCAGAAGCAAGCCAGATAGCTGTCATATTAACCTTTATTGCACCGCAAACTGCTGACGGATCTTACGCATAAGCAGGAAGATCCACGGCCAGAGCACGCCATTGACCAGGCTGCTCCAGAAAATTTCTGGTTTAAACGAGACGTTGATCACCAAAAATTCGGCCCAGAAGACAATCACTTCTGTTGCCAGCGACAATAACATGACCACCAGCGCCTGTTGCCAGAGCGCCAGATTACGGAATAACTGAAATTTCAGTGCGACCAGATAGGCGACGATGCTCAGGGAGAGCGCCCGAACGCCGAGGGTGGACCCGCTAATGAGATCCAGTATGGCACCCATCGCGAAACCCGTACCGACATTTACGCGGTGCGGTAACGCGAGGATCCAGTAGAGCAAAATCAGCAGCACCCAGTTTGGCCGGTAGACAATGATGTCATCCGGCCAGGGCATGATTTGAAGCAATAGCGCAATGAAAAACGAGAGCCAGATGACCCAGCGCCCCTGGCTACGGTAACTTGCCACTACTGCCCTCCCGACGATTGTTGCGGCATCGGCTGCGTTAAGCCGGTCGCCGGTGCGGGCATCGGTGCAGGCGGCCCCATGGTATCCGGTGAGGGCAAGACCTGCGGCATCATCTGCAGCAGACGCTCGTTCGCCACGCGGTGAACATCTTCCGGCGTACGCGGGTTAGCGCCGTTGCGATCGGAGCCCCAGAGCAGCAACAGATAACGTAAACGTTGCAGACCGGCGGTTGGACGCGCCTGAATCACCGTGTATGCACGCTGGGTGTCGAGTTTCACCGAGGAGACCACAGCAACCGGGTAGCCTTCCGGGAAACGCCCGCCGAGGCCAGAGGTCACCAGCACATCACCAACGCGAATATCGGTATTCGCCGGCAGATGCTCAAGCTGCAGATCGTCCGTACAGCCGTTACCGGCAGCAATCACGCGGATATCGTTACGCAGCACCTGGATCGGCAGCGCATGAGTCGCATCGCAAATCAGTAACACGCGGCTGGTCATTTTGGCGACCGCGATGACCTGGCCAACAACGCCTTTATCGCTGATTACCGGCTGGCCTTCATAAACGCCATTGACGCTGCCTTTATCGATAACCACCTGATCACTGTAGGGATCGTTAACCGTTGAGATCACCTGGGTGACCATTTTCTGCTCATCCTGACGCAGCGGCGAGCCGAGCAGTTCGCGTAGCCGCGCGTTCTCCTGCTTGTACTGCCCTAACATCAGCAGCTCGCTGTTTTTCAGCAGCAGCTCCTGGCGCAGCGCCCGGTTTTCAAGTTCGAGCTGATCGCGCGAGGCCAGCGTTTGCGACACGCTGTCTAATAATTCGCGGGGACCATTAGAAATAAAATAGAAAGGGCTGACGGCCGTATCCATGTACGTCCGGATCTGGCTGAACGTACCGAGGCGGCTGTCGGCGATAATGACTCCAAGCGCCACCAAAACCGCCAGGAACAGGCGAATCTGCAGTGACGGGCCACGGCTAAAAATTGGCTTCATAGGCTTTGCGTATTCTCAGGCCAGACAGATACGGAGCGCGAGGCTCCGTATCTGACGCGGATTACTCTTCGCTGAACAAGTCGCCGCCGTGCATATCGATCATTTCCAGCGCCTTGCCGCCGCCACGCGCTACGCAAGTCAGGGGATCTTCTGCTACTACCACAGGAATGCCCGTCTCTTCCATCAGCAGACGATCGAGGTTGCGCAGCAGCGCGCCGCCGCCGGTCAGCACCATACCGCGCTCGGAGATATCGGATGCCAGCTCCGGCGGGCACTGCTCCAGCGCGACCATGACCGCGCTGACGATGCCGGTCAGCGGCTCCTGCAAGGCTTCAAGGATTTCGTTGGAGTTCAGGGTGAAACCGCGCGGTACACCTTCAGCCAGGTTACGACCGCGCACTTCGATTTCGCGCACTTCGTCGCCCGGGTAGGCAGAGCCGATTTCGTGTTTGATACGCTCTGCGGTGGCTTCACCAATCAGCGAGCCGTAGTTGCGGCGCACATAATTAATGATCGCTTCGTCGAAGCGGTCGCCGCCGATGCGGACAGAGGAGGAGTAAACCACGCCGTTTAGGGAGATAACGGCGACTTCGGTGGTACCACCACCGATATCGACGACCATTGAGCCGGTCGCTTCGGAAACCGGCAGACCTGCGCCAATCGCGGCAGCCATCGGCTCTTCAATCAGGAAGACTTCACGGGCGCCAGCGCCCTGTGCGGATTCGCGGATCGCACGGCGTTCAACCTGCGTTGCGCCAACCGGCACGCAGACCAGTACGCGCGGGCTTGGGCGCATAAAGCTGTTGCTGTGTACCTGCTTGATAAAGTGCTGCAGCATCTTTTCGGTCACAAAGAAGTCAGCGATTACGCCATCTTTCATCGGGCGGATTGCAGCGATATTGCCCGGCGTACGGCCAAGCATCTGCTTCGCTTCATGACCGACTGCGGCCACGCTTTTCGGTGAACCGGCACGATCCTGGCGAATGGCCACTACGGAAGGCTCATTCAGTACGATGCCTTGTCCTTTTACATAAATCAGGGTATTCGCGGTACCCAGGTCAATGGACAGGTCATTGGAAAACATGCCACGAAATTTTTTCAACATACTAAGGGATAATCCTGAAAGCTGGGGCGGAAAGAAAAATCCGCTTACTTTACCAACCACACGCAGCAGCGACAAGGCACAAGAAGTCTCAGCTACGGTGAAAATTAGTGCAGTTTGTTTCCTTTGTTGCAAAACGACATGACTCTGTCCGGAAGCGTAAAAAAGCCGTCGTTCCGGCACGTTGCGCCTGCAAGCTGGCAAAGGTCAAACCGGCATTTTTACTGCAACAATCTGGCGGGCAGGCTCGCACGCCCCCCAACCACGGCAGCGCGCGTTATTCTACGTGAAAACGACTCAAACAGCAGTTCAAACCGAGTATCTTTGTGAATATTTTTTCACATTGGTGTCGAGCGGCTGAGACGCCGCGAAGAAATCGCCCTGTCCGCCCGCAACGCCTCGCTCCACCAGCATCTGCCATTCGCCGCGTGTGCGAACGCCGGTCGCAAAGACGCGGGTTCGCGTGCCTTTACACGCTTCGACAAGGCTCTGAACCAGCAGCTGGTTTTCGGTGCGCTTTTCAATGTTCCTGACCAGCCCCGGATGCAGCTTCAGTAACTCGACATCCAGGGCTTTAATCCAGCTGGTGCTGACCAACGTCAGACCCGCCTGAACCACCGCCACGCGCGCGCCTAATCCATTGATCAATCGCACGACCGACTGCAATCGGCTGATGTGTTGACAAACATCCGCCTCTGCAAGTTCAAAAATAATCCGTTTGCGTTGCGATTTTTCGCATTGCATCAGAGTATCGCGCAGCCAGCGCTGGAAGCGCGGGCGGATCAGCGACTCGACGGTGACTTCAATGGCGAGGTTCTCCTCCGGCCAGTAGCCGAGGAACGGCATTAACCGCGTGATCTGCAGCCGGTCATACTCTTCTGACAGGCCAAATTGCAGCACCATCTGCATATACTCTTCGGCGATCACCTCCTGTTCGCCATCAAAAATGCGGCACATCAGCTCCCGGTGATGCACTTGCCCGTCGCGGTTAACAGCCGGTTTCTGGTAGACGCGCGGCCCGCCGCGGCTCAGCATCTGCTCAATCAGCGTGCGCCAGCGCACATTGCCACGCCCCTGCTCGGGTAATGAGTCGTCATAGACCGACCAGCTGTTGGTGCCCTGTAGCACCGCGTTGCGTGCCGCCGCTTCCGCATGCTCCATGACCTGCCGGGTCGACTGCCCGCCGCGCCAGCTGCAAATGCCGATATGCATAATATCTTCGCGAGTCAACATCTTGGTCGGCGGCAAGCCATCCACCGCTTTCAGGATCTGCCCGGCGATGCTCTCCGCTTCTTTTAATGTGCGGTGCGGAAGCAGAACCGCGAAGTCGCTGCGGTGATAGCGCGCCAGCAGCGCGCCGGGGTAACGCATAATAAAGGTGGAGAGTAAGTTGATAAGGGTAAAGAGGTACTCTTCAGCGGCGGAGGCAAGCCCGTCGCTGTCGCGCAGCAGGTCAAAATCGGGCAGGCGGATCATCATCACCACGCCGTGCGAGCCGACCTTTTCCTGATCTTCTAATAGGGTTGCCAGTTGATTATCGAAAAAGAGGCGGTTATTGAGTCCGGTGCGCGTGTCCTGCGCCGCATAAGAGCGAATCAGCGTATCCATGCGGCTGCGCTGATCGCTGGCAAACTGAATATCCGTTAACAGCACGTCCAGCGCGCTGCTGGTGCGCGAAGGCCACTCATAGATGCTGCCGCGTACCTGCGCACCGCGCTCGCCGTTGAGGATACGCGTCGCCCGCAGCTCAAGGAGTTCCTGCCCGGAGAGCTGCCGCCGCAGCCAGCGCACCGCGAGGAAGATAATAACGATCATAAAACCGATCGCCACCGTCAGCGGCGCGGTGGTCATCATAGAGCGGAAGTAGTTGGCCATCGGATCCTGATAGACCAGCGTAAAGGTGACGCCGGGGATCTTCATCGACGGCATTTCAATCTCACGCACCGCAGAGTTACTGCCCGCCGGGCGATAACTCCCTTTGCGGGTATGGCTTAAGAGGATATGACGGCCCTGCTTAATTTCAATCGAGGTGATGTCTACCGGCACCATCATCTCATCAAGCTGCGTTGACAGGCGCGGAAGGGGTGTGAAGATCAGGCGAGTGTCGATTACAGCGGCGACGGCCTGCACGCGATTGGCGACTTTATCCTGTATGGCGTTATAAAAGCTGAGTGAGCAGCCGACCAGGGTCATAAAAATCGCCAGACCGGTCAGAAGTGTTACAAAAGCACTAAATTTCGTCGTTAATCGCATCCCTGATTTAACTCCGCGCGGGTAAAGAACAGAACGATATCGCCTGAAAAGGGTCAATAAAGTAAGTACTAACTTTTTCGCTTCGCCGCGACACGCGCGCGCTGCGGTGAAGCCGAAAAATGGCACACCGTTTCACCCAGCGAGTATAGTCTTCAGAAATTTTTTTCCAATCATCAATAAGCTTAAAGAATGTCTTTAACACGCAATTTTGACTAATTGCTAACTTACTCTTCTTCGCGTTAACGTAGTTTTCCCTACGCCTACCGCGACGCCCTCAGAGGATGTTATGACGAAAAAATTAACAGAAGCAGATGTCACAGCGGAATCCATCTTTTTTATGCAGCGCCGCCAGGTATTAAAGATGCTGGGCATCGGTGCAACAGCTGCCACACTCCCTTCAGTGGCGCATGCCGACCTTCTTGACTGGTTTAAAGGCAATGACCGCCCAAAAGCGCCTGCCGGTAAACCGCTGACGTTTACACAGCCTGCCGAATGGCAGAGTAAATTGCCGTTGACGCCGGAAGAGAAAGTGACCGGCTACAACAACTTTTATGAGTTCGGGCTGGATAAAGCCGATCCTGCCGCCAATGCCGGCAGCATGAAGACCGATCCCTGGACATTGACCATTGATGGCGAAGTGGCGAAACCGCTGACGCTCGATCACGCGGCGTTGACCTCGCGCTTTCCGCTGGAAGAGCGTATCTATCGCATGCGCTGCGTAGAAGCCTGGTCAATGGTGGTGCCATGGGTAGGCTTTCCGCTGCATAAATTGCTGGCGCTGGTTGAACCCACCAGCAAAGCGAAGTATGTCGCTTTTGAGACGCGCTACGCTCCCGATGAGATGCCTGGCCAGAAGGATCGCTTTATTGGCGGCGGTCTGGCCTACCCCTATGTAGAAGGGTTGCGTATAGATGAAGCGATGCACCCGCTCACGCTGCTCACCGTTGGGGTGTATGGTAAAGCGCTCCCACCGCAAAACGGTGCGCCGATCCGCCTGACCGTACCGTGGAAATATGGCTTTAAAGGCATTAAGTCTATTGTCAGTATCAAGCTCACCAGCCAGCGCCCGCCAACGACGTGGAACCTCTCCGCGCCGAATGAGTATGGTTTCTATGCCAATGTGAACCCCCATGTCGATCACCCCCGCTGGTCGCAGGCGACGGAGCGGTTTATCGGTTCGGGCGGCGCACTGGATGTGAAACGCCAGCCGACGCTGCTGTTTAATGGCTACGGTGAAGAGGTGGCTTCCCTCTATCGCGGTCTCAATTTGCGGGAGAATTTCTAAGTGCGGTTAACGGTGAAACAGGTCACATGGCTTAAAGTTGCGCTACATCTTGCCGGCTTTCTGCCTCTGCTCTGGCTCTTCTGGGCTGCCAACCAGGGCTACTTCAGCGCCGATCCGGCAAAAGATATTCAACATTTTACCGGCAGGATGGCGCTGAAGTTTCTGCTTGCCAGCCTGCTGATCGCTCCGCTGGCGCGCTACGGCAAACAGCCGCTGCTGATCCGCACACGCAGGCTGCTTGGGTTATGGTGTTTTGCGTGGGCCAGCTTACATCTGGTCAGCTACACGCTGCTGGAATTAGGCATTAATAACCTGGCGTTGCTGGGACAGGAGCTGACTACCCGCCCCTATTTAACCCTTGGCGCAATCAGCTGGCTGATTTTGCTGGCGCTGGCAGCCACCTCGACGCAGTGGGCGCAGCGTAAACTGGGCAGACGCTGGCAAACGCTGCACAACGTCGTCTATCTGGTGGCGATCCTCGCCCCTGTCCACTATCTCTGGTCGGTTAAAATCCTCTCTCCGCAGCCTGTTCTCTACGCCGCTGCCGCGCTGGCATTGTTAGCGTTACGTTACAAGAAGTTCCGCCAATGGTGGCGTTAGCCACCGTTTTTGCGGGGTTCCCCGCAGAAAAAGCGCCTTTCGCGACGCGTTCCCGCAACATGGATTAGAATCTTCTCAGATAAGACCAGTATTTAGCTGCCAAATGCAACGAAATGGTTATAATGTGCGACTTTGATTTGCTTATCGGACTTTTTTAAGCTCCGAAAAGGTGACAAGCGCGAATCGAAGGTATATTTTGTTTTTTGTCGAAGAATCGCAGGAGATAGCAGCATAATGGCTGATAAGTTCCAGATACTGGTTTTGAACGGACCGAACCTGAATATGCTCGGAACGCGAGAGCCGGAGAAGTACGGCACGCTGACGCTTGAGGAGATTGTTAATTCTTTGAGAACAGAAAGCGTGTCGCTCAATGTGGAACTGGCGCATTTTCAGTCAAACGCGGAGTACGCAATCATCGACCGTATTCATCAGGCTAAAGACGTAATTGACTTCATCCTGATCAATCCGGCCGCGTTTACGCACACCAGTGTTGCTATCCGTGATGCGTTGCTGGCGGTGAATATCCCGTTTATCGAGATCCACCTCAGCAATGTACATGCGCGGGAGCCGTTCCGCCACCACTCCTATCTCTCGGATATTGCCGTTGGCGTTATCTGCGGGCTTGGTGCGGACGGTTATTCATACGCTTTACAGACGGCGGTAAAACGCCTGTCACAATCACACTAAACAAGAGTACGGAACCCACTCATGGATATTCGTAAGATTAAAAAGCTGATCGAGCTGGTTGAAGAATCAGGCATCTCCGAACTGGAAATTTCCGAAGGCGAAGAGTCTGTGCGCATCAGCCGCAGCGCCCCTGCCGCAAGTTTCCCGATGATGCAGCAGGCTTACGCCGCGCCGATGATGCAACAACAGCCTGCCCTGGCGAATGCTGTCTCCTCGACAGCCGCTACCGTAAGCGAAGCGCCGGCAGCCACAGCAGAAATCAGTGGTCACATCGTACGTTCCCCGATGGTCGGAACCTTCTATCGCACCCCGAGCCCGGATGCGAAAGCCTTTATCGAAATCGGCCAGAAAGTTAACGTGGGCGACACCCTCTGCATCGTTGAAGCGATGAAAATGATGAACCAGATCGAAGCCGACAAATCAGGCGTGGTGAAAGCCATTCTGGTCGAAAGTGGCCAACCGGTTGAATTTGACGAGCCGCTGGTCGTCATCGAGTAACGAGGCGCACATGCTGGATAAAATTGTTATCGCCAACCGCGGCGAGATTGCACTGCGAATCCTTCGTGCCTGTAAAGAGCTGGGCATTAAGACCGTCGCTGTGCACTCCACGGCGGATCGCGATTTAAAACACGTATTACTGGCGGACGAAACGGTCTGTATCGGTCCGGCACCGTCCGTTAAAAGTTACCTGAATATTCCGGCGATCATCTCTGCGGCCGAAATCACTGGCGCAGTGGCGATTCACCCGGGTTATGGCTTCCTCTCCGAGAACGCCAACTTCGCTGAGCAGGTTGAGCGCTCCGGTTTTATCTTCATCGGCCCGAAAGCCGACACCATTCGCCTGATGGGCGACAAAGTGTCTGCGATCACGGCAATGAAGAAAGCGGGCGTACCTTGCGTGCCGGGCTCTGACGGCCCGCTGGGCGACGACGTTGACGCTAACCGCGCCCATGCAAAACGCATCGGCTACCCGGTTATCATCAAAGCCTCCGGCGGCGGCGGCGGTCGCGGCATGCGCGTTGTACGCAAAGACGCCGACCTGGCGCAGTCCATTGCCATGACGCGCGCGGAAGCGAAAGCGGCGTTCAACAACGACATGGTCTACATGGAGAAGTACCTGGAAAACCCTCGCCACGTCGAGATCCAGGTGCTGGCAGATGGTCAGGGTAACGCGATCTATCTGGCCGAGCGAGACTGCTCCATGCAGCGTCGCCACCAGAAAGTGGTTGAAGAGGCACCGGCTCCGGGCATCACGCCGGAACTGCGTCGCTATATCGGTGAGCGTTGTGCGAAAGCCTGTGTTGATATCGGCTATCGCGGCGCGGGTACCTTCGAGTTCCTGTTTGAGAACGGCGAGTTCTACTTTATTGAGATGAACACCCGTATTCAGGTAGAGCACCCGGTAACCGAAATGATCACCGGCGTTGACCTGATTAAAGAGCAGCTGCGTATCGCTGCCGGTCAGCCACTCTCCATCACTCAGGAAGAGGTAGTGATCAAAGGTCATGCGGTCGAGTGCCGTATTAACGCTGAAGATCCCAACACCTTCCTGCCGAGCCCGGGCAAAATCACGCGCTTCCATGCGCCAGGTGGTTTTGGCGTGCGCTGGGAATCGCATATCTACGCCGGTTATACCGTACCGCCGTATTACGATTCCATGATCGGCAAGCTCATCTGCTACGGCGAGAGCCGTGATGTGGCCATTGCACGCATGAAGAATGCGCTGCAGGAGCTGATCATCGACGGAATTAAAACCAACGTCGATCTGCAGATGCGTATTATGACCGACGAGAACTTCCAGCACGGTGGAACCAACATCCACTACCTGGAGAAGAAACTCGGTCTGCAGGAAAAATAATCGCGATGACGCGCAAAAGGCCGGTTCTTCCGGCCTTTTTTCTTTTTCTCTCCCCTCATCTTTCCCTTAAGGTACAATCCCCGCTTTCTTCATCCATAAGGGAATAAAATGGACAACCGTTTTGTTCAGGCACACATTGAGGCCCGCTGGGCGCTGTGGCTGACCCTTCTCTATCTTGCTGCCTGGTTAGTGTGTGCTTACCTACCTGATTCGGCGCAGGGCATCACCGGTTTACCCCACTGGTTTGAGATGGCCTGCCTGTTAACGCCGCTGGTGTTTGTGCTGCTCTGCTGGGCGATGGTGCGTTTTATCTTCCGTGATATCCCGCTGGAGGATAAGGATGCAAACTGAAATTATTGCCGTGCTGGTGATCTACCTGTTCATCGTTTTCGGCCTCTCCTTCTATGCCATGCGCCAACGCAGCAGCGGCACCTTCCTGAGCGAGTATTTCCTCGGTAGCCGCTCAATGGGCGGATTTGTGCTGGCGATGACCCTGACGGCGACCTATGTCAGCGCCAGCTCCTTTATAGGCGGCCCGGGGGCTGCCTATAAATTCGGCCTTGGCTGGGTGCTGCTGGCGATGATCCAGGTTCCGACCATCTGGCTCTCGCTCGGAATCCTCGGCAAAAAATTCGCCATTCTTGCCCGGCGGTATAACGCCATTACTCTCAACGATATGCTGATGGCCCGCTACCAGAGCCGGGCGGTGGTGTGGCTCGCCAGCATCAGTTTGCTGGTGGCCTTTGTCGGGGCGATTGCCGTGCAGTTTATCGGCGGCGCGCGCCTGCTGGAGACCGCTGCGGGTATTAAGTATGAATCTGGCCTGCTGATTTTCGGCATCACCATTGCGCTCTACACCGCGTTTGGCGGTTTTCGCGCCAGCGTACTGAACGACACCATGCAGGGAATGGTGATGCTGATCGGCACACTTGTGCTGCTGGCGGGCGTGATCCACGCGGCGGGCGGCCTGCATCATGCGGTTGATACCCTGCGGCAGATCGACCCGAAACTGGTCAGCCCCCATGGTGCCAGCGATATCCTGACCCCGGCTTTTATGACCTCCTTCTGGGTGTTGGTCTGCTTTGGCGTGATTGGCCTGCCGCATACCGCCGTGCGCTGCATCTCTTATAAAGACAGCAAATCGGTGCATCGCGGCATTATTATCGGCACCATTGTCATTGCGCTACTGATGCTCGGTATGCATCTGGCAGGCGCGCTGGGCCGGGCGGTGCTGCCACATCTGTCGGTGCCGGATCAGGTGATCCCGACTTTAATGGTGGAAGTGCTGCCACCGTGGGCGGCGGGGCTATTTCTCGCGGCCCCGATGGCGGCGATCATGTCCAACGTCAACGCCCATCTGTTGCAGGCTTCAGCAACCCTCATTAAAGATCTGTGGCTCAGCGCCCAGCCGACTAAAATTCGTCATGAGCCGCGCCTGAAGCGCATTTCAACGGCAACCACGCTGATCCTCGGCGTGCTGATGATGCTGGCAGCATGGCGTCCGCCGGAGATGATCATCTGGCTGAACCTGCTGGCGTTCGGCGGTCTTGAGGCCGTGTTCCTGTGGCCGCTGGTGCTGGGGCTTTACTGGGAGCGCGCGAATGCCGCAGGCGCGCTTAGCGCGATGATTGTCGGCGGCGTGCTGTATGCCGTGCTCGCCACCCTGAATATTCAGTACCTGGGCTTTCATCCGATTGTGCCCTCGCTGCTGCTGAGTTTGTTGGCCTTTGTGGTCGGGAACCGTTTTGGTCGCCCGGTACCGCAGGCTGCTTCACTTTCTGCTAATCAATAAAGAGTAACGCCATGCCATGGATCCAACTGAAACTGAACACCACCGGCGCGCATGCTGAAGATCTGAGCGACGCTCTGATGGAAGCAGGCGCAGTCTCCATTACCTTCCAGGACACGCACGATACCCCGGTATTTGAGCCACTGCCGGGCGAGACCCGCCTGTGGGGCGATACCGATGTGATCGGCCTGTTTGACGCTGAAACAGAAATGGCGGAGGTGGTGGCCCAACTCGCCTTCCATCCGCTGCTGGGCGAAGGCTTCGCGCACAAAATTGAGCAGCTGGAAGATAAAGACTGGGAGCGCGAGTGGATGGATAACTTCCATCCGATGCGCTTCGGCGAGCGTCTGTGGATCTGCCCAAGCTGGCGCGATGTGCCGGATGAAACTGCCGTCAACGTGATGCTCGATCCCGGCCTGGCATTTGGTACCGGCACCCATCCGACCACTTCGCTCTGCCTGCAGTGGCTTGATGGCCTCGATCTGGCGGGCAAAACGGTGATCGATTTTGGCTGCGGCTCTGGCATTCTGGCGATCGCCGCCCTGAAGTTGGGTGCGGCAAAAGCGATTGGGATCGATATCGATCCGCAAGCGATCCAGGCAAGCCGCGATAACGCCGAGCGCAACGGCGTCTCTGAGCGCCTTGAGCTCTATCTGCCGGACGACCAGCCTGCGGAGATGAAAGCCGATGTTGTGGTCGCGAATATACTTGCCGGTCCGCTGCGCGAACTGGCACCGCTGATCAGTGTTCTGCCTGTTACCGGAGGCCTGCTGGGGCTATCGGGCATCCTTGCCAGTCAGGCGCAGAGCGTCTGCGAGGCTTACGCCGATCTTTTCAACCTCGATCCGGTGGTTGAAAAAGAGGAGTGGTGCCGGATCACCGGCCAGAAAAAGTAGTTCCAGAACGTGGCCAACTGGCCACGTTTTTTAATGCCCACACATCCTGTAGTGATTTATTTCCGTCGAAGTTTATAATTAACCACCGCCGCAGAATTCGCGGCAAGGTATTGATTTATAAAAATTCATTGGACGAATAATATGTCACTTCGTATAGCAAAAACAGCGCTTGCGATAGCAAGCCTGTTTCCTCTCTTTGCCTGCTCCGCTCAATGGAGCTATGAAGGCGCAACCTCGCCAGAACACTGGGGCGAGTTAAGTCACGAGTTTGAGACCTGCAGGATGGGTAAAAACCAGTCGCCGATTGATATTGATAATATCGTCACTGCCCATCTCACGCCGTTTAACACCCACTACCGTGAAAGCCCCACGCTGTTGATAAACAATGGCCATACTCTGCAAGCCAACTTCATCCACAACCTCAATACCATTGAGCTGGCGGGCACCGTCTCGCATCTGCAGCAGTTTCACTTCCACGCGCCGAGTGAACATACCCTGCATGGCAAGCATGCGCCGCTGGAGATGCATCTGGTTCATACCTCCGCAAAGGGTGACATCACCGTTGTCGCGGTGCTGTTTGAAACGGGGGCAGTAAACCGCGAATTGGCAGCGCTGGGGGAGCATCTCCCTGAGCGGGGCGCCTCTGGCTCGCTGACGGCGCAGCGCATCGATATGGCGGCGCTGCTGCCGCGTGACAAGACCTACTGGCGTTTTAGCGGGTCGCTGACCACACCGCCCTGTTCAGAAGGGGTCACCTGGCTGGTGATGAAACAACCCCTGACCCTCTCCCCCCAGCAGCTTGCCCACTTTAAATCGGCGATGGGGCACGCCAATAATCGTCCAACACAGCAGCTATATGGCCGGTTGGTCATCGAATAGCAGGCTGAAAGTATCGGCATAAAAATGAGAGCGGGTTCGCAAAATCCGCTTTTTTTTGGCTTAAAAATCAGCAGTTATGCTGCTTATAGCCCCATTAAAAACGATAAATGTCGTGAATTTATCGGCAAGCTAAAAATTTTAGCTTTGCCATAACTCAATGAAATTTATGATGTAATGCTTGTTTCCCCCTCCGGGACTGGCTATTCCTTGATCTACAACAGTGGATTGCTCAAAGTTTGGCCTTTCATCTCGTGCAAAAAATGCGTAATATACGCCGCCTTGCAGTCACAGTATGGTCATTTCTTAACTCATGCGCATCGGACACCACCAGCTTAGAAATCGCCTGATCGCAGCGCCCATGGCTGGCATTACTGACAGACCTTTTCGGACGCTGTGCTATGAGATGGGAGCCGGTTTAACCGTATCCGAGATGATGTCGTCTAACCCGCAGGTCTGGGAGAGCGACAAATCACGACTGCGGATGGTGCACATTGATGAGCCCGGTATTCGCACCGTGCAAATCGCGGGCAGCGACCCGGAAGAGATGGCGGAAGCCGCACGTATTAACGTGGAAAGTGGCGCTCAAATTATTGATATCAATATGGGCTGTCCGGCTAAAAAGGTGAATCGCAAGCTTGCTGGTTCCGCCCTGTTGCAGCACCCGGATTTGGTGAAATCGATCCTTACCGCGGTGGTTGGCGCAGTGGATGTTCCTGTAACCCTGAAGATTCGCACAGGCTGGGCGCCTGAGCACCGTAACTGCGTAGAGATTGCCCAACTGGCTGAAGAGTGTGGCATTCAGGCTCTGACCATTCATGGACGCACCCGCGCCTGTTTGTTCAATGGAGAAGCTGAGTACGACACGATTCGGGCAGTTAAGCAGAAAGTTTCCATTCCGATTATCGCGAATGGCGACATTACTGACCCGCTTAAAGCCAGAGCTGTGCTCGACTATACGGGGGCGGATGCCCTGATGATAGGCCGCGCAGCTCAGGGAAGACCCTGGATCTTTCGGGAAATCCAGCACTATCTGGACACTGGGGAGCTGCTGGCTCCGCTGCCACTGGCAGAGGTTAAGCGCTTGCTTTGCGCGCACGTTCGGGAACTGCATGACTTTTACGGTCATGTAAAAGGTTATCGAATCGCGCGTAAACACGTCTCCTGGTATCTCCAGGAGCACGCCCCGAATGACCAGTTTCGGCGCACATTCAACGCCATTGAGAATGCCAGCGAACAGCTGGAGGCGTTGGAGGCATACTTCGAAAATTTTGCGTAAACAGAAATAAAGAGCTGACAGAACTATGTTCGAACAACGCGTAAATTCTGACGTACTGACCGTTTCTACCGTTAACTCTCAGGATCAGGTAACCCAAAAACCGCTCCGTGACTCGGTAAAACAGGCACTGAAGAACTATTTTGCTCAACTGAATGGTCAGGATGTGAATGACCTCTATGAGCTGGTACTGGCTGAAGTAGAACAGCCACTGTTGGACATGGTGATGCAATACACCCGTGGTAATCAGACCCGCGCGGCGCTGATGATGGGCATCAACCGCGGTACGCTGCGTAAAAAACTGAAAAAATACGGCATGAACTGATAAACATCAGCTATGTTGTTGACTTAAAAGGCACTACTCGGCATGGGATAGTGCCTTTTTTATTTAACTGACTACACGACTGACTACATGGCTCGGCGAACACCGCCGCACCTTGATGAACAAACCCCGGTAGATCTATACTTAAGTCCATAAACTATGTGGGTTAAGTTCAATTCGCAACCACGAGGTATTAATGACTCAAGAGCCAGAAGTAGAAAGCTTGGGGAAATTCCTCAATGAATTTAATAAAGAATCAGACCGGGGATCTGTACTCTTAGCCGCTTCGATTCTGGATGAATGGCTTAAAGAAATTCTTGAAGCATATCTAATAGATGACAAAAGCACAGAAACACTTTTGAATGGCTTTAGTGCCCCTTTGGGAACCTTTTCCTCACGCGCAGCAATGGCACATTCACTTGGCCTTATCATGCCCCATGAATACAAGGAAATTTCAGTACTACGTAAGATTAGAAACGAATTCGGCCATAGCTGGGATGGAGTGTCTTTCCAAAGTGCAAAAGTAGCATCTTTACTAGAACAACTTCCTTGGCTCGGTCCTGATATTGCTGAGCGAACGCCTAGAAGTAAGTTTAATTTTTTTGTTGCAATATTTTTATGTGACCTGCTTTATCGGAAGCGCTTAGTATCCAAAACAAAACTACAAAAAAGAACTTGGGGAAACACAGCGCGAAACAGCATTATTGGTCATTCATCGAAGTAGAACATTTTATTTGATCACATTTTATTAAAATTACATTGCTGATAATCAGCCTTCTAACTCTTTAGGTTTTTTATCTACTGATATGCAGTATTCATTAGCTGGCGGTATCGCTCTTTAGCATATTAGAATTGGCAACGCTCGTACGGATGAATTGTCTGTCTTGCTCATTCAGCTCATGGCCCAACTGATGGGCCATTTCGATTAATACTGTATCCAGCGCGTTTTTACTAGTTTCAAAATTACTGCCTGTCTTCGATGTAGATCCCTGCCGAAATAATTGCACCGCCTATTCGGCGCTTACCGTATAGCAACGGTACCGGGTAGCCTTGGGCGGCAGTGTTGGTGACACCTCCAAACGCATACGAGGCTTTATTATCGGCGCTTTGCTTGCTGGCAAGGCCTTGCGCCTGCGGAGATATCATTTGCATTACACCTCCTACTGCCATTGCTGAACCAGCAGCAAACATCATGTTACTGGTTGCAATGCCAACGCCAGGCATCCAGATTGACGCCGCCACCAGCACCGCGCCTAGAATAGTTTGCATCACCCCTGCTTTTTTGCTCCCGATTAACACAGGCACAATATGAATCTCGCGCCCGTTATTCGAAAACTCCAGGTCATCTGCTCCAATGTTCTTTTTCCCGACATAAATCGCATACGTTAAACCGCGAGCCCTGCTTGTATTCATGTATTTTTCGAATCCGGGAATCGTTACGGCCAAAGCGCGGAAAGCCTCATGTGTAGTCCGTACCATTCGCTGGTGAGTTTTCCCGAAGGTCTTGCCTAGCGGGCCAAACATACGGATGTTAGCAAGTGTTTCATTGTTAGCTGTATTCATCGTATTACTCCTGTCATATACCGTTAAATGTCGCCAGCCGCTGTTTGTGGCTGGCGCTCATATCAAAAGCAAAATCCTCATGCTCAGCTTGGAATGTGCCGAATGCCATCAGCGCGGATACTGCCGGGTCTATCTTGTTGGAAGATTTCTTCTTATTGGGCTTGATGTTGGCGTTTGCGTCAGACTCCATCACCACGTTACCAATCGCCCAGGCCAGAACTGGATCGCCACGGTGGCGCACAACTTTGCGATTCACGAACACCTCAAAGGATTTCGCTACCGGACTGAATTTGAGATAGGTTTGCGGGAAAGGCTCCACATCGAGGCCCGCCCCCTGTAGCTGGGTGCGCAGGTGTGTGGCGTTCCACGTATCGAAGCCCACCAGCCGGATATTGAAGATTTCAGCGTCGCGCAGGATATCGTCACGGATGCGGTCATAGTCGATGCAGTCGCCTGGTGTGGTGCGTATCCAGCCCGCTTTCACCCACTGGCGGTAGATGGTGCGGTTTTTGTTGGCGACGTTAAGCAACTGCGCTTCCGGCAGATAATGGCGGGTCAGGAGTCGGATCTCCCTGTCGAACGGGAAAGCGTAGCTAACGCTGGTAATGTCGCTGGTTGAGGACAGGTCAAACCCGGCGTAGCACTCCATTCCGGCCAGATCGTCTTCGGTATAGTCGAGCGCACAGGCATCCCATGCACCGGCACCCATCCACGGCGTGGAGCCCTGGCACCAGATATTGAAACGCTTGGTCAGCATTTCCACCCATTGCGACGGTATGCCCCGCGCTTTTTGGATGGTGGACTCCAGTTTCGCCGCATCAACGGACACATGAAGGTTGGGGTTAGCCTTGATCCACATTTCCGGCTGCTCAACCTCGCTTTCGTCGTCCAGCTCGTAGATCAGTACAAACAGCGAATCGTTGCTCTCTTCCCCGGCCAGAATCTGGCAGCAGTAGTCATAATGCTGTTTACAGGCAGAGACCACGTTACTTCCGGCGGTCGTGATGGCGAACAAAATCGCCTCAGGACGTGCGCCCATACCCAGCTCAAGCGCGGAATAAACGCCGTTATCCGGGTGAAGATGGTATTCATCGACAATCGCCAGGCTGGGGTTAGTCCCTTCAATGGTGGCCGCTTTCGCCGCCAGCGGCTTTAACAGGCTGTTGCTCTTCGGGAAAATGACCTTATGCGCCTGAATATTGACGCGCTTTTTCAGCGGTTTTGACAGCAGGCACATCTGGCGGGCATCGTCGAATACGATTCGGGCCTGATCCCGGCTAACCGCCGCCGTGTAGATATCCTGCTGGCCCTTCTCCATTACCAGAAACCAGTTAGCCAGCATGGCGGCTACGGTGGATTTGGCATTCTTGCGCGGCACCTCAATAAAGGCGCTGCTGTACTTACGGCGGCCTGTCTCTCTGACTTTAAAGCCCAGCAGGTTAGCAAAAGCGAACTGCTGCCACGGTTCCAGATCGATTGGCTGGCCCCGCAGCGGGCCTTTGACGTGTGGACAGAGCCGGGAGAACGCGATAAACCGCTCTACGGTCGCCGTATCGAACTCATAACGGGGATCATTCAGGTCTAAAAAGTACCTTTCAACGGCCTGTTTTACACGCTTACAGGCCGGAGTTTCGCCTGTTTTTATCGCATTTGCGTACTCATTCCAGACAGTCAAGCTCGTCTTCCTCTTCCGTTTCTACCGGGTTACGGCGGCGGCTTACCGGATCAAAGCCCAGCAGCGACGACATTTTAATCATGATTTTTTCAGCGTCGGCCTTTGCGCTCAGCGCCGGATTGCGGCTCTCGCCGCCCTGACTGTTCACAATGCTGAATCCACGTCTGGCAAGGTCTCCCACGGCCTTGCGGTACATCGAATAGTTAACGCAAAAAAGCTCAAGGTTGTTCCAGTCGGCAGGAGTCAGATCACCGCGTTCGGCCAGTTGCTTTGCCTTTGCTTTCCACTGCTGCGCGGCTAATTCATCAAGGTAAGCGGGCGGTTTTGGTGGTCTTGCCATAAAAATTTCTCGTTCCCATCGCGTTTTATTTTCAAAAAAATCACCGTGTGTAAAAATTTGAGGGGGCGGGTGGTGCCGGGCAATCCGGGGTTTGTCCTGAAATACCCCCCCCACCCCGGCGGTGCGGCCTGACAGCGGTTGCGGAAGCACTCCATCACCTCCCGCTCACGTTCACTCCTGCGCTTCGCTGGCTGGTGTTCATTGCGTCTGGTACGGGCCTGTATGAAGCCATCACGGCATCGGGCCAGCGACTGATACAGATTCGCCACATCTTTCTCATTCATGGCTGGCCTCATACATCCAGTCAGTACGCTGTGCTGCCCGCACTTCCTGCTCGCAGTACATACCCGCTTTGCGGTTGGCTTTGGTGATAGGGTCTCGCTGTGTGGTCTTCTGGCTATGATGTGTCTGGCATAACGGCTGATGATTCCACTCAGGCCAGAACAGAACGTCATCGCCACCATCGACAGGAATGATGTGATCGACAATCTTTGCAGGGACGTAGAGGCCCAGCCTCTGGCACTCAACACACAGGGGATAACGTTTCAGAAACTGCGCGCGATATTTCTCCCATGAGGCTGAGTAACCACGGGCACGGCGGTGGCCGCGTCTGGCATCTTCAGCCCGCCACGCTTCCCGCTGATGCTCATCACACTTCCCTGACTTCACCCGCTTATTGCACCCCGGCGCAGTGCACCGGCGCAGTGGTTGCCATGGCATCAGTACACTCCCACATCACGGTAGGCAGACCACAACGCAGAGACAGCCATCGGTATCTCTTTGGCGTCGGTGTCACCAATCATCGTGCGATACTCGTATAGCTGAGAGACGTACATCAGACAGCCAATCTTGATAGCTGGCGTAAATTCCAGCCCGTTATCGAACCGCTTGCCGATATGCTTCTGGCAGACCTCCAGCGCCGCATCGATGTATGCCTGTATCAACGTATCTTCGTAATCATCATCAATACGGCAATGCAGTTTTGCTTCATCCACTGTGATTTCTGCTCTCATTTTTCCGTTCCTGTCTTGCAGAGAATTTCCAGCCGGGTACCTTCCGCATCAGGTACAGGAGGCCCGATAATATTGAGAGTGCTGCCAGCAAACGGGCCAGTAAGCACTTTCAGACGACTGGCGGCCGTAATATCACGGCGAAAACGCACCCACACGCGGATCGTCGCTTCGGCAAGCTCAGCACCTGACGCCATTAATTCACGGCCGCTGATCGCCTTTACCTCCGCCCAGATGGTTTCCCCGTTTTCCCACTTCTGGATAACCTGCCCGGAAGGTGATCTTGATGAGGTAAAAGTACGGATAGTGATGCGGTTTCTCAGGCCACCAGCCCTCATTCTTCGCCATCCTTGCTGTCTTTGCTGATCTTCACTTCCTGTTTCCATGCCTGACTGAACTCATCACCACCATCACGCGGCGGCATCCCCTCGCGCTCCCGGGCTTCATTGGGGTTCATGATCCCGTTCTTGATGCCACGCTCATAGGTTGCATAGCGTTCGGTAGGGGTGGCGCGGAGAAGATCGGCAGAATCGAACTCCACCTGATATCGGATACCCGGCGCAGGTGAAGCCACCAGCAGCGCAGATTTGATCTGCTGCTCAAAGTTCGCCAGCCAGGGGCGCATCGTCATGGTGAGAAAAGCGCGGCTTGCCTCGCTGAAGTTGCTGTAGGTACTGTTGCTGTATTCCTGCAGGAAGATAGGCGACACGTTGAACATGCGGGCAATATCCTCGATGGTGAAGCGGCGGGAGGCCAGCCACTCGGCATCCTGATTGCTCATGCCCAGTTGCTTGTAATCCATGCCCCCTTCAAGGATCGGCGTTTTACCGGCGTTTCTGGCACCTTTGTAGCGTTCCAGCGCATCCATTGCCTGCTTGCCTTTAACACTGTCCAGCCATTCTTTAGCCGTGATAACGCCCGATGCCATCATGCCGTCTTTCATAATGCTGGCACCGTGGCGCTGCTGGGCCAGACCTAACCCCAGCGCCTCACGGCAGATGGTGATCGGCGAACGCCCCAGAAAACCATCGTCGGTGGAGTAACGCAGGTGAAGGACTTCCTCCTGCAGGCAGGTGCGCACCGCTCCGGTAAAAGGCTCAGTGATGCTGTACCTGTATTTATGCTCGCCGATACGCTCGGGCACCACCGCACCGGGCGCATACGGATGCAGTGATTGTGGCTGACCGTCGCGGCCCCACTGGATCACCGCGTAGGCGTTACCGTTCAGCAGACAATGGCGCATCATCGTGCGTTTGAACTGGTAAGGTGTCTGGCAGTCGTTAGGCTGCTCATTCAGCAGAAAATCGACCGGATGATTGCTAAGCCATTCCCGCGCCTCGCGTCCGTTATCGTTGCGTACCCGGTACAGATAGCAGGGCATGGTTGCCACCGCTTCGCTGATAACCGCCACGGCATTCATGACTGCCGGCAGGGATTCCGCAGTGCCGGCAGACACATATTCACCGGATCCGGTATTCGGGATCCCTGCCATGGCCATAAATTCATCGATAGTCATGCTGCGCTGCTCTGCCTTGCGGCTAAAAGGCCAGATATTCCACATATCACAGCCCCGCCAGGTCAGCCCAGCGTCGGCGGTTATCACCGGCACAGCGCAGTTCAGGATGCTGGGAGAAAAGAGAACGGTGTGCGATTTCAACACCTGATTCCGGGTACGCGGGCATTGATGTTACGGTAATCTCCCGCAGTTCAGCGGCAGTGACGGTTCGCAGGTAAGGCGACTGCGCAATATCCCAGGATTCCTTTAGCGCGCGGAAACCGAAGCTCATGCCGGAAATGTCCCCTCGCTCCACCAGCGCCAGCACATCATTGCCAAGCTGGGTATCCGGTGGCTCCAGCTCGAAGCGCAGCCCGGTATCATCTTCTGATAACACCAGCGTGCCGGATTTGGTACGGCCCAGCAGCTGGGTATAGTTATGTTCGTACAACGCGCGCACATCAATACCGGATGCCAGGCTGTCTTTGAACGCCCCTGGCGCGAACTGCTCGCGGAACTCATCCCAGATAATTTCTGAAAGGCTGTTCCAGCGCACGGCATAGCCCACCAGCTTTTTGTTGCTGGCGCTCAGATCGGTCGTGCGGATTTCAAAATCGATTGTTTTCATTACGGGACTCCACAGAGGGCAAAAAGGGGCCGGAGCCCCTTCAACGTGACATCAGGAACCGGAGCCGGAAAGCTCAAGCACCTTAATGGCACTGGAATCCACCACGCCACCGCCCAGGTATTTATCGGTATGCACTTTGTAGAAACCGGGTTCGGTAATGTTATCGGGGCGGGTACGCACACCAGTGGTGTGATCCACAATGAAGTAACCGCGTTTGAAGTCGCCCACGGCCAGGAATGCATTTCCAGGCAACGCATCAGGCATGGTTTCGAGATACTGAACCGGGCGGCCCAGCAACGTGTCAGGGGAGCCAGCAACGAGACGATCGCGCCAGATGTAATCCCCGTTGCCGTTTTTCAGTTTTTGCAGCGTGGCGGCGGTGCCGGAATTCATCACCCATACAGCATTTTTACGGTATCTGGCTTTCAGCTTGTAGAGTAGATCGATTAGGCCATCAGAGGAAACGGCCAGGGTTTCCACCTTCTCCAGCGTGCCGAACGGGCGTGTTTTGTCGCTGGTAGCTGCGCGTGGATAAGCCAGGAAACCTCTGGATTTTTTATCGCCATCGCCATTCACCAGATCGTTTTCTTCGGTTATGGTGAACGTGTCGGCCACTTCCGAGGCCAGCCATCCCAGAATATCCACTTCAGAGAAGTCGAGGATCTCCTGAGTGGTTTTCGGGTAGGCGTAGATCGGATTCAGCTTTATATCAACACGCTCAAGCTTCGGCGTGGCGGTTTCGGTGCGCTCTTCACCTTCGGTACCACGTTTAACAGCCGCGCTCCCCACGGAAACAAGCTTCTGGTATTCGTTGGTTTTGGTTGTTTTCACCGTGGCGATGGAGCGCATAACGCTTTCATCCTGCAGCTGGCGCATGATCTCTTTGTCCAGCTCGGGGATAACGGTATAACCGCCCTCAGCCGGAACCAGCGTACTGAGAGAGCGGGTATCACCCGTCATGATGTAATGACGCAGCTCATCGTTGCTCACGCTTTTACCTTCAACAGACGTGCCTGGCAGATTACGCTGATCATCGGCAACGGCTTCAAGGCGGGTAAGTTCTACTTCGATGGCATCAGCCCGGGCGCGGAGTTCGTCGAACTGCTTCCCCTCTTCATCATTCAGGCTGCGCTTTTCACTGTCGGCTTTCTCCAGCATGGATCGCATCTGCGTTTTGAGGACGGCTTTATGCTGGCGTAATTCGAGTAATTTCTTCATGGAGTGGTTTCCGTAACAATTAACGTTGAGACGTGAAACCAGCGCTTGTAGGGGATGTCCACCTGGAAAGGAAACCGTCGCAGAACGGAAAACCAGGTGGACAGTGGCGGCTCACGTCTGAGTGCCACTCATCAATCTATATATGAAAATACACGAGTAAATATTATTTTTGGAAGCTGAACCACAACGAAAAGCAACGAACAAAAGATTTACAAATCACCTAAACCTTATGTAACCAACCTCGAGCTTCTGCAATTGCTTTTAATGTCTTTGACATTCTGGTTATTGGCCCATTTTCATAAGGGGTAAAATCTAACAGTACATGCTCAGGGAACGGTTCAGGATCAGGAACGACAGGAAGCCCATTTCCCGAGCATTCTTCCTGCGTTAACCCCATGACACCAACAGAATTAAGCTCGAGTGTAGTAGTGTAGTGTTCAAAAGCTTTCTCAGCCGAAATCATACTACCATCATAAGCAGACAGTTTTTTCTCGTCTTTGGGAGTGGGCCGAAAAGCTTGCGAAGTGACTCTGCCATTTTGCACAAAGCTGGAATTAATCTGCCGAAAAATCAAATCATCACTCTTCATTATTTTGCTCCCGTAATTCTGATAATTTACCGTTTAAATCGGCCCACCCAGCGTCTTCATCAAGTGAAATCTCACACGCAAGATCAGAACTATTTATCATATTAAGAACATGATAAAAGCCAATTTTACTTTTAGGATCAATTTCTAAGGAGACATCGTTATTAGCGAGATCCCATTCAGCTAAAACGCCACCTTCAGGTGTTGGGAATAAGTAAGGCCACGGCAAACTTTCGTCATAAGCGGTTGAAAAACAGTCAGAAAGCCATTTCAAAAACTCTCTTTCAGGCGCTAATCCTTTTCCGTCCAACCAACCATTTTCTAAAATGGAAAGTTCCTCAATCCTGGCAAAAACATCGTTCTGCTCAAGAGAAATAATATGCTCAATGCTCTCAATTACTTCCAAACGCCCTAGTCGGGTATAACGCCCCACTCCCTCTATAGTAACTTTGGCATTGTCACCATAGCGTTCAAAAACATCCATTATAATAGGCTTGTGCTGAAATGACATTGGTGCGCTTATTCTATTTCCACTCACCAATGCAATAGTAAAACTCATCTTCTCTTGATCTACTTCTGGAATAGTTCCTGTCAAAGTAACACTATCGGTTAAAGCCTGAACCTGTGAAGCTAAAATCAATTTCCTTCTAACTGAAAGATCGAATTTTGCTTTTCTACTTTGAGATTCCGGCCGAAATTCTATTAATTCATCCTCGAGCAAGCTTCGACCAAACCTATCAAACATACCCAATAAATTACCGGGAAGATGCTGATGGAAGTCTTCCGAATTAGCCGCAGCATCAATGACATTTATAAAAGTTTCTCTTGCCTTTTCAAAATAAGAAAGGTTTTGCGGAAACATATCATTGCTTGAAACGGAAAGGTTTATATTAGGAACGGCACTCCCCTCTTCCACGTTCGAGAGCTGAAGAGATATACCATCGGTGAATCCTCTTGGTGTTCTTTTCCTTGCAGAATGATCTTGTAAATAAAGCCATTTAGCGATTTCGATAATCATTTCTTCTAGAACAGATAAATCTTTGAGCAACTCAAACGGAATTGAGTGCTCTTCAAATCTTTTACCCACCATTCTAGGCTTGAGAAACAATGATGTTCTCTTCATAGTCAGTTCCTTCGAAGCTTATAGTCCCCAGCTCATTAGCATAACGTAGCATTTTTCTTTTTTTCTTCCAGTAAAATTTGGATGGCTCGAATTCAAGAGACCATGCCACCTTCAAGAAAAGGGCTATTAATCAACCACACACATCATCTTTTCTCGTAGAGAACTAAGTTGCTCTATCAGAACATCAAGCTGGTGGCGGTTAGTCGCAAAAATTTCGCCAGAAAGCGTACTGCGTAAAAAGTCATGGTGGTCAATCCAGAAGTACGCCCCATCGTACAGAGCGCGGCGATAGTCCTCTATGTTCATGGTGATAAGATTACTAATCCCAAACTGGTCATGATGCTCTTTTATTTCCTGAATACTCATTGGCATAAATTACCTTTTTGTTGTCTCATTTGCCGCACTTAACGCCGCATTTATATACGCCGCACTTTATGCCGCACTTATTTTTGTAAAAAATGCCGCAAATCCAGCAACCATAAGGGTTAGAGCGCAATGCCGCACTTAGCCTGCATATACATGGACTAAGTGCGGCATTCGGCTAAACCCCCCCCCTTCGCGCCGCACCTGCCGCATTTAACGCCGCACTTATTCCAGTGTTACCGGGCAAAGTTCATTGCCATCGATGCGGATAATCCCTTCGCTTTCCAGCTTATCTAGCCAGCGGGGAAAAGACTTTCTCACCTTCTCCGCGCCAAGCGTTGCCCTCAGATCGTCTTTAACCACCGCAATAGTGCATGGCTCTCCCCTTGCAGTACGGCTTCGGACAGCCTGCCACAGAGCCTGGTGGTTATCGGTGAGCCGGGAAACACCAGCCAGATCAGGATCAACCTCTTTAGCCTCGCGGGGGATATCGCGAACCACCAGCGAGCAAACCATCTCTCCATCTTCATCGGTGTACAACTCAGCAGCGCGCAGATCATATGCACGGCGTTCCGGCTCTTCTGCATCCTTCATCTTGGTACATGACAGGATCAGCGCCTGCCCTTCCCCCTCCCGTTTCACGTTAAATTCAGCATCCAGTGCTGCCCGGAAAGAACTGGAACCGCGCGCGCCTTTGGCCTCATCCTTGCCCGAGTGATGAACCACCAGTACGGTAGCTCCGGTTCTCTGTTTGATAACGTCGCAGCCCTCTATAAACGCCCCCATATCGCGGGCATCGTTTTCATCATTGCCACCGAAACAGCGGGCAAGCGTGTCGATCACCACCAGGCGAACAGGCATACCACAGTCCGCTGTAATCTGCCTGGCGGCAAGAACCACCTCTGATACCTCAGATTCACGTACCGGGAACACCGGGCGATTCACCAGCCAGAGGTTATCCACCTGCAGGCCGTGCGCCTGTTCCCAGGCCCTGATCCGCCGCGGGACACCCACACCACCTTCACCAACCACATAAAGCACGGCCCCCTGTTCTACCTTCCTGCCTGACCAGGCGGCACCGGCAGCGATGTGACAAGCCCAGGACACCGCGAGGAAACTCTTATATGAACCGCTGGGGCCGTAGATGCTGCACAGAGACTGCGCCGGGAGCATATGCTTGATCACATAGTCCTGCCGGACGTTGTAGCCCTCAGAACCACGTGTAAGAGGCAGTTTAGTCCGTCGCTCACCAGTAGTGGCCTCAGGAAAAGCACGCTGTATACGCTGCATGTCTGCCAGCCAGGCATTCATCTCGTCCTCGCCGATCTCATCTACGAGTACAGAACGGCGAGCATTAATCATCTGCTTTCGATTAGTATCGAGAAAACCGGCATCGCACAGCTCCTCATACGGCATTTCAACTATCTCTTTTAACCGCACCGCCAGCTTGCCATAGCGGGTTGTCGGATCTTTATGCTGGTGGATGGCTTTATCCGCATCCGTGCGGCTATAGTTTCGTCCATGCGCCCACAGATAGGAGCAGGTAAACAGGGCATCAGATACTGTTTCTATTGCTGCGAGTTGAATAGTCATTGCGGTATACCTCCGCTCATCTGGAACTTACCAAGCAAAGGATGGAACCAGTAGGCTGAGCCGTATTTACGTTTGGCACTGCGAAGCACCAGCCGCGCCGCCTCCCTGAATTTCTCATCAGGGGCAATGAAGCCACCAGCTTTCATTTTGACCAGCATCACGCCAGTGTTTTTAGCCAGCTCCTCGGCTTTTTTGGTCGATATTCCAAACTCGGCCGCCAGCGTAACAACAGGCGTCATTCCCGGCGGGATCTCACCGCCCTGGCTGTCAGTTAATGAGCGAACATGCTGCTCAAGTTCCAGCACCCGGTTCACCAGCAGATCAACGCGCTTTTCAAGCTCGTTAAATTTGACGTTACTGATCATGACTGAGCCTCCCCGCGACGCTTACTGAGCACATAACTCGCCGTCGTGCTGTTTTGCTCCAGCGCCTGGGCTAATCGTGGAAGATGGCGCAGCGCATCACCGACCAGCACTAAATCTCTCCGGGCGTCTTCGTCTGAATAGTCCTCTGATTGCACAGCATCGAGAGTCAGATTGCCGATCAGGGTTAAAACGCTGGTTATGGCAAAGACTCCTGCGCCATAAACGTCACTGGACTCCGATAAATCTTCATCACTGTGGCCTCTAAAATCAGGAGCCTGCTTAACCAGCTGGTGGTAAATATCACGCACTGCGCACCTCCACGTCTTTCAAGGCATGAATGGCCGTGAAAATATCAGCGGCGATTGAGCGAATCCCTCCAATTGCTGTTTCGATATCACCCGACTCCATTTCATTACAGGCAATCTCAAGCGCAACCATCAGCGCTTCTACCTGGCTGGACCGCGCCAATAAATCAGTGAAATGAACATTGCTCTCTATGGTCTGCTTAGCCATGGCGCACCTCCGACGCTGGCAAGCGTGCTGCCAGTGATAGGATAAAGTGCGGGGCAAGAATGCTGCGGGCTTCAAGTTCGGTTGCAGCCTCAACAGACAGGCGGCAGGGCCTGGATTTTTTGTCGTGGCGGTTGAGGGCGAGAAAACGCCATGTAAATTTTGGGCGAGTTTGGGTAGACTGATTGTCAGCCATAACTGTTACCTCGAATAACGGTTTGTGGTAAGAGGCCCGGTTAGTGCTGGTAACACTTCCGGGCTTCGCTGTATCTGTGTTAAGGCAACACAAGGTGTTGAACACCAATTTAAGCAAAGGTGTTGAACACGTCAAGTGTTGAACACTTTTTTTATTTAGGCCATACTGTCCAACACCTTTTGGGGAGCGAAACAACATGGCAACAAAAGCAATTAATCGTAAATCGCAAACTATCGCCGCACGAGTTCCACATGACATTGCAGGCGCAATTGAGCAATTGAAAGAACCTGGCGAAAGTACGGGGCAGTTTGTCGTGGCAGCCTTAGAAGGCGAGATCAAGCGCCGCCTCCGTACACAGAGCAAGCAATTAGTTAAAGGGGATACTGAATAATGACCAGAAATCGTCTTAGCAGAGAGCAAGCTATAGATAAAATGAAGACTGAACTTTCCCCCTTCATTGTCGAAACCGATAACGCATACGAAACAGATCCAATAAGTTATAGAATACTCGCCTCTGCTGAAGATGATAATTATATTGAGCATGGCGAGTTTGGTTATAAAGACTACTCGAGACCAGAGGTGTTGCTTCCCCGTCTCAAGCGAATAAAAGAATGGCTCGAGGGACTTTAAAAGGAATTGATGCTGAGTATCGAGGTGATAATTGGCAGAATTCAGTCCTCGGATAATATTCACCTCATCCAATATTGTGGAGATGATATTAAAGGTGTATGGCATCAGCGCATACTCCTGCTGGATGCAAGTAGCGAGTTGCATATTCGCAACTCGGTTACTCGGTAACTTCCACCAGCGGTGTAAGTTAATAATCTCTAAAATTTCGGCGGTCAACTCACTGCAATGGAGGACGTTAGAATCGGCTGAAATTTCAATGCCCAACAACTCACCCCATTGGGGGAAGTTAAAAGCTCCTGTATTTGCAGGAACGGTTAGGCTTTGACCACCAGCGCAACGCCTGGTGTGCTGATCCTGTTTCGTTGTAATGAATTGGCGGTCATGCGGGGCCGCCTTTGTTTTATCTGACATAGCCTACCCCTTACACCACTTTGCGGCTGTGCTGCCAAGCAGTAACCTCAGAAAGAAGCCAGCCAACAGCGCGACCACCTAATTTACGACGAGCGGGAAACTGTCCTGATTTTTCCATCATGTATCGGGTTGTGCGACAGATTCCGGTTAACTGACGGCACTCAGCTTCACGGATAACACGCTCCGCGGGTAAGGATGGATGCTTAAAGTGATTCATATAAAAACGCCCTCGTTCGTTACAGTTCGAGGGCATTAAAGATGGTTTGTTAAAAGGAGTTGGCGATATCAACTAACTCAAGGGTGATATCACTTTCTTCCTAAGTATCTCGCCCATGTCTGTTTATCTGTTTTGGGCATTTCAATACCTTGAGCGGCGGCGACTGATTCGACTAAAGAGATTATCTTTGCAACTGGCACCGTATCAACATCGATGCCCTTCAATTCAGGAATCATTTTTATAAGCTGAGGAATAATTTCAGCCTTTTTAGCTATTGTTTTATTTGATTCGCCTGTGCCGGATTTATTAAAGAGCGCTATATCTTTTTCCAAAACACATAGTCGACTCTTTTCAATTACAACAGGTTTATTAAGAAAATTAATATCTAAAGGATAGCCTCCCACCCCAGCATCCTTTTCCGAAGAAACCTGCTGCACAGATATACTTCGCTCACCAAACTCTAAAGGAGAAACATTATAACCATCAAGATAAAACAACCCATCAATCATTCCAGAATAATAGCCAGATGGTCTAAATGGCTGATGGTCATCTATTTTCATAATGTCATAAACAGACCATTGCTCACCAGCTATAGAATTAAAGGAATCAATACACCCCTCTAATTCATCCGTCATATTTAGATGCATTAACTTACCATCATCTAATCTAAAGCTATTCATATATACATATACATCTAATTCACCGATAGAAATAAGATGTAATACATCACTTTCTTGGCATTGCATCCTTTTTGCTGCTTCAGCTATTGGATAATATTTCCTTGTGGGTAGGTTCATTTAATTATCCTCATCAAAACAACATTATCTGGATTTTCAGAAAGTAGATTTAAGCGATCCATCCATTTATTCAGCGCATCCAGCTTCTCCGGCAGATACTGACTACGGTTGTATACGGCCATGACACCGCCGAGCGTATGCCCCAGCAGCTGCTCAACTACATGTGGAGCAATCCCCATATTGTTAAGCGTGGTGGCAAAAGTCCGGCGCAGGTCGTGAAGCGTCCAGGGTTCGGCGTGGCCAAGACGTTTATAGATACCCCGCCCCCACTGGCTGACAGCTTCCGGTTTCTTCATTTCGCCCAGCAGCAGGCCGCTATCCCGGTTTTGCTCTATCAGAGAAGTGATATATGGCCTCATGGCGCCTGGTATCGGTCGCAATATTTTCTCGCCGCCCTTGCTGTGCTCTTTAGGAACCGTCCAGATCCAGTCATGCAGATCCCACTCCTTAATTGCTGATAACCTAAGTTCCTGGGTGCGGCAGCCGAACACTACCAGCAGGCGCAGCAGCGAGGCATAGTAAGGTTTGAATTTCAGGGCGGTACTCTCGCGCCAGATATCGGCAAGCTCCTGCCGGGTATGCTCCCTGTCGCGCTTCTCCTGCTTTTTACCCACATCATCAATGGTCAGATCGCTTAGCGCATTGCTCGATGCGTAGCGGTGAACACGGCAGAATTTCAACGCCTGTTTGCACATCTGCAAGAGGTAGCCGGCGGCAACCGGTGCATCTTTGCTGATGCGGGAAAAACATTCCAGCCAGTGCCGGGTTTCGCACATGGAAAGCGGGTAATCGCCTATATAAGGAAAGATGTGCTTATTGAGTTGCTCAACGTGCTTACTAACGTTCGCACGCCGCCGGGAAGCATACTCACGGATCCAGTAATCAAGTGCTTCTTTTACCGTGACCGGCTTTAAAGCTTCCTGAGTGGTGATGTTGAGATGGTGCTTCGGATTTTTACCCTCGGCCAGCCATGTGCGGCACTGCTCCCGCTTTTCACGTGCTGCTTTTAGAGACAGATCTGGGTAATTACCCAGCTTCATACGCTGCGGCGCTGTAGTTCGACCGCCGATACGGTACGTGTAATACCAGGTCATGATGCCAACCTTCGACACTTTCACGCTCAGGCCGTCTCCATCAGCGTAAAAGTTGTCGCCGGGACTCTCCCTTCCGACCATCTTACGCAGCGATGTATCGCTTAATTTATTCGTACCACCAGCCATAAAAACCTCAGTTCATTCGCAGGACTGACTACACCACTGACTACACATCTCAATGTTACCTCATGAACAACAATGAACAAAGGCGAGCAGAAAAAGATAATTTTTACTTTCATATCATAAAGATGGGTAAGCACTACTAAACCAGTACGAACCATGTAAAACGTAGGTTTTGAAAATACGGCATGAACTGATTCGTCAGTGAGTGGTGTTGATAAAAAGGCGCTGACCGGCATGGGTAAGCGCCTTTTTTATTGCCTGAAATGACGCTAAAAAGAGCGCTTTCATCGGCATTACCTCAGTGCAAAATCGTGTATATTTTCCGCAAATGGTTGCAAGAAAGGGAGAGATGGAATGATTCGCAAATATGGGTGGCTGCTGGTTTTCGCTCTCTCGATCTTTGCGCTGGATGGCTTAATCATGCAGTGGATCGAGTATCTGACTACTGACATTAATAAATGCCGCAATATGAATTCCGTCAATCCACTCAAACTGGTTAACTGCGATTCTCTCTAAGTGATTGCTTGTTGCGATATTTCGAAAAAATGCAGCGATCGCCCTGATTAGCGCAGGGATTTAAATCGATTTGAGTCCTTCCCAGACAGTGATAATGTCTCAGCCCTTTTCGCCTCTACGCCCGTAGCAATACGTATCGCCCTTAGTGAGTGAGTTGATGACATCATGCTGGTTAGCCAATACGACTATATCCTTGTTGTTGTTTCGTTTGTTGTAGCCATTTTGGCCTCTTATACCGCCCTGAATATGGCTGGACGCGTCTCCACCAGCACCGGAACCGCATCCTGGGTGTGGCTGAGCGGCGGCGGCGTGGCGATGGGGATCGGCATCTGGGCCATGCACTTTATCGGCATGCTGGCGATGAATATGTCGATGAACATGCGCTACGAGCCCGTTCTCACCGGCTTATCGATGGCGATCGCGATTGGCTCTTCGCTGTTTGCGCTGTGGCTGGTGAGCTCGCCAAAACTCCACCTGCGTCGGCTTATCCCCGGCTCTGTTGTGATGGGTCTCGGCATTGCCGCGATGCATTACACCGGTATGGCGGCGCTGCAGGTCTCGCCGGCGATTGTCTGGCATAAAGGGTGGATTGCGCTCTCTATACTCATTGCCCTCGCGGCCTCGTTTGCGGCGTTATGGCTCACCTTCCGCCTGCGCCACGAAGCAGCACAGGTTGCGCTTATGCGCTTTGGCGCGGCCATCTTAATGGGGCTGGCTATCACCGGCATGCACTACACCGGAATGATGGCGGCGCAGATCCCCTTCCAGCACCATCACATTGCCATGGCGCATCACGGTTTCAATAACAACTGGCTCGCCGTGCTGGTCAGCATGATGGCCTTTTCCGTGCTCGGCATTACCTTGCTGGTGTCGATGTTTGATGCCCGTTTACAGGCACGGACCTCGCTGCTTGCCACATCGCTTGCGGCTGCAAACCGCGAGCTGGCGAGGCTGGCGCTGCACGACACGTTAACGCGCCTGCCCAACCGCGTCCTGCTGGAAGATCGCATTGAGCAGGCGATCAATAAAGCCTGCCGTGAAGGGCGCATGTTTGCGCTGATGTTTATGGATCTCGATGGCTTTAAAACAGTCAACGACGCATGGGGCCATGATATCGGCGATAAGTTACTGATAGCGGTGACCGAGCGGCTCACTCAGCAGCTACAGGGGCAATATACGCTGGCGCGCATTGGGGGTGATGAATTCGTGCTGCTGGCGGAGATTGCCGCGCCGGACGATGCCGCAACGATCGCCAGCTCGCTTATCCGCGCAGTCGATCGTCCTTTTACTATCGATCCTTATGATGTGATGGTGACACTGAGTATCGGTATCGCTCTCTACCCTGACGATGGCAAAAATGAGCGCGAGTTGATGTTCAATGCCGATGCGGCGATGTATCACACCAAACATATGGGTCGTAACGGGTATCACTTCTTTCAGCCCTCAATGAACCGGCTGGCGCAAACCCAGCTGCAGCTGCTTAATGATTTGTGGATGGCGCTGGAGCGTCATGAGTTCCGCCTCGTTTACCAACCTAAATTTCAGGCCCCTTCCGGTCCGGTTGTCGGTTTTGAAGCGCTGTTGCGCTGGCATCATCCCCATCAGGGTGTGTTAAGCCCGGATCTCTTTTTGCCGCTGGCGGAGAAAACCGGCCTGATTGTTCCGCTCGGTGACTGGGTAATCGATGAGGCTTGCCGCCAGCTCAGCGAGTGGCGTCAGCAGGGGCACACGGAGTGGTCGATAGCCGTTAACCTCTCGACGCTACAGTTCGAGCACAGCGCGCTGGTAGAAACGATTCTGGGCGCGCTAAGCAAGCATAATGTTCCACCTGAGAAACTGATCCTTGAGGTCACTGAAACGACGGCAATGAGTAACCCCGACGAGAGCGTGCGGGTATTGACCGAACTGAGCGACGCGGGCGTAAAAGCATCAATTGATGATTTCGGTACCGGTTACTCAAGCTTGCTTTACCTTAAGCGTCTGCCGGCATGCGAGCTGAAGATCGATCGCGCCTTTGTCCGCGAGCTGGGTCAGGAGGGTGAAGATGCCACAATTGTCTCCGCCATCGTCGCGCTAGCCAGAACCCTGAATCTCAAAGTGGTGGCTGAAGGTGTCGAGACGGAGCAGCAGCAGGCATTTCTCACCGAACTGGGCTGTAATACGTTGCAGGGTTATCTGTTAGGGAAACCAGTCAGTGCAGAAACGATTACCGCTCAGGGGAAAAACTTCACGCCTGTCGAAAAGGGAGTGTGAGTTTCAAAGATTAAATGAAGGCGTCTGCGGACGCTTTTATTTTACGTCAGTGACAAATTAGATTATTCTCATGCTCTTAAACGTAGATTGCGGTTTTTAAACGCTGTTTTTATCTTCCATTTTTCTGAATCTCACTTTTATTTATCTCTCCTCCATAATTTCTGCACGATTTCGCTTAAATTCCTTTTTTAACTTCATTAATTTTACACAGGACATATCTGGACATTATTGCCCCGATGAATCTGTTTTAGCGAATGATAAAATCAAGCAATAGATACAGACCAGATATTGCGACTGTTGATATCAGGAGTCGCCGTTACATAGAGGTAATTACAATGAAAAAAATGATCTCCGTCGCACTGCTGGCAACCTTCCTCGCGGGCTGTGCACATGACTCCCCTTGCGTACCGGTCTACGACGATCAGGGCCGCCTGGTGCATACTAATACCTGCATGAAAGGCACCACCCAGGATAACTGGGAAACAGCAGGCGCGATTGCCGGCGGTGCGGCAGCCCTTGCCGGCTTAACGCTCGGTATTGTGGCTCTCACCAAATAGTCCTCTTAAGCGCGGTTTTCCGCGCTTTTGCTTTATTACGGTGCAGCAATTTTTCATTTCGTCGCTTTTGCTATCGTAAACGTGCATTGATTTATGCAATAAGCATCGTTTTTTTATATTTCATCACCTCATTTCGACCCCATGGTTTCTATTACGTGATTACATTAACAAATCAACCTCATCCTATTTGATGCTTATATTCACCTGCGAAACTTGTCTGGCAGAAATAGCGTATTAACGGCGCTGTTTTGCTCCATTTTGTGGAGTGCGTTCTATTTTTGCACCAGCCCGGGGCATTGCTTCTTCACTTTCCTGTCTACACTCTTCCTGAAACCTGTTTGATTCCTTTAATACCCTGCATAAATCAACCTGGCATCACCTTTGCTTTATCCACTGCGGCCTTCGCCACAGACAGGTTCAGGCGTTACCCGGACGCCTCATATAACGATAATTTTCGCCACACAGGATGCATTATGAAAAAGATGATGATCGCCAGCCTGGCCGCTGCCGGCGCGCTGTTTGCTGTCGCCAGTCAGGCGCATGCAGGTACGACACTTGATGCTGTTAAAAAGAAAGGGTTTGTTCAGTGCGGGATCAGTGATGGTTTGCCTGGTTTCTCTTATGCAGATGCAAACGGAAAATTCAGCGGTATCGACGTGGATATCTGCCGTGGCGTTGCCGCTGCCCTTTTCGGCGATGACAGCAAAGTGAAATATACCCCGCTGACGGCGAAAGAGCGTTTTACCGCGCTGCAATCCGGTGAAGTGGATATGCTTTCGCGCAATACCACCTGGACCTCCTCGCGTGATGGTGGGATGGGTCTCTCCTTTACCGGCGTGACCTACTATGACGGCATTGGCTTCCTGACCCATAACAAAGCGGGCCTGAAAAGCGCTAAAGAGCTTGATGGCGCAACCGTTTGTATTCAGGCCGGTACCGATACCGAGCTGAATGTGGCGGATTACTTCAAATCCAACAAAATGAGTTACACCCCGGTGACGTTTGATCGCTCTGATGAGTCGGCGAAGGCGCTGGAGTCCGGCCGCTGCGATACGCTGGCTTCCGATCAGTCTCAACTCTATGCGCTGCGTATTAAGCTGAGCAACCCGGCAGAGTGGCTCGTCTTGCCGGAAGTGATTTCGAAAGAGCCGCTAGGCCCGGTGGTGCGCCGCGGTGACGATGACTGGTTCGCCATCGTGCGCTGGACGCTCTTCGCCATGCTGAATGCTGAAGAGATGGGCATTACCTCGAAGAACGTCGATGAGAAAGTGGCAAACCCTGCTACGCCGGATATGGCGCACCTGCTCGGGAAAGAGGGTGACTTCGGCAAAGATCTTAAACTCGATAACAAGTGGGCTTACAACATTATTAAGAAGGTCGGTAACTACTCCGAAGTCTTCGAACGTAACGTCGGTTCTGAAAGCCCACTGAAAATCAAACGAGGCCAGAACAACCTCTGGAACAACGGCGGGATTCAGTACGCTCCGCCGGTGCGTTAATTCGCCGCTGCCGTAACGGGCGTCGCCCAGTGGTGACGCCCAGCCCAGAATTATGGTTACTGAGGTTTTCTCTATGCCCCATCGCCGCCCAACCGTGAAAGGCGCGCTCTCCCTTTCAAACCCTGCGGTTCGCGCCTGGCTGTTTCAAATCCTGGCAATTATCGCCGTGGTTGTTGTTGCCCTCTATTTGCTCCATAACGCGGTGACTAACCTCAACAACCGGGGAATTACCTCCGGCTTCGCCTTCCTCGACCGCGCGGCCGGTTTTGGCATTGTTCAGCACCTGATTGATTATGAACAGGGCGATACCTACGGACGGGTGTTCCTGGTTGGTTTACTGAATACCCTGCTGGTCTCAGCGCTCTGTATTGTTTTCGCCTCACTGCTGGGCTTTTTCCTTGGCCTTGCAAGGCTCTCTGAAAACTGGCTACTGCGAAAGCTGTCGACGATCTATATCGAGACCTTCCGCAATATCCCGCCGCTATTGCAGATCTTCTTCTGGTACTTTGCAGTGCTGCGCAACCTGCCCGGTCCGCGTCAGGCGGTAAATGCCATGGAGCTGGTCTTTCTGAGCAACCGTGGCCTCTATATCCCCTCACCACAAATGGGCGAAGGGATGTTTGCCTTTATCGGCGCGCTGACATTAGCGGCGGCGATCACCGTTGGCCTGTTCCGCTTTAACAAAGCGCATCAGATCAAAACCGGCCAGCTGCGGCGAACCTGGCCGACTGCGCTGGGGCTGATTATCGTCCTGCCGCTGATAGCGCATGCCCTGTTCGGGGCAGCGCTGCATTGGGAAGTACCACAGCTGCGCGGTTTTAACTTCCGCGGCGGTATGGTGCTGATCCCGGAGCTGGCGGCGCTGACCATCGCGCTTTCGGTTTATACCTCCGCCTTTATCGCTGAGATTATTCGCGCCGGGATCCAGTCTGTGCCGCACGGGCAGCATGAGGCGGCACGCTCGCTTGGGCTGCCTCATCCGGTCACGTTGCGGCAGGTGATTATTCCCCAGGCGCTGCGGGTGATCATTCCACCGCTGACCAGCCAGTATCTCAATATTGCTAAGAACTCCTCGCTGGCGGCGGCGATCGGCTACCCCGATATGGTGTCGCTGTTTGCCGGTACGGTGCTGAATCAGACCGGCCAGGCGATTGAAACCATCGCCATTACGATGTCGGTCTATCTGCTTATCAGCCTGTCCATTTCGCTGCTGATGAATATCTATAATCGCCGAATTGCCCTGATTGAGCGCTGAGGATCCATGATGACAAAAGCTATTGTGTCGCCCTCCACGCGCCCACTGCCAGCTGGCAATAACGGCATGCTGCTGTGGGTACGTAAAAATCTCTTTTCAAGCTGGTCAAACTCGCTGCTGACGCTCTTTTGTCTGTGGATGATGTGGGAGCTTATCCCGCCGCTGCTGCAGTGGACGCTGTTCCAGGCGAACTGGGTCGGCTCCACTCGTGCGGACTGCACCAGAGCGGGCGCTTGCTGGGTTTTTATCCATCAACGCTTCGGTCAGTTTATGTATGGGCTCTATCCACACGATCAGCGCTGGCGTATCAACCTGGCGCTGGTTGTTGGCCTGCTCTCTATCGTACCGATGTTCTGGAAAGGGATGCCGCGACGCGGGCGTTACATCGCCTGCTGGGCAGTGCTCTATCCGCTGGTTGTATGGTGGCTGATGTTTGGCGGTTTTCTCGGGCTGGAGCGCGTTGAGACACGTCAGTGGGGCGGGCTGACGCTAACGCTGATTATTGCCTCGGTCGGCATCGCCGGCGCGCTGCCGCTGGGGATTTTACTCGCACTGGGGCGCCGCTCAACGATGCCGGTGGTGCGGATCTTGTCGGTGATGTTTATTGAGTTTTGGCGTGGCGTACCCTTGATTACGGTGCTGTTTATGTCGTCAGTGATGCTGCCGCTATTTATGTCTGAAGGCACTTCCATCGATAAGCTGATCCGTGCACTGGTTGGGGTGATCCTCTTCCAGTCTGCCTATGTGGCAGAAGTGGTACGTGGCGGTTTACAGGCGCTGCCGAAGGGGCAGTACGAAGCGGCTGAGTCACTGGCGCTGGGCTACTGGAAAACGCAGGGGCTGGTGATCCTGCCGCAGGCGTTAAAGCTGGTGATTCCAGGACTGGTGAACACCATTATTGCGCTGTTTAAAGATACCAGCCTTGTGATCATCATCGGCCTGTTTGATCTCTTTAGCAGCGTGCAGCAGGCGACGGTCGATCCCGCCTGGCTTGGGATGTCGACGGAAGGGTATGTCTTCGCTGCGTTAGTCTATTGGGTTTTCTGTTTCAGCATGTCGCGCTATAGCCAGCACCTGGAGAAGCGCTTTAACACCGGGCGTACACCGCACTGAGGATGATGATGAGTAATACAACAATGCAATCTGGCGACGCGATGATCACGCTCGAAAATGTGAATAAGTGGTATGGGCAATTCCATGTATTGAAAGATATTAATCTGCATGTGAAGCAGGGGGAAAGGATCGTACTTTGTGGCCCATCAGGATCAGGGAAGTCGACTACTATTCGCTGTATCAACCACCTGGAAGAGCATCAGCAGGGGCGTATTGTGGTCGACGGTATTGAGCTGAATGAAGATATTCGCAATATCGAGAAGATTCGCCAGGAAGTGGGCATGGTTTTCCAGCACTTCAACCTGTTTCCCCATCTGACCGTTCTGCAGAACTGTACGCTGGCGCCAATATGGGTGCGCAAGATGCCGAAGAAAGAGGCGGAAGCGTTGGCGATGCACTATCTGGAACGGGTACGTATTGCCGAGCATGCGCACAAATTCCCTGGGCAGATATCGGGCGGGCAGCAGCAGCGCGTAGCGATTGCGCGATCGCTCTGTATGAAGCCAAAAATCATGCTTTTTGATGAGCCCACCTCGGCGCTCGACCCGGAAATGGTGAAGGAGGTGCTTGATACCATGATTGGGCTTGCGCAGTCAGGTATGACGATGCTGTGCGTGACCCATGAGATGGGGTTTGCCCGCACCGTCGCGGATCGGGTGATCTTTATGGATCGCGGCGAGATCGTAGAGCAGGCGGCGCCTGACGAGTTCTTTGCGCAGCCGAAATCAGAACGTACACGTGCGTTTTTATCGCAGGTTATTCACTAATTACCGCGTCCTTTCGGCTAAGGCTGCCCAGTGGGCGGCCTTTTTTATCGTCGGGTTGAGCGGGATCCAGAATGACAAAAGGCCCCGTCTTTCGACGAGGCCTTCTGCTTTGTTTTATGCCTGGCAGTTCCCTACTCTCGCATGGGGAGACCCCACACTACCATCGGCGCTACGGCGTTTCACTTCTGAGTTC
>NZ_JAROAU010000002.1:95266-115449 GCF_029433855.1 Candidatus Kosakonia sp. 282A-S69 | reverse complement strand
CTGCAGCACTGGCAGAACCTGTTTATGCAGTACGATGCGTGGGGCAACCTGACCCACAGGCGCAGCGGGCTGTATGAGCAGCACTACACGTATGATGCCGAAAACCGGCTTCTTTCTGCCCGCGGAACGGGGCCGCAGGGACGCTTTGAAGCCCACTATGATTATGACGCGCTCGGCAGGCGCATCCGCAAGACGGTCACCACCGGGCACGGCACCAGTGAAACGTGGTTTCTCTGGCAGGGTTACCGCCTGTTGCAGGAGCAGCATCAGGGCGGGCAGTGCAGCACGTATATTTACGACCCGAACGAGGCCTGGAGCCCGCTGGCGCGGGTCGACCATCTGCGGGAGGACAAAACCGGGGAGATATTCTGGTTCAGCACCGACCTGAACGGCGCGCCACTGGAAGTGACAGACGAAGAAGGCAGCCTCCGCTGGAGTGGGCACTACGGCAGCTTCGGCGAGGTACGGCATCAGACGGACGGCTTCACAAGGCTGGCTAAGAGTACGGCGCTGGCGCACCAGCCCCTGCGCTATGCCGGGCAGTATGCAGACAGCGAAACAGGCTTGCATTATAACCTGTTCCGCTATTACGACCCGCAGACCGGACGGTTTACCGTTCAGGATCCGATAGGGTTAAACGGCGGGTGGAACCTGTACCAGTACGCGCCAAATCCACTAGTGTGGATTGATGCGTTAGGCCTTACACTGACAAAACTTCAGGAAATGGTCAGGGAAGTACACAGCTTGCTTGATGAATATGCCCAGGGTCGTAAAACTACTGCTATAGGTGTAGACAGCAGCGGTAACTATCATCTCGCATCCAGCGAACGTGTTGTACCTCCTGTGCAGCGTGTATGGGCGAAAGAAAACAACGTGAATGTTATCAGAGGCGATGGACATGCCGAGGAGACTATAATGAAAAATGTCTCCAACATTGAGCATATCGACGCATCAAGAAGAGTCTGCCTTGATTGCGAAGGATTAATGCATGAGCATGGTGTGACAACCGACACACCGAAATCAGGAAAGCGCAGCCGTAACAGGCTTAAAGGGTGTCCTTAACATGATTCTTGATAAATATATCCCTCAATATATCAACATCCTGAAAGGATTTTCAGAAAGAGAGAAGATTATTGTCGCGCTCTGTAACCTCCAGAGGCAGGTAATTTGCGTAGAAAAATTCGATAACTATTACAATGAAAATCTGACGAGCGATTTCAGAGCCAGTCTGGACAGACTGGTCAATTATCTTTCAGGTGCGAGCATTGATTTGGAAGACGTGAAAAAGACGGCAATGCTTGGCCCAGACAGTGATGATTATCCAGAAACTGAAGGCAGTATTGCTCAAAATGCATTCGGTGCGTTGTATTACTTATGTAAATACATTAGTAGTAAAAATGACATGGATTTATTCCAGTCACTTGATAAGTCCTTTGAGAGCACAGACGTCCTTAATTATGATGAGGGGACACAAGAAGAGGAGGATGAATATTTCGGTGAAGAAGCTACAAACCTTGAATTACTTATCGAAAAGGTAAAGCAAAGCCCGACAGCGTCTATTGAAAATATAAAAGACCTTATGGTTTTTGCACAGCAGAAAAGTATAAAAATCTAAATAGGTTTAACTACCCGTTTACAGTCATGCTTTTTCTTTAAAGTGCATTATCAAGAGCACAAGATTTTGTCTTATTGCAATAGCGAAGCCTGTTCAAAAAACAGGCTTAACGTACATTCATAATGTCCAGCGTCATTTGTGACCGTTGATGGCCAAGAGCGCAATGAGCGCAGCGACTGAAGACAATCGTCCTAGTAGTTGTATGAATAAACGTTGCCAGCGAGAAAACCAGAACCAATCTGGACAGGCCGTAACTGGCGAAATACAGGAGCCAGCTCATCTCATTTGAATTAGATAAAATGTCTGTCAATCTTACATAAAAATATTTGTACAATTAACTTAAATTTGTTAATAACCCTTATTAATATCATCATTTATGACGATGATTGAAAGTGTAAACAGCTTAAGTAAATGTCGCACCGAGTGAATTATCAATATCCAACCAGAATCATGAAATAACAATCCCCATCCTTTTGAGGATTTTTGAGCCTGCATCTTGAGGGATCTTTATAGAAATAATCTTATTTATTTCGTGATTTATGTCAAGACCATCAGTCAATGAAAAATCACAATTAGATAGATCACAATGCCTGAACTCGGTATTGCAAAACTCCGAACCAGTAAAATAAGATTTACGAAGATCGGTTTCTTCAAACAAGCAATCCCTGAAGCTGGTAGATAAAAAGCTCGATTTCTGCAGTCGCAAGCCGACTAAGTCAATAAATCTCACTTCGCAGTTATTAAGAGAAAATGTACAGGGAAACATAATGTCAGATGCGTTAATCCCCTGAAGTAAGCATTTTTCAAACTCACAATCGAGAAGTTTAAAAAAATCGAGCTTCAGGCTTTTCAATGAACAGTTTATAAAGCGACACTTTTCAAACTCACAATCACGAAGATTTACATTATCTAATTGAATACGTTCAAAAATACAATCATAGTAGCTAGCATTCAAAATTCTTGTCTCATTCAGTTGTCGCTTTGTTATTTTCTTACCAGTAATCTCCATCAATTAACTCCCTGACCCCATGATTTCTTTGATAAAAGCCTTTTCTGGCGTAGATTCGTTGTTCGCTTGAATGAAAGCGTCCATATCAGTATACCGCTTAATACTATTCTTCGACAACATGAAGAATGGAATACACCCTCTGGTAAGCTCATCAAATATATGTGTTGAGAAAAAAACAGTTTTCCCATCAGCGGTAATTTCGTTAATAAGATCCCACAGCATCATCCTGTATTGAATGTCAATACCAACAGTTGGTTCATCAAGCAAAAAGAAGCGGGCATTCTTACAGAGAGTTAACATTAGTGATATTATCAACCATCTTTTTTCACCATAACTCACCGTATATGTCCTTTTATTCCTTATTTTTTCATACCGGATAAAAAAATCGTCATTCCACTTACTGTTAAGTTGTGCCCACGCCTGCTTTTTTGTCAATTTATTAAAACAGCAAATTAAATCGAAAACTTCTTCATTCCTGAGCGTCCCGGAAAGATTTATTACCTGAGGCAGGCTTACCATTTCATCACCAGCAAAGTAACGTTTGACAGTTCCTTCATAATCACCGATCCCCCCCTTGATTATGTTAAAGAGAGTGGTTTTTCCAGCTCCATTTTCTCCAAGCAGACCTATCAGCCCCCCCTGCTCTATTTCAAGCGACAAGTTATTGAATATCGGGGGATGGCCTTTATATGAAAAGTTAAGGGAGTTAATCTCTAAAAGTGGTATGGTCATTGAGAGCTCCACACAGGTTCTGTTTTGAAGGTCAGAGCTGAAATCAGACTTATGATGAACATTAGGCTATAGACGAAAATAGTGATAAAAGATAACTCAAGGTTAGGCTGGAGAAGTGTGGAGTATATGGCAATCGGATTTATGAGGTTAATCCAGTAAACGAGTCCGTCATTATATCTTAATGATACGATCCCTAAAACCATACACACCGTTATCAACACGGAATAGATAGTACTGGCCGTCTGAAAAGTCACACGTAATGATGCCATAAACGTCAAGGAAATCATCATTATTACATTTATGCATATTGTTTTTAAAATTAGTACAGCCGTCTGAGAGTCTGGCAGCGCCTGGAAGCCAATGAGTACGACTGTAATAAAAAATAATATATATAGAACTGACATGATAAGGGAGGCCATCAACTGAGAACGGATAAACAATAACCGGCCTTCCATGCTGTGCACAAACGTAGCAATAAAACCACTTTCTCTTCTGCCTGTCAGATACAGACAGTAATTAAAAAGAACAACAGAAAATGAAATATAACCTAAGAACCAAGATACCTGGTGCCCCAGCCATAAGGTATCGCCGAAATGCCGTTCAATTTCGTCGAAATGAAGAAAAAAGAACAATACGGTAGGAGACATAATTGCCCATATTATGCTAAAAGGTGTTCTAATTTGTTCCATTAGAAAAATAACTGTCATTCTTAATGTCGCCATAATATATCCTTATGGAAAGGGAACCATTTTAGACTCTCTTTTTTTAATACCGTTGCCGGCACGGTATAGTTTATTATTAAGATTTATTGCTCCTGAACCATTCATATGAAGGAAAAAGTCAGGACTTATTATCTTTGTATACCAGACAAGATGGTCGCTCATTCTTTCTCTTGCATAGTATACAAAAATATTACCAGATATTTTCTCGAGATAGCTAAGCAAGTCATCTTCTAAAGTATGGTTTTCAAGAGACATTATGACACCCGGATGCCGCAGCGTGGTATTTTCGCACAAATCAGTAAATGACTCATATTTATTGCATGACATAAAATGGCGCTGATAGCTGTCAATGATATCCTCATCGGTATAGCCCCCAATAAGGAAGTTGTGCATACATATATATGATTGCCATAGCTCTGTTACAGATTTACACAGGGCTTTTTCCAGACTACCGGCATAGGATAATCCGGTACTATATTTTATCTGACTGACTTTATTTGTTGTACCATAAAGCGTCAGAACTGCGTGTCCTGGTGCTCCGGGTAGGGTGATGTCGAAAATTTTCAGTTTGCCTTCGGATCTGAGGGCTAATAAAATTTCGTCTATATAATTGATCCCTGTTTTAATTTCTCCGTAAATTTCATTATTTGCTATTCCCTGCAACCAATATAGCAGTAACGATTGCCTTTCCATAAACTCGCACAGGGCACCGTCCATAGCATCGTTTAAATTACCATGAAAGCTACATCCGCATGTATCTCTGTCAGGATAAAATATCAGGTCATCAGCGGCTGTAATATTGTCGAGAGCAATAATAACTGCTGGTATTTCTTGTGTCTCCAGACTAAACAGATTGAAGGCGCGAGTGGTCTTGAATCTGTGGGTTCTGACCGCCTCCTCTGTCAATGAGGAAGTTTGAACAAACGCTTCTGTAAAAGCATCTGCTGCTGAAGGAGCCATCATTTCGCTTAATGTTTTTTCACCTCCAGCTACGATCTCATTAAAAAAATGGCGGCGTTCAAAGTATTCACCTATGGCTCCCTGTATCGACTTCAGTGTTTCACCAGCAGCACTGGCTGGCGCAATTCGCTCGTAGTCCCATACCTGGGAAAAGGTGGGCATGTTTCGGTTCAGCTTTGGACTCATCACCATTGTGGCGGGCCATGCAGACATCAGGTTACTATAGACATTAATCATCGATGACATCTCCAAAAAACTGAACAATCAGCGGTGCGGCTGTCCTCTGGTCAACATTCATGGTTTTTGCTACGTATGAATCAGTAAATCCCGCCCATACGCGGTTCCTCAGCCCTATTTGATCTGCAACCAATCCCGCGTTCTGATACATTGAACCTGCTTCCATTAAGGCCATTCTGTAACCTCTGTACCGATACTTAAACAAAGCTTTTTCAAAAATGACGTAATAGACAAGAGCAAAATGGGGTCTGCCGAGACGTTCTGCATCTCCACCGGACAAGCTTCGATAAAGCTCCTGAGTATCACACGCAGCGACCTGCTCTAATGCCCGGCTTAGTGGCAAATAGTGATAAACGTTAGTTCCGGTCTGCCAGTTTTCTGTGTTTTCAGACAATCGGCATAAAAAAACCTCAACCGGGTACTGAGCACCTCCTGAAGGATAAGGTCGCCTGACAGAGGCTGGATCAGGAGAACTGAACGCATTAATGAGCAGCTTTTCAATAGTGCGAACAGAACATTTATTTCTGTCGTCAAAGCCGATTCCGGATAGATATCTTTCCCTGCTGAAATGAAGTGAAGGGGAGATATTCACTGCTGAACTGAAGCCTGGCCTGAAAAGAATTTCTTTATTTTCAAATTTCTCAAGATGGGCCGTCGGTACTGCGGAAACAAAAGTTCTTTCAGAGAATTCTGGGAGGGAGGCAAAATTCCCTCTGACATGAAAATCCTTCACATTATCCAGAACTTCAGGGTCAGTGTAATGTGTTACTTCCACCAAAGAGAGTTCATGTTTTGACATTTTATCTCTCCACGCAACCACAAGCCTGCCAGTGAATAACCGGCTCTTTACTCAGAACGCAGGTAATTAAATCTGCACTCACAGAGGACATGAAGGTGTCTACATGACTTTTAACGAGTGAGGTGCCTATCAGTTCCTGAAGCCGACGTTTGATCAAATGCTGGCTGAACCCTCGTTCTGACTCACTTAAAGCCAGAGCTGGCAGCGCCATTTGGTGTTTTTTCATTAATTTAAGTAGATTGGCCCAAGACATTTCATTGCGCCTGAAACTTTTTTCTTCCCTGTTTAACCACCTCTCAATGTGGCAAAAATGACATGGAGTTCCAAGTTCTGGCGAATATACCCCATCTATTCTGAACGACTCTTTAAGGTAATAGCTTTGTATGAACGCAACCCCATGATTTTTTTCTAATTTTTTGTAAACGGACTGGATGATCTCTGGATCATATTTTTCAAAGTGCATCCAGATTAATGTTGAGGTGGGTAGAACAAAATCTAGTTCTTGTACGTCCAGGACATGAGAAAGCAAAATCCCATCAGCTTCCCATTGGTTGTGTGAATTCCTGAAAAGGTGTGGAACATCGCTTATTATGACTGAATGTTCCCAGAGAGCCGATGATTTAGTTTTGTTTATCACGCCAGTTGTTACAAGGAATTCTTTGCCTTTGTCTTTGTCTATACCCTCATAATCCAGTAGTTCGTTAAGGTAGGATTCAGAGATAATACCCCGCCGGGTATGCAGGTTCTCGAGGATTTTTTTCATTCCCTCATGGGAAATGTCTACCGAAGAAATGTAGGTGATGAGTAAAGTTTTTGTATTTCTGGAAATTATCTCAAATGGCAGAATATTCAGCATATTAATCCCTTTTGAATATCAGGGAGCACCATGCTCCCTGACCGGTTAATTCAGCGCGTTAATTAGGGGTTATGTGTACCACTTCCGCCGCTGCCACCGTTTCCACCACTACAACCGTTGCTGCAACCGCCACAGCCACCGCCTTGGCCGCCACTGCTTCCGCCGCCGCCGCCGCCACCGCCGCCACCAATACCAATCCCTAACGGGGACTGTCGGGACAGTTTGAGAGCATCGACTGACAGAACTACACCGAATTCACTAGCTTCTAATTCCATAAGAACTCCGTTTTAATGAAAATTAATGCTTATGACATCTGGATAGTATGTTGGCCAACAGTATTTTCATGCCCTAATTCTCTTTTTTTGACAATGTCGGTTTTACTTACTACAAATTCTAAAATTAAAATAAAGCAATTAAATCAAAGAAGTAAGACAACCTTTTGATTTAATTCTTAACATAAATTTACATAAAATTCACATTTAAACCATTTTTGAACATGAAGTTTGTCTTTTATATGTGGAGTCTTAATCTTTCTTCAAAGAGAATTTTTAGGCCGTTGATCGTACAACACTCACTTTGGTTGATTAACACACCGTGATGTCAGTAATGTATTCATAAGCCACATGAGCACATTCCCATGAAGAAGCGCTTTATTATCAGGGTATCAGCCAAGCTGGCAGAGCTAGCCAGTACAAGGCCGCTACAGGCAGGGCTTATACTTTCCAGACCCGGAAAAGGGTACGTAAAACTGCAGGAGAAAATTGCTGATGTATCTTTCAGATACAGAACAGAAGCTTACAAGAGAAGAAATGGCGTCCTTCAATGCGCTTTTTGACAATCTTCTTCCCCAATCATTTCTGGATTTTTATCTGGAAAACAATGGTGGATACCCCCTCAATAATGAGGATGGTAATTTCTTTTTGCTTGGAGGATTTAACCCTGTTAAGTACGGCGAACTACCTATAGAGCAGCTTTATAACGACCTTACGGAACATTTTCGTGAATTAAGAAAAATGGTGCCCTTTGCTCATGATGAAGGGGGGGAACTGTTTCTTGTTGTCAATAAACCAAGGGGCTTCTTTCGGTGAGATTTTCGTTTTTCTTATGGATGAGAAGGAGCTTGTAACTGTTGCTGATTCATTCGACGAATTTATTGAAGAATTATTTGACTGAAAATACCCACCCGCCAGCACCGCCTGTTACAGGCGGTAGTTTCATTACAGGATCCCCAGACATCTGTTCCCTGTTGGTTTGCCTCAGTATTCTGTGAGATGCAACCTACCTGATAAAGTCCGGGCTTTTATAGCCCCCCGGACTATTTGAATAATGGCTTACCGCTGTAACTTATGCAGCTGCTGACCGGCTTTCTAGACCCTACAGTTAGCCCATATACGCTTTAGCTGACTCACACTGCATCCCGTAAGAGTCTCTGTGAATGCAACTGTCATACCGGACTCGCGAAGCGCAATGATACGTTCATACGTTTTGGCTTCCAGCCTCTTTATACTTACCTAAGGTTTTTTCCAGCTCAGCGCCCTGCCGTTGCCTTTCACGACGGGGTTCGTATTCGTCCCTCGCTGTCTGCAGACTAACTTTAAGCAACATGTCCGGAGCGGACTATCGTTCGCTACCCCAACGGGTACCCTGATTTTGAACCTTATGCTATACAAAGCGTGGACGTTCCTGATCCAAAAGGTAATCGGAATAAGAATCCCGGCGGGGATTTTGGAAAAGCGGATGCAAGAGCGAGTAAAGGCGGGGCAAATTATGATTTGAATACCTGGCACCATCATGAAAACGGCGTCACAGTGATGGAGGTGCCAAAGGACATACACGAGCGATTCAGGCACAGACGTGGTGTGTCTGCCATTAAACGCAAACTCTGTCGTAAAGATCAGGAGTAGAAAATGGCTATTTTTACTGGTACGGGCATCAGTGAGGCGGATATTGATAATCTCGCCGGGAAATTTTCAGTTATTTTCCCTGACGATTACTCTGATTTTCTCAAAACATATAACGGGTTCAGGGTTAAGTCACCAGACTACTGCAATATTCCTTTCAATAAGGTTGACAACGGATTTATATCGTTCGACGTTCTGTTCGGTCATGGGGTGAGCAACAAGTATTTTGATATTTCCACCATGAATAACGAGCTTCTTGATGAGTTATCTTTCGTTGAACATGCTGTCATTATCGGCGCAGACCCCGGTGGTAATTACTATGTTTTGATAACTGAAGGCAGACAGTCAGGTGTCTATTACTGGGACAGGACCTGTTTACATCTGGAAGATGTTAAACAGGATTATTCGATTGCAGATGAAGATGAAGAAGAGACCCAGCACCTGTACTTAGTAGTCTGCACTTTCCAGCAGTTCTTTGATATGTTGGCGGCACAGACAATCGAGCAAGGAATGAGCGTTTCTCCGGGGTTATAACTACTCTGTGCGCATCCCTGCCTTTGTGCTATGGCGATGCTGGCAGTAACACAGATGGACTATAAGAAGAAGCGAGGCAGGAAAGGCGTTAACGGGCAGCAGGTCAATTCCTTTTGCTGTGCTGGGTGGATAATACTGGCCTGAGTACTCATGGGGCTACACGGTAATTTTTACCCTTCTGCTGGCTGCACGGCTTTCTTAACGATGACGCCTTGAAAGGGGCATCTGTTGAGTTGTGTATCGCTTCACTCCAGCGGAACTACAGAAATGATTGCCCAAGTGGCCAGCCCCTGTTGATGGAACCTGAGCGTGTCCCAGCTGACAGCATGCTCCAGCTCTTCTCTGGTAGGCTCATGATTGCATTCCAGCAGAGTGTCTTCTGTCTGCGTTTCCCCGTTGCTGCTGTGCTCATACGTTATTTTGTAGGTCGTCATCCTGGCTAACTCCCGCTTCTAATATGTCTGTCGTTCCGGTGATAACGTCTCATCCGGACATGCAGTTCCGCGTCTACAGCAAGCATAGCCGGGTGATCACCCCAAGAATACAGAGGTGACTGGCATAAGCCATGTAGAAGAATATCGCTGGCATGAATCGCTGTTCGTGGCCGTCTGTCAGAGTGCGGACCAGACCGACAGCGGCGGCCGGCAGTAAGCACGTGGGCAGGATGGACAGCATTACCACCACTGCCGGTGCCTGGGTGACATGCTGACTGTTGATCGCCAGAAGCGCGACAATCGCCATCAGAGCAGCTGCTCCGGACAGGCGTCCCGGTGGTGAATGCAGGAACGTTGCCAGCGAGAGAGCCAGAACCAGCCCGGACAGACCGTAACTGGCGAAGGACAGCGGCCAGACCATCAGGCTGAGCAACAACAGACCTGCAGCCAGACCGCGCATTCGGAAGCGGTAATTCCAAGCCAGTAGCTGCGTCGCGCCGGCGAAGACGAACAGAATGTTGAGGGCATACCACGGGTCGTGCCCGGCAAAGGCGAAGGAAAAGACCGGCTGCGTGACGATCGCCCACAGCCACATCCTGTTTGCCCTCGTCTGGAGCCGGTGCGGATTGTGAAGCACATTGCGCGCCCAGATGAGCACGAACAGGGGGAAGGCCGTGCGCCCCAGCGCGTAAAGTTCCGGCTGCAGGTGTGGCAGCAGCAATGTGTTCGTGTGATCGACCAGCATGGCCAGCAGGGCAAGCACTTTCAGCCAGTCCGCCGCTGCGGGGCTTAAGTTCAGTCCGGCCCTGACCTGTTCCGGTAATGCCTGTATTTTCGCACTCAGTGTGTGCATGATATTTATCCCGTGATGAATTAGGCTGGCAGGCACGGATAATATAATCCTGTGCCCACCGCCAAAATGCTTTGCCTTTATAAGGCGGAACAGACGCACCGGACTTCTCCAGTATTTTACGGGCAACGGATTCTGGCTTATCCCTCAGTATTAACATGGCCTTTATTTTATCTTTATTATCAACTGCCGTTCTCAGTAACCAGAAACCATTCATAATGCACTATATATAAAATTAATAATAACTGTTTTCGGCATTTAACTTAAAAACTTTATTATTAATTACTACGTATACAGGGGGTTGCGACAAATCAGGTAATATGATTAACAACTTAAGTGTCGGGCTGCGAATAATTTTTAGTTCATCGGGGTTAATAAGTGTTCACGCATTCGTACTGAAACTAAAAATATTACACTACCGGATCGTTCACAGGTGAAATGAGTGCGCTACCATGGTTATGCGGATTACCAACACCCGCTGCCACAGGATGCCAGCTGAATGCTGTCTCAGGCAGGGCGGCACCGGCAATAATATGTTCAGCATTCCCGACTGACGTGCCGGCATGAAGCCATTCCAGCGCAGCGTCTGCATCGAGCACGACAGGCCGGCGATCGTGAACGTCGAGCAGGCCTTCGTCACTGGCGGCCGTGAGAATGACAAATCCTTCCCCGCCGTGGTCAGCGTCAAAAGGGGTATGACCCAGTGCGGCCATGAATAATGGCCTGGAATCCTTGCGGTAGATGAAGTAGGGCTGCTTACGGGAGCCGGCTTTTTTCCACTCATACCAGCCATCCGCAGGCACAATGGCACGCCCGTTATGCCAGAGCTTGCTGAACATTTTACCGCTGGCGGCGGTTTCGCTGCGGGCGTTAATCAGGGGGGATTTTGTCCACCATTCCGGACTGTAGCCCCACAGAACTGGATCGAGAGCGAAGTCCCCTTCACGCTCACTCACTATCAGTACACGGGTACCCGGTGCCACGTTGTAACGGTCAAGTGGTTGAGGATCATACGCTATGGTTTCCCCGTTTATGCCGAGTGCCTGCAGGTATTCATCCCTGCTGCTGAACTGCGCGAACCGGCCACACATAGCGCTCTCCTCTCATACACTGTGATATAGACAGTATGGCTCAGCCGGTCGATTTTTCACTCAGCAGCTGCCGGTTAATCTTCTGCCCTTTATTCAGCGGGTCATACAGAGGTTTTCCAGCTCGTTATCGTTAAGATAAATCCAGAGCGTATCTCCGCCGGGAGATGTTGCATATCCGTTCAGTTTTTCGTGTTCCCTGAAATTTGGCTCATCGTGGGTAATCAAATCATTTCTGAGGTCATCAAATGTCAGGGCAGAATGCCTCTACCTGGTTAAAGACTGGGTAAGAATGCCGCCCGACTGCACACCGCCAACAGAGGGCAACATTTCATCGAAAAATGCATTTATGGATGACAGTTTTTCATCGCGGGATATATGTTTTCTCGGGAACTAAATTTTCCATATATACCTCAGCACTCATCAAACCAGCGTTGCTCCGGCATATAAAACCCACTGGTCGTGTTCCATAATAATCTCCACATAATTTAACCCGGCAATCTGTTGTTAATATGTACGTTTATTATTCGGGCTGAATATCGCCCTGCTGCGCTGTCTGCTCCCGGATTTTCATAGCCGTCGTTCTCCACTTCTCAGCCCATTCCTTGTCGAGTCGCCCCTCAGCAACAATTCTCTGCGCAATGGCATAAGGGGTGCGTTGCTGCTGACCGGAAAGAAAAATAACATGATTGTCGATTTCAGCATCCGGAAGGTCATCAATAATGGAGTGTATCAGTTCCAGATCCTCTTCCGACCATTTGCTCCCGGAGCGTGGAAATACCGGATCAGGCTCCCGGGGTTTCTTTGCTGGCTTTTCAGCCCTGGCCTGCCTGAGGGCTTCCTTCTGCGCCTGGGTGAGACGAACCCTTTCACCCAGTCCGCCAAGTGTGGCCACCGTTCTGACCATGTTTTCCCGCTGCTCACGGGTCAGCAACTGTTCCTCGCAGATGAGTGCATTGAGGGTATCAATAAGGGACTCAACTTTTGCTTGTGTCAGTTTGATGCTCATTATTCTTCTCTTCCCTGTAAAGGGTCGCAATGTGCCGGAGTGAGGCCCCGGCGTCACAACGTAAAATTGACCGGAAACGGCGTGTTAACGGCTCCAGTCTTCAGACTCGAGTCCGGGGACGCGGGCAAATTCCCGGGTGTTGTTGGTGACCAGAACAGCCCCGGTCGCGATGGCATGCCCTGCAATCGCCGTGTCATTTGGTCCGATAGGTGTCCCGGCTGCGGCCAGTGCGACCTTAATTTCAGTCGTGGCATCCACTGCTGCACGATCCCAGGCGAGAACCGCATCGAGGCGGGCGCAGAACGCATCGACCAGCTGTGCATGACGCGGTGAGGCTTTCTTACCGACCGCACCGAAGCGCATCTCAGCATAGGTGATCGCCGACACCACGATACGGTGGTTACGCAGGACGGCCTGCTCCAGGCGTTTCAGTACCGCTTTAGGCTGCTCACGCATGATGAAGGAGCAGATATTGGTGTCGAGCATGTAAGTCCTGCTCATAGCTCAAAGCGCCCTTCATCGCTGACCACATCCCCGCGCTCTGTCAGGAAGTCGGCATCAGCCTTCTCCAGCTGAGAGAAAGAGCCCCACGTCGGACGGACGGGACGCAGGATAATACTGTCACCCTCGCGGACGATCTCCAGCTCACTCACCCCTTCAAAATCCAGATCACGGGGCAGACGTATGGCGCGGTTATTGCCGTTCTTGAAAATTGACACTGTTCGCATGCTTTCTCCTCGGGTATCAGCTGCGCCTGACACACTCAGGCATATGCAAAGTATATGCGGTAAACATTGTTTTGTATATCCCTTGCATATGCTTATGCTGTTTTTTTTTGCGCAGGGGGAAGATAAAATGTCCGGAGAGCTCATTTCTCCGGGCACTCAGGGTGCCAGCAGCGTCACGGCCTGGCTGATATTCAGCCCTGTCATGTTGGTGTTCAGCGTCTTCATCATGGCCGCACTGGTGAGGGTCAGGCTTTCGCGCAGACGTCCCCGGTAGCCTTTTGAACTTACGATTGCCAGCTGCGCCGGTGAGGCCAGCGCCTCCCTGCCCGCACAAAGATCGTCCTCCACTGCCTGCAGGTACGCGGGCGACGCGGCGACAATAAAGCGGTCATGTGGCCTGTCACGCATCAGTGCCCTGAGGGAGGGGCAGCGGCGTACTGTCGGCGGCCGGGCCGTCAGCCGTTCCCACACGGTGCGATGGCAGCACAACATCGAGGCGAAGGTGGCGTCATACAGGACCACCCGTTCACAGGCGTGCAGGAAACAAAGCCCAATTGTCATAGTAGGATTTGAATATCGGTACTATGCGAGGGGATTTAAAACTAACTTCCTAAGAACTAAGCCAATGGCAAAATAGAAATCACACATCATTAGAGCTGTTTGAAACGTTCGGAAAAGAGTTTTGTCCTGTATTTATACTAAGTTATCCCGAGAGCTTAATGATAAGCCCTCGGGACATATTGTAATATTTATGTGCCGTGTTCAGCAGTTGATGGAGGAGTATCAGTAGGTTTAGCCCAGTATTATTTTTTTCAGGCTTCAAGTTTCGGTATTTCAGAACGGTTCGTTTTCAATAGAATCGAATACTTTACGGGTCAGTTCAGGATAGGTTTCTTTAGTCTTCCTGCCCGTCAGCCTGAATAAACCAATGCTGTAGATGAGGTACTGGAAGAAAAAAATTGCATCATATCTGATGCAATTCCGGATAAAATATCTTTTCGTACTGTTATGTTACTTTACAATATCAGATAAGTATTTATTGTTTCTGATGTATTTTTCACTATCACACCATGTAAACATAGTCTTCCCTTCAGTATTATACTTCTTATAGTCGATATTTTTATCATCCGGCGCGAGCACTTTAACCATTTTAACGTCCGGGAATGCTTTTGATATAATGAGTGACTGTTCTAGTTCCTTATCTGAGAAAACTTCATATAAATCACCATTTCCATCACCATGAAAGCCATAGTAAACAGTTATTGCTCCAGCCTGTTTAATGTCATCAGCAACCTTTTCTAATTTCCCGGCGAACCCCTCTACAGTTGACTGACCATCATTTGTGAAAACACCGAGTGCATATTTAATAATTTTATCAGATATAATGGTACCCTTTTATATTCGGTCTAAGCTATTCGTCTGCTAAGGTGTCTTTTAGTTTTTTGATAAGGTCCAGATATGCCGGGTCATCTTTCTCGAAGTCCTTTGCATATTTTGAAATTTGCTCGGGGGATACAAAGCGGAATGTATCAATTCTCTGTTCTTGCTCGTAAGACTCTGTGGAGCTTTTATGGCACGGTGACTTAGTCATCAATTCCATCTGTTTGCTGTCGGCGAAAAATAAACGAATGGATACTGAGGCATCACCTAATATTTCCTCGCAAATAAAAAGGAGGTGTGCCATCTTTGCATCTTCTTTTTTCTGCATGCCGCCGTATTCACCATTCAGGGCGCTCAATATATCTTTTCCTATTTGCATGGCAGAAGGCGCTTTGTCGATGCCAGGCAGCAATTGAGACAGTATTTGGGTATCAACACTGACGGTGGTAGCCTGGATTGATATATGTTTTTGTACTTTCCCGACCTCGATGAAATACCCGGATTTTCGAATAATTTTACTCCAGTCATCAAAATCAAACAGGCTTTTGTTCGCTTCGGCCATCGCTTTTGTCATGGCCGAAAAAAGTACTGAAACACTGTTAAATAACGCTTTGGTTTCGGCGCTGAGAGATTCAGCTTTGCTGGTTATGGAATACCAAATATTACCGGTTGCGTTAAGCCTGAAATTTACTCTCAGCTCGCCATCTCCTTCAGATTCTTCAGAAAAAGCGACCGCCCTTAACTGTCGTTTGGGTCTTAAGTTTTTTGATGCCGCCTCGTATTCTTCAAGCGTGCTATAACCTGCATCTATTGCCGTTTCTATAAAGTTTTCACGCATAAAAACCTCATCTTTAAAGTAAAATGAAAAGCAGGAAAATAACTGTGTTGTAGCGAAATGAAGTATAGTACGTTCAATTGGCTTTGTTGAATATATCGAACTTTTGCAGTATAGCGCGAGAGTACGCCCACAGCTATAGGCAAGCCTGTTAAAAAAAATAGGCTTACCGTACAATAATTCTCTATATCCAAACTGACCCCAAAAAGGGGGATTTGTTAGTCGTTTTCCCGGACTCGGTAAAACAACAGGATTGTATTTGTGCAGTATACCATTTCACTAAATGAGATAAAATAAATCCAGCATGGTCACGATTACAGGCGGATATAACAATGGGCATACCTACCCTGCCGGGCTCTGTATTTTCAGGTATCGTACGGACAGCAGAATACTTGCTTAACCGCAAAAGCAGGCAAAGGCACGAGGCAGAAGCAGGGGCACAGTTGGTCAGTGTGCTGGATAGATTCGTTGTGGATTGTCATGCAGTGGCCTCCGATGACGGTTACCCATCCTTTACCAATCCTGAATATCACGATTACCGTGAACGAACTCCGCACTGTGAGACGGTTCGTTTGGCCGTGCCTGATATCCCTGGCAGAGTTGCTACCCCTCAGCATCAGTGACCGAGTGCGCGCCATTGAAAGCCTGCAAAACGACACGTCCGGAGCACTGATGGAAGCCCATGAGTGTGATGACGGCTCGGGCGATGGTTTTTACGCCACGCGGCAAAAGATTTTTTCGTTGCTGGGATTTAAGGCCATGGAATTCACACGGGAGCTGCGTTTAGCCTACCGCTTGTCACCTCCCTCCATTGAACACCGGGATAGAGAAAAACGCATTGAGGAAAAACTCAGGTACCATGACGGATTCAGCGAAAAAATACGCAGAATAGAACGGCGTATCGCCCGAAAGGCCAAGATGGCTGCCGCTAAGATCACGTAGGAGAAGAAATGGTCTTAATCGATTTTTAAGACAACCTTCACGGCTTACATGCGTTTTCGTTCCACTGAGTATCAGACCCCGTTAACTCTTTCCCCACAAAAAACCGGCAGACGTTCATTCATGCCGGAAGCTGTCAACCCCCAAGAGGAACATAACATTCATTGCCTTTAGTCTGGGCTTCATGACAAACCCCAAGAAGAAAGCCGAATGCCCTTTCGTCACACTTCCAGCTGACAGCCCGCACGAAGATACGGGGACGAGCTGCGGTGACCTGCTCCCCGTTGCTCCACACAGACTGTTGTAAGCAACGTCTGCTTTTGGCACAAAACGGACGTTGTGCAGGCCAATGTACGCTATGAGCGAGAGGCGGACATTCGATTCGTGACGAAAGGCTATTTTTGTGATCCCAAACAAAAAATCTTAAACACAGTGCCAAGTCATGCGAACCAAAAAGGTATCAGAGTTATGGATCCAGCTTTGCAAACGTTGCTAAATCCTGGTGATCTAATCGAAAGTACTGTTTTTCTTCTATCAGGGATGCCCCAAGGGATAAGTAAAACTCAGCTGCTTTCGGGTTGGTAGTTTCAGCAGTCCAGTCAAATCTTGTGCAGCCATGCTCAACCGCAAAAGCCGCTATAAATCGCATAAGTGATTTACCTACCCCCTGACCTCTTACTGCAGCTGATGTGAAGAGATCTTTCATATACGCCTGACCGGAGCATTTTGGCGCAGGGAACATCATGGTGAACGTGGCGAATCCAACAAGCGATCCGTTTTTCCATGCCCCTAGGACGGTCACGCCCGAGTAGACAGAGAAAACCCGGTGGGTCAGATAAGATAACATTTCGTCATAGCTGGCACCCTCACTTCCAAAGTAATAAGTGTCCATTTCTACAAAAATTTTCGCTAGTGCAGGAATATCTGACGAATCACATATTTTTATTTTCATACTCTTCCACAAAATATTGACGTAATTCCTCGCATCCGCGAAAAGTTATCTGCATATAGCCGTACTCTTCTCATCGGTGGAAGATTAATGGCGGGATAACACGGTCCCGGCGTATGCTGACGCCGGGACCGTGTTATCAGAACGATTGTAGCGTGCTGATCTTCCCTTGTTGCCAGTTGGCTTCGGACTGACGCAACGCATTGCTGATATCCGCCAGTTTGTCAGACGGCAGCGTCTTAGGCAGCAGGTCTATGCCCACGCTGGAGATAATCTGCCCGTAAGTGTTACGCAGTTCCGCGTATGCCAGATCCTTACGCAGATTTGCGTTCAGCGCATTCAGTTCGCCCTGAATCAGTTGTAACTCACCGATGCTGTTGGCTTTGTAACGGTTACGCAGTTGCTGAACGATTTGCCCGTCCAAATCACGCAACTCTTCGCTGGTTTTATACTGACGCAGCGCTTCGTTGTAGTTGGCGCGCGCCACGTACAGTTGCGCCATGATAGCCAGCGACATCGCCTGACGCTGCAACTCGCCTACCTGCTCATTGGCCTTCGCTGCACTGTGCGCCGCCGGGCCAGACATCAGGTTGAACAGGTTCCAGGTGGCTTTTACCCCCACGTCGGCCCAACTGTTGTTGACCAAAAATGAGTTGCTGTCGTAGTGGCCGCCTGCGCTAATCTCTATACCTGGCAGCATACGCAGCAGCGCTTTACGGGTTTCGGCGGCGTTAATACGCACCTGATAATCCTGCTCACGCAGTTCCGGGCGGCTCACCAGCGCGGTCTCTTCCAGGGTTTTCTGATCCACATTCAGCTGCGGAACCGTCTCGTCGCCGCTGGCGGGCAGTGCCAATTTATAGGGGGTGTCCAGCGGCAGGTTCATTAGCGTGGCAAGTTCGGTTTTTGCCAGCGACAGCGCGCGGCGCTGCTCTTCCAGTTGGCGGGTAGCCTCAATCAGCGCACGGCGATAGGTCAGAGCTTCAACCTGGTCGCCGACCTGCTGGGCGGTCATCCGCTCACTGGCTTCACGCGCCTGGTTTACCCGGTCAATCAGCGTATCGATCTGGCCCAGCAGTCGCTCGGCGGCAACCGCACGCCAGTAGGCGGAGCGGACATCCTGCAAAATGGTATGTACCACTTTGCGTTTACGCTCTTCGGCAATCCAGCGCTGATCCGATTTCTGTTTCGCGCTGACGTAGCTAACGCCAAAGTCGAGCACATTCCACACCACCGTCAGGTCTGCCACATCGCGGTCACGATCTTGCGAGGTGGAGGGTTCCAGAGAAGTTTGTCCGGTTTCCACGCTACGGCTACTGGAGGCGCTGGCATTGTTGCGCCCTACGTAGCCCGCCGAAGTTGCCAGCTTCGGCAGCATGTCATAACGGGAGAGATCTAGTTGCTGCTGGGCCAGCGCGCTTTCCATGACTTTTAAGCGCGACTCGAGGTTATATTTCAGCGCGCGGGCCATCGCGTCATACAGGGTGATTGGCGCGGTAACCGGCTCCTGCTGGCTGAACATCGCTATCCGATCCTGCTGGCTGCGCTGTTCGCTCTCTTTTTTGGTAATCGGGTCGCTGGTCACGGCACATCCATTTAGCGCTACGACCAGCGCGCTCAGCGCAAAAAGCTTGCGGCCTTTACGCATCATTTCGCTGCCACTCACAGTTGTCACCACCGACAACCGGTTTGCCACCATCACGTTCATCATAGAATTAACGCCTTTTACTGTAGTCTTGTCGTTATTAGCCCTGCTGGCCCCGGTCGTACAACGCCTGTTCAATGGCAGAAAGTCGTTGTCCTTGAGCATCGCCAATGTGTTGTAATTGCCGGTGGAACGATGGGGTAAACGCGGCTGACGCTTGTTCTTGCCCCTGTTCTGTAACTCCCTGTGCATGCAGGTTGATATCTTTCCAGCTACCGCCAGTAAACACTTCCATTGGTGTCAGTGAAGGCAGATAAATGCCGGAGAAGACGCTGGCCAGTGACGAGGTGCCGCCCAGCGCCGGATCTTTGTTAAAGCTGGGAAATGAACCCAGCGAACTCTCAAAATGGCTGCTGAACGATGAGCCGCGTCCGAAGACATTCGCCACTTCGCTCTTCGTCGCATTTCCCCCGCGTGCCCCATCGCTGGTGGTGCCGAAGATGGAGGCCATCATCGAACTGCTCCCGGCGGTGCGTCCGGCATTAAAGCTGCCGAGAGAGGCGGGGGTAATCAATGCGTTGAGTGGCGGAGTGCCAGCCTCCTGAAGCTGGAGAGTAGGTGTTCGGCTGTCCAGCGGACGTGGTCCGTTCGCACCATCTGAAATACGGAACTGCGGATCGCCGCCGGTAATGCCCGCGCGGGTAACCGTCAGGCTAAAGGTGATGCTGATTGACGTATTCCCTGCATCGGTCGCGGTCACCCGAATGACCAGACTACCGATATCGGCGTTGCCAGGCGTGCCGGAAAACGTCCCGGTCGACGGGATAAAGCTCAGCCATGCAGGCAGTGCGGAACCGTCCGCCTGCGTTGCGCTCAGGGTTAATGTGTCGCCATCCGGATCAACAAAGGTGCCAGCCGGGACGGTGAGGGTAAAACTGCCGTCCTGCGCCACGCTCTGCGG
>NZ_JAROAU010000002.1:63365-95166 GCF_029433855.1 Candidatus Kosakonia sp. 282A-S69 | reverse complement strand
ACGTTGGTGACCGTCAGGGTAAAGGTGGTGCTGACCGAGGAGCTGCCATCGCTGGCGGTGAGACGAATACTCAGATTACCCACATCGCCATTCCCCGGCGTGCCGGAGAAAGTGCCAGTGGCCGGGTCAAAGCGCAGCCAGGCGGGCAGCGGATTGCCGTTTGCCTGGGTCGCGCTCAGGGTTAACGTGTCGCCATCCGGATCAACAAAGGTGCCAGCCGGGACGGTGAGGGTAAAACTGCCGTCCTGCGCCACGCTCTGCGGCGGAACAGAGCCAGAGACCACCGGCGTGTCATTTACGTTGGTGACCGTCAGGGTAAAGGTGGTGCTGACCGAGGAGCTGCCATCGCTGGCGGTGAGACGAATACTCAGATTGCCCACGTCGCCGTTCCCCGGTGTGCCGGAGAAGGTTTTTGTGGCCGGGTCAAAGCTCAGCCAGGCGGGCAGTGCCGAACCGTCGGCGAGGGTCGCGCTCAGGGTTAATGTGTCGCCGATATCCGGATCGGTAAAGGTTCCCGCAGGCACGGTAAAGTTGAAGCTGCCATTTTGTGGGATGGTCTGTTCGGCCACCGGGATGGACACCACGGGCGGGAGATTACTGTTATTCACCGTCAGCCCAAAGGTAGTGCTGACCGAGGCATTACTGCCGTCAGTCGCGGTTATCCGAATCGTCAGGTTGCCGACATCACTGTAGCCCGGCGTGCCAGAGAAGGTTCCGGTAGATGGGTTAAAGATCAGCCAGGCCGGCAGTGCCGAGCCATCTGACAGTGTCGCACTCAGCGTCAACGTATCACCGTTATCCACATCGACAAAAGTACCGGCAGGTATGGCGAAGCTGAACGCTGTATCTTTGGTGGCGCTTTGGGGACTGACCGTGCTCGCTACGGTAGGGGCATCATTCACGCTGGTTACCATCAACGACGCCTGTGCACTGTTGGTGGAGAACGCACTGTTGCCGCCTGAGGTCGATGTATCTGCCAGACCTTTGCTGCTACCTGCTGTCGCCGTACCACTGGTCTGATCCCACGCGCTGAAACTCAGGGTTGCGGTTTCACCATTGGCGCTGTCCGGTACATAACGCAGTTGCGCCGTCGATCCGAGCAACAGTGCTGCTGAACTGGAGACCGTGCCGATATTGAACCAGTTAGCCCCGCTGTCGGTGGAATACTGCCAGCCACCGTTCCCTACCGTCGCCGTAATCGCGATGCCGCTGGATGCCCCGCTGTCCACATCCCCATAACCCGCACTGCTGAGTAATGACGATACTGTGGTGGCGGATGATGTTGCATCTTCCGTCGTGGATGCCAGGATGGCCGTCGCACCGCTGGATAGCGTTGGCGCATCGTTAACCGGCGTTACGTTAAGGGTCATCGTTCCTGTATTAGCGGACAACGCCGTGCCATCGCTCACCTGCCAGCTAAAGGAGGCATAACCCGTGCCGTTGGCATTCGCGGTGGGGCGGAAGGTCAGTTTGCTGATATCAGCCGCGCTGACCACAGAACCATTGCCCAGTAATGTATCGCCGCCGCCACGGACACCGTCGTTGTTTGCGTCAATAAACAACTCACCGGCGCCCGGCGCGGTGACAATAGTAATGGATTGCAGGGTGTCGCCGCTGTCCACATCGCTGAAACCGAAATCGGTAGCGCTAAAGGCCTGGGCGCTATCCTCATTGAAGGTTTTACTGACTGACGTATTGCTGATGATCGGCGCATCGTTAACTGGCGTTACGTTGAGTGTCATCGTCCCGGTATTAGCGGACAACGCCGTGCCATCGCTCACCTGCCAGCTAAAGGAGGCATAACCCGTGCCGTTGGCGTTCGCGGTCGGACGGAAGATCAGTTTGCTGATATCAGCCGCGCTGACCACCGCTCCATTGCCCAGTAATGTATCGCCGACGCCACGGACACCATCGCTGTTTGCGTCAATAAACAGCTCACCGGCGGTTGGTGCTGTGACGATAATGATGGATTGCAGGGTGTCGCCGCTGTCCACATCGCTGAAACCAAAATCGGCAGCGCTAAAGATCTGGGCGCTATCCTCGTTGAAAGTCTTGCTGATCGACGTATTGCTGATAACCGGTGCGTCATTGACCGGCGTGATATTCAGCACCGCCTGATTGGTGCCGTTACTATTGAGCGAGCCGTCATTAAAGGTCCAGTTAAGCGTCACGCTGGATGGTGGATCGTCAGAACTGTTGGCATAGGTCAGGGATTGCAGCACCGCATTCACTATCGCCGAGGTTGCATTGCTATTAAACGTCAGCGTCAGCGTGCCGGAGGAGTTCGCCGTGACACTACCCACCGCCGTACCGTTATAGGTGAAGTTTTGCCCTTGAGTCAGCACCCCTAACAGTCCGCTATTGCCGAAGATATCGACACTATTCGCCCCGCCGTTACGGGCGATTGAAATAGAGGAGCCGTTATAGTTGCCCTGATTATTCAGTTCGGTATCGGCAACAGTGACATCGCTGTCTATCACCACCGCGCTGCCATTTTCGGTATAGGTGGCTCCACCGTTCAGGTTGCTAAAGACAGGGGCGGTGTTGACGGTTGAGATGATCGACGAACTGTTGACTGCCGTCAGGCTACCTGACGTGGCGCGCAGTGCCAGCGTATTGATACTGCCGCTGTTGGTGTACTGTATGATAAGTCCGGTGTAGGTAGCGATACCGCCAGACGGCGTTAATGTTACCGTCGTAGCGCTGGCATCATGATCCCCGGAGGTCACCGCCAGGCTGTTGACCGTACCATCGACGACGCTGTCGTTAGGATCAGTCACCGAGAGCACGATATTGGTGGTGTAATCCTGATCCACCATGCCATTCGCATCGACCGCCTGTACGACCGGAACGGTGGTAAAACTGGCACTTTGTCCGTTCTGGATCGTCGTGGGAACGGGCTGGGTGGAAAAAACCAGCCGCGTCGCCACCACATCCGGATTGATCGATGCTGATGTGGCGCTGACCAGGCTACTGGACGCCGCCGTCAGCACGAAATTAGCATCACCATCACTGGCCGAGGTGTACTTCACGCCGCTAAAGGTGGCAATACCGTTTGAGGCGGTCACCTGAGTGGTGCCCGTCAGCGCCCCGCTACCATTCTCGCTTAATGTCACCGAACCGTTAAAATCCTTATCGATATTGCCGCGATCGTCAACGGCAATCACTACCGGCTGGGTGGTGAAGTTAATGCCACTGATCACTGAGGTTGACGGCGCCTGGCTATAAATGAGTTTGGTTGCTGTCACATCAATACTGGCACCGCTGCCGTTGTTCACGTTGGCCTGACTACTGGCGAACGTTGAGCCACCGGAGACCGTGGTGAAATTGCTGGCATTTACCGACAATATCACCGTGTGGTGATCGGTAATGTCGTTACTGCTGGTATTGTCGTTGTAATACGCTTTGATGGTGTAAGTTTCACTGCTGTTATTCGCAACCGACAGGCTTAAGCTGGAAAACGTGACTCTGCCGGTGCTGCTGTCATACGTGCCGACGACGTTTGTGGCATCCGGGCCACTGAGCAGGAACGTCATCTTACTCAATTCTGATGATGTCGCCGTACCACTGACGTTAGCGTAGAACTGACTGACATTGGTGGCCGAACCATCAGATGTACCGAGGTCGGTAAGGGTAAAGTCCAGCAGCGAGGTAGCGCTGGCCGCTGATGTCGCGGTAGTGGAAAATGTCGTTGCTTCGCCAGATGGCCCAGCGGTCACAGTCGATGTCGCATCTACCGAGGAGGCGGCATGAATATTGTTCAATACCAGGTTATCCAGATAGTACTCATTGGTACCGGATGTCGTGATGGTAATGGAAGACACGCCGACAAAATTGCCGTTAAAGCCGCTGATAGTGGTATAAGTCAGCGCACCGGGGAATGGCAGTACTCCGCTCTGATTGTCTCCAGCGGTCGATTTACTGGATGAAATCGTATAATTCATGTTCCCGGTGCCATCGGCATTCAATAAGTCCAGTGAAGACAAATCAAAAACATAGCCGGGAATGCTGATGGTGAAGGTCAGAGAATTTGACGAACTGGAACCATCCGTTTGCACGTCATAGATTAAGCTATTGCCGTCACTGTTTAGGCCAGCCAGCACGTTACCGACAAAATCGAAATGTAGGGTATGCCCCCCTTCCTGCCAGGTCTGGTTATTGCCGCTACCGCCGCCAGAACCCGTCTCAAACGTAAAGGTATCCAGCACGTGGGAATAATCCCTCTGTGTGGCGGCAGTTATCGCGATGTCGGTCGTGATCTGACCGACTTGCGATTCCAGCATCCAGTCACCTTTTAACGCTGTCGACCCGGTCAGGTCAGTGGATGCTGCCACATCAGCCCGGGTGAGCGCTGCAAGGTCGCTAATAAAAGTCTGCCCTTGTGTTCCTTGCGCCACATTACAGCCATAAAGCAGGATATCGCCGGACGCAGTCAGCGACTGGCCGATGGTAGTCAGGTCAGCACTTCTCGCAGCGAGCATACTGTCGGTCAATGTGACGCCCCCGAGCGTCAGTTGGCCTTCGCCACCATTGCTGATGATATGGATGGCGTCGTAACCCGTGTGGGTTTGCGCCCATTGCGTTATCTGGCTTAACCCATCTTTGTTGGCATCCAGCAATACCACCTCAACCCCGTCTTTCACGCCACGGGCCAGTTGCTGGTAATCTGCCACTGCGGTGTCAATAAACACCACTTCTTTATGTGTGCTACTGCCGGTAGCAACCGCATCGCTGGTGTCTGCTACGGTCTTCGAATTCTGGGTATCCGTATTGTGGGCGGTTGTATCAACAATGCTCGTCGCATCGGTGCTGTGACTGGCCGTATCGGTGGTACTTTGCCCGGACTGGCCGCTGTCCGTATGCGACGCGGCTGGCTGTGTCATCGTATTTTGAGTGACAGCAGCCTCAACCGTGGCGGCGACAGCACCATCAAACAACATACGCGCTTCCAGCATAACGCCCAAAGGTGCCTGCTCATGACTTGCAGCACCTTGCGGAACCTGACGACTTTTTTTGCCCAGCCAATGACGCCACAACATAAGGATACCTTTCAGGAGTAAATTTATTTACAACACAGACCAGCCTGCGTTATGCCGAACTGGCCTGTTTTTTCAGAGAGTTGGTCAGAGAACAATCCTGTTAACCATGAATTATGGTCGCGTTGGATACAGGCCATTGGCCATAATACAGACAGTCAGCCCCTGCGAAGGCGATTGGGTCGCCACCGAGACCATCGGCTGCGGCACCCCAGCTGCGCCTACCGCGACAGTTCCACCCGTCACTGTCGGTATCGTTACCGGGAACGATGGAATCGTTGGCGTACCCGTTACCGTACCGCCACTAATCGACGACGTGATGGTGCCGCTTACCGGGCCAGTTAACGTCTGGCTAGGCCCTAATGTAGTATCGGCAGTTGCGCCAGGATTATAAATATTTGGTGCGCCAAGCGCGGGTTTAGCCAGTATCGCGCCATTGGTGGGTAACGACGCACTACCAGCAACACCAGACCCACCCGCAATTTTCAACGAGCCGGAAGTCGATGCAGTCAGGTCGTGCGTATTGGTGATAGTCTGGCCGCTAACCGCCAGTCCGGTACCGGGTGTTGCCGGGACGGTTACCGTCGTGCTCGATGTGGCTGCAGTGAAGGTTGCGGCGTGGGTATGCGCGGGTAAAGGCACCGTCACATTCACCGTCGGATTACCGATTTTCTGCCCGATATTAACGGCCGGTAGCCCCAAACCGGTGCCCGTACCGACGACAGAACGTCCGCGCAAATCAGGTAGCCCGAAGGTGGTTGAGCCATCACCACCAAACTGGAACCCCAACAGGGAGTACAATGCCTGATAGCTGTTGACAGGGACCGTCTGACCGTTAGCCGGAAGCCAGCCACGCGGGCAAAAAGATGTAGCAAAAGAACACACTGTGCCGGTATAGGATTCGTCGTTACAGGCTGCAGCACTTTGCGGTAGAAAAATAGTTACGGCGAGGGCGGTAGTGATGGCTGATTTAACAAATAAACGCTGAATATCTCTCATACAGATCCCTCCTGGAGGAATAGCTGATTTATTAAGATCAAATGTTATTAATAACCAACCTTATAATTCGGGACAGAACAAAATAGTAAGATAACGATGGGAGGAAAAAACATTTATGGTTCATCAGGAATATAACTCAGTCAGTAAGATTTACATACATAAAAAAACATCAACTTACGTACCTAATTCAAATTAAATAAATGGAAATAGAGCGTAATTGTAATTTTTTTTATTTTTCAAGCGCATGCTCAGATCTTCATTTACTGGCTTTTGGGAGTAATGAAGACTGGGAGTTCTGGTTAACGCGAAAGGATATATCACGTAAAATATATCAATCTGTTTTTGTCAAAATCCGCTTTCCCGAATACCCAACGCCGCAATCCGCCGCCATACCGCGCCAAGAATTGATTCCTTTTCCCCTTCCAGCATTATGCTTCCCCGTAACGGCTGTTGTGGTAGCGAGAATTGTCCCTCCTGTACTACAAAACGCACACTGTACTGCGCCTGCACGGGTTGAGGATTATGATCCCTGTCGCGACGCACGGCGATCGGACCGTGGCGATCGGACGCCAGCATCTCTTGCTGTAACCAGGCGGCACCAGTGGGTGCAATGTCTTTGAGTTGTACGACAAGCCGGGGATACGCCGGGTCATCGGCGATAAAATAGCCTTGCATCCCCACTTTGGCGCGTTCCAGCGTATCGTCGGGTAAATACCCCTGCACTTTTCCTGAACCCTGCCCGACCACACGGAGCAAGGGCATTTCTGATGTCAGCCAGCGGCCTTGCGTCATATCTCGCGCCACATCCCTCACCTGGCCTGCCTGCGGCGCGGTGAGAGACAAACGCTGGCGTTGCGCATCCAGCCCGCGATAGCGGGCCAATGATTCCGCCAGTTGTCGGTCAAGCACCTGAGTTTCGCTGGCGGTTTCCTGACGTCCGGCTCCCCGCTGCCGCTGCTGTTGCAAAATAGCAATTTGCTGACGTTCGATATTGATGCGGTAGTCCAAATCGGACGAGGTAAGATCCAGCAGTTTCTCACCGGCCTGCACCTGCTGGCCGTCAGTGACGTAGAGCGCTTTAACCTGCGCAGGAATAGGGGCGTACAGCGCGCTGACGTTTTCTGCTTCCAGCACAGCAGGAATACGAATGCTGCCGCGCCAGGGAAACAGCAGCAGCACCAATACCGCCGCCAGAATCAGACCTGAACGCAACAGCTTAACGGGATGAGCATTCTTACGCATGGACCACCAGACGCGGGCCTCCTTTACCACCGGAAGCGCGATAAACCAGCCAATTTCAACCGACATCAAAACAATACCCACCACCTTAATGAAAAAGTGGTACACCATCAGTGCAATGCCAAAAAACAGGAAAAAGCGCCATATCCATGAGGCGTAGCCCCATACCAATAGCTTGCGCTGCATAGACGGCGACCAGGTATGCGGTGCCGGATGACCATAGCCAAATAAAGCCTCGCGCAGCCGCCAGCGGCATAGGGCATAGGCCCGATCCTGCAGGTTTTCCACCCGCCAGAAATCACTTAACAAGAAGTAACCGTCAAAGCGCATCAGCGGGTTGAGGTTAACCACCAGCGTCGTTATCCAGGTGGCGCTGGAGAGCATAAACGCTGCCGTACGCAGAGGGCCGTCTGGCAGCAGCGTCCATACCAGCAGCGCGAAAACGGCCAGAAGCACTTCGGCCAGAATACCGCCTGCGCCAATCAGCAAACGCGCTCGTCGATTCTTGAGTTTCCACGCATCACTCACATCGGTATAGAACAGCGGGAACAGTACGATAAAGGCTACCCCCATGCTCTGCACCCGGCAGCCCGCGTGTTTGGCCATAAAGGCGTGGCCCAGCTCATGTATGAATTTAGCGATCACCAGCGACACCCCGAATACTGCCATCCCTTGCAGGCTGAACAGATGAGGGAACGCGTGGGTGTAACGCACCCAGTCACGGCTGACCAGATAGAGACCCAGCACCAGGATCAGCGGGCCCCCCCCCATCAATAGTGGTGCCCCGTAGTGCTTAAGCCAGGGCCAGCAACGGTTGAGTAGCGGATCGGGCCGCCAGAGCGGAATGCGGAAAAACAGATACTGGTGCAGCACTTTTTTCCACAGGCTGGTGCGCATGGCACGGGCTTTAAGGAGGTAACGCTGGCGCTGTTCGGCATCGCCCGAAGTCACCAGATCGTGCTGGCGTAAAAAATGTAGCAATTGCTCCAGCTCTTTAACCTCTAGCGGCAGGCCCGGCTCCTGGTTGGCTGCCGCAAGCACCTGTTGTGGCAGACTCAGGGACCAGTGGCGCAGCAGGCGGATAGCTGCGGGTGTTAGCGTGAAATAGCGACCGGTAAGCGGGTCTGCCAGTACCCATTGCGGCGCACCGTTAATACCCGCAGCAGACTCTGCTAACTGGAGATCGGGGCGAAGCGCCGGAAGCTGTGGGCTCATAGGCCGATTGCCTGACGGATCACGGATAGCGGGCGACGGAAGAGATAGACAGCCAGCGGTACATATTCGCCCGACAATTTAGCCGTTCCGCGCAGGCCGATACGCGGCGGGGCATCGCTAAATCGACCATCAAGCAGATAAGCAAGGTTACCTGTGGGAGTCTGTTCGGATTCATAGGCGATGCGCTCAAGCCTGGCCGCATGTGGGGTGATAGGGTCGCTGTCGAGGAACAGAGTGATGGGCGCATCCTGTTTTAGCCTAATGGCATCACCCACATCCAGTTCGATGCGCAGCGCAGCAAGCGCCGGATCGGCCAGTTCCATTAAGCGCTCACCCGTTCGCACCGGTTTGCCAGTCCAGCGGTCGGCATCGGCAAAAACGGCAATACCGTCCCGTTCGGCGCGGATTTCAGTGCGGCTGAGCAGGGCGCTGGCGTAGTCGCGTTCGGCCCGTTTTTGCGCCACCTGTGCGGCCAGGAAATCGAGTTTCGCTTTGGAGTCAGCATCTTGGAAGGCGCGCTGCGAGCTGGCGCGAAACTCCGCTTCGGCAACATTGAGCGCGCGGTCGGCAACGTCGGCCTGTGCTTTCAGGGTGGTGTCGTCGAAACGAACCAGCAGATCACCCTGGTGCACGCTCTGGTTTGGCTGCACGGCAAAGGACTGAATCACGCCGTCCAGCGGCGCGGCGACCACACGCCCATGGTAAGGAACCACTTCGGCGGGCGCCAGCACGGACTGGCGCACCGGAATAAACAGGCATGCGAGCAATACCAGCAAAGGAATAGCGATCTTCCAGCGCCCTTTGCGGTGATGCCAGCGGTTGGTTTGCGGTTCCAGCGCCAGCCACGCGTGGCTGAATGCGCCAGCAAGCTGTTCAGCCAGCACCTGGTCGGCGTTTTGCCACGGTTGTTCGCGCGCGTACCAGATGCCGCCAAACCCTTCCCCCTGGCGGTCTTTAAGCGGAGACCACAGGGCTTCGGGAGCGGAGAGGGCCAGCCAGTCGTTGCGGCTCTGTTCGTCAAGTCGCGCCGCTTCAATGATGCCGCACTGGTTGAGCTGTTTGCCGTCGGCCGCCTGCAAACGGGCGCAGGCACGTTCGATAAACGCCACAAACGGCGCGTGGGGCGCAGGTTGAGTGACACCCGTTACCGAGCGCACCCGACCGTTGATAACGAGTGCGGCGTGACGATAACCGAACAGCGGCTGGCTGTCGTTGACGATGCAGTACGCCAGCTCTTCGCTGCTGGCAGCGGCCCTGGCCTGCTGTTCGATATCAAGAAAACGGGCAAAGACGGCCGCACTGGCTGTAGCCGACGTAGGGGAAGTACTCACTTCGCCTCCGGGAATTGCGCCGTGCCGCTCATGCCCGCCATCAGGCTGGCGTCGGCATTAACCAACGTACCGATAAGACCGATGGTTTGACTACTTTCATCAATACGCGCGCCGAGCCGTGCGATGCTGGCCTGCAACGGTTTACCGGTTTCATCCGGCGTAAAGGTAAAAGTCAATCCAGGTTTGAGCACGGACAGCAGGCGAGAAGAGACCAGCAGATTAATTTCGAGGTGGCGATTGTTCACCACATCCAGCAGCGGCGCGCCCTGGGCCACGCTTTCGAAGGTTTGCGTGCGGAGTTTTACGACCTGGCCATCAAACGGCGCAGTGATACGACAGCGGTTCACCTGAATCTGATACACCTGACTTTCGGCCTGCGCCTGGGCTAAATGCGCGGCGGAGAGCGCCACGGCGTGCTTGCCGACAGACTTGAGTTGCGCCAGCTGTTGGTTCTGGCTGAGTTCAGCATCGGCTGCTCTTGCCGCCGCCTGTGATGCGGCAAGCTGCGCCTGATAAATACTGCAATCGAAGCGCACCAGAGTGTCCCCTTTTTTGAACGCTTCGCCCTCTCTGAATGGCATCTCCACAATGCGACCAGCCAGTTCGCTGGAGAGGGTCGCCTGATCGATGGCCACCAGAATGCCGCGGGCCTGATTATCGGTATGCGTTTGCGTGGTGTCGCCAGCGGAAGGAGAGGTCAGAAGCGGATCGGCAGCAAGTGCTTGGGTCATGTGAAACAGTGAGCTTAGTAAAAACAGCCTCAGGGTACGGCGATAAATCGAAACATTCACTTTAATCATGCTTGTCTACCTTTACTGCGTAACTCGCTGTTGATGAGTTATTTACGCATCGGAATCACATGTTACGTACTATTATTCTTTGTAATCTAAAGTGTCGCAGTATAGCAAGCAAGGAAAAACTCGACAGGATAAGGATATACAGGGCGACAATTCCCACGGCGTCGAGATGAATGACATATCAGCGGCGATACGCACGTCGTGATAGGCATTTATTAATGCAAGAGATTGATTTAACGCATATATTTTGCAGGACACTGGAGATCGGAAATCGACTCTGCATGCACATGTCGTCATGTGGCTTATGAACACATTACTAATATCGCGGTGTATTAATCAACGGGGAGCAGGTCACGTGAGCTCGACAGAGGTGTACACGAAAGTCTTTGCTCTGGATGTCGCCGCACGCCACCGCATCCGGTTTGAAATGCCGGGTGAAGAGGCTGTCGCTTTACTCAAGGGGATTCACAGGGCTGACAGACGTTAACGGCTCCCTGCGGCAGGGCGATTTTCAGGGAGCTCTGAACTGTCAATGGGCATCAGGCTCCATCTTTTATATCCGGACAGGCTCCTCTATTGAATTATATCTTTCCGGGGTCGGCTCAAAGCAAAGTTCTATTACATTTCCTGCGCGAGAATATTTCATGCTGTAGTAGCCAGGCGCAAAGCTCAAGGTTTCTCCTTCGATGACATCAGATCCGTCGGGCTCCAGATCGCCTCCGGACGTGTCCTCGCCTGCCCCGATAAAAACGTTGCCTGACGGGAAGTGCAGATTCAGTGTACCTGCTTCACCTTCAACAGATTCCGACACCTTAACGATGTAGTCACCATCAACGCCCAACCCAAGAAAAGCGATGTTGCCCTTGTTCACTTCAAGGATCTCATTCTTCTCAATGGTCCACCAGTCAGGTGAATCAGGAACTCTGTGCTTAACCGCATCAATGTCAAATACTGAAAGCGTTGCAGTGTCAGTGAAAACTGAGAATTCTTTTAACATACAGATCTCATTCAAATATTTACGAACTAATTATAATGGTCATGTACAACTGGCTCGCTCCTTACTGAGCAGCTCAATGTGTTAATCTCCAGTACATCAATGCTGTCAGCGACTTACTCACACAGAAAAGGAAACTGTTCTGTATGGCCATGAAACTTGTCCGTAAGAAATCACCTCGGGGTGGTCTTATCCGCTGGCTGGACAAGGACGAAGAAACCGCCCTAAAGAACTTGTCCGGACGGCGGATTTTTACCGGGCGTGATCAGTACGTGCTGGCAGAAAAGATCCTCCTGGAAATGCGGCAAAGGGAAGCCTGGCTGCAGTGTGACTGTGTGCCGGGCGATTCGCCGGCGATGAACAGCGCTAACCTGATGCAGGGCACTGGTACTCTTTTTCTGGCCGGATTTAACCATGAGCATGCGCCTGACTGCGCGATGTTCCGTCCGTTCAGTGGAGATACTGATGCTACATCTTCTGGAACCCGTAAAACAGCAGGCAGCAAGCGTATCAGTTACAGAAGTTTTTTGCCGCCTGACGACTCCGAAACCAGGATTAAGTCTCCGGGGCGTCTGGTCGCTCCGGCAGGTGAGCGTACTCGCCGGACTCGACGCTCGCGTATTGCGCGCCTGCTGCTTTCGCTGATAGAGGACGCTGGACTTAACCGTCTGACCACGCTACACCCCCTCCCTGTGACTGGAGTGATGGAATCCATTAATGCACTTCGGGCTATCGCCGAAAATATCGAATTTATCCACGCTCGCAGACTCTCGGAGATTGTACGTTTTTCGCCAGCGATGAGTGAGAACGGCAAGGAAAAGCTAATGCAGGAACTGGAGCGTCCAGACACTCATTGGCCAGCAGGCAAAACGCGGATGTTCTTTCAGATTTTTATGTCCGATCAGGTAACCCGCGATGAAGTCTCGTTTTGTTGGCCGGGCGGAGAGCTGCAGTTTCGTCCGGAGCGCGGCGTAAGTATTAATGGCGAAGCGCAGGACGGTGCGCGCCCCCCCTGCTGGGTCATTCTGGCCTTTCGCCGGGGGATGGATGGCAGGGTTATCTGCAGCGAAGGATATGCACATGCCTTATTCCGCCGTGGATGTCCGGTACCAGTCGACAGCGGACTTGAGCGCACTACCATCGAAAGCTTGGCTGAAGTTGCGGGCTGGCTTGCAAAAAAAACGGATGCGCCGGCTCTGAGTCTGGAAAAACCGCTTTTTGATCTCGAAGTGACCCTGAACGGCGAAAAAGGGTTTGTTCTGCCGGATTTCATAGTTACAGCCAGCAAGCCGGGCGGAAAACATCATATTGTGGTGATCGAAACGATGGGATATACCGACGATGATTACTGCGAGCGAAAGGCGGAACAGCACAAAGGCATGCGTGAGTTGGGTTTGCTGCAGACTGATCCTCCCCGCTGGCCACAGGAACTGGATAAAACTTTCTCGAGACATGTTTTTGGCATCTTCATGAATCTTATCGATTAAGGGGTCAAGCCTCCGGTTAACCGCGCGCAGACCACGGGTGCATAGAAATTAGTCTGCCAAGATACTAGCGCTATCCAAGTTCAGTAAAGTAATACCTTCATCCATGTTGCCCCCCTCTTCTCCCTTATCTCGCGCAAAGGTCGATGCAGAACAACATCAGCATCACTACGTGCTCGCGTTCTCTTAATGCTTACCAGTGAGTAAATTCAGCGAAAGATAGGCTGCTCATTCCGATGCAAATGGAGGCATTTTGCTTGCATCTGGATGATTACCATCTTATTTCCTACATTTGTCTTAATGAAAATATAAACTGTAGCAAGCATGTGCTTACTACAGTTTATGTCATAAGCTATGGCGAGTGAGATGAACCACTGCCGAGAAGTATAAACTATAGCAAGTTACTATCTCGCTATAGTTTATGTTATTCAATAGATATCACTCCCTTCCCTAACGTCACCCACTCATTCATTAGCCACCGAGGTAAGCAAGCACTTACAAACATCGCAAAATAAGCTATAGGGAGCAGAGCTACTTCTGGCATGTTGATACATAAGCTATAGTGAGGATTATCACCTAATGATGAGTGAAATATAAACTATAGCGACTAAATAGCGGCCAGGATCGGCTGACCGAAGGACAGGGTTAGCAAAAGTACTCGCCAAATAATATGTATAAGCTGTAGTGAGCACTGACCTCGTCGGTACTCACTGGCGATGAGAATTGAATTGTGATTAATCGCTCTCGCTTATTCAATTACTTATTACGGAAGAGTTTTTCCAGGTCGTCCATGGTGATGCCAAGCTTTTCAAGGAGCTGGAGTTTTTCGGTAAGCTCTTGATCGGGAGGGCTTGCTGGACTGCCAGTCAGCTTAGAATTCTCTTCGCTAGCGTCTTTAGGTGCTTTGAGTTTGGGACGACGGTAATGTACGTTAAACAGCACGCTGCGTCCGCGCTGCATCTCGGTGTAATCAAGGTAACCAATCTCTTTGAGCTGCTCCATAGCCCGGCGAACGGTCTGATTTTGTGAAAATACTGGTGATTTCAGGCTTAATCTTGCTCTTAAGCGTGCCAGCGATATAGGGGCAGGATCTTTTGGCAGACTCTCTATAAAGGTATATAGCGCCTGAGCAGACTCGCGGCGCTTCAATGCGTTTATAGCCTTAAGCTGAAGAAGTACTTTTTTATCAAATTCATAGAGTTCGAATAACCGCGGATCCGCCTGCAGAACCACGATATCACGTTCGGTATCATAGAATGCAGACTGTACCAGATGAGTTATATACTCTTTGGTATGCTTTTCAGTGGTGCGGGAGAATGATATTACCGTGCCTGCTATACGCTTCAGTGAGGGGCTGATGCGCTCCCTGAGTTTGCGTGAGGACTGGCTCGATGGTATCCCACAGAGTTTGGCGAATTCAACAAATGATAGCTGAACCTTATCGCCTATCACTTTATGTTTGGCAAAGGAGTGGATAATACCCACCCAGGTTTTAAAGTCATTATCCATATCCAGCCTCGGACCTGTGATCTCGACTTTGTCGAAACCCTCCGCTTTGGCCAAGGACAAACGCGTCAGCTCTTCGGTCGCATCAGTTTTTGATAACGTATTCTTTTTACTATTTTTCAATGACTTGAGTGTTGGAACGAAAACACCAAGTCGCATTAGCGCGACTGGCTGAACCGTATTATTAGAATTTGGAGTGAGGGTAATAAGTTCACCAGTAGACTTATCCATCTCTTCAAACAGGGTTTTAAGATCTTTATTTTCGTTTTCCAAGACGAGCTCCAGATCTGTGGATCGTTGAGCAACGAAATCTTTCTGATGTAATAAAACACATCGTAGCTCAATGAAAAATAGAGTGGTTTTTAGACACAAGTTATACAGCCGCTTACCGCTGCTATCTGACTATAGCTTATATCGTTTACTGTCTACAGCATAGAGTTATCTCATTGTAGTTTATATGGTGCTTATCATAGCTTATCTTCTTCTCTTTATAGCTTATGTCAATCCCCTCCCAGCCCAGTACTGGCGCGGCTCTCAGCGATCGGGGATCTATTTGGATCTTATAGTGGATCTACTTAGGATCATTATTGTTTGGATCTACTCGGTGGATAAGTGGATAACGCCATAGAGTTACAGTATTTTTTTGGTCTTCTGTGGTCTTATCCAATGGTAAAACAGAGGATCTGCTTTTTGATCAAACTATGCTCAGCCTCAGATTATCTGCGCACAATTAGCTGCACTAACTATTTCACCCTGAAACTAATTCAGGAACTCGATCACCAATAGCCTTACCTTATATAACTACGTTCTGTTTTACCGGTTTCAGGTCACTCTTCTAGGCCGCTTTTTTCTTTTAATCCTGAATGTTTGATCGAGCCAATCTGAAAACCTCGCTCACCAATCCCAATGTGAGCAAGCATCTGATCTTTTCGCTAAAATTTTGGGTTATATGTTTACTTTGTTTCTTGTGTGTAGCATTCTTGATTAAATTCATTAATCCTGCATAAAGGGAACTTTTGATGAACAACTCATCACAGTTACTTAAAGTAGCGCAACGTTCTGAAAAAATGCTCATTGGTTTGACAGAACAGATTCGGGCTCAGAAGGAAGAATTGCAAGAAAACGTTTACTATCAGGTATATGCGAAAGCAGCATTGGCTAAACTGCCAAAGCTCACCAGAGCAAACGTGGATTACGCAGTAAATGAAATGGAAGAAAAAGGCTATGTCTTTGATAAACGACCAGCCGGGACATCCTCCAAATATGCAATGTCCATTCAAAACATTATCGATATTTATCATCACCGCGGAGTCCCGAAATACAGGGACAGACATCAGGAAGCCTTTACCGTTTTTGTAGGAAATTTAAAAGGTGGGGTTTCAAAAACCGTATCTACCGTTTCTCTGGCACATGCCCTACGTACGCATCCTCATTTGCTCTTTGAAGATCTGCGGATTCTAGTTATTGATTTGGATCCCCAGTCATCTGCAACGATGTTTTTAAACCATACGCAGGCTGTTGGCATAGTCGAAACTACCGCAGCGCAGGCAATGCTGCAGAATGTTACGCGGGAAGAACTACTTGATGAGTTTATCGTATCTTCTATTGTCCCGGGTGTGGATGTTCTCCCTGCTTCCATCGACGATGCGTTTATAGCATCAGCATGGACAGAACTATGTGCCCAACATCTACCTGCTCAGAACGAACATGCTGTCCTGAAAGAAAATCTAATAGCGAAGCTCAAGAACGATTATGATTTCATTTTCATCGATAGCGGACCCCATCTTGATGCCTTTTTGAAAAATGCAATTGCCGCAGCGGATTTACTTCTAACTCCGGTGCCGCCTGCACAGGTAGATTTTCACTCGACACTGAAGTATTTGACCCGTCTACCTGAACTGGTGGATATCATCACCGAATCAGGTTATCCATGTCACCTTGTTGGCAACATTGGCTTCATGTCCAAGCTTTCTAATAAACCAGACCATAAATTGTGCCATAGCCTTGCGAAAGAAATTTTTGGCGGTGACATGCTGGATGTCGCCCTGCCCCGCTTGGACGGTTTTGAAAGATGTGGAGAGTCTTTTGATACTGTCATATCTGCTAATCCATCGACTTATATTGGCAGCAACGAAGCTCTGAGAAATGCCCGATTGGCAGCAGAAGATTTTGCAAAAGCTGTATTTGATCGTATTGAATTTATCCGAGCAAATTGAGGTACTTATGAGTACAAAAAGAGCAACCATTGGTCGGACCTTTAACCCGTCTGCGATGACTAATAACTTATCAGACAGTGCGCTTGAGCAAATTTTTACCCTTTCTACTGGACGGAAAGCCGTGTTCACTTTGCAAACCATTCCTGCAAATGAAGTAGAAGGCAAGACATACGTATTGCAGGAGACGAATGGCCGCGATCAATCTAGTCTGACACCTGAATCCCTGAAGGACATTACCTCCACTCTTCGATTGCAGCAGTTCTTCCCTTGTATTGGTATTAAGCGTGAAGAAGGCATTGAGATAATCGATGGTTCCAGACGGCGAGCATCCGCTATACTTTGCCATACCGCGTTAAATATCATGGTGACGAAGTCGCCTATATCTACCGATGAAGCGCGGAAACTGGCTAGAGATATCCAGACTGCCAAAGAGCACAACATCCGTGAAATCGGGTTACGTCTTTTAACGCTCAAAAACACGGGCATGAGCCAGAAAGATATTGCCAGGTTGGAAGGATTGTCGGAAGCAAAAGTTACGCGCGCTATTCAGGCTGCATCTGTATCAGCCCAGTTAGTTTCGATATTCCCGGTTCAGTCGGAACTAGGATTTACAGATTACAAGGCGTTAGGTGCGCTGGAAGAAATGCTCAAGGCTAAAGACCTTTCTATTGAGGCCTTGCTCGAAACAACTGCACCGGAAATTAATATCATCCTAGCTGATGCCTCGCTTGCTGAAGACGAAGTTAAAAACAGGATTATCAAGATCCTGACCCGTGAAACCGCAGCTATGGCTTCTCTTAAAGGCAAAGACAAAGCAGTTGTAACGAACCTGTGGTCTTTCCCGGACAAAGACCGATTTGCCAGAAAGCGTAATAAAGGGCGCATGTTTGTTTACGAATTCAATCGATTATCGAAAGAACTGCAGGACGAGATCGATGAAGCTGTAGCGAAAGCTCTTCAAAAACATCTTTCTAATGATGCGTAAAGGTGATTCTTCGCCAGTGAAATTACGTAGTTAATTGTCTGATTTAAAATGTTTTTTCTTCATAATTTCACTCTGAAATCGCCACGATTTCATTATGTCTTTCCCAAACCGAGCCCGGATTTTCCGGGCTTGCCAAACCCTTCAAACCCGAAACAAAGCCTGCCTAATTGTTCTTGGTTTTCAGTTTTAGTTTTCATTATTAGCGGATACCCAAGCGAAGCTTCTCACCACCGGCGTCCGTAGAATGGTAATAGAACTAGCTGCGGCTGACATGCAACGTAGACCATAGCTGTCGCTCTCTGGACTCATAATATGCCTGCAGTACGAGGACTCATTATTCACGCAGTCGTGCCAGCATGTACTCTTTTTACTGTACGACATGAAACATAGCCTTATAGAGGTTCAGTTCGGCCGCCAGTTTTCCAGCCGCAGACTTTCGTCTTACATCTGACGTATGTGATTCAGTTCTGCGGGAAAAGTATCTTCTTATTTCTTGCGCCACTAAGAGAATTTGGCTTGCAAAACCCCTGCTTACGGAAGACATACGACACCACCCGGTTCCCCAGTTCAGCCTGCTATGGGTGAAGAGAATTTGCTCTTCGGTGAATCGTTTTTTTTCATTGCCACAACTTCTGTTGAGTTAAATATGGAAAATGTTGAACTATTTTTCTGAACGGGACAGGCTTTTGGTTCAGAGTAAATCAGGTGAGAAAGCTGTATGGGAAACAGTCAAAGAAGTAAAAGAGCGATATATCTGATGACAATAGGACTCAACATTGAGTGGGAAATACCTAAAGTTCTTAGCCTGCTTAAAAGCGACTGTCGCGCCCGGAATCCTCCGGGCTTGCCCAACCCGTCACACCCGGACTGAAAGGCCTGTCCGGCTGCACCGGGTTACCGGTTGTGGCCTGTGCGGTTAATCCGATCGGAGCTTCGCACGGCGTCCTGCCGTGCTTGTGTGAGCAGGGTGCCGGAACCACCTGGCTTATCCAATCCGGGCCAGGGGGATCTCTTTCCAGCGTGTGGTGTAGGCAGGACTGAGCATTTCCCGTTTCATTTTCTACTGCGGGGCGATGCCACGGCCGGCAAACCAGACCTGACCGAGGCCGGACTGATTTATGCCGTCCAGGACGTTCATCAGCTCCTGGCTGTGCGGGCGGGGCGGCTGCTCATCGAACAGGGACAGCTGGGCCACGCCGGTGGCGGTAAAGTCATTCAGCATGACACCGGCTTTGGCATACCGGTGGCCATCGCGCCAGATACGCTCCAGCCCGCGCATGGCGGCCGCAATGATATCGCGGGTGTCCTGGGTGGACGTCACCAGCTTTTCAACCGCCACGTTGCCGTAGTAAGGCTCTGAAGCAGCATAGGGTGAGGTCTTGATGAACACTGAGATGTGCCGGCAGTACTGGCGCTCGCCGCGCAGTTTCTCGGCTGCGCGCTCAGCATACTGGCAGACGGCCTGGCGCATGTCTTCCAGGGTGACAATTCTTTCCCCGAAAGAGCGGGAGCAGACAATCTGCTGCTTCGCCGGCGGCGCTTCTTCAAGCGGGATACAGCTTTCGCCGTTGAGCTCACGCACGGTGCGCTCGAGCACCACACTGAAATTCTTCCGGATGAAGGCCGGGTTTGTGCGGGCCAGCTGCAGGGCCGTGGTGATCCCCATTGTGTTCAGGGTGCGGGCAATACGGCTGCCGACGCCCCAGAGCTCCTGGACAGGCTGCAGGGCGAGCAGTTTTTCCGTCCGGGCGGGGTTGCCCGGTGTCAGCGCCAGAACGCCCCGGAAGGCGGGCCATTCCTTGGAGGCCCCCTGCGCGGATTTGGCCAGCGTTTTGGTCGGCCCCATCCCGACGCCGATGGTGAGCCGGGTGCAGGCCTGAACATGCTCGCGCAGCTGCGCCCCGAACGTTTCATAGCCGACGGCCGTTTCCAGCCCCCGCAGGTCGAGAAACATCTCGTCGATGGAGTACTGCTCAACGCGTGGCGCCATCTCCTCGAGGCAGGACATGACCCGGTTACTCATACTCGCGTAAAGCTCGTAGTTACTTGAAAAAACGTGAATCTTCTCAGCAAAAGTCTGTTCGCGGATTTTGAACCACGGATCGCCCATTTTTATGCCCAGGCGTTTTGCTTCAGCACTGCGGGCGATGCAGCATCCGTCATTGTTCGACAGCACCACCACCGGGCAGCCCTTCAGGTCGGGGCGAAAGACCTTCTCGCAGGAGGCATAAAATGAGTTGACGTCAGCTAGTCCAAACACTTCATCACCTCGCGGGTGCGGTGGATGATGTGGGTGACCACGCCGAAAATCTGCAGCTCATCCGGATCGGGATAAATGGGCGGGAACGCGGGGTTCATGGGCTGCAGACACAGTTTTGGCCGTGTCTGCAGCCGCTTTACGGTAAATTCGGCCCCCATACCGGCCACCACGATATCGCCGTGCTCCGGCTTCATGGCGCTGTCGACAACCAGCAGGTCCCCGTTAAAGAGGAAACCGTCCCGCATGCTGTTGCCGTGCGCGCGCAGGTAGTAGGTCGCGCTGCGGTGCCGTATGCAGTACTCATTGAGATCCAGCTCCTTTTCCACATAGTCCTGGGCGGGAGACGGAAAACCACACGGCACCATCTCCAGAAACAGCGGCAGAGCCAGAACCTGCGCGCTTTCGGTCGGGGTCAGCATCATGAGGTTCATAACGCCACTCCTTGTTGTTAGTTTACTGTATGTATAAACAGTATATTTACAGGTTTCCGGAAGAAGCAAGGAGAAAGGGCAGCGAAAAAGGCAACTGCCTGGCCGGTATACAAAAAAAAGGCCGGCAGCCGCGTCAGCGTGTGGTCATGACGCCGCACAGACATGAACACGGTACATCTGCATGTTCTTCTCTTAAGTGGTCTCTATTTATCTCTAATTTGTCTCTTGTAATTCTTTTAATGTGCCCGGATATTGCAATACAATCCTTATTATTCTCTTATTTGTCTCTCATTAAACACTTATAGTTATCCGGAGAAATGGCATGAAATTCTATGTGGACGACGGCTCGACCAACATCAAGGTTCTGTGGGAAGACGAAGGCGAGGTGCGCACGGCGATCAGTCCGAACAGCTTCAAGCGCGAATGGTCGGTCGCCTTCGGCAGTAACACCGTGTATAACTACGCCCTGAACGGGGAGCACTACAGCTTCGATCCGATCAGCCCGGATGCCATCATCACCACAAGCGTGGGCTGGCAGTACAGCGACGTGAATGTTGTGGCGGTACACCATGCGCTGCTGCAGACCGGCGTGGAGCCCTGTGACGTGGATATCGTGGTGACCCTTCCGCTGGCTGAGTTTTATGACCGTGACAACCAGCCCTCAGCCGAAAATATCCGTCGCAAGGAAGCGAGCCTGATGCGCCCGCTGACGCTGAACGGGGGCCGCACCTTCACTGTCCGGAGTGTGCAGGTGATGCCGGAGTCCATCCCGGCCGGCTACCGGATTGTACGGGATATGGATGAGCTGGATTCCCTGCTGATTATCGATCTGGGTGGCACCACGCTTGATATCTCACACGTTATGGCCCGCATGCGCGGTATTTCACGTATTTACGGCAATCCCCAGCTGGGCGTGTCCCTGATGACCCGTGAGGTGCAGGCCGCGCTGGCAGTTGCCGGCACCCGCAGCAGCAGTTATCTCGCGGATGAGATCATCATCCACCGTAATGACAGCGACTTCCTCCGCCGGCGCGTGAATGATACGTCACGTCTTGAGCTGGTCACTGCCGCGCTTCAGGACTCGCAGAATCGCCTGATTAATCGCGTGACCGATGCTGTCAGCAGCTTCAGTGGCTATTCTCATGTTATGGTTATCGGTGGCGGTGCAGAGCTCATCGCTGACGCGGTCAGAAAACAGTGTGGTGTACGCGGGGAGCGCTTTTATATCAGCGACAATACGCAGTTTGACCTGGTAAATGGTATGCATGAGATTGGTTAAAAATGGAAAAAGCCGACCCACGACGCAAGATCCTGTTCTACCTCAATCCTGAGAGCAACGCAGCCGAGCGCTACGTGTGTGAAGAAACAGACAGGCTGCCACAGGGTGAGCGCGGGAAAGTCTGGCGTGCAGCACTGCTGGCCGGCTTTGCACTGCGCAAACAGGATCCGCGGCTGCCGAACATGCTGGCTGAGTTCCTCACTGAACACACCACCTTTGACGAGATGGTTACGCTCATGCAGGCGGTATTTCCCGCTGAGATGAAACGTCTTGAAAACCACCGCCCTGACGTGCGGACCGGGGCGTCACGCCGGGAACAGCCTGCCCCGGCGGCTCCGGAAGATGAAACCCGTGAAAATGCCAGGGGTATGTTTGGCATCACGAAAAAAGGAACGGACTGATGGGCAGGATAAAACAGAAGGCTGAAGGGATTGCGCTCACGGCCCTGCGGCAGGCCGGTGTTCCGGAACCGCAGCTGCACGCCCGGATGCGTAAAACCGGCCGGGGTTTTCTGCTGGCCAGTATCCTCTTCATCATTCCGCTGGTTGCCCTGGATAATGTGCCGGTTGCCGCAAAGGTGGGGCTGCAGATTATCTATGGCCTGATGGTCATCGTGGGCGTCCTGCTGGCGTTTGACGAAGAAAAGCCGCCCCGTCGGTGATAAACCCCCTGTTCCCCTGAACCCGCTCCGGCGGGTTTTTTTATGCGCTTACACGGGCCTGCGGCCCGGTCGCTTCACTGTGCCGGCTGCACCGGCACGCTGATGACCGTCACGCTCAGCGTGACGGGGCTGCGCCATCTTCCTCCTCTCCGGCATGATGTCTCCCGGTTCTTCTTCCCCGCACAGGACGCTGCCATACAGCCGTCCCCCGCAAGGGCCGCTTTGCTGAACACCGGCACCCGGTCCCTGCGCAGGCTCCGGGCTGCGGCTTAGGTGTTCCCCCTGCGTGCTCCTCAGGCTGTATGGGGTCCTGATGATGCGGCGAAGGAACTCGGAAAGACATCACAGATAACCACAGGGGAGCACCAACATGTCACAGCAGAACGTCAACACCGCAGCAAAAGAATCTGAAAACACATCCGGTTTAAAAGCCGCACAGCTGTCCATCTTTGATGTGCCCGGCATCGCTGTAACCGGCGGGCCGGTAGCGGACCGCAGAAAGCAACCGGCACTGTCAGCGGAAGGGGTCAGAAAGGCGTTTATCCGCGTTTTCCGGCATACCGCGCCTTACCACAACCGGTGGAACGTGTTCAGGGATTTTATCACGCTGGCTGCCAGCGAACTCGACATGGCCCGGATAAGCACGCCGGAAAACACTGAAAACAGTCGCCGGATTTGCGATCAGTACCGGCCGGAGGATATCGGCAACCTGAAGCTGCTGTTCTGCCTTCTTGTTGAGGCTCTTGAGGGGGAGTTTCATGACTTTCTGGGCGGCGTGTTCATGGAGCTCGGGCTGGGGAGCGGCGAAATGGGGCAGTTCTTTACGCCGTATCCGCTGGCCCGCCTGATAGCAAGCCTGACCGCAGGGGATGAGCAACAGCAGCAGCTGAAGGCTTGCCCCTGGATAACCCTGAGCGAACCCACCAGTGGGGCAGGGGGGATGGTGATTGCCTTTGCGGAGGTGATGCTGCAGAGAGGCCTGAATCCTGCAGAGCAGCTGCTCGTCACCGCGACTGATATCGATCCGCTTGCGGCCGACATGACATTTATCCAGCTCAGCCTGCTGGGGATACCGGCCATAGTGAATACCGGCAACTCACTGGCACTGACGGTGACCCGCACGCGTTACACACCGGTGTGGTACATCAATAACTGGGAGGCCCGGATAAAGCTGCATGAACGTGTACAGGCCATGCGCGCTTTTCTTTCCTGAATGCTTACAGCGGGCACTGCCCGCTGATTTGTCAGTTACGAGCGAAGAGCGGACAGCGATATTACCCGCAGTAAATCTGAAGAGTGGAATCTTGATGATTCAAAAGATCAGCTGAAGCAATCATAATTGAGGTTCAGCTAAAAAAATGTGTGTCATTCGGGGAGAAAAAGATGAGTTTTGAGCGAAAAAAGGAACGTGCGCTTGCCATTATGGAAAGTAAAAAAATGTGGCGCAGCAACTATGCTCCGCCTTTGTTGCGTGGATTATGGCGGTTAGGCGTAAAAATTCCGCCATTACCTTTCGTTTCTTTCTGGCGAATCACGTTAATGATGGGACTGATGTATGGTCTTGTATGGGGCCTGATGATGTGGTTTTTCAGTTGGAAAGATATGGGAATGCAGCCTTTGTGGGCAATATTACGGAGCCTCCTGGGTGGCATTCTGTTTGGCGTGATGATGGCAGCGTTTCACGGATGGCGTAAAAAGGCTAATAAACTGCCTGACTGGCAGGATTTGTAAGTAATTTGCAAAGGGCTTAGCATCGCTCAATGTCCGCTTGGAGCGAAAAGCGGAGGTTCGCAATCGAGTCGGAACGGGGATCATTAGCGTTGGCGTGTTTTATCAAAGGGGAGCACGTCACCCTGTATGGCCCACAGGGTTAGCCGGAATACACTTTTAATCACCGGGACAGTCGTGATGGCGAGGCCAGAATAGCGCTGAGGGTGCCCACGTGATGAAGGTGTTGCTGGCCTGAATAACCTCATCATCCAGCCTGAAAGTCATGGAGCCCCTGTTGATAAGGGCTTTGTTGTAGGTGGGACAAGATGAAATGGTAAAGCCAGAAGTAGAGTAACCTCTGTAAAGTTTTTGGCATAAATTTTCCCTAAGGAAATTACTCTGTATTACTGATGAATACGCTAATTAACATCGTAACCTGACGAAAGTGGACTCTTCACCAAGTCAACTTAAAATGATGCAATGAATAATTCCTGCATTATCTTCATTATTATCACACCATGACTTTAGCCGCTGAAATTGACTATCTATGAAACCATACTCATTAAAATCGCATACATATGTTGTATGATGAATTGTGAGCAAATTACTACCGTTAAGTGCAAAATATGATGTAGATATTAGCTCCGCAACCACCCCATCAAGATCAAATCCTTTTGTATCAAACACATTTCGATTTTCATCATTTACTATATATCCATCAGGCATTAATGGCAATTTACGAACTAAATGTATTGCTCCATTAGAAATTCTTAGCGGCTCATATTTTGAAGGTAGAAACGATTTTAATTTTTTCGTGGAAATCTCGAATGACCTATAGTACCAACCTAATAACTCATCTTTTTTAACAACCTTAGCATAAAGTAATGGAGCTAATCCTTCGACATGATCATCATTGCCCCATGGCATACTTATATCGAACTGAATAGATATTTTACTCCAAATTAATTCAAGCATAATCCTAAGTGGGTTATCTCTTCCCGAAGCTATAACTGCCCAGTCATTTTTATTCCTTTCTTTTGAAAAGGAATAAGGAAGACCATTTGTTTTCACTAACGAAAACTCGTTTGCAGTTATTAGAGTCGGAATACTATTTATGCCTCTAATCATGTTAATTGAATCTGCTTTTTTTTCTTCCTCTTTTTTCTTTTTCTTCGTAAGGTTTTTTAAATAATTATCTTCATCTAAATAATCCAGAAAGACATCTCTCAGGCCTTTCTCTGATTTATATCCCCCATACCCGTGAATAATTGTCACTGGCGCCAACTGTTCAATTACTAACGAGTAAAATAACACTTGACTTTCCTTATCCAAATAAAAAATGTCATCGTAGTTACTTGGGCCACTTACACCTGTTATTTTTGAAAAAATTTCCGAAGCCACATTTATATTTGGCCTCAACTCCATAGCATCCATTTTTCCCGAAAAAAATTCGCTATATTTCTTTCTTAGGATAGCTAAATGTTCATATGCATCGATAAAATCATCTTTGTTGAGAGTTTTCTTTACTTCAAATATTGCTAATACATTTTCTATATCATATATATATTCATCCGTTAATCCATATTTATCCCCCTTGCCTTTCACCAACATGCAATCTATCTGATTGGGTAGTTGCTCTTCCCCGACGCGGATGAATCCGCTAACAACAGAGAGATTCAACCCCTTAGGGATTGAAAATGATTGGTTAATACCGTGTTTTGTAATCTCCTCGTAGGCTTTCCCCAACGTTGGCATATGTGGCATGTTGATGCTTTCAAGTTTATCTTGTTCTTCTTTTACAAAAGCACTTAAGAGTTCTGTCGCTTCAACAATCATATTCATTTATCCTATTGTTATACACTATTAGTCCCATATTACATGGCAAGCTAAGTAGCCATTTATTATTATCTTTACCCAATCGCCATCGGACTGACCTATGGCATATTGATATCGTCCGTTCTGCACGACTAACCAATTCTCAAAAGCGCTGACCTTACCCGAGAGCACACTTACAAACGCCCGGCTACCAATCTCTGGATACAGATGACTTGAGCTTAACGAGAAAAATATTTCTAATTGTTCTTTAGTCATGTTAGGCAACGGGGAAATATCTATAAATTCTGGTTCATCAATGCGTTGAATGCCAAGTTCATAAGCAATATGTCCACGGGCAAGTTTTAGAACAACCTCTTTAACACTTCCTTCTTCTGGCTGCCAAAATAGATTTCCGTGACGATCAGCTTGCTTTCCATTCTCAATTCTACTTGCAATCGATGGTCTAGCATTAAGGGTGGCAAATATCTTCGGCCGAAACTTTTCGTTAGGAATCGTAGTACCGTGCATCACGCACTCGATCAGACAAGCAATGTACTCTTCGGCTGCCGAGAACCCCTGATTGCAGGAGGTACATGATTCCACAACAGGTAAGTTCTTCGGATATGGCTCATCCAACAAGACCTTTGACGGTACGTGGTCACGTGAATTTGGCGTACCACCGCAATAGGCGCAAATGCCCTTCATACGGTCATCAATAAATAGCTTCTTAGGGTCCATATGTATAACTCATACCTAATGGGTGTGAAGCAAAGGGTATCCTAGTTGATCCCCTAATTAGTCTAAAAGCTACTTTTGTTAGGCACCATACTTGGAAATTCAAAAATAAACAGGAGAAGCATTTCAATAAACACGATTAGCTCTTTGGCATCGTTTTCGCTCATTACCGTTATTTCATGCGTGGCTTCATTGCCTTTTTTCGTATATGGTCAACCCAATGTTTTCCATTTGGTGGCGTGTATCCATTATCGGAAAGGTAAGTAACGTACTCGATAAATTTTAGTCCTTCTTTCGCCCTCTGATCGACTGCGATATTCATTAGCATTTTTCTACAAAGTAAAACCGTACCGGTATAACAACCCTCGCCAGTACTGGGCCGCACTTCTTCATAAAGCTCAGTTAGATGAGCGTGTACATGTTGTACTGAATTTCCAAGAGCAGGGGATGGAAGCTGTTGGCTATCTGGAGTGAAAAAAACCGGACCACCACAATTTGGGCAAACATATACAGCGCCAACCTGTGAACCACTTCCGTCACCATGCTGTCCTAGTTTGTATCCTTTTACAGATGAAATATTAATATTGCAGTAGTCACATACGAATGAGGCATTAGGTAGATCCTGCAGACTACGCCAATTAAATGCTCCTTCCTGAAAAAACCTCATATTTTCTCCAAAAGGCTGATGCACTGTTAGGGTTTGGACAACCCTACCGCTGAGCTTTAAACACTATGGGTCAATTTGCGGGTCTTGACAACAGCCATGGTTAAAATCTATGCCACATTTCAACATTTCAACTTAATAGAAAGATGAATGCTCCCGAGTTTGCTACTGATATTCTGTATTTATGTTTCCCATTGCACCCTAACTACTGGTTAAACTTCCCACCGATGTCCGCTTATGGCACAAAGCGGACTTTCAATACCTGGCTCCCCCTGACAAAGCAACCACACCGTGCCTTCACGCTGGCCCGGCCGCTGCGTCCTGAAGGGTACACTTCGTCCTCATCCTCACCCGGTCCCCGGCGTTCACGGTGCATTCAGCCCGCTAACGCCGGCGCATGCGGCTTCCGGTGATGCCCTTCGTCCTCCGCTTTTCGCCGGGCTGTTGTGTCGGCACGGCGCAACGGGTGCCGCATCAGAGGAGATACAACATGCAGAAATTAACACGCGTCACGCTCAGTTCCGGTGAAATGGCCATCTATCTTGATGGCTGGTACCTGACCAGTACTGAAGCCGACGAGCATGCACAGGGACTCGATGACGTGGTGACAGGCCTGCTGAATATGACCGGCATGCGCCTGGAGGATATTGAGGCTGAGTGTCCGGCACAGGCGGACTGGTGCTGGAATGATGTCGCCGCCGTCGTGTTTGCAGGGCAGCAGCCGCGCCCCGGTGCCTGCACCGTGGCGGCATTCATTGCACGGCTGTCACAGTATCCGGCAGACGCCCTGTGCTGCGGCACGTTCTGGCTGCAGGAGGATTTTCTCACGCTCGATGCACAGCTGACGGAGGAGCAGGTGGGGCTGGCGATGGAAGTGGCAGAAGACAGTCATGATGCTGACATCGGATTTAACTGGGAGCACCTGCGCTACGCAATAAACGCGGTGAAACGCCCTTAACACGTTCCCTCCGTGTTCGCCGGGCGGGGTTCCCGGTGAATGCGGAGGCCGCCGGCGCGGGCGGCAGGGAGCCCGCAGGTATCACGCCTCCGGGCGTGATATCCGTAACCTGCAGGACAGGAACTTGCTGCCTTCGTTTAGCATGACTTAAATGTAAATACACTGTATCCCGGAAGAAATTCTCGCTGATTACCCTAAACTTAAATTAATAATAAAAGGCATACCTGATATGCCTTATCGCAACAGAAACCCTTACTGGCAGGTCCGATGTCGAACCTGCCAGTTTTTGTTTCTCCTGCATCACGCTGATACATCCCCTGTCCCTCCCCACCGGATGCCCTGCCCCCTGAAGACATTCCCCTGCTGCAGAACGTCCTGAAAGGACGTCGCTGCGCTCCACCACTCTGCCACCGTCCGTCCTGACGTCCGGCCCGTGGCGGGCAGAAAGTGCCGTGCCCTCACGGTAGCCGGGCTGGCTCGCCGGCAAGGGAAGCTTCGCCGTCATGCTCACCCGTTCCCCGCCGTGCGCGGGACATTCAGTCCGCTCCGGCGGCGCGTGCGGCCTGCGCTGACGCCCCTGCCTTCTCGCCCGGACGCCCGTCTGTGTGGAGGTCACGGCACCACAGGGGTGCCCCTACAGACTGAGGAGCAGAACATGTCCCGATTCATGCAGGGCGACAGCGTGCAGCTGATGGCCACCTTTCCGGATTCCAGCATCGATTTCATTCTCACCGATCCGCCGTACCTCGTCGGGTTTAAGGACCGGTCCGGGCGCTCGATCGCCGGTGACGTGACCGACGAGTGGGTACGCCCGGCGAGTCAGGAGATGTTCCGCGTCCTGAAGAACAACAGCCTGGCCGTGAGCTTCTACGGCTGGAACCGCGTGGACACCTTCATGCAGGCATGGAAAGCCGCAGGCTTCCGGGTGGTCGGTCATCTGGTCTTCACCAAATCCTATGCCTCGAAGTCGGCGTTTGTGGGCTATCAGCACGAAAGCGCCTACGTGCTGGCGAAGGGCCGCCCGGCACTGCCGCAGAACCCGCTGCCGGACGTGATGCCCTGGGAATACACCGGCAACCGCCATCACCCGACAGAAAAGCCTGTCAGCATCCTGCGCCCGCTCATCGAGAGCTTCACCCGTCCTGGCGACCTGGTGCTCGATCCGTTCGCGGGCAGCGGCTCAACCTGCGTGGCCGCTGATCAGTGTGGCCGGCGATGGATTGGCATTGAGCTGCTGCCCCGGTACCACGCCGCCGCGCTGCGACGGATCGGGGAGCAACGCGCCCGGCAGCGCCCCGTTGCCGCCTGATATCCGCCCCCCATATACACGACGGGCGGCACTGTCGCCCGCAGAACCGAATCAGGAAGAGAAAAATCATGATGTACGGCACCCGTAAAGAGCTGAATAAAAAACTGAAACGCGCCTTTGGTGACAATGAAAAATTTGCCCTGCTGGTCTGGACCCGTGAAACCATCGCCGGCGCGGCAGAGGACATGACGGAGCAGGAAGCGGAGAGCATTCTTGAGCAGATCGGCAGCACCGGCGGCGGCGATCATGCGGAAGAGGGGATTTCTTTTGCCACGGTGCTGGAACTGCTGGCCGGCCTGCGCTCCGCACCGGCGGGGCAGGGCGCTGCGGCCACGCCGCCAGGTGACTTCATAATGCAGGTTGCCGGTATCGAGGAGGCGCTTTATGAGCTTCATCTGCGGCTGTGGAACCTGACAAAAGACAATCTGTACCGGGATGCGTCCCCGGCGCAGAAAATGGCGGGGATGCTGACGGAACACATGGACATGCAGCTCCTTGAGGTTTACCGGCGGGCCGCCGAAATGCGTAAGCATCTGGCATAGCAGTGAGGGGAGGTGGCTGATTTATGACCACCTCCTTTTTTTTCACTGCCGGCGCGGGCGGCGGGCCGTTATCCACAGGTTAATGCTCGGTCTGTGCAGCCCGGCAGTGGAAAAGGCCGTCGCCGCGCGCCTCCATACCAGGCCGCGCCGTGGCGCGTCCGGATCTCCCCGCCGTGCCTTCACTGTACCCCGGTGGTCCTGGCCTGCAAGGGTTCGCTGTCGCCGTCATCCTCGCCCGTTCCCCGGCATTCGCGGGGCATTCAGCCCGCTCATCCCGGCGCATGCGGCCTGCGGTGTCGCCCCTGCATGCCGGACTGATCACCGGGGTGTCGTGCCGGCACGGCGCAAAGGGCGCCGGCACCACAGGAGACGTAAACGTGAAAGAAATTATCAACGATCTGACCCTCAGCCAGATGATGGATCTGCTCTGCCATATCCTCCGCTGCCCCGGTACGCACCGCCATCTCGGCAGTTATCTCCCGCCGCAGGGGGCTGTCTGCCTGATGATGGAGAGTCCGGGGGAAACGGTCTGCCTCTGGATGCTGGAAGGGTGGCCGGACGCGGTGACGGTCCCTGAAAGCGGGTTTGTGTATGTCACCGGTGCACGCCCGTAACGGATGACCGGACAGTAATATCAGGTGACCGCCGGCGCGGTCGCCTGTTCTGCAATAAGGCGGTCGTTGCACTCCGCATTCACAGGCCCGGCACACCGGGCCGGGGCTTCAGTCCGTGCCGCAGCGGCATTTGCCGTGCCTCTACTTTAGCCCGAACGCTCAGGATGCAAGGGCTTCATCCTCGCCCGGTCGCAGTGTTTCGAATGACTGAGTGGCGTCTTCCCGTCGTTATCCCGCTCATTTTTCGCGGGATAACCGTCCAGCCACCCCTCGCTTTTTATCTGCGCTGCGGCCTGCGGTGCTTCCCTTGCATCCTTCGCTCGAAGTCGGGCTGACGTGTCGGCACGGCAAAAGCCGGATCTGTACACCACTTTAACGACGGAGGATGTGATGAATACAAAGGCAATGCATACAGAGGCAGTTCTGCTTAAGGGCGCACAACGACTGACCTTTTTACCGTCACTTTTCGGACGGGATTTCGTGATGAGCGAGTCCTCAGTCTACGGCTACGCCACGAAATACATCGATAACTATCAGGGCGGGAGCTGGGAATTTTACCGCCTGCCGGGCGGCGGCGGCTTTATGGTACCGGAGATGGATTCCGCGTTTTTCAGCAACCCGCATAACGGCTTTGAGTGCGAACTCAGCGCGGAGGCGGCGGGGATCATCATCACCGCTCTCGTGCTCAGTCACCGGACGTTTGTTCATCACCACCACGATCAGGAAGAGTTGTGTCACCTCTTCTGCCAGCGTTATGGCCAGCTGATGGCCTGGGCAGAAACCCACTTTGAGGCAGACTATATTTTCCGCGCGCTGGACTGAAAAACCGGGGGCGTGAGCGCCCCCTTACCGTGCCCTTTGCGGTGACCGGCGACGGTCTGGCCGCGCGCAAAACCCTCTGCAGCCCTGCGGGCTGCCGGGAAGGGATGCCCCACGCCTGCGGCGCAGCGCCTCCCTGTCACGAGCATCTCCTCCGGCAAAAAAAGTCTGGCCATATTCAGCAAAAAGATTTTCATCCTGC
>NZ_JAROAU010000002.1:0-63265 GCF_029433855.1 Candidatus Kosakonia sp. 282A-S69 | reverse complement strand
GGGTGCGGGTGCGGGTGCGGGTGCGGGTGCGGGTGCGGGTGCGGGTGCGGGTGCGGGTGCGGGTGCGGGTGCGGGTGCGGGTGAACATGAAAGTGAAGTTGTGCAGCAGCTGCGCGGGGAAAAACCAGACACCGGAAAAACAAAAGAGGATACGGATCAGGCCACCTTCGGCTCCCCGTCCGTACCGGCCGGGTCGTCGGCCCTACTCCGCCCGTCGCCCGCAGGCGGGCTCCAGTCTCCGGCCGAACCCCTGCGGGTTTCGGGCTTCGCTAGGCCCCGATGGAGAAGGTCAACGGCACCGCCTGCTGCGACCGTCCCGGTCGCGCCGCGTCCACCGCCCCGGTGCTGCCGGGGCTTTAAGGTCGCCACGTCGTTCCGCCGTGTCGGGTGCGCGCATTCTCTCAGCGTGGTGATGCCACCCCCTTACCGGCACTCACGCGGAGGGCTGGCTGTAGCACCGCCGGATCGTCATCCGGGGGGTGAAATGCACTCCGCCAAAACTTTTTGCGAAGGGCCGCAAAAACTGTTGTCTCCGCCCCCTTCCTTCCTCCCGCGCCGTCGCTCCCTTGCCCTTTGCCGCGAGAGTACCAGCCAGGGAGATGGAGTAACCATCACCACAGGAGAAAACCAGAATGCGCACACGAAACGTCAACGGCAAAACCGCCGCTCGAGAAACCGCCGGAAGATGTGATCAAAACACGCAGGAAGAAATCGCTTTACAGGCGAAGGCGCTGATCGCCCGGTATCGCCGGTTACAGGACGGCGTGACCGTCTTTACCGCACGGGCATCATCACGCGGGGATGTACAGGTTGAGATCCGCCAGTTTGGCCGCCTTGTCTGGCATGCATGGTCTTTTGAGCCGGAGTTTCTGGCCACGCTCGAAAACCGGCTGCGCGATGTGCAGCGAAATAACCACGACTGATTAAGCGCCGTGACCGGAGGGCAATCCGGCCACGGCATAACCACCACCGTAACTGAAGAGGTAACAATAATGGTCACCACCCATACTACGGCGAAACCCGCCACGCGCAAAGTCCGCACGAAAAAAGCCGCCGCCGCGCCGGCAGCCGTTGTGGCTGCCCTGCAACAGGCACCCGTGGAATACGTGCCGTATTCCCGCCTGACCCGTTCGGACTATAACGTCCGCATCGTGCCCCATACTGACGAGGAAATCGCCGGGTATGCCGCCAGCATTAAGGCGCTGGGGTTCCTGCATAACCTGGTGGTTGTCGATCATCCGGACGGCCTGCTCGGTGTGGTGTGCGGCAGCGGGCGCACCCGCGCGACGGGCGTACTCGTCGCGGAAGGCTTCACCGGGGCTGATGAGCCGTTCGTTCCGGTCAAACGTATTCCGGCGCACCTGGCGGTCGCGGCCTCGATGGCTGAAAACGAAAAAAGCCGCAGGATGCACCCGGCAGAGCAGGTGACCGGGTTCCGCAAGATGGCAGAGCAGGGCTTCACCCCGGCGCAGATCGGTGACCTCTTTGGCTTCACTGCCCGTCACGTCCAGCGCATCCTCAGCCTGGCGAATCTCGCCCCTGCGCTGATTGAGGAACTGATGCACGACCGCATTACCCTGGAGTTGTGTCAGGTGATGACACTTGAACACGATCATGCCCGCCAGGTGGACATCTGGAACAGCGCGAAAGAGACGTTTGGTAGCGGCATGCCGTCGGCAGGGTGGCTGAAGGGGCAGGTGAACAGCATCAAAATAGACATGGCTTCTGCCGCGTTCCGGTTCGTCGGGGAGGATGCCTACGTGGCGGCCGGAGGGGTGGTTGATCGCGACCTGTTCAGTGACGAAGGTCAGGGGTTTGCTGATCGCCTCCTGACACAGCGGCTGCTGCTCGACAAACTGGCTGGCGAGGCGGCGCGACTTCAGCGTGAAGAGGGCTGGGCATGGAGTGAAAGCCGGATGGATGAAATCACGCTCCGTGATGCACAGACCCTGCGCGTGTATCTGCCTGAGCCTGAACTGACTGACGAGGAAAGGGCCACGGTGGTCGGTCTTGAGCAGAAGTTACTGGAGAGCGAAACCGAAGAGGACGAAAACGCGCTTCAGCAGCGTATCGAGGACATTGAGAGTGCGGCGCGCGCGCGCCAGTTCACCCCGGCGTATAAGGCGGCACACGGCGTGGTGGTCTCCTTTGAATACGGTGACTTCTGCATCCAGCGTGGGGTAAAACGCGTCGAACCTGCGCAGGACAACGGGGCTGAAGAAGGCGAACTCCCGGCAACAGACGCCACGACAGACCGCGTGATCACCATTAAATCCCCCGGCATCCCGGCAGATGCCTTCTCCGAGAAACTGGTCCGGGCCATGTCGTCAGAACGTACCCTGGCGGTACAGGCAGCGCTGTCCGGCAGACCGCATGTGGCGCTGACCCTGCTGACCTGGACGCTCTGCCGCGACGCCTTCGGTAAGATCGGGGGCAGGGTACAGGCTCCCCTGGGCATGACTATCCGCGACTGCTCATGGTCCTGTATGTCTGATGCGCCTTCAGGGGATAAGGGCACAGGCTGGCGGGCGATGCGGGACATGCGGGGAGCACTGCTGCTGACCCTGCCGCCGCAGTGGGAAACCGATTTTCGAACCATGCTGGATCTCTCCACAGAGCAGCTTCATACCCTCCTGAGCTACTGCGTGGCATGCGGCATCAACGGGGTGCAGGGACGGCAGTACGGTCGCACCGGCGACAGCAGTCTGGAAACCCTTGAATCCGCGCTGGACTTCGACCTGCGCGACTGGTGGCAGCCGGATGCGGACTACTTTGGCAGCATCAGCAAGGATCAGATCGGCGACGCGCTGGCAGAGGCCGGGCATCAGGACCGCGCCCGCGAGGCGATGAAGCTGAAAAAAGGCGAGGCCGCGAAGCTGGCTGCCGCCACCCTCGCGGAAACCCGCTGGGTGCCGGACTGGATGACCCGCCCGCAGCCGGATGTTCCGGCGACGCTGAACGACACCGCTGACAACCACGCCGCATAACCAGGAGACGGTTGCCCCGCCGGGGCAACCGGGAAAACGACCATGAGCATGAAATATACCCCCGCAGTCCTCAACAGCATGATCCCCGCTGAGCTGGAAGCCGTCCGCGAAAGTGGTGATGAAGAACGTCGCCAGCTGAGCGACGCCGTGATGAACACCATTCCGGTTCCGCAGGGGTGGCGCGTGAATGCCGAGTACCGCAGTGAGTTCGGCGGCCAGTTTCCTGTCCAGCTGCGCTTCGCCCCGGACCGGTCCGACCGCTACTTTCTCTGCCTGTGCAGCCCCGGTGAAATGCTCCCGGCCTGGACACTGTTCCTGCTGGCGGCAGACGGGGGACTGGTAAGGATCCTGTCGCAGCGCGACAGGCATGACCCGGTGGCCGTCAGCACCCTGCTGGCGCAGGTTGCCGGACTGCACCGTTTTAACTGCTCTGCGGCCACCATCGCTGAACTGATGAATGCGGAGGTGATGTCATGATCCCCGCCAGTCTCGCGCTCGTTACCCTGAACCCGGCACGCCAGGCTGCGCTGCAGGCGGTGGCCGAAGTCGAGCTGCGCCGCGAGAACCGCAGGCGTCTGCCGGAAGACAACCCGCATGCACGCGCATTCATGCGCCTGCTGACCGGCGAAAGTCGTCTCAGCAGCCGTACCGCTCAGGCCATTCCGGGGCTGGGCTGGGACCCGCACTTTAAAATCTGGTCCCTGCGCAGGCTTGAGGAGGCGCTCGAAGTCCTGCTGGTCAGCCGGGGTGAGCACTGTCACTCGCCGCTGCCGGCAACGGTGCAGGAATGTCTGTTCCCGGATGTGGTGTTCCGGAATGCATCCCGGAGGGAGCAGCGCGGGAAACTGCATCTGCATAAAACGATCCGGCGTGAAAATAAAAGCCTCTGCCGGGAGGAAATTCTGCACCAGAGTCTGGTCGCGCAGGCCCGGACAGACCTGAACTTCCGGTCACCGGAGAACGTGGGGGCGTGGTACACGCGCTGGGCTGATGAACTGCGTGAGTATGAACTGGCAGCGCTGTTCTGGCAGTGGCGGAGACGTTTTGTCTCACTGACGGAGCTGGAATGGCACCGGCATGAACCGCTCTGGTCAGTACTGAATGTGCTGAGGGATGTGGTGAGCGGTATGAGCGCCAGTGAAAAGGCTGCCGATCGCTGGCAGGTGCCCGATAAGTTAGGTCATTCGGTGTACTGAAGGGGAGTGAATGCGTGGTACCGGGTGCCGGAATATCGGCGTGAGGCCTGGTGGCGTGTGTGCCAGGTGCGGTATAATGGCACCGGCGCTTGAGGCTTTTTGCCTCATGCCGCTGGCAGTGATGCCGGTTGTACTGAGGCAGAAAGAAGAAAGCCCCGAAGGTAATTTTTCAATTAACCAACAGGGCCAACTCTATGTCTCGACAACATCAGAGTAGCCGTTTACCCGCCGCAAGGCAAGGAGATGAGGCTATGAAGCTGACACCGAACTCTTTCATCTGGTGCGTGCTGATAGTGTGTATCACACTGCTGGTATTCACCTGGCTGACGCGTAAATCGCTCTGCGAAATTCGCTACAGGGACGGAAGCAGGGAGGTGGCCGCTTTAATGGCTTACGAATCCGGTAAGTAGCAACCTGGTGGCGGGGGAAACCCCGCCATTTCAGGGCTGATGGGTCGGGGGCCAAAAGCGCCTTTATAGTGGGGCTGTCAGTTCGCTGGCAGCCCCATTCTGTTTCTGCCACGGCGCTGAATACCAGGATGCTGGCATCAGCAAAACGGATGTGCCCGACAAAAAAGACCCCTTACGGTGCAAAATCCGGTACACCGTAAGAGGGGCTAAACAGCCTTCATTACAGGAAAACCAGTGTAAATCAGTGCGTTTCGCTTGTCGCCTAAGCAGGAAGCATAATCGGTGAATATATTTTCAGGCGACGTCTGGTACGCCCCGGACGTTGTGGCAGAAATCAGGGACCGGTCACACAGAACGGGTGAGGAGCAGCTATAGTCAGGGGACACGTGATCCGGATGGACACAATGCTCTGGTGAATACGCAGTTAAGGGACGGGAAGAGAGCTGCGGAGAATACCGGTACGGTGAGGCCAGGAGGCTTCCGGAAGGGTTCTGCGCCGGAGTGATTCGGTAAAGGGAAAAGTAACAATACCGGCCACAGTGTGATCCAGCTTATTTGCTACTTCTGACCAGTCCATGCCCGGACTGGTTTTTTTTGCCTCCCTCAGTTAACAACAACACGGAACAGGCCACCTTCGGCTCCCCGTCCGTACCGGCCGGGTCGTCGGCCCTACTCCGCCCGTCGCCCGCGCGCGGGCTCCAGTCTCCGGCCGAACCCCTTCGGGTTTCGGGCTTCGCTAGGCCCCGATGGAAAAGGTCAACGGCACCGCCTGCTGCGACCGTTCCGGTCGCGCCGCGTCCACCGCCCCGGCGCGGCCGGTGCTTTAAGGGCGCCACGCCGTTCCGCCGTGTCGGGTGTGTGCATTCTGTCAGCGCGTTGATGCCCGTCTCCCTGGCCGTCCTTCGCGGAGGGCTGTTCGTAGCACCGCCGGGTCGTCATCCGGGGGGTGAAATGCACTCCGTCAAAACTTTTTGCGAACGGCCACAAAAACTTTTGTCTCCGCCCCCTCCTTCCTCTCCTTGCCGGCGCTCCTTTGCCCTTGCCGCGATGAACTCACCAGGGAGATGGCCTTAACCATCAACGAGGAGAAAACCAGAATGCACACACAAAACGTCAACATCAAAACCGCCGCTCAGGAATCTACCAGAAAGATGGGGGGCAAAACCGCGTCGCTCACCATCCTGATCGCTGAAAACGAAACCGGCACCTCTGCCCCGGATTCTGAATGGGATGTGATGGCGTTCAGCTCGCTCGCGGAGCTGACGAAAATGCGCCGCCGCAGCCCGGAGAAAATGAAAGGTCGCTACCACTATGCGCTCAGTGGCGGCGTGGATGAGCAATTTCGCCACGTTCACCTGGTGGAGGCTGACCACTTCAGACAATTTGCCCGCGAAATTAAGCGCCAGGGCTTCAGCATTTAACACGGTGCCGCCCTGACGGGCGGCAGATAAACACGAAATGGCGGCTACAGGCTGCCTCCAGGAGGAAAAATGTCAGCACTTGAAGCAGTACTCAGGCCCACCGAAATGGCTTTCTTTCAGGTATCGCGGTCGCGCATCTGGGCTTACGCCGTGCAGTCAGGCGAGGAATGGCGTTCGGCATTCGGCGGCCAGACTCTGGCGCAGATGCGTGAGGAGATGCCCGATATGGAGCTGATCCCCACCGTGGATGCACTGAAACGCGAGAATGACGGTTACCGGCAGCCCTGGTGCGAAATCAGCGAGGCGCGGTACATCGACCAGCTGGAGGTGCTGCCGCCGATGGACTGGCACCGCAGCGGTGAGTGTGAGTCGTTCAAGTCTTCGGAACGGTATGGCGGGGATGTGACCAGCATTTTTGCCCGCTTGCGTGGGCGCTTCTTCGAGTGCCGCGATCTGGACACGCTGACGCCGGAGCAGATCAGAGAAAGTCTCGTCAGCACGTTTTTTGCCGGGGATTCAGCGAATTCCGGGCATTAAAAAAGCAGGGCAAAGCCCTGCTTAATCAACGGGCAGCACGGTCAAGGTGCCGCCCTCATCAAAAACCAGGAGGTAGTATCCATGAAATTTGACCCGCAAACTGTCGCACATGCGAGGACGTTTGTAAACGCCCTGCGCGCAGGAAAACCCGCGCACATCCCAGCCATGCCCTTTGCGCGCTGGCAGGAGTTTATGACCACGGTTCACTCCGGTCTGGGGGCGTCTGCGGACGCAGATAATGGCAGCAGCGTTTATCCGGCGCTGGGACTGGCATAAGGGAGGCGGCCACAACTGCGGGGGTGGCCTGCCACTGAAAGGGAGAATAACGATGAAAGTTAACCTGACTGATACAGCCCCGGAACACACTGCGGCTGAAACAGTCCCGGCGACAGAGCTGGAAGCGCTGGCGGCACAGCTGCCGATCGCGGAGTTTCCCGTGGTGATACACGACAACCAGCAGCGCGCCGCCCTGGCTGCCGAAGCGCTGTGGCTGTTCGCGCAACGCACCGGCATGGCTGAAGATGGCGAGCCGGTGGGAAGCGTTATCGTCGATTTCATGGCAGATATGATGCACCTGTGCCGCCAGGTGGGGATCATCTCCCCGGCAGGTAACGGTCTGCCGGAACTGCTCAGGGTCGCTGAATTTCACTTCGATGCTGAAGAGGAAGACGATTTCTGAGTCCGTGCCCGGAACGGCAAAAGCCGGGAAGGGCGTTCCCCTCCGGGGAACGGGGCAGGGCGGGAACGCCTTCGGCGCACCCGCTCTCCTCCCTCCGCCTCCTCGCCCTCATCTGCATACAGATGCCTCTCATCTGCTCCTGTGTTCTGCTGCCTCTGTGGGGGTTGCGCAGGATTAGCCTGGGCTGCTCACCATTCCCGGTTGTTTCTGGCAACAAAATCAAAATCAAGGTCAGGGGCTGGCCACCTTCGGCTCCCCGTCCGTTCCGGCCGGGTCGTCGGCCCTACTCCGCCCGTCGCCCGCGCGCGGGCTCCAGTCTCCGGCCGAACCCCTTCGGGTTTCGCGCTTCGCTAGGCCCCGATGGAGAAGGTCAACGGCACCGCTTGCTGCGACTGTACCGGTCGCGCCGCGTCCACCGCCCCGGCGCTGCCGGTGCTTTAAGGTCGCCACGCCGTTCCGACGTGTCGGGTGTGTGCATTCTGTCAGCATGCTGTTGACCATCACCCTGACGTTCTCACGCGGAGGGCTGGTCGTAGCACCGTCGGGCCGTCATCCGGGGGGTGATATGCACTCCGCCAAAAGTTTTTGCGAACGGCCGCAAAAACTTTTGTCTCCGCCCCCCTCCTTCCTCCCCTTGCCGTCGCTCCTTTGCCCTTCGCCGCGAGAGAACTCACCAGGGAGATGGATTAACCATCGACGAGGAGAAAACCAGAATGCACACACGAAACGTCAACGGCAAAACCGCCGCTCCCGAATCTTCCAGGAAGATGGGTGGAAAAGACACGCCCCTGACGGATGCCCAGGCCACTGACATTCTCTGCTGGGTTTTTGCTGTCACATATGACATGCCTGGCGCGAAACGCCACGACTTTGACCCGCCAGCTGGCGCGGAGGAGATCGTCATATATCAGGACGATGTGCCGGACTTCAGCGTCATCTGGATTGCAAATGGCTGGCCGGTTGCGGCTGCCATGCCGCTCGATTCTTTATTTCGTGTTTTATCTGACTGATTAACTGTTAAGGAGAAAATTATGGTCCGCTTATCCACCCGTTATGCTGCCCCGAACACGATGCGTAATACCCGCCCGTTAACGAACGATGAATTAATGCGTGTCGTTCCGAGCGCATTTTCTGTTGAAAAACATGAGTCACGCTCTGAACGCTACACCTATATTCCGACCATTACTCTGCTGGATAAATTACGTGAGGAAGGATTCGAGCCGTATTATGCCGGGCAGTCACGGGTACGCGATCCGGAACGCCGGGATTTTACCAAACACATGATTCGCCTGCGTCGCGGAAATAACGGCAGCGGGTCAGAGGTGCCGGAAATCGTTTTACTGAACAGCCATGATGGCTCCAGCAGTTATAAAATGATCCCCGGTATTTTCCGTCAGGTCTGCACAAATGGCCTGGTGTGCTGGAAATCGTTCGGCGAAATTAACGTGCCCCACAAAGGGGATATTGTTTCGCAGGTTATCGAGGGGGCATATGAGGTGCTGGGCGTGTTCGATGCCGTCGCCGACAATATGGAAAAAATGAAAAGCATCCAGCTCGACAGCGCAGAACGTCGCCTGCTCGGCGCGATGGCGCTGGAATATAAATATGGCAAGGATAAATCGCCGGTCACCCCGGAGCAGATAATTCAGCCCCGCGCCTGGTATGACAAAGAAACCGATTTGTGGACGTCCTTTAATATTGTGCAGGAGAATCTGATCAAAGGTGGCGTGCGTGGCAGAACGGCGAAAGGAAAAAGAACCACGACGCGACCGGTGACCGGAATTGATGGCGACATCAAACTTAACCATGCGCTGTGGAAAATGGCGGAAGAGTTTGCCCTGCTGAAAAGCTGAATAAAAAAAACCGGTTAACCGGGTTTTTTTATATCAGTCTTTCAGCGGCTCATGCGTTATTTTTGCCGTCAGCTGCGTTTCTTCCTGCTGCACAGAACGCTGCGCCAGTATGGATTTTCTGGCCAGCAGAATGCGGTAAATATTTCTGATATCTTCGGCATAGGCCCGTCGCTGTTTGATCAGGTTTTTCGACGGCCCGGTATTATACATTCCCACACTGTCCCAGTTTTTTCCGTATGACCTGAAGTTATGCGCAAGAACCCACCCGCCGGTGTAAACGCACACGCAAGGATCATTAAGCAGATCCGATCGCGTAATATTAAACTTTTTCAGTTTCCTGTAATGCGAACTGTTTATCTGCATCCCGCATACATCCTCCGAACCGTCATTGTTCGCCTTATTAACCGCAGCGGGCCTGAGTCGACTTTCTTTGATTGAAATTGACATCAGCAGCAGCGGGTCGATTTGGTAATCCCGCCCAGCCTGGTCGAAACACATTTGCGGTGCTGCGCTGCAGGACATTGAGACGCAGAGCAGAATGAGACCGAGTTTATTCATATTTATAACCTTTGCGTTTTTCGCGCGTGGAATGTCGCCGGAGCAGCGCAATAAAAAATACCCCCGCCGATCATTTAAATCAATACCCGCTCTTACAAACGCGCAGAGAGCGCTGCGGGTACGTGCCAGGAGTCAGTCTCTGATATTAAAGAGGCTCTGGTGTCGCTTATTATTGGCCGCTCTTTGCAAACATATAAAACATGACACCCCACGCAAGACTTCGTCTTGCAGATTTTTCCTTTGGAATCAGGTTGTTGTTCTGATTATTTTGTGCGGTATTTGAAATATAAAGAAAAAGGTGTGTTATTCCCCACACATCACAGTGCCGTAACCGGCCACACAGCAGTGCCGGAACAGCACACCTGTTGGTGCCGCTGGCGGCACTGTAAAGTGGCCGAAAGGTGTGTACTACGTATATTCAGGAAGTTATAAAGCATATTTGGTTATACAGTGCCGGATTAACACACCATGCAGTGCCGCAAGCGAACACCTGTATAAAAGTAATTTTTCATTGACAGGTGCCGGATTAACACACCATATTACGCAAAATCATCCAGACTCATTTTTTAAAAATCTTTCGCTTACAGTGCTGCTTCCGGCACTGTTTGAACAGGACGGAAAATTAATGCCGCGTAAAAATATCTACTTTAAAGATAAAATCGATCGCGAGATTGAAGGTATTCTTGAAATGGAAAGACAGAAGGGCGCAACAAGCAGCGATGTGAGCTATTCCAATCAGGTCAATGAACTCGTTCGCCTGGGTATCATGGTATATAAATCGAGGGAAGAACCTGCCAGTTTCGATCTCGAAGGGTTTCGTCGGGATTTAATAAAAAAAGCGAGCGGAGCAAGGGAAGGAACCATGATACTGATGACAATGATTACAGAAATGTACCTGAATTCTAAAGGCATAAGCCCGGACGGTAATCTGGAAGAGCTGCTCAGCCAGAATTTTACGGCAATGAACAATGCTGAGGACGAGGCCGAATCTCACCACTTCATATCTGAAGAAGAATAACAACCTGACCGGCAAAGCCGCCGGCCAGACCTGTCACGATTACTCCGGTTTATTCCACGGAAGCGGCACATCCCCTGCTTCCGATAATTTTTCCCTGAGATACCACTCAAATGACATGCACAGCACTTTAAGCGCCTGCGCATCCTCGTTCTGGTCAAGAAGACGCTGGGTTAAATAACCCATAGAATCCATCAACCTTGTCAGCATTTCGTCATTCAGGCTGCGCTTATGCACCCGCGCCATAATTCTGATTTCAGAGGCAAGATTTTCAGGAATGCGCATACTGTAGCCTGACGTCTTTCCGGGAATTAACACCCGCACACCTTCACGCCACATCCAGGCAGGCTCATCGCGCGCCTTTTCCTTTCTGTTTTCATTTTCATCTTCACTACCATTACTTAATAAATCACACAGCCACTCTTCAAACTTCACTGCCAGAGAAATTAACCTTTCCCCCTCAGCCGTTTTAATAACAGGCACATGCGGCTGATAATTCAGTGAAATAAGCAACCGTGCGATAATTTCATCGTTAACACTCCTCTCGCTAATTCGGGCACACACCCGCAGTTCCATCAGCAGATTGTCCGGCGCACGCAGCCGCCACTCCACTGTTTCGCCCGCAGTGAACTTCCGTGGGCGTCCACGCTTTCCCCACAGATTCTCTTTTACTTTCATATTTATAGATCCCTGACATCACAGGCGTCATACCTGCATGACTCAGGATATGTTGCGCCACTGCTCAGATAATTCCTAATGATGTTGAAAAGTGTGACGCAGCTCACAGTTTTTTTTTTTTTTAGGGTCATGAGATACTTATGCCCGCGTAAACAAGCACTTACGCAAACACATTTTGTTTACATCCGGAGAAACAAGCATGTTTACTGAGGACAATGCCCTTAAGGTCACAAAGGGATGGGCGGTAGCGTCTTTATTTCGCAAAGCCCGTGAAAATATTCAGATGAGAAAGTATTTAAAAAACGGAGGGTTAATCCTTCTTTCTCTTCTGGCCTGCAATTATGCATTTGCGGGTAGCACTGATTTGCTGGCATCACAGTCAGGAACCATTTCTGGTACATTTGGTCATGGTTCATCGCTCGAGAAATATTTCTACTTCGCAGAAATCTTTATTGCGCTTTTTGTTTACTTCAAATCCCGCTCCCCGCTGGTATTTACTGGCTTCGTTATTGTCGTTATTTTTACCCGCGTAGCATTCGCCATCGCAGGCTAAAAATGAACGGGGAAGATGATAAATATTACTTCCCGGAAACCCTCAATCAGCAGGCCCGATTTTTCGGTCTCCCCCTCGACGAACTCCTCGTTATTGCTCCCCTGACCTTACTGGGTGTCGCCTGCAATATGTCGACCGCCCTGGGGATAGTTTCGGGCGTGCTGTGGTTAATTGTCAGGTATCTGAAAAAAGGGCAGGGCTCGTTCTGGTTACTGAATTTCTGTTACTGGTACCTGCCCACCTTTATTTTCAGGGTGACCTTCCGGTTAATTCCTGACTCAGGTTTCCGTCACTGGAGGGCGTGAATAAGTGAAAATGGATATCAAGCGAAGCAGGGATAAATACCTGCGACTCGCCTTTATCGGGATGGGCAGTTTCGCTGTTTTATGTACCACAGCAACGATTCTGAGCAGCGCTCTTGCGTGGCACTTTTACAGCACGCAAAGAACCATCACCACGCCCATGTCTTACAACCAGCCTTTCAGCTCCGATGCCTCATCTGCCGATACCGCAGGCATGAATATGTTCGCCACGTCATTCCTGTATCTCAGGCTGAACGTCAGCCCCGAGAACATCGACAGCCAGCAAAAGATGCTGCTCAACTACGTGCCCGCGCAGAGCCGCGACGCACTGAAAAAAGCGCTCGATGTGGAAGCTGACCGCATTAAAAAAGGAGGCCTCACCTGGCGTTACGATGTCCGCGCGCTGCGCATGGTCAGTCCCGGCGTGATTGACGCAGACGTCGTACTCCACCCCTCAACCACCAACGGCAATATCACCACCGAACTGAAGGAGCAGGCACGCACTTACCGGCTCCGGATGCGTTATGAGAACGGCATCATCAACCTCGATGAAATGTCCGAACTCATGCCGGTCACCACTAACTGAATCAGGACTGCCCATGAAAAAGCGTTTTTCACCGGCAGCTGCTGCTGTGTTAATGGCAACGGTCATGTTCACAGGCGGCCTTCGGGCCGCCACCGGACCCGTCGCCATACCGTTTGAGAATGACGCCTCATTCAGCGTTAATCTCAGTAACACCAACCCCAACAAAATCATCATTGACGGGGAACTGGTGACCAGCATCAGCGGGCCTACAGGTGCCTACGACCAGGACCACACTGCCGATGGCGCATTACTGCTCTCGCCACTCGTCGGTCAGAATTTCACGATATTCATCCAGACTGCCGGCGGTGCGGCGCTGAGCCTCAACGTCACACCGAAACCCGGCACAGGTAAGACCCTGCACTTCACCCCGCTCAGCGCCCCGAAAGTCGCTAATGACGATGCTAAAGCGTGGGAAGAAGGGCAGAGCTACGAAAAAACCCTCGTCAGCCTCTCCCGTACCATCGCCCTCGGTGATGTACCTGAAGGATATAAAGAGTTACCCGTCAGCCGCATGCCGGCGTATAACCCGGCCGTCACCGTCAGGCTGACCCCGGAGCGCCAGTTCACCGGCTCCCACCTGCGCGTTGTGCGGTTTCGCATGACAAACCCCGGCGTGGTCACCACGCAGCTGCGCGAGCGTGACTTCTGGCGCAAGGGCGTCCGGGCCGTGATGCTGTCGCAGAATCAGCTTTACGCGAACGGGGAAGAGTATGTGTGGGTGGTGTTCTCGTATGACGGAGAGCCGCGCGCATGAACCTGAATGTGAAAACACGCCGCACACAGCTCGCCATACTCATCGGCGTCCTGGCCGCTGCAGGCGTTACCACTGCCATGGTGCTGACCTTCGGCACCGAAGATAACAAAGCACAGCAGGCGCAGAACGCGCCCGCGCCCAACATGACCGGCGTCGTCACCGCCACCTTTGACGAGCAGGTCAACCAGTCCGCGATGGCACAACAGCAGGCCAGGACGTCCGCGCTCGAAGCGCAGCTGGCCCAGCTCGCGCAGTCATTTGAGCAGAGCAAAACCACTTTCAGCCAGCAACTGCAGAAGAAGGACGCTGAAATCCAGCGCCTCAGCGAGCAGATGCAGACGAAGCCGGGTGCCACCGGCAGCAACGAACAACCCTCCGGCCAGCAGACACCACCTGCTGCCGCAGACGGCACACCACTGCCGGGTCCCGTTGCTGCCGGTCAGGCCAGACTCCCCCAGTACACTGTAACCCCTGCGACAGGCACACCGGCCGCCACCGGTCCCGCCACCACGCAGGGTGCCGGATTCTATCCGGGCGGCAGTGGTAATCGCATGAGCGGGGGAATGCAGAAAACCTCATTTAATTATGAAAGCCTGAAAAAGAAAGCCACAAAGCTGCCCTGGATATCGTCCGGCTCCTTCTCGGAAGCCGTGCTGATTGAAGGTGTTGACGCTAACGCCAGTGTCACCGGCCAGCAGGACTCCAGACCCGTGACCATCCGCCTGCTGGGCAAAACCACCATGCCGAACAACAAGCAATTTGACCTGGACGGCTGTTTTATCGTGGGCGAGGCCTGGGGGGATATCTCCAGTGAGCGCGGTAACGTGCGGACACGCTCCATCGCCTGCAACCTGAAAAACGGTAAGGACATCGACATGGAGTTCGAAGGCCATGTCAGCTGGCAGGGCAAGTATGGCATCAAGGGCACACCCGTCATGCGTAACGGCAAAATCATCGGGTATGCCGGTGCGGCCGGGTTCCTGTCAGGGATTGGTGAGGGCGTCAAGTCAGCTGCCACGCCATCCGTCGGGCTGGGGGCAACCGCGAACGTGAGTGCCGGGGATGTATTTGGGCAGGGGCTGGGCGGCGGGAGCAGCAAAGCGGCTGAAACGGTGAGCCAGTACTGGATTAAGCGCGCCGAGCAGTATCACCCCATCATCGATATCGGGGCGGGTAATGCGGTCACCGTGGTGTTCCAGAAAGGCTTCCAGCTCGAAACCCGTCAGGATATGGAAGAAGCGAAAGTCCTGACCGAAGCACAGAAAGCCGGCCAGACAGCACAGAGTGCCGTCACCGGAAACACTGCCCAGGCTGTCCCGTCGTCCTCAACCTCCACGACCTCTGTCGGCAACATCGATCCGGATGAAGTCATGCGGCAGGCGCGTGGCCTGAAAATGGGTGACACCATTAACTGAGGCTGAAAGCATGAATGATGACTACAACATCACGATTCTTCGCAAGACTGGCAGTGATATTCAGAAATGGGAACGCAACGCCTTCACACCCCGCCAGGTGAGTTTTTATGTGGTGCTCTTTGTGATTGTCATGGCAGTCGCGGCGGGGAACGAGCATATCCCTGTGCTTTTAGGGATGGTTATCGGAGCAGCGACAGGCGTCATGTTCCTTATTAAGGGATGGCGGGATGACGACTGGCCACGGGCGATACGCCGGCGACTGTCACAGTACCGGCCCCGTAACAAGGCAGCCTGGCAGCACTTTCAGGAGACCATTGAACGGAAATTGCGTATGGACCCGGTCGACCTGCGGGCCTGGTATGAAAGCGAATGCATGACCGTCTTTCACCCGGAAAAAGCAACGCCGCAGACTCAGGCGAATACGCCGGACAAAGTGACGGTGAAAACATGAGCAAAGCACAAAACAGAATGTTGCTCCGCAAAATTGGAACGGATATCCAGTTGTGGGAGCATGATCGCTTCACACCCCGTAAAGCAGCATTTTACGCGATGGCGGCGATTTTGCTCTTCGCTGTGATGGTAGCGGCTGCTTTACTCTTTTCCCCTCCTTTATGGGTTTTAATTATTGGCTTCTTCATCTGCGCCCGGCTTATCGCGTCTTTTTGTGAGAACCTTCTGCCCGGATGGGCAGAAGACAACTGGCCCGATGCGATAGACAGAAAATTGTCCCTGTACCAGCCCTGCAACCATTCTGCCTGGCGATGCCTTCAGGAGGCTGTCAAAAGTAAAGGGGGCATTGAAAAGGACGACCTGCGAACCTGGTATGACGACGAGTTCAGGGTTGTCTTCCGGCAAACAGACAAACCACTGCCGCATTTTCTGGAGAACACCCCGGATAAAGCAGAGCAGCAAGAGGATGAGCAGTTGCCATGAACCGTTATGCAATGCACACCCTGATGCTCGTTACGCTGGCCCTGCTCGTCTCCCTTGTACTGATGGTCAGCGCCACTAAAAGCGAGGCTGCTCAGAAAGACTACATAACGCCGCTGCAGTGCTGTTCCTGCAGTGTCAATCCACTGAAGGGGTTTTCTCATCATGAGCTTAATTAAAAAAGCCGGCTTCGCCATGCAGTGGCTCTGGCTGGCGGTACTGAGTTACGCCTTTGGCCTGAAAGTGTACGCCATGCTGATACCCAAAGGCCTGGCAGGTTTTGAGTGGCCCCTCTGGCGGGTCGCGCTGGCCATTACGGTAATCTGGCTGACAATTATGGCAATGCATCTCAGCGACAGGAAAAGGGATTTATCGGTCCGGGCGGTATTGGCAACAGTCATCCCCTGGGTTGCCCTGGCGTGTGTCTGGCTCATGAAAATGTACTTTGACTGGACGTTCTCCTGGCCCCCTGCTGACTGGTTCTTTATCGCTTTTCTCAGTACTTACGGTCTCCCGATTTTCTGTGGCGTTGCATACCTCGCTCGCTGTCTGGTGTACGCCACTTAACAACTGCACTTCCTTTACCCATCTTCTTAACCCGGAGTCATCCATGCATAAATTACTGGGTGCTGCACTGCTGTGCAGCGCGCTGACCGGCTGCGCCGGTATGAATTCAGATTTCGACTGTAATGCCACCGCCACCGATAAGTGCCTGACCACCGCTGAGGCCAATGCCCTGGCCGCAAAGGGGAAAAGCATTAACGACATCGGTCAGGACACTGCCGTAAAAAAGCCTGCGGGTGAAACCCTGCCGGCACTGCGTAACACGGCACCGACGGTCAGTTCTTCCCGCCCCGTTTCTGTCGCAGCAACCGGTGTCATCGCCCCGCGCCCGATCGCCACCGTATCGTCACCGGTACGCAGCGCCCTGACCGGCCCGACTGCACAGACAACATCGTATGTGTCGCCGGCGAGCTCTGTCAGCGGCGCGGGACGCGTGACCGCGCAGCGTATTCCGGACGCCACACAGCGCCTGTGGATTGCCCCGTGGGTCGACACCGACGACAACTTTCATCAGCCCGCCGTCGTGGAGTTTGTGAAAAACAAATCTCACTGGGATGAGGGGTTCCGCATTATCGGGGAGGGGGATGAATGAGCCGCAAATCACCCCGGCGTGTCTGCCGGACCGGCAACGTTATCTGCACCGGGAAACCGGCTGCCGGTAAAAGCTTCCTGCTGTATGACATCCTCGTTGCGAAAGGCCTGGTCCAGCCAGGCGATATCGCTGCCCGCCTGCACCAGAGCGAGAGGACAAAATAATGTCTGACTTTATTGAAAGCATGATGGATTTGCTGAAAAAGGGCGGCCAGAAAGATGGTTCTGCAACAGCGAAAGCCAACCTGCAGCAGACCTGGGATTATCCCTCCCTGACCGCCGCGCTTCCGTGGCGTTATTACGATGACGCTAACGACATGTTCATCAATGCCGGCAGCGCGGGGTTTATCGTTGAAGCGGCCCCTCTGCCGGGAGCGAACGAGCAGGTGGTGGCCACGCTGGATGACATGCTGCGCAAGAAGCTGCCGCGCAAAACGCCGGTGACCGTCATCATGGTCGCCAGCAAGTGTGTCGGGGAGCGTATCTCGCGCGGCGTCAGCGCCGATATGTGGAAAGGTCCGATGGCCGCGCACCTCAACAGCATTACCCGCGCGTTCTGGGAAAAATCGGCGGTGGAGGGGCTGGCCAATGAACGTGAGTATCCGCTGTACCTGCGTAATTACCGGGTATTTATTGTGTACGGCCGTAAGGCTCGTCACTTCACCCCAAAACTGATTGATGAACTCAAGCAGATCCGTAACACCATCCGCGTGTCACTGAATGCCGCGCGCATCGACTCAGTAAACACCACTGCAAACGACTTCCTCTCGCTCATGCGTGAACTCGTTAACTACCGTTCCGGGCAGGTCATGCCTGCCGGTGATGAGTGGAACACCGAGGAGGAGATGAACCGGCAGGTTGTTGATCAGGGTATCGATATCAAGGTTCGTCCGTCGCATATCAGTCTTGCGCTGCCTGAAACCATCATTGAAAAGCAGATGCGGGATAACGACGGTAACGCAACGGAAGTCCGGCAGACGCGCGTGGCGGCCTCATCGTGTCGCGTGGTGAACATGCAGCTGACCAAAAACCCGACGCGCTTTGCACTCTGGCAGGGCGCTGACAACCTTCAGAACCTGCGTTTTCCTGACCTCGGCATTCCCTGTCCCTTCATGCTGACCTGGACCATTGAGCTGGAAGAGCAGACCCGGAGCCAGGGCGAAGCGATGCGCAAGAACATGGATCTCGGCAAGAAAGCCAACTCGGCCTATGCCATGCTGTTTCCTGGCGTGAAAAAACAGGCAGAAGAATGGCGAAGAATGCAGATGGAACTGGGCACGAACGAGGTGTCCCTGTGCCGGTATTACTTCAACCTCACCCTGTTCACGCCGGATAATGAGGCGGATGCGCTGTCCTGCGAGCTGGCCGCCGTTAACCTGTTCCGCAAAAATGAGCTGGAGCTGACCACGATTCAGTACCAGCAGATGCGTAACTGGCTGGCCTCCATGCCGTTCATGATGCAGGAGGGGATGTGGGAAGATCTGAAAGCGACCGGTGCCACACTGCGCGCCAAGAGCTGGAATGCCGTTAACCTGATGCCGGTGGTCGGTGAACGTCACCTGTCACGGCGCGGCATGCCGCTGCCGACCTACCGCAACCAGACTGCCTTCTTCGATATGTTTGATGAGGCGAACGGCAGCACAAACTCCAATATTGCGGTAACCGGCACGTCCGGGGCGGGAAAATCGTTTCTCGTTCAGGGGATACTGCGTGATGTCCTGAATTCTGGCGGTTTTGGCTGGGTCATCGACATGGGTGACAGCTACAAAAACTACTGTAAGCAGGCCGGGGGCGTCTACCTCGATGGAGCCGATCTGCGCTTCAACCCGTTTGCCAACATCCGTGATATCAAAGTATCTGCTGAAGGCATTGTACGGCTGCTTGCCGTACTGGCCAGCCCGACAGAGCCGCTTGACGGCGTCTGTGAAGCCATACTGCAGAAGGCTGTGACCGAGGCATGGCAGCTTAAGGGCAGCGGGGCGCGCATCGATGACGTCCATGCCTATCTCACCAGCCCGGAGGTCAACAACGGATTTCAGGACCGGCCAACGATTGTTGCCCGTCTTGCCGAGCTGGCCCTGTTGCTGGAAGCCTACTGCAGCTGGGGTTCATACGGGGAATACTTCAACGCAGAGAAGCCGACGCTCGACGAAGATACGCGCTTCGCGGTGCTGGAGATGCTCAGTCTGGAAAACAAACCCAAGTTGCTCAGTGCCGTTCTGTTCTCGCTCATTCTGGCGATTCAGGAAAAGATGTACCACAGTCCGCGTGACCTCAAGAAAGTGGCCATTATCGATGAGGCCTGGCGACTGCTCGGTGGCTCTAACCCGCACGCTGCCACCTTTATTGAGACCGGCTACCGTACTGTGCGTCGTCACAGTGGGGCATTCATCACCATCACCCAGGGTATCAAGGACTTTACCGCCAGTAAGCAGGCCGAAGCGGCCTGGAACAACAGCGCAACAAAAATCACCCTCCTGCAGGATGCAAGGGCCTTCAAACAGTACCTGGCGGAATATCCCGATCAGTTCACTGAAATCGAAAAAGAGGTCATCAAGTACTTCCAGCCCGCCATCGACACCGGCTACAGCTCGCTGTTGATCACGATCGGCGAGCGCAGTTCGTTCCATCGCCTGTTTGTCGACCCGGTCACGCGCGCCATGTTCAGTTCGCGTGGCAAGGATTTTGCGTTCATGCAGGAAGAACAGATAAAAGGGGCCAGTTCCGAAGAGGCAGCATACCGGCTGGCAGGTCTCAAATATGGTCAGGAACTGGCGGAGCTTGAAGAATGGGCAAAAGCAGCATGAGTGATAACAAACCTTATGACGCGGAGGTGGTGCGTGACGGTGTGACGCTGGCGGGCAGTATGGCGTCGCGCTGGCCGAAGCTGGTCGCGTGCGGCGCGGGCGCGCTGCTGATTGTGACCGGCATTGCCTGGGGCGTGGCCAGACTGGTGACTCCGCAGGTCGTGACGTTCGACATGAAGGGCACGATGGACATCTTCATCCAGCAGTCTGCGCAGCAGAAACTCGATGAGGCGAGGGCAAAAGCCCTGGTCAGTCGTTTCAACCAGGCCATGATCGACAGCCTGGCCGCGTGGCAGCAGAAGCATAACGCGGTGATTCTGGTGCAGCCGGCGGTGGTGAGTGTGCAGCCTGACATCACCCCTGTAATCCGCAACGATATCGCGGCGCGCATGCAGTCGCCTGCCGGGGAGGTGAAATGAACCTGACCCGCTGTCTGGCCGTGATACTCCTGGCGGGCATCACGGCCGGTGCCGGGGCAAAAGACCTCGGCACCTGGGGGAATGTCTTTGAGCCGCAGGAGCAGGACATGCTGGTTTTTATCCAGAAGCGCCTGCAGTCGATGGAGCAGAGCGGTGAGCTGAACCAGCTGCGCAACGAGGCGGTTGAGCGCGTTAAGCGTAACGCCGTCAGGCCGCCGCCCGTTGCCGGCCTGACGCCTGCCGAAAAGTACCGCGCCTTCAGTTATGACCCCACCTTCACCGTCAATGAAACCATCACCGATATGCAGGGCAATATCATTGCCCGCAAGGGCGATCAGGTGAATCCGCTCGACCGGGTGCCTTACAGCCAGACGCTCTACTTTCTCGACGGCGACAACCGCGACCAGGTGGCCTGGATGAAGCAGCAGCTGGCCGGCGCGACGGGTTTCAAAATCATCCTGGTGAAGGGAAACATCAAGGAAACCAGCGATGCCCTGAACGAGCGCATCTACTTCGATCAGGCCGGTGTCCTGACCACAAAATTCGGGTTTGAGCACACCCCGGCGCGTATCACGCGTGACGGTCGGGGCCTGAAGATTGAAGAAATACGTTTACCGGAGGTGGGAAAATGAACCCGGCTTACATGGTGATATCTCAGATGGTTCTGGTAACCCCGTTGTTGATATGGATCACGACGGGGTTATGCAGGAAAGAGGAAAAAAGACTTGCCCGATGGGCCTCACTGGTCACATTACTTATACAGTGTATTGCCTGCTTTATATTGCGTAAGCATTTCGTGGCAGACCCCTTTTCTTTTAGCCTCGCGTTTATATTTTGTCAGACCTTTATTCATTTCCAGCTGCAGACTGCCAGGGGGTTACGCGAGAGTTTTCATTGCCTGCGTGTGCTGTCTCCGGTGATTTCGGTCATGCTCAGTGCCTTCTTATACACCGTTCTGTGGTGGCTGTTTGCGGGTCGGATCCTCATCCTTTTTACCTGGTAATCAGAAAGCTGCTTATTGAATAGGCAAGGGTTACTACAATGGTGCAGGCAAACACCCCAAAAAAATAATGCCATTTTTTATAGTGCTTTGATGTTTCGAACACGTTTATAAGCATTAATACACTTCTGTTTATTATGCATCCATGCCAGAGGAGTATGAACAGGGAAACTATCGTTAATGCCAGGAGATATAACCAGTCCAGAATATCTGGGTTGATACATAGCCTTTTTCCAAAAATAACGATAAGCGTCATGATGGATGTTGTGGTCAGCGTGTCACGCAGTATATCCCTGACAGAGTCAAGGAAACGGTCGTCGCTAAATTCGGCCGGTAAACGCATCTGTTTAACTCCATTCAGTAATCACCTCTGTATCGTACCCGTACACCCATTTTATGTCGTGTTGAAAAGCGAAAGTCTCACCTTTTTGCCGGAGAAATAATGACAACAACCCTCGCAAACAGCAGTACCGGTCCGGTACCTGCTAAGCCGCTGCGTGTCAGTGGCAATCAACTGAAAGAGATTTACCCCGAACTTGATGGCTGGGCCAGTCATCTCGTGACCAAAGCCTTTGTGGGCTGGCAGCGCGCCACCGGCGTGATCGTTAAGGAGGCAGAGAAGCGCGATGAGCGGTTCACGGACTTTCTGATCAATGCGTTTCTTGATAAACAGCGGGAGAGCCGCGCATGAAACCCATACTCATTGCCTTGCTGGTTCTGCTGATGTTGGGTGTGGGCTTACCCGCATACGGAATACTGGCCTTTGACCATTCAGGACCTGTCATGATTGTCTGCTTTCTCCTCGCGCTGGGCCTCATGATTTACATGAGTCGCCAGCGCTCAGGAAAAGAAAAGGCCTGGCGCTATGGCACCCCTGTTGAAGCGTCGAAAAACGAGAAGCTGACCGATCTCAGCACGGCCGTTTATCTCTGGCAGGAAGGCGGACTCAGCACGATGATCCGGATGCTGGAAAGTCTGGAGCGCGCGCTTGATGAGGCCGGTTATGCACTGACGAGGGAGACCGGGCAGGTGCCCGGCATACTGGCGATGCGCTCCATACCCTTCGCAGACCGGCAGCAGATTGCCGCCGCCCTGGTCCGTGACCGGGAGCAATACTGGGCACCGAAGCAGACGGCAGAAATGGTGGAGGACGCTGTACGGCAGAGTCAGAAAACCGGCTACGGCGACAGGATGCTGGAAGAACTGCTCGAAAACCTGCGCAAGCGTGGCTGGCGCTTACAGCGGGTGGCGACACCGGAAAAAACCACTACGCCGATGTTCTGGCAGCTGATTCTGGACGTGGAGGCTGATGAAGGCGTCCCGTATGCCACTATCTCCCGGGCGCTGGGCCGTATCGGCAGCACCTGGCGGGAAGACCGCTCACTGTTTTCGGTGGAAGCACAGACGGTCAGCGGCGGGTTTGAGCACAGTGGTATCGCCGGCAATGACGCCTCACCCGTCCGGTGGTCTGTCACTACCCGGCTCTGTACCGACGGCGCGGGCTTCTTCCCGCAGAGCGGCATGATGGTGATGCCCCCGGCGCTACTGGAGATAAAGAACGCCGCGCCTGTTCCCGGTCGTTTTGTCGCCCGGATTATCGTGCAGGGGACGGCTCAGGATGACCGGGGCACTATGGCAAACCTGCTGCAGAAAGCGGTTTTCAGTATGAGCCTGGGAAGCGCGGAGGACGTCCTGGTGAACGGTGATGCTGGTTACGGATTCACGGCGCACGTACCTGACGCTATGTACAAAACAGCCTGAAAAGGTGGACACATGCTTAAAGACCCTGAACGGAGCGGGGCACACAGATTGATTATCTCTTCCGTCAGGCATAACGCGGATTCCGATGCCTGCCTGAAAGAGATCCTCGGCGAAAACCCGCTCTACAAAACCTCTGTAGTCATCCGCGCCGCCATTGTGGGGCTGCGCCGGATGGACAAGACCGCGCGTGAGCAGCTGATTATCGAAGCCGCGCCAAACGACTGATTTCCCCCTTTTACCCGCCCTCCCGCCGTCCGGTGGCCGTGGCATACCCCGCTGAGGCATAACATGAACCTTCCTGAATCTGTCGGGCCGGTGCCGGTTGTCCGCACACCTGACGGCTACTGGTGCCATCCCGCACTGACTGCATTTTACCGTGACCGTGACTGTGTCCCGCAGGCTGAATATGACCACTGGCTGGCGGACAACAGCCTGGAGGACACGCTGGTCTGTCTGGATCCTGACGAAGACACGCCGGCGGCGCAGGCCTATGCCCGCAATGCCGATATTTCATACTGGACGCCGCCCGTACCTGCAGGTGAGGGCTGGTTTACCGGCGCGATATTCGACGACGAGGATTACGGTCCCGCCTGTATCTGGCTGCGCCGGCGGGAGGTGCCATGCGACGCAGGCTGAGGGCGGTCTTCTTTCTGCTCGGTATTGTCCTGGCCGGCACGGCACTGCCCGTGTCGTCCGCCAGTAATGCCGGGGAAGGACGCTGGGTGAACCCCATCACGGACGTGTGCTGGAAGTGTCTGTTTCCCATGACGCTCGGCAACATTAAGCTGGCCTCCGGGCCACAGCCTGACACCAGTAACCCGTCCAGTCCGCTGCAGATATGCCCGGTCGGGGTGTTGTACCGCGTCGGGCTGGCCATTGGTTTCTGGGAGCCGATGGCCATGACGGACGTCACCCGCGAGCCGGGCGTGATGGTCAACATGGGCGGATTTAAAATCGATCTGGGGCGGACCGGGACCGGAACGGCCGGACAGAGCGACAGACCCGCTGCCGGCGCGTTCTACCATGTTCACTGGTACAAATACCCGCTGATATGGTGGCTGAATATCATTACCAGTATCGGCTGCCTGCAGACCGGGGATATGGATATCGCCTACCTCTCCGAGGTCGATCCCCTCTGGAATGACAGTACGCTCTCGATGCTGATTAACCCGGAGGCTGTGCTCTTCGGCAACCTGGTGGCACAGGCCGCCTGTTCGGCAGATGCCGCTGCCGCGTCCGCCGGCCTGCCGCTGTCGCCGCTGTTCTGGTGCGCAGGGGCGCAGGGGTCGATGTATCCCCTGACCGGGTATACCACCGGGGAATTTTCACCCCTGGAGACGTCAGTTCTGGTGACCGAGCGCATGGCGTTCAAAATGCACCGGGAAGGGCTGGTCTGGAACTCGATCGGTGCCAACAACGCCGTCTGTAACCAGTACCCGTCTCCCATTATTCCCAAAGAGCGCTGGCGCTATCAGATGGTGAACATGCTGCCGGAGGCGTCCAACTGCCACCCGTTCGGGGCCAGTACGCAGCTCTGGGGCACGTCCCACAACTCCCCGTCGTCGAAGAAAAACTTCGGTTATCTCCTCTGGCGTAAACGTAACTGCGTCTTTCTCTGAGGTCTTCCATGAAAAATACTCTTTTCCGGGCGCTGCTTGCCGGCAGCCTGGTGCTCTGCCATTGCGCCGAAGCCAGTGAGCAGGCTGACGTTTCCGCCCGTGACCGGGCGTGGATGAAGCAACAGCAGGATAATTTACAGGCTTTCAAAGACACGCTGTCCGGGCAGACGATGACGCTGCCGGCGCAGCAGCAGGACCTGATGTCGCGTCTTCAGCAGGGGATCGCGGCAGAGCATCCTGACGGTGAGAAAAAGACCTTTCCGGCCATTTACTTTGTCAGCCTGGGGCTGCCGCGCGAAGGTCTGGTGCCGATGCTGAAGCATGCTCACCGCTTTAACATCCCGGCCACCCTGCGCGGGCTTCGCAACAATAATTTCCGCCAGACCGCGGCGGCCATGTTTGAGCTGGCCAGAGAGGACAAGGACATCGGCGTCCAGATAGATCCGACGCTCTACAGCGACTATCACATCACCGCTGTACCGGCGCTGGTCGTCACCTGTCCGGGGCATTACGACGTCATTCGCGGCAGTCTCCCGCTGCAGCAGGCGCTCGAGAAGGTGGCGTCTGACGGTGACTGTGCCGCCACGGCACGCCAGCTGCTGGAGGCCGCCCGATGAAACCGGTCATTTTTCTTCTGGCGCTGCTTGCCAGTGGCCTGGTCCGTGCGGATGCGAATCAGGATGCATGGAGTGCCGGGGCCGGCTTTGGTAAGGGACAGGCCTCACAGGGCACCTCGTCCCTGAAAAACCCCGGCACGGTGCAGGGCAGCATTCCGGGCTATACCGCCAGCCCGCCCGAAACGGGCTACTACGGCGGCGTGTCAGGCGGCGACGGTGGCCTGAACAGTAAAGGTCAGCAGGCGCTGCAGAACAGCGGGGCGGGGCAGGTCGTCATCGATGCCGGCACGAAAAACCCGCTGCCGGTGATTGACCCGAAAGCCCCTTACATCACCGCCGGCAAGAACGCGGAAGGCGCTGCCGACAACATCGTCAACGGCACCGGTAATCCGCAGCAGTGTCAGCCTGGCACGGTCACGAAATCCGTGTTCGACAAATACACCTGCGAGCGGGATGTGTGGGTTAACCAGAGCTGCAAACGCAGCGCGACCGTCGAGGTGGATAACAGCGGTACCACCTGGGAAACAAAAACGGTGGAGTACGAAATGAGTCAGCAGCCGGTGCAGGAGATAAACGGCATGAACATCGCCACCATTGTGCCGACCGTCAGCGGCGAGATTGTCCGCGCCACATACACCTGGTCAGACCGGCTGGGCAACAAACCGCGCTTTTACATGACCATTTATGTCCTTGGAGCGGAAATCCCCTGGCATAACAAGGGCAGCGCGCAGGATGTGGCGTTCACGCCGGTCCCCGCCACGCTGACGGCCGGCGTGGCGTTTACCTCGAAACATCAGCACAGCATCCACTCCGGGTCGGGAAGTCAGACTTTTAAACACCGGCATGTGCAGCTGAAAATCTCCCTGATCATCCGGGTGAAAAAAACCAGCAGCGTACCGAAAGTGGTCTGGCGTGAAACCTGCGGCTTCGACAAAAAAGGTGCCGTGCCGGTTTCCAGCGTCTGTACCGTGCCCGGCGGCAACCGCCCTGTGGTAATCGACGGCGAGACGCAGCAGGTTCACAGCGACTGCTGGGAGTATGAGGACCAGTACCTGCAGAAAACCGGTTCGAACGGCACCTGTGCCTCGCTGATGAATAACCCGGCCTGCACCGTTACCGGAACGCAGTGCAAGACTAAAACCGGAACGTACTGTGAGCATGAAGTGGTCAGTTACGAGTGCCAGCGCAACTTCTCCTCCACCGGGCTTATCTGCGGCGGGACGTACTTCTGTAAGTCCGGGAACTGCAGCGATACCGATGGCGCGGGTGACAGCGGGTTCGACACCGCCGTGGCCAAACTGGCCAGTCTCGCCTCCGCCGCCGCCGATGTGAAGGACGATCAGATAAATGTCAAAGCCTTCACCGGCAAGGCGATGAGCTGTCGTAAGGCGTTTGCGGGCTTCTCCAACTGCTGTAAGGACAGCGGCTGGGGACAGGATGCCGGGCTGTCCGCCTGTAATGACGATGAGCTGGCGCTGGGGAAAGCAAAAGCGAAGAAAATCACCGTCAGCGTGGGCGAACGCTGTGATCATGAAGTCCTCGGCCAGTGCGTGCAGAAAAGCAAAGTGTACTGCGTGTTTGACGGCAAGCTGGCGCGCATCATTCAGGAGCAGGGACGACGCGATCAGCTGGGTGTCGGTTTCGGCAGCGGCAGCAGCCCCAACTGCGGCGGCATCACCGTTCCACAGCTGCAGGGCATCGATTTTGACCGTATCAACTTCGCTGACTTCTACGAAGACCTGATGGCTAACCAGAAAGTCCCCAGTTCGTCGGTGATGGTGAAGCAGGTGAAAGACCGCATCGCAGCGCAGGTGAAACAGACAGGAGGCACAAAATGATGCGCCGCAGTATTTCCCTGTTGCTGATGCTGATGGTACTCCCGGCATTCGCCGAGGAGATTGTCACGCCGGCACCGCCGTTCACGGGCTGGTCCTGGTACAACGAGCCGAAAAAAGCCCCCGCGCCGCCGCCGGTTCAGCCTCAGCCTCAGCCTCAGAAGCCGCGCGTGCCGGACATGAGCAACATGACGGCGCAGGAGCAGACGAAGGTACTGCGTCAGTACACAATGGAGGCGCTCAGCCGCGCCCTCCTGAACCCGACGCGGGAGAACACCGCCACGTACCTCAAGTGGCAGAAGTTCTGGACCGACCGCAGCAGTCTGTTCAGTCAGTCGTTTGCTGCCGCGCAGCTGGAGCATCCGGAGCTGGACTACAACCTGGAGTACCCGCACTACAACAGCACCGCCCCCCTGATTCAGGCCCGCGATCAGCAGCGCCGTCAGGACGCGATTGCGAAGATGGGTCAGCAGTACGGGCTGTTTTACTTCTACCGGGGAAGCGACCCGATTGATGCGCTGATGGCCGGCGTGGTGGCCGATTTTGCAAAGACCAACCATCTGTCCCTCATTCCGGTATCCATTGACGGTAAGGCGGCTCCCTCGCTGCCCGACAGTCGCCCGGACAACGGGCAGGTAGAGGCCATGCGCATCTCGCACTTCCCGGCACTGTTTCTGGTTGACCCGCGCAGCCGCAACTTCCAGCCGCTGGTCTACGGCTTCATGACCCAGGATGACCTGGCGAAGCGCTTCCTGAATGTGTCCACCGGCTTTAAACCCAACTTCTGAGGAGTCTCCGTGAATAAAATCCGGATTGCCGGAAACGTGTTGTCGGGCCTTCAGGCGGTGTTTTTCTGCTTTATCACTGCCCCCGGCATCTTACTGCTGGCACTGGTGCTGTCCGTTCCGTCGCCGTCGGCGTTTTTCGTCAGCGCGGCGAGAACGTTCAGCAAGACAGTGCCCGTGACACCCGCACACCCTGTCAGCCATGACTGCGAAGTGGTGCCACTGGATGACCCGTGGCCGCGACCGTGTCTGCAGCCCGTCACGCCTGAGTCAGATTTCATCCTGAAGGGCGATCGGTTCCTGGTGAAATTTTACCTGCTTATCGCGCTACTGAATTTTCCCGTGTGGTGCCTGTTAAACATGCCTTCATCTGTTAACCGGCGTGAAGGTCACTGACCCTTTCTTCTGAGGATTACCCATGAGTACATACCGCGCTGCCCGGAGCCTGCCCGCCTGCTGGCGTGCTGCCTGGTTCAGTTTAGTCACCGCGCCGTCACTGGTTCTGTTCTGCCTCTTTATGCTGCTTACGTTCAATAACTCTGTTACCGGTACGTTTCTGGATGCCGCCCGCGATCTGGTCGTGGACGCCCCGCCCGGAAAAATATGGGGTTGTGCACCGCCCCTCAGCACGCCCGTTGAAAAGGTTATGCCACAGGAGAACGGTATCGCTGCAGCGCCGCCGGACGTCAGGTGTGAGCGCGCGGCCGTTGATGCCATTGCCTGGCAGAAAAATGTGGATCGTCTGATACGCAATCTGTATGTGACCGTTGCGGTTGCCGGCGCGTTTTTCTGGTGGCTTTTCGGCAGTAAGCCTGGCGTTCCGGAGGCCGCTGAGTGGGCCGGCCGGAAGGTGAAATCATTGCGTAAGACTGTGCAGGAGAAGGAATAGCACCATGAAACCATTGTCCCTGTCTGACATTGTCGTCATTTTCTTTGCGGGCATCATGTTCAAGTGCCTCAGCGATATTTACGGCGCCTATCCTTGGCTTACCCAGTTAATGTGCCTGTGGGGAGGCTATCTCCTGATGGCGCTCTCCGCGCTGCTTCTGGCCTGTAACCGGTGGTGGTACTGGCGACACCGCCATGACGTTATCCCGGAGGTGCAGGATGAAAAGTAATGCCCTGACCGCGCTTTTACTGCTGTTTCCCCTGCTGGCCAGCGCCGGTGTGCGGGATGAAATTGCCGCCCTCGATGCGGCAAAAATCACACAGCAGCAACCCGCGACGGAGACGCCGGCAAAACCGGCCGACCCGCAGAGCCTGATGCAGCTGCCTGACGGTCGTCGCGTCAACATGGCGGATTACGCCGTGGTCGTCTTCATGCAGGCGCACTGTCAGTACAGCGCGAAGTTTGACCCTGACCTGAAGCACTGGGCCGACCAGCACAATATCCGGGTGTATCCCTACACGCTGGATGGCGGCGGCGATGCTGCGTTTCCGGTGCCGCTGATCCCGCGCAAAAGCGATCCGGTTCTGCCCCTGGCGGATGAAATCATGACGTTCTTTGGCAACGGGCTGCCCATTGCCACACCGACCGCGTTCATGGTTAACGTCCACACCCTGCGGGCCTACCCGCTGACGCAGGGGGTGATGGATATCGGCACGCTGGAAAGCCGCTACGCCAGCCTGATTCAGGCTGATATGGACCAGATTGATCCACAGTCACTTCCCCCGCTGCCGGCAAACGCGCAGGTAACGCCTCAGTAATACACACGGAAAACAGAATGACTACAACACCGTATGCTTCACCGCGTACCGGTCGCGCATGCCTGCAGGACAGCAGGGCGTTTCCGGTCAACGATCCACGCGATGCCCGATTTACGGATGCTCAGCAACTGAAGGAGTGCGCGTAATGAACAGGCTCAGAACAGGGTTAATTGCTGTTATGAAGATCATGATGAGCGACGAGCCGGGAAAAGCCGCCACAGAGAAAGCCTTCTGGCGATTGCTGAGCGCGGCGATTTTTCTGCTTGTCGTGCATGTCGTTTACCTGCGATGCATCGGCCTCACACTGGAAACGCTGATGTCACTGCGCCCGGATGTGACGCGCGGCGAGCAGTTTACGCTTTCCATTCTCATTCACTACCCGGACTACATGGTACTGTCGTTTCTGGTCGGGGTTCTGGTGCTGCTCTGCCTCAGCGTCCTGGTGATGGTGGCCAGAGAGTTCGCCGGCGTGCTTCACCGCCGTCTCACACGTCAGCCCGCTGTGCAGGAGAATATCCATGATTAAGCCTCTCCTGACGGCAGCAGCCGTCTTCCTGACCGGCATGGTCATCACACCCGCACAGGCTGACGTGAACGGCGATCTCAACGGCTTCTTTGGCAGCCTCGGCTACAGCGGCAACGTCACCCAGGCGCAGGCATGGCAGGGGCAGGCCGCCGGGTACTTCACCGGCGGGTCGGTTTATCTGCGTAACCCGGTCAAAAACGTCCAGCTAATCTCGATGCAGGTGCCCTCCCTGAACGCCGGCTGCGGCGGTATCGATGCCTATCTCGGCTCCTTCTCGATGATCAGCGGGGAAGAAATTCAGCGCTTCGTGAAGCAAATCATGAGTAACGCCCAGGGCTACGCCTTCGATCTCGCGCTGCAGACGATGGTGCCGGAGCTGAAGCAGGCGAAGGACTTCCTGCAGAAGCTGGCCAACGACGTCAACTCCATGAACATGAGTTCGTGTCAGGCTGCGCAGGGCATTATCGGCGGTCTGTGGCCGGTCACTCAGGTCTCCCAGCAGAAAATCTGTCAGGACATCGCCGGCGAAAGCAACATGTTCGCGGACTGGGCAGCCTCCCGTCAGGGATGCACCGTGGGCGGCAAGAGTGACAGTGTGACGAGCCGTGCCAGCGACAAGGACAAGGATCAGGTCCTGAAAAACAAAAACCTTATCTGGGATGCACTCAGCCGCAACCGGCTTTTTGACAGCAACCGCCAGCTGAAAGAGCTGGTCATGAGCGCCGTCGGCTCCATCATCTTCAATAAGGAAGGGCAGGTGACCATCCTGACGCCGCTGGTTGATAACCGCGACCTGGTCAAGGTGCTGATGCGGGGTGGCACCGCGAAGGTGTATGGCTGCGATGAAGAGTCGGTATGCCTGACACCGGTGGTGGTGAGTATCAACGTTCAGGAAAAAAACGGACTGGTCACGCTGGTGAAAAATCTGATGCTCTCGATGCAGTCGAAACTGGTCAATGACACCCCGTTGTCGGATCAGGAAAAGGGGTTCGTGAACACCACCTCCGTGCCGGTGCTGAAGTATCTCACCAACGCCCAGAGTATGGGGCAGAGCGCGACGTATCTGCTGCAGGTCAGTGACTTCATTGCCCAGGACCTGATGATTCAGTACCTCCAGGAGCTGGTCAAGCAGGCCTCGCTCTCGATGGCCGGGAAAAACTGGCCGGAAGAAGCGGCCTCAAAACTGCGCGACAACGTGCTCCATGCGCAGGGACTTCTGGCTGACATGAAACTCCAGTCAGCGGCTGACCAGAATGCGCTGGACGGCATTGACCGCAACATGCAGTACCTGCAGCAGCAGGTCTCAACCATCGTTTCCGGCTCATACCAGAGCAACTACAAGTGGGGGAACCCCTGATGCTTGAAATCTATACAATCTACGGTGGCGGGATGTGGAAGTCTGCGTTTGACGCGGTCGTCGGCATCCTCGGCACCGGGACGTGGAGCACCCTGCTGCGTATCGCAGGCACTTTCTCGGTGCTCGGCGTACTGGCAACGTTTACCAAAAGCCGTAACCCGATGGTGTTCGTGCAGTGGCTGGCGATATTCATGCTGATCACCTCTGTGCTGCTTGTGCCGAAGCGCTCAGTACACATTATTGATATCACCGATCCGGCGGCCGTATGGGTGACCGATAATGTGCCGGTGGGGCTGGCCGGCATTGCCTCGGTGACAACCGGGATCGGGTATCACCTCGCGCAGCTTTACGATTACATGATGGCACGCCCGGACTCGGTGACCTACACCAAAACCGGCATGCTGTTCGGGTCCGGTATCGTGGCGGAAAGCAGTGACATTCAGACGCAGAACCCGGAGCTGGCACAGATGCTGCCTGACTACGTGGAAAACTGCGTCATCGGCGATATCCTGCTGAACCACAAATACACCGTGAACCAGCTGCTGAACACCACTGACCCGCTGGGGCTTATCACCAGTAACCCCAGCCCGCTGCGGGGGATTTTCAAAACAACGTCGACGAACCGTGAGTTTCTGACCTGTCAGCAGGCCGCGTCGCAGATCCAGACGCTCGCAGGGCATGACAGTCAGCTGACCAGCCCGACCTTCTCCATGCTCACGCAACGCATCTTCGGAAACCGGATGAACGGGGCGGTGATGCTGGCCAACGCGATGAATGAAAGTTACGGCTTCTTCTACGCCGGCGGAATGAGTGCGGCGCAGATCATGAAGAACAACGTGACCAACAGCGCCATCCGTCAGGGCATCCGCGGCTTTGCGGCCCGCTCATCGGACACCGCGAACCTGCTGAATCTGGCCACCGAAAGTGCGGCCACCAAGCAGCGCCTCAGCTGGGCGGCAGGCAGCACACTGGCCACGCGGCAGTTACCGTTCCTGCAGTCACTCATGATGCTGATCCTGGTCTGCCTCTTCCCGCTGGTCATCGCGCTGGCAGCGGCAAACCACAGTCTCTTCGGACTGAACACCCTGAAACTGTATATCGGCGGGTTTCTGTACTTCCAGATGTGGCCGGTGATGTTCGCCATCCTCAATTACGCCGCGACATTCTGGCTGCAGACAAAAACAGGGGGAACCCCCCTGGTGCTGTCCAACCGGGATGCGGTCGCGCTCCAGCACTCCGATGTCGCCAACCTTGCCGGGTACTGCGCGATGTCGATTCCGGTGCTGTCGTTTTTCCTGACCAAAGGGGCGGCGGCAATGGGATCGCAGCTGGCAGGCAGCGTGATGAGCTCGATGGCGTTTGGCTCTGCCGGCGTGGCCTCCACCACGGCAGACGGCAACTGGTCGTTCAATAACATGTCGATGGACAACCTGAACCAGAACAAGATGGACACCAATATGGTGCAGCGTCTGGGACAGCAGACCTGGCAGGCAGATAACGGCTCAAGCCACACCCTGACTTCCAGTGGACAGAATGTGATCGACGGCTCCGGTGCCATGTCCAACCTGCCGGTGAACATGCGTCTCAGCCAGCTGGCCAGCTCCGGCTTCCAGGAGCAGGCGCGCATGTCGCAGGTGCAGGCGCAGACGGCGCTCGATGGCTACAACCACAGCGTCACCAGTGGCTGGTCACAGCTGGAGCAGGTGACTAAGCAGTCGGGCAGTACGGAAAATATCAGCAATGGCAGTGAGAACAGCCAGGCCGTGAATGCTTCTCGCGGAGCGAACATGATGATGTCAGCAGCGGAGAACTATGCTAAAGCCAAAAATATCTCTACCCAGCAGGCGTATAACGAGCTGATGGATATCAGTAACCAGGGTTCACTTTCCGCAGGCGTTAAAGCTACAGCAAGTGGAGGCGTTAACCTTGCTGTAGTGAAATTTGGCGCAGAGGGGCATCTCGGCGCAGATTTGCGTCATTCTACTGGTAGTTCTAGAGGCATACAGGATAGTGGTATGTCATCAAACGAACATCGTCATGATGAAAACAGCCAAGCTGTACGTGACTTTAAACAAGGCATGGATATGGTGTCCAGCAGCCGCGTTAACGAGTCTGCGATCCATTCCGAAAGTGCCGGCACCAGTAACGTTCAGCAGCTTGCTGCCACGCTTAACGATGCGCAAAGCCAGTATCATCAGTTCACGACCAGTTCGACAAACAGCAACGAATTCAGCCGCATGGCCACACTTGCTCAGAACGAGAGTGCATCGCTTGATACCAACTATACGCAGGAGTTCGTGGACTGGGCATCCAACCGCTATGGAGACAAGGCGCAGTCCATGCTGACCAGCGCCCCGACTGCGCGAGAGGCCGCGATGGAATTTGTTAACGAACGCCTCAAGCCTGAAATTATGGGCGACTATGGACAGGGGCGCAGCGATCTGCAGAGCGGCAATGAGCACGCCGCTTTCAGCGGAGAGCACATCGTCCGCACCGCCGGTGAACCGCAGCCGCTTAATGCCGCAATGTCTTCGCACGGTGGACAGTCTGAAGGCGGTACCTACAGCCCTGCATCCTCCGGCAATCAGCACTTTGCCAGCGAGAGCGGTAATCATACTGTCAGCGGTGGTAATCATGCGGCAGGCAGCGAAACGGGTGGCAGCCAGACCTATCGCAATGAAAGTGGCAGTGCTCCGTTAACCACCGGGTCGCAAACGGCAGGTTCTGAAATCAGCGGTTACGGGAATACTGAGCATCGCAGTGTGTCAGGTGTTACCACTCCGGGCAGCCATGCACGTGCTAATGGACCTGACGAGCCGGTTACGAACAGTCCTTCAGGCAGATTCAGTGAGTCCGGCAGCATGGAAACCCATCGTGCGGGTGGAAATAATATACAACACCATCATACTGAGCAGACGGGGCACAGCCACTCAGCGCCTCAGACCCCGGTAAATAATGTGGGCGGTTCAGGGCAGCAGGTGCGTGGCGGCAAGGTTCCAGGTGAGGATATGCAGACAGCATTCCAGCAAAACCAGTCACGACTTCAGGAGCAGGCAGGACAGGGCTTTGCGCCACAGGAAGAGATGCATCAGCGCGTGGCAGCACAAAGATCTGCCAACGAGCAAAATATCAACAGATCTTCTGTGGAAATAGGCAAAAAACAATCCACTGTTCAGGCATCCAGTGATATGCTTAAGGATGAATCTAATAACGCTCAAGGAAGATTCAATCTCGAGCGTAAAGAGAAAGAATATGATCAGTCGAGTAATTTCAATCCGTTTAACGAGTTAGACCCTGGCAAGCTCAAAGATGAAATTGACGATATGAAGAAGAATGGGATCAAGAGGTGACTATTATGAATCGAACAATAAATAATATTTATTGCTTTATGCCGATGGTAATGTTTTTAGGTTACGCTGGCGTTATGAGTCTACGCTTCGGCTTATCATTCTTATATATGTCACTTATATTGAATTCTCTTGCTTTTTTGATATATCTCGCGATTTACTTCTCTCTCAAGAAAAGTAAATTAATGTGCTCAACCTCCTTGGTAACGTATATTTCGTTGGCATTGTTAGCTTGTTTGGGGGGGCTGGCCGCAACTGTAGGTGAAGATCGTGAAACAGCTTTAATCTGTGGGATCGTAATTCACTCTGTTTTGGCGTTTGTATTTGTATTTGTTTGTGGTGCCAAGATATCCAAAAACCAATACTTTTTTGATAAAGATTCAGGCAAGTACTTTAAAGTCAAAGATGGACGCTTTCATGAGCTTACAAACGAGCAAGTGCAGAGCATCCCAAATCTTGGCCTGATTGCAACAGAGTCATATAAAGGACATTTTGCATCTGTAGGCATGTCTAATGACTTAAGTTCAAATGAAATCAATGCTCATGTTTATACTGGTTCGATTAGTGGTACAGATAATTATATAAACCCTTCATCGGGCCTTCCCATGCAAGGTGGCATGTCGGGGTTGGATGTTGCAGGCAATAGCTGGGGAACTAATTTTAATGACCCGACGAATCATCAACCTTATGATTCGACTCGTGGATACTAGACGAAGTAAAAGTTTATCCCGTTACACGTAATCGTCGCCCTCAAATTCATCCTTTTCTCACTAAGCGCTAACCACTGCCCCGGTGGTTAGCGTTTCTTTTATAAAACACTTCAGGAATAAATATGAAACTGAATAAATTTGCAGTTTGCGGTATCGCTTTGTCTGTTTTTGCCCTCAGCGGCTGCGGTGCCATGAGCACAGCAGTTAAAAAGCGCAATCTGGACGTCAGAATGCAAATGAGTGAAACCATCTGGCTTGAGCCTGCCTCAGAAAGAACGGTGTACATTCAGGTGCGAAATACGTCGGACAAAGATATGTCGGGGCTGCAGACAAAAATTGCGGCAGAACTTACTGCAAAAGGGTATCAGGTGTCAGCCTCTCAGGACGCGGCGTATTTCTGGGTGCAGGCGAACGTGCTCAAGGCCGACAAAATGGATTTACGGCAGTCACAGGGCTTCCTCAGTTCCGGTTACGAAGGAGCAGTGACGGGCGCTGCCCTGGGCGCGGGCATTACGGGTTATAACACCGGCTCCGCTGGTGCAACACTCGGCGCAGGGCTGGCGGCAGGCCTTGTCGGTATGGCGGCTGATGCGCTGGTCGAGGACGTTAACTACACGATGGTGACCGATCTGCAAATCTCCGAGCGCAGCAAGGCTGTCGTCACAACGGACAATGTGGCGGCGCTGAAACAGGGCTCATCCGGGGTGAAGCTGCAGACCAGCACAGAGCAGGGCAACCGGGCGAAATACCAGACCCGCGTGGTCTCGAACGCCAACAAGGTTAACCTCAAGTTTGATGAGGCAAAACCGGTGCTCGAGGCGCAGCTGGCCAGGTCCATCGCCGGCATTATGTAACACCGCTTTTCTCTCCGGGCCTCCTGCCCGATTTCACTGTTAACAACGCCTTTCCGGTTCCGCTTTCCTGTCGCGCGCTGCGCTGTCGGGTGCATTGCTGTATCCGGAAGGGCGCAACATGATGAGGTGCAATAGTGTCGGTATATATCCCGTATCGCAGGCCGGGTGGCTCAGAAGACCTTCTGGCGCTGATTGCGCTGGAAAGCGATCTGGTTCATGCCCTGGCCATTATCCGCCAGTCCGGAAGCGTTGAAGAGTATGAGCGGCTGGCGCTTGCGCCGTGGTGGGCCGGGTACGTTATGACCCTGGAGGGCCTGGACGCCAGTTTGTGGGACTCTGAAGCCTGCGCGGATGTGGCGTTGTCTGTCAGACATCTGGCCACTGAAATGGATGAACAGGCGTGGCGGACCGGCATCAGGGACGCAACGTATGAACTTAAACAGCAGGAGGAAGACCGGCATTACCTTTCAGTCTCATCGCCGTAACCCCTTTCTGCATGTCTTTCAGCCCGGCGCGTATGTGCCTTTCTCACCCTCAGTGGATATTTCGCTTCCTCACCGGACAAACGGCTGCGCCGGTATCCGGATTGCGGCGAGCGCTACGGGTTTAACGTCAAAGGACTGTTTCCATCATGAATTCTGAAAACAAACAGCATGACCTGCCCGGATTATGGTCGCTTATCCATCTTGAGAGCGCGCTGCTGATGACGGTTTCCTGTCTGAACGTGCTCGGTTCGCTTCCGGATGAGAAGGACAAAACCCACATTGCGTACTGGGCCGGCTACGTATTCACCCTTTATGGTCTGGCATCCCGGGCGGGGCATTCACCCGGTTATGCAGATGTGGCCACCACTGTCCGTTCTGCGGCGGTGAGCATTAACGAACAGGACTGGGAGGACGGATGTCATCAGGCACGGTATGAGCTGAGCCAGCTGGCATAGAACGATCCTCCCACGCAGTACCAGGTTAATCACACCTGTTTCAACTTTTCTTCCCTGATAACGCACATCACCACACCGGTGATGCGATAACGGCCGGACAAAATCTATGAGCTTTAAAGGAAAAAACCTCACACAGGGCGGGCAGATGACCGCCTACCGCTGGCGCATGTTTCTGCAGGTGAACAACTGGATCGGCTACTGGGTATTCCTGTTGTTTGGTGCCATCACGGCATGCCTGTTCTTCTGGCTGACGCCCCAGGAAATGCTGGATAACGGCAGCTGGTACTGGTTTGCACGGGTCAACGAAAGTTTCATCGACCTGATGCCGGCCGGTCAGGGGAAGTTTTATGAGATCCATTACTTCTACGCGCCGACCAGCACCACCATGACGCTCAAAATGACTCTCCAGCAGATGCTGAAAGACCCGTACATGCAGTTCATGGGTGACAGGCTGGCGGGGCATCTGCAGACCGCCGCAGCGATCGCCGGTGTTATCAGCATGGCGGTCTTCGCCGGCGTCGCCTGGTACATCGCGCGTATTGGTAAACAGGAGAGCGAGGACGAATACATCTCCGGTATGAAACTCACCGAAAAGGCATCTGAGGTTAATGCCCTGCTGCGTAAAAATGGCGAGTTGTCAGATTTGCGGATAGGCGACCTGCACCTGGTTAAAAACGCCGAGGTGATGAATTTCCTCATACACGGCACCGTCTCGGTCGGCAAGTCCACCGCAATCCGCTGGCTGCTGGATATCATCCGCCGGCGCGGCGATCGCGCCATCATTTATGACTCCGGATGCACCTTCGTTCAGACCCATTACAATCCGGATAAGGATTTCATCCTCAACCCGCACGATTCACGCTGTCCTGACTGGCGGCTCTGGGAAGAGTGTCTGGATGTTATCGATTTCGAAAACTTTGCAACGAGCCTTATCCCCATTGAAGGTGATTCTGATCCGTTCTGGGTCTCCAGTTCCCGGACGATTGCCTCAGACCTTGCCATCCGCATGTCAGCAGACCCTGAGCGCAGTATCGAAAAATACCTTAAGACCCTTTTGTCTCTGAGCATGAAAAGCTTGCGCGAGTATCTGGCCAAAACGCCGGCGGCAAACCTGGTCGAAGAGAAAATCGAAAAAACGGCCATCTCCATCCGCTCGGTCGTCACCAACTACGCCAAGGCGCTCCGGTTTCTCCAGGGGCTGGATGACGGCACGCGGCCTTCATTCACTATCCGTAACTGGATGACCAGCGAGCAGTACAGTGACAGCTGGCTGTTTATCTCCACCCAGGCCCGTCACCGCAAAAGCGTGCGACCTTTAATTTCAATGTGGATGTCGATGGCCACCCTCTACCTGCAGAGCATGGGGGAGAACGCTGACCGTCGGGTGTGGTTCATCATGGATGAAAAGCCAAGCCTTCAGCGCATCCCGCAGTTTGAGGAGACCCTGGCGGAGGCGCGTAAGTTTGGTGGCTGTTTTGTCATCGGTATCCAGAACATGCCGCAGTTGATCAATACCTATGGCCGGGAAGTGGCGAAAGCCATTTTTGACCTGCTCAACACGCGCATGTACGGCCGCTCACCGAGTGCTGATGTGGCGAAAATGGTTGAGGCGGAGCTGGGTAATCAGCGACGCCGGGAGGCGCGCGAGCAGAACTCCTATGGCCTCGATCAGGTGCGTGACGGGATATCCATAGGCAAGGACAAGGTCAGCCAGCCCATCGTTGATTATGAAGAGGTCATGCAGCTGCGTAACCTGAAGTTTTATGTGCGGTTGCCTGGCGAATATCCGGTGGTGAAGCTGGCGCTGAAGTACCGTAAAACCAAAAAAAGAAATATCGGCCTGATTGAGCGCAATATCCGCGATGCCCTCAGCCCCGAGCTGGAAAAGGTGATCAGGGAGAACGAGCGCGATGCGGCCCTGGCCGGCCTGGTGTTCCCGACCGGGGAAGAGCACCTGGAAAAAGCGGCGGCACAGCCAGATGCACAGCCGTCAGGTCAGCCGGTCAGTCCGGCTCCTGCTGCCACGCCATCACAGCGGGTCCAGCCAGCCCGCAAGGACGCCGTGCAGCCTCCGGCCGGAGAATCTGTTAAAGCGGCGCCGCTACAGGTTACACGTCCTGAACCATCCCTGCCCCGGCGTCCGGGTGTTGCCCATCTTCGTCCGGTTCCTGCAGAGACACCGCCGGAGAACCCGGCGACAGAGGCTGTTAATGATGCCCCCACAGTAATAAAGCCGTCTCCATTGCCAAAAACACCTTTGCACGAAACGCCTGCTTCTGCCTCCCCGGTGGAACTGCTGAACCGTATGCGTCGTAAGCCACTCGATGCTGATGCTGCAGAAAGTAATGAGAGTGAAGGCGGCGGAGAGGCACAGGAACTCAGGATGCAGGTCACACAGCTGGGAAACGGTGGGCTGGAGCTGAAGACCGCCGGCCAGCCCAGAACCGCGTCCGGACACCACAACGAAGACGGGAATACCCGCCAGCGGATGGAGCGCGAGGAGGAATACATCCTCGTTAACCGCCACCCCGAAGATCCCGGCTTTGATGAAGCCGATTTTAAACGCGATTATGACGGAGAACCCGAACGATGATGTCACCCGCCCCCATCGTGTCTGCCGGTGATGCGGCAGGCTACTACAGCAACAAAGACAATTACTATTTTCTCGGGCAGCTGGAGAGCGAATGGCTGGGTGAGGGGGCCAGTGCGCTGGGGCTGGAAGGTCCGGTGCGCAGCGACCAGCTGACGGCCGTGCTCGAGGGCCGCCTGCCTGACGGCTCCCGGCTCGGTAAGGAGGTCAACGGTATTCACTCCCATCGCCCCGGCCATGACCTGACGTTTTCGGCACCGAAAAGTGTCTCCATCCTCGCCCTGGTGGGCGGGGACAAAGCCATGCTGGAAGCCCATCAGTACGCTGTGCGTGTGGCAGCAGGCTACGTTGAAAAACTGATCTCCGCGCGCGAAACCGTGGACGGCAAAACCTCCATCATCCCCACCGGGAAAATGGTGGCCGCGCTCTACACGCACGACACGTCCCGTAACCTCGATCCGCTGCTGCACACGCACATGCTGGTTGCCAACATGACGGAGCTGAACGGCAAATGGAAGGCGCTGGCCACGGACTACATCCACAACGCCGGTTTTATCGAGACGGTGATGAAAATGCAGGTCACGCTGGGGAAACTTTACCGCACCGCCCTGCGTGATCGCGTGGAAACCCTGGGGCATGAAATTGAGGAAGTCGGACCACACGGGATGTGGGAAATTAAGGCCGTGCCGGAAGAGGTCCGTGAGGAATATTCCTCGCGCGGCCGCGAGATACGGGGTGCCGTCGGTGCCGAGGCCACGCTGAAAAGCCTCGATATCGCCGCCAAGAACACCCGTAAAGCCAAAGTTGATCCCTCCCGTCTTCGCCTGATGGAGCGCTGGCAGACCCAGATGAAAGAGAAGGGCTGGGATATGAAAGCCTACCAGGACAGCGTGGTGCCGCGCGATGCGCCCGACGCCGGGGCCATCCCTGCGGCGCACCGTCAACCTGTTCGTGACACCACGCAACCGGACGCAACGAAAGCACCGTCGCCGGCAGAACAGCCTGCCCGTGATGAGCAGGTGACACGCACTAACGGTCAGCGCGACGCGGAACAACCGGCACGGTCTGCAGAAGGGCGTGACTCGGCTGAGCCAGTGCCGGCCCGCAGTATACCGGAGCGCAGCGCACCGGTCAGCGCAGAGCGTGGCGGGAACGTGAAAACGGCCGATTCGCAGCAGCCCGACGTCCGTCAGGAGGTGACGGATGCCGTGCGCATGGCGGTCTCGCAACTGAGCGACAGCAAAACCCGGTTCACCTGGGGAGAACTGCTGCTGAGCACCACCGAATTCAGCGACACAATACCCGATGTGAAAGAAATCAAACTGGCACTGGATGAGGCGCTGAAAGAGGGGTTGATCGTGCCGCTTGATGCAGAGAAAGGCGTGTTCACCTCCCGCCATCACCTTCTCGATGAACTCTCCATTCAGGCGCTGGGAAAGGAGCACCTCAGCGAAACGCACGTTGTCAGCTTCACCCGTCCGGCACAGTACGCGCCGCCTGCCCTTGAGCCTGTTGAGAAGGATGCCCTGGTACTGATGAATGCCCCGAAGGGCGTGGCTGGCATCCGTGAACTGACGGAGCAGCTGGCCGGTATTTCTGCTGCGCATGGCCGCGAAGTGAAGGTGCTGGCCAGCTCGGCTGAACGTGCCATTTCACTGGCTAAATCAGACGTACTGCGGGAACACATCACCGGGCGCCAGCAGATGCTGAAGGGGGAACTGAGCCTGCGGCCACAGAGCACGCTTATTATTGAGGGTGCAGAGCGTCTGGGGCTGAAGGAAACGCTGATCCTGCTGGGTGAGGCGCGGGAAAAAGACGCTCAACTGGTCTTTCTCGACAGCGCGGGTCGTCAGGCGAACGGGAATGCCATGTCAGTGCTGGAGTCTGCCGGCGTGAGGCGCAGCCGCCGCACGGAGCCGTCGCCGGGTCTTGAAGCAGAGGTTATCAGTATTGCTGACAAGCGCGATCGGTACAGCGCGCTCGCCACCCGCTTTGCGGAGCTGAATCCCGGCACGGAGCCGGTGACGGCGGTGGTGATTGGGCAGCGCGAGCAGAAGCAGCTGACCGGGCTTATCCGCGATGCCCTGCAGAACGCGGGGCAGCTTGAGCGTGACGGTGTCACCATTGAGGCGCGCACACCGGTATGGCTGGACAGCAAAACCCGCCGGATGACCGGGTCTTACCGTGCCGGCCAGGTACTGGAAGACCGCACGGAGCGTGAAGCCCGGCACTTCATTATCGACAGGGTGCATGAGGAGACCCGGATGCTGTCGCTTATTGACAGCGACGGGGTACTGGTCATACAGAAAATCAGCGACCTGACTGCCGACTGGCGACTCTTCAACAGCGAGCAGCTGCACGTTGCCGGCGGCGATAAACTGATTGCGCTGGCCGCCGACCGCGGTGCAGGCCTGAAGGCAAAAGACAGGCTGACCGTGACCGGCATCAGCCCGGCGGGCATCGGGGTCATGCGGGACGGAAAGGCCGTCACGCTGCCGGCAGACAGGCCACTGTATGTGACCCACGGCTACGTGGCCGGGCCGGGCAACCGTGACAACGACACCGGCGTGGTGCTGGCCGCCCTCAATTCGCGGGATATCTCAGCCCAGACCATGAACTCCCTGGCGCAGTCCGGGAGCCGCGCCGAGATATTTACGGCCGAGACGCAGGACCGGGCGGAGGCACGGCTGCAGCGAATGCGTGTCGACAATTCGCCGGTGCAGCTTGTGACGAAACTCAGCGGTGAGGCCGACATCAGCAGCGCCGTCCGGACACTTCAGGCCGGTGTGCTGAGTGACGCCGCGCTGGCGGTCCAGCGTGCCATTGCCGATCAGCAGTCCGTGACCCTCAACGAACTGAAGCTGGCTGAGGCCGCGACGGCATTTCATCCGGGTCTGACGGAAGTGACGCGTGAAATCAATGCGATGATCAAAAACGGCGACCTGATCCGCGTCCCGAACAAAACAGAGCCCCTGCTGGTAGCCCGCGCGACCTGGGAGATGGAGAAAACCATCATCAGCGCCATTGTCGCGGGCAAGGACACCCAGGCGCCCCTGATGGAGCAGGTGGATAATGCCCTGCTCGACGGCCTGACGCAGGGGCAGAAGACGGCGGCGCAGCTGGTCCTCAACAGCCGGGATCAGTTTACCGGTATACAGGGGTATGCCGGGGTGGGTAAAACCACCCAGGTGCGCGCGGTGAAAAGCGCACTCGACACCCTGCCGGCATCCGCTCGTCCCGCACTGCATGGTCTTGCACCCACGCACCAAGCGGTGAAGGAGCTGCGGGCGGTGGGGATCGAGGCACAGACGGTCAAATCCTTCCTCGTCGAGTATGACCAGATGAAGGCCGCCGGCGAAAAGCCCGACTTCAGCAACCGCGTTTTCCTTATTGATGAATCCTCAATGCTGGGCAACCAGGACACTGCCGCCGCGTATCTGGCCATTCAGGCCGGCGGGGGGCGGGGCGTGTCGATGGGGGACATCGATCAGTTTGAATCCCCGGAATCAGGGGCACCGTTCAGGCTGGTTCAGGAGCGCAGCCCGATGGATGTGGCCATCATGAAACAGATTGTCCGCCAGAAGGAGGTCAACCTACGTGACGCGGTACATGACGTCATTGATAACCGCATCGATGCCGCGCTTGAGCGGCTGAAGCATCAGCCTGCGGATCTCGTTGCCCGTCAGGAACCGGACTGGCAGCCCCCCGCTGAGGGACTGGCGGAGTCAGACAACCCGGTCAGTGACCTGGTGGCTGACTGGCTCAGCCGCACGCCGAAGGCACGGGACGAAACGCTGATTATTGCCCAGCTGAACGACGATCGCGCGGCCATTAACCGGGAGATTTTTGACGCACTGGACGCGCGGGAGGAGCTGGGCCAGAAAAAAATCAGCGTGCCGGTGCTGGAAAAAATTAAGCATACCCGGCATGAGTTCAACAAGCTGGCGGCCTGGGAGGCGGGGATGGTGCTGAAGCGCGGCGACACCTATCAGGATGTGGTGGCCGTCGATTATAACGGCTCGCTTGTTACCGTCCGGAACGAGAATGACCGGATCGCGATGGTTTCACCCCGCGAGCTGCTCACCGGTGACGTGGAGCTGTTTAAACGCAGCGAGAAAATACTCGCAGCGGGTGCCGTGGTGCGCTTCACCGTCACCGACCGTAACCGGGGGCAGGCTGCCAACCAGAAATTTACCGTTGAGAAGGTGACCGACAGCGGGGACATCGTGCTGCAGGGCGCGGACGGGAAGAAAACCATCAATCCCGTGCAGGTCAGGGCCGAACAGCATCTGGATTATGCCTGGGCCATCACAGGCTATGGCGCACAGGGGGCCAGTGAGGAGTCGGTACTGGCGCTGGAAGGGACGGAGGGAAGCCGCCAGGCGATGGCCCACAAACGTGCATTTTACATTTCGTTATCGCGTGCAAAACAGCATGTGCAGGTCTACACGGACGGGACGGAAAAGTGGGTCAAAAGCATCAAGCGAACCGAGTACGATCTCAAGACGGCGCACGATGCCCTCAGCCCGCAGACAGAGCGCAAACAGGCGAAGGTTATCTGGGCGATGGGACAGCCTGTCGGAAAAACCGCGATAGGGCGTGCGTGGTCGCGGCATGAGGCGATGGGTGAGCATAATCTCACCGCAAGAGTGATCCCGGCCACCCGGCGTTTCCCGGACCCGTCCCTGGCGCTGCCCCTGTATGACAACAACGGTCGCAGCGCCGGACTGGCGCTCGTCTCACTGGTAGCCAGTGACACCGGTCGCCTGATGAGGGGTGACGTGCGTATGGTGGCCACCCAGGGCGCGACCGGGGCAGTCATGCAGCGCAGCCGCAGCGGGAACACCCATGTGGTACGCACGGCTGACGAGGCGTTTAAGGCGGTCAGAGAGCATCCGGAAGACGGCGTGGTGTGGCAGACCGGCGACGAGAAGCCTTCACCGTGGATGCTGAAAGTCAGCCAGGGCGCAGCCCTGTCGGAAGAGGCTGCCCGTGCACAGACGATCAGGCTTGCTGAGACAGAGACCGTGGCGGTGCCTGCAATCGCCCCCGCGCGTGATGATGAACCTGTTCCTGCCCGTGCCATCGAGCAGGCCATTCAGGCGCTGCGGGGAAGCGATGAGTATGCGATTGCAGAGGCACAGCGTCAGCAGGAGATGCAGGCGTATGAGGAGTACCAGAGCCGGATTGTGCTGCCTGAAGAAGAGAGTGTCGCGGATATCCGTCTCAGTATGAAAGACGACGCCACACAGGAGCGCCAGCCCGCACCTGACGGGAAGGACATTGCGCGCATTGCAGGCGAGGAGCGGGAACTTCAGGCGGATAAGGCGCGTACCGGCCCGCTGCCGGCACTGTCGCAGGATAAAGCCACCGGCGAGCATGCCGTTGCCGGGCAGGTGGCCCGGGAGCTTGCTGAGCAGCAGCGTGACATGCCGCTGCCGCGTGATATGCCTGAGCGCGGACGTGAGATAGAGCATCAGGAACACGCCCCCCCACGCACCATTCAGAAAGAACGTTAATCAGGAGAGCACTCATGAACGCCAGACAGGCAACACTGCCATTAGTTACAACAATCATATTATCTGTTTTCACCCCACTCCATGCGGCACCTGCGCCGGCATTCACGCCTGAGCAGGAAGCCCGCATCGGGAAAATAGCCGCTGACTATCTGCTGGCGCACCCGGACGTTCTGGTGCAGGTCAGCCAGAAGCTGCAGCAACAACAGCATGCGCGTGAGCAACTGGCCATGAGCCTGAAAGTCATGGATAACCGGGCGGCACTGCTCAGGGATGCTGACACGCCGGTGACCGGCCCGGCCGGCGCGAAGGTCGTCGTGATTGAGTTCTTCGACTATCAGTGCGTGTTCTGCAGCAGGCTGGCACCGGGCATGGAGCAGGTGATGAAAGCCCGCCCTGACGTGCGTTACATCTTTAAGGAATGGCCGATATTTGCACCGAAGTGGGAGACGTCGTCCCTGGCGGCGCAGTATGGTATCGGGGTCTGGAAAGCGAAAGGCGCAGCAGGCTACCTGACCTACCATAACGGGATTTATCACACGGGGCACATCGAGGGTGAACTGACAACAGAGGATATTAAGGCGGCAGCTCACGACGCCGGCGTGGATACGCTGAACGCCGTGGACCATGCCCCTGTTCTGGAAAAAAACGATGCGCTCGCGCAGGCGCTGGAGCTCACGGGCACGCCAGGCCTGATTGTGATGCCGGTGGAGAATGCCTCGCCTGAAAGCATCTCTGCCTTTGCCGGGCAGGCGTCACCGGAGCAGATTCTGGCAGCGATCGATAAAGTAAAGCACTGAAGTGTCCTGTCTCGCAGAGCATGTCCAATCTTCTTGTTTAGTCTTTAAAAATTTGAACATCTGCATATAGAAAACGCTGGGTGAGGGCTGAGAGAACTTTGATGCTCTTAGAGAGCTATCAAACAGGCTCGAGACTTCACCTTATCAAACCGGATTGCCCAAATGACCGGGAGAAAGGACAATCAAAGCTAGAGAGGAAAATACAGTTACCATCAAAAAATAAATGCTAACCATTTGATATTTATGGATTATTTTCAGTTTTTAGTATGCGTCATATATTTTTAATAAAATAATTTAAAAAAAAATAAAAAAAACATACAATGTGGAAAATATGTTAAAAATGATGACGCTATGGAATTAAACATATGTTGGTGGAATATTGGAATCTCTCCACCTATAAGAACGAACAATAAAGATAAAACTCAAGCTATTACATTGGCAAAACATTATATAAAAAAGATATCCCAAGAAAAGAGTGTCGATTTATTTGGGATTTGTGAAATATCAGAGGATGAAGCTATTGATTTTAAAGATCTCGCAAAGAAATTAGATCTTGAGTATCTGGATTTATCTGGAAAAGTAGGGCGAGTAATAATTGATATATCAATTATGTATGAAGCCTCGAAGTTAGAGTTTATCTCATTTAAATACATTACAAAAATACAGCCAGATGATAAAACTTTGCGTGTTGGTGTAAGAGTTGTTTTTAAAGATATTAAAACAGAACGCTTGCTAACGGTCTTTTTGTCTCATTGGCCTTCAGTTTTAAGTGCAAGTGAAAAAACACGAGAAGATGTAGCTGAAGCGCTACGAAGCAACATCTCGAAAATATTAGATGATCACGGCGTTGATTCCCAAATAATATGTATGGGAGACTATAATACAAACCCTTACTCTGTTGCTATTAATGAAAAACTATATGCAACAAGAGATTATCATCAGGTGCAAAAAAAAAGGAAGCTACTTTTCAACCCGTTTTGGTACCTTCTATCTGATAAAAAAACCAACAATTTAGGTACTTACCATTATAAGTCAGGATCAACGAATCGGTGGTTTGTTTTTGATCAAATATTATTTTCATCATCATTTCTTTTTGGTACTGATAGCTGTCTACAATTAGATATGAACAGTCTTGATTTTTATCGCATCATGGGCGATGATAACACATGTCTAGATCGCAGGTTTTTTGAAACCTTTGATCATTACCCTATTTTTTTGTAGGATTTATCATGACAAGTAAATTAGAAGAATTGAAAGAAAGATTAAAGAAATCATTGGAGAATGCTAATAACATCTTGCAATTAAAAGCAAGAATAGAAGATGATATTTCTTCAGTTTTAGATATACTAAAAGAGCTAACATCTAATTCCATTGATTATAAAATTTGTGAAAACGAACCAATGGTTTTTTTGTTCAAAGATTGCAAAAGGCTTGTTTATATTAAGAAGAAAAGTGATGAAAGTTATGGCTCTAATTTAATTTTGCTTGGATTTAGTATTAATGAAAGCACTGGATATCCAATGCAATTGGAAACCGATTCGGAATTTTTCGAGTGTAAAAGTGTTGACGAAATGAAAGAAACTTTAGCCTATATTATTGATAAAAAATCAATTGAGATAATGAAATTAATATCTGAGGATAACAGTCACGTTCCGTTTTAGATTAATAATATACTAAGCTATCAATTAAGTATTAGAAACTGTATTGTATGCAATATTAAGGATGAAACGAGAAATAAAAATAATTAATACACCTTTGATTTTTACTTTTTAAATCAACTAACTCTTATTGATAAAGCGCATGTTTCACGCCTTATCAGCGCAATGGACACAAGCATAACTGGCGTTCCTGCGTCAGGACAAGGCCTTGCCCCATTCTTTGTTTACTGGTGAAGACTGCAAAAGACAGCGTGCGGAAGATCCTCTACAGGCACGAAAAGAAAGTGACCGTATTCTCCAAAGAAGTTCTTCATTAACCTAATTCGTGCAGGAAGAGTCTGTTTCGAACTTTCGAATTTTTTCCACGCTACGCCGGCCATGCTTATTTGTGGTACTGACATTGGCACTCACCATCGTATAATCCTTAACCATAATCTAATTATCGCCGCTATACAGATGTGCGGGGATAAGTTTGGATATGATCGAGCGGGCGGCTTCATGCTGATAGAGCTACAATGTATGCTTTTATATCGAAAAGATGACCTGACAGTAGCCATCGAGGATACTAAAAGCATTTGAAAAGCAGCTGAAGATTAGAAAATGGTCAAATGCGTAAAAGAGATGCGAAAACTGTTTAGGGAGTTTAGCGAAAAGGAGGCACTTACACTTCTTAGTGGTGTGTCCGCTGCGAATGATGCTCTCAGATCAGATGGAAAAGAAGCAAGCTAAAATTTAAGGTCTTACTTTTTGGGTCTTTTTTATACAGTATAAGATAGCCAAAGAAGCTGCTGAATTAATCAAGGTTAAGATTATCCCGTGCGCGACGAAGTTTATCTTCACCACGGCGATCGTACTTTTGTGTGGTGTTGACACTGGCATGTCCCATCGCATCTTTGACGGTAATCAGATCTTCCCCGTTATCCAGCAGTGCGGTAGCAAAAGTTCGCCGCAGATCGTGCGGGGCGCACCTGTCCAGTCCGGCCTCGCGCTGACGCACCTGCAGGATATGGTATACCGCCTGGTCGGTCAGGCGCTCTTCCGTGAGGCAGTCGTGCCGGCGGATACGCGTGAACAGCGGCCCGGGAGCCTCGCCCCGGACCTGGTCCACCCACAGCTCCAGCCGCTGCCATGCCCCGGCCGGGACATATGCCACTCTTTCCTTGTTCCCTTTGCCGAGGACTTTCAGGGCGCGCTCGCCGGTAAGTATATCCGCATAATTCAGGGCCACGGCTTCAGAGCGGCGTAAGCCACATCCGAGAAGGACGCCCAGCAGGGCCGCATCACGCACGCCCTTACTGCTCCGGTCCGCCTCACAGGCACCAAATAAGTGACGGATTTCCTCCCGGCTCAGGGCCCGGCCCCGCGGCAAGGCGCTGCCCCGCACTGAACGCACGGCCCGGATGTGCTGGTAATCCTCGACGCTCATCAGCTTCAGCATCCAGGCCTCGAGCGCCACGCCGCGCAGAGCGGAGAGATAGGTGTTGATGGTGGCCACCGCCAGCCCCGTATCCCGCAGCATTTCGGTGAGGGCCAGCACATGGTGCCGGCGCAGCGCCGCCCAGCTGCAGTCCGTCAGGTCCCGGGCGCCGAGAATCCGGGCCACCGTGTTAAGGAACGAGGCCATTGTCTGCCGGCTGCGGGGTGAATTAAGGGAAATAAGGTAGGCACGGGCCGGGTTGACGGGGGTGACAGTGTCACCCGACAGTGTCGGCAACAGATTTGCCTTCGCGCCGGAACTGGCCGGGGCAGAGAAAGGAAGAAAGTCGTCTTCGTAAGGTAAGCCAGGCATCGTGCTCCGTACCCCGTCAGTAAAATCCGGCGGCCGCCGGTGAAAAGCCTCCGGTGCGCTGCGTGAAATCTGGTACCGCATAGGTCTGCCCAATAGTATCAGCACACCTCTACTTTTTCAAAGGTACATTTTAGTAACTAGAGAAAAACCCACACTTAGCGCAATGCTGCTAAGAGTGGGTTTCATTAAATTATAATGAAAAGTAACTTTCCGAATCAGACATAACCTTCAATTTATCGACCAGAATATTATGTAATTTCTTAATTTTCAGCACTTCTTTTGAAAATGCTGTTTTAAGATCTTCTGTTAAATTCATATCGGATATCAAATTCGGAAGCGAAGTAGAGTTGTCGTTGGAGAATTCTACTTCATGGTTTTTAACTTTTTTTGCATGAGTAGATATATAAGTGCGCTTAGTTGGTGTGTTAAAAATTGTATTCTGCGTTATATCATTAAAACTTTTAATTTTTTGACTGCTGTCATCAATAAAAATATTAAACACAAATGAAATATCGTTAAATTGATCAACTTTATTGATAAAAAGAGATTCTTGGATTTTTTTATTGTCTTTATGGTGGGTTCTTTCACCATAAAAAATCATACCAATTCTTGCCTCACCTATGATAGAATTATAAATCATATCTAATTGTTCGCTACTGACTTCATGGTTCGCATCAAAACCAAAGCGTTCAAATATAGGTATTGTGATATTTTTTAAGGTTGATTCATGATCTATTTCATATAAAAACTCAGTCAACCCAAAAAACTCGTCATTGTATTTTAATAATTCCGAACAAATTTTATTTTGATATGTTGATTTTTTTTCGGAGTTTTTGATGTAAACAGATGCATGGTATTCCATTATTGAACGATGAATGAATGAGTAGTTTTCAAAGCCATCTGAGTTGATAAGGCCAGTAACACTCACTAAATCTTCTAGAAAGCACTCTCTATCATCTAAATTATTTTCTTTGCCTATACTCTTTAGTGACATGTATATTTCATGTAATACCTCTTCCTTAGAAAGAGAAAGTTTTGAAGCTGAAAAGCATAAAAAACAAAGAGCCATAAATGCTTTTTTTGCTAAATCAGTTGGTAAATTAAGTTTTTTTTCACGATTGTAAAATAATTTCCTTTTGTCATGTCCTTCATATAAGATGTTGAAAATTCGAGAATAATAATCACTAGCAGTTTTGGGTATAAAGTCGGTTTCAGGATAGCTCGCACAAAAAAGAGAAACTAGTATAGGCGTTATGAGTGAGTCAAATAATCTTTCATTCACTTCTAGAATTTCTTTAGCTTTTGTATAGTGCTCCTCATCCATTCTTTTTTTGATGATATCCAGTGCCATTGACCGAGAGAGATTTTTAATTCTTAACCCTTTAACAAGCGTACTATTACAGATGGCGGTATCAGGACGAGAGGTTATAATTAAAGGAGTTTTAAACTTCAACTTCAACTCTTCAATTTCATTATATATCCTCTCTCTATCTTCATTCCTAAGCTCATCATAGCCATCTAGCAAAAGGAGAAGTTTTTTGCTCATAAGAGCAGATTGTGTATTTTCAATATCAGCATCAAGCCCCGCAACTCTAAGTACAGAAACTACCGCACTGATGATACTCTGCTCATCTTTTAGCTTACGAAGCTCTATGAAAATAGGTAAATGCGTACGCAATTTGATGCAATCAAGCATTAACCTTCTTAAAAATGTACTTTTCCCTTGCCCTGCAATACCCTCAATATTTAAAGCTTCCGTTCTCGCTAGCTCTATGATTTTTTTTGAGTTAAGCGATGTGTTATCATCAATAAGTTCTATTTGAGTCTCAATGTATATATCGTCTACAAAAACATTTTTGTTTTTACCATCAATTGTTTTTATAAACAAACATTCCATTATATGTGATTTAATAAATCCACTATAGATCTCATCCTCGATGAGGATTTTCGAAATTAATTCATTGCCTTTTTTCGACTTATGCGTCCATTTTTCTTTTAACAAGGTGGACATCAATAATTTAAAGTTATCCTTAATGCTCTCATCAAGTAACATATCTGCTTTAGATAGGATATAGCCACCGATTGCTGCTTCAGCTACCATAATATTCCCTCATAAAAAATTGAAAAAGTAAAAACAAGCCTTGAAAATCATCGTACAACCTGATACTAGGCCCGATTTATTTATATTGCAAGGTATATTCATCAACTCGCCTAGCACAGCATCACTCATAAAATGATGTGTGCAGGAAAAAAGACCTCAAGAAATTTATGATAATTTTTTCATTGATGAATGACCCTTAATATTATTGGAACTTGAAAAAAGTTTCAGATATTAGGGAATTAAACTTAGGCGCTGCGCCTGTCATGGTTTAAGGTAGATACATCAAGAAAATAAAACATAGGCTCAAAAACGAAAGACCTACTGAGATTCTCGATGTTACTTGACGCATTCGGCTAAAAAAGTTCCCATATGGTTTAGCTCAAGCGACTCCTGCCTATATCATAGGCATTGGAAAGTATTTCTCAACAGGGCTTTTGGCACTCAACTTCCTCAACTCCAAATGTCTGCTTAATTATTACGCCCTCCCCCATAAACAAAATTCGATCAGCTGAAGCTAACGTTTCCTTACGATGGGCGATCAGGAGAACGGGAATACCCAAGGTTCGAAGTGTCTGACTTATGATAATTTCACTTTCTACATCCAAGTGGCTAGTTGCTTCATCAAGAAGCAATAATCCAGGCTTCTTATACAATGCCCGCGCAAGCAAAACCCTTTGTTTCTGGCCGCCAGAAAGGGTGCCCCCGGTTTCGCCAATTAATGTCTGAAAACCCATCGGCATCGACATAATATCATCGTAAACGAGGGCTATTCTCGCGCACCATGCCATTCTTTCCTGATCACGCTCTTCATCAAAGAATATGATGTTTTCAGCAATTGACCCCCTGAAAAGTTGGTCTTCCTGAAGAACAGTTCCAATACGCTGACGAACCTGAAAATAGTGGGGGTGCGTGTGAGGTACTCCAAAGGTACGGATAACGCCGCTTTCCGGAGAGTGGGTTCCCAAGATCAGTTTAAATAACGTAGATTTACCGCAACCTGACTTACCCGTTATAGCCACGACTTCACCTGGATTCACTGTCAGCGATATGTCTCTGATTACTTTCTCACCTGAACCCTTATGGAAGAATGAAATACTATTCAGAGTCAATGGTGGTTCCGCCTCTGCAAGAGAGAATTCTCTCATCGCAGGGGAGTAGTCGCGAACGTTTACAACTGCCGAATGAGGTTGATGTAATTGTTCTTCGGTTTGGCTCAGCACAATATCGGCCAGACGAGTATTGTAAATATCGAGCATACGCCAAGAAAACACCATGTCTGTCAAATTACTAATACTGCCAGAGAAGCGTTCCTGATAAGCTAAATAGGCGACCAGCATGCCTACGGTAAAGGTACCGTCAAGTACAGCGCCCGCGCCTTTCCATAAAATAATGGCGGTAACCACACTACCCGTTAGCGTATGTGCAACGTTATACCACATCATCAGGCGACTCTGACGTAAGTGGGTATTCCTGCGTACGACATTGAGATTGAGCCAGGCAGCTTCCCTGTGTGACATTACACCGTTAATCCTGAGGCTAAGGATACCACCCAATGTTTCAAGGAAATGTCCGGATTCGCGAGCTTCTGCATCCCATGTATCCTCTGCAGACTGCTTCAATGAAGGGTGCCATAATGCTCTCATGAGTCCGTAGATCACTGCTGCAAGAACCGCAATCAATGTCATGCTTGGGCTATACAAGATCATCATCGTAAGCGAAGTAAGCACCAACAACACATCCATAATCCCTTCAAGCACTTGAGTGGTCAACGCTTGCTGGATATTGTCGACTGCGCTAAAACGGGCACTGATACTTCCCAAACTGCGCGCATCAAACCATGCCAGAGGAAGCCGTACCAGATGGTGAAAGACTCTGGCGGTCCATTGCATGTTGAAGTTTACCGAAAGGGTGATGGTTGCCCACTGCCTGGCCAGCGAGAGCATCATATTTGTCAGGGTTAGCAAGAATAATGCCGCGATAACAAGTGTAAGTAGATTTCTGTCCGCGGTTACCAGTACTTCATCAATCACCAGCTGATTAAGGAGAGGCGAACCTAACGCCAGAATTTCCAGCGCTAATGCGAAAATCAAAATACGTAGCATTGCCGGAACCAATCCAGAGGTTTTTCCAGTCAACTGGCGCAGATGTATTTTTTTTCTATCATCCCTCGGCATGAAGTCAGCGGCAGGAGTTAACTCCAGTGCCACACCAGTAAAATGTTTTCCTGCCTCCTGCAAAGATAATGTTACTTTTCCCCTTTCAGGATCATGCAAAGTGAGTTGGTTTCCCCGTACTTTATGGAGAACGACAAAATGGTTCATGTTCCAGTGGAGGATGCACGGCAGATCAAGCGACTTAAGATCCGATAGCTCCAGTCTGACTGCCCGTGATGACAGACGGAGACCTGCAGCGCATTCCGTAAGCCTTTTAAGAGTCATTCCTTGGGAACTAACAGTAAAAAATTCCCTCAAACTCGGTAAATCTATATTATGTCCGTACCAGCTAGCCATCATAGCCAGGCAGGCTAATCCACACTCCGCAGACTCTGCCTGTCGTATTACGGGCAAGCGTTTCCTGCCACTCCAGTTCAATGCTTCCATCACAGTTTTCCTTTCACACTCCACAGTGGTTCCGTCAGCCACTCCCACAGATAACGGGTGTCTAGGTTTACGTCCCCTTCAAGAGTCATACCTGGGCGTAGAGGCTCCTGCCTGCCGTAGGCACGAATAGATATCTGCTCCGGTTCAACAATGACACGGTAGTGCCCTTCATTTTCTTTCCAGGTCACCGGTGAGACGGAGAGTAGGTCTGTAGGTGTCAGCGTGGTATGACTAATGTCCTTGATAACACCGTACTGGACACCAAATTTCTGATATGGGAATGCACTGAAGCGAAGCGCAACGCGTTGCCCGGGCTGAATAAATCCTGCATTCTGGCTGGTTGCATATAGTTCAACCTGGAGACGGGCATCATCGGGTACGATGGTCATGACCGGTTCAGAGGCATGGACTGGTTGTCCTTCTTTTATCAGAACGGCAGCAACTGTCCCAGAAACTGGGGCCGTTAGCATAAAACTCTCCTGACTGGCTAGCTCTACCTGTTGCTGTTTGATCTCCTGTAGCTGTCGGTCGAGCTCCTGATTCCGGCTCTCCCCAAGTGTAATCAGATGCTGAAGTTCATCTTCTGCCGCTTCTTTAGCCGTACGAAGTTGCAAAAGAGCCATGCGCTGTTCTTCAACGTTTTCATTAGCGGCAGCGACAGCCATTTGTCTCTGCTTATATTCGATATCTGAGACGTAGTGGCGTGGTACAAGATCTCGATAACGCTTCATCATTGTGGTGGAAATTTCTGCCTGATTTTCAGCCTCTTTAAGGCGTTGCTGCGCACTCATTATTTGCGGTTTAAGAGAAGAAATTCGTTGCTTAAGTCCCTGCTGTTGTTGACTATTGTCGCGCATCTCGAGTCGTTGCTGAGATTCAAGTATCTGATATTGTGTATTAAACGATAGGCGCAGCTCAGCCAGGGTACCGGCTCCCTGCCCGTTATAATGCTCGCCACTGATATAATAGAGTGGGCTGCCAATGTTCACATGCTGTCCCTCAGATATGTTCATCTTTGTGACATAACCTGAATATTGAGGGATAACCTTTATTAGTCCTGATGAAGGCATGACAATACCAGACAAATGAGCTTTTCGGGTATAAACAGCACTACTCATAAAAATAAAGATGAGAACCAATAAGGAGACCGTCAGCAAAGCACTTATTGAACTTCTGAAGGATGTCGGGATTATTATTTCACCCAAAGCCGTGTCGTTCTGGTGCTCTAGAGCTTCAGTTCTGAATAATGTCATATTATTTTGAGATAAAAACATTAAGCGCAATTACAAAAACATTCATTAATGAATGCAGTATAATTGAAGGTAATAAACTCCCAGATTTAAGTCGTGCAACAGAAAATATTACAGAAGCGGCAAACAAAACAGAGAAATCCAGAATACTTGAATACTGTGTATGCATAGCGCTGAAAATCAAAGAAGTTAATACTACAGGCATTATAGTATTTCTTTTAAAAATTAAACGAAGAAAGTCAATCAGGCAACCCCTGTAAATGCATTCCTCGTAAAAAGGTACAGCAAAGAAAGCAAGCAATAATGGTAGCGCTTGATTGAAAGGGAATTGACCGGATTGAATGCTACTCTCTCTCATCATATAAACAAGGAGTTGAATAGAAATAATTAATAGCAAGCACTTAAAAAAAAAGCTTTTATTACCAAGCACCCAGGGTTGCCTATAGAGAAGAATCACGACTCCAACGGAAAGGATAAATTCAAGTAAATACATAAGATACAATGACGTTTCCAACCCGACCCACTCTAATGTAAGGAGAGGAAACGCTGTAATACCTATAGATAGTAGAACCGATGCAAAAGAAATTATTGTTTTCGTCCTGAAATTCACTTTATTGTTCCTTAAATATAATAACTACGCTATTTCAATTATTTACCGATGAGCCTTATAAAACTAACAATACGTGAGTGACAATTAAAGTTTCTCAATTACAATTAATTATGCTTATACCCCGTCAAATAGGTATATAAATTAATACCCCATCTGGTTACGGCTATAAGTACGATTAGCATAACAAAAAACTTCGATATCATCTCACTTCTTGAGATGTTGTTTATGTCAAGGATGTTCGCATATTTTAACAACGTAAAACCGACAAGAAATAAACCTAGATAAGCTAAGAAGTAAAATAATTTTTTTATAAAAAACATTCTATTTATATTTCCTGCTAAAACCAACATCATTGAACCCCACTAAGACGGCATTATCTCGTGTATTAATAACTGGATATTAAAACGCAGAGGTAATCTTAGTGGGAGTGTAAAAACTTACTTAGGAATTACCAGTGGCACTGGCCGCCAAAATCATGAGACTGGCTTTGATTAGCATTACCATTGCCGCCTTTACTGCTAAAGCTATCTTTAGTGCATTGACCAGCTATCATACCGCCAGCAATCCCCAAAGCCATACCCACAGGTCCGCCAGCAGAGCCGGCAACCATGCCACCTAATATTCCAGCGCCACAAGAATCTACACCACTGTAAATATCTTTGCCTGACGAACGGCCAGAGCGAGATGAGCTGCCTCCCCCCCTACGCGAACCGCCACCTTCGTAGTTACTGTTCGCGTTTCCACCACTGACCATGGAAATCTCATCAAAAGACAACTCTCTGATATTAAACATAAAAATCCCTCTTTGTATGTAATGTAAATTTTGCACTATGTGCTATTTGTTTATCACATAAGCAAAGCGTCAAGAAAATTGAATTATTGTAATATTTTGTAAATAACAAATTTGTGTAAAGTGTTTTTTAGTAACCATCCTTTAGCATGTAAAATTTGAAATATTAATTTGGTTTTAAGCACAGTTAGCGATTGCGCTGAAAGTGAATGTAAAAACACTTATTATTTCGATACTTATCTAGCTGACCTGTTTGCCGTTGATTAACGCACCGTGATATTAGTAATGTCTTCATTATTCACATGTGGACATCCCCATGAAGAAGCGATTTTCCGACGAACTGATCATTAGTCTCGTCCGCGAGCACGAAGCCCGGGGTTCGACCCGTGAACTCTGGCGCAAGCATCCTATTTCAGACGAAACCTTCTAAACCTGGCGCAAGAAGTTTGGCGGTTGGAAACCTTTGAAGTTAAGTGGCTCGGAGAGCATCCGCCTCAAGAAGCAGACGCTTATGCAATGCTGGATAAGGAAGTAGAAGTACTTAAGATTTCACTGGGCCGAAAGTTCTGAGGACAGGCCAGAGGCTGGATCGGGAAAAATAGCTGTTGTCTATCTGCAGGCGCATCCGGAAGAACTGATACAGGTCAGCCAGAAGCAGCAACAATAGCAGGACAGATGATGAAAACCTGCCCTGACGTGCGGTATCTCTTTAGAAATGTGGCCGATACTTGCATCGAAGCGGGAGGTATCAGGGGCCGGAGAACAAAAGGCGCAGTAGACTGCCTAATATACCATAACAAGATTTATCACACCGAGCATATCGAGGGGCACCTGAAAACTCAAGCTGCGCTCACTACGCCGGCGTGGATGAGCTGAACGTCGTGAACCATGCCCCTGTACTGGAAACTCGCGCAGGCTCCTACGGGTACGCCAGGCTGATTGTAATGCCAGTCGGGAATGCGTCGCCCGCGGAACCGTCATAATCATTGCCGGTCTGGCTTCTCCCAAACAGAATCTGGCGGCGATCAATAAAGCACACCATTGACAACCGCATATTCTCATCGGTTTGCACTTAATGCAGCCTAACCTCAGCGCGTCCTACAGAATAAACAGTTATAAAATAACCGATTTTAATTCTGCGAAGAAAGAATATCGTAATTTGCTTACAATCATCCTATATATAATCCGCTTGAATTTACATAATATTACAATACTTTGATTTTATTGACACCTCGCTTATGTGATAAACAAATAGCACACAGTGCAAAATTCACATCACATACAAAGAGGGATTTTTATGCTTAATATCAGAGAGTTGTCTTTTGATGAGATAGCTATAGTAAGCGGAGGTGGTAATTCCGGAGATCATGAAAGGAATTATGGAAGCTCCCGGGATAACTCGACTTTGGGCGGGATAGGCTATGGTGCGCAGGCTAATGGACGTCTGGGTAATACTGCCGCTAAAAACCAAGGCTTAGGTCAGGGAGATTGTTCAAATGGAGTTGCAGGCGGTCTTATAGGAGGCCTGTCTTCCGGTACTCCGCTCGGCTTTGCAGGTGGATTGATAGGCGGGGTTATCGCAGGAGGTTGCTTCAAAGGTTCTGATAACAGCAATTCAGATAACCGAGGTCGCAGTAGTTGTAATGATGGCGGCTTTGGTGGAACCTGCAGATAATCCCACGGATTTATTGCATTATACCAGAACCAGTCCAGTGGTTCTGGTGCTGTTGATTAAGGTGCTTACGATGCATTTTGAAAAGAAATGGCATTATTTATGCCTTATTATTTCATTTTTGATAGTTCCGGCCTTATATCTTAATTTGAACATGGTAGTTTATTGGTTTTATAGCATACCTAAAGAGCTTTCTCTAATCATTTTGTGGGTTGCTATACCTGTGGGAACCTATGTTTCAATCAAGAATATACTCCTCTCTATGAAGTATATCTTTCGTAAAGACAATCATATACAAGAAGATAAAAGACAGATGTAATTCATGACTTATCCATCCTTAGAATTAATGAATTTGAGGGCGACCTGACAGCAGACGATATTAAAATGATGACATGCCCGGTCCCTCCGGGCTTTTTCAACCAGGCAAAACCTTATGTTCGGTTTTCTAAAGCTTGAGCTCAAATATAAGCCGGTTTTAAATATCTAAACTGTCCCGCGTACTGCTCATCTTTGTCTCGATATGCCGATCGTACTTCCGGACACACTTGCATGACCCACCGCATCCTTCGCAGTAACAAATATTCTTCTTGATCCATCAACGCCGTCGCAAAGATTTACCGCAGGTCATGCAGGAACAGATGGGTTACGTACTGCCAGAAGCTGCATGCCTGTTTTCAGAAGACAGCAAATATGGTCGAACCATTTTTAATTGCGCTGATATCTTTGCCGCAGCATAACCTGCAGCATCTCTGGAAAACCATGCCGTTTATACCAATCGGTTTTAGCCTTCAACCTGACCCTAACGAGTCCAGCGCTCGTGTTGAGCGAATGTAGGGTACAGGTTAAAGTTTTTCCAGTATCGGACTCGTCAGACGGTAATCTGTCGTTATGTTGATGCGGCCTGAACGAGTCTAGTTCGATACACTGGAAAACCTGACGCCAATTGGATAGACTTCATCGTATATGAAACCCTGTGGTGAGGCGTTTTCATAGCTACAAATCTGAGTTATGAACTTATCTCAAATCAGCGTGCTGACCTGATCTGATGTCTTGTGGTGGGACGGAGGGTTATGGGAGACAGGAATAATTCATGCTTTTCGTCTGTACATGCGAGCGGGAGAAAAGCGCAAGGAATTCATGGATGGGGCGTGTCCGAAAGACGCCCGGGAACAGGTGACGGCAGATTTGCCGGAGCCTGAATGCAAAAACCCCCCGAAATCTGTACTCAACTTGGCGGAAGATTCAGATATCAGGGGGTCCAAAAGCAGGCGCAGCGCCTGTGAAGGATTATAACGCATGCACCACATAAAACAACACACGGCCGCCATAAGAAAAGGCCGGCGTGAATGACAATCTCAAACTACGCGACGACCGTCGCCACCGTGGTACTCATTCCACGGCCTGTAAATGTCCGGCACCTCAGTATGTCCGCCCGGCACACTACAAAGCCCTCAGCAAAGAGCATGGCCGCGCCCTGCGCAACCTGATGACCCGGGACAAAACGACCGGGGAATGGGTTGTGCGCCGCCGGGTCTCTGCCGACCCCCTCTTCACCTTCCTGCGACCGCAGACCGGGCGCAAGCGGGCATTTTATCCTGAGCGCCGGGGACTGCTCGATGCGCTGTTCATCCTGTTCATGAATAAGGTCGATCTGGCCACCAGCATTGTGACCATCAATACCACAAAGCTGGCGGAAGAGCTGAGTCCTAGGGATGAACAGGGCAACATTATTCCTGAGGAGGCGGTCACCGTCTCTCGTGTTTCACGCCTCATCACCGCTCTGGTGCCGTTTGGTGTCATCGAGGAGCCGGAGTCTGAGTGGGATGTCATCAATAACTGCCGCTTCCCGAAACATATCATCATCACCGAAGCCGGCTGGCGCCTGACCGGCGTAAATATGGACAAACTCCGGGCCGAACAGGATGCACGCCTGGCCGCCATTCAGGACGGACAGCTGGCACCAGGCGAAACCTTGAGCCTGAAAGCCGCCCGCCGTCGCTGGTACGAACGCTGCCGGCACCAGACCATCCTGTCGCGCAGAACGCGCGCCCTCGAGGGCAAGCAACGCAAAAAACTCGCGGCGCTGCCCTTTGACGAGCGCAAGCGGCAGGTGTCCGAGGACCTGATGCGCAGCATGAAAGGCCGGACCGGCCATATGACACATCAGCAGTTCGAGAAACTGGTCTGGTCGCAGCTGTATCAGCTGGAGCTGGTCAGCCTGGAGCCGCCGGGAACGCCGCCCCCTCACTAGCTCGCCTTTTTTAAACATCCGCTTTGCTGCGGAGGCTTCCGCACGTCTGTCATAAATTTCCGGTTAAATATCACACAACACATACGCCTCTCCCACTGCCGGCATGCCTCACACGGGCGTGCGATGGCCATCACTTTCTTTTACCCACAGATTTTCGCAAACAGAATAAAGGCCTTTCCTGCAACCCTTGTCAGGAAAGGCGCAATATATTCAGGAGTTCGTCCTTACTTATATTCATAAAAGATGCACCTTATTCACTGGATAAAAACGGTGGATAACGGGGAAAAGTCAAAGAGGCCTTCGCTTGCAGCAGCCTCACGGCTGCGCCGCTCAGAAATGAGCTTCCCCCCACCGCTCGTGGCGGGTCCCGTCAGCGCCAGAATCCGGCCACCATGCGGCCATTTAGCCCCTGAAAAGCCGCGCCGCCCCGGGCCGGAGGCCCGGAACAGTGCCGCTTTTAAAGGGGATGATGTAACTAAGGGTTTGAGTTGCTGCACGTAGTGTTGCGGTAAGTATGGGGTAACACGCTCGTAAGCGCCCTGACGGGACGCTAACGCGGAGATACGCCCCGTCTTCGGCAATGCCTCGACGTGACCACTCCGACCGCGCACAACACGTTCTGTGTCGCTTTTAGCGGGTTATGGCTTAGCAGGAATGGGGGGGTGATAGCCACAGGCTATTACGTTGCCGGCTTCGCCGGGCGCTCCGGCGGATGCAGGAACGGAGTCATCTTCAGCCTGATTTCCGCCGGCATGTGCCTGCGGCACATTCAGGGTCGCACTGCGCACTGCTCGCGCTCCGGTTACAAAAATTAAATTAACATTTACCGGCGGCTTTAAGTAAGGCATTACATTGAGAGCCAGCCGGTAAACCAGAACCGTCTGTAGGAGAGCACAATGCATCGCTACTTATACCAGCGGAGGTATAATAGCACTGGTATACTTTACCCTTTGTAGTTGCATTGAATTTAACTGAGTCTATATCGGCTTTCCGGTTACTTATCGTTATTTTATCTGAAGTTGTGCCCAGAGCAAATGCAGCTTTTTCCTTAAGGCTTTCATCACCCCGAACAGCATTATCAACCATTCCGCAGCCAGATAGCCCAAGAGAAATAAGTAGAGTGCTTAAAATAGTTATGTTTTTCATTTAACACAGTTCCATATCAGGTGAAAGGTAAACTCATTTTTTCATTACTGTGACAGATGCAGTAATGAAACAATATGATTAAATAATTTTATCATTAAATCAACCGGATACCGGCTTCCGGTAAGTTTCGTGGGTGAGGCCAGCTAAAGTAGCAAGGTCAAAAAAGCTCCTTAACGTACAATAATTTTCGATATCTAAACTGCCTCCTGTTACGTTGCCGACCTCGCCGGGAGCTCCGGCGGAATCAGCAAAGGTATTATCTTTAGCCTGATTTCCGCCTGAATGTGCCTGCGGCACATTCAGGGTGCCCGCGCTCCTTAGATGCAGAAGTTGCCAGCCAGTGCAGAAAAGATAGAATAAATTCTTCTATAGAAGGACAATAAACGCTCTGTCGAACATTCTGGCTCATTCTCATGGGCATTTTCTTTTGAGGAGAAAGTTCGGGATCCAGGGGATACAACAGTCAGACGTCTGAAACATGTGGTAGAATCCGCTTAATGTCAGATCAACATGAAATTGCACACTTCAGTGAGGGGCAGGTCAGGCTTCCTGAAGGCTATCTGGACCGTACGGTCAACGTCTTTACCTCCCGGGACACTCAGGTGCCCTCCTTCAATATTGCCCGCGATACGCTCGACCAGGGCGAGAACCTGACGGCATACACCGATCGCCAACTGGCTCTGATGCAAAAGCACCTGAAAGGCTGGAAGCAGAGTGAACGCTGTGCCGTGATGCTGGGCGATAATCTTTTACAGGGTGAAAGTGTGCACGCCACTTTTCTGCGCGAAGGTAAACGCATCTGGCAGCAGCAGGCCGTTTTCAATACGCAGGGTGCACATATTCTTGTTTTCACCATGTCGTCAGCAGAAAAGCTTACCGAAAGAGACAGCAGCCTGTTTGATGACCTGCTCAGAAGCTTTCGTCCCCACGCTTAACGATAAGGAATATTGTTATGTTTGAAGCCGCGCGTGCCGGTGATGATATAGGCCATTCCGGCGCGCTGGCCGGGATGATCCTTGGCACCCTTGTCGGCGGCGCGATTGCGGCACTCGGCGGTATCGCGGCCGGTGCGCTGATGGTCGCAGGCATCGGTGCCTCCTGCTTTGGCATCGGTGTGCTGCTTATCGGCGCCAGCCTCGCCGTCGGTTTTCTCGCCGGGGAGGTGGCGACCGGCGTGCG
>NZ_JAROAU010000001.1:1095364-1154351 GCF_029433855.1 Candidatus Kosakonia sp. 282A-S69 | reverse complement strand
TGGTGGGTGATGACGGGATCGAACCGCCGACCCCCTCCTTGTAAGGGAGGTGCTCTCCCAGCTGAGCTAATCACCCAATACTGCGCTGGATACTACTAAGTGGTGTTGTGCAGGATGACTCGGCTTTCGCCTCGCCGTACGTGCCGTTGCTGACGCAACGTTATCCTTCACGTCAAAACTCTTTACCAGACTTAATAGTGGTGGGTCGTGCAGGATTCGAACCTGCGACCAATTGATTAAAAGTCAACTGCTCTACCAACTGAGCTAACGACCCACTTTTACGCTGCTTCTGGGTTAAGAGATATCCCGTGGCAACGGCGGCATATATTACTGATTTAAGAACTCAGCGCAACAACAATTTCCACGCGCACTGCTTAACTGCTTATGATTCATGCGACAAGACCAGAAAAACCGCGTTTTCTGGTCATGCGTTATGCATTACATCGAAGCAAGACGTTTTTGCGCCTGTTTCGCACCGTCGGTACCAGGGTATTTGCTGACCACCTGCTGGTAAACCGCTTTAGCTTTCGCGGTGTCGCCCTTGTCTTGCATAATCACGCCGACTTTAAACATCGCATCTGGCGCTTTCGGCGACTTCGGGAAATTCTTGACCACCGAGGCGAAGTAGTAAGCCGCATCGTCTTTCTTACCTTTGTTGTAATTCAACTGACCGAGCCAGTAGTTGGCGTTCGGGAGATAGGTTGAATCCGGGTACTTTTTGACGAAGTTCTGAAACGCGACAAGCGCATCATCCTGGCGGGATTTATCCTGCACCAGGGCGATAGCCGCGTTGTAATCGGTATTGGCATCGCCGCTTTGTACCGGTGCGCCTGAAGCCGCCGCACCGTTATTCGCACCCGCATCCGCTGCCGGAGCCTGTGCTGCCGCACCGCTCTGATCGCCGGAGGCCTGCTGCGTCTGCCCTGCAGCTGCGCCGCTGCTCAGATTGCCGATCTGCTGCAGAATTTGCTGCTGGCGTTCAACGACCTGATTGAGCTGATACTGGTTTTCCTGAATCTGTCCACGCAGGGAGTCAATATCGGCCTGATTATCAGAGAGCTGCTGCTGAAGTTGGGTTAAAAGCTGGCTGTGAGCATTGGAAATACGCTCGAGTTGAGTGACACGGTCTTCGACCGAGCCTGAGCCGACACTACTGATTGGCGCCTGAGCATTAGCGGCCCAAGGGGCCGCTATGCCAACCAGTAACGACAGACTCAACAGGTGATGTCTGAAGTTACTGCTCATGCAATTCTCTTAGTAAACCAGTACGGCGCGACGGTTTTTAGCGTAAGCCGCTTCGTCGTGACCCAGTACTGCAGGTTTTTCTTTACCGTAAGAAACGATGGAGATCTGGTCAGCAGAAACGCCTTTACCCTGCAGGTACATTTTAACGGCGTTAGCACGACGTTCGCCCAGGGAGATGTTGTACTCCGGGGTACCACGTTCGTCAGCATGACCTTCTACGGTCACTTTGTAGGACGGGTTGCTACGCAGGAAGTTTGCGTGCGCATCCAGCATCGCTGCAAAGTCAGAACGGATGTCATACTTGTCCAGATCGAAGTAAACGATGTTGTTCTGCTGCAGCTGCTGCATCTGCAGACGCGCCTGCTCTTCAGAGGACATGTTACCGCTACCGTTCATGCCAGTGCCGGCACCCATCATGCCTTCGCCGCTCTGGTCGCTGGTGTTGTTCTTGTGAGAAGAACATGCAGCGATTGCCATAACAGGCAGAGCAAGCATCAGGCCTTTCAGCACTTTGTTCAGTTGCATTTCTTTGATTCCTTTATAAATATTTATTTATTATTACAGATACGGAGACCAGGCAGGGAATTTAACCTGTCCATCAGTCGCCGGAATACGCGCTTTGAAACGCCCATCTGTAGAAACCAGGTTCAGCACGGAGCCCATCCCCTGAGAAGAGCTGTAGATGACCATAGTGCCGTTAGGTGCCAGACTTGGCGTTTCATCCAGGAACGTTGACGATAAAACCTGCACGCCACCCGCTTCCAGATCTTGTTTAGCAATGTGCTGCTGACCACCGTCAGAGCTAACCATCACCATAAATTTACCGTCGCTGCTGACATCCGCATCCTGGTTCTGAGAACCCTGCCAGGAGATACGCTGCGCTGCGCCGCCGTTGATATTGATTTTGTAAACCTGCGGACGACCAGCCTGGTCAGAGGTAAAGGCCAGGTTCTGGCTGTCCGGGAACCAGGTAGGTTCGGTGTTGTTGCTGCGACCGTCGGTCACCTGACGAATCTGGCCGGAGCCGATATCCATTACATAGATGTTCAGGCTGCCGGTTTTTGACAGGGCAAAGGCCAGCTTGGTACCGTCCGGCGAGAAGGCCGGTGCGCCGTTGTGGCGCGGGAACGAAGCCACCTGGCGAATGCTGGCGTTCGCCAGAGTCTGAATAACCAGCGCAGAACGACCGCTCTCAAACGTCACGTATGCGACTTTTGAACCGTCCGGCGACCAGGCCGGGGACATCAGCGGCTGCGGCGATTTGTGGACGAGGAACTGGTTGTAACCGTCGTAATCAGAAACGCGTAGTTCGTACGGGAACTGTGAGTTCGCGGTCTGCACAACGTAAGCGATGCGGGTACGGAACGCGCCTTTAATACCGGTCAGTTTTTCGAAGACTTCGTCACTGGCGGCATGGGCGGCATAACGCAGCCACTGCTTATTCACTTTGAAGGAGTTTTGCGCCAGCACGGTACCCGGCGCACCGCCGGTGTCGACCAGCTGGTAAGCGACGTTGTAGCTGCCATCAGGATTCGGTGTCACCTGACCTACGATGACCGCATCAATACCGAGCGCGGACCATGCAGCAGGCTGCACTTCCTGCGCGGTACCCGGCTGCTGCGGTAAACGGGAGCGATCCAGCGGGTTGAATTTACCGCTGTTGCGCAGATCCGCCGCAACGATACCGCCGGCGTCCTCAGGCGCAGCACCAGGGCCTGCCCACTGGAACGGCACAACGCCAATCGGGCGTGCCGAGTCCACCCCCTGGGTGATCTCGATACGTACTTCTGCATGCAGCACCGCTGCCCACAGCATCAAAAAACCAAATGCAACACGTAATGCCTGCTTCATCATATCTCCCTTATCCGGGCAAAAAACCCGCGATAATTTAGCAGAATTTTAACAAACCAATAAGACAAAACTACCCGCGTTGGAACCGCCTTCGCATACTTTCCTCACGGACTCGCGAGGAAAGTGTACCTCAAGGTTTGAAGTCCAGCGGCGCATTTTTGAACACTTCATACACAGCCTGGCTTGGTGGCTTCGGCATTTTCGCCTGTCGCGCCGCGGCCAGCGCGGCCTGACAGAGCGCCGGATCGCCGCCTTCAGACTGGATATCTAACAGCGTCCCATCCGGTGCCAGTTTGATACGTAACGTACAGGTCTTCCCGCTGTAGGAGGAGGCATCATAGAAGCGGCTCTCAATTGCCGTTTTAATCTGCCCTGCATAGTTACTGATATCAGCACCAGATGCACCGTTGTTCTTAGTGTTACCCGAACCCGCCGGCGCTGCATTGTTGCCTTTCGCTCCGCCGCCCGTTTTCGGTGCATTCTTACCGGAGCTGAGATCGCCAAACAGATCGTCGACGCCTTCAGCGGCGGCGGCCTTCTCTGCTGCGGCTTTTTTGGCAGCCGCTTTCTTATCGGCAGCGGCCTTCTCGGCAGCCGCTTTCTTCTCAGCGGCGGCTTTTTCCGCTGCGGCTTTCTTCTCTGCTGCGGCTTTTTCAGCGGCAGCGGCTTTCTTCTCGGCTGCGGCTTTTTCGGCGGCAGCCGCCTTCTCAGCAGCAGCTTTTTCAGCCGCGGCGGCCTTCTCGGCTGCGGCTTTTTCGGCAGCAGCCTGTTTAGCCGCTTCCGCCTGCGCTTTCTTCTTCGCATCGGCTGCCGCTTTCGCCGCTTCTGCTTCCGCTTTCTTCTGTGCATCAGCGGCGGCTTTCGCAGCCTCAGCTTCGGCTTTTTTCTGTGCATCGGCGGCGGCTTTTGCTGCATCCGCCTGCGCTTTCTTCTGCGCGTCCGCTGCGGCTTTCTTCGCCGCCTCTTCCGCCGCTTTCGCCTGCGCATCCGCTTTAGCTTTCGCGTCAGCCGCCGCTTTCGCCGCCGCTTCTTCAGCCTGTTTCTGCTGCTGTTGCGCCTGCTTAGCCGCCTCTTCCGCCTGCTTCTGCTGTTCGGCCTGCTCGCGCGCCGCCTCCTGGGCCTGAAGACGCTCTTTCTCTATCTGCTTCAGACGCTCCTGCTCGGCGGCCTGCTTTTCACGCATCTCCTCCGCCTGCTGCTGCGCCTGTTTTTCACGCTGCTCTTCCGCGCGCCTGGCGCTCGACTGCTGGTGCTGTTGGCGGTTGTAGTTCTCCACTACCGCGCCGGGATCGACCATCACGGCGTCGATCGACGAGCCGCCACCGCCGCCTGCCGACGCTTCAATATGCTCATCGAACGAACTCCAGATCAGCAGCGCCACCAGAATTACGTGCAGCACGGCTGAAATGAGTATCGCTCGCTTAAGCTTGTCGTTTTGTACGGTTGCCTTTGACACTCTCGGTTCCCAAAAACTGTCCGCCTGTTAAGCCGGTGATCAGATAGGCTGCGTCATCAAGCCAACCGATTTCACACCCGCGCTATGTAACAGGTTCAGCGCTTTAATGATTTCGTCGTACGGCACGTCCTTCGCCCCGCCGATTAAGAACACGGTTTTCGGATTGGTTTGCAGGCGACGCTGCGCCTCCGCAATAACCTGCTCCGGCGGCAGCTGATCCATACGATCTTTCTCTACCACCACGCTGTATTGCCCGACACCGGAAACTTCAATAATGACCGGAGGATCGTCATTGGTGCTGACAGTCTGAGAATCCGTCGCATCCGGCAGATCGACCTCAACGCTCTGGGTGATGATGGGTGCCGTTGCCATAAAGATCAGCAGCAGCACCAGCAGCACGTCGAGCAGCGGCACAATATTGATTTCGGACTTCAGGGCACGCTTGCTCCGCCCACGGGATCTGGCCATGGCTTACTCCTTATTGCTGTCGCTGCTGGCAAATGCCTGGCGATGCAGAATAGCCGTGAACTCTTCCATAAAGTTGTCGTAATTCTGTTCCAGTTTATTGACGCGCTGGTTCAGACGGTTGTAGGCCATTACCGCCGGAATCGCTGCGAACAGGCCGATAGCCGTCGCGATCAGCGCTTCGGCGATACCTGGTGCAACCATTTGCAGCGTCGCCTGTTTCACCGCGCCCAGCGCGATAAAGGCGTGCATGATCCCCCAGACGGTGCCAAACAGGCCGATATAGGGGCTGATGGAACCGACGGTACCGAGGAAAGGAATGTGGTTTTCGAGGCTTTCCAGCTCGCGATTCATTGAGATACGCATCGCCCTTGAGGCGCCTTCAACAATCGCTTCCGGCGCGTGGCTGTTGGCGCGATGCAGACGGGCAAACTCTTTAAATCCGCTATAGAAAATCTGTTCAGAGCCGCTCAGATTATCGCGACGGCCCTGGCTTTCCTGATAGAGACGAGAGAGTTCAATGCCGGACCAGAACTTATCTTCGAACGCTTCCGCTTCACGCCCTGCGGCGTTGAGGATGCGGGTTCTCTGGATAATGATTGCCCAGGATGCGATTGAAAAACCAATCAAAATCAACATGATAAGTTTGACCAGAAGGCTCGCCTTCAGGAACAAATCAAGGATGTTCATGTCAGTCACTGCTTAAACTCCGCGACAATAGACTTGGGAAGCGCACGAGGCTTCATTAAGAGTGGATCAACACAGACAATCAGCACTTCAGCTTCGTTCAGCACTTTGTTCTCTGCATTGACAATCCGCTGCGAGAACACCATAGACGTTCCACGCATTGATGTTATTTCCGTTTGGACGTCGAGCATGTCGTCGAGTCGGGCGGGTGCAAAATACTCCAGCGTCATTTTGCGCACCACGAACGCGACCTGCTCTGCCAGCAGAGCCTGTTGGCTAAAGTGATGGTGGCGCAGCATCTCGGTGCGGGCTCTTTCATAAAAAGCAACGTAGCTGGCGTGGTAAACCACACCACCGGCATCAGTATCTTCGTAATAGACACGAACCGGCCATCGAAACAGCGTTGTATTCACTTTACATCCCGGTAACGCAAAAAAGGTTAGAACTTTTAAACTTCGCTACTATACGCGCGGGAAAGGTGGTTTGGAATGGGTTGCAGTAAACGGAGAGTAAAAATTTATGGGCTTTTGCAAGCCCATCAGGATAGCGGATATTTCTTATTCAAAAGAAGAAGAAAAGCAGACCGGCAAGCAGCACCACATCGGCAATCAGCGGGCAAAACAGCCCCTGCCAGTGCAGCGCGCGAGGTCGAAAACCGACGCCGTGGATCACTCCGGCGCAAACGGCCCACATCAACAGCAGACCATGCCAGATCTCAAGCTCGCTGGTTTTCGCCGCAAAGCGCGACGGGTCCCAGAAAATGCACCCTGCCAGCAGCAGCGCCATTATTAAGGAAAGGGCCCGCAACGGGCCCTTGTCCATTACCGCATAGAGTTTTGCGATAACCTTATCCATCAATGTTCTTCTTGACCCGCTTTGGTCGCTTCAACATGTTCCAGCGCCAGCGCGGTGATGACACCAAAAGCACAGGCAAGAAGCGTTCCTAAAATCCAGGCGAAATACCACATATTCAGCTCCTTACTTAGTACATAGAGTGGGTGTTGCTTTCAATCTGCTCTTTGGTAATACGACCGAACATTTTCCAGTAACACCAGGTGGTGTAGATCAGAATGATCGGTACGAATACCGCAGCAACCCAGGTCATCAGATTGAGCGTACGCTGCGTCGAGGTCGCATCCCACATCGTCAGGCTGGCGTTCAGCATGGTGCTGGACGGCATAACGAACGGGAACATCGCGATACCTGCGGTCAGAATGATGCACGCCAGCGTCAGGGATGAGAAGACGAAGGCGAAGGCTGATTTATCCAGACGCGCGGTCAGCATAGTCAGCAGCGGCAGCGCCACGCCCAGAGCCGGGATCGCCCACAATACCGGAGTATTGTTAAAGTTGGTCAGCCACGCACCCGCCTGTACCGCCACTTCTTTAGTGAGCGGGTTGGAGGCCGCATGGTGATCCATCGCAGAGGTGATCACATAGCCATCAATACCGTACACCACCCAGACACCGGCCAGCGCGAAGCAGACCAGGGTAACCAGAGCAGCAATCTGTACCGTGGCGCGAGCGCGCAGGTGCAGTTCGCCGACAGTGCGCATTTGCAGATAGGTCGCGCCCTGGGTCAGGATCATCGCCACGCTCACTACACCGGTCAGCAGGCCAAACGGATTCAGCAGCTGGAAGAAGTTACCGGTATAGAAGAGGCGCATGTCGCCATCCAGGTGGAAGGGAACGCCCTGCAACAGGTTGCCAAACGCCACGCCAATCACCAGCGGCGGCACGAAGCTACCGATGAAGATGCCCCAGTCCCACATGCCGCGCCAGCGTACATCTTCAATCTTCGAGCGGTAATCAAACCCGACCGGACGGAAGAAGAGTGAGGCCAGCACGAGGATCATCGCTACATAGAAGCCAGAGAAGGCCGCCGCGTAGACCATCGGCCAGGCAGCGAACAGCGCGCCACCAGCAGTGATAAGCCATACCTGGTTACCGTCCCAGTGCGGCGCGATGGAGTTGATCATCACGCGACGCTCGGTGTCACTGCGCCCTAACACGCGGGTCAGCATACCGACGCCCATGTCGAAGCCATCGGTGACGGCGAAACCGATCAGCAGAATGCCCACCAGCAGCCACCAGATAAAACGTAATACTTCATAATCGATCATTTCACGACTCCTGTCTTAGCGTGCCGGCTGAGTAGTCACGGTGGACTGCTCGTAGTGATAGCGACCTGTTTTCAGGCTGCTCGGCCCAAGGCGAGCAAATTTGAACATCAGGAACACTTCGGCCACCATAAACAGCGTATAAAGGCCGCAAATCAGAATCATTGAGAACAGCAGATCGCCGACGGTCAATGAGGAGTTGGCAACGGCCGTTGGCAGCACTTCACCAATTGCCCACGGTTGACGACCGTACTCCGCCACAAACCAGCCTGCTTCAATAGCAATCCACGGCAGCGGAATACCGTACAGCGCGGCGCGCAGCAGCCATTTCTTCTCGCCGATGCGGTTACGGATCACCGTCCAGAAGGAGATGCCGATAATCAGCAGCATCAGCACGCCACTGGCCACCATCAGACGGAAGGCGAAGTAGAGCGGCGCAACGCGTGGAATAGAGTCCTGAGTCGCTTTCTGGATCTGCGCTTCCGTCGCGTCAGTGACGTTCGGGGTATAGCGTTTCAGCAGCAGGCCGTAACCGAGATCTTTCTTCACGTTGTTGAACTGTTCACGTACCGCCGGGTCCGCAGAGCCGGAGCGCAGCTGTTCAAGCAGCTGGTACGCCTTCATCCCGTTACGGATACGCTCTTCGTGCTGCACCATCAGATCTTTCAGGCCAATAACCGGCGTGTCGACAGAGCGGGTAGCAATAATGCCGAGCGCAAATGGGATCTGGATAGCGAATTTGTTCTCTTGTTTATCCTGATCCGGAATACCAAACAGGGTAAAGGCTGCCGGAGCCGGTTGGGTTTCCCACTCCGCTTCGATTGCCGCCAGTTTGGTCTTCTGCACGTCACCCATTTCGTAACCGGATTCATCACCCAGCACGATAACGGAGAGGATGGCTGCCATACCGAAGCTGGCTGCGATAGCAAAGGAGCGTTTTGCAAAGGCAACATCGCGACCGCGCAGCAGGTAGTAGGAGCTGATACCGAGAATGAAGATGGCACCGCAGGTGTAGCCGGAGGCGACAGTGTGCACAAATTTCACCTGCGCAACCGGGTTAAGGACCAGTTCAGAGAAGCTCACCATCTCCATACGCATGGTTTCGAAGTTGAAATCAGAGGCGATAGGGTTCTGCATCCAGCCGTTGGCGACGAGGATCCAGAGTGCGGACAAGTTGGAGCCCAGCGCAACGAGCCAGGTTACCGCCATGTGCTGAACTTTGCCCAGACGATCCCAACCGAAGAAGAACAGACCCACGAAGGTGGATTCGAGGAAGAAGGCCATCAGACCTTCAATGGCCAGCGGCGCACCGAAAATATCCCCAACGTAGTGAGAATAGTAAGACCAGTTAGTCCCGAACTGGAACTCCATGGTCAGACCGGTCGCCACGCCCAGCGCGAAGTTGATGCCAAACAACTTGCCCCAGAACTTGGTCATATCTTTGTAGATCTGTTTGCCGGAGAGGACGTAGACCGTTTCCATAATCGCCAGCAGGAACGCCATACCCAGCGTCAGCGGCACAAACAGAAAGTGGTACATCGCGGTCAAGGCAAACTGTAAGCGTGACAGTTCGACTATATCTAACATCATGACTCCTTGCTCATCGCATGAAGACTCCGAGAGTAAACCCCCGTTAGCGAAGGTTCACACGCATGCCCCAATACAAATTTGCTGCACTGTTTTATTCACTCTCCCATTTGTCGGGACAATGAATAAAAAAAGTTACAACCAGGTTAATAAAAAATTCGAATTGATCTCGCGAATATATTACTCCGCAAAACCCTCACAATAAAAACCATTTATTGGTTATGTTTTACGTTTTACGACGGCGATCAATTAATCCTTAAATTACCACTTCGCGGTCAATTTGATCGGCGACAATTTAACGATTTTTGACGTCTTTTCCAAGCTTTTAAATATTGATTTAAATCATTCACTATTGACGGTGTTAATTTTGTATTTAAGGTGTCCAGCGAGTAAAAACAGTGTTAATAATATGTTTAATGTAACGCAATTTATGGTTACCAATTGGCGGATAAAGCGAAAAAAGGCAGGTTACTTTACACGGTAAGTTAAAAGCTGGAAAAGTGTGTGAGTCCAAAGTGAAACGGCTCAACTATTTCCGGGTTGATTTTACAAATATTTCACTTATCAAATTAATATAATTAACACCGCTTCGTTATCATTAAAATAATTTAATATAAGGCTCGCCGCCTGACGATATTATTCATACCTTTTATTACTTCCTCTTAGGGGGATAGGCAATGTCTTAAGCGCCCTCCCCTGCTCGCGCAGGTTAACGGTTTCCCATCGCATCAGGCAATAAAAAAGGCCGCTCCTGGAGCGGCCAACCATGTCGAATTACGCTGCTCCCCTGCGTGGGGGAGCGATGGTTTTTTATTTAATTACGGTTTTCAGTGCATCGCCGATATCGGCCAGGCTGCGCACGGTTTTCACGCCAGCCGCTTCCAGTGCCGCGAACTTCTCATCCGCCGTACCTTTACCACCTGCGATGATGGCGCCTGCGTGGCCCATACGCTTGCCTTTCGGCGCGGTAACGCCGGCAATATAGCCCACAACCGGTTTGGTGACGTGATCTTTGATATAGGCTGCGGCTTCTTCTTCCGCGCTACCGCCGATCTCACCGATCATGACGATCGCTTCGGTCTGCGGATCTTCCTCGAACAGCTTCAGGATATCGATGAAGTTAGAGCCCGGGATCGGATCGCCGCCGATGCCCACACAGGTGGACTGACCGAAACCGTAATCCGTGGTCTGTTTAACCGCTTCATAGGTCAGGGTACCGGAGCGCGAAACGATGCCGACTTTACCCGGCTGATGGATGTGGCCCGGCATAATGCCGATTTTGCACTCGCCTGGGGTGATCACGCCCGGGCAGTTAGGCCCGATCATGCGCACACCCGCTTCATCCAGCTTCACTTTTACCGTCAGCATATCCAGCGTCGGGATACCTTCGGTGATGGTGATAATCAGTTTAATGCCTGCGTCGATCGCTTCCAGGATGGAGTCTTTGCAGAACGGGGCCGGAACGTAGATAACCGTTGCGGTCGCGCCGGTCGCTTCTACCGCTTCGCGAACGGTATTGAAGACCGGCAGGCCGAGGTGCGTGGTGCCGCCTTTGCCTGGCGTCACGCCACCAACCATCTGCGTACCGTAGGCAATCGCCTGTTCGGAGTGGAATGTACCCTGGCTTCCGGTGAAGCCCTGGCAGATAACTTTGGTGTTCTTATCGATCAAAACAGACATTATTTCCCCTCCACTGCGGCAACAACCTGCTGTGCTGCATCCGTCAGACTTTTCGCTGCAATAATATTCAGGCCGCTGTCAGCCAGACGCTTGGCGCCCAGTTCAGCGTTGTTACCTTCCAGGCGTACGACGACCGGCACGTTCACGCCCACCTCTTCCACTGCACCGATGATGCCGTCTGCGATGAGGTCGCAGCGCACGATACCGCCGAAGATGTTAACCAGTACGGCTTTCACATTCTCATCGGAGAGGATGATTTTGAAGGCTTCGGTCACACGCTCTTTGGTTGCGCCGCCGCCAACGTCGAGGAAGTTAGCCGGTTCGCCGCCGTGCAGTTTAACGATGTCCATGGTGCCCATCGCCAGACCCGCGCCGTTAACCATACAGCCGATGTTGCCGTCGAGAGCAACGTAGTTCAGCTCCCACTGTGCAGCCTGTGCTTCACGCGGATCTTCCTGAGACTGATCGCGCATTTCGCGCAGATCCGGCTGGCGGAAGAGTGCGTTACCGTCCGCGCCAAGTTTGCCGTCGAGGCAGATCAGGTCGCCCTGCTTAGTGATCACCAGCGGGTTGATTTCAATCAGCGCCAGGTCGCGCTCCAGGAAAATGGTAGCCAGACCCATGAAGATTTTGGTGAACTGCTGAACCTGCTTACCTTCCAGACCCAGTTTGAACGCCAGGTCGCGCCCCTGATACGGCATTGGGCCGGTCAGTGGATCGAGGGTGGTTTTGTGGATCAGGTGCGGGGTCTCTTCCGCGACCTTCTCAATTTCAACACCGCCTTCGGTGGAGGCCATGAACACCACGCGACGTGAGCTACGGTCAACGACCGCGCCCAGGTAGAGCTCTTTGTCGATATCGGTCGCCGCTTCAACCAGGATCTGGTTAACCGGCTGGCCATTAGCGTCTGTCTGGTAGGTTACCAGGCGTTTACCCAGCCAGTGCTCCGCGAAGGCGCGGATCTCTTCTTTGCTGTTCACCACTTTTACACCGCCCGCTTTACCGCGGCCGCCGGCGTGAACCTGGCATTTTACAACCCACGGGCCTGCGCCGATTTTCGATGCCGCTTCTTCGGCTTCACGCGGGGTAGTACAGGCGTATCCAACCGGAGTCGGCAGACCTGACCGGGCAAAAAGCTGTTTCGCCTGATACTCATGTAAGTTCATCTGTTCTATCCATCCTTCAGGTAATCATTATCAGGGTGTCTGCGGGTCGGAGTGCCCCGGATGCCGGAGCCGCCCACAGTCAGGTGATGATTTCAGGCCCGGCATCCGCCGGGCCCTGGCCGACTACACGTCCAGCAGCAGACGGGTCGGATCTTCCAGCAGCTCTTTGATGGCGACCAGATAGCCCACAGACTCACGGCCGTCGATCAGACGGTGATCGTAAGAGAGCGCCAGGTACATCATCGGCAGGATCTCAACCTTGCCATCAACCGCCATCGGGCGATCTTTAATGGCGTGCATGCCGAGGATCGCGCTCTGCGGCGGGTTGATGATCGGGGTGGACATCAACGAGCCGAAGACGCCGCCGTTGGTAATGGTGAAGTTACCGCCGGTCAGATCTTCCACGGTCAGTTTGCCGTCGCGCCCTTTCAGCGCCAGCTCTTTAATTTTCTTCTCGATATCAGCCATGCCGAGGGTATCGACATCGCGCAGTACCGGAGTCACCAGGCCACGCGGCGTGGAAACAGCCATACTGACATCGAAATAGTTGTGGTAAACCACATCATCGCCATCAATAGAAGCGTTCACTTCCGGGTAGCGTTTCAGCGCTTCAACCACCGCCTTCACGTAGAAGGACATAAAGCCCAGACGGATACCGTGACGCTTCTCAAACGCCTCGCCGTACTGCTTACGCAGATCCATGATCGGCTTCATGTTGACTTCGTTGAAAGTCGTCAGCATGGCGGTGGAGTTTTTCGCTTCCAGCAGACGCTCGGCGACGCGTTTGCGCAGGCGAGTCATCGGCACGCGTTTTTCAGTGCGGCCAGCCGGCGCAGGGGCCGGGGTGCTGGCAGCAGCCGGAGCCGCCGCTGGTGCAGCGCTCTGCGCCGGGCCTTTCGCCAGATGCTTCTCAACATCTTCGCGGGTCAGACGACCGCCAACACCGGTACCTTTGATGTCGCTGGCTTCCAGGTTGTGCTCGGCCAGCAGGCGACGGATCGCCGGGCTCAGGGCGTCATTGTTCTGCTCTTCCAGCGAGGCCTGCTGGCGCTGCGCCGGTGTAGACTCTTTTGCTTCAGATTTGGCACTGCTCTCTTTGCCTGCGCTGTTGCCCTCTTTCAGACGGCCCAGGATCTGGCGGGAGGTAACGGTTGTGCCTTCCTCTTCCAGCACGGCATCCAGGATGCCGTCCGCTGACGCCGGCACTTCCAGTACCACTTTGTCAGTTTCGATTTCTACCAGCACTTCATCACGTTTAACGCTATCGCCTGGTTTTTTGTGCCAGGTTGCAACGGTCGCGTCAGCAACGGACTCAGGCAGATCGGGAACAAGAATATCTACGCTACTCATTATTTATCCTTTAATTAATTGACGTTCAGCGCGTCATTTACCAGATCTTGTTGCTGTTTCTGGTGAACGGAGAGATATCCCACCGCCGGAGAGGCGGAGGCCGGGCGACCTGCGTAACGCAGACCTGCCCCAAACGGAATCACATCACGGAAGTGATGCTGGCTGCAGTACCATGCGCCCTGGTTCAGCGGCTCTTCCTGGCACCAGACAAAATCATGCACATGCGCGAACGGCTTCAGCGCTTCCTGTACCGCCTGGTGCGGGAAGGGGTAGAGCTGTTCGATACGGACAATCGCGACATCTTTCTGGTCGTTCTTACGACGCTGTTCCAGCAAATCGTAGTAAACCTTACCCGAACAGAGGATAACGCGTTTCACGCCCTGCGGATCGAGATCGTCCACTTCGCCAATCGCCGGCATAAAGGTGCCGTTCGCCAGCTCATCCAGCGTTGAGACCGCCTGCGGATGCCGCAGCAGCGATTTCGGTGACATCACAATCAGCGGGCGACGCATACCGCGCAGCGCCTGACGACGCAGCATGTGGTAAACCTGCGCCGGGGTCGACGGTACGCAAACCTGCATATTCTGCTCGGCGCAGAGTTGCAGATAGCGTTCCAGACGCGCGGAGGAGTGCTCCGGCCCCTGCCCTTCATAGCCGTGCGGCAGCAGCATCACCAGGCCACACATACGGCCCCACTTCTGCTCGCCGGAGCTGATGAACTGGTCGATAACCACCTGCGCACCGTTGGCGAAGTCGCCGAACTGCGCTTCCCAGATGGTGAGCGTACGCGGCTCAGCGGTGGCGTAGCCATACTCAAAGGCCAGGACCGCCTCTTCTGACAGTACGGAGTCCCAGACGCGGAACGCGCCCTGGCTGTTATGCACGTGCGCCAGCGGGGTGTAAGTCGAACCGTTGGACTGGTTATGCACCACCGCATGGCGATGGAAGAAGGTGCCGCGGCCGGAGTCTTCCCCGGAGAGACGCACCGGAATGCCCTCATCCACCAGCGTAGCGTAGGCCAGCGTTTCCGCGCCGCCCCAGTCGAACAGCTTCTCACCGTTCGCCATCAGCTGACGGTCAGCATAGATTTTCGCTACGCGGGACTGCATCTCAATCGCGTCCGGTACGGTGCTAATGCGCTTGGCCAGCTCTTGCAGGCGCTTCATCTCCACCTTGTTCGGGTAGCTCTCATCCCACTCGTGGTTGAGGTACGGCGACCAGGTAAAGGAGTGCATATTCATTGGACGCCACTCCGCAACCACGCACTCACCGGCGTCGAGCGCATCGCGGTAAAGGTTCGCCATCTCTGTAGCGTCTTCCGCGGCGATAGTGGTTTCCTGCTCCAGACGGCTGGCGTAAATCTGACGCGGCGTCGGGTGCTTTTTGATCTTCTGGTACATCAGCGGCTGGGTTGCGCTCGGCTCATCGGCTTCGTTATGGCCGTGACGGCGGTAGCAGACCAGGTCGATAAAGACGTCGCGCTTAAAGGTATTACGGAAATCAAGCGCCAGGCGGGTTACAAAGGCCACCGCTTCCGGATCGTCCGCATTAACGTGGAAAATCGGCGCCTGCACCATTTTACCGATATCGGTACAGTACGGCGTCGAGCGCGCATCCAGCGGGTTTGAGGTGGTGAAGCCCACCTGGTTGTTGATAACGATACGCACGGTGCCGCCCACTTCGTAGCCGCGGGCTTTGGACATGTTGAGGGTTTCCTGCACCACGCCCTGCCCTGCGACCGCCGCATCACCGTGGATGGTGATTGGCAACACTTTGTTGCTGCTCGGTTCGTCGAGGCGATCGAGGCGCGCGCGAACGGAACCGATCACTACCGGGCTTACGATCTCCAGGTGCGACGGGTTGAACGCCAGCGCCAGGTGCACCAGGCCGCCTTCGGTTTCAACGTCGGAGGAGAAGCCCATGTGGTATTTCACGTCGCCGGTGCCGAGATGCTCTTTATGTTTACCGGCAAACTCGTCGAACAGATCCTGCGGTTTTTTACCCAGCACGTTAACCAGTACGTTCAGACGACCGCGGTGCGCCATACCCAGCACCACTTCGCGGGTGCCGCTTTTACCGGCGTGGCGGATCATCTCTTTCAGCATGGGTACCAGCGCGTCGCCGCCCTCAAGGGAGAAGCGTTTTGCACCGGGGAATTTCGCGCCCAGATAGCGCTCCAGCCCTTCGGCGGCGGTCAGTTCGCTTAAGAAGCGCTTTTTCTCATCTGCCGAGAAGCTGGATTTACCGGTGGCCGACTCAATGCGCTGCTGGATCCAGCGTTTCTCTTCGGTGCTGGTGATGTGCATGTACTCAGCGCCGATGGAGCCGCAATAGGTCTCTTTCAGCGCATGGAGCAGCTCGCCCAGCGGCATGGTGTCTTTGCCGATAGCAAAAGACCCGACATTGAAGCTGTTCTGGAAATCCGCTTCGGTCAGGTCATGGAATGCGGGATCGAGATCGGCGACCCTCTCCTGCTGCCATAATCCCAGCGGATCAAGATTCGCATGCTGGTGACCACGGAAGCGGTAGGCGTTAATGAGCTGCAGGACTTTAACCTGCTTAACGTTGGTATCGGGGTCGGAAATCGAGGGGGAGTAACGTGAAGCGTCCTTCGCCAGCTGGCGGAAGTAATCACGCGTTTTGGAGTGGAACTGATCCGGTTTGACTCCGGTACCTGGTAACTGCTGGAACATAGATCGCCAGTTAGCATCTACCGAGTCAGGATCGGTTAAGAAGTCTTCATAGAGCTGTTCTATCCAGCTCTGGTTAGACCCAGAGAGGTAAGAAGAGTCCAGCCAGGCTTTCATTGCGCCGTTCTGCATCGTGATCCCTTAAGCATTGTTATGCTTACTTCGCCGTGGATAACTTCGACGTACACGTTCGCGCACGTCCCAGGGTTCACCTGCGGGTTCTTAATGACCCGCGAAGGAACCTTTAAAAACAGCCTAATCTGCGTTGTTCGGGCTGCGACGGCGTTGGTGGCCTTCGCTCACCCGGGTTACATAGTTCACTATGCTCCCCGGAATGCGCTCAATTGCCGCATTGTCTCGCGCCAAACATCTCGATTATGTTTCAGTGGCGGTTTTTAGAGGTTTCTGCTGCTTTACTCGCCCGGACGCTTGCGCTTACCGGGCTTATCAATACTGTAGGCCGGATAAGCGCAAGCGCCATCCGGCTTTTAGCTTTTATGCACTGCGTTGCAACAACATTGACTTAATGTGGCCAATGGCGCGCGTCGGGTTGAGCCCTTTCGGACATACACTGACGCAGTTCATGATGCTGTGGCAGCGGAATACGCTGAAAGCATCGCTCAGGCCATCCAGGCGTTTATCCGTTTCCGTATCGCGGCTGTCGATCAGGAAGCGGTAGGCCGCCAGCAGGCCTGCCGGGCCGATGAATTTCTCCGGGTTCCACCAGAACGACGGGCAAGAGGTCGAGCAGCAGGCACAGAGAATACACTCATAGAGACCGTCGAGTTTCTCACGCTGCTCCGGGGCCTGCAGGTGCTCACGCGCCGGCGGATTTTGCCCATTATTCAACAGGTAAGGCTTAATTTTTTCATATTGGGCATAGAACTGCCCCATGTCCACCACCAAATCGCGGATCACCGGCAAACCCGGCAGCGGGCGGATCACAATCTTCTTCTTACCATTGCCAAGCGCGGAAATCGGGGTGATACAGGCCAGCCCGTTTTTGCCGTTCATGTTCAGACCATCGGAACCGCACACCCCTTCACGGCAGGAGCGGCGGAACGACAGCGTGGAGTCGGTCTCTTTCAGCTGCATTAAGGCATCAAGCAGCATCATGTCGCGACCCTCTTCCGCTTCCAGGGTGTAATCCTGCATGCGCGGCGCGTCGTCGACGTCGGGGTTATAGCGATAAATCGAGAATTCGAGTTTCATCAATCCTGTCTCCGCATTAATAAGTACGAATCTTCGGCGGGAACGCCGGACGCAGTTTCGGTTCCATATTGACGCTGCGACGCGTCATAGATTCCGTCTCTGGCAGGTACAGGGAGTGACACAACCAGTTCTCATCGTCACGATCCGGATAGTCGAAGCGGCTATGGGCGCCACGGCTTTCGGTTCGGAAGTTGGCAGAAACCGCCGTTGCATAGGCCGTTTCCATCAGGTTATCCAGTTCCAGACACTCAACGCGCTGAGTGTTGAATTCGCTGGAGGTATCGTCCAGACGGGCATTTTTGAGACGCTCGCGGATCACTTTCAGCTGCTCAAGCCCCTTCGCCATCGCATCGCCTTCACGGAAGACCGAGAAGTTGTGCTGCATACACTCTTGCAGCGCTTTACGAATGGTGACCGGATCTTCGCCATCGCGGTTGTTGTTCCAGCGGTTAAGGCGCTCAAGAGACGCCTCAACATCAGACTCGCTGGCATCACGCAGCGCGCCCTGCTCGGCGATAGACTCCTGCAGATGCAGACCGGCTGCGCGGCCAAACACCACCAGGTCAAGCAGCGAGTTGCCGCCCAGACGGTTCGCACCGTGTACCGATACGCAGGCGATTTCGCCTACCGCGAACAGACCCGGGATCACCACATCTTCGCCCTGGGCGTTAACGGTCAGCGCCTGGCCGGTCACTTTGGTCGGAATACCGCCCATCATGTAGTGACAAGTCGGGATAACCGGAATCGGCTCTTTCACCGGATCGACGTGGGCAAAGGTGCGCGACAGCTCAAGGATGCCCGGCAGGCGCGATTCCAGCACCTCTTTACCAAGATGATCGAGTTTCAGCTTGGCGTGCGGGCCCCACGGACCATCACAACCGCGGCCTTCACGAATTTCGATCATGATCGAGCGCGCAACCACATCGCGGCCCGCCAGATCTTTCGCGTTCGGCGCGTAACGCTCCATAAAGCGCTCGCCATGTTTGTTCAGCAGATAGCCGCCTTCACCACGGCACCCTTCGGTCACCAGCACGCCCGCGCCAGCGATACCGGTCGGGTGGAACTGCCACATCTCCATATCCTGCACCGGTACGCCGGCACGCAGAGCCATCCCGACACCGTCACCGGTGTTGATGTGTGCGTTCGTGGTGGACTGGTAAATACGCCCCGCCCCGCCGGTTGCCAGCACGGTTGCACGCGCTTTGAAGTAGACCACTTCGCCGGTTTCGATACAGAGTGCCGTACAGCCGACCACCGCGCCATCCTGGTTTTTCACCAGATCGAGCGCATACCATTCGGAAAAGATGGTGGTGTGGTTTTTCAGGTTCTGCTGATAAAGGGTGTGCAATAGCGCGTGACCGGTACGGTCAGCCGCTGCCGCAGTACGTGCCGCCTGCTCGCCGCCGAAATCTTTCGACTGGCCGCCAAACGGACGTTGATAGATGCGGCCATCTTCCAGGCGGGAAAAAGGCAGGCCCATATGTTCCAGCTCAAGAATCGCTTCCGGGCCGGTTTTACACATATATTCAATGGCGTCCTGGTCACCGATATAGTCGGAGCCTTTTACCGTGTCATACATGTGCCATTCCCAGTTATCTTCATGGGTATTGCCCAGCGCAACGGTGATACCGCCCTGCGCAGAGACAGTGTGGGAACGGGTTGGAAAGACTTTAGAGAGCAGCGCGCAGGTTTGCCCGCTCTGGGAAATTTGCAGCGCCGCGCGCATACCTGCGCCACCTGCGCCAATTACAACAGCATCAAATTCTCTGACTGGCAGTTTCATTACACACCCCACACCACAACGAATCCATAAATGACGTACGCGACCAGCGCCACAACAATCACCAGCTGCAGCAGCAGGCGCGTTGCAACGTGCTTAACGTAGTCGGTCAATACCTGCCACATGCCAATCCACGCGTGGATCAGGATGGAAAAGAGCGCCAGCAGGGTAAAGACTTTCGTGAAGGCGGAGGAGAAGAAGCCCGTCCAGACACTCCAGGTCAGTTCGCTGTGCAGTGCGAAAAAGCCGACCATGTAAATGATGTATAACGTCAGGACAATAGCGGTAGCACGGACGAGAATAAAATCATGTACGCCGTTGCGTCCTAATGCGGAGGCGTTGCTTACCATACGAGGACTCCTGCGAGAATTGAAAGCACGACAGTGATCACAAAAGAAATATTAGCGGAACGTTTTCCTGCGGCGAGGTTCTCTTCCAGCCAGCCAAAATCCATAAACATGTGGCGAATGCCGCCGACAGCGTGATACGCCAGCGCGGTGAGAATGCCCCAGAAGATGAATTTGACGAAGAAACTGCTCATGATGGCAGAGGCGGCCTGGAAGCCCTCTTCAGATGACAGCGACAAGCCCAGTAACCACAACAGAATGCCGATCGCCACAAACGTGATGACGCCGGAAACGCGGTGGAGAATGGAAGCTATAGCCGTAACAGGAAACTGGATAGTTGTTAAATCCAGATTGACAGGTCTTTGTTTTTTCACATTTTTTATCATGAATAACGCCCACATGCTATTCTTATAGTTTCCTTCCTCCGGTCTGCGTGCGGGTCAGACAGCGTCCTTTCTATAACTGCTCGTCATGCAAAAAATGTGCTTCCATATGCTAAACGACAGGTTACAACGCTGGGTGGCTCGGGATGGCAGGGTATTCCGGAGACCTGGCGGCAGTATAGGTCGTTCACAAAATCATTACAATTAACCTACATATAGTTTGTCGGGTTTTATGCAGAACAGTGACCAAGGTCACGATAACAACATTATTTTAAAATTTAATCACCTGATTTGACAAAAGTTAAACATTATTGTTACAAACTACGCCAGAAAGAACTTATAATGCTTAAAAGTTATGGGGTCTTGCTTTCACCTGAGAATAAGTTATGCAACAGTGTGATGGTATTGACCGATTTAATTAGGACAGTTATTAGTGATATACAGGTTTGATAAATTCGGACTGCTAAGACGCTGATTTGCTGTTTTTTCACTGTATTTTCAATGTGTATCTGCACGCGCCTATCGCTCTGTACCCTGGTATCTCCTCTTCGCAGAGCAGCGAGCTATATAACAATTCGTTAACATTGACGGTCAAGTGAAGGCAAACCCGGTGGCTGGCGGTCTTAAGCAATAAGGCGCTAAGGAGACCGTAAATGGCTGATAAGAAAGCAACCATCACCTACAATGGTGACGATGCTATTGAACTGGATGTGCTAAAAGGCACACTCGGTCAGGATGTTATTGATATCCGTAGTCTCGGTTCAAAAGGAGTTTTTACTTTTGACCCAGGTTTTACCTCAACCGCATCATGCGAATCCAAAATCACCTTTATCGACGGCGATGAAGGTATTCTGCTGCACCGTGGCTTCCCCATCGATCAACTGGCGACCGAGTCCAATTATCTGGAAGTGTGCTACATCCTGCTGTACGGCGAAAAACCGACGCAGGAACAGTTTGACGAGTTCAAACTGACGGTTACGCGCCACACGATGATCCATGAGCAGATTACCCGTCTGTTCCACGGTTTCCGTCGCGACTCGCACCCGATGGCGGTGCTGTGCGGTGTGACAGGCGCACTGGCGGCGTTCTACCACGACTCGCTGGATGTGAACAATCCGCGCCACCGTGAAATCGCCGCGTTCCGTCTGCTCTCCAAAATGCCGACCGTGGCCGCGATGTGCTACAAGTACTCCATCGGTCAGCCGTTTGTTTATCCGCGCAACGACCTCTCCTACGCGGGCAACTTCCTGCACATGATGTTCTCCACACCGTGCGAACCGTACGAAGTGAACCCGGTTCTGGAACGCGCCATGGATCGTATTCTGATCCTGCACGCTGACCATGAGCAGAATGCCTCCACCTCTACGGTGCGTACCGCAGGCTCGTCGGGCGCGAACCCGTTTGCCTGTATCGCGGCGGGTATCGCCTCCCTGTGGGGACCGGCGCACGGCGGTGCGAACGAAGCCGCACTGAAGATGCTGGAAGAGATCAGCACCGTTAAACACATTCCGGAATTCCTGCGTCGCGCGAAAGACAAGAACGATTCGTTCCGTCTGATGGGCTTCGGTCACCGTGTCTATAAGAACTATGATCCGCGCGCTACCGTGATGCGTGAAACCTGCCACGAAGTGCTGCGTGAACTGGGGACCAAAGATGATCTGCTGGAAGTGGCAATGGAGCTGGAGCACATTGCGCTCAACGATCCGTACTTCATCGAACGCAAACTCTACCCGAACGTCGATTTCTACTCTGGCATTATTCTGAAAGCGATGGGCATCCCGTCGTCTATGTTTACGGTGATCTTCGCGATGGCGCGTACCGTGGGCTGGATTGCGCACTGGAACGAGATGCACGATGACGGCATTAAGATTGCCCGTCCGCGTCAGCTCTATACCGGTTACGATAAACGCGAGTTTTCGTCAGATCTGAAAAAAGATTAATCCCCGCTAATGCCCGGAGGCACTCCGCTTACCGGGCCTGCACCTGCCCCACCCCGTAATATTGCCCGATGGCGCTTTGCTTATCGGGCCTACGATTGTATTGGCATCCCCCTGAACACGTTGCCTGATGGCACTGCGCTTATCGGGCCTACGATTGTATTGGCATCCCCCTGAACACATTGCCCGATGGCACTGCGCTTATCGGGCCTACGATTGTATTGGCATCCCCGTGAACACATTGCCCGATGGCACTGCGCTTATCAGGCCGAAGATGGTTGCATTGGCCCGGTTCCGTAGGCCGGATAAGGCGTATCCGCCCTCCGGCACTTTCTCGTCTACTGCTGGCACCCCGGACACCAATAAAAGGGTCTTGAGGAGAGCGTCGTCTTCTCAATAATGCCGCCGCAGCGCTCGCACGTCTTCCCGGCCCGGTGAAACACCTTAAAACGAAACAGCGCCCCGTGATGTTTTTTCTCATCGACCCGCCCACGGGTCTGATAGGAAAGACGCGGGATTGCCAGCAATGCCTCTGCCAGCAGATCGAGTTCGGTGTCGCTAAGCTGTTCCGCTTTGCGCTGCCCGGTCAGCCCGCTCTGCCAGAGAATTTCGACGCGCAGATAGTTTCCCAGCCCGGCGAGAAACGCCTGGTCGAGTAAGAGCCCGGCAAACTGCCGACGGCGGAAGCGCGGCGACAGCAGACGCGCTTTCACCTCTTCCACCGTCAGACGCCTATCCAGCACATCCGGCCCTACGCGCAGCAAAAAGGGGTGTTGCGCCAGTTGCTCCGCCGTCAGCAGCGCAATCTCTGAGGCGCTATAGAGCAAAATCGCCTTATCTGCCGCCTGCAGGCGCACGCGTAGCACGCGGTTGGTCTCCGGCATCTCGCCCGCCTTCACCACGCGCCAGACGCCGTAGAGCTGGTTGTGGCTGTAGAGCGTTAGCCCGCCGGAAAAGTGCGTCAACAGCGCTTTGCCTCGTGTCTCAATGGCCTCGATCTGCTGCCCTACCAGCCCGGCGGCACGATCCACAAGGTGCGGCTGGCCAAACCACACCTCGGTCAGCGGTTTGCCCTTAATTGCGGCTTCCAGCGTGTCCGCCGCGCGGCGGATCTCCGGTCCTTCCGGCATGAAAACTCCTTATCAGCGTGATGAAACGGTAATACCTTCGGCAACAAAAGCAGCCCGTAAACGGCGGGCAAAGGCCAGCGCGTGCGCCCCATCGCCATGCAGGCAGACCGTTTGCGCGTTAACGGACGCATAGTCGCCCTCTACGCTTTTAACGCGCCCGCCCTGCACCATCTCCAGCGTCTGCGCCAGCGCAAGCTGCTCATCCTCAATCAGTGCGCCCGGCTCGCCGCGTGGCACGAGCTGACCACTGCGCTGATAACCGCGGTCAGCGAACACCTCCTCGCGCGTGGCTAATCCCATCCGCTCGCCCGCACGGATCAGCTCGCTGCCCGCCAGCCCGACCAGTATTAACCCTGAATCGAGATCGCGCACTGCCCGGGCAATGGCATCGGCAAGCGCCGCATCCTGCGCCGCCTGGTTATAGAGCATGCCGTGGGGTTTCACGTGCGACAGAAGAGCACTGCGCGATTTCGCCAGCGCCGCCAGCGCCCCACACTGGTAAAGCACTTCGCTATAGACCACGTCCGGCGCGGTGGACATTCTCTTGCGGCCAAAGTTCTCGCGATCGAGAAACGACGGGTGCGCGCCGATAGCGACGCTGTTCGCCTGCGCCTGCTCAATGCAGGTGAGCATGGTGGCGGCATCGCCGGCGTGAAAGCCGCAGGCAATATTCACTGAGCTCACCACCTGCATCAGTTCGCGATCGTTTTGGGCAAAGCCCTCGCCGATGTCGGCGTTTAAATCAATCCGCATCGCGCAGCCGCCACGCCAGTTGATCGAGGAACAGGCGCTGTTCGCGCCGCGCCTGCAGCGCCTCGTCGAGAGAGCACTGCACAAAGTGCACCGGCTGACCGAGGCGAATTTGCGCCAGACGGTAGAGATCGGCTTCGATAATGCAGGCAATACGCGGATAACCGCCGGTGGTCTGGCAATCATTCATCAATACAATCGGCTGACCATTTGAGGGCACCTGGATAACGCCGGGCAGTAGCCCGTGAGAGAGCAGATCCCGCTCTGTCGTGCGCACCAGCGGCTGACCCTGCAGACGGTAACCCATACGGTTGCTCTGCGGATTGATATGCCACGGTAGCCGCCAGAACGCCTCCTGGGAGGCGGCGTCAAACTCATGATACTCCGGCCCCGGCAGCGCACGGATACGGTTCGTCCACAACAGCTGCTTTACCCCCTGCTGCGCGGAGAAGTTCCGTGTGGCGGTGCCCAGCGGCAGCGTGTCGCCATCGCGCAGCAGGCGCCCCTCCAGCCCACCGATGGCGGTTTGCAGATCGGTACTGCCCGATCCCATCACCGCCGGCAGATCGAAACCACCTGCGACCGCGAGATAGCTGCGCACGCCAAAGCGCGGGCGATTCAGCACCAGCCGCTGCCCGGCCTTCGCCGCAAAGCGCCAGCCGGTCCACACGTCCGTGCCATCAAGCGTCGCATCGCAGCCCGCGCCGGTGAGAGCAAACCAGCAATCGCGGGCGAACTCAACTTCACACTGGCCGAGCGTGATCTCCAGCGCCGCGGCCTGCGGTGGGTTGCCGACCAGCGCATTGGCAATCTCCAGCGCCGGGCCATCAAGCGCGCCGCAGTAGCTGACGCCGGACTGACGCAGGCCGATGCGTTTGCCGCCCTGCAACGAGGTGTACATCCCGGCGCGAATCACGCTTAACATAAGCCCTCCTTACGCGGGATAAAGCGCAGCGTGTCGCCAGGCCGCAGCAGCGACGGCTCCGCTAAGCGCGAGTTAAACAGCGTCAGATCGGTACGCCCGATCAGATTCCAGCCGCCGGGGCTGGCGAGCGGGTAAATGCCCGTTTGCGCGCCGCCAATGCCGACCGACCCGGCAGGCACGCTGACGCGCGGCTCCGCCCGGCGCGGCGTTGCCAGCGCCTGCGGCATACCGCCGAGATAGGGGAAACCGGGTTGAAAGCCGATAAACCACACCCGGTATTCGATGGAGGCGTGCAGCTCGACGACCTGCTTTTCGCTCATGCCGCAGTGGTCGGCGACATGCGCCAGATCCGGCCCGGCCTCACCGCCGTAAACCACCGGGATCTCAATGGCCCGCGACTCCGGCTCCAGCGCCTCGCTCTCTTCCCACCAGCGTTGCAGATGCTCAATCGCATCCAGCGCCAGCGTGGTCGGATCGCGCAGCACAACGGTTACGTTATTCATCCCCGGAATCGCTTCCACCACCTCCGGGAACGTCGCCAGCCGCTGCGTCAGCCGCCAGATACGCTTTTGCGTCGCCAGCTGGACCGGCGGCTCCAGCTCCAGCACGACGGCGGTTTCACCTAACAGATAACAACGCGCTCGCTGCACTTGCCTGCTCCTTACGCCGGGTTAGGGATATCGATAAAGGTCACATCCAGATCGGTATTGGCGGTGAGCCACTCGCCAAGGGCGCGGATGCCGCCGCGCTCGGTGGCGTGGTGCCCGGCCGCGAAGAAGTGCAGCCCCTGCTCACGCGCAGAATGAATCGTCTGCTCCGACACTTCGCCGGTGATAAAGGCATCGACGCCAAAGGCGGCGGCTTTATCAATAAAGCCCTGACCGCCGCCGGTGCACCACGCCACGCGCGTAATGGTGGCAGGGCCGGTATCGCCGCACCACAGCGGTTTACGCCCGAGGCGCGCTTCGATCCATGATGCCAGTTCCAGACCGGGAACCGGCATCGAGAGTTCCCCCCACGGCACCAGCGGTTCAATCTCCCCCTGCACCGTGATGCCGAGCAGTGCCGCAAGCTGCGCGTTATTCCCCAGTTCCGGGTGAGCGTCGAGCGGCAGATGCCAGCCGTAGAGATTGATATCGTTCGCCAGCAGGGTTTTCAGGCGGTTACGCTTCATGCCGCGAATGATCGGCGCTTCGTTTTTCCAGAAGTATCCGTGATGGACGATGACCGCATCGGCCCCCAGGCGCACGGCTTCATCAAGCAGCGCCTGGCTTGCGGTGACGCCGGTGACGATCTTCCCTACTTCCTCTCGTCCCTCAACCTGCAGGCCATTCGGGCCATAATCGCTGAACGCCGCACTGTTGAGTTTTTCATTAATCAATTTTTCCAGTTCGGTATTTTTCATGCTCACTCTTACCCTTTTCGCGCGGCTTCATAGGCCGCCAGCGTGGCGCTTCGCGCCTGTTTATGATCGACAATCGGGCGCGGATAATCGAGCTTAACGCCCTGCTTATCCGCCCAGACCCAGGGTTGATGGATGGCTTTTTGCGGCACGGTTTTCAGTTCCGGTAGCCAGCGGCGAATAAACTCGCCGTCCGCATCGAAGCGCTCCCCCTGGGTGGTCGGGTTGAAGATACGGAAGTAGGGCGCGGCATCGGTACCCGTTGAGGCCGCCCACTGCCAGCCGCCGTTATTCGCCGCGTAGTCGCCATCCACCAGCTGTGCCATAAAATAGCGCTCTCCTACCCGCCAGTCGATAAGCAGGTCTTTGATCAGGAAGCTGGCGGTAATCATACGCAGGCGGTTGTGCATCCAGCCGGTCTCATTCATCTGACGCATCGCTGCATCAACAATCGGATAGCCAGTCATCCCCTTTTTCCAGGCTTCCAGATGCTGCGGGTTATCCTGCCACTGCACCTTTTCTGTCCACGAGATAAACGGGCGATGTTTACACAGCGCAGGATGGTAGGTGATGAGATGGCGATAAAATTCGCGCCAGATTAGCTCGCTCAGCCATACCGCGCCCGGCCCGCCCTCCAGCACATCCGGCTGCTCAGCGAGCAAGCGGTGCAGACACTGGCGCGGCGAGAGCGCGCCGATGGCGAGGCTGGCAGAGAGACGGCTGGTGCCCTCAATGGCGGGGAAATCGCGCTGCTGCTCATATTCGGCCACCTGGTGCTGGCAGAAGTGGCGCAAGCGGGCGATGGCCTGCTTCTCATCTGGCGGGAAGCGTTTTTCGTCAAAGGGCTGTTGCGGGTAGTTGAGTGATAGCGGCTTCACTTTAAGTGCCCCACCTTCGCGCGGCTGTGGCGCGGCGACGCACTCCGGCAGATCCTCTTTTAAACGGCGTAAGAAGGCGTTCTTAAAGGGGGTGAAAACTTTAAACATCTCACGATTGCCGGTCATCACGCTGCCGGGTGCCAGCATTACGCTGTCGTCAAAACCCTGACAGGCGACATCAGGCAGCGCCTTCTCCACCGCCGCATCGCGCTGGCGCTCATTAAGTTCATACTGATAGTTATAAAAAAGATGGCTGACCTGCTCCTGCTCGCACACCTCGGCAATCGCCTGCACGCTGGCGGCAAAGTCATCCACTTCGCGGAAGATAAGCTCAATGCCGCGCTCGGCGAGTGACTGCTGAAGCGCATTGAGATGAGCCGCAATCAGAGCAGCCTGGCGCGGTGCCATTAAGTGCTGCTGCCACTGCTTCGGGGTCGCGATAAACAGGGCTTTTACCGTTGCGTTCGCGCTACGGCAGGCCGCCGCCAGCGCGAGGTTATCGTGCACGCGCAAATCCGTGCGAAACCAGACCAGATGGGTGGTCATAATGCTCCTAATGTCCGTAACGTAAGCGCAGCGCTTCCGGCCAGGGGTCAAAATAGCGCTGTCCGGAGAGATAAGCATCCGGGAACTCAGCCATGTAGTGTTTCAGTAAAGTGACGGGTGCCAGCAGCGGCTGAATGCCCTGCCGGTAGCTGTCGATAAGTTTCGATAACTCTTCACGCTGGCGGGCATTGAGCTGCTTGCGGAAGTAGCCCTGGACATGCATCAGCACGTTGGTGTGATTACGGCGGGTAGCCTGGTGTGAGAGCAGATCCATCAAGCGCTGGCGATACTCGACAAACCACTCCTCAAGGGAGGCCCATTCATGGATGGCAGCGACAAAACGCCCCAGCTCGCGGTACTTCGGCTGGGAGTGCGCCAGCAGCAGCAGTTTGTAACGGCTGTGGTAGGCGATCAGCTCGCCGCGCGTCAGGCCACGCTCGCGTACGCTGTTCAGTTCATGCAGGGCGTAGATACGCTCAACAAAGTTCTCACGGATATGGGGATCGTGCAGGCGGCCATCCTCCTCTACCGGCAGCCATGGATGCGTCTCCATCAGAATGTCGGTGAAGATACCGCGCCCGGCTTTGCGGTTATTTTTGCCATCTGCGTCGTATACACGCACCCGCTCCATACCGCAGGAGGGAGATTTAGCGCAAACGATATAGCCGCACAAATGGTCGAGACGGCTGACGCGCTCGCGGGAGAAGTGCGCCATCTGTTCGGTTAAATCACCTTCCCGTTTGTCGCTAAAGCGCAGCGAAACACCGCTCTCCTCTTTGACCAACCGCAGCGCCGGACGCGGCACCGGCAGGCCAATGGCCATCTCCGGGCAGACCGGCTCAAAACGCATCCACGGTGATAGCTCTTCAACTGCAAAGGCAAGCCGCTTATGGCCGCCGTCAAAACGGACTTGTTCCCCTAATAAACAGGCACTAATGCCGACAGGGATTTTCTCACTCATAGCGACTCCTTGATTAGACATAATCATTGTAGTCAAAGGCCGCAGGTAAAAAAAAGCCACCGCAAATGCGGTGGCGCGATCGGGTTGCTGTGTGTAGCCCGATTAATAAAAGTCGCAGGTTACTTTTTCTGCTTGATCCATCCATACCGGTTTCTCGCTGGTCTTAGCCCAGACGCGGTGCAGATAGCTGTAGAACCGTGCGCGATCCTTCCAGAACAACATCACCGGCAGTGCCAACAGACCCGCCGCAACGGCGAAAGCACGACGCATCAGCACAATGTGCGCTGGAAACATTTTATATGTGTTCATAAATCTCTCCCCTTTGTCAGGCCGGTATCGGTCACCGGAAAAAAGTTACCGCAGCGGTAAGTGAGTAACAAAAAAAACGCTGCGAGAGTAAAATCTGCTCAAAATAATACCGCTTTGTTTGTAATTTTACTACTCATCCGACCACTATTTTTATCTGATTCGCGTTTATTTACACGCAATCCGTAAGTAAGTTACAAAATGGTTAAATTTAAAATAACCATTGGTTAAATAATGGTTTTAAATGTTGCATTTTCGGAACGGAGCCGCTGGAATCATGTAGGCTGGAAAAGGCGAAGCCGCCATCCGGCAATCGGTGCGGCACGTTGCCTCGGTGGAAGGGGTTCTGTAGGCCGGATAAGGCGGAGCCGCCATCCGGCAATGGGTCTGGTATGTGGCTTCGGTGGAAGGGTTCCGTTCACCATGGATTGGGGAGTTTCATTCATCTCTTATGCGGTGAACGGGACAAGGGGGGGGACCGCTCCCCCCTTGTCAATCCCCGCGGCCCCGCGAGGAAATCGGTGCTACGCACTGCGCTCACCTCCCGCGTGCCTGACTGCGGTCGGCTCGACTCGACATCCTGTCTCGGTTCGCCTCTGTCCGCCATCCATGGCGTCCAGACCTTGTCATTCCCGCTTCGGTTCGCCGATTTCAGCGGGGACACAACCCCTCGCTGTCATATTGCAGATAAAAGCAACATCGGTGTGGCTGTAGGCGCGTTTTGGTAGGCCGGATAAGGCATAGCCACCATCCGGCAATTGGTGCCGCGGTGATAATGCCGGATGGCGCTGCGCTTATCCGGCCTACAAATCGTTCATTTTTCATTCATTTTTATACTTTTTTTACACCCCGCCCGGGGATTTTTGCGAAATCTTTGCGCCTGAAAAATTAGCCTCTCTGCACATCCTTAAATCACCCCGGAGGTGAACTGTGAGTGCAGGCGTGCTAATCGGCATCGTGCTGGTTTTCCTGTTATTGGGCTACCTGATTTACGCCCTGTTAAACGCGGAGGCATTTTAATGGCCGCTCAAGCGTTTCTTCTGGTTGCCGGCTTTTTGCTGGTGCTGTTCCTGCTGGCGCGCCCGCTTGGCTCGCTGCTGGCGAAGCTGATTGCCGGGCAGCCCTTGCCGGGCGTCGGCGCGGTTGAGAATCTCCTCTGGCGCGGGTTAGGCATCGACACCCGTGAAATGAACTGGCGACACTATCTGCTGGCGATCCTGGGGCTCAACCTGTTGGGCCTCCTCCTGCTGTTTGCCCTGCTGATGCTGCAAGGCATTCTGCCGCTGAACCCGCAGAACCTGCCTGGCCTCTCCTGGCATCTGGCACTCAACACTGCCGTCAGCTTTGTCAGCAATACCAACTGGCAATCCTATGCTGGTGAAAGCACGCTGAGTTACTTTAGCCAGATGGTGGGCCTGACGGTACAGAACTTCCTCTCAGCCGCTACCGGCATTGCGGTGGTGTTTGCGCTGATCCGCGCCTTCGCCCGCCGCAGCATGGAGACGCTGGGCAACGCATGGGTCGATCTGACGCGCATTACGCTCTGGGTACTGCTGCCGCTGGCGCTGCTGATCGCCCTCTTTTTTATCCAGCAAGGGACGCTGCAAAACCTGCTCCCCTACCAGCCCTACACCTCTCTTGAAGGGGTTAAGCACCTGATGCCGATGGGCCCGGTCGCCTCGCAGGAAGCGATTAAAATGCTTGGCACCAACGGCGGCGGTTTCTTTAACGCCAACTCCTCCCATCCGTTTGAAAACCCTACCGCGCTGACCAACTTTGTGCAGATGCTGGCGATCTTCCTGATCCCTGCCGCACTCTGTTTCGCCTTTGGTGAAGCGGTGAGCGATCGCCGCCAGGGGCAGATGCTGCTGTGGGCGATGTCGATAATCTTTGTCGTCTGCGTGGCGATTGTGATGTGGGCCGAGTGGCAAGGTAATCCGCACTTCCTGACGCTCGGCGGCGACAGCACTATCAATATGGAAGGTAAAGAGAGCCGCTTCGGCATCCTCGCCAGCAGCCTTTACGCCGTGGTGACTACCGCTGCTTCCTGCGGTGCGGTCAACGCCATGCATGACTCTTTCACCGCGCTCGGCGGCATGATCCCGATGTGGTTAATGCAGATTGGCGAAGTGGTGTTTGGTGGCGTCGGCTCAGGCCTCTACGGCATGCTGCTGTTTGTTCTGCTGGCGGTATTTATCGCCGGGCTGATGATTGGCCGCACGCCGGAGTTCCTCGGTAAAAAAATTGATGTCCGCGAAATGAAAATGACCGCGCTGGCGATCCTTGTCACCCCGGCACTGGTGCTGATCGGTACGGCGCTGGCGATGATGACCGACGCCGGGCGTAGCGGTATGTTTAACCCCGGCATTCATGGCTTCAGTGAAGTGCTGTATGCCGTCTCCTCTGCCGCCAACAACAACGGCAGCGCCTTTGCTGGCCTGAGCGCCAACACGCCATTCTGGAACTGTCTGCTCGCCTTCTGCATGTTTGTCGGCCGCTTCGGCGTGATTGTGCCGGTGCTGGCAATTGCGGGCTCGCTGGTGAGTAAAAAAATTCAGCCCACCAGCTCCGGCACCCTGCCGACCCACGGCCCGCTCTTTATCGGCCTGCTGATCGGCACCGTGCTGCTGGTTGGCGCATTGACCTTTATTCCTGCCCTGGCCCTCGGCCCGGTGGCGGAATACCTTCAGTTTTGAGTCTGGCGGAGACCACTATTATGAGTCGCAAACAACTGGCCCTGTTTGACGCGAACCTTGTTCGCCAGGCGCTGATGGGTTCCTTAACGAAATTAAGCCCGCAGGTGCAGTGGCGGAACCCGGTAATGTTTATCGTCTGGATCGGCAGCCTGCTCACGACCCTGCTGGCGATCGCCATGGCAACCGGCCATCTGGTGGGTAACGCGTGGTTTACCGGCGCAATCAGCCTCTGGCTGTGGGTGACGGTGCTGTTTGCCAACTTCGCCGAAGCGCTGGCGGAGGGGCGCAGCAAAGCGCAGGCTAACAGCCTGAAAGGGGTGAAAAAGACGGTCTTTGCCCGCAAACTGCGCGCGCCGCAGCACGATGCGCCGATGGATCATGTTCCGGCGGATGAGCTACGCAAAGGGGATGTGGTGCTGGTTGAAGCGGGAGATATTATTCCCTGCGACGGCGAGGTGATCGAAGGCGGTGCGTCGGTGGATGAGAGCGCCATTACCGGTGAATCCGCGCCGGTGATCCGCGAGTCCGGCGGCGATTTTGCCTCTGTGACTGGCGGCACGCGTATCCTCTCTGACTGGCTGGTGATCCAGTGCAGCGTCAACCCGGGCGAAACCTTTCTCGATCGCATGATCGCCATGGTCGAAGGTGCCCAGCGGCGCAAAACCCCTAATGAGATCGCGCTGACCATTCTGCTGGTGGCGCTAACCATTGTCTTCCTGCTGGCGACCGCCACGCTGTGGCCCTTCTCGGTTTATGGCGGCACAGCGGTCAGCGTCACGGTGCTGGTTGCGCTGCTGGTCTGCCTGATCCCGACCACCATCGGTGGCCTGCTGTCGGCAATTGGCGTGGCCGGGATGAGCCGCATGCTGGGTGCGAACGTGATCGCCACCAGCGGACGCGCCGTCGAAGCGGCAGGCGACGTTGATGTCCTGCTGCTGGATAAAACCGGCACCATCACCCTCGGCAACCGCCAGGCGTCGGACTTTTTACCCGCGCGCGGCGTCGATGAAAAGACGCTGGCCGATGCGGCGCAGCTCTCTTCGTTAGCTGATGAAACCCCGGAAGGACGCAGCATTGTGATCCTCGCCAAGCAGCGCTTTAACCTGCGCGAGCGGGATATGCAGAGCCTGCAGGCGACCTTCGTCCCCTTTACCGCGCAAACACGCATGAGCGGGATTAATGTGCAGGATCGCATGATCCGCAAAGGCTCGGTGGATGCGATTCGCCGTCATATCGAGGCCAATGGCGGCAACTTCCCGGTGGATGTTGAGACTATCGTGGAAAATGTGGCCCGCCAGGGTGCGACGCCGCTGGTGGTGGCAGAAGGGGCCAACGTGCTGGGCGTTATCGCGCTGAAAGATATTGTCAAAGGCGGCATTAAAGAGCGCTTCGCCCAGTTGCGTAAGATGGGTATTAAAACCGTGATGATCACCGGCGATAACCGCTTAACCGCCGCAGCGATTGCCGCCGAAGCGGGTGTGGATGACTTCCTCGCCGAAGCGACGCCGGAGGCGAAACTGGCGCTGATTCGTCAATATCAGGCCGAAGGTCGCCTGGTGGCAATGACCGGCGACGGTACCAACGATGCCCCGGCGCTGGCGCAGGCCGATGTCGCAGTGGCGATGAACTCCGGTACCCAGGCGGCGAAAGAGGCGGGCAATATGGTCGATCTCGACTCGAACCCGACCAAGCTGATCGAGGTGGTGCATATCGGCAAACAGATGCTGATGACGCGCGGGTCGCTGACCACGTTTAGTATTGCCAATGACGTGGCGAAATATTTCGCCATCATCCCTGCGGCGTTTGCGGCCACCTATCCGCAGCTAAACGCGCTGAATGTGATGCATCTGCACTCCCCCTCTTCGGCAATTTTAAGTGCGGTGATCTTTAACGCGCTGGTGATTGTGTTCCTCATCCCGCTGGCGCTGAAAGGGGTGAGCTACAAGCCGCTGACCGCCTCGGCGATGCTGCGCCGCAACTTGTGGATTTATGGTCTGGGCGGTCTGCTGGTGCCATTTATCGGCATCAAAGCAATCGATCTGCTGCTCACGCTGTTCGGTCTGGTTTAAGGAGTGAAAAAGATGGCTTTATTACGTCCCGCCTTTCTGCTTTTAATACTGCTGACGTTTATCACCGGCGGGCTCTACCCGCTGCTGACCACCGCCCTTGGGCAGTGGTGGTTTCACGACCAGGCGAACGGCTCGCTGATCCAGCAGGGCGATATGGTGCGCGGCTCCCGTCTGCTGGGCCAGGATTTTACTGCGCCAGGTTATTTTCACGGTCGCCCCTCCGCGACAGCCGATGCGCCCTATAATCCGATGGCCTCGGGCGGCAGCAATCTGGCAGGCAGCAACCCGGAGCTGGATAAGCAGGTTGCCGAGCGCGTGGCGCAGCTGCGCGCGGCAAATCCGCACTCACCGGCAGCGATTCCGGTCGAGCTGTTAACCACTTCAGCCAGCGGGCTGGATGGTCAGCTCTCGCCGCAGGCGGCCAGCTGGCAGAGCCCGCGTGTGGCGCAAGCGCGCGGTTTGTCGCTACAGACGGTCAATGATTTGGTTAATAAATACACCGAAACACCGCTGGTTAACTTCCTCGGTCAGCCGGTGGTGAATGTGGTTGAACTTAATCTGGCGCTGGATGCGCTGAAGGATAAATAACGCATGAGTGATGAGCCGTTGCGCCCTGACCCCGACCGCCTACTGGAACATGCTGCCACGGCACACCGGGGCAAGCTGAAGATCTTTTTCGGAGCCTGCGCCGGGGTGGGTAAAACCTATGCCATGCTGCAGGAAGCGCAGCGGCTGCGGGCGCAGGGGCTGGACGTGCTGCCGGGCGTGGTGGAGACGCACGGGCGCAAAGAGACCGCCGCGCTGATGGCGGGCTTGCCGCTACAACCCGTGCGGCGCATCGCCCACCGCGGGCGCGTGGTACATGAGTTTGATCTGGACGCCGCCCTTGCGCGGCGTCCGGCGCTGATTCTGATGGATGAGCTGGCGCACAGTAACGCCCCCGGCTCGCGTCATCCGAAACGCTGGCAGGATGTGGAGGAGTTGCTGGAAGCCGGCATCGACGTCTTTACCACCGTTAATGTGCAGCACCTGGAGAGCCTGAATGATGTGGTCAGCGGCGTGACCGGCATTCAGGTGCGCGAAACGGTGCCCGACCCCTTTTTTGATAGCGCGGATGAGATTGTGCTGGTCGATCTACCACCGGACGATCTGCGCCAGCGGCTGCATGAAGGCAAAGTCTATATTGGCGGCCAGGCGGAGCGCGCCATTGAGCACTTCTTTCGCAAAGGCAATCTGATTGCGCTGCGCGAGCTGGCGCTACGGCGTACCGCCGACCGGGTAGATGATCAGATGCGCGCCTGGCGCGACCGCCTCGGTGAAGAGAAGGTGTGGCATACCCGCGACGCCATTCTGCTCTGCGTCGGCCACGGCGCGGGCAACGAGAAACTGATCCGCACCGCAGCAAGGCTGGCGGCGAAGCTCGGCAGCGCCTGGCATGCGGTCTATGTTGAAACCCCAACCCTGCACAAATTACCGGAGTCACAGCGGCGGGCAATCTTAAGCGCCCTGCGGCTGGCCCAGGAGCTGGGCGCCGAGACGGCAACCCTCGCCGACCCGGCAGAAGATCGCGCAATATTGCGCTACGCCCGCGAACATAACCTCGGCAAAATCCTGATTGGCCGACGCGATAACCGTCGCTGGTGGCACCGTGAATCCTTCGCTGACCGCCTGGCGCGCCGCGCGCCGGATCTCGATCTGGTGATTATTGCCCTGCAGGAGAGCCCCCAGACGCTACCGGCGCGCAGCGGCGATTCCCGCCCCTTTTTCGACCGCTGGCGCGTTCAGCTCACCGGTTGTGCGGTCGCGCTGGCGCTTTGCGCGGCGATCACCTTTATCGCCTTGCAGTGGCTGACGGCGTTTGAGGCCACCAACCTGGTGATGATCTACCTGCTGGGCGTGGTGCTGGTGGCGCTGTTCTATGGCCGCTGGCCATCGGCTTTCGCCACGGTGATTAATGTTCTCAGCTTCGATCTCTTTTTTATCTCGCCGCGCGGCACGCTGGCGGTGTCGGATGTGCAGTATCTGCTCACCTTTGGCGTGATGCTGACCGTCGGGCTGGTGATTGGCAACCTGACCGCCGGCGTGCGTTACCAGGCGAGGGTGGCGCGTTACCGCGAGCGGCGCACACGTCATCTCTACGAGATGTCGAAAGCGCTGGCGGCGGGACGCAATAATCAGGATATCGCCGCCACCAGCGAAACCTTTATTCACTCCACCTTCGAGGCGCGCAGCAAACTACTGTTGCCGAATAGCGAGGGCAAACTGGCGGCGGTCACTGAAAATCAGGGCATGACGCCGTGGGATGATGCCATTGCCCGCTGGAGTTTTGATAAGGGCCAGCCTGCGGGCGCCGGCACCGATACGCTACCCGGCGTGCCCTATCAAATCTTGCCGCTAAAAAATGATGATACTGTTTATGGCTTGCTGATTGTGGAGCCGGCGAATCTGCGCCAGCTGATGATCCCCGAGCAGCAGCGGCTGCTGGAAACCTTCACCCTGCTGGTCGCGAATGCGCTCGAGCGCCAGGCGCTGGCAACGCGTGAAGAGCAGGCGCGGCTTGCAAGCGAGCGCGAGAGCCTGCGCAACTCGCTACTGGCCGCCCTCTCCCACGATCTGCGCACCCCGCTCACCGTGCTGTTTGGTCAGGCGGAGATCCTGACGCTGGATCTCGCCAGCGAAGGGTCAAAACATGCCCCGCAGGCCAACGAGATCCGTCAGCATGTGCTCAACACCACCCGGCTGGTAAATAATCTGCTGGATATGGCGCGTATCCAGTCTGGCGGCTTTAATTTAAAACGTGAGTGGCTGACGCTGGAAGAGGTCGTCGGCAGTGCGCTGCGTACCCTTGAGCCGGTGCTGGGCGGGCAACATATTGCGCTGTCGCTGCCCGACCCGCTGATGCTGGTGCATGTTGATGGCCCGCTGTTCGAGCGCGTGTTGATCAACCTGCTGGAAAACGCGGTGAAATATGCCGGTTCCGGCGCGCAGATTGGTATTGAATCGCACAGCACACCGACCAGGTGGACGCTGGAGGTGTGGGATAACGGGCCGGGGATCCCGCCGGGTCAGGAGCACGCCATTTTTGAAAAATTTGCGCGCGGGACCAAGGAGTCGGCCATCCCCGGCGTTGGCCTGGGGCTGGCGATTTGCCAGGCGATTGTCGAGGTGCATGGCGGCACCATCGACGCACAAAACCGTCCACAGGGAGGCGCGCGCTTTTATGTTACACTCGCACGGGAAACGCCCCCGCAACTGGATGAATTACCCGAGGATCTGTGATTAACGTTCTGATTGTCGAAGATGAACAGGCCATCCGCCGCTTTCTGCGCACCGCGCTGGAAGCAGAGGGGCTGCGCGTGCACGAAGCGCAGACGCTGCAGCGCGGGTTAATTGAAGCGGCAACGCGCAAGCCGGATCTGGCGATCCTCGACCTCGGTTTGCCGGACGGCGACGGTCTCGATTTTATCCGCGATGTGCGCCAGTGGAGCCAGATGCCGATTATTGTTCTGTCGGCACGTATCGAAGAGAGCGACAAGATCGCCGCACTGGATGCGGGTGCGGATGATTACCTCAGTAAACCCTTCGGCATTGGCGAGTTGCAGGCGCGGCTGCGGGTTGCGCTGCGCCGCCATGCCGCCAGTACGCCGGGCGAACCGGTGATGACCTTTGGCGATATCCGTGTTGATCTCGCCAGCCGCCGCATCCAGCGCGGCGACGAGGAGATCCACCTGACGCCGATTGAGTTTCGCCTGCTGGCGGTGCTGCTCAATAACCACGGCAAAGTGCTGACCCAGCGCCAGTTGTTAAGCCAGGTGTGGGGGCCGAATGCCGTTGAGCATAGCCACTATCTGCGAATTTATATGGGCCATTTGCGACAAAAGCTGGAGAGCGATCCGGCGCGCCCGCGTCACCTGTTGACCGAGACCGGGATCGGGTACCGGTTTATGTTGTGAGGCGTAATGGTAGCCGTTGGATTGCCGGATGGCGCTACGCTTAACCGGCCTACGGGTTAGGTGTTCCATGCAATCTGATTGCCGGATGGCGCTGCGCTTATCCGGCCTACGGGTTTCAGGTTTAGCGTTTCATGCAGTTGTAGGTCGGATAAGGCGTCAGCCGCCATCCGACACAAAAAAGGCTCCCGAGGGAGCCTTTTTGCTGTGCCGCGATTTACGCGTTTTTCAGCACTTCGCTGACAATTTCTACCGCTTCTTTCTCAATCAGCTTACGGTGTTCGTCGCCGAGGAAACTTTCGCAGTAAATTTTGTAGGCGTCTTCGGTGCCGGACGGACGCGCGGCAAACCAGCCATTGTCGGTCATCACTTTCAGGCCGCCAATCGAGGCGCCGTTACCTGGTGCTGCGGTCAGGCGAGCGGTGATCGCGTCACCCGCCAGCGTGCTGGCGCTCACCATTTCAGGAGAGAGTTTAGACAACGCCGCTTTCTGCGCGGACGAGGCTGCAGCCTGCAGACGGTTGTAGCTTGGCGCGCCAAAGCGGGCAGCCAGTTCGTCATAGTGCTGCTGCGTGTTTTTACCGGTCACCGCAGTGATCTCTGCCGCCAGCAGGCACATGATGATGCCATCTTTATCCGTGGACCACGGCGTGCCATCGAAGCGCAGGAACGAGGCGCCCGCGCTCTCTTCACCGCCGAAGCCGAAGCTGCCGTCGTGCAGACCATCGACAAACCACTTAAAGCCCACCGGCACTTCCACCAGCTTGCGGCCAAGGTCGTTAACCACGCGGTCAATCATCGCCGAGGAGACCAGCGTTTTACCGACGGCGACATCGTTGCCCCACTGCGGACGATGCTGGAACAGATAGTTGATCGCTACCGCCAGATAGTGGTTCGGGTTCATCAGCCCAGCCGGCGTGACGATGCCGTGGCGGTCGTAATCCGGGTCGTTGGCGAACGCCAGGTCAAACTTATCGCGCAGCGCCAGCAGACCGGCCATCGCGCACTCGGAGGAGCAGTCCATGCGGATCGCGCCATCTTTATCGAGGTGCATAAAGCGGAAGGTCTGGTCGACTTCATCATTAACGATGGTGAGATCGAGCTTGTAGTGCTCGGCGATACGTTTCCAGTACTCAATTCCGGAGCCGCCCAGCGGATCGACGCCCAGTTTCAGGCCCGCTTTCTGGATTGCCGCCATATCGACAATCTCTGCCAGCCCTTCAATAAACGGCTGAACCAGATCTTTTTCAGTGACGTGACCGGAAGCCATCGCGGCATCCAGAGAGATGCGTTTTACACCTTTAAGATCGTCGGCCAGCAGCGCGTTAGCGCGATCTTCCACCACTTTCGTGACGTTGGTGTCGGCCGGGCCGCCGTTCGGCGGATTGTATTTGATGCCGCCATCTTCCGGCGGGTTGTGGGAGGGCGTAATCACGATGCCATCCGCCTGCGCACCCCCCTTTTTGTTGTGCATAAGGATGGCGTTGGAGATAGCAGGCGTCGGCGTAAAGCCGTTATTTTCCTGCACGATGATATCGACGCCGTTGGCAGCCAGCACTTCCAGCACGGAGATAAACGCCGGCTCAGAGAGGGCGTGCGTGTCTTTACCGACATAGCACGGCCCGGTGATGCCGTTTTTCGCACGCTCTTCGGCAATCGCCTGGGCGATAGCGAGAATATGCGGTTCGTTAAAGCTGTGACGCCATGCGCTACCACGGTGACCTGAGGTACCAAATTTCACCGCATGGTCAGCATTGCCAACTTCCGGTTTCAACACATAGTACTGCGCAGTCAACTGCGCGACGTTAATCAAATCGCCCTGTTGTGCAGGTTGCCCGGCACGCGGATGGTTTGCCATTGCTTCGTCCTTTTGATGCAAGGATTAAATTGTGCCGCAAACTTTCTCAATCAGCTCCGCGGGGAACTGCATTGATTGCATGATGTGCTCAATCATGCTGCATTTACGACCCGTATTCGTGTTGGTGATGACCCAATAAGGGGTGTTCGGCACTTGCTTCGGCTTGGTCTGGTTGCCGTTCTGCAGCAGGGTGCGCTCATCAGCGGCAAAGTATACGCGCGTGCGACCATGCAGAGATTCAGTGGATTCCGTAAACCCTTTGTCATCGAGTGAATAGAGTGTAGACAGGATTAGCAGAAAGCGATTAACCGCTTTTTTCTGCTCGGCATATTCGTCGGAGAGCAGAAGTTCGCGAACAGCGCGGACTTTATCCCGGGTGGTGTTGGCCGGTTTGACCTCGTCGACAACGCTTGCGGCGCGTGTCTCTTTCACCGGCGCGGCAGGCGCTGCAGAGGGAGACGATGATGCGGCGGAGAACTTCAGCATACGCCGTAAAATCTCGGATGCGCTCTCGCCAATGTGCTTAGTATGGCTGGCAATATAACTGTAGAGCTCATCATCAACTTCAATCGTTTTCATCTTAATCCAGTGCTATATGAAATCTGAATACAAGTGTTGGGATTATAAAGCGAAATCCCAACAGCGGATAGGCACACACCAGGGTGGCAGCAAAACTCAGAGTAATGCTTAGCCTTGCAGCCGGGCGGCAGAATGTCCACCATAATAACCTAACCCGTTGGAGTGAAAAAAAGAACTTTGCCATGAAATTGAACACGCGCGCGCAAACTGCACAACATCCGCACAACAATTCCCCGATTGTGCTGGTTCACGGCCTTTTTGGCAGCCTCGATAACCTTGGCGTGCTCGCCCGTGACCTTGTGCAGGATCACGATGTGCTGCAGGTGGATATGCGCAACCACGGCGCATCACCCCGCTCGCCGGAGATGAACTATAGGGCGATGGCGCAGGATCTGCTTGACACGCTGGATGCCCATCAGATTGAAAAAGCGACTTTTATCGGCCACTCCATGGGCGGCAAAGCGGTGATGGCGCTCACGGCGCTGGCTCCCGAACGCATCGATCGCCTGGTGGCGATTGATATGGCGCCTGTGGATTATAAGGTGCGCCGCCACGATGAGATCTTTGCCGCCATCAACGCTGTCAGCGAAGCGAACATTTCGTCGCGCCAGCAGGCGGCGGCGCTGATGCGTGAGCAGCTTGATGAAGAGGGTGTGGTTCAGTTCTTACTGAAATCCTTCGTTGACGGCGAGTGGCGCTTTAACGTGCCGGTGCTGTGGGATCAATACGCCAATATCGTTGGCTGGGAGACTATTCCAGCGTGGGATAGACCTGCCCTGTTTGTCTGCGGCGGCAACTCCTCTTATGTGACCGATGCCTACCGCGATGCGCTGCTCGCGCAGTTTCCCCAGGCGAGGGCGTACGTCATTGCAGGTGCCGGGCATTGGGTACATGCAGAGAAACCTGATGCGGTGCTGCGGGCTATCCGCCGTTACCTGGCAGAGTAATGTCAACTGATTAAAAAGGCGGCGACCGGTCGTTTCAACGCGCCCGGTCGTTGGCGTGCCGATGCTGGTGATGTATGATGGCGCGCTATTCAGCCCGGGCAGCGGCCCGATTGCGTGTTTTCCCGTAGTATTCATATCATGGCTAAAGAACAAACGGACCGTACGACACTAGATCTCTTCGCGAATGAGCGTCGCCCGGGACGGCCGAAGACCAACCCGCTCTCGCGCGATGAACAGTTGCGCATTAATAAACGCAATCAGCTTAAACGCGATAAGGTTCGTGGGCTTAAGCGCGTCGAACTGAAACTGAATGCGGATGCGGTCGAAGCTTTAAATGAGCTGGCCGAAGCGCGCGAGATTAGCCGCAGCGAACTGATTGAAGAGATGCTGCTGGCGCAGCTTAAAGCCCTGCGCGGATAGCGATTCTTCTGAATCATCGTCAAATTCCCCTTTTCATGTGGCATACAGTGCAGTCCGCGGCAATAGCAGTTTCCGCGTTCTTCTCTGTTCTGCTATGATTGCCCTTATCTGTGGGCTTAGCGCTCCCCCTATACTCATTAAGATTCAAGAGGTTATTTTACTCATGGCAATTACAGGCATTTTCTTCGGCAGCGACACCGGCAACACCGAAAACATCGCCAAAATGATCCAGAGCCAGCTTGGTAAAGACGTCGCCGATGTTCATGACATTGCCAAGAGCAGTAAGGAAGATATCGAAGGGTATGACATCCTGTTGCTCGGCATTCCGACCTGGTATTACGGTGAAGCGCAGTGCGACTGGGACGACTTCTTCCCGACGCTGGAAGAGATTGATTTTAATGGTAAGTTAGTGGCGCTGTTCGGCTGCGGCGACCAGGAAGATTACGCTGAGTACTTCTGTGATGCGCTGGGCACCATTCGCGACATTATCGAACCGCGCGGTGCGACCATTGTGGGTCACTGGCCGACTGCCGGTTACCATTTCGAAGCGTCAAAAGGCCTGGCGGATGACGATCACTTCCTGGGTCTGGCGATTGATGAAGACCGTCAGCCAGAACTGACCGCCGAGCGCGTGCAGAAGTGGGTGAAGCAGGTTTCTGAAGAGCTGCATCTGGATGAAATCCTGAATGCCTGATTTTTACGGCGCAATCTGCTGGTTGCGCCGTATCAATAGGTAAAAGCAATCGAAATAATTGCTACATTTTTTTAACTTTCCTACTCATCCCTGTACAATAAGCCCTGCTTAACGCGGTGCCTCCGACCGGGAGTTGTCGGCGATACCACGTTTCAAAAGCTTACTTTACTTGAGGGCTTGCAGTTTTCATTTATACATGGCAGTTCTATAATGATACGCATTCGCCCGGGTGCATTCCTTATAACTTCCGAGAAGGAAGTGAATCGTATAGCAACAGGACAGATTCCGCATGACTGACAACAATACCGCATTAAAGAAGGCCGGCCTGAAAGTCACGCTTCCACGTTTAAAAATTCTGGAAGTGCTTCAGGAGCCGGATAACCATCATGTCAGTGCGGAAGATCTTTATAAGCGTCTGATCGACATGGGTGAAGAGATTGGTCTGGCAACGGTATACCGTGTGCTTAACCAGTTTGATGACGCCGGGATTGTCACCCGTCACAACTTCGAAGGCGGCAAGTCTGTTTTCGAACTGACGCAGCAGCATCACCACGATCACCTTATCTGCCTCGACTGCGGTAAAGTTATCGAATTCAGTGATGATTCCATCGAATTACGCCAGCGCGAAATTGCCGCTAAACACGGTATCCGCCTGACGAACCACAGTCTCTACCTTTATGGTCACTGCGCCGAAGGCGACTGTCGCGAAGATGAACACGCGCACGATGCTAAATAAGTTCTTCTGAACGTTAAAAAGCCAACCGTCAGGTTGGCTTTTTTTATGCCTGGCGGATGAGCGACGCGTTAAATGGCTGCGCCGCTCATGCCGGAAAGCGATCAGGCTTTCAGCGTATCGACACGGCTAACGCGTTTGCCATCCGGACTTGAGGTGCGCACCTGCACCTCTCCATCGATCCGTAAGCGCGCTTTCGCATCATATCGCTGCCATGTTTTACCGCGATCGAGGGAGTACTCTACCACCAGCCCCGGGAAGCGGGTGTTGACCTCAAGTACACCGTCGATAATACGCGCCCCTGGCACTGGCAGACGATAATGAATGCCGGCTTTGTCCAGCTTCGCCAGCTCGCGCTGCCCTACCAGATTGGCAAAACGCTGCCAGTCAGCCGTAAGCGCCTTCTGATCGACCCACTGTGTCTCGCCACCTTTGTATTCGCGTCCCGCCTGATAATCCAGCTCCCAGCTTGCACGATGCCATGCCCGCTCCGCAACGGCGACCAGACGGGGATAGATCATGTACTCCATCTGCTCGTCCGTACGCACCACTTCGCTCCACAGCTGGGCGGAAAGCCCGTAGGCACCCGGCCACGGCTTGTCTGATTTGGCGGTGAAGGCGTTGCCATCACGATCGAGCGACGTTTCTGCATTCTGCGGCATGTTGTCCGGCGCAAAGCTGAAAATCTTGCGCTCATCGCTGAAACGTGTTCCCCAGTAGTAGCCGCTTTCCGCCGGGTGAACTTCGCTCGGGAAGTCGAGATAGACATAGTCCGGATTGGAAACCACTACGCGGAAGCCTTTATTCGCCCAGTCGTTGACGGAATCGAAACCGCCCCAGTAGAGCGCATCCCAGAAGTTGACATTGACGTTTTTGGTGGCAAACACTGAGGCGTCTTTGGCATCTTTCAACCCATCCTGCCAGGCCTGCATCACCTCAATGCCATGCGCCTTAACCAGCTTGCTAACCTCTGCGCCAAAGTAGCTGGAGAGGTGACCAACATCGCTCACTTTTCCAGCTTTAATCATCGCCCGGCAGGCCTCAGATTTGGCCCACGGCTTATCCTGCTTGCTCTGATCGATAATGCCTTTACCCGGCTGCGGATCTTTCATATCCGTATAGCCAGCACCCAGGTAGATGTTTTTCGCCTCATCGCCGCCAAAGTGCCAGGTGTGCAGCGGCAAGCCCGCTTCCCTGTGCATCTGCTGGATTTCGCCCATCACCTTATCGACAAAGTTGCGTGAGGAGTCCAGGCACGGATTAAGGTAGCCAGTGCGGTCATAGAACTGTACGCCAGCGGTAACGGAGGTATCTGTCGGATCGAGCAGGCGGTAGCGCGCCGCCTCACGCTCCTCTTTGCCCTCTTTTATCAGGCGATGATAACGTGCCTCCATCGAGATGACCGCCGCGCGCGCATGGGCGGGCATGTCGATCTCCGGGATCACCTCAATGTGCCGCGCTTTGGCATATTTGAGGATTTCAATATAGTCGGCGCGGGTAAAGTAGCCGCTGCCGTTGTTATCACGATCTGGCCCCGATCCCAGCTGCGGCAACAGGCACTGCTTCTCGCTCAGATCGTGGCAACGCTGGCTACCAATGGCCGTCAGCTCAGGCAGCCCCGGAATTTCAATACGCCACCCTTCATCGTCCGTCAGATGGAAGTGGAATTTATTCAGCTTATAAGCCGCCATCTGATCCAGCAGGCGCAGCACAGCCGCTTTACTGTGAAAATTGCGTCCGACATCAAGATGGATACCGCGGTAGTCGAAGCGCGGCGCATCTTTCGCCGTCAGGGCGGGGAGGGTTATAGGTCCCTGCGCGGGAAGAAGCGAAAGCAGGGATTGCAGGCCATAGAATACGCCGCTCTGATCAAAACCGGTCACCACCGCCTCTTTATCGCTGATACGCAGCTGATAGGCACCGTTGATCGCCTCGTCATCTTTGAACGCTTTGCGGGCAATCTCGGTACGTAGCAGATAACTCCCCTCTTTCACGCCGAGCATGGCGAAGCGCGCTTTGATAGCGTTCTGCGCATCGGGCAGCAGCGCCGAGAGGTCGAATTTTACCCCCTGGCTGAGATCGATATCCCGAGCGTAAATTTTTACCTCGCGCGGCGTCGGCACAATCTGCCCGCGTAGCGAGGCGAGGTTCATTGCTTTGATATCGCTGTTTTGCGCAAAGCGTGCTTCGGCGGTCATCAGGATATTGTTATCGTCTGGTGTCCGCTTCCACTGCTCGCCGAGCGGCGTGACGAACTGGGCAAGATCTTCCGTATTGGTATTGGCGATGGTTTTCGGCGACGCTTCCTCTCCCGTGACATACCAGCGCGGCAGCACATCGGTAATAAAGAGTTGCCAGTACTCATTCACAATCGGGATCTCGACGGACTGCTTCGCCGGAAAACCGGTAAATTGCTCGGTAGGCTCGAGTTTATGCAGGTCTCCCATAATATGGGTCACTTTGAACTGCGGGTTCGCGACGTGCAGAATGGGACGAATGCTGTGGAAGTAGATCGCCCACGCTTTATCGGTTACCGCTTCCCCACTGTTGGTCAGCGTGATCACCGCTTTGTTGCAGGAGGCCCAGTCTGCGCCGAGCTTCGCACAATCAACACCATGCTGTGCGGCAAAGTTATCTTTTACGGCGTAGTTCAGATTGAACTGGCTGATGGCATCAACCGTGCTCTGGCTTGCCAGTGCCGCGCCGCTGCCGAGCAGCGCTGTGACTGCCACCGCCAGCAGGCTTAAACGTGCTGTATACATTCTCTGTTCCTTAAAGTTGCCACTGATTGGCAAAAAATTAATTAGAAAAGGGTAAACGGCGCGATGACCATAAATTTCACGTCGCGCTCATCCTGGAAAATGTTGCCGTAACCACCGGCATAGCTCGGGATAGCGGAGTGGTTGTCATACTGTGTGAAGTGCAGCTTAAACATCGTCCCTTTCGCGCGCCCCTCTTGCAGGGTATAGATGGCGTCCAGGCTGTAAGCGGACTCTTTCAGGCGATAATCGGCGTTGTACCACGCATCCGGCACGGCCATTTCAGCTGGCTTCGCGCCCCAGGCGTAGGCGTAAGAGGCCCCGATTTGCCAGCCGGGCAAGTTGCAGCCCGCCAGATCGTACATCGCGCCAAGGAAGAGCGCTTTTTCGCCATTGGCGTTGAAGTCGGAGCGGTTATCCCACCAGATGTCGAGGCGACCGTTGGAGGAGGCGTAGGTTGGCGTCATGCGCTGCAAAAAGTAGCCCTGCTGCCCTTCTGCTTTTACCCACGTTCCTTCGAGGCGCAGCGCGAGTGGCCCGACCGTATAACCGAAGGTCAGCGCCTGCAACCAGGCGGTGCCGTCATAGAGATCGTTGATGCCGCGATCGCTGACTTTGTCGCGGGCACCATAAAACTGATAGCTGGTGCTGAGTGGTTGATTTGCCACAGCGAACTGGTAGCTGGCTTTTGCAAAGTACTGATCGACATAGCCCTGCGCCTGGCCAAACGCAGCTTCCAGCAGCAGATTGTTTTTGAAGTCATATTTTGCGCCGAGCGAGTGGAGATAATCGACCCGGCGTTGTCTGTCGTTTTGCCAGAACTTATCCATCTCGATATGCCAGGGGGCTTTATATCCATTGGCCCACATATAGGAGAGGCTCAGCGCGCCGGCATCGCCATAATCGCTATTAATACCCGCTTCCGCACCCCGATACGTCCCCGGCATAAAACTCCAGTGCGGTGCTAATAGCGTCTGACCGGTGGGCTGAATATAACCTGCGCGCGCCCAGAGTGAGCCATACTTAAATTTCGCCGCCGCTTTATAGAGACTGACACCGCTTTTATCGCCCGCCCAGCGCTCTTTATAGGCTTTATTGCTGGCGGAAAAGGCAATTTCATTTGGGTGTGCGCTGTCGCCATTTTCTGCCATTTCAATTGCCGTAAAAGCAGCAATATCCAGGCCGAACATATCAGCCGCAAAACCTGATTGAAAATCCAGATTTGCATTCCAGGTAGCGTGAGAGAGGTTAGTTTTATATTTATTATCAAGACTATCTTTACGGTCGCGCTCACGCTGCCAGTAATAGATCCCGCCGGTGAGCGTCGAGCCATCAATAAAACCACTCTCCTGCGCCTGCGCGGGAAATGTCAGGCCTGACATGGCGGTAACTGCGGCAATAGCCAGCGAAAGGGTACTCCGTTTACCTGCAAAGGCACGCATACATTGATTCCTTTTAAATGTAAAAATCTCCGCCGCGGCGGCGATAAATAAAATAAGCACAGGAAACCTTTATGGATATTCCCTAAGTGAACAACAGCACAAAGCCTATTTTTCACCTTAGGAATTATCAACGTATTTTTAAGCAAAAATAACGGATTATGACGAAGTGCACAGAAATAAATGCGGAATAAAAACCGTTTCATAAACCATAGAAATAGATAACAACTAAGCATTCAGGCGATATTTAATTCTTTCTCAATGCGGGCGTTTCCTCACTATTCTGAAAGAGTCCCTTTGCCAGGTTCCAGCAATAAAAAAGCAGAGCATGAGCAGAAGAGAATATTAATTTTCCGCACAAATATGTATTTATTGTAATGAACTGGTTAAGCAATAAAAAAACGCCGCGGGAAGCGGCGTTTAAAAAAAATAGCGGTCTCTGCTTGATGCGATCAGTCGCCGATTTTTGCCCAGGTATCACGCAGGCCAACCGTGCGATTGAACACGAGTTTGTCTGCGGTGGCATAGCGGCTATCGAGGCAGAAGTAACCTTCACGCTCAAACTGATACGCTTTGCCCGCCTGCGCCTCTTGCAGTGACGGCTCGGCAAAACCCTGCTTAATGACCAGCGATTCCGGGTTGATGGTGGCGAGGAAATCCTCGGCTGCACCCGGGTTCGGCACGCTGAACAGACGATCGTAAAGACGAATTTCAACCGGCAGCGCATGCTGCGCGCTGACCCAGTGGATCACGCCTTTAACCTTGCGGCCATCAGCCGGATCTTTACTCAGCGTATCGGCGTCGTAAGAGCAAAAAATGGTGGTGATGTTGCCTTCGGCATCTTTCTCCACGCGTTCCGCTTTGATCACATAAGCGTTGCGCAGGCGAACCTCCTTGCCGAGCACCAGACGTTTGTACTGCTTGTTGGCTTCTTCGCGGAAATCAGCGCGATCAATCCAGATCTCACCGCTGAACGGCACTTCGCGGGTGCCCATCTCCGGCTTGTTCGGATGGTTCGGCATAGTGACGATTTCGCTGCTGCCCTGCGGGTAGTTTTCGATCACCAGTTTCACTGGATCGATAACCGCCATTGCGCGCGGCGCGTTTTCGTTGAGATCTTCACGAATACAGGATTCCAGCGACGCCATCTCAATGGTGTTGTCCTGCTTGGTTACGCCGATGCGTTTGCAGAATTCACGAATAGAAGCGGCGGTATAGCCACGGCGGCGCAGACCAGAGATGGTCGGCATACGCGGATCGTCCCACCCCTCAACATGCTTGTCGGTTACCAGCAGGTTGAGCTTGCGTTTGGACATCACGGTATATTCGAGATTCAGGCGCGAGAATTCGTACTGACGCGGGTGTACCGGAATGGTGATGTTATCCAGCACCCAATCATACAGGCGACGGTTGTCCTGGAACTCCAGCGTGCAGAGAGAGTGGGTGATCCCCTCCAGCGCATCGCTGATGCAGTGGGTAAAGTCGTACATCGGGTAGATGCACCACTTGTTACCAGTCTGGTGGTGTTCAGCAAATTTAATGCGATAGATAACCGGATCGCGCATCACGATAAAGGGCGAAGCCATATCGATTTTCGCACGCAGGCAGGCTTTACCCTCTTCAAAACCACCAGCACGCATCTTTTCAAACAGCGCAAGGTTCTCTTCTACGCTGCGATCGCGATAGGGGCTATTTTTACCCGGTTGCGTCAGCGTACCGCGGTATTCGCGGATCTCGTCGCCGGTCAACTCGTCAACATAGGCCAGGCCCTTGTTGATCAGCTCAACCGCGTAGCTATATAGCTTATCGAAGTAGTCAGAGGAGTAGCAGATGTCGCCAGACCAGTGAAAGCCCAACCACTGCACGTCGTTTTTGATTGACTCAACGTACTCGATATCTTCTTTTGCCGGGTTGGTATCATCGAAACGCAGGTTGCACTGACCGTTATAGTCCTGTGCGATACCGAAGTTCAGGCAGATGGATTTCGCGTGGCCGATGTGCAGATAGCCGTTCGGCTCCGGCGGAAAACGTGTATGGACGGTGGTGTGTTTACCACTGGCCAGATCTTCATCGATGATCTGGCGGATAAAGTTAGTCGGGCGGGCTTCAGCCTCACTCATCACAGGTTCCTCAAGGCGTAAACAACGTATAACGGCATATGATCTAATAAGAGGACGCAGGAAACAACCTTTACTTATACAAATCACTGATGCTCAGGAGAAAGGTATTCGTCCGCGTAGTTTGCCTGCCGACAGCGTAAATCCTGCGTGGTCGGCGTGAGGATCACGGGGTTGTCGATCTCATCGCCATTTCCGCTGCGCGGGAGATAACCCGGCGCTTCAATACACCAGCCCCACAAGTAAAAATTGGTGCCGTGTAGAAAGAAGATCATATTTTCCCACTGGGATTTTTTCTCGACATCAATATGACCCTGCCTGTCAGCGCGGAACTCCTCTGGCGCGGGATAGTATCCCGGCGGGGAACGCCCGGTGCTGACCCACATCATCGCCGTTGGCAACGGCTCTCCGGCTGGATTGCGTACATCCACTTCATAGTGTGGCCGAAGAGTTGCGTAACGCGGAATACAGCCGCTTAGCGCCACCATCATCACCAGCGCGTATAAAATCCTTTTCATTATTCACCTCTGTAAAATAGCGGCATCAGTATGGCACTCATTAAACGGCAGGTAAAAAAAAGCGGCGGAGGAGAACCCCGCCGCTTAAGGCTAATGTGCCGACTCAGGAGCAATCAGCCTTTAATCTCGTATAGCGGTGTCTGGCCCGCGACGACATGCCCTTGTGCCTTGATGACAAGGCCACTGAAATCATCAATATTGCTGACAACAATCGGGCTAATCATTGAGCGGGCGTTTGCATTGAGGTACGCCAGATCCATTTCGAGGATCGGTTGACCCGCAACCACTTCCGCGCCCTCTTCTACCAGACGGGTAAAGCCCTGACCGCCCAGCGCAACCGTATCGATGCCCATATGGACAACAATCTCTGCGCCTTTTTCGGTCTCCAGGCAGAAGGCATGGTTGGTATTAAAGATTTTCACAATCGTACCGGCCGCCGGGGAAACGACGGTTTTGTCGGTTGGTTTTACCGCCACGCCGTCGCCTACTGCTTTGCTGGCAAAGGCTTCATCCGGGACCTGGTCCAACGCAACGACTTCACCGGTGACCGGCGAAAGAAGTTCGGCAATCACCACAGAGTTCGGCACCGCCTGCGGTTTTGCAGCGGCTGGCGCTGCCTGGACCGGCGCTGTGGCGCTGCTTGCCGCGGCCGGGACATCCCCCGCCGTTTTCATGGCGTTGGCAATTTTTTCAGCCACAAAGCCGACAATAATCTGCACGCTGGTTTTATTAAGACGGATCACACCGGTTGCACCCAGGCGTTTTGCCATCGCTTCATTGACCAGAGAAGAGTCATTCACGTTAAGGCGCAGACGGGTGATGCAGGCATCAATACCGGTCAGGTTGGCCGAGCCGCCGACGGCAGCAATATACTGGCGTGCCAGGCCGCTGACATCCTGCTCGCCATTAGCACTAACGTTAACATCCTGACCATCGGTTTCATCACCGGCAACCGCCAGCTCACGGCCCGGGGTCAGCATGTTGAATTTGGTAATAGTGAAGCGGAATACCACGTAGTAGAGAACAAAGAACACCAGCCCCTGCGGGATCAGCATCCACCACTGTGTCGCCAGCGGGTTACGCGACGAGAGCACCATATCCACCAGCCCGGCGCTGAAGCCGAAACCGGCAATCCATTGCATGCTTGCCGCGATATAGACGGAGATACCGGTCAGAATGGCGTGAATGACATACAGCACCGGAGCCACGAACATAAAGGAGAACTCCAGCGGCTCGGTGATACCGGTAAAGAAGGCAGCGAAGGCACCCGCCATCATAATCCCGAGCACTTTGGCTTTATTCTCAGGACGCGCGCAGTGATAAATCGCCAGCGCCGCACCCGGCAAGCCGAACATCATGATTGGGAAGAAGCCCGCCTGATAACGCCCGGTGATCCCCACCGTTGCTTTGCCCGCTTCGATAGACTGCGCGCCGCCGAGGAAGTTAGGGATATCGTTGATACCCGCAACGTCGAACCAGAAGACCGAGTTCAGGGCATGGTGCAGACCGACCGGGATCAGCAGACGGTTGAAGAAGGCATAGAGACCTGCGCCTGCGGAGCCGAGCTTCTGGATATGTTCGCCGAAGCTCACCAGAACACTGAAAACGACCGGCCAGATAAACATCATAATAAAGGCCACAGCGATCATCACAAACGAGGTGATGATCGGCACCAGACGGCGGCCGCTGAAGAAGGAGAGTGCTTTCGGCAGTTCAACGGTGCTGAAGCGGTTGTAAAGCTCAGCGGAGATGATCCCTACCATGATGCCGACAAACTGGTTTTCAATCTTGCCGAAGGCAGCAGGAACTTGATCAAGTGGGATTTTTTGAATCATCGACACCGCAGCAGGTGAGCAGAGGGTCGTTAACACCAGGAAGCCGACAAAGCCGGCCAGCGCCGCAGCGCCATCTTTATCTTTTGACATGCCGTAGGCGACACCCACGGCGAACAGCACGCCCATATTCTCAATGATGGCGGAGCCAGATTTAATGAAAAACGCTGCCAGCGCATTTTCACCGCCCCAACCCACAGGGTCGATCCAGTAGCCGACCCCCATCAAAATCGCTGCCGCAGGCAGCGTGGCGACCGGCACCATCAGCGCGCGGCCAACCTTCTGTAAATAGCCTAAAATACTCACTTTATTCCCCCTATGAGCTCAACGTGAGCCCACTGAAACAGTTGTTTTTTATTGTGCAACGAACCCTGAACTGACGGCTGTTTTTCTACTACCTGACCGAGTGTCTGCAAAATTAATTCGCCTCGCAAATTAAACGCGCATTTTCTGTGATTAAAATCACTAACTATCGTCATCACCACTCCTCAATACTGGCAAACGGCAAAAACTTATTTTAAGATCAAAAATATCAAGACGGATTGCTCCCTTCTTATGACGAAACCAGGTTACGCTTAAACCTGAGCCAGAAGGCGCACCGCCAGTGCTTTTCATTAAACTTTGAGGTGAACAATGAGACTGATTCCCCTGGCGACAGCTGAACAGGTCGGCAAATGGGCCGCCCGCCATATCGTCAACCGCATTAACGCATTCAACCCCACCGCCGATCGTCCCTTTGTACTTGGCCTGCCAACAGGCGGCACACCGCTTACAGCCTACAAAGCATTAGTTGAAATGCACAAAGCGGGCCAGGTCAGCTTTAAACATGTGGTGACCTTCAACATGGACGAATATGTGGGCCTGCCGAAGGATCATCCGGAGAGCTACCACAGCTTTATGCACCGTAATTTTTTCGATCACGTTGATATTCCTGCTGAAAACATTAACCTGCTCGATGGAAACGCGCCCGATATTGACGCAGAATGCCGCCGTTACGAAGAAAAAATTCGCGCTTACGGCAAAATTCACCTGTTTATGGGCGGCGTAGGCAACGATGGCCATATCGCGTTTAACGAACCGGCATCGTCGCTGGCATCGCGTACGCGTATTAAAACGTTAACCCACGATACCCGCATCGCGAACTCGCGCTTCTTCGACGGCGACGTCAATCAGGTACCGAAATATGCCCTGACTGTCGGCGTCGGCACGCTGCTCGATGCTGAAGAGGTGATGATCCTGGTGCTGGGCAACATCAAGGCACAGGCGCTGCAAGCGGCTGTTGAGGGTAACGTCAACCATATGTGGACCATCAGCTGCCTGCAGCTGCACCCGAAAGCCGTTATCGTCTGCGACGAGCCGTCCACGATGGAACTGAAAGTAAAAACGCTGAAATACTTCAACGAGTTAGAAGCGGAAAATATTAAAGGTCTGTAAGTCTGTTTCCGCTTCGCAGGCAACTGCGGGGCGGCACTCATCGTTAACCGGGGGTTGTTATGTATGCTTTAACCCATTGCCGAATCTTCACCGGCCATGAAATTTTGGATGACCATGCGCTCGTTGTAGCCGATGGCCTGATTGAACGCCTCTGCCCACAGGCTGAGCTGCCAGCGGATATTGAACAACGCTCGCTGAATGGTGCCCTCCTCGCCCCTGGATTTATTGATGTGCAGCTTAATGGCTGCGGCGGCGTGCAGTTTAACGACACCGCCGAGGCCGTCAGCGTTGAGACGCTGGAGATCATGCAGCGCGCTAACGAGAAATCCGGCTGCACCAGCTACCTGCCGACGCTTATTACGACCAGCGATGAGCTGATGAAACAGGGTGTGCAGGTGATGCGTGACTATCTTGCGAAATACCCAAACCAGGCGCTGGGCCTGCATCTGGAAGGACCTTGGCTCAATATCATTAAAAAAGGAACCCACAATCCGGATTTCGTGCGTAAACCGGATGCGGCGCTGGTCGAATTCTTATGTCAAAACGCGGATGTGATCACAAAAATCACATTAGCTCCCGAAGTGGCAGGAAGTGAGGTGATCCGCAAGCTGGCCGATGCGGGCATTGTGGTTTCCGCCGGGCACTCCAACGCCACGCTGAACGAGGCGAAAGCGGGTTTCCGCGCCGGTATCACCTTCGCCACCCATCTTTATAATGCCATGCCGTACATCACCGGACGCGAGCCAGGTCTGGCGGGTGCCGTGCTTGATGACACAGGTGTTTACTGTGGCGTGATTGCCGACGGGTTGCATGTCGACTACGTTAATATTCGCAATGCGAAGCGGCTGAAGGGAGACAAGCTCTGTCTGGTCACCGATGCAACCGCGCCCGCAGGTGCACAGATTGATCAGTTCATTTTTGCTGGTAAAACAATATACTACCGAAATGGATTGTGCGTAGATGAAAACGGAACGCTGAGCGGCTCGGCCCTGACGATGATCGAAGGGGTGCGTAACCTGGTCGAGCATGTTGGTATTGCGCTCGATGAAGCGCTGCGTATGGCCACGCTCTACCCGGCTCGCGCCATCGGCGTTGACAAAAAGCTGGGCACTCTCGCCGCAGGCAAGGTAGCGAACCTGACCGCATTCACGCGTGATTATGAAATTATCAAGACCATCGTTAATGGTAACGAGGTCGCCACTGCATAAAGAGACGGTATGACATCAGGCGGACAAGCTCAAATTGGTAACGTTGACCTCGTAAAACAGCTTAACAGTGCGGCGGTTTACCGCCTGATTGACCAACATGGCCCCATTTCGCGCATTCAGATTGCCGAACAGAGCCAGCTTGCCCCCGCCAGCGTGACAAAAATCACGCGTCAGCTGATTGAACGCGGGCTGATCAAAGAAGTCGATCAGCAGGCCTCCACCGGAGGCCGCCGCGCCATCTCCATCATTACCGAAACCCGCCATTTCCAGGCTATCGGCGTGCGCCTCGGGCGCAACGACACCACCCTTACCCTCTACGATCTGAGCAGCAAGGTGCTGGCGGAAGAGCACTATCCGCTGCCGGAGCGCACGCAGGAGACGCTGGAGCATGCGCTCCTTAACACCATCAGCCAGTTTATCGACGCCAGCCAGCGGAAAATCCGTGAGCTGATCGCCATTTCGGTGATCCTGCCGGGGCTGGTCGATCCGGAAAGTGGCGTGATCCGCTATATGCCGCATATTCAGGTGGAAAACTGGGCGCTGGTTGATGCGCTGGAAAAACGCTTCAAATTGACCTGTTTTGTCGGACACGATATCCGCAGCCTGGCGCTGGCCGAGCACTATTTTGGCGCAAGCCAGGATTGTGAAGACTCCATTCTGGTGCGCGTGCACCGCGGCACCGGTGCCGGGATTATCTCCAGCGGTCGCATCTTTATCGGCCGCAACGGCAACGTCGGTGAGATTGGTCATGTGCAGGTAGAGCCACTCGGCGATCGCTGCCACTGCGGTAACTTCGGTTGCCTGGAGACGATTGCCGCCAATGCCGCCATTGAGCAGCGGGTCCGTCATCTGTTACAGCAGGGTTATCAGAGCCGCCTGAAAGAGGAGGATTGCTCGATCAAGGCTATCTGCAAAGCCGCCAACAAAGGCGATGCGCTGGCCTGCGAAGTGATTGAGTATGTCGGGCGTCATCTCGGTAAAACCATCGCTATCGCCATTAACCTCTTCAACCCGCAAAAAGTGGTTATCGCCGGCGAGATCGTTGAAGCGGAAAAAATTCTGCTGCCCGCCATTGAGGCCTGTATCAACACGCAGTCACTGAAGGCGTTTCGCAAAAATCTGCCGGTTGTGCCCTCCACACTCGATCACCGCTCTGCTATCGGCGCCTTCGCGCTGGTGAAACGGGCGATGCTGAACGGTCTGCTACTACAGCGGTTGCTGGAAAACTGACAGGGTTTATAGTTAACACTTATTTTTTTATCCGGACACTCCATGACCATTCAGAATGTAATCTGCGATATTGATGGCGTGCTGATGCACGATAACGTTGCCGTTCCTGGCGCCGCCGAGTTTGTTACCCGCATCCTTGAGAAAGAGATGCCGCTGGTGTTGCTGACCAACTACCCCTCTCAGACCGGTCAGGATCTGGCTAACCGTTTCGCCTCGGCGGGGATCGATGTGCCCGCCAGCGTCTTTTACACCTCTGCGATGGCAACGGCGGACTTCCTCAAGCGCCAGGAGGGGAAGAAGGCCTATGTCGTCGGCGAAGGCGCCCTGATTCATGAGCTTTATAAAGCCGGCTTCACCATTACCGACATCAATCCGGATTTTGTCATCGTCGGCGAAACCCGCTCCTATAACTGGGAGATGATGCACCGCGCGGCCTTCTTCGTCGCTAATGGCGCTCGCTTTATCGCCACCAACCCGGACACACACGGCCGCGGCTTCTACCCAGCCTGTGGCGCCCTCTGCGCCGGTATTGAAAAGATCTCCGGCCGCAAGCCATTTTATGTTGGCAAACCGAGCCCGTGGATCATTCGCGCCGCGCTGAACACCATGCAGGCGCATTCGGAGCAGACGGTGATTGTCGGGGATAACCTGCGCACCGACATTCTGGCTGGCTTCCAGGCCGGTCTGGAGACCATTCTGGTGCTCTCCGGCGTCTCGCGGCTGGACGATATCGACAGCATGCCCTTCCGGCCATCGTGGATTTACCCCTCGGTCGCCGAGATTGACGTTATCTGAACGTAACCACGCCTTTGAGCGTGGTTTTTCATTTTTGCCACACCGAAAACTTGCTTCATCTAATAAATACGGCGTAATTTTGAATAATCATCAATAAACCCGCGCAATACATACGCAATTTTCAGCATTCCTCAATCACCGTTGCACTTTTTCATTTTCTGCGGCTAAAAGGCTTGCGCCAGGCCTGCGTTTTACGGCATTTTGGCTACAAGCACACAACATTACAGCAATGCCCTCAAGGTTAACGGAGAAGTCTATGTGTTCAATTTTTGGCGTACTGGATATCAAAACCGACGCAGGCGAATTACGTAAAAAAGCGCTCGAATTATCCCGTCTGATGCGCCACCGCGGCCCGGACTGGTCAGGCGTTTATGCCAGCGACAAAGCGATTCTCTCTCATGAGCGTCTGTCGATTGTCGACGTCAACGCCGGAGCGCAGCCGCTCTATAACGAACAAAAAACACATGCGCTGGCCGTTAACGGTGAAATTTATAACCACCAGGCGCTGCGCGCAGAGTATGGCGACCGCTACGCCTTCCAGACCGGCTCCGACTGCGAAGTGATCCTCGCTCTCTATCAGGAAAAAGGTCCCGCCTTCCTCGACGAATTACAGGGCATGTTTGCGTTCGTACTCTACGACAGTGAACAGGATGCTTACCTGATTGGCCGCGACCATATCGGCATCATCCCGCTCTATATGGGCCATGATGAGCACGGCAACCTCTTTGTTGCCTCTGAAATGAAAGCGCTGGTGCCGGTTTGCCGCACCATTAAAGAGTTCCCGGCGGGGAGTTATCTGTGGAGCAAAGAGGGTGAGATCCGCTCTTACTATCAGCGCGACTGGTTCTCCTATGATGCGGTAAAAGATAACGTCACCGATAAAGCGGAGCTGCGCCAGGCGCTGGAAGATGCGGTGAAGAGCCACCTGATGTCCGACGTGCCGTATGGCGTGCTGCTCTCCGGCGGACTCGACTCCTCCGTAATCTCCGCAATCACCAAAAAATTCGCCGCTCGCCGCGTGGAAGATCAGGAGAAATCAGAAGCCTGGTGGCCGCAGCTTCACTCTTTCGCCGTCGGCCTGAAGGGCGCGCCGGATCTGAAAGCGGCGCAGGAAGTAGCCAACCACCTCGGCACTGTGCACCATGAAATTCACTTCACCGTGCAGGAGGGTCTGGATGCGATCCGCGATGTGATTTATCACATTGAAACTTATGACGTGACGACTATTCGCGCCTCGACGCCGATGTACCTGATGTCGCGCAAAATCAAAGCGATGGGCATCAAAATGGTACTCTCCGGTGAGGGCTCTGATGAAGTTTTCGGCGGCTATCTCTACTTCCATAAAGCGCCGGATGCCAAAGAGCTGCACGAAGAGACGGTGCGTAAACTGCAGGCGCTGCATATGTTTGACTGCGCCCGCGCCAACAAAGCGATGTCGGCATGGGGCGTGGAAGCGCGCGTACCGTTCCTCGATAAAAACTTCCTCGACGTGGCGATGCGTATTAACCCGCAGGATAAGATGTGCGGCAGCAACGGTAAGATGGAAAAACATATCCTTCGCGAATGTTTTGAATCCTACCTGCCGGCAAGCGTGGCATGGCGCCAGAAAGAGCAGTTCTCTGACGGCGTGGGATACAGCTGGATCGACACCCTGAAAGAGGTGGCGGCGCAGCAGGTGACGGATCAGCAACTGGCAACTGCCAGCTATCGCTTCCCGTACAACACGCCGTCATCGAAAGAGGCCTATCTCTACCGTGAAATCTTTGAAGAGCTCTTCCCGGTAGCCAGCGCCGCCGAGTGTGTGCCGGGTGGTCCGTCCGTGGCTTGCTCTTCGGCTAAAGCGTTCGAGTGGGACGAAGCGTTCAAAACCATGAACGATCCCTCGGGCCGCGCTATCGGTGTTCACCAGTCAGCGTATTGATGAGCAATGGTTATGCATACAGGCCCTGCGGGGCCTGTTGTTTTTGTGTGGCTGATTTCACGCAGAAAATCGATTTTTGTTGAATAAAGCGACATGCTGTTCGCAACCTAACCAAACAGTCACATTCCGGCAATTTTCGATGAAAAAGGTGTTGACGCTCTCAGGCTCAATACGCATAATGCGCCCCGCAACGCCGATAAGGTAACGCGAAAAAAAGATGGCTACGTAGCTCAGCTGGTTAGAGCACAGCACTCATAATGCTGGGGTCACAGGTTCGATTCCCGTCGTAGCCACCATCTTTTTTTGCGGGAGTGGCGAAATTGGTAGACGCACCAGATTTAGGTTCTGGCGCCGCAAGGTGTGCGAGTTCAAGTCTCGCCTCCCGCACCATTCCCAAAGAGGCGTTGCACGGATGGGGTATCGCCAAGCGGTAAGGCACCGGTTTTTGATACCGGCATTCCCTGGTTCGAATCCAGGTACCCCAGCCATCTCTTCTTCGACTCCTGCGTGTTAACGCGTTAGTCGTTGGGGTATCGCCAAGCGGTAAGGCACCGGTTTTTGATACCGGCATTCCCTGGTTCGAATCCAGGTACCCCAGCCAGTCGATGACTGGGTAAGCAGTAAAATTTGGCTACGTAGCTCAGCTGGTTAGAGCACAGCACTCATAATGCTGGGGTCACAGGTTCGATTCCCGTCGTAGCCACCATATTCAAGGTGTAATGTTCAGACATTAAACCGAAAAAGATTTGTTGGGGTATCGCCAAGCGGTAAGGCAGTGGATTCTGATTCCACCATTCCGAGGTTCGAATCCTCGTACCCCAGCCAAATTCAAAGCCGCTTGCTGCGGCAAACGCACTTTTGGGGTATCGCCAAGCGGTAAGGCAGTGGATTCTGATTCCACCATTCCGAGGTTCGAATCCTCGTACCCCAGCCAA
>NZ_JAROAU010000001.1:1022238-1095264 GCF_029433855.1 Candidatus Kosakonia sp. 282A-S69 | reverse complement strand
TTGGGGTATCGCCAAGCGGTAAGGCAGTGGATTCTGATTCCACCATTCCGAGGTTCGAATCCTCGTACCCCAGCCAATCAAAACAAAAAAGCTCGCTTCGGCGGGCTTTTTTGTTTTCTGCCTCCTGACAATCAGTAGCTGTTAAACGCCTGAACGGCATGATAATTTGAGCCATCTTTCTCGCGTCAGGTGCCCACCATGAATTATCAAACTACAGCTCTGTGGTTCTACTCCCCCTATCACCTGCTTCTGGTCTTCGCGGTTATTGCCGCCACCTTTCTCGGGCTGACCGCGCCAATCCTCTATTTTCTGGTTATCGGTCTGCTCTTTCCGGTGCTGGTCTCGATGCGCTTGCATATCCTGAGCGAGAACGGCCAGGCGACACTGATGAAAGAGCGCGAGGAGTGGATGGTCTACGTGAATGGGATCCCGGTGCATGAGAAGCGCGCCTCGCTGAAAAACCCCTGTTTCTCCACGCCTGAGCGGCTGCGCCAGTTTTTTATGCGCGGTTTTATGGCGAGAGCGCTAATACAACTCGCGGCAATCTATCTGCTGATCGATCAGGCACGCGCCAATCCGCTGATGAGTTATGAAGGGCTGGCGGCGGTCACAATGCTGATCCTGCTGCTGATACCGCTTTATCGCACAGCGCGCGCCATCAGCGACGTGTATGCAGGAAAATGGGCGTTGCAGGAGATTGATGCAACAAGAGGCTATCAGGCCTATTTCGTCGACAATAAACAGGTGAAGACGGCACTCGACAGGATGCTTGCGGTGCCGTAACGGTGTACGCGAGCGAAGGGTCGCTCGCGCACGCTTACAGGCCTAGCGCGTATTTCAGCGCCTGGCGTTTCAACCCTCCGGCGCGCTCTGCCGCCATCAGGCCAATATTGCGTAACACGCGCAGCGGGCCAAGATCGTTACTGAACCCGGCATAAAAGAGATCCATCCCGCTCTGCATAAGGAGGTTATCTGCCCTGCGTCGCGTCTGATAGCGCTCCAACACTTCGCGGCTGGCCCAGGCTTCGCCATGGTTGCGGGCGCGTGACAGCACATCCAGCAGCGCATCAACATCACGATAACCGAGATTAACGCCCTGCCCTGCCAGCGGATGAATGGTGTGCGCCGCATCGCCCACCAGCGCCAGCCCCGGCTGCACATATTTCAGCGCATGGCGACGCACCAGCGGAAATGACGCTGCGCAAACCGCTTTAACGCGCCCCAGCCGCGGCGGAAAATTGCGCGCGATCTCCTGCTCCAGCTGCGCCATAGACAGAGTTTGTAACTGGCGAATACGTGCAGGCGTGTCGTACCACACCAGCGACGCCCAGCCATCGAAGAGCGGTAAGAAAGCGTGCGGCCCGTTTGGCGTAAAGTGCTGCCAGGTAGAGTCGCCTGCCTCTTGCTCGCACTGAACGCTTATCAACATGCAGGATTGATTGTATTGCCAGGCGTGAATGCCAATCCCCGCCGACTGGCGCACCCAGGAGTTAGCGCCATCAGCCCCTATCAGCAACGGTGCGGTCAGCGTATCGCCATTTTCAAAATGCACGGTTTGCCTTTCACCATCGCTTTCACGCCCGCTCAGCGTCCCGGTGCTCAGCGTCACCTGCGGATGCGCCTGCAAGGCTTGCCACAAGGCGTACTGCAGAACGCTGTTTTCCACCATATAGCCAAGCAGCGGCAGCTTCAGCTCGCGGGCGTCAAACAGCACGTGGGCGTTTTCCCACTCCCACGTCTCCAGTTGCCGGTAAGGGTGACAACGCATCGCTTCGATGCTCTCCCAGACACCCAATCCTCGCAGTAGCTCGACCGAGGCGGCGCTAATGGCTGAAATGCGCACATCCGGCGCCGCGCTGGCATCAAAGGGCGCGGGGACCTGTTTATCTATAACCGTGACGGCAAAACCCTGTTGCGCCAGCCCTAATGCCAGCGCCCCGCCGACCATACCGCCGCCAACAATAGCGACCTCTGTGGATTGATTTGTCATGGCGAAGTGTCCTTTTAGATGAATGGCCTAAGTCTACCGGATTTTTGCGTCCTTGCCCCCGTCAACCATCATACTGGTCAGGGCGCAACCAAAGCATTACAATACGCGGCCTGCAATCCTGGCTTATACCCGTCATACTCCGGGTATACGAACTTACGCAAGAGCAAGTCGATGACAAAAAAACTCCATATTAAAACCTGGGGCTGTCAGATGAACGAATATGATTCATCAAAGATGGCCGATCTGCTGGATGCCACCCACGGCTATCAACTGACCGAGGTTGCGGAAGAGGCGGATGTGCTGCTGCTCAATACCTGCTCAATCCGCGAAAAAGCCCAGGAGAAAGTTTTCCATCAGCTGGGTCGCTGGAAGCTGCTGAAAGAGAAAAACCCGGAGCTGATTATTGGCGTCGGCGGCTGCGTGGCCTCGCAGGAGGGCGACCACATTCGCCAGCGCGCCCACTACGTCGACATCATTTTCGGGCCGCAAACCCTGCACCGTCTGCCGGAGATGATCAACTCGGTACGCGGCAACCGCAGCCCGGTGGTCGATATCAGCTTCCCGGAAATTGAAAAATTCGATCGCCTGCCAGAACCGCGCGCCGAAGGCCCGACCGCCTTTGTCTCGATCATGGAAGGGTGCAACAAATACTGCACCTACTGTGTGGTGCCTTATACCCGCGGCGAAGAAGTGAGCCGTCCTTCCGATGACATCCTGTTTGAGATCGCCCAGCTGGCGGCGCAGGGCGTGCGTGAAGTGAACCTGCTTGGCCAGAACGTCAACGCCTGGCGCGGTGAAAACTATGATGGCACAACCGGCACCTTTGCCGATCTGCTGCGCCTGGTCGCGGCGATTGACGGTATAGACCGCATTCGCTTTACCACCAGCCACCCGATTGAGTTCACCGACGATATCGTTGATGTCTATCGCGATACGCCGGAGCTGGTGAGCTTCCTGCACCTGCCGGTGCAAAGCGGTTCCGACCGCGTGCTGAACCTGATGGGTCGCACCCATACCGCGCTGGAGTATAAAGCGATCATTCGTAAGCTGCGCGCGGCACGTCCCGATATTCAGATCAGCTCTGACTTTATTGTCGGCTTCCCGGGCGAAACCACCGACGATTTCGAAAAGACCATGAAGCTGATTGCCGACGTCAATTTCGACATGAGCTACAGCTTTATCTTCTCTGCGCGCCCGGGTACGCCAGCAGCCGATATGGTTGACGACGTGCCGGATGAGGAGAAGAAGCAGCGTCTCTATATCCTGCAAGACCGCATCAACCAGCAGGCAATGGCCTGGAGCCGCCGCATGCTGGGCACCACGCAGCGTATTCTGGTCGAAGGCACCTCGCGTAAGAGCATTATGGAGTTGTCTGGCCGCACCGAGAACAACCGCGTGGTCAACTTCGAAGGAACGCCGGAGATGATTGGCAAGTTTGTCGACGTCGAGATCGTGGATGTTTATACCAACTCCCTGCGCGGCGTGGTGGTGCGTACCGAAGAGGAGATGGGGCTGCGCGTTGCACAATCCCCGGCCTCGATTATCGCCCGTACCCGAAAAGAGAACGAGCTTGGCGTAGGCACTTATCAGCCGTAAAACCTCAGGCCTGCCATTTCTGGCAGGCCTTGCTTTTCCCCGCGATCACCCCAACATGCTGTCTGATGCTTGCGACTTCTGGCTATGCCGTAAATACTTGCCAGAGAGGCGCTATGGCGACACATATCAAAGAGGAACAGTTTGAACATAGATACGCGTGAAATCACCCTTGAGCCAGCGGACAACGCACGTCTGCTAAGTCTGTGCGGCCCGTTTGACGACAACATCAAACAACTGGAGCGGCGACTGGGCATCGAAATCAACCGCCGCGATAATCACTTCAAACTCACCGGACGCGAAATTTGCGTCAACGCGGCTGCCGATATTCTGCACACGCTGTATGTCGACACTGCGCCGATGCGCGGTCAGACCCAGGATATCGAGCCGAACCAGATCCACCTGGCGATCAAAGAAGCCCGCGTGCTGGAGCAGAGCGCCGAGAGCGTGCCGGAGTACGGTAAAGCGGTCAATATCAAGACCAAGCGCGGCGTCATCAAACCACGCACGCCGAACCAGGCGCAGTACATTGCTAACGTGCTCGATCATGACATCACCTTCGGCGTTGGCCCTGCGGGTACGGGTAAAACCTACCTTGCGGTCGCCGCCGCCGTGGATGCGCTTGAGCGCCAGGAAGTGCGGCGTATTCTGCTGACCCGTCCGGCGGTGGAAGCGGGTGAAAAACTCGGCTTCCTGCCAGGCGACCTCAGCCAGAAGGTCGACCCTTACCTGCGTCCGCTCTATGACGCCCTGTTTGAGATGCTCGGCTTTGAGCGCGTTGAGAAGTTAATGGAGCGTAACGTCATTGAGGTTGCGCCCCTCGCCTATATGCGCGGTCGCACCCTGAATGATGCCTTTATCATTCTCGATGAGAGCCAGAACACCACCATCGAACAGATGAAGATGTTCCTGACGCGTATCGGCTTCAACTCGAAAGCGGTGATCACCGGCGACGTCACGCAGATTGACCTGCCGCGCAGCACCAAATCAGGCCTGCGCCACGCCATTGAAGTACTGGCGAACGTCGATGAGATCAGCTTTAACTTCTTCCACAGCGAAGACGTGGTGCGCCACCCGGTGGTGGCACGCATTGTTATCGCCTATGAAGCCTGGGAAGAGGCGGAGCAGAAACGGAAAGCAGAACTGGCCGCCGAGCGTAAGCGTGAAGCCCAGGATCAGGAGCAGAAATGAGTCAGGTGATCCTCGATTTACAGCTGGCCTGCGAAGATAACAGCGGCCTGCCGGATGAAGCACAGTTCCAGGCGTGGCTGGACGCGGTGATCCCGCAGTTCCAGCCGGAAGCGGAAGTGACCATCCGTCTGGTCGATAGCGCAGAGAGCCACGAGCTGAACCTGACCTATCGCGGGAAAGATAAGCCGACCAACGTGCTCTCTTTCCCGTTCGAAGCGCCGCCCGGTATCGAAATGCCGCTGCTGGGCGATCTGATCATCTGCCGCCAGGTGGTTGAGCAGGAGGCGCTCGAACAGGTTAAACCCCTCGAAGCCCACTGGGCGCATATGGTGATCCACGGCAGCTTACACCTGCTGGGGTATGACCATATCGAGGATGAGGAAGCGGAAGAGATGGAAGGGATCGAGACAGAGATAATGCTTGCTCTGGGCTATGAGGATCCGTACATTTCCGAGAAGGAGTAGCCTGTGCGCCAGTTCGCTGGCGCATTGGCACAAAATGCCGTCCGGCGCTGAGTTTACGCGTGACGAGCGACAATTCAACCAACATGAGAACCCACACGACGCCATGAGCGACGATAACTCACACAGTAGCGACAACACCACCAGCAAAAAGGGATTCTTCTCCCTTTTACTCAGCCAGCTCTTTCACGGCGAACCGAAAAACCGTGATGAATTACTGGCTCTGATCCGAGACTCCGGGCAGAACGAGCTTATCGATGAAGATACGCGCGACATGCTCGAAGGGGTGATGGATATTGCGGACCAGCGCGTGCGCGACATCATGATCCCCCGTTCACAAATGATCACCCTGAAACGCAACCAGACGCTGGACGAGTGCCTCGATGTCATCATTGAGTCCGCCCACTCGCGTTTCCCGGTCATTAGCGAAGACAAAGATCACATCGAAGGGATTCTGATGGCTAAGGATCTGCTGCCCTTTATGCGCAGCGATGCCGAAGCATTCAGCATGGAAAAAGTGTTACGCACGGTAGTGGTGGTACCGGAGAGCAAGCGCGTTGATCGCATGCTCAAAGAGTTCCGTTCCCAGCGCTACCATATGGCTATCGTTATTGATGAGTTTGGTGGTGTCTCCGGTCTGGTCACTATCGAAGATATTCTTGAGCTGATCGTCGGCGAAATCGAAGATGAGTATGACGAAGAAGAGGATATCGATTTCCGCCAGCTGAGCCGTCACACCTGGACGGTGCGCGCGCTGGCACCAATTGAAGACTTCAACGACACCTTCGGTACCCACTTCAGCGATGAAGAGGTCGATACCATTGGCGGTCTGGTGATGCAGGCGTTTGGTCATCTTCCCGCGCGCGGCGAATCCATCGACATTGATGGTTACCAATTCAAAGTCGCTATGGCAGACAGTCGACGTATTATTCAGGTCCATGTCAGAATGCCGGATGATTCTCCGCAACCGAAACTGGATGAGTAGTGTAAATGGTATTTGCCGCCTTGTTTGAGCGCCAGCGCGTCCGTCTGCTGCTGGCGTTACTGTTCGGAGCCAGCGGAACGCTGGCTTTTTCACCTTATGACTTCTGGCCCGCCGCGCTTCTCTCCCTGATGGGCCTGCAGGGCTTAACCCTCAACCGCCGTCCGTTACAGGCCGCCTCGATTGGCTACGCCTGGGGGCTTGGCCTGTTTGGCAGCGGCGTGCACTGGGTCTATGTCAGCATCGCGCAGTTTGGCGGCATGCCTGGCCCCATCAACGTCTTTATCGTCGCGCTGCTGGCAGCTTATCTTTCGCTCTATACCGGCCTGTTTGCCGGCCTGCTGTCGCGCCTGTGGCCGAAAACCGGCTGGCTGCGCGTGGCAGTCGCCGCCCCGGTCGTGTGGCAGATCACCGAGTTCCTGCGCGGCTGGGTGCTGACCGGTTTCCCGTGGCTGCAGTTTGGCTACAGCCAGATTGATGGCCCGCTGAAAGGGCTGGCCCCGGTGCTGGGCGTCGAGTCGATTAACATCCTGCTGATGGTAGTCAGCGGCCTGCTGGTGCTGGCGCTGGCAACGCGTAACTGGCGTCCGCTGGTGGCGGCGGTTGTGCTCTTCGCCCTCCCCTTCCCGCTGCGTTTTATCCAGTGGTATCAGCCGCTGCCCGATCGCGCCACTGAGGTGACGATGGTGCAGGGCAACATTCCGCAGTCGATGAAGTGGGATGCGGGCGAGCTGCTTAATACGCTGAAGATTTACGCCGGGGCGACAGAGCAGGTGCTGGGCAAGTCGCAGCTGATTATCTGGCCGGAGTCGGCGATCCCGGATCTGGAGATTAACCAGCAGGGCTTTCTCAACGAGATGGATAAAACCCTGCGGGCAAACAATGCCACGCTGATCACCGGTATTGTTGATGCGCGCCTCAATCAGCAAAACCGTTACGACACTTACAACACGGCCATCACGCTGGGTACCGGTAGCCCCTACAGCTATCGCTCAACGGATCGCTACAACAAAAACCACCTCGTGCCGTTTGGCGAGTTTGTGCCGCTGGAGTCGATTCTGCGACCACTCGCGCCCTTCTTCGATTTGCCAATGTCCTCCTTTAGCCGCGGCCCTTATGTGCAGGCACCGCTCTCGGCTCATGGCTTAAAACTGACGGCAGCGATTTGCTACGAGATTATCCTCGGCGAGCAGGTGCGGGATAACTTCCGCCCGGACACCGATTTCCTGCTGACCATCTCCAACGATGCCTGGTTTGGCAAGTCGATTGGGCCATGGCAGCACTTCCAGATGGCGCGTATGCGTTCGCTGGAGCTGGCGCGCCCGCTGCTGCGCAGCACCAATAACGGTATTACCGCGGTGATTGGGCCGCAGGGCGAGATTCAGGCGATGCTGCCGCAGTTCACCCGTGAGGTGCTGACGGCGAAAGTCACGCCCACCACCGGGTTAACGCCCTATGCGCGGATGGGTAACTGGCCGGTGTGGATTATCACGGTTCTGCTGGGCTTTGCCGCGCTGCTGATGGGTCTGCGTCAGCGCCGTTAATTCTTCGCCATGGATTGCCGGATGGCGCGTACCGCTTATCCGGCCTACAAAATTTCGCACTTCCCGTAGGCCGGATAAGGCGCAAGCCGCCATCCGGCAGTGACCTCATATCTTTGCCGGATGGCGCTGCGCTTATCCGGCCTACAAAATTTCGCACTTGCCCGTAGGCCGGATAAGGCACAAGCCGTCATCCGGCAGTGACCTCATATCTTTGCCGGATGGCGCTGCGCTTATCCGGCCTACGCGGCTTCTTACTTCTTCACCCATCAAACTGGCATGCCGCTTGCTTATATCTATTCCGTAGCGACCAAATCTGCCCGTGCGTAAACGGGTCGCACCGGCAGGGATCGGTCGCAGCACTATTCTGGTGCAATGTGAGATTTTTGCCTCTAAACGGTGCGGCGCGCCTCGCAAAAATAAACAATACCGCAGCAAATTCTTTACATTAAGCCAGACTAAATGTAACAAACACACACGACACTGCACGAATATGTAGCAGCACATAACAACAACACAACGGGTATCACTGTGCTTTACGCACTGACGATAAAGGAGTCTGGATATGCAATTACGTAAACTGGCCGCCGCCATGCTGGTGATGGGAATCTCCGCCGGGCTGGCACACGCCGAAGAGGCGAAGCCTGCCGATGCAGCGGCTCAGCAATCGACGCTGGATAAAATTGCCAAAAACGGCGTTATTGTCGTCGGTCACCGTGAATCTTCCGTACCCTTCTCCTATTACGACAACGCACAGAAAGTTGTCGGTTATTCACAAGACTACTCCAACGCTATCGTTGAAGCGGTGAAGAAGAAGCTCAACAAGCCGGATCTGGCGGTTAAGCTGATCCCTGTCACCTCGCAGAACCGTATTCCCCTGTTGCAAAACGGTACCTTCGACTTTGAGTGTGGCTCCACCACCAACAACGTCGAGCGCCAGAAACAGGCGGCCTTCTCTGACACCATCTTCGTTGTTGGCACCCGTCTGCTGACCAAAAAAGGCGGCCCGATCAAAGATTTCGCCGACCTGAAAGGCAAAGCCGTGGTTGTGACCTCCGGCACCACCTCCGAGATCCTGCTTAACAAGCTGAACGATGAGAAGAAGATGGATATGCGCATCATCAGCGCGAAAGATCACGGCGACTCCTTCCGTACGCTGGAGAGCGGCCGCGCGGTGGCCTTTATGATGGATGATGCTCTGCTGGCCGGCGAGCGCGCGAAGGCGAAGAAACCGGATAACTGGGAGATCGTCGGCACGCCGCAGTCGAAAGAGGCTTACGGCTGTATGCTGCGCAAAAACGATCCGGAGTTTAAAAAGCTGATGGATGAGACCATCGCCCAGTACCAGACCTCTGGCGCGGCGGAAAAATCCTTCGACAAGTGGTTTAAAAACCCGATTCCACCGAAAAATATGAACCTGAACTTCGATCTTTCCGACGACATGAAAGCGTTGTTCAAAGAACCGAATGACAAAGCTCTGAACTAATTACAACCATTAGGGGCGGGTTTACCTGCCCTCTCGATTGTCGAAGCTGCACGGACAGACTATGCGTTGAGTGGCCGTTCCCCACTCAGCGTGAACATTCGCACTTCACACAATCTTCGAGGGTAGCGCTGCTACCCTTTTTTTTCCGGAGTAGATTTATGTCCATAGACTGGAACTGGGGGATCTTCCTGCAACAGGCCCCGTTCGGCAACACCACCTATCTTGGCTGGTTATGGAGCGGTTTTCAGGTCACTATCGCCCTGTCGGTGACGGCCTGGATCATCGCCTTCCTGGTCGGCTCTCTGTTTGGCATCCTGCGCACCGTTCCCAACCGCTTCCTCTCCGGGATCGGCACCGTATATGTGGAACTGTTCCGTAACGTGCCGCTGATTGTGCAGTTCTTTACCTGGTATCTTGTGGTGCCGGAGCTGCTACCGGAAGATATCGGCATGTGGTTTAAGGCGGAGCTGGATCCCAATATCCAGTTCTTTGTTTCGTCGATGGTCTGCCTGGGGTTGTTTACTGCTGCCCGCGTCTGCGAGCAGGTACGCGCGGCAATCCAGTCGCTGCCGCGCGGGCAGAAGAACGCCGGTCTGGCGATGGGCCTGACGCTGCCGCAAACCTACCGCTACGTGCTGCTACCGAATGCGTACCGCGTGATTGTCCCGCCAATGACCTCTGAGATGATGAACCTGGTCAAAAACTCGGCTATCGCTTCGACCATTGGTCTGGTGGATATGGCGGCGCAGGCAGGCAAGCTGCTCGATTACTCCGCGCACGCGTGGGAATCGTTTACCGCCATTACCCTCGCTTATGTGGTAATTAACGCCGTGATTATGCTGGTGATGAACCTGGTTGAACGCAAAATCCGCCTGCCGGGCAATATGGGAGGCAAATAACCATGTATGAGTTTGACTGGAGTTCTATCGTCCCTTCCCTCCCCTATCTGTGGACGGGATTGCTGGTGACGCTGAAAATCACCGCCATTGCGATTGTGTTCGGCATCGTCTGGGGGACGCTGCTGGCCGTGATGCGACTGTCGACCTTCGCGCCGCTGCGCTGGTTCGCGAAAAGCTACGTTAACGTCTTCCGCTCGATCCCGCTGGTCATGGTGCTGCTGTGGTTCTATCTGATCGTGCCGGGCTTTCTGCAAAACGTGCTTGGCCTGTCGCCCAAAACCGATATCCGCCTGATCTCTGCGATGGTCGCCTTCTCAATGTTTGAGGCGGCGTACTACTCGGAGATTATTCGTGCCGGTATTCAGAGTATCTCCCGCGGGCAGTCAAGCGCGGCGCTGGCGCTCGGCATGACGCACTGGCAGTCGATGAAGCTGATTATTCTGCCGCAGGCGTTTCGCGCCATGGTGCCGCTGCTGCTTACCCAGGGCATCGTCTTATTCCAGGACACCTCGTTAGTGTATGTCCTGAGCCTGGCGGATTTCTTCCGCACGGCCTCCACGATTGGCGAGCGTGACGGTACGCAGGTCGAGATGATCCTGTTTGCCGGCGCTGTCTATTTTGTTATCAGTTTGAGTGCTTCGCTGTTGGTCAGCTGGCTGAAGAAAAGGACCGTCTAATGATTTCCCTGAAAAATGTTTCGAAATGGTATGGCCACTTTCAGGTGTTGACCGACTGCTCCACCGAAGTGAAAAAGGGCGAGGTGGTGGTCGTTTGCGGCCCGTCGGGTTCCGGTAAATCGACGCTGATCAAAACCGTCAATGGCCTCGAGCCGGTTCAGAAAGGCGAAATCCTGGTGAACGGCACCAAAGTGAATGACAAGAAAACCAATCTCGCTGAGCTGCGCTCCCATGTCGGGATGGTATTCCAGCACTTTGAGCTCTTCCCACACCTGTCAATCATCGAAAACCTGACGCTGGCGCAGGTGAAAGTGCTGAAACGCGACAAAGCGGCTGCACGCGACAAAGGGCTGAAGCTGCTGGAGCGCGTAGGCCTGACGGCGCATGCCAATAAGTTCCCGGCACAGCTCTCCGGCGGTCAGCAGCAGCGCGTGGCGATTGCCCGTGCGCTCTGCATGGATCCGGTGGCGATGCTGTTTGATGAGCCAACCTCGGCGCTCGATCCGGAGATGATCAACGAAGTGCTGGACGTGATGGTCGAGCTGGCTAACGAAGGGATGACGATGATGGTGGTGACGCACGAAATGGGCTTCGCCCGTAAAGTGGCGAACCGCGTGATCTTTATGGATGAAGGGAAAATCGTCGAAGACTCGGAGAAGGACGCCTTCTTTAACGACCCGAAATCGGATCGTGCAAAAGACTTCCTCGCCAAGATCCTGCATTAATCCCCTTACGCCTGCCCGCACCCTGTGGGCAGGCGCTTGCTGTTAAGGTTCAAACGGGCGGCGCTGAAACTGATCGTGGCCACATTTCGGGCATAACGGCAGCACATCCGGCGTATAGACCGCGAGATGGAAATGGCACTTCTCGCACACCAGGTTCCCCAGCCCGACCACTTCCCCGCTGTGATAGACGCCATGGTGGTTAAGGTCCTGAAACACCTCCCGCCACTCCAGTTGGGTTTTATCGGTAATATCTGCCAGCTCCTGCCAGATGCTCTCTTTGATCACCCGCATAAAGACGCCGTCAGTGACCTCACTCTGGCTTTCGTGGTAGCTACGGGCGAACTCTTCCAAATCGCGACGAATGGCGCGCATTAACTCATCCGTCTCGGTTCGCGTTAGCTCACCGGTCTGTGCGACCTTCAGGCGAGCCTGTTCAACTAATGCGTCAATATCGCGATCGCCATTACGCAGGCGCTCGGTCAGTGAAGCGACCAGTTCACGGTAAAATTGCGCAACCTTGTTCATCGTTTCGCCTCCGGTTAAGTGATTCATTTTAATGATAGACGTTAATTTCCCCCGCCTCTGCCGAGCCGCCTGTTGCGTGGTGAAAAAGTGATGTGGCGCAGAGAAGGGCTATTTCGACGGCGCTTTTCGGAAAGGCTGTTTTGAAGCTGGCGTTTGGGCTATGCTATGCCGACTAAAAACCACCTATTAACGCTACATTTGTAGCTGTAGCAAAAACAGGACTACTGGCTGCCATGCAAGAGCAATACCGCCCGGAAGAGATAGAATCCACCGTACAGCGTCACTGGGAAGAAAAGCGCACATTCGAGGTCACCGAAGACGAGAGCAAAGAGAAATACTATTGCCTGTCGATGCTTCCCTATCCTTCTGGCCGACTACACATGGGCCACGTCCGTAACTACACCATTGGCGATGTGATCGCCCGCTACCAGCGTATGCTTGGCAAAAACGTGCTGCAGCCGATCGGCTGGGATGCGTTTGGCCTGCCGGCTGAAGGCGCCGCGGTAAAAAATAAAACCGCCCCTGCGCCGTGGACCTACGACAATATCGCCTACATGAAAAACCAGCTCAAAATGCTGGGCTTCGGCTACGACTGGAGCCGTGAAGTGGCGACCTGCACCCCGGAATATTACCGCTGGGAGCAGAAGTTCTTCACCGAGCTCTATAAAAAAGGGCTGGTCTACAAAAAAACGTCAGCGGTGAACTGGTGCCCGAATGACCAGACCGTACTCGCCAACGAACAGGTTATCGACGGCTGCTGCTGGCGCTGTGACACCAAGGTTGAGCGTAAAGAGATCCCGCAGTGGTTTATCAAAATCACCGCCTATGCTGACGAACTGCTGAACGATCTGGATAAACTGGATCACTGGCCGGATACCGTGAAAACGATGCAGCGCAACTGGATCGGCCGTTCTGAAGGGGTGGAGATCACCTTTGATGTTCAGAATAGCGACGAGAAGCTGACCGTTTATACCACCCGCCCGGACACCTTTATGGGCGTCACCTATCTGGCCGTCGCCGCCGGTCACCCGCTGGCGCAGCAGGCAGCCCGCAGCAACCCGGCGCTGGCGAGCTTCATCGACGAATGCCGCAACACCAAAGTCGCAGAAGCCGAGATGGCGACGATGGAGAAAAAGGGTGTCGATACTGGCCTGAAAGCGATTCATCCGCTGACCGGCGAAGCGATTCCGGTCTGGACGGCGAACTTTGTGCTGATGGAGTACGGCACCGGCGCGGTGATGGCCGTTCCGGGTCACGATCAGCGCGACTACGAATTTGCCAGCAAATATCAGCTGAAGATCAAGCCGGTCATCCTTAATGCTGACGGCAGCGAGCCGGATCTCAGCGCCCAGGCGCTGACCGAAAAAGGCGTGCTGTTTAACTCCGGCGAGTTTGACGGTCTCGACTTCAACGCCGCTTTTAATGCCATTGCTGACACGCTGGCAGAGAAAGGCGTCGGCGAGCGTAAAGTGAATTTCCGTCTGCGCGACTGGGGGGTTTCCCGTCAGCGTTACTGGGGCGCGCCAATCCCGATGGTGACCCTCGAAGATGGCACCGTCATGCCCACCCCGGAAGACCAGCTGCCAGTGATCCTGCCGGAAGATGTGGTGATGGACGGCATTACCAGCCCAATAAAAGCCGATCCCGAGTGGGCGAAAACCACCGTTAACGGCCAGCCTGCGCTGCGCGAAACCGATACCTTCGACACCTTTATGGAGTCCTCCTGGTACTATGCGCGCTACACCTGCCCGCAGTACAACGAAGGGATGCTGGACCCGAATGCGGCGAACTACTGGCTGCCAGTTGATATCTATATCGGTGGTATCGAACACGCCATCATGCACCTGCTCTACTTCCGCTTCTTCCACAAACTGATGCGCGATGCGGGCATGGTCACCTCTGACGAACCGGCTAAACAGCTGCTGTGTCAGGGCATGGTGCTGGCAGACGCCTTCTACTACCTCGGTGAAAGCGGCGAGCGTAACTGGGTGTCGCCGAAGGAAGCTATCATTGAGCGTGACGAGAAAGGCCGCATCGTGAAGGCGACCGATGCCGCGGGCCATGAACTGGTCTACACCGGTATGAGCAAAATGTCGAAGTCGAAGAACAACGGCATCGACCCGCAGGAGATGGTAGAGCGTTACGGCGCGGACACCGTGCGTCTGTTTATGATGTTCGCCTCCCCGGCTGATATGACGCTGGAGTGGCAGGAGTCCGGCGTGGAAGGGGCGAACCGCTTCCTGAAACGCGTCTGGAAACTGGTCTACGAACACACCGCCCAGGGTGCCGTTGCGCCGCTGGATCTGGCCGCGCTGAATGACGATCAGCAGGCACTGCGCCGCGATGTACATAAAACTATCGCCAAAGTGTCCGATGATATCGGCCGTCGTCAGACCTTCAACACCGCTATCGCGGCGATCATGGAGCTGATGAACAAGCTGGCAAAAGCGCCGCAGGAGAGCGAGCAGGATCGCGCCCTGATGCAGGAAGCGCTGCTGGCCGTAGTACGTATGCTCAACCCGTTCACCCCGCACGCCAGCTTCACGCTGTGGCAGGAGCTGGGCGGAGAAGGCGATATCGATAACGCACCGTGGCCGGTCGCCGATGAGAAAGCGATGGTTGAGAACACCACGCTGGTGGTCGTGCAGGTCAACGGTAAAGTGCGCGGTAAAATCACCGTCGCCGTCGATGCGACAGAAGAGCAGGTTCGTGAGCGCGCAGGCCAGGAGCATCTGGTAGCGAAATATCTTGAGGGCGTTACCGTACGTAAAGTGATTTATGTACCGGGCAAACTGCTCAATCTGGTCGTTGGTTAAGCGCGGGAGGAAGCGTGCGATATCTGGCAACACTGTTCGTAACCCTGGCGGTGCTGGTCACCGCCGGATGCGGCTGGCATCTGCGCAGTTCTACTCAGGTGCCGCCGGAAATGAAAACGATGATCTTCAACTCCGGCGATCCAAATGGGCCGCTGAGCCGCGCCATCCGTAGCCAGCTGCGCCTCAACGGCGTCACGCTGCTGGACGAGAGCACAACGCGACAGGATGTACCGTCGCTGCGTCTGGGTTCAGTGTTTATGGGGAATGATACCGCCTCCGTCTTCCAGAATGGCCAGACGGCGGAGTACCAGATGGTACTGACCGTGAACGCATCGGTGCTGATCCCGGGTCACGATATCTACCCGATTAGCACCAAAGTGTACCGTTCGTTCTTCGATAACCCGCAAAAGGCGCTGGCAAAAGCGGCCGAGCAGGAGATTATCGTCCAGGAGATGTATAACAAAGCCGCAGAGCAGCTGATTCGCCAGCTGCCGAGCGTGCGCACGGCGGATGCAAAAAACACGCAAGATAGTGAGGTTTCCTCAAGCGTGACACCCGCCCCGGCCACACCAGGTAGCTGATGCTCAGGCTGTATCCGGAACAACTCCGCGCGCAGCTCAATGAAGGGCTGCGCGCGGCCTATCTGCTGCTCGGTAACGACCCGTTACTGCTGCAAGAGAGCCAGGATGCGGTGCGGCAGGTTGCCGCCACGCAAGGCTTCACTGAACACCACACCTTCTCGCTTGATGCCAGCACAGACTGGGATGCGATCTTCTCTATTTGCCAGGCGCTGAGCCTGTTCGCCAGCCGACAAACCCTGCTGTTACAGCTGCCGGACAACGGCCCGAATGCGGCGATGAACGAACAGCTGGCAAAGCTGGTGGGCCTGCTGCATAAGGATCTGATCCTGATTGTGCGCGGCAATAAGCTTACCAAAGCGCAGGAGAATGCCGCCTGGCTTAGCCAACTCAATACGCACATAGTGCAAGTCAGCTGCCAGACGCCCGAACAGGCAAACCTGCCGCGCTGGGTTGCCGCACGGGCAAAACAGAACAAACTGGAGCTGGACGACGCCGCCAATCAGCTCCTCTGCTACTGCTACGAGGGCAACCTGCTGGCGCTGTCGCAGGCGCTGGAGCGGCTGGCGCTGTTGTGGCCCGATGGCAAGCTCACCCTGCCCCGCGTTGAGCAGGCAGTTAACGATGCCGCGCACTTCACGCCGTTCCACTGGGTTGACGCCCTGTTGGCTGGAAAGAGCAAGCGCGCGTTACACATTCTGACCCAGCTGCGGCTGGAGGCGTGCGAGCCGGTGATCCTGCTGCGTACCGTGCAGCGCGAGCTGCTGCTGCTGGTCACGCTGAAACGCCAGATGACGCAGATGCCGCTGCGCGCGATGTTTGATAAGCACCGGGTGTGGCAAAACCGTCGCGGCGCGACCACAGAGGCGCTGAACAGATTGAGTGCCGATCAGCTGCGCCAGGCGGTGCATCTGCTGAGCCGTATAGAGCTGATCGTCAAGCAGGATTACGGTCAGTCGGTCTGGGCTGAGCTGGAGGGGCTTTCTCTGCTGCTCTGCCATAAAGCCCTCGCAGACATCTTTATTGATGGTTGATATGAAACAGTTACAAGCGCTGTTTGGCGGCACCTTCGATCCTGTCCATTATGGTCACCTGAAACCGGTGGAAGCGCTGGCCAGGCTTATTGGCCTGTCGAAGGTGACGATTATGCCCAATAATGTGCCACCCCATCGCCCGCAGCCTGAAGCGAACAGCCAGCAGCGCAAAACCATGGTCGAGCTGGCGATTGCAGATAAACCGCTTTTTACCCTTGATGAGCGCGAACTGATGCGCGATGAGCCCTCCTACAGCGCGGATACGCTGCAGGCGTGGCGGCAGGAGTCTGGTAACCTGGCACCGCTGGCATTTATTATTGGCCAGGATTCGCTGCTCACTTTCCATAGCTGGCATCATTACGACACCATTCTTGATAACTGCCACCTGATAGTCTGCCGCCGCCCGGGTTATGCCCTGACGATGAGCGAAGAGGCGCATCAGCGCTGGCTGGACGCCCATCTGACCACCCGCGTGGAGGATCTGCACACTCTGCCCGCCGGCAAAATCTATCTCGCCGAAACGCCGTGGTTTGATATCTCTGCTACGCGTATTCGCCAGCGGCTGGCGCACGGTGAGCCGTGCGACGACCTGCTACCCGCCCCCGTGCTTGATTACATCCAGCAGCAGGGGCTCTACCGCTAAAGCGCGCGATCGACAGGAGAGGTGCATGCGACTCTGGTTAATACGCCACGGTGAGACCGAAGCGAACGTGGCCGGACTCTACAGCGGACACGCCCCGACGTCCTTAACGCCAAAGGGGTTAGCGCAGGCGCAAACCCTCCACGACCTGCTTCACGCCGTGCCGTTCGATTATGTGCTTTGCAGCGAGCTGGATCGCGCCCGGCAGACCGCGGCGCGCGTGCTGGCATCGCGGGATATCGACACTCACACCACGCCGCTGCTCAATGAGATGTTTTTTGGCGACTGGGAGATGCGCCACCACCGCGATTTAACGCATGAAGATCCCGAGCGCTACGCCGCCTGGTGTACGGACTGGCAGCACGCGGTTCCGACCAATGGCGAAGGTTTTCAGGATTTCTCGGCCAGGATTGAGCGTGTAGTGACGCTACTGCAGGATCTGAAACAGACGCAAAAAAATGTGCTCATCGCCAGCCATCAAGGGGTTATCAGCCTGCTGATTGCCCGTTTATTGAGTATGCCCGCCTCATCGCTGTGGCATTTCCATATTGACCAGGGTTGCTGGAGCCGGGTGGATATGCGCGATAATTTTGCCACGCTGCGGGTGCTAAACAGCCGCGCAGTCTGGCATCCTGATGAGAAGTAGCCGCATTTTTATCCATCTTTTGAGCTGTAGTGATTCGGTGATTGACAGGACCCCGCAGGCTGCTATTCTCCGCGCGCAGAAATTGTTTTACAAAATTGGCGATGCAATCGCGCGGCCAGGATGGGATGATAGCCCGCTTTTCATGTCGCGAAGCCTGGACTTTTGTCCCGACATTCGCCGTCTTTCAGGTATAATGTCAGGCTGTTTATGACCAGTACATTTTTTACTCACCCAGGGGGAACACTTGCAGGGTAAAGCACTCCAGGATTTTGTTATCGACAAAATTGATGACCTGAAAGGTCAGGACATCGTCGCCATTGACGTTCAGGGCAAATCAAGCATCACCGATTGCATGATCGTCTGTACCGGCACGTCAAGCCGCCATGTCGCTTCTATTGCGGATCACGTCGTTCAGGAGTCCCGCGCAGCGGGCATGCTGCCGCTGGGCGTAGAGGGCGAAAGCGCCGCCGATTGGGTGGTGGTTGATCTGGGCGACGTGATGGTCCATGTGATGCAGGAAGAGAGCCGTCGTCTGTACGAGCTGGAAAAACTCTGGGGTTGATGCGTGAAGCTGCAACTCGTCGCTGTCGGCACGAAAATGCCGGACTGGGTACAGACAGGTTTTACCGAGTATCTGCGCCGTTTTCCGAAAGATATGCCGTTTGAGCTGGTGGAAATTCCCGCCGGCAAGCGCGGCAAGAACGCGGATATCAAGCGCATCCTCGATAAAGAGGGTGAACTGATGCTGGCCGCCGCCGGCAAAAACCGCATCGTCACCCTTGATATCCCCGGCAAACCGTGGGATACGCCGCAGCTGGCACATGAGCTGGAGCGCTGGAAGCAGGACGGACGCGACGTCAGCCTGCTGATCGGCGGCCCTGAGGGGTTGTCTCCCGCCTGCAAAGCGGCAGCCGAACAAAGTTGGTCGCTCTCTGCGTTGACTCTTCCTCACCCGCTGGTGCGTGTGCTGGTTGCCGAAAGCCTGTATCGCGCATGGAGTATCACGACCAACCATCCTTATCACCGTGAGTAACGAGTTTTAGGCGGATTTAGCAGCGGATGAAATTACAGAACTCTTTTCGCGACTATACGGCTGAGTCCGCGCTGTTTGTGCGCCGGGCGGTGGTCGCTTTTACGGGGATATTGCTGCTTTCCGGCGTGCTGATCGCCAACCTTTATAACCTGCAAATCGTCCGTTATGCGGACTACCAGACCCGCTCCAACGAAAACCGCATCAAACTGGTGCCCATCGCGCCCAGTCGCGGCATTATTTACGATCGTAACGGCACACCACTGGCCCTGAACCGCACCATCTACCAGGTGGAGATGATGCCGGAGAAGGTCGATAACGTGCAGCAGACCCTCGACGCGCTGCGCGATGTGGTCGATCTGAACGATGATGATATCGCCAACTTCAAAAAGGAGCGCGCACGCTCGCACCGCTTTACCTCGATTCCGGTGAAAACCAACCTCACCGAAGTGCAGGTGGCGCGCTTCGCCGTCAACCAGTACCGCTTTCCTGGCGTGGAAGTGAAAGGCTATAAACGCCGCTACTACCCCTACGGCTCTGCATTGACCCATGTGATCGGCTATGTGTCGAAAATCAACGATAAAGACGTCGAGCGGCTGGATAAAGATGGCAAACTCGCCAACTATGCCGCGACCCACGATATCGGCAAGCTCGGCATTGAGCGCTACTACGAAGATGTGCTACACGGCCAGACCGGTTATGAAGAAGTGGAAGTGAACAACCGGGGCCGCGTGATCCGCCAGCTGAAAGAGGTGCCGCCACAGGCGGGACACGATATCTACCTGACGCTCGATCTCAAGCTGCAGCAGTATATTGAAACCCTGCTTGCCGGTAGCCGCGCCGCGGTCGTCGTGACCGATCCGCGTACCGGCAGCATTCTGGCGCTGGTTTCAACGCCAAGTTACGACCCTAACCTGTTTGTTGACGGTATCTCCAGCAAGGATTACTCCGGGCTGCTCAATGACCCGAACACGCCGCTGATTAACCGCGCCACCCAGGGCGTCTACCCGCCGGCCTCCACGGTTAAACCCTATGTCGCGGTCTCGGCGCTCAGCGCCGGGGTGATCAACCGTAATACCAGCCTGTTCGATCCCGGCTGGTGGCAGCTTCCGGGCTCCGAAAAACGGTACCGCGACTGGAAAAAATGGGGTCATGGCCATCTGAATGTCACCAAATCGCTGGAAGAGTCTGCCGATACCTTCTTCTATCAGGTCGCGTATGACATGGGCATCGACAGGCTTTCCGAGTGGATGGGCAAGTTTGGTTATGGCCACTACACCGGCATCGATCTGTCGGAAGAGCGCTCGGGCAACATGCCGACCCGCGAATGGAAACTGAAACGCTTTAAGAAGCCCTGGTATCAGGGCGATACCATCCCGGTCGGCATCGGCCAGGGGTACTGGACCGCCACGCCGATCCAGATGAACAAAGCGATGATGACGCTGATTAATGACGGCATCGTTAAAGTGCCGCATCTGTTGATGAGCACCGTTGAGAACGGCAAAAAAGTGCCGTGGAAGCAGCCCACGCAGCCGCCGGTGGGTGATATTCACTCCGGCTACTGGGAGATTGCCAAAGATGGCATGTATGGCGTAGCGAACCGCCCTAACGGTACTGGTCATAAATACTTCGCCAATGCGCCTTACAAAGCGGCGGCGAAATCGGGTACCGCGCAGGTCTTTGGCCTGAAGGCGAACGAAACCTATAACGCCCACCGCATTGCCGAGCGTCTGCGTGACCATAAATTGATGACCGCTTTCGCCCCGTACGACAATCCGCAGGTCGCCGTCGCCATGATTCTGGAGAATGGCGGCGCAGGTCCGGCCGTTGGTACCATCATGCGGCAGATCCTCGACCACATTATGCTTGGCGACAACAACACCGAATTGCCGACGGAAAACCCCTCCACGGCCGCGGCAGAGGACCAATAATCATGACGGATAATCCGAACAAAAAATCGTTCTGGGATAAGATCCATCTCGACCCAGCGCTGCTGCTGATCATCCTCGCGCTGCTGTTTTACAGTGCGATCGTTATCTGGAGCGCCAGCGGCCAGGATATTGGCATGACCGAGCGTAAAATCGGTCAGATCACCATGGGGCTGGTGGTGATGGTGGTGCTGGCGCAGGTGCCGCCGCGTGTCTATGAAGGCTGGGCACCCTATCTCTATGTCTTCTGCGTGATTCTGCTGATTGCCGTTGACGCCTTCGGTGCCATCTCCAAAGGTGCGCAGCGCTGGCTCGATCTCGGCGTGGTACGCTTTCAGCCCTCGGAAATTGCCAAAATCGCCGTACCGCTGATGGTGGCGCGCTTTATCAACCGCGATGTCTGCCCGCCGTCGCTGAAAAATACCGGCATTGCATTGGTGCTGATCTTCGTCCCTACCCTGCTGGTGGCGGCACAGCCGGATCTTGGCACCTCGATTCTGGTGGTGCTCTCCGGGCTGTTTGTGCTGTTTCTTTCCGGCCTGAGCTGGCGGCTGATCGGTATCGCCGCGCTGCTTGTCGCAGCCTTTATTCCGATAATGTGGTTCTTCCTGATGCATGATTATCAGCGCCAGCGCGTAATGATGCTGCTCGATCCGGAAACCGATCCGCTCGGCGCGGGCTACCATATTATTCAGTCGAAAATCGCGATTGGTTCCGGTGGCCTCAGCGGCAAAGGCTGGCTGCATGGCACCCAGTCGCAGCTGGAGTTTCTGCCGGAGCGCCATACGGACTTTATCTTCGCCGTGCTGGCGGAGGAGCTGGGCCTGGTGGGGATTCTGATCCTGCTGGCGCTCTACCTGCTGTTGATTATGCGCGGGCTGTGGATCGCCGCGCGGGCGCAAACCACCTTTGGCCGGGTAATGGCCGGCGGTTTAATGCTCATTCTGTTCGTATATGTGTTCGTAAATATTGGTATGGTAAGCGGTATCTTGCCGGTGGTAGGCGTTCCACTGCCGCTGATCAGTTACGGGGGTTCCGCCCTCATCGTACTCATGGCCGGGTTTGGTATCGTGATGTCGATCCATACCCACAGAAAAATGTTGTCCAAGAACGTATAAGAGGTGCGCAATGCATAAGCTTTGGCCTGGGATCTGTATAGCAGCAGGGTTACTGGCGGCCTGTACGAGTAATGATAATCAGCAGCAGACGATGGTTGCGCCACAGCCTGCGGTCTGCAACGGCCCGGTGGTGGAGATCAGCGGCGCGGAGCCGCGCTATGAAACACCCAACGCCACGGCGAATCAGGATTATGAGCGCGACGGTAAACGCTACACCATCGTGCAGGATCCTTCCCGCTTCAGCCAGGCGGGCTTTGCCGCCATTTATGACGCTGAGCCGGGCAGCAACCTGACCGCCTCCGGTGAAGCGTTCGATCCGATGCAGCTCACTGCCGCACACCCAACGCTGCCGATCCCAAGCTACGCGCGTATCACCAACCTGGCGAACGGGCGCATGATTGTGGTGCGTATCAACGATCGTGGCCCTTACGGCAATGACCGCGTTATCTCGCTGTCGCGCGCCTCTGCCGATCGTCTGAACACCTCGAATAACACCAAAGTGCGCATCGATCCGATTATCGTCGCGCAGGACGGATCGCTCTCTGGTCCGGGGATGGCCTGTACCAAAGTGGCGCAGCAGACGTATGCTCTGCCTGCGCGCCCGGATTTGAGCGGGGGGAGCATGAGCGCCACGCCGCAGCCGAACGCAGCCCAGCCGATGCAGCCGATTGCCTCACAGCCGAACGAGGATCAGCCAGCGCAAGCGCAGGCTAACGTGCAACCGATCAGTAACGATACGCTGAAAAGCGATGATCCGACCGGTGCCCCGGTGCGCAGCGGCGGTTTCCTCGGCGCGCAAACGCCGCTCGCCTCTGGCGTGCTGGAGAGCAGCGAGGCCGCGCAGCCCGCGATGAACGCCAACACCCAGCCCGCTGCCGCCACGCCGGTTAACCAGAGCGAGCCGGTTACGCAGACGGCCGCGCCTGCGACGCGTAACTCCCCGGTGACTGCACCTGGCTCAGTGCAGGGGACGGTTCACAACACGGCACCAGCGGCCAGTGCCGCTGCCGCCACTGCTGCGACCAGCGGAAGCTATGTGGTGCAGGTGGGTGCGGTAAGCGATCAGACCCGCGCGCAGCAGTATCAGCAGCGCCTGGCGCAGCAGTTTTCCGTGCCGGGCCGCGTAACGCAGAATGGCGCGGTGTGGCGTATCCAGTTAGGGCCGTTCAGCAATAAGTCTGAAGCCAGCGCACTGCAGCAGCGTCTGCAGAGCGAAGCGCAGTTGCAATCCTTTGTGACACGCGCTCAGTAGTCAGGAAAGGTGTCTGATTTTGTCAATTTGTGTAAGTGTGATTCACACTCTCACGCGCAAAGTCGGATGCCTGCCGATATAGCTTTTGCTATAGTAAGGCACTTTTTTTAACTCCATCACGGATGTCGTTGTTCGACCATGAAGACCACTTTTTCCGCTCGTTTTGTGCAGCGCCTGGCGCTCACCACGGCGCTGACCGCAGCAGCTCTCTCCGCTGCGCATGCCGATGACCTGAACATTAAAACCATGATCCCGGGCGTTCCGCAGATTGATGCGGAGTCCTATATCCTGATCGATTACAACTCCGGCAAAGTGCTGGCAGAACAGAACGCCGATGCGCGTCGCGATCCGGCAAGCCTGACCAAAATGATGACCAGCTACGTTATCGGCCAGGCGATGAAAGCGGGCAAGTTTAAAGAGAGCGACCTGGTGACCATCGGTAATGACGCCTGGGCAACCGGCAACCCGGTATTCCGCGGCTCTTCGCTGATGTTCCTGAAACCGGGCATGCAGGTGCCGGTTTCCCAGCTTATTCGTGGTATTAACCTGCAGTCGGGCAATGACGCTTGCGTGGCGATGGCCGACTACGTCGCCGGCAGCCAGGACGCATTTGTTGGCCTGATGAACAGCTACGTCAACGCGCTCGGCCTGAAGAACAGCCACTTCCAGACCGTGCACGGCCTGGACGCGGATGGTCAGTACAGCTCTGCCCGTGATATGGCGCTGATTGGGCAGGCGCTGATCCGCGATGTGCCGAACGAATACTCCATCTACAAAGAGAAAGAGTTCACCTTCAACGGCATCCGCCAGACCAACCGTAACGGCCTGCTGTGGGATAACAGCCTGAATGTTGACGGCATCAAAACCGGTCACACCGATCGCGCCGGGTATAACCTGGTCGCTTCAGCAACCGAAGGCCAGATGCGTTTGATCTCTGCCGTGATGGGCGGACGTACCTTTAAAGGACGTGAAACCGAGAGCAAAAAACTGCTCACCTGGGGCTTCCGCTTCTTTGAAACCGTCAGTCCGCTGAAAGCCGGGAAAGAGTTCGCCTCTGAGCCCGCCTGGTTCGGCGACAGCGATCGCGCCTCGTTGGGCGTGGATAAAGATGTCTACCTGACCATTCCGCGCGGTCGTATGAAAGATCTGAAAGCGAGCTATGTGCTTAACACCAGCGAGCTGCACGCGCCGCTGCAGAAAAACCAGGTGGTGGGCAGCATCAACTTCCAGCTGGATGGCAAAACCATCGAACAGCGTCCGCTGGTCGTGTTGCAGGAGATCCCGGAAGGTAACTTCTTCGGCAAAATCATTGATTACATTAAATTGATGTTCCACCACTGGTTTGGCTAAAGAGTGCGCACTTGAAAGTGTGATCTTTGTCCCCATATACTGAACATCTCAAAAAACTCCTGCCCCTGTGGCAGGAGTTATTATTTTTTACGCCGGAGCTGACATGAAAACCAATCTTAAAGAACTGCTTGAATTCCCGACACCTTTTACTTACAAAGTGATGGGTCTGGCGAAGCCTGAGCTGGTTGATCTGGTGGTTGAAGTGGTACAGCGCCATGCGCCAGGTGATTACTCTCCGCAGGTAAAACCGAGCAGCAAAGGCAATTACCACTCGGTCTCGATTACCATCAACGCGACGCATATTGAACAAGTTGAAACGCTTTACGAAGAGCTTGGCAATATCGAAATTGTTCGCATGGTGCTGTAATAATTAATGACGTTACCCGGAGCCATTCGGGTAACGTTTTCGCTGTGATATACTCCCCGCACTCTTTTCTCCGCCGGAGATGCCGTTTTGTCTCAGGACACCATTCTTATCCGCAATCTTGGTTTACAGCCCTACGCGCCTGTCTCGCAGGAGATGCACGACTTCACCGATCGTCGCGATGACGAGACGCCTGACGAGATCTGGCTGGTGGAACACCCCCCCGTTTTTACCCAGGGCCAGGCCGGCAAAGCCGAACATGTGCTTGCCGCAGGTGATATTCCGGTCATTCAGAGCGATCGCGGCGGCCAGGTAACCTACCACGGGCCGGGTCAGCAGGTGATGTATGTATTAATCAACCTTAAGCGCCGAAAAATTGGCGTCCGTGAACTGGTCACCCTGCTGGAAAATACGGTGATCAATACGCTGGCGCAGCTCGATATTGTGGCGAATGCGCGGCCGGATGCGCCGGGCGTTTATGTAGAGGGGAAGAAGATCTGCTCGCTCGGTTTGCGCATCCGTAAAGGCTGCTCATTCCATGGCCTGGCGCTGAATATTGATATGGATCTGGCGCCATTTATGCGCATCAACCCGTGCGGTTACGCCGGGATGGAAATGACGCAGGTCAGCAAACTGGTGGAAAACGCGAGCATGGATAAAATAAGGACGATTCTTATCCAGCACTTTTTAGCGTTACTAAACAATCCGCCTCATCAATATATGAACACTTAATGTATGATGTATCACGGCCCGCAATTTGTGCGGGTCGTTATTTATTTGCCCTGTTAACACTTTACAATAGAAGCCATATTCTCTATTTTCAACCTGCCTGCCCGCTCTGGCTAATATGCGTTATCATGCTTCGCCAGACTTCGTACATATGCTTCAGGCCAATTGTTTCCCGACTGCATTGCCCGGCATCGCGATGAAAAATCTACGTAATGATGAGACGAGACAGGACGTTAACTCAGTTTGCTGATGAACAAAAAAAACAAATTCAACTATCATTCATATTGCGAATGAAAACGGAGCACAAGCGTGGATAATAAGAGCCTGCCGGAAAAGCGAATAACAGTGCGTCCCCAGGATGATAAGCCGCAAGTCTTCCGAACCCTGCGCAATATTGATCTCAATTTATTGACCATTTTTGAGGCGGTATATGTCCATAAAGGGATCGTTAACGCTGCGAAAGTGCTGAACCTGACGCCGTCCGCTATTAGCCAGTCCATCCAAAAACTGCGCTCAATATTTCCCGATCCGCTTTTCATTCGCAAAGGCCAGGGCGTCACGCCGACCGCTTATGCAGCCCATCTGCATGAATATATCAGCCAGGGGCTGGAATCTATTCTCGGCGCGCTCGATTTAACCGGCAGCTATGATAAGCAGCGCACGATTACGGTGGGCACCACGCCCTCTATCGGCGCGCTGGTGATCCCGGTGGTCTTTCAGGCGATCAAAGAGAGCGCCCCGCATCTGATGATGCGCAATATCCCGATAAGCGATGCTGAGAGTCAGCTCAGCCAGTTCCAGACCGATCTGATTATTGATACCCATATCGCCGGTTCGCGCACCATCAACCACCACGTCCTCTTTTCCGACCGGCTGATGCTGGTATGCCGCAAGGACCACCCTTGCCTGAATGAACCGGTTAACGAACTGGCATTGCAGAAGTATGAGCACACGCTGTTGATGCTGGAGGGGCAAAACCTGAGCGCGCTGCGCCAGCGGATGCAGGATCTTTTCCCTGAACGCCAGGTCTCGTTTAGCAGTTACAATATGTTCACAATCGCGGCACTGATTGGTAACAGCGATCTGCTTGGATTGATGCCCTACCGTTTATACGAACTTTTCCGCCACTGCTGGCCCCTGGTCGAGATCCCCTTCCCGCCAGTCAACAATGAGCGCCTGGATATTTCGCTTTACTACAATAAGTTGAGCCTGCGCGACCCGGTGCTGGAGAGTGTGGTGGAGGTGATCAGACGGGCGTTTTAACGCTCGTTGGTACCAGGAAAGGTGATAACCGGTCTGCGGAGCTTTAGCACAAAACAACAACTATTTCACAATTTGGCAGCGCGTCAGGCTGCTTTATCCCCGCCATAGATGGTATACTGCGCCTACGTTAATTCAAAAATAGTTGATAAATACAACTTCTCCTTGAATTGAAATGCCTTCTTCGTCACCCGCAACTGGAACACGCACGCTATGAGTAAACCCATTGTGATGGAACGCGGTGTAAAGTATCGCGACGCCGATAAAATGGCGCTTATCCCGGTAAAAAACGTGGCAACAGAGCGTGAAGCTCTGTTAAGAAAACCGGAATGGATGAAAATCAAACTCCCGGCCGACTCCTCCCGTATCCAGGGTATCAAAGCTGCCATGCGCAAAAACGGGCTGCACTCTGTTTGCGAAGAGGCCTCCTGCCCGAACCTCGCTGAGTGTTTCAACCACGGTACCGCCACGTTTATGATCCTTGGCGCGATCTGTACGCGTCGCTGCCCCTTCTGCGATGTGGCACATGGTCGTCCTGTGGCGCCGGATGCGAACGAACCGCTTAAACTGGCGCAGACCATCGCCGATATGGCGCTGCGTTATGTAGTGATCACCTCTGTTGACCGCGACGATCTGCGCGACGGCGGCGCTCAACACTTTGCGGACTGCATTACGGCGATTCGTGAGAAGAGCCCGACGATCAAAATCGAAACGCTGGTGCCGGATTTCCGTGGCCGTATGGATCGCGCGCTTGATATTATCACCGCCACGCCGCCGGATGTTTTCAACCACAACCTTGAGAACGTACCGCGTATCTATCGCCAGGTGCGTCCGGGCGCGGATTACAACTGGTCGCTGAAACTGCTGGAGCGTTTTAAAGAAGCGCACCCGGAGATCCCGACCAAATCGGGCTTGATGGTCGGTTTAGGCGAAACCAATGCAGAAATCATTGAAGTAATGCGCGATCTGCGTCGTCATGGCGTCACCATGCTGACGCTGGGTCAGTATCTGCAACCGAGCCGTCATCACCTGCCGGTGCAGCGCTACGTCAGCCCGGATGAGTTTGAAGAGATGAAAGAGGAAGCGCTGGCGATGGGCTTTACCCATGCCGCGTGCGGTCCGTTCGTCCGCTCGTCCTACCATGCCGATCTGCAGGCTAAAGGGATGGAAGTGAAGTAACACTTACTTACACTCAAAACAGAAAAACCGGCCTGAGAGCCGGTTTTTTTTCGCCTGTCGTGGCGCGATTACTCTTTGTGAGAGAGTTTCTCTGCTGTGACGACGTCGGCGTCTTTCTTCGCTGCGTCATCATCGTTCATGGCTTTTTTGAAGCCCTTGATCGCTGCACCAAGATCGCCGCCCAGTGTACGCAGTTTCTTGGTTCCAAACAGCAGAACCACTAATGCGGCCACGACCAGCAGTTTAGTAATACTAATCTCACCCATAGATACCTTCTTTCATAAAACAGGCTGTAAAAAGCACCGTTGATAACCTGACACCATTAACGGTCATTCAGTGCGCGCACACAATACCAATCTGTAACGAGATGAATCAAGCACTGATTAAAAAAACATCACAGCAATTGCGGAGCGGCAAAACGGCGATTACGCAAAACGGGGAGTTTCTCCCGCGTTTGCGCCACGCGCTCCGCCGTCACCTCGGCAAAAATTAACTGCGCCTCCTCGGCCGCCGCCGCAAGAGTTACCCCTTGTGGATCGACGATCCGGCTTTGGCCAATATTCTTGTTGCCGCACTCGCCGGCAGCCACCAGATAGCAGGTAGTGTCCAGCGCCCGCGCAGCAAGCAGCGTTGCCCAGTGCATCTCTTTTAGCGGCCCGCGTACCCACGCAGCGGGCAGCACCAGCAGTTCGGCACCCTGTAACGCCTGCGATAACGCCAGCTCAGGGAAACGCAGATCGTAACAGGTCATCAGACCTACCTGCATGCCATGCACCTCAATCAACGGCGGCAAGGCATGTCCGGCATCGACCCGCGCGGATTCCTGCATGCTAAACGCATCATAAAGATGCAGCTTGGCATACTGCGCGATGACCTCCCCGCCGCGCAATACCACCAGCGTATTAACCGCCCTGCCCGCCGTCGACGGAACATGCACAGTAAGTACAGTGGTCATCGTGTTACGGCGACTCTCTTCGCAAAGCAGGCTTATAAAGCCCTCATCAAGCCGCTGCGCGGATTTCACCGACATATGCGGGTCATTATCATCCCGCGCCAGCAACGCTTCTGGCAGCACCAACAGGGAGGCCTGCTGACGCGCAGCCTCTGCCATCAAATCTACACACGTGCGAGCGTTAGTTTGCCACACGGATGTGACAGCAAATTGTCCGGCAGCAACAATCATCACGTTTCTCCTTACAGTATTGCCGTAGCCAGTTTTCGGCCACGACGGTAAACTCGCCACATTCATTTATCAGATAGCAGGATAGCGCAGTGTTACAACTCTTTTTAGCGGTATTTATCGGCGGGGGCACGGGAAGCGTGGCGCGCTGGTTAGTGAGTATGAAACTCAACCCGGTTCATCAACTCATTCCGCTTGGCACGCTGACGGCGAACTTAATTGGGGCGTTTATTATTGGCGCCGGGCTGGCGTGGTTTAACCGTATGACGCATATCGATCCGGTGTGGAAGGTGCTGATAACGACCGGGTTTTGCGGCGGGTTGACGACCTTTTCCACCTTTTCGGCGGAAGTGGTGTTTTTACTGCAGGAAGGGCGCGCGGGCTGGGCGCTGCTGAATGTCGCCGTTAACCTGCTGGGTTCGTTTGCCATGACCGCGCTGGCGTTCTGGCTCTTCTCAACCGCTAACGCGAGCTGAAGACAATAAAAAACCCGCCTTGCGGCGGGTTTTGGAATTCTTGCTGTACGCGCTGATTAAACAGGCATTACGTTAGCAGCAGATGGGCCTTTGGCACCGTTAGTGATTTCAAACTCAACGCGCTGGCCTTCAGCCAGGGTTTTGAAACCATTGCTCTGGATTGCAGAGAAGTGTACGAACACATCTTTGCTGCCATCTTCCGGAGTAATGAAACCGAATCCTTTGGATTCATTAAACCACTTAACGTTACCTTTAATCTTAGACATCAAAATTACCTTTACATGAAAAAACGACACAAATGCTGTGTCGGGTATCAGTACAACAATTGTCGCGAGTTTTGTCCAGTCGTTATTCGCGAAAAAGTGATAAATGTCGCGAACTTTTTTTCCAATGACGCTTTATTCCGCGTTTTTAGTGCTGTTTACTCTTTGTTCACTACCACCGCCGACGCGGCAATCAAAACTGAAACCGCATCCAGGCAAAGTAAACGTTACCATTGTTATAAGTGCCGGGGATGTAGGTCATCTGGAACGTCGCCGGTCCGTAACCAATAGAAGCCAGCGGGAGCAGCACCGGAATGGGGATGTACTTCCAGTTATCACGCGCGGTAACGCCTGCGGTGTAACCGAGACCAAGATGGAAGTTCTCATCCGCCAGCGGGCGCCAGGTCTTTTCCCAGCCATAGCCGCCAATCGGCTCCCACTTGTTGAAGGAGTCTTTAAACGCCATCAGGTAGAGTCCATGCCAGTTCCCCTTCTCATCCCAGCGGTCCTGACCAAAACCTGCGCCCCACGGACGTTCGTTATAGCGATCGGTTTTGTCCTTGTCATAGGCAAAACGCGCATGCCATGTGATGGCAGGCACATAAAGATCGTAGTTATCCGGCTGCTGCCACGTTTGCTTAACGTTGTCAGCGAAAACGGTGTACCAGGGTTTATCTGCTGCGTTAAGTGTCGAAATCAGTGAAAACTGCAAACACAAAAGGAGAGCGAAACATTTAAATTTTTTATAAACAGCCACAACAATTTTTCCATATAACTAATCAACTTCTATTTTCCGACACTATACCTTAATAGTTCCTTAACGAAATTAGTGTTCATCCTAAACAGGCCAGGAAGAGTCCCATTTTTACCCGGCAATATGCGCCCGATCGCCGGGCGCATAATAAGGTCAGCGTTTACGATGCAGTAAATAATAGAGCGCCGGAATAACCAGCATTGAGAGCAGTGGCGCAGTAACCATTCCCCCAATCATCGGTGCTGCGATACGGCTCATCACCTCTGCGCCGCTGCCGCCGCCCCACATGATCGGTAGCAGCCCGGCCATAATGGTCGCCACCGTCATCACTTTCGGCCGCACGCGTAATACCGCTCCCTCATGTATTGCGAGACGCAGTTGCTTATTAGGCGCGTCTGATTCAGAGATGCGATATTTCTCAAGCGCATGATTAAGATAGAGCACCATAATAACGCCGAACTCCGCCGCCACGCCGGCCAGCGCAATAAAGCCGACGGCACCAGCCACCGACAAGTTATATCCCAGCAACCACAGCAACCAGACGCCGCCTATTAATGCAAAGGGTAATGTCCCCATAATTAATAAGACATCAGAGATGCGTTTGAAGGTAATAAACAGCAGGACAAAGATAATTATCAGCGTCACTGGCAGGACGATTTTCAACTTTGCCGTCGCGCGTTCGAGATACTCAAACTGCCCGGACCAGCTGAGCGACACGCCCTGCGGCAGCGTCACCTGCTGCGCCACCTGCTGCTGCATCTCCTCCACCGCCGATTTCAAATCGCGCCCGCGCAGATCAACATAGATCCAGTTTGACAGGCGCGCGTTTTCGCTTTTCAACATCGGCGGCCCCTCGCTAATCACAACCTCCGCCAGGTCACCCAGGGCAATCTGGCTGCCGTTAGCGGTGATCATCGGTAGTGCGCGCAGATCGTCGACGTTCGCCCGAAGATCCCGCGGATAACGTACATTGATGGGAAAACGCTCACGCCCCTGCAGCACCTCGCCAATCTTCTCGCCCCCAACCAGGGTTGAGACCAGCGCCTGCAACTCCTGCACCGAGACGCCATAGCGCGCGGCCTGCTGGCGATTAATATTGATATCAACATAGCGCCCGCCTGCCAGCCGCTCCGCCAGCGCGGAGGTGACGCCCGGCACGGTTTTGACCACCTGCTCAACCTGCTGCGCCACGCGCTCAATATCAGCAATGTTATTGCCGTTCACCTTAATGCCCACCGGGCTCTTAATGCCGGTTGCCAGCATATCGAGTCGATTACGGATTGGTGGCACCCAGACGTTGGCGATGCCCGGTACGCTGACGGTTTTATCCAGCTCGTCGATCAGTTTTTCCGGCGTCATGCCGGGCCGCCACTGCGCACGTGGCTTAAAGCGGATGGTGGTCTCCAGCATGGTCAACGGCGCAGGATCGGTCGCGCTCTCCGCCCTGCCCGCTTTGCCAAACACGCTCTCCACCTCCGGCACGCTTTTGATCAAGCGGTCCGTTTGCTGCAGTAAGCGTCCCGCCTCACGGGCAGAAATACCCGGCAGCGTCGAGGGCATATAGAGCAGATCGCCCTCATCCAGCGGCGGCATAAATTCACTGCCGAGGCGGCTGAGCGGCCAGGCGGTCGCCAGTAACAGCAGCAGTGCGATGGCAAGCGTCGCTTTCGGCCACGCCAGCACATTATCCAGCAGCGGTTCATACAGGCGGATCAACACGCGGTTAATTGGGTTGGCCTTTTCATCGGGGATCGTGCCGCGAATAAAGAGAGCCATTAGCACCGGCACCAGCGTAATGCCCAGCCCGGCCGCAACGGCCATCGCCCAGCTTTTGGTGAACGCCAGCGGCGAGAACATGCGCCCCTCCTGCGCCTCTAGCGAGAAGACCGGAATAAACGACAGGGTGATGATAAGCAGGCTGCAAAAGAGCGCCGGGCCAACTTCCACCGCCGCCTGCTCGGAGAAGCGCCAGTAATCGGCCCGCTCCGGCAGGCGGCCAGGGTTATCGTGCCGCCACTGCTCTATCACTTTGTGCATGTTCTCAATCATCACAATCGCCGCGTCGACCATCGCGCCGATGGCAATGGCGATGCCGCCAAGCGACATGATATTGGCGTTGATCCCCTGATAGTGCATGACGATAAACGCACCGAGAATACCCAGCGGCAGCGAGACAATGGCTACCAACGCCGAGCGAAAGTGAAACAGGAACAGTGTGCAGACCAGCGCGACAACCATAAACTCTTCAATTAGCTTATGGGTCAGCGTACCGACGGCGCTCTCAATCAGCGTCGAGCGGTCGTAAACCGGCACAATCTCCACGCCGGTGGGCAGCGTTTTTTGTATCTCAGCAAGCTTCGCTTTGACCACATGAATGGTCTCCAGCGCATTCTTGCCGTAGCGCATCACAATCACGCCGCCCGCCACCTCGCCTTCACCGTTATACTCCGCCACGCCCCGGCGCAGCTCCGGCCCGAGGCGCACGCTCGCCACATCAGAGAGCATCACCGGCACGCCGTCGCGGCTGGCGATCACCGTCTGGCGAAAATCTTCCGGCTGGCGTAAGTAGCCGCTGGTACGCAGCATAAACTCCGCTTCGCCCATCTCCAGCAGCGCGCCGCCGCTCTCCTGATTCGCCGCCTGCACCGCGCTTACCAGTTGCTGATGGGTAATATTGAGCGCGCGCATCTTTTGCGGATCCGGCACAATCTGGTACTGGCGCACCATCCCGCCGACGCTGGCGACCTCTGCAACATCAGGCACGGTTTTCAGCTCAAACTTCAGTGTCCAGTCCTGTAAGGCGCGCAAATCGGCGAGATTATGCTTACCGCTGCGATCCACCAGCGCATACTCATAGATCCAGCCGACGCCGGTGGCATCCGGCCCAAGCCCCACTTCAACACCAGCGGGTAACGATGCCTGAATCTGGCTCAGGCTCTCCAGTACCCGCGAGCGCGCCCAGTAGAGGTCGGTCTCATCGTCAAACAGCACATAGACATAGGCATCGCCAAACATCGAGAAGCCACGCACGGTTTTCGCCCCCGGCACCGAGAGCATGGCGGTAGTCAGCGGATAGGTCACCTGATCCTCAATCAGCTGTGGTGCTTTGCCCGCATAGCTGGCACGAATGATGACCTGCACATCCGAGAGATCGGGCAGCGCATCGAGCGGCGCGCGCTGTAGCGACCAGATGCCCCAGCCGGTGAGAAGAAGCGATGCCATGAGAACCAGCAGGCGGTTGCGTAATGAGGCGCGAATGATAGCAGCAATCATTTTGTCGCCTCCTGCTGCGGCATCAGATGGGTGATCGTTGCGCCCGCTTCATCATCCAGCGTAAAGCTGAACATCACTTTATCGCCCACCTTCACCTTTGAATCGGGTTCTTTAAGCGCAAAGTCCATCGTCATCGCCCCCCAGTTCAGCGCAGGAATCGGTTGATGGCTAAGAGTAATGGTGCCGTTGTCCACTGCCTGCACTACGCCGCTGGCACGGTATTCCGCCGTTTTTTTGACAGCCGCCGGCTGCTGCGGCAAGGCGCTGCGCAGGCTTGCTTCGGAGTCGATGAGGAACTGGCCGGAGGTGACCACTACATCCCCCTCCTGTACACCGGAGAGGATCTCTCGCCAGCCTTGCGCCCGCCGTCCGGCGGTCACATTCACCGCGCGGAAATGCCCCTCCCCGGTTGCCAGCAACACGCGGCTGGCGCGCCCGCTTTCAATCAACGCCTCCTCCGGGATCTGAAGCACCGCCGGCTGCTGCGCCGCTTCAGATTGCGTCACGGTAAGAAACATGCCGGGTTTGAGCTTCTGCTGTGGGTTATCCAGCACAATGCGCGCTTGCAGCGTGCGCGTGGCGCCCGCGAGCTGCGGCAACAGTTCGCTGACGCGACCGTGGAATCGTTCGCCTGGCCAGCTTTCGCTGCTGGCTTCCACCTCGCTGCCAACCCTCAGCGCCTGCGCCTGGCTTTGCGGATAATCGACCACCAGCCAGACCGGATCGAGACTCGCCAGTTCAAACAGCGTTTGCGTGGCGGCCACCTGCGCCCCTTCGCGGGTGTCGAGTTTGGTGACATAGCCGTCGCGCGCAGCGCGAATCACTAGCCGGGTTTGCGCTTTTGCACTGCGCTCGACTGCGCGGATCACCTCTTGCGGCATAAACTGCAGTGCCAGCCGTTCGCGGGCGGCACGCGTCAGCTCTCTGTCACCGAGTTGGCGCACCGCCAGATACTCCTGCTGTGCGCTGGTCCATTGCGGGATCCAGAGCTGTGCCAGCGCCTCCCCCTTTTTCACCCACTGCTGCGGCGCGCGGACAAAAAGTTTTTCCACCACGCCCGCCGCAGGTGACGGCACAATCTGCATCGCCCGCTCATCGGTGGTCACCGTAGCAAACGCAGAAAAAGAGCTACCGAGCGGCCGTTTCTCCACCTTAGCGGTGGTCATACCCAGATTCTGTTGCTGTTGGGCACTGATACGTACACCGCCGTCAGCAGGCGCATCATCAGCATATTTCGCCACCAGCGGCATATCCATAAAGGGCGATTTGCCCGGTTTATCGAAGCGCTGATCCGGCACCATCGGGTCATACCAGTAGAGCACTTTACGCGCCTGCGGCGGCGGGCTGCTTTCAGCGGGCACAGCCTGATGTCGACCGGTCAAGTAACCGGCGCTGGCCGCCATGCAGGCCGCCACTGCCACGGCTAACAGGGTTCTTTTCATCACTTCACCTCCTGCGGGATAAGCCAGCGGATCGCTGCCCACTGCTGCGCCATCGTTTTTTCGACCTGAATGAGTGCCAGTTCACCGTCGAGCACATTACGGCGCGCCTCAAGCAGTGTCGGGAGATCGGACTGACCGGCGCGGTACTGCGCCGCTAACAACGCGCTACGGCTGCGCAAAAGCGGCAATACCTCGTCCCGCTGGCGCTGCCAGAGGGTTTGCGCGGCGTTGTACTGGGCAATCAGCGTGTGCAGTTCGGCGAGATGCTCACGCTCGGCGAGCGCCAGTTGGTCGTTGGCCTGCAAGGTGCGGGAGACGTCGGCGGCGTGATCTTTATCCTGGCGATGGGACTGAAAGAGAGGCAGATCGACGGTAAACATCACCCCGGCCATATCTTCATACCCCTCTGCACGGCGGCCATACCACACCTCCACCTCGACGTCAGGCAGTGCGGCAATCGCCGATTCTGCCGATCGCGCTTTGGCGCTGTTAGCAAGGCTTGCGGCAGCAAGGATGTCGGGGTGCTGGCGAATCGCCTCTTCCAGCGTTTTCTCATCTCCCGGCAGGCGCTGGTAGCGGGGAAGCTCGCCGCTTACGGCGGTAACAGACTGCCCGGTCAGTTGCATTAACCGGGTTTGTGCCAGCTGCACATCCCGCCCGGCGAGGGTGACCTTATCGCGCAGCGCGCTGAGGCTAATTTGCAAGGCGAGCACGCTATCCGGCATGGCGTTCCCCGCGCCGACGCTGGCGCGCTGCGCCCCCTGCTGACGCACGGTTTCCGCCACTAATTCCCGGGCGGTATGTAGCGCCCGCTGCGAGAGCGCCAGTTCAAGCCACGCCTGCGCGCTATCTCGCTGAAGCGCGGCGCGCACCACGTGGGATTTGGCCTCGACGCTGCGCGATTCAGCCAGCAACGTGTCGGCCTTGCGATTGCGTTTTTCCGCGCTGACATATTGCTGCATCACGCCAATACGCTGCATGGTCATGCCTTCGCGGGTCAAACGGCGGTCGTTATTGCCCTGCACCGGCACATTCTCAATGCCGAATTTGAGTTTGGGGTCGGGCAACTGACGAGCAGAATCCGCCATCGCATCCAGCGCGCGGGCTTCGTTACGGTTGGCAGAGAGCTCAGCAGAGTAGCGCTCTGCAGCGGCAAGGGTTTGCGTCAGCGTCAGCGACTCCGCCTGCGCAGCGGAGCAGATGAGCGCAAGACAAACCCCGCCGAGCCGCAGGCTCAGCGAGTATCGTCTCATTGTCGCCTCCGCTTACGGTAACGGCGTGACGGCGAGAAGGGTGTACCCCTGCTCACTCTGGCTAAAGCTGAAGCTGACCTTATCGCCCACCTTCACCTGCGGCAGCGGATGCTCAGGCGCAACCGTAAACTGCATGGTCATCGGTGGCCAGCTCAACGCAGGAATAGCCTGGTGGGCGATAGTGATAGCCTGCGGGGTGATCTTTTTGATGGTGCCCTGGCTTTGATAAACCTGGGCTGACAGCGCGTGATGGTGCGACATGTCGTGCGCTTGCGCATAAGCGCTGAGGTGCGGGAAAAGCAGGATGCCTGAGAGCAGGCAGAGGAAATAAGTACGCATTGTAAAAACTCCTGTTAAACATTAATCGAAAAAAATTCAACGTGTTAACAGGTCTCTATTCGCGAAAACGGCAGAAGCGGAGGGTTGCCGGCGGACCGGCGGCGGGCGGCGTTAATGTCCAGCCGGACGAAGTGATAGCGGTGAAAACGGGTTCGGCAATCGCCAGCGTTAAGGTGGCGGGCAGCGCCGCCAGCGAAGGGTGATGCCCCTCTTGTTGCACCAGATCGGGTACGCAGTGCTTCTCGCAGAGCGCCCCTTTCATCCCATGGGGCGGCGCGTCATCCCCCATTGCCAGATGGTGCATATGCTGCTGCATCATCGCTTCACCCGGCACGGGAAGCGTACAGGCATGAGAGGCAATCGCCACCTGACTCTGAATCAATAGCCAACCCAATGCGATAAGCAGCATTAATAAATGCCGCTTAAGAAAGCGCAATCGGTAGAGCCAGGCTGCGTGCATAACAACGCCTTGGATAAGTGAAGGTAACGGCGAGTATAAGCAGCGCGCTTTCTATTTTTAAAGGCTTTTTTAGTGAATTTTGCTGTCAAATCAAACTGAAACTAAAAACGCCAAAACAATTAACCACTCGTTATCACAAATAAAACACAACTGCCGAAATTCATTAGCCTGAATTATAGTTTCGCCCGCATTTATTTTTCTGATTTATAACAATTCACGTAATATTGCGCGCAATGCAGCGCTTTGTTGATTTTAATCAGCTATCACGCCACCGTTATTCGGCACATTGCGGTGCAGTTTTTTGCTTACTTTACTTTTTTTTGTCCAACCTCCGGGACCCAATATGATTTCAACCCTGATTGAGCTATTGATCGGCGCCGTGGTAATTGTCGGCGTCGCCCGCTACATCATTAAAGGCTACTCTGCCACCGGCGTTCTGTTTGTCGGCGGACTGGCCTTATTGATCGTCAGCGCGCTGATGGGCCACGCAATATTACCCTCAAGCGCCACCAGCACCGGTTATCGCGCCACCGACATCGTCGAATATATAAAAATTCTGCTGATGAGCCGCGGCGGCGATCTCGGCATGATGATCATGATGCTGTGCGGTTTTGCTGCCTACATGACGCATATTGGTGCCAATGATATGGTCGTTAAGCTGGCCTCACGCCCGCTACGTTTTATCAATTCGCCCTATATCCTGATGATTGCCGCCTATTTTGTCGCCTGCCTGATGTCGCTGGCGGTCTCTTCCGCCACGGGACTCGGTGTGCTGTTAATGGCGACCCTCTTCCCGGTGATGGTCAATGTCGGTATCAGCCGCGGCGCGGCGGCGGCAATTTGCGCCTCCCCGGCGGCGATTATTCTCTCGCCCACCTCCGGCGATGTGGTGCTGGCAGCGAAAGCCGCAGAGATGCCGCTGGTAGATTTCGCGTTTAAAACCACTCTGCCTATCTCTATCGCCGCGATTGTCGCCATGGCTATCGCCCACTTCTTCTGGCAGCGCTACCTCGATAAGAAGGAGAACATTGTTAGCGAAATGCTGGATGTGAAAGAGATCACCACCCGCGCGCCCGCGTTTTACGCCATCCTGCCCTTTACGCCGATCATCGGCGTGCTGATTTTCGACGGCAAGTGGGGACCGGAGCTGCACATTATTACCATCCTCGTGATCTGTATGCTGATTGCTGCGGTACTGGAGTTTTTGCGCGGCTTTAATACCCAGAATGTCTTCAGCGGGCTGGAGGTGGCCTGGCGCGGCATGGCTGATGCCTTTGCCGGTGTCGTGATGCTGCTGGTTGCCGCAGGCGTCTTCGCCCAGGGGCTGAGCACCATCGGCTTTATCCAGAGCCTGATCTCAATTGCCACCTCGTTCGGTTCCGCGAGCATTATTTTGATGCTGGTGCTGGTGATCCTCACCATGCTGGCGGCGATGACTACCGGTTCCGGTAACGCACCGTTTTATGCGTTTGTGGAGATGATCCCAAAACTGGCGCGCGAAGCGGGCATCAACCCGGCCTATTTATCGATTCCGATGTTGCAGGCCTCCAACCTCGGCCGCACCATTTCACCGGTCTCCGGCGTGGTGGTCGCCGTTGCCGGGATGGCAAACATTTCGCCGTTTGAAGTGGTCAAACGCACCTCCGTACCGATTCTGGTTGGTCTGGTGGTGGTGATTGTCGCCACCGAAATCCTGGTGCCTGGCGCAGCGGTTCACTAACCCGGCCGGGGGTCAGAAATTGAAAAAGCGCCTGCCCGGCGCTTTTTTTATGGTTTAATAACCTATGGCAATTATCTGGACCCATTTATCAGGAACTGAAATGTTTAAAAAGGGACTCTTCATCAGCACAGGCATTGCCGCGCTACTCTTCAATTCTGCTTATGCCGCACCGCTGCAACCAAAGCAGTACGGCGATTTTGACCGCTACGTGCTGGCGCTCTCCTGGCAGACCGGGTTTTGCCAGAGCATGCACGACAACGGGCGCGACGAGCCTGAAGAGTGCCGCCTGCAAAAATCCCCCGACGACAAAGCCGATAATTTGACCGTGCACGGTTTATGGCCGGGGCTGCCGAAATCGATCGCCGCGCGCGGCGTCGATAACCGCCGCTGGATGCGTTTTGGCTGCGCCACGCGCCCGATTCCCAATATGCCGGAAGCGAAAGCCAGCCAGAAGTGCGCGGCAGCAGAGACCGGTTTATCGCTGGAGATGGCGGATAAACTCAACGCTGCTATGCCCGGCTCCGGTGGTAACTCCTGCCTTGAGCGCTACGAATATGCCAAGCACGGCGTCTGTTTCGGCTTCGATCCTGATGACTATTTTGGTGCGATGGTGCGTCTGAATCATGAGATCAAAACCAGCCCGCTTGGGGTATTTCTTGCCAATAACTACGGCAAAGCGATTACCCGCGCCGCCTTTGATTCTGCCGTCGCCAGGGCTTACGGAAATCAGAGCGTGAAAGCGGTGAAACTCACCTGCAGCGGCAACCCGGCCTACCTGACCGAGATGCAGGTTGCTATAAAAGCCGACGCGATTAATGCGCCGCTCTCTGGCCGCTCGCTGCTGCCACAGCCGCACCCCGGCAACTGTGGGGATCACTTTATTCTCGACAGCGCGGGTTACTGATCGCCCGGAGTCATCATAATTGAGGCAAATGTGCGCCGGGTCACTTCACAGCATGGGGCCGGGTTAGTATCATCAGCTTTAGACAAACCCTCGCTGCCCGTCGGCGAGGGTTTTTCTTTGGATCAATCACCTGACACGGAGTAAGAGATGTCCAGACCTGCCATTATCATTAATGAGCGAGACGCTGAGCGCCTCGACCGCTTGCTGGAGCAGCCTGCACATGCCAGCCTTGCGATTGCCGATGCGCTGAATGAGGAGTTGGATCGCGCCAATATGTGCGCGCCAGACGCGATGCCGCATGATGTGGTGACGATGAACAGCAGAGTAAAATTCCGCGAGCTGAAGAGCGGCGAAACCCGCGTGCGGACGCTGGTCTACCCGGCGCAAATGACAGACAGCGCCACGCAGCTGTCAGTTCTGGCCCCGGTGGGCGCGGCGCTGTTAGGTTTACGTGTTGGTGATTCCATTCACTGGACGTTGCCGGGGGGAACCACCACCGACCTTGAAGTGCTGGAGCTGCTCTACCAGCCCGAAGCCGCTGGCGATTTCATGCTCTGATCCCCGCCCTGCTTTGTTTTGCAGAGGATGCGCCCGCATCCTCTTTCCGGCTCCCGCCATTGTTCAGATTTGCCACTCATGCAGCAAAATCCCCCCTCTCTTTGTGCTTCAATTCCCGGGACATAACCCATAGGGAGACGCGTTTATGTACCAGACAATCATTATGCCGGTCGATATTTTCGAAATGGAGTTAAGCGACAAAGCGATCCGTCACGCAGAGTTCCTCGCCCAGAGTGAAGGTGTTATTCACCTGCTGCATGTGTTACCCGCTTCCGCCAGCCTGAGCCTGCACCGTTTTGCCGCCGATTTACGCCGCTTCGAAGAGCATCTGCACCAGGAGGCGCAAACCCGCCTCGAGAGTATGAAGAGCCACTTCTCAATCGATCCCTCGCGCATTCATACCCACGTTCGCTTCGGCAGCGTGCGCGATATGGTTAATGAGCTTGGCGAAGAGTTGCATGCGGATATGGTGGTGATCGCCTCGCGCAACCCGACAATCACCACCCATCTGCTCGGCTCCAATGCCTCCAGCGTGGTGCGCCACGCGCATATTCCGGTGCTGGTGGTGCGCTAGAGGGGCTTATTGCCAGATGGCGCTAACGCTTATCCGGCCTACGAGACTGTGCGCGTTGTTATTACGGGGATCGCGTGCTTTTGTAGGCCGGATAAGGCGCAGCCGCCATCCGGCAAAATGAGCGCACCGATCCATCCGGGTAAAAAAAAAGCTGCCTTGCGGCAGCTTTTTATATGCAGGTGACTCTTACTTTCTTAATTCTGCTTACGCTTTGGTGCGGATCAGGTAATCAAACGCGCTCAGGGAGGCTTTGGCACCTTCGCCGGTGGCGATGATGATCTGTTTGTACGGCACCGTGGTGCAGTCGCCCGCCGCGAACACGCCTTTCACGCTGGTTTCGCACTTGGCATCGATAATGATTTCGCCCATGCGGTTGCGCTCAATCGCGCCCTCCAGCCAGGTGGTGTTCGGCAGCAGACCGATCTGAACAAAGATCCCCGCCAGCGCAACCTGATGCACATCGCCGCTGATGCGGTCGCGGTACTCAAGGCCGGTCACTTTAGTGCCGTCGCCTTTCACTTCGGTGGTCTGCGCATTCAGAACGATGTCGACATTCTTCAGGCTGCGAACTTTATCCTGCAACACCTGATCCGCCTTCATCTCCGGAGCGAACTCCAGCAGCGTCACGTGTTCAACAATCCCGGCGAGATCGATAGCCGCTTCCACGCCGGAGTTACCACCGCCGATCACCGCCACGCGCTTGCCTTTAAACAGCGGGCCGTCACAGTGCGGGCAGTAGGTCACGCCCTTGGTGCGATACTGATCTTCACCCGGCACGTTCATGTTGCGCCATTTCGCGCCGGTGGCAATGATGACGGTACGCGCTTTCAGCACCGCGCCAGACGCGGTTTCAATCTGATGCAGGCCGCCTTCGACCGCAGCCGGAACCAGCTTGCTGGCGCTCTGGCTGTCGATCACGTCGACGTCATAGTCCGCAACGTGTGCTTTCAGGGCACCTGCAAACTGCTGCCCTTCGGTTTTCGGCACGGAGATGTAGTTTTCAATATCTACAGTATCCAGCACCTGGCCGCCGAAGCGTTCGCCCATCAGGCCGGTCCGGATGCCTTTACGGGCAGAGTAAACGGAAGCCGCTGCGCCCGCCGGGCCGGAGCCGACAATCAGCACATCGTAAGCGTCGCGTTTGTTCAGCTCTTCCGCCGCACGTTTTTCCGCGCCGGTATCAATTTTTGCCACGATCTCAGTCAGCGTCATACGACCCTGCCCAAACTCCTGACCATTCACGTAGACCGCCGGAACACCCATCACGTTACGATCGGTGATTTCGTTCTGGAAAGCCCCACCGTCAATTGCCGTGTGCTTGATACGCGGGTTCAGCACCGACATCAGGTTCAGCGCCTGCACCACGTCCGGGCAGTTGTGGCAGGAGAGTGAGTAGTAGGTCTCAAACTCGAAGTCGCCGTCGATGTCGCGGATCTGCTCCAGCAGCGCCTGCGCTTCTTTCGACGGATGACCGCCGGTCCACAGCAGCGCCAGCACCAGCGAGGTAAACTCATGCCCCAGCGGGGAGCCAGCAAAGCGCGGGCCAGTGTGCGAGCCTGGGTTGGTGATCAGGAATGAGGGCTTACGCACCGCAAGCGTGTTGTCCTCTTTAAAGGTCACTTTGTCAGAGAGTTCGGCGATTTCGCCCAGCAGCTCTTTAATTTCGGTAGATTTCGCGCTGTCATCCAGCGTCGCGATCAACTCAACAGGCTTGGTCAGTTTCTCAAGATAAGCCTTGAGCTGGGTTTTCATTGTGGTGTCGAGCATGTCGGTATCCTTCTCTTAAAACATCATCATGCAAGCCGATTTTGCGACTGCACTAATGCAACTTGCATCATGGTGCTGAATAAAACGGGCGCCCAAAAAGCACCCGTATCGTAGATAATTTCCTAAGTATTTTGCGTCAGAGCGAGGCGGCTAGCTCGTGAATCCCCGGGAGCTTACAAAAGTAAGTGACCGGGGTGAACGCGCGACGCCAACAAAGCTATGGCGCGAAATACGACGGAAATTTAGATTTTGCCAACCAGGTCCAGGGACGGAGCCAGGGTCGCTTCGCCTTCTTTCCACTTAGCCGGGCACACTTCGCCTGGGTGAGAAGCAACATACTGAGCCGCTTTGATTTTACGCAGCAGGTCAGATGCGTCACGGCCGATGCCTTCAGCGGTCACTTCGATAGCCTGGATGATGCCCTGCGGGTCAACGATGAAGGTACCGCGGTCTGCCAGACCTTCGTCTTCACGCATGATTTCGAAGTTACGGGTCAGGGCACCAGTCGGGTCGCCGATCATCGCGTATTTGATTTTCGCGATGGTGTCAGAGCTGCTGTGCCATGCTTTGTGCGTGAAGTGGGTGTCGGTGGAAACAGAGTAAACGTCAACGCCCAGTTTCTGCAGTTCTTCGTAGTGGTCAGCCACGTCGCCCAGTTCGGTCGGGCATACGAAGGTGAAGTCAGCCGGGTAGAAGAAGAAGACGCTCCAGCGGCCTTCGGTATCTTTCTCGGTTACTTCGATGAATTCACCGTTTTTGAACGCCTGGTTTTTGAAAGGTTTGATCTTGGTGTTAATTAAGGACATCTATACTTCCTCCGTGTTTTCGTTGGGGCATAAGTTAACGAACTTTGCTTACGACGGCTAATGCGTTTGCATTATCAAATCAATAAGCGTTAGCTAACAAACACCAACGAACAACTCTGTGAACAGACATTAGCCAAAAGTAAAAAGGCCACCGGTGCGGGTGGCCTCAATATCTGAAATACCCGCGGGTGACTTCAGTGCCAGCACGCTGGCTGTGCGATACGCTTGCCATCTGTCGATGACAAACAGCGTTGATTACACCACTCCCTAAGCACCACGACAATCTTTATTCCCTGTCTGTTGTCTATGACTGTGATAGGTTTAGCCTTTGTTAACCTTACCCTCTGAATTGATAAGGATTTTTATGCTCAAACGCCTGTTAATGCTGACCCTACTGCCGCTGACCCTGCACGCTGAAGAACTGCCCGCGCCGGTCAAAGCCATTGAAAAGCAAGGCATTACCATCATTAAATCCTTTAACGCACCGGGCGGCATGAAGGGTTATCTGGGTAAATATCAGGAGATGGGCGTCACGATTTATGTCACGCCGGACGGCAAACACGCCATCTCTGGCTATATGTATGACGAAGCGGGCACCAATCTTAGCGAAAAGCTGTTCAATCAGGAGCTCTATGGCCCTGCCGGGCGCAAACTCTGGCAGCGGATGGAGAAAGCGGAGTGGATCCTCGACGGTCAAAAAACCGCGCCGCGCGTGGTGTACGTCTTTGCCGATCCCTACTGCCCCTACTGCAAACAGTTCTGGCAGCAGGCGCGCCCGTGGGTAGAGTCCGGCAAGGTGCAGATCCGCACCTTAATGGTCGGCGTAATCAAACCGGAAAGCCCGGCCGCAGCGGCGGCGATCCTCAGCGCGAAAGATCCGGCCAAAAGCTGGCATGAGTATGAGCAGTCGAACGGCAAAATGACGCTGGCGCTGCCGAAAACTATCCCGCCGACGATCATGCGCTCGCTCAACCTCAACCAGAAAATCATGGACGATCTCGGGGCTAATGCCACACCCGCTATCTACTATATGAATGAAGAGAGTGTGCTCCAGCAGGCGGTCGGCCTGCCGGATGCGGAAAAGCTCAAAACAATCATGGGTGAAAAGTAAGCCGCTACAGGGTGCAGAGACGCTCTGCTGCCGCCAGCAGCGTCGATTCCTGTTTCGCAAAGCAGAGGCGAATCAACTTATGCGGGAAGGGATCGGCGCAGAACACTGACAGCGGAATGGCCGCCACACCCACCTCTTTCGTCAGCCACTGGCAAAACGCGACATCATCGAGATCGGAGATGGCGCTGTAATCCGCCAGCAAAAAGTAGGTTCCTTCGCAGGGCAAAAACTCCAGCTTGCTCTCGCGCAGTGCATTGACCAGCACGTCGCGGCGCGCGCGGTAAAAATCTGGCAGTTCCCGGTAGTGCTGAGGCTCGGCGCGCAGCATATCGGCCAGCGCCAGCTGTGCCGGGGTGTTCACCGAAAAGGTTAAGTACTGGTGCACTTTACGCAGCTCCGCGCTGATGGCGGCGGGCGCAATGCAGTACCCCACTTTCCAGCCGGTCATATGGTAGGTTTTGCCAAACGACGACACGGCGACGGCACGTTCCCGCAGCTGCGGATGCTTCAGCACGCTGGCATGCCCACCCTCGGCAAAGCAGATGTGCTCGTAAACCTCATCGCTCAACACATAAATTTCCCGCTCGGCAATTGCCTGCCACAGGGCGGCAAAATCGGCCTCCTGCCACACCGTCGCCGACGGGTTGTGCGGCGTATTAACAATTACCAGCCGGGTGCGATCGCTGAGCTGCGCGGCGAAAGCCTGCCAGTCAACGCGAAAGTGCGGCGGTTGCAGGGCAATGCGTTTAAGCACCCCGCCGGAGAGCTCAACCGCAGGCGCGTAGCTGTCGTAACTCGGATCGAAACAGATCACCTCATCGCCCTCGCGCACCAGCGCGGTGATCGCCGCATAGAGCGCTTCCGTCGCCCCGGCGGTGACGGTAATGTCGCTGTTCACGTCTGGCTGATGGCCATAAAGCGCCGCCGTTTTCTCGGCAATCGCTTCGCGCAATGGCTGCACGCCGGTCATCGGCGCATATTGATTTGCACCCTGCGCGACGTGATACGCCAGCCGCTCCTGCAAATAGCGCGGGCCGTCAAAATCGGGGAAGCCCTGGGAAAGATTAATCGCCTGATGCTGCTGGGCCAGCGCGCTCATTTGCGTGAAGATGGTGGTGCCTAAAGCGGGGAGTTTACTCTCAGGAATCAAAGGGTTATTGCGCATCTTTTCGTGCCTGTTGTCGAGACTCAAGTTGCCGCCACTATAACACGATGCTAGTATTTGGCAATCAAGACGCTTAGACGTCTATATCACAACGATATTCCTGATAAGGAAACGCGATGACCAACAACCTGCAACTCCAGCAACTTGTTTCTGCCTGCCACTGGATCGGCGCCAAAGGGTGGGCGCCCGCGACGGGCGGCAATATGTCCCTGCGCCAAAGTGCCGAATGGTGCTGGCTGAGCGAGTCCGGCAAAGATAAAGGCAGCCTGACGCCGGAGGATTTTTTGCAGGTCTCCATCGCCGATAATCATGCGCCATCCGGGCGTAAACCCTCTGCCGAAACCGGTCTGCATACCCTGATTTACCGCCTCTACCCTGACGCCAACGCGGTGCTGCATGTGCACACTGTTAACGCCACGGTGCTGTCGCGGGTGGAGAAAAGCGCCGCGCTGCAACTGAGCGGGTATGAGATGCAAAAATCCCTTAGCGGGCAGCATTCGCATCTCGATAGCGTGCCGATTGCCATTTTTGATAACGATCAGGATATCGACGCGCTCGCCGGGCGCATTGCCGCTTATGCAGACTCGAACACGTTACGTTATGGTTTTCTGCTGCGCGGCCACGGGTTAACCTGCTGGGGGCGCGACGTCGCCGAAGCGCGCCGCCACCTCGAAGGGCTGGAGTTTTTATTTGAATGCGAATTGCAGCGCCGACTGCTGGAGAGATTATGATCCGCGCGATTGTCACCGATATAGAAGGCACCACCAGCGATATTCGCTTTGTACATAACGTTCTGTTTCCCTACGCCCGCGAGCGGCTGGCGGGGTTTGTCACCGCGCAGCAGTATCAGGAGCCGGTCAGCACCATTCTCGATAATCTGCGTGATGAGATTGCGCAGCCGAACGCCACCAGCGCCGAGCTTATCGAGGTGCTGTTCGCTTTTATGGATGAAGACCGCAAATCGACGGCGTTGAAAGCACTTCAGGGCATTATCTGGCGCGATGGCTACGCCAACGGCGATTTTACCGGCCATCTCTACCCGGACGTGCTGCCCGCGCTGGAGAACTGGAAGGCGCAGGGCATTGATCTCTATGTATATTCCTCTGGCTCCGTTGCTGCGCAAAAACTGTTATTTGGCTACAGCGATGAAGGTGATATTACTCATCTCTTCAGCGGCTATTTCGATACGCTGGTAGGAGCGAAGCGCGAAGTGCAGTCCTATCGCAATATCGCCGCACAGCTTGCGCTACCGCCCTCTTCTATTCTCTTCCTCTCCGACATTCATCAGGAGCTGGACGCTGCCGAAGAGGCCGGTTTTCGCACCACGCAACTGATTCGCGATGATGATGACGCAGCCAGCCATCATCACCAGGTTAACTCATTCAGCACCATCAAGCCGGAGCAGATCCCCTCATGAGCGCACTGACGATTTACACCGACACCGATGCCAGCACACCGGTATGGCACAGCACCGACGCCGACGATATTCAGCAGAAGCTGAATGCGAAAGGCGTGCGCTTTGAGCGCTGGCAGGCCGACCGCGATCTGGGCGCTAACCCGACACCGGAAACGGTGATCAACGCCTATCAGCATGCCATCGACAAACTGGTAGAAGAGAAAGGCTACCAGAGCTGGGATGTGATCAGTCTGCGCGCCGACAACCCACAGAAAGAGGCGCTGCGCAGCAAATTCCTCAGCGAACACACCCATGGTGAAGATGAAGTGCGTTTCTTCGTGGAAGGTGCCGGGCTCTTCTGCCTGCATATCGGCAGCGAGGTCTACCAGGTGCTGTGCGAGAAGAACGACCTTATCTCCGTGCCCGCCGGCACAGCGCACTGGTTTGATATGGGTTCAGAACCCAACTTCACGGCGATCAGGATTTTTGATAACCCCGAGGGGTGGATCGCGCAGTTTACCGGTGACGCGATTGCGGATGGGTATCCGAGATTGGCATAGATAAAAGCCACTTCCTAAACGCATCGATGATAGGAAGTGGCACTATCCACACTTTAGAAAATATATTTTTTGAAATTATAAAAATATAAATTATTTTTTTCGTCGTTTTGTGGTTGTCTTTATAGACATATAGGACGTTTCATAGACGGTTAAAAGTTTTCCCATTTGAACGTCTATTGCATCATGTTTTTCCGGACTTCTAAGTTTTTGCAACAACTTAGATATAAATTTTGCGGGTAGTTTAATTATCAAAGCGCCATGAGATTGATGCATCTCTCTCGTCCAATCTAAATCCTTCCCTTGTTTAAGAGTTTCATCGTCCTCTCTATTAACGATGAATCCAAGTTTACCGTATGGTCCGGTCAGATAAGATTGAACCTGTCTGTATTCACTAGGTCCCAATTCGTAAAAATTTTTAGCGTCGAATACTACTTGCCGAGATTTATAATCTTCAAGCACTCTTTTCCAAAAATCCGTTTTAGCTCCATTCGTGCCTACTATATCCCTTCGTTGAACAGCATTACCATTTGGATGAATTTTCAGATCAGTTAAATGTGACGCAAACACGATCCTCAAAGCATCTAAACACCATTGCTCAAATTCATTTGCCCCTTCATTCCCTATGGGGATTTGGTCTAAATGAGATACTATCTGACCAATCTTTTGATTTCTGATCGCTGAGTTTTCTGATATTACATTAATATCATACTCATCATTTATTTCTTCAGCCTCTTCAGGAGTCAATGCATTTCGATTCAAATTTAAGCCTAACCAATAGCAAGGATGGATTAGTAAACGATCTGCATTTTCAAATCCTTTATCTGGGGTTCGTCCATCATGGCAAAATGAAAACGAAGCTGAATTCTTATCATATATTCCTATAAAGCCAATACTGTATAGACTTTGTAAAAGCCCCGTAGGCTTCAAAAGATTATATTCCGATAATATTTTGGGGTCATCACCATCCTCTATTTGTTCTTTAGCGCCCTCAATTTTCCTTAAGCATGAATAGACAGTTAACTCAGGCTCAATATTTCTAAAAAGACCTGAAATGAGTTGGATTGAGGGATATATTTTTTGGTACTCTTTCCACAAATCATCTAGCCTAGCCATAGAAATAGATTTTGCCGCATATTCCAAATCATTATTAATTATTGTTGAACGATTTTCTCTAAATGCCGAAAAAAATGATTCATTCAATAAAGACAATAAGTCTCTTGGTCTATAAAGCGTAAATTGCAAACATTTTTTAAAGCCGTTACGTCCTTTCAAATCATCTGCTGTACATCGATCCCAAACGCGCTGATCTTTTTCAATGTCGAGCGCGAAAGCCACTTTCATTCTTTTAGCTGTAAGCATGAGCAATTGAGCCCAGTCCCAATGAAGTCGGATAACTTGCCCTTCTATATTTCTAGAGTAATCGGGATCTTCTTTTGCTAATGCTCTAAAAATATTATCCCTAAGAAATATAATAGGTCTGATATATTTTGATTTTTGATTAAGTTCGATAGACGCATATGCAAGACCTGCAATAATTCCTACTCCTATATTATCAGGCTCATAAGCTTCATCAAGCTTATCCAATAAAATAACCACACTCCTATCGGCCTTTTCTAAAACACTCAATACTTTGCTTTCAATTTCAGAAATATTTAGATTGAACTGTAGATCTCCAATTGATTCTTCAGGATCACTTTCAGATAGAAATTCCTTTGCAATAACTCTACACTTTCTTAAAATATCACCTTTTACTGAATTCCATCTATCCAAATGAATTTTAATTAATGGATCATGAGATAACTGCGATGATAATTTATAGTGAGATGATATATAATTCGCCACTTCGACTAGCATAGCATACCGCCAAAGTAATTTCGTAGCGGCTCTAGCCAGGTTAAATGATGATGTAAAGGGTTTAAGTACTGAGCGAAAACCAATTATTTGAGTATCATCTGGAGAAAAGGTTAACACTAATATTTTTTTATCTTTTCTCCAATGTTCTTGCAAGTGTATAAAAAGAGCACTTTTTCCCGTTCCTCGCCTACCGACTACAACAGTACGATCATCTGATTCAATGAGTGTTCTAAAATCAGCAGTTTCTACAAATGCAGAATTTAGCATGACCGTGTCATTTTCTGCTGTAGTGTCGCCAAATGGGTTTGATTTATTATTAACTAAGTTATTCATCAGTAATCACCTTAGCCCCAACGTAAAAAAGCTCCTACCCTTAGGTACTATTAATTGCGCTTTCTAACAATATTAAAATTATATAAGACCAATCTAATTTAGCATTTTTTATTTTTCATATTTTAAACAAAGGTCACTGTTTTTGGATTTTATTGTAAAAAGAATCTTCAAGTGTGGTTTATACTAATTTAATATTTTCACTATATCTTCGAGGGCAACGCCCACCAACCTCGCCAGATGCACAAACTCCACCACATCCAGCCTCCTCTCGCCGCTTTCGATCTTGGCGATAAAGGATTGTGGTCGCCCGAGCGCCTCAGCAAGCTGCACTTGCGTGATGCCCCGCGCTTTACGCGCTTGCTTAAGTGCCGTGATAACGCGTTGGTACTCGTCTGAGTAGACAGATGCCATAAATTCGATCCCTTAAAAAATATCCTGAAATCGAATATCTACCCATTGCCATTTTATCCCAAAATAGGATAATTGAGTACATAACAACCACGTGTAAGGAGAACACTATGGAACATCAAAACTGGCACCATGCTGACATTCTCGCCGCGCTTAAGAAGCGCGGGATGAGCCTGGCGGCGTTGTCTCGCGCGGCAGGGCTGTCCTCATCAACGCTAGCGAACACGTTGTACCGCCCCTGGCCGAAGGGAGAATACATCATCGCTCATGCTCTCGATCTTGCTCCCGATGCCATTTGGCCGGAGCGCTACAAAGATGCTCAAGGAAACAAAATCAGGCGTCGTTTGCGTCAGGTTCCTTGCTAAGCGTTGGATATAAAACAGAAGTTTTTTCCTACTGCCCAATTCTTTGGGCGGTAGTCTATTCAGGCGCTATTGTGATTTATCAGCTTTATTATTAACTATTCATCAATAAGTGTTTACGCATACTAAACTCTTAAGCTAATAAAGAACAAGAATGTACAATATATTCAGAGATTATCATTAAAACAGACGAAATATATTATATAAAGCATTAGCAGTCCGCTCACCTACCCTTATTAGCCTTTGTATTTCATCACTATTTCCCCACAATCCGTGTCCAGATCAAAAAAGGTTTAAAAGACCTCTCTTTTTATAATGTTCTGGCTGAAGGTTTCACTTTAGTCGCCGATAAAAATAGCATCCACGTTGGATATGGATCGCACCTGAGGCCGTTATGACTATTTTAAGAAAATTAATTATTGTTTTTGCCATCACCTTTATTGCCATGCTTGTGCTGGGTGGATTAAGCATTAGGGCATTAGATAATGCGCAAACGCGCTTTGATTATGTAGTAAAAAATAGCCTGCCCAGCATTAGCAGGCTGAGCGAAGCTGTGCAGTATCGCGAAGAGGCAAGACGGCAGATCCTGATGTCGCTGCTGGTGCGTGATGAAGCCGTATTTAATAACCATATGGCACAGGCAAGGGTGCAGTTAGATAAAACCCGCCAGATACTGGAAAATTACCAGACTAATTTAGTCAGCGATAAGGTTGACGGTCAGCTACTGAAAAAGACCCGTGATATTTTTGATGATTACGTGCAAAAAACTGAAGCCATGGCAAACGCTTATCATACCCAGGGGATTGAAGCGGCACGACAAATGGTCTCTGACGGCGGCGTAACCGCTAATGCTTCGGTGGCATTAAGTGCCAGTTTAAAAGAGATGCTGGCGCATAATTACAGCATTGCGAAAGAGTATGCTGAAAATAACCATACGCAATATATCAATACCTTCTGGCTGCTGATTGGCACAATTGTTTTTCTGGTTGCTCTGGTTGCGGTCTTCGCCTCGGCTATTCTGCGCTACTTAAGTAAAGGCTTAAAAAGTTTGCAGGAGAGCATGGGATTAATCAGCCACTCCCTCGATTTAACCCATAAAGTGGCGCTGAATAATAACGATGAGCTTGGCGCGACGGCGACCAGTTTTAACGCGCTGATGGATAAAATCCGCCATGTGTTAGCCAGCGTAAAAGATGCCAGTAACGAAGTGGACACCGCCGCCAGCGAGATCGCCAAAAGCAATGATGACCTCTCTTCGCGCACAGAATCGCAGGCGTCGTCGCTCGAGCAGACCGCAGCCAGCATGAATGAGCTGTCTGTCACGGTGAAACACAATATGGATAACGCCAAAGAGGCGAATACCTACATTGGCCGCGTGCAGACAATGGTCAATGAGAGCCACCGTGAGCTAAGTTCGCTGCAAAAATCGATCGATGATATTTCGGCCTCTTCTGCAAAGATTTCGGAAATTACAGACATCATTGACGGCATCGCCTTCCAGACCAACATCCTGGCACTGAACGCCGCGGTTGAAGCCGCCCGCGCGGGTGAGCAGGGGAAAGGGTTTGCGGTGGTGGCAGGCGAAGTGCGTTCACTCTCCCAGCGCTCATCCGTTGCGGCGCGCGATATTCGTGGTCTGATTGATGAAGCGATTAAGAATGTCAGCCAGGGGGTGAATTACGCGGCCAATGTTACCACGCGCATGAACGATGCCCTCGGCGCGGTGGATGAAACCACGGTGCTGATAAACCAGGTGAATCACTCCTCCACCGAGCAGAGCTACGGCATTGAACAGGTCAATGTCGCAGTCAGCCAGATGGAAGGCAACCTGCAGCAGAACGCCGCGATGGTGGAAGAGATGGCCACCGCCGCCAACTCCCTCAGCCACCAGGCGGGCAAGCTGTTGAATGATGTGAACGCCTTTAAGCTGTAACCTGAAAGCCATTGCCGGATGGCGGCTAACGCCTTATCCGGCCTACGTAATTCCCCACCGGATGGCGCCCAACATAATTCCGGCCTGGTTGTAGGCCCGATAAGCGCAGCGCCATCGGGCAATGCGCCGGATGGCGGCTCGCGCCTTATCCGGCCTACGTAATTCCCCGCCGGATGATGCCCAACATAATTCCGGCCTGGTTGTAGGCCCGATAAGCGCAGCGCCATCGGGCAATGCGCATATATGGCAGACCCGCCACTTTATCCCCACCGGGGGATATTCCCTTCAATATCCCCTGGTGGGGATAAACACCTTTTTACCCCGCATGCTGCTGGCGTCGTAGCTGGCTGAGCTTGCGGTATCTCTGCGGCGGCATGCCGACATACTTCTGAAAAGTGCTGTAAAAGCGGCTGCTGGAGCCGAACCCGGCGGTGAGCGCGATATCAAGAATCGTTTTATCGGTATCGCTCAACAGAGCGCGGACATGGTTGATACGCATGGCGGTGATGTACTGCTTCATGGTCAGCTGCATCACGCGCTGAAAAATACCCATCGCATAGTTGGGATTGAGCTTCACATGCTCGGCGATAGCGTTAATCGTCAGCACCTGGTCGTAATTGACGGCAATAAACTCCAGCATCTGGCTGACGTAAAACTGCGCATGGCGCGAAACGCTGTTTTTATGGGTGCGCGAGGTTTTATTCACGAGTATTGGCTGCCAGCCGGAGAGGCTAAAGCGTTTGAGCATCAGGGCTATTTCGTCAATCGCCAGCTGACGTAGCTGCTCGTTGTCGCTGTTGAGTTCATTCTGCCAGCGCTGCACTTCAAACGCGCTCAATTGCTGGGCGGCGAGGGATTTAATCACCATGCCGTGGGTGACGTGGTTGATCAGTTCACGATCCAGCGGCCAGGAGAGAAACAGGTGCATCGGCAGGTTAAAAATCGCCATCTGCGTACAGTCGCCGGGGCGGGTCAACTGGTGCGGGGTACAGGCCCAGAACAGGGTGATATAGCCTTGTTTGATACGCACCACTTCGTTATTGATCAGATACTCGACGTCACCATCAAACGGCACGTTCACTTCCACCTGGCCGTGCCAGTGGCTGGCAGGCATCGCCAGCGGCGCGCGCAGCTCAATCTCCATACGCTGATATTCGGAGTAGAGCGACAGCGGGCCGCGCGTGGTTTTCTCATCCCCGCTGCACATATCTGCTCTGATAAGTTCTTTTGCCATCGATCCTTCCCGCATTATCACTTTCGCGCTTCACCGCGCCCTCACCTGCTTTAGTTTAGTGAAAGGCGTTGCCATTAACTCTGCTTAAGCGCCCATTTTCTCCCGGAAACTCAGATCGCGCGCGGCGCATTACGCGATCTGAGTTTTCGGGAATCTCCCGCCGGGAAGAAGGCAGATGGCACAGGCCTGGCGTGCCACGCTCAGAAGGTACAACCACATCAGGGAGAAAGGCTCATGTCTGCACCAAAAATCACCTTTATCGGCGCCGGTTCCACGGTGTTTGTTAAAAACATTCTCGGCGATGTGTTCCAGCGCCCGGCGTTGAAAAACGCGCAGGTAGCGCTGATGGATATTGACGCCACGCGCCTTGAGGAGTCGCACATCGTGGTGCGCAAACTGATGGATTCAGTCGGCGCTTGCGGGAACATCAGTTGCCATACGGATCAAAAAACGGCGTTAAAAGAGGCCGACTTTGTGGTCGTCGCCTTCCAGATTGGCGGTTACGAACCCTGCACCGTCACCGATTTTGAGGTGTGTAAACGCCACGGTCTTGAGCAGACCATCGCCGACACCCTCGGCCCCGGCGGCATTATGCGCGCCCTGCGCACCATTCCTCACCTGTGGCAGATTTGTGAGGATATGACCGAGGTTTGCCCGAACGCTACGCTGCTGAACTACGTCAACCCGATGGCGATGAACACCTGGGCGATCTATGCCCGTTTCCCCCATATCAAGCAGGTTGGGCTCTGCCACTCGGTGCAGGGCACGGCGGAGGAGCTGGCGCGCGATCTCGATCTCGACCCGGCCTTGTTGCGCTACCGCTGCGCCGGGATCAACCATATGGCCTTTTACCTGTCGCTGGAGAAAAAGCAGCCGGACGGCAGCTATGTCAGCCTCTACCCCGAACTGTTACAGGCCTGGGCCGACAAGCGCGCGCCAAAGCCGAACATGCACGGCAACCCGCGCTGCCAGAACATTGTGCGTTATGAGATGTTCAAAAAGCTCGGCTACTTCGTCACCGAATCCTCGGAGCACTTCGCCGAATATACGCCGTGGTTTATCAAGCCGGGGCGCGAGGATCTACTTGAACGCTACCAGGTGCCGCTGGATGAGTACCCGAAACGCTGCGTCGAGCAACTCGAAACCTGGCAGAAGGAGCTGGCGGAGTATAAAACCGCCGATCGCATTGAGGTGAAAGCCTCGCGGGAATATGCCAGCACCATCATGAACGCCATCTGGACCGGTGAGCCGAGCGTTATCTATGGCAATGTGCGCAACGATGGCCTGATCGACAACCTGCCGGAAGGGTGCTGCGTCGAAGTGCCCTGCCTGGTCGATGCCAACGGCATTCAGCCGACCAAAGCCGGTAAGCTGCCCGCCCATTTAGCGGCGATGATGCAGACCAACATCAATGTGCAGACGCTGCTCACCGAAGCGGTGCTGACCGAGAACCGGGATTATGTCTACTACGCCGCGCTGATGGACCCGCACACCGCAGCGGTGCTCGGTATCGACGAAATCTATGCCCTGGTGGATGACCTGATCGCCAGCCACGGCGACTGGCTGCCCGGCTGGCTGCATCGCTAACGCATAAGCCGGGCCGCACGCCCGGCGGTTTTGCCCCCCTTCCGACACTGAAAGAGGCAATCGGTACCCTATGAGTATTTCAATGACAACAAAGCTCAGCTACGGATTTGGCGCGTTTGGAAAGGATTTTGCGATCGGTATCGTCTACATGTATTTGATGTATTACTACACCGATATTGTCGGCCTGTCGGTCGGCATGGTCGGCACGCTCTTTCTGGTGGCGCGCATTCTCGATGCGCTAGCCGACCCGATCATGGGCTGGATAGTCGACTGCACCCGCACACGCTGGGGCAAGTTCAAGCCGTGGATCTTAATCGGCACGCTGACCAACTCACTGGTACTCTATATGCTCTTCAGCGCCCACCACTTTACCGGCACCACCCAGCTGCTGTGGGTGTGGGCGACTTATCTGCTGTGGGGCTTCACCTACACAATTATGGATGTGCCCTTCTGGTCGCTGGTGCCGACCATCACGCTGGATAAACGCGAGCGTGAACAGCTGGTGCCCTACCCGCGCTTCTTCGCCAGCCTCGCCGGGTTCGTCACCGCAGGGATCGCACTGCCGTTTGTTAACGCTGTCGGCGGGGCCGATCGCGGGTTTGGCTTTCAGATGCTGACGCTGGTGCTGATCGCCTTCTTTATCCTCTCGACCCTCATCACCCTGCGCAATGTTCATGAGGTTTACTCCTCGGATAAGCAGGGCGGCGAACAGAGCGCGCCGATGAACCTGAAAGCGATGCTGCAACTGATCATTAAAAACGATCAGCTCGCCTGCCTGCTGGTGATGGCGCTGGCCTACAACACCGCCGCCAACGTCATCGAAGGCTTTGCGATCTACTACTTCACCTATGTGATTGGCGATATTGATCTTTTCCCCTACTACATGTCCTATGCGGGCGTCGCGAACCTGCTGATCCTGATGCTTTTCCCGAAGCTGGTAAAACGCTTCTCACGCCGCGTACTCTGGGCGGGGGCGTCGGTGCTGCCCATTGTCAGCGGCGGCGTGCTGCTGTGGATGGCGCTGCTGGGGCAGACCTACGCGTGGATAATTTTGCTGGCGGGCGTGCTGTTCAGCATCGGCAAAGCCTTCTTCTGGGTGTTGCAGGTGATTATGGTGGCCGACACCGTCGATTACGGCGAATACAAGCTCAATGTGCGCTGCGAGAGCATTGCCTACTCGGTGCAGACGCTGGTGGTGAAAGCGGGCGCGGCCTTTGCGGCCTGGTTTATCGCCGTGGTGCTCGGGGTGATAGGTTATGTGCCGAACGTGGCGCAGTCCGCCAGCACCCTGATGGGCATGCAGCTGATTATGCTGGCGCTTCCCGCCTGCTTCTTCCTTATCTCGCTGCTGGTCTACTTTCGCTTCTACAAACTCAATGGCGATACGCTGCGCCGCATTCAAATCCATCTGCTGGATAAGTATCGCCATGTCGGCGGTGTCAATGCGCCGCAGACACCGCCTGTGGTGGGCGGCCGGGTGCAGGCGTAAGTGCGCGTTATTGCCGGATGGCGGCTGACGCCTTATCCGGCCTACGCACTTATCCGACATACGCACTTATCCAACATACGCCTCCCGTAGGCCCGATAAGCAGAGCGCCATCGGGCAATGTGCAGGCCTTATCCGACCAACGCCTCCCGTAGGCCCGATAAGCAGAGCGCCATCGGGCAATGTGCAGGCCTTATCCGACCAACGCTCCCCGTAGGCCCGATAAGCAGAGCGCCATCGGGCAATGCGCAGGCCTTATCCGACCAACGCTCCCCGTAGGCCCGATAAGCGCAGCGCCATCGGGCATCCCTTTCCCTGCGGGTTGTCACTTTTACGCAACAGGTTGTCAGCTGCGCGGGCGCGTGCATCTGCTGCGGTGTGGAAACTAAAAGCCCACCCTGCGGAGAGCCAAAAATGTTAACTAACCCTGCTGAAAAATATCACCCTCATGCCCCGCTGCCGCTGCGCGATCGCCGCTGGCCGGATAAGACTTTGACCCACGCGCCGCGCTGGTTGTCGACGGATTTACGCGACGGCAACCAGGCCCTCGCCGAGCCAATGGATGCGGCGCGCAAACTGAAATTCTGGGATTTACTGCTGGAGTGTGGTTTTAAGGAGATTGAGGTCGCCTTCCCCTCCGCTTCGCAAACAGACTTTAACTTTGTGCGCCAGCTGATCGAAGAGCAGCGCATCCCTGCGGATGTCACCATTCAAGTGTTAACCCAGGCGCGGGAAGATCTGATTCGCCGCACCTTTGAATCCTTGCAGGGCGCGCACCGCGCGACCGTGCACCTCTACAACGCCACCGCGCCGGTGTTCCGCGAGCAGGTTTTTCGCCAGAGCAAAGAGGAGATCGTCACGCTGGCGGTCAACGCGGCGCGGCAAATCCGCACGCAGTGCGAAGCCGCACCAGAAACGCAGTGGGTGTTCCAGTATTCGCCGGAGACCTTCTGCTTCACCGAAGCGGAGTTCGCGCTGGCGATTTGCGAAGCGGTGGCCGATGTCTGGCAGCCGGACGCCACCAGGCCAATGATTATCAACCTGCCGGCCACCGTTGAAGTGAGCATGCCCAATGTCTATGCCGACCAGATTGAGCACTTCTGCCGCCACTTCTCGCGCCGTGAGCAGGTGTGCATCAGCGTGCATACCCATAACGATCGCGGCACCGGCATCGCCAGCGCCGAGCTGGCGCTGCTGGCAGGCGCAGAGCGGGTTGAAGGCTGCCTGTTCGGCAACGGCGAGCGCACCGGTAATGCCGATCTGGTGACGCTGGCGCTTAATCTCTACACCCAGGGCATTGCGCCGGGCCTTGAGTTCAGCCAGATGAAAAAGGTGGTGGAGGTGGTCGAAGAGTGTAACCAGCTGCCGGTTGCGCCACGCCACCCCTACGCCGGAGAGCTGGTCTTTACCGCCTTTTCCGGCTCGCATCAGGATGCGATTAAGAAAGGATTCGCCGTGCGGCAAACGCGCCCTGAAGCGATCTGGCAGGTGCCCTATCTGCCGCTCGACCCGGCGGATATCGGCTGTAGCTACGAAGCGGTTATCCGCGTGAACAGCCAGTCGGGCAAGAGCGGCGCGGCCTGGCTGCTGGAGCAGAACCACGGCCTCTCTTTGCCGCGTAAACTTCAGCAAGCGTTCAGCGGGCTTGTACAGCAGGCGGCGGACAGCGCAGGCAAAGAGATGTCGCAAATGGCGATCTGGAACCTGTTTCGCCAGACCTATGGCCTGGTGGATCAGCCGCCGCTAACGTTGATTGAGTATGTCTGTACCAACCAGCCGGGGCAGCGCACCACCCTGCAGGCAGAAATCCGCTGGCATAACGAGACGCTGAAGCTGGATGCGACGGGCAACGGTTTTCTCTCGGCGGCGTTAACCGCGCTCTGCCGCAGCCTGCGCGTGGAGATCAATATTGAGAGCTACCACGAACATACGCTCGGCAAACACAGCGACAGCCGCTCGGTGGCCTATGTCTGCTGCGCCAACGCGCGCGGCGAGCGCGCATGGGGCGTCAGTATTGACAGCGATATTACCCGCGCGTCACTACAGGCAGTGCTTAACGCCGCGCAACCTTTTATCACTGCGTAAAATAGTCGCCGGGGGACACCCCCATCACCCGGCGAAACATGGCGCTAAAGGCGCTGGGGGTGGCATAGCCGCACTCCAGCGCCACCTGCGTCACCGGCTCGCCGTTCGCCAGCCGTGTCAGGGCGATCAGCAACCGCGCGCGGCGTACCCATTCGCTAAACTGCAATCCGGTCTGCTGGTAGAAGTGGCGCGCGAGCGTGCGCCCGCTCATGTTCACCTGCTGCGCAGCGTACTCCAGCGTCCACGCCTGCGTCGGTATTTGCCGTATTGCGTCGCACAAAGGCTTTAAGCGCGCCGAAGTGGGCTCCGGCAGGCAAAACGGCAGCGTATTCATCAACCGGATCTCATCCAGAATCAGCTCATAGATGCGCTCCGCGCGGCTGCCGGGCTGGTAGCTCGCATCCAGCCGCAGCGCCTCGACCATCAGGGCGCGCAGCAGATCGTTGACGCGCACCACCTGGCACACCACCGGCAGATCGGCTCTCGCCAGCGGCTCGACAAACACCCCGCGCGCCTGCACATCGCCCTCAATAAACAGCGTGTGCACGACCTGCGCCGGGATCCACACGCCGCGCCCGGGCGGCACAATCCAGATCCCCTGCGCCGTCTCGACGCGGATGACGCCGCTCAGCGTGTGGATCAACTGGTCGCAGGGATGCGTATGCCACGGTTCATGCTCCCCGTGCCGGTAGTCATGGGCGTAAGGGATCAATGCGCGGTGGGAAAAATCGAGTACGAATGTCTGTTTCACGGCATAACCGTCGGCGATGTATCAGGAAGCCCTACCATAATCACCGATGCACATGCTGTCACCTACTTAACCCGGCAGAGCGGGCAGTTGCGGCAATACTCCACCGGCTGAGATGCTTTGTAATAGAAACAGCAGGTGCGGCGAAAGCGCACGGCCTCGCCTGCGCCATTGCGCTGTGCCGGGCGGCGAAAACGCTTAAGCGGGTTCGCGTTCAGGCCGAACAGCGCCGGGTCGGCCTCAGCAATCAGCCAGGCGAAATCCGCCTGCTGACGCGCGGCCTGCGCTTTGTTAAGCCCCTCCATGCGCCCTTCATAGAGCGAGTAGACGCGCACCGCGCAGTTCTCCCAGAGGATGTGGGCTGGCACTCCGCTTACCGCTGAAAGAGAGTGCCAGAGCGGCGCGATAACGTCGCGAAACAGCCCGCCAACCACCTTTTCGCGCCACGCCTCCCGTGCGCCGGGCGCATAGCCGGTAATGGTGAGCGCCGCAGGCAATGACGAGGTCCACAGGCCGTTGTCATGGGCATACTCCAGACGGCTGGCGTCGAGGGAGAGATGCAGCCCTTTATCAAACACGCTCATGGCATAGAGCACATTTCCGGTCAGCAGAAACGACAGCCGCTTGGCCAGCAGCGACGCGGCGATGGCGCGATCCGGCGCACCCATCAGCGGCATAATCGTATCGAGCAGGTCGGCGCAGATGCGGGGTTCCAGCATCTCGCTACTCACCACGCTGCGCGCATCGGCCTCTTCCAGCGCGCGCAGGCGAAACGCCTTACGCAGGTAAGCAAGTTCATCAGGGTTCAGCATGGCGATCACCGGGAAAGGGAATGCACATCGGCGTATGGAAAAAGGGATTGTCAATGATGCGACAGCGCAGGTTAAAGACGTGGCTGACCAGCGCTTCGGTCATGATCTGCTGCGGCGCGCCCTCGGCAACTACCTGCCCTGCGCGGATGGCGACCAGATGATCGGCGTAGCGGCAGGCGAGATTGAGATCGTGCAGCACCATAATGATGGTTTTGCCCTGCCGCCGGTTGAGATCGCGCAGCAGCTCAAGGATCTCGATCTGGTGAGCCAGATCGAGCCAGGTGGTCGGCTCATCGAGCAGCAGGGTGTCGGTGGCCTGCGCTAATGTCATCGCAATCCATACCCGCTGACGCTGGCCGCCGGAGAGAGCGTCGACCGGGCGATGCTGCAAGGTTGTCGTCGCGGTTAAGCGCAGCGCCTCATCAACATGGAAATCATCCTCAGTTGACCACTGTCGCAGCCAGTTTTGATAGGGAAAACGCCCAAGGCTCACCAGCTGGCGTACGGTGATGCCTTCGGGTGCCACCGGCGTTTGCGGCAGAATCGCCAGCTTGCGCGCCACTTTTGTGCTGGAACTGGCATGAATATCCATCCCGTCGAGCGTGACCGCGCCAGATTGCGGCGTCAGCAGGCGCGCCATCGCTTTCAGTAGCGAGCTTTTCCCGCAGCCGTTGCTGCCAATCAGCACCGAGACTTTGCCCGCCGGCAGGGTTAAATCGAGTGCGTCGATTACCTGCCGCTGCGCATAGCTGACGCTCAGTTTTTCCGTTATCAGAGACACAATTTCCCCATTGCTTACGAACGCTGCCTTATTAACAGCCAAAGAAAGAGCGGCGCGCCGGCCAGCGCGACAAAGATCCCGGCAGGCAGATCGGCGGGGCGAAACAGCGTGCGCGCCAGCAGATCGGCCACCACCACCATGCTGCCGCCGCTGCACGTCGCGACATACGCCTGGCTGAAGATGCCCTGCGCCACCACCAGCCGGGCAAGATGGGGGGCCACCAGCCCGACAAAGGCCATCGCCCCGACCTGCGCCACCGCGCTGCCAGAGAGCGCCACGCAGGCCAGCAACAGCAGGAGGCGAATGGCATTTACCCGGACGCCCAGCCCGGTTGCCAGCGCATCCTCAAGCTGCAGCGCCTTCAGGTAGCGCAGCAAAACGACCAGCAGCGGCAGCGCCCACAGATAGAAAGCGAGCAAGTGCAGCACCTTCGGCCAGCTGGCGGCATAGACGCTGCCGCTCAGCCACACCCACGCGGAAAAGGTGGTGGTCAGCGGGCTGAAGACGAGGATCAGCGTCACCACCGCGCCCGCCAGTGCCGAAACGCCGACACCGGTGAGGATCATGCGCAGCGGCGTTAACCCACGGCGCGCGCTTAAGAGAAAGATCAGCCCAACGGCGCAGGCTGCGCCGCCCATCGCGGCATACGGCATGCCCGCGCTGCCGTGACGCAGGCTAAAGAGGGTGAGCCACAGTAGCGCACCGGCGCTGGCGCCCGAGGTGACGCCAAGGGTGTCCGGCGAGGCGAGCGGATTGCGCACGAGGGTTTGTAAAATCAACCCGGCAAGCCCCAGCCCGCCGCCCGCCAGTAGTGCCAGCGCCACGCGCGGCAGACGCAACTCATGCAGAATAAAATGCCCGGCGCTGTTATCTGTTAGCACCAGTAAGCGAAGGGTGTGCAGCAGCGGGATCGGTACATCGCCGACGCTCAGCGCCACCAGCGCAAGCAACGCGGTAAGCAGCGAGCAACTCGCCATGATCAGCACCTGGCGGCGCGAGTAGAGCCGGGCAAACGCGCCGCAGCGAAAGAGTGCGCTATCCGGCATGCTGCCCCCGGCGCTGCGCCAGCAGGATAAAAAAGGGTGCACCGAGCAGCGCGGTCATCACCCCGACCGGTACCTCCTGCGGCAGGATCACCACCCGCGCGGCGAGATCCGCCGCCAGCAGCAGCAACGCGCCCAGCAGCGCGCAGGCAGGAAGCAGGGTGCGTACATCACTGCCGAAAAGTTGCCGGGCGATGTGCGGCACAATCAGCCCGACAAAGCCGATATTGCCCGCCAGCGCCACCGCGCAGCCCGCCAGCCCGACCACCAGCACGCTGGCCAGCAGGCGCACGCGCATAATGTTCTGCCCCAGCCCGCGGGCAATCTCTTCCCCCGCGTTGAGTACCCCCATCTGCCCGCCGCAGAGCATGGCGATAATCAGCAGCAGCCCGCCCGGCAGCAGCATCGGGTAGAGATGCGCGAGATCGTTGCCCGCCAGGCTTCCCGCCAGCCAGAAGAGCATGGTGTCGAGGCTCTCCTGATCCATCACCAGAATCGCCTGGGTAAAGGCGTTACACAGCGCGGTGATCGCCACCCCCGCCAGCACCAGCCGCAGCGGGTTAAGCTGACCGCTGCTTCTCTGGCTGGCAAACCACACCAGTGAACCGGTGAGGCACGCGCCGGTAAACGCCAGCAGCAGAGTTACCCACGCGTTGCCAACGCTGAACAACGCGCCCGCCAGCACAATCAGTAGCGCCGCGCCCGCATTGACGCCAAACAGCCCCGGCGAGGCGAGCGGGTTGCGCGTCAGCGCCTGCATCAACGCCCCCGCGACGGCGAGGAAGGCACCCACCCCCGCCGCCAGCAGCGTGCGCGGTAAGCGCGAGGTGTGAATAATCACATCACGTGCGTGGGTGGCATCCGGCTGCCACAGCGCGCGGGCAATCTCGCCAGGCGAGTAGAACTGCGTGCCGACCATTACGCTGAGCGCCGCCATCACCAGCAGCAGCAAAAAGCAGAGCAGAAAGCGCCCCTTCATGCCCCCTCCTCGCGCAGCGCGGCGTCGACATCATCAAGCATGTGATTAGCGCCAAGAATGCCGCCGGACAAACTCCACGGCACGCTGTCCACCGTCCAGAGCCGCTGCGCCTTCACCGCCCGCAGCTGCTGCCAGAGCGGGTGCGTGGTCAGCGCCTGGTACTGGCGCATGATGGCCGCGCTCTCGGTGCGCAGTAAAATGAAGAAGAGATCGGCATCGAGCAGCGGAATATTCTCAAAGCCTGAGAAGCGCAGCGAGGAGCTGCGCGCCTGTTGCGCCGCGCTGTTCCAGCCAAAACCCAGTTCGCTCATTACCGAGCCGGGAAAACTGGCGGCGACGTAGCTGCGTATATGATCCGGACGCACCTCGATAACCGACACCGTCGGCGGCACGGCAAAATGGTGCTCAATGCGCACGCGCAGGGCCGTTACACGGCTCTGCCACTGGCGCAGCAGCGCGCTGGCGCGCTGTTCAAGGCCGAGCCTGGCGCCAACCACGCTGAGGGTTTTTTTGAACTCAAAGACATCGTCGAGCAGCGCCACCGGGGCGATTTTCATCATCAGCGGTGCGACATCCTGGTGGCGAAAACGCGAGGCGAAGATGATATCGGGCTTCAGTAGCACCATCTTTTCCAGTTGCGGCTGCGTCTCCAGCCCGAGCTGCGGCACATGCAAGAAGCGCGGGCGCAGGTAGCGGTAGACCGGTTTTTCCGCCCAGGATTCAACCATGCCGCAGGGCGTTACGCCGAGGGCGGCCAGGCTGTCCGTCGCCCCCTGAAAGAGTGAAACGGCGCGCGGCAAAGCTGACGGTGCGGCAAACAGGCCGGGGGCGATGCCATAAAGCAGCATCGCTTGCAGGCCGCGCCGTCGTGAAAGTGAGATATTCAGGCTATTCATCCGTTACGCTGCCGCTCCCGCAAGGGGAGCGGTGACCATCAGAAGTTGAGGCTGTATCCGAGTGTGGCCGTGCGGCCCCGCCCGGCGAAGTAGCGATCCGGATCGACCGAGGCGCTTTGCGAATAGTAGGTGACATACTGCTTGTTGAGCAGGTTGGAGATGCCAAGACTTAGCTGACCGTAAGGCAGCTTGTAGCCGACCGCCGCATCGACAATCGCATAGCCGGAGAAATCCTTCTCCTCGTCGTCAAATTTTTTACTCAGCGCCCAGTTAGCCTGCAAGAAAGTGCTCAGTTCAGCGTTCCAGTTCGCTGACCAGCTGGCGATGATGCGATCCGGGGCGATATTGAGGCCGTCGAGTTTGGCATCGAGGCTGCCGTTACCGTCACTGTCGTAGCGACCGCGCATGTGCGACCACGCCAGGTTCAGCTTGTGGTCAGCATTCGGCGCGTAGCCCGCGCTCACTTCAACGCCATCGATCTCGGTCTTTTCACGCCGCGCGACAAAAGCGTCGTTTTGCAACTCAACGCGGCTGCCCAGTTTGGAGGTCGACTTGTAGTAGCTGGCCTCAAAATCGAACGGTGCCTGCTGGATGCGGAAACCCACTTCGCTGTTTTTAGTAATGATCGGTTGCAGGCTGGTGTAGTCGCTCAGCTTCACGCCCGGCGTGTCGATACCGCGCAGAACGCGGCCCACATCCGGCACGGTAAAGCCTTCGCTGTAGCTGGCAAACAGGCTCAGCGGCGTCACCGGCGTCCAGACAATCCCGGCGTTGTAGAGGGTTTCATCAAACGACGGCGTACCGCCTTCAACCGTGACGCGATCGTTGGCCCACACCGTCTGGTAACTGTCGATCTTCAGGCGCGCATATTCGTAGCGCATCCCGCCGCTCAGTTTGACCGATTCAATCGGCGCGTACTCCAGTTGCAGGAAGGGCGAGAGATCGGTGTAGTTGATCTCCGGCACATAGGTGCGCCCGGTGCCCCAGAGATCCTGTTTCGAGTTATCAAACAGCGTGTCGAAGCCCACCGTCGCCTTAATGCGATCGTCCCAGATATCATCTTTCGTCAGGGCGATTTTGCTGCCGTACTTATCGGTATAGGCGCGGCTCTGATCGTAGAGCGTGCCGATCGGCGCAATCGCCGGGTCCTGGAAGGAAGCGGAGTTGGTGGCGCCAAACAGCGCTTCGTAGCGCTGATAGTAGGCCAGCGCAGTCAGCTTCATGCCGGCGAGGTTGTAGTTATCGTAGGTGGTGCCTACGGTCCAGACATCGTTATGCGGCGCAGTGCCTTCCGGCGTGCCTTTACGTGAGGTGGTTAATCTGCCCGCGTCGCGATCGCCGGTGACGCTGAGATAGTTATCCTTATTTTTCAGCCGGTAGCGGTTGAGGCTTAACTGCACGCGCTGGTCGTTATCGAGCCAGTACCCCACTTTCGCCAGCAGATCCCATGCGCGGGAATCCATCAAATCGCCCTGCGTGTTATCGACGCCAATGGCGTGATTATTCGCATCTTTGAACAGCCCCTGATCTTCATAGCTGAGGGCGAAGAGGTAGTCGAGATACTCCTCGCTGCCATTGATGCTGTAGTTGGTTTTGTAGGCCAGCGTGTCGTGATTAAGCTCAGAGGTCGGCGTGGTGGTTTCGATGCTGAAGTGCTGGTTGGCCGTGCCCGGTTTTGCGCGTTTGGTGATGATGTTAATCACCCCGCCGGTCGCGCCCACGCCGTTACTGGTATTGGCCCCTTTGATCACCTCAATGCGCTCAATCATTGAGGCATCGACGGTGTGCATTTCACGCCCGGTCGGGCGCAGCGGGTTGGATTGCGGAATACCGTCAATCATCACCAGCGGCGTGCGCCCGCGCAGCGTCTCGCCGCTGCCGGACATCTTCTGCCGCGACGGCGAAAACGACGGCAGCAGGTTGCTTAAGATCTGCGAAGTATCAGAGGTGAGCTGGCGCTGCTGGGCAATCTCCTTTTCAGTGATCACTTTGATCACCTGCGGGGAGTCATTGCGCGAGCCGTCGGTGCGCGTAGCCGTTACAACCACATCTTCTTCACTGCTTGTCGCATCCTGCGCATAAAGCGGCGACGCGATGACCAGAGTAAGCGCGCCGTATAAAGGGGAAAATCGCATGCAAACAACCCTCAATGTAATATCCCGCCGCACGGGCGAAGATCATCCGTAACAACATCAAATAAGAATAATAAGAAACAATTTGAGACCGATTATCATTATCAATAACTCAATGTAAAGTGAATATTTCCGCGACGAAACTTATAACTGTGCAGAATGCGTTATGGCGCACAAGGCTGCTAACAAACCGCCGTTTCACATTATTTTGTCTACCCTTTATCAGGCACGTTCTGTGGCTTGAGTCAGGGTCACGTCCCGATCCCCCGTTCACTAAGGAAGACCAATGCAAACTACCTCCGGACCATCGCGGGTCGCCATTGCGCTCTATGAACTGTTAAACCCCCTGCCGCTCGGCTTTTTCACCGCCGCGTGGATCTTCGATATTCTCTATCTCAAATCCTTTCAGATTATGTGGACCGACGCGGCAAGCTGGCTTATCGCCATCGGGCTGGTGCTGGCAATTGTGCCGCGGCTGATCAATCTGATGCAGGTGTGGATCACTCAACGCCCGCTGGCAACGGCGGCGGTGAAGATCCACTTCTGGCTCTGGCTGGTTGCCATTGTGCTGGCGATTTTCAACGCCTTTGTTCACAGCCGGGACGCCTACGCCGTGGTGCCGCTGGGGGTGATCCTCTCCACCGCCGTGGTGGCACTACTACTGATTGCTAACGTTCAGCTTGCCCTTCGCACCCGAAAAGGAGTGATCGCATGAGAATTCACCGCAAAACACTCCTCGCCTTTACGCTCACCGCGCTGCTGGCCGGCTGCGATCAGGGCGCCAGCCTCGATCCCGCGAAGCAAGTGGGGCCAAACCCTGAGCTGCCGAAAGCGCAAAACTTCCTGATGCCGCCGATGCAGGTGCCGGAAGGGGTAGCGTGGAAAGAGGGAGAGATGCCAAAAGTGGCCCAGGGGCTGAAGATAGAGAAAGTCGCCGATGGCCTGCAACACCCGCGTCAGGTCTATGTTCTGCCGAATAACGATGTGCTGGTGGCGGAAGCCAACGGCCCGGCGAAGCCGACCACGCGCCCGAAACAGCTCATCATGGGCGTAGTGCAGAAAGCCTCCGGCAAAGGCGGCCCCGGTGGGAATCGCATCACCCTGCTGCGTAATGTCGACGGCAAATGGCATAAGCACACCTTTATTGAAAACCTGCACTCGCCGTTCGGTATTCAGCTGATCGGCAAAACCCTGTGGGTGGCTAATGCCGACAGCCTGGTGAAATTCCCCTATCAGAAAGGACAAACGACCATCACCGCGCCGGGCGAAGTGGTAACGGAACTGCCGGGCGGGCCGATTAACCACCACTGGACCAAATCCCTGCTCGCCAGCCCCGATGGCAGCAAACTCTATGTCGGCGTTGGCTCCAACAGCAACATCACCGAGAACGGCATCGGCGCCGAATACCGCCGTGCGGCGGTGCTGGAGGTGGATGCCGCAACCGGGGCGAGCCGCATCTTCGCCAGCGGCCTGCGTAACCCGACAGGGTTGCAGTGGGAGCCAGAGAGCGGCGCATTGTGGGCTATCGTCAACGAACGTGACGAAATTGGCTCCGATCTGGTGCCCGATTACATGACCTCGGTGCAGGAGAAAGGTTTCTACGGCTGGCCCTACAGCTACTTCGGGCAGCATGTGGACGAGCGCGTTCAGCCGCCGCGCCCGGATCTGGTGAAGCAGGCGATCAAGCCTGATTACGCGCTCAGCTCCCACGTCGCCCCGCTTGGCCTGCTCTTCTACACCGGCGACAATATGCCGCAATACCGCGGCGGCGCGTTTGTCAGCGAGCACGGCAGCTGGAACCGTAAGCCACTTAACGGTTATCAGGTGGTATGGGTGAAGTTTGAAAACGGCAAGCCGGTCGGGCAACCGCAGCCGGTGGTAAGCGGTTTTCTTACCGACGATGAGAAGCAGGTGCGTGGCCTTCCGGTTGGCCTGGCGATGGATAAGCAGGGCGGCGTCCTGATTGCCGACGATGCCGGTAACACCATCTGGCGGGTCAGCGCGCGCTAACCTTGTGGCTGCCTGCCGCCTCGCTTATAACATAGCCTCTACATGTTTAAGGAGAGGCCGATGGAAAGCAGGTTGCAGGCAGCCATTGCGCTGCGTAAAGCGGGCGAGCATGAGAAGAGTCGCGAGACCTTAAAGGCGCTTGCCGATGAACCGGCGCTGCGCGCGCAGGCGTTACTTAATATCGCCTGGTCGTTTGATAACGAAGGCCGCGAACGCGATGCCGAAGGGTATTATCTGGCGGCCATTGAGGCCGGGCTTGATGATGAAGATGAGTTTGAAGCGCGCTTTGGTCTCGCCTCAACCTGGCGCTGCCTCGGGAGATACCCGCAGGCAAAAGCGCAGTTTGAGGAGATTATCGCCCGCTGGCCACAGGCGACCGAAGTGCCGCCCTTTTATGCGCTCTGCCTGCACAATCTGGGCGAACACGACGCCGCGCTCGCCCTGCTGCTGGAGTCCATTGTGCAAAATCCCGACGCCCGCACAGCCCCCTACGCTGACGTTCTGCGCCGCTACGCGCAGAACCCGCATCAGCGCTGGTGAGCTGGCGATGCGGCGGCTTACGCTCAGCTTAAACCGTCAATAATTACCTGTTTCATCCCCTGCGAGCAGGGTTCAACCCTCCCGCGCACACCGTACACCTCAGCCAGGGTGTGCGGGGTGATCACCTCGCCCGGATCGCCCTCGGCCACCAGCTGGCCCTTTTTCAGGATCAGCACATGGTCACCGTGGCGCAGCGCGATATTGATATCGTGCACGACCACGACGGTGACGATATTGCGGCGTTCGGTTTCGCGCTTCACCAGATCCATCACATGAAATTGATAGTTAAGATCCAGCGCGCTGAGCGGCTCATCAAGCAGCAGCAGTGAGGGCTGGCGGATCAGCGACTGCGCCAGACCGACCAGCTGTTTCTGCCCGCCGGAGAGCTGATCGAGATAGTGCAGCGCCAGGTGCTCAATACCCAGCTGGCGCAACAGTGCCATCACCTGCGCCTGCTGCTCGGCGCTGTGCAGCCCGCCCGACGCGCGCTGCGCCACGATGATCGACTCCAGCACATGCAGATGCACGCCCGCCGGCAGCGACTGTGGCAGGTAAACCACCTGTTCGGCGCGTCTGGCGAAGGGCTGCGTGAGCAGATCCTCACCATCCAGGCACAGTTCCCCCTGGGCTTTATTCAGCCCGGCCATTGCGCGCAGCAGCGTCGATTTCCCGCTGCCGTTAGGCCCGAGCAGAATCGTCACTTTGCCACGCGGCAGAGTGTCGATCGCCAGATCCTCAATAATCGGCTGTTTATGGTAGCCCGCGCTAAACCCGCGCAGGGATAGGCCGGACTGCGGGCTCATACACTCCCCCGGTGACGCACAATAATGGTGATAAAGAACGGCACACCGACCAGCGAGGTGACGATGCCAACCGGGATGATGACGCCATCAATCAGGTTCTTGGAGACAATCGACGCCAGCGACAGCACCAGCGCGCCAGTCAACGCACTGCCAGGAAGATAGAAGCGGTGATCTTCGCCAAACAGCATGCGCGCAATGTGCGGGGCGACAAGGCCGATAAAGCCAATCGGCCCGACAAACGCCACCGACAGCGCCGATAAAATACTGATGCGCAGCAGCGTCGTCAGCCGCAGGCGGCGCACGTTGATACCGAAGCTGATGGCGCGATCTTCACCCAGACGCAACGAGGTGAGCTTCCACGAGCTGAGCAGCGACAGCGGCATGATCACCAACAGTGCGAGCAGCAGAATGCCGAGCTTATCCCACGAGGCGCGGGCAATGCTGCCCATCGTCCAGAACACCAGCCCCTGCAACGTATCCTCATTGGCGATAAATTGCAGCATCGACACCAGCGCATTAAAGGTGAAGACCAGCGCAATACCAAACAGCACCACGCCGGAGGTCGCCACCTGCGTCCAGCGGGTAATGCCATCCAGCATCAGCGCCGCCAGCAGCGCGAAGATAAAGGCGTTAGCCGAGATAAACCACTGGGCGGGTATACCGGGAATGCCGATGCCGAGCACAATCGCCAGCGCCGCGCCAAAGGCCGCCGCCGAGGAGACACCGAGTGTAAACGGGCTGGCGAGCGGGTTATTGAGGATGGTCTGCATCTCGGCACCCGCAAGCCCCAGCGTTAAGCCGACGACAATCGCCATCAGCGCGTAGGGCATGCGGATATCCCAGACAATCACCCGCGTCCCGGCATCCATACTCTGCGGATGAAGCAAAGTCTGCCACAGCACATTGAGCGACAGCCCGGAGGGGCCGAGGGTAAAATCGAGCAGCATTGAGGCGATAATCAACCCCGCCAGCAGTGCCAGCAGGCCAACGCGACGGCGGACTATCGCGCGGTAGTTGTCCATCAACGCGCCCGCATCAAGAGTGATACTCATGCTGTTTATTTGCCCTGTTGCCAGCTATAAACAAAGCCGTCATCCGGCAATTTGGTGAAGTTTTTGATGATGTGGTGGTAAGTTGCATCGGGATCGAGATCGGCAAACGCCTGCGGATAGATATCCTTCGCCAGATACTCCATGCCAACGATGTTGTAGGGGTGGTTATAGAAGTGGTGATAGATACCATACACGTGCTTCTGCGCCACCGCCGGGATCTGGCTGACGCCGGTGCGGCTCAGCAGCAGTTGCGCCTGCTTGTTCACCTCCTCCTGCGAGGCATTGAGGCCGAGCGGCAATACCTGGCCGTTGCCGCGTTTTGAGCCGGTCATGATATAGACATCCGGGTTGGCGCTGATGAGCTTCTCAAGGGAGATAAAACCGGTTGCGCCCGGCAGCAGCTCGGAGCCGAGGTTGGTTGCGCCAACCGCTTCCACCAGGCCGCCCCAGCCGCTGTGGCCGTGGGTAAAGCAGCAGCTGTCGGCTCTGCCCGCCAGCGCTTCGACAAACACTTTCGGCTTCGGCGTGATGGCGGCAGTTTTCTGCGTAATCGCCTGCTGATGCTGGCGATAGTAGGTGGTATAGGCTTCAGCGTTGCTTTCGCGGTTAAGCACTTTGCCCAGCAGGTCGATGCTCGGCGCGGTATCTTTAGCCGGGTTCACATTGTAATCGACAAACACGACCGGGATTTTCAGCGCCGTCAGCTTGTCGAGCACGCCACTGTCCGTCAGCGACGGTTTTGCGCGCAGCTGGGCAATCATCAGATCCGGCTGCTTTGCCAGCACGCTTTCGAGTTCGACATTCCCTTTGTCGCTAAAGCCCATATCGAGAATGGTTGCCGCTTCCGGCCAGCGGGTTTTCAGCATCTTCCAGCTTTCAATATCCTGCTTTTTCGCCAGATTGTTCCACGCTACCAGCCGCTTAAACGGGTTGTCGCGATCCAGCAACGCGAGGGTCATGATATCGCGACCATCCTGCAAAATGACGCGCTGCGGTTCATGTTCGAGCGTCACTTTGCGGCCGCTAAAATCGGTCACCGTCAGGGGATACTGCGTGGCCTGGGCGAGAACGGGCAGCGCGAGAAGCGCACCGAGAAGAAGCGTACTGCGGATTTTTCCATGCATGAAAGAGGTGTCCTGATGGTAATGAGAATTTTATACTTTTGATAATTATTATCATGTTTAGCTCAACAAAACCTATACGGTTTCAACAAATACATCCTTTTCTTAACATTCTGATTCTCTTTATCTTTTTCTGAAATGTTTTCTTACGGGTTTATACGCGGCGATGCTTTACCCTCATACTTTGCGTTATGCCGGATCTGCTGCCATGAAATACACCCTCTTCCTGCTATTGATGTTTATTGCCACCGCCCGCGCCGACGATGCGGTGAGGCTGAACTGCCCGACGCGCGGCGCGCTGACCGTCTCCTTTTTCGCCTACAGCCTGACGACCATGAAGTGGGGCGACCACTTCCAAATCGCCGCGGGCAAAGAGAGGGCGCATACCAAAGCGGGCGTGCCCTTCTGGAGCACCACCTTTCGCAACGGCGACAGCCTCGCCTACTTCCCGGATTCAAACCAGTACTACCTCTTTTATGCCGGCGATGAAGACCCGGAGCAGTGCAGCGAGGTAGGGAGCTTTGTTTACCCGGCGATCACCCCGCCGCGGTATGAAAAAGGGCACGATGATGTCGCCACGCAGGTGCAGGCTAACAGAGGAGAGAGTGAAGTGATTTTGCAGCACCCGTTCGCGTGATATGAGGGTTTTGCCGGATGGCGCGTAAACGCTTATCCGGCCTACGCTGTTTCAGCGGCTTCTCACCCGTAGGCCGGATAAGGCGTAGCCGCCATCCGGCAATGGGGTTTCAGCGGCTCCCCGCCCGTAGGCCGGATTAGGCGTAGCCGCCATCCGGCAATGGGGTTTCAGCGGCTCCCCGCCCGTAGGCCGGAT
>NZ_JAROAU010000001.1:967378-1022138 GCF_029433855.1 Candidatus Kosakonia sp. 282A-S69 | reverse complement strand
TTCAGCGGCTCCCCGCCCGTAGGCCGGATAAGGCTTGGCCGCCATCCGGCAATGGGGTTTCAGCGGCCCCCCGCCCGTAGGCCGGATAAGCGCCAGCGCCATCCGGCAACGTTTTATGCACTACGCGGAAAAAGATCCGCGGCCTGCGTTACCACGCCGCTATCGAGCACCCACCCGCTGATAAGCGCGGCGGGCGTAACATCAAACGCCGGGTTATAGACCTGCGCATCTTCCGGAGCCCACTGCACCGCGCCAAAACTCCCCGCCACGCCGGTCACCTCCGCGGCGGCACGCTGCTCAATCGGGATCGCCTCCCCGTTCGGGCAGTGGGGATCGAGGGTGGTTTGCGGCGCGGCGACATAAAACGGCACGTTGTGGAATTTCGCCAGCACCGCCAGCGAGTAGGTGCCGATCTTGTTCGCCACATCACCATTCGCCGCAATCCTGTCCGCGCCGACCCACACCGCATCCACCTCCCCTTTCGCCATCAGGCTGGCGGCCATCGAATCGGTAATCAGCTGATAGGGCACGCCGAGTTCGCCCAGCTCCCAGGCGGTAAGCCGACCGCCCTGTAACAGCGGGCGTGTCTCATCCACCCACACATTGAGGATATTGCCCTGCCGGTGGGCGTGCGCAATCACGCCGAGCGCCGTCCCGACGCCCGCCGTTGCCAGCCCGCCGGTGTTGCAGTGGGTCAGGATACGGCTGCCGGGTGTAACCCGCGCTGCCCCCGCGCGGGCGATGTTGTCGCAGAGCTGTTTATCCTCTTCCACCAGCCGCAGCGCTTCTGCCATCAGCGCATCGGCGTACCTCTCCTGCACCAGCGCCTGCTTCATGCGGTCGAGATTGTTCATCAGATTCACCGCCGTCGGGCGCGCCGCGCGCAGGGTCTCCAGCGCCTGCGCCAGCTGTTCACGACTCTCACCGTGCGCGGCCAGCAGCGCCAGCAGCAGGCTGGCAGAGAGGCCGATCAGCGGTGCACCGCGCACGCGCAGCGCGTGAATATGGCCGACAAGCGCCTCTACCGAATCGGCAGCGAGCCAGCGTTTCTCCTGCGGTAACGCCTGTTGGTCGAGAATAAATAAACGATTTTCGGCGATGCGCAGGCTGGTGGTCTGTAATGACGGCATATCGTTAAATCCCTGTTGCGTTATTGTGGCGTATTGTGTCAGGATGCAAAGCGGATGTATAGACGTCTAAATGGCTTAAATCGCAAAAAGAGGATCGAGGCAATGTCGCAATACCGTACCTTTTCCGCCCGTGATGCCGTGGCGTATGCACAACAATTTGGCGGTCTTCGCGATCCCGGCGAACTGGTTGACGCGCAGGAAGTGGGCGACGGTAACCTCAATCTGGTATTCAAAATTTTCGACCGCAGCGGCACCAGCCGCGTCATCGTTAAACAGGCGCTGCCCTATGTGCGCTGCGTTGGTGAATCCTGGCCGCTGACGCTCGATCGCGCGCGCCTCGAAGCGCAAACGCTGGTCGAACACTATCAGCACTGCCCGCAGCACACCGTCAATATTCTCCATTTCGACCCGGAGCTGGCGGTGATGGTGATGGAAGATCTCTCCGATCACCACATCTGGCGCGGCGAACTCATTCGCAACATCTATTATCCGCAGGCGGCGTCGCAGTTAGGTGAATACCTGGCGCAGACGCTGTTTCATACCAGCGATTTTTACCTCAACCCACAGGTGAAAAAAGCGCAGGTGGCGAAATTTCTTAACCCGGCGATGTGTGAGATCACCGAAGATCTCTTCTTCAACGATCCCTACCAGATCCACGAGCGCAATAACTACCCGGCCGAGCTGGAAACGGATGTCGCCGCCCTGCGCGATGACGCGCAGCTGAAACTGGCCGTCGCGTCGCTGAAGCACCGATTCTTCTCCCATGCTGAAGCGTTGCTGCATGGCGATATTCACAGCGGCTCGATCTTTGTCGCCGACGGCAGCCTGAAAGCCATTGACGCCGAGTTCGGCTATTTCGGCCCGATTGGCTTTGATATCGGCACCGCCATCGGCAACCTGCTGCTCAACTACTGCGGCCTGCCGGGCCACCTCGGTATTCGCGATGCGGCGGCGGCACGCGAACAGCGGCTGATCGATATTCAGACCCTGTGGACGACGTTTGCCGAGCGCTTCCAGGCGCTGGCCACAGAGAAAACGCAGGATGCGGCGCTGGCGCAGCCGGGCTACGCCTCGGCGTTCCTGAAAAAAGTGTGGATCGATGCGATCGGTTTTTGCGGCACTGAGCTTATTCGCCGCACTGTCGGCCTGTCGCACGTGGCGGATATCGACACCATTAAAGATGATGAGATGCGCCACGCCTGCCTGCGCCATGCCATTTCACTTGGCAAAGCGCTGATTGTGATTGCCGATCGCATTGATAGCGTCGATGAGTTAATTGCCCGCGTGCGGCAATACTCATAAGCCAGATAACGAAGCGCCCTCCGGCGCTTCGCTTACCCCAGATACTCAATAATCGATAACCCGCCGTTGTAGTCGGTGCTGTAGATGATCCCCTGCGCATCAACAAACAGATCGCAGGACTGGATCACCCGCGGTCGACCGGGGCGGGTATCCATCATTTTCTCTGGCGCAGCAGGCACCAGCGCACCGGTTTCAACCGGGCGATAGGGGTCAGAGATATCGTAGGCGCGTACGCCAGCGTTCTGGTAGGTGGCGAAAATCAGCGTTGAGCTGATAAAGCTGCCGGGGCGGTTCTCATGCAGGTTGTGCGGCCCGAAGTGCGCCCCTTTCGCCACATAATCGATCTCATCCGGCTGGGGGAAGGTGGCGATGCTGACCGGGTTGGAGGGCTCGCGAATATCGAACAGCCAGATCAGCTTCTCGCCATCCTCCTGATTGTCCAGCACCGCTTCATCCAGCACCACCAGCAGATCGCGATCCGGCAGCGGCAGCGCGGTATGGGTGCCGCCGCCAAACGGTGGGCTCCAGTTCCGGTGGCTGATAAGCGTCGGCTGGGTGCGATCCTTCACATCCAGCAGCGTCAGGCCGCCGTCGCGCCAGCTGCCGTAAGCGGTATCACCGGCAATAATCGCGTGGTGCAGCGCATAACGTTTGCCCTCTTCCCAGCCCGGCGTTTCACCTGCGGCCTGGTTCATGCCCGGCAGCCACCAGCGCCCGGCTACCTCAGGTTTGCGCGGGTCGTTAAGATCGATAGTCAGGAAGATGTAATCGGTAAAACCGTCGATCAATGCAGAGACATAGGCCCAGCGCCCACCCACGTACCAGATACGGTGAATGCCAATACCATCAAGCGACAGGAAGCTGATTTCACGCGGCTTATCCGGCGTGGAGATATCGAAAATACGCAGCCCGGCGCTCCAGCCCCTCTCCTGCACATCGCTTACCGTTTCGCCGACCGGGCGGGTGTAGTAGACCTTTTCATCGGCAAAGCGGGCGTCGGCAAAGAGATCGCGGGCGTTGATCACCAGCAGCAGATCGTCGTGAGCTTGTAGGTGCACATTCCAGGTGCCGGGCGGCGCGGCGATAAAGCCCGCGGGTTTCGGCTTCTTCGGATCGCGAATATCCACAATAGAGAAGCCTTGCGACACCATATGCCCGATATAGGCAAAGCCGCGGTGCACCATGAGCTGTACGCCGTCCGGGCGCCCACCCTGATCGCTGTGGCCAATAAGCCGCATATTGCGGCTGTAGTCCGGGCGTGGAAGTTCAGTTGCCATGATTTATCCTTATTAAAGGTCGGCGCACTGCCGGATGGCGGCGTTGCCTTATCCGGCCGACAAAACCGGCTCGTTTTGCAAACTACTTGCTCTTCGCTTCCAGCGTCGCAAACCACGGCGCGATAAAGTCCTGCGTCTGGCCCCAGCCGGGAATGATTTTGCCAAGCGTCGCCACATTCACCGCGCCAGGCTGGCTGGCGAGCAGCGCCTGCGGAATGGCGGCGGCTTTAAAATCGTAGGTCGCAGGCGTCGGTTCTCCGGCAATTTTATTGGCAATCAGGCGCACATTGGTGGCACCAATCAGTTTCGGGTCCACCGCCACGCTCACTTTCCACGGGCTGCCCGCTTCGCGCATCAGTTGCAGATCCTGGTTCGAGACATCAATGCTATAGAGCTTGATCTCAGTGCGGCCATTCTCTTTCAGCGCCTTATAGGCCCCCTGGCTGAAGGCATCCCAGGTGCCCCAGATGGCATCAATCTGCCCTTTCGGGTATTTCGCCAGCACTGCGCCCACTTTGTTGGCGGTGTCGCCCTGCACATCGGATGAAACGGCACCGATCGACTCCAGCTCTTTGATGCCAGGGTTGGCTTTCAGCAGTTCGGCATAGGCCGCCTGGCGGCGCTCCATCGGCGGGAAACCGGCGACCCACAGCTTGATAATGTTGGCTTTGCCGTTGAAATCTTTCACCAGTTCGCCGAAAGAGAGTTTGGTCAGCGAGGCGTCATCCTGCTGCGTCACGGTAACGCCCGGGATCTCACCCTGAACGGCGGTATCAAACACCGCCACTTTGATGCCGGCGGCAACCGCTTTTTTGATCAGATCCGTCGAGTAGGGATCGCGCCCCTGCGAAAGAATAATGCCGTCGTACTTCTGGCTGATCGCCTGGTTAACGAAGTCCTGGAATTTGGCGTCGTCGCCATTGCTTAAAAAGGTACTGATCTTAAAGCCGAGCTTTTTACCCTGCTGCAAGGCACCGGCGACAAACTGGGTGGTGTTGTCATCAGAGCCGAGGTTGCGGATCAGCGCAATACGCACCGGGCCGTTATGGTTAGCAATCGCCTCCGGAACTGGCGCAGGCGTGGCGGCATGGCCCGGCAGCGCGTTCAGCCATCCCAGCGCCAGCAGTGAAAGTGCCATTTTTTTCATCTCTGTTTTCCCCTGAAAGTTAACGACGCTGGAAGTAAGTCAACGCAAGGGCACCGGCCAGCACCAGCCCCTTAATAATGTCCATGGCGTAATAGGGCACCGACAGCATCACCAGCCCGTTAGAGAGCACGCCGAGGATCGCCGCCCCGACCAGCGTGCCGAGCGCGTTCGGTTTGCCCGAGCCCGCCAGCGAGAAGCCGATCCACGCCGCAGCGACCGCATCCATCAAATACCCGCCGCCGGCGTTCACCTGCGAGGAGCCAATCCGCGAGGCGAGCAGAATCCCGCCAAGCCCGGCCAGCAGTGAGGCAATCACATATGCCGCCACTTTGTAGCGCGTGGTGCGAATGCCGGAGAGGCGCGCCGCTTCCGGGTTCCCGCCGATGGCGTACATCCGGCGGCCATGGGTGGTCAGCGACAGGCCAAGCTGCGCAACGACGGTAACCACCAGCATAATGATGACGATAGTCGGCACCTGGCCGAGCAGCGAAAACGCCGCCGGAATGGTGCCTTCCGCCATATCGCCGCTCGGCAGCACCATGTTTTCAGTAATCGACCCGCCGTAGCTGTAGGTCATCGCCACGCCCTGAATGACAAACAGGCTACCGAGCGTCGCCAGCATGTCGGGAATACGCAGCACCACAATCAGAAAAGCGTTAAACAGGCCGACCAGCGTACAGAGCGCCAGCGTTACGAGGATCGCCTCCGTCGTGCCAAAGCCGTGCCAGACAAAGAGCGAGATCACCAGTGCGTTGGCCAGCGATGCGGTGGAGCCGACTGAGAGATCAAACCCGCCGATGGTCAGTGAGATCGAGACGCCGACGGCAATCACCGTGACGATGGCGATCGATCGCAGGATATTGATGATGTTATTGGGATCGAGGAAGTTGTCCGAGGCGATGCCAAAAATGGCGACCAGCGCCACTACGGTAAGCAACATGCCCCACTTATAAAGGAAATCGAAAAATTGCTGCCGCGGGGATGCCGCCGCACTGACTGAAAGGGCCTTACTCACGGGCCGTTCCTCCGGTGGAATAGTAAAGGAGTGTCTCTTCGCGGGCATCCTCGCCCTGCACTTCTGCCACAATGCGCCCATCCCACAGCACACAAATCCGGTCGCATAAACCCACCAGCTCGGCGAATTCACCCGACGCGTAAATCACGCCTTTGCCCTCCCGCGCCAGCCCATCGATCAGCTGAAAGAGGTCAGTTTTCGCCTTTACATCAACGCCTTTGGTCGGTTCGTCAAAAATGACCACATTTGCCCGGCCGCGCAGCCACTTGCCAATCGCCACCTTCTGCTGATTGCCGCCGGAGAGACGGCGCAGCACCTGACCGGGCCCACTGGCGCGCACGCCGACGCGGGCAATCACCTCTTGCGCCCAGCGCCACGCCTGGTGATGGGCAAAGATCCCCCAGCGCGAAAAGGTGCGATCGGCGCTGACGGCGAGGTTCATGCTGACCGGCTCATCAATAAAGATCCCCTCTTTGCGCCGCTCTTCCGGCACCAGCGCCATGCCGCGCGTCACCGAATCGGCCGGATCGCGCGGACGCCACGGCTGATGGTTCAGCTCCCCGCGCGTAATACGGCTTTTGCTCGCCCCGAAGAGGGCTTTGCACAGCTCGGTTTTGCCCGCGCCCGCCAGGCCGGCAATGCCAAGAATTTCGCCTTTACGCAGCCGCAGTGAGATATCTTTCAGCAGCCCTTCATCGTGCAGGCCATCAATGCTGAGCAGCAGTTCATCGCTGTGCGGTGGGCGCGCGGGCGGGTAGATATCGCTCAATTCATGGCCGAGCATCTTCTCGACAATCTCTTCGCCGCTGAGCGCCGTCATCGGCCCGGACTCGACCAGCCTGCCGTCGCGCAGCACCGTCAGGGTGTCGCAAATCGCTTTCACTTCATGAATGCGATGAGAGATAAACACCACGCCAATCCCCTGCTGTTGCAGGCGTCTGACCACCGCGAAGAGGCGCTCGCTCTCATGCTGATCGAGCGGCGCGGTTGGCTCATCGAGGATCAAAAAGCGGCAGTGATGGGAGAGCGCCCGCGCCAGCAAAATGTGCTGTTTTTCCGCCAGCGTGCAGCTGTCGATGGCGCGGGTGACATCAAACGCGACATTGAGCTGCGCCAGCGCTTCGCGCGCCTGGCGGCGGATCTCGCCCCAGCGAAAACGGTGTCCGCCCTCTGCCAGCTTATCCAGCATGATGTTCTCGGCGATGCTCAGCCCCGGCACCAGCGCAACGTCCACCTCCTGCTGCACCAGGTGAATGCCGAGTTGCCTGGCATCGCGCGGGGAGCGGATCGACACCACCTGATGGTTAATGGCGATCTCCCCTTCGTAATGGTCATAGGTGCCGCACAACACCGCCATCAGAGTCGATTTGCCTGCGCCATTTGCGCCGGTTAAAGCATGGACTGAACCGCCCCGCAAGGTGAGATCGACATTCGACAGGGCGTTGAAGCCGCCGAAGGCGAGGCGCATGCCACGCATTTCGAGGAGGTTGCTTCCCATAGCGCGTGAATACCTGCGATTAATAGATTGATTTAGCGAATTTTTCACAGCCTCGCTTGACTGGCAACGACAGAAAAGGCATAAGTTAAAGCGAAATGATATTAGCCATCCGGATGTCCAGACATAACATCGGGTTAGCGATCACACACAAGGACACCTCATATGAGCAGCACCGATATCCGCGTTGTACCCGGCCCCGCCAACTACTACTCCCACCCCGGCAGCCTGGCGCGGCTGGAGGATTTTTTCTCCGCTGAGCAGCTTTCTCGCGCGGTGTGGATCTACGGCGAGCGCGCCTTTGCCGCCGCAGAACCCTATCTGCCACAAGCATTTCATGCGCCCGGCGCCACGCATCTGCTGTTTAAAGGCCATTGTAGCGAGAGTGATGTGGCGGAACTGGCGCAGCAGGCGGGGAGGGATCGCAGCGTGGTGATCGGTGTGGGTGGCGGCGCACTGCTGGATACGGCAAAAGCGGTGGCGCGCCGTCTCGGCTTGCCGGTAGTGGCGATTCCAACCATCGCCGCTACCTGTGCGGCGTGGACGCCGCTTTCGGTCTGGTATAACGACGCCGGTCAGGCGCTCCATTTTGAGATCTTTGATGACGCTAACTTTCTGGTGCTGGTTGAGCCGCAGATTATCCTTAATGCCCCGGCGGAGTACCTGCTGGCGGGCATCGGCGATACGCTGGCGAAGTGGTATGAAGCGGTTGTGCTGGCACCGCAGCCGGAGAAGTTGCCGCTAACGGTGCGCCTTGGCATCAACGGCGCGCTGGCGATCCGCGATGTCTTGCTGGAGAGCAGCGAAGCGGCGCTGGCCGATCGGCAGCGCGGGGAAGTGACGCAGGCATTTCGCGATGTGGTGGATGCGATTATTGCTGGTGGCGGCATGGTCGGTGGGCTTGGCGAGCGCTATACCCGCGTGGCGGCGGCACATGCGGTGCATAACGGGCTGACGGTGCTGCCGCAAACGGAGAAGTTTCTGCACGGCACGAAAGTGGCTTACGGCATTCTGGTGCAGAGCGCCCTGCTCGGCCAGGAGGAGGTGCTGGCGCAGCTTATTGCTGCCTATCAGCGTTTCAACCTGCCGACCACACTTGCGGAGCTGGAGGTGGATATTCATAACCGTGCCGAGCTGGATAAGGTGATCGCCCACACTCTGCGACCGGTGGAATCAATTCATGCCCTGCCAGTGGCCGTTACCGCCGAAACGCTCTATGCGGCGTTTGAGAAGGTGGAGGCCTTCGCGCGGTAAATCGCAAAAGGCATCAATCCCGCAGGCCGGATAAGCGTGTACGCGCCATCCGGCATTATCACCGATTGCCGGATGGCGGCTGCGCCTTATCCGGCCTACGGTAACGAAACCGCTGAAACGGCGTAGGCCGGATAAGCGGCACGCGCCATCCGGCAGGAGAACATCGTGAGAGAGCTGACTCGCGGCAATTAGTTGCTTAACTCCTGCAGCAGTTGGGTATTGAGGTAAAGCTTTTCGCGACCCACGCTCATCTCCTCCAGCACCCCTATTTCTGCCAATTGCTTAAGGTAGAGCGATGCAGTCTGGCGCTTAGCCACTTGCCCTTTTACAAGGTTATCTATCCGACAGTAGGGCTGTGCAAAAAGTATTTGAATCAACTCATGGCTGTAGATTTTTGGCAGTCGTGCACGCACAAATTGTGTCGTATCCACCATCAATTCCCGAATGATGGCGATTTTTTTCTTGGTCCAGCGCGCCGTGTTTTCTATCGCTTCCAGCATAAATAAGATCCACGCCTCCCAACGACCCTCGGCTGTTACCTCACGCAGGAGCGTGTAATAGTGATCGCGCCTTTCCAGGATAAACCGGGAGAGGTAAAGGATGGGCAGCGAAAGCAATTCACTCTGGATCAGATACAAAATATTCAGGATTCGGCCTGTTCTGCCGTTTCCGTCCGAAAAGGGGTGAATACATTCAAATTGATAGTGTGAAATCGCCATTTTTATCAGCGGATCCAGGTCATCATCTGCATGGACGAAACGTTCCCAGTTCGCCAGCAGATCGCGAATAGCCGCTTCGCCTACCGGAGGGGTGTAAACCACGTTACTGTTCTGATCGCGCAATACCGTTCCCGGAGTCTTACGAATATCCGTTTGTACGCCGCGCAGCGTGGTGCAGATAGTTATTGCTGTGTTAGTAGATAACGGGTAACTGCTCAGGTAAGTAAAGCCATCGTGCAACGCAGTTCGATAACGTAACGCCTCTTTTGTTGCGGGATCGGCATTCTCGGCCTGACCAGCGTACTGGAAGAGCTGATCGCTGGTGGTCACGATATTTTCGATGCGCGAGGAGTCTTTTGCTTCCAGGAGAGGAAGGAGGTTAATCAGTAGACCTTGATCGGGAATTAACTCCCCTGCCGTGTTCAACTCTGCCAGAGCGGCACGTGCAGTTATGCAGGCCTTAAGTACCTTGCGGGTTTCAATCTCCTCCACGTTGGGCGGCAGCATCGGTAGCGCGTTATAGGGTATGGTCGGATCCCAGCTCATATGTTTACAAAATCCATTTTTATCGACATATACTGATAATATATCGATGCAATCGACCTGTCACGATAACATGTCTAATAAATGTGTTTTTATCGACGTATTTAACATTTTTGGCAGCATATGTCCTTTCGCTTTATTGGGAAATGGAGACGGGATCACATGCCGGATGGCGGCTGCGCCTTATCAGGCCTACAGAACCTCGTCCACCACGGCAACATGCCCCACTCATTGTCGGATGGCGTGTAACCGCTTATCCGGCCTATAAAAACCGGTCATTACTTTGTCGGCCACAGCCCCATCGCCATGCGGGCGATGCCGAGCAGGGTTTCGCGGCTGGCGCCGTCGCGCGCCTGGATCGACATCCCTTGCTGGATGCTGGTGTAAAGCCGGGTCAGCGCATCAATATCGGTATCAGCGGGCAGTTCGCCCTGCGCTTGTGCCTGCGCCAGACGCGCCTTCAGCAACGCCATGCCGCCGTGGCGCATAGCCTGTACGCGCTGGCCGAGCCGATCGTTACCTTCGCTGGCGACAGCCGAGAGCGTCACCATGCAGCCATGGGGCAGATCGCAGCGCGTCAGGCTCTCTGCGGAGCGTTCAAGCCAGCCAGCCACCGCGCGCCTGGGCGATGGCTCCTGCTCCATGTCGCCCCAAATCAGCGGTGCAACACACTGCTCATAGTGCTGTAACACCTCATTGTAGAGATCCTCTTTACTGCCGAACGCCGCGTAGAGGCTCGGTGATTTAATCCCCATCGCTTCATAGAGATCGCTCATTGAGGTGGCGGTATACCCCTTGCGCCAGAAGATCAACATCGCCTTGTTCAGCGCTTCTGTACGATCAAACTCGCGCGGTCTTCCCCGGCTCATCATCAGCTCCTCACATTTTGTGCTGATCGGTATATTAATAATATTGACGAATAGATGGAAGCCTGATTATTTTAATTATGTATCAATCGACACATAATTCAGGAGTCACCATGTCCTATTCACTGTCAGGTAAACGCGCGCTGGTCACCGGCGCAAGCCGGGGTCTCGGCAAAGCCATCGCTTTAACGCTGGCGCGCGCCGGGGCGGATGTCGCCATCACTTATGAAAAATCGACCCAGAAAGCCGAAGCGGTTGCCGAAGAGATCCGAGCGCTCGGGCGCAACGGTGTCGCCATCCAGGCTGATAGCGCCGATCCGCAGGCGGCGCAGGCCTCCGTCACCCAGGCGGTGGCGCAACTGGGCGGGCTGGATATTCTGGTCAATAACGCCGGGATTGCGCGCGGCGGGCCGCTGGAGTCGATGTCGCAGGCGGATATCGATGCGCTGATTAACGTCAATATTCGCGGCGTGGTCTATGCCACCCAGGCGGCGCTGGCGCACCTGCCGGATGGCGCGCGCATCATTAACATCGGCAGTAACCTCTCCGACCAGGTGCCGTTTAAAGGCGTCACTGTCTATTCGATGACTAAATCAGCCCTCAACTCCCTGACGCGCGGACTGGCACGGGATCTGGGCGCGCGCGGCATTACGGTGAATATGGTGAAACCCGGTTCAACGGACAGCGATATGAACCCGGCAGATGGCGCGCAGGCAGAGGAGCAGCGCAGCTTTACGGCGTTAGGCCATTACGGTGAGCCGCAGGATATTGCCGAAGCAGTGGCATTCCTCGCCAGCCCGGCGGCGAAGCACATTACCGGCGCAGATATCGTGGTGGATGGCGGGACCAACGCCTGACGGCAGACAAAAAGAGGGCGGCAGATGTGCCGCCTTCTTATCGTTAACAGCAGCGTGCGCCGCCTTTGCCGCCGTAGCGCGCATCCTGGCGCTCGCGGAAGAACTCCTCGTAGGTCATCGGCGTCTGGTCCGGGTGGGTGACGCGCATATGCTCAACGTAGTTGTCATAATCCGGCACGCCAATCATCATCTTTGCCGCCTGGCCTAAGTATTTGCCCGCTTTTGAGAGCGTATCGAACATATCTGCTCCTTTGCTTAATGCGCATTTTTGGCGCGCGCGACAACCCGATCAACATCGTCCGGCATCGCTTCGTACGGCGTCTCTTGCGCCGTCGGCTGTTCCGCTTTCAGCGCCGCCAGCGCGGTCTTCAGCGAGTAGAACGCCAGTACCACCACCACAACCATAAAGAAGAGGGTTAACCCGGCATCAAGACGGTTGTTAAACACCAGCTGCGCCAGCTGTGACTGGGTATACTGCGCCGGAATGTTGCCGCTGTCGATCATCGCCTGGAACTTATTGGCAATCGCCAGGAAGCCCACTTTGTTATCCGGGCTGAAGGTTTTCTGCCAGCCGGCGGTGAGCGTACAGACCAGCAGCCAGGCTGTCGGCACTAACGCCACCCACGCATAGCGCTGGCGCTTCATCTTAAACAGCACCACCGCGCAGAGCATCAGCGCCATGCCTGCCAGCATCTGGTTGGCGATACCAAACAGCGGCCACAGCGTATTGATGCCGCCCAACGGATCGACCACCCCCTGATGCAGGAAGTAGCCCCAGGCCAGCACGCAGAGTGCGGTGGCAAGCAGGTTGGCGGGCAGTGATTCGGTGCGTTTCAGCGTCGGTGAGATCACCCCAAGCAGATCCTGCAACATAAAGCGCGCCGCACGGGTACCGGCATCCACCGCCGTCAGAATAAACAGCGCCTCAAACAGAATCGCAAAGTGATACCAGAAGGAGACATCCATCAGGCCGCCGAGCGCGCCGTGCAGAATATAAGCCATGCCGACCGCCAGCGTCGGTGCCCCGCCCGCCCGCGAGATAATCGACTGCTCCCCCACTTCATCGGCAATCTGCCGCAGCGCATCCGGCGTAATGGTAAAGCCCCAGTTGCTTACCACCTGCGCCGCCGAGGCCACCACGTCCGTCGTGCCTGCCGGAGCCAGCACCGCCATCGGGCTGTTCATCGCAAAGTAGACGCCCGGGTCGATAATACAGGCCGAGACCAGCGCCATGATCGCTACAAACGACTCCATCAACATGCCGCCGTAGCCGATAAAGCAGGCCTGCCCTTCGCTGGCGAGCATCTTCGGCGTGGTGCCGGAGGAGATGAGCGCATGGAAGCCGGAGACCGCGCCGCAGGCGATGGTGATAAAGAGGAATGGGAAGAGATTGCCGGTCCACACCGGGCCGGTGCCGTCAACAAATTTGGTCAGCGCGGGCATCGTCAGCGTCGGGCGCATAATCAGAATGCCAATCGCCAGGCCAATAATGGTGCCGATTTTCAGGAAAGTGGAGAGGTAGTCGCGCGGCGCCAGCAGCAGCCACACCGGCAGCACCGAGGCGACAAAACCGTAGCCGACCAGCATCCAGGTGAGCTGTACGCCGGTGAAGTCAAACCACGGTGCCCAGGTCGGGCTTTCAGCTACCCAGCCGCCGGAGATAATAGCGAACACCAGCAGCACCAGGCCAATCACCGACACTTCGCCGATGCGCCCGGGGCGCAGGTAACGAATGTAGATGCCCATAAATACCGCCAGCGGAATGGTAAACGCCACGGTATAAGTGCCCCACGGGCTGTGGGTGAGTGCTTTGACGACAATCATCGCCAGCACCGCGAGGATAATCACCATGATCATAAAGGTCGCCACCAGCGCGATCACGCCGACCGTCGGCCCCATCTCTGCCTTCACCATCTCGCCAAGGGAGCGCCCATCGCGGCGGGTGGAGATAAAGAGCACCATAAAATCCTGCACCGCACCCGCCAGCACGACGCCGGCAAGGATCCAGATCATGCCTGGCAGATACCCCATCTGCGCCGCCAGCACCGGGCCGACCAGCGGGCCTGCGCCAGCAATCGCCGCAAAATGGTGACCGAACAGCACTTTTTTATCTGTCGGGACATAGTCAAGGCCATCGTTGTAGCGCACCGCCGGGGTCATGCGCGTCGGGTCAACCTGCAGCACATTTTTGGCTATATAGAGGCCATAAAAACGGTAAGCGATGAGGTAAATACAGACGGCTGCGACCACGATCCAGAGTGCGTTGATCGGTTCGCCGCGATTCAGAGCGATATAGCCGAGGGCAAACGCGCCAATAAGCGAGAGCGCGCCCCAAACAAGGTATTTCCCTGGGTTGTTCATAGCGGTTATCCGTTTGAGAGACAGAGAGATGTTACATTTTGTTTCTATATCAACTCAAAGAACTTAACAACTTTGAAACACAGGAAAGGCGGCCTGCCGCACGGCATTTCGCTGATTGTGTTAACGGGATCGCAAGAATGCCCTCCTGAGCGGGAGGGCGAAAGGTTAGCCGAGCAGCGCGGTGCTGAGACGACAGGTTGCGCAGCGCCGCCCCTGCTCATCGAACACCACGATCTCCCAGCTCTGATTATGGCGGCCTAGATGCAGCGGCTGGCAAACGCCGCGTACTTTGCCGTGCGCCACCGCCCGGTGATGGGTGGCGTTCAGTTCAGTGCCAACCACGCACTGCCCGTCGCTGGTCATCATAAAACCGGCCATCGAGCCGAGCGTTTCCGCCAGCGCCGCCGACGCGCCGCCATGCAGCAGGCCAAACGGCTGCTGGGTGCGGCTATCGACCGGCATCTCCGCTTCGAGAAAATCCTCCCCGATGCGGGTGTAGGTAATCGCCAGGTGTTCGATCAGGGTGTTATTGCTGGTGGCATTCAGCGCCTCCAGCGTGAAGTGCCGTTTCCAGATCATCACGCCCCCAGCGTCGAGCCGCCATCCACCACGATATCCTGCAGCGTGATGTGGCTGGCGAGATCCGAGGCGAGGAACAGGATGGTGTTGGCCACCTCCTGGGGACGGGCGATTTTCCCCAACGGAATGCCGAGCTTGAACTGCTCGCCGAAACCGCGAATGCGCTGCTGCTCCGCATCCTCGCTCACCCACAGCGTGCGCTGCATATCGGTATCGGTTGATCCCGGTGAGACGATATTGCAGCGCACATGGCTGGCGGCCAGCTCAAGCCCCACGGTCAGGGCCAGGCTTTTCAGCGCGGCTTTGGACGCGCCGTAAGCGCTCATGCCGATACGCGGCGCGTGCGCGGCGTCAGAGCAGACGGTCACAATTGCGCCGCGCTGCTGGCGGCGAAAATGCGCCATCGTCTGGCGAAAGAGGTTAAAGGCACCGCCGACGTTGACGGCAAACGTCTGCTGCCACGCCTTGTCAGAGAGCGCATCCGTTGCGCCCATGTGCAAAACACCCGCGGCATTGACCAGCACATCCAGCGGCGCGTTGTTCGCCAGCAGGCGTTCGCAGACGGCGGCAACTTGCGCGGCATCGGCGATATCCAGCGTTTCGCAGGCAAAGGGGTACGCGTCGCCGTTAAAGGCGAGATCGAAGCCGGTCACCTGCGCACCCGCCTCGACAAAGGCCAGCGCGGTGGCATAGCCGATCCCCTTCCCCGCCCCGCTTACCCAGACGCTGCGCCCGCTGAAATCGAGGCTCGCCATCACTGCACCCCGCGCGCAAGCAGCGCCCACCAGGCATCAATGGTCGGGTTTTTCGCCAGCATGACAAAATCGATATCGCCATGCACTTTGCGCCAGCGTGCGGCCAACGCCATCATGCGCACCGAATCGAGGCCGTAATCAATCAGGTTTTCGTCATCCAGCGGCTCATCGGACTCATCCAGCAGGGGCAGAATCAGCGCGCGCAGCGCCGCTTTGCTCGCCGGCAGCGGCAACAACTCTTGCGTCAGCATCACGCGACCGGAACGCCCGGCGACATAGTTGAGCGACATTAAGTGCTCTTCGCGGCTGAAATCCGCCAGCGCATCGGCCACCATAAAGGGCTTGATATCGCGCATAAAAGCGTCGGTAGCGGTGGTCATACAGCCGATATGCGAGTAAACGCCGGTGATCAGCAGCTGATTGCGTCCGGTCTCTTTCAGCCTCTGCTCCAGCGGCGAGCGGTGAAACGCGCTATAGCGCCACTTCACCAGTACAGTGTCGGCCTCGTCCGGTGCCAGCGCGCTGACGATCTGCTGCTGCTCCGGCGAGCGGGTCAGCCCTGGCCCCCACATGTCGTTCAGCAGCGCGCGGTCTTCATCGCTCTGCTCTTTCGGCTGCGCGGTGTAGTAGACCGGAATATTGTGCTGCTTACAGAAGTCACGCAGCGCGGCGATGTTCGCCACCACCTGCTGCATCATCGGACAGTTATCGCCCCAGAAACTGACAAAATAGTCCTGCATATCATGGATTAACAGCGCCGCGCGGGCGGGCTCAAACGACCAGTTCACTTTGTTGTCCGGGATATCAGCCGCCGCGGGCAGCGCGTAGCCCTGTAGTTTTGGGATTGCCATCTTCTCTCCTTTACGCCGGGGTGCGTTGTGCTAACCACTGGCGTAACTGTTTCTTGTCAACTTTTCCTACCGGCGTCAGCGGCAGCGCTTCAAGGCACTCGACGCGATCCGGCAGCTTAAATTCCGCCACGCCCTGCTCGCGCAAAAAGCGGCGGATCGCCACCGCGCGCAGCGGGGTTTTCACCACCAGATACGCACAGCTCTTCTCGCCGAGCAGGCTATCCTCCATGCTGACGAGCGCAGCGTGGATCACCGCTTCATGGCGCAACAGCAGGTTTTCGATCTCCTCGGCGGCAATCTTCTCGCCGCCACGGTTGATCTGATCTTTTTCCCGCCCCTGCACGGTGATGTAGCCCTGCTCATCAATGGCGATAAGATCGCCCGAGCAGTAGAAGCCCTCAGCATCAAAGGCGCTGGCGTTGTGTTGCGGGCTGTTGAAGTAGCCACGGAAGGTGTACGGGCCGCGCGTCATCAGACGCCCAGTCTGCCCTGCGGGCAGTGGATTACCGTTCTCATCCGCGACCCACACCTCATCATCCGGCGACATTGGCCGCCCCTGGGTGTTGATGATGCGCTCTTGCGGATCGTCGAGGCGGGTGTAGTTCACCAGCCCTTCCGCCATGCCGAACACCTGCTGAAGCTGGCAGCCGATCTCCGCCGGTATGCGCGCCGCCAGCGTCGCCGAGAGCCGCGCACCGCCCACCTGCAACAATTCCAGCGTCGCAAGCTGGGCACTGCTGCCCCACTCGGCAATCGCCTGCAACCAGAGGCTGACCGCCGGGGGCACCAGCGCGGTCACGTTAATCTGATGTTTTTCAATCAGCGGGAAACAGAGCGTGGCGCTGGGATCGCTCGCCAGCACCACACACCCGCCAGCGAGGAAGACACCGAGCGCACCGGGCGAGCTTAACGGGTAGTTGTGTGCCGCCGGCAAGGCGCAGAGGTAGCGGGTTTGCGCCGTGAAATGGCAAATCTCATTACTGCGCACAATGCTGTAGAGATAGTCGTTGTGTGTGCGAGGGATCAGCTTCGGCGTGCCGGTGCTGCCGCCGGAGAGCTGGAAGAAGGCCACCTCATCCGTCGGGGTCGGCGTAGCGGTAAAATTATCTGCCGGGCGGGCAATCGCCTGCTCCAGCGATTCGCCACGCAGCAAAATAGCGCGCAGCGACGGGTGATCGTTTTCCAGCCCGCTGAGGAAAGCGTCATCGGCAAACAGCCCGTGTGCGCGATCGGCAATCAGCAGTGCGGGCCTGATTTGCGCCGCGTAGGCGTTGAGTTCGCTGCGCTGATGGCTGAAGAGCGCATTCACCGGCGCGACGCCGATTTTCAGCAGGGCGAAAAAGGTGATGTAAAACTCGGCGACATTGCCCAGCTGCACCAGCGCGGTGTCGCCGCGCGCAATGCCCATCGAGCGCAACGCGCTGGCGAGGTTGTCCGAGGCGGCATGCAGCTGGCGATAGCTCAACTCGCGATCGCCGTCGATCACCGCAATGGCTTGGCTGGCGGCATGGCGGGTCAAAATATCGCTCAGCGGCAGATCCTGCCAGTAGCCCTTTTGACGATAACGACGGGCAAACTCTTCTGGCCAGCGGCTAAAAGGAATGGTCACTGTGGCTCCTTAATGCAAACCAAAGGCGTTTAACATGGTGGTCAGTTTGACGCCCGTTTCGCGCCATTCCGCGAGCGGCGACGAGGCGGGGACAATCCCGGCGCCGGCAAACAGGCGGACGTGGTTGTCGCGGATGCGCGCGCAGCGGATGGTGACTACCCACTCGCCGTTTCCTTCGGCATCGCACCAGCCAACAATGCCGCCGAAAAGTTCGCGGTTAAAGGGCTCAAGCTCGGCGATGATTTTCTTCGCGATCTGATGCGGGAAGCCGCTCAGCGCGGGTGTCGGGTGAAGCAGGCAGGCGAGTGTTAAGGCGTTTTCGCCCTCTTTTGCCGTGCCCTCAATCGGCGTTGCCAGGTGCCACAGCGTCGGTGTGTTCACCAGCTGCGGCGACGATGGCAGCGTCAACATGCGGCTGCGCGGCTGGAGCACTTTTTTCATCGCCTGCGTCACCAGTTCGTGTTCATGGCGATCTTTTTCTGAAGCCAGCAGTTTGTTGCCCGCTTCGCGATCGAGCATGTCATCGGGCTGGCGACGGGCCGAACCGGCCAGCGGCAGGGAGCTGAAACGATCGCCCTCTTTGCGCAGCAGCAGCTCCGGGCTTGCGCCCAGCAGCGCGCCGCCATCGGGCAGCGGAACGTGGAAGTTGAAGCTGGCGGGGTTCTGCGCAATTAAGCGCTCAAGCAGCACGCCACTGTCGACCGGACGGTCGGTTGCGATCTCAATCAGGCGTGAGAGTACCACTTTGTCCACTTCCGGCGTGGCGGTGCGCGCGGACGCGTTCGCCACCATCGCCATAAACAGATCCTGCTCGGGCACCGCTTTTTGCGCTTTCACATTCGGCATCGCGCCGCTGTTGAAGTAGCGCGCAGCGCGCTGTTTTTCCGGGCGGGAGAAGCTCTGCCAGCGTTGAGGGATAAAGAGCGCCGAAGGTTGCGTGGTATCAAACGGGATGGCACCCACCATAATCGGCCGCGCGATGCCCTGTGCTCTGGCGTCGGCAAAGGCCTGCGCCATTTTTTGCTGGAAGGCGCTCTCCGGGACCTCGCCCCCCGCTGCCGGCTCTGAGAAACGCGTAACACACCCCGACGTGGTGAAACTGCGGTACGGCGACATAAAGAAAAATTGATCGGCGGCCAGTGTCGTTGCAGACAGCTGGATCTCTTCAGCCAATGACGTATCCATATCATCCTCCGGCAATGATAAATGTATTAAGAATGATTATCATTTTTGTTTGGTGCGGTAAGATAAAAAGTTATTGCCGGTGATGTCAACAGTAGAATCTCCTCTCGCATGGTCATAACTTGCATCCATGGCGCTCAACGATGAAAATGAGAAGCATTAACTCCAACAGAAACAGGACTCACGTTGTGAATTTTCTTAGCTGGTGTCGTAAACACGCTCTGTTAGTGGGCATTTTCGTTTTAGGACTTAACTCAGCCTGCGCCGCCGACTGGCCGCGCCAGATAACCGACAGCCGCGGCGTACATCAGCTTGCCAGCGCGCCGCAACGCATTGTTTCTACAAGCGTGACTCTCACCGGCTCGCTGCTGGCGATTGATGCTCCGGTGATCGCCAGCGGTGCCACGACGCCAAATAACCGTTTCGCCGACGATCAGGGATTTCTGCGCCAGTGGGGCGAGATAGCCAAACAGCGCAAAGTCGCGCGCCTCTACATCGGCGAAGCCAATGCCGAAGCGGTTGCCGCACAGATGCCGGACCTGATTCTGATCAGCGCCACCGGCGGCGACTCCGCGCTGGCCCTCTACGATCAGCTTTCGCCTATCGCCCCGACGCTTATCATCAATTACGACGATAAGAGCTGGCAGGCGCTGCTTACCCAGCTTGGCGAAATCACCGGCCACGAGAAGCAGGCCGCCGCGCGCATCGCTGAATTCAACCAGCAGCTTGCGGCGGCAAAATCGCGTATGAAGCTGCCGCCGCAACCGGTCAGCGCACTGGTTTACACACCCGCCGCGCACAGCGCGAATCTCTGGACCCGCGACTCCGCGCAGGGCCAGTTAATGCAGCAGCTCGGTTTTGCCCTCGCGCCGCTACCGGCAGGCCTGCAGGCGAGCCAGAGCCAGGGGAAGCGCCATGACATCATCCAGCTCGGCGGTGAAAACCTGGCTGCCGGGCTAAATGGCGAAGCGCTGTTTCTGTTCGCCGGCGATCAAAAAGAGGCTGACGCCCTGAGCGCCAACCCTCTGCTGGCGCATCTTCCCGCGGTACGCAATAAGCGGGTTTATGCCCTTGGGGCTGAGACCTTCCGCCTCGATTACTACAGTGCAACCCGCGTGTTGCAGCGCTTGTCGGCGCTATTTGGTTAAGGTGTTTGGCGCACGCCTTATTGACGGATGGCCGGTAAACACGCCCCACGTTGCTGGATAACGCGCGTGACCTATCCGGCCTGTGAAGGCATCCCGTTTGCAATAAGGGGTGATCAGATCGCCGTAACGCTGAAGCACCGGTGACATCAACGCCACCGGTGCGGGTTATGCGCCGGACTGAACCTGTCGGAAACGGCGCAGCTCGCCGAGTATGAGAACCAGCACTAACCCAACTATCGCTAAAGCCAGACCGCTGAAGCTCGCCGAGGCGGCGGGTGTCAGCATCGATCCCATTGCGCCCAGCAGCGCCGCGCCGATGGCGTCGCCGGTAACGTTTTGCGCCGTCCACAAGCCGTTAATGCGCCCGAGCATCGCCTCCGGAGTCTGGGTTTGCAACAGGGTATATTGCAGTAACGAACTCACCGCCGTCAGCCAGCCGCAGAGCGCGAGAAAGAGTACGCCGAGCGGCCAGACGGGCATCAGGCTAAAGAGCGCAATCGCGATAAACGCGCCGACGCTGGTCAGCAGCATGATGATGCCGGGCCGCTCGCTGTGCGCCAGCCTGCCGCTGGTCAACGCGCCGATAGCCGCCCCAAGCGGCAGCGCGGCGTAAAGCACGCCAATCTCCGCCGCCGACATCTGCCAGCTCATCGCCAGCGCCGGGTAGAGCACGCGCACGGCGCTGGCCATAGTCAGCAGACCGCCGAGCAGCGCAATGCCGCCAACTAACGGGTTACGCAGCAGAAAGTGCAGCGCGGTAGTGAGAGATTTAAGCGGGTGCTCGCGCGGTTGCGGCGGTGGCGGAAGCGCGGGCAGCGTCAGCAGCGGCAACAGAGTGATAAAGGTGCCCGCCGCTGCCAGACCGTAGTTCCACGCTACGCCGCCGGAGGCCAGCAGCAACCCACCAACCATCGGCGAGATCACCGAACCGACGCGCACGGTGAGCATGGTGATCGCCCCCGCCTGCATCAGGTTTTCCCGCCCCACTAGCGCAGGTGTCGCCGCCAGCAGCGCCGTCACGCCGAGCGCGCCGAAAAAGCCATCCCATACGCCGAGCAGATAGATCGCCGCCAGCGACGGCGCGGGTAACAGTGCATTGAGAAAGAGGCCAATAAAGCCAAGACCGCAGGTAGATCGCGCGAGCAAAATCAGCTTTTTACGTTCAAAGCGATCCGCCAGCACGCCGCCGAGCATCAGGCCGACAAACATCGCGCCGCCGGTCAGCGTCACGGCAAGCCCGACCTGCCAGCTGGAGTGGGTCATCGCCTGGATCTGCACCGGCACTGCCACGCCCAGTAAGCCCAGCGATAAGATTGAGATAAAACGCGCAAGGAAAACGGCGCGATAAGCCGGATGTGTCCGCAGCAGGCTGAGATTCAGCAGCCAGGAGTGTTGCTTCATTACAAGACCTTGTATTCCATACTTTCTGTGTCCAATCTCAGGCTGCGCATGGTAACATAACAAAACGGGATCGATAACGATAATTACTATCATTATCAAAATTGGGATTTTTATGTCGTTTTCTACTTCCCCGGCGCGCGTATTGATTCTCGTCGGGCTATTGATACTGCTTATATTTGCCGCGGCACTGAGCCTGTTTATTGGCGCAAAACCGATGCCTGCCGCGGTCATCACCGACGCCCTCTTTGGCGCTTGTCACAGCGCAGATTGCACCATCATTCGCGATGCGCGCCTACCGCGCACGCTGGCAGGCTTACTCGCCGGCGGCGCGCTCGGCCTTGCCGGTGCACTGATGCAAACCCTGACGCGCAACCCGCTGGCCGACCCGGGCCTGCTGGGCGTTAACGCGGGCGCCAGTTTCGCCATTGTGCTTGGCGCCGCGCTGCTGGGGGCGAGCACGCCGACGGAGCAACTGCTGCTCGCCTTTTGCGGCGCGTTCACCGCTGCGCTGCTGGTGGCTTTTACCGGCAGCCAGGGCGGCGGTCAGCTTAGCCCGGTGCGCCTGACACTTGCGGGCGTGGCGCTCACCGCCGTGCTCGACGGCCTCTCCAGCGGCATTTCGCTGCTCAATGCTGACGTCTACGATCAGCTGCGTTTCTGGCAAGCCGGTTCCCTCGATATTCGCACGCTGGCAACTCTGCGCGTAGTGTTGATCCCGGTGCTGCTGGCGGCGGGCGTGGCGTTACTGCTTAGCCGCGCGCTTAACAGTCTGAGTCTGGGCAGTGACACCGCGACCGCGCTGGGCAGTAAAGTGGCGCGCACCCAGCTGCTGGGCCTGCTGGCGATCACCGTACTCTGCGGTAGCGCCACGGCGGTTGTCGGGCCAATCGCCTTTATCGGTCTGATGATGCCCCACCTGGCGCGCGGGCTGGTCGGGGCCGATCACCGCTGGTCGCTGCCGGTGACGCTGATCGCCACCCCTGCTCTACTGCTGTTTGCCGATATAATTGGCCGCGTAATTGTGCCGGGCGAGCTGCGCGTCTCGGTGGTAAGCGCTTTTATCGGCGCGCCAATGCTGATCCTGCTGGTGCGCCGCGCGCGCGGAGGCGGCTTATGATCGCCCCCTCCCGCCGTTTAGTGGCAAGCTGCCTGTTGATGGTTGTCGCCGCCATGCTCTTCGCCGTCTGGGGATTACGCAGCGGCACAGTGATGCTCACCTTCAGGCAGGTATTCGACGCGCTATGCGGTGACGCGCCGCGCGCAATGCAGCTGGTCGTGCTGGAGTGGCGCTTGCCGCGGGTATTAATGGCGCTGGTGGTTGGCGCGGCGCTCGGTGTCAGCGGGGCGATTTTCCAGTCGCTGATGCGTAACCCGCTCGGTAGCCCGGATGTGATGGGGTTTAACACCGGTGCCTGGAGCGGCGTGCTGGTGGCGATGGTGCTGTTTGGCCAGCATCTGACGGCGATTGCGCTGGCAGCAATGGCAGGCGGCATCCTCACGTCGCTACTGGTGTGGCTGCTCGCCTGGCGCAACGGCATTGAAACCTTCCGCCTGATCATTGTCGGGATTGGTGTACGCGCGATGCTGGTGGCCTTTAACACCTGGCTGCTGCTGAAAGCCTCGCTGGAAACGGCGCTCTCTGCCGGGTTGTGGAACGCCGGATCGTTGAATGGATTAACGTGGGCGAAAACGGTGCCGTCGGTGCCGGTTATGCTGGTGATGTTTGTTTGCGCTGCCCTGCTGGCGCGGCGCATGCGGCTACTGGAGATGGGCGATGACAGCGCCTGCGCGCTGGGCGTCAGCGTTGAGCGCTCGCGTCTGCTACTGATGCTGGTCGCGGTGGCGCTGACCGCCGCCGCCACGGCACTTGCCGGCCCCATCTCCTTTATTGCGCTGGTGGCACCGCATATTGCCCGCCGCCTGAGCGGCACGGCGCGTTGGGGGTTAACCCAGTCGGCGCTCTGCGGCGCGCTGCTGCTGCTGCTGGCGGATATGATTGCCCAGCGCGGCTTTACCCCTTACCAGCTACCGGTTGGCGTGGTCACCGTCAGCCTCGGCGGTATTTACCTTATCGCCTTGTTAATTCAGGAGTCCCGCAAGAAATGAGCGCGTTATCCCCCCGTTTGCGCGGCGAAGCGTTAACCCTTGGCTATGGCAAGAAAGTGATTGCCGAGCAGCTGAGCGTCGCTATCCCTGATGGTCATTTCACCGCCATCATCGGCCCGAATGGCTGCGGGAAGTCGACCCTCTTACGTACACTCAGCCGCCTGATGACGCCCAGCGAGGGGCATGTCTACCTTGATGGCGAGGAGATCCAGCGTTTTGCCAGCAAAGAGGTCGCGCGGCGCATCGGGCTGCTGGCGCAAAATGCCACCACGCCGGGCGACATTACGGTGCAGGAGCTGGTGGCGCGCGGGCGTTATCCGCATCAGCCGCTCTTTACCCGCTGGCGCAGAGAGGATGACGAGGCGGTGAAGCGCGCCATGAAAGCGACCGGCGTCGAGCGTCTGGCGCAGCAGAGCGTCGACACGCTCTCCGGCGGCCAGCGCCAGCGGGCGTGGATCGCCATGGTGCTGGCACAGGAGACGGCGATCATGCTGCTTGATGAGCCAACGACCTGGCTTGATATCAGTTATCAAATCGATCTGCTGGAGTTGCTCAGCGAGCTGAACCGTGAACAGGGGTATACGCTGGCCGCAGTGCTGCATGATTTAAATCAGGCATGCCGTTACGCCACCCATTTGATTGCGCTGCGCGACGGCAAAATTGTGGCGCAGGGCGCACCGAAAGAGATTGTCACCGCCGGGTTGATCGAGGAGGTGTATGGGCTGCGCTGCATGATCATTGACGATCCGGTGGCGCATACCCCGTTGGTGGTGCCACTGGGGCGCAGCGGTTGAACGTTGTTGGCAAACCCCATTGCCGGATGGCGCGATACACGCTTATCCGGCCTACAAAACCACTTTAACGGAGCCACTGAAACCGCGTAGGCCGGATAAGGCGAAGCCGCCATCCGGCAATCGGTGCTGCGGAATATGCCGGATGGCGCGTAAACGCTTATCCGGCCTACACCATTTTTTACCTCTCCAATAACTCCCTCAACACTGGCCCGATCTGCCCGAACGCCTGCGGGGAGATGATATCGACATGGGCGCAATCCTGACGGTACACCGCCAACTCGCTCACCCAGGGTGCCCAGGCGCGTTGCGGGTCGGTGCCGGGCGGCAGGGTACGCTCAGCGACAAACAGCGTGGCTTTACCCGCAAACGGCACACTGCGGGCGGTGGTTAGCAACCGCACCGCATCGGCGTAATTCCCCTCGATCTGCGAGAAGAGCTCACTGGACGCCTGCCCCTGCTGGGCGGCAAGAAACGCCTGCCGCTCGCGCTCAATCTCGGCCAGCACCGCAGGATCGAGGCCGTTCGCCTCTTTCTCCGCCCAGTTTTGTGTCTCCGGCGGCCAGGTATCGAGCAGCCCGAGGAACGCCACCTCTTCGCCACGCTGTTGCAGCCGCGCCGCAATGCCGTGCGCCAGCGTCCCGCCAAGCGAGTAACCCAACAGGTAATAAGGCCCGTGCGGCTGCTGTGCCAGCAGCGCCGCTAACTGTTGCTCGCAGGCCTCATCCAGCGTTGCCGCCTGCTGTAACGGGCCATCCGGGCGCGGAGACTGAATGCCGGTAATCGACCAGCGCGGCGCAAGATAGCGGGCCAGCACGCTAAACTGCCAGGCGAAACCAGAGGCCGGATGGAAGCAGAAGAGCGTTGGCCCCGCGCTTTCACGCAGCGGCAGCACCGCTTCCAGCCCGAGTCGCCCGGCCTGCTCATTTGAGAGCGGCTGCTCCAGCAGCGCCGCCAGCTTCTCCACCGTCGGCGCGACCATAATCTGTCCCGGCGTTACCTGACGGTCGCAGTGGCGGCTCAGCTGCGCGGCAAGCCGCATCGCCAGCAGCGAGTGGCCGCCAAGGGCGAAGAAATCCGCCTGCGCATCATTCACCTCACAGCCCAGCAGCGCGGCAAAGGCCTGCGCTACCTGCGTTTCCATACCGGCGGTGAGCGGGCGACCGCCCTGCTCTGCCTGCAGCACGGGCAGCGGCAACGCTTTGCGATCGAGCTTACCGTTCGCGCTGAGCGGCAGCGCGCTCACCTGCATCAACAGCACCGGCACCATGTGCGCCGGTAGCTGCGCACGCAGCTGCTCCAGCAGTACGGCCGTATCCAGCGGCTGACCGGAGGCAGAGACAAGGTAGCCAACCAGCTGGCGGGCATCGCCGCCGCTCGCCGCCGCCTGATTAAAGACGCAGGCATGCGCAACCGCCTGGGCGATATCCGGCAGCGCCAGCATCGCCCGGTCAATCTCGCCAAGCTCAATGCGCTGACCGCGAATTTTCAGCTGATCGTCGCTGCGTCCCAGGTACTCTACCGCACCATTTTCCAGCCAGCGGGCAACATCCCCGGTGCGGTACATGCGCTCGCCCGGCGTAAAGGGGTCGGCGATAAAGCGGCTGGCCGTCAAATCAGGGCGACCAAGATAGCCCTGCGCCAGCTGAATACCGGTGAGATAGAGATCGCCCGCCACGCCGAACGGCACCGGGCGCATCATCGCATCCAGAATACGCAGACCCGTGTTCCACACCGGGTAACCAATCGGCACACTGTTGCCGCGCACCTGCGCCAGTGTCTCGCCATAGGCCGGATAGAAGCTGACATCCACCGCCGCTTCCGTCGGGCCATAGAGATTGTGCAGCGCCACGCCGGTTAAAGTTTCCCACTCGCGGCAGAGATCGGCGGGCAGCGCTTCGCCGCTACAGAAGACCTGCTTCAGCGTGCGGCAGCTCTGCTGCGCGCTTTCCGGCGTCAGCGAGGCGACAAAGGCCGCCAGCATAGAGGGGACAAAGTGGGTTGTGGTCACGCCTGTTTCAGCAAAGAAGGCTTGTAGCGCCTGCGGATCGCGGTGCGCCTCTGGCTCAGCCATCACCAGGCTGGCTCCGGCGATAAACGGCCACCAGAACTCCCATACCGACACATCAAAACTGCACGGCGTTTTTTGCGCCACCACATCGTCAGCGCTAAGTGGATAAGCCGCCTGCATCCACAGCAGGCGGTTGACGATGGCGGTATGTCCGACCATCACCCCTTTTGGTCGCCCGGTGGAGCCGGAGGTGAAGATGATATAGGCCGTCTGCTGCGGGCGGGCCAGATTAAGCGGCTCAGCGCCGTTGCTCTCCAGCGGCGCGTCGTAGCAGAAGTGCGCCAGCTGCGGAATATCGGCAAAGCGGGCATGCTGATCTTCGGTGGTGATCAAAAGACGCGGGCGGGCATCTTCCAGCATCATGCGCAGGCGATCGTCAGGATAGCCGGTATCGAGCGGTAGCCAGGCAGCGCCTGCTTCAACAATACCGTGCAGCGCGAGCGTCAGGAAAACCGAACGCGGCAGCGCGACCGCCACGCTGTCGCCAGGCTGCACGCCCAGCGCGCGTAGCTGATTCGCCAGCGCCACGACCTGCTCGCGCATCTCCCGGTAGCTAAAGCGCCAGCGGGCATCGGATAACGCCGGTGCATCAGGCGTTTTCGCCGCCTGTTGCGCGACCAGCTCGCTCAGCGTGGTCATTGGCAGCGACACGGCGGTGGCGTTGATCTGCGTGAGTTGCTCCGCCTCTTTTGCACTTAATAGCTCCGCATCCCCACAGCGCAGCGCCGGGTTGTCGGCAAATTGCTGCAAAAGCTGCGCAAGGCGTGCGACGTGAGTATTGAGCGTCGTCTCGTCATAGCGGCTGCGGTTCGCCAGCACCTCCAGCGACAGCCCGCCCGCCTCATCCGGGAAGAGCGCGATCTCCATATCGTTGACCGGCCCGGTGGCTAACGTGTGGGTAATACCCTGGATGCCATCCACATCCAGCTGGTAATCAAACAGTTTAACGTTCAGTACCGGGCCAAACAGCGGCTCATTCCCCGCCGCGCGTCCGGCGTCACGCACGATCTGCTCTGCGTCATAGCGCTGGTGGCGGCGCATCGCTTTAAGCAACCGGGCAAGCGCACTGGCAAGCTCCGGCAGGGTTTGCGCGCCATCCAGATGCACCCCAAGTGGCAGGACGTTAAGCACCGGACCGGTCGCGGTGAGCGCTGCCGAACCCATGCGGCGCATAAAGATAAATCCGGCGGCATAATCGGTGCGTCCGCACAGCCGCCCCAGCCACAGCGCCACTAACGCCAGCGCCAAATCGGCGGGCGTAGTGTTTGCCATCGCCTGGCTTAGGCGGCGGAAAGCGTCGCTGTCCAGGGTTACATTCAGGCGCAGAATATCGGTGGTTGCCGCCCGTCCCGGCAGCGGCTCGCTGGAGAGCGACACCGGCGGTGGTAGTGTACGCCGCTGCTCTGCCCAGAAAGCGGCGTCGCGAGCGAAGGCATCACTCCCCTGATAGCGTTGATACTCTTCCACAACGTCGGCGAAGGGAGTAAAGGGCGAGGCAGGCGTTGGCTCGCCACGTCGCCAGGCAGAGTAAATGGCGGCAATCTGGCGGGTAATCGCGGGGAAACTGAAACCATCGACCAGCAAATGGTGATAACGCTGATACCAGTACCAGCGCCGCTCGCCGACGCGCATCAGCTGATGGTGCACCAGCGGTTTGCCGCTCTCTACGCGCAAGTTCTGCGCCAGATCGGCCTGCATTAAGGCCTGCGCGGCGCTGTGCGCATCGTCCTGTTGGCGCAGATCGATAATCGCGGGCGCGGCAAAGCGCATCGCCTCATCAACCCATTGCCACACTTCGCCACTCTCTTCAGTGAAACGCATGCGCAGCGTATCGGCCTGCATCAGGCCAGTGACAATTGCCTCGCTGAGCTTTGCGGCATCAATATCCCCCTCAAGCTCAACATAGTGCGCCACGCTCCAGGCGTTGGGCAGCGAGGAGAGTTTTTCTGCCATCCAGATCCCCGGCTGTGCGGCAACCAGCGGTAAACGTTCGCTCATCTTCCGCTCCTTATTGCGCGTGAGGGTGCGCGTAGTGCGCCGGGGTTAAGCTCTGCCAGTGCGCGGCCAGCCAGTCGTTGCAGGCCGCCGGTGATTGCGGCTCGCAGAGAACGTGCCAGCCTGCGGGCAGCGCGCACTGCGCGGGCCACAAACTGCACTGCTGCGCGCCGTTTTGCAGAATATAAAACCGCCCTTGCGGATGATCGAAAGGGTTAGTGAACTCCATAGCAAACTCCTGTCGTGGAAAAGCGCCTTAGCGTTCCAGCGGTTGCCAGAGGGTGATTAAGCCCGCCGTCAGCCCGCCGCGCCAGCAAAGCGCATCATGTCCGCCGTCAACCTGACGCCAGAAAACCGGCTGCTGTGTCTGTTGTAAGAGGGATAAAAGGGTCTGGTTAGTACGAAAAATCAGCGGCTCGCGTACCCCGGCTTCAAGCACGATACGCAGCCCTTGTGGGGCTATCTCACCCTTTTTAAGTTGTTCGATAAGCAGCCCGTCACCCTCCCCCCCGCGATGAGGCCACCAGTAAGAGCCGGACTGGCTCAGTACGCACCCAAAACGCGCGGGCCAGTGCAGAGCGGCATAAAGCGCGGAGAGCCCGCCGAAGCTCTGCCCCGCCACCACCGTGCGATCGGCGCAATCACTGAAGGGCGCAATCTTGCGCACCTTGGGCAATAACTCCTCCTGCACCGCCAGCCAGAAATCGGCGTTGCAGGGTAGCTCCCGGCTGCGCTGAGCATTATCAATGGCGTCAATCAGCAGATAGACCGCGGGCGGCAGCTTGCGGGCGTTGGTCAACGCCGCCAGCGCAGGCCACACCGGCATACTCTCTGCCCAGAACTGGCCATCGAGCAGGATCGCCAGCGGGCGTTCAGCATCCTGCGCCTCGCCGGTAGCATAGACCCAGACGCGGCGACGATTTTGCAGCCGCGGGCTCTGCCAGTGCAGCAGTTGAGGAGGGGTAAAAGCAGTATCGGTTGCCTGCCAGCCGGGCTGAGGCGGTGCCCCGGGCATCTCCAGCGCCGAGACCGGATGGCCGCGCCCGCCGCGCCAGCTTTGCGCATTCAGCGGATCGGCCATCGCGCGCGGCAGCAGTTTGCGCCACCCTTCGCGCAGCGCCGTGCGATCCGGCGGCACGCTGGCAAAAACGGCATCAGCGAAATCATTGTCCTGTTCAGAGGGGATAAGACAGTAGCTGCCGCGCCAGCCCGCTTCGAGCGTCGTTTTCCAGCACCAGACATCGCTTCCGGCGATGCGTGCCAGCGATTGCGGCTGCGCCTGTTGATGGTGATCGGTCACGCCGGTGATGTAGATCCAGACCCGGCGCAGACGCGAGGTCTGCTCTGTACCCGCCGGATCGCGCCACCAGAAGGTCACTTCATAGCGCCCGTCGGCGGTTTTAAGCCACTCCGGCCCTTTTTTTGACGCCCACCAGGCATCGCTTCCCGTCGTTGACGTCACGGTTTAACCCCAAATTGCTGCGGACTTATATTTATCGCTCAAATTTATAGATAATATTATTGATAACTATTCTTATTTGCAATAGCGTATTGGCGCGCTGTGGGAAGCGCGTCTTTCACCTAACTCTGCCTGCCGCAGGCCTTTTTTCTCAGGGCTGAGAGAATCGTCGCGCGCGGGCTTCATCACTGCCGTCTCCTCTCCCCTGGGAATGGAGAGCTACGGGGATACGGCAAAGGAACGCAGGTAACATAATGAATAAGAAGATAAAATCCCTGACCTTACTGGTCAACCTCGGGATCTACGGCGCGGCAATGCCCGTGATGGCGGCGGAGGAGAAAAGCAGCGACGCCAGCAGCGCGGACACCATTGTCGTCACGGCGGCACAGCAGAACCTCCAGGCGCCCGGCGTGTCGACTATCACCGCCGATCAGATTCGTAAGAACCCGCCAGCGCGCGATGTATCGGAGATTATCCGCAAGATGCCTGGCGTTAACTTAACCGGCAACGCCACCAGCGGCCAGCGCGGCAATAACCGCCAGATCGATATTCGCGGTATGGGCCCGGAAAACACCTTGATTTTGGTTGATGGCAAACCGGTCACCAGCCGTAACTCGGTGCGCTTAGGCTGGCGCGGCGAGCGCGACAGCCGCGGCGACACCAGCTGGGTGCCGGCAGAGATGATTGAGCGCATCGAAGTGATCCGTGGCCCGGCCGCCGTGCGTTACGGTAACGGTGCGGCGGGCGGTGTGGTGAATATCATCACCAAAAAAGATGGCACCCAGGAGTGGCATGGATCGTGGAACGCCTACGTCAACGCGCCGGAGCATAAAGCAGAAGGTGCGACCAAACGCACCGACTTTAGCCTCAGCGGCCCACTGGGTGACGATGTCAGCTTCCGCCTCTATGGCAACCTGGCGAAAACCCAGGCCGATGCGTGGGATATCAACCGCGATCACCAGTCTGAACGTACCGGGATTTACGCTAATACCCTCGCCGCTGGGCGCGAAGGCGCGATCAATAAAGATATTAACGGCGTGGTGCGCTGGGATTTCGCGCCGATGCAGTCGCTGGAGTTCCAGGCGGGCTACAGCCGCCAGGGCAACCTCTACGCAGGCGATACGCAAAACACCAATAACGACAGCAGCAGCAATAACTATGTGCGCGAGAATTACGGCAAAGAGACCAACCGTCTCTATCGCCAGAACTACTCGGTAACCTGGAACGGCGGCTGGGATAACGGTGTCACCACCAGCAACTGGCTTCAGTATGAGCACACGCGTAACTCGCGCCTGGGCGAAGGGCTGGCCGGGGGCACTGAAGGGCTGTTCAATAGCAATAAATTCACCGATATCGATCTCTCCGATGTGATGCTGCACAACGAGGTGAACCTGCCGCTGGATCTGCTGGTCAACCAGACGCTGACGCTGGGTACCGAGTGGAACCAGCAGCGGATGAAAGATCTTGGCTCCAATACCCAGGCCTTCCAGGGCGGGCCAATTAGCGGGGTGAACAGCACCAACCGTAGCCCCTACTCGAGCGCCGATATCTACTCCATTTTCGCCGAAGATAATATGGAGCTGACCGACAGCACCATGCTGACGCCAGCGCTGCGTTTCGATCACCACACCATTGTTGGCGATAACTGGAGCCCGTCGCTGAACCTCTCGCAGGGATTAGGCGACGATTTCACGCTGAAAATGGGCATTGGCCGCGCCTATAAAGCGCCGAGCCTCTACCAGACCAACCCGAACTACATTCTCTACAGCAAGGGCCAGGGCTGCTACGCCAGCGGCAACGGCGTCGGTTGTTACATGATGGGTAACGACGATCTGAAAGCGGAGACCAGTATCAATAAAGAGATCGGCCTTGAGTTCAAACATGATGACTGGCTGGCCGGTGTAACCTGGTTCCGTAACGATTACCGCAATAAGATTGAAGCGGGTTACTCGCCGATGGCGCAAACGGCGGCGGGTGCCACCAAAACCGATATCTATCAGTGGGAAAATGTGCCGAAAGCGGTAGTTGAAGGGCTGGAGGGTACGCTCAACGTGCCGGTTTCTGAGAGTGTGGCCTGGAGCAACAACTTCACCTATATGCTGCAAAGTAAGAACAAAACCACCGGCGAGCGGCTCTCAATCATTCCGGAATATACGCTGAACTCGACGCTGAACTGGCAGGTGACGCAGGATGTTTCTCTCCAGTCGACCTTTACCTGGTACGGCAAGCAGCAACCGAAGAAGTATGACTACAAAGGCCAGCGCGTAACCGGCTCGGCGACTAACGAAGTGAGCCCGTACAGCATTGTCGGACTCAGCGGCACCTGGGACGTAAACAAAAACGTCAGCCTGACCGCCGGCGTCGATAACGTGTTCGATAAGCGCCACTGGCGCGCGGGCAATGCCCAGAGCACCGGCGGCACTACCGGTTATATGTATGGCGCGGGCGCAGAGACCTATAACGAATCGGGTCGCACCTGGTTTATGGGCATTAATACCCACTTCTGACGACAGCCTGCTCTCTTTCGTCGCCGCTAAAAAGAAAAGGCCCCGGCATTGCTGACGGGGCCTTTTATTAGGGATTTCCTGGGTGTTGAATAGCTGACACGGTTATACCCCGCCCGGCGCTTATCTCCGGCACTCACTCTGAGGTGGTGTTAGCTCTTTGCTGGGGTAAATTCACAATACGCCATCGGAAAATTCCTAACAAGAGAAAAATAATACCGATGCGTGAATATATGATTTCGATCATACTTTCTACCCGCTGTCCACAGACAGGCGTGATGGCGGTCACGTTTAATTTTCACCCAGTCGTCAACCGCTTTATCGGGGTGAAAATGAAAAATCAGGTATACAGACACTTTGCCCATCTCTCAGCACGATCGACGCAAGTGTGCTTAATTTTTGCTTGAGTTGCCTGAAAATGCAGCAGCAGATATCATTTTGCACAGCGGAATTTGACTTAAATTCTGCGGGCGTTTACAAAAGATACCGCCTTTCCCCTGTCCGACTTGCGTCTTTGTGGTTTTCGTCCAGGCTTCCCTTTCAGGCTCTGGAAAAATGGCAAGGGGCCGCCTGATTCAGGTTTGCGCGCCAGCGACATTTCTATAATTTGCAGGCATCTGTGAGTGGAGTATCGAATGTTCTCTTTTGTCGCCCGCCAGGCGATTTTTGATGCAAATATGAACACAGTCGGCTACGAGTTGCTGTTCAGGGACAGTATGACTAACCGGTTTCCTGACGTCACACCGGAGTATGCGACTGCGCAAATTATTGTTGAACAGTTTCTTGGTGCGCCGCTGGGGCGGTTGAAAGAGTACAGTGCGATTTTCGTCAACTTCCCTTATGAACTGCTGGTACAGGGGATGGCGGAAACGCTGCCAAAAGATCGGGTGATTGTTGAGATCCTCGAAACCGCCGAGCCGACGCCGCTGCTGCTGGACAGCATCAAAAAACTCTCCGCGCAGGGTTTTCGCATTGCGCTGGATGATTTCGCGCTGGGCGATACCTGGAATGATTTCCTGCCCTTTATTCACATTATTAAATTCGACGTCCGCAATAATACGCCGGAGGAGATCGGCGGTTATATTCAGGGAAAAGCACATCTACTGCGTGACACGCTTTTTCTCGCCGAAAAGGTGGAGACCCAGCAGGAGTATGAGTGCTACAAAAACCTCGGTTGCACGCTGTTTCAGGGCCACTTCTTCAGCCGCCCGGTGATCCATGCGGCTAACAAACTGATTCAGAACCAGGCAATCACCTTAAGATTGATGAAAGAGGTGAATGCCGATAAGCCCGATTTCGCCCGCATCGAGGCGCTGTTAAAACAGGATCTCGCCCTCTCTTTCAAGCTGATGCGCTATGCGCAAAATATTGTCTTTAATGCACGCGGGATTAAAAACGTCCGCAGCCAGTCGTTAAAAGATATTATTTTTTATCTCGGTGCCAATGAGCTGCGCCGCTTCGTGCTGGTCTCCTGCCTGACCTCGGTGAATAAAGAGGAGATTGGCGAGATCTATCAGCAGAGCCTGATCCGCGCCAGGTTCTGCGAGCTCGCATCCTCACACTCAATTACGCGCCACTCGGCGGATGACGCTTTTATCGTCGGGCTTTTTTCGCAACTCGACAGCATTTTTGAAATGCCAATGGCCGATCTGATAAGCCAAATCGATATTTCCGACAATGTGATGATGGCGCTGAAAGCGCAAAAAGGGCCGCTCTACCCCTATTTGCAGCTGATTGAGCTGTATGAAAACCATCAGTGGGAAGAGGTCAGCGCGCTGGGCCATCGCCTCGGTTTTCATCGCGGCACGGTGGCAGAGCTGGTCAAAACCGCGACCGAATGGACGCAGGCGATCCCCTCAAACCGCCGCTAATTTTAGTTTCTGCGTCAAAAGGCCGATGTAATTAGCAGAACGCATCCCTTTGGACGAACATGATGGAACCACTCTCGGTATATGGCTACCGCCTCGGCAACGATCATGAGGTGGAATATCTGCCGTTTAAAAAACGCCTGATCAACTACGCGTCGCCGGGTAAGGCTGACTATTTGCGCACCACCATGGCGAACCTGCTCACCTTTCTGCTGACGCACGCCGTGGGCCGCGTGGTAGCAGACAGAACGCTGCAAACGCAGGTGTGGGAAAACAACGGGTTAAGCTGCTCAAGCCAGCGGCTGTGGCAGGTGATGAATAACCTGAAACGTAAGCTGGCAGCGTTTGATCTTCCTGAAGATTTTATTCTGCGCGTGGAGGGCAAAGGCTATCTGATCCCCGAAGAGCGGGTGCTACAACTTTACTGCCGCCAGACCTTTTTTACCGCCAGCGAACACGCCTCGCGCGCGGGCATGATGCGTTAAAGGCTAAAGAAGCCCCCTTTTTTTATCCGCCTTATCCGACCATTTATGCTAACGTTGTGCCGCCGCAGGCGATGCGGCGCTCCCCCTCCCCCTGCTGCAAAATTGAATGAGGCTTTATGAGAATTGGTATCGCGTTTCCCGTGCTGGTATTTATTGTCGCCGTCGCGTTTCTGGCCTGGTTTATCGCGGGCGGCTACGCCACACCGGGCGTGTAATATTCAGACGCCATCGCGCCGTTTCATGCAATACACCGCATCACGTACCGCTCAACCACTTTAATTTGTGATCCTGCTCTTCTTTTGACGGGTGTAGAATGCCCGGCACGCAAGTTCACCGGAGCGGTTAATGAATATCATCGAAATTATCATGTCGGCGGGTCGGGTATCCGTGGATGTCGCCCTCTATACCCTGCTGCCGATCATGGTGGTGATGCTTATCATTATGAAATACCTTGAGGAGAAGGGCGTGCTGGACGCGATTGTCCGTCTCACCTCCCCGGCTCTCAAACCCTTTGGTATCAGCGGGATGGGCATTTTTGCTCTTATTCAGCTTAACTTTGTCAGCTTCGCCGCCCCGCTCGCCGCGCTGGCGATTATGGAGCGACGCGGAACCTCCGATCGTCACCTCGCCGCTACGCTTGCTATGGTTTTTGCTATGGGTCAGGCGAATGTCTTCTACCCTCTCACTCCTTTTGGCCTGCACTGGGGGGCCGCGATTGGCATTTCGCTGATTGGCGGGCTGGCGGCCTCGTCGTTTACCTATTATCTTGCCGGGCGCAAGCTCTCCAGCGCCACGCTGCGCGATGAAGAGGGGGAGTTGCCGCAGGAGAAACCGCGCGCCGGGCTGATTGCGGTGATTAACGGCGCGGGCGCGGATGCGATTCGCTTATCGCTGGGCTCGTTGCCGATGTTGCTGCTATCGCTGACGGTGGTCGGGATATTAAAAGCGGCAGGCGTGGTGGAGGCGTTAACCGCCCTGCTAACGCCGCTGATGTCTCTCTTTCATCTCTCGTCGGTCTACGTTTTGCTGACGCTGACCAAATGCCTGGCCGGCGGCACCGCCTATTTTGGCGTTGCGTCCGAAATGGCGCAGCACGGGCAGCTGACGGCGGCACAGATTAACGCCTCGGCAGGCTTTCTGGTACAAACCCTGGATCTGCCGGGGATCGGTATTTTCCTTGGTATCGCCAGCCGCTTTGTACGCCTCTTCCGTTTCGCACTCGCAGGCGCGATTGTCGGCATCCTGCTGCGTACGCTGCTGCACGCGCTGCTGTTTTAGGAAGCCAGCGCCTCGTCGCAGTTTGTCAACGCACACGCTCTCTGCGAGGCAGAGTTTAATCAGAGCCGGAAAGAGTAACGTCAGGGGTTCAAAATGGCGCTCTGTGGAGATAAATATCGCGTAGTGAGTCGTCGGACGGGAGAAAAAGAGCTCATACATCTCCACAATAGCCATCCCCCGGCGATGACATCAATCGCCAGTTCGCTGCTACGACAGGAGTCGCATTTTTATGCGGCATCTATCAATGCATTATTGTATTAAAAAACATGAAAAAGCTTACTGGTAATCCCGGCTTGCACCCGGCAGTTTTACTCGTACCATGTTTATAAAAAAAGTCTGCATTCATGCAGAGAACATCTTGAATCTTTCAGAAAAACAATAGGGATTGTATGTTGCGTACATTATAAATACCCACATTGCCTTTTATCATTCTTACTACCCATTCCGTCACGTTTGATTACCGCCATGAAATGAATGACAGCGGAGGAGATAATCACAAAGACCGCTTGTTGATGTCCCGCCGCTTCGCTAACGGCTTTGGCCCGTCGCTGGAAGGGAAATGGAAGGGATCGCAGGATAAAAACAAGGCCTACCATGAGACCCTCAGTAACGGCACCGAAGTAGTGGCCAGCTATGTCTACAAGACCAATCCCCCCTTTCAGCTTGAACCTGAACAGCAGCTCGTCAGCTAACAGCTATCCTCTACCCAGAGAGTGCGTTAATGCAGCTGGTACTGGCGAAATCCCCCGGCAATAGCGGAGATGATCTCAAAACATGGACGCTGGATGGTCTGAAAGCATCTGCCCATTCCGCCTACGATGAGAAAGCCAATACTTTCCGACCAGTGCAGGCAACCGGTGATAAACGCTATCTCACGCTGGCGGATAGGGTCGCTGACAATATTTTAGCCAGCAAAAGGCTGAATAACTTTTTTATCGACGATCGCCGCTATGTTTACGCCAATATCGACAACATTGCCCCATATGCGCTGCTGGCGCTCGAAGCTGCTCATCGCGGTAAGCCTGATACCGTTGCCGCCTTTATTAATGGTGCCGGTTTTACTGAAGGGGCTTATCTGATGGCGGATGGTAGCGTGCGCTACTCCACACGCGATGATGAGTTGTTCACACTGCAGGCAGGCGAACAACTGAAGCCGAACGGCAAAAAGTAGACAGATTGACTCCTTTTGCCCTGGCGGGCCGGCTGGCTACAAATGAAGCAGGTTGTGCTATTTTTGGGAGGGGCAAGAAGGGAGGACAGGGTATGAAGTTCAATGATGAGCACACGGGACTCATTGGATTAGCCATTGGTGCAGCGGTGATTGGCCTGATTGCGGCGCGTGAACCTCTCAATCGGGACAATATTGTGCGTGAAATTGGGCGACAGGGGCGGGCCCGGGGAGAAGGCGTTGAGGAAGAGGTGTTCCTCAAAGCCGCGGAACTGGTCAGTAAAGGCGTGTAGCCACGCCCATTAATCATACCAGGCGAGTTTGTCACAGAGGCAAACTCGCCTGTTTATTTCTATTTCACCGTACCTTTAACACCGTGCGGCTCAGCGCGCTGATACTGCGGCGCAATATTCACGGCACCGCCCAGTTTTGCCGCTGCGTGCCACGGCCAGCGCGGGTCATAAAGCATGCCGCGCGCCAGCGCTACCAGATCCGCCTCGCCTTGCTGCAGAACCGCTTCCGCCTGCTCTGCTTCGGTGATCAGCCCGACGGCAATAACCGGCATCGTTGTCCGTTCGCGCAGCGCCTTAGCAAACGGCACCTGATAACCCGCTTTGACGCTGATCTGCTGCATCGGCGAAAGGCCGCCGCTGGAGACGTGGACATAGTCACCGCCGGCTGCTTCGATCTGCCCGGTGAGCGCCGCGGATTGCTCAATATCCCAGCCGCCCTCCACCCAATCGGTGGCCGACAGGCGTAGCCCGACCACAACGGAAGCCGGTACCGCCTCGCGCACCGCGCGGAACACCTCTACGGTATAGCGCAGACGGTTTTCGAGGCTACCGCCATACTCATCGTCGCGCTCATTAGAGAGCGGAGAGAGGAATTGATGCAGTAAATAGCCGTGCGCAGCATGGATCTCGATCACCTCAACCCCAAGCTTCACCGCGCGCAGCGCGCTATCGACGAAACGCTGCTTCACGCGCGCCAGATCCGCTTTGCTCATCGTGTGCGGTGGACGTTCTGTTTCGTCATACGCCTGAGCAGAAGCGGAGAGCGTTTCCCACCCACCTTCGTCCAGCGAGAGCTGCTTGCCGCCAAGCCATGGCGCACTGGTGGAAGCTTTACGCCCGGCATGACCCAGCTGAATACCGATTTTGATCGGCGAATAGCGGCGAATATCGTCCAGCACCACGCGCAGCGCCTCTTCGGTGGCATCATCCCACAACCCAAGATCCTCTGGTGAGATGCGCCCTTCCGGCTCCACGGCGGTCGCTTCAATTATCAGCAGCCCTGCGCCGGAGAGCGCGAGGTTACCGAGATGAATACGATGCCAGGCGGTCGCTTTGCCTTCATCGGCCGAATACTGACACATCGGTGCGATCACAATACGGTTATCCAGCGTCACACGCCCAAGCGTCACTTCTGAAAATAGTTTACTCATGTCTCATCCTTTTCCGGCTTCGTTCACTGCGCAACTGAAAGCACCCGCGCGCAGTAAAGAGAAGAAACTGTCAGCCAATTACCATAGCTTGTCTTTGGCGGGATGTGCCGTTAGCAGCGGGCAGAACGATATTCAGGCAATCAATGGTCTGGTTAACGTTATGAAAGCTAAGTTGAAAATAATTTTTCAATTTTAAGATAAAAATCGACGAATATCGCGACGCGCGCGTGAGGATATCCTGCGGCAAAGAGGGTTATTATTGCGGTAAGCCGTTTTGTCGACCGTCGGCACAACATGGCAGATAAAGGCAAATTTTTGCCGCCTTAGCCGTGCCATACAGAAATCTTTATTGCAATAGTGATGGAAAGGCGGCGAACAAATATCCTCATCGTGGCACCGTTATCGAATAGCGCTGACTATTGCGCACTCCCCTCGGGTGTTTCTCAGCGAAGAATGATCTGAAAGTGCGATTTTGTCTCCAACTGAGAATATTCTCAGTTATGACAGATATAAGTGAAACTTTCTGTCGCTTATTGTGACGTTGTTGAACAAAGCACATGCGCAATGTTTAAGTAAAGCTACAGTAACGCTGAAATCGCTCGCCTTCTAACCCATATGCTATTTTCTTAATAGCGCTTGAGCTTCAACCAGGGTTTACGTTAAAAATAACCCTTAAATGACCCGGCCTTTATCACGGCGCGAACTTACTAAATTTCTTAGCACAACATAGATATCCAACATCAAGGGTTGCAATTTCCTCACCCTATTTGATAAAACACATAATCCCAAGTTGATTTTTATCTCTTTATCACTAAAAATTAATTCCGATCGATTTTCATTTACCCGCACACGGAGTGACATCATGTCAGAAGCACTTAAATCGTTAAATAACATTCGCACCCTGCGAGTTCAGGCGCGTGAAGTTACGCTCGAAACGCTGGAAGAAATGCTTGAAAAATTGTCCGTGGTTGTAGAAGAACGCCGCGAAGAGGAATCTTCTTTACGTAAAGAGCAGGAAGAGAAAGAAGCTAAACTGGCGGCATTCCGCCAGAAGTTGCTGGATGAAGGTATCGATCCGACCGAACTTTTATCCTCGCTGAAAGGTCAGGCGACTAAAACCAAATCTGTTCGTGCGCCGCGTCCTGCTAAATATAAGTATATTGACGAAGACGGCACTGAAAAAAGCTGGACCGGCCAGGGCCGTACGCCGAAAGTCATCGCCAGGGCGCTGGAAGAAGGCAAAAAACTGGAAGACTTCTCCATCTAAAAAGCAGGGCGATAATATTATCGCCCTCTTTTTTATCTGCCTTGTAACATGTTCATTTCCCTTGCAAATAGTGCATTACACCTGTTTTCATCAGGGGTATGAAAAATAAAATCTGCATCAATACGCCCTTCTCCCTGTTGCCAACAGGTTATATTGCTAATGCTGAGCTTCGCTCACCGCTACGCGAGCGCGGTTTTTCGCTGACATCCAGTGTGCGCCATGCCTCACTATTCGTAATGATGACAGGCGTTACCGTGTCATAACCTTCAGCGGCAATCGCCAGCAGATTAAATGTCATTAACAGTTGTCCCTGTTTTACCGCCTCTCCCGTTTTTACCTCGACGCAAAAATAGTTTCCGGCCAGCTGCACGGTATTAATCCCGACGTGAATCAGGATCTCTGCACCTGCGTTAGAGCAGATCCCAATTGCATGTCCACTGGCATATGTGCTGGCGATATAACCATCAACCGGAGAATAAACGCGCCCTTCATCGGGAATAATCGCAAAACCTGGCCCAACGCTGCCGGTAGAAAAGACCCCATCATTGACCTGGGCAAGTGAGATGACCTCACCTGACACCGGGGCGATAATTTGCTCAGTAATATCTGAAACCGGTTTCGGTACAGGTGGAAAACGCCTTACTGCTATATTTCCCCGACCCGAGGATTGAGCCTGGCTCACCCGTTGAGCCCCCTCTTCAAAACCGGTAAGCAGGATTAATCCCAGAGTGCCCACAAATGCGAGGCTGCACGCAAGAATAAAAGTGATAAACCCTTCGCCATAAAAAACCGGAAATGTCAGCAGCCCGGGCATCGCCATAGCGATAGCGAAACTTTTGCCATAACCCACCATTGCGCCGCCAAATGCGGCGACAAGCAGAACGCATAAAAACATTTTCTTACGTTTTAACGTTACGCCATAAATAGCCGGTTCGCTGAGACCGAAAAGCGATGGAATAATTGCGTTGCCGGTTATCGCTTTCAATTTACTGTTACGGGTACGCAGATTGACAGCCAGCAACATTGCAGAGCAGGCGAATATTGACGGGCCGCATGCCGCCAGCAAAAAACTCTGTCTCATAACCGAAATATCATTAATAAAAAGCACAATAAATGCCTGGTGAAGGCCGAGCATCAGCAGCAAAGGCCAGGCAGCCGCCATTAGCGCGCAGGTAAAGATGGGGCTGAAGCTATAAAGCGCACTAAATAGCGCGCTAATCCCCTGGCTTACACTCACCCCCACAGGAAACAGAATCAGCAAGATGAGAGGCACGACAAGAAGAAGCACTATACAGGGCGTCACTATTGCGCGTTTTGCCTCGTTAAAATAGCGATCGAGAGCCTGCTCACTGCGCGACATTAACCAGACGCCGACAATAACCGGAATTACCGCGCCGCTATGACTTATTATTTTGAACGGTAGCGCCGGAAAAGCCTCCTGTTGCCCGCCTGCCGGCAGCCCCATCTCCAGCGGCGAGAGAGAGGCGCCCGCCATCGCGACGGCAATAAAAAGATTGGCCTTAAATTTACGCGCGCAGAGAATAGCGAGAAAAATGGGCAGAAAATTAAAAGGACTTTCGGCGATGGCAAACAGGATGGCGGCGCTTTGCCTGCCAGGGTTCAGCCAACCGGCGTCGACACACATCATGAGTAGACCTTTCAGGATGCCTGCGGCCATCATGACACTCATTAGCGGCATCGTTATATCCGCAAGATCGTCGAGCCACGTCATCAACTGTGGCCAGCCCACTCTTTCAGGCTGCCCGCTCTGTTCTGCATCGCTGATTAAACCGCAACGCACGCTGAGAGCATGGAAGACTTTCTCCACGCGATTGCCAATAACCACCTGTAACCGATCGTCCTCGCTCACCACGGTGAGTACGCCATCCAGCGCCCCGAGCTCCGCCAGTTTCGCTTTGTGCTTATCGATCAGGGCGATGCGCAAGCGCGTCGCGCAATGGATGACCGATACGACGTTACTTTCGCCCCCCACCAGCCGCAGAATATTCTCTGCGAGAACCATGTAATTCATTCTTCTTCTTCCATGTAATCCAACAACCTGAAACCTCGTTTGTCGCCGCCGTCCGTTGGCGAGTGAGCGAAAGGGTCATCGTATGATGACGATGACCAGCGTAATAGGAGCGACTTAAATCGGTTCGCTCAGCGTGCCACCGTTGCTGTGGATCACATCGCGATACCAGTAAAAGCTTTTCTTGCGCTGACGCGCCAGGCTGCCGTTACCGCCATCGTCTCGATCGACATAGATAAAGCCGTAGCGTTTTGCCATCTGCCCCGTTCCGGCGCTGACCAGATCTATCGGCCCCCAGCTGGTGTAACCGAGCAGGTCAACGCCATCTTCAATCGCCTCGCGAACCTCTACCAGATGGGCGTGAAGATAGTGAATGCGGTAGTCGTCCTGAATCGAACCATCCAGTTCAGGCACATCTTTCGCCCCGAGGCCGTTCTCCACGATAAAGAGCGGCTTACGGTAGCGATCATAGAGTTCGTTGAGCAGAAAACGCAGCCCCTTAGGGTCGATCTGCCACCCCCACTCCGACGCCGAGAGAAAGGGGTTGGGGATCATATTGAGGAGCGTGCTGTGGCCGCGTTGATAGAGATCGGGCCGGGCGGCGGCGCAACCGCTCATGTAATAGCTGAACGAGATAAAATCGACAGTCTCTTTAAGATCTTCTCTGTCCTGCGACGTCACACAGAGCGTAATGCCATTTTCACGAAAATAACGCGCAATCCACTTCGGATACTCTCCTCGCACCTGCACATCGCCGAAGAAGAGCCACTCGCGGTTCTCCTGCTGCGCTTGCAGCAGATCCTCCGGTTTGCAGCTGATCGGATAGCGTACCGCCCCCAACAGCATGCAGCCGATTCGGGCGTCCTCAATAATGTCATGACACGCTTTGACGGCTCGCGCACTGGCGACCAGTTGATGATGCAGCGCCTGATAAATCTCCTGCTTGCTACGCTCGCCCATCAACCCGACGCCGGTAAAGGGCGCATGCAGCGCCATATTGATCTCGTTAAAGGTGAGCCAATATTTCACTTTGTGACGATACCGGGTGAACACCGTGCGCGCGTAACGTTCGAAAAAATCGATAACCTGCCGGCTGCTCCAGCCGTCATACTTTTTCACCAGACTAAAAGGCATTTCGTAATGTGAAAGGGTGATGAGCGGCTGAATACCGTGCTGCGCCATCTCATCAAAAAGGCGATCGTAGAACGCCAGCCCCGCTTCGTTCGGCTCGGTTTCATCACCGTTCGGGTAAATTCGCGCCCAGGCAATAGAGGTGCGCAGGATGGTAAATCCCATTTCAGCGAAGAGTTTTATGTCTTGCGGATAACGGTGGTAAAAATCGATGGCGATATCTTTGAGGTTACCGTTTGTGCCCGGGCGCACGGCAATTTCGCCATCGATTCCCCTGGGTTGCAGATCGGCGGTCGAGACGCCTTTTCCCCCCTGATTCCATGCGCCTTCGATCTGGTTAGCGGCGACCGCTCCGCCCCATAAAAACCCGTCGGGAAATACCATTTTCATCGTTTATCTCTCCTTGTTGTCATAGCGCCTCGTCGCGGAACGCCGAACGACAGGCAAAAAAAAACCTGATTCCCTTCGTGCCTGGCAGGCAGTAAGGGAATCAGGTTTCGCTCGGTTTATTGATGACGACCCGGGTGGACTCTTATAACGAATCCCATTATTTGGCTCAAGCGCTCAAAACGTGAAATGTGATGATAATCAAGGATGAGGAGGAGAGGGAAATTGCAATAAATTGATGAAGTCGCCCATTCGGGCTGCTTCATCAATGCGGGGGTAAAGCGTTAATCTGCTTCTAACGCATCCTGGATGGCATCGGCAAGCGTAGCGACCTCTTGCGAGACATTACGTAAATCCATCTGGCTGCGAATGCCGGCATTTGCAGTCGTTGCAGAGACAGCCGCTTTCGAAATCTCCAGTGCTGCCTGTACGGCTAATAACCGTTTTCTGTTCTCCAGCGCGTCATTGCCGGTCGCGCCGTCCAGATCAAAATATCCTTCTAACACTGTTTGCTCCTCAGATTACATTTCCAGTGGTCGGATATAACACCATCAGGTGCGGCAGGATGCAATCACATCCCTGTAAGATGGGCACAAAAACGCCGCAAATCGTGTAATAAGATAAAAAAAAGCCGCTCGGGCAGAGCGGCGCAGAAACATTATCAGGGTTAATAGGGGTTAATGATGATAGCTAGTCAAATCATAGCGTTATATTAAAAACCTTGCGCAATATTGGGATTAATCCTGGCGGCGTCTGCGCGGTTAAATTATCAGTGAAGATAATGATATCGAGCTATGCGCAGCAGGATCGTGTATGGTTGCCGGCCATTCATTAGGAAAAAATCTATGTCACAACGCAAAGATGCCAAAAGCCGCCGTAACTACCTCGTAAAATGTTCCTGCCCTCACTGCTCACAATATTCCGAACACAGCTTCTCCCGCGTCCAGAAAGGGTCAATGTTAATGTGCCCGCACTGCAGCAAAATTTTCAACCAAGATAAAAACGCCCTCGCTCAGGCAACGAACTGAGTGTTCTTTCACCTCAGGTGAAAGCAATAAGGCCCGCGCGGGCGGGCCTTAACGGCTTATCAAGAAAAAGCGTACGATTATGGCTGGTGCTCAATCACCTTCTGGTTATTCTCAATAGCGATTTTGCGTGGTTTTTCGCTCTCCGGGATCTCCTGATAAATCGAGACCGCTAAAATACCGCTCTCTAATTTCGCACTGCTTACTTTAGCATGCTCGGGCAGCGAGAAGCTGAGGCGGAAATCCGCGCGCCGTATGCCTTTATAGATCCAGCCCTGCTCCTCCTCGGAAGCCTCTTCACTGCGCTTGCCGGAAATATGCAGGTTGCCGCCTACCGTCTCGATTTCCAGCTCCTCCTCTTTCCAGCCAGGCACGCTGACATGCAACAGGTAGTTGTTAGCATCCACTTTTTTCAGATCGTAGGCAGGCGATGCCGCCACGGGCGTGTTGCCGGTGAGCTGGCTAAAAAGCGAATCAATCCGGTTAAAACGGTCGGCAAAAAGCGAATCTGAAAAGCCAGGGAGTGCTGACAAGGTTCTGAGTGCCATAAGTTAACCTCCTGAATAATCAATTCAAAAGTTCAAGTTACAGGCAAGCCTTGCTTGTCCGCTAATAAAAATAATGTCGCAGACACGTTTTTCAAGAGTGGGTAAAAAATTTTTTTGCGGCTACGCGCTGTGCAGAAAAACCAGGGAGAAACTGTACGCGCAAGCGGAGGGAAGATGGTACGCCCTACAGGGTTCGAACCTGTGACCTACGGCTTAGAAGGCCGTTGCTCTATCCAGCTGAGCTAAGGGCGCATTGCGCGGATGCCACCACTTTTACGGTGGAAACGCCTGGAATTATACGGTGAGCACCAGGTGAGTCAATGAATTTTAGGCTGGTTGACCGCGAAGTGAACGCGCCTGCGCGTTTTCCCGGCAATCCGCCAGTTTATGCGTCATTCCGCCTACGTCTTCGCCTTAACCCTGCCTCACTTCTTGGGAAATATCCCAGATGGCTTTAAGTATCTGTACCTGTTTCTGCATGAATCAGATTGTAAAAATGTTGCTCTTAACAGGGCATAAAACAGGACATGCAGCGTGTGTTTGCTGCTGGCAAAGCCTGAATGGACAGGGCGTTTTAGCCGAAAAATAAAATACGTTGGCGAGGGAAAAATGCGAAAACGTATCCGTAGAGAAAAGCATCGCAGCGATAAACCGACACATCGGGTTCTACCTTACCGGGGCGCAACGCCTCCCCTTTTTGATACGCTGGAACAGCTCGTCCAGCAGCTCAATTTCGCACTGCCGGAATATATGATTAGCCAGACGCTAATCTCCACCGATCACTATTTGAGTTATGCCTGGCGCAGTTGCCTCTTCTCCGGCAAACGAAATGCGGTCTTTCCATCGCTTGAGTTGGCAAATCATCAGCTGTGCGAACCCTATCTGTCACACTTAATTGTTGATATGGAAACCCTGACAACCTCCCGGCTGGAGGCGCTGGAAACCCTGCGGCAGCCCAATTTAAGTAATCGCGGTCTGCATATCTACCTCTTAACCTCAAAAGACGATCCGGCGCAAATCAGCTTTCTGCGCGCTGCGGGCCCGTTTCATGTTATTGCCCGCAATCTCTCCGTTGTTCCGTTCCGCCAGGCGCTGTTGGTGCCCCCTGAAAGAAGTATTCACGCTCCGCTCTTTCCGGCAACAGAGTGGAAAATTCTCTCTTCTCTGGCGCGAGGATTAACCATGAAACGCATCGCACGACAGCTCAACCTCCCTTATCATCGCGTTGTTTACCGACTCAACACCCAACTTAAGCTGCTTGGCCTCCCCGATAGACAGAGTCTTATCCATCTCCTGCATCGTCTGACCCTCAACAGACATCACCAGATGCTATGAATGAACTCACTTTTCACGTTGCTTTATGGGTCAAAAGAGCGAGAAAAGCGCACGCACGCAGATTTTTTTCACAAGACGATAACAATTGATACTTATCCTGGAACCAGAGAGGGCGTCTGCCTCTCTCTGGTATCCGCTGACCACAATGCTTTGCTCACGCTGACTGCGGATAAGATGTCATTTATCTTCTTAACAGACTTAAAACAAATAGCCTGTTATTTTGTTTTGCTCGCCGTAAAAATGATAACTCTCTAAAACAAGAAAAATTGATAACAGATAGATTCAAATATCTTTTATACGCTTTTACTCCTCAGGATTTCCTGCCGGTAAATAAATCACGCTAACTCATAAGACCTCTCCATACATACTTACCAGGTATAATTGATCTAGCGCATTAACGCGCACGCAATCTCTCTTGCGTTAATAAGGAATAGATTATTTCCCCCCTTCGCAGTCTGCGAGAAGAAATAGTCTGACAGACTCAAGGAAGCCACCGGTTTTCCCATGAAAATTATCTTCGTCACAGAAAACGTCAACGGCAACTACTCTTCTTAACGTCTGTGGCACACCTGCGTAGACGAGTCATAAAAAAACAATCAGAGGCTAGAAAAGATGAAACCGGCTTCCGTCATTATTATGGATGAGCATCCTATCGTCAGGATGTCGATAGAAGTTCTGTTGCAGAAAAGCCAGAATGTAAAAGTCGTTCTGAAAACAGATGACAGTCGCAGCGCGCTTGATTTTATTCGCGCCAATAAGGTGGATCTGGTTATTCTGGACATTGAGTTACCGAAGACCGATGGCTTTACTTTATTAAGGAAAATCAAAGCGATACGTGAAGATGTTAACGTACTCTTTCTCTCTTCAAAATCGGAGTCGTTTTATGCCGCTCGCGCAATCCGCGCAGGCGCAAATGGTTTTGTCAGCAAAAGAAAAGATCTCAATGATATTTATAATGCGGTAAAGATGATTCTTGCCGGCTACTCTTTCTTCCCTTCCGAAACGCTCAATTACATTAACCATCCCGGTAAACGTAAAGGGGAAATGCGGGATATGCCGCTCTCTAATCGCGAAGTCACAGTATTACGCTATCTGGCGAATGGTTTTTCAAACAAAGAGATTGCGGAACAATTGATACTGAGTAACAAAACCATCAGCGCCCATAAATCCAACATCTTCTCTAAGCTGGGTGTTCATACCATCGTTGAGTTGATTGATTATGCCAAGGCGCATGAGTTGTTATAAAAAAAGGCCGCAACGTGTGCGGCCTTTTTTAAACAATCGTTTTAAAAGAGAGCTTAATAATAATTAATGGTAAAAGTAGCATCTGCTTTAGCAATGCCTGCCGTAGGGTTATTCACCAGAGCAATGTAATTGGCGAAGAACTGCAAAAGTGAATTGCCATTACCATCCACCAGCATCACCTGGCTGGGTGTTTCAAGTTCTAAGGGCGACAGATCGTGGTCACGCAGTTGGATAGCCACCTGATGCGCCATTTTATTGTCGCTAAGCGCCAGCCAGCCAGAATTACTGGCCGCTTTTCCCGAAAAAGTTATCGACACGCTTCCCGGTGGACACCCCTTCAATCGCAACGAAAAGGCAACCGGCGTGGTGATATTTCCTGCCATCTGCAACTGCCGTACCGGCCAGCGCCCTAATGAGACCGTTTTGTGTCTATCGCTGCTCTCCACCGCACATCCGGCGTGAATAACCGTGCCACGCAGTTCAATATTGGTTTGCGCGTCGGCAGCACTCGCTGCGCAGCCGAGCAGCAAGATGAAGCATAAAAAGCGGGGCATTGCGGCTCCTTAATGATATTCCATGCGTAAAAAACCGCGGGCGCTAAAAGGCCCATCCGCCGGTTTATTGCCGGTAACGCTTACGGGCCAGGCACGAATGCCGAAGCTTGCGGCGGCGCTGTTATCGAGCTGAAGCGGGATCAGGCTGAAAATATTATTGGGCGTTAAGGGCTCGCCCGCCTCATTGGCGACCACAAAGCCCAGATCCGGATTATCGGAGAGCAGAATATGGCTGGCCGACTTCTCCGCTTCGAGCCGCACCGAGAGATAGGCCCGGGCGTGAACATTCGTACAGTTGACCGCAACCGTTCGACTTTGCGGCGTCACGCCGCGCGGGCGATTTCCCGCTCCGGCCTCGCTAAACAGGGCGGCGCGAATATCACCAAAATCGAACTCTATCACCTGTCCGGCGTTCACCTCACAGCGCTGCGGTACTTCTATCACGCCGCCAAGACTGATGGTGTAGACCGGCGTGATCAGCGGATCGTTTACGCCGGTGGTAACATACACGCTAAAGAGGGTCTGCTGCGGGAGAGTCACCCGGTTCATAAAGCGCTGGGTCAACCGCAGCTTGAGTATCAGTTGCGAATCCATTACCCCAAACGGCTGCTGTTTATCCACATTCTCATTGTGCCCCATGCGCAGAGAGTTGATGGGGGGATAAAACTCACCGGCGAAATTATCCGTAATGCGCATGGCCACCTGCAAATAGGGGTTAACTTGCAGATAGTGGTAACCCTGGGCGGTAAACTCCACCGGATAGCGCGTCACATAACTGCGGTAAGTATGGGTCTGGCGAGTACCCGCAGGACAGATGGCCTGCACGCCGATCCACGCTGATTTCTCCGATCGCGTCATCACTTTATTGAGCTGGTTACTGCTGCCATCGAAGCTGTTCGACAAATCATACGTCACATCGGTGGGGCTGCCTTTGGCGTTAAAACAATTGGCGGCAAAGACCTGCGTTGCCGCAAGCCATAACAGACCGGCAAAAATCGATCGCATCGCGTTATCCTTTACTGACACAGTTTGCACTGGCGAGGGTGATGGGCTGCTGCAGGCTGGCTTCCGGTAAGGCGTACGAAGCGATGCAGCGTTCATGAGCGCGCGCTCCCCACTGCACCAGCAGCTCTCCACGCAGCGGTAACCCGCTTAAAAAGAGCTGTCCCTCCTCGCCCACCATGCTGCTGACACCGCTGCCGCGCTCGCTGACCAGCGATCCAAAAGGCACCGCGCGATCGCCGCGCATGACGGTAAGCAGCGCACGCACGCCGATGCGGGTCGTGAAACTGGCGCGCACCAGTGCGCCTTCGGTGGGGACGACACTGCCAACGTTACTCACAATATCGGTGTGATCGTTGAGCGTAGCCGTATCGAGCGCCACACGATTGTGGCGATAGACGGTGGCATACGGGACGACGGCGTAACCGCGCCAGTCGGTCGTAATGGCCGGCTGATGCTCAATACGTACCCCCTGCGCCCCCGGCGCTTTAATCAGCACATTGGTGTCGCCAAGCGGCTGGGCAAACGTGACGCCATCGGCATGGGCTACCGCCCCGCCGGCAAACTGCCAGTTATAGTCTTGCTGCTGTTTATCGTAGTTGTAACCCAGATTAAGCCTGCCCCACGCTGCCTGCGAGTACGCATTAGCACTGCCGTTATAACCGCGGGTATGACTGCTCCCCTGGCTGAGGTTGTAACCAAAGTTGCCCCCTTCCAGCAGTGTCCCGCCAATACCGCTCTGCCAGCTGGAGTGCCCGCTGCTGCTGCGGTTGAAGTTGGCGCTGGTGTAAGCGTTTTGTGCTACACCGCCGCGCGATCCAAAGCCCAGTGCGCTAAAGGGGATGGAGATATTGAGCGCAGCGATACGTTCCGCCTGCTTGTCGCCGGAAGCGTAGCTCAGCGACCACGACAGGGCATAGCTCATCCCTCGCCAGACATCTGCATAGCCAAGCTGCAACCAGCGTCGGCTATGCGCTTCATCCCAATATGTCTGCTGAGAGCCAAAGAGATAGAGTGACCCGTAATCGGTGAAGTTATGCGTAATATTGGCCTGCACGCGCCGTTTCTTGTTCGCGCTCTCCTCTCCCGGTCTCCCCTTTTCGTCGCCACCATTTTTGCTGACCGGGTGTGCCACTTCATCCAGGGTATGAAACCCGCGCGTGGAGTAGCGCAGCGCCATAAGCTGAAAGTGCGTGCCGAGTTGATTAAGAGATTTGGCATACATTAAGCGTACAGACTCGCCCTGCTGTTTGCGCTCCGTGGCAAGGCGGCTGTGTGTATGGGTAACATCAAATGAGATCGCCCCCAGATCGCCAAGGTTCACCCCAGCGCCGCTGACGAAAGCCGCGTAATCCCTGGCAAGCTGCGTCCCCCCGTAAAGGGTATAGCCCTCTGCCAGACCGGCCATGACCGTGCTCTGGGTAAATAAGGGCGAAGCATAGTGGCGATTACCGCTGCGATAGCGCCCGGCCACCAGATCATATTTGATGCGTCCTTCACGCTGCAGCAGCGGCAACGTCGAATAGGGCACGCTGTAACGCTGCTCACGGCCATCTTTTTCCTCCAGCACGACCTCAAGATCGCCGCTGGAGGAGGTGGGATTCAGATCGGTGATGGTGAAAGGGCCAGCGGCAACCGTGCGTTGATAGATGACATAGCCATTCTGGCGAATAGTGAGCCTCGCGCTCGCGCGTGCAATACCGCGTACGGTTGGCGCATAGCCCTGCTGGCTATCGGGATACATGGCGTCCGCCGAAAAGAGGCGCAGCCCGCGAAAGCCGATGCTATCAAACAGCGCATTCTGCGTGTTGCTGTCACCCATCACCAGCTCGCTTTTCAGCGGTACAACCGTCCGCTGCAGCCAGCTGGCGATATTTTCCCAGCGCCGAGTGTCTGCGCTGCGCCAGGCTCCGCTGTTTCGCAGCCGCCAGGGGCCATAATTCAGCCCGCTCTGCAGGGCAAAAAAAGCGCTATCGCTCTGCGTGCCATGGTTACCGCTAAAGCTGTAATTAAACAGCGCGGCGGGAATGCCCTCATCCCATGATTCCGGCGGGATGTAGTCGCGGGCGTGAAGATGCATTGCCGCCTGCGGCAGGCTGATATCGAGCCGCAGGGTTGCAAAGGTAAAGGTGGTTTGTGCCCCAGGGATGGCCTGGCTTATATCAATACAGTCAGGCGCTTGCTGTGACTTGATCGCAGAAAACGCAGCCATATTGACGCCGAGACGCGCTAATAGCGCTTCAGAGAAACAGGGCGTTAAGCCGCCTGATCCCGCATCAGCAGCGCTCCTCGCCCCCCGCTCAAAGCGGATATCCTGTGTGGCAATAAACTCATCGTTGCGCCAGATATCGACGCGGTAGCTGCCCGGGCGCTGAAACCCTTTTTCCAGCAGCGATAAATCCGCGACAGAACCGGGCTCGCCCGCCAGGAAAGCCGGATTGAAATAACGTTCAGCATTGAGATCCAGCGGGCATAGCGCGGCCAGCATTGAGAGCGCGAACCGACGCGGAGGAAATTTTATGCTCATAAATGTTTACCACTCGCCCGTCTAACGCAGGCTAACTGTTCTGGCTGCCGTGACGGCACCGTAGTCATTCACCGTCTGAAAAGTGAGATCGCCCCGGGCATCGAATGGCAGCGGCACCTGCGTACTGCTTTTTGGCGTAACCATGATGTTGTTTAATTTCCGCTGGTTGATCTGCACGTTTACCAGTGACAGATAAAAAGGCGATGGGTTGGCGATCTTCAGGCGGCTCCCCTCACGCGCAAAGCTCAGCGCCGCAGGAGCCTCATGCGCCAGGTCGGCAAGGGTTGCGGGGCGCACGAAGAGTTTGATGCGAGACAAGATCGCCAGATGGAGAACGTTTTTGCCCGCCACGCTCTCTTTTTCCACCGAGGGGATCGCTTTTACATTGAGCCAAAAGAGCGATTCCCGATCGGTGGGCAGCGGCGGACCGACATAAATAATACGCAGCGTATTTTCACTGTTCGGTTCGCTGACAAATAATGGTGGGGTGACAGCAAAGGTTTTAATTTTCTGCCCCTGCTCATCCTCAACCCATGAGTTAATTAAAAAGCGGGATTTATCATCGCTATTACTTACCGCAAGGGAAGTCTGTTTCGCCTCGGCAGGGTAAATAACTCGCGTGGCACCTAAAGATATTCCCCCGTCGGCATTTACGGCACAGGAGATAACAAAAATAGCCGCAACACCCATTTGTAGTAAATTCTGCATGGTCAACTTTCTTATAATAAGAATATTCAAAAAAACTATACGGATATCTACAAGAACTCATCCCTGAGAGTGTAGCCTCCTGTCTTCCATTTCTTATTCGTACTTCATAACAAACATTGTGTCGGCGTTGGCCGAACCTGGCGTTACCTCTGCCGCTGTCGCTCTATAGCGAGCGGCAAAACGCAAGGTATTGTTTCCATTCGCCAGCGCTCGCGCAGCGGAAAAGGTTGCGCCGTCAGGCTTTAGCGTTTCGGCATTACTATCGAGGATCTCAATGGCCACCCCTTTCGCGCTGGTGCCGCGGTCGCCCGCAGTAAGCGCTAACAACGTTGGATCAGCATCATCCGCTTTTCCTGCAAATGCGACAGATGCCTGCGTTGCCACGCTGCGATCGCAATCATTCACCGTCAGGGTGAACGGCACCGGAGGCGTCGTATCACCGACATTACTGAACAACGTCGTGTGATATTGGCCCATGGCCACGGTCTGGCTGCCCGACTGCACGCTAATCGCGCAGGCAACCTGTACCAGTTCACCTTCAAAATGAAGGTTACCGCCCGGAATAACCACCGGTCCGCTGGCCTGCGCTAAACCAGAAAACAGCATCAGATTCGCCGCAAGCGGAATAACTATAGGTTTGACTTTCATGTTATTTCCTTATAATTCGCCCAGCGATTTCATCATCCTTTTTAATATCGCTAATGACTGAAGGCATTTAATGCCCGAAAGAGATTCTCTTCCGTGAAAATATTGATGAAACACTCCTCATTTCGTGTGCCTCCCAGATCAAGCAAAACGAATTAAAGTTATTTAATTATCATTATTACTTGCTGCCCTTTTAAATTAGGCCTGACGCAAAATTAAAACCAGATATAAATGCTGCATTTCCCCTAAGGGGTTGCCTAAGAAGGCCTAAGAAATGACCCTGCCATATTTTATTGGTGTTACCTGAAATGACGACCAACCCCGCATAGCTGCAAGCTTAACCTCATGTTTCCTGGGGGTGATGAGTTGTTTCATTTTTGTTAATTAAAGCCAGGTAGTCGACCTCTTCCCGCACGGTAAGTGAAATCCGCAAACGGTAACTGACAGCGCGGCGTGCTTCTGACAGAATAGCGCGCATCCCCTTTAGTCAATTTAACAGATGGAATCTTCTCTCTGATGGCAGCAAAAATTATTGATGGTAAAACGATTGCGCAGCAGGTGCGCTCTGAGGTTGCTGAAAAAGTTCGTGCCCGCGTTGCGGCCGGTTTTCGCGCTCCGGGTCTGGCCGTCGTTCTGGTTGGCAGCAACCCGGCCTCGCAAATTTATGTCGGCAGTAAACGCAAAGCGTGCGAAGAGGTGGGTTTCATCTCCCGCTCTTACGATCTGCCGGAAACCACCAGCGAAGCCGAGCTGCTGGGGCTGATTGACGAACTCAACGCCGATAGCGCAATCGATGGCATCCTGGTGCAGCTGCCGCTGCCCGCGGGCATCGATAATGTCAAAGTGCTGGAGCGTATCGCGCCCGATAAAGACGTGGACGGCTTTCACCCTTACAATGTCGGGCGTCTGTGTCAGCGAGCGCCGCGTCTGCGTCCCTGCACGCCGCGCGGGATCGTCACCCTGCTTGAGCGTTACAACATCGACACCTTCGGACTCAACGCTGTGGTGATTGGCGCGTCGAACATTGTTGGTCGCCCGATGAGTATGGAGCTGCTGCTGGCCGGTTGTACTACCACCGTAACGCACCGCTTTACGAAAAATCTGCGCCATCATGTTGAGAACGCCGATCTGCTGATCGTTGCGGTAGGCAAACCGGGCTTTATCCCCGGCGAGTGGATTAAAGAGGGCGCGATTGTCGTGGATGTCGGCATCAACCGGCTGGAAAACGGCAAAGTGGTTGGTGATGTGGTGTTTGAAGAGGCCGCCGCGCGCGCCGCTTACATAACGCCCGTTCCCGGCGGCGTGGGTCCGATGACCGTGGCAACCCTGATCCAGAACACGCTGCAGGCGTGTGAAGAATATCACGATGTAAAAGGCAATTAAGATGGCAACATTTTCTCTTGGTAAACACCCGCACGTTGAATTGTGCGATCTGCTGAAACTGGAAGGCTGGAGCGAGAGCGGCGCGCAGGCGAAGAGTGTTATCGCCGAGGGTTACGTGAAGGTTGATGGCGTAGTTGAAACGCGTAAGCGTTGCAAAGTTGTCGCCGGGCAAACTGTCACCTTCGACGGTCAGAGCGTGACCGTCACTGCCTGACCCCCTGTGCCCGATGGCGCTTTGCTTATCGGGCCTACACCATCCCCCGCTTCCCCTCTGCGGCGAGCCTGCCCGATGGCGCTTTGCTTATCGGGCCTAC
>NZ_JAROAU010000001.1:954670-967278 GCF_029433855.1 Candidatus Kosakonia sp. 282A-S69 | reverse complement strand
GCTTATCGGGCCTACACCATCCCCCGCTTCCCCTCTGCGGCGAGCCTGCCCGATGGCGCTTTGCTTATCGGGCCTACGATCTGTGCATGATGACTCGATCCGCGTAGGCCGGATAAGGCGCAGCCGCCATCCGGCGATGCCTCTCCAATGCCCCTTCACCGATAACGGTCAATTACCGATCGACCTCTAAGAATCACCATTTCATCTGGCTGAACACCAAATTTATGTTGCGGCGTTTTAAGAGTTATCTCACGATAAGTAAAACGTTCTACTAAAACGTTCTACTAACAAAAATAACGCGCAAAACGCGCATCTTCGGGGGAGATCAGCATGAGTCTGATACCAGGGTTAGTTAAATCGCTCTCTAAATTATCGATGATTGGTCGCGCCTTAATGCTTCCCATCTCGCTGCTACCTGCTGCGGGCCTGTTACTGGCCTTTGGCGATAAATTCCACCTGCCGTTAATGATGAATGCCGGCGGCGTCATTTTTGACAACCTGCCGATGCTCTTCGCCATCGGCTCTGCGGTCGGGCTGGCCTCTGAATCAGGCATTGCCGCGCTGTCGGCGGCGGTCTCGGTTTTCATCACCAATATCACTATCGGCACTATGCTCGGCATTACGCCAGAGATGGCCTCCCAGGGCGGCAAATATGCGCTGGTGGTCGGCATCCCAACTTTACAGATGGGCGTCTTTGGCGGGCTTATCTGCGGTATCCTCGCGGCGTGGTGCTATAACCGCTTCCATACTTTGCAACTGCCCGAGTTTCTCGGCTTCTTCTCCGGTAAGCGTTTTGTCGCTATCGCCACCGCGTTTCTCTCGTTCCTGCTGGGTCTGCTGCTGCCCTATCTCTGGCAGCATATTCAGGCCGGTATCGATGCGCTCTCGGTAGTAGTGAACGGCGATAACCAGGCGGCATCGACCTTTATCTTCGGTCTGGTCGAACGCGCGCTGATCCCACTGGGCCTGCACCACATCTGGTACCCTTCGTTCTGGTATTCATTTGGCGATTACACGACCCAGGCAGGCCAGGTGATCCACGGCGATCAGACGATCTGGTTCAAGATGCTGGAAGAGGGGGTGAAATCTTTCAGCAGCAACAGCTATCACGACGCCGGTAAGTTTATGCAGGGCGAGTTCCCGCTGATGCTGTTTGCGCTGCCGGCAGCCTGCCTGGCGATGTACCACGAAGCGCATACGCGTAACAAAAAGATCGCCTTCGGTATTCTCTTCTCCGCCGCGCTGACCTGCTTCCTGACGGGCATTACCGAGCCGGTTGAGTTCACCTTTATCTTTGTGGCACCGATCCTCTATGTCTTTAACGCCATCATGGCGGGTCTGGCCTATATGTCGATGTACCTGCTGCATGCGCACATCGCCAAATCCTTCTCCGCAGGCTTTATCGACTACCTGTCGTTCGGCATCCTGCCCTCCTTTAACGGCTATCAAACCAACTACCTGAATGCGGTGATTGTTGGCGTTCCGATGGCGGTGATTTACTACTTCACCTTCCGCTTTGTGATCCGTCGTTTTGATGTCAAAACCCCGGGGCGCACGGAGGTAACGGCGACGGCCGATGATAGAACCGACGGCGAACTGGCTGGCGAAATCATTGGCCTGCTGGGCGGTGCGCAGAATATCGCCTCCGTCGGCTCCTGCATCACCCGCCTGCGTCTGGAGGTGGCGGACAGCCAGAAAGTGGATAAAGATGGCCTGAATAATCTTGGTGCGCGCGGCGTGGTGTTTGTCGGCGACAGCGGCATCCAGGTTATTTTTGGCGCAAGGGCACAATTTATCGCCCAGAGCATGTCCACGCAGATCGGCAAAGCATAAGATGACGGCCTGGCATGCAAAGGCATGTCAGGCCCGGCTAAGTGCCGTAAACGACAGGGAGCAGCGTTGAAGAAAGTCAGCATTATTGATGTGGCAAAGCACGCGGGTGTCTCCGTTTCCACGGTCTCGCTGGTACTGCGCCAGAAGGGAAAAATCTCTGACGCGACAATTGAAAAGGTGCAGGTGGCGATTGCCGCCCTGGGGTATGTGCATAACGTGGCGGCCGCAAACCTGCGCGCCAACACCTCAAACCTCATTGGCCTAATCCTGCGCGACTTCAGCGACAGCTTTTCCATCAAAGTGATGGCCAGCATCGTGCAGGAGCTGGAAAAGCACGGCTTTATGGTCTTTCTCGGCCAGCCGCTGAATGATGGCGAGCACCTTGAGCGCAGCCTGCTCTCCTTTCAACAGCAGGGCGTGGCAGGAGTGATCTATCTCTCTTGCGATACGCGTTCGCGCATCCTGCCCGCGCAGCTGCTACAGTGCGCGCTTCCGCTGGTGGTAGTCTCGCAATCGCTGCTGGAGGAGCCCTGCGATCTGGTGATGCGCGATAACCGCCAGGCCGCCGCGCTGGCGACCCGTTACCTGATTGAACGCGGTCATCGCAATATTGCCTATATTGGCGGTATTGAAGGCGATGTGATCCGCCAGCAGCGGCTGCTCGGTTTTCGCCACGCGATGGCACAGCACGGCCTGGCGCTACGCGACGGCGCGACGCCTGCCTGCCACGGCGACACTGAAGCCGCCAGCCACGCCACCCGCCAGTTGCTTGAACAGCACAACACCATTACCGCCCTGCTCTGCCACTCGCCCGATGCGCTGATTGGCTCGATAAGCGGCATTCACCACACCGGGCGCACCGTGGGTAAAGATCTCTTTTTGACCCAGCAGGTTGCGCTGGTCGGTTTTGAAGATATGCTGCACATCAATCTCACCTCGCCGGCGTTGACCTATGTCTCCTCCGCCAGCGAAGAGAGCGGTCGCCAGGCTGCCGGGCTGATGATGCGCAAGCTTAAGGAGCCGCAGTTGCAGACGCAGCGCATTACCCTCTCCGGGCAGCTCATTGTGCGCGAATCTGCCTGACGCAGGCCGTGGAGGCCAGGCAGGCGTGAAGCGTGCGGATTAACCGCTATAATCCTTTTTTCTCAGGGAGATACTCTATGCCAACCATCGTTACGCATGCGGCTGTTCCGCTCTGCCTTGGGCTTGGGCTCGGCGGTAAAACGATCCCACGGGGGTTACTGCTGGCGGGGATAGGCCTCTCCATGCTGCCGGATGCCGATGTACTGGCGTTTAAATTCGGCGTCGCTTACGGCGATGCTCTGGGTCACCGCGGCTTTACCCACTCCCTGCTTTTCGCCTTTGTCGTCCCGCTGCTGGTCGCCTTGCTCAGGCATAAGCGCTTTAAGGCAAGCGTTACGCGCTGTTGGGCATTTTTAACCCTCTCCCTGCTGTCGCACAGCCTGCTGGACTCCATCACCACCGGCGGGAAAGGGGTCGGCTGGCTCTGGCCATGGTCGGAAGAACGCTTTTTCGCGCCGTGGCAGGTGATCAACGTCGCGCCGTTCGCCCTTTCACGCTACACCACGCCCTATGGGCACCAGGTGATCCTCTCTGAGCTGATGTGGGTGTGGCTACCAGGGGTGGTAGTGATGGGTGTGTTGTGGTGGCGCAGACGATAAGGTCGGTCTGTAAACAGAAGAAGCCGCCATCCGGCACAGTGCGGATAGCGGCTTCGATAAGCGGATAGCGCGAGCGCCAGGCGCTGTCAGAGATTACTTACGGCGCCAGGTGGTGCCCTGCGGACCATCTTCCAGCACGATGCCCATCTCGTTCAGGCGATCGCGCGCGGCATCAGCCGCCGCCCACTCCTTCGCTTTACGCGCGTCCAGACGCTGCTGAATAAGCTTTTCAATCTCTGCCACTTCGCCGTCATCCGCCTGCGCGCCGCTCTGCAGGAAGAGATCCGGGTTCTGCTCCAGCAGCCCCAGCACGCCCGCGAGTTTACGCATATGTGAGGCCAGCGCGTTGGCCGCATGCGCATCTTCCGTCTTCAGGCGGTTCACTTCCCGCGCCATATCAAACAGCACCGAGTAGGCTTCGGGGGTGTTGAAGTCATCATCCATCGCTTCAATAAAGCGCGCTTCAAAAGCTTCACCGCCCTCAGCCGCCACCGAAGCGTCGGTTCCGCGCAGCGCGGTATAGAGACGCTCCAGCGCTGAGCGCGCCTGTTTGAGGTTCTCTTCGCTGTAGTTGAGCTGGCTGCGGTAGTGGCCGGACATCAGGAAGTAGCGAATGGTTTCCGCATCGTAATACTTCAGCACGTCACGCACGGTAAAGAAGTTACCCAGCGACTTTGACATCTTCTCGCGGTCAACCATCACCATGCCGGAGTGCATCCAGTAGTTAACGTATTCGCCATCGTGTGCACAGGTTGACTGAGCGATTTCGTTTTCATGGTGCGGGAACATCAGATCCGATCCGCCGCCGTGAATATCAAAATGCGACCCCAGCTGTTTGCAGTTCATCGCCGAGCACTCAATGTGCCAGCCCGGACGCCCTTCGCCCCACGGCGACGGCCAGCTCGGCTCGCCAGGCTTGGACATCTTCCACAGCACAAAATCCATCGGATTGCGTTTGATATCCGCCACTTCGACGCGCGCACCCGCCTGCAGCTGGTCGAGATCCTGGCGCGAAAGCTGACCGTAATTCGGATCGCTTGGCACGGAGAACATCACATCGCCGTTATCCGCCACATAGGCGTGACCGCGCGCCAGCAGGCTCTCGGTGATCTCAATGATTTCGTGAATATGGTGCGTCGCGCGCGGTTCGTTATCCGGGCGCAGAATATTGAGGGCGTCGAAATCGGTGTGCATTTCAGCGATCATGCGATCGACCAGCGCAACGAAGTTTTCGCCGTTCTCATTGGCACGTTTGATGATCTTGTCGTCGATATCGGTGATATTGCGTACATACTTCAGCTTATAGCCGAGAAACCGCAGATAGCGCGCAACAACGTCAAAGGCGACGAACGTACGACCATGTCCAATGTGACAGAGATCGTAAACAGTGATACCACACACGTACATGCCGACTTCCCCGGCATGGATAGGTTTGAATTCCTCTTTTTGGCGCGTCAGTGTATTAAAAATTTTTAACATCGAAGATTCCATGTAGACGTGTGTGGGCGTGAAAACCGTATATATTACCTGTAATTCAAACCCGAAGCAGCTCACTTTGCAAGGTGATCCAGCCTCGCGCTTATGCTATAACAAGCCACTATCTCTGACCCACATCCGGGTCGACGCACCACACTATCAGAACAGGATGCAATAATGGTTACTTTCCACACTAATCACGGCGATATCGTAATCAAAACCTTTGATGACAAAGCGCCTGAAACAGTTAAAAACTTCCTGGACTACTGCCGTGAAGGTTTCTACAACAACACCATTTTCCACCGTGTGATCAACGGCTTTATGATTCAGGGCGGCGGTTTCGAACCGGGCATGAACCAGAAAGTGACGAAAGATCCGATCAAAAACGAAGCCAACAACGGCCTGAAAAACAGCCGTGGCACGCTGGCAATGGCACGTACCCAGGCTCCGCACTCCGCAACCGCACAGTTCTTCATCAACGTCGCGGACAACGACTTCCTGAACTTCAGCGGTGAAAACCTGCAGGGTTGGGGCTACTGTGTCTTCGCAGAAGTGGTTGAAGGCATGGACGTGGTCGACAAAATCAAAGCGGTCTCTACCGGTCGCAGCGGCATGCACCAGGATGTTCCAAAAGAAGATGTGATCATCGAAAGCGTGGACGTCAGCGAGTAATTCGTGGCAACACTCTTTATCGCAGATCTGCATCTGCACACTGAAGAACCGGCGATCACCGCCGGTTTTCTCCATTTTTTAGACGGCGTTGCCCGTGAGGCTGATGCGCTCTACATTCTGGGCGATCTCTTTGAAGCCTGGATCGGCGACGACGATCCCAACCCGCTGCATCAGCGAATCGCAAGCGCCATCCGCGCGCTCGTTGACAGTGGCGTCCCCTGCTATTTCATTCACGGTAACCGTGATTTTCTGCTCGGCAAACGCTTTGCCCGCGAAAGCGGTATGCAGCTTCTTCCGCAGGAAAAAGTGCTCAACCTCTATGGGCGTAACGTGCTGATTATGCACGGCGACACGCTCTGCACCGACGATGCAGGCTACCAGGCTTTTCGCGCCAAAGTGCATCAGCCGTGGCTGCAAACCCTGTTTCTTGCCCTGCCGCTGTTTATTCGCCACCGCGTGGCGGCCAAAATGCGCGCCGGTAGCCGTGCGGCCAACAGCAGCAAATCGCTGGCGATCATGGACGTCAATCAGCAGGCGGTCATCGAGGCGATGGAGAAGCATCGTGTCCAGTGGCTGATCCACGGTCACACCCACCGCCCGGAGGTTCATCAACTGACCGCGAACGATGCCCCCGCCTGGCGCGCCGTACTGGGTGCCTGGCACAGCGAAGGCTCAATGATACGCGTCAGCGAAAACGATATAGAACTGGTGCAATTCCCCTTCTGAAACGCGCGCTCTTTTCCCCTCGTATCCGGCAAACTTCACTGCGCAACCGTTTTCCTTGCCTTTTTTCCATGCTATTCTCTCTGCCCTCTGAAGTAGTCTGAAGCACACCCACAGGAGTTTTGAGACGCATGTCTTTAAGCAACCAACCGGCGCGCATCGCCATTGTTATGGGTTCTAAAAGCGATTGGGCCACCATGCAATTCGCCGCAGAAATCCTCGATACCCTGAATGTCCCGCACCACGTTGAAATCGTCTCTGCCCACCGCACGCCCGATAAACTGTTCAGCTTTGCCGAGCAGGCTGAGCAAAATGGTTTTCAGGTGATCATCGCCGGGGCCGGCGGCGCGGCGCATCTGCCGGGCATGATTGCCGCCAAAACGCTGGTGCCGGTGCTGGGTGTGCCGGTACAAACCGCAGCATTAAGCGGCGTCGACAGCCTCTACTCCATCGTGCAGATGCCGCGCGGTATTCCCGTTGGTACACTGGCAATTGGTAAAGCGGGCGCGTCAAACGCGGCGCTGCTGGCGGCGCAGATCCTCGCCCAGCATGACGCAGCGCTGCATCAGCGTCTCGCTGCCTGGCGCCAGGGTCAAACGGACGAGGTGCTGGATAACCCGGACCCACGGGGTGCGGCATGAAACAGGTCTGCGTATTAGGCAACGGTCAGCTTGGGCGCATGCTGCGCCAGGCGGGCGAGCCGTTGAGTATTGCTGTCTGGCCGGTCGGGCTGGATGACGCGCCGGAAGCGGTGCCGTTTCAGCAGAGCGTGATTACCGCCGAGATTGAGCGCTGGCCGGAAACGGCGTTAACCCGCGAGCTGGCGCGCCACCCGGCGTTTGTGAACCGCGACGTGTTCCCGGTGATTGCCGATCGCTTCACGCAAAAGCAGCTGTTTGACAAACTCAACCTCGCCACCGCGCCGTGGCAGCTGCTGGCAGATAAAAGCGAGTGGCAAGGGGTGTTCGGGCGCCTGGGCGAGCTTGCTATCGTCAAGCGCCGCGTTGGCGGTTACGACGGTCGCGGCCAGTGGCGTTTACGTGCAGCCGATGTCGATCAGCTGCCGGAGGAGTGCTACGGCGAGTGCATCGTTGAGCAGGGGATTAACTTCTCCGGCGAAGTGTCGCTGGTTGGTGCCCGCGCTCACGATGGCAGCACCGTCTTTTATCCGTTGACCCACAACCTGCATCAGGATGGGATTCTGCGCACCAGCGTGGTCTTCCCGCAGCCGAATGCCAAACAGCAGCAGCAGGCGGAAGCGATGCTATCGGCGATTATGCATGAGCTGAACTATGTCGGCGTGATGGCGATGGAGTGTTTTGTTACCCCTGGCGGGTTGCTGATCAATGAGCTGGCGCCGCGCGTGCACAACAGCGGCCACTGGACGCAAAACGGTGCTTCGATCAGCCAGTTTGAGCTGCATCTGCGCGCGATTGTCGATTTACCCCTGCCGCCGCCGGTGGTCAACAGCCCGTCGGTAATGATCAATCTGATCGGCAGCGATCTCAATTACGACTGGCTGAAGCTGCCGCTGGTGCATCTGCACTGGTATGACAAAGAGGTACGCGCCGGGCGCAAAGTGGGCCATCTCAATCTGAACGATAGCGACACCGGACGCCTTAGCGCCACGCTGGAAGCGCTGGTGCCGTTACTGCCACCCGAATATGCCAGCGGCATTGCCTGGGCGCAGTCAAAGCTGTAATTGCAATGCTTATTCGGCCTACGCTTACAGCGAGGCCGGATAAGCGTCAGCGCCATCCGACAAAAATCCCCCACACCCGGCCTGTTCAGGCGTAAAATCGGCGCCAGTTTTTGCAGAAGGACGCCCGATGAACGACGCCACGGATTATCTCACCATCCTGCGGGATAACACGCCCCTTATTGATGTTCGCGCTCCGGTTGAATTTGCCAAAGGCGCGCTGCCCGCCGGCATCAACCTGCCGCTGATGAACGACAGCGAACGCGCTGCCGTCGGCACCTGTTATAAACGCGAAGGCGCAGAAGCCGCGTTGCGGCTCGGCCATAAACTGGTTAACGGCGACACCCGCGAGCAGCGAATCGCAGCGTGGATCGCAGCCAGTAAAGACGCCCCGCACGCCCTGCTCTGCTGCGCGCGCGGTGGCCAGCGTTCGCACATTGTGCAGCAGTGGCTCCACGAACGGCAGGTTGATCTGCCGCTGGTCGCGGGCGGCTATAAAGCGCTGCGCCAGGCGGCGCTTGACGCGACGCAGGAGCGCATTCAACGTCCGCTGCTGCTGGTCGGCGGCTGTACCGGCAGCGGTAAAACCCTGCTGGTGCGCGAGCACCGCAACGGAATCGATCTTGAGGGGCTTGCCCATCATCGTGGCTCCTCATTTGGCCGCACAGCCCAGGCGCAGCACGCCCAGGCGACGTTTGAAAACCACCTGGCGGCCGCGCTGCTCAAAGTGTCGCCGCCGTTCTGGTTGCTGGAAGATGAAGGACGGGCAATTGGCGCAAACCATCTGCCTGAAGCGCTGCGTGAGCGCATGGCGCAATCGCCGCTGGTGATAGTCGAAGATCCCTTTGAGCTGCGCCTTGAGCGGCTGCGCGAAGAGTATTTTGTGCAGACGCTGCGCGCTTACACCGACCGTGACGGTGAAGAGGCGGGATGGGAGGCGTATGCGGAGTATCTGCACCACGGACTGTTTGCCATTCGTCGCCGGCTCGGGTTACAGCGCTATGAGCAGCTTACCGTGCATCTGGAAACGGCGCTGGCTGAGCAGCAAAGGTGCGGCTCAACAGAGGCGCATTTCGCCTGGCTCGCCCCGCTGCTGAAGGTCTACTACGATCCGATGTATCGCTACCAGCTGGAGAAGCGCGCGCCTGTTGTCCATTTTCGTGGCACGTTCGAAGCGGTTTCTGCCTGGCTGGCAGCGCAGTGAAGCGCGCCGGATGGCGGCGATGCCTTATCCGGCCTACATTCCGTGCTGCTGATGGGTTTTGTAGGCCTGATAAGCGAAGCGCCATCAGGCAATTGTGGCAACCCTGCACGATGCCAGACCGGTTGCCGGATGGCGGCGATGCCTTATCCGGCCTACATTCCGTACTGCCGATGGATTTGTAGGCCTGATAAGCGAAGCGCCATCAGGCTGTTGTGGCAACCCTGCACAATGCCAGACCGGTTGCCGGATCGCGGCGATGCCTTATCCGGCCTACATTCCGTGCTGCCGATGGATTTGTAGGCCTGATAAGCGAAGCGCCATCAGGCAATTGTGGCAACCCTGCACAATGCCAGACCGGTTGCCGGATGGCGGCGATGCCTTTTCGGGCCAACATTCGGTGATATCGATGAACTTTGTAGGCCGGATGCGCGTTAGCGCCATCCGGCACGCTTACCAGGGATCTTAATGCCGGTCGCGTTTATCGGCCCGTTTTGCCAGCCAGTCGCCGACGACCTGCACAATCTGCACCAGAATAATCAGCGCCACGACGGTGACGATCATCACCTGGGTTTCATAGCGGTAATAGCCGAAACGGATCGCAAGATCGCCGACCCCGCCGCCGCCGACAATCCCCGCCATCGCCGAATAGCCAATCAGGCTAACCAGCGTAATGGTTAAACCGCGTAGCAGACCGGCGCTGGCTTCCGGCAGCAGTACGGTGCAGATAATGCGCAGCGGGCTGGCACCAAAGGCCTCCGCCGCCTCAATAATTCCCTTATCCACTTCACGCAGCGCGCTGTCTACCAGCCGCGCGTAAAAGGCGATGGCCGCCACTGATAACGGCACCGACGCCGCGATGGGCCCGATGGTGTTACCGAGCAACCACTGCGTCAGCGGCAGAAGCAGCACCAGCAGGATGACAAACGGCACCGAGCGGATAATGTTCACCAGAATCGAACTCAGCAGGTAGACCGCGCGGTTTTGCCAGAACAGGTGCCTGTCGGTGACAAAAATCAGGAAACCGAGCGGCAGGCCGCCAACGATCGCCAGCACCGTTGAGATGCTGAGCATCTGGAACGTTTCGCCAAACGCGAGGCTCAAATCAGCCAGTAAATCATCCACGGATCACCTCCACCTGCGCCGTACGGCTGTGAATGTACGCCACGGCATCGCTGACCGCCTGCGGGTTCTCCGCCGTGAGCTGTACCACTAAAATGCCCAGCGCGCGCTCGCCGATATACTCGATTTTGCCATGCAGGATATTGACCGCTACGCCAAATTTTACCGCCGCGTCCGAAAGCACCGGCTGCTCGGCGGAGTCGCCGATAAACAGCACTTTGAGCAGTTGACCGGGCAGATGTTCGCGCAGACGCGCTGGCAGTGTCAGGTTAAGGGTGTGCGACACCAGTTGCTGCGTAAACGGGTGCTGCGGATGGGCAAAAATATCGAACACCTCGCCCTCTTCCACCACTTTGCCCGCCGACATCACCGCCACGCGATCGCAGATGGTTTTAATGACGTTCATCTCATGGGTGATCAGCACAATGGTGATCCCCATCCGCACGTTAATCTCTTTCAGCAGGGCCAGAATGGTGGCAGAGGTTTCCAAATCCAGCGCGGAGGTCGGCTCATCGCAGAGCAGCACATCCGGGTGGTTAGCGATGGCGCGCGCTATGCCGACGCGCTGCTTCTGCCCGCCGCTGAGCTGCACCGGGTAGCGATTCGCTTTATCGCTTAAGCCTACCAGTGCGAGGATCTCGGCCACGCGAGGCGTAATTTTACTCCGCTCCCACCCCGCGGCTTTCAGGCTAAAGGCGACATTCTGCGCCACCGTGCGGGTGTGCATCAGGTTGAAGTGCTGGAAAATCATGCCAATGCGCTGGCGCGCCTGGCGCAACGTCACGCCCTCTAAATCAGAAATGGTGACGCCATTAATATTGACCCGCCCTTCACTTGGGCGCTGCAGAGCATTAAGCGTGCGCAGCAGCGTACTTTTGCCCGCACCGCTGGTACCGACAATGCCGAAAATCTCCCCGGCGGCAATACGCAGCGAGACCGCCTCGACGGCGCGCGTCGCGCCGCTGCCGCCGCGCCCGGCCGGAAAATCGACGCAAACGTTATCTAGTTCAATCATGCCAACCTCAAACGGCAAAAAACAAAAGGCAGGCCGCAGCCTGCCTGGCCACTTATTCGCGGTTACTGTTTATCCGCGCTCTGCATCCAGTCGGGTTTCTGGAAAGCGGCAAAGATATTTTTCGGATCGTCGATCACCGCGCGGTAGGCCGGGGATTTCACCGCCGTCACGATATCTTTCGCGAAGGGCTTATCGGCATCTTCACTGCGCACGGCAATGATGTTTTTCAGATTCTCGTCCAGCTTCTCCTGCTTGATCGCCGAAGAGAGATCCATCCCGGCGGCGACCGCAAAGTTACCGTTTACCAGCGAGGCGGTGACGCCATCGAGCGTACGCGGCAGCTGCGCGGCCTCCAGCGGTTTAAACACCAGCCCTTTCGGGTTGCTGGCGATATCGCGCTCGGAGGCTTTGGTCGGATCAATCGACGCTTTAATGGTAATCAGCCCCAGCGATTGCAGGAAACGCAGCCCGCGCGCCAGGTTAGTGGGATCGTTTGAGAGGGTGATAATGTCGCCCTTCTTCAGCTCATCAAGGCTTTTGATCTTGTGTGAGTAAAAACCCATCCCGGCGGTCGGCACGGCGATCAGCTTGCTGAGCTTGAGGCCTTTATCTGCGGTGAATTTGTCGAAATAGAGGCTGTGCTGGAAGAGGTTGGCATCAATGCTGCCGTTAGCCAGCGCCATGTTTGGCTGCACGTAATCGCTGAATTCGCGTACCACCACTTTGTAGCCCTTCTCTTTCAGCGAAGGGGCTATCGCCTGTTTCACCATATCGCCATATGGGCCTGGTGCGACGCCGAAAACGATGGTGTGCGGATCGCTGTTGGCCTGCGCGAAAGGCAGACCGCAAACCAGAAGTAGTGCGCCAAAAAGCGCACGTAAACCGAGACGAGGTCCCATACATTCTCCCTGATGGTAATGATGTGCTGTGTGCCGCGGCATGCAGTGCGTCGCGTTCAGTGTGTGCCTTGTCGATAAGGCCGGGGAATAAGATGGCACAAAGCCAGCGCAGCGGTAATTGAAAAAAATTCAACTTGTCAGGGAGAGGAAGAAGAAATGCCGGGTGGCAGCGAGGCCTTATCCGGCCTACGTGGGTGCAGCACTCTGCTTTCCGTAGGCCTGATAAGCAAAGCGCCATCAGGCATTTATGGCAACCGTGCACAATGCCGGGCAGATTGCCGGATAG
>NZ_JAROAU010000001.1:807088-954570 GCF_029433855.1 Candidatus Kosakonia sp. 282A-S69 | reverse complement strand
CGGCGATGCCTTATCCGGCCTACATGGGCGCAGCGCACTGCTTTCCGTAGGCCTGATAAGCGAAGCGCCATCAGGCAGTTGCAGCATCTGTGCACAATGCCGGGCAGATTGCCGGATGGCGGCGATGCCTTATCCGGCCTACATGGGCGCAGCGCACTGCTTTCCGTAGGCCTGATAAGCGAAGCGCCATCAGGCATGTGCGGCCTGCCTCTCAGAAGCAGGCCGCCGGGTTTCGATTAGAAATCGTAACGCAGACGAACCAGGTTCATATCACCCAGGTTGTCGGTGCTGGAGGTGAAGACGTGTTCGTAATCCACACGGAAGCCATAATCCAGCTGCACAGTTACACCCACGCCATTATCAATACGCTGATAATTACGGCCACTGGCGAACTCAAGACGGTCGCCCATCACGTACGGCTGAATGTATTTCACCGCGTACTGCGCAATCGGGAATTTATACCCGGCAAAGTACTCAACGCCCCACGCATCGCCCGCGAAGTAGTTATGCACATCCTTCTTCTTGGTCAGCATGAAGTTTTGATACCAGCCGCCGCCCAGGGAGAAGGTCCAGTTATCCGGCGTCCAGCTCAGCGCGGTACCGAGGATGTTCTGATCGTAGGTTTTGCTGTCGCCGGTAGAGGGCTGACGCATATCCGCACGGGTGTAGTTCCACGCCGCGCCCCAGGTCAGGTCATCCGTCAGGTGATAATCGAGCCCCAGGGAACCGCCGCTCTTACGCTTGTAACGGTTGCCGTCGGTCGCCAGGTAATCATCGCTGAACAGATAAGAGGCATAGATATCCGCATCACCCACGGTTTTCTTATATTTCAGCATCTTGCGTGAACGATAAGAGCCGTCGTAATCACCTTTGATGCCGTTACCCGGCGCCTGCGCCAGCATGTCGTAGTCCCAGATATCGGTTTTCGCGCCGACTACATCGTAGTAAACGCTGTTCTGCTGACCGAAGGTTAACGTGCCCCAGGTCTGGCTTTTCAGGCCGGTGTAGAGCATACGGCGCGTGGTGTTGTGCGCGCTTTCCGCGTAGTGGTTATCCCAGTCGAAGAGTTTCGGGATATCAACGCCCAGCTCGTAGTAGCTGACCCAGCTGATGTCATCGAACAGGTAGTAATCTGCCGCGAAACGGAAGCGGGTGCCACCGTCAAAACCGTTACGTTTAAAGGCGTTTTTGCCATCGTTACCCGTCATATTCTGGAACTGCGGACGAATCGAGCCGCCAACGGTGAAGTTCAGGCGGCTAAGAGGATCGCCCGCCTGTGGGTTCTGTTTCAGAACAGTAATTTCTGCTTGTGCTGTGAAAGACGCCAATGCCACTGCTGCGCCAATGGCTGTCGCCAGGGCGCTTGTTTTTATTTTCATGGTTTTTCCTTGGGAATTGATACAACTAACTGTTAATTAGCGCGGGCATAATATCCCTTATAAGATTCTGGTGGGCGAGGTTTTTTTAATGTTTTGTGCTACTAAACAGGTGTCGATTGATTGTTTACACGTTGAAACAGAGCGACACCGATTGAATTATCGGTGCCGCTTTTTCAGGCAGGATTAACCACTAAATTGACGAAACAGTGCCTTACCCTTCAATAAACGGCTGCCTAACCAACCGCCGCAGAGAGAGAGCAGCAGCGCGCCGCACAGTGGCAGCGTGATCCACAACCGCCAGTCGGGCTGCCACGGGAAGTCAAACACACGGGTTTGCAGCAGTGCCAGCGCCGTTTCCGCCCCAATGGCGGCAACCAGCCCGGAGACCAGCCCCAGCAGCGCAAATTCACACCACAAGGTGGTGCGCAGCAGCCGTTTGCCCGCACCCAGCGTGCGGTAGACCACCAGCTCCTGGTGACGCTGACGCATGCCGACCTGCACCTGCGCCAGCAGCAGTAATACGCCGCAGACGGTCACCAGCACCACCATCACTTCCAGCGCCCGGCTCACCTGCTCCAGCACCTGGCCGACCTGTTTTAAAATCGCGCCAATATCGAGCAGGCTGATGGTGGGAAAGGCGCGGTTAAGCTGCGTTAACATGCTGTTCCCCCCCTCCAGCCGGAAGCTGGTGAGCCAGCTTTGCGGCTGCCCGTCGAGCGCGCCTGGCGGGAAGATAAAGAAGAAGTTGGGCCGCAGGCTCTCCCAGTCCACCTTGCGCAGGCTGGAGATTTTTGCGCTGAACGCCTGTGTATCGCCGGTAAACGTCACCGTATCGCCCAGCTTCAGACCCAGCCGCGCGGCCAGCCCCTCCTCCACTGACACCTCGCCCGCTTTTGGCGGCCAGCTGCCTGCGGTCAGCGGATTGTGATCCGGCCGCTGCTGTTGCCAGGTGAGGTTAAGCTCGCGGTTCAGCGCCTCGTCGGCGTTGCCCTCCGTCGACTGACCATTTATCTCCGTCATCCTCGCCCGCACAATCGGGTAGAACGCCGCCGGGATCACCTGATGTTCAGCAAGGAAAGTTTTCAGCGGCGTAACCTGCTCCGGGGCGATGTTGATCAGGAAGTAGTTCGGGCTCTCTGCCGGTAACTGCTGCTGCCAGCGATCGAGCAGGTCGCCGCGCAGCACCAGCAGCATCGCCAGTAACATAAACGAGAGGGAAAAGGCCGACAGCTGGCTGAGCGTCGACCAGGGCTGGCGCAGCAGGCGATTGACCGCCAGGCGTAGCGGCAGCGCCTTCAGCGTCAGGCGTTTCAGCACATTGAGCAGCAGCCAGCCGACCACGCCGCAAAGCATTGCCAGCACCACCGCCCCTGCCAGCACCGCCCACAGCAGCATACTGCCACCCATCAGCCAGGCGAGCAGCAGCAAGGTGATCAGCGCCACCGCAGGAAGATAGATCTTAAGCGGCCAGACATTTGCCACCGCGTCGCGGCGCAACACCCGCAGCGGCTGCGTCGCCAGCAGCAAACGATAGGGACGCAGCCCCACCAGCAGCGAGATCACCACAATCGCGCCGATCGCCCACAGCCATGGCCAGTAGCTTGCGGGCGGCAGCGCGGCGGGCAACACTGGCTTAAGAAGGCGCATCAGCACCTTTTCAAACAGCAGCCCCAGCGCGCCGCCGGTAATCACCGCCAGCCCAAGCAGCAGCGCCCACTGGCCGACAATCAGCTTTTGCAGCTGCGCGCGACCAGCGCCAAGGGTTTTGAGGATCGCCACCAGATCGTAGCGGCTGCGGCAGTAGTGGCTCATCGCCACCGCGACGGCGGCAACCGCCAGCAGCAGCGTCAGCAGCGCCGACAGCAGCAAGAACTGCTGCGAACGCTGTAAGGATTTCCCCAGCGCGCCCTCGTCCTGCTCCAGCCCGTACCAGCGCTGATCCGCCCCAAGCTGCGGCAGCAGCCACGTTTCATACTTCTCTAACTGCGCGGGGGTGCCGGCAAACTTCACCCGCCAGCTGACGCGGCTGCCCGGCAAGACGGCCCCGGTTTTAGCCACATCAGCGCTATTCATCAGCAGGCGCGGCGCCATCTGAAAGGGGTTAAAGCCGGAATCGGGCTCCTGCGTCACCTCGCCGGCAATGCGCAGCGTGGCGTCGCCCACCTCGATCGTGTCGCCCGGTTTCACATTGAGCAGCGCCATCAGGCGCGGAGCCAGCAGTGCCGTGCCCGGCTGCGGTTTCAGCCCGGCAGGCTGCGTCTCCAGCTCGCCATAGAGCGGATAGCGATTATCCACCGCTTTCACACTCGCCAGTTGCGGCGTGTCGCCCGCAAAGGTCATGGTGCTGAAGCTGACCTGTTCACTCACCTGCAGGCCACCTTTACGCGCCTCCTCAAGCCAGGAGGTGGGGATTTCACGCGAGCTGCGCAGGGCCCTGTCGCCGGCCATAAAATCGCGGCTCTGCTGGCTTAACCCCTTCTCCATGCGATCGCCGATGGTGCCGAGCGCCAGCACGCAGGCCACCGCCAGGCTCAGCGCCATCCAGACAATCAGCAGCGACGGCGAACGCCATTCGCGCCAGAACCAGCGGGCAATCATGCTTCCTCCCACAGTTCGCCGTTGACCAGCCGCAGGCGTCTGTCGCAGCGTGCCGCCAGCTGCGCGTCGTGGGTCACCAGCAGCAGCGTGGTGCCGTAGTGTTGATTCATTGAGAAGAGCAGATCGGCAATTTTGTCGCCCGTTTGCAGGTCAAGGTTGCCGGTCGGCTCATCGGCGAAGAGCACCGCCGGACGGCCGTTAAAGGCGCGGGCCAGCGCCACGCGCTGCTGCTCGCCGCCGGAGAGCTGCGCGGGAAGATGGTCGAGGCGCTTGCCAAGCCCCAGTTCATCAAGCAACGCTTTGGCGCTGCTGCGGCTGTCGCTGCTCTTCTCGCCGCGCAACAGTGCGGGCAGCTCCACGTTTTCCAGCGCGTTTAGGGTGGGGATCAACATGAAAGATTGAAAAACGAAACCGACATTTTGCGCACGTAATTGCGCGCGCGCCTCTTCGTCCATCTTGTGTAACGGCTTGCCGAGCAGATGCACCTCGCCGCTACTGCCATCATCCAGCCCGGCGAGAATGGCGAGCAGCGTCGACTTCCCGGAACCGGACTCGCCAATCAGCGCGATGGTTTCAGCTGGTTTGACAACCAGCTCAACTCCGGTAAGGATTGAAAGCTCCTGCTCCCCCTGACCGACGGACTTCTTAAGATGATGAACTTCAACAATGTTTTCCGCTGGCATTTGCCCTTCCTGTTTTTGCTTTTGTTAACCTTTCGCGCCGCGGCGGCGGACACGCTACTGATTCTTGGCGACAGCCTGAGCGCCGGCTATCGGATGGCGGCAACGGCGGCCTGGCCTGCGCTGCTCAATAACAAGTGGCAGCAACAGCCTGTGGTGGTGAATGCCAGCATCAGCGGCGACACCTCGCAGCAGGGGCTGGCACGCCTGCCCGCGCTGTTAAAAGAGCATAAACCGCGCTGGGTGCTGGTCGAACTCGGCGGCAATGACGGCCTGCGCGGTTTTCCGCCGCAGCAAACGGAGCAGACGCTGCGCCAGATTATCGAGACGGTAAAAAGCGCCGATGCAAAGCCGCTGCTGATGCAAATACGACTGCCCGCCAACTACGGTCGTCGTTATACTGAGGCCTTTGGTGCCATTTACCCGAAGCTTGCTAACGAGCTGGATGTTCCTCTGCTGCCCTTTTTTATGGAAGAAGTCTATCTGAAACCGCAGTGGATGCAGGATGATGGTATTCACCCCAATCGCGATGCCCAGCCGTTTATTGCCGACTGGATGGCCACGCGACTGGCTCCTTTAGTTAATCACGCCTCCTGAATATTCAGGCGCGTCCCCAGGTAAAGTTATGCAAAAAACGGTCTTAATAACAGGATGTTCCAGCGGTATTGGTCTGGAGAGCGCCCGCGAGTTAACGCGTCAGGGGTTTCGCGTACTGGCGGCCTGCCGCAAAGCCGAGGATGTGGAGCGGATGGATCAGGAGGGATTCACCGGCGTTTTGCTCGATCTTGATGACGCGGCGAGCGTGGATCGCGCGGCGGACGAAGTGATCGCCCTGTCCGGCAATCGCCTGTTTGGTATCTTCAATAACGCCGGTTATGGCGTCTACGGCTCCCTTGACTCCATCAGCCGCGAACAGATGGAGCAGCAGTTCTCCAGCAACTTTTTCGGCACGCACCAGCTCACGCTGCGCCTGCTTCCTGCCATGTTGCCCCACGGCGAAGGTCGCATTGTGATGACCTCGTCGGTGATGGGTCTTATCTCCACGCCCGGTCGCGGTGCCTATGCCGCGAGTAAATATGCGCTGGAAGCCTGGTCCGACGCGCTGCGCATGGAGTTGCGCCACACCGGCATTAAAGTGAGCCTGATTGAGCCAGGCCCTATCCGCACGCGTTTTACCGACAATGTAAACCAGACGCAGCGCGATAAACCGGTAGAAAACCCCGGTATCGCCGCGCGCTTTACCCTCGGCCCGGAGGCGGTAGTCGCCAAAGTGCGCCATGCTTTTGAGAGTAAACGGCCGAAATTGCGCTACCCCGTCACGCTGGTGACCTGGGCGGTCAGCCTGCTGAAACGGCTGCTGCCGGCGCGCATGATGGATAAAATTTTGCACGGATGAGTTGAAGGCGCGTGTCGCGTCCCCATCTCATTCTTACTTGTTTAAACAGAGAAATTGCCATGTCCGTACAGAATATCGTCAATATTACCGAAGCGAACCTGCAACAGGTGCTGGAACAGTCCGTTGCGACCCCGGTGCTGTTCTATTTCTGGTCCGAGCGCAGCCAACACTGTCTGCAATTGACGCCGGTCCTGGAAACGCTGGCCGCGCAGTACAACGGGCAGTTTATTCTGGCGAAAGTGGATTGCGATGCCGAGCAGATGGTTGCTTCGCAGTTTGGTCTGCGCGCCATTCCAACGGTCTATCTCTTCCAGAACGGTCAGCCGGTCGATGGTTTCCAGGGCCCGCAGCCGGAAGAGGCGATCCGCGCCCTGCTCGACAAAGTGCTGCCGCGTGAAGAGGAGCTGAAAGCGCAGCAGGCGATGGAGCTGATGCAGGAAGGTAAGCACACCGAAGCGCTGCCGCTGCTGAAAGAGGCCTGGCAGCTCTCGAATCAGCAGAGCGAAATCGGCTTCCTGCTGGCAGAAACGCTGATTGTGTTAAACCGCGCCGACGAAGCGGAAGCAGTGCTGAAAGTTGTCCCATTGCAGGATCAGGACACCCGCTATCAGGGGCTGATCGCGCAGATCGATCTGCTGCGCAAAGCGGCCGACACGCCGGAGATCCAGCAGTTGCAACAGCAAGTTGCCGACAATCCAGAGGATGCGGCGCTGGCAACCCAACTGGCGCTGCAGCTGCATCAGGTCGGGCGTAACGAAGAGGCGCTGGAGCTGCTGTTTAACCACCTGCGCAAAGATCTCGCTGCCGCCAACGGTGACGCACGTAAAACCCTGCAGGAGATCCTCGCTGCGCTCGGTACCGGCGATGCGCTGGCATCAAAATACCGCCGTCAGCTCTACTCGCTGCTTTACTGATCACCCTGCTAAATTTGGCGATCGGGCTGCTTTCATCGCCAATTCGGGCTAAGATGGCATCAAATTAAACAGGAGGTTTTTTTTGATGCCAATCGTCATTATCGTACTTATCGTCGTCGCGCTGGTTATCGTCTTTTCCGGTGTAAAAATTGTCCCCCAGGGCTTCCAGTGGACCGTGGAACGCTTTGGTCGCTTTACCCGCACACTGCAGCCGGGTCTTAGCCTTGTCGTGCCGTTTATGGATCGCATTGGTCGCAAGATCAATATGATGGAGCAGGTTCTCGACATCCCTTCCCAGGAGATCATCTCCAAAGACAACGCCAACGTTACCATTGACGCCGTCTGTTTTATTCAGGTCATCGACGCGCCGCGCGCCGCCTATGAGGTGAGTAACCTGGAGCTGGCGATCGTCAACCTAACCATGACCAACATCCGTACCGTCCTCGGCTCGATGGAGCTGGACGAGATGCTCTCGCAGCGCGACAGCATCAATACCCGCCTGCTGCATATTGTCGATGAAGCCACCAACCCATGGGGTATTAAGGTGACGCGTATTGAGATTCGCGATGTGCGCCCGCCGGCGGAGCTGGTCTCCTCAATGAACGCGCAGATGAAAGCGGAACGTACCAAGCGCGCCTATATCCTTGAAGCCGAGGGTGTGCGTCAGGCTGAGATCCTGAAAGCCGAAGGCGAGAAGCAGTCCCAGATCCTGAAAGCTGAGGGTGAGCGTCAGTCTGCCTTCCTGCAGGCGGAAGCGCGTGAGCGTTCGGCAGAAGCGGAAGCCCGCGCCACGCAGATGGTGTCTGAAGCGATTGCCTCCGGTGATATCCAGGCGGTGAACTACTTTGTGGCGCAGAAATATACCGAAGCGCTGCAGCAGATTGGTTCTGCCAATAACAGCAAAGTGGTGATGATGCCGCTGGATGCCAGCAGCCTGCTGGGTGCCATCGGCGGTATTGCTGAACTGGTGAAAGATAGCGCCAACGAGCGTAAAAAATGATCGCCGAACTGCTGCTTGAACATACCTACCTCGCCTGGCTGACGCTGGGTGGGCTGCTGCTCGCTGCCGAAATGCTCGGCGGCAACGGGTACCTGTTATGGAGCGGCATCGCGGCGGTTGCCACCGGTTTGCTGGCGTGGGCCATCCCTTTCGGCTGGGAGTGGCAGGGAGTGCTGTTTGCCCTGCTGACGCTGCTGGCCGCCTGGCTCTGGTGGCTGTGGCTGGCAAAGCGGGTGAAACAGCAAAACCCCGCCGACGCCTCGCTTAACCTGCGCGGGCAACAGCTGCTCGGCCGCCGTTTCACGCTGGAGAACGCGCTGGTCAACGGCCGCGGGCATATGCGCGTGGGCGACAGCTCATGGCCGGTCAGCGCCGATGCCGATCTCGCCGCCGGTACGCGCGTCGAGGTTATCGCCATTGAAGGTATTACGCTGCGTATCACCCCGGTCAGCGATTAAATTAACGCAAGGATCCCGGCTATGGGCCCGCAAAAACAGCTCGCGCTGGGCATCCTGCTCGCGCTTGGCGCCAGCGCATCCACGCTGGCCTCTTCCGATATAGATGATTGCACGTGGGGCAGCCCCGGCTGCTACCTCTCCACACCGCCGGTGATCGCCATTCACACCGATACCCGCGATAACCTGCTGCGCCTGCTGGGCGACAGCAAAGGCCTCTATCCGCTGCGCCAGCCAATGCCGGCAGATATTACCCGCAGCCGCAACGTTTACTTCGGCGTGCATCACGATGACGCGCCGCCTGCCGCCGCGACAGAAACGTCCCCGCTGGCCGCCACGCTGCGCCAGCAGATGAATACGCTGGGCGTAACGAGCGACAACACGCTGCCACCCGCCCTGCTGCGCCTGATTGCCGACGGTAGCGACACGCAAACCGCAACTGCGGTTGATGACGCCGGCAACGACGGTGAAACCCGTTTTGTCTCGCAAAACAACGAGACGCTCTCGGCCTTCTTCGCCGCCCTGCTTGAGGATAAATCCCTGACCGCGCCGCAGCGCCAGGCGCTGGCAACCGCGCGCATCGCCGCTAATGGTTCTTCGCAGGGTGAAGAGGCGATTAACGCCCTCGCCTTGCCGGAAAATTCAGCCGCGGCGGGTTTTCGCACCTATCTGCAGGCAGCCAACAGCTTCTATGCCGGTGATTATGCCGCCGCCGAACCGCTTTTTACGTCGCTGACAAAGAGCGCGCAGCCGTGGCTTGCCGAAACGGCGAGTTACATGCTGATGCGTAATGCGCTTAACGCCAGCAGTGAAAACGCCAACGGCGAGTATGGCGACTTTGACGTGGGGAAAATTGATAAGCCCCACGCTGAGCAGGCGCGAAGCGCGGCGGAGAGTTACCTCAGGCAGTGGCCGCAGGGGCGCTACTCCGCCTCGACGCAGGGGATGCTGCGCCGTATAGAGTGGTATCTTCAGCAGTGGGACAGCCTCGCGGCGCGCTATGAAAAAGCGCTCTCTGCCGCCGCCAGCGGCGATGCGCTGGTGACGCTTATCAACGAGAGCGACAACAAGCTGCTGAGTAAGGATGTTAGCTGGGGAGGCGAGGCATTTGTCAGCGCCCCGAATGCCTCGCTGATGACCTTTATTGCCGCCCTGCGCTGGATGCGCGAATCGCCCTGCCGTGAAAACACACCCTGTATTGATAACGCCTGGCTTGAGAGCCATAAAGCGGCGTTCGACAGCAACCAGCGCGGCGCGCTGTGGAACTATCTCCGTCTGCAACTCGCTTACAGCACGCAGGATTACGCGGCGGTGGTGAGCGGTATCACCCCGGCAAAAGCGCTGGCGGAGCATGATGTTCTCGCCTTCAGCGAACAGGTGCTGTATGGCGATGCGCTGATGGCGCAGAAAGCCTGGCCCGAGGCGCAAAGCCACTGGCTGCGCCTGCTCGATTTGAGCCGTGACGTCGAACAGCAGCAGCTATTACAGGCCAAACTGGCGGCCACGCTGGTGGCGAGTGAGAAGGTCGATGAGATCTTCGCCCCCAACAGCCGGGTGACTAACCTGCGCTTTCGCGCGCTGGTGCTGAAAACCAAAGCTTCGCGCCCGCTGCTGCTTGCGCAGGCGCAAAACGGGCCGAACAGCGAAGAGCGCACTATCGCCCTGCACACGTTGCTGATGCGTGACTTAACCGCCGGAGACTACGCCGACTGGTTGCAGGATAAAAAGCTGATTGCCGCCATTATGCCGCCGGTAAAAGATGAGGCGTTCGCGGATGTCGATCTGCAGGTCTTTACCTGGCAAGGCAGCGAGGAGACAAGCCGCTATACTTGCGCCGCGCTGGAGAAAACCGTCACCACCCTTAGCAAAACGCCAACGGATGGACATGCGCTGAACTGCCTCGGCGAATTCTTCCGCACCACGCAGGCGAGAGTCTCGCTGGGCGTCGAACGCGGCGGCAATGATGCCCTTGACGCTGCCATCGCAATGCCATCCCTGCCCGGCGTGCCGCAGCGGCTGGCCGCTTACCAGCAGGTGATCAACAACCCGAAAGCGGAGCCGGAAGATAAGAGCTATGCCCTCTACCGCGCGGTGATGTGTTATGCCCCGTCGGGCTATAACGACTGCGGCGGCGAGGACGTGGATAAATCGGTGCGTAAAGGCTGGTTCCAGCAGTTGAAGAGCCGCTACCCTGGAAGCGTATGGGCCAACGAACTCCGCTACTACTGGTAGTCACGCTTGCCGCCCTGCTCTCTTTATTAAGCCCTGCGAAGGCGCAGGAGCAGGCGTTCTGGCTCTGGTCCGGGGTGCGCCCCGGTGACGCGCTGCGCGAGGCCGATGTGGTCTATCTTCATCAGGGCGACGTGGTGATCAACGGGGGTAATGCGGTATTTGAGCGCAAAGGGCTGCCCGTTAACCGGCTGGTCTTTCCACGCATCTGGTTGACAGTGCGTTTTGCCACCCTTGACGTGCCGGAGAGGCTGCTGCTGCGCCTCAATAGCCTGCTGGCGCGCTGGCAGGCAGCGGGAAATGAGGTAGTTGGCCTGCAGATCGATTTCGATGCCGCCACCTGGCGGCTGGATGAGTACGCCCGCTTTCTGCAGCGGCTGCGACAAACGCTGCCCGCGAACTACGCGCTGGGGGTGACCGGGCTGCTGGACTGGGCGAAAACAGGCCGCGTTGACACACTGAATGCGTTGCCGGTCGATGAGCTGGTGGTGCAGAGCTATCAGGGACGCCGCACGGTGGCGAACTTCGCCGCTTATCTGCCGGCGCTGTCCGGGCTACGCATTCCGTTTAAACTGGGCGTCGTGCCAGGCGGGATTTGCGATACGCAAGCGATAGCGAAGCTCGCTGCTTCACGCTGGTATCGCGGCACGGTGACCTTTCTGCTTAACCCTTCGCGCGGTGATGACAGCAGCCGGAAAGGTTGTCCATAATCGGGCAATCGGCCCCCTCGTCGCCGGGACAGGCCTCTGCCAGCGTCAACAGCTGGGCGCGCATCGCCTGTAACTCGCTGATATGGCGTTCGATCTCGGCCACTTTCTGCAGCGTACGGGCTTTCACATCGGCGCTGTGGCGGGCGGGATCGTTAAACAGATTCACCAGCTCGCCGCACTCTTCGAGGTTAAACCCCACCTGGCGCGCCTGGCGCAGCAGCGTCAGCTCATTGAGATGCTGCTGGCTGTAGCTGCGATAGCCGTTTTCCCCGCGCAGCGGCGGCGTCACCAGCCCCTTCTGCTCATAAAAACGGATCGCTTTACTGGTTAAACCGGTCTTTTTTGCCACATCGCTGATATTCATCATCTTCCCCATCATTTACACACGGCAAATAGTGCGACGCCTGCTATGAGGCTGGGAAATAATATTAATCCTTACGATATCTCAAAACAAATATATGCCTGTTGTAAATATTTCTATTTGCCGATCTGTCGCTTCGCTATACCATAGCGCGGGATTTTCAAATAATGATAAAAGTTCGACACACAGGAGTTGTTTATGAGTGATATGGCTTTTTGCCGCGGTTGCGGAAAGGAGATACATAAAGATGCGGTTGCATGTCCGGGCTGCGGCGCGCCGCAGAGCACCGCTGGCAAGAAAAGCCGCATCTCCGCTGCGCTGTTCGCCTTCTTCCTTGGCGGCTTCGGCGCACATAAATTCTATTTAGGTAAACCGGGACAGGGCATCCTTTATCTGCTGTTCTTCTGGACCTGTATTCCGGCAATCATCTCCTTTATCGAATTTATTATTTACCTCTGTAATTCCGATGAGGAATTCGCGCGTAAATATGGCTGAGTATTAACCGCCAAATGATGCCAGACCCCGCTCAATGCGGGGTTTGTTATTTCTGGCGGTCGCGTTGCGCCTGCCCTGCTATTTTGTACCGCATGGCCTTGACCTTCCCCTCACGGGAAGGTTTAAGCTTGTCAGGTGTGATCGAATTCCCATCCCAAGGAGATTGTGTATGTCTCATACCATAGAGCTAAACCTAGATGGCCTCTCCTGCGGCCATTGCGTTAAACGTGTGAAAGAGAGCCTGGAAAAACGCCCCGACGTTGAGGCAGCCGATGTCACCATCGAGCACGCTCAGGTGACGGGTAGCGCCAGCGCCGAATCGCTCATCGCGACGATTGAAGAGGCCGGGTACGGCGCGAGCATCAGCCACCCAAAGGCTAAACCGCTGGCAGAGTCATCACTCCCGTCGGAAGCACTGACAGCGGCCACTCCAGAGCTTCCGGCAGCTGACGCGCTTGATGACAGCCAGCAGCTGTTGATCAACGGCATGAGCTGCGCCAGCTGTGTCTCCCGGGTACAAAAAGCCTTACAGGCGGTTCCGGGCGTCACACAGGCACGGGTAAACCTGGCGGAGCGCACTGCGCTGGTGATGGGCAGCGCGCCCGCCGCAGAATTAGTCAGCGCCGTTGAGCAGGCGGGCTACGGTGCGGAAGCGATTGAAGATGATATCAAGCGGCGCGAGCGTCAGCAGGAGACGGCGCTCGCCACCCTGAAGCGCTTTCGCTGGCAGGCGATAGTCGCCCTGCTGGTTGGTGTGCCGATCATGCTTTGGGGCATGCTCGGCGACAATATGATGGTCACCGAGGCCAACCGCTCGCTGTGGCTCGGCATCGGCGCGCTCACCCTCGCGGTAATGGTGTTTGCCGGTGGGCACTTCTACACCAGCGCGTGGAAAAGCCTGCGCAACGGTACGGCGACGATGGATACGCTGGTTGCCCTGGGCACCGGCGCGGCCTGGCTCTACTCGATGAGCGTCAATATCTGGCCGCAGTGGTTTCCGATGGAAGCCCGCCACCTCTATTACGAAGCCAGCGCGATGATTATCGGTCTGATTAACCTTGGCCATATGCTGGAAGCGCGCGCCCGCCAGCGCTCGTCGAAAGCGCTGGAGCGGCTGCTCGATTTAACCCCGCCAACGGCGCGGGTCGTGACCCCTGAGGGCGAAAAAAGCGTTCCGCTGGCCGACGTGCAACCGGGCATGACGCTACGCCTGACGACCGGCGATCGCGTGCCGGTGGATGGTGAGATCCGCGACGGCGAGGGGTGGTTTGATGAAGCGATGCTGACCGGCGAGCCGGTGCCGCAGCAAAAAGGCGCGGGCGAGACGATTCACGCCGGCACCGTGGTGCAGGATGGCAGCGTCCTGTTTACCGCCAGCGCCGTGGGCAGCCAGACCACGCTGTCACGCATTATCCGCATGGTGCGCCAGGCGCAGAGCAGCAAACCAGAGATCGGCCAGCTCGCTGACCGTATTTCAGCAGTGTTCGTTCCGGTGGTCGTCGCCATTGCCCTGCTGAGCGGCGCAATCTGGTACCTCTTCGGCCCGGCCCCGCAGATTGTCTATACCCTGGTGATCGCGACCACGGTGCTGATTATTGCCTGCCCCTGCGCACTCGGGCTGGCGACGCCGATGTCGATTATCTCCGGCGTCGGGCGTGCGGCAGAGTTTGGCGTACTGGTGCGCGATGCCGATGCGCTGCAACGCGCCAGCACGCTCGATACGCTGGTGTTTGATAAAACCGGCACCCTGACGCGTGGTAAACCGCAGGTGGTGAGCATCACTACGCTTGAGAAAGATGATGCGAGCGCCCTGCGCCTGGCGGCGGCGCTTGAGCAGGGCTCCAGCCACCCGCTGGCGCATGCGATTCTGGAAAAAGCTGCAAATGATGGCCTGCCGGAAGTGAAGCAGTTTCGCACCCTGCGCGGGCTGGGGGTCAGCGGTGAGATTGAGGGGCAACGCGTGCTGCTCGGCAACCAGGCGCTGCTGGCGGAACATCAGGTCGATACGCGCGCACTGGATGATGAGATCGCCGCGCAGGCCAGCCGTGGCGCCACGCCGGTGCTGCTGGCGGTAGAGGGCAAAGCGCGGGCGCTGTTCGCCATTCGCGATCCGCTGCGTGATGACAGCGTGCAGGCTTTGCAACGCCTGCACCGCGCCGGTTACCGGCTGGTGATGCTGACCGGCGATAACCCGACCACGGCAAATGCCATTGCCAGAGAGGCGGGCATCGATGAGGTGATTGCCGGTGTCTTGCCGGATGGCAAAGCCGAGGCGATCAAACAGCTCCAGCAGCAGGGCCGCCAGGTGGCGATGATTGGTGACGGCATTAACGATGCCCCGGCGCTGGCGCAGGCCGACGTTGGTATTGCGATGGGCGGCGGCAGCGACGTGGCGATTGAAACGGCGGCGATCACGCTGATGCGCCATAGCCTGCTCGGCGTGGCCGATGCGCTGGCGATTGCTAACGCCACGCTGCGCAATATGAAGCAGAACCTGCTCGGGGCGTTTATCTATAACTCGCTTGGTATCCCGATTGCCGCCGGTATTCTCTGGCCGCTTACCGGCACACTGCTCAACCCGGTGGTGGCCGGAGCGGCAATGGCGCTCTCCTCGATTACCGTGGTGAGTAACGCCAACCGGCTACTGCGCTTTACCCCGCGCGAATAAACCCCGCCCCGCCGCCACCTGCGGCGGGGTTTACACCCTCCCGCTTCGCGCGTTAGCATGCCGTTTTACTCTCAGGAAGCGCGTATGAGCCTGTTTCAACGATTGAAAGCTTTCCTTCTCGCGCTTCGTCAGCGCCACTACCCGTGGCCTGCATTAGACGTTGAGTTACCCGGAGGCCGTCACCTCCACCTGGTCGGCAGCATTCATATGGGCACGCACGGCATGGCGCCGCTGCCCGCAGCGCTGCTGCAAAAGGTGCGCGAGGCCGATGCGCTGATAGTCGAAGCGGATATCGCCGGTTCCGACTCGCCGTTTGCTAACCTTCCTGACGCTGCTCCGCTCGACACTCGTCTCAGCCCGACGCTGATCGGAGCGCTGGAGAGCACGCTGGAGAGCCTGTCGTTAAGCCGTGCGCCGTTTGAAACACGTCCCGCCTGGCACATCGCGCTGGTGCTACAGGCGACGCAGGCGCAGCGGCTTGGGCTGCGATCCGATTACGGCATCGACTATCAGCTGCTCCAGGCGGCGCAGCGTTTTAACGTGGCGATCATGGAACTGGAGGGCACCACCAGCCAGCTCGACATTTTGCGCCAGCTGCCGGATGACGGCACCGAACTGTTGCAAGACACCCTCACCCACTGGCATGAGAATGCGCGCCTGCTACAGGTGATGATGAGCTGGTGGCTGGAGAGCCCGCCGCGTGATGAAAACCTGAGCCTCCCCTCAACCTTTAGCCAGCCGCTGCACGATGTGCTGATGCATCAGCGTAACCGTGCGTGGTGCGACTACCTGTTCCGTCTGCCGCCGGGGCGTTATGTGGTAGCCGCGGGCGCACTCCATCTCTATGGCGACGGCAATCTTCCCTCGCTGTTAGCGGAAAAAATGGCGCATTAGCGCAAGATGCTACTATTTTCCCGGGTGGGTGCAGGCGTATGCTTACGGCGTGAAGACGCTTGATAAGAAGGATTATTATGACGCCCGCCGTAAAGTTACTGGAAAAAAATGGCATCGCTTTTCAGCTCCACAGCTACGATCACGACCCTAACGAGACTAACTTTGGCGATGAAGTGGTGCGTAAGCTGGGGCTGGATGCAGACAGGGTTTATAAAACGTTGCTGGTGGCGGTCAATGGCGATATGAAGCAACTGGCCGTGGCGGTAACGCCGGTAGCCGGGATGCTGGATTTGAAAAAGGTGGCTAAAGCACTGGGGGCGAAAAAGGTCGATATGGCAGACCCGATGGTGGCGCAGCGTACCACCGGCTATCTGGTGGGCGGCATCAGCCCGCTCGGGCAGAAAAAACGCCTGCCGACGCTTATCGATGCGCCCGCGCAAACCTTCGATACCATCTATATCTCCGGCGGCAAACGCGGGCTCGATATTGAACTGGCGGCGAGCGATCTGGCGAAACTGCTGGGTGCACACTTTGCCGATATCGCCCGCCGCGAGTGAGGCGTTACTGCCAGCTCACTTCGCCTTTCGGTTCGTAAGCATTCACATCCAGCGGTGAGTTGTTCTGGATGAACTCTTTCAGCACCTCAGCATCGATAAAGCCGGTGTTCACATATCCGGCTTTATCATCCAGACGCGGATAACCATCGCCGCCGGTGGCGTTGAAGCTTAGTGTTGCCAGACGATAGCCTTTCGCCTCATCCAGCGGTTCGCCTTTGATCTTCACGTCGCTAAGGGTGCCCCCCTTCGCCACAAAACTGACGTTGGCAAACTGCGGGTACGCGCCGGAATCGGGCTTCATCTGCGCCACCGCCGTCAGGTAATCAAGCAACTCTTTACCGCTAAGATTGACGTAGACCACGGTGTTGCCGAACGGCTGCACTTTCAGCACGTCTTTGTAGGTGATATCGCCCGCTTCGATGCTGTCACGCACGCCGCCGCCGCTCATCACCGCCAGATCCGCGCCGGTGCGCGCCATCTGTGCGGCGAGAAGTACCCGCGCCAGGTTGGTCTGCACAAAACGCACTTTGCTGCGATCGCCCTCAAGGCGGCCGGTGGTACTGCCAATCTTCACGCCCAGCTGCGCTTTACCTTTGTTCTGGAATGGCGTCAGCAGCGAGAGCATCTGTGCGTTTTCGGCAATTTCCGGCGTGTAGAGCACGCGTTCGCTCTTACCGTTATCGTAGGTCACCTTCTTCTTCAGGTTGACCGGGATGAGCTGGTAGCGCACCAGTTTCATCTCGCCGTTACGGAACTGGAAATCCGCACGCCCCACATATTTGCCCCACTCGTGGGCCTGCACAATCCAGGTACCGTTTTGCTGATCCGGTGCGCACGGCGTGCCGGGCACATAATCGACCTGTTTTTTATTCTCGGAGGCCATGCAGACCGGATCCTGTGAGTGACCGCCCACAATCAGCGCCAGCGCCCCTTTCGGCAGGCTGCGTGCCATCTCAACGTCGCCCGGCGCGTTTGAACCATGCTCGCCGTTGTCGTAATGCCCCATATGGGTGGTGGCGATAATCACATCCGGTTTTTCATTTTGATTCAGTTCATCGATCACCAGCTTCGCTTCGGTAGCCGGTTGGCGGAACTCGATATCGGTGAAGTACTCCGGGTTGCCGATTTTGGCAGTGTCATCCGTGGTCAGGCCGATTACGGCAATTTTTAGCCCTTGGCGGTTGAAGATCATCCAGGGCTTGAAGAGGCGCTGATTCGTACTCTTCTGGTAGATGTTGGCGGACAGGAAGGGGAATTTCGCCCACTTCTCCTGCTGGCGCAGGACGCTCATCGGGTTGTCGAATTCATGGTTGCCGACCGCCATTGCGTCGTAACCGATGAGGTTCATACCGCGAAAATCGGGCTCGGCGTCCTGCAAATCGGACTCCGGTACGCCGGTATTGATGTCGCCGCCAGAAAGCAGCAGCACGCTCCCGCCCTGTGCCGCCACCTCTTTGCGAATGCCGTCCACCAGCGTCTTCTGCGCCGAGAGGCCATATTCGCCATACTCGCTGCGCCAGAAGTGGCCGTGATGGTCGTTGGTGTGCAGGATGGTGATGTTATAAGTTTTATCCTGCTCGTAAGCCTGCGCCGGCAGGCTTAATGCGCCCAGCGCCGCCAGCAGACTCACCGTAATGCTCTTCTTTAACACGCTCATGCTTCTCTCCCTGACCCCATTGGTGAAAGGAGAAAATACAGCGCTCGTCAATAATAGACAAATAAGTTCTGGTAACTCTGCCAGGCCGCTTTTATTACCCGCCACTTTTTATCTTCTCACCGCCGCCTCACTCCTCATAAAAGAGCTGCGTCCGCAATCTTGCGAACACGCAAGCGCAACAAGCGTAGCGAAGCGCGGTTGCCTTAAATGATTTCTCCAAAGCGCCTATTCCCCCTGTTTGCGCAGGATGATTACCATATTCGATGACCATTACGCTGACTTCCCGGCCTTTATACCCAATGAAACCCCTGGTTTTCAGTATCACTTATCCTTTAAATCTGCGTCAGCGCCCTTAATTATGTTATGGCAGAGCCGGTTGGCGATTTTTTTCGTCCAGATTGCTGTTTTCTTCATAATTCAACAATTATTCACAAACGCAGACGGCAAAATTGTCATAAACTGTAACTCAGCTATCGGTCGACGACCGTGGGATCCACGCATCAACGAAAGGAGACGGAATGCATCACGCCACACCGCTTATTACCACCATTGTCGGCGGGCTTGTGCTCGCTTTTATCCTCGGCATGATTGCCAATAAACTGCGCATTTCCCCTCTGGTGGGCTACTTATTAGCGGGCGTGTTAGCGGGGCCATTTACGCCAGGGTTTGTGGCGGATACCAAACTGGCACCTGAACTCGCGGAACTGGGCGTGATCCTGCTGATGTTCGGCGTCGGCCTGCACTTTTCGCTAAAGGATTTGATGGCGGTAAAGGCCATCGCCATTCCCGGCGCGATCGCGCAGATAGCCGTCGCGACGCTGCTGGGTATGGCGCTCTCTGCCGCCCTCGGCTGGTCGCTGATGACCGGCATCGTCTTTGGTCTCTGTCTGTCCACCGCCAGTACCGTGGTGCTGCTGCGCGCCCTTGAAGAGCGACAGCTGGTGGATAGCCAGCGCGGGCAGATCGCCATCGGCTGGCTCATCGTCGAAGACCTGGTGATGGTGTTAACGCTGGTGCTGCTACCGGCGGTAGCCGGCATGATGGAAAAAGGTAATCTTGGCCTTGCCTCGCTGGCGGTGGATATGGGCATCACCATCGGTAAAGTGGTGGCCTTTATCGCCATTATGATGCTGGTCGGCCGCCGCCTGGTGCCGTGGATCATGGCGCGCAGCGCCGCGACCGGCTCGCGCGAACTCTTTACCCTCTCGGTGCTGGCGCTGGCGCTCGGTATTGCCTTCGGCGCGGTTGAGCTGTTTGATGTCTCCTTCGCCCTCGGCGCCTTCTTCGCTGGCATGGTGCTCAATGAGTCCGAGCTGAGTCATCGCGCCGCGCACGATACCCTGCCGCTGCGTGACGCCTTTGCGGTGCTCTTCTTTGTCTCCGTCGGCATGCTGTTCGACCCGATGATCCTTCTCGATCAGCCGCTGGCGGTGCTGGCAACGCTGGCAATTATTGTCTTTGGTAAATCGGCGGCCGCTTTCCTGCTGGTGCGCATGTTTGGACACTCGCCGCGTACCGCATTAACCATCGCCGCCAGCCTCGCGCAGATTGGTGAGTTCGCCTTTATCCTTGCCGGACTGGGGATGGCGCTGGATCTGCTGCCGCAGGAGGGGCAAAACCTGGTGCTCGCCGGGGCGATCCTGTCGATTATGCTCAACCCGATCCTGTTTACCATTCTGGAGAAGTATCTCGATAAGACCGAGACGCTGGAGGAGCAGACGCTGGAAGAGGCGACGGAAGATGAGAAACAGATCCCGGTTGATATCTGCAACCATGCGCTGCTGGTCGGCTTTGGCCGCGTCGGCAGCCTGCTCGGCGAGAAACTGATTGCCCAGGGCATTCCGCTGGTGGTGATTGAAACCTCCCGCACGCGGGTCGATGAGCTGCGCGAACGCGGTGTCCGCGCGGTGCTGGGTAATGCGGCGAATGAAGAGATTATGAATCTGGCGCATCTGGATTGCGCCCGCTGGCTGCTGTTAACCATTCCGAACGGCTATGAAGCGGGCGAGATTGTCGCCACCGCACGGGAGAAGTGCCCGAATATTGAGATTATCGCCCGCGCCCATTATGACGATGAGGTGGATTACATCAGCGAACGCGGTGCGAACCAGGTGGTGATGGGCGAACGCGAGATTGCCAATACCATGCTGAATATTTTGGCGAGTACGCCAGCAGGAAATGAAACCGCTGAAACCGCGTAGGCCGGATAAGCGTGCAACGCGCCATCCGGCAATTGGCCTGGCATGCTGCATTGGTGGGATCGTTCCGTTCACCAGGTGTTCGGGAGTCTCATTAACCTCTTGTGCGGTGAACGGGATAAGGGAAGCGGCCGCGCTCCCCTTATCAATCCCCGCGGCCCCGCGAGGAAATCGGTGCTTCGCACTGCGCTCACCTCCCGCGTGCCTGACTGCGGCCGGCTCAACTCGACTTCCTGTCTCGGTTCGCCTCTGTCCGCCATCCCTGGCGTCCAGACCTTGTCATTCACGCTCCGGTTCGCCGATTTCAGCGGGGACACAACCCCTCGCTGTGAGATCTTGGGTAAAAGCAATATCAGTATGGCTGTAGGCGCGTTTTTGTAGGCCGGATAAGGCGTAGCCGCCATCCGGCAATCGGTGCCGCGGAGAGAATGCCGGATGACGCGTAACCGCTTATCCGGCCTACGCTGTTTCAGCGGCTTCGTTACCGGCCTCTTCCTTAACGCTCCCAGTACGCCTCTTCGAGGCTATCTTCCCGCTCCGGCAAGCCGCGGGTTAAGCGCGGGGAGTGCTGGTTCAGCACCTGGTAACTGACGCGGTTCGCATATTTGCACACCTGCGCCAGCGACGAGTAGGTCAGCCAGTTGAAGTTATGCTTACTGGAGTTTGGCACGTTGTTACGGTGATAGTTGTTGGCGGTAATATCATGCAGCAATGCCGCCAGCGCGCCGTCGCCTGCGCCGTTAGTGTTCATGATCTTTTCCGGCCCACCCATATAAGGTGCGATATGGGAGTAGATCCGCAGCGGATGCTCGCAATCTTTATGGCGCATCGCGCGGCTAAACTCATACTGGTTAAATTCGGCAATTGCACCCGGCAGCAGCGGGTGCTGGGTTTTGCGCTTCGCCTCATCTTCCGTAAAGCCCGCCATATATAAGCCGACAGGCCCGGCCGTGCAGAGCACCAGGTCGACCCAGTCCAGCGCTCTGTCCGCCGCCATCAGCGGATCGCTCTCACCGGTGAGGGCGTGGCCCTCCTCTTCATTCATCGCCAGAATCGAGACGTTCTCTTTAAGAAAATCGCGCCACCACGGCACGTTATCGGCGATAACGTATTTCGTGCCGAGCGTCAGCACCACTGGCACGTTATGTTTTTTGGCATAGGCCACTGCCTGCATGGTCGCTTCCGGCATTGGCTCGCCGGGATTACAGCGCACTAAATAGGAGGAGAGCACCAGTGCGGAGGCGCCGGCAATGACCTCTTCAGGAATACTTTCCGGGCGCAGTTGGTTCATCTGACCAGGGCTGATGGCGAAGGTGCGCTCACCGCTGTCACTGACCAGCGTAAAGCAGCGGCCAATCGCGCCCTCGACGCCCTGCAGGTAGTTAAGATCGGTACGGCTGGAGGTGTTGCAGAGGTAACGGTAAGCGTAACTGCCAATCTGCACGTTGTCGCACATCACGCCCAGCAGCACTGAGCGGTCATCGGCCAGCACCGAGTAGTTGTGCAGCGTATTACCAATGGTGCCACCCGCAAACTGGTGGGTAATCAGGTTGTTATTCACCAGCTCCTGATAGAGCGCTTCGGCGATATCATCGGCGATCACCAGCGAATGGCCAGCACTGAGGCCGAAACGTGCGATAAACGCATCATCCACTTTCGCTTCGATATCCACCAGCGTCTGATCAATACCGACCACCCAACTGGTGCCAGTTTCACTCTCAGGCTGGATTTGCTGCAATAGGGGGTCGCGGGCGTTGACGGGGAAATAGTGTTTGGACTTACGTTTACCGGGAAATTTCATCTTTGTGCTACGTGCAATACATTCGGGCCGTGCATGGTAACACACTCGGCCCGCGCAGCGATCAGCGATATTTGGCCGTTAAGTTGACCATCATCTCAATATGCTCCGGTGAATCATTGAGCGCAGGAATGTATTCATACTTTTCTCCCCCGGCTTCGAGGAAGAACTCGCGGTTCTGGACGGCAATCTCCTCCAGCGTCTCCAGGCAGTCGGCGGCAAAGCCCGGTGACATCACCTGAATATGCTTCACGCCCTTCTCACCGAGCATTTTCAGCGTCTCATCGGTGTAAGGCGTCAGCCACGGCTCACGCCCGAAGCGCGACTGGAAGGTCATCATCACCTTCTCTGGCGGCAGATCGAGAGCGGAAACCAGCTCGCGCGTGGTGTCACGGCAGCGCTGCGGATAGTCATCCCCCTGCGAGGCGTAACGCTGCGGAATGCCATGATAGGAGAGCAGGAGCAGATCCGGTTCGCCATGCTGCGCAAAAGAGGCGCGTACGCTGTTAGCTAACGCCGCGATATAGTCGGCGTTATCGGCGTAGTCGCGAATAAAGGAGATGCCCGGAATAAAGCGTTTTTTGCCGAGAATACGCGCCAGCTCATCCCAGACGGCGGCAACCGTCGAGCAGGAGTATTGCGGGTAGAGCGTGAGCACAACGATATGTTCAACGCCCTGCGCCATCAGCGCCTCGACCGCGCTCTCCAGCGACGGTGAACCGTAGCTCATACCGAGCGCGACAGGGACATCCGGCAAACGCGCCGCCAGCGCCTTTTCCTGCCTGCGGCTGTAGACCATTAAGGGTGAGCCCTCTTCCATCCAGACGGATTTATAGAGTTTCGCCACGCGGGGAGAACGAATAGGCAGGATCACGCCGCGTAACAGCGGCCACCACAGCAGGCGGGGCGTATCGACCACGCGTCTGTCGCTTAAGAACTGCCGCAGATACCGTTTAACGGCCTGGGGGGTGGGTGCATCGGGGGTGCCGAGATTGGCCAACAAAATGCCCGTTTTTGCCTGACTCATTCGCGCCTCTTAACCATTTAACTGGTTGATTAGTGTAGCCGAAAAGCGGGTAAACGGAACCAATTGCTGTGATTGATAGTTTCCCCCGGCATATAGCCGGGGGAAATGGAAATTACCCGAGGATCTTTTCCAGTTCAGCGCGTACGTCGCTGACCGCTTTGGTGCCGTCAACTTTAACGTACCGGGTGTTACCCGCTTCCGCTTCTTTCTGATAGTAACCGATCAGCGGAGCCGTCAGCTGGTGGTATTCGACCAGGCGCTTACGCACGGTCTCTTCCTGATCGTCTTTACGGGTGGTCAGCTCTTCGCCGGTGACATCATCTTTCCCGTCCTCTTTCGGCGGGTTGTATTTGATGTGATAAACGCGGCCAGAGGCAGCGTGAACGCGACGACCTACGATGCGATCGACAATCAGCTCGTCCGGTACGGCGAACTCCAGCACGAAATCGACATTGATGCCGGCTTCTTTCATCGCATCGGCCTGCGGAATGGTGCGCGGGAAACCGTCCAGCAGGAAACCGTTGCGGCAATCTTCCTGGGCGATACGCTCTTTCACCAGCGCGATAACCAGCTCGTCGGTGACCAGCTTGCCGGCGTCCATGATATCTTTCGCCTGTTTACCCAGCTCGCTGCCGGATTTTACTGCGGCACGCAGCATGTCACCCGTAGAGATTTGCGGAATACCGTATTTCTCCATGATGAACTGCGCCTGAGTTCCTTTACCTGCGCCCGGAGCGCCCAGCAGAATAATACGCATTGCGAAAATCCCCTCAAATGTTGGTTCAATTTTTCAAAAGCGCTAAAAGATACCATCAAGAGGAGGCAGGCTCAAGAAAGGCGCGGACGCTGAAACGGTAATGCTACCTTTTTCTTAAGCGGCAGAAGCGGGAATAAAAAAGGGAGGCGCGGTGGCCTCCCTGTGACTGCTTACGAAACCAGCAGCTGGTTCATGCGGCGAATAAACTGGTTAGGATCTTCCAGCGTACCGCGTTCGGCGAACAGCGCCTGGTCCAGCAGCAGCTCCACCCACTGGTTAAACTGCCCTTCATCCTGCGTATCCGCCGCGCGTTTCACCAGCGCGTGATCCGGATTCAGTTCGAAGATGTATTTCACTTCCGGCGCGCTCTGACCAGCCGCGGCAAACAGCTTCGCCATCTGCGTGCTCATCTCGTCAGCATCGGTCACCACTACCGCTGGCGTGTCGGTCAGACGGTGAGTGAGGCGCACCTCTTTTACACGCTCGCCGAGCAGGGTTTTCACGCGCTCAACAAACGGCTCCAGCGCTTTTTCCGCTTCTTTGGTGGACTCATCCACTTCGTCAGCCAGCTTATCCAGCGAAGCATCCGCTTTCGCCACAGACTGGAACGGCTTACCGTCGAACTCGGTCAGGTAGCTCATCATCCACTCATCGATGCGGTCGGAAAGCAGCAGCACTTCGATGCCTTTCTTACGCAGCAGCTCAAGATGCGGGCTGCTCTTCGCCGCGGCATAGCTGTCGGCGGTGATGAAGTAGATCTTCTCCTGGCCCTCTTTCATGCGCGAGACGTACTCTTCCAGCGAAACGGTCTGTGCCGAGGAGTCGTTGTGCGTGGAGGCAAAACGCAGCAGTTTGGCGATGGTTTCCAGGTTGCCGCTGTCTTCGCCGGTTCCCTCTTTCAGCACCAGGCCGAACTGTTGCCAGAAGGTCTGGTATTTTTCCGCGTCATCTTTCGCCAGTTTTTCCAGCATCTGCAGCACACGTTTGGTCAGCGCGGTGCGCAGGCTGCGGGTGACGCTGCTGTCCTGCAGAATTTCACGGGAGACGTTGAGCGGTAGATCGTTAGAGTCGACCAGCCCGCGCACGAAACGCAGGTAGTTCGGCATAAACTGCTCAGCTTCGTCCATGATAAACACGCGCTGAACGTAGAGTTTCAGGCCGTGCTTGTGATCGCGGTTCCACATATCCCACGGTGCCTGCGACGGGATATAGAGCAGGCTGGTGTACTCCTGCTTCCCTTCAACGCGGTTATGGCTCCAGATCAGCGGATCGCTGTAATCATGAGAGATATGTTTGTAGAACTCGTTGTACTCGTCATCTTTGATGTCAGACTTGTTACGCGTCCACAGCGCCTGCGCTTTGTTGATCTTCTCCCAGGTGACAACGGTTTCGCCGTCTTTCTCTTCCTGTTTTTCGATCTCAACTGGCAGTGCAATATGGTCGGAGTATTTACTGATGATGGAGCGTACGCGCCAGTCGTTGAGGAAATCATCCTCCCCTTCGCGCAGATGCAGGGTGATCTCGGTACCGCGATCGGCTTTGGTGATGTCAGCAACCGTGTATTCGCCCGCGCCTTCGGATTCCCAGAAGACGCCGTTTTCCGCGCTTTCGCCCGCCGCGCGGGTGCGCACGGTAACTTTATCGGCCACGATAAACGCCGAGTAGAAGCCCACACCGAACTGACCGATCAGCTGGCTATCTTTCGCCTGATCGGACCCCATCGATTCGAGGAAGGCTTTGGTGCCGGATTTGGCAATCGTCCCCAGATGGTCAATCACTTCGTCACGGTTCATGCCGATACCGTTATCGGCAATGGTCAGGGTACGCTTCTCTTTGTCAAAGGAGACGCGCACGCGCAGGTCGCCGTCGCCTTCATAGAGATCGGGTTTGGAGAGCGCGCGGAAACGCAATTTATCCGCCGCATCCGAGGCGTTGGAGATAAGCTCACGCAGGAAGATTTCTTTGTTGGAATAAAGAGAGTGGATCATCAAATGCAGAAGCTGTTTTACTTCTGACTGGAAGCCACGTGTTTCTTGTCCTTTCATTGGGAAAACCTCAACAATGCCATTTACAAGGTGGAAAAAGCGTTGAGGGAGAAATGGGGATAGCGGCGGGGAATTTCAAGCGGAGGCAAAAATTTCTGCCCCCGTCTGGTTAAAAACGAATCTTATGACGCCCGGCAAGAGAGTGGGAAAGCGTGGTGCCATCCACCATCTCCAGCTCGCCACCCACCGGCACGCCGTGGGCGATACGGCTCGCTTCCACGCCATATTGCCCGCACAGCTCGGCAATATAGTTAGCGGTCGCCTCCCCTTCCACCGTCGGGTTGGTGGCGAGGATCACCTCCTGAATCTTTTCAGATTCGAGGCGCTGCTCCAGCCGGTCGAGCCCGATATCATCCGGCCCGATGCCGTCCAGCGGCGACAGATGCCCCATCAGCACAAAGTAGCGACCGGAAAACTGACCGGTTTGCTCAATGGCGTAGATGTCAGCCGGGCTTTCAACCACGCAGATTTGACCGTTTTCCTGACGTCGCGGGTTGGTGCAGATATTGCACACCTCCTGCTCGGTAAAGGTGCGGCAATCCGCGCAGTGTCCAATCTCCGACATCGCCCGGGTGAGCGCCTGCGCGAGGCGCATGCCGCCGCTGCGATCCCGCTGCAGCAGCGTAAATGCCATGCGCTGCGCCGACTTCGGGCCGACGCCCGGCAGCGCGCGCAACGCTTCCATAAGCTGCGTTAACAGCGGACTGGTTTGCATCAGAACGGCATCTTAAAGCCTGGCGGCAGGGACATACCGGAAGAGACAGAGGCCATCTTCTCTTTCTGCGTCTCTTCAATGCGGCGTGCAGCATCGTTGAATGCAGCGGCGACCAGATCTTCCAGCATCTCTTTGTCGTCTTCGAGCAGGCTCGGATCGATCTCTACGCGACGGCAGTTATGCGCGCCGTTGATGGTCACTTTCACCAGACCCGCGCCTGATTCGCCGGTCACTTCCAGCTGCGCGATCTCTTCCTGCACTTTCTGCATCTTTTCTTGCATCTGCTGGGCCTGTTTCATCAGGTTACCCAGACCGCCTTTTCCAAACATAGGCTTCTCTCTTTAGCTGTGGTGACTGACCAGGGTGATAAGTCACATTCAGGGTTGAAAACGGGAAGTATCGCTCTTCCTGTCAAAGGGGGCGGATGCTCTCCTCATCCAGATCCGCATCGAAAAAGCGCTGCAGGGTCTGGATATTGCTATCCGCAATAATCGACTCGCGCGCCTGCGCGAGCTTCTCTTCATAGATGGCCTGACGCCACTCCAGCGGCGTACGCACCGCAGGATTATCATCTTCAATAATAGTCAGTTCAACCGTCGAACCGTGCAATTCGCTGAGCGCCTCGCCGAGCGTCTTCACCGCGCCGGGCGAATGGAGATGGCGCTGGGCGCTGCGAAGGTGCAGGCAGATGCGCGCGCCGTCCTGCTCTTTCCAGGCATTCAGCGCCACCTGCTCGACCAGTTTAGGCAATTTCAGCAGGCTCACCTCTTTTGCCCACGCGTCGCGCTCGATCGCCTCTTCCGCAAGCTTCTTCGCCAGTTCCGGCGTTTTTTCATGCTCAAGCGCCTTTTTCAACGCTTTTGGCGTAGCGATGACCTCTTTTACCGTCTCAACAACAGTGGTCGCTTTCCAGCGGTAGGCCTCTTTTTTAGCCGGTTTTTTGTCGGCCGTTGCCGCCGCCGGGCGGGACTGTACGCGCTCGGTGACAGAGGCGAGCCTCTCCAGCGCAGCGTTACTCACCGGCCGCGCGCGGGTTGCGGCTGCCGGTTCACTCTTTTTTGCTTTGTCTGCTCCCTGCGCCTGCTGCAGCTGTCTGCGTGCCGCCAGCACCTGGCTGGTGGAGGGCGGCAGCGGAACATCCTGCTGGGGCGCGGGCTGCGCCTGCGGTGCGGGAGCCACCTGCTGCGGCGACATCACCGCCGTCGGCGCGACTGGCGCAAATGACGCCTGCTGAACCTCTGGCGCAGGCAGCGGCGCGCGCGGATGGAACGCCAGCGCACGCAGTAAGGTCATCTCCACGCCCATCCTTCTGTCGGGCGCAAAGGGTAACTCTTTGCGGCCAATCAGCAGTGTCTGGTAGTAGAGCTGAATATCGGCAGGCGGCACGGTGCGGGCAAGTTCGCGCAGACGGTGCTCCACCGACGCCATATCGCTGCCCAAAGCCGCCGGGGTGAGCTGAACCATGGCGATGCGGTGCAGCAGGCTTTGCATCTCCAGCAGCAGCGCGTCCCACTCGACGCCGCGGGAGGCGGCATCATGCACCAGCGCCATTGCCCGTTCGCCGTTGGCGGCAATGATCGCCTCGACCAATGAGAGTGCCTGATCGTCATTCAGCGTGCCGAGCATCGCGCTTACAACCGCAGCTGAAAGCTGGCCGTTGCCGCTGGCAATCGCCTGATCGGTCAGGCTCAGGGCATCACGCAGGCTGCCGTCGGCGGCGCGCGCCAGCAGCTGCAGCGCGCGCGGCTCGGATTCGATCTTTTCGTCAGCGAGAATATGCTCAAGCTGGGTGCGGATCTGATCAACATCCAGCGCTTTAAGATGGAACTGCAGGCAGCGGGAAAGAATCGTCACCGGCAGTTTCTGTGGATCGGTGGTCGCCAGCAGGAATTTGACGTGCGCGGGCGGCTCTTCAAGGGTTTTCAACAGGGCGTTGAAGCTGTGACGCGAGAGCATGTGCACTTCGTCAATCAGATAGACTTTGAAGCGGCCACGCGCCGGCGCGTACTGGACGTTGTCCAGCAGATCGCGGGTATCTTCCACTTTGGTACGCGAAGCGGCGTCGATCTCAATCAGATCGACAAAGCGACCCTGCTCAATTTCACGGCAGTTGTCGCAGACACCGCACGGTGTCGCCGTAATGCCGGTTTCGCAGTTAAGCCCCTTCGCCAGCAAACGGGCAATAGAGGTTTTTCCGACGCCACGGGTGCCGGAGAACAGATACGCATGATGAATGCGTCCTGATGTTAAGCCGTTCGCCAGTGCGGTCAGCACATGCTCCTGGCCGACGACGTCAGCAAAAGTTTGCGGTCGCCATTTTCGGGCTAAGACCTGATAACTCATTGGCAGGCTCTGAAACGCTGGAAGGTGGATTCACGAGGGGTAATGCTAACACAGCATCGGCTGAGAATGCACTTCATCCCTCAGGCGTGAGGGATGAAGGTACGCGGGATCAATGGCCCGGGAACGAGACCAGGCTGTAGCTATTAACACCCTGTTTTTTCAGGCGCTCTTCGCCGCCCAGGTCGAACAGATTGATAATGAACGCCGCGTCGGTGACTTCGCCACCCAGACGGCGGATCAGTTTCACTGTCGCTTCGATGGTGCCCCCGGTTGCCAGCAGATCGTCGACCACCAGCACAGTGTCGCCAGGCTGGATCGCATCGACATGGATCTCTAACTGATCGGTGCCGTACTCCAGCTCATAGCTCTCGGCAATGGTTTCACGCGGCAATTTACGCGGCTTACGCACCGGCACAAAGCCAACGCCAAGGCCTAACGCAACCGGCGCGCCGAACAGGAAGCCACGCGCTTCGGTACCAACAACTTTAGTGATCCCGGCGTTTTTGTAACGCTCAACCAGCAGTTCAATGCTGAGGGCGTACGCCTTCGGGTCTTCCAGCAAACTGGTGACATCACGGAACAGGATGCCCGGCTTCGGGTAATCCTGAATGCTTTTGATGCTGTTTTTGAGAAATTCAAGCTGCTGCGCAGTCGCTGTCATGGATATTTGCCTGATAGAAACGGTATTACTCACGGGACGTGCAAGAGAGGCTCAACTGGCCCCTGGTTAAGCTTTAACCAGCCGACCCCGTACTCGAAAACGCTCGAATTTACTGGCAGTGAGCGAGAATTGCAACTGCCATCGCAGCGCATTAGGTTTTTTGTTGCTTTGCATCAACCACCGGTATCCGCCACAGGAAAATCAGCAGACACGCGAGGATGATTAAGAGCAAAACGCGCACCCACATAATCTTCACAAAATAGAGTGAGACCGCGAAGGTCAAAAGCGTAATAACAATCGCGCGCGGTTTCGCGCCGGGCGGCATGGCGCGGTATTGCTGCCAGTGCCGCAGGTAGCTGCCAAACCAGGAGCGGTAGAGCAGCCAGTGATGAAAACGTGGCGACGAGCGGGCAAAACACCAGGCGGCCAGCAGAATAAAAGGCGTGGTCGGTAAAACGGGCAAAACGACACCCAACGTGCCGAGCACTACCGCCAGCCAGCCAATGATGATTAAAATAGTGCGTTGCATAGTGCTAATCGTTGCCGGAATAAGCGGCTAATGTACCATAATCGCCGTGAAAAAGAGGGAATGAGAGATGAAATGCGACGCGCTTTTAGAGAGGCTGGCACAGCAACTCGCCCGCTTACGCCAGCAGGCCGCGCCGCTGGCGGATCACTTCACCGTCAGCGCCCGTTTTGACCGCCATCTTTTTCAGACAAAAGATACGCGTATGCGTGCTTATATTAATGAGACTGAGGCCAATCTGACGGCGCTGCGCGAGACCGTGGCGCGCAATCATCTGCCGCAGGCGGTCTGGCTGGCGGAGCACTTAACCGCGCAAATCGCCGCGCTGACGCGAGAAAGCGCCGTCTGGCCGCTGCGCCAGTGGGATCACGCCTCGCCCGGCATTACGCGCTGGCAGCGGCGGCGGTTGCAGCATCAGGAGTATGAGCGCCGCCTGCAGGCGATGAAAAATGAGCGTAACGCGCATTTAGCCTCGGTCACCACGCTCGCCGAGCAGCAGAAGCTGCATAAAGAGGTGGAAGCGCTGGATGCCCGGCTTGGTCGCTGCCGTAAAGCGCTGGAGAATATTGAGCGCGTGCTGGCGCGTTTAACCCGTTAACCAAGGAGTGAAGATGTCGCTGGAAAATGCCCCGCAGGAGGTCAAGCTGGCGGTCGATCTGATTATGCTGCTTGAACAGCATGAGATCGCACCCGATCTGGTGTTAAAAGCGCTGGAGATCGTCAAACGGGATTTTGAACAGAAGCAGTTACGGCTGGCTGCCCCCCTTCCCTGAGGAAGAGGGGCAAACCCTTAAGGCGCCTCTGGGGTCGGATCGTCGCCCTTCAGGTTGCGCTTCACTTCCGTTAATTCATCGCCCTTCTCATTGCGCAGGTGCACTTCGAGCTGGTTAAAAGCGATATTGATGTCGTTTTCACGGCACATCCGATCGATGGTGCGGTTAAGCTCATCCACCGTATAGCTGCGATCGCGCAGTTCACGGACGTAGAGACGCAGCTCATGATCCAGCGTGCTTGGCCCGAAGGTGGTAAAGAAGACCGCCGGTTCCGGGTCGTGCATCACTTTCGGGTGATCCATCGCCGCTTTCAGCAGCACCTTCTTCACTTTTTCGAGATCGGAACCATAAGCCACGCCGATACGGATCACCACGCGGGTGATGGTATCGGAGAGCGACCAGTTGATGAGCCGTTCGGTCACGAAGGCCTTATTCGGGATAATCACCTCTTTACGATCGAAGTCGGTGATGGTTGTCGCACGAATACGGATCTTGCTCACCGTGCCGGAGAAGGTGCCGATGGTGACGGTATCGCCGATGCGCACCGGGCGCTCGAAGAGAATAATCAGGCCGGAGACAAAGTTACCGAAGATCTCCTGCAAACCGAAGCCGAGACCGACCGACAACGCTGCTGCCAGCCACTGCAGCTTATCCCACGAGACCCCCAGCGAACCGAAGACCGTTAACGCCCCCACCGCGATAATGACATAGTTCAGAATGGTGGTGACGGCGTAGGAGGAGCCCTGGCGCATATTGAGCCGCGAGAGGACTAACACCTCCAGCAGGCCCGGCAAGTTGCGGATCAATGCCCACGCCACCACAAAGGCGACGATCGCAAACAGCAGGCTGCCAAGGGTGACGCTCTTGGTCACCGCCGCCCCCGCTTCGGTGCCGTTGTAGTGCCACAGCGTAATGCTGTCGAGGTAGGCGAAGACGGTGATTAAATCTGACCAAATTGCCCAGAAGACCAGGCCAAAGAGCGCGACCATCACCAGCATGGTGATGCGCAGCGTCTGCTGGTTAACCTGCTCCAGCGCAATGGTCGGCTCTTCCAGCGGCTCGGCACCTTCCGCGCCCTCTTTTACCATATTCTGCCGACGTGCCAGCGCGCGACGGTAGGCGATACGCCTCGCCGCGACGCTCAGCCCGCGCAGCACCGTCTGGTAGAGCAGATTCCAGATAATCACCAGATAGACGGTTTCAATCCAGCGCCCGGCCAGCCGCAGCGTGGTGTAGAAGTAGCCGGTGGCGGTGAGCACCATCAGGGCAATCGGCACAATCGCCAGCACCGTGACGGTAACCAGGCGCAGCGCGTGGGACTCTTTGTCGTGCCAGCTCTCACGGAACATCGGCCACACCAGAGCGGTGATCACCAGCAGGTTCAGCAGAATGACAAACTGCCCGAGCACATCATCCATCAGATGCAGCGGCGACAGCTCCGAGACTACCGACCAGAAATGGAGCGGCAGCAGCGCGAGGCTGATACGCACAATCTGCCGACGCCAGTGGCTGGTCAGCTGCGCCGGCATGCCAAAGTGATTGACGGCGACGCCCTCTTTTTCCAGCACTTTCCAGCACAAACCAAAGACCAGCCAGAAGAGCGCCAGCTTTTTACTGAACGCCCACAGCAGCTCGCTGATGTTGAGCTGCATAGTCAGCAGAATCAGCCCCGCTGCCAGAATAAACAGACAGACCGGCAAAGCCCGAATCAGATCGATCAGGATCGCTTTTGGCGTATGCAGCTGGCTATCGCTGCGTAGCTGCCCGACCTGCTCCGCCAGCTTCACCTGGTAGTTCTTCAGCCAGCGCAAACGCCAGCGGATAAGCCCGGCAATCAGCAGCAGCGGCAGCCCGGCGAGAAACGCGATCGCCACCGCCGGCAACGCTTTCTCCCAGTTAACGGTAATGTGGGTGCCTTTGATCTCATCGCGCAGCGTCTGCGGGAAGGCTTTGAACCACTCCCAGTCCATCGGCTTGTTGCTGTTAACCCAGAAGATTTGCTGGGTCAGAATCTCCTGCAGGCTTTTTGACACGCTCATCAGCTGCTGCTGATTAACCTGCAGGTTAATGGCCATCATCAGCTGGTTGCCGAGCTGCTTGTTCAGCTGATCGAGCAGCTCGCGGCGCATATCGACCACCTGCAGCAGGGCGTCGTGGACGTCGTCGTTAACTTCGCTCTGGTGGCCCTCTTCCAGTTTGGCAACGAAGTTCTCGTTCTGGAACAGCGCGTCACGCTTCTGGTTGATGTCAAACTGCTCCAGACGCAGGTCCGCAATGCGGTTGGTCATGTCTTCCAGCTCATCGGCTGAGGGGAGCGTTTGCTGTTGCTGATAAAGGATGCGCGAGAGCAGCAGGCTCCCCTTCAGCACCGAAATTTGTTCTTTAATATTGCGCTCAGATTGCAGCGCGCGGTCGAGCCAGTTCTTCACTTTGATATTCTGCTGCACCAGCGCGTTGCCGCTTTCAGTGGCTTCAATCAGCTTCTGGCTCAGCTGGTGGTTTATCTCCAGTTCCTGGCTGACCAGTGGGTTGGCCTGAATGCGCGCGGTGTCATCCGGCGTTACCGCTTCCTGCGCCGTCTTCTCAGTCAGCGTCAGACGCTTGCTGTTGACCGCTTCCTGCAGTAGCTGAAGCTGGTGTTCGAGGCGGTTACTGTTTGCGGTAACGTAATCACGCTGCTTTTGTAGCGTATCCTGCAAGGTGGTATTGCCTTCCAGGCTTTTGCGCAGCTGTTCAATCTGGGCATTAAGCAGCGTTTGCTGAGCCTGTAACAGTGTTTGCTGCGTCGGACGCAACGCCCCTTCGCCGGCAACCGTGCCGTTCAGACGGTTGCGGATCTGCTGCAACTGCTGGGAGGCGCTGTACATGGCGTTCTGCACGCGCTCCGGCTGCGTCTGCAATGACACCAGCTGGCTGTTGTAGTTAGAGAGATCGTTCTGCGCGGTTTGCAGGTCTTCAAGCAGTTGGGAAACGCGCGACTCCAGCTGGCGTAATGAGAGCGTGGCAAGGGTTTTGCGCGTCTCCTCATCGCTGTCTTTATCATTGAGCGCGTTGAGGGCATCGGTAGCCTGGCGCAGCTGTTCCGGCGCCTGCGCCACTTTCTGCTTCAGCAGCGCAGTCTCCTGCTTAACGCGGTCGATCTTATCCAGCGTATCCAGGGTCTCATTGAGATCCTGGATGACCAGCTTCTCCTGCGCGGAGTGCTCTTTTTGTTTATTGAGTACGTCGAGCTGATTCTGCACTTCGCTGCGCGAAGGCAGATCACTTCCGCTCTGTGCGGGCGCCGCCTGGCTTGAGAAACTGAGAAAAATAAGAAACAGTGCGGCGGCAAATGCTGCGAACGGGTTGGGTATGCGATTGATGTGCAACATAATTTGAGCGATCGTTGTCTGTTCGGGAAAGCGGCCGGGATAGCCACGCGCGAAGAATATCACGCGCGCAGACAACTACCTAGCAGAGTGAGCGGCCTCCAGGAGAAATCCTGGCGGCCGGCTTATGCCTTGAGAGTGGGCGTTTCATCGCGCAGCGTTGGGCAGAACTGGCACATCTCCAGCAGGATGGCGACGTAGGCGCGCGCCTCTTTTTTCAGATCGAAAGATTGCGGCGCAAAGAGCCAGTTTTCCATAATTCCGGAGACATAGGCGCGCATCAGCACTGCCACACGGCGTGTGAGAAGATTAGCGGGAAGCAATTTTGCCTGAATACATTCGGTAAGCGTGGTTTCGATGCGATCGTAACTTTCCAGACATAAATCGCGCTGCGCCTCCTGCACCACCGCCATTTCGCCGACAAACTCACATTTGTGGAAGATAATTTCCATCATCAGTCGACGCCGCTCTTCGACAACCGTGGCTTCAAGAATATAAACCAATATTTCTCTTAATACTGAGAGTGGATCACCAGGGAATTTTGCCCGATACTCAGTTTCAAGATCGCCAATACTGGACTCCGACAGCTCCCAAATTTCACTAAACAAATCTGACTTGTTTTTGAAATGCCAGTAAATCGCGCCGCGAGTTACTCCTGCCGCCTGCGCAATTTCAGCCAGCGAAGTTGATGAAACGCCCTGCCGGGAAAACAGCCGCATGGCGACATCAAGAATGTGTTGTCGCGTCTCAAGCGCCTGTTGTTTGGTTTTTCGTGCCATATGTCGGTGAATTTACAGGAGTCAGATTTACATACATTTGTGAATGTTTGTACCATAGCACGACCATAATATAAACGCAGCAATGGGTTTTTGGGCCTTTGATCCATTGATCAATTTGAAATCGGACACTCGAGGTTTACTTATGAACATAAACAGAGGGCTAACGCCTCTGGCGGTCGTTCTGATGCTTTCGGGCAGCTTAGCGCTTACAGGATGTGACGATAAACCTGCGCAGCAGCAGCAGGGAGCCGGCCAGGCGCCGGAAGTCGGCGTGGTAACGGTGAAGGCAGAGCCGCTGCAAATCACCACCGAACTGCCGGGTCGCACGACTGCTTATCGCATTGCTGAAGTCCGTCCGCAGGTTAGCGGCATTATTTTGAAGCGCAACTTCACCGAAGGCAGTGACGTCGAAGCGGGTGTCTCGCTCTATCAAATTGATCCAGCGACCTATCAGGCCGCCTACGACAGCGCGAAAGGCGATTTAGCCAAAGCGCAGGCAGCGGCGAATATCGCGCAGATGACCCTGAACCGTTATAAGAAACTGTTGGGCACTAAGTACATCAGCCAACAGGATTACGATACGGCGCAGGCGGACGCGCAGCAGGCAAACGCTTCGGTTATCGCCGCTAAAGCGGCGGTCGAAAACGCGCGCATCAACCTGGCTTACACTAAAGTCACCTCCCCGATTAGCGGCCGCACCGGTACATCTACCGTGACCGAAGGCGCGCTGGTGCAGAGCGGGCAAACCACTGCGCTGACCACCGTGCAGCAACTTGACCCGATCTACGTCGATGTCACCCAGTCCAGCAACGATTTCCTGCGCCTCAAGCAGGAGATGGCCAACGGTTCGCTGAAACAGGATAACGGCAAAGCAAAAGTGGAGCTGGTGACCAATGACGGCGTTAAGTATTCGCAGTCCGGTACCCTTGAGTTCTCTGGCGTAACCGTCGATCAGACCACCGGTTCTATCACCCTGCGCGCCGTGTTCCCGAACCCGGATCACACGCTGCTGCCGGGTATGTTCGTGCGCGCCAAGCTGGAAGAAGGGGTTAACCCGAACGCTCTGCTGGTACCGCAACAGGGTGTGACCCGTACGCCGCGCGGTGACGCAACGGCGATGGTGGTAGGCGAAGGCGACAAAGTTGAAATTCGCAATATTACCGCGACCCAGGCCATTGGCGATAAGTGGCTGGTTACCGATGGCCTGAAAAGCGGCGATCGCGTAATCATCGAAGGGTTACAAAAAGTCAAACCTGGCGTGCAGGTCAAGGCCCAGGAAGTGACATCTGACAAGAAAGAGCAAGCCCAGGCCAACGGCCAGTCAGAGCAACCGAAGTCTTAACTTAAACAGGAGCCGTTAAGACATGGCTAAGTTTTTTATCGATCGCCCCATATTTGCGTGGGTTATCGCGATTATCATCATGCTGGCGGGGGCGCTATCGATCCTCAAATTGCCGGTGGCGCAGTATCCAACGATTGCGCCACCTGCGGTTCAGATCACCGCTTCTTACCCAGGTGCTGATGCGAAAACGGTGCAGGACACCGTAACGCAGGTTATCGAACAGAACATGAACGGTATCGATAACCTGCTCTACATGTCCTCAACCAGTGACTCCTCTGGTACGGTCCAGATCACCATCACCTTCGATTCCGGTACCGATGCGGATATCGCGCAGGTTCAGGTGCAGAACAAGCTGCAGCTGGCAATGCCGCTTCTGCCGCAGGAAGTGCAGCAACAGGGCGTGAGCGTTGAGAAATCTTCCAGCAGCTTCCTGATGGTTCTCGGTATGATCAGTACCGACGGCTCCATGACGCAGGAAGATATTGCCGACTACGTGGGCGCGACCATTAAAGATCCGGTCAGCCGTACCACCGGCGTGGGTGACGTTCAGCTGTTCGGTGCGCAGTATGCGATGCGTATCTGGATGGATCCGAACAAACTCAATAACTTCCAGCTGACGCCAGTGGACGTGATTGCGGCTATCAAAGCGCAGAACGCCCAGGTCGCGGCCGGTCAGTTGGGCGGTACGCCGCCGGTGAAAGGGCAGCAGCTGAACGCCTCGATCATCGCGCAGACCCGTCTGACCTCGACCGAAGAGTTCGGCAAAATTCTGCTGAAAGTGAACAGCGATGGTTCGCAGGTTCGCCTGCGCGACGTGGCGAAGATTGAGCTGGGCGGCGAAAGCTATGACGTTGTTGCACGCTACAACGGTCAACCTGCGGCGGGTCTGGGTATCAAACTGGCAACCGGTGCCAACGCGCTGGATACCGCAGAAGCGGTCCGCGCCACCATTTCCGGCCTCGAACCCTTCTTCCCGCACGGTCTGAAAGTGGTTTACCCGTACGACACCACGCCGTTCGTTAAGATCTCGATTAACGAAGTGGTAAAAACGCTGGTTGAAGCGATCGTGCTGGTCTTCCTGGTGATGTATCTGTTCCTGCAGAACTTCCGTGCGACGCTGATCCCGACCATTGCAGTGCCGGTAGTGCTATTGGGTACCTTCGCGATCCTTAACGCCTTCGGCTACTCGATAAATACCCTCACCATGTTTGGTATGGTGCTGGCGATAGGCCTGTTGGTGGATGACGCCATCGTGGTGGTGGAGAACGTCGAACGTGTCATGATGGAAGAGGGGCTGCCGCCAAAAGAGGCGACCCGGCGTTCGATGGATCAGATACAGGGCGCACTGGTGGGTATTGCGCTGGTGCTGTCAGCGGTATTTATCCCGATGGCGTTCTTCGGCGGCTCTACCGGCGCAATCTATCGTCAGTTCTCCATTACCATTGTTTCTGCGATGGTGCTGTCGGTCATTGTGGCGTTGATCCTGACGCCAGCGCTCTGCGCCACCATGCTGAAACCGGTCGCCAAAGGCGATCACGGCGAGCATAAGAAAGGCTTCTTCGGCTGGTTTAACCGCATGTTCGATAAGAGCACGCACCACTACACCGACAGCGTGGGCAATATCCTGCGCAGCACCGGTCGTTATCTGCTGCTCTATATCGTTATTGTTGCGGGCATGGCGGTGCTGTTTGTCCGTCTGCCGAGTTCGTTCCTGCCTGACGAAGACCAGGGCGTGTTTCTGACCATGGCCCAGCTGCCTGCCGGCGCGACGCAAGAGCGTACGCAGAAGGTGCTGGACGAAGTGACGAAATATTACCTGGAGAATGAGAAAGCCAACGTTAACTCAGTCTTTACCGTTAACGGCTTCGGCTTCTCGGGCCGCGGGCAGAACACCGGTCTGGCGTTCGTCTCGCTGAAGAACTGGGATGAGCGTGCGGGTGACGAGAACAAAGTTCCGGCGATTGCAGGTCGTGCCAGCGCGCACTTCTCGCAGATTAAAGATGCGATGGTCTTCGCCTTTAACCTGCCGGCGATTGTTGAACTTGGTACCGCGACCGGCTTCGACTTCCAGCTGATTGACCAGGCCAACCTCGGTCACGATAAGTTAACGCAGGCGCGTAACCAGCTGTTTGGCGAGATTGCACAACACCCGGATCTGCTGGTGGGCGTGCGTCCGAACGGCCTGGAAGATACGCCGCAGTTCAAGATCGATATCGATCAGGAAAAAGCGCAGGCGCTGGGCGTGTCGATTAGCGACATCAACACCACGCTGGGTGCAGCCTGGGGCGGCAGCTACGTGAACGACTTTATCGACCGCGGTCGCGTGAAGAAGGTTTACGTCATGTCGCAGGCGAAATACCGCATGCTGCCAAGTGATATCGGCAACTGGTATGTCCGCGCGACGGACGGTCAGATGGTGCCCTTCTCCGCGTTCTCAACCACGCACTGGGAGTATGGTTCACCGCGTCTGGAGCGTTACAACGGTCTGCCGTCAATGGAGCTGTTGGGCCAGGCAGCACCGGGTCGCAGTACCGGTGAAGCGATGGATATGATGGAGCAGCTGGCGAGTAAATTGCCAACCGGTATCGGTTTCGACTGGACCGGCATGTCCTATCAGGAACGCCTCTCCGGCAACCAGGCACCGGCGCTGTACGCTATCTCACTGATCGTCGTCTTCCTCTGTCTGGCGGCGCTCTATGAGAGCTGGTCGATTCCCTTCTCGGTCATGCTGGTGGTTCCGCTCGGTGTTATCGGTGCCCTGCTCGCAGCGACGTTCCGCGGCCTTGGCAACGACGTTTACTTCCAGGTGGGCCTGCTGACAACCATTGGCTTGTCGGCGAAGAACGCGATACTTATCGTCGAATTCGCCAAAGATCTGATGGATAAAGAGGGCAAAGGGCTGATTGAAGCGACGCTTGAGGCGGTGCGTATGCGTCTGCGTCCGATTCTGATGACCTCGCTGGCGTTTATCCTTGGGGTACTGCCGCTGGTTATCAGCTCCGGTGCGGGCTCCGGTGCGCAGAACGCCGTAGGTACTGGCGTAATGGGCGGGATGATCACCGCAACCGTGCTGGCTATCTTCTTTGTTCCGGTGTTCTTTGTGGTGGTTCGCCGCCGCTTCAGCCGCCGCAACGATGATGTTGAACACAGCCACAAGGTGGAACAGCACTGATCCTCTCTGCTGATATAAGAAAAGGCCGCGCATAGCGGCCTTTTTCATTTTTCATCGTCGTACTCTCTAACTCATCGGATCATTAAACACGTTATTGTTTATCTGATTAATTTATGGGTTAGCCCTAAGGCATATAATCACTGTGTATTTACGAAGCCGCGATATTTTCCAGTAATAATCTTAAATTCTCTTAATATTACTTTAAGTCAGAAAAATCCTGGCAGAAAAATATTCTTATTAGAAGAATAATCCGTACCATGCTAACTTAATGAAATGTAAGGCAGTACGGTGGCTTACTCAACCTGATGAGCCGTTTCGCATCGCAACTTTTCTCTCTGCCGTGCCGCTTTTTCCGCAGGAAAAAACATTATTTGTAATTTTTCGTGATAGCTCAATGAAATCCTATTCATAGTGGCTTATAGTTATATCAACGAACATAAATCAGCATATGTCTCTGGTCAGAGCAGAAGTTCCCATCCTGAATCAGCCTTTGGTTAGTAAAAAAATCACCACTCAGAAGGGGATGCGTTATGGACGAATACTCGCCGAAAAGGCATGATATTGCGCAGCTTAAATTTCTGTGCGAATCGTTGCATCAAGAGTGCATTGCCAATCTTGAAGAGAGCCATCATGGGTGGGTTAACGATCCAACTTCAGCCATCAACCTGCAGTTAAATGAGCTGATTGAGCATATCGCAACGTTCGCGCTGAATTATAAAATTAAGCACGATGAAGATAATAAACTGATTGAATTGATCGACGAATACCTTGATGACACGTTTATGTTGTTCAGCAGTTACGGTATTAATACACACGACTTACAGAAATGGCGTAAAACAGGCAACAAGCTGTTTCGCAGTTTCGTCAATGTAAGCAAGGCTAATCCAGTGAGTCACTCTTGTTAATTTTTCAACACTAAGGTGAAGACATGTCCGAAAAACCATTAACAAAAATTGATTATTTGATGCGTTTAAGGCGCTGCCAATCAATTGATACGCTTGAACGCGTTATCGAAAAAAATAAATACGAACTCACCGATGATGAGCTTACGGTGTTTTATTCAGCAGCCGATCATCGTCTGGCCGAGCTGACGATGAATAAGCTCTATGACAAAATCCCCTCATCGGTATGGAAATTTGTTCGCTAATTCTTCTCAATGTTAAGAGATGTTATTTCTGCCACAGTCAATCGTTCAACCTCCGTACCAGGTACACTCTAAAAAATGAATGATGAAAAACAGAAAATGATCGCCGGTCTCCCCTATCGGGCGGGCGACGACACTCTGCGTGCCGATCGGCTGCGCGCGCGGCAGCTGCTGCATCGTTACAATCACTCCAGTCCGGATGAAAAAGCAGAGCGTAAAGCGATTCTTGCCGAGCTGTTGGGGCAGAGCGAAGGGGCCTATATCGAACCCACTTTCCGCTGCGACTACGGTTACAATATTTTCCTCGGCGAAAGCTTTTACGCTAATTTCGACTGCGTAATGCTGGATGTCTGCCCGATTCATATTGGCGACAACTGCATGCTGGCCCCGGGCGTGCATATATATACCGCAACGCACCCGCTCGATGCTGTCGAGCGAAACAGCGGCGTGGAATATGGTAAGCCCGTTAACATCGGTCACAACGTGTGGATTGGCGGGCGGGCGGTGATTAATCCGGGCGTCACCATCGGCGATAACGCCGTGATTGCTTCCGGTGCGGTTGTGGTCAAAGATGTGCCTGCCAATGTGGTGGTCGGCGGCAACCCTGCGCGGATCATCAAACATCTGGCTGAAGCAACCGTACAGTAACTGTTATCTTTTTTTGTGGCAAAACTGTTACTTTTTTCACACTGGACGGCAACTTAAAATAGCGTGTCCACCTGCAAATCAGTATCAATAAAGGCCCAAGATGACAGAAATACAGCGGCTGCTCACCGAAACGATTGAAGAGATCAACCAGCGCGAGAAACGGGACAACCGACCGCGCTTCAGCATCAGTTTTATTCGCAACCATCCGGGTCTGTTTATCGGGATGTATATCGCCTTCTTTGCCACTCTGGCGGTGATGCTGCTGTCCGACACCCTTATCGGCTCCGTCTGGCTGCTGGTGGTGCTTTTCATCGTCCTGAACGGTTTCTTCTTCTTTGATGTTTACCCGCGCTACCGCTTTGAAGATATCGACGTGCTCGACTTCCGCGTCTGCTACAACGGCGAGTGGTACAATACGCGCTTTGTGCCGCAAAGCCTGATCGAAGCCATCCAGCAGTCGCCGAAAGTCAGCGCTGATGACAAAGCACAGTTAGAGAAGATGATTACGCGTAAGGGCGAGCTCTCCTTTTATGACATTTACACCCTCACCCGTCCGGCGTCGGCGCAACACACCGCATCTGTGGCTCAGCACTCTGCCGGTTAAGCACGCATGCTGCCGCGCGTAACAGCGCGGCACGCTATTCTCCCCTCCTCCCTCTTTTTCAGGAATATCTCTCCTGGGCGATTTGTGTTGTGATAAAAAACGACCACCATCCGCCTTCTCAAGGAGAAACGATGAGCCAGCTCAACCAATATCAACAACCTGTCGGCGAGGCCCTGCCCGACTGGCAGCCCCGCCCTTTCCCACAACGTCTCACTTTTGCAGGCCGTTTCTGCCGCCTCGAACCACTCACCGTCGATCATGCTTCCGCCCTGTTTCAGGCGCACCGGCAGGCAGCGGATAACCGAAGCTGGACATGGCTCACCCGCGAACCGGAACAGAACGAGGCGGAGTATCGTCACTGGGTCGAGAGCAGCTGTACGCAGCGCGATCCTCTCCATTTTGCAGTAATCGATCTGCGCACGGGCAAACCGGTCGGCAGCCTGGCGCTGATGCGCATTGATATCGAGAATGGGGTAATGGAGGTGGGACACGTGCACTTTTCGCCGCTGCTGAGCCGCACGCCCGCATCGACGGAAGCCCACTGGCTCTTAATGCGTTACGCCTTCAGCACGCTCGGCTATCGCCGCTATGAGTGGAAGTGCCATAGTCTGAATGAACCGTCGCGCCAGGCGGCGCTGCGGTTAGGTTTTCAGTTTGAGGGGCGCTTTCGCCAGGCGATGGTGCGTAAAGGGCGTAACCGCGATACAGACTGGTTTTCCATTATTGATAGTGAATGGCCCACCGTAGACGAGGCGCTGCAGCGCTGGCTTGCCGCCGATAACTTTACCGCCGACGGCAAGCAGCGCGCTTCGCTGGCTTCACTTCGCGCTTAACGTCTCTTCTTCTTGCCCTGCACAGCTTTAAAGCGCGGGTTCGATTTACAAATCACATAGATACGCCCCTTGCGCCGGACAATCTGGCAGTCAGGGTGGCGTTGCTTTGCGCTGCGTAATGAGTTGAGTACCTGCATGCTTTACGCCTTCTTATCGTTAAAAAAACGGCCATAGCGCTGCTGGAATCGCGCCGCGCTGCCCTCGTTGGAGATCACTTTCTGCTTGCCGGTGTAGTAAGGGTGCGACGCAGACGAGACCTCAATCGTGACATAGGGATAGGTCACTCCTTCCAGTTCAATTTCGCGATCCGTTCGGATCGTTGAACCCACTTTGAAGTATTCGTTCGCGCTGGTGTCGTGAAACACCACGGTGCGGTAATGGGGATGGATATCGGGTCGCATAATTCACTCATCTGTTTTGTTATAACATAACAAAAGTCTAACGGAGATGTGTCGCCATTTCAAGCAGTGCGCGTTATGCGTTTTTCGCAAAAGCACATGATCCTGCACGGTCATAAATTAGAAAAGAAGGTTATTGGTTCATTTTTCCCGCCTGAGGCAAGCTGAGTAAAACCCGCTCACAGGAGAAGATCATGCGTTGTTGTTGCCGCCCAATCACGAATCTGACACATCCCTCTTTATCGACTTTTTGCGGAGAAAACAGTGAACGCAGCCACCTTACCGGTTCTCGATCTTGCCCGTTACGCCAGCAGCGCTGAACGCGACGCTTTCCTCGCCGACCTGCGCCACGCCGCGCGCGACATCGGCTTTTTCTATCTGATCAACCACGGCGTTGACGACGCGTTACAGAGTGCCGTTCAGCGCGAAGCCCGCCGCTTTTTTACCCTCACAGAGGCGCAAAAAGAGCAGGTGGCGATGATCCACTCTCCCCACTTTCGCGGCTATAACCGCGCCGCATCGGAGATCACCCGCGGCCAGCCGGACTGGCGTGAACAGTTCGACATAGGTGCCGAGCGCCCGGCGCTGTTACTGAGCGACAGCGATCCGCGCTGGCGACGCCTGCAGGGGCCAAACTTGTGGCCGGAGGCCTTACCAACGCTGAAGCCCGCCCTGCTCGACTGGCAGCGTGCCATGACAGCGATGGCGCTGCGCTTGCTGCGCGCCTTTGCCGAAGCGCTGCAACTTCCCGCCGATGCGTTCGATGCACTCTATGGCAACAAGCCCAACGAGCACATCAAACTGATCCGCTATCCGGGCCAGCACGCCACGCAGAGCGCGCAGGGCGTCGGGGCGCATAAAGATTCTGGTTTCCTCAGCTTCCTGCTGCAGGATGAGCAAAAAGGGTTACAGGTGGAGGTTGCGCCCGATCGCTGGATCGATGCCGCGCCGCTAGCTGGCAGCTTCGTGGTCAATATCGGCGAACTGCTGGAGCTGGCCACTAACGGCTATCTGCGCGCCACGGTGCACCGGGTGGTTTCCCCGCCAGCGGATCGGGAGCGGCTCTCCATCGCCTTTTTCCTCGGCGCGCAACTGGAAGCCAATGTGCCGCTCTACACCCTTCCCCCTCATCTGGCAAAGGAAGCGCACGGCCCGGAGAGCGATCCACTCAACCCGCTGCTGCGTGATGTGGGCTGGAACTACCTGAAAGGCCGCCTGCGATCCCACCCGGACGTGGCGGAACGTTACTACCGCGATATGCTGCGTAGCCGCACAGAGCAGCTGATTGCCTGACGCTAACTACAAGGAAAACACCATGAAATATGTCGCATTGACGCTGGCAGGTGCCGCGCTGTCTCTCCTCCTCGCAAACGCCGGCGCGCAGGCCGCCCCGTTACGTGTCGCCGCCGACCCGGTACCGCACGCCGAGATCCTCACCTACATTAAAACCCTCGATCCGCAACTCGATCTGCAGGTGGTGGAGCTGAGCAACGGGGCCAATGCCAACGAGCTACTGGCAAACGGTGACGTCGACGCCAACTACTTCCAGCACCTGCCCTACCTGAAAGATCAGGAGAAGGTGCTGGGCAAGCCGTTTGCCGTGGCGGCGACGGTACATATCGAGCCGCTGGGCATCTACTCGCGCAAATACAAAAACTTTACCTCGTTGCCGGATAACGCCACCGTCGCCGTGCCCAACAACCCCACCAACCTCAGCCGCGCGCTGTTTCTACTGCAAAGCCAGGGGCTGATAAAACTCGACGCTAAATTTAGCGATCCGGCTACCACCCAGGCGACGGCAAAAGATATTGCCGACAACCCGAAGCACCTGAAGATCCTCGAGATCGAATCACCGCAGATCCCGCGCTCGCTGGATGATGTCGATTTGGCAGTGATCAACGGCAACTATGCGCTGGAAGCGGGTTTAACGCCGGCGAAAGATGCGCTGGGGCTGGAGCGGGCAGAGCATAACCCCTACGCCAATATTCTGGTCACTACCCCGCAGCTTGCTAACGATCCGCGTATCAAGGCGCTGGCTAAAGATCTCACTTCACCGCAGGTGGCTGACTTTATTCGCAAGCGCTATCACGGCTCAGTGATCCCGGTCGCGCCGCAGTCATGATTGCCATCGAAGGGCTGAGTAAAATTTATGCCGGAACAGGCCGACCGGCATTAAAGGATCTCTCGCTGAAGATCCCAAAAGGGGCGATCTACGGCATCCTTGGGCGCAGCGGCGCGGGAAAAAGCACGCTGATCCGCTGCCTTAATCTGCTGGAGCGGCCCACGGCGGGCCGCATTATCGTCGACGGCTGCGACATTACCCGGCTTGATCACACCGGGTTGCGCGCGTACCGCCTGCGTACCGGCATGATTTTCCAGCACTTCAACCTTCTTCATGCGCGCACGGTGGCGCAAAACATCGCCGTGCCGCTGGAGATTGCAGGCGTGCCGAAAGCACAGCGCCGGGCACGCATTGACGAGCTGCTGTGGCTGGTGGGATTAAGCGATAAAGCGCACGCTTACCCCTCGCAGCTTTCCGGCGGGCAGAAGCAGCGTGTCGGCATCGCCCGCGCGCTGGCCACCCGGCCGCAGATGCTGCTGTGCGATGAAGCGACCAGCGCCCTCGATCCGCACACCACCGCCTCGGTGCTGTCGCTGCTGGCGGATATCAACCAGAAGCTGAATCTGACCATTGTGCTGATCACCCATGAGCTGGAGGTGGTGAAAACCCTCTGCGATCACGCGGCGCTGCTGGAGGATGGCGAGCTGATTGAGCACGGGAAAATCGCCGATTTGCTGATGACGCCGCGGTCAACACTGCGCCAGTCACTGTTACACGATCCGCAAAGCGAGCAGGCGTTTCTCGCCCGCCACGGGTTTAACGGGAGGCCCTTATGCGTGGTGGCATGAGCTGGGACGAACTCTGGCCGCTGCTGGCGAACGGCATGCTGGAGACACTCTATATGGTCGGGCTGTCAGCGCTCTTTACCGTGCTGATTGGCCTGCCGCTTGGCGTGCTGCTATTTATCTCGCGCCGCAATGGCCTGGCACCGATGCCGACGCTGAATGCCATACTTGGTAGCATCATCAATGTTGGCCGCTCGCTGCCCTTTATTGTGCTGCTGATTGCACTCATCCCCTTCACCCGTCTGTTGATCGGCACCACGCTGGGCAGTACGGCGGCGATTGTGCCGATCACCATCGGTGCCTTTCCCTTCTTTGCGCGCTTAACGGAAAACGCCCTTGATGAGGTGGAGTATGGCCGTATTGAAGCGATCCTCTCGATGGGCGGCAACCTGTGGCATGTGATTGGCAAAGCGCTGCTACCCGAAGCCCTGCCCTCGCTGCTGGCGAGCATTACGCTGACGGTAGTGATGCTGATCGGTTTCTCGTCGATGGCCGGAGTGATTGGCGGCGGCGGGCTGGGCGATCTCGCTATCCGCTACGGTTATCAACGCTTTAACGATCAGGTGATGGTCGGGACCGTGGTGATGCTGGTGGTGCTGGTGCAGGGTGTGCAGATGGCAGGAGAGAGGCTGGTGCGCCGCCTGGCGCACCGACGTTAAGCTATTTTTGCGCCTCTTTCGCCAGCAGCAGCGTGGTGAGCGCAAAGGAGAGCACCAGCGCAATCGCCACGCCTGAGAGCGCAAAGATAAAGTAGGGGCCAATGTAGGCCGGCAGGCTGAAGATGCTCGACAAAATATAGCCATAGAGCCGCACGCCGAAGAAGGCGATAAACGCCGAGGCCAGCGAGCTGGCGACGGTGGCGGCGATAAACGCTTTTTTGTAGCGCGTTAAGACACCAAACAGCGCCGGTTCGGTGATGCCGAGCAGCGCCGAAATAGCCGCCGATAAGCTGACACTCTTCTCCTGGCGATCTTTACTCAAGCGCCAGATGGCAAAAGTTGAACCAGCAATCGCCATATTGGCCATAAACATCATCGGCATCAGCATGTCATAGCCGCGATCGCTGAAGTTTTGCAGCGCAATCGGCGTCATGGCGTGGTGCATGCCGGTGAGGATCGCCACCGGGCGAATCGCGCCCACCACCAGACCGGCGAAGCTGGCCGAAATGCTGAATAGCCCTTCAATAAACAGCGCCAGCCCTTTACCCAGCCAGATGCCGATGGGGCCAATCACCACCAGCGCCGCCAGCGCGCCGAGGAACAGCGTCAACGTTGGCGTAAAGACGGTTTTCAGCACCTCCGGCATAATGCTGTCCACCCAGCGATGGATATAGCTGAGCGCCAGCACCGAGAAGATCACCGGGATCACGCTTGCCGAGTAGTTAAAGACGGAGACCGGGACGGCGTTAAGCAGCCAGAAGGCGCTGACCGCCTCCTCCTGATGCGCCGCCAGCGCTTTTGCCGCCTCGATAAGCGAGGGGTACATCAGGCAGGCCGCGATTGCTGCCGCCAGATATTCATTGGTCTTGAATATTTTTGCCGCTGATACCGCAAGGAAAAAGGGCAGGAAGTAGAAGACGCCGCTGGCAATCAGATCGATGACGATCACCGTATCGCTTTTCGCCGAGATGACGTTGAGGGCAATCAGCCCGGCCAGCAGCCCTTTGATCATCCCTGCACCGGCAATGGCGGGCACAATCGGCCCAAACACGCCGGAGACCGTATCCATAAACAGTGACACCAGGCTTTTGCGCCCCTTCTCTTTCGCGGCCGGCGCTGCCGGCGCGTCGCCCAGCGCGGCGAGAAGTTGCTCGTACCAGCTGTTGACCTGCGGACCAATCACAATCTGGAACTGGTCGCTTTGCAGCTGCGCGCCCAGCACGCCGGGCACTTTTTTAATCTCTGCCTGCTCCACTTTATTGTCATCCACCAGCGAGAAACGCAGGCGCGTCATGCAGTGCCAGACGTTGTGAATATTATCCCGCCCGCCCACCAGGCGAATAATATTGATGATGGCTTCTTGCGTGCCCATAAAAACTCCTGCCGGATGTGTTGTTGTTTTAGTGATTGCTACCAAGGGTAGAGAAATGCCAGAAGCAAAACAAACCAATAAAATATGAAACTCGTCACAATTTGCCATACAGGAGCACTCGTTGAGGCAACAAAGCGCAAATTGGTCTGGTTTTTAATTCCATTTAACGGTGAAAGCTGACCAAAATATTTATTCGAAAAAAGCGTTTACCTCACGGCGAAATTAAGGTGAAGATAGTGGCCATTCCCCGCTTATATTTCGCTGTAAAGGAGTTCCCGTGACGCCAACGCTTATCCAGAGTATCGACTGTTTTATTACCCGCCCCGACAGGCATAACCTGGTCGTGGTGCGGGTGACAACCGATAAAGGTGTCATCGGCCACGGCTGCGCGACCTTTCAGCAGCGCCCGCTGGCGGTCAAAACGGTGGTGGATGAGTACCTGAAGCCGCTGCTGACTGGGCGTGACGCCAATAACATTGAAGATCTGTGGCAGATGATGACCGTTAACGCCTACTGGCGTAATGGCCCGATCCTCAACAACGCCATCTCCGGCGTTGATATGGCGCTGTGGGATATTAAAGGTCAGCTGGCCGGAATGCCGCTCTATCAGCTGTTAGGCGGAAAGTCCCGCGATGCTATCGCCGCCTACAGCCACGCCAGCGGCGAAACCCTCGACGAACTCTTCGCCTCGGTCGATAACCTTATCGCGCAGGGCTATCGCCATGTGCGCTGCCAGCTCGGTTTTTACGGCGGTACGCCTTCACAGCTGCAAACGCCGGAAAACCCGACGCCGGGTGCCTATTTCGACCAGCAGGAGTATATGCGCAACACGGTTGCCATGTTTAAAGCGCTGCGCGAGAAGTATGGTGACAGCCTGCATATCCTGCATGATGTGCATGAGCGCCTCTTCCCGCAGCAGGCGGTGCAGCTGGCGAAGCAGCTTGAACCCTGGCAGCCCTATTTTATTGAAGATATTTTGCCGCCAGCGCAGAGCGGCTGGCTCGATCAGGTGCGCCAGCATAGCAGCGCGCCGCTGGCGATGGGCGAGCTGTTTAACAACCCGGCGGAGTGGCACGATCTGATTGTGAACCGCCGTATCGACTTTATCCGCTGCCATATTTCGCAGCTTGGCGGCATCACCCCGGCGCTGAAGCTGGCGGTGCTCTGTCAGGCTTTCGGCGTACGCCTGGCCTGGCACGGTCCGGGCGATATGACCCCCATCGCCGTGGCGGTCAATACCCATCTCAATATCCATCTGCATAACGCCGCGATTCAGGAGTACATTCCGCGCTCCGCCGCCACGGATGCGGTCTTCCCCGGCGCGCCGCAGGTAAACGCAGGCTTTGTCTACGCGCCGGAGAAAGCGGGTATCGGCGTCGGGTTTAATGAAGAGCAGGCGCGCGCCTGGCCCGGCATCTATCGTCCGCATGAGTGGACGCAGAGCCGCCTCACCGACGGCACCCTGCACACGCCGTAACTCAGCCGCCGCCCTGGCGGAAGGTCAGGTTTTCGCGGTTATGCGGGATGACATAGGTACAGCTGTAGTTGATATCGATAATGTCGCTGATTTCGTAGACCTGGCCGCCCTCAAGAATGCCGCGGTTGCTGATATGCATCGCCGGGCTGCCCTTTTTACAGCCGAGCAGCGCGGCCTGTTCGCGGCTGACGTTCACCGCCCGGTAGGTGGTGAGCAAATGGGAGATTTGATACCCCTTGCTTAATACATACTGTTGCAATGAGCGCTCAATCACCTGCTGATTGAGATCGGCAAACCCCTCGACCGGCATGCGTGAAATCTCAATCTGCACCGCCTGTTCATCGACAAAGCGCAGGCGGCAAAACTGCCAGATAAAGCTCTCATCATCGAGGTCAAAGATCTGCTGCTCATCACGGTTCGGCCGCTTCTTATGCAGGCTTATCATGCGAAAGCGGATCTGATCGAAACGCTTCTCGGTGATCGAGTTGTAGACCAGCGGATTGTTGCGCGCCTGTTCATTAATCCAGATGCCGGAGCCCTGCACAATGCGCACCACGCCAATGCTGGCAAGCTTCTCCAGCGCCTGGCGGATGGTAAAGCGCGACACGCCATACTCCTGCGCCAGCTGCCGCTCCGGGGGGAGTTTGCGCGGGCCTGGCGCGCTGTTCTGGTAAATTTTGCTGAGCAGATCCTGCGTGACGAACTCTTTTTTCTTCATCCACCCCTTCCCAACGCGAACCGCCACCGGCGCATCTTATATCCTCAGAGGGCTAAAGATACCCGATGTCTTGTGGGAACAACATGCCCGGCGCGAAACCGGCGTCTATGCCTGCTGCCAGCGCAGGCGGTAACGCACCCGCTCCTCCTGCAAAATAAACTCCGGCGAGACGCTCGGGCTCCAGGAGTCATCCCCGCCGACGCCCATATGGAAGGCGTCGAGGTGCAGCCAGCAGCCCGCCTCTTCCCGTAGCAGATGGTGGTGCGTCGTCTCCCGCAGCTGGGTATCGCTGTAGCAGCCGAGGGAAAAGTGGAACTGCCCCTCCAGCTGATGCGCGCCACACTGCAGCATGCGGGTGTCGCAGCGCAGGCCATTCTCGCCGGGGAAGATATAGGGCGTATGCAGCGCCGCCAGCGGCTGCGTCCAGCGCCCCTGGCACGCTGCGAGTTTGCGGTCAGGGTAGTTTTCATGGGGGCCAAGGCCGAGCCAGCTCACCTCTGCCGGACGCTCGACAAGCTGGCACACCAGCCCAATGCGCGCCGGCGGTGGAATATCGTTTGCCACCTGTACCGTAATATCAGCCTGCAAGCCGCCAGTGGTGTCGATACGCCAGCTTTTCTCGCTGATGAAGGCGCTTTTCCCGGCACCGATCCAGCGGTGCACCGTACGCAGCGTCACTTCCTGCGCACTCTCCTGCGCGTCGCAGAGAAGCAGTTCGGCGTGCAGATCGTACATCCCTGCCGCTTTCCAGCGCTCCACCCAGGCATTGGGATCGATGCGCGTCACTTCACTGACGCCGATATCGTTATCGAGCGGCGCGCGGGCAAAGCAGTCGGTCACCGGCGTCAGCAGCGTCTCCTGTCCGTCGCGCCACCACTGCACCAGATCCCCGCGTCGGCGGCAGAAGGCCCAGCGCTGGTTACCCCGGATCACGGTGAAGGTTTCATCATTTGCTTGCAGCGTCGGGCGCTCCCCTTGCGCTTCAGGCAACGCAACGTAGAGCGGTGCAGGCAAGCGCCACTGATCCCAGGCGCAGCGATGCCAGGCCTCAGACCACGCCGTCGCCTCGCGCTGGTAGACCTCGACATTGAGCCACACTTCGCCCGGCGCGGCGGCAATCTCCGGCAGGTCCAGAGTCATCTGCACCGTGCCCTGCGGCGCAATGACCAGCGCGCTTTCACCCTGAGCCAGCACCTCGCCATCACGCTCGACGCGCCAGCGCACCACTTCGTTATCACTGGTGCGGAAGAGGTATTCGCTGGTGACTGCAATAGTCAGCGGTGAAGCGCTGAGCAGAGAGAACTGGAAAAACTGCTGCGCGCGCTGCGCCTCAAACAGCGCCGGATGCGGAGTGCGATCCGGGAAAACCAGCCCGTTCATGCAGAACTGCCGGTCGTTCGGCGTATCGCCAAAATCACCGCCGTAGGCCCAGAAAGGCTGCCCGTCCGCATCCATTTTTGTCAGCGCCTGGTCAACCCAGTCCCAGACAAAGCCGCCCTGCAGACGCGGCGCGGCGCGAAAGGCCTGCCAGTATTTGGCGAAACCGCCAAAGCTGTTGCCCATCGCATGCGCGTATTCACAGAGGATCAGCGGCCGGGTCTCACCCGGCAGGCCAATCCACTTTTTGAGTGACCATTTGGGCACGGCCGGGAAGGGCTGATCGAGGTCGACGCGGGCGTACATCGGGCAGATGATATCCGTCGCCGCTGTATTCGCCCCGCCCCCCTCGTACTGCACCGGGCGCGTTGGATCGGTGCTCTTCAGCCAGCGGTAAAGTGCATCGTGGTTCGCGCCATGCCCGGACTCATTGCCCAGTGACCAGATGATGATCGACGGATGGTTGCGGTCGCGCTGCACCATGCGCGTCACGCGTTCGCTCATCGCCGGCAGCCAGCGCGGATCGTCCGCCAGGCGGCTCATCGGCACCATACCGTGCGTTTCGATATTGGCCTCATCCACCACATAGAGACCGTAGCGATCGCAGAGGCGATACCAGAGCGGGTGGTTGGGGTAATGGGAGCAGCGCACGGCGTTAAAGTTGTGCTGCTTCATCAGCTCGATATCGCGCCGCATGGTCGCTTCATCGACCGCCTGACCCTGCTCCGGATGGTGCTCGTGGCGGTTCACGCCGCGGATCAGCAGCGGCTGACCGTTGAGTTTTAATAACCCTTGCTGGATCTCAACATGGCGGAAACCGACATCACAGGCTTCGACCTCCACGCAATTGCCCTGCGCATCATAAAGCGTCAGCGTCAGGCGATAGAGGTTTGGTGTTTCCGCGCTCCAGAGTAGCGGCGACGCGACCGGCAGCGTCAGGCTCAGGCGCTCCGCCCAGTTTCCGCGCTCATCGACCACCGCGCTGCCGGGCGTCTGTACGCCTGAGGCGATCGTTTCGCCCTCGCGCCACAGCACCGCCGTCACGCGCGATCCGGCAAACTCCCCGGCCAGTTCAACCGTCAACTGTAACGTAGCGCGGGTAAACTCGGCGTTGAGCGCGGTGGTGTAGTGGAAATCGGCAATGTGCAGCGCCGGTTTATGTTGCAGCGAGACGTCGCGGAAGATGCCGCTCATGCGCCACATATCCTGATCTTCGAGATAGCTGCCGTCGCACCAGCGCAGCACCATCACCGCCAGTCGGTTCTCGCCTGCGCGCAGCAGCGCGCTGAGATCGAACTCCGCCGGCAGGCGGCTATCCTGCGAATAACCAACCCACTGCCCGTTGCACCAGAGATGGAAAGCAGCGTTCACCCCATCAAACACAACCCGCGTCTGCCCCTGGGCGATAGCCTCCGCCGCCATCTCAAATGTGAGCGAGTAACAACCGGTTGGGTTCTGCTGCGGAACGAACGGCGGGTTAACGGGGATCGGGTAGGTCACATTGGTATAGATCGGCGTATCGAAGCCCTGCATCTGCCAGTTGGAGGGCACCGGCATCGCCACGGCATCGGCGCAATCCTGCTCCAGCCAGCTCTCCGGTACCGCTTCCGGTGAGGCAAAAAAGCTAAACCGCCACTGACCGTTTAGCGGGCGGTAAGCTGGCGAGTCCGCTTCATCCCGGGCGGCCGTTTCATCGCGCCAGCTGCGCATCGGGGCATGGGCCGCCAGGCGATGCCATTGGGTGACAACCGGGTTTTCCCAGTCGCGACGGGAGAGTAATGAAGCAAGTGAAGATGGCATAACAACCTCTTTTGCGAAGCGCTCACAATTTTCAGCACAATGGCGCAAACCGGGCTACAGGTAAAGGCGCAGATCGGCTGAAAGCGAAGAGGATCACAAAAGCTTAGCGGCGATCGAGTAAAGCCACCTGCTCCGCCAGCTGTTGCAGACGCCGGGCCAGCGCTTCGCCGCTCTCTGCCGTCAGCGAGATCGGCGCGCTGGAGTGGCGCTCGACCAGATGGACCGGCAGGCGCATCTGGTAAAGCCCTTCGCCCTGCGCCTGGCTATCCAGCAGCCACTCCACGCTGCGCGCTCCCGCCTCTTTGAAGGCCTGACGCACGGTGGTGAGCGGCGGCGAAAACCAGGCGCTGTCATCGGTATCGTCATACCCGACTACCGAAATCTGATCAGGCACGGCGATGCCTTTCGCCGCACAGGCGCGCAGTACGCCAAGCGCCATCTGATCGTTTGCCACCAGCACCGCCTGCGGCAGCTGCGGCCCGGCCAGTAAGCGCTGTGCCTTCTCAAACCCGGAGGCCGCGCTCCACTCCCCGTGCGCGCAGGCGAAGGGAGCCAGCTCTGCTTCCTCCAGCGCCGCCAGCCAGCCGCTGAACCGTGCGCGCGCCGAGACCGAGCTTTCCGGCCCGCCAAGCAGCGCAATGCGCTGATGACCCAATGCGCGCAGGTGCTCAACGCCAAGGCGCGCCCCCTGAAGGGCGTCAAACACCAGGCTATTGACCGACGCCGTGTCGCTGACATCGAGAAACAGCACCGGCACCGGGGCAGCCTGTGCCGCCAGCTGCTGCGCCAGCGCATCATCGAGGGGGACGTTAATCAATACCCCTTCAACCCGTTGTGCCAGCAGCTCCTGCAGCGCCGCCGCACAGCTTTTCGCATCGTGCTGTTCAACCATTGAAATCATCACGCTGGCACCCGCCTGTCCGGCGCGGCTCTTGACCGCCGAGGCAACTTGCGACGGCGCATGCAGCGCCAGATCGGTGGTCAGCAAGCCAAGGGTTTTGCTGCGTTTGCCCGCCAGCTGCTGCGCGCCGCGATTGGGCACGTAGTGCAACGCCGCCATCGCCGCCTGCACCTTTTCACGGGTACGCGCAGAGACATGCGCGGCATCATTGATCACGCGGGAGACGGTCTGGTAAGAGACGCCGGCATGGCGGGCGACATCATAGAGGGTGATGGTTTTCATAAGCTTCCGGGCCACTGCGAATGTTATGCAGTATACCTGCTTCATCGCGCGTTGCCTGTGCATGGTTGCACGAAGCCAAAAGAAATAACGACGAGCCACAAACGGCTCGCCGTAAACATCATCCTTAATGTTTTATTGAGATGGTTGCTCTTATTATTTTAACCATCATCACACTTTTATTTGCAATTAAAATGATGGTTTCATGACAAGTGTGTTACTGCTGGCGAGGGATGGGAAATCCTTTCAGTGAAATAATAAAGCTATTCCCTTCTTTTTTAATTTTGGCGCCAGCGTCACACCAGTCCGATGCAATGCGAAAAAACTCATCTGTGCCAATATTCCAGTCGAGACGAACTTGTTTGACGAACCCCGAGCGTAGCATCTCGCACGCTTCACGGTAGTTGTGGGCGATGGAAAGCAGTTGTTGGTTCATTTTCTCTTCTTCAGAAGTTTGCGTAGTGCTTTGATTTCTTTGGCTGTAAGTGGCGTTGCGCTCTCTTCTTCCGTGTGCTGGCTATCAACCTCTTCCTCCGAGACGCTCTCCTCTTCCACTGCCTCAAACGCCAGCAGGAGAAGCTTTTGCGTCGCCGAACCTAAATTCTCATTGTTGACTTCGGCGTAATGGCGAAGTTTCTCTTTTAACGCTTCATCAATTTTTACGTTTAAAACAGCACTGGTCATGATTATCCCTTCTGGTGTGAATAAACACGCCAATTAATACACGAAGTTAGATAATCGATCCACAAATATATTTCAGGAATATAACAAGACGAAATACCCCATAAATAATTTGCCCGAGAAAGATGACATAAATATTAAATTAATATGTCAGTATTATGACAATTTAATTTATGAATGAGAAAGTACTTAGAAGAAGTAGATAATTGACAGCCCGGCTGGGCTGTCGGAGCCGAGATCAGCTATGCAGGCGGTTCCACACGTCGCGGGTGATCTCCCACAACTCCGTCTCTAATTCACCTGCCACATAGTGCCCTGTTTGACGACGAACCAGTTGCATACCGCTGCTGTGCGAGATCTTTCTCGACCGCTCGTTGGCCACCGCTTTCGGCGCGCGCAGCACCTCACGGTTCAGGCCATTGAACCAGTAGTCTGTCACTGCGTGGCACGCTTCGCGCATATAACCCTGCCCTTGCCACTCCGGCGCCAGCCAGAAACCACGGTTGTTATCCGGGGTGTTCATCAGGCAGATAACGCCCATTAACTCGCGCTCATCCTCTTTACGCCGCAGTGTCCAGAACCAGCCTTCACCGGCGCGGCTCGCCGCCAGCGCGACATTGTCGACATAGTGCTGCGCGGCACCCTCCGGGTAGGGCCACGGCACGCTGGCAATCAGGTAACGCACGATCTCCCAGCGCGGAAAAATGCGCTGGATCTGTTCAGCATCGGCAGATTCCAGCGGTAACAGGCGTAATCTTGCGGTCTCCAGCACGGGTGTGGTCATAGGCTCTCTCCCTTCAGGCCGAAAGCGTCGGCCTGTGATAACTCAGCATCCCGTAACTTCGCCGCTCTGTAAACCTGACAGAAATGGCTATGCGGCCGGTTTTATCTCTGCGGCGGGGAGGGGGCGCGGTGCCGCGCGAAACCAGGGCAGGCAGATCTGGATCAGCGGGCCGATAGTAAGCGCATAGAGCACCGTGCCGACGCCAAGTGTGCCGCCAAGCAGCCAGCCAATCAGCAGCACCGACAGCTCAATCACGGTACGGATGCTGCGCACCGACCAGCCGGTGCGCGCATGCACGCCGGTCATCAGCCCGTCGCGCGGGCCGGAACCAAACCCGGCACCGATATACATCGCGGTGGCGATAGCATTCACCACGATGGCACCCGCCAACAACCCACTGCGGGGCAGTATGTCACTCAGCGTCGGAATGAGAGAGAGCGCGGCGTCGGCCGCCAGCCCTAACACCACCACATTGCTGATAGTGCCAAGCCCCGGGCGCTGGCGCAGCGGGATCCACAGCAACAGCACCAGCGCACCGGTGGCGATCATCACCGTGCCGATATCCAGCGACAGCAGTTTCGCCACGCCAAGGTGAAAAACATTCCACGGGTCGGCACCGAGATCGGCGCGCACAAACATGGCGGTAGAGAGGCCGTAAAGGGATAAGCCGAAATAGAGTTGCAGTAATCGACGCAGCATAGATCTTCTCCGTTTGGACAGGCTTCCATCTTCCCCGGAAATGGACTTATGATTAATGTCCAGTTTTCAGATAGTGGACTGCTTATGTCATCCCGTCGCTTTGGTAGCCAGTCGTTGCTGCGCCTGTTAGGCCACTGGCAGCAATCCCCCTCCCGTACCCCGCTCTGGCGTCAGCTTGCCGATGCGCTACGCCTGCTGATCCTCGACGGAAGGCTGGCGCTGGATACCCGTCTGCCCGGCGAACGCGAGCTGGCGACCACGCTCTCGGTGAGCCGCACCACAATTGCCAGCGCGCTGGCGCACCTGCGCGAAGAGGGCTATCTGGAGAGCCGCCACGGCAGCGGTTCGCGGGTGATCCTGCCCGATAACCGCGCAATACCGACGCGCAGCACCGCCGGCGCGGCGCTCGATCTCTCAACTGCCGCCCTCAGCGCCGGGCCGGAAATTCACCAGGCTTACAGCCACGCCTTAACGGCGATAACCCCCTATCTTTCGCGCACCGGGTATGGTCAGCTCGGCGTCCTGGCGCTGCGTGAAGCGATTGCCGCACGCTACACTGCGCGCGGTTTACCGACCCAGGCTGATGAAGTGATGGTAGTGAACGGTGCGCTCAGCGGGCTGGCGCTGGTGTTGCGCATGCTGACCGGGCCAGGCGATCGTGTGGTGGTCGATCACCCCACCTACCCGCTGGCGATTGCCGCCATTCAGGGGGCGTCATGCCGGCCGGTTGGCGTCTCGCTGCCGCAGCGCGGCTGGGACACCGACGGTTTTGCCGCCACGCTGGCGCAGACCGCGCCACGCCTTGCCTACCTGATGCCCGATTATCACAATCCGACCGGGCGCTGCATGGAGAGCGCAACGCGGGAAGCGATCGCCGCCATTGCCGCCCGCACGCGCACCACGCTGGTGGTGGATGAGACGATGGTCGATCTCTGGTATGAAAACGCGCCGCCGCCGCCGCTCGCCGCGTTTGATAAGCACGACACAGTGATTACGCTTGGCTCGGCGGGAAAAACCTTCTGGGGCGGATTGCGGCTGGGGTGGGTTCGCGCCTCTGCGCGTACCATCGCCCACCTGGCGCAGACGCGCGACTCGCTGGAGCTTGGCTCACCGCTGCTGGAACAGCTGGCGACACAGTGGCTGATGGCGAACGAAAGCGCTTTTCTGCCCGCGCGCAGGGCGATGCTGCAAACGCGCCGCGACCGCTGCGGCGAGCTCATGACCGAACTCTTTCCCGCGTGGCATTTTCAGCCGCCGGAGGGCGGGTTGTCTTACTGGGTTGAGCTGCCCGACCGGCTGGCGACGGCCTTTGCCGCACGCGCCGAAACCGAGGGCATTCATCTCGGTGCCGGGACGCGTTTCGGCCTCGACGGCGCGTTTGAGCGCTATCTGCGCCTCCCCTTCGCGCTGGAGTCCGCGGTGCTGGAGGATGCGCTGCTGCGTATAAAACCGTTGTGGCAGGCGCTCAATCCGGCGGCGCCATCGTTTAAGCGTAGCGTGGTGTAAGTATCAGGCGTGGGGCGGGGTCAGCGGGGCGAGCGCCGCGCTTTTCACCCAGCCGGTGGTGCTTTTGCCTTCGTCGCTGAGATACTCGACCTGCGTCCACTCCCCCTTAGTTTGCAGCACGCCGACGACATCATCCTGCACAATCCACGCTTTTCGCCGCGTCGTCTCCTCAGGCTGGCGATAGAAGTAGAGCCGTTCGGCGCGCACCTGCGCCATCGACTGCCAGGCCGTGTCGCGGGTTTTACCTAATGCCAGCCCGTCATTAATCAGCGGCAGCATGGCATTGACGCAGCCGTCATGAGACTGTCCGCCGGGTACGGTGAGCGTCAGGCCATCGGCTGTCGCGACCAGATGCCCTGGCAGAACCTCAGAAGACCAGGAGGCAATCTTCGCATCGCCTTTTGCCGACACCTCCCCCGCCAGCGCAAAGGCGCAGGTTCGCGTCACGCCAACACCTAGCGTTTCGCTGTAGTAACCGGTGATCTTGCCCTGCGGCGAGACCGCAAGCTGTAGCTCTTCATAAATGCCGGAGTGCAGCGTGGCAGCCATGCCGGACGTGGAAACAAGCAGAGCCAATAAACTCAGAGAATTGCGCATAGTGGAACCTCAGGGCGATAAGTGCAGCGATTCTACACGCCATTGAGACGCTACCGATATCACCAAAAAAGGCTATGGTTGAGAGTATCGTTACCGGCTGGAGAAGTGAGATGAGTGAGAAAAAACGGGCGCAGTGCCACTGCGGTGCGGTGGTCTTTAACGTGACGCTGCTCGACGGGTTTAATACCGCGCGTCGCTGCAACTGCTCCTACTGCCGGATGCGCGGCGCGGTAGCCCTCTCCGCGCCGCTGTCAGGCATTGAAATAATTCAGGGCCAGGAGAAGCTTACTGAATACCGCTTTAACACCGGCGTCGCCGTCCACTTCTTCTGCTCGGTGTGCGGCATCTACACTTTCCACCAGCGCCGCTCCAACCCCGATCAATATGGCGTGAACGCGGCCTGCATTGAAGGCGTATCGCCGTTCGATTTTGCGGAAATCCCGGTCTCCGAAGGGGTGAATCATCCGTCGGATGGGGGCGATAACAGCGGCGTTGCCGGGTATCTGCGCTACACCCCCGCCGGGAAATGAAGCGGCTTACCTACTCCTGCAGCCACCAGCCGCACTCATAGGGCCTGAGCGTGCCGGTGGCGGGCAGCCGCGCGCCGTCCGGGTAGTTGCCGTAGAGCAGACGCCAGCCTGCTTCATTGGGCAAACACGCCTCATTCAGCGCCAGCGGCTCGCCGCTGAGGTTGGCAATCACCCGCAGAGTTTGCTCCCCATCGTGCCGCTGGTAGCACCAGCACGCGGGCGAATCGGGGTCGAGATCCTGATAGTCGCCAAAGGTGAGCACCGGCAGGCTTTTACGCAGCGCGATCAGCTCCCGGTAGGTGTGCAGCACCGAATCACTATCGGCCTGCTCACTGACCACGTTGATCTGCCGGTAGTTCTCCGCCACGTCAATCCAGCTTTCGCCATCGCTAAAGCCAGCGTTCGTGCTGTCGTTCCACTGCACAGGCGTTCTGCCATTATCGCGGGATTTGTGCGCCAGCACCGCCAGCACATCTTTTTCATCCTGATGCAGACGCAGGATTTTGAACATATTCAGGCTTTCGACATCGCGGTATTGATCGATGCGGCTGAAGTGCGGATTGGTCATGCCAATCTCTTCGCCCTGGAAGATATAGGGCGTACCCTGCATGCCATGCAGCACCATCGCCAGCATTTTCGCCGAGACAGTGCGCTGCGGGCCATCATCGCCCAGCCGGGAGACAATGCGTGGCTGATCGTGGTTACACCAGAAGAGCGCGTTCCACGCCAGGTTATGCATCCCGCGCTGCCACTCGGCGAAGATGCGCTTCAGGGCAATCCGATCCGGCGGTGCAAGCCGCCACTTCTCCCCCTGCGGATAGTCAATTTTCAGATGATGAAAGTTGAAGGTCATCGACAGCTCTTTGCCATCCAGCCGCGCATAGCGCTGGCAATGCTCAAGCCGGGTGGAGGACATTTCGCCCACCGTCATTAACCCGCGCGGCTGAAAGACATCGCGGCTCATCTCTTCGAGAAAGTCGTGAATGGCCGGGCCGTCCGTATAGAAACGGCGGCCATCTCCCTCATCATCATCCGGAAGATCGGGGTGCTTGGAGACCAGGTTGATGACATCGAGCCGCAGCCCGTCAACGCCCTTGTCCGCCCAGAAGTGGCAGACCGCTTTCAGGGCGTTGCGCACCTGGGGGTTTTCCCAGTTAAGATCCGCCTGCTGGGCAGAGAAGGAGTGCAGATAGTACTGCTGCGTCTCCTCATGCCAGCACCAGGCGCTGCCGCCAAACTTGGAGTGCCAGTTATTGGGCAGCCGCCCCTCTTTCCCGTCGCGCCAGATATAGAAGTTGCGCCACGGGCTGTTACGGTCGCGGGCGGCGGCTTTAAACCACGCATGTTCCGTGGAGGTATGGTTGAAGACCATATCCATCACCACCTTAATGCCGCGCTGGTGGGCGGCGTCGACCAGCGCCTCAAAATCCGCCATCGTGCCAAACAGCGGATCGATGGCGTAGTAATCCGCCACGTCATAGCCGTTATCCACCTGCGGCGAGAGGTAAACCGGCGTCAGCCAGATGGCGCTCACCCCCAGCCACTGAAGATAATCAAGGCGACGAACGATGCCCTGCAGATCGCCAATGCCATTGCCGGTGCTGTCCTGAAAACTGCGCGGGTAGATCTGGTAAATCACGCCGTTTTGCCACCACGGAACATTACGTTTGCTCATTGTGTCTATCCCTTTCTCACACTACCAGCAGCTTGCCCGCTGCCTGCTTGCGTTTATAGATAACCGTGGTCAGCACTAATGGGATCACAATCGCCACCAGCATTGCCAGACCATAAATCGCCCAGTACTGCGTTTTCACGGAGAGGATCGCCGGTAAGCCGCCGACGCCAATGCCGTTCGCCATTACGCCGCTCAGCCCGCAAATCAGCCCGGCACAGGCACCGCCGACCATGCCGCAGAGCATCGGGAAGCGATACTTCATGTTGATGCCGTACATCGCCGGTTCCGTCACGCCGAGATAGGCCGAGATGGCGGCAGGCACTGAGATCTCCCGTTCATTGACCTTCTTGCTCACTAAGATGATGCCGACCACCGCGGACCCCTGCGCAATGTTTGAGAGGGCAATAATTGGCCAGACTGGCGTGCCGCCAAGGTTCTGGATCAGCTGCAGGTCGACCGCAAGCGTAGTCTGGTGCACGCCGGTGATCACCAGTGGCGCGTAGAGGAAGCCAAACAGCGCGGAGCCAATCGGCGCAAACGGGCCGGTCATCAGATGGCTGACGCCCCAGGCAATGCCGTTACCGACCACGCGTCCGAACGGCCCAATGATGGTGTGCGCAAGGAACACCGCAATCAGCAGCGAAAGCACCGGTACCACCACCAGCGTCAGGTAATCCGGCACGATGCGTTTAAGCTTCAGCTCAATCCACGCCAGCGTCAGACCGGCCAGAATCGACGGAATGACCTGCGACTGGTAGCCCACTTTATCGATGGAGAACCAGCCGAAGTTCCACACTTCCGGCGTCTGCTGCCCGAGCAGATAGGCGTTCATCAGCTGCGGAGAGACCAGCGTAATCCCCAGCACGATGCCAAGAATCGGCGTACCGCCCATCTTCTTCACCACCGACCAGCAGATACCGACCGGAATGTAGAAGAAGATCGCCTCGCCAATCAGCCATAAGAAGTCGTAGATGCTTTTCCACACCGGCGACGCTTCAGTGAGCGGCGCGTCGTTGAACAGCGGCAGATCGCCAATCAGGTTGCGGAAGCCGAGGATCAGACCACCGCTGATCAGGGCAGGCAGCAGCGGAAAGAAGATCTCCGCAAAGTGGGAGATGAGGCTTTCGTGCCACTTCATATTTTGCCGCGCCACGCGCTTGGCGCTCTCTTTGTCGGTGCCGCTCACCTGCGTATGCTGCAACAGCAGTTGATACCAGTCGCCGACATCGGTACCAATCACCACCTGAAACTGCCCGGCGTTGGTAAAGCAGCCCTTCACCATCGGCAATTTTTCAATTTCAGCGGGTTTGGCTTTTTTCGGATCGTTAAGAACAAAACGTAAACGAGTAATACAGTGACTAACGGTGGCGACGTTCTCTTTGCCGCCAACCAATTCAATAAGTTTATCAATATCCTGGGGGTTACTTTTTATCGCCATCTTATCTCTTCCAGCAACTTTGATGAGTGAGCCTTTATTACAGCATTTGTAAAAAACTCTGATTTTGTTTCGGGCGATAGAGACGATAGCGGCAACCCATAAATCAAACCAGTTGGAACGTTCCAATTTTAGCAGGCGATCACAAAATAAATGGTGAAGCGCAGCGGCACAGAGAGGTGCCTTAGGAGAATCATTAATGCTAGTATCGCCGGGTCCGTTCTACAGGAGGCCCGTACGGGAATGAGTGATAAAAAGCTAACGTTAAACGACATCGCAAAATTGTGCGGTGTCGGAAAGTCCACGGTCTCGCTGGTGATCAACAACAGCGATAAAGTGAAAAAAGCGACCCGTGAACGCGTTGAAGCGATTATCAAAGAGCAGGGTTATACGCCATCGAAAGCCGCCCAGGCGCTGCGCTCGCAGCGGGAAAAGATCATCGGCGTGATCGTTACGCGTCTCGATTCCGCCTCGGAAAATCAGGCCATTCGCGCCATCCTTCCACATATCTACCAGCATGAGTACGATGCGATTTTGATGGAGAGCCTGCTCGATCCCACCCTGCTCGCCGCGCATCTCAACGTGCTGGCGCAGCGCAATGTCGAAGGGGTAATTCTGTTCGGCTTTTCCGGCGTCGATAAGAGCCTGGTGAAGGGCTGGAAAGATAAGCTGGTGCTCATCTCCAGCGCTCTGCCGGAGGTCGCGTCGGTGGTTTACGATAACGTCGGCGCGGTAAACGTGCTGATGGAGAAGATGCGCGACGCGGGCCACCGCAGCGTCTCCTATATCGGTGTCACCACCAACGATCCAACCACCGGGAATATCCGCTATCAAACCTACCTTGAGCGTTGCGAAGCCTTTGGCATGACGCCGCACGCGGCGCTCGGCGATCTGAGCTATCAGAGCGGTTACGATCTGGCGAAAGGGCTGCTTACCGCCGAGAGCGGCGCGCTGATTTGCGCCTCTGACACCATCGCCATGGGCGCGATTAAATACATTCAGCAGCAGGGGTGGAAGATTAAAGTGGGCAGTATCGGCAGCACGCCGCTGATGACCTTCCTGCAGCCCGATGTGCTGAGCGTCAAAATGGGTTACCAGCAGGCGGGGCTGAAAGCCTCGCAGCTGCTGCTTGATATGCTGCACGGCACCAGCACGCAGGAGCACATTGTTATCCCCTGCACCTTCCAGTAACGCGCGGCGGAAATGACGCCTTCGTCAGACAAAAGCGTCATGCCCCGGCCTTAACGGTAGACCAGCCCGCCATCAATCAGGATCGCCTGCCCGGTGACGTAGTCGGAATCCGGCCCGGCCAGGTAGGCGACCAGCCCGGCAACATCATCCGGCGTCTGGGCGCGGCCCAGCGCAATGCCCTCAACATACTTCTTGTAGGTCTCTCCCAGCGGCGCGCCGGTGATATCGGAGAAGCGGCGGTCAATCTCCTCCCACATGCCGGTACCGACAATACCGGGGCAGTAGGCGTTAACGGTAATGCCGCGGCTGGCATACTCTTTTGCCGCCGTCTGGGTTAAGGCGCGAACGGCGAATTTGGTTGCTGAGTAGACGCCCAGCATCGCGAAACCATCATGCCCGGCAATCGAGCAGGCGTTGATGATTTTCCCCTTCTGCTGACGGTCGATAAACTTCTTCGCCGCCGCCTGGATACCCCACAATGTCCCCTGCACATTGATGCGCATAATGCGATCCACCTCTTCAGGCGTGACGTCGGCAAGCGGCTGCACCTGCGCGATGCCAGCGTTATTGACAATAATGTCAAAGCCGCCCAGCGCCTCTTCCGCGTGATCGATCGCCGCATAGACCTGATCGCGCTGCGAAATATCAGCAACAAAGGTCGCCACTTTACGGCCCAGCGCCTGCACCTCTTTCGCCACGGCCTCGAGGTTGGCTGCGTTCATATCCACCAGCATCAGCGACGCCCCCTCTTTCGCCAGGCGAAGCGCAATCCCACGTCCAATTCCCTGGCCTGCGCCGGTTACCAGCGCCACTTTATTATCAATCGTCATCTTTTCTCTCTTATGGTTTGATTTACACCTGCGCCGCAACAGGTTGTCGCGGCAAACTTCACTACCTGTTCACTGGTGCAGCGCGCGCCCGTCGGCGGCAAGGATCGCTTCATGCATCGCTTCAGAGAGGGTCGGATGAGCAAAGATCACCTGGTGCAGGCTCTCTTCCGTCGCCTCCAGCGTATGGGCAATGCCAAACCCCTGAATCTGCTCCGTGACGTCGCTGCCCACCATGTGCGCGCCCAGCAGCTCTCCGCTCTGCGCATCGAACAGGGTTTTGACAAAGCCCTGCGGTTCGCCAAGCGCCAGCGCTTTACCGTTAGCCTGATAGGGGAAAACACCGATGCGGATCTCGCGCCCGCTGGCACGCGCACGCGCTTCGGTTAAACCGAGGCTGGCTACCTGCGGTCGGGTGTAGGTGCAGCGGGGAATAAAATCAGGGCTGACGGGTGCCGAGACGGGCAGCCCGGCGAGCGCCTCGACGCAGCGCACCCCCTCATAGCTCGCTTTGTGCGCAAGACACGGTGCGCCCGCGACATCGCCAATGGCGTAGAGGCCAAAGACGTTGGTGCGGCCGCGATCGTCGACCTGAATAAAGCCGCGCGCCATCTCAACCCCCAGCGCTTCAAGGCCAAGATTTTCAACATTCGGCTGAATACCGGCGGCGCAGAGCACACGATCTACCTCCAGCGTCTGCTCGCCGTCGGCACTTTTCAGCAGGCAACTGACGCGATCGCCGTTGACCGTCGCCGAGCGGATCTGCGCCCCGGTGAAGATCTGCATGCCGCGCTTCGCAAACTGCTGCTGTACCTGGGCTGAGACATCGCGATCCTCCAGCGGCAGGATCTGATCCGCCAGCTCCACCAGCGTCACTTCACAACCGAGATCGTTATAGAGGCTGGCGAACTCCGCGCCGATGGCACCGGAGCCAATCACTAATAGCGAGCGCGGCAGCGCGGCGGGGTTGAGTGCGTCGAAGTAGGTCCAGATATGGCTTTTATCCGGCTCGATGCCCGGCAGCGCACGCGGGCGCGCGCCCGTCGCGAGGATGATGTGACTGGCGCGGTAGTGCTGCTCACTGCCGTTAATATCACGCACCGCCACCTGCCCCTTCTCCAGCAGGCGGCCTTCGCCGTTGATCACCGTGACGTTGTGCTTTTTCAGCAGGAAAGCGACGCCGTCCGTCAGCCGCTGCGATACCGAGCGGCTGTACTCCACCAGACGGCGGATTTCAAAAGCGATCTCGCCGACGCTAAACCCCAGTTGATCGGCGTGGCGCATGGCATGCCCGATCTCCGCGCCGTGCAGCATCGCTTTGGTTGGAATACAGCCCCAGTTGAGGCAGATGCCACCGAGGTGCGTTTTCTCCACCAGCGCAGTGCGCAAGCCTAACTGCCCGGCGCGAATGGCGGCGACATAGCCGCCCGGCCCGCCGCCGATAATCAGCACATCAAAGCTGTTATTCACCGTGCGCCTCCGCAACCAGCATCAGAGAGGGGGTTTCGATGGCGCGCTGCAGATGCTGCATAAAGGTCGCGCCGACTGCGCCGTCAATCACCCGGTGATCGCACGACAGCGACAGGGTCAGCCGCTCGCGCGCCACAATCTGCCCTTCATGCACCACCGCACGGGATTCCGCCGCGCCCACCGCCAGAATCGCGCACTGCGGCGGGTTGATAATGGCGTCGAACTGCCGGATGCCGAACATGCCGAGATTGGAGAGGCAGAAGGTGCCGCCCTGAAAATCCTCCGCTTTCAGCGTACCCGCTTTGGTGCGCGTCACCAGCTCATGCAGTTGCCGGGAGATGGCCCCCACCGTTTTGCGGTTCGCCTCACGCAGAATCGGCGTATAAAGGCCACCGGGCAGCGCCACGGCGATGGCGATATCGGCGGTATGAAAACGGCGAATGGTCTGCGACGCCTCGTCATACTGCACGTTCATCTCCGGCACGCTCATCAGCGCCTGGGCGCAGGCTTTCACCAGCAGATCGTTGAGCGTCACCTTTAGCGACGGCAGCGCGCTGTTCACTTCCCGGCGCAGCGCCTGAATGCGCGTCAGATCGACCTCGCTGACAAGGCGAAAATGGGGCGCGTTGCGCTTGGACTCCTGCAAGCGGCTGGCGATGGTGCGCCGCATGGCGGAGAGCGGCTGGCTGTCATACGCCGCGCGCTCATCGACCGGTTCTGCTGTGCGGGCAATGCGCTTCTCACCGCTACCGCGCAGTGCGGCTAAGGCTTCAACATCGGCCCGGCTGACGCGCCCGGAGGAGCCTGAGCGGCGGCAGTCGTGCAGGTTAATCCCCAGCTGGCTTGCCAGACGGCGCGCGATGGGCGTCGCCGGGATGTGGCTATCATCCTGCGTGGTGTGCCGCGGTGTCGCCTTCACCGTCGCACGCGGCTGTAACTCGACGCTGCCGCCGCCTGCGGTAATTGCCGCCTGCAGATCGGCGACGGAGATGCGCCCTTCGCGGCCGCTGCCGCTCACTTTACTCAGGTCGATGCCCAGCTTTTTCGCCAGACGCAGCGCGTGCGGCGTGGCGTTAACCTGGGCGGCATCACTCTCGCCGCGCAGCGCCGCCGGGATCGCATCCTTCGCGACAGGTTTTGCCGGTGCGGACGCTGAAGAGTCAGGCGTGGCTGCCGCTGCTGGCGTGGGCATTGACGGTGCGGTTTCTGCCGCTGGCTGCGGCGCGCCGCTGTTAAGCGTGGCGGCAAAAGCGTCAAGCTCGCTGTCGCTCACTGCTTCATCAGCCACCAGCGCCAGCACCGCGCCAACCGGCAGGGTATCGCCCGGCTGAGCCAGCACCCGTCGCAGCACGCCGTCCCACGGCGCTTCCAGCACGTTGGTTATCTTGCTGGTTTCAATTTCACAAATATCCTGCCCCTGGCTGAAGGTGCTCCCCTCTTTAATCAGCCACTGAGCCAGCGTCCCCTCTTCCATCGAGAGCCCCCATTTGGGGATCTCCAGCGTGCGGATTGTGCTCATGATCACGCCTCCATCAGTTGTCGAACGGCGGCCTCAATGCGATCCGTGTCGGGGATCCAGAGTTTTTCCAGCGCGGGCGAGAAGGGAACCGGGGTATGCGGCGGAGTAATTAACACTACCGGCGCTTTCAGGAAGTGGAACGCCTGCGAGGCGATCAGCGCCGCCACATCATGGGCGAAGCCGAAGCGCGCGGCGGACTCATCGACAATCACCACCCGGCCAGTAGACGCAACGGATTCAAGAATCCCCTCCTCATCCAGCGGCGACACGGTGCGCGGATCGACCACCTCAACGGAGATGCCCTCTTTCAGCAGTTTGTCCGCCACCTGGTTGGCTTTATGCACCATCGCCGAGAGGGCAATAATGGTGACATCCTCCCCTTCGCGGGTGTAGTTGGCCTGGCCCAGCGGCACGGTATAGCTCTCGTCCGGCACCTCACCTTTCATGTCGTAAAGCATCTTGTGCTCGCAGAAGACCACCGGATCGTCGTCGCGAATCGACTGGATCAGCAGCCCTTTGGCGTCATAGGGCGATGAGGGCACCACCACTTTCAGCCCCGGCGTGGTGGCAAAAATATTGTAGGGGGACTGCGAATGCTGCGCGGCCGCCGAAAAACCGGCACCGATCATGCCGCGCACCACCAGCGGCGCTTTCGCCTTGCCGCCGAACATATAACGGAATTTTGCCGCCTGGTTGTAGAGCGCATCGTGGCTGACGCCGAAGAAATCCATAAACATCAGTTCCGCCACCGGGCGTAAACCGGTCACCGCCGCGCCGGCAGCCATGCCGATAATTGCCGACTCGGTGATCGGCGTATCGATCACCCGCGCCGAGCCAAACTGGGTCCACAACCCTTTGGTGACGCCGAGCACGCCGCCGAAGGCTTCCACTTTCGCCTCTTCCGGCGCGTTGCCGCCGTGGCCGCCGCGCAGATCTTCACCTATCAACACCACGCTTTCGTCGCGCGCCATCTCCTGCGCCAGCGCGTCGCGGATCGCTTCGCGGTAAGTTTTGATTGTCATGACGGGCTCCTCAGTAAGAGACGTAAACGTCGGTCAGCAGGCTTTCCGCCACCGGATAACCGGCGGCGCGGGCTTTGATTACCGCATCGTCGACCTGGGCTTTCACCTCAGCGTCGATCGCCTCCAGCGCGTCGCGCGTCAGCGTTGCTGCCGTTTTGCTGGCGAAAATCTTCAGCGGATCGTGATCGGCGCGCAGGCGCTCAATCTCCCCCTCCCCGCGGTAAAGCGCGGGATCGCCCTCAAAGTGGCCGTGCCAGCGAAACGCTTTCGCCTCAATCACGCTCGGCCCGCCGCCTTCACGGGCGCGCTTCACCGCTTCAGCGGTTGCTTCGTAAACGGCGAAGAAATCGGTGCCGTCAACGGTGACCGCAGGCAGACCAAACCCGGCGGCGCGCCCGGCGATATCGCGGCCACCGACAGCGTAGTTATGCCCGGTCGCTTCACCGTACCCGTTGTTTTCAAAGACGAAGATGGCGGGCAGTTGCAGCACCACCGCCATGTTGATGGCTTCAAATACCAGCCCCTGGTTGGAGCCGCCATCGCCGGTAAATGAGACGGCGACGCCGCCGTTATTACGGGTTTTCGCCGTCAGCGCCGCGCCAATCACCAGCGGCGGCGCGCCGCCGACAATGGCATTCGCGCCGAGCATCCCTTTCGAGAGATCGGCAATGTGCATAGAGCCGCCTTTCCCGCGGCACAGACCGGCGTCTTTGCCGAAGATCTCCGCCATCATCGCGTGGATATCGCACCCTTTGGCGATGCAGTGGCCGTGCCCACGGTGGGTAGAGCCGATGTAATCCGTCTGCTGTAAGTTCTCACAGACGCCGACGGCGATAGCCTCCTCGCCGGTATACAGGTGGATGAATCCGGGAATGTCACCGCTGGTGTTTTCAGTGTGCAGGCGCTCCTCGAATTCACGTATTTCACGCATTTTGCGATAAGCCTTTAACAGCTGTTGTGTGTTCAGCTCCATAGCTCCGTCCTCAGGTTGTATACCCGCGAGCGCCAGTAGGGCGACCGGCAGGGATTGCGGAAGTGGGGTTACTCTATAAGCGGGTCTTAAGGGGGGATAACCCCCCAATTGGGGGGGAGAGCGGGACTAAAAGAGATAAATGCGATAAGGGTCAAGTTCTGGCAGGTTACAGGCGGGTGTCAGTTACTTACACTTAGCAGCGACTTTCGTGAACAGGGGCAGGCTCGTATGAAATCGTTGACCTCAACAGACTCTCTGCTTGCGGCCAGCTATCGCGAGGAACCTTTCCGCTTTACGCGCCGGCTGCCGCTGATCCTCACCAAATTAACGCCCCCCCGCTCGCCGGGCGTGCTGCTTGAGCGTGACCGCCTGCTGGCAAGGCTGGATGAGGCCGCCGAGGGCGCGCTTACGCTTATCTGCGCGGCTGCCGGCTCCGGGAAAACGACGTTGCTGGCGCAGTGGTATCGCCGTCGTCGGGAGCAGGGTGAGGCTATCGGCTGGCTGAGCCTGGAGGAGGATGAGAACGATCCGGCGCAGTTTGCGCGCTACCTGGTCACCGCGCTGAAACCGCTCTACAGCGGCTGGGGCGAAGCGCTCGATCCCTTTTTACAGGGCGATATGACGCCGGATCTCTCGGTGCTGCTGGCAGAGTTGACCAACCAGCTGCACCGCTGCGCACATCCGGTGTGGCTGATCCTTGATGATTACCACTCCCTGACCCATCCCGCGCTGCATGAGGGCATAAGCTGGCTTATCAACCACGCGCCCGAGTCGCTGCACCTGATTATCGGCAGCCGCTTTCACCCACCGCTGGCGCTGAGCCGCCTGGCGCTGCAGGATGCGCTCAGCGAACTGCATGATGAGGATCTGCGTTTCACCCTTGCCGAAGCGCAGGATTACCTCAGCGACGCCGCGCGCACGGTGCTTCCCGGCGCGCAGGATCTTCAGCGGCTGATGCTGGCTACAGAGGGCTGGGTTGCCGGGATCAAGATCGCCGCGCTGGCGCCGGACTGGCACCACGATCCGCAGCGCTTTCTGGCGCGTATCCCCTCCGGTTCGCGCACGCTGGCGCGCTATCTCGATGAGGTGATCTTTACCCCACTGCCGGAGCCGGTAGTCGATTTTCTGCTGCAAACCGCGATTCTCAACCGCCTCACCCCCGCGTTGTGCGATGCGTTGACCGGGGGCGATGATGGCGAAGCGATGCTCGGCTGGATCCAGCAGCATAATCTCTTTATCACCGCCCTGGATGAGCACGGCGGCTGGTTTCGCTACCACCACCTGATGCGCGATGCGCTGCTGGCCCGCTTGCAGCAGAGCGAACCGGCGCGCGTGCGGCAACTGCATGAGCGCGCCAGCAACTGGTTTGCCGGGCAGCAACTCTGGGCCGAGGCGGTGCGCCATGCGCTGGCGGCAGGGAAAAGCGGTGCGCGGCATGCCGAAGCCAGCGCGCAGTCCCTCGCCGAAGAGGGGGATATCGACACGCTGGTGCGCTGGATGCACTTTTTGCCGCTGACGCCCGATCCGTCGCGTATCGATCTCCAGCTTAATCTCGCCTGGGCGCTGGCACACCACTTTCGCTTTCAGGCTTCGCGCGAGCTCCTCAACAGCATCGAAGCGATGGCGCAAGACGCCGCGCTGTCGCCCAGCGTGCGGGTCAAGCTGCGGGTGGTGCGGGCGATTTGCGAAGCCTTTGCCGAGAACATTCAATTCAGCGTAGCGCTGGTGGAGCCGCTGCTGGCGGAGATCCCCTGCGGCGACCGCTGGGTTGACGGGCTGGTGTGCAACATCCTCAGCTACTGCCACCTCGTCAATGCCCGGCCTGGGCAGGCGCTGGCGGTGCAGAGCAGGCTGCCGGAGCTGAAGGTGGCAAACCGTAATCTGTTTGTCGATGTCTGGCGCGCCTTTGTCATCGCTCAGGCCCATCTACGCCAGGGAAATCTGGCTGACGCGCAGCGCGTGGCGGCGCAGACGCTACAGGCCGCCGAGGCGCAAACCGGCAGCAACTCCAGCAGCGGTGCAACGCTGGCACCGATTCTGGCGGAGGTCGCCTGGGAGCGCGACGAGCGGCAGGAGATTGACGCCCTGCTGGCGCTGCGCCTTGAGATGATCGAGACCTTTTGCCCGCCGGAGGGGCTGAGTCGCTGCTTTATCGTCCTCTCACGCCAGGCGGCGCTTAATGGCCATCTTGCCGAGGCGAAACGGCTGCTCACCTATGGCGGCGAAGTGGCGCGTCAGCGCCAGTGGCTGCGCGCGCAGGCGGCGCTGCTGGCGGAAACGGTCGAACTGCATCTGCGTGATAAGGCGTTTTCCCCGGCGCTGGAGACACTGGCCGCGCTTCAGCAGTTGCACAGTGCACACGCTGAAGCCGGGGCGATAGACTTTTATCGACGCGTCAGCGAAAGCCGGATTGCGCTTGCCGGGGGCCATGCCCATCAGGCCGCCGCTGCCTTTGCGACACTTGCCGATGAGCAGCAGCAGCGCGGCGAAGTGCTCTCTGCCCTGCGCTTACGCCTGGCGCAGGCGGCTGCGCTCTGGCATACAGGGGCATATGAACAGGCAGTGATGGTCTTCACCTCGCCACTGCAACAGGCGCTGGCGCACGGTTTGCGGCGTAGCCTGCTTGACCTCGGCACCGTGCTGGTTGGGCTGCTTGACGAGCTGCTTGCCCGCCAGGCAACACCGGAGGCGCTCAGGCACCAGGCGGCCCCCCTGCGACAACAGGCGGTGGAGTGGTTTGGTTTACCGCCGGGACGGCACACTGAAGCGGAAGAGACGCGCTACCTCACCGAGCGTGAGCAGCAGACGCTTGAGCTTATCGCCAGCGGTCACTCGAACAAAGAGATTGCCCGCGTGCTGGGGATTTCGGCGGAGACGGTCAAATGGCACTTAAAACAGATGTATGAGAAGTTGCAGGTCAGCAGCCGGATGCAGGCGGTAAACCAGGCGCGGGAGTGGAAGTTGCTGAAAGTGGAGTAGTGCGGCGCGCTGCCTGACGGCGGCTGAAATGGGTGGGGGCCCTGCCAGCTACATCCCGGCACACACGTCCTTTGCCCTGGCTGCTTCCTTCCGGACCTGACCTGGTGAACAAAGTAGCATTGCGGGAGAACCAACAGGGCCCCCATTGAGAGCGAAGGGTGATAACCAACGCGCTGGCGCATTATCCCCATCCGGCAGGGCAATTGCAACCCATGGGCTGACAGATGCTGGTTTCTTGCGCAATCGCCCCTTCACAGCGGGTACATCGCTGTTTATGCTGCCCCCTTCCCTGCTCAGGAGCGTGTGATGGAGAGACAAGACACTTTTCCCCATCGGGTATGGCAAATCGTCGCCGCCATCCCGGAGGGTTATGTCACTACCTATGGCGAGGTGGCAAAACTGGCTGGCTCCCCGCGCGCGGCGCGCCAGGTCGGCGGCGTGTTAAAGCGCTTACCGGAGGGCAGCACGCTACCGTGGCATCGGGTGGTAAATCGTTATGGCGCCATTTCACTCAGCGGGCCGGATTTGCAGCGGCAGCGTCAGGCACTGCTGGCAGAAGGGGTGGTGGTGTCGGGAAGCGGTGAGATTGATTTGAATCGATATCGCTGGCGCTATGAGTAGCTCCTCCCCCGAAGGAGAGGAGCAAAACAGACGCAGATTAGTACTGGGTCGGCGCCGGAGTGGCGTTAGACGGGGTGACCTGCGTCGGTGAGGTCGACGGTACGGTGTTCGGCGTACCACCGCTCTGCTGCAGCGGAACCGCGGTCTGCTGTACCGGAACCAGCGTCAGGTCGACTTTGGTGCCGCCCTGGTTGATAACGGGCTTAACCGCGTCGGTGATAAAGACCATCTTGTTGTCGACGGTGATCGCCGCACTCAGCAGAATACGCGCGTTTGGCTGGATGTCGGCCGGGTTAAACGGCAGGACAAAGCTGTACGGCGGCTGTTTGCCATCGGTGCGCACTGCTTTCTGCGCCAGCACTTTCGACGGCGCGTTGGCCTGGGTGGCATCAGAAACGGTAACGGTTAAGACCGCATCCGGCGGCAGCGCCACTTTCTGGCGGATCCAGACCGTACCGGTAACGCTTGGCTGAGCAATCGCCGCTTTGTTGGTTGCGGCCGGCGCATTGGGATTAGGTGCCGGCGTTGGAATATCACCGCCTTTTTGGGCGCACGCCGATAACGCGACTGCGACTGCTAAACCACTTAACATGGGCACGAGTTTCATTGATCTCTCCTTATCTTCAATGCACCTGCAGGCGCAGCGCCTGCCAGATGTGTGGCTAAACCTTCGTAACCTGAACAAGTGTGGCACATATACCCGATATATTCCTGTAAACACCCATTCATTCAGATTATTGCACCCATCGGACCACTGCCTTTTCCAGGTTATACTCAGGCAATATTTGCTACGTCAGCCGCTATTTATTTGAGGAATTGTATGAGTCAGGCGCTATCTAATCTGCTGGCATTATTGAATCTGGAAAAAATTGAAGAGGGGCTGTTTCGTGGGCAGAGCGAAGATTTAGGTCTGCGCCAGGTCTTCGGCGGCCAGGTCGTTGGGCAGGCGCTCTATGCGGCGAAAGAGACCGTTCCGGCAGACCGCCTGGTACACTCCTTCCACAGCTACTTTTTGCGCCCCGGCGATAGCCAGAAACCGATTGTTTATGACGTAGAAGTGCTGCGCGACGGCAACAGCTTTAGCGCCCGCCGCGTGGCGGCGGTACAGAACGGCAAACCGATTTTCTATATGACCGCCTCCTTCCAGGCGCCTGAGACGGGCTACGAGCATCAAAAAACGATGCCCGCCGCGCCCGCGCCGGACTCGCTCAAATCGGAAACGGAGATCGCCCGCGATCTCTCGCATCTGCTGCCACCCGGCGTAAAAGAGAAGTTCCTCAGCGACAAGCCGCTGGAGATCCGCCCGGTCGAGTTCCATAACCCGCTGAAGGGCCATGTTGCCGCTCCGGTGCGCCAGGTGTGGATCCGCGCTAACGGCGTGCTGGATGAAGACTTCCGCATCCATCAATATCTGCTTGGCTACGCGTCCGACTTTAACTTCCTGCCGGTGGCGCTGCAGCCGCACGGCGTCGGTTTCCTTGAGCGCGGTATGCAAGTGGCAACCATCGATCACTCGATGTGGTTCCACCGCCCGTTCAATATGAACGACTGGCTGCTCTACAGCGTTGAGAGCACCTCTGCCTCCAGCGCGCGCGGCTTTGTGCGCGGCGAATTCTATACCCAGGATGGCGTGCTGGTGGCCTCCAGCGTGCAGGAAGGGGTAATGCGTAACCGTAACTGAGCCGGTTGCGTTATCGCCAAAAGAGAAGCCTCCGCAAGCGGAGGCTTTTTTATGCTCAGGAGAGACTCAACTTATCAGGCGTTGTAGGCGTTTTCACCGTGGCTGTTGACATCCAGCCCTTCGCGCTCTTGCTCTTCCGGTACGCGCAGGCCAACTGTCATATCCGCCAGTTTGTAGCCGATAAAGGCCACCACCGCAGACCAGACGATAGTGATACCCACGCTCTCCAGCTGCACCAGCACCTGGTGGCCCATCGTGACGCCGGAGGCGAAGCCTACGCCGCCAAGCGAGGTAGCGGCGAAGATCCCCGTCAGGATACAGCCGATAATGCCGCACACACCGTGAACGCCGAAGACATCGCACGGGTCATCGACGCGCAGCATACGTTTCAGCGCCGTCACGCCCCACAGCCCGGCCAGACCGCACACCAGGCCAACAATCAGCGCACCGCCAACACCGACATAACCGCACGCCGGGGTGATACCAACCAGACCGGCAATCGCCCCCGAGCAGGCACCGAGCAGCGAAGGCTTACCGCGCATGGCCCACTCACCAAAGACCCAGGAGAGGATGGCGGCAGCTGTGGCGACCACGGTGTTAACAAACGCCAGCGCGGCGATTTCGTTCGCGCTGCTCGCCGAACCGGCGTTGAAGCCAAACCAGCCAACATAGAGGATTGCCGTACCGATAAAGACCATCGGCAGGTTGTGCGGTTTAAACGCCTCTTTGCCGAAGCCGACGCGTTTGCCAATCAGGTAGGCACCCACCAGGCCGGCAATGGCGGCGTTAATGTGCACCACCGTACCGCCCGCAAAGTCGAGCGCGCCGTGGGTTGCCAGCAGACCGCCGCCCCACACCATGTGCGCAATCGGCACATAGGAGAGCGTCATCCATACCACCACAAAGATCAGCACCGCAGAGAAGCGAATACGCTCGGCGAGCGCGCCGACGATAAGCCCCACGGTGATGCAGGCGAAGGAGCCCTGGAAGGCGACATGGATATATTGATAGATGCTGCCCATTACGTCGGTCAGGGCAATATTTTTCAGCATTACCCAGTTGAAGCTACCAAAGAAGCTGTTACCTTCGCTGAAGGCCAGCGAGTAGCCATACACCACCCAGAGAATACAGACCAGCGCGAAGGTGACCGCCACCTGGGTCAGCATTGAGAGCACGTTTTTGCCACGGATCAGGCCGCCGTAAAAGAGCGCGATGCCAGGAATGGACATAAACAGCACCAGTGCGGTGCAAATCATCATAAAACCGTTATCTGCTTTATCCGCAACGGCCGGCGCGGCAAGCGCCAGGCCCGGCAGCAAAGCCAGCGAGGCAAGGGTTGCTTTTACTGTTTTCATTGTCATTTTTCCGATCCCTATCACTGTGTGTCAGCTATTACAGCGCCGCTTCGTCGGCTTCGCCGGTACGAATACGGATCACGCGTTCGAGTTCAGCAACGAAAATTTTGCCGTCGCCAATTTTTCCGGTGTAGGCCGCTTTGCTGATGATATCGATCACCTCATCAAGCTGATCATCGGCGATCGCTACGTCGATTTTTACTTTTGGCAGGAAGTTGACGCTGTATTCCGCACCGCGGTAAAGCTCGGCATGCCCCTTCTGACGGCCAAACCCTTTTACTTCCGTCACGGTCAGCCCCTGAATACCAATCGAAGAGAGCGCTTCACGCACATCTTCAAGTTTGAATGGCTTAATCACCACGGTTACCAGCTTCATAGATTCCCCTCACTCGACATTCGCAAATGGACGCAGCCAACATGAGGAAGGTATTGCAAGGGGTGTGCCAGAAATGTGAAGGCGCGCGTTTTCGCGCAATAAAGAGACAAAGCCAGAGGCGGTGATGGGCAGCGCAAGCGCAGGGGTGCGGCGAACGCGGCGGGAAAAAGCAAAACGCACCATGACAGTGCATGGTGCGTTACATTTTTGCACCACCGGGCGCTGGTGCGCGCCGGGTGCTTAATTTTGGTGCATCAGGCGCTGAGCGACTCTTCCCGCGCGCTGGCCGCCAGCTCTTCACCGGCTAATTGCAGCTGGTACATCTGGTAGTAGCGCCCTTTCGCCGCCAGCAGCTGCTGATGGGTACCGCGCTCAACCGCCTGCCCGCGGTGCAGCACCAGAATAGTTTCCGCGTCGACAATGGTCGATAAGCGGTGCGCAATCACCACCAGCGTGGTCTTCTCGCGGATCGCCGCCAGCGCCTGCTGGATCGCCTGCTCGGTGCCAGAGTCGATATTCGCCGTTGCTTCATCAAGGATCAGGATCTGCGGCGCATCAACCAGCACGCGCGCCAGCGCCAGCAGCTGTTTCTGACCAACGGAGAGATTATTCCCCTGCTCACCGAGGCGAGTGTAGATCCCTTCGCTCATGGTGCGCGCCAGATCGGCAAGCTGGACGATCTCCAGCGCCTGCCAGACGCGCGCTTCGCTGATCTCCCGCCCAAGGGTGACGTTGGCAAAGAAGCTGTCGGCCAGCACCACGGGATCTTGCTGCACCATCGCGACGCCTTTACGCAACGCGCTGTGACCCAGGGTGGCCAGCGGGCGACCGTCGAGGCGGATCTCCCCTTTGGTTAACGGGTAGTAACCCATCAGCAGGCTGGCGAGGGTGCTTTTACCGCTGCCGGTATGGCCGACCAACGCGACAAAGCTGCGCGGTTCAACATGCAGAGAGATATCCTGCAACACCAGCTGATCTTCGCGGTAGGCAAAGGAGAGGTTTTCAATGTCGATCGCCCCACTGTGCAGCGGCGTCTCATCGTCGCCGTAATTCTGCCGCGGTCGGTCCATCAGTTCGAAGACGCGCTCGCCGGCGACCACCGCCTGTTGCAGCATCGACTGCTGCGTCGTCAGCTCGATCAGCGGCTCGTTAAGACGGCCGAGATAGCTGATAAAGGCGTACAGCACCCCAACCTCCACCGTGCCGACGGTCGAGAAGCCAAACAGCATCAGCAACCCGCAGAGCACCAGCGCCGAAAAGAGGCTCAGCAGCGGGCGCAGCAGAAAGCCATCAAGGCGCAGAGTTTGCATCCGCGCCAGGTAGTGCGAGCGGCTGGCTTCGCTCATGCGCTCGCCGAAGCGCGCCTGCTGGCGAAACTGCTGGATCACACTCATGCCGTTGATGATCTCGTTAAACCCGTCATTAATGTCGGCAAGGTAGGCGCGCATACGCCGCACAATCGGCGTGCTGAAACGCTGATAGAGCAGCATCACGATAATGACCGCCGGGAAAATGCCCATCGCCACCAGCGCCATGCGCCAGTCGAGGCTGAACATCGCCACCAGCATCGCGCCGATCAGCGCCGCGCTGCGCAGCACGGTGGCGACCACCGTTACATAGAGATCGCGGATCACTTCAGTATCGTTGGTCACGCGCGAGATAATCTGTCCTACCGGCTGGGTGTCGAAGGCGCTGAGCGGCTGGCGCAGCGCGGCATCCATCACGTCGGTGCGCAGCTGCTGCACCACGCCCACCGCCGCCTGGTTAAAGAGCAGCGCCTGGGCATAGTGCAGCCCCGCCGCGAGCAGTTGCAGGCCGACATAGGCCGCTGCCAGCCCGGCGATAAGCGCGAGCGGCAGGTAGCTCTTCGCCACCATATTATCGATAAAGTAGCTGATCAGTGCCGGGCCGGAGACTTCGGCAACCGCCGCCACCCACAGCATCAGCACCGCTTTGCTGAGCGGCTTGCGCCACGGTTTACCGTAGACCAGCAGACGTTTCAGCGTCGGCCACTGGCGAGAGAAGTTACGCATGCTGGGTCTCCTGCGGATGATCGTCCAGCGCCGCTTCCAGCTGCTGATACCGGTACATGTCGCGATACCAGCCAGGCTGGCGCGCGAGCTGCTCATGTTGGCCACGCTGGGCGATATGGCCATGTTGCATAACAATAATCTCACTCGCCTCCGTCAGCGCCGACAGGCGATGCGCGCTGATAATCACGGTGCGGCCTTCGCCCCACTGGCGCAGGTTGTGCAAAATCTGGTGTTCTGTGCGCCCATCCACCGCGGAGAGGGCATCATCAAGAACCAGGATTTCGGCATTCAGCAGCAGCGCACGAGCGATGGAGATACGCTGTTTCTGCCCGCCGGAGAGCATCACGCCGCGTTCGCCCACTTCGGTGTCGTAGCCCTGCGGCAGCCGCAGAATATCGTCATGCACGCTGGCAAGCTTCGCCACATGCTCAATCTCCTCCTGCGTGGCACCTGGCCTGCCAAGGGCGATGTTATTGCCGATGGTGTCGGAGAAGAGAAACGGCGTCTGGTTGACGACCGCAAGACGGCTGCGCCAGCTGTCCAGCTTCAGCTGCGTGAGCGGAATATCGTGGAAGCGGATATCGCCCGCATCGACATCAAAATGGCGCTGAATAAGCGCCAGCAGCGTACTTTTGCCCGCGCCGGTCGGGCCGCAGATGCCGAGCATCTGACCCGGTTCAAGGGTCGCGCTGACATTGACCAGCGCCGCGCCGTCGGTTTGCGGATAGTGAAACTCGCGGATTGAGAGCGTTAAGGTGCCGCGTTCGGCGGGCACGCTTTCCGTACCGTCGTTCACCACCGGCGCTTCCGCCAGCATATCGCGGATGCGGCTGTAGGCGGCGCTGCCGCGCTCGACGATGTTGAACATCCACGCCAGCGCCAGCATCGGCCAGATCATCAGCCCAAGGTACATAGCAAAACTGGTCAGCTCGCCGAGGGTCAACGAACCATGCACCACCATCCAACTGCCGCCGCCAATCGCCAGCATGTTTGCCATGCCGATGGCGATATAGATAGTCGGGTCGAAGCGCGCATCGACGCGCGCCACGCGCATGTTTTTCGCTCCGGTATCCGCCGCTTCGCTGCCGAAGAGCGCCGACTGGCGATCTTCCAGGCCAAAGGCTTTGATCATGCGGATGCTGGTCATGCTCTCCTGGGTGCGATCGTTTAACGCAGAGAAGGCCGCCTGCGCCGCTTTGAAACGGCTGTGCAGCTGATCGCCGTAGCGCTTGATCACCAGCGCCATAATGGGCATCGGCAATAACGACAGCAGCGTTAACTGCCAGCTGATTTGCGTCGCCATCACGATCAGCACCACGCAGCCCATCACCAGCGAATCAACCAACGTTAAAACGCCTTCGCCGGCGGCAAACACCACACGGTCAACGTCATTGGTGGCGCGCGCCATTAAATCGCCGGTACGGTGACGCAGGTAAAATTCCGGGTGCTGGCGGCTGAGCTGGCGATAAAAATCTTCGCGCAGCTCGACGGCGAGTTGATAAGAGGCACCGAAAAGCCAGACACGCCAGACATACCGCAGCAGATAGGTGACGACGGCTATCGCTACCAGCGCCGCCACCCATATCCACACCTGCTGATGGGTAAACTGCTTCTGGGTGACGCCATCCACCACAATCCCCACCACTTTTGGCGGGATCAGCTGCAAGATAGCAATAATGATAAGTAAGGCGACGGCGCCGAGGTAGCGCTGCCACTCCCGACGAAAATACCAGCCTAACTGAGCAAATAATCGCACGCGGTTACATCCTGAACGTGAATTGCCGACGGTCGGTTAACCGCCGGAAGGGTTATTCAATGGGCAAAGCCGTGGTGTATTTTATCTGTTCCATGGCGAAGCTGGAGGTGACATCCGAGAGCCCCGGAACGCTGTTGACCAGCTTCTTATAGAAGTCATCATAGCGTTTCATGTCTGCCACCTGGACGCGCAACAGGTAATCGTACTCGCCAGCCATACGCCAAAAGCCTAGCACTTCCGGGAGCTGTGTCACTTCGCTGACGAAGCGGTTATACCAGTCGCTGCTGTGATGCTGGGTTTTGATCAGCACAAAGGCCGTCAGCCCCAGCCCGAGTTTTTCCGCATCCAGCACCGCCACGCGGCGCAGTAAGATACCGTCATCTTCCAGTTTTTTCAGCCGTTTCCAGCACGGAGTGGTGGTCAGATTAACGGCATCAGCCAGCGCCTGCAAAGAGAGCGAACAATCCTGCTGCAATAACGCCAGCAGCTTGCGGTCAATTTTATCTAACATCCCCTGCTCCGTTAGAAAATTTTTCTCTAAACAGTCTACCGCAAAGGCGAAATGGCAACCTTTTTTTCTTCGCCTTTCGCTAGACTGGGCACAAAATGACAAACGGAACAGCATCATGAACAACAGCTGGGTCAAATACGCGATTAATGAAATCAATGCCGACGCGCAGCGCTCTGCGGATACCCACCTTATCCGCCTGACGCTGACGGGTTTTCCGGGCATCAACCTCTACTTAAAAGATGAAAGCACGCATCCCACCGGCAGCCTGAAGCACCGCCTTGCGCGCTCGCTGTTTCTCTACGGCTTGTGCAACGGCTGGATCAAGGAAGGCACCACGATTATTGAGGCCTCGTCCGGCTCCACCGCCATATCAGAAGCCTGGTTTGCGCGCCTGCTCGGGCTGCCCTTTATCGCCGTGATGCCTTACTGCACGGCGAAACGCAAAGTGGAACAGATCGAGTTTTACGGCGGCCGCTGCCACTTTGTCGACAGCGCCTGCGAGATCTATGCCGAATCAGAGCGGCTGGCAAAAGAGCTGAACGGTCACTATATGGATCAGTTCACCTTCGCTGAGCGCGCGACGGACTGGCGCGGCAATAACAACATTGCCGATAGCATTTTCCGCCAGATGAAAAACGAGCCGCATTCGGTGCCAGAAGCGATTGTGATGAGCGCCGGGACGGGCGGCACCTCGGCAACCATTGGCCGCTATATTCGCTGCCAGGGTTACGACACGCGCCTGGTGGTGGTTGATCCGGAGAATTCCGTCTTCTTTGACTACTGGCAGCAGCGCGACAGCTCGCTACGCAGCCCAGTCGGCAGCAAAATCGAAGGCATTGGTCGCCCGCGCGTCGAGCCGTCGTTTATTGCCGATGTGGTTGATGAGATGCTGCGTGTGCCGGATGCCGCCAGCGTTGCTACCGCCCAGTGGCTGGAGACGCAGCTTGGCCGCAAAGTGGGTGCCTCTACCGGCACCAATATGTGGGGGGCGTTACAGCGTGCGGCGCAGATGCGTGAGGAAGGACGCAATGGCTCGATCGTCACCCTGCTGTGCGACAGCGGCGAGCGCTATCTTGAAACCTACTACAACCCGCAATGGGTAGCGGCGAACCTCGGCGATATCGAACCGTGGAAAGCGCAGATCGCCCTGCTTACCTCACCGCAATAGCAATGGCTACAGACAAAAAAAGCCGGGTTAACACCCGGCTCGCTGGCAATATCTTTTCATTCGGGGGAATAAGGAAGATGTGGAGTGTCCAGCCAGTGTGTCAAAAAGTGCGACACCGCCTGATTACGGCAGTGCCCGATTACCGGTAAGTGCGGCAGTGCCGCGCGCAGTTGCGGCATTGCGTTGCCCATGATCATGCCGTAGCCGACGCTCTCTAACATCTCTCTGTCATTCATCGCATCGCCAAACGCCATACACTCTTGCATCGTCAGCCCTAACGAGGCAGTGAGCACCGCCAGCGCTGCGCCTTTGTTGCAGCCCACCGGCAGGATCTCGAGACAATCCATCGCCGAGAAGCAGATATGTGCCTGGAGGCCAATTTGCTCATTAAGCTGCACCAGCAAGCGGCAGAGATCGTCGTGATCGCCGACAAAACTTATCTTGGCAACCTCATGGGGTGGCAAGCGTTTAAGATCCACAATCTGGTAGCCAAAATCACTGAAGAGATGCGCCTGTAGCGCCTCCGGCATCGGCTTATCGGTGAGCCAGCCGGAATCATTAAACACGTGTAGCGAAGCAGAGGTCTCCCAGCGGCTGTGCAGCACGCGGTCTACCACCTGCGGATCGAGATCCTGGCGATGGAGCAGCTCGCCCTTTAAGGAGTGGATGCGCGTACCGTTGCCGGTGATGAGAAACGCATTGAGGCCGATATGCTGCACAACGCGCTGCATCTCCAGCGCGTGCCGACCGGTGGCAAAGGCCAGCGTAATCTCCCGCTCATGTAAGCGCCGCAACGCCGCCAGCGTTTGATCGCCTAAACGATGGTCGGGCATAAGCAGGGTGCCATCCATATCAAAAGCGACCAGACGCGCCATGATCTACTCTCCAGTTCTGATGCTGTTAGGTTGTGTTTCAGTATTGCGTGGGATATACGGAAGTAATAGTGAATAGATAGAAATTATTGTTCCGGGTTATGAGATTACTTAACCGCCTTAACCAATTTCAGCGTCTCTGGTCGCCCTCTGCCGGCGAGGATCAGACGGTAAACATTAGCGAGCTGGCCCTGCGCTGCTACTGCAGCGAACGCCATATGCGCACACTGCTGCGCCAGATGCAGGCCGCCGGTTGGTTAACATGGCGGGCGCAATCCGGGCGCGGCAAACGCGGCGCGCTGCATTTCTGTGTGACGCCGGAGCGGCTACGCCGCGAGATGCTGGAGCAAGCGCTGACCGCCGGGCAGCAGCACAACGCGCTGGCGCTCGCCGAGCTGGATCCTGCGGATTTGCGTGCGCTGCTCAACCCCTACCTCGGCGGGCTGTGGCAGAATGAAACGCCGACTCTGCGCATTCCCTACTATCGCCCTCTGGAGCCTTTATTACCGGGTTTTCTCGCAGGGCGGGCGGAGCAGCACCTGGCCGGGCAGATCTTTAGCGGGCTGACGCGCTTTATCAGCCGCAGCGCGTTACCGCAGACCGACCTGGCGCACCACTGGGAGATCAGTGAGGATGGCCTGTACTGGCGTTTTTATCTTCACGCCACGCTGCACTGGCACAATGGCGATGCGGTCACCGCCGCGCAGCTGCATGCGCAGCTTGTCGCCCTCCTCGATCTGCCCGCGCTACGAACCCTTTTCGCCAGCGTCGAACGCATTACTCTCACCCATCCATGGTGCATGACCTTTCAGCTGCATCGCCCCGATTACTGGCTGGCGCACCGGCTGGCGAGCTACGGTAGCCGCCTGGCGCACCCGTCTCATCCGCAGATTGGCACCGGTCCGTTTCGCCTTGCCATCTTCAGCGACGAACTGGTGCGCCTTGAGAGCCACGATCACTACCACCTCGGGCATCCGCTGCTGAAAGCGGTCGAGTACTGGATTGCGCCGCAGCTTTTTGATGAGGATTTAGGCACCAGCTGCCGCCATCCGGTGCAGATCGCCATCGGCGAGCCGGGGGAGTTGCGCCATCTGCAACCGGTCAGTAATAGCATCAGCCTCGGTTTTTGCTATCTCGCTCTACGGCCAGGCGCGCGGCTGAGTCCGGCGCAGGCGCGCCGTCTGGTGCAGATTATTCATCACACCTCACTTCTGCAGACGCTGCCGCTGGATGAGGGACTGATTACTCCGAGTGGAGAATTACTGCCCGGTTGGCATATTCCCGGCTGGCCCGAAGAAGATGTCGCCCTGCCTGCGAAACTGACGCTTATCTACCATCTGCCGGTGGAGTTGCACACCATGGCGCAGCAGCTTAAAGCCTATCTTGCCGTGCTCGGCTGCGAGCTGACGGTGATCTTTCATGACGGTAAAAGCTGGGAGGGGTGCAGAGAACTTGCGGCGGCGGATTTGGTGATGGGCGACAGGCTGATTGGCGAAGCACCGGAGTACACCCTGGAGCAGTGGCTGCGCTGCGATCCGCTGTGGCCGAACCTGCTTGGCCGCGCGCAGTTCGCGCATCTGCAGGCGACGCTGGATGCGGTACAGCGCCAGGCCGACGAGTGGGCGCGTATCGCGGCGTTAAAAGCGCTCTTTGATACGTTAATGACCGGGGCGCTGCTGACGCCGCTCTTTAATTACCACTACCGCATTAGCGCGCCGCCGGGCGTCGAGGGGATCGAGGTTAATCGCCGCGGCTGGTTTGAGTTTACCGAGGCCTGGCTTCCGGCCCCGTCGACGTCGGCGTGAAGAAGCTGGTCGCTGCCTGACTCACGCGCTACCATACCTTTTTTGTATAAATGTCAGGAATAATTATGAAACGTGCCGTTGTCGTCTTCAGTGGCGGACAAGACTCCACGACCTGCCTTGTGCAGGCGTTACAGCAGTATGATGAAGTCCATTGCGTGACGTTCGATTATGGTCAGCGCCATCGCGCTGAGATCGACGTCGCGCGCAAACTGGCGCAAAAGCTGGGGGCGCGGGCGCATAAAGTGCTGGATGTGACGCTGCTTAACGAACTGGCCGTGAGCAGCCTGACGCGGGACAGTATTCCGGTACCGGATTATGAAGAGAGCGCGGACGGCATCCCGAACACCTTTGTTCCCGGACGCAATATTCTCTTTCTGACCCTCGCGGCGGTATATGCCTACCAGGTGCAGGCAGAAGCGGTGATCACCGGTGTGTGCGAGACCGATTTTTCCGGCTACCCGGACTGCCGCGATGAGTTTGTGAAGGCGCTTAATCACGCGGTGAGCCTTGGTCTGGCGAAAGATATCCGCTTTGAAACGCCACTGATGTGGATCGATAAAGCGCAGACATGGGCGCTGGCGGATTACTGGGGCGCGCTGGATCTGGTGCGCAGCGAAACCCTGACCTGTTATAACGGCATTAAAGGCGATGGTTGCGGCCATTGCGCGGCGTGCCATTTACGCGCCAATGGGTTACAGCAGTACGTTGCCGATAAAGCGGCAGTGCTGAGCGCCATGAAAGCAAAAACCGGATTGAAATAAACCTGACCAACAAATCCGCACCACTCCCGTAGGCCGGATAAGCGGCAGCGCCATCCGGCATGATCACCGCGGCAATGTTGCCGGGCGGCAGCGTAAAAACCAGCGTCGATCCCGTAGGCCGGATAAGCGGCAGCGCCATCCGGCATGATCTCCGCAGCACCATTGCCGGATGGCGGCTTCGCCTTATCCGGCCTACCAAAACGCAGTTCCAGCGATACCGACGTTTCTTTTACCTGCAATATGACAGCGACGGGGTTGTGTCCCCGCTGAAATCGGCGAACCGGAGCGTGAATGACAAGGTCTGGACGCCATGGATGGCGGGCAGAGGCGAACCGGGACAGGACAAAATTGCCGGGAGCAATGTTGAACAGCGCTTGCGCTGGCCCCGAAGGGGCGAGTCCCATGGATGGGACGCGTAAACTGAGTTCCAGAATGGAGCGAGTAAGTCGAGCCGAGCCGGCCGCCGTCAGGCACGCGGGAGGTGAGCGCAATGCGCAGCACCGATTTCCTCGCGGGACCGCGGGGATTGACAAGGGGAGCGCGGCCGCTTCCCTTGTCCCGTTCACCGCACCAGTGAGAAAAATATTCCGCCGCACGCATGATGAACGGAATCATTCCACCAGTGCCATATGCCAGGCCGTTTGCCGGATGGTGCGTTCCGCTTACCCGCCCTACGGGGTTTCAGCGACGCCAGCGCGCCTAATCCCGCTCCCCAATCATCATCTCCAGCTTCTCCCGCAACTCCCCCTCCAGCGCCAGCGCTTTCTGGGTTTTAAGATCAATGCAGACAAAGGTCACCAGCGCATCGGCAACCACCTGCCCTTCCGGCTCCAGTGTCACCACCTGGCTTAACACCCCGCTTTTGCCATTAATCTGCTGCAAATGGCTGGTGACCGTCAGCAGATCGCCGAGCACCGCCGGACGGCGATAGTTGATATTGATGTTAACCACTACAAAAGCGATGTTATGGGCGGTCATCCACTGAAAACTCTCGTCATGTTCCAGCCCATCCCAGCGTGCTTCTTCGAGAAACTCGAGATAGCGGGCGTTGTTTACATGCTGATAGACATCAAGGTGGAATCCACGAACTTTTATTTGGGTCTGCATAGCGCGTTAACCTTTACCGTTTATAGTTATAGAGACAGAGGTCATACTGGTATGACCTCCTAATTCTGGCAAAAATTAGCGACTACGCAAGCAGCTTACAGTTTCAGGTTCGCCAGATTACGCTCCACCAGCTTGCTCCCCATGCCCGGCACCTGTTTTAAATCGTCGACGCTTTTAAACGGCCCATACTCTTCGCGGTAGCTGACGATCGCCTGCGCTTTTTTCAGGCCAACGCCCTTCAGCGCCTTTGATAGTGCTTCCGCCGTGGCATTGTTGATGCTGACTTTAACGTCGCCCTCCTCTTCCTGTGCGGACTTTGCCGCCTCCTGCGCGTTGGGGTGAGAAGCGGGTGCGGCGGAGTGCGTGGCGGGCGGTTTTGCACCGGTTGCGGGCGCGGCAAGCGTGGCAGAACTGAATGTCGCACACACAAACGCCAGGGGCAGTAAAAGGGTTTTGACTCCATGTTTCATACTGTTATCTCCGTTGTGTTAACTCGCAGCGGAGCATAACCGGGGCGGAAAAGGTGCACAAAGGGCAAACAGCAGAAATGGAAAAGGCCGCGAAAGCGGCCTTTGTGAATTGCAGAGCGTTACCTTTTTTTGGGAGAGAGTTCACGTTACTGCGGCTGTTCTGCGGTATCGCCCAGCTTAATTTTGGCTTCTTTACGCAGGTTGCTCATCAGCGCTTCAAAGGCGATCTGCGCGTTATTCTGCGTCACGCCCTGCATCATCGCTCTCTTCTGCGCGTCTGGCATTTCGCCCGCTTTCACCTCATCCAGCGCCATGATCACGACGTTACGCTGCTGATCGGTGGTACTGCCGTAGGAGGGTTTATCCTTCGCCGGCAGCGGCAGGTTGAAGGCCGCGGTTGCAACCGGATCCTGTCCGAGGCGCGCCAGGGTTTTCGCTTCGCCGAAGCTAAGGCCAGCGGCTTTCAGCGCCTCGTCACCTTTGCCCGCTTTCAGCGCTTCGACCAGTTTGTCCGCATCCAGCTTCGCCTGCTGCTCAGCTTTATCTTGCTTAACGATATCCGCAACCTGCGCTTTCACTTCCGCCAGCGGCTTAATCGCTTCCGCTTTATGGTCAGTCACTCGCAGCACGAACGCGCGATCGCCATCAACGGTGATGATATCGGAGTTGTTGCCCGGCGAACCGTTTTGCCCTACCAGACCGCCGTTGAAAATCGCATCGCTGACCGGTTTGAAGTTCAGCTCTTCCGGCAGATTGTCGCGAGTAAACCACTCCGTCTGCACCGCTTTGATACCTGAAACCTGCTCGGCACCGGCCAGGGATTCGTTATCGTTGGTTGCCGCTTCACTCACTTTACGCTGTAGCGCGAACCAGGCATCGAGCGCATTTTCATGCTTCACTTTTGCCGCCAGTTCATCGCGTACTTCGTCAAGCGGTTTGACAACGGCAGGCTGAATGTCATCCAGACGCGCCACAAGATAGCCGACGGAGGATTTGATTGGGCCTGAAAGCTGGCCTTTCTCCTTCAGACCGGCGTTTTTCAGCTCATCCGGCGTGGTGGACTCTTCCAGCCAGCCCATGTCGCCGCCGTTACGGGCAGAGATGATGTCGGCGGATTTCGCCTTCGCCAGGGCAGCAAAGTCAGCCCCTTTTTTCAGCTCGTCGATGACCGCTTTCGCTTCATCTTCCGTTTTGGTCTGAATGACGCTGTAACGATTACGCTGCGGCTGAGTAAACTCATCCTTATGCTGGTCGTAGTAAGCCTGAATCTGTGCGTCGGTGGCGTTCTCCTGCATCGCCGCTGCGTCAAGCTTGATATAGCTTACGCGGAACTGCTCTGGCGCGATAAAGCGGCTTTTGTTCTGGTCGTAATAGCTGGCGATCTCGTCATCGCTGACCGTCTGTTTTGCCGCCAGCGCATTCACGTCAATTACCGCCTGGCGCACGACGCGCTGCTGAGATACCAGCGCCGCCAGCTCGTCGGTCTCACCTTTGAGCATAAAATCGGTGCCGGCAACGGCGTTGATCAGCTGCTGGGAGATGAGCTGGTTACGCAGCGCCTGCGCATATTGATCGGCGCTCATGCCCATACGGTTAACGAGGGCGTTGAAGCGGTTATTATCGAACTTGCCGTCAGAGTGGAAAGCGTCGGTGGCGAAGATTGCCTTTTTGACCTGCTCATCGCTGATATCAAGACCCAGCTTCTTCGCATATTGATCCAGCAGGGCTTCATCAATCATGCGATTGAGCACCTGCTGACGTACGGATTTCATGTAGTTTTCATTAGCGGCCAGTTCCGAGAACTGGTCACCCAGCTTCTCCGCCATACGGTTGCGCTCGCTGGTTACCGCATTTTCAAACTGCGCGCGGCCGATTTCCTGGCCATTAACTTTTGCGGCGTAATTATTGTTACCGCCAATCAGGTAGTTACCCACGCCAGTCAAAATGAATGACACGATAATCAAACCCAGAATGATCTTGAGCACGACGTGATTCGCCGCCGCGCGTAAATTGTCCATCATGGTGTAACAACACTCCGCTGTAGGTGACTGTAGATCTCAGGCAGCGCACGAGGCCCGCTGCATGTAAGCGCGTATTTTGACAAGAAAACGGCGCAATTGTTAGCCCGCATCGTGTATAAACTCGCAGAAATTGATTTTGCGAAAATAAAAAGGGCACACCTCGCGATGTGCCCTTGTATGTTGCTACCCTCCCCGCGTGGGGAAAGTCCTTAGTTCACGGCGTCTTTCAGCGCTTTACCTGCGCGGAAGCTTGGGACTTTGGCAGCAGCAATAGTAATCTCTTTGCCGGTTTGCGGGTTGCGGCCAGTACGGGCAGCGCGCTCTTTAACCACAAAAGTACCGAAACCAACCAGTGCTACGTCATCCCCGGATTGCAAAGATTCAGTAACAGAAGCAGTTAACGCATCTAACGCGCGTCCGGCGGCGGCTTTAGAAATGTCAGCGCCAGCGGCAATCTTGTCTATCAGTTGAGATTTATTCACTCTTCTCTTCCTCTCTTTATATTTTATATCGCACAACATCCTTCGAAGTGCGACCGCGCAGCAGTTATAACAGGCCTCTCATGCCCTTACAACATCAGTTGATGATGACACAGGAGACCAGCAATCTAAATTAGCTATACAAAAAAAGACTGGCAAGTGCGAAATCACTCACCAGCCTTATATTTCTCGACACACTTTGCGCGAGGTCACTATTTTGCAGTGGCTACCTGCATGCCAAACGGCGCACTCTGCAGCGCGAGCGTCAGCACTTCTTCAATACGTTTCACCGGATGGATATCCAGATCGGCAATCACGTTTTCCGGAATTTCTTCCAAATCGCGTTTATTTTCGTAAGGAATCAGTACGGTTTTGATCCCGCCGCGGTGCGCTGCCAGCAGTTTCTCTTTCAGGCCGCCAATCGGCAGCACCTGACCACGCAGGGTGATTTCACCCGTCATGGCGACATCGGCGCGAACCGGATTCCCTGTCAGGCAGGAGACCAGCGCGGTGCACATGGCGATACCGGCACTCGGACCATCTTTCGGTGTAGCACCTTCCGGCACATGCACGTGGATGTCGCGTTTTTCGTAGAAGTCGCCGTTGATACCCAGCTTCTCTGCGCGTGCGCGCACCACGGTCAACGCGGCCTGGATAGACTCCTGCATCACTTCACCCAGCGAACCGGTGTAGGTCAGTTTGCCTTTACCCGGCACGCAGGCGGTTTCGATAGTCAGCAGATCGCCGCCCACTTCAGTCCACGCCAGACCGGTAACCTGGCCTACGCGGTTTTCATCATCCGCACGACCGTAGTCATAGCGCTGAACGCCGAGGTAGTCATTCAGGTTGTCGCCGTTGATCTCGATATGCTTCAGGGACGGATCCAGCAACAGCTGTTTCACCGCTTTACGGCACAGTTTCGAGATTTCACGCTCCAGCCCACGCACACCGGCTTCGCGGGTGTAGTAACGGATAATGCCGATGATAGCACTGTCATCAACCGTCAATTCGTCAGGTTTCAGCGCGTTACGCTCAATCTGCTTCGTCAGCAGATGGCGCTTGGCAATGTTCAGCTTCTCATCTTCGGTGTAACCGGAGAGGCGAATCACTTCCATACGGTCCAGCAGCGGTGCCGGGATATTCATGGAGTTGGAGGTGGCAACGAACATTACATCACTCAGATCGTAATCCACTTCCAGGTAGTGATCGCTGAACGCCACGTTCTGCTCAGGATCGAGCACTTCCAGCAGCGCAGAAGCGGGATCGCCACGCATGTCGGAGGACATTTTGTCGATCTCATCCAGCAGGAAAAGCGGGTTTTTAACGCCCACTTTTGCCATTTTCTGGATCAGTTTACCTGGCATAGAACCGATGTAAGTGCGGCGGTGACCACGGATCTCCGCTTCATCACGCACGCCGCCGAGCGCCATGCGAATGTATTTACGCCCGGTCGCTTTAGCGATGGATTGACCAAGCGAGGTTTTACCCACCCCCGGCGGCCCAACCAGGCAGAGAATCGGCCCTTTGAGTTTGTTCATACGGCTTTGAACCGCAAGATACTCAAGGATGCGGTCTTTGACGCGCTCTAAGCCGTAGTGGTCGGTATCCAGCACTTCCTGCGCCTGGCGAAGGTCTTTTTTGACCTTGCTACGCGCATTCCACGGAACCTGCACCATCCACTCGATGTAGCCACGCACGACGGTTGCTTCCGCAGACATCGGCGACATCATTTTCAACTTCTGCAGCTCGGACTCGGCCTTCTCTTTGGCCTCTTTCGGCATTTTCGCCGCGTCAATTTTACGCTTCAGCGCTTCGTTTTCGTCCGGCGCATCATCCATCTCGCCGAGCTCTTTCTGGATGGCCTTCATCTGCTCATTCAGATAGTACTCGCGCTGGGATTTCTCCATCTGCTTCTTCACGCGGTTGCGAATACGTTTCTCAACCTGCAGCAGATCGATCTCCGACTCCATCATCGCCATCAGATACTCGAGGCGCTCGTTGATGTCGGACATCTCCAGCACCGACTGCTTGTCAGCCAGCTTCAGCGGCATATGCGCAGCAATGGTGTCAGCCAGACGCGCAGGATCGTCGATGCTATTCAGCGACGTCAGCACTTCCGGCGGGATTTTTTTGTTGAGCTTGATATAGCCTTCGAACTGGCTAATCGCGGTACGTACCAGCACTTCCTGCTCGCGCTCGTCAATTGCCGGCGAGTCGAGGTATTCCGCTTTTGCGGAGAAGTGCTCGCCGTTATCGGCAAGCGAAGTAATGCGCGCGCGCTGAAGCCCCTCAACCAGCACTTTTACAGTGCCATCAGGCAGTTTCAACATCTGCAGAATAGACGCCACGGTCCCGACGGTGAAAAGATCGTTTACACCCGGCTCATCCGTTGACGCTTCTTTCTGCGCAACCAGCATGATTTTTTTATCATGATCCATGGCTGCTTCAAGACAACGGATTGATTTTTCCCGCCCCACAAATAACGGGATGACCATGTGCGGATAAACCACCACATCGCGCAACGGCAATACGGGGATTTCAATGCGTTCAGAACGCTCAGGATTCATAGAGCTCTCTCTTAGTTTAAAGTCCGCCAGGTAATCAAGGTGACGTGACTGTGCCACACGCACCATTAACATGTAATGGAGTATATGGGGATGTTTCCCACACATTCAACGCCGGGAAGTCGGAAAAATAAAAGGGGAGATAAAATCCCCCCTTTTTGATTAACTGACTGTATGAATTGACGAATTATTCGCCAGATGCCTGCTGCGCCTCCGGCTTGCCGTAAATCAGCAGCGGCTTGGTTTGCCCGTCGATTACCGACTCATCAATCACCACTTTCTCGACGTCTTCCAGCGACGGCAGATCGTACATGGTGTCGAGCAGCGCGGCTTCTACGATAGAGCGCAGACCACGTGCGCCGGTTTTACGGCTCATCGCTTTTTTAGCAATCGCGTTGAGCGCTTCGTCGCGGAACTCCAGATCGACGCCTTCAAGATTAAACAGCGCCTGGTACTGCTTGGTCAGGGCGTTTTTCGGCTCTTTCAGGATCTGAATTAGCGCTTCTTCACTCAGCTCGTTCAGCGTGGCAACAACCGGCAGACGACCGATGAACTCCGGGATCAGACCAAATTTGATCAAATCTTCCGGCTCAACCTGCGCCAGCAGTTCGCCCTCTTTGGCTTTTTCGGATTTTCCTTTCACCGTCGCGCCAAAACCGATGCCGGAGCCGGTTTCCACACGGTGAGAGATCACCTTATCAAGGCCTGCGAAAGCACCACCGCAGATAAAGAGGATTTTGGAGGTATCAACCTGCAAAAACTCCTGCTGCGGATGCTTACGGCCGCCCTGCGGCGGAACGGCTGCGACAGTACCTTCAATCAGCTTCAGCAGCGCCTGCTGTACGCCTTCGCCCGACACGTCACGCGTGATGGAAGGGTTGTCTGACTTACGGGAGATCTTATCGATCTCATCAATATAGACGATGCCGCGCTGCGCTTTCTGCACATCGTAGTCACACTTCTGCAGCAGCTTCTGAATGATGTTTTCCACATCTTCACCGACGTAGCCCGCTTCGGTAAGCGTGGTGGCGTCCGCCATGGTGAACGGTACATCAAGCAGGCGTGCCAGTGTTTCCGCAAGCAGCGTTTTACCGGAACCGGTCGGACCGATCAGCAGAATGTTACTTTTACCTAACTCAACACCGTTGCTGGTGTCGCCGTTGCGCAGGCGTTTGTAGTGGTTGTAGACCGCCACTGCCAGCACCTTTTTCGCCTGCTCCTGACCGATAACGTAGTCATCGAGATGGTGGCGGATTTCATGCGGCGTCGGCAGCGCGCTGCGCTCGCGGTGCGGCGCAACTTCTTTAATCTCTTCGCGAATAATGTCGTTACACAGATCCACACATTCGTCGCAGATATACACGGACGGCCCGGCGATCAGTTTACGCACTTCATGCTGGCTTTTGCCGCAAAAAGAGCAGTACAACAGTTTGCCCGAACCATCTTTGCGTTTATCTGTCATGAGTAAAACCTCTTTTCTGTTCTTTGCGCCACACGACGACGCAAATGCCATTCCAGGCGCAAAACGTTACTCAGGCATTACGCCGCTTGCACTGGAAAGTATAGCGGCCAATGCGGACTGAGCATTAGTTACGATGGGTCAAAATTGAGTCAACCAGCCCGTACTCTACTGCTTCTTGCGCGGCAAGGAAGCGGTCACGTTCGGTATCGCGCTCAATTTGTTCTAAGGATTGACCCGTGTGATGCGCCATAAGTTCATTCATGCGCCCTTTCACTTTCAGGATCTCACGCGCGTGGATTTCGATATCCGTCGCCTGACCCTGATAGCCGCCCAGCGGTTGGTGGATCATCACGCGTGAATTAGGCAGGCAGAAGCGCTTGCCTTTTGCGCCAGCCGTCAGCAGGAATGCGCCCATTGACGCGGCCTGGCCCATACAGATGGTGCTGACGTCCGGTTTAATAAATTGCATGGTGTCGTAGATCGACATGCCTGCCGTAATGACGCCGCCCGGAGAGTTAATGTAGAGATAGATATCTTTTTCCGGGTTCTCTGCTTCGAGAAACAGCATTTGTGCCACGATCAGGTTGGCCATATGGTCTTCGACCTGACCGGTCAGGAAAATTACGCGTTCCTTGAGAAGACGGGAGTAGATATCGAAAGAGCGCTCACCGCGGGAGGTCTGTTCAATAACCATTGGCACCAGGGCCATATGGGGTGCAAAGTTGTCTCGTTCGCCGCTGTATGACATTTCCGTCTCCTGGATAAAAAATTAACAAACTTGCTGCACTGATTGTACTTGAGTGAAAGAGGTCTGACTACGACCCCTCACGGACGGATTATCAGCCAGAATCTTTCCTGCCACCCTCTTTAGTGGGGATGACCACGCATGTTTTCAAGCATAACAATCTTTTGCTGTTACGCTAACCCTGAAACACGCTTTTAGCACAGTTCTGATAAAGCCAATACGATAAAAAAAGCCCGCCACCAGCAAGCAGGTGACGGGCTTATTACTTTTAGCTATCGCAGAAAACGATTAAGCCTGTTGGTTCATCAGCTCGCTGAAGGAGGTTGCTTTCTCCGTCACTTTCGCTTTTTCCAGAACCGCTTCAACCGCTTGTTCTTCCAGCGCGACGTTACGCATGTTGTCCATCAGCTCTTTGTTTTTGCTGTAGAACTCGATCACTTCTTTCGGATCTTCATACGCAGAAGCCATCTCTTCGATCAGGCCTTTTACGCGCTCTTCGTCAGCTTTCAGCTCATGGGTACGAATCACTTCGCCCAGCAGCAGACCAACGACTACGCGGCGTTTAGCCTGCTCTTCGAACAGCTCGCGCGGCAGTTCCAGAGCCTGTTTCTCGTTGCCACCGAAACGCTGAGCAGCCTGGCGACGCAGAACGTCGATTTCGCTGTCGATCAGTGCAGCCGGAACGTCGATGTTGTTGGCGTTAACCAGACCGTCGATCGCCTGAGATTTAACACGGTTACGCACGGCACCTTTCAGCTCGCGCTCCATGTTTTTACGGACTTCTGCGCGCAGACCGTCCATAGAACCATCTTCAACGCCGAAACGTTTGATGAACTCTTCGGTCAGCTCCGGCAGCTCACGCTCTTCAACTTTCTTCAGGTTAATAACGAATTTCGCCGCTTTGCCTTTCAGATTTTCCGCGTGGTACTCTTCCGGGAAGGTCACATCGATGGTGAACTCTTCGCCCGCTTTGTGGCCTTTGATGCCCTCTTCAAAGCCCGGGATCATACGACCCTGGCCCATCGCCAGCACGAAATCAGTCGCTTTGCCGCCTTCGAACTCTTCGCCGTCAACAGAACCGGTGAAATCGACAGTTACGCGGTCTTCCGCATCTGCAGCGCCATCTTTCTCTTTCCAGTCTGCCTGCTGCTTACGCAGGGTATCCAGCATGGTGTCAACGTCGGCGTCGGTCACTTCAACGATCGGTTTTTCAACTTCGATGGTGTCCAGCGCTTTCAGTTCGACTTCCGGATAGACTTCGAATTCAACAGAGTAGGTGAAGTCTTCGCCCAGTTTGTATTCGCCCGGAACATAGTTCGGTGCGCCAGCCGGGTTGATTTTTTCCTGGATGATCGCGTCGATGAAGTTGCGGCTCATCAGGTCGCCCAGCACATCCTGGCGAACAGAGGCGCCGTAACGCTGAGCAACGACGGTCATCGGGACTTTACCCTTACGGAAACCATCAATACGTACTTTCTTCGCTACGTTGACCAGCTCGCTCTTCACAGCGGTCTCGATGCTGTCAGCAGCGATTGTAATCGTTACACGGCGCCCAAGGCCCTGAGTGGTCTCAACTGAAACTTGCATCTTGTTACCTCAAAAAATCACAGTGCTCGGTCAACTCTACCCTGCGAAGCAAACCTTTCGCTTTGCAGAACCGGGATGCTCTCTCAAATCAGATATACATTCCCTGTCGTCAGAATCACCCCGAAGACATTCCGAAAAATAAGACGCAGCATTATAGCGGCATCGTAGATATGAGTCGAGAACGGTAATAGCGCAACGGTGCGTCATTTTTCACACTTCTGAAGCAATTATGCTCACAAAAAGGCGCTTCTCGCTCAAATTTCAGACAAAACAAAACGGCCCGCAGGCCGTTTTCACATTAACTGCATGCAACATACTGGAAAAGTTCAGCCTGTTGCAACCCGGTTTTCTAAGCGAGAGTCCCTGCGCCGCGGCAGGCTGGAGAGGCCAACAAGGTATCCTGTAGCCCCTCCCACTCTTTCAGGGTGTAGGTATGCAGCGCGAGCGCATGAATTTTCGTCGCCAGCTCCTCTGCCAGGGTAGCGTAAATCATGCGGTGGCGGTTGAGGAAACGTTCACCGGTGAAGCAGTCGCTTACCAGTACCACTTTGAAATGGCTTTCCGAACCCGCGGGAACGTTGTGGCGGTAACTTTCATCCACAACGTCGAGAAAAACAGGCTCAAATGCCGCCTTCAGTTTTGATTCTATTTGATCACGCATCATCATGGTACGCCTCCGACAACGCTGAGATACCAGCTATCCCTTTAAATGTTAGCCGCTTTTACCGTCTCCGTTACAATAAGACAACAAAAATTTAGCCTTCGTCGTGCTTTTGCGCTCAACGGCATAATCTCAAGGGAAAACCTGGCTATTTGCGGCGGGAATAGCATTTGAAGATCTTCCCTGCGCTGAAAAAAATCACAACACGATGAATTTACATGCGTTGAGGACTTCCTCTTAACAACGGCAATGTTATGATGGCGACAATTTTTCCCAGAAGCTTAGAGCCTTGAGAGCCTGAACATGATTAAGAAACTTCTCTTCCCGTTGGTTGCTTTATTTATGCTGGCTGGCTGCGCAACACCGCCGACCACGCTTGAAGTGACGCCGAAAATTACCCTTCCGCAACAAGATCCGAGCCTGATGGGCGTAACGGTCAGCATTAATGGTGCCGATCAGCGTCCGGATCAGGCGCTGGCGAAAGTCACCCGTGATAACCAGCTGGTCACCCTCACCGCATCGCGCGATCTGCGCTTCCTGCTGCAGGAAGTGCTTGAGAAGCAGATGACCGCCCGTGGTTACATGATTGGGCCGAACGGCGCGGTTAACCTGCAGATCATCGTTAACCAGCTCTACGCTGACGTCTCTCAGGGCAACGTGCGTTACAACATTGCCACCAAAGCGGATATTGCGATCATCGCCACCGCCGCCAATGGCAACAAGCTGACAAAAAACTACCGCGCCAGCTATAACGTAGAAGGCGCTTTCCAGGCGACCAACGAAAAGATCACCAATGCGGTTAACAGCGTGTTGACCGACACAATCGCGGATATGTCTCAGGACACCACCATCCACGATTTCATCAAGCAGAACGCGCGTTAATCTCTCTGCACTGGCCCGGTTCTGCCGGGCCAGCTGAGCCGCTATGCCCAGTCACTACTTACGCATTTTCACGCAGCCCAAATCAGCAATTTTGCTGATGCTCGGCTTTGCCTCCGGTTTGCCGCTTGCCCTCACCAGCGGCACGTTACAGGCGTGGATAACCGTCGCAGGCGTGGATGTCAAAACCATTGGCTTCTTCTCGCTGGTCGGTCAGGCCTACGTCTTTAAGTTTCTCTGGTCGCCGGCAATGGATCGCTATACCCCCTCCTTTTTAGGACGCCGCCGCGGCTGGCTGTTGCTGACGCAGGTTGCGCTCCTGATCGCCATCGCCGCGATGGGCTTTCTGCAGCCTGCCAGCGATCTGCGCTGGATGGCAGCGCTGGCGGTGGTGATCGCCTTCTGCTCCGCGTCGCAGGACATCGTTTTCGATGCCTGGAAAACGGATGTACTCTCGGCTGAAGAGCGCGGTGCAGGCGCGGCGATAAGCGTGCTCGGTTACCGCCTTGCGATGCTCATCTCCGGCGGTCTGGCGCTGTGGCTGGCGGATCGCTGGCTGGGCTGGCAAGGGATGTACTGGCTAATGGCGGCGCTGATGATCCCTTGTATTCTCGCCACACTGCGTGCGCCGGAACCGGTGGGCACCCTCCCCGCGCCGAGAACCCTTGAGGAAGCGGTGGTAGCGCCGCTGCGTGATTTCTTCGGGCGCAATAACGCCTGGCTGATCCTGCTGCTGATTGTCCTTTATAAGCTCGGCGACGCGTTTGCCATGAGCCTGACCACCCTCTTCCTGATTCGCGGCGTCGGTTTCGACCCGGGCGATGTCGGGATGGTGAATAAAAGCTTAGGGCTGGTGGCGACGATAATCGGTGCTTTGTGGGGCGGCGTGTTGATGCAGCGCTTAACGCTGTTTCGTGCCCTGCTGATCTTCGGTGTGTTACAGGCGATCTCCAATGCCGGTTACTGGCTGCTCTCCATTACCGATAAAGACATTGTGACGATGGGTGCAGCGGTCTTCTTCGAAAACCTCTGCGGCGGCATGGGAACGGCGGCATTTGTCGCGCTGCTGATGACGCTCTGTAACAGCGCCTTTTCCGCCACGCAGTTTGCGTTACTCTCTGCGCTTTCCGCCGTTGGCCGTGTCTATGTCGGGCCGCTGGCGGGCTGGTTTGTCGCCAGTTATGACTGGCCGACCTTCTATCTCTTTTCGATCTTTGCGGCGATCCCGGGGCTGGCGCTGCTGCTGCTGTGTAAACGCACGCTGGAGTATACGCAGCGCACGGAAGCCTTTATGCCGCGCACCGAGTTTACGGCGCTTTACCGGCTGGCGCTGCGTACCCTTGGCGCGGGCGCGCTGCTGCTTGCCGCCGGCCTGCTGGTGCTGGCCAGCAATGCGCTGGGTCTGACGCAGTGGTCGGTCGATGGCCTCCTGCTGGAGGGCGGCGCGCTGCTGGCGTTGGTGGGCATCCTCTTCGGTGGCGGGTTAGATCTGCTGGCGCTGCGCAGAACCGCCCTGCTTTAGCGGGGGCGAAACGGGCGTCACGGCATGCGATATATTTTGCATAGTGTAGGCCAGGGTTATTTTTTAACGGATAACCCTTTTAAAATCAGCTATTAAAAATAAAAAAAGCGAAAAAATAAATTTAGCGCCGTTATTATTTCGTTCATTAAACAGGCGTATTTTTGTTTTTTATCAAGACGCCCTGAGCGGACAAAAAATAAAAAATCTTAATTAATTTGTGCCTTATAAAATAAGGTCTATCCTATAACGATTCAGCACGGTTATTAATTGTTGGGTTTCATATTCGTTCCAATAATGTTTAATTCTTGCTGGATAATTGTTAATTATTTGTTTATTTGAACGATTGGTTATACCAATTTACCCTCAACGCAGATTGTAACGTCGGGTTTTCGTTATAATCGCTCTCTCTGGCTGTGCGAACGCCCGGTTTTACAGATTGTTGCATTCTGTGTGACATGTGCGGCAGAACCCAGTAACACCTTACTGACACAAAGCCAATCATGTTTACAGTAACGTAACCTTTCCGTAAAATGCCCGCACACTTTAAGCGCCACCAGATCCCGTGGAATTGAGGTCGTTAAATGAGACTCAGGAAATACAATAAAAGTTTGGGATGGATGTCCTTAATCGCCGGCACTGTATTACTCAGTGGCTGCGATTCTGCGCTTCTTGACCCCAAAGGACAGATTGGTATGGAGCAACGTTCACTCATCCTGACGGCTTTTGGCCTGATGATGATTGTCGTGGTGCCTGCCATCTTAATGGCCGTAGGTTTTGCCTGGAAGTATCGTGCGAGCAATAAAGATGCGAAGTATAGCCCGAACTGGTCACACTCCAATAAAGTGGAAGCTGTGGTCTGGACGGTGCCGATTCTGATCATCCTGTTCCTTGCCGTGCTGACGTGGAAAACCACCCACTCGCTCGAGCCGAGCAGACCACTGGTACATGACGAACGCCCGGTTACTATTGAAGTGGTCGCCATGGACTGGAAATGGTTCTTTATCTATCCGGAACAGGGCATCGCTACCGTGAATGAAATCGCCTTCCCGGCGAACACTCCGGTGGAATTCAAAGTGACTTCCAACTCCGTGATGAACTCGTTCTTTATTCCGCGTCTGGGCAGCCAGATCTACGCGATGGCCGGTATGCAGACCAAACTGCATCTGATTGCCAACGAAGCAGGTACGTATGATGGCATCTCTGCCAGTTACAGCGGCCCGGGCTTCTCTGGCATGAAGTTTAAAGCCATTGCAACGCCGGACCGCGCCGCATTTGACCAGTGGGTCGCCAAAGCGAAACAGTCTTCTACTACGGTGCCAGATATGGCGACGTACGAGAAAATTGCCGCACCAAGCGAATACAACAAGGTTGAATACTTCTCCAGCGTGAAACCCGATTTGTTTAAAGATGTTATTAACAAATTTATGGGCCACGGCAAGAGCATGGACATGACCCAACCGGAAGGTGAGCACAAGTCACACGAAGGTATGGAAGGCATGGACATGAGCCACGCGGAAACCTCTCACTAAGGGGCCGAGGAAAACGATGTTCGGAAAACTTACACTGGATGCAGTGCCGTACCATGAACCGATTATCATGGTTACGATCGCTGCGATTGCCGTCGGTGGTCTGGCGGTAGTCGGCCTGCTCTCTTACTTCGGTAAGTGGAAATGGCTATGGAATGAGTGGTTAACCTCGGTTGACCATAAACGTCTTGGCATCATGTATGTCCTCGTAGCAGTTGTTATGCTGCTGCGCGGCTTTGCTGACGCCGTAATGATGCGTAGTCAACAAGCGATTTCGTCGATGGGCGAAGCGGGCTTCCTGCCGCCTCACCACTACGATCAGATCTTCACCGCCCACGGCGTGATTATGATCTTCTTCGTGGCGATGCCGTTTGTTATCGGTCTGATGAACCTGGTGGTTCCGCTGCAGATCGGCGCGCGCGACGTTGCCTTCCCGTTCCTTAACAACCTGAGCTTCTGGTTCACGGTTGTGGGCGTGATTCTGGTTAACATCTCTCTGGGCGTCGGTGAGTTCGCGCAGACAGGTTGGCTGGCTTATCCGCCGCTCTCGGGAATTGAGTACAGCCCTGGTGTCGGGGTCGATTACTGGATCTGGAGTCTCCAGCTCTCTGGTATCGGTACGACGCTGACCGGTATTAACTTCTTCGTGACCATCCTGCGCATGCGTGCGCCGGGCATGACCATGTTCAAAATGCCGGTCTTCACCTGGGCCTCTCTGTGCGCGAACGTGCTGATTATCGCTTCGTTCCCAATTCTGACGGTTACCATCGCGTTGCTTACCCTGGATCGTTATCTGGGCACCCATTTCTTTACCAACGATATGGGCGGCAACATGATGATGTACATCAACCTGATTTGGGCCTGGGGTCACCCGGAAGTGTACATTCTGGTGCTGCCGGTGTTCGGGGTCTTCTCCGAAATTACCGCCACCTTCTCGCGTAAACGCCTGTTTGGCTACACCTCGCTGGTGTGGGCGACCGTGTGTATTACCATCCTGTCGTTCATCGTTTGGCTGCACCACTTCTTCACCATGGGTGCCGGCGCGAACGTAAACGCCTTCTTCGGTATTACCACGATGATTATCGCCATCCCGACCGGGGTGAAGATCTTCAACTGGCTGTTCACCATGTACCAGGGCCGTATCGTATTCCACTCCTCTATGCTGTGGACTATCGGCTTTATCGTCACCTTCTCCGTAGGTGGGATGACCGGCGTGCTGCTGGCGGTTCCAGGCGCAGACTTCGTGCTGCACAACAGCCTGTTCCTGATTGCACACTTCCATAACGTCATCATCGGCGGCGTGGTATTTGGTTGCTTCGCAGGTATGACCTACTGGTGGCCGAAAGCGTTTGGTTACACCCTGAACGAAACCTGGGGTAAACGCGCCTTCTGGTTCTGGATTATTGGCTTCTTCGTTGCGTTTATGCCGCTGTACGTACTGGGCTTCATGGGTATGACCCGTCGTCTCAGCCAGCATATCGATCCGCAGTTCCACAGCATGCTGATCGTAGCTGCTTGCGGTGCCGCGCTGATCGCGTTGGGTATCCTGTGTCTGCTGATTCAGATCTACGTCTCTATTCGTGACCGCGATCAGAACCGCGACCTGACCGGTGACCCGTGGGGTGGCCGTACGCTGGAGTGGGCAACCTCCTCTCCTCCGCCGTTCTATAACTTTGCCGTTGTTCCGGAAATTCACGAACGTGATGCTTTCTGGGAGATGAAAGAGAAAGGCGAAGCGTACAAGCAACCTACGCATTATGAAGAGATTCATATGCCGAAAAACAGCGGTGCCGGGATTGTTATTGCCGCGTTCGCAACGGTATTCGGTTTTGCCATGATCTGGCATATCTGGTGGATGGCGATTGCCAGCTTCGCAGGCATCATCATCAGCTGGATTGTGAAAAGCTTCGACGAAGACGTGGACTACTACGTACCGGTTGCAGAAATCGAGAAACTGGAAAAACAGCATTTCGATGAGATCAACAAAGCAGGGCTGACAAATGGCAACTGATACTTTGACCAACGCGCACGCCCATGCGCACGAACACGGGCACCACGATGCAGGGCCGAATAAAGTATTCGGTTTCTGGATCTACCTGATGAGCGACTGCATTCTGTTCAGCTGTCTGTTCGCGACCTATGCCGTTCTGGTGAACGGCACAGCGGGCGGCCCGACCGGCAAGGACATTTTCGAACTGCCGTTCGTTCTGGTAGAGACATTCCTGCTGCTGTTCAGCTCCATCACCTACGGCATGGCGGCGATCGCCATGCATAAAGGCAACAAGAGCCAGGTTATCTCCTGGCTTGCGCTGACCTTCCTGTTTGGTGCTGGCTTTATCGGCATGGAGATCTATGAGTTCCATCATCTGATTGCGGAAGGTATGGGTCCGGATCGTAGCGGCTTCCTGTCAGCGTTCTTTGCGCTGGTGGGTACCCACGGTCTGCACGTCACTTCTGGCCTCATCTGGATGGCGGTTCTGATGTTCCAGATCTCCCGTCGCGGCCTGACCAGCACAAACCGTACCCGCATCATGTGCCTGAGCCTCTTCTGGCACTTCCTTGATGTGGTATGGATCTGTGTGTTCTCTGTTGTTTATCTGATGGGGGCGATGTAATGAGTCATTCAACCGATCACAGCGGCGCATCCCACGGTAGCGTAAAAACCTACATGACAGGTTTTATCCTGTCGATCATCCTGACGGTCATTCCGTTCTGGATGGTGATGAGCGGTACCGCGTCACACGCCGCAATTCTGGGGACCGTACTGGTCACCGCAGTGGTACAGATTTTGGTTCATCTGGTCTGCTTCCTGCACATGAACACCTCTTCTGAGGAGCGCTGGAACCTGACCGCCTTTGTCTTTACCGTGATTATCATCGCTATCCTGGTAGTGGGCTCCATCTGGATTATGTGGAACCTGAACTACAACATGATGGTTCACTAAGAGCGGCGAGTATGTTCAAGCAATACCTGCAAGTAACGAAACCGGGCATTATTTTTGGCAATTTGATCTCCGTGATTGGGGGGTTCCTGCTGGCCTCTAAAGGCCAGATTGATTACCCCCTGTTCCTCTACACGCTGGTTGGCGTGTCGTTGGTGGTCGCCTCTGGTTGTGTTTTTAACAACTACATCGACCGTGACATCGATAAAAAGATGGAGCGGACGAAAAACAGGGTGCTGGTCAGAGGGCTGATCTCGCCAAAAGTCTCGCTGGTGTACGCCGCCTTGTTGGGTATTGCTGGCTTTATGCTGCTGTGGTTCGGCGCTAACCCGCTGGCCTGCTGGCTCGGGGTGATGGGGTTTGTGGTTTATGTCGGGGTTTATAGCCTCTACATGAAACGCCACTCCGTCTACGGTACGCTGATTGGCTCTCTCTCCGGCGCGGCGCCGCCGGTGATTGGCTACTGCGCCGTGACCAACGAGTTTGATAGCGGCGCGGCGATCCTGCTGGCGATTTTCAGCCTGTGGCAGATGCCTCACTCGTATGCCATCGCGATTTTCCGCTTTAAGGATTATCAGGCAGCGAACATCCCGGTTCTGCCGGTAGTGAAAGGCATCTCCGTGGCGAAAAACCACATCACGCTCTACATCGTGGCGTTTGCTGTCGCTACCCTGATGCTCTCGCTGGGCGGCTATGCAGGTTACAAATACCTGGTGGTTGCTGCTGCGGTGAGCCTCTGGTGGCTGGGCATGGCGCTGCGCGGATATAAAGTGGCGGATGACAAAGTGTGGGCGCGCAAACTGTTCGTCTTCTCAATTGTCGCCATCACGTCGCTGAGCGTGATGATGTCCGTGGACTTTATGGTGCCGGATTCACATAGTCTGCTGACTTACGTCTGGTGATCCAGACCGTCATCTAAAGGGTGCCCCGGCACCCTTTTTTTATGCCCGCAATCCCATTCACGCAGGTAATATTTGTTAATTAAGCTGGTGTTTACCCCGCCCTGCCCCCGCACTACACTATGTCCGGTTTTTAACATGAGGTGGTAATGAACGATTACAAGATGACGCCAGGCGAGTTGCGCGCAACCTGGGGTTTAGGGACTGTATTCTCCCTGCGCATGCTCGGCATGTTTATGGTCCTGCCCGTTCTGACCACGTACGGTATGGCGCTACAGGGCGCCAGCGAAGCATTAATCGGTCTGGCAATCGGTATCTACGGCCTCGCTCAGGCCATCTTTCAAATTCCCTTCGGTCTGCTCTCGGATCGCATCGGCCGCAAGCCGCTGATCGTCGGCGGGCTGGTGATTTTTGTCGCCGGCAGCGTGATTGCCGCCCTCTCCCACTCAATCTGGGGCATTATTCTCGGCCGCGCGCTGCAGGGCTCCGGCGCGATTGCCGCCGCTGTCATGGCGCTGCTCTCCGATCTGACCCGCGAGCAGAACCGTACCAAAGCGATGGCCTTTATCGGCGTCAGTTTTGGCGTCACCTTCGCCATCGCCATGGTGCTCGGCCCGATTATCACCCATCAACTGGGTCTGCATGCGCTCTTCTGGATGATCGCCGGGCTTGCCACGCTCGGTATCGCGCTGACGCTGTGGGTGGTGCCAAATAGCACCCAGCACGTACGCAACCGTGAATCGGGGATGGTGAAAGGGTGTTTTAGCCTGGTGATGGCTAATCCGAAGCTGCTCAAGCTCAACTTCGGCATTATGTGTCTGCATATGCTGCTGATGTCGACCTTTGTCGCTCTGCCGGGCCAGCTTGAAGCCGCCGGGTTTGCCGCGGCGCAGCACTGGAAAATCTATCTCGTCACCATGCTGGTGTCCTTTATCTCCGTCGTGCCGTTCATCATCTATGCCGAAGTGAAGCGCAAAATGAAACGGGTCTTCCTGCTTTGCGTCGCTCTGCTGGTGATCGCAGAGATTGTGCTGTGGGGCGCAGGCCCGCACTTCTGGGAGATTGTTATTGGCGTGCAGATCTTCTTCCTCGCCTTTAACCTGATGGAAGCGCTGCTCCCCTCTCTAATCAGTAAAGAAGCGCCTGCTGGTTATAAAGGCACAGCGATGGGCATCTACTCCACCAGCCAGTTTCTTGGCGTGGCGATTGGCGGCTCGCTCGGCGGTTGGGTCGATGGCTTTTTCGACTCCCAGACCGTCTTCCTTGCTGGCGCGCTGCTGGCGGTGCTTTGGCTGCTAGTCGCCAGCACCATGCAGGAGCCGCCATACGTCAGCAGTTTGCGCATCGCGATTCCTGATGATGTCGCGGTAGATACTGCGCTGCAGCAGCGCCTGCTGGCAATGGACGGCGTGAGCGAAGCGATGGTGGTGCCGGAAGAGCGCAGCGTCTATGTGAAGATAGACAGCAAGGTGACCAATCGCTTTGAAGTGGAACAGGTGGTTGCGGGTTAAATGTGAAGCGCCCTCCCCCGTACGAGAGAGGGCAAGTGATTAATCGCGGAAGTTCTTAAACTGGAACGGCTGGCCTAAATTACCGCCGCGTACCAGCGCCATGGCGGCCTGCAGGTCGTCACGGGCTTTGCCGGTAACGCGGATCTCTTCACCCTGAATCTGCGCCTGCACCTTCAGTTTGCTCTCTTTGATCAGCTTGACGATCTTCTTCGCCATTGCAGCGTCAATCCCCTGCTTGAGCCTGGCTTCAACAAACCAGGTTTTACCGCTATGAACAAACTCTTCCGGCACTTCCAGCGAGGTGCCTTCAATGCCGCGCTTTAACAGCTTGGCGCGCAAAATGTCGAGCAGCTGGTTAACCTGGAAGTCAGACTCGCTCAGCACCTTGATGGTTTTATTGGTTTCGTTTAATTCAAACGTCGCTTCAATGTTGCGAAAGTCGAAACGCGTGGCCAGTTCACGGGTCGCATTCTCGACGCCGTTTTGCACTTCGCGCAGATCAATTTCGGAAACAATATCGAAAGATGGCATCTTTTCTCTCCCTCTGTAATTTCAGCGATGCATAATACCCGCAATGTGTATTAACACAATCTTGAATACTGGAAGCTTAGCTGACAGCGCTATACTTATCGCTGTAACACCTGGCGCAGTTGCAGGTGAGGAGGAATAATGAGAATTACCGTACTGGGATGCGGCGCCTTAGGGCAACTGTGGTTAACCGCACTCTGCAAGCAGGGACATGAGGTACAGGGCTGGTTACGTATCCCGCAACCTTATTGCAGTGTGAACCTGGTTGAAGAAGACGGCACGATTTTTAATGAGTCCCTGACGGCTAACGACCCCGATTTCCTGGCCCGCAGCGATCTGCTGCTGGTCACGCTCAAAGCCTGGCAGGTCTCCGATGCGGTAAAAGGTCTCTCTTCCTCGCTCCAGCCCGCCACGCCGGTGCTGTTAATCCACAACGGCATGGGCACCGTAGAGGAGCTGAAATCCCTGCCTAATCCGCTGTTGATGGGCACCACCACGCATGCTGCGCGCCGCGATGGTAATGTGATTGTTCACGTCGCCAGCGGCATCACCCACATTGGCCCGGCCCGCGCGCAGGACGGCGAGTTCAGCTACCTCGCTGACACGCTGCAAATGGCACTGCCGGATGTCGCCTGGCACAACACCATTCGCCCCGCACTCTGGCGCAAGCTGGCGGTGAACTGCGTTATCAACCCGCTGACGGCGCTGCGCGACTGCAAGAATGGCGATCTGCGCGACGCGCCGGAAGAGATTGCGAAGATCGCCCGCGAAGTGGCGGCGGTCATCGAGCGCGAAGGGCACCATATCTCTGCCGACGATCTGATCGCCTATGTGCACCAGGTGATTGAGAGTACGGCGGAGAATATCTCATCGATGCTGCAGGATGTGCGCGCGATGCGCCATACCGAATGCGATTACATTACCGGCTATCTGCTCAGACGCGCCCGCGCGCACGGGATCGCGGTGCCTGAGAATGCCCGGCTGTTTGACCTGATTAAACGTAAGGAGAGTGAATATGAGCGCATCAGCTCTGATATGTCTCGCCCCTGGTAGCGAAGAGATGGAGGCGGTCACCACTATCGATCTGCTGGTGCGCGGCGGGATCTCAGTGACCACCGCCAGCGTGGCCAGCGACGGTGAGCTCGCGATCGTCTGCTCGCGCGGCGTAAAACTGTTAGCAGACGCGCCGCTGGTTGAGGTGGCAGACGGGGATTACGACGTTATCGTGCTGCCCGGCGGCCTGAAAGGCGCAGAGTGCATGCGCGATAATCCGCTGCTGGTAGAGACCGTGCGCCAGTTTCACCGCTCTGGTCGTATCGTTGCGGCGATATGTGCCGCCGTCGGTACCGTGCTGGTGCCCCATGAGATCTTCCCGATCGGCAATATGACCGGTTTTCCAGGGCTCAGGGAGACGATACCGGAAGCGCAGTGGCAGGATAAGCGTGTGGTGTGGGATCCGCGCGTCAATCTGTTGACCAGCCAGGGGCCTGGCACGGCGATTGATTTCGGTTTGAAGATTATCGATCTGCTGGTTGGGCGCGAAAAAGCCCACGAAGTAGCGTCACAGCTGGTGATGGCGGCGGGGATTTATAACTACTACGAAGCGTAAAGCGGGGACTATTCGTTGATATTGATTGCCGGATGGCGCTGGCGCTTATCCGGCAGTCATGGGCACAAATCACGGTGCACGAAAAGTTACGGGCGATACACCTTCACATTGGTAAAGCCCTGCTCACGCAGATAGAGCGCCTGCAGACGGCTCATCACGCCGCGCTCGCACCACAGCAGCCAGGTTTTACTCTGATCGAGATCGCCAAACCCGGTGCTGAGCTTGTAGAACGGCAGTGACACCACCTCGACGCCTTCCAGCTGCAGCGGTTTCTCATCCTGCTCGTCGATGGAGCGAATATCGAGAATGGCATCATTCTCGCCGAAGCCGGTTACCGTCTCGACTTCCACCACCTCTTCTGCGGTCTGCTGCGCAATTTCACGAATATCGATATTGTTCGCTTCCGCGACCACTTTATCGAGGATCGCGAAATCAAAGTTCGCCTCTTCCGCTTCAATCTTTCCTTTGACCGCTTTTACCGTCGGCTTTTTGGAGATCACGCCGCAATACTCCGGCATGGTGCGGGCAAAATCTTCGGTGCCGATTTTACGCGCCAGATCGATGATGTGCTCTTTATCGTGAGAGATAAGCGGGCGCAGGATCAGCGTATCGGAGACGTTATCAATCAAACGCAGGTTGGTCAGCGTCTGGCTGGAGACCTGGCCCAGCGCTTCGCCGGTCACCAGTGCCTGCACGCCGTAGCGCTCGGCTACCTGAGAGGCTGCACGAACCATCATACGTTTTAGCACCACGCCCATCTGGCCGTCGTCGACCTTCTCAAGGATCTCGCCAACCACCGGCTCAAAGTTGATCGCCACAAAGCGCACGCGATGCGAACTGCCAAAGCGGTTCCATAAATAGTGTGCCACCTGACGTACGCCGATTTCATGCGCCGCGCCGCCGAGGTTAAAGAAGCAGTAGTGTACGCGGCAGCCGCGGCGCATCAGCATATAGCTGGAGACGCCGGAGTCAAACCCGCCGGAGATGAGAGACAGCACATCCTCCTGCGTGCCGATCGGGAAGCCGCCAATGCCTTCATAACGGCCCTTCACCAGCAGCAGGCGATCGTCTTCAATCTCCAGATGCACGGTCACATCCGGGTGGGTCAATTTGACCTTTGCCGACGCAACGTGTTGATTAAGGCCGCCGCCGATGTAGCGTTCTGCTTCGATCGAGCTAAACTCATGTTGCCCGCGGCGCTTTACCCGCACGCAGAACGTTTTGCCTTCGATCGCCTCGCGATACTGCGCCAGCGCTTTCTCGAAAATGTCATGCAGAGAGGTAAAGGGAACATCCTCTACTTCCAGCACATGGTGGATGCCCGGAACGCGGGTCAGCGCATCGCGGATCGCCAGACGCTGATTTTCGTCTTTGGCGCGCACTTCAATATGGTCCCAGTGGCGCACAACGGCGAGTGCCTCATCGTAGTGCTTCAGAACGTTACGAATGTTCCCGGTCAAAATTTTAATAAAGCGCAAACGCACAGATTGGCTTTTGATGGTGATTTCCGGGAACAATTTAATGATAAACTTCATGGCGGCAATGGTTCGTTGGCAAGCCTGCGAAGGCCTGTAGAGGAAAATTTACAGCAGCCCCTACCTGCGGCTGCATCCAGGCGCGGAAGTATACCACCATCGCGAAGATCATGTGCAACGCATTACCATTGAGCGTTATTTGCTATGTGCCCCGACTTCGCTACCATAACGTAGTCGGAATAATAGAAGAGTCAGACATTCACTATGCCAAAGAAAAACGACGCACCCGCCAGTTTCGAAACCGCGCTGAGCGAACTGGAACAGATTGTCACTCGTCTTGAAAGCGGCGAGCTTCCGCTTGAAGAGGCCCTGAATGAATTCGAACGCGGCGTCCAGCTGGCCCGCCAGGGACAGGTTAAGCTTCAGCAAGCGGAACAGCGCGTGCAGATCCTGCTCTCCGATACCGAAGAGGCGCCGTTAACCCCTTTCGCTCCGGATGCTGAATAGATGGATTTCAATCAACAACTGCAGGCCTGCGTTGAACAGGCCAACGACGCGTTGCGCCGTTTCATCGATCCCCTGCCCTTTCAGAACACTCCGCTGGTTGAGGCGATGCAGTATGGCGCACTCTTAGGCGGCAAACGCCTGCGCCCATTTTTGGTCTATGCCACCGGTCGCATGTTCGGCGTCAGCCAGCAGACGCTGGACGCGCCCGCCGCGGCGGTGGAGTGCATTCATGCTTACTCATTAATGCATGACGATCTGCCAGCAATGGACGACGACGACCTGCGTCGCGGTCTGCCCACCTGCCATATTAAATTTGGCGAAGCCAATGCCATTCTCGCGGGCGATGCCTTGCAGACGCTGGCCTTCTCGATCCTGACGGAAGCGCCGATGGCGGACGTTGCCGCCGAAGATCGCCTGGCGATGGTCGCCACGCTTGCAAACGCCAGCGGCGTTGCCGGCATGTGCGGCGGGCAGGCGCTGGATCTGGCGGCAGAAAATGAGCAGGTTTCTCTTGAAGGGCTGGAGCAGATTCACCGCCATAAAACCGGGGCGCTTATCTGCGCGGCGGTAAAAATGGGTGCCCTGAGCGCTGGTCAACGCGGTCGCGACGCGCTGCCGCTGCTCGAACGCTACGCACAGTGTGTCGGCCTTGCGTTTCAGGTTCAGGATGACATCCTTGATGTGGTCGGCGATACTGCCACCCTTGGCAAACGCCAGGGTGCTGACCAGCAACTGGGTAAAAGCACCTACCCCGCACTACTGGGCCTTGAGCAAGCCCGCACGAAAGCCCGCGATCTGATTGACGATGCCCGCCAGGCGCTGAGCCTGCTGTCGGCGCAATCGCTGGATACGACGGCACTGGAAGCACTGGCGAATTACATAATCCAGCGTGATAAATAACGAAATAACAGGATGAGTCCGAGTCTCTGATGAGTTTTGATACTGCCAAATACCCGACGCTGGCGCTGGTTGATACCACGCAAGAGTTGCGCCTGCTGCCGAAAGAGAGTTTGCCGAAACTGTGCGACGAGCTGCGTCGCTACCTTCTCGACAGCGTAAGCCGCTCCAGTGGACACTTCGCCTCCGGGCTTGGCACGGTTGAACTGACCGTGGCGCTGCATTACGTCTACAACACGCCCTTCGATCAGTTAATCTGGGACGTCGGCCACCAGGCCTATCCGCACAAAATCCTCACCGGCCGCCGCGACAAAATCGGCACCATCCGGCAGAAAAACGGCCTGCACCCTTTTCCGTGGCGCGGCGAGAGTGAGTATGACGTGCTGAGCGTCGGCCACTCTTCCACCTCCATCAGCGCCGGGATTGGCGTGGCCGTTGCGGCAGCGAAAGAGAATAAGCAGCGTCGTACCGTCTGCGTGATTGGCGATGGCGCGATCACCGCGGGCATGGCGTTTGAGGCGATGAACCACGCCGGGGATATTCGCCCCGACATGCTGGTGGTGCTTAACGACAACGAGATGTCGATCTCCGAGAATGTTGGCGCGCTCAATAACCATCTGGCGAAACTGCTCTCTGGCAAGCTCTACTCCACCCTGCGCGAAGGTGGAAAAAAAGTGCTCTCCGGCGTGCCGCCGATCAAAGAGTTGCTGAAACGCACCGAAGAGCATATCAAGGGCATGGTTGTGCCGGGCACGCTCTTTGAAGAGCTGGGCTTTAACTATATCGGCCCGGTAGACGGTCACGATGTGCTGGGTCTGGTGCAGACGCTGCGCAATATGCGCGATCTGAAAGGCCCGCAATTCCTGCATATCATGACCAAAAAGGGGCGCGGCTATGAGCCGGCCGAGAAAGATCCCATCACCTTCCACGCGGTGCCGAAGTTCGATCCGACCAGCGGCACCCTGCCGAAAAGCAGCGGCGGTATGCCGAGCTATTCGAAAATCTTCGGCGACTGGCTGTGTGAGACCGCCGCCAAAGATAACAAACTAATGGCTGTTACCCCGGCGATGCGCGAAGGCTCCGGCATGGTTGAATTCTCGCGCAAATACCCTGGGCAATATTTTGATGTCGCCATTGCCGAGCAGCATGCAGTCACCTTTGCCGCCGGGCTGGCGATTGGCGGCTACAAACCGGTGGTGGCGATCTACTCCACTTTCCTGCAGCGCGCCTACGATCAGGTGATCCATGACGTGGCGATCCAGAAACTGCCGGTGCTGTTTGCTATCGATCGCGCCGGGATTGTTGGCGCGGACGGTCAGACCCACCAGGGGGCATTTGATATCTCCTATCTGCGCTGCATCCCGGATATGGTGGTGATGACGCCGAGCGATGAGAACGAGTGTCGACAGATGCTCTTTACCGGCTACCACTATATGGATGGCCCGAGCGCCGTGCGCTACCCGCGAGGTAATGCGGTCGGCGTGACGCTGGAGCCGCTGGCGAAGCTGCCTATCGGTAAAGGCGTGGTGAAACGCAAAGGCGAGAAAGTGGCGATCCTCAACTTCGGTACTTTGCTGCCGGAAGCGGCAAAAGCCGCCGAGGCGCTCAACGCGACGCTAATCGATATGCGTTTTGCCAAACCACTGGATGAAGCGCTGATCCTGCAGGCGGCTGCGCAGCACGAGGTACTGGTAACGCTTGAAGAGAACGCCATTGCGGGCGGCGCCGGCAGCGGCGTTAACGAAGTGCTGATGGCGAAGCGCAAGCCGGTGCCGGTACTCAACCTCGGTCTGCCGGACTTCTTTATTCCGCAGGGTACGCAGGATGAAGCGCGCGCCGAGATTGGCCTCGACGCCGCCGGGATCGCATCACGTATTAAAAACTGGCTCGCCTGATTCCGCCCTTTTCCGCTCCTGCTATGCTTAAGCGTAATTCGTGAACAGCAGGAGTGGAACCATGCAATACAACACATTAGGGAAAACAGAGCTCAGGGTCTCCCGCCTTTGCCTTGGCTGTATGACCTTTGGCGAGCCGGACCGGGGTAAGCATGCCTGGACGCTGCCGGAAGAGAGCAGCCGCCCGATTATCCAACGCGCGCTGGAGGGCGGGATTAACTTTTTTGATACTGCCAACAGCTACTCCGACGGCAGCAGTGAAGAGATCGTTGGCCGCGCGCTGCGCGATTTCGCCCGCCGCGATGAAGTCGTTGTTGCCACCAAGGTTTACCATCAGGTCGGCGATCTGGCGGAAGGCCTCTCCCGCGCGCAGATCCTGCGCTCCATTGATGACAGCCTGCAGCGCCTCGGCATGGAGTATGTCGATCTGCTGCAAATCCACCGCTGGGACTACAACACACCGATTGAAGAGACGCTGGAAGCGCTGAACGATGTGGTGAAAGCGGGTAAAGCGCGCTATATCGGCGCTTCTTCCATGCACGCCAGCCAGTTTGCGCAGGCGCTTGCCTTGCAGGAGCAGCACGGCTGGGCGCGCTTTGTCACCATGCAAAACCACTACAACCTTATCTATCGTGAAGAAGAGCGCGAGATGCTGCCACTCTGCTACAAAGAGGGCGTGGCGATTATCCCGTGGAGCCCGCTGGCCCGTGGACGTTTGACCCGCCCGTGGGGGGAAACCACCGCCCGTCTGGTCTCCGATGAGTTTGGCAAAACGCTGTATAGCGAAACGGATGCCAACGATGCGCTGATCGCCGAGCGTCTGGCGAGCGTGGCAGATGAGCTGGGCGCTTCACGTGCACAGGTGGCGCTGGCATGGCTGTTAAGCAAGCCGGGCATTGCCGCACCGATTATTGGCGCGTCGCGTGGGGATCAGTTGGAAGAGCTTCTGGGCGCGGTAGAGTTGACGCTGAAGCCAGAGCAGATTGCCGAGCTGGAGACGCCCTACAAACAGCACCCGGTGGTGGGGTTTAAGTAGTGCACAACGCGGATGGTGTGCCGGATGGCGGCTTGCGCCTTATCCGGCTTACGCCCGGATGTGAATCCGGCACTGTAGGCCGGATAAGCGCAGCGCCATCAGGCATTTCCACCGCATCCACATACAAATCCGGAATCGTAGGCCTGATAAGCGCAGCGCCATCAGGCATTTCACCGTATTCACATACAAATCAGCAAGCGTAGGCCTGATAAGCGGAGCGCCATCAGGCACTTCGACGTAGCCTGGTGCCGCTAAATCAGCCCAATCGGCCAGTGGTGACCAATCCAGTAGAGCAGCCCGGCGGCAACGATCCCGGCGACGATATCGTCGACCATAATCCCCATGCCGCCGTGCACATTACGATCAAACCAGCGGATCGGCCACGGTTTCCAGATATCCAGAATGCGGAACAGCACAAACCCCACCGCCACCCACTGCCAGTCGCTGGTGGGCAGTGCCATCAGGGTGATCCACATCCCGATAAACTCATCCCAGACGATACTGCCGTGATCGTGCACGCCCATATCTTTTGCCGTCTGATGGCAGAGATAGACACCCAGCGAGATACCCAGCATCACCAGCAGCGAATAGAGCTGCCAGGGCAGGAAGGTCATTAGCCACCAGAAGGGGATCGCCGCCAGCGAACCCATGGTGCCGGGCATAAACGGAATCAAACCGCTGCCAAATCCGGTCGCCAGCAGGTGCCAGGGGTTACGAAGATTGAGACGGCTTTTGGCGATATCTTTATCTTTAGTGCGCGGCAAAATGGTCATATCCTTTCCAGTCGAGGGTGACGGCTTTTCCCTCGCGAGTGAAGTAAAGCCCCTCCCCGTCCGCGCCCATCTGCCCGATGCAGGTAAACGGCGCGCCCAGCTGACCAATCGCCACATCCAGCGCGCCGCGGTTCAGCTCAGGTACGGTAAAGCAGAGTTCATAATCCTCTCCACCGGACAATGCCCAGCGCAGCGCCTGATCCGGCTCGACGTGCCGACGCAAGGCATCCGATAACGGTATCGCATCAAGGTCGATCCGCGCACCAAAACCGCTCGCTTTCAAAATATGCCCCAAATCGGAGATCAGACCGTCAGAGAGATCGATGGCCGAGCTTGCCAGGTTACGCAGCGCCTGGCCCTGCAGCACGCGCGGCGTCGGGCGCAGATGGCGCTTTTTCAGGTAAGCGGCATCGTCGCTGTCGCTGATGGATAAACGGTTTTGCAAAATCGCCAGCCCTGCGGCGCTGTCGCCCGGCGTACCGGTGACATAGATCCAGTCGCCCGGCTTCGCGCCGGAGCGCTTCATCGCGCGGCCTGCCGGCACGTAGCCGTGAATACCAATAGTCATCGACAGCGGCCCGCGGGTGGTATCGCCGCCGATAAGCTGCATATCGTAGTAGCTTATTTGCTCAAACAGACTGTCACTGAAGGCCTGCAGCCACGCTTCGTCGGCCTCTGGCAGCGTTAACGCCAGCGTCAGCCAGGCAGGATCGGCCCCCATCGCCGCCAAATCGCTGAGATTGGACGCCATGGCTTTCCAGGCCAGATCGGCAGGATCGATATCGGGAAGAAAATGGTTACCCGCCACCAGCGTGTCGACGCTGATCGCCAGGGTCTGTTTTTCGGGGACATTGAGCAGCGCACAATCGTCACCGATACCGGTTTCGACGTCGCGACGTGAAGTTCGTACGCGGTCAAAATAACGGGCAATCAGGGAGAATTCACCGCATGCCATACGTTATTCCTCTGTAGAAAAAAGAAAAAGCCGGGACTGGCGCGCTGAAAGCATCGCCCGTCACCGGCTTGCGGATCACTTCTTATGGGGACGGATCGCAGGTGCGGCTTTATCCAGCACGCCGTTCACAAACTTATGGCTGTCTTCAGCGCCAAAGGTTTTAGCCAGTTCGATAGCTTCGTTGATCGCCACTTTGTAGGGCACATCATCACGTTTAGAGAGTTCGAACAGCGCGATACGCAATACCGCTTTCTCAACCTGACCCAGCTCTTCGAGCAGACGGGAGAGGTATGGCTTCATCAGGCCATCGAGATATGCGCTATTAGTCGCCACTCCGTTCAACAGTTCACGGAAGTACACGACGTCAACATCTTTCACGTCCTGTTCCGCCAGGAACTGGTATTCAACATCAGTGATGTCGTTCTGGGACAACTGCCAGGAGTAAAGCGCCTGAACGGCACACTCACGGGCGCGGCGACGAGCAGCAGGTTTCACGTAATTCCCCTTACAAAATTCAAGCCTTGATGGCTTTCAATACATTAATCATTTCAAGCGCGGTCAGTGCGGCTTCCGCACCTTTATTACCGGCTTTGGTGCCAGCGCGTTCGATGGCCTGTTCAATACTTTCTGTGGTGAGCACGCCGAAAGCGACCGGAATGGCGCTCTCCTGAGCGACATGCGCCAGGCCGTTACTTGCACCACCTGCCACATACTCAAAGTGCGCAGTGCCGCCGCGAATCACGGTGCCGAGCGCAATAACTGCGTCATATTTGCCGGTTTTAGCCAGCTCGCCTGCGGCCAGCGGCAGCTCGTAAGCGCCCGGAACCCACACGACGGTGATGTTATCGTCCTGCACCTGACCAATACGTTTCAGGGCATCGACCGCGCCTTCCAGCAGACTGTCATTGATAAAGTTGTTGAAACGCGCAATGGTGATGGCGACGCGAGCGTCCGGAGCAGCAACGTTGGCTTCAATAATGTTCATACACTTCCTTCACAGGTTCAGTTCGGACCCCGCAGGGGGGCGGATTTTAGCATACTATTTAACGCGCTGCTTCCCTTTTACAGCAGGCTTCAGGCGTTGGTGAGGTGCAGGCAAACATCAGGGCCAACCTGCCGTATCTCACTGAAATTAAAGCGCGGCGCATCGGTAAGCGCCGTCAATCCCGGCAGATGACACAGACCCCGCGCATCGCTGCCTAACAGTTTAGGCGCAAGATAGACCACCAGTTCATCAACCAGGCCCGCGTTGAGCAGCGCGCCGGCAAGCTGCGCGCCCGCCTCAACCCAGATGCTGTTGATCTGCTGTTTACCGAGCATCATCATCAGCATCACCAGATCGGCATGGCCGTTATGCTCCGGCACGATGACTTCGCGCACGCCCTCTGGCCACGCGCGCGTATCGGCCTTGGTGCGTGCAAACCAGGTCTCACCCGGCTGGCTGACAACCTTATGCTGCGGCGTCACGCGGTTCTGGCTGTCGATAATAATTCGCAGCGGCTGGCGCAGATCCGCTTCGGGATAACGCGCCTGCGCATCGCTGTTTAACTCTTTCCAGCGCACCGTCAGCGCCGGATCGTCCGCCAGCACCGTTGCGCTGCTGCTGAGAATGGCATGGCTCTGCGCGCGCAGCTGTTGCACGTCGCGGCGCGCCTGCGCCGAGGTGATCCACTGGCTCTCGCCGCTCGCCATCGCCGTGCGCCCATCCAGCGACGCGCCGAGTTTCAGCTGAACATAGGGGAAACCGGTGCGCATACGCTTGAGAAAGCCCTTATTCAGCGCTTCGGCCTCGCTCATCATCAGGCCGTGGCTCACGTCAACCCCGGCCTGCTGTAAACGATAGAGGCCACGCCCGGCAACCTGCGGATTAGGATCCTGCATGGCGGCAACGACCCGCGTGATCCCTGCGGCAATCAGCGCATCGCAGCAGGGCGGCGTGCGCCCGTGGTGGCTGCAGGGCTCCAGCGTCACATAGGCGGTGCCGCCGCGCGCGCGATCGCCTGCCATGCGCAGGGCATGCACTTCGGCGTGCGGCTCACCGGCGCGGTAGTGAAACCCTTCGCCGACGATTTCGCCCTCGTTGACGATCACGCAGCCGACGCGCGGATTCGGATGGGTGGTAAAGCGGCCGCGCTGCGCCAGTTTCAGCGCGCGTGCCATGTAGATTTCATCCTGCATGATCAATCCTGTAGACGGGCGATCTCTTCGCCAAATTCGCGGATATCCTCGAAACTGCGGTAGACGGAGGCAAAGCGCACATAGGCCACTTTATCGAGCTTTTTCAGCTGCTCCATCACCAGGTTGCCGATCATCTTACTCGGCACTTCGCGTTCGCCGGTTGCGCGAAGTTGCGATTTAATATGGTTTAACGCCATTTCTACGTCATCGGCGCTCACTGGACGCTTCTCCAGCGCTTTCAACATGCCGCTGCGCAGCTTGTCTTCATTAAAGGGTTCACGCACATCATTGCTTTTCACTACGCGCGGCATCACAAGCTCTGCCACTTCAAAGGTGGTGAAACGCTCATTGCAAACCAGACACTGCCGGCGACGGCGAACGGATGATCCCTCTCCCACCAGGCGGGAATCGATGACTTTAGTGTCCACGGCGAAACAGAATGGGCAATGCATACGGGGTCCTGACGTGAGAGTTAACTGAAATCTATTTTAACCTGAAGTGGCATGACAACAAAGGCAGACCCTTTTTGAGACAATGGATCGATGGCAAGGCCGCGGTTGCGATCTACCATTACAGCGATCCTCCTCTTCAAGGAAACAGACGCAATGACAAGACGTTACCTAAGAACACTGTTGCTGGGAAGCCTTTTTACCCTCAGCGCCTGCGCCCCGCAAAGCGAAGTACGCCAGCTCCACCAAAGCGTCAGTACGCTCAATAAAGAGATGAGCAAGCTGAACCAGGAGACGGTCAAAATCACACAGCAAAACAGCCTTAACGCCAAATCCGGCAGCGGCGCCTACCTGCTGCCCGGAGCCAATACGCCTGCGCTGCTGAAGAGCCAGATCGGCACACTGCGTATGTCGCTGAAAGATATGGCGCCAAACGCAGCCGGAACGCGCGTTGTGCTGCACATTCAGGGCCAGTCCAACGATCCGCTTCCGGCCTTTAGCGGCACCATTGAGTATGGTCAGCTACAGGGCACCACCGAGAACTACCAGGAAGTGAATGTACAAAATCAGCTGATCAACGCCCCGGCCAGCACGCTGGCACCGAGCGATGTCGACATTCCGTTGCAGCTTAATGGCATCACGCCTGAGCAACTCGGCTTTGTACGCATTCACGATATCCAGCCAGCGAACGTGCAGTAATCTCTCATCTGCGGGCGAACCTCTCGCCCGCCCTTTCGCCGCTCGCTTTTTAAGCCACTCTGTAACCTTGATATTCATCAATTGGCATTATCAATAAATGTCAGTACAATCGCCGCCGTTTATTAGACGCAAACGTGAACGCAATCGATTACGTAAATGTCAATAATGTGAAACACCACATATTTTTGTGAGCGCGGATACTTATAATAGGCGCGCAGAAATATGAAACATTTAGCAATTTAATGCGTGCTTACTTTCACTCCCGTCTGGGATCTTAATCAGTGGCGTAATGATGAAAAAAATTATCCTCGCAGCCGGTGCCGCACTGGCGCTTACCGCTTCTTTCTCTGCCAGCGCAGCGGAAACCAGCAAACCTGAATTTGTCTCCGACTGGTGGCATCAGAGCGTGAACGTGGTAGGCAGCTATCACACTCGTTTTTCGCCGATTCCGCGTAACGATACCTATCTGGAATATGAAGCCTTTGCCAAGAAAGATTGGTTCGACTTCTACGGCTACCTGGATGCGCCGGTCTTCTTCGGCGGCAACTCCGGCGCGAAGGGGATCTGGAACCACGGCTCGCCGCTGTTTATGGAGATCGAACCGCGCTTCTCGATTGATAAGCTGACCAACACCGATCTGAGCTTCGGCCCGTTCAAAGAGTGGTACTTCGCCAACAACTACATCTACGACATGGGCCGTAATGCGGCTGGTCGCCAGAGCACCTGGTATATGGGTCTGGGCACCGATATCGACACCGGCCTGCCGATGAGCCTCTCCCTCAACGTCTATGCAAAATATCAGTGGCAGAACTATGGCGCAGAGAACGCCAACGAGTGGGACGGTTACCGCTTTAAAGTGAAATACTTTGTGCCGATCACCCCACTGTGGGGCGGTCAGCTGAGCTATATCGGCTTCACCAACTTCGACTGGGGCTCCAAGCTTGGCGATCGCCGTTACTACAACAATGGCGAGCAACAACGCACCAGCGATTCCATCGCGTCCAGCCACATCCTGGCGCTGAGCTACGATCACTGGCACTACTCCGTTGTTGCCCGTTACTGGCATAACGGCGGTCAGTTCAAAGATGATTCGACCCTGAACTTCGGCTCAGGCGACTTCAGCGCCCGCTCTACCGGCTGGGGTGGCTACCTGGTGGTCGGCTACAACTTCTGATTCCGCTCTCTGAAAAAGCCGACCCAGGGTCGGCTTTTTTTATCGCCTCAACGCCGTTGAATAAAAATCTGAAAACAGACCTTTCCAGTACAGCAGTGCCAATTCTCCCCATCCAATGCTCTCCACCATGCTTTAGGATACGCTCCTGAGAGGAATTTACTCTAAGGAAAAGAGAACCATGTGGGCCGTAGAAATGGAGGGCATCAGTAAGAGATATTTACTGGGTCAGGTGTGGGTTGATGCCCTTAGAGACGTCACACTCAACATTGCAGCAAATCGCTTTACCGTCCTGTCCGGGCAATCGGGCAGTGGCAAAACAACGCTACTCAATTTAATCGGCGGCATCGATCGGCCCGACAGCGGATATCTGACGATTGCCGGCCAGCCGATGGCGGAGCTGGATGACGACCAGTGCAGCAGCTTTCGCGCCCGCCACCTCGGTTTTATCTTCCAGAACTTCAACCTTATACCGGTGCTGACCGTGCGCGAGAACGTCGAAATTCCGCTGCTGATACAGCATAAAAACCCGGCGTATCGCCAGCAGCGCATCGATGAGATGCTCGATAATGTCGGTCTGGCACATAAAGCCGACTCGCTGCCCAACCAGCTCTCCGGCGGTCAGCGCCAGCGCGTTGCCATCGCCCGCGCGCTGATCCACCGTCCCGCGCTGATTGTCGCCGACGAACCGACAGCCAACCTCGACAGTAAAACCGGCGCCGCCATTTTGCAGCTGCTGCGCCATTTACAGCGTGAATACGCCGTGACGGTGGTTTTCTCCTCCCACGATCCGCAGGTGATTGCCGCTGCGGACGATCTCTATGTGGTGCATGACGGCAGCGTCACGCGCCCGACAAGGGCATAAGGGGAGAAAATGCAAACCACAACGCTGATCAAACATGCAATGCGCAACCTACTGCGCAGCCGCCGACGTACGCTCTCAACCCTCTGCGCGATTGTCATCGGGGCAATAGGCATCCTGCTTTTCGCAGGCTATAACCAGTCGATTGAGTACAGTCTACAAACCACCTTTGTGCGCGATAAGGGCCATCTGCAGATCCAGCAGCGGGACTACCTTCTGCATGGCACCAGCAACCCTGCGCTTTACAGCATTCATAACTATCAACAAATCGTCGATATTCTCATCCGCGATCCGGTGCTGAAGAAGATGATCGCCGTCACCACCCCGGTCCTCTCCATGACCGGCCTTGCGGGCCACTACGCGGTCGGTACCTCACGTCCGGTATTGATCTATGGCACAGAAGCGATCGGGCAAGCGCAGCTCGATAAATGGGATGAATATCAGATAGGTGCTGATCTTATCGTGCGCAAACCGCTGACCGGCACCCACCCGGAGGACGCTCTGATTGGCCGCGGGCTGGCGCGTCTACTACTGCTATGTGATTTTGTAAAAGATCAGCCCTGCGCGCCGCCGCAGCCAAGAGAGAACAGCGCCAGCCCGCTGCCTGACGATCTGCTTGAGCTATCGCAACGCACGCAAGATACGCGTCCGCCTGCCACCGGATCGCATATTGAACTGCTGGCCGCTTCCGCCGCCGGCGCGCCAAATATTGTCCGCGTTAACGTACTGGGCACCCAGCCGCAGCAGGCGCGCGAGTTGGATGACACCGTAGTGAACCTGCACCTGCGTCAGGCCCAGCAGCTGCTTTTTGGCCAGGAGACGCCCGGCGTGACAGCGATCCTGCTTCAGTTGCACAGCACCAACGCGTTGGAGGCCGCGCGGGCGCGCCTGCAACAGATCTTCGCCAATAAGCTCTCCGGCGAACCGCTGGCAGTGTATGACTTCACTCAGCTACAGCCGCTTTATAACCAGGTGCTGGCGATGTTTGACAAGATCTTCTCATTCCTGCTGGCGCTGATCCTCTGTATTGCGCTCTTCACCGTCGGCAACACCATGAATATGGCCGTGATGGAGCGCACGGTGGAGATCGGCACCCTGCGCGCGGTAGGGCTAAAGCGTGGCGATATTCAGCGTCTGTTCCTGAGCGAGGGGGCGCTGCTGGGGGCGATTGGCGCGATCTCTGGCGTGCTTATCGCGCTGGCGCTGGCCTGGCTGATCAACCGCTCCGGAATGACATGGCAGCCGCCGGGCGTGGCCGCGCCGCTGCCAATCCGCATCACTATCTGGGGCGAGTGGCGCATGCTGGCCAGCGTCACAGGCACCCTGCTGCTGGTGACCGTACTCTCTTCCTGGTGGCCCGCACGACGCGCATCGCGTGTGTCAATTGTTGAAGCGCTACGCCATATCTGATGCAACGCACTGAATAAAAAAGGAGGAATCATGTCATTACGGAAAAAGAGCCTGACGTCAGCGTGGCTGAGCATCCTGTTGATGAGCACCGCACCAGCATTTGCGGCGCTTAATGCCCAGCAGATCCTGAAAAAAAGCGATGCGGTACGTAACCCGGATCGCTCCTTCAGCCTGGTGACCACCCTGGTCAGCTACAAGCATGGCAAACAGCACGAAACCAGCGAACTGATGCTCTATTCACGGGTTGCGCCGGATGGCGGTCAGTTTCGCAGCCTGCTGCGCTTTATCAGCCCGCCGCGCGATGCCGGTAAACTGACGCTGAAAAGCGGCCGCGATTTGTGGCTTTACGATCCCACAAGCCAGGCGAGCGTGCCGATTTCACCGCAGCAGCGGTTGATGGGGCAAGCCTCCAACGGCGATGTCATTACCGCGAACTGGGCGGCGGATTATCAGGCAAAGCTGGTGGGTGAGGAGCGGATTCAGGATGGCGAGCGGCAGATGCGCGACTGCTATCGCCTGCACCTGGTAGCGCAAAACAGAGATGCGGCCTACCCCTCGATGGATTTATGGGTCGATAAAAGCGACTTTAAGAGCCACAAAGCGGAGTTCTATGCCGTCAACGGTAACCTGCTGAAAACCACCTTCTATCGCCGCTATGCGCCCGTGCTGGGCGGCGTCCGCCCGACCGAAGCGGTGATTATTGATGGCGTTAATGCGCACTGGGTTACCGTGCTGCGCCAGAAGGATTTTCAGTGGCGCGATGTGCCGGAGTCCTGGCTGCAACGTGATTTTCTCGCCCATTTTCGGGAGGCGAATTAATGACACGATCGCCCCTCTTTCTTCTCTGCCTACTGCTGCTGGCCAACCCCGCGCTGTCGCAGCAGGACGAGACCCTGGCGGCGCTCGATCTGGCGGACAGCACCGAGTTCACGCCCGACGACTACCGGGCGCTGAACATGATGTTTGAAGCGGCCAGCAGCATCAATCATCAACAGGAGAAAGAGCAGCGGCTGTCGCTTGATATGCGCCTGGATACCTCGCCTGGTGAGGAGTGGCGGCTGGTGCTCTCCAACCGTCTGGATAGCCGTTTTACGCACCGGCTCAGTGAACCCCGTTATACCAATACCCTGCGCGAAGCCTGGCTCAGCTATCACCTGACGCCGCAAACGATGCTGGATATGGGGCGTATCAACACCCGCTACGGCGTCGCGCTGGGCTATAACCCCACGGACTTTCTCGGCCGGGGCACGGTGCGCTCAGCGATCTCTGCCGATCCGGAAACGCTGCGCAACAACCGCATGGGGAACGCGATGGTGCGCCTGCAGCACTTCTGGGATAACGCCGCCGTTAGCGCACTCTGGGCACCACAAATTCGCAGGGGCAGCACGGAGAGCAGCGGCAGCCTGGGCTGGCAGGCCAGTAACCCGCGCGACCGCCTGCTGCTGAGCGCCAGCTACCGCTTTGCAGAGAATTTCAATCCGCAACTGCTGCTGTTTAAAGAGCAGCAGCGCGAGGTGCAGTTTGGCCTCAATCTTTCGCGCGTGATCTCCCGCTCAACGCTGATTTACGGCGAATGGGCCGGCGGACGTCAGCCCTACCGCTGGCAGGAGACGCTGCTGCCGGAGAGCCAGTGGGATATCGCCTGGCGCAACCGCGTGGCGGCGGGTCTGACCTGGACCGGAGAGAGCGAGCTGACGCTGCGGCTCGAAGGGCACTACAACGGCAGCGCGCAGCCGAACATAGCCGGTCAGGATCCCCGCCGCAGCATGCTGCTGCAGGCTTACTGGAAGGATTTTTTCGAACAGTACGATCTCAACCTGATTGCGCAGCGGGATCTGCAGCGGCATAAAAATATGGGGTTTGCCGAACTTCGCCGCCATTTTGCCTCACTGGATGTGGCGTTGCAGTGGCAAAAGGTCTATCTGCTGAATCTGAGTGAGCGCCGCTGGCAGATCGCTCTCGATTACTGGCTGTAAACCATCGCCCAGCCTATGCAGGCGATAATAATGGCAGGGCCAAATGGAAAAGGCTGCTGACGCGCGGCGCGAAAGAGCAACAGCCCGCTCGCCAGCCCGATCAGCGCAGCGATGAGCATGATATTGAACAGCGCCGGTAAGCCATGCCATGCCCCGATGCCGGCAAACAGTTTCATATCCCCTCCCCCTATTCCGTCATATCCGCGGCAGCGCGCAAATCCGTAGTTAAGCAACCACAGGATAAAAAAGCCGACCGCCGCGGCAAGCGCATGTTCCTGCAGCGTTAGCAGATGCGGTTGACGACACCAGGCGCAGAGCAGCGCCAGCGCTATAAAGGGATAAGTCAGCCCGTCCGGCAGCAGCATATGGTCGATATCGATAAAGCACATCGCCACCAGCAAACTCATCAGCGCCAGCGTCAGCAGCGCCGCCGGGTTGACGCCATCATGGGTAATTACCGCCGCGAACAGCAGCGCCATCAAGGCTTCAATGGCCGGATAGCGAGCGCTTATCCGCTTCTGACAGCAGCGGCTGCGCCCGCGCAGCCACAGCCAACCGAGCAGCGGAACATTGTCACGCGCCGTTATCCGCGCCCGGCAGTGGGGACAAAAGGAGGGCGGCCAGCTCAGACTTAGCGCTTCACCCTGCATTTTTCGCGGTAAACGGTAGATCACAACATTGATAAAACTGCCGAAAATGGCGCCAAGCAGCGCAAAAAAGAGGCTTTCCACAGGCTCATCGATCCGGTTGATTAAGCAGCGAGCGGCAGGCTGAAGGGAGCGGAGCGGAGAGCACTTCCGGGGTTTTGAATACCCATTGCTCATAGCGCTCGGCCGGTTTGAAGTTCTTTATCTCAGGCGGAAAGAGCATACGGCGCAGCGGCTTACCGCGGCCTTTGCTGAAGACGCCAACCCAGCGCCCCTGCTTGTCGTAGCTCATTCCCCAGTCACGCGTGCCGGTGAGCGGATCGGCAAACCACTGGCGCAGATGCGCGACGGGCTTTTTATCCCGGCTGTCGCGCAGCAGATCCTCAAAACCGAGCGGGAAGCAGCCGCTGCCGTTTTTCTGATAACGGTGGATCGCATTGCGGATCTGCACGCCGCGAAAAAAGAGCTCCTCCTCCTGCTGCTGCCGAAAGCGCACTTCGCGTGAGCGGGTCTCTTTCAGCAGGGAGAGCGACAGCACGGTGAGCATCAGCAGCACCCACAGATAGGTGAAACCGCCCTCCGGCTTACTGCCACTCATTTTCCTGCTCCGGCAGCGAGGGCGAAGTGACATCGACAATCTGATCGTTCTCGTCACGCTTCACCTGCCAGTTATCGCGCCGCTGGGTCACGGGATCTAACGGGATAGCAAACAGATACCCCTGCTCGACCAGCTCCTCCAGCCGCTCCGGCCCGCTGAGACGATCGTGACGCCAGGCGGCAATCGCCGAACGCAGGGCATTGCGGTTGTGCTGCAACACCACGATTTTGGCGCGCTCGGTTTGATTGAAAAAACGTGGCGCTACCAGTGTCATCAGCGTGGCGATAATCGCCATCACCACCAGTAACTCAATCAGCGTAAAGCCCTTTTCACCACTGCGCATACGGCACTCCATTCAGTCCGGGCTGCATGCTGGTGGAGCTGACATCCCAGATATCCTTCCCGCCAGTGCTTTCGCCGGGAGCCTGCGTCGAGGCGCGCAGCCGCCAGGTTTCACTGTTCGGCTTGCCTTCACAGTCGCAGAAGGGATCGCGCGGAATGGCGCGCAGCAGGTAGATCTTCTCCCGATTGGCCGACTTTTTATTGTTCACCCCGTCCACCAGTTGATTCAGCGACACCGGCCAGTTGGACATATCGGCCTCTTTTTCAATAATTCCCTCTTCACTGAGTTGAGCATAGCGATCGAGGGCAGTGCGGATCTCGCGCAGCGCCACGCGCAACGCCTCTTCGTTGCGCTGCTGGAGCTGACGCTGGTAAATCGGGATCGCGGCGCTGGCAAGCGTCGCGAGCAGCGCCAGCGATACCAGCATCTCAATCAGCGTAAACCCATTGCGCCGTGCCATTACTGCTCGCCTTTAGCAAGCGTTGGCATCGGCACTTTTTTCCTCGCCGGGAAGGAGGCCGGCGGCGTCAGCGGTGGCGGGGCAAAGTGCGAGACTTCAGGCGTCTCCTCTGCGGCTGGCGGCAGGTAGGCGCTCTCACCCGGCGCATCTTCGCTGCCCATCTCGATGGTGTTGATGTGGGTGCCTGGCAGGTCGATGCTGCGCTCAATGGTGGGCGTGATCAGTAGTACCACTTCGGTCCGCTCATGGTTACTTTCATGGCTGCCGAAGAGTTTGCCGAGCAGCGGCAGCTCTGCCAGCCCCGGCAGGCCGTTCAGCCCTGCGCTGTCGCTCTCTTTGATCAACCCTGCCAGCATTTGCGTTTCCCCATTCTGGCTGCTGAGCACGGTGGCCGCGTCGCGGTTGTTGGTGCGATAGTAAGCGACGCCATCTTTCGAGTGCTCGGCGCTGCCAATGGTGCTGAGGTTAAACTTCACATCCATCGAGATGGTGTTATCGACGCTGATATCCGGCGTAACCTCCAGCTTCAGGCCAACATCCTGATACTCAACCTGCTCTTGTGAAAAACCCTCGGAGATGCTGCTGGTCAGAACCGGGATGCGCTCGCCAATCTCCACCACCGCTTTTTTATTGTTTTTCACGCGGATGCGCGGGTTAGCCAGCACGCGACCATGGGAGCGGATCTTCTGCATATTGGCGCTCAGCCCCTGGCCAGAACCGAGATTGACGAACATATTATTTTTATTCAGTGCGTTAACAGCGATGTTGCTGCTGCCGGACTCAACGGCGTTAAAACCAATGCCAACCTGCCCGGGGAAGTTGATGCCAAAGCTTTCGACATCTTTGGCGTCCACTTCCAGCACCTCTACCGCCAGCGTCACCTCCGCCTCCGGACGGTCGAGAGTCAGCAACAGCTGCTCGGCTTTTTCAACGCTTTCACGCGGGCCGCGAAAGGTCACCGAGTTGGTTCGCTCATCAACATGAACATCGCGCAGCTTGATCAAATTACGCAGCGCCACGTTCAGCTCTTTCGCTTTGGCGTATCCGAGAAAGACCGTTTTTACCACCGTATCGCGGTAGAGCTTCTCTTTCTGCAACGTGGCGGGATAGATCAGCAGCGTGTTGCCATTAAGGATCTTTTTACGCAGCTGATTGGAGAGCAGCAGCAGATTGAGGGCATTTTCCGCACTGGTATCGTGGGCGATCAGGCTGGCCGTTGCTGCATCTGAGACATCCTTATCGTAGATAATATTGATGCCGGTAATCTGGCTGATGGCGGCGAAGATCTCCTTCAGATTATGTTTGCTGAAGGTAAAGCTAACGGGCTTGCGCAGCTCGCGCTTCATCTTCTTCTCCGGCTGATTCTGCACGGCTATTACACGCATAAGATGGTCACGCATCTCTGCCGCCTGCGGCCAGCCCGGCGACTCCTCCAGGATCTGCTGGATTTTAGCCAACGCCTGCTCCGGGTCGGTCTGGTACTGCGCCATCGCCTGCTGGTAGAGCTTATCCAGCACGCGCAGCCGGTCTATTTTCTGTAATCCCTGTAGTGCGACAAAGTGGCCGGGCTGATAGCGCAGCACCGATTGCCACGCGCGGCTTGCCGCCAGATAGTTGTTTTTCGCCGCCGCCTGGCGGGCAGCGGTGATATAGCCCTCCACCAGTTGTGTCACCAGCAGCTGCCGCTGCGTTCGCAACTCAACATCCTGCGGGTGGCGCTTAAGCTGGCTATCGACACGCTGCAACGCATCAAGCAGCGACGCCGTATTGACGGGCCCGGCCTCTTCCGGCGCAACCGGCTTAGTGCTTACGCAGCCCGCCAGCAGCGCAAGGGCGCATACCATAGTGAGAATCGGTTTTTTCATTGTGTTGTTACGGCTTGTGTAGTCAAAGAGTTAAGGCTGATGCTGTATGGCTCATGCCCCGGTAAGGATTCAAAAAGCAGGCTGCCCTGCGCCATCGCCTGCAGTCGCCACTCGGGCGTGATCAGACCGCCAGGCCGGATATACCCCGCTTTACGACAGGCGTCACAGATCAGCCATTGACGTGCGCCATCCGTCAGGATGACGATGCGCATATCTTTGCGGACCCACAGCCCCACGACGCGAAAAGGAAAGGTGACGCTCTGTACCTTCGCCACCGGCGCGGGCGCTTTCGCGACCGGCACGTTATAGACGGGAAAGAGATCGGCAATCGCGCTGGCATCATCCGTGACGCGTAGCGAACGGGCCTTCGCCTGGCGCGGCGGGCGGATGTCCTCTGGCGCAGCCTGGCTCATCCCGGCTCCGCTTTGTGATTCCTCATCGGTGAAATGCACCCAGGTAAGCAGCCCGGCAGTCAACAGCAGCAGGATTTGCAGGTATCGCGGCAGTTTCATTACGCCTCCAGACCAGATGCAAGGCTCAGCGTTAACTGCAGCGTGATCAGCAGGTGGGCGCTTTCCGGGCTGGCGCGGCTGATGGCGAGCCTGTCGACGTGAAATATCAGGCTCTTACTCATCGTGATAAGGGAGCGCGTTAAGTTCTTCCACTCGCCCTGCAGCGGAATGGTCAGCGCCAGCGCGCGTTGACGCCCTTTTCCGTTTTTACCGAATTGATACCGGCTGCCGTCAACCTGCAGGTGATTCTGCTGAAAAATGTCAAAGACCGCTTTCACCTGTTGATACTCGGTATCGTTAAGCGTTCGCTGTAAAGTTGCCGCGCTATTTTCAGGCTGAGGAGAGAGCGCCAGCGGTTTATCTAACTGCAGCTCCAGCTGTGCATTTTCAGAGACGAGCTGGCGCTTCTCCGGGGCGATCGCAAATTGCCAATAAACGACGATCATCAGGGGCAACAGCGCCGCCAGCAGCGGTGCCCTGCCCGTTTTTTCCACCAGAGAAGCCAGCGACCAGCGTAGATAAGGTAAAGAGAGGGAAAATCTCATAAGTTCACTCAGAGCCGGGGGTTAAGGGTATAGATAACGATTAACGTGGCGTCGACCGCCCATTTCTGGCTGAGCTCCTTTGACGGCGTATGGTTTTGCAGCTCAACCCGCGCCGGAATCGCCTCCAGACGGGTGCTGAAATCGAGCAGCGCCTCAAGCGACATCGCTTTTACCTGCAGCCGGACCACTTTTTTCGCAGGCTCGACGCTCACATTCATGATTGCCACATCGGGCAGGAGTAGTTTCGCCAGTGGGTTCAGCATCGCCACGACCTGCATGGCGGCACTCGCATCCGGCTGATGCTTTTTCATGCGCGCCGACAGGCCGCGGACAATTTCATCCCGCTTTGCCACCGTCTCCAGCAGCCGCTGATGCTGGCGCTGCAGCGCGTCGCGCTGTTGATAATCCTTCATGCTTACCAGCAGCAGACCGCCGCTCAGCAGCAGCACGACCCCCATTACAGGCCAGGCGGCGCGTGGCCGATGTTGAAAACAGGGAGCAGCCCAACCTTTACAAGCCGAAATGGAAAACATCCTTACTCCCCCGGCACATCGATAGCGTTAAGAAAGTAGTGCGGAACGGCAGCGTCCAGCCCCATTAATCGCGCGGTGCGGGCGACCTGCTGCTGCGGACTCACCCCCGTGTCATTGTGCAGACACCACGCTTGCTGCCACTGCCCGCGCTGGCGCGAGACAAAGATCGTCGCCTGCTCATCGCGCAGGCAGAAGAGCGCATCGGCGGGCAGCGCGCCGCGCCACGCGCGAAGCTTATGGTGCAACGCGACATGAATACCGCCTACACGCAGCCTCCATTTACGGGCGGTGAGCAGTAAGGCTTGCCAGAGCGCTTCATCAATGGCTGCCGCCAGCGCCGTTGCGCCGAACTGCACCGAGATAAAGGCGGTTTTACACGCCAGAACGTCGCGCCAGAAAGGTTGCCTGGCAGCCTCGGTAGCGGCGAAGCTGCGTAGCTCCTCCGGCGTGCTCAGCCCGGGCTGCCACGGCACGGTAAAGTAGTGAATCCGGCTGCTGCTCAGACAGAAGCTGAGCTTTCCCCACCAGGGCATTGCTAAGGCATGACCACGTAATAGCTGGTCGAGCGCCTCATCCAGCCCACACTGCGCGGTTAACGCCTGTTCGCCGAGCACCCGGTCGCCCCGGCGAAGCACCAGCCGTTGCGGGTGAATCTCGCACTGCAACTCAGGCGGGAGGAGTGATAACACGGTTAATCTCCGAAAAAGTGGTTTTGCCCTCCAGCACCGCGCGAATGGCAACGTTATGCAGTGGGACAAAGCCTTCTGCTAAGGCAATTTCGCGCATCTGGCGCACCGAGGCCCGCATCTGAAGCGCCTCTTTCATTCTGTCGCTGAAGGGCAAAACTTCCGCCAGCGCCAGCCGACCGCGAAAACCGCTCTGTCGGCAGGCCGGACAGCCGCGCCCTTTACGCCACACCGGCGTGAGCGTGTTAAGCGCGCTCTGCTGCCACTGATGCAGATCCTCTTCACTCGGTTGCGCCTCCTCCAGGCACTGCGGGCAGATACCGCGCACCAGCCGCTGTGCCAGCACGCCGCGCAGCGCAGAGAGCAGGCTATTGGCATCAACGTTCATATAGAGAAAGCGTTCCAGCACGCTGAATACATCGTTGGCGTGCACGGAGGAGAGCACTAAGTGGCCGGTGAGCGCAGCCTGCACCGCGATACCGGCGGTTTCGCTGTCGCGGATCTCACCGACCAGAATGGTGTCGGGATCGTGGCGCAAGATGGCGCGCAGGCCACGGGCAAAGGTAAGCCCTTTTTTGTCATTGACGGGAATTTGCAGCACATCGTTAAGCTGATACTCGACCGGATCTTCAATGGTGATGATCTTATTATCACCGGTGTTCAGCTCGCTCAGCGCCGCGTAAAGGGTGGTCGATTTGCCGCTGCCGGTCGGCCCGGTGACCAGCACCATGCCGTGCGGCTGGTGGGTTAACAGGCGAATTTCGCGCAGCGTATGGTCATCAAAACCCAGCGTCTCAAGGCTCAGGGTGCTGCTGTGGGATTTGTCGAGCACGCGCAACACCGCATCCTCACCATGAATCCCCGGCACCACCGAGACACGAAAATCGACCGGCCGCTGATGGATCATCGCCTTGAAGCGCCCATCCTGTGGAATACGACGCTCGGAAATATCCATACTGCTCAGTACCTTAATGCGCGAAATAATCTGACCGGACGCCTGGATACCCGGGCAGTGACGAATGGCGTGGATGACGCCATCGACGCGGTATTTGACCGCCAGGCCATCCGGCGCGGCGCTGAGGTGAATATCGCTGGCGCGGCTCTGGATCGCATCATAGAGGGTGGCGTTAACCAGTTTGATAATCGGGTTGCTTTCACTGGCGATATTGCCGGGGGTGATCTCAAGGATCACCTCATCCTCGCCCTCTTCACTCCCCTGCTGTTCAAGCTGATCGAGTGTGCGCTGCTGGCGGGTCAGCGCCTCAAGCTGCTCGCGTAACCAGCCCGGCGAGGCGATGGCAAGGGTCACCGGTAGCCGCTGCGCCCACTGGCGTAGCGCCAGCGAAAAGGGGTCGCTCAGGAGCAACCAGTGCCGGTCGCGCCAGCACACCGGCAGGACATGCATCGCCAGCGCATCATTGAGTGCGACATGCTGAAAATCGACGGTGACCTCCTCCTCCGCCTGCGGCGTAAACAGCGCGATACCGAGGGCATCAGCCAGCGCGGGCAGCACAGCAGCATCGGTCTCGATTTGCTTTTCAAACGCCTCGCTGCGCTGGGCTTCATCAACCGCCAGCAGGTCATCAATCAGGGCGGAAATTTCCGGCTGCGACATCATCAGGACATACTCCCGGCCATCTCAAAAATGGGCATGTAGAGGAGAAACACCACCAGACCGACGATGCCGCCGACGATCATCATCAGTAACGGCTCAAAAACGCGGGTAAACGTATCGATGGCGCGCTCCAGCGCCTCGTCATAAAAGCCCGCGATGCGTTCACACATACCGGCTAACTCCCCGCTGCGCTCGCCCACCTGCAGTAAACGCATCGCTACCGGGGTGGTTAAATGCTGGCTCTCCAGCGATTCCGAGACGCTTTTACCCGCCATTACATGCTCCACCACGGTGTTGAGCTGTGAGTGGTGGCTGACCGGGATCACCGACTGAGCAAGGCGTAACGCGTGGGTAACCGGTACGCCCCCCTCCAGCAGCAGGCCGAGAGTGCGATAGAAACGAACCAGAATGGTGAGGAACTGCTGCTGGCGAAGCTGGGGGATTTTCATGGCGGCTCTCAGCAGCAGCTGTTTGGTCAGGCTCTGCTTAGCCAGCACAATCAGCGTACCGAGCGTGACAATGGTGCCCATCAGCAGCTCCGCGCCGGAGTGTTTCACCAGCTGACCCCACCATAAAATCAGTTCAGCGCTGCGGCTGGGGGTGTTAACGCCTTCAAACACTTGTGAAAAGCTGGGCACGATAAAGCCCAGCAGGAAACAGATAATCAGGCCGCCTACCGTCAGTACAATCAGCGGGTAGGTTAAGGTACCGCGAATGCGTTTACGCAACTGCTCAAGGCGCTGTTCATAGAAGTGGTAGCGTTTCAGGGCGCTAGCCAGCTGGCCGGTTTGCTCTGAAGAGGCGACGGTATTCACTAATAGCGGCGGGAAAATGTCGGGTTGAGCGGCCATCGCCTGCGATAACTGGCTCCCGGCGTAGAGTTTCTCCAGCAGACCCTCCAGCATCTCCAGCGCCTGTTCATCGCTGGAGCAGGCGCAGAGGGTCTCAATCGCTTCGGTCACCACCAGCCCGGCATCCAGCAACGCCATCAGCTCCTGAATAAAGAGCGTCAGCGAGACGCGCTTTGTTGAGTGTTGCGCCTGTTGCGCCACGCGCAGCACCACATAGCCGGCCTGCTGTAATTGGTGTCTGGCTGAAATGGGCGTATCGGCCTGGGTGCGAATTTTTTTTCGTTTACCCTTTTCTAAATAGGTCACTTCCCAGGTGCTCATTTTTCCCATGCCGCGAACTCCTTATCGTTCCTTTTCAGCGACTGATAAATACGCGCCACTTTTTGGCTATAGCGCAGGCGTGCTAAATGGGTTTTCTTATTACGGGCGTTCCCGGCGTTATAAGCGCCAACCGCTTCCCAGTTATAACCAAACTGGCGAATTTGCCCGGCCAGCACCCAGGCACCCGTTATCACGTTTTGGCAAGGGTTATTAATAAGCGAATGTGCGGTGATGTTGTATTGCTTAAGCTGTGCGAAATGCTGGCTGTTTATCTGCATCAGGCCGACATCCGTGGAGCCATTTCGGTTTTTATGCACCACCGTTGGCGATAATCCTGATTCAACGACAGCAATCGCTTTTAATAATGCTGGCTCAATACCGTAACGCGCGCCCGCACGTTGCCAGCAGTGGGCTTCAGCGCCATGCACGGCCAGCAGAGTGAGTACCAGCATTAACCGAATCATTATCAGAAGCCGTAGACAATGGCCTTGCCATTATTATCAGTGGTAGAAATATCCACTTCGAATACGCTTTGCGATTGTCGGCTCGGGTTGTGCCACTGGTAAGCTTTACCCCATGGGTCATGAGGAATTTTTTGCGCCAGATAGGGGCCGTTCCAGTTATTAACGTTATCGGGCTTTTCAACCAGTACATTTAAACCCTCAGCCTCCGAAGGATAGCTGCCGGTATCCAGCCGATATTGCGTTAATGCGTCCGCAAAGGCGTGCATCTGGCGTAGTGCGGTTTTTTCTTTCGCCTGATCAACATTAGAAAATAATTTCGGGCCAACGAAGCCGGCCAGCAGCGCAATGATCATTAATACCACCAGCAGTTCGAGCAGTGTAAAACCCTGCTGCTGATTAATCTTAAGGCGTTGTTGATTATTCATGATTCACGTGTTCGCTCAAAGAATTGCCGTTTACCATGTCTATTCTCCCCCGATGCAACAGAGACGAAAGCCGATTGCTCCCGTAGCGTTCAAGAATGCTCTACGCGCGCAAGGAATTCTCTTTTGGGTAAAAGGCCGCTGATTTTTCTTACTGGTCAGATAGAAATAACATCAGGAACGCCGTATGGTGCTTTTGTACTCTTCATTCCTACAGGACGTTGGGAGGATAATTAATGCCAATTAATATATTGATTGCTGATGAGCATACGATAATACGCCGAGGAATGACCTCGATGATTAACTCTCTGAAGGCCAGTAATATCAACACTGAGAGATTAGATATCGAGGTTGTTGGCGACACACATGAACAAACAGAACTGCTGAATATTCTCGCAAATAAACAAGTTGATCTGCTTTTCCTTGGCTACGGACTGACGACAATAAAAACCGGTAGCCCCTTATCAGAATTAGATGGTATCGCGCTGGTAAAATGGATTTCAGGCCGTTATCCCAAAACAAAAATCATCTTCTTATCCCCGTATAACAACACCAACCTTATTCGAATCGCCCTTGAGGCCGGTGCAAAAGGGTATATCAGCCGTAATACCAGTGAACGCACATTATGGCGCGCGATGGCCACGGTATTAATGGACGAAGTCTATATTGAGCGCGGTTTAATGGACTCCCTTTTCCGCCGCGATGCCATCACGCCACAGGAGCTCTCGACGCGCGAAAGTGAAGTCTTACGCCTACTCTGCCGGGGGCTCTCGTTAACTACCATCTCCAGACGCATGAATATCAGCATAAAAACGGTGAGCGCCCATAAGCTGCGGGCAATGGCGAAACTCAATGTGCGAACAGACTGCCAGCTCTACTGCCTGCTCTTCCAGACGCGGATGTTTGATATTGCGATGTAACCGGAAAGCCAGCCATCTCACTCCATATCACCGCCGCCCGGGCATGATAAAACAGGGCCATCCACGTTGCTGTATGGCCCTGTTTTGTCTGCTGCGCGTTACTTCACTTCGCTCCAGACTTCATGCTCGCCTGGCTGGTTGCCCCGCGTCCACCAGCGTGCCTGATACTCTTTCCCCTTCCACGACACCCTGTCGCCGCTCACATAGATAGCGTCGTTCTGCCACTGTGCCGGGAGTTCGCTCTGGGGATCGTCCTCCGGCGCAGGGGCGTTTTGACCGCCGAAATCGACGTCAATCACGTTGTAAAAGGTGGCGCCCGTATCAGCAACGTCCCATGCCGCAAGGATCACATGGTAGCCCTGCCGTTCGGGAACGGTGCACTCATGCGGCACATCCGGGCCGGTGCTGGGCTGAATGTTCTTCCCTTCGATATGACAAAATGGTTTTGTTTCAAAGGCGGCGCGCGTGAGCGGCTGCGCGGGATTCCAGTCACTTTTCGTCAGGTAGTAGTCCCATGATTTGCTTTTGTGCGGCGCGGTATAGGTCCAGGTGAAGGCGTGTTTGCCCGCGCTGATAGGGTGTTTCGCCCAGCGCGTTTCACTCTGCTCATCCAGCCGCCCCATTGACGCTACCCCCGCGCTGGCGATATGACCATCCGCAGGCCCTTGATCGGCAGCGGGAAACCCATCAGGCCCCTCAACGCTCTGCATCTCATACAGCGGACCGCTGCCACACTCTTTATTTTGATACCCCATGTTGGCATTACACATATAGGCGCGTGACGCCGGGAGAGAGACATAGCCATGCGCCAGCGCACCGCCTGCCATACATAATGTCATAACCGCCAGGCCTATTTTTGAATAATTCATACGTACTCCTTTTATTAGTGAAATAGATCCACAGCGTTAAATTAAATAGTTATCACCCCAGCAGTAATATCAACTTTCCTTTATCCCTTCAGAGCCAGCGTAATAAGGCGAGGAAAATTCCCATTCAGAACAAATAAAAAAAAGCCGCAAAGTGAATATTGCGGCTAAAACATAAAAGACTAACTCAACTAGAATTTACTCAACTACCTGCCACACTTCATTCGTTCCTGGTTCATTACCGCGGGTCCACCAGCGCGCTTTATATTCCAGCCCCTTCCAGGAGACTTTATCGCCTCCGACATAAATCTTATCGCTCTGCCACGTAGCAGCCACTGAGCCATTATCCGGCGTATCCGGGTCGGTGGCGCTGTTATCCTCCGGGTTATGCGAAATGGTGATCGTTAACGGTAGCGAGTCATGTTCACCATCGTTTACCGTCAGGGTAAAGACCAGCGTGCTCTTCTCTTCCGGTGCGTTGAGCGTAAAGCTCGCCTTCTGCTGGTTAGCACTGCTCAGCGTGACATGTGGACCTGAAACCTGTGTCCAGGACCAGCTCAGTGGCGCTCCCTCCGGATCGGTTGAGGCAGATCCATCGAGCACAACGGTGGCGGCACCGGTGACCTGCTGCGGATATGCTGCTTTCGCAACGGGAATATGGTTCTCCACCTGTGGTGCATCGCCGCCCGCCGCCTGTTTCATCTCATTGATGTAGCTCACCTGGTCGGCAAAGCTCAGCTGAACGTTATTAGATCCCAACGCCCAGACGAAGACACCGCCGTAACCCTGCTCTGCCTGCCAGGCCGCACGGGTCAGGTTATTCTCTTTGGACTCAACATAGCGGCCATCCGGCCCCCACTGGGAGTTGATGGTATTGCCGAGAATGATCTTCTTCTTATCGCCTACCGCACGGGCGTAGTTGGCCATCGCAACGTTATAGCGGAAACGCGGACCGGCGTCATAGGTCATAACATTAAAGAAGTCGAACACATCGCGCCCGCCGGTGAGCAGTGACAGCACTTCACCGTGATGTGCAGAGCGGGCATCCTCAATAAAGGAGCAGTTTTCCATCACCGATGGGTTGGCGCAGGCTTCAGGATCTGCGCCGACGTGATAGGTAGTCAGGCTCAGCAGCTTGCCGCTGTTCGGGCCGAGCAGCGTCCTGACACGTTTCGCCAGCATAAGCAGGTTTTCATTCTCCTGCGGCGTCAGGCGGGCCACTTTTTCATAATCGAAATCGATGCCGTCCAGCTGAACCGTGCCTGCTTTCTGGTAGCTCGCCATATTGCAGGTGTTGTCCCAGTTGGTGCTTAAACAGCCGCCCACGATCTCTTCCGGCTTCATATCCTTTTTGTAAACCGGGAAGTCGGTGTTCAGCAGTTTAACCAGCCCCTGAGCAATCTTTTCCCGGCTCGCCGGATCGGCAAGATGAGCCCACATACTTTCATACGTTTCCCCGCCGAAAGCGACCAGCATGCGTTTAGAGGGCGCTGCCAGCTTGGTCTGTGTCCAGGACGTGTAGGAAGGGGAGAGCCAATAAGCATCGTACTCGGCAGGCTTGATGATGTTGTCAGAAGAGGCGATATCACCATTCTGATCCCAGCCGCCAAATGAGAGGAAGAAAGTGTCAACATTGGACTTCTCTAACTGAGTCGCGGCATCTTGTGGAAGACCCCATGATGTCAGGTAACTCATGGTGCGGTTATTTTCAGCCGCTAACACAGATTGCGTGAGTAATACTGAGCCAATCAAGAGAGCTAAAGAGAGCTTTTTCAATGTAACCTCCTGTTACAGGGTAAGTAATTATTCTGTCCTCCATGTTAATCCCGGCGATAAATAATCCTATTAGCGCTCTCTTTGCTGAGTTGAGAAGCGAGAAGCGTAAGCAAGGAAAATTCCTGGCAATAAGCGATACGCTTTTTTAGTCGCTGATCGGCGCCGCGTTTATATTATCCATTTTGCAAGTTCCTGCTGGCTGCAGGGTTTAAACAGACAGCCATCCATTCCCGCGTTTTGGCACTGCGCAATAATGTCTGGCTGAGCAATAGCGGTAAAACCCAACAGGGTCGCCCGGGAAATAGCCTGCTGCTGCTCCTGAAGACGAATTATTTTTGCCAGCGTAAAGCCATCCATCTGCGGCATATTGCAATCCATCAGAATGTAATCAAACGGCTGCCGGGCATGCCATTTTGCCAGCGCCTCATCTGCGCTTTGCGCTTGCGTCACCTGATGGCCGAGCTGTTCGAGCTGGTGGCGCAGCAGCAGCAGATTTGGCCGGTAATCATCAACTATCATCACCCGCTTGCCCGTTGCGGTTGCACCCGGCCTCTCCTGCAGGGCTGTCTGCGCCGGGCAAGTCTCATCGGACAACGGTAACGTGAGTTGCAGCGTGACGCGGGTACCTTTGCCGGGCGTGCTGGCCAGGATAAGTTCTCCTGCCATTAATTCGCACAGCGCCTGACAGATGGCGAGGCCAAGGCCCGATCCCTCCTGCACGCGATCCTTACAGGAGCCGACCTGGGTGAAAGGGGTGAAGAGCCGCGCCTGATGCTCTGGCGCAATGCCGGGGCCGGTATCAGCAACGGTCAGCGAAACCGCGATTTGCCGCTCATCGGTTACATGGTGGGAGAGCGTAATGCGGATCTCCCCTTCGCGCGTGAACTTAATGGCGTTACTCAGCAAGTTGGAGAGGATCTGCTTGTAACGTGAGGGATCAATCAGCACCGGGCAGCGTGCGCCGCCGACAACCGAAAAATGGGTAGCAAGCTGCTTCTGTTCGCTCGCCTCCTCAAAGAGCTGCACCACGGAGCGGGTCAGGCTCACCAGCTCCTGCGCAGAGGGGGCAAGGGGCATATGGCCCGACTCAATGCGCGACAGATCAAGAACATCACCGACTAACGCCAGCAGATCTTTTGCCGCATCGTATGCCACCTCCAGCATCGGCTGGGGATGTTGCGTCTGCGCATTCTGTTTGATCTGCAACTCCAGGATGCCGAGGATCGCATGGAGCGGCGTGCGGATTTCATGGCCAATGATAGCGAGGAAGTGGTTTTTCATAAGGCTTGCAGCCGCCGTCTCATTGCGCGGCAGGTTGCGGATGCGCTTTCTGCGCTGTGCGTACCCGTAAACCAGTAAGAGGAGAAGCGCCCCCATACATATGGCGCTCAGCAAACCCGCATCATGCCAGCGTGCAGAGAGCGCGGCATACGCAGGCAGAGAGAAGAAAAACAGCCCCGGCACACAAGCGAGCCACGAGAGGCGATAAAAAGTAACGCTGCGCACGATCTGCTCCGCTTTAAAGAGATTCACCAGCAGGAAAAGGGAGAGCTATTTAACCGTCAGCATCACGTTACCGGTGCGCGGATAACAGCCTCTTACATTGATGAAGCGACGCAAACAGCACTGAAATAAAATTGATGCGCATCTTTTCGCTCTCCTGCGTGGTTATAACACCGCTTTCCAGCAGTGCAGGCAGGCGCTCCATAATGATGCAGCTTCGTCTGGCGCGGCTGATGCCCAGCAGATGCCAGGAGGATTTCATTCGGTGGGCGATATCAGCAATTGTCGTGAGCGGCGTCTGCACAGGCAGAGTGGTGAGGTGGCAAATATCCTCTTTAAGCGCCTGAATAAGCACTGGGATCATCGCATCAATAACCGCCGGTTGCTCGCCTGCCAGCGCATTTAGCTCCCTGAGATCCACCGCCTGCGGCGCGGCACAGGGCAAGGTTTCGGTTATCGGTAAGGCGACAAGCCGATCAAAGCCGTTAAGATGCAGCAGAGATCTGTTTAAGGTCTCCGGGGTTGCGCTGCAGGCCAGCAGCAGCCCCGGCGGCGCGAAGGTGCCCGCCAGTTCGGCCGCCAGCACCCGGTTGATAAGCATCAGGCCTGGCTTGAGGTCGTGGGTTAAATCCACCATCAGGGCGTTCCAGCAGTGACGGCGCAGCGCGCTGATAGCGGATTCGCTCTCAATAACTTCGATCTTATTAAGAACATCCACCTGGCACTGCTGCGTTAACAGCCTCTGTTGCGATGCGTCAAAGGTAACGAGCAGGTTGGCTGGGATCTTCATCTTCACTGTCGGCAATCAGCTGGCCAGCCCAAGCTGTTGCAACTGTTGATAAAGTTCATATTCGGAGGTGACGCCCAGCTTGCGCATCGCGCTCTTCTTTTGTGCGCTGACGGTCTGTTTGGTGCGATTAAGGCGGGTGCTGATATCGCTCACCGTTAAGCCGCGCAGCAGCAGACGCAGCACTTCGCTCTCTTTAGGCGTCAGGCTGATGCCTGCCGGGGCGGGTACATCGGCAGTGGGTTTGCTGGGTGCAAATGTGCCGGTAAGCCCTTTTATAAAATGCACTAACTCCGTTGAGAGACCCGCTTTGCTGAGCACACCATGCACGCCAAGCTGCCGTAACGCGCGCTGAATACCCGGGTTATCAATCATCGTCACCACAATAATCAGCAGTTCAGGCCAGCGCCGTTTAATTAACTGAATCAGGGCGAGGCCATCGTTATATTTATCCCCGGGCATACTGAAATCGGTAATCAGAATATCGATATCATCACGTTCAAGCTTGCTTATTACGTCATCGGTGGTGAGCGCCTCGTCAACGATATGATATTGCCCGGCAAGCGGTGAGAGTAATGCGCGCAACCCCATTAAATAGATGGGGTGATCGTCAGCTATCAGGATCTTTTTTTCCATTACCATGCTTACGGGTTTTCAGGTGGCATCGTTATTACAGGAGTGGCGGCTACTCTAGCAAAAAACCTCCCGGTGCAGGATGAATATTTATTAGTAATATCGGGAGGGAAATAAACAGAAACGCGAAATCGATATAAATATTAGATGGAAATAATTAACCAATAAATTCTACGAATATTTCAGGCAAAAAAAACCGCAACATTACGCTGCGGTTTTTTATTATTGCCCGTCTGTTACGGCAGAATCGAGGGCTGATCCGCCCCCTCTTTTTCCACTTTCTGTTGCAGGAGATGCTCGCGCTTCATCCCAAGTTTCAGCGCCAGCGCTGAAGCAACATAGATGGAAGAGGCCGTACCGATAGAAACACCAATCAGCATCGTCAGTGAGAAGCCTTTCAGCATCGCGCCGCCGAAGAGATAGAGCATCAGGATCACCACCAGCGTCGTGCCGGAGGTGATCAGGGTACGGTGCAGCGTCTGCGTCAGTGAGATGTTGAAGATCTCATACGGCGTACCGCGACGGATCTTACGGAAGTTCTCACGGATACGGTCCGAAACCACGATACTGTCGTTGAGCGAGTAACCGATCACCGACATCAGAGAGGCCACGATGGTCAGATCAACCTCGATCTGGAACAGCGACAGCACGCCCATGGTAATGATGACGTCGTGCGCCAGCGCGATAACCACGCCCGCCGCCAGGCGCCATTCGAAACGGAAACCGACATAAACGAGGATGCTGATCAGCGCCACCAGCAGCGCCATGCCGCCGGTTTGTGCCAGATCCGCGCCAACGCTCGGACCAACGAACTCAATACGCTTCACGGCGGCATTCTGGCTGGTCGCTTCGTTAATGACGCTCACCACTTTGCTACCCAGCAGCTGCCCGCCGTTATCGCTCTGCGCTGGCGGCATGCGTACCATGATGTCGCGGCTGCTGCCGAAGTTCTGCAGTAGCGGATCCTGGAAGCCCGCTTTCTCCAGCGCTTCGCGCATGACGTCCATATCCGCCGGTTTCTCCAGCGAGATTTCGATAACCGTACCGCCGGTAAAATCCAGGCCCCAGTTAAAACCGCGAATGCCCATCACAATGATGGAGAGGATCAGCAGCCCGCCGGAAATGATAAAAGCCCAGTTGTCCCAGCGCATAAAGTCCCAGACTTTACGACCATGGTTCAATTGTTCAACAGTATAATCCTGTGCCACAACGCACTCCTCAGATAGACAGCTTGTTAATGCGTTTGCCGCCGTACAACAGGTTGACGATGGCACGGGTACCGACAATAGCGGTGAACATGGACGTCGCCACACCGATACCGGTGGTGATAGCAAAGCCTTTGATTGAGCCAGTACCCACCGCGTAAAGGATAAGCACTTTGATCAACGTGGTGATGTTGGCATCGAAAATGGACGAGAACGCGCCCTGATAACCTTCGTGAATCGCCTGCTGCACGGATCGTCCGTTACTCAGCTCTTCTTTAATACGTTCGTTTATCAGTACGTTAGCATCCACTGCCACCGCAAGGGTTAGCACGATCCCCGCAATCCCCGGCATGGTCAGCGTGGCACCCGGCAGCAGCGACATAATGCCGACAATCAGCACCAGGTTCGCCAGCAGCGCCGAGGTCGCAATCAGGCCAAACTTCTTATAGAAGAAGATCATAAAGATGATCGACACCGCCAGACCGGCCAGACACGCTTCCAGACCTTGCGTGATGTTCTGCGCGCCAAGGGTTGGGCCGATGGTACGCTCTTCCACAATCTGAATCGGCGCAATCAACGCACCCGCACGCAGCAGCAGCGAGAGCTGACGTGCTTCGTTGGCGTTTTGGATACCGGTAATACGGAAGCTGTTACCCAGGCGAGACTGGATATTGGCGATATTAATCACCTCTTCCTGCTTCACCAGAATTGCGCGACCGTTGGCATCCTTTTTACCGCTGTCTTTGTACTCCACAAACAGGGTCGCCATCGGTTTATTGATGTTGTCCTTGGTGAAGTTAGACATGATGTTACCGCCCGCGCTATCGAGTGAAATATTCACCTGCGGTACGTTGTACTCATCCTGGCTGGAGGTCGAGTCGGTAATGTGGTCGCCGGTGAGGATTACGCGTTTGTACAGCACAACTGGCCGTCCATCACGTGTCTCTTTCACTTCGGAATCACCCGGTATACGACCATTTGCCGCAGCTGAAGCGTCGACATTGGTATTAACCAGACGGAACTCAAGCGTGGCGGTCGCGCCCAGAATCTCTTTCGCACGCGCCGTGTCCTGAATACCCGGCAGTTCAACCACAATGCGGTCAGCGCCCTGACGCTGCACCAGCGGCTCGGCAACGCCAAGCTGGTTGACACGGTTACGCAGGATGTTGATGTTCTGCTGAACAGCATATTCACGGGCTTCGCTCAGACGCGCATCGCTCATCACCACGCGCAGCACGTTGTCGCCCTGATTAGAGAAGACGAGATCGCGATGACGGCCGGTCAGGTAGTTATTCGCCTGGTCGCGCGCCGCGCTGTCGCGAAACTGAATGCTAAGACCATAGTTATCTTCCTTACGCACGGTGGAGTAAGGAATGCCTTTTTCCCGCAGATCGCTGCGCAGGCTGTCGATATTCTGTTCCTGCAATTTACCCAGCGCCGTTTGCATATCCACTTCCATCAGGAAGTGAACCCCGCCACGTAAGTCGAGGCCGAGTTTCATCGGTTCCGCTTTAATGAGGGAGAGCCAGCGAGGCGTGGCTGGTGCAAGGTTGAGCGCGACAACATATTTGTCGCCTAATGCGCTGAGCAGGACTTCACGCGCGCGCAGCTGGGTGTCGGTCGATTCAAAGCGGGCAAGAACCGTGCCCTCTTCCATCGCCACAGACTTCCAGCGGATCTTTTCTTTTGTTAGTTCGTTCCGGACCTGGATCAGAGTTTGTTCGCTGGCGGCGACACCGCGCGCGCCAGAGATCTGAACAGCCGGATCCTCACCATAGAGGTTGGGAAGTGCGTAAAGCAGGCCGACGATAAGGACGACGACCAGCATGATGTACTTCCACAAAGGATAACGGTTTAACACGGCAGTTCCCTTTGGGAAAAACGAAAATTACAGCGCCTTCATGGTGCCTTTCGGCAGAACGGCAGCTACGAAGTCACGTTTGATTACCACTTCAGTGGTGTCGTTCAGTGCGATAGCAATGTAGCCGGTTTCCGCTACTTTGGTTACGCGCCCAACCAGGCCACCGTTGGTCAGCACTTCATCGCCTTTCGCGATGGAGTCCATCAGCTTTTTATGCTCTTTGGTACGTTTTTGCTGCGGGCGCAGGATCATGAAGTAGAAGATCAGACCAAATACTACCAGCATCAGGATCAGAGACATCGGGCTGCCCTGCGCCGGTGCGCCTGCTGCCGCTACCGCGTCAGAAATAAAAAAGCTCATTCAAATTCCCTCATTATTAAATTAATCAACGTTCAAAGGTGGAACCGGTCGACCCTGACGCTGGTAAAAATCTGCTACGAAGCTCTCTAATTTACCCTCTTCAATAGCCTTGCGTAAACCAGCCATTAAGCGCTGATAGTAGCGCAGGTTATGAATGGTATTGAGACGCGCGCCCAGTATTTCGTTGCAACGATCAAGATGATGCAAGTAGGCGAGCGAATAATTGCGACAGGTGTAGCAATCACACTCGGCATCGAGCGGGCTGGTGTCGCTTTTATATTTTGCGTTACGGATTTTCACCACGCCGTTGGTCACGAACAGATGGCCGTTACGCGCGTTACGCGTCGGCATTACACAGTCAAACATGTCGATACCACGACGCACGCCTTCGACCAGATCTTCCGGTTTACCTACGCCCATCAGGTAACGCGGTTTGTCTGCGGGGATCTGCGGACAGACATGCTCCAGAATGCGGTGCATATCCTCTTTCGGTTCGCCCACAGCAAGACCGCCGACAGCGTAGCCATCAAAGCCTATCTCTACCAGACCTTTGACGGAGATATCGCGTAAATCTTCGTAAACACTGCCCTGAATAATGCCGAACAGTGCGTTTTTGTTACCCAGCCCGTCAAAGCGGTCGCGGCTGCGTTTTGCCCAGCGCAGAGACATCTCCATTGAGCGTTTGGCGTAGTCCCAGTCCGCCGGGTATGGCGTACATTCGTCAAAGATCATCACGATATCGGAGCCGAGATCGTACTGAATCTCCATCGATTTTTCCGGATCGAGGAAGATCGGATCGCCGTTGATCGGGTTACGGAAGTGAACGCCCGCTTCGGTAATTTTGCGGATATCGCCGAGGCTGAACACCTGGAAGCCGCCGGAATCGGTGAGAATTGGCCCTTTCCACTGCATGAAGTCGTGCAGATCGCCGTGGAGCTTCATGATCTCCTGACCCGGGCGCAGCCACAGGTGGAAGGTGTTACCCAGAATGATCTGCGCGCCGGTGGCTTCGACCTCTTCCGGGGTCATCCCTTTCACGGTGCCGTAGGTGCCAACAGGCATAAACGCCGGCGTTTCAACCACACCGCGCTCAAACACCAACCGGCCGCGGCGGGCGCGTCCGTCGGTAGTATCCAGTTCGAATTTCATCTTTTCTCCAACACCAGATAGACAGTCTGATGATTACTCTCTGTTGCGGACTCACTCCACAACCTCAAATTAGCCAATCCACACGCAAAGCGTTATTGGCGCAGCCAGTCCGGACGCGGAAAGCATGCAGCAACCGGAGCATACACGCAGTACGTGAGGGGTGCGAGCACAGCTCAGGTCCAGAATGGCAAGTAAATCGCCCCGTTAAGGGCGCTCTAAAATCGCTTGCGGATTGTACGTGATAAACATCGCATCCCCGTAACTAAAAAAGCGATATTTTTCAGCAACTGCGGCGCGGTACGCATTCATAGTGTGTTGATACCCCGCAAACGCAGAGACCAGCATAATCAGCGTCGATTCCGGCAGATGGAAGTTGGTGACCAGCGCATCAATCACTTTGTATTGATAACCCGGATAGATAAAGATCTGCGTGTCGCCAAAGAAGGGTTCGATCAGTTCCGCTTTTGCCGCCTGCGCGGCGCTCTCCAGCGAGCGCACGGAGGTCGTCCCGACCGCTACGACGCGGTTGCCGCGCGCTTTTGCCGCCAGCACCGCATCCACCACCTCTTGCGGCACTTCGGCATATTCGGAGTGCATGATGTGATCTTCGATACTATCAACGCGCACCGGCTGGAAGGTCCCCGCGCCCACGTGCAGGGTGACAAAAGCCATCTCGATACCCTTGTTGCGCAGGCGCTCCAGCAGCGGCTCATCAAAATGCAGACCTGCCGTCGGTGCAGCAACGGCACCAGGTTTCTGGCTATAGACCGTTTGATAGAGTTCGCGGTCGGCGTCTTCATCCGGGCGATCGATATAGGGCGGCAGCGGCATATGGCCAATGGCGTTAAGGATATCGAGCACCGGGCGCTCATCGTGGAATTCCACTTCAAACAGCGCATCGTGGCGGGCGACCATGGTGGCCTGAATATCTTCCGCATCGCCCAGCAGCAGCTCTGCACCCGGCTTCGGCGCTTTAGAAGCGCGAATATGTGCCAGAATACGTTTGTCGTCGAGCATGCGCTCAACCAGCACTTCAATCTTGCCGCCGCTGGCTTTACGCCCGAAAAGGCGCGCCGGAATAACGCGGGTGTTGTTGAACACCAGCAGGTCACCCGGGTTGAGCTTATCGAGCAGATCGGTGAAAGTACCGTGCGTCAGCGCGCCTGTTGGGCCATCCAGCGACAGTAAGCGACAGCTGCTGCGCTCAGGCTGTGGATAGTGGGCAATCAGGGATTCGGGTAACTCAAAGGAGAAATCGGTAACGCGCATGACACTGACTCGAGACATAAAATAAGAGGCGGGTAGTCTAGTGCCCACGCCCCTTCGCTGCAACCGTTAGCCGCTTTTGGATAAATAATAGAGATGAATTTTTTAGCGCACCTGCACCTTGCCCACCTGGCGAACAGCTCCCTTGCCGGTAACCTGCTGGCGGATTTTGTTCGCGGCAACCCGGAGGACCTCTACGCACCGGAGGTGGTGGCAGGGATCCATATGCATCGCCGTATTGACGTGCTGACCGACAACCTGCCGGAGGTGAAAACCGCCCGCGAGTGGTTTCGCCCCGAAACGCGGCGGGTCGCGCCGATTACGCTGGATGTGATGTGGGATCACTTTCTCTCGCGCCACTGGGCGCAGGTCTCACCCGACATCGAACTGACGGATTTTATCCGCTATGCCCATTCGCAGGTGGCGACCATTCTGCCGGACTCACCGCCGCGCTTTGTGAATTTGAACAATTACTTATGGTCGGAGCGCTGGATGGAGCGCTACGGCGAGATGGCATTTATCCAGAATGTGCTCAACGGCATGGCGAGCCGCCGGCCGCGGCTGGAGGCGCTGCGCGACTCCTGGCAGGATCTTGACGCCAATTATCACGCGCTGGAGACGCAGTTTTGGGCGTTTTACCCGCGCATGATGGCGCAGGCGCGCGCGGGGACGCTGTAAACGCCGTCACGTTTGGCATTGCCGGATGGCGGCTCGCGCCTTATCCGGCCTACGGATTGGGTGCGATCTGCATTGCCGGATGGCGGCTCGCGCCTTATCCGGCCTACGGGTTGGTGCGGTCTGCATTGCCGGATGGCGGCTCACGCCTTATCCGGCCTGCGGGTTGGGTGCGATCTGCATTGCCGGATGGCGGCTCACGCCTTATCCGGCCTGCGGATTGGGTGCGGTCTGCATTGCCGGATGGCGGCTCGCGCCTTATCCGGCCTGCGGGTTGGGTGCGGTCTGCATGCCGGATGGCGGCTCGCGCCTTATCCGGCCTGCGGATTGGGTGCGGTCTGCATTGCCGGATGGCGGCTCGCGCCTTATCCGGCCTGCGGGTTG
>NZ_JAROAU010000001.1:639887-806988 GCF_029433855.1 Candidatus Kosakonia sp. 282A-S69 | reverse complement strand
GGTGCGGTCTGCATGCCAGATGGCGGCTCGCGCCTTATCCGGCCTGCGGGGTTGTGGAAGGCAGGTTTTGTAGGCCGGATAAGCGCAGCGCCATCCGGCACTTTTTCGGCGTCACACTTTATCGGCTCTGCGCCTCGCGCCAGATACGGATCGCCATCCACGCCAGCACCGCGACGCCCAGCACTAATACGCCCCACACCAGCAGCGTTTTCCACCTCCCCTGCTGTTCGGCAACGGAAGTCGCCGTCATGCGCGCCTCACCACCCAGCGTGACGTTTTCGCCCGGCAATGCAGCAGGAATCGACGCGGGATCAAGCTGCTTTCGCAACTCCGGCGGGATCAGCGTATCCGGCGTGACGGCGGCAGGCTGCGCCGCTCTGTTTCCCCATGCCAGCATAAACGGCCCTTTACCCTGCGCGTTAAACACCAGCGCCAGCCGATCGCGGCTGCCGGAAATATCAGGGAGTGTGTCAGGCAATCGCGCGTCCAGCGTGGTGAGGCGCACCGCCTGCACCGTCTCGCCCGCCAGCTCCACCGGCGCGGAGCGCTGCCCGTTACGTTGCCAGAGCACAGTTTTAGTCAGCGGCTGCCACGGCGCGGTGGCCGTGCGGCGAATGGCAATCTCTGCCGGCAGCACTGCATCGCCGTTAAAGCCTACAGAGAGCGCGCGAAACGGCTGTGGCTGCGGCCATTGATATTGCGCCTCGGTCGGCGAAATCTGCCGTCCGTTGCCCGCCATCTCCATTTTCTCAAGCGGTGCAGGCTCGCGGCCAGCTATGGCCGTCGCCTCGGTGATGGCTACCGGCAGGTTTGGCGTATCAAACACCAGCAGCAGATAACGGCTGCCTGCGGGTAACGGCATATCCGGGAGCTGGATATGATCGAGTTTGAGCTTATCGCTCCCGCTCGCCAGTGCCATTACCGGCGCATCATCCTGCAAAGTATCCCAGCTGCGCATATCATGGCTCATCAGAACCGAGACGTTGCTGCGCCAGTTCTGGCCATTTTCCTGCCAGCCCAGCGTGATCTCGCCCAGCCTGAACGCGTTGGGTAGATCGGTGGGCAGCACCAATAAATAGCTCTTTCCGACCGGTTTTGAGGCGTCACCTTCAATACGGATCTCGACCCCGGACGGAGCCTGGAGGCGCACAACATGCTCCTCCTCTGCCGCGTCGCTCCCCGGCGATGCATCCAGCGGGAAGACGCGCAGCGGCACCGCTTTCGGCGCAGCAGCTTCGCTACTCTGGGTTTCCAGCGTAAACGGTACCCGCTCGCCGTCATGGTTAAACACCCGCACATCGCGCAGATCCGGCCACGCGCTGTGGGTATAAACCTCCTGCGGGAGATCGACACGATACCAGGCGGCGGGCTGCGGCACTTCCAGCATCACACCGCGGGCATAATCCTGCGGTTTTTCAGGGAGATCTGCGGCCCCCGCCGTGGCGCACAGCAGCATGCTCAGCGCCAGTCCATGCAACCTTTTCATTATCCTTCTCCCTCACTCTCTTCCCGCGCCGCTTTGGGCGGCAGGGGTGAAAAATAGCCCACGATCAGCACCAGCACCGCCACGCCGATAAAGGCGATGGCGCGCGCCAGCCCGCCGCCGCCCGCGCTGTCGACCAGCATCAGTTTCAACAGCACAACGCCTAACACTCCCCCTCCAACCAGCCACTGCTGGCGGGCCTGCCGGCGCGTCGCGCGGATCATCACCACCAGCGCAATCAGCATCCAGAAGAGAGCAAATGTTGTCTGAATAAGCCGCGACGCCCACAGGCTTTCCGCACTCCACGTCACCTCGCCATAGCAGGCGAGCGCGCGCAGCAGTACGCCATTCAGCCACCAGAAACCCAGCGCAGCGAGCGCCCACGGGCGGGCCCTCGAGAGATCGGGTGCGAAGTGCGGATAGTGTTTCCAGGCAAACCGGGTATAGAGCCACACCCCGAGCAGCGCGAACGCCGCGCCCTCTTCCAGCGGATTAAGCAGCGGCAGATAAGGCATGCCCATGACTGCGCCATCGTTCAGGTTGGCAAACAGCAGGGTGATGATGAGCAGCGGCACCAGCGGTGCCAGCGCCTGCGCGCCATAGAGCGCAGGCCAGACGCGGAACGGCCAGAGATTGCGGCGCACCGCCGCCAGCGTCAGCATGATAACCGCCCCGCCCGCTGCCATCGGCAGCCCCCAGCGCCACGGCGCATTGCCCCAGGGCAACGTGTTCACAAACCACCACAGCTCACTGCCAGCCGCGATCAGCAGCAGCCAGAAAAGAGAGAGATGTAACCCTTGCGACAGGCGCGGTAACAGCGTGCTGTCCGCTTTACGCAGCAGCAGTAGCGCGGAGGGCAGCGCAACACACCAGACCAGGTTTTGCCAACCGGATGCCAGCAGATGTCCCTGCGCAAGCAGACGATCGCCGATCAACAGCGCCATTGCCGGCCACAGTAACCACTGGGCAAGCCTAAGTTCCGGCCAGGCAAAACGCAGACTGCCGGCGCGCCATAGCCACACGGAGAGCGCCACCAGCAACAGCAGACCAAAACCTGTCTGCATCGCCCGTGGCATCACAAGCTCCACCGCGCCCGCCAGCGCGACGATCCAGAAGAGGATGCCGCCCGCCAGCAGCAGCCAGCTTCCCTCGCGGCGAAGAGTGCGCCAGAGCCATGCGCCCACCAGCCAGCTTGCGCTGAGTACGGCGAAGATCATCAGCGTCGAGAGCGCATTGATGCCATCAGCGGCGGCCCACAGCGCACTGAAGAGCGCCAGCAGTAACAGCGCTGTGCCGCTGTAGCTCATGCGCCGCTGCTGTTGCTGCACGCCGAGCCACAATACGCCAAGCCCTTCAAGCGACCACGCCATTGCCGTCCAGCGCGCGGACAGAGCCAGCGGAATGGCGAGCGTAGCGAACGCGCCACCCAGCGCCAGCGCGGCCAGCACCAGCGGTTTACCGGCGGTCGGGAAGCGTTTAAGAGCGACAGCGGCGAGCGCCAGATAGAAGAGACCAAAACCGAGGGCGCTGAACGCCGGGCCGTAGGCCCAGTGCTGAGTCATGGCGTACTGCATGCCAAAACCCGCCAGCGGCGGCGCAAACAGCAGCACGCCGTCGATAATGCGCTCGCCCCGGCGCTGGGCGCGCAGGGAGAGAGCAACACTGAAGACGCCAAAAATCAGCAGATTAGCGATCAGGAAGAGCTGGCAGCTCAGGTAATCTTCCGGGCGATAGTTCGCGTTGCCCCACAGGGCAGCCACGCCAAAGGTAAAGAACATGCCGAGGATATTCAGCTCGCGCCAGTGCTGCCATAGGCTGATAGCGAGAATGCCGACGGAGAGCAGAAGATAGAACGAGAAGAGCGCGATATGGCTCCCGCCGCCGGTCGAGAGCAGGATCGGCGCAAGATAACCGCCGAGGCTTGCCAGCAGCGCCAGGCTCAGCGCCCGTTGCAGCACCGCAAGCCCGACGCTGGCTGCACAGATCACAATCAGCAACGCAAAGGCGAGCGTCATCGGCAGCATCTGCCAAAGGCGAAACGCGCCAAAGACCGTGAGATAGAGTGCGCCTACCGCGCCCCCCTGCAGAATAAGAGCAAAGACCGTCTGCTTATGGCGTAGCCGCCAGCCGAGTACCAGTAGCACCAGCGCCACCACGGCGACTGCGACAAGCCGCAGCTCAAGCGGGAAGAGCGCATATTCAACGCTGTAACGCAGCAGGAAAGAGAGACCGATAAAGAGCAGCACCACGCCCAGTTTCGCCAGCGGGTTGCCCTGCATAAACCAGCGCACCAGCGCGGTAACCACGCCCCAGGATTCGCCATCCGGCGCTTTCGCCTCTTCACGTTCACGCACCACAGGCGCAGGCTCCGCCGTCGCGACTTTGCGCCCCCAGGCATTGGGTGCGGGTTGCGGTTGTGAAGGTGTGGTTTCGCTTGCCGCTACCGGCTGCGGCTCAGAGAGGGGCGGCGGCATCCTGAGCGGCGCGCTGACCGGCTCAACGACCGGCTCCTCGCTCACCGCAGGCGTAGCCGCCCGCTGCTCTAGTATGCTGACGCGCTGGCGCAGCAGTTGCAGCTCGACCTGCGTGGCAAGGCTGCGCCGCCAGGCGACAATCGCCATTATCGGCACCACGACCAGCGCCAGAATAAGCACCATGACACCGAATATCAGAAGACCATCCATGTACTTTCGCCTTCGCTAAAGGGGAGACGTTACGCCCGCCTCCCCGCGCGCAGGCTCAGGAGGCAGACCAGACAGAAGCGCTGATGGCTGAAAGCGTCAGCACGCCGTCCTGTAGGTTACCTGTACCTTCCAGAAGCCGCCACTGTTTCGCTTGCAGCAGGGGTGAATCTTCCAGCACCACTTCACACGCCTCGCCGCGGTTAATGGCAATCAACACCCGCTGCTGGCGGTAAACGCGCAGAAAAACCAGCACATCCTGCCGGGCATAGACCACCAGACAGCCGCCGTGCCGCAGCGCCTGGCTGCGGGCGCGCAGCTTCGTCATCCGCTGATAGAGCGCCAGCAGGTGGCTATCCTGCTGCGCTTTATCCCACGGAAAGGGTTTGCGGCAGAAGGGATCGTTCGCGCCATCCAGCCCCACTTCATCGCCGTAGTAGATACAGGGTGTGCCGGGCCAGCAAAAGAGCCACACCACCGCCAGCGGCAGACGGGCGATATCCTTGCCGAGAATGGTTTTAAAGCGCGGCGTGTCGTGGCTGTCGAGCTGGTTAAACATTCGCAGCTGCTGCTGGTGCGACAGCGCGGCGCGGTAGTTATCCATCCATGCGGCGCAGGTCTGCGCATCAATACTCTGCGGATCGAGGGAGATATCGGTATTGGCGAGAAACGCCCACAGCGGCAGGGTAAAGCCGCGGTAGTTCATCGCCGCATCTTCCGCATCGGCCTGTAGCCACTGGCGCGCATCGCCAAAATGTTCGCCCACCACATAGGCCTGTGGCTGGGTCTCTTTCGCCGCCCGGGTGATGCCGCTGACGTGATGCAGATTGTTTCGCGCCCCGCCGTTTTCACCCAGCATATGCACCACGTCGAGCCGCCAGCCATCCATATTCCACGGCGCTTTCAGCCAGTGCCGCACAATGCTCTCCTCGCCCTGATAGATCTCCTCAATCAGCGACGAAGAGCGGTAGTCGAGTTTGGGCAGGCTGGCGTAGCCCAGCCAGTCATGGGCGTAGCCGTTTTCATCAAAGTTGTACCAGCTGCGCCAGCGCGAGTCGGGGTTATGGCAGGCCCCGCCGGTAGCACGGTTATGCCGGTCGAACCAGGCGTGAGAGTCACCGGTGTGGTTGAAGACACCGTCGAGGATCAGCCGCATGCCAATTTTTTGCGTGTTATGGCGCAGACGCAGCAGCGCCTCGTCGCCGCCAAACTGAGGGTCGACGTGGCGGTAATCTTCGGTGTCATATTTATGCACGCTGGGGGCGACAAACACCGGGTTGAGGTAGAGCGCGGTAACACCAAGCTTTTTCAACCACGGCAGCTTTTCGCTGATGCCGTCCAGATCGCCGCCGTAAAAGGTGGATCCGCCAGCCTCGCCGGTAAGCGGCTCATCCCAGTCACAAAAGCGAATCTCGCGCCCTGCGGCGTGGTGCCAGTAACGCTGATCCTGCTGTGCGGTGCGCGTCTCGCTGCGGGCAAAGCGATCCGGAAAGATTTGGTAGAAGACCTGATCGGCGACCCACGCCGGGCCGTCATCCGGCGCATCGAGGGCAAACTGCTCAAGCCTGGCGGGCGGGAAGCGGCTAAACCCCTGCGGCGTAAACCAGAGCTGGCGATCGTCCCACAACAGCTTAAAACTGTAGCGGCGACGCGGCTGGCCATTGCTGATATCAATGGCGGCACGCCAGAGGGTGACGCCATTATTGGCGGTGTTGCGCGCACGGTGCATCGCCACCGGCGTCTCTTCGTTATCGATCTCAATTCGCAGCGTGACGCGCGACGGTAAATCCGTGCCGCGCAGCCAGAGGTTAATGATTAACTGCTGCTGGTGCGCTTTCACAAACGGCGCGACGGGCAGGTGCCATGCATTCAACATCAACGATCCCCTTTACATAATCAGGATCACTGTAGCCAACGTTCGCCCGCGCCCGCCTCCTTCTTTCCCTTTTTTTGGGGGGGTGAGAGACGGGGCGCAGAGATCGCAGGCCTGCTAAGCGCAGCGCCATCAGGTACAACGCCGGGTGCGGCTGCGCCTTACCCGGCCTACAACGGAAAAAAGATAATACCTGGAGATTTACGCCCGGCGCTTAAACGCCCAGCCGATCAGCAGCAGCACAATCCATGCAAAACCGACATAGAGCGAAATGCGGGTTTCCGGGTGCCAGCCAATCAGCGCGATGATAAACACCAGGAAGATCAGCCCGGCAACGGTGGTCGCCACGCCGCCAGGCACTTTAAACTTCAGCGCTTTCACTTCATCAGCCGAGAGGCGACGACGGAAACCAATTTGCGACAGCAGGATCATGATCCACACCCACACCGTGGCGAAGGTCGCCAGCGAGGCAATCACCAGGAAGACATTCTCCGGCATGATGTAGTTGAGATAGACCGCCAGCAGCAGCGCCAGCGTCATCACCAGCACCGTCACCCACGGAATGCCACGGCGGGAAGTTTTGGCGAACATCTTCGGCGCACTGCCCTGCTCCGCCATGCCGTGCAGCATGCGCCCAACACCAAACACATCGCTGTTAATCGCCGACAGCGAAGCGGTCAGCACGACAAAGTTCAGGATGCTGGCAGCAAAGGTGATGCCCATATGCTGGAAGGTCAGCACAAACGGGCTACCGTTAGTGCCCACCTGGTTCCACGGGTAGATCGACATAATGACGAACAGCGTACCGACATAAAACACCAGAATACGCATCGGCACCGAGTTGATGGCGCGCGGAATCGACTTCTCCGGCTCTTCCGCTTCCCCGGCGGTGATACCGATGATTTCGATACCGCCGTAGGCGAACATCACCATTTGCAGCGCCATTACTGTGCCGAGCCAGCCGTTACTGAAAAAGCCGCCGTGGCTCCAGAGGTTGCTGATGCCGGTCGGCTGACCGCCGTTGCCGATCCCCCAGATGATGATGCCGAAACCGGCGGCGATCATGATGATAATGGTGGCGACTTTAAAGAAGGAGAACCAGAACTCCAGCTCGCCGAAGACTTTTACGCTCATCAGGTTAATGGCGCAGATCAGCAGCACCACGCTCAGCACCCAGATCCAGTGCGGCACCGTCGGGAACCAGACGCCCATGTAGATGCCGAAGGCGGTGACGTCGGCGATGGCGACAATCAGGATTTCAAAGCAGTAGGTCCAGCCAGTGATATAACCGGCCAGCGGGCCGAGGTTTTCCTGCGCATAGCGTGAGAAGGAGCTGGCGGAGGGGTTATGCACGGACATCTCGCCCAGCGCACGCATAATGATATACGCCGCGACCCCGCCGATAATGTAGGCCAGCAACACGCTGGGCCCGGCCATTTTGATGGCGTCCGCGGAGCCGTAAAACAGCCCGGTGCCGATCGCTGAACCCAGCGCCATAAAGCGAATGTGGCGGGTGCTTAGCCCACGCTTCAGCTTATTCGTACTTTCCATCGTTTCCACTGCCGTTATTCATCACAAAAAATAAAAAACCACGGAGTGCGCTACCCCGTGGTTCAACAAACCGTGCTTGCTGCTGTTAATGCGCGCTGGAAGTCACCTGACGTCCCGCCGCGCGATCCCAGATAGCGGCCAGAACCACCATCACCAGGCTCGGCAACAGCCAGGCCAGACCCTGCTCCGCCAGCGGTAAACGCTGTGTCCAGAGCGGAAGGTGCTCAGCAAACGCGGAGGCTTTCACGCCGTCAAGGATACCAAAAAGCAGGCTGATAAACATGGTCGGCGCAATGACGCGGGTGGAACAATGCCAGAAAGAGCGGGTAAAGCTCAAGACCACCAGCACGATACACGGCGGATAGATCATGGTCAGCACCGGAATCGAAATCTGGATCAGGTGGCTCAGACCGAGGTTTGAGACCGCCATTGAGAAGAGGCCGAGGATAAAGACCAGCGTCCGGTAAGAGAGCGGCAGATACTGAGCAAAAAACTCTGCGCAGGCGCAGGTCAGGCCAACCGCCGTTACCAGGCAAGCGATGAAGATCAGCGCTGCCAGCAGGAAGCTGCCCGCACCGCCAAAGGTGTGCTGGACATAGGCATGCAGAATCGCCGCGCCGTTAACGGACTGATCGACCAGCACCGCGCTGTCGGAGCCGAGACGGAAGAGCGCCAGATAAAGCAGCGTCAGGCCGACACCAGCCATCAGCCCGGCCCAGACGGTATAGCGGGTCAACAGACGCGCTTCGGTCACGCCGCGCGAGCGGGCGGCATTGACGATAACAATCCCGAAGACCATCGCACCGAGGGTATCCATCGTCAGGTAGCCATTCACAAAACCGTTAGAGAATGGCGCGGTCTGGTAGGCTTCCAGCGCGTGGCTGATAGGACCGGCTGGCCACACCAGCGCGGCGATAGCCAGAATCGTCAGGGCGATAATTTTCAGCGGTGCGAGGAAGTTGCCGACGGTATCAAGCAGTTTACCCGGATAGAGAGAGACCAGGATCACCAGCGCGAAGTAGACCAGGCTGTAGATCAGCAGCGCCATGGAGCCGTCGCCGGTCAGCGGCGCGATACCCACTTCAAAGGAGACGGTTGCGGTACGCGGCGTGGCGAACAGCGGCCCCACGGCCAGATAGCAGACCGTCGCCAGCAGCACGCCGGCAATTTTGCCAATCGGTGTGCTGAGGCTATCAATGCCGCCGCCCACTTTTGCTAATGCAACCACCGTTAGCACCGGCAGGCCCACCGCAGTAATCAGGAAGCCCAGCGCCGCCGTCCAGACGAATTCACCCGCCTGCAAGCCGACCATGGGAGGAAAAATAATATTACCTGCGCCAACAAACAGCGCGAAGGTCATAAAGCCCAGCGCGATGATGTCACGCGGTTTTAAGTGATGGGTCATAATGTTTACTGCCTGTGGATGTGGTGTCGTAAAAATGTTGAATAATTAGCCGCCCCGCACCGGACAATAACGCATCAATAACGCGTTAAATCAGCGGGAAATGCTTAATGTGCTGCGTGGCGAAGAATAGTTTTTCGGTTTACCGCGCAAACACAGTCGGTCTGGCAATGCATGGGGCGCAATTTAAACGCTTATAACGTTTAAAGGCAAGTCGGGATCGCAAAACCAGATAGTTATACTAAACAGCAAAACCTGGCCAGTGAAAAACTCTATTTATCAGAAAAACACCTGGCTGATCGTGCGAACAAAAAAGCAACAACCGTACAAACTACGTTGCAGGCGCGGGATGAGGTGAGGCGGAGCGGCTCGCCGCAGCGAGCCACCGGAAAGATAAGCTGACAAGTGGGTTATGGGTGGCTGTTTTTGGCAATCAGGCGTTCCGGCAGGACAAAACTAAAGCGCGTCCCTTTGCCCGGTATGCTGCTGATATCAAGGCGGCTGTCGTGGTGATTGACCGCATGTTTGACTATCGCCAGCCCAAGCCCGCTGCCGCCGGTCTGGCGCGAGCGTGCTTTATCCACGCGGTAGAAACGCTCGGTCAGGCGCGGGATATGCTCGGCGGCAATCCCCGGCCCATTATCCTCGACGCTAAACTCCGCGCCGTGCACCACCGGCTGCCAGCGCACAATAATATGCGTTCCGGCGGGGGTGTGATTAACCGCGTTATAGACCAGGTTGGAGATGGCGCTGCGTAGCTGCTCTTCGCTGCCCAGCACTTTCAACTGGCTGTCGACCTCAAAGCTGAAGCTCTGTTTCTGCTGGCTGAGGGTTTGCGCTTCCCGCTCAACTACACGCAGCATCATCGGTACGTCAATCACTTCATTTGCGCCGTGCGTCGGCGCGGCTTCAATTTTTGACAGGGTGAGAAGCTGGCGCACCAGCCCCTCCATCCGCGAGGTTTGCTCGCGCATGGTATGTAACGCTTTTTCGCGCGGGGCGCCTTCCAGCGTCTGCTCCTGCATCATCTCAAGGTAGCCCTGCAGCACCGTTAGCGGCGTGCGCAGCTCATGGCTGACATTAGCGAAAAAGTTGCGGCGCGCCCCTTCCAGCTGGTGCATCTGGGTGACATCGCGCGCCACCATCAGCAGCTGCTGCTCACTGTAGGGCATCACGCGGATCTCTAAATGGCGGCCATTGTTGAGCACCAGATTGAGCGGTTTGCTGAAGGATTGGCTTTTCAGGTATTGGGTAAATTCGGGGTAGCGCAGCAGGTTGAGGATATTCTGCCCGTTATCGTCGGGCCAGCGCAGCCCCAGCAGCTGTTGCGCAAGGCCATTACACCAGAAGATCATCCCCTCTTCCGTGGTCAGCACCACCGCATCCGGCAGCGACTCGGCGCCGCTGCGAAAGCGTTTAATCAGGTTGCCAAGCTCGCGGCGGCGCTTTTTATTGCGCATCTGCATCTGGTGCAGGCCGTAAAGCAGCGGCTCCCAGCTGCCGGTGCCGGGCGGCGGCGTCATGCTTTTATCGACCCACAACCACCAGGAGAGACGCAGCAGATTCCAGAAGTGCCAGATCAGAAGCCCGGTCACCGCCGCCAGTAAAAACCACGGCAGATAGCCGAACATCGCGCCCAGAATAAAGGCGGGAATACAACAAAGGAGGAGCTCCAGCACCAGCCTTTTCCATGACAGCCTTTCCAGCACGCGTCACACTCCTGTCAAATTTCAGAAACGGGTCGAAAAACGATATCCCGTGCCGCGTACCGTCTGCACCATCCGGTCGTGCCCACTCCCTTCCAGCGCTTTACGCAGACGACGAATATGCACGTCTACGGTTCTGTCTTCAACATACACATTGGTGCCCCAGACGTGGTTCAGCAGCTGTTCGCGGCTGTAAACGCGCTCCGGATGGGTCATAAAGAAGTGTAAGAGTTTAAATTCGGTGGGGCCCATATCGAGGGGGTTTTCGCCGGTCATGACGCGATGGGAGGAGGGATCGAGGCTTAAGCCCTGCATCTCAATCACCTCTTCCACCGCCATCGGCGAAATACGGCGCATCACGGCTTTAATACGCGCCACCAGCTCTTTCGGCGAGAAGGGCTTGGTGATGTAATCATCTGCGCCCGTCTCGAGACCGCGCACGCGATCCTCCTCTTCACCGCGCGCGGTCAGCATCATCACCGGAATATCGCGGGTCATGGCTTCGCGCTTCAGGTGCTTAATAAATTGAATACCGGAACCGCCGGGTAGCATCCAGTCCAGCAGCACCAGATCCGGCCAGGGTTCATTAAGCTGGTTCACCGCGCTGTCGAAATCTTCAGCTTCCACCGGCTGAAAACCATTTTGTTCGAGCACAAAGCACACCATTTCACGGATCGGTGCTTCATCTTCCACGACCAGAATTCGTCTCGCCATCATTCGCCCTGTATTAATTAGTCTGCAGTATAAATAGCGTCGCCATTATGCGTCAGTTTTATGACAGATTTATGAATAACATGACCGCTATATGACCCAGCCCGCCCGATTGTGACAACGCAAATTTGCGCTATGCGATGTCCCTGACCCGCTTAATGTTTATAATCGCCGTTATGCTTTATTGCCACGGGATCACTATGCGCATTCTTCACACATCGGACTGGCATCTCGGCCAAAACTTTTACAGCAAAAGCCGCGCCGCCGAGCACAGCGCTTTTCTTGACTGGCTGTTAACCACGGCCGAGCAGCAGCAGGTCGACGCCATCGTGGTGGCGGGCGACATTTTCGATACCGGATCGCCGCCGAGCTACGCACGCGAACTCTATAACCGCTTTGTGGTCAACTTGCAGCGCAGCGGTTGCCAGTTAATCGTGCTGGCAGGCAACCATGACTCCGTGGCGACGCTGAATGAATCAAAAGAGATCCTCGCTTATCTCAACACAACCGTGGTCGCCAGCGCGGGCGTCGCGCCGTTTCTGCTCTATCGCCGCGACGGCGAACCCGGCGCGGTCTTCTGCCCAGTCCCCTTTCTGCGCCCGCGCGATATCACCGTCAGCCAGGCGGGCATGTCCGGGCAGCAGAAACAGCAGCACCTGCTGGCGGCCATCACCGGGTATTATCAGCAGCAGTATCAGGCCGCTTGCGAACTGCGCGGCGATAAGCCGTTACCGATTATCGCCAGCGGCCATTTAACCACCGTCGGCGCCAGTAAAAGTGACGCAGTACGTGATATTTATATCGGCACACTGGATGCGTTTCCTGCACAAAATTTTCCCCCGGCAGATTACATCGCGCTTGGACATATCCACCGCGCGCAGAAAATTGGCGGCACGGAGCATATTCGTTACTGCGGCTCGCCGATTCCCCTTAGCTTTGATGAGACCGGTAAAAGCAAAGGCGTCAATCTGGTGACCTTCGCCGACGGCAAGCTGGCAGAGGTGACTCCCCTTGAGGTCCCCGCCACTCAGCCGCTGGCGGTGATTAAGGGCGAATTTGCCGATATCTGCCGCCAGCTTGAGCAGTGGCGAAATGCTCCCGCCACGCCGCCGGTGTGGCTCGATATTGAGATTGTCAGCAGCGACTATCTGGTCGATATGCAGCGCAAAATCCAGCAGGTGACGGAGGATCTGCCCGTCGAAGTGCTGCTGGTGCGACGTAGCCGTGAGCTGCGCGACCGCCTGCTCGCAGGCGAAGTGCGTGAAACATTAAGCGAGTTAAAAGTTGAAGAGGTCTTTGACCGCAGGCTGGCTCAGGAGGAGCTCGACGAGATGCAGAGTGCGCGCTTACATACGCTGTTCAGCGAGACCCGCCAGGCGCTGGATGAGGAGAACGACGCATGAAGATCCTCAGTTTACGGCTGAAAAATATTAATTCGCTGAAGGGCGAGTGGAAAATCGATTTTACCGACGAGCCCTTCGCCAGCAATGGGCTGTTCGCCATTACCGGTGCCACCGGGGCAGGGAAAACTACCCTGCTGGACGCCATCTGTCTTGCCCTTTACCACGAAACGCCGCGCCTCAGCACCCTGTCACAGTCACAAAACGATCTGATGACCCGCGATACCGCCGAGTGTCTGGCGGAGGTGGAGTTTGAAGTCAAAGGGGTGGCCTATCGCGCCTTCTGGAGCCAGACGCGCGCCCGTGGGCTGGCGGATGGCAATCTGCAGGCACCACGCGTGGAGCTGGCGCTCTGCGAAACGGGAAAGATCCTCGCCGATAAAGTCAAAGATAAGCTCGATCTTACCGCCTCGCTCACCGGGCTTGATTATGGCCGTTTCACCCGCTCGATGCTGCTCTCGCAGGGGCAGTTTGCCGCGTTCCTCAACGCCAAACCGCGCGAGCGCGCCGAACTGCTGGAGGAGCTGACCGGCACTGAGATCTACGGGCAGATTTCAGCGATGGTGTTTGAGAAGCATAAAAGCGCCAAAGGCGAGCTTGAACAGCTGCGTACGCAGGCGGAAGGTGTCGTGCTGCTGGATAGCGAGCAGCGGCAGCAGCTTGAGCGACGTTTGCAAGTACTAACTGACGAAGAGCAGACGCTGCTGAGCGCCCAGCGCAGCGCGCAGGCGCAGGCGCAGTGGCTTACCCGCGAAGCGGAGCTACACGCGGCGCGCGGACGGGCGAAAGCAATGCTGGCGCAGGCACTGCAGGCGCGTAACGATGCCCGCCCGCAGCTTGCTGCTCTTGAACTGGCGCAACCGGCACAGCAGCTGCGCCCGCTGTGGGAGCGGCTTGAGGAGCAGCGCAAAACAGTGGCGCGTACCCGCACGCAGAGCGAGGAAGTGAATACCCGCTTACAAGCCAGCCTGCTACAGCGCGCGCAGATACGCGCCAGCGCCGCGCAGCAGCAAGCCTCACTGCTTGCGTCGCGGCAAATGCTGGAGGTGTGGTTAAACGAGCATACCCACTTCCAGCGCTGGCAGAGTGAATTAACCGGCTGGCGGGCGCTCTTCAGCCAGCTGGCAGAGGAGAAAAAGCAGTGGCTCGCAGCGCAGCAGCGGGTGCAGAGCCAGCAGGAGCGTCTGCGCACCCTGCCGATCTCCACACTTGAGATGAGCATCGAGGAGACGGCGGCGGCGATGGCGCTCTGCGCGCAAAACCGCCCGCTGCGCCAGCAGCTTACCGCCCTGCACGCCCGCTACGCGCCGCTGCGCAAGCAGTTGAGCCAGCGCCAGCAGAGCCTGCTGGATCTGAAAGCGGAGCAGGAGAAGCTGACCGCCGAGCTGGCGCACAAACGCGAACGCTATAAAGAGAAAAATCAGTTACTGAACGAGGTGCGCACCATTTGCGAGCTGGAGAGCCGGATCAAGGATCTCGAAAGCGAGCGCGCGCGCCTTCAGCCCGGTCACCCCTGCCCGCTGTGCGGCGCAACGGAGCATCCGGCGGTCGCTCACTATCAGGCTATTGAGCCAGGCGTCAATCAGACGCGCTTTAACGCGCTCGATCTGGAAGTGCGCACCATGAAGGAAGCGGGCGTGGCGCTCGGCGAGCGGCTGAAAGGCCTCGCTGAGCGTTACGAGAAAGATGAGCGCGAAGCGAAACTGCTGCAGGAGGAGGAGCGCAGCTGGCTTGAGGCATGGGCAAAAGCCTGCGCCGCCCTCAACGTTACGCTGGAGCCGCAGCGCGATCTCAACAGCTGGCAAAGCGCGCAGGACGCCTACGAACACCAGCTTTACCTGCTCAATCAGCGCCTCACTCTGCAACAGCAGATAAACGAGCTGCGCCAGCAGAGCGAGCAGTATCAGCAGGCAGTTGAGCGCCGGCGCGAAAGCCTGGCCGCCACGCTTGCGGCGCTCGACCTGGCGCTGCCCGCCGAAGATGACGAAGCCTCATGGCTGGCCGCGCGCGCCAGTGAAGCGCAGCAGTGGCAAGAGCAGCAGCAGCAGCATACCGCGCTACAGCAACAGCTGGCGCAGCTTGCGCCAATCCTTGACACCCTGCCCGCGGAGGATATCGCCGTTGGTGAGGCAGGTGTGACGCTGGAGGGGTGGCGCAAGGTGCACGATACCTGCCTGACGCTGCAAAGCCAGTGGCAAACCCTGCATCAGCAGCTGGCGCAGGCGGCGGAGAGCGAGCGTCAATGTGAGCAGGCGTTTAACGATGCGCTGGCGGCGACGCTTTTTGACGATTGCGACGCCTTCCTTAGCGCCCTGCTGGATGATGGCGAGCATCAACGCCTTACGCAGCTGCGCCAGACGCTGGAGGCCGATTGCCAGCAGAAACAGGCGCTGGCGGCCAGCGCAGAGCAGGCGCTCACTGACCATCAGCAGCAGCGCCCCGCCGGGCTTGCGGCAGAGGCCAGCGTGGAGAGCACCGCACCGGTACTGGAGCAGCTTGCGCGACAGCTGCGCGAGAACACCACCAGCCAGGGCGAGGTGCGCCAGCAGCTGAAACAGGATACGGATAACCGCAAACGCCAGCAGAGTGTGTTACAGCAGATTGAGCAAGCCACCGCCCGCTGTGATGACTGGGGCCATCTCAATGCGCTGATTGGCTCCAAAGAGGGGGATAAGTTCCGTAAATTCGCCCAGGGCCTGACGCTGGACAACCTGGTCTGGCTGGCGAATAACCAGCTTACCCGCCTGCACGGGCGCTATCTGCTTAAGCGCAAAGTGAGCGATGCGCTGGAGCTGGAGGTGGTCGATACGTGGCAGGCCGATGCGGTGCGTGATACCCGCACGCTCTCCGGCGGTGAAAGCTTCCTCGTGAGCCTTGCACTGGCGCTGGCGCTCTCCGATCTGGTGAGCCACAAAACCCGTATCGATTCACTGTTCCTTGACGAAGGATTCGGCACGCTGGATAGCGAAACGCTGGATACCGCGCTGGATGCGCTCGATGCATTAAACGCCACCGGCAAAACCATCGGCGTGATAAGCCACGTTGAGGCAATGAAGGAGCGAATTCCGGTGCAGATTAAGGTTAAGAAGATAAACGGGCTTGGCTACAGCAAGCTCGACGGGAAGTATGCGGTGTCGTAGATTGCAGTACCGTGCCGCTGAAACGGCGTAGGCCGGATAAGCGTGTAACGCGCCATCCGGCAATGGCTGCGGCATGTTGCCTCGGTGGAAGGGTTCCGTTCACCATGCGTTGGGGAGTTTCATTAACCCCTTATACGGTGAACGGGACAAGGGAAGCGGCCGCGCTCCCCTTGTCAATCCCCGCGGCCACGCGAGGAAATCGGTGCTTCGCACTGCGCTCACCTCCCGCGCGCCTGACTGCGGCCGGCTCGACTCGGCTTGCTCGCCCCTACGGGACTCGCTCCATGCCTCGGTTCGCCTCTGTCCGCCATCCATGGCGTCCAGACCTTGTCATTCCCGCTTCGGTTCGCCGATTTCAGCGGGGACACCACCCCATCGCTGCGAGATCGCAGATAAAAGCAAAAACGGTGTCGCTGGAACTGCGTTTTGGTAGGCCGGATAAGGCGGAGCCGCCATCCGGCAATGGTGCCGCGGTGATAATGCCGGATGGCGCGTAACCGCTTATCCGGCCTGGGCGGTTTCGCGGCTTACTCCCCCTGCGGCCAGAGCCATGCGGCACCGCGCACGCCGCTGGAATCCCCGTGCAGCGCTTTACGGATCGGCGTCTCACACTCGCCGCCGAAAACCCACTTCTGCATCAATCCCGGCACCGTCTGGTACAGACGATCGACATTACTCATCCCACCGCCCAGCACGATCACATCGGGATCGAGGATATTCACCACATGCGCCAGCGACTTCGCCAGCCGCATCTCATAGCGGCTCAGCGCCAGCTCGGCGACCGCATCCTGCTCGTTCACCAGGCGAATAATCTCGTTGCCCTTCAATGCATGACCGCTCAGACGCTGATAATCGGTACCAAAGCCGGTGCCGGAGATAAAGGTCTCAATGCACCCCTGCTTACCGCAATAGCAGGGCACTTCATTGCGATAACGCAGCTCGTCCTCATCCATCCAGGGCAGCGGATTGTGCCCCCACTCGCCCGCCGTACCGTTACCACCAATATGGGAGTGGCCGTTGAGCGCAATGCCGGAGCCACAGCCAGTACCGATAATCACCGCAAACACCGTCTGCGCGCCCGCGGCCGCACCGTCAACCGCTTCCGACACCGCCAGGCAATTGGCATCGTTCGCAAGGCGCACTTCACGATTAAGGCGCTGGCTCAACTCCTTATCAAAGGGTTTACCGTTGAGCCACGTGGAGTTGGCGTTCTTCACCACCCCGGTATAGGGCGAGATAGAGCCCGGAATCCCCATGCCGACCGTGCCGCGCTGGCCGGTCTCTTTTTCCGCCAGGTCGACCAGCGAAGCGATAAGCTCAATGGTCTGCTGATAGTCGCGCGGCGTCGGCTGCCGATGGCGGAACAGCGTCTCTCCGCTCTCGTCCAGCGCAATAATTTCTGTCTTTGTACCACCCAAATCGATACCGATACGCACATCAAACTCCTCGTTGTGGACCACGCATTAGCAATGCAAGCGCGGCGACAATTCGCTATTATGCCCGCTGCATTTAACGACAAGGCCGTGGAAAAAATCATGCTGTGGTTCAAAAATTTAATGGTATACCGTCTCAGCCGCGATGTGGTGCTCCGTGCGGAAGAGATGGAAAAACAGCTCGCCCCGCTCTCGTTTACGCCATGCGGTAGTCAGGATATGGCGAAAACCGGTTGGGTTCCACCGATGGGCTCACACAGCGAAGCGCTGACCCACACCAACAACGGCCAGATTATTATCTGCGCGCGCAAAGAAGAGAAAATTCTGCCGACGCCGGTAGTGAAACAGGCGCTGGAAGCCAAAATCGCCCGTCTTGAAGCCGAGCAGGCGCGCAAACTGAAAAAAACTGAAAAAGATGCGCTGAAAGATGAAGTGCTGCACTCGCTGCTACCGCGCGCTTTCAGCCGCTACAGCCAGACGATGATGTGGATAGACACCGTCAACGGCCTGATTATGGTTGACTGCGCCAGCGCGAAAAAAGCAGAAGATACGCTGGCGCTGCTGCGTAAAAGCCTCGGCTCACTGCCGGTGGTACCGCTGACGATGGAAAACCCGATTGAGCTGACGCTAACCGAATGGGTTCGCTCCGGCACAGTGGCGCAGGGGTTCCAGCTGCTGGACGAAGCCGAACTGAAAGCGATGCTGGAAGATGGCGGCGTGATCCGCGCGAAAAAGCAGGATCTGGTGAGCGACGAAATCGCCGTGCACATTGAAGCGGGCAAAGTGGTGACCAGGCTGGCACTCGACTGGCAGCAGCGCATCCAGTTTATGATCTGTGATGATGGTTCGGTAAAACGCCTGAAGTTCAGCGATGAACTGCGCGATCAGAATGAAGATATTGACCGGGAAGATTATGCCCAGCGTTTCGATGCCGATTTTATTCTGATGACCGGCGAGCTGGCGGCACTGATTCAAAATCTGGTGGAAGGCCTGGGCGGCGAAGCCCAGCGCTAAAGATCCAGCGACTCTGTTTTCACAGGCCCGGTAAGCGCAGCGCTACCGGGCTTTTTTGTCGCCGGAGGACGCAAGCGTTACAGATAACGGCAGAGGTAGGCACTCGGCTCGGCAACCTGCAGATGGAATTCGCTATGGCCCGGGACATTGAACACTTCGCCGGCGGCGTGCGTTTTCCATTCGGTTTCTCCTGGCAACAGCACGTTAAGCGCGCCACTTACCACCGTCATCTCTTCCGGCTGGGCGGTGGAAAAGGTGTACTCCCCTTCCATCATCACGCCGACGCTGGCGCGGCCAGTGCTGCTGCTGGTAAACCCAATGGACTTCACTTTACCGGAAAAGTATTCATTACTTTGAAGCATAAACAGGCCCTTATAGAGAAATGACAGGAAAACCACTATAGAGGCCGGGCTTAAGTGATGTCACGCGAAATTGCGCCGTTATGCGGTTACACCAGCAGTTCGGAAGCCAGACGCGCCACCAGCACATTGGAGAGTAGAACCGGGACATCCAGCGCTTTTTGCAGCAGATCGCGATGCTGCTGATGGAAGCCAAGACAGTCGAGCATCAACACATCGGCACCGCGTTCCAGCAATGCTTTTCCAGCGTCAACCAACTCCGTCTCGCTCGCCTCGTAGGGGTGGCAGAGTTCATACAACGGCTCTTTTTCCAGCACCTGCCACTTCTTTTTCTGCGGTGCCATCAGCTCTGGGACTGGCACAATGACGCCCACCTGGTGACCATCAACAATCGAGGCAACCAGCGGCGGAATGATGCGCTGCGGTTCAATCAGGATCGCGTTTCGCGCGTTTAACCCGCGAATATCGGCGGTGCTCATCAGCAGAATGACATCATATGTCCCCTGGTTATCGAGCACTTCGATCACGCTTTGCAGATCGCGCTCCACTTTCTGGCGCGAAACCATGCCGAGGGTGTCATCGCTCAGACGCGTCGGAATGGCGGTCTCGCCAGGGTCAACGCAATAATCGATACGAACTTGTGCCGGGTCCATCTTCCCCAGCAGGCTGACATGGGTGATTTGATCTTCTGAAACATGCTCTGCCAGCAGCGGCAGGATCTCTTTTACCGGCACCACACCAATGGTGAGGATGGCCAACGTCGCACTCATCTTTGCTTTCCGCCTTTCAAAACTGCTTTTAGTTATGATTCTCTGTACAACAACCGACGGAGGATGGATCACCGCCGCCGTGTAAAGAGAATGTGCCACTCCTGTGTTCTAATAAATTCCAGTAACAATGAATATAAACAGTGACTGGCATTAAGCCAGTCAAAAAATGTGATGCAAGCGACTTTCTGAAAGGTTCAGGAAATCACGCTGGCGGGATCGCCGGATCAACTTTTATCGGGGTCCTCGTAACGCTTTTTCGCATCCAGCGCTTCCTGCTCCGAAGGGTGTTCGCTGATCAATGAGTCCGGCTTCGGATGATCGGCACGCAGTTCATACCAGGTGACAGTCGCGTCGCTGGGTCCCTTCTCAACAGCTACAACACGGGCTTCACGCGGATAGGGCGGTTTAGTCGGCATAGCTTATTCTCCTTTTGCGGTTAGAGAGATAAGTATAGTCAAACGTTTCGTTAACTGGCGCGCGCCAGCCGTAAAGCCGCCTCAATTTCTGCCACCACCGCCTGCGGCGGCTGCGCGGCATCCACCACAAAGTGCGCCGCATCGCGATAGAGCGCATCGCGGGTGGCGAGCACTTCGCTCACCTCTTCGCTGATTGGCTTGCCTGTCAGGGTCGGACGCAGCCCCTCCTGCGGAAAGGCTTCAAGCCTTCCGGCCAGCACGTCGACCGGCGCGCTGAGGTAAACCACGCGGCCGTGCTCGCGCATAAAACGGCGATTATAGTCGCTGAGGATAATGCCGCCGCCGGTGGCAACGACCAGAGCGGGTTCGGTCACGGCTTCCAGCGCCGCCGTTTCGCGGGCGCGAAAACCGGCCCACCCCTCCTGCTCTACGATTTGCGCAACGGTCTGCTGCGCCTCTTCCTGCAACCAGCTATCGGTATCGATAAACTGGAAGCCCTGTGACAGCGCCAGCGCCCGGCCAACAGTGGATTTACCGCAGCCGCGTGCGCCGATGAGAAAGATGGGTAGCGTCATGAGCAGGTTGTTCCTCCAGCCCCCGGTTGGGGGAAAACAATAAGATGGCGATGATAGCACTAAACGAATGGCGCGCGCTGCGTAAGAGTAACGTTACACAGTCTCAATTTTGCCTATGAGAACGTTCTGGCGCAGCCGTCAGGGCTGTAAAGTTTCTGTGGCATCACCTGTAGCGGCAACCTTACTGGAAGTGATAAAAACTGACAAGCCCGGTTACGGCGTCTGGCGGCGCTGGCGCTCAAGCAGCCACTTATCGAGCTGCGCGGCGAACTGCTGGCGATCGCGCTGCGAGAGCGAGTCCGGGCCACCGGTCTGGATGCCGCTGGCGCGCAGCGTATCCATAAAATCGCGCATGGTCAGCCGCTCACGAATCGTCGCTTCCGTGTAGCGTTCGCCGCGCGGGTTAAGCGCTGCCGCCCCTTTTGCCAGCACCTCTGCCGCCAGCGGAATGTCGGCGGTAATCACTAAATCATCCGGCGCGCAGAGACGCACGATTTCGTTATCAGCGACATCAAACCCTGCCGGTACCCTAAGCGCGCGGATCACCCTGGATGGCGGCACGCGCAGAGTCTGGTTAGCGACCAGCGTTAACGGCGTCTGCGTACGCTCCGCAGCGCGAAATAAAATCTCTTTAATCACATTCGGACAGGCGTCCGCATCAACCCATATTGCCATGGTGACTCCTTTTTGTTTCGGCGCATTCTCCCTTTAATTGCCCGCCGGAGAAAGCAGAGATCCTTTCGCCCTCGCCGAAAAAGCGCGTTAAGCTATGAATCACATGCAATAACAAGCAGAGAGGGACGTGATGGAAAAGAAAATCGGTTTTATCGGCTGCGGTAACATGGGAAAGGCCATTGTCGGCGGGCTGATCGCCAGCGGCGAGGTGAAACCGGGGCAGATTTGGGTCTATACGCCAACGCCTGATAAGGTCGCCGCCCTGCAACAGGAGTATGGCATTAACGCCGCGCAGAGCGCGCAGGAAGTGGCACAGATTGCCGATATTGTTTTTGGTGCCGTGAAGCCGAACATCATGGTGAAAGTCCTCAGCGATATCGCCTCCAGCCTGAATAAGGAGACGCTGGTGGTCTCCATCGCGGCAGGCGTGACGCTCGATCAGCTGGCGCGCGCGCTGGGTCACGATCGCAAAATTATCCGCGTGATGCCGAACACCCCCGCGCTGGTTAACGCCGGGATGACCTCCATCACGCCGAATGCGCTGGTAACGTCTGAAGATACCGCCGATGTGCTGACCATATTCCGCTGCTTTGGCGAAGCGGAAGTGGTTTCCGAAGCGATGATCCACCCTGTCGTTGGCGTCAGCGGCTCGGCACCGGCGTATGTGTTTATGTTTATCGAAGCGATGGCCGATGCCGCCGTGCTGGGCGGCATGCCGCGCGCGCAGGCCTATAAATTTGCCGCGCAGGCAGTAATGGGCTCGGCGAAGATGGTGCTGGAGACCGGCAAACACCCTGCCGAGCTGAAAGATATGGTCTGCTCGCCGGGCGGCACCACCATCGAAGCAGTGAAAGTGCTGGAAGATAAGGGCTTTCGCGCCGCGGTGATGGATGCGATGGCTGCCTGTATGGCGAAGTCGGAAAAACTGAGCGCGTAACACGCAGCGCCACGGCGAGTAGACCGTGACGCGAACGTTACGAGAGGAGTTCGCTGGCTGCACGCATGGTCAGCGGCTCCTGCATTTTCAGCACCAGCTCCGCCGTGGCGGTGTTCTCGCCGCAGCTAAGCACCGCTTTCAGCATCCCCTGCTGGCCGTAAAGCACGGCAAAACGTTTATTTTCAAACGAGCCCAGCATCTTCATGCTGTCCCACTCGCGGGCATAGCCGAGATACTCAAAGCGCGTCCCGAAGTGGGTAGTCCAGAAAAAGGGCACCCGATCAAAGGGCTGCGTCTCCCCGAGCATATTGAGCGCCGCGATGCGCCCCTGCTGCTGCGCAACGCGCCAGTGCTCAATGCGTCGACGCCCTTCCGGTGCCGGATAGGTGGCGATATCGCCCACCGCCCAGATATCGGGTGCCGCGCGCAGATACTCATCCACCGTCAGGCTACCATCCTCTTCGCGGGGCAGATCGCCCACCAGATCGGTCGAGGGCTCCACGCCGGTAGCAAACACCACCACATGCGCCGGGAGGGTGCGACCATCTTTCAGCGCCACGCGCTGCACGTGCTCCTCGCCCTGCAGTTCCAGCGGTTCGCCGGTGACAAACTTGACGCCATTCTGCTTGTGCAGCTCCATAAAGTGGCGGCCAATCTCTTCGCCGAACTGCGGCACAAACGGCACCGCATGGCGGGAGAGCACGGTAACATCGACATCCTGGTTACGCAGCGCCGCGGCCAGCTCCATGGCGATAAAGCTGTTGCCGACAATCACCAGCTGCTGCTCATCCTCCACTTCGCTCAGCAGTGTCTGCGCCTGGTGGATATCACGCAGCACATGCACCCCCGCCAGCTGATTGCCGCTAATCTCCGGCCAGACGGGGCGTCCGCCAGTCGCCAGCAGCAGTTTGTCGAAGGTAATTTCGCGCCCGTCGGCGAGGGTCAGCTGACGAGCTTCGGCATCAAGCTTCGTTACCGCTTGATCGATGTTCTCCACCCCCGGCTGGGCATAGAACGCCTTATCCAGCAGTTGCGGCACTTCGCTGATTTTCATCTTGCCGGAGGGCACAAACTTGCTCAGCGCCGTGCGGTCATAAGGCGCTTCGCTCTCTTTATCGATCAGCATCAGATGACCGTTAAACCCGGCGTCACGCAGTGTCACCGCCGCTGAGCTACCGGCCGCGCCGGTGCCGAGGATCACCACTGTTTGCGGCCCGTCTCCGCGAATGGTGTGATGGCTGGCGGGCGAAGCCGGGCGCGGGTTGACCAGCACGCGGTTCTGATCGATATGCACCGGATACTGCTTCAGGTTTTGCAACGCCAGCGGTTCGCACCACTCGCCGTTAGTGATATCGAAGTTGGCTTTATGCCACGGGCAGACCAGCCGCCCGTCGCACACCGCGCCCTGCTCAAGCGGCGCACCGGCATGGGGACAGCGGCTCTGAAACGCGCGCACCTGAGTTAAGGTGCGGATGAGGATAAGCGAGGTGCCATCCACATCGAACTTTACCGGCTGGTTTTCAGGTAGATCGTTTAGATCGGTAACATATTGATAATTCATTACTCTTGCTCCCGTATTGGTGTGGCAAAACGGGCGTAACGTCTGGCGACGTACACTCGCAAAGGAAAAAAAGACAACACAGCTCACAAATAAAGCCTGGCAGAGATTAAGCGGGGAGCAACAGAGCGGCAGAAACGCATTGAGTATGCGGGCGCGATTTACGCCCGCGCGGGGAGGATTACGCCGCTTTTTTCAGGCAAGCGCTCATAAATTTACTGCGATCATCGCCTTTCAGGGATTGCTGCGTCGCCTGGGCGTTGCATTCGCGCATCCGCTGCTGCTGCGGCGTCAGGCTCTTTTGCCCCGGCTCGGTTTTGGTGTTCTTCAGGCAGTCGCTCATGTAGCTCTTGCGCGCTTCACCACCCAGGTTCTGCGCCTTCGCCTGCTGGTTGCAGAGCGTCATACGTTGTTGTTGCGGGGTCAATGTTTTCTCGGCGGCGCTTAACGCCGTCATAAAGAGCACACCGAAGATAAGAGTAACAAGGAGTGTGATTTTCATAGCGCCATCCTTCTGTCAATGAACCCTTTAAGGATGGTCCTAATTGGCGAAAAAACCACCCGGCAGCAGAGATTTACCACCGGGCAGCCGTTACTTAAGGCCCAGCGCCATTTTCATGGTGTAGAAGAGATCGGTCTGATCCGTCAGCCCCACCACGTTCGCCGCATGCGGGCCGTAAGCCGCAATGCGTACCTGCGTGCCGGTATGCTCCATCGACTCCTCTTCCGAGTTGCCGTAGGTCATCGCCATTACCGCGCCATCTTTGGTGGTCAGCGCCTGGCTCAGCCCCGGTGCTTTGGTATCTGCCGGAATAATCTGGCTGGCATGGGCGTGATCCGCCGTCACGATCACCAGTGTATTGCCATCTTTACGCGCAAACTCCAGCGCTTTCTGCACCGCTTCGTCGAGATCGACGGTTTCGCCAATCTGGCCGCACGGGTTCGCCGCATGATCCTGCTTATCAATCGACGCCCCCTCCACTTGCAGGAAGAAGCCCTTCTCATTTTTGCTCAGCAGCTCAATGGCCTTTTCCGTCATCGCCGCCAGCGTCGGCACACTGTCGGTGCGTTTCGGGTTTGGCGTACAGGTCACGGCAGGCTTATCCAGATTGCCATGCAGAGAGGCTTTCGGCCCTTCCCAGCGCACCGGCATATTGCCATCGGCAAAGAGGCCGAGCAGCGGTTTATCTTGATTGGCCATGCTGATGGCCGCAAGCGACGCGGCATCGTTCACCAGCTGGTAACCGCGGGCCTGCGCCTGCTCGCGCAGGGTTTTGCCCTGCCACTCACCGGCGGTGGCGGTTTCACTGAAGGTTTTTGCCCCGCCGCCAAGTGTCACATCCGGGCGCGCGTTTAGCAGCTGTTCGGTAATCGAGCCTTTGCCGCCCTTCTCCAGCGCGTTGAGTGCGCACTTCTCGCGGGTAACGGTCGGGCCGTAACAGCGGCGGGAGATAACATGGGAGACCAGCGCGGCTGGCGTCGCATCCTGCAACTCTGCGGTGGAGACATCGCCCGTCGCCAGACCAGCGGCTTTCGCCATCTCAAGGATGGTCATATGGTCTTTGTCGTGGATATCAACGCCGAGCGCGCCGTTATAGGTTTTTACGCCGGTACTCCACGCGGTCGCCGAAGCGGCAGAGTCAGTGACATAATCGGGCTTACCGCTTTTCTTATCCAGTGAGTAGTGGGTGTACTGCCCGGTGAGCGGCAGCGCATCGATCCCCTTAAAGAAACCGCCCGCCCCTTCGGCATAATTTCGCGCGGCGGTAATTTCGGAGTCACCCATGCCATCGCCAATCAGCAAAATAATATTTTTGGCTGGTTTGTCATTCAGGGAATCACGCAGGGCGGCAGTCTGGTCGCCCGTCAAACGGCGTGCGCCGCCGGGTGCGGAAATATCGCCGTGAGCCGCCCGGTTTTCAAGAACGGGCGCTACAGATGATTCTGCATAAATAGCCGGCGAGGCGAGCAGGGATAATAGTGCAAGGTATAACGCGCTCTGTTTCACTTAATATTCTCCATGTACAAATACTTAAAGAAAATAAAACAGAGCGACTATAGGCAGCCCAGATGACAGTGAGATGACAGATTTTACATGCTAACGCGAGGTCAACTGCGTGGGTGCCTTAAAAGCTTTTTTACGTATTGTTGCAGCATTTCTGATTCTCTGCATAAAGGCTGATCGCCCGGCAGAGCCTCTGCCAGCGCGCCTTCGACGCTTGAAATGAGCGCCTGTTGTTCGGACGCCGCCATCTGGCGCAGCAGCGCGGTGACGACGATTTCCAGCGCTTCAACCTGGGCAACCAGCTCCTTTGACTCCTCTTCCTTCTCCGCAAGCTTGACCAATAACTCAGCAATGAGATTTTTCATGGCGCTATTTCCTTTTGAGATGTTGCATGAAGTTAGCACTCGATTTAGTAGTTGCAAAGGAGATGCATCTATTATTTTTGCGCATTAATTCACACAGTAAGTAAGGTCATTCGGGAAATAACACTATCGCGGATTACGAAGTATATAGAGAAGATGGATGCGCAGGCCGAAGATCTATTTCCGGCCTGCGTTTAGCACAGTCACCGCACGCGGCGAAATGCCCGCGCCAGCTGTATCAGATTTATCAGCACTACCACCGCCGTGGCGGCGAAGACCCAGCGAAAGCCGGCCATCGCCGAGACCGAGGCGCCCATCAGCGGGCCAGCGACGTTGCCCAGGTACATAAAGGATTGGTTATAACCAAAGATGCGGCCGGTGACCTGCTCACTTGAGTACTTCAGCAGCAGCGTCTGTACGGCGGGCAGCATCGCGCCATCGGCAAAGCCGAGCAGAAAGCGCAGAATGCCAAGTTGCAGCGGTGAGGTGACGAATGACATCGCGAAGAAGAGGACAATCGCGCAGGCGAGCGTCGCCAGCAGAATGCGCGAGGTGCCGATGCGATCGCCCAGTTTTCCAAGCCTGGGTGCCGAGAGCAGCGCAGAGACGCCCGGAACTGCGGCGATAAGCCCGCTAAGAAAAGCGATATTGGCGGTATCGGGCGACAGCGACTGGATAAAGAGCGCGAGGATCGGGCCAATCGAGCCGTTGCAGAGTTGAATCACCATGGTGGTGATAAAGAGGCTGATCACCAGCGCCGGATAGGGCAGCGTCGAGAAGACCGCTTTGCCGCTGAGCCGCTCGCCCTTCTTCACCTTCGGCCGGCCCCCCTCTTTAATGAGAAACAGCGTCACCAGGAAGCTCACCATCAGCAGCATCGCGGTGATAATAAACACCGTGCGCAGGCCTAAATGGTCAGCCAGAAAACCGCCCATCAGCGGGCCGCCGATCACACCGCTGATCTGTGCCGTCGAGAGGGTACTGAGCGCCCAGCCGCTACGCTCGCGCGGCACCTGTGAGGCCACCAGCGCCATGGCGTTAGGAATATAACCGGAGGTGAGCCCCATCACGCCGCGCAGCAGAAGCAGCTGCCAGACGTTGGTGGCGAAAGCCTGAAGCAGAATGGCGATCGCCATCCCCAGCGAAGCGCGCAGCAGCATCAGCTTGCGCCCTTTACGGTCCGCCAGGCTGCCCCACATTGGCGAGACAATCGCCGAGACGAGAAAAGTGATGCTGAAGGTTAGCCCTGACCACATCGACAGCGCCTCGTGCGAGGTCACCCCCAGTTGTGCCACGTAGAGCGGCAGAAACGGCAAAATCTGGCTGATGGCAAGCCCGGTAAAAAAGCAGCCAAACCACACCGAGATAAGATTGACCTTCCAGGATTCCATAAATACGCGTAATCACTCAGGATTTGAAAAACGGCGCATAGGGTACCAAGAATGCGCCAGCGATAAGTTACCAGATATGCGCTTAGCCACATTTTGGCGTTTTATCCGTTAACCACCGCCGAATAACAGCGGTGCAGGCAGGAAAACCGCAAATGCTAAGCGCGATATGCTTAGCGACAGAGGCCGTAACCGCGCATGCCGAGATGGAAATGGTCGGCGTGCGCGGCGTTATACTCCGGCCCGAGACCATTGCCGTAATAACCGCAGCTGGCGCTGAGCATCGCGCGCAGCCAGGGTTGAGTACGCGCCTGCCGCCAGCCGCGCAGGACGGAAACCCGCTCACCATTCGCCAGCCTGAACGCGCTGATATCAAGCGCTTCCGCGCTGGCATGTTCGCTGCGCCGCGCATCAGCGCGATTGTAGATATTGCGGCAGGCGTAGCTACCAACGTGGTCGATGCGCGTTAAAGCGCTACCCATCATCGTTTCGCTTAATGGCCGTGCCTGCTGTTCAACAAACAGCGCCGAGCTGAGCGCCAGCGGGCAGCTCGCCAGAAAGCTACTGCTCAGCTTCACAGCACCGAAATCTTTTACGCGCACCACGTTAGTTAACGGGCAGTCGCCGCCGCTGTCCGCCACTGCGACGGAGGAGATAAGCCGCTGTTGATTCGCCTGCTTCAGCAGCGCGGCGCAATCTTCAGGCGTTAAGCGCCGCAGTTTGAACTGGGTGATGCGCCCCGGCGGATCGCTTAGCTGAAGCGGGGCAAAAGGGTTATACCAGGCGGGCAGCGCGCGGTAGCCCGCATAGAGGCCGCCAATAAGAATAGCGATTACGATCAGGCTCTTCCCGCTCACCTCTCCTCCTCTTTTTTTCTCCAGACATTATGGCAGAAGGCCGCGAATCGTGCGTTTTGACGTGATATCGTATGGGTTTTCTCATCAGTGTGAGTGATTGTTGAAATGGCAAAACTGCGGGTAGGGGTCGTCTTCGGCGGCAAATCGGCGGAGCATGAAGTGTCGTTACAGTCGGCGAAGAACATTGTCGATGCGATGGATCCATCGCGCTTTGAAGTGGTGCTGCTGGGTATTGATAAATCAGGGCAGTGGCATATTAGCGATGCGCAGAACTATCTGCAAAACGCCAGCGATCCGGCGCGTATCGCGCTGAATCCGTCGGACAACAGCGTGGCGCTGGTGCCGGGCGTCGTCGAGCAGCAGTTGATTGCGGCAGATAACCGCTCGCCGCTGCCGAATGTCGATGTCATTTTCCCGATTGTTCACGGTACGCTCGGCGAAGATGGCTCCCTGCAGGGGATGCTGCGCCTCGCTAACCTGCCCTTTGTCGGCTCCGACGTGCTCGCTTCCGCGGCCTGCATGGATAAAGACGTCACCAAGCGACTGCTGCGCGATGCCGGTCTGTCCATCGCCCCCTTTATCACCCTGACGCGCACCAACCGCGACAGCTTCAGCTTTAGCGACATGGCGTCTCAGCTCGGCCTGCCGCTGTTTGTAAAACCGGCCAACCAGGGCTCGTCAGTCGGCGTCAGCAAAGTGACCAATGAAGCGCAGTATATTGAAGCGCTGCGTCTGGCCTTTGCCTTCGACAAAAAAGTGGTGGTGGAGAAAGGGATTGTCGGGCGCGAGATCGAGTGTGCGGTGCTGGGCAATGATGAGCCGCAGGCCAGCACCTGCGGGGAAATTGTGCTGAACAGCGAGTTCTACGCTTACGACACCAAGTACATTGACGATCAGGGCGCGCAGGTCGTGGTGCCGGCGGCCATCGATCGCGAAACAGATGAGAAGATCCGTGCGATCGCCATTGAGGCGTATAAGACGCTGGGCTGTGAGGGGATGGCGCGGGTGGATGTGTTCCTGACACCGGATAACGAAGTGGTGATCAATGAGATCAACACCCTGCCCGGTTTTACCAATATCAGCATGTACCCGAAACTGTGGCAGGCGAGCGGCATCAGCTATAGCGCGCTGATCACCCGCCTGATCGAGCTGGCGCTTGAGCGCCACCAGGCAAGCAGCGCGCTGAAGATCTCAATGCACGATTAAGCGTTACTCGACGCTTTCCGTCGCCTCATCTTGCCGGGGGCGGCGGATAATCAGCCCCGAAAGCCAGAACCCCACAAGCCAGGTCACCAGCCCAACGGCATAGGTTTGCCACCCTTTGGCTTCAAACCCCAGCAGCCCAACCACGCCATTGAGAATAAAGATCAGGCCAATCGCAAACGCGTAATAGTGCCAGTCACGGCGAATTTTCTCAGGCAGCTTCATGACAACTCCAGCAGGTAAAGGGCGCATCATCGCACAGCGCACGGGTTGAGAGTGTGTGCTGTGCGGTAATTCCGAAATGTTACTGAAATAATTAATACGTTACAAAAATGTGATGGCTCACAAAAAACGCTTCCCTGGGATCCTTCCCGGTCCGAAATTATCACCATTCTTATGTTGACAAAGCGGGACTGGTGCCAAACTAACCAGGAGTTACGGCTCTGAGCCTATCTTCCTTGAGCGTTTAAAAGTAACGAGTACCGGAGGTCTTATGGCTGACTTTACCCTATCCAAACCCTTTAAGGGCGCGAAAAAACGAGACACCTCCAGACCGGGTAATATTGCTTACGCCGTCTTCGTACTGCTCTGCTTCTGGGCAGGCGCGCAGTTGCTTAACCTGCTGGTGCACGCGCCTGGCGTGTTTGAACACCTGATGCAGACGCAGGATGTCTCCCGTCCCCACGTTGAGATGGGTATGGGCGTAGGCACGATTTTCGGTCTTGTGCCGTTTATCGTCGGCAGCGCGTTTCTGGGCGTGATCTTCCTCGTCCTGCGCTGGCGCAGCCACAACCTGCGCTAATTGCGCGCCATGCAAGCGGCCCGACGATCGTCAACGCGTTTCGCAAACCATGCCGTGGTTAAGTTACGCGTGATTTTCGGGCTCTCTAACTGAATCCCTGGCAGCATCTCCCGCGGCAATGCTTTCCCGCTGCGCTTGTCCGCCAGGCGATAAATCTCCCGATAGAGCTTCGTCTCTTCAAACTCCTGACTATCGCCACGCTCAAGCTGGCGGCGGATATCCCGGTCACTCATTGCGAGCTGTGCGCCCAGCGTCTGCACCGCACGCTCGGTGGTGCCCGCTTCGCGGCTGCCGTAGAGGATCAAGTCACCATCCAGCGCCAGCTTAATGCCCGTCACTTTGCTCACCGCGTTCTGAAACGCCGCGTTACGGCTGGCGTAGAAACCGGCGTTGTAATCGGCAAAGCGGTAGATCGGCGCGCTGTAGCTGGCCGGGTAGTTGAGCAGATGGTAGGTACCAAACCACAATCCGCCCCGGCGGCTGAAGACCTCCTGGCGCACGGTGCCGGACATCTCCCACGGGTAGCCATCGGTGTGCTGCTCGGCAAACGAGATGCTCACCTGCATCGGCCCGCCGGTATGCACCGGATTGTAGGAGCCAAACAGCGTCTGCCCCATCGGCACCATATTGATCATGTCATCGAAGATTGCGCTCAGCTCGCGCTCGGTGCGCACCTTATCAAGCCGCTCGCTGTAACTTTTGCCGTTGGGAGACGGGATTTTCAGCGCCGTGTGCACCAGCAGCGCAGGGATGTGCAGCTGCCCGGCGCGCTTGTCGATCTCTTTCCAGGCGATCTTGTTCAGCCCCGGCACCACCGGATCGGACTGGTAGTTGGACTCCTGCTGCGCCACCGCTAATACGGAGCAGATATTCGCAAGCGTCGGCGGCAGCTTCTGGCTTTTAAAGGTGGTCGCCAGATCCTCTGCCCAGCCGTCGCGATCTTTTACGCTGGCAGGAATGGTGTTACGCACCACGCTTGCGACATCCAGCGGCTTCGCTTTTTTCGTCTCTTTCGATGCCTCTTTATCAGAGAGCGAGCCCTGCGAACTACACCCGGCGACAATCAGCGCCGCCAGCAACCAGCTAAAACGGGGTACGTAAGACATAACCTTCCTTTGTTAATGGCCATGAGAGGCGACAGGAACGAACTCCTGATTATCGACCTCACGCTCAAAACTGCGCAAACGTTTATAGATAGACATCAGCTCCACCAGCGTCGTCCATGAGGTGATTAAATACTGGAACGAGCTGCGCACCTGTTCAAAGACGTTAGTGATCTGCTGCATCAACCCGAAGGTAATCGCCCCCGCCGCCAGCGTCGGGAAGAGCATAATCAGGCCAAACACCGCGTCAACCTGCAGGTAGAGAATGCGCACGACGTTGAAATAGGTGTAGTGGAAATAGAGCCGGAAATAGTTGCGACGCACGGCGCTAAACAGCTCCGCCACCGTATGCGGTCGCGCGCGTTCGGCATCATCTTCACCATAGACCAGCTCTTTACGGTACGCCGCTTCGACGCGCTGATTTTTAAACTGCAGGCCGGGCAGCTTGATACCCACCACGCCGAGCACCAGCGTGCCAAACAGCGCCCAGCCGATGGCGGCAAACACCAGCCCGTAGGGAACATGCCCGATAAGCGGCAGCTCCGGCACATGGGGCGAGAGAACAATCAGCACCGGCAGAAAGGCAAAGAGGGTCATAATCGCATTGATAAAGCTGGTGCCCATATCCTCCAGCGTGCTGGCAAAGCGCATGGTGTCCTCCTGCACGCGCTGCGCGGCACCCTCAATATGGCGCAGCTGCTGCCAGTGCGCCATATAGTATTCGTTCATCGCCGTGCGCCAGCGGAAAACATAGTGGCTGACGAAGAAGTTATTCAGCACCGCCACCGTCACACCGATCAGCGCGATGCCCAAAAAGACGCCGCTGCCGCTGTAAAACTTCTCCAGCGGCACGGTATTGGGCGCGGTGAGCGCCTTTTGGATCAAATCATAAAAGGGCTGATACCAGGCGTTAATCGCGACGCTCACCTCCACCTGAAACCAGGTGACGAAGATAATCAGCGCGGTGCCGAGAATCGACCACCGCTGCCAGCGATGGGGCGAGTAGATAAACCAGAACGCGGCGAAGAGGCCGACGCAGAGCGCGTAGTAAGCGTAGAAGAGCAGAAAGTTGGGGCACCAGAAGCGCGCGGCGCTGATCGGCACCTCGTTCGATATGCCGGTCAGATGTAATAACCAGCGCTCGCCGCCTGCCAGCCAGAAAACAATGACGATAAGCGTCCAGATAAACGCCGAGGCAAAAAAAGGCGTCGGCCGGGGGAAAAAGGATCGAAACATGGGGCTCTCCTGGGTCTTTCTTATTCTTTACAACGTATGCTGTGTCACGCTCGCGGCCAGCGACAAAAAAGCGCCGCAGGTGCGGCGCTGGCTCGTTTAATCAGACCTCAGGTTAACCGTTTAGTGGCTTTGCCAGCCATAAACAATTGTATCGACACTTTTCACCTGCACCGGGTTGCCCGGCACGATGAGCGTGCGCCATACCTCGTTGTAGTGGTCGATAAGCGATGTTGCCTTTGCCGCCGCGCGATCAGCGGTGGTGTGCGCATCTTCCGCGACGGTGATAGCAAAGCCTTTGCTGACGCCGTTTTTCAGCGTGCTATCGACGCAGTAATCCGTCGCGCAGCCGCAGATGACAAAGCTTTCGATCGCCCGATCGCGCAGCAGCGCCTCCAGCCCGGTTTTGTAGAAGGCGTCACAGGCGGTTTTGGTCACGTACAATGCGTTAGCCGGCAGGGTTAACTCCGGCAACAGCGCAAAGCCTTCACTCCCCTCTTCCAGCCCGCCCACCTCGGCATGCTGGATAAAGATCACGGTCTCTGCCGCCCCTGTCAGCTGATTGATACGCGCGACGCACTGCGCGCGCTGATGACGCGGCGTGGCGAACACGCCATTTTGCATATCGACGACCATCACTACCCGTTGAGCAACCATTGCCTGCCTCCTGTTTGGCGAAAAACGGAGCTTATCACAGCCTGCGGCGGCGGCGGCTTGCAGAAAAAAATGCTCTTATTTACCTGGCGTTACGGATTAGGGCGAAACATTCCGCTTTTCGCCCCTTTGCAACGGCGCACAAGTAGTATAAATACGCTCTATCTTTCCCCCGTGATTAATGGATCATTCGTTGAAACGTTGTCTGCTTCTCTGTGCAATGTGGTGTGCGCTGGGCCTGACCAGCGCCCGTGCGGCGCAACAATCCCCCGACCCGGTGTTTGCTTCTGACATTGTCGATCGTTATGCCAACCATATCTTTTATGGCAGCGGCGCGACAGGCATGGCGATGGTGGTGATAGACGGCAACCAGCGCGTCTTTCGCAGTTTCGGCGAAACCCGTCCCGGCAATAATGTGCGCCCGCAGCTCGACTCGGTGGTGCGCATCGCGTCGCTCTCAAAGCTGATGACCAGTGAGATGCTGGTGAAGCTGCTCGATCAGGGCCGCGTGCGCCTTGACGATCCGTTAAGTAAATACGCCCCGCCCGGCGCGCGCGTCCCCACTTACCAGGGCACACCGATTACGCTTGTTAACCTGGCAACCCACACCAGCGCCCTGCCGCGTGAGCAGCCCGGTGGCGCAGCGGTGCGCCCGGTGTTTGTCTGGCCGACACGCGAGCAGCGCTGGAACTGGCTTGCCACCGCCACACTGAAAACCGCGCCGGGCACGCAGGCGGCTTATTCCAACCTGGCCTTTGATCTGCTGGCAGATGCACTGGCGCGCGCCGCGGGAAAACCCTATCCGCAGCTGTTTGAAGAGCAGATCACCCGCCCGCTGGGCATGAAAGACACCACCTTCACCCCGTCACCGGATCAGTGCAAGCGGCTGATGGTGGCGGAAAAAGGGGCCAGCCCATGCAACAACACGCTGGCGGCGATTGGCAGCGGCGGCGTCTACTCCACGCCCGGCGATATGATGCGCTGGATGCAGCAGTTCCTCTCCTCTGACTTCTACCAGCGCAACACCCAGGCAGACCGGATGCAGACGCTGATCTACCCGCGCGAACGCCTGACAAAAGTGGTGGGAATGGATGTGCCGGGTAAAGCCGACGCTCTCGGCCTCGGCTGGGTCTATATGGCACCAAAAGAGGGCCATCCGGGGATTATTCAGAAGACCGGCGGCGGCGGCGGGTTTATCACCTATATGGCTATGGTGCCGCAGCATAACGTCGGCGTGTTCGTGGTGATCACCCGTTCACCGTTAACCAAATTCACCAATATGAGCGACGGCGTGAACGATCTGGTGAGCGAGTTGAGCAACAATAAACCGCTGGCGATCCCCGCCTCCTGACGGGCCCAACAGGCAGACGCGTTGCCGTCTGCCTGTCGCTTAACGGCGATTTTGGTAAAACAGGGGGTTATATTTTCGGCTACAATGCCGCCATCTGTTCCATAAATATCAGGCATATCATGACCGATTTAATCACCCGTCCCCGCCGTCTGCGTAAAACACCTGCGCTACGCGCGCTGTTTGAAGAGACAACACTGAGCAAAAACGACCTGGTGTTGCCGATCTTTGTTGAAGAAGAGCTGAATGATTACCAGGCGATCTCCGCGATGCCCGGCGTGATGCGCATTCCGGAAAAATATCTCGCCCGTGAAATTGAGCGTATTGCCAAAGCCGGTATCCGCTCGGTGATGACCTTTGGTATTTCACACCATACCGATGACACCGGCAGCGATGCCTGGCAGGAGAATGGCCTGGTGGCGCGCATGTCGCGCATCTGTAAAGAGACGGTACCGGAGATGATCGTGATGTCCGATACCTGTTTTTGTGAATACACCTCGCACGGCCACTGCGGCGTGCTGTGCGAACACGGCGTCGATAACGATGCAACCCTGCTGAACCTTGGTAAGCAGGCTGTGGTTGCCGCGGCAGCCGGGGCTGATTTTATTGCGCCATCGGCAGCGATGGATGGCCAGGTGCAGGCGATCCGCCAGGCGCTGGACGCGGCGGGCTTTAAAGACACCGCCATCATGTCCTACTCCACTAAGTTCGCCTCCTCCTTCTACGGTCCGTTCCGTGAAGCAGCGGGAACCGCGCTGAAAGGCGATCGCAAAACCTATCAGATGAACCCGTTGAATCGCCGCGAAGCGATCCGCGAATCGCTGATTGATGAAGCGCAAGGCGCCGACTGCCTGATGGTTAAACCGGCGGGCGCGTACCTCGATATCCTGCGTGATATTCGTGAGCGCACCGAACTGCCGCTGGGCGCATACCAGGTGAGCGGTGAGTACGCGATGATCAAATTCGCCGCTCAGGCGGGTGCGATCGATGAAGATAAAGTGGTGATGGAGAGCCTCGGTGCCATCAAACGCGCAGGCGCGGATCTGATCTTCAGCTACTTCGCCCTCGATCTCGCCGAACGCGGCCTGATTTGATCCTCAACTGACGCTCTACCTCGTAGGCCGGATAAGCGTAGCGCCATCCGGCATTTCATCGCGCGTACCCATGCCGGATGGCGGCTTGCGCCTTATCCGGCCTACACGATTCGTGGCCCGCTTTACCGTATGTTCGCCTGCCCTGCCTTTGTAGGCCGGATAAGCGTAGCGCCATCCGGCATTTCATCGCACGCACCCATGCCACAATAAATGCTCATAACGTCATTGTAATGAAATGTAAGCGTCATCTTCTCCCGCTACTGTCAGCGGCAAGACGGGAGGAGAAATCGCCATGTTTAGTCTCGACAATGTACTTGAGGATCTCTGGCCGCAGGCCAGACCGGCCCCCTGGCAAAAAAACCTGCTCAGGCGCCTGCTTTACGAACAGGAGTTCCAGCAATTCGCCGCCCAGCACCGCCATCTGAAAGGGCTGGATATGGTGGAACATGTCCTCGACCATCTGCAAATTCGCTGTACCATCCCCGCTCACTGCCTTGAACAAATTCCCGAACATGGCCCGCTGGTGATCATCGCCAACCACCCGACCGGTACGCTGGATGGGCTGGCGCTGATGTATGCCGTTTCGCGCGTACGCCGCGATGTCAAAGTGGTCACCAACCGCATGCTGACCCACCTCGAGCCGCTGAGCTCGCTCTTTATCCCGGTGGATAATATCGGCGGTCGTACCACCAAAGCCTCCCTGCAGCAGATGGAAAATCAGCTGCAGGGAGGCGGCGTACTGATCTTTTTCCCGGCAGGCGAAGTGTCACGCCTGACCCGCAAAGGCATTCGCGATAAACGCTGGCACGCCGGGTTTATCAAGCTGGCAAATAAGTTTCGCGCCCCGCTGCTGCCGGCATGGATCGATGCCCGTAACAGCGCGCTGTTTTACGCCAGCACCCTGGTCTCAGACACTCTGCCGTTGCTGCTGTTGATGCAGCAGATGTTCCGTCGCCGCAACAGTAGCCTGCCGATCACCCTCGGTCAGCGCATTCCCTGGGAGAACTGGCACACCACCGCCCTCGCGCCGCGCGAGCTGGCCGAGAAGTGTCGCCAGCATCTTCTGTGTCTTGGCAAGGGAGTGCCCGGCACGTTCAAGACCGAATGCGCCATCGCCCGCCCGGAAGACAGGGCCGCCCTGCGCCGCGAACTGGGCCGCGCCGAGTGCCTCGGGCATACGCCGGATGGCAAAATGATCTATCTCTGGCAGCGCAACGGCCAGGAGGATGCGCCGCTGCTGCGCGAACTGGGGCGGCTGCGCGAGATCGCTTTTCGCGCTGTAGGTGAAGGGAGCGGCAAACGGCGCGATACGGATCGCTACGATGACCACTACCTGCACCTGATCCTCTGGGATGATGCCGATCTGGAGATTGTCGGCGCCTACCGCTTTATGCCCACGGCGCAGCTTATCGCCGAACAGGGCCCGGAGGGACTCTATAGCCACAGCCTTTTTCATTACGATGCGCGCATGACAGAAGTGCTGCGCGAAGGTATTGAACTGGGACGCAGCTTTATTCAGCCGCGCTACTGGGGGCGTCGCGGGCTGGATTACCTCTGGTCGGGCATTGGCGCTTATCTGGCACGTTATCCGCAGTACCGCTATCTCTTCGGCCCGGTCTCCATCTCCGGCGGCCTGCCGCCCGCGGCGCGCGATCTGCTGATCGCCTTCTATCGTCTCTGGTTCCCCGCCGCCTGGCCGCTGGCGTCGTCGCGCCGCCCCTGCCCCGCTACGCTGCCGGAGGTGCTGGCGCAATTTACCGGTGAGGATTACACCGAAGATTTGACGCGGCTGAAATCGCTGCTTGGCAATCTCGGCTGCGGCATTCCCCCGCTCTATAAACAGTATTCCGAGCTGGGCGAACCCGGCGGCGTGCAGTTTATCGACTTCGGCAGCGATCCCGATTTCAACAACTGCGTCGATGGTCTGGTGCTGGTGGATTTGACGCGCCTGAAGGCGAACCGTTACGAGCGCTATATCGGGGTGCATCAGCTGCAGCAGAAAGCGGGGTAAGCTCCTTGCCGGATGGCGCTGGCGCTTATCCGGCCTACAAAACGACAGCCGCTGAAACGGCGTAGGCCTGATAAGGCGAAGCCGCCATCAGGCAATCGGTGCCGCAGTGATAATACCGGATGGCGCGTAAACGCTTATCCGGCCTGCCAAAACGTACCTACAGCGACACCTTCATTGCGTTTACCTACGATTTCACAGCGAGGGGGTTGTGTCCCCGCTGAAATCGGCGAACCGAAGCGTGAATGACAAGGTCTGGACGCCATGGATGGCGGACAGAGGCGAACCGAGACAGGGACTCGTTCCAGAATGGAACGAGTAAGTCGAGTCGAGCCGGCCGCAGTCAGGCTCGCGGGAGGTGAGCGCAGTGCGCAGCACCGATTTCCTCGCGGGGCCGCGGGGATTGACAAGGGGGGAGCGGTCCCCCCCTTGTCCCGTTCACCGCATAAGAGATGAATGAAACTCCCCAGCGTCCGGTGAACGGAATCACTCCACCGAGGCAACATGCCCCCCATTGCCGGATGGCGCTACGCTTATCCGGCCTACGGGATCGGAGCGGCTTCATTACCGCATGGCCGCCGCCATCCCCCCGCCTCATCTACACTCTTTATGTGGTTTGCACCGACACCGTGGAGGAGAGATGGAGAAGAAGTCGCACCGCTATCCGGTCGCTGACAGCCCGTTCTGGCTGCATGTTGAAACAAAGGTGCAGCGCATTGGCTCTGTAATACTGTTTGCAGTAGTGATCGCCGGGCTGCTCGGCCTCTTTTCCCAGGGGTGGCTCAGCGCGCGAAGCGCCCAGAGCACGGATGGCAAACTGACGGTGCAGTATGACCGCTATGCCCGTCTGCAAAGCGATATCGATATGCAACTCACCGCCCACGCCGCAAACGAACGCCGCACCGTTTTTATCCTCGGCGGCAACTTTATGCAGGATTTCGAGATACGCACCCTGCAACCGCAGCCGGAAAAGATGACCAGCCAGAACGGCGAACTGGTGCTGGAGTATGCCCGCCCTCATCCCGACAAGCCCTTTACCGTCTGGCTCGGGCTGACGCCGCAAACCCCCGGCAGCAGCGAGTTGCACCTCTCGTTAAATGACACCACCCAGGTGGCGGTGAAACAGTTTATCTGGCCCTGAGGAGACGGCGATGGATATGGTGTTACGCGCGGTAGCGATTTATCTGGTGCTGATGGTGGTGTTTAAAATTGCCGGTCGACGCGCCTTATTACAGATGACCTCCTTTGATCTCATCTTGCTGCTGATCATCAGTGAAGCGACGCAGCAGGCACTGCTCGGCAACGACTTCTCCGTCACCGGCGCGGCACTGACCATCATCACGCTGGTGGTGGTGGATATTCTGTTTGGCAAGCTAAAAAAGTATGTCAAAGGGGCAGAAAACTTTATCGATGGCACGCCGGTAGTGCTGGTAGAGAACGGTGAAATGCTGCCGGATAAGATGCGCGAAGCGGATATCTCCCGCGCCGACATTATGCTCTCGGCGCGCAATAACCAGGGCATTGTCGATCTCGCAGAGATTAAATTCGCCATTCTGGAACGCAATGGTCATATCTCGATCATTCCGAAAAATTCGCCTTAAAAGTGCGCTGCTATACTTTTGCCAGGCAGAATTTTCTTTCGGATGGAAGGGAGTGATATGAAGAGTGAAACTACCACCGCGTTACAAAGTGAGCACGTCGCCCCGCTGCTAAAGCTTGAGATTAGCGATCTGGCCGACAGGCTTGGCACACTGCTGTGCGATAAAAACCTGCGCGTGGCCACCGCCGAGTCCTGCACCGGTGGGCAGATCGCCACCGCCCTCTGCGCCTGCGAAAGCACGCCGGAGTTTTACGGCAGCGGGTTTATCACCTTTACCGATGAAGCGAAACAGACGCTGCTGCGGGTGAAAAAAGAGACGCTGGCGCGCTGGACGGCGGTAAGCCAGCAGACGGCTTTTGAAATGGCGCAAGGTGCCTGCGAGGCCAGCCATGAGCCGGTGAGCATTGCCGTTACCGGCTACACCGGCCCCGACGGCGGGGAAGATGGTACGCCCGCCGGCACCGTGTGGTTTGGCTGGGGTCTGCCGGATAGCGCGCCGGTCACCGTTAAATGCCACTTCGAAGGCGACACCACAGCGGTGATTGAGCAGGCGGTCAAATATGCCCTCGCAGGCGTGATTACGCTATTAAGTGATTGATAGCAATTTGCTTCTTATGTGCGAATGCCGGACGATAGGGTCCGGCTTTTTTATTGCGACACTTTGATGAGCGAATGGGGAAAAAATGAACATAGTTGTGCTGGATGGCGGCCTGCTTAACCCCGGCGATCTTAGCTGGGATCCACTGCATGCGCTGGGCAAGGTAACGGTTTATGACACCACCCCAGCCGATGAAGCCGCGCAGCGTCTGCGCGAGGCGGATATCGCCATTACCAATAAAGTGGCATTTAGTGAGGCGCTGCTTGCCCGCTGCCCGCGGCTCAAATGTATCGCCGTCACCGCCACCGGCTACAACATTATCGATCTTGAGGCCGCCCGCGCCCGGAAAATTGTGGTGGCGAATATGCCAACGTACGGCACCGCCACGGTAGCGCAATTTACCACCGCGCTGCTGCTGGCGCTCTGCAACCGCGTCGGTGAACACGACGCCGATGTGCACGCCGGCGGCTGGAGTAAGGCAGAAAGCTGGTGCTACTGGCTGCAACCGATGGTCGAACTGGCGGGAAAACGCGTCGGCATTATTGGTTATGGCCGCATCGGCCAGGCGTTCGGCGCTATCGCTCAGGCGATGGGCATGACGGTGCTGGCCTACTCTGCCCGCTCGCGCCCGCTGCCGGAGAGCGCGCAGCTGCGCTATGTCGCGCTCGATACCCTCTACGCCGAAGCGGATGTTATTAGCCTGCACTGCCCGCTGACGCCGCAGACCAAAGGGATGATTAACCGTGATGCGCTTTCGAAGATGAAGCCCAGCGCGCTGCTGCTGAACGCCTCGCGCGGGGATCTGATTAACGAAGCGGATCTCGCCGCCGCGCTTAACGAAGGACGTATTGCCGGGGCGGCGGTTGATGTGCTGAGCAGCGAACCGCCCAGCGCAGATCACCCGCTGCTGAGTGCGAAAAACTGCATCATCACGCCACATATCGCCTGGGCATCCGTCGATGCGCGCGGGCGCATTCTCGCCACCACGGTGGAGAATGTGCGGGCGTTTATCAATGGCGAACCACAAAATCGTGTCGATCAGTAGCCTCAGGATGGCCAAATCGCACGAAAATAAGCGACACTCGTCACACTTTTACATGATGAGCTACGCTTGTTAAATCATTACAAAAATATTGCGCAAGGAGATGCCAATGACAACGATACAGGCTCTTTTTCCACCTCGTCTGCCACAGCAAACCTCTGATGAGAACGTAATTGTAAACTGGGCGAAGAATGCCACGCTGGCCCCCGTTCAGGCCGTTGAAACACCGGAAAACGAAGCCCGGTTGCAGCAGATCATTGCCGCCGCAAAGGGGCGAATCCGCGTGATGGGTAGCCGCATGTCGCCGGGCAGAATGCTGAAGTTAAGCGAGCCGGGCGATACGCTGATTGATCTCTCGCGCCTGCGCGGTGTGCTGGCAGTCACTGACGAGAGCGTCACGTTTGCCGCCGGTACCGTGCTGCATGAGGTGTTTGAAACCCTCACCAGCATGAACCGCATGCTGCACGCTTCGCCTGGCGTGATCGATTCACAAACCCTGGCGGGAGCCATTTCGACCGGCACCCACGGCCAGGGTATGGGGCAGAGCTCGCTGGCTGATGAAGCGCTCTGCATTCGCCTGATTGATGCCCACGGCGAAGCGCATGATATTGAGCGAGACAATCCAGCCTTTGACGCCGCGCAGCAGGCGCTCGGCACCCTCGGCGTGATCACCGCGGTGACGCTGCGCACCCGCCCCTCCACGCTCTACACCTGCTTTAAGAGCGCGGGCAACGCCGATAACCTGGCGGAAGATCTGATCGCCTGGAATCAGGAGTGGACCTTCAGCAAAGCGTGGTGGTTCCCGGATGAGAATAAGGTTCACACCTGGAACGCGCGCGAAGCTAACCCCGACGAGCAGGCACTGTGGCATGCCAACCACGGCGAGCTGGTCGAGATGGAGGAGACCGACGAGCAGATGAACGCCACGGTGGATAAAACCCTGGCACAGATGCGCGATGACACCCGCATTGTCGATGAGAACGGCAAACCGTTTCGCACCGTTACCCGCTTTAAAGACTTCACGGATGTGATCGGCGATATCTACCAGGTCTTCTGCCGCGGCATCGCCACGCCGCAGATCAATATTGAGATCGGTATTCCGATGTCGCGCGTTGCAGCGGTGATTGCGCGCATGAAGGCGTGGCACAGCGAGTCGCAGCCGCATATGCACTACCCGATTATTCTGCGCTGCACCGGGGCCTCCAGCGCCTGGCTTAGCCCGGCAGGCGGGGAACCGACCTGCTTCTTCGGTTTTGTCGTCTATTACGCCGAGGATGGCTCGCTCTCGGAAGAGGGAACCGCCTTTTTACGGGCTGCAGAACAGCTGCTCGCTGAAGAGGGCGGCAGACCGCACTGGGGCAAATATTTTGATCCCTCCCTCTACAACTGGTCGACGCTCTATCCGCAGTTTGCGGCGTTTAAAGCCGTGCGCCGCCGCTTCGATCCTGAAGGGAAGTTTATGAACCGCTTTATGGCCGAGGTGCTGTCATGAGCGCCGCATTCGCCTGGGTAACCTTATTAACGCAGCCGGGCTACCTCCCCGGCGTGGAAGCGCTGCAGCGATCGCTGCGCGACAGCGGCTCGCCGTGGCCGCTGGTGGTGATGGTGACGGAGAGTATCGATGCCGCCACCCGCCAGCAGTTGCAGGCGCAGGGGTGCGAAGTGCGTGAAGTGCCGATCGTCGGTCCGAATCCTGCCCTTGCCCATCGCTACGCCAATGCCCGTTTCGCCGAGGTGTGGAGCAAGCTGGCGGTCTGGACGCTGACGGAGTATCAGCGCGTCGCGTTTCTTGATGCCGATATGCTGGTGGTGCAGAACATGGATGAGGTGTTTGAACTGCCGCTCGCTAAAGGGACGCTTGCCGCCTGCCACGCCTGCCGCTGCAATCCAAACCACATTGCTACCTACCCCGATAGCTGGCAGCCGGATAACTGCTACTACAGCTGGGTTAAGGATGCGCAGATGAACGCCGCGCCACCCGCCCCGGTCGATAACTATCTGAACGGCGGTTTTCTGGTGCTGACGCCGGATCGCGCCGTTTATGACATGATGATGGCCAGGCTGGCGGCGAAAGAGGATATCGCCGAGTGGGTCTTCGCCGAGCAGGATTTTCTCAACGAGGTGTTCCGCGACCGCTGGCTACCGCTACATTATGGTTATAACGCCCTGAAAACCCTGCCGAAGCAGCATCCGCAGATGTGGGATCTTTCGCGGGTGAAGAATATCCATTACATCATCGACAAGCCGTGGGACAAATACCCCGAGCCGGGAGATACCTATTACGATCTGCATAAACTGTGGTGGCAACATGCGCATGTTGAAGCGTAAGTGGTGAGAAATAAACCGTAGGCCGGATAAGCGTCAGCGCCATATGGCAATATCCCCGCAACACCATTGCCGGATGACGGCTGTGCCTTATCCGGCCTACCAAACCGCGCTTTCAGCGATACCGGTGCGGTTTTTATCTGCAATATGACAGCGAGGGGGTTGTGTCCCCGCTGAAATCGGCGAACCGAAGCGTGAATGACAAGGTCTGGACGCCATGGATGGCGGACAGAGGCGAACCGAGACAGGGAGCGAGTCCCGTAGGGGCGAGCAAGTCGAGTCGAGCCGGCCGCAGTCAGACACGCGGGAGGTGAGCGCAGTGCGCAGCACCGATTTCCTCGCGGGGCCGCGGGGATTGACAAGGGGAGCGCGGCCGCTTCCCTTGTCCCGTTCACCGCATAAGAGATTAATGAAACGCCCCAATGCATGGTGAACGGAACAATACCACCAAAGCAACATGCCAGGCCCATCGCCGGATGGCGCGTACCGCTTATCCGGCCTGTGCCGTTTCAGCCCCCTCTAAACCGACAAAAATAGCTGTGGCGTTACCCCATCCGGATGCGTCGTAATATGCACCTGCGCGCCATACCACCTGGTGATAACCTCCGGTTGCAGCACCTGCTGCGGTGTCCCCTGCTCCACTATCTTCCCCTTATGCAACAACACAATGCGATCGGCCCACAGCGCCGCAAGGTTCAAATCGTGCAGCACCACGCAGACATGTAGCCTGGATCGCTGCGTCAGGGATTTAAGCAGGCGCAGCAGCTGCTGCTGATGGTAGAGATCGAGCGCCGAGGTCGGCTCATCCAGAAACAGCCACCCCTCCGGTGCGCCGTTGCGCCAGAGCTGCGCCAGGCTACGTGCCAGTTGCACCCGCTGCTGCTCGCCGCCCGACAGGATGGCAAAGCGGCGTCCAATCAGCGTTTCGCAGCCGGTTAAACGCATCACTTTGCGCACGATATCGCACGCATGCCTCTCTCCCCACGGCGCACGCCCCATCGCCACCACCGACTCTGCGGCCCACTCCACCCCCAGAGCGTGATGTTGCAGCATCACCGACCGGTAGCGCGACAACGCCTGTGAAGGCCAGGCGGCAAGCGATTTTCCCGCCAGCGAACAGACGCCGCGCGAGGGGGGAAGAAAGCCGGTCAGCAGACGCAGCAGGGTCGATTTACCCGCGCCGTTGGGGCCAATCAGCGCCACCATTTCGCCAGGCGGTAGCGTGAGGGAGATATCATCCACCAGCCGCCGCTGGCCGACCGTGAATTGCACCTGGTGGGCAATAAAACCGTTATCCATAGCGCGCACTCCGCTGACGAAAAATGAGCCATAAAAACCACGGCGCGCCGAGCAGGCTGGTCAGTAAGCCGACCGGCATCTCGGCAGGCACCACCAGCGTGCGGGCGACGGTATCGGCCAGCAGCAGCAGGCTTGCCCCCGCCAGCAGCGAGCCGGGTATCTGGTGTTGATGATCGGGGCCTAATGCCATGCGTATCAGATGCGGAACCACCAGCCCGACAAAACCGATAATGCCGCTGATGGCGACAGAGGCCGCTACCAGCAGCGCGCTGCAGAGCAGCAGCAGCCGCTGCAAGCGCCGCACATCAACGCCCAGATAGTGCGCCTCCTCCTCGCCGAGTTGCAGGAGATTGAGCTGTTTCGCCACCCGCCAGATACCGAGCATGGCGGGCAGGATCAGGGTCGCCGTGACGATGAGCGTCGGCCACTGCGCCTGTCCGAGACTGCCCATTCCCCACTGCGAAAGCTGGCGCAGCTGCGCATCGTTGCTGATCCACGCCAGCACGCCGACACCCGCGCCGCAGAGGGCGTTGATGGCAATCCCCACCAGCAACAGCCGCGACAGCGCGCGCTCGCCCCCTTTGCTGAGCAAAAAGATCGCCACCATCACTGCAAGGCTGCCGATAAACGCAGCAACCAGCGGGGCATAGAGGGCAATCAGCACCGGTACCGACAGCGGCAGCACCAACCAGCAACCCACCATCAACGCCGCGCCGCTGCTGATGCCAAGCAGCCCCGGGTCCGCCAGCGGGTTGCGAAACAGCCCCTGCATAACGCAGCCGGCGAGCGCCAGCGCCGCGCCGATAAGCAGCGCCAGCAGCACGCGCGGCAGGCGAATAGTGAACCAGATCTGCCGCAGCGCCTCATCACCGCTGTGCCACAGGCTGGCAAGAGAGATATTCATCGCGCCCTGCGTAGAGGCGAAGAGCGTGAGCGCCGCCGTCAGCAGCAAGAGTCCCCACAGGACTCGGGAAGCGGCACGGGTTATCACGGTAGCTGCTCCGCTTTTTTACGCAGCTCCAGTAGCGCCTGCGGGGTACGTAGTCCAAAGCCCAGCAGCGCGACCTCATCCACAATCAGCAGCTGTTTGTTGCGTCCGGCAGGCGTTTGCGCAAGGCCCGGCAGGTGCCAGATGTTCTCCTCGCCGCCCAGGTGCTTTACGCCGGCGGCTGAGATAAGCACCAGATCCGGCTGGCTGGCGATCACCCCCTCCTGCGACATCGCGCGGTAGTGGGAAAAGCCCTGCATGGCATTATTAAGCCCGGCCGCCTGGATGGCGCCATCCGCCGCCGTCTCTCTTCCCGCCACCAGCGTGCCCATGCCGCCGTGGCTGAGGATATAGAGCACCTTTTTATCCAGCGGCGAGGTGGGCAGCGCGGCGATCTCCGTCGCCAGCTTTTTGCGCACTGCCAGGCTCTCTTCGTTTTTGCCAAGGGCACGGGCGATCACCACCACTTTTTTATCGATCTCTGAGAGCGTATACCCGCCCGGCACCGGCACTATGTAGACATCGTTATTCTGTACACTTTTCAATACCAGCGAGGGCTGCGCCTGGCTGCTCGCCAGCACGATGCTGGGCCGCAGCGACAAAATGCCCTCCGCATTCAGCTGACGAACATATCCAACATTCGGCAACTGCTTGACCTCGGCAGGCCAGATGCTGGTGCTGTCGCGCCCGACCAGCTGGCTCTGCGCGCCGAGGCCATAGACGATCTCCGTAACATCGCCGCCAAGGGCGACAACTTTTGGCTCAGCCGCCACCAGCAGGGGCAGCGTCAACAAGAGCAACATGGCTCTTTTCATACTTCGGCCCTCCACGGCGTCAGCGCTTTAATCTGCCCGCGTCAGCAAGCCTGTTCACGATCCCCTTCGCTGCGCTGACCATAAAGCTGAGCGATTTGCGTCCCATCCTGGGCAAAAAGCTCGAGGCTGGTGACATGCCCATCCGCGGTCGGCTTGCGCGTAATCCAGCTCTCGTGGATCCCCGCTTCGCGCAGGTGCAGCGTAAAGATCTTATTCATCACCCTCAGCCAGTCGCCTACCGGTGCGCACTTCTCCAGCGCACCGGTAAAAATTTGTATGCAGCCACGGTTCCCGACAAAGATCATGATCTCATTACCCGTTTGCTGCACCTGCTGTAACAGGGTGGGCAGCGCGTCGTTGCTGACCTGACAGGCGAGATCGTCGCCCACCAGCCGGAACGCCTGCTGGCGTGAGATGTTGTGCTTGCGCAGCAGGTTGAAGAACTGGTGCACATCGGTCATTTCGCGCCAGTCGTGATCGACCGCCTCGGCATCGGGCGCGTCGTCGTAAAACTTACTCTCAGCCGCAAACAGGGAGAGCGGCACCTGACGCCGCACGCTAAAGCGCTCCACCATTTCGTCCCACTGGCTGCCGTCGGTATAGGGCGTGGCGTAGATTTTCAGCAGTGCATCGCCCTGGTGATCAAAAAACTGGATACTGCGCCGCTCGCCTCGTGGCCCCTGTTCCCGCAGGTAGTAAACAAAGGCCCACTGGCTCATAAAGAGGCGCAGATCGAGGCCGCGCGGGTTGAGCACCACCCCGGCGCGATCGCTGATATGTTGATTGGTGAAACGCCCGGTCATTTCATGAACCGCATATTCATTACGACAGATGCTTTTGGCTTCGCCGACGCTCTCCAGCGCCTTGAAGATATGGCGCACCGCGCCCTCCAGGCGTACCGCATCGTAGCCAACACGCGCCTCGGCCAGCTCCGCTTCGCTTATCGCCAGCTGGAAAGCGATATCTCTGGCGCTTTTTGCCGGTTCAAGTGCTCTGATTAACTGATACTCCTGCCGGATAGAGGCATAATCCTTTGAAGATACAGGCATATTTTTCACATCCTTTCTGTGGCTTAACGTCCCCGGCACGCGCGCGGGGGGGAACAGGCTACCGGGTCAAAAATCAATATTGACGCCCAACTGCCAGCTACGCCCCGGCATCACGGCCAGCGCATTGTCATAGCTATCCTGCAGGGTGCTCGTTTCCTGCGTACGGCTGCTGAGGTAATCCCAATATTTGCGGTTGGTGAGGTTGTAGACGCCGCCGTTAACCTTTACGTGCTTCGCCACCTGCCACCAGGCGCTGAGATCGACGAGCCCGTAACCGGGTATGCGCATATAGCTACTGCTGGTGGAGGCGATCGGCTCGCCGCTGTTCTGATAGGTTTCACGGCTGGTCGCGGTGGCGCGCTTGCCTTTGACAAAGGTGGCGGTCAGCGCGGTGCCGTAGCGTTTTGCCGGATCGTCCCAGCCGAGGCCGACAATCGCTTTCATTGGCGCGACGCTATCAAGATCGCGGTAACTGTCGCCCAAGTAGCGTGATTTGGCTTTCCCCTCGGCGTAGCCATAAGCGAGCGTTGCATGCAGCCCGTCGACCTCGTCAAACCAGCGGCCGACATGGAGCGTGGCGCTGATTTCACCGCCATAGATAAAGGCTTTATCGCGGTTTTCCGCCTGGTAGCTGGTGTAGATATTTGATGGCACGCTGGCAAAGTTGGCCGGGCTGTCGGCGCGGCGATAGCGGGTATAGGCGATAAAGTTTTTATAGCTGTTGTAGAAGAGCGCACTGCGCAGCGTAACGCCCTGCGCCACTTCGCCTTTCAACCCCCATTCGAGGTTGTCGCTGGTTTCGGTTTTTAGCGCCGCGTTACCGATCAGCGCATACTGCGCGCGCCCGGCATAACTGGAGCCGAGATTCCACGAACCATAACGCTGGCTGGCATTGGGGAACTGCGCCCCGCGGCGGTATTGCAGGTAGCTCATTAAACGAGGCGTGATGGCATACTGGAAGGTGAGCGATGGCAGCCACTCGGTGTCGCTGTTTTTGTGGTACAGCGCGGCGACATCCGTGGTCTTCAGCACATTGCTGGTGGTCGTCAGGCTGCCCAGGTTCTCCGGCTTCATCGACTGATACATCACGCGTATGGCGGGAGTGAGGGCAAAGTGGTGTCCACCGGCAGCGAAATTGATCTGATCCTGCAGAAATGCGCCGAGGATCTCACTTTTACTGTCCGCTTCAGGCTGCATGATCGCGCTACTTCTGCTCGGCAGAGGTTGCTGGCGGAACGGGCGCTGGGTTTTGCTGCTGCTGGCATTGAAGCCGGCGCGCAGATCGTGACGACCAATGCTCTTCGCCAGCGCATGCTGAATGCCTAGCGTATCGGTGTCGTAACTGGAGTAGACGTTGCCCGACATGCGGGTGGTGCTGTCCGGCATCCACGTGCGGTCATGCGCCTGCGTGTGCTGAAAATAGAGCTTTGTTGAGGCGCTATCGACCCACGCGTCAAGCGGTGTCCAGTCATCTTTCAGGCTGATGCCCCAGCGCCGGGTGTGGCTCCCCTGTTGGGTGTTGCCAATAATAGCGCTGCCGTCACGGTTCCAGGCATTAAAGTGGGTATGCGTGGTTTTGTGGTAGTAGTCCGCCGTATAGGTCAGTTTATGCGCCTCGGAGGCTTGCAGGATGAGCGAGAGCAGCAGCGCATCGGAGTGCCAGTTAGCGGGGTAAGCCGCGATCCTGTCGCTGTTGTTGCGCGTTTGCTGGCCATCGCGGCGGCTGAAAACCACAATACCGCGCTCGCGTTCATCCCCTGCCGCGGCCGTTACGCCGTTGTGCAAGCTGCGATCGCTGGAGTCGTAATCGCTCTGGTAGCCCGCGTAATGCCGCTTCGTCTCATAGAGATAGTCATCAGCGGATTTTGGCCGGAACGAGACATTGCCGCCGATGGCGGTGTTGGCCTGCTCCGCAGAGGTGGCACCCGGCTGGATCGCCACGCTGCCGTAGAGGTAGGGATCGATATAGTCGCGGCCAATGCCGAAGGTGTTAAGCCCGGCACGCCCGGCGTAGCTGCGCCCGGTCGCTTCCGGCTGGGGAATACCGTCGACATCAATGCCTACACGGTTACTCTCAAGACCACGAATGTTATAACCGGTATACCCGCCGCGGTCGAAACCGCTCTTACCATTGCCGGAACCGCCCCCACTTCCGGTCGCCCCCATCAGCGGTTCATAGCGCATGATGGAGCCAAAATCATTCGCGCCTTTGTGTTGCAGGGCATCGGCGTCGATGGCGCGATCGCTTCCGGCCCTGAGCCGTAGCGCAGGCGCGGTAATGACCATCTCTTCTGCGCGATCGTGTTCTTCGCGTGAGGCCGTTTCTGCCGCAAATGTTGCAGTGGGCGTAAGCGTTGTCAGAAATGAGGTGACCAGCACGCGGTTTCTGAAGCGTAGCCGGTAAAAGGGTGAAGTCGCCATAAGTGTGTGTGCCTTTGAATTATTATCATCCGGCTCACATCAACTCCCAGAAAATCGGCGGAACCGTACACCCGCCGCACGGGTCTGGCATCGGCTCTCTGTTATTGTCAGGATAATAATGATAACCATTATCACTTGCAACGATTTCATAATCTCAACATTTTGCTTACACTTTGCTGACCCCTTTCCCTTCAGGTAACAAAATGATGTCCACTAAACCTGTCATCACCCTGCACTACTGTGCGCAGTGCAACTGGATGCTGCGCGCCAGCTGGATGGCGCAAGAGCTGCTCCATACTTTCAGTAATGACTTAGGATCCGTGACGCTGATCCCCGGCACTGGCGGCATTTTTGTTATCGAAGCGGATGGCTGCGTCATTTGGGACCGCAAGCAAGATGGCGGTTTTCCCGATGCCGCAGAGCTGAAGCGCCGCGTACGCGACTGCTGCTTCCCGGAAAAACCGTTGGGTCATGTTGAAAAGCAAAGCGAATAAGCCAGCCGCAGGTTACTGCGCCAACGACTGCGCCAGCGCGCGAAACGCCGCTAACTGCGGGGCAAGAAGCTGATGATGCTCGTCACGACCGACGAAAATTTTCAGCATCGCGCTGCCTGCGGCGTTGAAAAAGAGAATCGTGGCGGCATCCAGGGCCATAAATTTGCGTTCTATAAAGGCGATATGTGTGCAGCGATCGGCCTTGATATGACCCGATACCTGCTCCTTTCCCCGCAAATTGAAGTAGCCATGGCTGTAAAAGCCCGTCGGCAGCGCAATACTGCATTCGAGGATCACATCTTCGGTATGGATCAGTAACATCACCTTGCCCCAGGTGGTGACTTCCTGCCACACCGCGTCAAAGTGGCTGCCAGCAATCATTTTGCTGCCCGGCAGTTGCCGCACCACTTCCAGCAGCGTGGTCTGGTAATGCCGGGCAACGTGTTCCAGTATGCAATCAGGCTCGGTGTGCAGAAACTCCTCTAAACTCTTCTCTGTCATCTCTATCTCCTTTTGACTTTCCCTTCGCCACCTCTCCACCGCAGCGACTAATGAGAATTACTATCATTTATCTGCAGAAAAAACCACGCGCTTACGCGCAATAAAAAAGGCCGCCGAAGCGACCTTATGACTATTTTTTAACCGGTTGCGGTTTTTTATCGCCGGATTCCGGCGCTTCGCGTGGATCGTCTTTTTCAATAGTGAGCACAAAACCTCCTTTTACGAATGTATGTTTAGTAAATATAGTCAGGCCGGCAATGCTAAACCAGGCGGCAGCGGGCTAAAAATCACCCACAAGCGGAGAAGAATTAAGCTGAATCGGTTCAAAAAACCGTCCACATAGCCAAAAAATCATTATTTTCAAATATTTATTCATGAAATAATTTATTCGTGAGGTTCGTAAAAATTCATTACAAATAGATCAGGGAGCAGCCTATTCTGATACGCAATTGTGCATAAGTCGCCAACTCATTGTTAGTAACGAAGATGCATTTGCATACCCTCAGGCGCAGATCGGATTTCCTGTACCTGAGGGATTTTTTTATGCCTACATCCCGGCAGGAAATAATTCACGAAGGGAACAAATATTATTATTTGCAGTTTTAAACACCCTACAAATAATTAAGCGAGCCGTTTCCGACTCGCTGACATTTAAAAATATCTATTTTTAAACGTTACGTTAAAACAGCAACGGCACCACTATTTTTGATTGCTGCCGTGGCTATTCTGTCCGCCTTTTTTACCGGCTTCGGACGCGCGCTCTGGGTCGTTTTTAAAGTTCCCACCGCTCTGCTGTCCGCCTTTGCGCCCTGCTTCTGAGGCTTTTTCACGATCTTCAGCGAAATTACCGGAACCGCCTCTATGCTCGGCCATGTTATTTCTCCATCTGTCGTTTTAAAAATAATCAATATGACATCAGCATCATATTAATCGCCTTTCATGATCAAGTTTGGCAATAATCATAAATTAGTCAAAGCGCAGCCGTTAATTCCATCCACGTTTAACAAAAATTGTTTTTTCTCATTCCTCGTATCTCTCTGGTTAATGAAGAAAAAAAGCGTAGCGTGGCGCTAAATTTATTTTACCGCTGCGTTTAGGGTACTAATCACATGTGTTGCCGTCTGTCCGGTGCTGGCGGCACTACCGGGGGCTGGTGTTTGTTTTTGTTATAATATAACATTTCAATTCATGACAAACGTAACCAGGGAGTGACACAGTGATGAAGAAAACGGCTTTGGCCTTGGGAATGGGCGCGCTGCTGCTGAGCGCACAGGGCTTTGCCCATGGGCATCACCACGGCAAACCGCTGACAGAAGTGGAGCGTAAAGCGAGCGAGGGGATTATTGATGATAAGGATGTAAAAGACCGCGCGCTGTCTGACTGGGATGGAGTCTGGCAATCCGTTAACCCTTACCTGCTGAGCGGCGATCTCGATCCGGTGCTGAAGAAAAAGGCGCAGCACGGCGATAAAACGGTGGAGGAGTATCGCGACTATTACAAAAAGGGCTACGCCACGAATATCGATATGATCGGCATTGAAAACAACGTGATGGAGTTTCACACCGGCAAAACGGTTAACAGCTGCCGCTACGACTATGCTGGCTACAAGATCCTGACCTACGTTTCGGGCAAAAAGGGTGTGCGCTATCTGTTTGAGTGTAAAGATGCCAGCTCAAAAGCGCCGAAGTATGTGCAGTTCAGCGATCACACCATTGCGCCGCGCAAGTCTCAGCATTTCCATATTTTCATGGGCAATGAGTCTCAGGAGGCGTTGCTGAAAGAGATGGATAACTGGCCGACCTACTACCCCTACAATATGACCAAAGAGCAGATTGTCGACGAGATGCTCCATCACTGAATTAATTTGACGCTTTCATCAGATTGAGCCAAATAGCCTTTTGCTTATCTGGATGAGAGTGTCACATTTAGATTTTACTTATACTAAGCGGCTTCGTATCTTGCTGTTCAAGCCGCTTATCTATAAGCGCGCAATAACTGAAGTGATACAACAACCTCTATTTATTTAAAGGTTCCCCCTCCTATAAAAGAGCGTGAAAAATCTGAAAGAATATCAACTTCTGGTTACAATCCCTCTTCATTGCGCTAATTACATTAATACTACCGTTTTAAATAAATCAGTATGAACATCACCTATTTGTTGTCTGACAGATGTTAAACATGCCGTAAAAGCAAGGGGGAATTATGCGTCTATTCAGTAAAAAGAAAAGCGCGACCACTCTTTCGCCAACCTCTACAGATAATGAACAAACTAATGATAACAGCCCCGTTAAGCAGGGCGATTTGATATATGGCGTGCACTCAGAACTGGGCCGCAGATGGTATGCGGAACACAAAGAACCCTTTAAATCCAGGACGTTAACCATTGATGAACTAAAAATCCTTAAAAGCGACCCCTTCACCAATCAGCGTTACGCCCAATTTGAGCAAGAGTTTCGTAACTTTTTAAAAAGCAGTCCAAAATATAAAAGCGCCCTGGATTCCGCAGGCAACAACGAAGATATTCGCAGAAAGGCAAAAGCAGGCCTGCAATGGGCAGTTAATTCTGGCAGAAACGTACATTTTGTTCTCGATGACTTAAATATAAGTAATGTCATAAATAAACAACATAAAGGTAAAAACGCCGACACACCAGCCAGCAATGGTAAGAAGAAGAACAGAGCCATCACCGGCGCTGAATTAAGGTGGATTTACCGCAACAGGATGAACGAAAATGTGAAAAGCCATATCTTCTTTTGGCTTGAAGGAAAGGTCGTTTTGGCCCCATGGGAAGATGACATTGTGCAATCCATTATTCAAAACGGACAGATCAAAGAAATATTCAATGACCGCAAGAAATGGAGTGAATATAAGTAAACCGCCTCCCATTACCTCATTAAAAAGTAGGTTTCGCCCGGTGCCGCGCTTACCACTCACGCACCGGGTAAGCGACAAAAAATTTTTAGCGCCGGGGTTCAGCCAGCCACGCTGGGGCGTGGCGCCCCCCTCTCTGCCCGCACTCCGCACTTCTCCTTGCCCCTCTATCGTCGCGATGATTTAGGAGTAATCCGCTCCGGAGTGCCGTCTATGCTTAAAACTTAAAAAAATGATAACGCCGTTATAAGCGCAAACCTTTTATTCACCCGCATTGATGACTGGAGGCCTGGTATGAGCAACCACGGCAACACCCCGGACGCGCACCGCGCCCCGGAAATGATCCCGCTATCCTTAACTGTCAACGGCGAGCGCCGCCAGCTTGAGGTTGATACCCGTACCACGCTGCTGGATGCACTGCGTGAAAGTTTACACCTCACCGGCACCAAGAAAGGGTGCGATCACGGTCAGTGCGGCGCCTGCACGGTGATCGTCAATGGCCGACGCATTAACTCCTGCCTCACCCTGGCGGTGATGCAGCAGGATGCTGAAATCACCACCATCGAAGGTCTCGGCTCACCGGACGATCTCCATCCCATGCAGGCGGCTTTTGTTAAACATGATGGTTACCAGTGCGGTTACTGCACGCCGGGGCAGATCTGCTCCTCCGTTGCCATGCTGAAAGAGATTGAGCAGGGCATTCCCAGCCATGTCACCCTCGATCTTGTCTCCCCGCCCGAGATAACGGCAGATGAGATCCGTGAACGCATGAGCGGCAACCTCTGCCGCTGTGGCGCCTACGCCAACATGCTGGCGGCAATTGAAGAGACCGCCGGGGAGAAATCATGAAGACCTTTACCTATGAGCGGGTCACCACCCCTGCCGAAGCGGCTGCCAGTGCGCAGCGCACAGCGGGTGCGAAGTTTATCGCTGGCGGCACTAACCTGCTGGATTTGATGAAGCTTGCGATTGAGACGCCGACCCATCTGATTGATGTCAATGGCCTGGCGCTGGATAGCATTGAAGAAACCGCTGAAGGTGGCCTGCGCATTGGCGCGCTGGTGCGCAACACCGACCTCGCCGCCGATGAGCGCGTGCGCCGTGATTATGCCGTGCTTTCCCGCGCCCTGCTCGCCGGGGCTTCCGGGCAGTTGCGTAACCAGGCGACGACCGCAGGCAACCTGCTGCAACGCACGCGCTGCCCCTATTTCTACGACACCAACCAGCCCTGTAACAAGCGCCAGCCGGGCAGCGGCTGCGCGGCGCTGGGCGGCTACAGCCGTCAGCTTGCGGTGGTCGGTGCCAGTGAATCCTGCATTGCCACCCATCCGAGCGATATGGCGGTTGCCATGCAACTGCTTGATGCCATTGTTGAGACCGTCAACCCGGACGGTAGCGAACGCCAGATCCCGCTGGCGGTGTTTTATCGCGCGCCGGGCGACACGCCGCATCTGGAGACGGTGTTGCAGCCCGGCGAACTGATCGTTGCCGTCACCCTGCCGCCGCCGGCGGGCGGAACGCATATCTACCGTAAAGTGCGCGACCGCGCTTCTTACGCTTTTGCGCTGGTCTCCGTGGCGGCAATTGTCCACCCGGACGGCAGCGGGCGCGTCGCCATCGGCGGGGTTGCCCATAAACCGTGGCGGCTTGCCGAAGCGGATGCGGCGCTGCCGCAGGGAGCACAGGCGGTGTATGAGAAGCTCTTCGCCACCGCGCAGCCGACGGCGGAGAATGCATTTAAATTGACGCTGGCGAAGCGCACGCTCGCCTCGGTGTTGTCGGAAGCGAGGGCGTAAACGATGAAATTTGAGAAACCGGCAGGCGAAAACCCAATCGACCAGTTGAAAGTGGTCGGTCAGCCTCATGATCGCATCGATGGCCCGCTGAAAGTGAGTGGTCGCGCCCACTACGCTTACGAGTGGCATGATCTACTGCCCAATGTCGCCTATGGCTACATCGTCAGTGCGGGCATTGCGAAAGGTAAAATCAGCGAGATTAACTGCGACGCGGCTGGCAACGCGCCAGGCGTGCTGTCGATTATTACTGCCGATAACGCCGGCCCGCTGGGCAAAGGCGAACGCAACGCCGCTACGCTGCTCGGCGGCCCGCAGATTGAGCACTACCACCAGGCCGTTGCGCTGGTGGTGGCTGAAACTTTTGAACAGGCGCGCGCCGCTGCCGGGCTCGTGGACCTCACTTACCAGCGCGAAAACGGTGCCTACGATCTGGCAGCGCAGAAGCCGGCGGTCAACAGCGCACCGGAGAGCGCGCCGGACAAAAATAGCGGCAATTTTGACGCCGCCTGGGCAAGCGCGGAGGTGAAACTCGACGCCACCTACACCACGCCGGATCAGAGCCATATGGCGATGGAGCCGCATGCCTCGATGGCCGTCTGGGATGGGGATAAGGTGACGGTCTGGACCTCCAACCAGATGGTCGCCTGGTGCCGGACCGATCTGGCCACCACCCTCAATCTGCCGGAAGAGAATGTACGCATCATCTCGCCCTATATCGGCGGCGGCTTTGGCGGCAAACTCTTCCTGCGCAGCGATGCGCTGCTGGCCGCCCTCGCCGCTCGTGCTCTGCAACGCCCGGTGAAAGTGATGCTACCGCGCCCGATGATCCCCAATAACACTACCCATCGCCCGGCGACTATTCAGCACATTCGTATCGGCACCGATCGGCAGGGCAAAATCACCGCCATCGCTCATGATAGCTGGTCCGGCAACCTGCCGGGCGGGACGCCGGAGACGGCGGTGAACCAGAGCGAGCTGCTCTACGCCGGGGCTCATCGCCATACCGGTTTACGGCTGGCGACGCTTGATTTACCGGAGGGCAACGCCATGCGCGCGCCGGGTGAAGCGCCCGGCATGATGGCGCTGGAGATTGCCATTGATGAGATGGCAGAGCGAGCCGGGATCGATCCGGTTGAGTTTCGCATTCTCAACGACACGCAGGTTGATCCAAAAGATCCACAACGCCCCTTCTCACGCCGCCAGCTGGTGGAATGCCTGCGTACCGGAGCAGAGCGCTTTGGCTGGTCGCAGCGCTGCGCCACCCCCGGCCAGACGCGGGATGGGGAGTGGCTGATAGGCTACGGTGTGGCGGCGGGTTTTCGTAACAACCTGCTCGCCCCGTCCGGCGCGCGCGTGCATCTCGACGACGCAGGCCGGGTAACGGTGGAGATGGATATGACCGATATCGGCACCGGCAGCTACACCATCCTTGCCCAGACCGCCGCCGAGATGCTCGGCGTGCCGCTCTCCCACGTTGAAGTGCGCCTCGGCGACTCCAGCTTTCCGGTCTCTGCCGGATCAGGCGGGCAATGGGGTGCCAACACCTCCACCGCTGGCGTCTATGCTGCCTGCGTCAAGCTGCGTGAAGCCATTGCCAAAAAACTGGGCTTTGACGCCGCTGCAGCGGTGTTCGCTGATGAGACGGTAAGCGTGGGCGAGCGCAGCGCACCGCTAAAAGCGGCGGGCGCGCTTAGCGCGGAGGACATCATTGAGTTTGGCGATCTGGATGAGCAGTACCAGCAATCGACCTTCGCCGGCCACTTTGTTGAGGTCGCCGTCGATGCGGCAACCGGTGAAGTGCGCGTGCGCCGTATGCTGGCAGTGTGTGCCGCCGGGCGCATCCTCAACCCGAAAACCGCGCGCAGCCAGGTGATTGGCGCGATGACGATGGGGCTGGGCGGCGCACTGATGGAGGAGCTGGCAGTCGACACGCGGCAGGGCTACTTCGTCAATCACGATATGGCCACCTATGAGGTGCCGGTGCATGCCGATGTGCCTGAGCAGGAGGTGATCTTCCTTGACGACACGGACCCCATCTCCTCGCCGATGAAAGCCAAAGGCGTGGGTGAGCTGGGGCTGTGCGGCGTCAGCGCAGCCATCGCCAATGCGATCTACAACGCCACCGGGGTGCGGGTGCGGGATTACCCCGTCACCCTCGATAAGCTGCTCGATGCCTTGCCGGATATCGCCTGAGGAGCCGCCATGGAACAGACCATTCTGGCCCCCGACACGGCGGATGAAGCGCTGCTGACGCCGCAGCAGGCGCTGCTCACCGATGACAGCGAAGAGATTCTGCGCTTCGCCGTTGATGCGCTGAGCGCAGGCATGGGGGCTGCGCTGGTGACGCTGACCGGTATTCGCGGCGGCGCGGCTCGCGCGGCGGGCGCGCAGATGGTGGTGCGCGAAGATGGCGGCTACTGTGGCTTTGTCTCTGGCGGCTGCGTGGAGTCTGCCGCCGCCTTTGAAGCGATGGCGGCACTCGCCTGCGGTGAAGATCGCGTGGTGCGCTACGGCGAGGGATCGCCATGGTTCGACATTGTGCTCCCCTGCGGCGGCGGCATCACGCTGCATATTCACTGCCTGCGTAGCGCGCAACCACTGTTGGCGGTGCTGAACCTGCTTGCGCAGCGCCAGCCCGCCGCGCTGCGCTACCATCCCGCCCGTGAGCAGCTTTGCTGCGTGACGGGTGTGACCGAAAGCGGCTGGCATGAGGAAACCTTTAACGTCGCCTACCGCCCGCGCGTGCGGGTGATGGTGTTTGGCCGCTCGATTGAAGCGCAGGCCACCGCCAGCCTCGCCCGCGCCTCGGGCTACGAGGTGCAGCTTGTCGAGACGCTAACGGATGGCGCACAGATCGACGCGCAGACGGCGGTGATCCTGCTCTCGCACGATCTGCACCGGGAGCTGCCGGTGTTGCAGGCGGCGCTCCGCGCACAGCCTTTCTACATCGGCGCGCTGGGAAGCTACCGCACCCATCAAAAACGCACGCAGAAGCTGAGTGAATTGGGCATTGCACAGACTGATATTGCGCGGATCAAAGCGCCGATTGGCATTTTCCCGAAAGCGCGCGATGCGCGTTCGCTGGCGCTCTCCGTGCTGGCGGATGTCGCCGCCGCGCAGCTCGCAAGGGATGTAGCCTGATGGCTGATCCGGTGGTGATCATCCTTGCCGCAGGCCGCGGCGAGCGCTTTCTCGCCTCCGGCGCACAACAGCACAAGCTTGATACGCCGCTCGGTGAGCGCACGGTATTAGAGCACGTGATTCATACAGTGAAGCGCGCGGGTCTTAACTGGCATCTGGTTCGCCCTGCCGGCGGCACGGGCGGAATGGGCGACTCCATCGCGCTGGGCGTTAACGCCACCCCGAACGCCTCCGGCTGGCTGATTCTGCCCGCCGACCTGCCGCTGATCGCCCCGGAATCGTTACTGCGCGTCGCCGAAGGGTTAGGTGAAAAAGCGCTGGTGGTGCCGTGGTATCAGCAGCGCCAGGGCCATCCGGTCGCCTTTTCACCTCTCTACCTCCCTGCCCTGCGGGCATTAACTGGCGATAGCGGCGCGAAAAGTATCGTGCAGCAGGCAAGAGCGCGCGCCGAGGTGCTGGATCTGCCGCTGACGGATGCGGGAATCGTTCAGGATATTGATACGCTGGAGGATTTGCGGCGGGCGGAGAGTAGCTACGATAACCTTCTACCCGTCCAGCGCGCGTAAGTGAGTCGCCACGCCCCAGCGCAGCACTTCGCATTTCTCTTGCGACATCTCTAACACCGCGTAGCTCGCATTGGGTTGGGCATAGCGGGCGAAGTTCTCAAGGTTTCCCTCTTTCAGTAGCGCCAGCAGCCCCTGAGTGACGTGCCCATGGCAGACAACGCAGATAGTTTCCTGCGCCGCGCGCGCGCGCTGAAGCTGTAAAAACGCCAGCATGCGTTGCACCGCCTGCGCCAGTGATTCCCCGCCTGGCGGGCAGAATGCGGCATCGTGCGCAAATAACGCCCCGGCTTCAGCGGGAGATTCAGCCTGTAAATTCATCGTGGAAAGCCCTTCGTAGCGCCCGAATGACTGCTCCCTCAGCGCGGCATCGATCACCAGCGGTGCCTGAAAAAGCGCGGCGAGTTGTTCACCCATGCTGCGCGCCCGCGGGAGCGGCGAGCTAAAGACGCACTCTGCGGCGTAACAATCATCTTTTAATGCAGCGAGTAACGCTGCCGTTTCGCGCTCGCCGCGCTCGGTGAGTGGGCTGTCCTGCTGGCCCTGAATCATGCCCGCGCGGTTCCACTGCGTTTGTGCATGCCGAACGAGAATAACCTTCATCTGCCCTGCTCCTCGCCCGTTATATTCGCGGGAAATTTATAATGGGTATGAATGGAAAAAGAGTGGCTATCATGTGGCGGGAATACAAGCGAAAAATAACGCCGACGACGGGGAAAAGATGGTTGGGATAAAAGCGTTTAATGCGGTTTGCGCGAATGTCGCCAACGAGGATGAGGTGCTTACCCTTGGCGTAGGAGACGATGCACACGACCCGGAGCATTTTTTTATCATCGGGAGATTGGATGAAGATGATCTTGCTATTGATGAGTGCATCGGGTTTCAGAGCGACGACACCGCCTATGAGCTGGCGGCGGCAATAGAAGCCGTTACGCTCAGCGTGGATACATTGACGATTCGGCTGAACGAGGCTGCGGCGCAGCAGACAGGTTACAGGGAGTATTGCGCGACAATTTCTGCTGTTCAAAACAGCGGGGAGTTAAAAGCCGCTTTGCTAACGTTATTTGCGGGCAGCAAGGTGAGGCTGCAACTTAAATAATGCCGGAAGTGAATGTGCCAAACAGCGCTGGCTCAGCGAACGCGCTGATACTGGTTTGCCCGGTGGCCCACCGCGATGCATTTCGCCTCAACCATACTGATGTAGTAATAGCGGGGGTTTGGCAGATGGGTCATCAGCCAGGGAAGCTCGCTGGAGTATTTGACATCAGTGGTGGCGATCATCCACACCGGTTCGCCATATAAGGTGATGACCGTAGCGTGATGAGCCTGCTCATCCCACCCGCGCCGACTCTGCGCGGCATAGTCTCTGGCGATCTCGATAGCTTCAGCTTGAGTGATCATTGCAGCCTCCTGAGCAGAAGAAGTTTTGCGTAAGCTACACGGCTTTGTAACCAGTGGCTATGACGGTTTTTAGCTGAGGCAGTAGGGATAAATTATCTCGTGCCTGGCAATCCATCCGCTGCGGCGAGAGGGGAATCATTTCTACCAGTGATGCTTTTGTTTGGGCTTCGTTTTTACAATCTCTTTTCGCCTCAGCTACACTACGCCCTCACTTTTTCTTGCTGAACTCAACAATGTTAAAAAAATTACGCGTTATCACTCCTCTGCTCGCGCTGATTGGCGCTGTTGCCTACTGGCTTACGCCGCACTACTCCGAAGAGGAGGAGAGCTATTACCGCGCGGTCTTCTGCACCATCGATCACGACGATGCGCAGAATTTTGCCCGTGATATGGAAAATATTATCGAGGGTGGCAACGCCGATTACGCGTTACGTAAAAATCACTACATCTCCGCGCTGGGCGACAGAATGATCGATACGTGGACGTCGCTCAGCGCGCAGCAGCAGGCTGGCATCAAAGAGGATCAGCAGAAGTGCCGCGAGATTATGAGTGAAAAACAGCGGTCATAATGAAATTATGAGCTTTGCAGCAGTGGCCTTCTGGTTTAACGGCAGGGATTATTTGAGAGTAAGTGATGAGCAAAAAGAGTACCGACACCAGTAAATTCTTAAGTTATGTCTTGCGCCATAAACCAGAAGCGATTGAGCTAACTCTGGATAAAGAGGGCTGGGCTGTTATAGACGAGCTTATTCTGCGTGCTGGTAATAAAGGCTATGCACTCGATAAAGATCTTATTTTCGACGTTGTTGAAAGCAGTGAAAAGAAACGCTTCATGATCTCCGAAGATGGCTTACGCATTCGCGCTGCTCAGGGGCACTCCACTCAACAAGTCAATATCACTTACGCAGAGAAAACGCCTCCAGATGTTTTGTATCACGGCACTGCAACTCGTTTTATTGCTCAAATCAGAGAGCAAGGCCTACTCCCTTTGTCACGTCAGTATGTACATATTTCCTCTGATGAAGCTACGGCAATTCAGGTCGGGCAACGTTATGGAAAGCCTGTGTTATTAAAAATTAAAGCCGTGGATATGTATAAGAAGGGCTTTAAATTCTACCAGGCAGATAATGGGGTTTGGTTAACGGAGCATGTGCCGTATGAGTATATTCAGGAGTGACGGCTACTCATCATCATCCTGATCATCTTTATGCTGGGTTGCGTCAAGGCGAGCTGAAATTTTTATTCAACTGGTTTAATGTCAGGGAAAGCTGTCGAGGATCGTATTCACTCAAATTCATATTAGGAAGTAAGAACATTTTTAAACTTTAACAATTCTTTTGAGTTTCACTTCATTGAGGAAGGATCTTTATCCATATTGTAAATCGATAAGGATCACCAAAAAATCATATTCTTCTCCTTTCCCTGGTAATCATTCTTAGTGTATTTGCATCGTCAGGTCATTGACCGTTTTTTGATCATCTGGATGGAGCTTTATATAACTTTCACATGTAAGCCTGACGTAATTAAAACCTAAAAATTCAGGTACGATCATCTCTCCGCCATAGACACTGAACATAATTCTTTCAAAATGACACATAGGATCTGGATCATCTAAATCTGGAAAAGTACAATCAGTTTCATTAACACAGCATCCATACCTTTTCAGTATAAATGGCAATGCCCATAAAAACTTATGTTGAGAATATATAGAATTATAAAACTCTTTTATAACCCACTCAGGATCATTCTCATAATCTATGCCTTCGAAAAGTTTTTTATTATTCATTCAGTCATCGGAAAAAGCTCATAACGCGTGCTTACAAGACAAAAAACTCCGCTAACTTAGGATGGTACTAATGAAAACCACAAGGGGTTCCTTTGTAATAAACTAACAACATCACTCACTGTATTTTTGGGCAAAATCTTTTCACTTACATTTATGCCTCCATCTAAACTCCAAATTAATAAATCACCTTCATTTTTCTTCATAAAGTAAAGATAACAGGCATTATCTTCCATGGCAGTGCACGTTATATCAAATAACCCATCGATAAGCTCTGTGCCATCACCTGAAAATAGCTCGCTGCATTTTGATACAAACCATGCGCATCTATACTCGAATCATTAACACCAAGCTTATCCAATGGAGCATTCGAATAAAATCCAAACGTGGTTTTTAACTCAACCGGATTAATATTACCGAACAGTCTTTGACCATCAATATATAATGAAAAAAGGCCATTCTTCCAAATATCACCCGGTGCACTCCATGCTTCAACCACATCAAATTGAAGTGCGAAAATGAACGGATCGCCATAAATCATTTTATTTTCACTCTAAGCTTTTTTGGTACATCACTAGGTCTCTGCTTCCCAAAATATATTTATTTGCTAAATCGACAAATAGACACAACCAATCTCCCTCATTGAATTTACTTAATATCTCAGTAGATTCCACAATGGCGCAATCATACCAATAATCCCCGGGCTCATTATCACTACTAAAATCTGTAATGCATAAATCAAAGTTTCTATACATGTATGTACCTCAAGCGTTTCAAGCGCTCCCCCATCTGCAATTGCTGATTAAACATTGCTCACTTACAGCGGCAAATATGGAGGTGTAGGCTGCCGCTTGTCCCCTGCTACCCTTTCTCAAAATAGCTGTTATAGGCGGCCTGATGCATGATCATTACTGATGGCAGCATTGACCTGCACTCGATAACGGTTACGGAGTCAAATTTCTTCTCCGCCAATCTCACCACCTGTATAATTTTTCAAAAACCACACATACGATGGAGTTAGCTTGACTCCGAGAGTACTCTCTGCCTTTCTTATCCAATCGTCATCTACTGCATTCTCAGAAGTGCCAAAATTCACGATGTCACTATGTGCATTGATCAGTTCAACAACGTCTGCAGCTGTGATATTTTTCAATTAACTATTTCCCATAACTTTTAGCTCTCTTTTCTCGCTAAAATTTGCCGTAACTTCTCATCACTTACTTTCATTTTTTCTTCCCCCTGAATGATTTTATCTTGTAACTCTTTCATTTTTTCGTACCTTACTCCATATTGATCCTTCGTTTTCGTAAGAAGAGTAATAGTTGGTTTTCAGAAACGATTAGTTTAATACTGGTGACCTGCCCCAGTCTTTACCTCAAGGGCAACTGACTGGAAAAGGCGGGGTTTGCGACCGATACACCAGTTACCGTGGCGATTGAACACGGGCAACTGGTGATACGACTACTGGCTGCGTGACAGAGATCAATCCCGAGTTAGTGATAGTCTGAGCGATCCCCGTTAAATATAGTGGAAGATTCACAGTATTATTAACAGTATGAAAATTAATAAAAGATCCTAGTTTATAAATTTAGAATCCTCTTTGCTAATTCATAAGAACCATTATCTTTTATTCAACTGGTTTTAATGAAACAGCCATTTCTAGAGCGATTTTATTATATTTTTGGCCAAAATTAAGCATTGCCTTTGGTTTAAGCTCATCAAGAGCATAGACAATACTTGCCCTATGTCCCTTTTCAAAAAAAATTAAGTCTTCATCTTTATTAGTATAAATACCAACGGATTGGATGGTTCCATCATCAAGAAATAAATCGATGGTATTATTAAAATCAGAAGGGTCTTGCCCTGCTACATAAGCTTTTTTTATTACCCCAGACAGAGATAGCAACGGCATTTTACCTTGATTGATACTATCCCACCATTCTTGTGACCCAAAAAGACCATAGGTTCCATTTAACCCAACATAAGGTCTTGATTTATCTGATGTTAAAGCTTGAGTCAAGGAAACATATTCAGGATCAGCTTTTAACTCTTCAGAAAGAAGATATACCAGTTTCATGGATGTTTTTGTGTTTTCTAACGTTTTTCCGGGGGTGCTTGTACATCGGCGATCTGCCGGTGTACAAGCGCGGGAGCGGGCATTTTGCCTGATAGTTGGTAGCACGATCCCGGCCATTCAGGCCGGGATTTCTTTTAACCGGTATAATTTATCCGATATTTTCTCTAATTCACCCGAGATAACCATATTATTTAAAAGCACCTCAAGCTGGTTTTCATCATCAAGCGAAAAGTAATGTAGTAATCGCCATGTATCAACCAATTCAGGACAACTTATATTATTATGTACATCAACCACTTTATCAATGTGTGATCCTTCCATAAAGAACCTGATTCCCTTTCCATGTTTGGAAAAACTCCATATATCCTCATTAATATGGACATATCCACTTTTGGGAAAATCTAATAACCACTCAATGTCTTTTGCCATTGGATAAGCTTTAAATAAAGCTTTAACCAGCTCATTCTGAAGTAAAAAAAATCGAATAATTTCATCTTTATCAAAAATATTATTCATTTCAGTGCCTCACCCTTGCCTCAGCAGCTTCACGCAGTAATTGATCACCTTGTTCTTTTGTAACAGGGTGATCAATTACTGGGATAATGGGGTTTGGTTAACGGCGCATGTGCCGTATGAGTATATTCAGGAGCGACGGCTACTCATCGTCATCCTGATCATCTTTATGATGGGTTGCGTCAAGACGAGCCGATTTTCACCTCAGTAATTCCAAATGCGAAGAGATGAAAACCAACCCGACAAAAACTACGTAAATTTGATCACACATTCAGATAATGCGAAAGAACGTCCATCAGAGATCACAAACCGATCATTTTCAATATGGGCGAGCAACAGGCCAAGCCCATGCGCGCCAGTTTCGATATCTTTACGCCAGCCTTCCAGATCGCCATGATAGCCTATTGCATAGAAAGTGAGGCCTTCAGGTATAGTGATAGAACAGCCTCGTTCATTTCTGCCCCCACTCTTAGCACTTCTTGGTGATACAGAGGCAGTGAGGTTATCGAACTGTTTGCTAAATTTACTTTTCCCATCATCAGAGAAATAGACGATTTCTAAACCATCAACTTTTTCTGTGCCGGGAACAACACGCGCATCACTTCGCTCAATCTTAGCGCCACAATTCTTTTCAAGGTCATCTAAAAATTTACTCATGTTATCGCTCTTTCTGTGTTGTTGGTGTTACGACAAATTTAAAGTTGGTGACTCCAGCTTCGTTGAATACCTTTGTATAATGGCTGGCCAGCTCCGGACTGTTTGTATGATATCGCGCACCGCCCTCAAAACCCGCCGAATATTTTTTTGCTTGTTCTACCATTTTTTTCTGCTCTGCTATTGCCCATGGTTTTGAGCCTCCTGGACTATCAGGGTTGCGAATAGAGGTAGACCAGTTATCCACGAATTTTGCTTCAATTGCTGTAACTTTACCACCAATTAAGGCAACTTCATCAGCAACGCCGTTTACAACTTTTCCATTCACAAGGGCTTCATACTTGCGATTATTATAAGAAGTGTTGCCATATTGAGAGCGAATGGTGCTTTCATAACTCTGTGCCTTATCAATCGCTCTTTGTCCAGTGACAACCACTGGCATTGTTGTCTCAAACTTCAGGCCAGGCTCATATTTCCCTTTCCCGCCCGGGATTTTTCCTCCCCTGCCGCCATCAGCCAAAGCTATACCGATTATTGTAGCCCACATGGTTTCTTGTCGGTACGACTCTACAGCTTCTCGGGTCTGGGTTGGACTTAGCCCGGCATTGTGTGCTTCATACTCAATTAACGAGGTATCAATGACTTTGTCTACAGGCCCATTACTCCAGTAGGACATTTCTGCATAATGGATCCAGAGAGGTGATTTTCTGATCTCCTCGCTCTGGCTCATTGATTGCCAGAGTTCATAGTTAATAGTTGCTAATTCATCTCTGTTTAATTGGCCTTTTTTCACCATGCTATCGACAACAGAAATAAATTTCTCTTTGTCATGATTGTACTTTTCTGCAGCGGAAGTGCAGGGACCTTTACCACCGGGACAGTTCTTGGCTGCTTCTAATATTTCCGCTATATCGGGAGCGCCATTCGCGATCAGTTTATTAACCAGCGCTTTCCGTTGATTGCATGATGTATCACCGCTCTTACAGGTAAAGTCATCACTCAGATAGTTATTTTCAACCGTCGTTTTCCCTGCCTGCGCCGCAGCAACCACACTTGCGCTGCTGTCGCCCACCAGGCCGCCGGCAAGGCCGGATGCCAGGGTTGCCAGTGCGGAAACGGTCTGTTTCTCTTCCTCGCTCAGTTCACCAACGGTTTTATGGTACGCGTCAACGGCAATTATCCCTGCCAGTTCGCCGGTGGCGGCTCCTGCCGCTGCGGTCGCTGCATCTTTTTTGCTGGCTGCCGCCAGCGCGGCATTTACCACGGCGTGGGCCAGCACGCGTGCTTGCCAATCTGTTTCGGGAATTAACCTGGCAATCTCATTCGCCAGGTAAGGTGCGGCGCCACCGGCAATCGCTGATTTGAGATCGCCTCCCGCCAGCGCCTGCACTGCGGCGGTTGTGGCGGTGATGGCACGCTGAACGCTGCCGCCTGTGCCCTGTTGTGTTTTCGCAAACTCACGGTTATAGAAGGTCTGGTACATCTGGTCACTGATAGCCTCATCAGTAACCGGCTTCCCTGCTTTCTGCAGCAGGCTGATGGCTGCCGCGCGGTCTTTCTCATCCGCGTGTTGCATGCTGGCTTTGGCGTTTTCCGTCGCGGTGATCTTCGCGTCGGTGCGCACAACATCCGAGACCTGGCTGCCAATCTCGCCAATCAGCTGTGCGGTTTGCAGCCGACGTTGCTCTTTTTCCTTGTTGAATATCGGGTCGATGCTGCCGTTGGCATGTTCCGTGTCGCGGCTCAGCGTGCTGACATCCTGCTGCTGATTGGCGCTATCGCGCACAATCACCGTACCGTCAGCCACCGCCGATTGCGTGGTGCCTTCGGCATGCCCGCTACCGCCGAGCCCGGTCAGCATGTTGCTCGCCATATTGCCGATCACATTGCCGGCAATGCTTCCCCCGGTGCTGAACCCGCCGCCGACGTGTTCGACTTTGTAATCCGCTTTGTTGGCGATATCCGTGAAGCCAAGCGTACCGGTGTCGAGCCGGTTTTTGTCAGCCTCTGCGCGGCTGGCAAGCACCGCGCCATCCAGTTGCGTATGGTTGCCGACCGTAACATCGAAACCACCCTTGCCAGCGAAGATACCCGTCTGCTCCTGCACCGAGTCGTAGTTGCTCTTCATCTTGTCGCGGCTGTAGCTGAAGCTGCCACCCGCTCCGCTGCCGAAGGTGTAATTCAACCCGCCGCTGACGCTCTGCTGCTTGCTGTTATAGGTATCGCTGTCCTGCAGGCTGCTCAGCGTCAGGTCTCGGCCAACATCCGCCGTCACCTTGTCGCCATTAACCTGCGCGCCCTGCAACAGGGTGTCGCGCCCGCTGCTCAGGCTGACATTTTGCCCGGCATCGAGCGTGCTCTCCTTCCAGGTGGTGCCGTTACCTTTCTCGCCGCCCTTCGCGGCGTTGCCGCTGGCGGAAACGGTAAACCCTGCGCCATCTTTTCCGGCGGTGATGCCGACACCAAGAGAACCGCCCTTGCTGGAGTTGCTGCCGGTGGTTTTCTGCGTATCTGCTGCGCCCGTGAGGGTGATATCCCGCGCGGCATCGAGAGTGAGATCTTTCCCGGCTTTCAGCTGGCTGCCCGCAATGGCAATATCGCCGCTGTTCGCCGCCTGCCCTTTGCCGCTGGCGGTGATGCTGAGATCGTTCCCGGCGTTAAGCGTGCTGCCGGTATTGGTCTCCTGCTCCGAGTGCGAGGTGGATTTCGACGACTGCCCACCGATGGAGGCCATCACGCCGAACGCACCGTTCTTCGTCATGTCGCCGCCGCTGGCAGCATCTGCCAGACGGCTCGCCTGCCCGGCCTGAATGCCGGAAAGCGCCGCTTTGGTGGCCTGCAATGCGGCCAGTCGCCCATCGCTCTGATCTTTGGCTTCCATGGCGGTGGTCGCCGCCGTATTGATTGCATCACCGACCGCGCCGGAGAGCGCCACCGTCAGGCCGCTGCTCTTCTGCTTGAACGTCTGGTCACTGACGCGTTTGTCACGGCCAGGTTCGACAACCACACTGTCGCCGGAAAGGGAGAGATCCTTTTTCGCCACCAGATCTGCGCCGCCCACATGCAGTTGCTCGCCGGCGTTAATCGCAACGTTGCCACCGTTGCTGCCAATGGCGCTCATACTCTGGCTCTGAGTAGTGCCTTTCTCTTTCAGATCCTGCGTGGTTTTGCTGGTGCCAATGGTGAAACCAATCCCGCCGGAGCCCATCAGGCCGCTCTTTTTCTTCTCTTTGAACTGCCAGTTGGAATCCGTGTTGGTGGCGGCCTCAATATTGACATCGTGACCGGCACTCAGCGCCACATTGCCATCACCCACCACATTCGAGCCTTTTACCAGCAGGTCGTTGCCGGATTTAAGGGTGATGTTATCGCCACTCAGCAACGTGCCCGATTCGCGCGTCGCGCTCTGCTCAGAGATGGTGTGCGTGGTGGTTTTTTTCAGGAACCCTTTCTTGGTTTTGGTTTGCTCCTGGTAGTGGTAATCGCTCTCGGTGGCGGTCGTCAGGTTGATGTCACGCCCGGCCTGCACGCCGATATCGCCCTGCGCTGTCACCTGTGCCGCCTCGGCGTTCATATCGCGCCCGGCGATAATCGTCGTGCCCGCGCCGCTGGCAATCTCCGTACCCTGCTGGCGTACCTGCTCGTTGATAACAGTTTTTTTGCGAGCTTTATAACTGTCGCCCTGCGTTGTCTCTGCAGCTTGCAGATCGACGTCGCGACCGGCCTGCATCCCGACCTGCTGCTCTGCTGCCAGCCCGGCTGCCTGGGAATGGATATCCTGCCCGGCGGTGAGGAACAAGTTACCGCCCGCGCTGACGGTGGTGCGATCAAGCCCGGTGCTGTGATTTTCGCTATTACCGTTACGGCTGTTCTGGCTGGTCTGCTGCGCATTCAGGTTGAGGTCATTGCCTGCCGCAAGCGAAGCATCTTTCCCCGCGCGAACATCGCTGGCGGTCAGCGTTAAATCTTCGCCAGCCTGCATAGAGAGCGATCCACCCGCCGTGATGCCGCTGCCCTGATAGTTCACCGTCGATCGGCTGGTCGGCGCTTGCCGCCGGAAGCCGGACTGACCGTGGGCATCGTTAATTTCAATGGCGTTGACGGCGATATTGCCGCCCGCATCGATCAGCAGATCGCCGCCTGCCGCCAGGGTAGAGCCGGTGAGCGTGATATCTTTTCCGGCCGTGAGCGATAAGCCATCCAGCGCCGTGATACTGGCGATGCTGCCAAGCGTGGTGTCCTTCAGGCTTATCGTGCCGCCCTTGCCCTGCGCATTAAGCGCAAACTGGTCAGCCAGAGTGATGTTGTTGATGCTGCCGTCGAGGCTCTCAAGCGCTACCGTTTTGCCACTGATGGCAGAGCTGATGTTGTTGATATCGCCAACGGCACTGAGATCAACATTGCCGCCCGCTTTCAGCAGCGCATCGTTGGTATTGATAATCTGCGAGGCGCTGTTAACGCTCAGATCGTTGCGCGCCAGCAGTGTGCTGCCGCTGTTGGTGACCTTGCCGCCATTAATGGTGACATTGTTCCCGGCGATAACGCTGCCGTTATTGACGGTGACATCTTTCGGCGAGAGGTAAAGTTTCGGGATCATCACCGTTTCGCCGCCGATGGTCGCGCGCTCCCACCACAGGATGCTGTGGTCCAGCGCCGCAATCTGATCGGCGGTGAGCGCGATACCAAACTGCAGCCCCAGGGATTGCTTCGCGTTAGCGGCGTTATCCATCAGGTAGCGCATCTGCTCCAGATCGGAGCCAATACCGTTCAGGTAGCGGTTACCGGTCTGGTTCAGCATGGCATTGCTGACATAACGGGTATCAAATGCGGCATCACCGAGGAAACGGTAGTCGTAATCCGGTTTCAGGTTGATGCGATCCAGCATGTAGGCTGAACCGAGGAACAGCTTCTCGTCGGTATACTTTGGATTGGTCTCGCGCGGCGCGACCAGTGTGGTCATGCCAGCCTGGACGAAGAGCGGGTTGCCTGCCAAATCAGGCGTTGATACGCCAGCCCCGGTGATACCACCTGGCGCACTGACAAGCTTCACGCCCTCCGACGGCGTCATTCCCTGCGGTAGCGACGGGCCATTTACCTGGCTGACTGGCGTAATGCCGCCAGGTAACCCGGAAGAGTTCTGCCCGGTTGGCTTCGCCGCAGGGTTAACCCCGGTCGGCAGGTTCGCGGCGTTATAACCGGGCGCGGAGGCCGAAGGCGACAGCCCCAGCAACACATTCAGGTCGCCGAACAGCGCCGGATCTAAATCACCCAGCCCGTCCAGTTTTGGGTTGAGGGTAATGAGATAGGGGCTTTTCGGGTTAGCCGACACCACGAAGTAGCCGTTATTACCCGTTGGCAGCGGCCAGGCGCTGGTATCAACGGTTTTCCCCTGGTGCTGACCGGGGCCGCTATTAGCGATATTTTTCAGTGCGGCCTGGGTAACATTGGCACTGGCCAGGCTTCCTGCATTACCGAGGCTGGCACTGCCTTTCTGCTGACCGCTGACGGTGCTCAGCGCAGTTCCGGCCGTTGTGCCATTGTCCAGCGAGCCGCCGCCGTTAATCTGCTGCAGCGCATTTTGTAGCTGATCCTGCCACTGCGGCGAGTTAACGGACGCAGAGCCTGCGGCAAGCGCCTGTTTCGCCACGCTACCGCCAATACCCTGGTTGCTCAGGGTATTGAGTGAGGGGGCAGGAATAGTATGTGTTATTCCCCCTGCATTAGATGTCGTCGCCGTGTTGCTGACATTATTCGTAAAATTGGCGGAAACCCTACCACCCGCCTGAATTACTGAGCGAAACACCTGATCGGTGTTATGCGTTTCGTATTGTGGAGCGCCGTCTAATGTATAGGTCACTTGACGGTTTTTATGTTTTAGTTTGACCGATCCACTAGACTGGCTGGGTGACCGAGCGGTTTTCCCATGGTATCTATAAACTCTATATTCATCTTCTGAATAACCAAAGTAAGATTGGTTATTCAGAGTATCACCAGAGAGGTTTATCTCATTTCCAGCCATTAAATTACTGGCCTGGTTATTCAGCATGGCAGCGTTGATATTAAGATTCCGGCTTGCAGAAATGCGTGATGCACCTCCTTTTGCAGTGACGTTAACAACGGTTGATCCCACCAAATATCGCTGCACACTCCCTTTTGCCATTGGTGCGACCTCAGCAACCACACCGGCCCCCCCAAAGCCACCTACCATCTCAAAAATATATCCCCATTCATCGGGGGGTAAGTCCCTGACTTTCAGCACAATTGAATTTGCTCCGCTTGCCGCAGGACTGCCTGCCGCCGCCTGATAGCTGCGTGATTCACTGATCCCCTCACGCTCATTCAATAGTTTCCCCGTCCGAATCGTGATATCACCGTTCTGCGTCTCAATATTTCCTGACGTGTTAACCACTTCACTATTCGCATTCCCCGCCGCATCACGCTGCATCGACAGGTTATTCCCTGCCAGCATATCGCCGCGCTGGTTGGTGATACTGTTCGCATAGAGCGCCAGGTTATTCGCCGCGTAGAGCAGCGCGGTGTTAATAATGCTTCCCGGCGCGCTGAGCGTCAGGCTGCCGCGGGTGCCGGTAAAGCCGTTTACCGCGATCGCGCCGCGGCTTGACAGCGTCACATCACCGCCGCCCTGCAGAGAGCCATTACCATTCAGCACAATCGTGCTGCCGCTTAGGGTGCTGCTGCCGTTGCCGGTGGTGATTTGCCCATTGTTCGTCAGCTGCCCGCCTGCGCTCAGGTTGACCGCCTGGCCCTGCATCACAGACTGGTTATCAATTGCGCCATTGCTGCTGATGTTCAGATTCCTGCCCGCCGCCAGCGCCGTTTTACCGGTAAAGGCATCGGCGAGTTGCAGCGTCAGGTTGCCCAGCGCAACCACCTGCCCCAGCGTATTCATCCCGGTTGCGCCAACAAACAGATCGCCGCCGCTGAAGAGCTTGCCGCTGGCAGACTGATTCACTTGTGAGGCATTGACCGTCAACTGGCTGTTGCCCAGCAGCGTGCCGTTGTTAGTCAGTTGGGCGTAATTCAGCGCCAGGTTGTTGGCCTGGGTGGTACCCTGGTTAGTGAAGGTGTTGCCGGTCAGCGTCATCTGGTCGGCAAGCAGCGTCCCGGTGCCGGCGTTATTGGCGGCATTGAGGATCAGATTGGTGGCCTGTAACCAGCCCGCGCCGCTGTATTGCGGGGTGGTTAAGGTCAGACGCGCGCCGGAGAGGAGTTTGCCCGCATTTATTGCCTGTGCGGTGCTCTCAATGCGGGTTTCGCCCGCGCCCTGAATTAGCCCATAGTTGAACAGCGATGGTGCGGTGAGCGTTAACCCTCTGGCGCTCACCAGTTCGGCACCCGCATTGTTGGTCAGCGAGCTCGCCGTAAGCGTAAGATCACCGCCCTGGATTTTGCCCTGGTTGCCCACGGTGGCGGCGGTAAGGCCAAGCGTACCGTTGCTGGCAAACGTGCCCCGCGCCTGCTGGGTGAATGCGCCGTTGAGCGTCGCGGTCGCACTGTCGCGCCCGCTGATGGCGCCGCTGTTATCGAGTGTGTTGCCCTTCAGCGTAAGGGTGGCTGCCGCCCACTGCCCCTGGTTGGTAAGCGAGAGCGCCTGCAACGCCGCCGCCCCCATAGCGGTAATTTTACTGCCCGCCGTGGAGTTGAGATTACCCGTAAGCGTCAGGTTCAGCGCCCCGGCGCTCTGCACCGCGCCGCCATTCTCCAGCGACTGGGCCGCCAAAATCACCCGGTTTCCTTGCCAGTTCCCGGCGTTACGCACCGTCCCGGCGGTAATATCCAGCGTGCCCTGAGTGAGTAACGATCCCGTCGCGCCATTGCTCAGCTCAAGCGCCGGAGCCACCAGCGCCATGCGCGCCAGTGTGGTGACAGCAGGTTGACGATTATCCAGTTGCAGGCCTTTCAGACCGATCAGTTTGCCGGTGTTGGTGATGCGGCTCTCATGCGCCGCCAGGCTGTTGCCCTGCAGCATGCCGGTGTTGGTCAGCGACTGGCCGCTCAGCGTGATATCACCGGCGCTCAGCATCTGCCCGTCGTTGTTCAGCGTCTGAGCACGTACATTCATTCCACCCTGGCTGGTTAACGAGCCGGATAAGGCCAGCGTATTGCCGACATTCGCCGTCAGCTCACCCTGGCTCAACAGCGAGCCGCCGAGCGTCCAGTTATCGGCGGCCACATTGACCTGGCTGCCCTGCAACGTCCCCAGCGTAGTGAGCGATCCACCATCCAGCGTCAACGCACCGCCGCTCAGCGTGCGCGATCCCGCGCCGGTGGTCAGCGTGTCGCCGCTCACCGTCAGGCCATTATTGCCCTGCCACAAGCCGTTGTTGTGCAGCTCCGGGCCACTTAACGTCAGAGTATTACCGGTGATGCGTCCGATGTTGGTCAGGGTTTGCGCGCGTAAATCGGTCGCGCCCCCGCTGACCAGTTGCCCGTCATTGGTGACATCTGCGCCGTAAACCCCGGTCAGCCCCTGCAGGCCGTTAACCAGACCGCGGTTGTTCAGGCTCGAACCGTTTAACGAGACGGCGGCCCCCTGCACTGTTCCGCCATTTTCCAGCTTGCCGGCATTGAGCGTCATGGCATCGCCGGAGAGCAAACGGCCGCCCGCCTTATTGAGTAGCGTGTCCGCCGTGGCCTGCAACCCGTGCGTTCCCTGCATTAACCCGCTGTTGCTGAGCGCTCTGCCCTCAAGGGTCAGTGACTGCGCGGCGATGTCACCGCTGTTAGTCTGTGTATCGCCACGCAGCACCGCGTCCTGATGGGCAAGCAGAGTTCCGCTATTGGTCAGTATGCCGCGCAGTGTGGCGTCGAGAGCGTCAGACTCCACGCTGCCCCCGTTGACCAGCGTGAGCGCATTCAGGGTCAGCCCGCCGTTCACATAGAGCTGCCCCTGGTTCTCCAGCCGATCGAGATTCAGCGCCAGCGCGTTGCCGCTGACCAGTTGACCCTTGCTGCCATTCAGCAGGTTAAGGGTGCTGAGCGTCAGGGCATCGTTGCCCTGCAACAGGCCGGTGTTGGTCAGTTCAGGCGCGGTAAGCCGCAGTACTTTTGCCGCCAGTTTGCCGCCGTTCTGGGTTTGCGCCGTGCGGATATCCGCCGCGCCCTGGCTCAGCATCTGCCCCTGGTTATCCAGCTTGCCGCTTAGCGTGGCGTTAAGATCGTCCTGCGCCTGCAGGGTGCCGTCGTTGTGCAAACTGTCGGCGTTTGCGGTAACGGTGCGGCCCTGGAGCTGCCCCTGGTTATCCAGCGTGCTTCCATTAAGCGTAAGGCCGTTGCCGCTCAGCATCTGCCCGCTGGCCGCATTCACCAGCGAGGTGCCATCCCAGGCAAGCGTGTCGCTGCCCTGAATCAACCCGCTGTTACGCACATCGCCGTGCAGGGCGAACACTTTAGCCATCAGCGTGCCGTCATTCTCGCTGCCTGCCGCCCGGAGCGTCAGCGCCTGCTGGCTGATGATGCGCCCCTGGTTATCCATTTTGCCGCTAACTTCGGCATTCAGCCCATTTTTGCCCAGCGCGGTGCCGCTGTTGAGCCACTCGCCGGTGGCTAAATCCAGCGTATCGCCCTGCAACTGGCCGGCATTGACCAGGCGGCCATTTTTCACGGTGACGGCGCCATTGCTCAGCACGACGCCGCCCTGCTCATTGTTCAGGCTGGCGCCGGTTGCCGACAGGCCATTCGTGCCCTGCAACGTTCCACTGTTGGTAATATCGCCCTGCTTCAGCGTCAGGCTGTTACCTGCCATCAGGCCCTGGTTAAGCAGCGTCGGTGCGCTGAGCGTCAGGCCGCTCTCGCCAATGATGCGCCCGTTATTGTGGTTTATCGCCTGCCGCGTGAGCGTCAGCAGCAGTGAGGTGGCGGTCAGCTCACCGCGGTTCTCCAGGCTCTGCGCCGTCACGCTGCCGGTATCTGCCGAGACCAGCCCATCGTTCACGATATTGGCTGAATTGAAGGTGAGGTTTTTGTCAGCCAGCAGACGCCCGCTGGCGGCATTGGTCAGGTTTCGGTAATCACTGGAGAGGCTGACGCCGTTGATCTCGCCGTCGTTTACCAGCGTGTTGCCACCAATATGCAGCTCGCCATCGGTGGTGATGAGACCGCTGTTGGTTAATTCAGGGGTGGCGAGGGTGAAGCCCTGCGTGGAGTAGATCGTCCCGCCGGAGAGGTTATCCAGTTTGCCGGCCTGAAGAGCGAGCACGCGGGTGCCCTGCAACAGGCCGCTGTTGCGGATCTTCCCGCCGTTCATCGCAAGGTTGTCGGCAACCAGCGTACCGCTATTCGACAGCGTAGTTTGCCCATTTAAATTGATGCCGGTCGCGCTGGACTTGCCGCCATGGCTCAGCGAATTGGCTTTAACATCCAGCGCGCCTTTGACCGCCTGCGTTCCGTTTAGGGTGACGTTGTCCGCCTCGAGGGTCATATTGCCCTCGCTCTGCAACTGCGCCTGCTGCTGGCTGCTCAGCGTCCCGGCGTGAACAGTAAGCGCACCGCCAGCGTTCACCTGCCCGTCGAGATCGGCCCCCGTTTGTGCACGCAGCACCACATTGCCGATACCGGTAATGATGGAGCCCGTGCCGCTGGCGAGCGTTCCGGCCTGCACGCGCAGTGCGCTATCGGATGCCAGCGTGCCGCTGTTTTGCACCCGATCGCCCGTGATATCAAGAGCCTGTCCCTGTACCGTACCGCTGTTGTTAAGTGCTGTGACACTGGCGGCGAGCTGGCCTTTTGCCGCCACCGCACCGAGGTTCGTTACTTCTCCCCCACGGATCTGCGCCGCGCCCGCTGCGTTCAGCGTGCCGCTGTTTTGTATGGCGTCGCCGCCGATATCCAGCGTCTGGCCCTGTAAAGTGCCGCTGTTGATAAGCGTCTGGCTATCGGCCGTTAGCTGACCTTTTGCCGCCATCGTTGCGCGGTTATCCAGCAGCCCGGCGCGAAGCTGCGTATCACCCGCAGACAAGGTTGAGCCGCTGTTGCGCAGCGTATCAGCGGCGATCTCCAGCGTCTGGCCTTCAAGCGAGCCGCTGTTATCAAGCGTTGCGCCTTCGGTGGTTAAGCGCCCTTTGGCGGTGATCGCGCCGCGGTTTTCCAGCGTGTTGGCACGTAGCAGCGCGTCGGAAGTAAAGGTCAGTGCTCCGTCGTTGCGTAACGTATCGCCGATGAAGGCCAGGGAGAGCGCCTGAATAGTGCCGAGGTTGTTGAGATGTGGAATGTTTAACAGCAGGCTCTGCACCGAATAGATCGAGCCGCCGGTCTCGTTATCCAGTTGCCCGGTGTTCAGGTTCAGCGCCTGGGTGCCCTGGAGCAGGCCCCGGTTGGCGATCTGCCGTGCGTTCAGCGCCAGGCTATCCGAAATCAGCGTGCCGCTGTTGGTCAATCCATCCTGCGCGGTGAGTGCGATACTTCCCGCGCTCGTTCGGCCGCCGTGGTTCAGGGTGTTGGCCTTCACCTCCAGCGTCCCTTTCGCCCACTGCGCGCCGTTAAGCGTGGCGCTGTCGGCGGCGATCGCCATCTTGCCGCCGCTTTGCAACTGGGCGGTGCTGGTCAGCGTGCCTGCCTCAACCTCCAGCGATTTGTCGGCGTTGAGTTGCCCTTGCAGCGAGGCGTCACGTTTTGCTGAAAGCTGGAGGTTACCTTTGCTGTTGAGCGTGGAGTCAGCCGTTGTCGTCACGGAACCGGCATCAATACGCAGCGCGTCATCCGCGACCAGCATGCCGCTGTTGCGCACCTGCCCGCCGCGCATATCGAGGGTTTTGCCTTGCAGCGTCCCGCTGTTTTCCAGCACATCACCGGCAATGCCGAGCGTCAGCCCCTGCATCATGCCCTGGTTGTTCAACCGCCCGGCGCTGGCATTCAGGGGGCCTTTTGCCGCCACGTTACCGCGGTTTTCCAGTTGCTGAGCTTTTAGCGCCAGCCCGGTATCGGCAAGCAGCTTGCCCTCATTTTGCAGCACATCGCTGGTGGCATTAAGCGACAGCCCCTGAATGGTGCCGCTGTTGTGCAACTGCGGAATGTTGAGGATCAAATCCTGAGCAGTGTAGATCGTGCCGGACGCCTGGTTATCCAGCCGATCCGCCTGCAAATTGAGCGCCTGGGTGCCCTGAATCTGCGCGGAGTTGTTAATCTGCGCGGCATGCAGCGCGAGGTTATCCGCGATCAAGGCCCCGCTGTTGTTGATATTATTTTTCGCCGTCAGAGCGACAGCGGCTCCGCTCATCTCTCCGCTGTTGTTGATGCCATCTGTTGCCGTCAGGGTGACAGCAGCCGCACTGGTCTGCCCGCTATGGTTGAGTGTTTTCGCTGTCACAGTGAGCGCGTCCTGCGCGGTTTGCGTCCCGCCAAGCGTCGCGTCATCCGCGCTGAGATCCATGCGGCTCTTGCTTTCCAGACGCCCGGCGTTGGTTAGCCGGGTAGCGTTAGCCATTAACGGGCCTTTTGCAGCGATGTTACCCCGGTTATCGAGCTGCCCGGCTCTCAGCCAGAGGCCGGTATCGGCAAGCAGTGTGCCCTCGTTTTGCAGCACATCGCCCGTCGTGCTGAGCGACAGCCCCTGGATGGTGCCGCTGTTGTGCAGTTGTGGAATGTTGAGGATCAGATCCCGGGCGGTGTAGATCGTGCCGGACGCCTGGTTCTCCAGCCGATCCGCCTGCAGATTGAGCGCCTGGGTGCCCTGAATCTGCGCGGAGTTATTAATCTGCGCGGCATGCAGCGCGAGGTTATTCGCCACCAGCGACCCGCTGTTGTTGATGGCATCTGTCGCCGTCAGGGCAACGGCAGCCGCACTGGTCTGCCCGCTGTGGTTAAGCGTTTTCGCCGTTACATTAAGCGCGTCCTGCGCGGTTTGCGTTCCGCCAAGCATCGCGTTATCCGCGCTGAGATCGACACGCCCCTTGCTTTCCAGACGCCCGCGGTTATTAAGCTCAGTCGCGCTGGCGGTGAGCTGGCCTTGCGCCGCGATGCTCCCCTGGTTTTCCAGTTGCCTTGCCTTCAGCCACAGGCCAGTATCGGCAAGCAGCGTGCCCTCATTTTTCAGCACGTCGCCGGTGATACGCAGCGACAGCCCCTGCACCGTGCCCTGATTGTTCAGCTGTGGCAGGGTAAAGTTGAGATCTTTTGCTGAATAGAGCGTACCGCTGGCCTGGTTATCCAGCAGGCTGGTATTCAGGTTCAACGCGTCGCTGCCCTGAACCTGCCCGCTGTTGCGGATATGCGCCGCGCCGAGAGTCAGGTTATTTGCCACCAGCGAACCACTGTTGGTCAGGGTGTCGCGGGCATTGAGGTTGAGCGCACTGGCGCTTGATTTGCCGGTGTGATCGAGTGTATTGGCCGTGACCTCCAGCGCCCCATTCGCCTGCTGAGTGCCATTCAGCACTGCATTATCAGCGCCGAGCCGGATATTACCGCTGCTTTGCAACTGCCCCGCCAGGCCGTTATTGAGCCAGCTGGTTTCGGCGGTGAGTTGCTGTTTTGCCGCGATGGTACCCTGGTTATCCAGTTGCCCGATCTTCAGTTGCGTATTGCTTTCCGACAGCAACGTGCCGCTGTTATGCAGCAGATCGCCGGTCAGGTTGAGTGAGCGCCCCTGAACCGTGCCCTGGTTGTTGAGTTGCGGCAGCGTGAGTGTGAGATCCTGCGCGGAGTAAAGCGTACCGCTCGCCAGGTTATCCAGTTGAGTGGTGTTGAGATTCAGAGCCTGGGTGCCCTGAAGTTTCCCGCTGTTGGTGATGTGCGACGCGCCAAGCGCCAGCTCCTCCGCCACCAGCGAGCCGCTATTGGTGAGCGTGTCCTGGCCGGTCAGCGCGATGCGATTCGCCGTAGAGGTTCCGCTGTGGGTGAGGCTTTTTGCCTTAACCTCCAGCGTCTCTTTCGCCACCTGGTTGCCGTTAAGCGCCACCGCCTGCGTCCCGGCGATAACCATATTGCCGCCCGTCTGGTGGCTTCCGTTCAGCGTCACGCTCTCGCCGCTCGCGGTTAACGATCCGCTGGCGACACTCTCCCGGATAACCATTTTCCCGTTGGCATCAAGCTGGATATCGCCCTGCCGCGCGGCCAGGTTGCCGAGATTCACCCCGACGCCTTTTTCGGTCGAGACCAGATGAATGCGGTTGGCATACATGCCGCCGAGCGCGCCGGTATCCACCGCCACGACCGGAGCCGCGCCTTCGCCAGCAATCGGTGTGGCGTTTCCGCTGGCATCGATGCGATTAGCGCCTGCGGTTACCGTTAAGGCTTTCGCATGGATCGCGGCGTTCACTTCGGTGGCGCGCGAGATCAGCGACAGCGCATCGCTCGCGCTGGCGTCCAGCCCCTTCCCTTCCACCGTAATGGTGCCTTTTGTCACCTCCAGCGCCGAGAGGTTGCCCGCCGCGTCAAACTGCGGCTTACCGGTTGTCAGCGTAGCATTCGGCGTGTTGATAAAGCCGCAGCCGTTACAGGTGATGCCATACGGGTTGGCGACCATGACATTCGCCGCTTTCCCCGCTACTTCGGTATAGCCCTGCAACTGGGAACGGCTGCCGCCGGTGACTTCGTTGATAATGCCGCGCGCTTCCTGGCCTGCGCGCAGGTTCGGGTTATTCTGGACAAGCCCGCCCAGCTGCGTCTGCGTAAGCTGACCGGTGGCGTTATTGAGGATTACCCCCTCGGTGCCGACGTTGTAATCTTTGAACTGGTTATGGGAAATTCCCGCGCCGTTAGGCGTGGCGATATTGACCACCGGCACGCCATTGGCGGCCTTGTCCATGGTGGCCGGGCCATTCGGCGTGATGGCCGCAGCAAAGGAAGGCGCAACGGGCTGCCAGACCAGCAGGCTGATAATCAGCCAGCTCAGCGCGCGTTGTGAGAAACGAACAGGTTTGACAGTATCCATTGCCTTCTTCCTTAAAATGTCACCGCAACACGCCAGTTAAGCGTCAGATGATCCGGCCCCAGCCAGTCGGGATAGGCGAGCGGCGTCCCTAATGTGATTTGGCTTGCGAACCAGCGCCCGGCGCTGCTAAGCGATGCCGCTGTACCCCACAGCGTGCCCGAAGCGAATTTGTCGAAACGATCCTTTTCCAGCCAGCCGCCGTCCAGCGCGACGGTGGCGCTGATCTGCCCGAGCACCGGCAGGGTAAACAGCGGGTAGTTGAGTTCGTTGCGCCAGTAACCCCCGTTATCGCCGGAGAGATACTGCTCTTTGAAGCCGCGAACGGAGCTTTCGCCACCGAGGGTCAGCCGTTCACTGCCATAAAGTCTGTCCGGCGACCACTGCCCGTACAGGCTGCTAAGCCACAGAAGTTCATGGGTTACCGGGCGCTGGAAACTGGCGCTCAGGCTCCACTTACGGAACTCTGCGCGCGGCACGTCGCCGATCTTCTCTTCATCGGTTTCGGCGTTAAACCACGGCATACCGTGGCTGTAACCGGGGTTGAACGTTGCCACACCGCCGAACATTTTCTGCGTGTGGTTAATACCAAGCTGGAGGCTGGAGAGGTTGCGGGTGCTGCTTTTCAGCGGCGCGTCGTTAAGCCAGTTACGGCTGGAGCGCTGGGTTACGCCCGCCGAGAGCGCGGTTTTGATATCGCCATTACGAAACACCACCCATGAGCCATTCAGCCGATGGGTTTTGGTGTCCCCCGTCGAAATCCATGGAAAACCCTGATTCATGATAGTGGTGCGGTAGTTACTCCAGGAATAGCTGTAATCCAGAAGCCCATAGCCATAAGGCACGCTGACCCCGGTCTGGAGACTTTGCGCATCATATCCGGTGGCAAAGTCACTGCTGCGCCCGCCGCTGACAAACCATTTATCAGCCAGCCCCAGCAGGTTATTTCCACTCAGTGAACCGTTTAACTGCTCCTCGCCAGTGCTCTTCTGCCCGCTATTATCCAGCGAGAGAGAGGCACTTAACGGAAATTCCGGCGTGGCGGTGAGGTTAACGATGGAATATCCCGGCTCGGTATCCGGTACTATTTCTATCTGCACAGGATTGCTGCGCAAACGGTTTATTTGCTCCATCCCCTGCTCAATATCACGCAGATTTAGCACCTTGCCTTCCAGACCGGGGAAAACCATTTTCAGCATGCGCGGGGTTTCACCGTCGAGGCGGATATGGCTTAATTTCCCTTCCATTATTACCAGGCGTAATTCACCCTGCGACAGATCTTGTTCAGTAAGAAACGCGCGGCTGGTGATATAGCCGCGGCTGATATACCAGTCAGAAATAGCGGTGGTTAATTCGGTGATTTTTGCCATATCCAGGCATTGATTCAGCCAGGGAGAGATAAGCTTCTGCTGCGCTTTCGCGCTGATAAGCGTGACGCCTGAAAGGGTGATGGTGTGGATGGTGAAACAGGGGCCCTGAGCCGTGCCGTCAGGCGTACGCGCCTCCTGCTGCGGCAGCGGCGTGCTTCGTTCCAGCTCATCGCGCTGTTGCTGGTTCTGGCGCAGCAGCTGTTCCTGCTGTTGACGCACCGCATCCCGGTCAGCTGGCGATAATGGCGCAGCCTGTGCGGCAGAAATAAATAATATAAACAGCAAGAAATAACGCACTTTTCTCATCCCTGAAGAAAACACAGGTCACCCGACCAATATAATTTTGGTTAAGTTGCTTTTAATAATGATTTCTAAGTATTTTCTTATGATTTAATTAAAAAGGCAACACTCATCGGGGCAAATAGATAATGAGGTTTTAAATTTAACTTTAGGTCAGGATATATTCTGGAAAAGAGTGAGGGGCATCTCGGTGTATTTACATGTTCAATGTGTAGCAGAGTTGGTTAATGATATACCATTACCATTTTTGATAAATTTAAGCATCGGTTATTTAACGCCACCATGCTACTTAAATTGGTAGGTTTATAGAGTTCAATCAGCAGCAATGTGCAAAGGCTGAGTGGTTACATTTCCTTAAGGGAGAAGCAAAGGAACGGCACCAGTTGCATGAATTGTCTGAGGAAGAGATATTCTTAGCGGCACTTTAAGGTATTTTTTTTGAAGGCCATTTCGTTGCCGGGAAATGAGCGCATATGTATAAAAGCCCCTGCTTAGGGGCTTTTATACAAACTATTTAGAGGGAGCTTTTTTTTGCAGCTTCAATTTCCGCCTTACAAATATCGTCATTCGTAAATAAGTACTGAATGTAGAGATAACCTTGTTCTGCGCTGATCGCCTTAGTTTCAATCGAGATAGAGGCAATATTATTTTTAAGCGGCATTTCTTTTGTTCCCCTCCAGGTGGTAGATAAGAAACGTTCATTTTTGAGTAGTCCCATCATCCAGTCCTGAGGTTCTTTCCATAGTGAGCCTGCCAGTAAAACGTCTGTCGTTTTACCCTTTCCATAAAGCGAACTGAGCGAACCCTTTAAATCTTCAAACTTAGATTTGAGGGCCAGCCCATGGCTATCAGTATCAATATCTCTACCTACAGCCCGAATTTCACATAAGCCAGATTTTGGTGATATCAGTAAACCGTACATTCCAAAATTTGCGTTTTGCTTTGGCAATTTATCGGAAGTATAAAGATTCACGCTATCAGGAAATGGCTTTAGCTCCGCCCCGATCATATCCTCTATATTCTTTTTGGTCAGGCCAGCCTCAAGACCGAACGGACCTTCAGCTGGTGGTAGCTGAGGGGGCTGTTGCTCTGTATATTTAGCTGTTGCTGTCTTTTTAGTGCTAGTGGGAGCGACATCATCCTGAACCGATGCCAGCTTTACTTCAGCAAGCCCATACTTAGCGGTAAGATATTTTTGCTGCAGCATTGCCATGCTCTGCTCTTCAGTGGCAACGGTTGATAGCTTAAGTGACTGTATTAAACCTCCACTGTATTGGTTGGCATCAGCTTTAGCTTCGTTAATTGTTCTAGTCAGGCTATCAATTTCAGTTTTAATCGACGCAGCAAGTTCAGGGTCTGGCTTGATACCAGAGATAACGACGTTAATTTTAGCTCCTGACTCAATAGCATTGATACGCTGTTCTAAAAGAGCCTTATTCGTTCCCAATACTTCCAGTCTTGCGTTAGTTAAATTCTTAATCAAACCACCAGAAAATTGTTGATCAATTTTTTTCGCTGCTGAAATTTCGCTCTCAGTCTGGGACAACTCAGCCTTAAGAGCCGCAACTTCCTGTTTTTGTTCGGGTGTTAACGCTTTAGGTCCACACGCCGTTAACATTGTTACACATACCAACGTTGCAATCAGTGTCTTATTCATTTCCCCTGCCCAATTAAATATCATTAAGATTAATCCTAACAGGAAGCTATGAATAAATGAACTTTTGTATAGACTTATCTTCCAGTGCATACATATTGATTAATGGATGATTCGATTAATGCCACGCATCTCCTAAGAGCATTCTCACGGACATCTTTTAAGGGCGTTAATGTCAAAAGATCGAGATCACTTACATCAAGCACAAGTTCTTGCAAAAAGTTTTGTCGCCAATGTTAACAAGCTCACGCCAACGAGAAAATATATCTTCATTGGCAATATTCTAAGCCTGATGTCCTTTTTCTGAATGCAACTAGCTGTAAGTATTGTTGGTATACCTCTAAGACCGAATAGCCTGTGTACGCCCTGATATACACCAAATGATGACGATTAACGGGTACAACAATAAAGATTAAGTGATGAAAAAATGGGATAAACCTGGAGAGTGCAAGGTTCCTGGGTACTTGAGTGGGCTTAGAAGAAGTTGAAGTGGTGCCGATAATAGGAGTCGAACCTACGACCTTCGCATTACGAATGCGCTGCTCTACCAACTGAGCTATATCGGCCCTGCGAGGTGTTCACGAGCGTGAATCACGGGTTAGAAGGTTAAAACTAAGCGGGTGATGCGTCAATGCCCCTGTGAATCAAACGGCTACTTTTGCATCACCCGACTTTATTTACGCACGAATGGTATCGTCACCAAAACCGATCCACTTATAGGTGGTCAGTGCTTCGAGGCCCATCGGGCCGCGCGCGTGCAACTTCTGCGTGCTGACCGCCACCTCCGCGCCGAGGCCAAACTGGCCGCCGTCGGTAAAGCGCGTCGAGGCGTTCACATACACCGCTGAGGAGTCGACTTCGTTGATAAAGCGGTTGGCATTGCGCAGGGTGCGGGTGAGGATCGCATCGGAGTGCTGCGTGCCGTGCTGGCGAATATGATCGATCGCATCATCAAGATCGGCGACGATCTTCACATTCAGATCCAGCGACAGAAACTCATCGTCATACTGCTCCGCCTTCACCGCTTCAACCTTCGCCGGGCCATTTTGCAACAGCGCGAGCGCCTGCTCATCCGCATGCAGCGTCACGCCGCTCTCCGCCATCTGCTGGCTGAGCGCTGGCAAAAAGGTGCTGGCAATGCCCTGATGCACCAGCAGCGTCTCAACGGTGTTACAGGTGCTCGGGCGCTGGGTTTTGGCGTTGACAATAATCTTCAATGCCGGAGCGATCTCTGCCGTTTCATCGACCAGAATATGGCAGACGCCGATACCGCCGGTGATAACCGGGATCGTCGACTGCTCACGGCAGAGCTTATGCAGCCCTGCCCCACCACGCGGGATCAACATGTCGATGTACTTATCCATACGCAGCATCTCGTTGACCAGCGCGCGATCCGGGCTCTCAATCGCCTGTACCGCGCCCGCCGGTAAACCGCACTCTTCCAGCGCCTGCTGTATCACTTTCACCGTTGCAGCGTTGGTGCGCCAGGTCTCTTTCCCGCCGCGCAGGATCGCGGCGTTGCCGGTTTTCAGGCACAGGGAGGCGACATCCACGGTGACGTTCGGCCGCGCTTCATAAATCACGCCGATCACGCCCAGCGGCACGCGGCGGCGCTCGATGCGCAGCCCGCTGTCGAGCACGCCGCCATCTATCACCTGGCCGACCGGATCGGCGAGTTTGCACACCTGGCGGACATCGTCAGCGATGCTTTTTAACCGCGCCGGGTTGAGCGCCAGGCGGTCAAGCAGCGCGTCGCTAAGACCATTACTGCGCGCTTCCTGCAGATCCTGCTCGTTGGCCAGCAAAATCGCGTCGGACTGCGCCTCTAAATAGTCGGCAATCTTCTCCAGCACGCGGTTTTTTTCCTGGCTTGTGAGCAACGCCAGCTTGTACGACGCAGCTTTCGCCGCGATGCCCATTTGTTCCAGCATACCTCTGCTCCTTAACGGGTGATCATATCGTCGCGGTGCACCGCGACAGGGCCATACTCATAGCCCAGAATCTCATCAATCTGCTGCGAATGGTGACCGGCAATCCGGCGCAGCGCATCGCTGTTGTAACGGCTTACGCCGTGGGCGATATCGCGCCCCTGCAGATTACAAATGCGGATCACTTCCCCACGGGAGAAGTTGCCTGTCACGCTCTTGATCCCTTTCGGCAGCAGCGAACTGCCCCGCTCAAGAATAGCGGCGGTTGCCCCTTCATCAACGGAGATCTCACCGGCCGGCGGTGCGCCGAAGATCCAGCGTTTACGGTTCTCCAGCGGCGAAGTCTGGGCATGGAAACGTGTGCCGACCGGCGTGCCGCTCACCACATCGGCAATCACGCCTGGCTTGCTGCCTGCGGCGATAATCGTCTCGATACCGGCACGGCAGGCAACGTCGGCGGCCTGTAATTTGGTGCCCATGCCGCCGGTGCCGAGGCCGGACACGCTGTCGCCCGCAATAGCGCGCAGCGCATCATCAATGCCGTAGACATCTTTAATCAGCTCCGCCTGCGGGTTGTTGCGCGGATCGGCGGTAAACAGCCCCTGCTGATCGGTGAGCAGCAGCAGCTTATCGGCTCCGGCCAGAATCGCCGCCAGCGCCGAGAGGTTGTCGTTATCACCGACTTTGATCTCGGTGGTCGCCACGGCATCGTTCTCGTTAATCACCGGCACGATGTTGTTATCCAGCAGCGCGCGCAGCGTGTCGCGGGCGTTGAGGAAGCGCTCGCGATCTTCCATATCGGCGCGGGTCAGCAACATCTGACCAATATGAATCCCGTAAATGGAGAAGAGCTGCTCCCAGAGCTGAATCAAACGGCTCTGACCGACGGCCGCCAGCAGCTGTTTTGAGGCGATAGTAGCGGGCAGTTCCGGGTAGCCCAGGTGCTCACGCCCGGCGGCGATGGCGCCAGAGGTAACGATTACAATGCGATGCCCGGCGGCGTGCTGCTGCGCGCACTGGCGCACCAGCTCCACAATATGGGCGCGGTTAAGGCGACGGGAACCGCCTGTTAAAACACTGGTGCCGAGTTTTACCACCAGCGTCTGGCTGTCACTCATGATTCTCTGCCGTTTTTAGAAAAAATAGGAAGTTTGTTAGTAATCAGACGTTGTAACAGGAGTGAGCGCGCTTGCCAACCGCCAGCGTGATTCGACCACTTTTTTGTTGCGCGGGATCAGCAAGCGTAGCGGCAGAGTTTGACAATTTTATGGCAAACACAAAAAAACATAACTTTTTCAAATTACTCTTACTTTGTCATAAATCTTTCATTTCAGAGCGTTACAACCCTTCCTGTTTTTCACGGGGCGAGAGCCCAGCGAATAGTGGCGCGTTAGTTCAATCAGGAATTCAAAATGAAAAAGAGCACTCTGGCATTAATGGTACTGGGCGTTGTTGCATCGGCTTCTTCTGTTCACGCGGCAGAAGTCTATAACAAAAATGGCAACAAACTGGACGTGTACGGCAAAGTGAAAGCCATGCACTACTTCAGTGATGACAACAGCAACGACGGTGACAAAACCTACGTGCGTTTCGGCTTCAAAGGTGAAACCCAGATTAATGACCAGCTGACTGGTTTCGGCCGTTGGGAATCTGAATTCGCCGGTAACAACGACGAAACCACCTCGGGCCAGAAAACCCGTCTGGCGTTTGCCGGTCTGAAAATTAAAGATTTTGGCTCTATCGATTACGGTCGTAACCTCGGCGTGCTGTACGACGTGGCGTCCGTCACCGATATGTTCCCGGAGTTCGGCGGCGACTCGCTGACCCGTACCGATAACTTTATGACCAAGCGTACCACCGGCGTGGCGACCTATCGCAACACCGACTTCTTCGGCATGGTGGACGGCCTGGACATGACCCTGCAGTACCAGGGTAAAAACGAAAATGGCCGTAGCAGCATCATCAAGCAGAACGGCGACGGCTGGGGTACCTCTCTGGCCTATGATTTCGGTGGTAGCCCGGTCACGATTATTGGTGCTTACGCCAACTCTGACCGTACCAACGCGCAGAACACCGCACTGGCGCTGGGCCGTGGTCAGAATGCCGAAGCCTGGGCGACCGGCGTGAAGTATGACGCTAACAACGTCTACCTGGCGACCTTCTACTCCGTGTCATACAACATGACGCCGGTCTCCTCTACCCTGGGCTTTGCCAACAAAGCGCAGAACTTTGAAGCCGTCGCACAGTATCAGTTCGACTTCGGCCTGCGTCCGTCCGTGGGCTACGTGCTGACCAAAGGCAAAGATATGGAAAACGGTATTGGCGACGAAGATCTGGTGAACTACATCGACGTTGGTGCCACTTACTACTTCAACAAAAACTTCTCGGCGATGGTCGATTACAAAATCAACCAGATCAAAGACGACAACAAACTGGGCATTGCTGACGACGACGTTGTTGCCGTTGGCGTGACCTACCAGTTCTAAACCCTGTTGTAACCCTCGTTATAGGAAATGCCCTCGGTTGAGGGCATTTTTTTCCCGTCTGATGGGAGGAAGCAGGCCAGTGCCTGTTCATGCCCGGCGTGTGAAGAGCAGCCGGGCATTTTTTATCGGGGACGTTATGCGGGGAGTTTTAACTTCTCTTTGAAGTCATCGGCAGGTTCAAGCTTCAGCTCAAGCGAGGCTAAGAGCGTACGCGCGCGCTCATGGAAGTCGCGCAGCGTTTTTTCCAGACGGTCAACCACTTCCTGGTCTTTGATAGCGGTGGGTTTCCAGTGCCCCTCTTTGTCGAAGAGCCCAAAGTGGTAGCGATAGGTAAAGCGCTTCTCCTGCGCTTCCATTTCCATCCACCATCCCCAAAACTCGCGTTTTTCCGGCGCGGGTTTCACATTCACGCAAACTGCCAGGCAATCAAAGAAAAAACGGTTTTCTTCGCACTGCTCTTCGCGGATATAAGGTCCTAGCGCAGTAAACTTTTTAATCAACCTGCTTTTCGGATGTCCACTTGGTAACGTCATTGCGATCTCCTTTTGTGATGCAACTGTTTTACCAAATCAATGGAATTTCTCAAAGTATTAACCGAACTGATGGTTGATCCAGTCAACAATCTTCCTAAGCGCAGCGTCAAAATTGCGATAAACCGGGTTAAACGGGATGTCGAGCAGCTTTCCATTGCTGGATGAAGCGGTGATTAAACGCGACTCTGCCTCCGGGCTGAAGGGATCGTTTTGCCAGAAACCGGAGAGCATGGGCGTCGGGCAGCGGCGGCCCAATAACCCCTGGGTTTTTAATGAGTAGCGGTTAAGTTCCACGCGCAGCGCCTCATCGGAAGCGTCATGCATGCCTAAGCGGCTGGCGAGCACATCGAGATACATCTCCGGCACTTCGCTCTGACGCAGCGGCTCGCTGAGCAGGGAATGCACCACCGGCCCGAGGCAGGCCACCGCTTTCAGGCGCGACGCCTCAAGATAGGCCAGCCGCACCGCCACATTGGCACCAAAGCGGAAACCAAAGGCCGCCACGCGGGTGTGGTCGATCCACGGAATGTTCGGCAATGCCTGGAGCGCATGCTGATGCAGCAGGCTGGAGTCCTGGGTCAGCTTCCATTTGATGGAGAAGCCCACCGAGGGCATATCGAGCGTCAGCATGGCAATGCCTTTCGGGGCCAGGTAGCGCTCATAGAGGGTGTAGTAATCGATCTGCAGGCCATCGAGCCCGCCGCACATCAGCACCGTCGGGAAAGGGCCTTCGCCTTCCGGCATATGCAGAAAGCCGGTGACCGGCGCGCCGCCGGGAATGGCGAACTCCAGCTCTTTGATGCTGCCCGGCAGGCGCTGCGCGGCCTCCTCATAGGCACGGTTGGCCAGCGCCTGCGCCTGTTCGGCCAGACTATCGCCTTTGATGTGGGGATAGGCGGCGATGCTGTAGAGATGGGAGGCGTGCAGCCAGTGGCGGCCGCTCAGCGCGCTGTCCCTCTCCTGCATCGCTTTTTGCTGCCAGCTCATCGCTTGTGCAGACCATTCGAAGATCCAGTTGCCGTTGCGGTAGCCAACCACCGTATCGAGCAGTTCCGCGTCGGTGCGCTCGGCCTGGCTCATCACGATGCGCGCCTGCACTTCGAGGATCTCGCGCGCGTCGATGCCGCGCCAGATCCACATCAGCCGGTTGATCATCCGGTACCACTGCGGCACGTTTTTGCCATCCAGCGCGGACTGCACGGGCGGCTGCACCCCAGGGTTAAAGCGGCGCACCAGCGTCGAGGTCTCAGGGTATTTAAAGCGGGGTTTGAACAGCGTTTCGCTAAGATTTGACTGGGGCATGGCGCGCAGCTCCTTAAAATTTACCGGAGGGCATTGTAACCCGTGACGCGCCAAAAAGAACAACGCCCGGCAGAACCGGGCGTGTGTACAGCAAGGGAGGGATTAACGGCCGCTGATTGGCGGAACGAAGACTACGCCCATATCCCACGGCTGCTCAATCCAGGTATCTTGCGGGATATCAATCACATAATCGTTTACCAGCGGGCGACCGGCCGGCTTGGCGAAGATAGTGACAAAATGTGCTTTCGGGTACATTTCGCGGATCGCTACGGCGGTGCCGCCGGTATCGACCAGATCGTCAATCACGATAAAGCCTTCGCCGTCGCCTTCCGCGCGTTTCAGTACTTTCAGTTCGCGCTGGTTGTCGTGGTCATAGCTGGAGATACAAACGGTATCGACATGACGAATACCCAGTTCACGCGCCAGCAGCGCGCCTGGAACCAGACCGCCACGGCTTACGGCGATAATGCCTTTCCACTGTTCTGAAGGCATTAAACGGGCAGCAAGTTTGCGGGCGTGAATCTGCAACATGTCCCAGGTGACGACGTATTTTTCGCTCATGTGAAGTGTCCCAGCCTGTGTTTTACGGCTTAAAAAGTGTTCGAGGGGGAAATAGGTTGCGCGAGATTATAGAGATCTGAGGCGCTAAAAACCAGTGTTACCCAGGTATCGCCGCCGCTTTTTCCCCAATCCCGTGCTCGCGCTGTCGTCATAAAGTGGTATTCTCAACCGCATCTCGCAAGAGGGTCTTGCGATTCGTTTATCTAACCCGCGACCTGCACGCAACCTGTTCGCAGGCGCTATTAAGGAGACTCATCGTGTCTGAACTGTCTCAACTATCTCCGCAGCCGCTGTGGGATATTTTTGCCAAAATCTGCTCTATTCCGCACCCGTCTTACCATGAAGAAGAGCTCGCCGAACACATTATGGGCTGGGCGAAAGAGCAAGGCCTGCACGCAGAGCGCGACCAGGTAGGCAATATCCTGATCCGCAAACCGGCCACTGCCGGGATGGAAAACCGCAAGCCGGTGGTGCTGCAGGCGCACCTCGATATGGTGCCGCAGAAGAACAACGACACAGAACACGACTTCACCAAAGACCCGATTCGCCCCTATGTTGACGGCGAGTGGGTAAAAGCGCGCGGCACCACGCTTGGCGCGGATAACGGCATCGGTATGGCCTCTGCGCTGGCGGTGCTGGCAGATTCCACCGTGCAACACGGCCCGCTGGAAGTGCTGCTGACCATGACCGAAGAGGCGGGCATGGATGGCGCATTCGGTCTGCAACCCAACTGGTTGCAGGCAGATATCCTGATCAACACCGACTCTGAAGAGGAGGGTGAGATCTACATGGGCTGCGCGGGCGGTATCGATTTCATCACCACCCTGCCCCTGACCCGCGAAGCGGTGCCGGCCGGGTTTGAAACCGTCAAACTGACGCTGAAAGGGCTGAAAGGCGGCCACTCCGGTGCCGATATCCATTTAGGTCTGGGCAACGCCAACAAACTGCTGGCGCGCTTCCTGGCGGCCCATGCTGCCGAGCTGGATCTGCGTCTGCTCGACTTCACCGGCGGTACGCTGCGTAACGCCATTCCGCGCGAAGCGTTCGCCGTGATCGCCCTGCCAACGGATAAAGCCGCACAGCTGAAAACCCTGGCGAATGAGTACCAGGCGATCCTGAAAAACGAGCTGGAAGCCAAAGAGAAGAATCTGGTGGTGCTGGTCGACAGCGTAAGCAGCGACAAAGCGGCGTTGACCGTCCAGTCGCGCGATGCGTTTGTCCGCCTGCTGAACGCCACGCCGAACGGCGTCATCCGCAACTCCGACGTCGCCAAAGGCGTGGTGGAAACCTCGCTGAACGTCGGCGTGGTGACATTACAGGACGACAGCGCCGAGATCGTCTGCCTGATCCGCTCGCTGGTCGATAGCGGTAAAGATTACGTGGTAAGCATGCTGGAATCGCTCGGCGCGCTGGCCGGTGCGAAAACCGCGCCGAAGGGCGGCTACCCGGGCTGGCAGCCGGATGCCCAGTCGCCGGTGATGGCGCTGGTGCGTGAAACCTATCAGCGTCTGTTCAATAAAATGCCGAACATTCAGATTATCCACGCTGGTCTCGAGTGTGGTCTGTTCAAGAAACCCTATCCGGAGATGGATATGGTGTCGATTGGGCCAACCATCACCGGCCCGCACTCGCCGGATGAGCAAGTGCATATCGAAAGCGTGGGCCAATACTGGACCCTGCTGACCGAGCTGCTGAAGTCTATCCCGGCTAAATAAGTCTGCTGTCCGCGCCGCCTGGCGCGGACATTTTCCTTCCGTTACTGCGCCTTAAACCCTGGCCCCTTAAAGGTGCGCACCGGGTTGCCCCGCGCTATCTGATGATGAAACAGCCTGCGTTCCGACTTAAGCGCCGCGCGCTCGTCATCCTGCGCCTGCTCCAGACGGTGTAAAATCAGCAGCATCGCCAGCCGCTTATTCGCATGCTGGCTGCGCTCCGACTGCACCTTAACGCTAATGCCGCTGGCAATATGCGTAGCGCGCACGGCGGAATCGGTTTTATTCACGTGCTGGCCACCCGGCCCGGATGAGCGCAGCGTCTCAAAGCGGATGGCGCTATCCTGCAGCGCCGCCTGTGGAGTAAATTCCGCTACGCCGATAAACCAGTTCTTACGCGCATGCCTGGCGCGATAGGGGCTTGGGCAGATCCACTGCACCGTGCCGCACCAGCGCGCGCTGAGCGCCTGCGCATTGTCGCCATCGAGAGAGACCAGCACCGAGCGGTAGGCGCCCGGCTGGCGCGCCGCTTCCGTTTCGAGCACCGTCAGCGCCACCTTCTGCGCCTCGGCCTCTTCCATCAGCCGCGCTAATGCTTTACCCACCGCCAGGCAGCACTCATCAGGCCCTTGTGCAGAGGAGAGTTGCAACAGTCTCATTCGCCCGCCCCTCCGCTCACTTTCAGGGTTAATACCGGACGTAAACGCGCAACCGGCGTCACCAGATCGGCGTCGACCAGGCACTCAAGCACGCTTTCAACCGACTTATAGGCCTGCGGCGCTTCTTCATAGATCAGCTGACGATCGCGGCAAATCACCCGGCTGCCGAGCGGTGTGCGCGCCAGCTGCGCCGGGGTGAATTTCCCTGACAGGCGACCTTTGCACTCGGTGCGCATCCATTTGCGTCCCGCGCCGTGGGCCAGCGAATAGAGGCTCACCTCGCTCACTTTCGGCATCACCAGCCAACTGTGATCGCCGCGTGAACCCGGGATCACCACCAGGCCCTGCCCGTCCGGCGTCGCACCTTTGCGATGCAGCCACCCCGCTTCCCCCCCAACCGTGCAGGATTCAACGAAGTTATGCGCCACATCGAGCAGCGCTGCGCCATCGGCGTTGAGATGATCCAGCATGCGCCGCGCAATCAGCGCCCGGTTGATGCGGGCAAAGTTGAGGGCCTCATCGTGCTCAGCCAGGTAGTGGCGAGCCGCGTCGCTTCCTTCCGCCAGCCCGGCGTGGGAGAAGGCGTCGACGTGGCGGCGCAAAATCTGCTGCCCCAGCCCGCGCGAACCGCTGTGGGCCAATAACAGCAGGCGCTGCTCATCGAGGCCGCTTTGCGCAAACAGCGCCGCATCGGCCACGCTATCGACCTGTTGCAGCTCGGCAAAGTGGTTCCCGCCGCCAATCGATCCCAGCGCGGCGCGCCAGGGGTGGTTTTGCCACGCATCCGGCACCGCTTCATCCAGCCACTCAGCAGATGCCGTATCGCCCAGCGCGCTGAGCCGTTTTTCAACCTTATCGGCGTTATATTTGCGCCGTACCAGGTCGGTCTGCCACAGCGCCATGCCGCAGCCGATATCGTTCCCCACCAGCGCCGGATAGAAGCGGCCGGTGGAGAAAAAGGCCGCGCCAATCGGATAGCCGCGGCCGGGGTGAAGATCCGGCATGCCGACGACGCGCGTCATCCCCGGCAGTGCCGCAGTCGTGTGTAATTGCTGGATCGCTGAACCTTCGATCCACAGGTTTTCCGACGCAATACAGGAGATCGCGTCTGAGATATGACAAACAGAATTGCCCATATACCAATCCATATGTAGAGAAATAAAAGGAATTGGCAGACGAAACCAGGGGCAAGTTTTAAAGAATTAAGCCTGGAGAGGTCTGCAAAGAGAAATCAGGGCATGGTGTGTCATGGTGAACCTCCTTTGCAGTTAACAGGGAATGAATAAACGCCGGGGATGATAGAGAAGCGGGCGGGAAATTACCAGCGCAAATTCTGGTAGGGTTACAGCCCCAGCACCAGCTGGCGCTCAAGCTGCGGGTCGAGCAGCGTGACATGCAGGCCGACAAGGCGCACGCCGCGCCCGCCGCGTCGCTCATCCCACGCCTGGCGCGCGGTGGCGAGCAGATCCTCTTTATTCAGGCACGGCCAGACATGCTCCTGGGTGGTGAGCTGAAAGTCGTTAAACTTCAGTTTTACCCCCTGGCGGGCGATGCGCAGATCCGGTTTCACCACCGAGAGCCGCCGCTCAAGCTCCGGGTAGAGGCGCTCGATAATCGCTTCGCACTCCTCCCACTGATGGATATCCTCCACCAGCGTGCGCTCGACGCCGACCGACTTTCGCAGCCGCTCGCTGCTGATCTCCCGTTCATCGATCCCCTGGCTGCGCTCCCACAGTACGCGACCAAACTTACCAAACCGCTTAAGCAGCATGGCGAGATCGCTCCTCTGCACATCCTCACAGGTGCGCAGCCCAAGGGTCTCCAGCTTGGCCGCCGACACTTTGCCGACGCCGGGGATTTTGCTCAGCGGCAGCGTGCGCAGAAAGGCAGGCACCTCCGCCGGAGTAATTACATATTGCCCGTTGGGTTTGTTGAGATCGGAGGCGATTTTGGCGAGAAACTTCACCGGCGCGATGCCCGCCGAGGCGGTAAGCTGCGTCTCATTAAAGATGGTCTGGCGGATCTCCTGCGCCATCAGCGTTGCGGAGCCGTGGCAGTGCGGGCTGTCGGTGACATCAAGATAGGCTTCATCCAGCGACAGAGGTTCAATTAATGAGGTGTAGCGCGAGAAGATGTCGCGGATCTGGCGGGAGGCTTCTTTATAGGCGTCGAAACGGCCGGGTAACAGCGTGAGGTGCGGGCAGAGTTTCAGCGCCATCCCGGTCGGCATCGCGCTGCGCACGCCATATTTACGCGCCGGGTAGTTGGCGGTGCTGATGACGCCGCGCTGCACGCGGCTACCGCCAATGGCAATCGGAATATCGCGCAGGGCCGGGTTGTCGCGCATCTCTACCGCCGCGAAAAAGCAGTCCATATCGACATGTATTATTTTGCGCATGCGTACACCCTCACAGAACACTGGATAAGTATACAGCACGTTCCAGCGAAATGAGAAGCCAGCCGAGAAACCGCCGAAAAGAGGGCAATCCGCTGTGTAATTCCCGGCTTTTACTTTCATAATAGTCGTCGCAAATCGCGCAGGTGGTTGAAAGGCAAAATAGAACACTTTTTGCGCGATGGCGAAAAGAGAATCAACAGGCTCGACGGGCACCGACTCACCGCTATTCGGGGCTTGCGAAAAAATGTCGGAATGCTAAGGTGAGCGCTCAAAACAGAATTGTCCGAATTCTGGGCACCTTTTGCCGTTCTGGCAAAGTCATATCCGTTTTATCAAGGAAACACGTTGTATGCGCAAAATCGCATTGTTCATTGCGATGCTTCTGATCCCGTGCGTCTCCTTTGCTGGCCTGGTGGGCAGCAACAGCGTCACTAAGCCGGTAAGCAAAGAGTTTAAGCAGCAGTTGATGGGGTCGCCGGTCTATATCCAGATCTTCAAAGAAGAGCGCACCCTTGATCTCTACGTCAAGATGGGCGAACAGTACCAGCTGCTCGACAGCTACAGAATCTGCAACTACTCCGGTGGCCTCGGGCCGAAACGCCGTCAGGGCGATTTTAAAAGCCCGGAGGGGTTCTATTCGGTACAGCGCAGCCAGCTGAAGCCGGACAGCCGTTTCTACAAGGCTATCAATATCGGCTTTCCGAACAACTTTGACCGCGCCCACGGCTATGAAGGCAAATACCTGATGATTCACGGCGCCTGCGTCTCCATTGGCTGCTACGCCATGACGGACAGCGGCATTGATGAGATCTTCCAGTTTGTGACCGCGGCGCTGATTTTCGGCCAGCCGAGCGTGCAGGTGAATATCTATCCGTTCCGCATGACCGACGCGAATATGCAGCGTCACAAATATTCCACCTACGCGGATTTCTGGAAGCAGTTAAAGCCGGGGTATGACTACTTCGCGGCCACCCACCAGCCGCCAATTGTCGCCGTCGTGGATGGACGCTACGTGGTCAGCAAGCCGCTGACCACCTCCGTGCAGCCGCAGCTGGCGTCAAACTATACGCTCACCGAGGCAAAATAAGGCCCACTCGCCTGGCATAATCTTGTGCCAGGTTTCATTCGCCGTTAACGGCTGCGTCGCAATCACAGTGACCACATCATTCGGTGTGGTCTCGCGCTGAAAATCGATCTCCACATCCTGATCCAGCAGCTTCGCCACACCAAACGGCGCGCGTCGGGTAATGCAGAAAAGATTGGTGGAGCAGAACGCCATCACATAGCGCCCGTCCGACAGCAGCATATTGAACACGCCCTTCTCACGCAGCTCCAGTGCCAGCGTCGCAATGTATTTAAACACCGCCCCCATATTGCCCGGCGTGCGTGGGTAGCGCTCCGTCAGCTTATGCAGCATCCAGCAGAAGGCTTTTTCACTGTCCGTTTCGCCCACCGGGCGGAAGTTGCCGGTCTGCAAAGATTTATAACCCGTCAGTTGGCCATTGTGGGCGTAAGTCCAGTTGCGGCCCCAGAGCTCGCGGGTAAACGGATGGGTATTCTCCAGCGCCACTTCGCCACGGTTCGCCTGGCGAATATGGGCAATCACCGAGCAGGATTTGATCGGGTACTCCTGCACCAGCTTAGCGACGGGCGAATTGTAGCTCGGTTGCGGATCTTTGAACGTGCGACAGCCTTTGCCTTCGTAGAAGGTGATACCCCAGCCATCTTTATGCGGTCCGGTTCCCCCGCCGCGCTGGACGAGACCGGTAAAACTAAAGCAGATATCGGTCGGCACGTTAGCGCTCATCCCGAGCAGTTCGCACATAGTCACCTCCACAACCGCCTTACTCTGAGAAGGCGTGATTGTTGCAGCCCGTCAGACACGGGCAGCGCCGCGATGAGCTGCGCCGGGGCGCAGGAACGGTGAGCACTGCCCGGGATGAACAGGGCAAATAAAAAGCCAGCGTTACGCTTTAACCATCTCTTTTTCGATCAGCTGAATCAGGATATGGATCACTTTGATATGGATCTCCTGAATGCGATCGGCATAGCCAAAGTGCGGCACGCGAATTTCGATATCTGCGGTGCCGGCCATCTTGCCGCCATCTTTACCGGTCAGGGTGATCACTTTCATCCCCTTCTCACGCGCCGCGGCGATCGCTTTGATCACATTGCCCGAGTTACCGGAAGTCGAGATCCCCAGCAGCACGTCGCCTTCACGGCCAACGGCTTCTACATAGCGGGAGAATACATAATCGTAACCGAAGTCATTGCTGACGCAGGAGATGTGGCTGACATCAGAAATGGCGATCGCCGGGTAGCCAGGACGGTTTTCACGATAGCGCCCGGTTAACTCCTCCGCAAAGTGCATCGCATCGCAGTGCGAGCCGCCGTTACCGCAGGACAACACTTTGCCACCGGCTTTAAAGCTGTCGGCCAGCAGCACCGCCGCGCGCTGAATAGCGTGAATATTGGCTTCATCTTTCAAGAAGTTCGCCAGCGTTTCCGCCGCTTCGTTCAGTTCGTTACGAATAAGATCCTGGTACATGAGGATATCCTTCAGCATAAATGTAAATAACACTGCGCAGTGTACCGGATAGGCTTTCAGCCGAGAAGCTAAAGCCGCTGCTCCCGCCGGCGTTTTCATTTTCCGTGCGCAAAATGGCCTCAACAATGTGAACCAGGTTGTAATTATTTTGTAAACACATTGCTAAAAGAAATGACATCCACTACAAACAATACATCACAAGTGGTCAGACCTCCTACAAGAAGGGAGCTTTTCGTTATGATGATTTTGAGTATTGTCGCAACGCTCGTTCTGCTCGGTGTGCTCTTCTATCACCGCGTCAATCTGCTGCTCAGCAGCGTGATCCTGCTGGCATGGACCGCAGCCCTTGGGCTGGCGGGCATCTGGTCAATCTGGATGGTAGTGCCGGTGGCGATTATTCTCGTGCCGTTCAACTTCACGCCGATGCGTAAATCCTTAATTTCCGCGCCGGTGTTTAACGGTTTCCGCAAAGTGATGCCGCCGATGTCGCGCACGGAAAAAGAGGCCATCGACGCAGGTACGACCTGGTGGGAAGGCGATCTGTTTCGCGGTAACCCGGACTGGAAAAAGCTGCACAACTACCCGCAGCCGCGCCTGACCGCAGAAGAGCAGGCCTTCCTCGACGGCCCGGTTGAAGAGGCGTGCCGCATGGCGAACGACTTCCAGATCACCCATGAGATGGCCGATCTGCCGCCGGAGCTGTGGGCCTATCTTAAAGAGCATCGCTTCTTCGCGATGATCATCAAAAAAGAGTACGGCGGGCTGGAGTTTTCGGCTTACGCACAATCCCGCGTGCTGCAAAAACTCTCCGGCGTCTCCGGCATTTTGTCGATCACCGTCGGCGTGCCTAACTCTTTAGGCCCGGGCGAGCTGCTGCAACACTACGGCACGCAGGAGCAGAAAGATCACTACCTGCCGCGCCTGGCCCGTGGGCAGGAGATCCCCTGCTTTGCGCTGACCAGCCCGGAAGCGGGTTCCGATGCGGGTGCCATTCCCGATACCGGCGTGGTCTGCATGGGTGAGTGGCAGGGCGAGCAGGTGCTCGGCATGCGTCTGACCTGGAACAAGCGCTACATTACGCTGGCTCCAATTGCCACCGTGCTTGGTCTGGCGTTCAAACTCTCCGACCCGGATAAACTGCTGGGTGGCGCGGAAGAGCTGGGCATTACCTGTGCGCTGATCCCGACCTCTACGCCGGGTGTGGAGATTGGTCGTCGCCACTTCCCGCTTAACGTCCCGTTCCAGAACGGCCCGACGCGCGGGAAAGATATCTTTGTACCGATTGATTACATCATCGGCGGCCCGAAAATGGCCGGTCAGGGCTGGCGTATGCTGGTGGAGTGTCTCTCCGTTGGCCGCGGCATCACCCTGCCCTCCAACTCAACGGGCGGCGTCAAATCCGTGGCGCTGGGTATTGGTGCCTACGCCCACATTCGCCGTCAGTTCAAAGTGGCGATTGGCAAGATGGAGGGTATCGAAGAGCCGTTGGCGCGTATTGCCGGTAATGCCTATGTGATGGACGCCGCAGCGTCGCTTATCACTTACGGCATTATGCTCGGCGAAAAACCGGCGGTGCTGTCGGCGATTGTGAAATATCACTGTACCCACCGTGGCCAGCAGGCAATCATTGACGCGATGGATATTGCCGGCGGTAAAGGCATTATGCTCGGCGAAGGCAACTTCCTTGCCCGTGCTTACCAGGGTGCGCCGATCGCCATCACCGTTGAGGGCGCTAACATCCTCACCCGTACGATGATGATCTTTGGTCAGGGGGCGATTCGCTGCCATCCCTATGTGCTGGAAGAGATGGCCGCCGCGCAGAACAACGATGTTGATGCGTTCGATAAGCTGCTGTTTAAACATATCGGCCATGTCGGCAGTAATGAGATGCGCAGCCTGTGGCTCGGCCTGACGCGCGGCTTAACCAGCGCTTCGCCAACCGGGGATGCGACTAAACGTTACTACCAACACCTGAACCGCCTGAGTGCTAACCTGGCACTGCTCTCGGATATCTCAATGGCAGTGCTCGGCGGCAGCCTGAAACGCCGCGAGCGCATCTCCGCCCGTCTGGGTGATGTGTTAAGCCAGTTGTTCCTCGCCTCGGCGGTGCTGAAGCGCTATGACGACGAAGGTCGCCAGGAAGCGGATCTGCCGCTGGTGCACTGGGGCGTGCAGGATGCGCTCTATCAGGCCGAGCAAGCGATGGTCGATCTGCTGGAGAACTTCCCGAACCGATTCGTGGCGGGCATGCTGAGCTTTGTCATCTTCCCGACCGGCCGCCACTACCGTGCGCCGTCCGACAGGCTCGATCATAAAGTGGCGAAGATCCTGCAAACGCCAAACGCCACCCGTTCACGCATCGGCCGCGGTCAATACCTGACGCCGAGCGAGCACAACCCGGTAGGGCTGCTGGAAGAGGCACTGGTGGATGTCATGGCTGCCGACCCGATCCATCAGCGCATCTGTAAGTCGCTGGGTAAAAACCTGCCGTTTACCCGTCTGGACGATCTGGCAAACCAGGCGCTGGCCAGCGGGCTGATTAACCAGGATGAAGCGGCGCTGCTGATTAAAGCGGAAGCGAGCCGGCTGCGCACCATCAACGTTGATGACTTCGAGCCGGATGCGCTGGCGACACAACCGGTGGTGCAAGCCCCGGAAAAGCTGCGCAAGCCGGAAGCCGCTTAAGCGCCTGACGGCTCCTCTCCGCCTTCGACAAAACCCGCAATCCTGCGGGTTTTTTTCGTTTTTAGCGTGCTACAGTGTGCCGATGCTGTCTGAAGGGGAGTCGTGATTGTGCCTGGTTTAAAAATTACGCTGTTACAACAGCCGCTGGCGTGGATGGATGGCCCAGCGAACCTGCGCCATTTTGATGTACAACTGGAAGGGATTAGCGGGCGGGATGTGATTGTCCTGCCGGAGATGTTTACTACCGGCTTTGCGATGGAAGCCGCCACGCGGTCGCTATCGCAGGAGGAGGTGGTGAGCTGGATGCGCGAGAAGGCGCAGCAGAGTAACGCGCTGATTGCCGGCAGCGCAGCGCTGCAAACAGATCGCGGGGCGGTCAACCGCTTCTTGCTGGTTGAGCCGCAGGGCGAAGTCCATTTTTACGATAAGCGCCATCTCTTTCGCATGGCGGATGAGCATCACCACTATCAGCCGGGTGAGTCACGCGTGATATTCGAGTGGCGCGGCTGGCGCATTATGCCGCTGGTCTGCTACGACCTGCGTTTTCCGGTCTGGTCGCGCAACCGCGATGAGTACGATCTGCTGCTCTATGTCGCCAACTGGCCTGCGCCGCGCTCCCTGCACTGGCAGTCGCTGCTGCTGGCCCGCGCAATTGAAAACCAGGCCTGGGTGGCAGGGTGTAACCGCGTCGGCAGCGACGGGAACGGCCACCATTACCGCGGCGACAGCCGGGTGATTAGCCCGCAAGGGGAAATAGTTGCCAGCGCCGACGCGCACCAGGCAACGCGTATCGACGCCGAGATGTCACTCTCCGCGCTGAAAGAGTACCGCGCCCAGTTCCCCGCCTGGCAGGACGCCGATCCCTTCACTCTGGAATAATTTGTAGGCCGGATAAGGCGCAGCCGCCATCCGGCATAATGCCCAGCCCCTTTGCCGGGTGGCGCGTTACACGCTTATCCGGCCTGGGCGGTTCCATCGGCTTCGTTACCGTAGGCCGGATAAGGCATAGCCGCCATCCGGCAATCGGTGCCGCAGTGATATGCCGGATGACGCGTACGCTTATCCGGCCTACAAAACCGCAGTTCCAGCGATACCGGTTTCGCTTTTATCTGCAATATGAAAGCGAGGGGTTGTGTCCCCGCTGAAATCGGCGAACCGAAGCGTGAATGACAAGGTCTGGACGCCAGGGATGGCGGACAGAGGCGAACCGAGACAGGGACTCGTTCCAGAATGGAACGAGTAAGTCGAGTCGAGCCGGCCGCAGTCAGGCGCGCGGGAGGTGAGCGTAGTGCGAAGCACCGATTTCCTCGCGGGGCCGCGGGGATTGACAAGGGGAGCGCGGCCGCTTCCCTTGTCCCGTTCACCGCATAAAGGGTTAATGAAACTCCGCCACGCATGGTGAACGGAACCCTTCCACCAATGCCATATGCCAGGCCCATTGCCGGATGGCGCTGACGCTTATCCGGCCTACGGGAACGGCGCCGGTTTGTATGTAACCATCCGGCAATCGCTGCCGCGGTAATCATGCCGGATGGCGCTGGCGCTTATCCGGCCTACGGGAGCGGAGCCCCCTTAACTCACCAGCGCCTGCCCATCTTTGCGGCTCTCGGTGGCCGCGATGTACTGCCCTTCCGGCATACGGTAAATCACCTGCGCGCCGCCAAAATTGTACCCCGCCTGCGGATCCTCAACGGTAATCAGGTGCCCGCGATCGCGCAGCGCGGCGATCACATTGTGCGAGAAGGTCGACTCGACAATCACTTCCCGCCCGCGCACCACGCGCCAGCGCGGGGCGTCAATCGCCGCCTGCGGGTTCTGCCCATGCTGCATAATACGCAGCGCCATCTGCATATGCCCCTGCGCCTGCATCGGCCCGCCCATTACGCCAAAGGACATCAGTGGTTTGCCATCTGCCCCCATCGCAAAGCCGGGAATAATGGTGTGGAACGGGCGCTTGCTGCCCGCCAGCGCGTTCGGGTGTTTCGGATCGAGCACAAAGCCGCAGCCGCGGTTTTGCAGGCTGATCCCGGTCTCCGGCACCACCACGCCCGAGCCGAAGCCCATAAAGTTGGACTGAATAAACGACACCATCATGCCGCTGGCGTCCGCCGTTGAGAGATAGACCGTGCCGCTCTGCGTCGGTGAACCGTAGACAAAATCAGAGGCCTTTTCAGGATCAATGAGCGCCGCGCGGGTTTTCAGGTAGCTGTCGCTGAGCAGCAGGTCGGCGGCAAACTCAAGGTGATCTTCATCGGCGATATAGCGATCGAGATCCGCCAGCGCCAGTTTCATCGCCTCAATCGACAGATGAAGCGACTGCACCGAGTCGGGATCGTAGCGGCCAATATCGCACTGTTCGAGGATACCGAGGGCAATCAGTGTCGCAATTCCCTGGCCGTTCGGTGGCAGCTCCTGCACCGAGCCACCGGCAAAATCGCGCGACAGCAGCGAGACCCAGTTGGCTTTATGATTCGCCAGATCCGCTTCGCTCAGGTGCGCCCCGTGCTGCTTTGCAAAGGCGGCGATCTTCTGCGCCAGTTCGCCGCGATAGAAGGCTTCACCCCTGGTCTCGGCAATCAGCTCCAGCGTGCGCGCCTGCGCCGGGTTGCGGAAGATCTCGCCGATCTTCGGCGCACGGCCTTCGGGCGCGAAGCAGTCGCTGAAGCCCGGCTGATCTTTTAGTTTTTCATACCCGCGCTGCCAGAGATGGCCAATCAGCGGCGAGACGGGAAAACCGTTGCGGGCATACTCAATCGCCGGTTGCGCCAGCGTGGTGAGCGGCAGCGTGCCGAAACGCTCCGCCAGCGCCACCCAGCCGGAGACCGCACCGGGCACCGTCACCGCATCCCAGCCAATCTCCGGTACTGCGTCAAGACCGGCAAAGAGATCCGCATGCCAGCTGGCGGGCGAGCGGCCTGAAGCATTCAGCCCGTGCAGCGCTTTACCGTCCCAGACAATGGCAAACGCATCGCTGCCGATGCCGCAACCGGTCGGCTCGACCACCGTCAGCGCCATTGCCGCGGCAATCGCCGCATCCACCGCGTTACCGCCCTGCTGCAACATACGCATTCCGGCCTGTGCCGCCAGCGGCTGCGACGTTGCTACCGCGTTTTGCCCAATCATCGGCGCGCGGCGTGAAGCGTAACCGACGCTAAAATCAATCGCTTTCGTCATGCAAACTCCTTAGTCGTGGCGCGGATCGAGCGCGTCGCGCAGCCCGTCGCCGAGTAAATTGAATCCCTGCACGGTGAGGAAGATCGCCACACCGGGAAAAATCGACATCCACGGCGCCTGTTCGAGGAACCCTTTCGCCGTGTTAAGCATTGCGCCCCATGAGGGGTATGGCGGCTGCTGCCCGAGACCGAGAAATGAGAGGCTCGCCTCGGTAATGATCGCCGAGGCGATAGCGAGCGTCGCCTGCACCAGAATCGGCGACATCACGTTGGGCAGCACATAGCGCACGATGATCCAGCGATCCGGCAGGCCGATGGCCCGCGCGCCGTCGATATACTCTTCATTGCGGATGGCGATCACCTGGCCACGCGTCAGGCGGGCAAAGATCGGCATCGCCGAGAGGCCAATGGCGATCATCGCGTTGGTCAGGCTTGGGCCGAGAAACGCGCCGAGAGCAATCGCCATAATCAGGAACGGGCAGGCGAGCAGCGCTTCGATAAAGCGCGAAATCACCCCATCCCACATCCCCTGAAAATAACCGGCCAGCAGGCCGAGCGGCACACCAATCGCCACGGCAATCACCACCGAGACGCAGCCCGCCAGCAGCGAGGTACGCGCGCCCCACACCATGCGCGAGAGAATGTCGCGCCCCAGTTCATCGGTGCCGAACCAGTGGAGCACCGAGGGGGCTTTACGCACCGCCAGAAAGTCGGCTTTGACCGGATCAAACGGCGCGATCCACGGTGCCAGCAGCGCGATCAGCACAAAGATGCCGACAATCACCGCGCCAAGCACCGCACTTTTGTTGGCGAGAAATTTCTTAAGCACCCGGTTTTCATTACGCGGCAGCGCTGCCGCCGTACCGACAGAGGTGAGTTCCGCCATTATTCGCTCCGCATTTTCGGGTTGATCAACACATACAGCACGTCGGCCAGCAGATTGAGGGCGAGAAAACCGATCGCCACCACCAGCACCACGCCCTGCACCACCGCGTAGTCGCGGTTAAAGACGGAATCGACAATCATCTTGCCGAAGCCGGGAATGGTAAACACCTGCTCGGTGAGAACCGCGCCGCCAAGTAATTCGCCGAACAGCAGTGTTGTCAGGGTGATCACCGGCACCAGCGCGTTACGAAAGGCGTGCTTCATGATCACCGCTTTCGGCAGCAGCCCTTTGGCACGCGCGGTGCGGATGTAATCGGCTTTCAGCACCGCAATCATCGACGCGCGGGTGTGGCGCATCAGCGTCGCCGCAAGCCCAGTACCGAGCACCAGCGACGGCAGCAGCAGCGTGCGCAGGTTTTGCAGCGGGTCCTCCGCAAAGGGCACAAAACCGGAGGCGGGCAGCCACTGCAAATTGACCGAGAAGATGAGGATCAGCAATATCCCCAGCCAGAAGTGCGGCACCGAGATCCCCGAGATGGCGACAAAGTTAGTGCCGTGATCGATCCAGCTGTTCTTATTCACCGCTGCGAGGATGCCCATGCTGATGCCAACCAGCAGCGCGATGATCATCGCCAGCAGCGACATCTCCAGCGTCACCGGCAGCTTGGCGGCAATCAGATGGGTCACCGGCTCCTGCGTCCGTAAGGAGACGCCCAGATCCCCCTGCAACGCGCGGGTCAACCAGTGGAAATACTGCACCGGAATCGGCGCATCCAGGTTCAGCTCCGCGCGCAGCTGTGCGATCACCGCCGGATCGCGCTCCTCGCCGAGCATGGCGGTGAGCGGATCGCCGGGCAGCAGCTTCTGCAACCCGAACACCATCATGCTCACCAGCAGCAGGGTCGGCACCGCAAGCATCAGGCGTTTGCAAATCAGTTCCAGCATGGTCTCTCCTTACGGCTGACGGGTTATTTGGCGAAGCTCAGACCCGCCAGACGCACAATGCCGTCCGGGTAAGGGGTAAAGCCCTGCACTTTTTTGTTCAGCCCGAACAGGCGCGGTTCAAAGTAGAGGTAGGCAATCGGCATATCCGTTTGCAGCTGTTTCACCACTTTTTCGTACAGCGCCTGACGGGTAGCGGGATCGTTCTGCGTCCGCGCCTCGGTCAGCCATGCGTCCACCTGAGCGTTGCTGTAACGGCCATCGTTGAGCGCGCCTTTGCTGTGCACAAAGCCAAAGATACTGCCATCAGGATCCGGGCGGCCGGACCAGCCGGAGAAGCTCAGCTGATAATCACCGCTCTGCTGTCTGTCGAGCAGGGTGGCGAATTCGGTCATCTGCAGGTTGATGTTAAAGCCCGCTTCAGCGGTCATCGCTTGCAGCACCTGGCCCACCTGCTGCGAGGTCGGGTTATTGGGCACCAGCAGCGAGACGGTCAGCGGTGTTTTCACCCCGGCGGCCTGTAACAGCGCTTTCGCTTTCTCCACATCGCGCGGCGCAACCGGCAGCTTGACGTGGTATGGGCTGACCGGCGAGAAGGCCTGGTTTGCCGGGGTATAAAGCCCCTCAAACACCACCTGGTTGAGCGCCTCGCGATCGATAGCCAGCGAGAAAGCTTCGCGCACACGCGCATCCTTGAAGGGATCGTTAGCCGGCACTTTGCCGTTATTGATGTTAAAGGTGATGCCCTGGTAGCCGAGGCCGGTCACCTTCGCCAGTTGCAGCTTGCTGTCGGCCTGCACGGTTTTCACATCGCTGGCGGCAATGCCCTCTGTCAGATCGAGATCGCCCGCACGCAGGTTTGCCAGCCGCACGGAGGCATCCGGGATCGGCAGATAGACCACTTTATCGAAGTGGTACGCGCCCTTATTCCAGTAGTTGTCAAAGCGCGTCAGCACAATGCGATCCTGCGAGACGCGGCTGTCAAATTTATACGGGCCAGAGCAGACCGGGTGCGCGGCGAAATTGGCTCTCTTCGCCGCTTCGGGGGCCAGCATCGCGCCAGCGCGGTCGGTGAGCTGCATCAACAGCGCGGAGTCCGGCGTTTTCAGGTGCAGGGCTATCTGCATCGGCCCGGTCACCTCAACGGATTCCACCGATGAGAGTTCGCTTTTACGCAGCGAGCCTGGCAGCGTCAGGGCGCGGTCGAGGCTGAATTTCGCCGCCGCGGCGTCAAACTTCTCGCCGTCGTGGAAGGTGACCCCTTCGCGCAGGGTCATGGTCAGGGTTTTGCCATCTTCGCTCCATGTCCACGCCGTCGCGAGGCCCGGCACGACCTTCAGGTTGGCGTCAACATCCACCAGCCGGTCACAGAGCGAGGCAAAGACAAAGCGCCCGTAGTAGGTGCGCGCCAGATGCGGATCGAGCATATCGGGATCGGCGCCGAGGCCCACTTTCAGCACACTTTCAGCCTGGGTCGGCAGCGCCGCGCCCAGCAACATAACGCTTCCCAGAACGGTCAACAGAGAATTTCGCACAATCATTATTGTTTCCTTTAACGGGACGAGTGAGAGGCTGCCTGTTCAAACAGCGCGCGGCGGCGCAGGAAGGCGGCGGAAGGCGGAGCAATCTGAATAACGCTGCGATCGCGGTTAATCTCCTGCCAGCGATGGCAGGCAACCTGACGGCCCCCTTCGAGCAACTGGTTGATCGGCTCAAGATGGCGGCACTCATCGCTGACATAGGGGCAGCGGGTATGAAAACGGCAGCCCTGCGGCGGGTTGGCCGGGTTAGGCAGATCGCCCTGCAACAGCGGCGTCTGCCGCTCAAGCCCCGGCTGCGTCTGCGGCGCGGAGGCAATCAGCGCCTGGGTGTAGGGGTGCAAGGGCGCGTCAAAAATCTCTTCGACCGTTGCCATCTCGACAATCTGCCCGAGATACATCACCGCCACGCGGTCGCTCATATGGCGGATCACCGCCAGACCGTGGGCGACGATAATCATCGTCAGGCCAAACTGCTGCTTGAGGTTTTCCAGTAGGTTGACCACCTGCGCCTGCACCGAGACATCGAGCGCCGATACCGGCTCATCGCCGAGCAGCAGTTTCGGCCCGGAAGCCAGCGCGCGGGCGATGCCGATACGCTGGCGCTGGCCGCCGGAAAACTCATGGGGGTAGCGTCGTGCCCAGGCGGCAGGCAGCCCGACGGTGGAGAGCAGCTCTGCCACGCGTAGCTGGCGGTCACTTCGGCCCATCTTCTGGTGCAGCCAGAGCGGCTCGCCGACAATTTGCTCCACGGTCATGCGCGGGTTGAGGGAGGCAAAGGGGTCCTGAAAGATAATTTGCAGTTCGCGGCGCAGCTGGTTAACGCGCGCGCCGCTGGCATGGGTGATCGCCTCGCCCTGGTAGTAGACCTCACCTTCAGAGGCGGCAAGCAGGCGCAGCAGCAGGCGGCCAAGGGTCGACTTACCGGAGCCGGATTCACCCACAATCGCCAGCGTTTCACCGGGGTAAACCGCCAGCGAGACGCGATCGACGGCAGTGACATAACGTTTCGGTGCAAAGAGGCGCGACGGCCCGGCAAAGCGTTTGCTGAGATCGTGGGCTTCAAGAATCGGTGTGCTCATGCGGTTTCTCCCAGCGCGATATGCTGTTCAAGGGGCGCGCGGAAACAGGCCACCAGATGAGCTGGCCCCTGCGGCTGTAAGGTCGGTTTTTCCTGATGGCAGCGCGTCTGCGCAAAGGGGCAACGGGTGGCAAAGCGGCACCCTTTCGGCATCGCTTCCGGCAGCGGCACCGCGCCGGGAATGGTGGAGAGCGGACCTTTGCGCGCGCCGAGTGACGGAATCGAGCCCATCAGGCCGATGGTGTAGGGGTGCTGCGGATCGGCAAAAATCGCCTCAACGCTCCCCTGCTCCACCACCTGACCGGCGTACATCACCGCCACCTGCTGTGCCACTTCCGCCACCACGCCGAGATCGTGGGTGATCATCAACACCGCCGTGCCGGTTTCTGCCTTCAGGGTGTTGAGCAGAGCGAGGATCTGCGCCTGGATGGTGACATCGAGCGCGGTGGTCGGTTCGTCGGCAATCAGCAGCCGGGGGTTATTAATCAGCGCCATAGCGATCATCACGCGCTGGCGCATGCCGCCGGAGAGCTGGTGCGGGTAGGCTTTGAGCCGCATCTGCGGGGCCGGGATCTGCACTTTTTCGAGGATCTGCAGCGCTACTGCCATCGCCTCGCTGCGCGAGAGGTTCTGGTGGCGCATCACCGCTTCACTGAGCTGATCGCCTAAAGTAAACGCCGGATTGAGGGAGGTCATCGGCTCCTGAAAAATCATCGCCAGCGCGTTGCCGCGCAGGTCGGCGTAGTCACGCGGGGCGAGCTGGCGCAGATCCTGGTCACGAAAGTGCATCTCACCGCTGACAATCTGCGCGCTGGTGGGCAGCAGCCCCATTAATGCCAGCGAGGTAATACTCTTCCCGCAGCCCGATTCGCCCACCAGCGCCAGCGTCTCGCCGCGTTTTACGCTCAGAGAGATGCCATCTAACACGCTGACCGGCGATCCGGCAAACTGCACCTTCAGGTTCGTTATCCGCAACACCGGCGCGGGATCGTGAAACGGGATCGTCGTCATGGCATATCGTCCTCAATGTGGATGGCCTGGATCATGGCGTATTGCAGATCGAGCAGGTGTTCGCGCATCGCCATGGCGGCCGCGGCCGGCTTGCGATCGCGGATCGCCTGCATAATGCGGTGATGATGATCGTTGTAGCGGTCGACCTTCGCCGGGGTACGCGCCAGCTCACGCAGGTGGTGCCACGCGGGCTCCCGACGCACGGCGTCGAGGGTGTCGAACAGGCCAAGCAGCAGGCGGTTGCCCGCCGCTTCGGCAATCGCCCGGTGAAAGGCGCTGTCCCACAATTCATTGAGATCCGGATCTTCAGCGCTGACGTTATCAATGCGCTCAAGCATGCGCTGCATCAGCGCCAGCTGCTCCGGGCTTGCCCGCAGCGCCGCCAGCCGCGCCAGGCCTGGTTCAATCTGTAAGCGCGACTCCATCACTTCCAGCATATTGGTTTGCTGAACCAGGCCCTGCAGCGCAACGGGCGAGGCAGGCGCGGTGGGGCCGGTAAAGGTCCCTTTGCCCTGCTTGCGCCAGATGCGCCCCTCCTCCTCCAGCACGTCGAGGGCGCGGCGGATCTCGCGCCGCCCGACGCCAAACATTTCAGCCAGCTCGCGCTCTGTCGGCAGAGGAGTCCCTGGTGTTGACTCATACTGGTGGATAAGACCACGAAGCTGTTCAAGCGCTGTGCTGGAGTTAGCCAGATAGCGTGAGGGTTTTTCCATATTGGTTCATCCGCGTTTCGCGTTATCTTTTTATTTCATAACAGCAAGTTATCTTTTTTATGCCTGCTGCCGCTCACGTTTTATTAAGCAATTTGCGAACCAATAGATCATTGGTTCAGTTATATTTTTGAAATATTTGTTAATACATTGATTTAAGGATGTTTATTTTTTGCCGTCAGTGGCGAGAAAAGCAGCGCTTAAGAAAAGTGAAACCGGACAATGCACAGTTTTTGTGCAACACATGCACCAAAAGAGGGAAAAACGTTCACAAATGCACCAGCAGAGGATGCGATGCCTGAGAGGGATGGAGATGTTTGTATCGCCCGATGGCGCTGCGCTTATCGGGCCTACGGGTGCGATGCCAGCGAGGGGTGCGGGTGTTTGTATCGCCCGATGGCGCTGCGCTTATCGGCTCTACGGGTGCGATGCCTGCGAGGGATGCGGGTGTTTGTATCGCCCGATGGCGCTGCGCTTATCGGGTCTACGGGTGCGATGCCCGCGAGGGATGCGGGTGTTTGTATCGCCTGACGGTGCTGCGCTTATCGGGCCTACGGGTGCGATGCCCGCGAGGGATGCGGGTGTTTGTATCGCCCGATGGCGCTGCGCTTATCGGGCTTATGGGTGCGATGCCAATGTGAGATGGCTGGTGTAGGCCTGATAAGGCGCAGCCGCCATCAGGCACCGGCTGGCGGGCGCGCAATAAGCTGCCTGACCGCCAGGCTGAAAGCACGCAGCGCCTGGGCAACATCCTCCTCCGCCACGCTCTCCGCCGGATGGTGGCTGATCCCACCCGCACAGCGCACAAAGAGCATCGCCGACGGCCAGCGTTCGGCAATGGCGATGGCGTCGTGCCCGGCACCGCTCGGCAACAGCAGCGCGCGGCCCTGCACTTCCCGCACCGCGTCGGTTAACTGCGCGCGCAGATCTTCATCACAGGGCGTCGCGGCAATGGTATAAAAAATCTCGTGGCTAAAACTCACGCCGCGCCGTGTCGCAATCACGCCGGCCTGCGCCAGCAGGCGTTGCAATAGCGCGTCGCGCGCTTCATCCTGCGGGCTGCGAATATCGAGCGTCAGGCTCACTGCGCCCGGGATGACATTCACCGCGCCAGGCTCGCACTGCAAGGTGCCGACGGTGGCAACAATATCCGGCGCGAAGGCCTGGGTGGTCTGCTCAATAAACAGCAGCCATTCGGCGGCGGCGGCCAGCGCATCGCGGCGATGGCGCATCGGCACCGTTCCGGCATGACCCGCCTCGCCGGTAAAGCGGGCGTGCAGACGGTGCGCGCCGTTGATCGCGCTCACCACGCCGAGGGCGAGATCCTCCTGCTCAAGCACCGGCCCCTGCTCAATATGCAGCTCCAGGTAAGCCGAGAACGCTGACAGCGGGCGCTGGGCGGCAAAAATCTCATCGGCGCTCAGCCCGGCAAGGGATAACGCCTGCGCCACGCTGACTCCCTGCGCATCCTCGCAGGCGAGCCACGCAGCGGGCCAACTGCCGGTCAAGCCGCGGCTGCCGAGCAGGGCGATGTTAAACCGTGTCCCCTCCTCATCGGCAAAACCGACAATCTCAATCGCCTGTGCCCCGCGTCGCCCGGCGCGATTCAGGGCATCGACCACTTCAATTGCTGCCAGCACGCCGAGCATGCCATCGTAGCGCCCGGCGTTGCGCACCGTGTCGAGATGCGAGCCGAGCAGGAGCGCCTGGGCGCCCGCCTGTACAGCCTCATAGCGCCCGCAGATATTGCCGACCGCATCCTGCCAGGTGGTCATGCCCGCCTGCTGCATCCACTGCGCGACCAGCGCGTTAGCCTGTAAATGCTCCGACGAAAGATAAACGCGGGTCAGCCCCTCAGCGCTTTCGCTCAGTTGCGCCAGCGCGTCACAGCGCGCCATCACCCGACCGGCAGCGCGGGCGGCCTCCTCCTCACCCATCATGCGCGTGCTCCTTCATAAATATCCCAGGCTGCCTGCATCGCCGCGCCCTGCACGGTGCGAAGACCGAGGCGGTTAAGCACCGCTTCCAGCGCGGTCAGCGTTTGCAGCACACAATCTTTGCGCGCGTTATAGCCCATCGTGCCAATGCGCCAGATCTTGCCCTGCAGCGGGCCGAAGGAGGTGCCAATCTCGATATGGAAATCGTTCAGCAGCCGCTGACGCACCTCTTCTCCATGCACCTCAGGTGGGATCACCACCCCAAGCACGTTATTCATCTTGTGGCGGATATCGCCAAACACCGCAAGCCCCATCCCCTGAATGCCGGCGAGCAGCGCGCGGCCATGCAGTTCGTGACGGGCAATCAGGTTATCCATCCCCTCCTCCAGCATAATGCGCGCGCATTCGCGGGCGGCGAAGAGCATGCTGGTCGCTTCGGTGTGGTGGTTAAGGCGCTCCGGCCCCCAGTAATCCATCACCATGCCGAGATCGAAATAGTTGGAGTAGATCATCTCCTCGCTGCCATCCTCGTGAGCCTCGGTGCGGATCCCCTGTTCAACGCAGCGGCGGGCGCGGATCGCCGCCTCCATGCGCGGGCTCAAGGTGACCGGCGCGCTGCCGGAGGGGCCGCCAAGGCACTTCTGCAACCCGGCGGAGACCGCATCCAGCCCCCAGGCATCGCTCTCCAGCGCGTTGCCGCCGAGGGACGCCGTGGCATCGGTGTAGAACAGCACATCGTGGCGGCGGCAGATCTCGCCCAACTGATCGAGCGGTTGCAGCATCGTTGTCGACGTGTCGCCCTGCACCGTCAGCAGCAGGCGCGGCTTAACGTGCTTGATCGCCTCTTCAATCTGATCAGGGGTAAAGACTTCCCCCCACGGCACTTCGACGGTATGCACCTCGGCGCGGCAGCGGCGGGCGATTTCACATAACAGATGACCGAAACGGCCGAATACCGGCACCAGCACGCGGTCACCGGGGCGAATGGCGGAGACGAGTATCGCCTCAATGCCGGCGCGCGAGGTGCCATCCACCAGCATCGTCCAGCGGTTTTCAGTGCGAAAGACGCCGCGATAAAGCGCCATCACCTCGTTCATGTAGCCGGTCATTACCGGATCGTACTGACCGATAAGCTGGCTCGCCATCGCGCGCAGCACGCGTGGGTCGGCATTGATCGGCCCCGGCCCCATCAGCAGGCGCTGGGGCGGGTTGATTTGTGAACAATGGGAGAGATCAAACATGGGCACATCCTTCATCCGGCTCAATGAAACAAAAGGTTCTTATTTGCTATTTCTGCAACTAATGTGCCATAGGCGAAGGGGACGGGACTGCGGGGTAATCCACAAAAACGGGGGCACAGCGTGCCCCGCGAGGTGTCATCAGCGTGGTGCGAAAGCACCAAAAAAGTGCATCAGCGCGGCTCGAGTTCGTCGAGATCCTGGTAGAGCGCGGCAATAGTATGGATGCGCTGGCGCCCTTCGCTCAGCGTGGTGTGCAGCAGCGCGTTGGCGAGGAGGTTGACCAGGCTCATGGCGCTACTGTAGCTGTCGAACGCCGACACGCTCTCCAGCGGCAGGCCAATATGCCAGCGGCTAACGGCGTGCAGGCCGCTGGCCTGCGCTTCGCTCAGCACCAGCACCGGCACGCCACGCGCCTGCAGCGTCTCCAGCAGCGGGCGCACGCCGCGCGGACGGCGGCGAAACGCCACCATCACCACCATATCCTGCGCGGTGAGATCGACAATCTCCTCCGCCAGCGTCTGCCCCGGCTGCGGCATCACCGCCACTTGCCCCCGGCTTTGCAGTAACTGCTGGCGCAGATGCAGCGCCACCGGCGCACTGTTGCGAAAGCCAATAATCACTATCCGCCGGGCAGCGCTCAGGGCGGCGATAACGGCAGCAAACTGCTCAGCATCAAGGCTGTTGATCCACTGCGTCAGGTTCGCCATCTCCTGCTTATAGTGGCGCGCCAGCAGCGTGTTGCCCTGCACCGCCTCGCGGCTTTCCGCCAGCGGCATCCCGCTCTGGCGCAGGGTGCGCAGCTCATCGCGCATCGCTTTGAAGTTGTCATAACCGAGCCGGCGAAACAGGCGGCTGACTGTCGCTTTTGACACGCCGCTTAAGCGTGCAAGCTCCGCGCTGTTGTAGCTTACCAGGTCATCGAAATGATCGAGAATAAAGGCGGCCACCCGCTGCTCCTGCGGCGAGAGGTGGTCGTAACACGCGCGTAAGCGCATATCGAGCTGCTGCATAACGCCTCCTGCAACTTTTGTTTCAGCTAAAGCTGACACAGTGAAACGTATCGCGTCAATCTGGAACAGCTCTTGCTTAGCACTCAGCACTACCCGCAAAAAAGGAAGCGTGACGATGCAGAGTAATATGGCCCCCTCCGGTATGGCGGTAACGCCCCACCATCTTGCCAGCGAGTCGGCGCTCTCGGTGCTGCGCCACGGCGGCGACGCGATTGAAGCGATGGTGGCGGCGGCGGCCACCATTGCGGTGGTCTACCCGCATATGAACGGCATCGGCGGCGACGGCTTCTGGCTGATCGTGCCGCCGAACGGCGAACCGCTGGCGATCGATGCCAGCGGCGCGGCAGGTCAGCACGCGACCACCGCCTTTTATGACGGTCACGCGCATATTCCCCATCGCGGCCCGCTGGCAGCGTTAACCGTGCCCGGTACGCTGAGCGGCTGGGAGGAGGCGCTGGCGGTCTCCGCCTCGCTCGGCGGCGGGCAGCTTCCGCTTTCGCGTCTGCTGGCGGATGCCATTCGCTACGCCGCCGACGGTATTCCTGTTACCCAGTCGCAGGCCAGCGCTACCCAGGCGAAATACGCTGAACTGGTTGATGTGCCGGGTTTTGCCGACACGTTCTTACCCCAGGGGAGTGCGCCTGCGGCAGGAAGCCGCTTTTGCCAGCCGAAACTGGCGCGCACCCTAACCCGGCTCGCCACCGAAGGGCTGGACACTTTTTATCGCGGCTCGCTGGCTACGATTATCGCCGCTGAAATGGCGACCCTCGGCCTGCCAGTCACCGCGCAGGATCTCGCCACTCATCGCGCCCAGCGCCGCGTGCCGCTGCGGCTCGCGCACAGCCAGGGTGAGGTGTTTAACATGACGCCGCCGACCCAGGGGCTGGTGTCGCTGGCGATCCTCGGCATTACCGATCATCTGGCGATGGAACACGCCAGCGAAGTGCAGACCATCCACCGGATTGTCGAAGCGACCAAAAAAGCCTTTGGCCTGCGCGACCGCTATATCACCGATCCGCGCCATGTCACGCTGCCGGTGCAGAGTCTGCTGGAGCAGGCACCGCTGGAGCAGCTCGCCGCCAGCATTGATGAGCAGCACGCCGCGCCGTGGGGGCCGGGCAAAGGGCCGGGCGATACAGTGTGGATGGGCGTGGTGGATAAAAACGGGCTGGCGGTGTCGTTTATTCAGAGCATCTATCACGAGTTTGGCAGCGGCGTAGTGCTACCGGAGAGCGGCGTGCTGCTGCAAAACCGCGGCGCGGCCTTCAGCCTCGACCCGGAGCATCTGCTGGCGCTGATGCCTGGCAAGCAGCCGTTCCACACCTTAAATCCGGCGGCGGCGCGGCTTAACGATGGCCGCACCATGGTCTACGGCACGATGGGCGGCGACGGGCAGCCGCAGACCCAGGCGGCGATCTTTACCCGCCATGTCATACAGGGAATGGGGCTGCAGGAGGCGGTCTGCGCCCCGCGCTGGCTGCTGGGGCGCACCTGGGGGCAGAGCTCCGACAGCCTGAAGCTGGAGAGCCGCTTTAGCGAGGAGACGGCGCAGGCGCTGCGCGCCATCGGCCATGAGGTGGAGTGGCTGCCCGGCTTAAGCGAAGCGACCGGCCATGCCGGTGCGATTGTGCGCCATGCCAACGGCATGCTGGAGGGCGCGTTTGATCCGCGCAGCAACGGCAGCGCGGCAGGTTTTTAAGGAGCGATGATGAACAACGACGCAGTGGACTGGCCGGCGTGGGTCCGGCTGATGGAGCAGATACTTGACGTGCCGCTTGATGACGCGCGCCGCGCAGAGCTTGAGGTGCAGCTGGCGCGTATCGCTGCGATGGCGCAGCCGTTAATGCAGTTTCCCCTGCCCCCGCGTCAGGAAGGGGCGGGAGAGTACCGCTTATGAATCTGTCGATTGAGGATATTCAGCGCGGGCTGCGCGAGAAGTGGTTCAGCGCCCATGAACTGGCGCAGCAAACTTTATCGCGCATCGATCAGCTTAACCCGGGCATTAACGCCTTTACTGAAGTCACCGCTGCGCGCTTTATTGCTGAGGCGGCGCAGATTGATCGCCGCATCGCGCAGGGCGAGATGCTGCCGCCGCTGGCGGGTGTGCCGTTTGCGGTGAAAAACCTGTTTGATATTGCGGGCGTGACGACGCTGGCTGGCGCAGAGTTGTTAAGCCAGGATCCACCCGCCGAGCAGGATGCTTTTGCCCTGCGTCAGCTCTATCGCGCCGGGGGGCTGTTGGCCGGAGCGCTCAATATGGACGCCTATGCCTATGGCTTCACCACCGAGAACAGCCACTACGGCGCGACGCGCAATCCGCGCGACCGCACGCGCGTCGCGGGCGGCTCGTCCGGCGGTTCGGCGGCGGCGGTCGCGGCAGGCATGGTCAATTTCGCCCTCGGCACCGATACCAACGGCTCGATTCGCGTGCCCGCCTCACTCTGCGGCGTGAATGGCCTGAAGCCGACCTTCGGGCGTTTATCGCGCAGCGGCAGCCACCCTTTTGTGCCGAGCCTCGATCATATCGGCCCGCTGGCGCGCACCGTCGACGATCTGACGCGGGTCTATGACGCATTGCAGGGGCACGATCCTGACGATCGCGCCCAGGCGGATCGCCCGGCCGAGGCGGCGCTCACGCAGCTTACCCGTGACAATCCGCTACGCTGCGCGGTGCTGGAGGGGTTCTTCACCACCTGGTGCGATAACGATGCCCGTAACGCCCTAAGCCAGGTGGCGCACGCGCTGGCAGCGGATCGCGCGATCACGCTGCCGCAGGCGGAGCTGGCCCGTTCGGCGGCCTTTGTGCTGACCGCCGCCGAAGGGGGGAGTGCATATCTCCCTGCCCTGCGCACCTCAGCGGATAAGTTTGAGCCGAACTCGCGCGAGCGCCTGCTGGCGGGGGCCATGACGCCCTCCGCGTGGTATACGCAGGCGCAGCGCTTCCGGGCCTGGTTTCGTGATGAGACGCTGGCGCTGTTTAAGGATGTCGATCTGCTGCTGGCACCCGCCACGCCCTGCAGCGCCACACACATCGGGGATGCGACGATGCGCATTAACGGCTGCGACCTGCCGGTCAAAGCAAGCATGGGGATGCTGACGCAGCCGATCTCATTTCTCGGCCTGCCGGTGGTGACCGTGGCGCTGAAGAGCGAGCACGGGCTGCCGATCGGCGTACAGATTATTGGCGCACCGTGGCAGGAGGCGCGCTGTTTACAGGCGGCATGGCGGCTGGAGCAGGCCGGGCTTCTTTATCCGCAGGAGGGGGCATGAATCGGGACAATATTGACCGTCCGCTGATCCTCAACGAGGTGACAGCGGCGTTTTATCGCTATGAGCAGGCGTTAATCAGTAATGATGTGGCGGTGCTGGATGAGCTCTTCTGGGATGACGGGCGTACGGTGCGCTACGGGGCGACAGAGAACCTTTATGGCATGCCGGCAATCCGCGATTTTCGCCAGGCGCGTCCGTCGGCAGGTTTAGAAAGAGTGTTGCGCAATACCACCATCACCACCTTCGGCGATGAGATGGCGGTGGCGAGCACCGAGTTTACCCGCGAAAACAGCGAGCACATCGGCCGCCAGATGCAGACGTGGGTGAAGTTCCCGTTCGGTTGGCGGATTGTCGCTGCTCATGTGAGTGTGATGCAGTAGGCCGGTGCAGCCTGTTTGCCGGATGGCGGCTTCGCCTTATCCGGCCTACAAAAACAGCGCCCGCAGTACGTAGGCCGGATAAGCGTCAGCGCCATCCGGCAGTGTGATGTCGTAAGCCGGTGCGGTCTGTTTGCCGGATGGCGGCTGCGCCTTATCCGGCAAACAAAAACAGTGCCCGCAGTACGTAGGCCGGATAAGCGTCAGCGCCATCCGGCAGTGTGATGTCGTAGCCGGTGCGGCCTGTTTGCCGGATGGCGGCTGCGCCTTATCCGGCCTACAAAAACAGTGCCCGCAGTACGTAGGCCGGATAAGCGCTAGCGCCATCCGGCAGTGTGAAGCCGTAAGCCGGTGCGGCCTGTTTGCCGGATGGCGGCTACGCCTCATCCGGCCTACAAAAACAGCGCCCGCAGTACGTAGGCCGGATAAGCGTCAGCGTCATCCGGCAACGGCTGAAGAGTTACCCTTCGTGCAGCCCGCATTCGCGTTTCAGGCCAAAGAAGCGCGTCTCCTCCTCCGCCATGCCGGGCTCCCATTTGCGGGTAGTGTGGGTGTCGCCCACCGACAGATAGCCCTGATCCCACAGCGGATGGTACTTAAGCCCCTGCTTTTGCAGATACTGGTACACCGTGCGGTTATCCCAGTCGATGATTGGCAGCACCTTGAAGACGCCGCGCTGAATGCCCAGCACCGGCAACGCCGCGCGGCTCCCGGATTGCTCGCGGCGCAGCCCGGCAAACCAGGTTTGCGCGTTGAGATCTGCCAGCGCCCGGTTCATTGGCTCGACTTTGTTGATCTGGTTGTACTTCTCAATCCCTTCCACGCCCTGCTCCCACAGCTTGCCGTAGCGCGCTTCCTGCCAGGCCGGGCTTTGCTCAGCGCGATAGACCTTGAGGTTTAAGTTGAGCTTCTCCGTCAGCTCATCAATAAACTGGTAGGTCTCCGGGAAGAGATAGCCGGTATCGGTCAGGATCACCGGAATATTGGGGCAGACCTGGTTGACCAGGTGCAGGCTAACCGCCGCCTGAATGCCAAAGCTGGATGAGAGCACATACTCACCCGGCAGGTTCTCCAGCGCCCACGCCACGCGCGCTTCGGCGGTGAAGGTTTCAAGCCGGGCGTTGGTGTCGGCCAGCTGCTGGTCGCGCTCCTCTTTCGCCAGCGCGTTAAGCGCGTTCAGATCGAGTATGGACATAGGTTCCTCACAGTGTTGGCGGTGTTTGATACCGCAGGGCGCAATGCAGTGCCGGATGGCGGCGTCGCCTGCTCCGGCCTACAAAACACTTGTCGCTTATTCCCAAAAATCGCGCGCCGGATCTAATACCGGGCGGATAATGCCGCTGCGCACGGTGAAATCACCGAAGCCTTCACCCGCTTCGCGCTCCTGCGCCCAGCGACCGACAAGGGTATCGATCTCGCCCAGGATCTCCGGCTCAGTGATGTTTTCGCGATACATACGCGGAATGCGCGTGCCGCTGCGGTTGCCGCCGAGATGCAGGTTGTAGCGACCCGGCGCTTTACCCACCAGACCAATCTCCGCCAGCATCGCGCGGCCACAGCCGTTCGGGCAACCGGTGACGCGCAGTACGATATGCTCGTCGCCGACGCCATGTTTCTCCATTAGCCCTTCCACTTTGTCGACGAAGGAAGGGAGGAAACGCTCCGCTTCCGCCATCGCCAGCGGGCAGGTCGGGAAGGAGACGCAGGCCATTGAGTTTTCGCGCTGCGGCGTTACCGCGTCCATCAGACCGTGGCTGCGCGCCAGCTGCTCGATGGCCGCTTTCTGGCTCTCCGGCACGCTGGCGATAATCAGGTTCTGGTTGGCGGTGATGCGGAACTCGCCCTGGTGGATCTTCGCAATCTCCAGCAGCCCGGTTTTCAGCGGGCGTCCCGGATAATCGAGGATGCGGCCGTTTTCAATAAACAGTGTCAGGTGCCAGTTGTTGTCGATCCCTTTAACCCAGCCGATGCGATCGCCGCGACCGGTAAACTCATACGGGCGGATCGGCTCAAATTTGATCCCCGCGCGGCGTTCCACTTCCGCTTTGAAGGTCTCAACGCCGACGCGCTCCAGGGTGTATTTCGTTTTGGCATTTTTACGATCGGTACGGTTGCCCCAGTCGCGCTGGGTGGTGACCACCGCTTCCGCCACTGCCAGCGTATGCTCCAGCGGCAGATAGCCAAATTCGCTCGCCGTGCGGGCGTAGGTTTTCTTGTTACCGTGCTCAATAGAGAGCCCGCCGCCGACCAGCAGGTTAAAGCCGACCAGCTTGCCGTTCTCAGCAATCGCGACAAAGTTCATGTCGTTAGCGTGCAGATCGATATCGTTCTGCGGCGGGATCACGACCGTCGTTTTGAACTTACGCGGCAGATAGGTCTGGCCGAGGATCGGCTCTTCATCGGTGGTGGCGACCTTCTCCTGATCGAGCCAGATCTCCGCATAGGCGCGGGTGCGCGGCAGCAGGTGCTCGGAGATCTTCTTCGCCCACTCATACGCTTCGGCGTGCAGTTGCGATTCGAACGGGTTCGAGGTGCAAAGCACGTTACGGTTCATGTCGTTGGCGGTCGCCAGCGCATCAAGACCGACGGAGTGCAGCATCTGGTGCACCGGCTTCACGTTCTTCTTCAGGATGCCGTGAAACTGGAAGGTCTGGCGGTTGGTCAGACGGATACTGCCGTAAATGGTGTTGTCATGGGCGAACTTATCGATCGCCTGCCACTGTTGAGTGGTGATAACGCCGCCCGGCAGGCGGCAGCGCAGCAGCATGGCGTGGCGCGGTTCGAGTTTTTGCTCGGCGCGCTCGGCGCGAATGTCGCGGTCATCCTGCTGGTACATGCCGTGAAAACGGATCAGCAGGAAGTTGTCGCCGGTGAAGCCGCCGGTCAGACCATTATTTAAATCTTCGGCGATGGTGCCGCGCAGATAGTTACTCTCAAGCTTCATGCGCTCGGCATCGGCCAGTTTGCCTTCGACCACCAGAGGGCCGGGATGTTTTTCGCTCATTAGTAGACATCTCGCTGATAACGGCGCTCAACGCGCAGCTCACTTAAAAATTCATCCGCCGCTTCGGTATCCATGCCACCGAATTCGGCAATCACGTCCAGTAAGGCCTGCTCAACGTCTTTCGCCATGCGATTGGCGTCGCCGCAGACATAAATGTGGGCACCCTCATTGATCCAGCGCCACAGCTCTGCGCCCTGTTCGCGCAGTTTGTCTTGTACGTATATTTTCTCTTTTTGATCCCGCGACCAGGCGAGATCGATACGGCTCAGTACGCCCTCTTTCACATAGCGCTGCCACTCCACCTGGTAGAGGAAATCCTCGGTAAAGTGCGGGTTGCCAAAGAAGAGCCAGTTTTTGCCCGGCGCCTCATCGGCGGCGCGCTGCTGCATAAAGGCGCGGAACGGCGCGATGCCGGTGCCAGGGCCTATCATAATGACCGGTGTTTCCGGGTTAGCCGGCAGGCGGAAGTGGTCGTTATGCTCAATAAAGACGCGCACTTCCCCCTCCTCTTCTACGCGATCGGCGAGGAAGCTTGAGGCACCACCGGCACGCGGACGGCCTTCAATTTCATACCGCACCACGCCCACGGTGACATGCACTTCGCTCTCGACTTCCGCCTGCGCAGAGGCGATGGAGTAGAGGCGCGGCGTCAGCGGGCGCAGCAGGCCAATCAGCGCATCGGCGTCCAGCTGCGCCGGGGAGAAGCGCACCATATCGACAATCGGCGTGGTCGCGGCGTAGTGCTGCAACTGCGCTTTATCGCCCACCAGCGGCAGCAGCGATTCGCTGCGTGTCAGGGTGGCGTAGTTCTCGACGATATTGGCAGTGTTAACGGTGAGTTCGAAATGCCACTGCAGGGCTTCGGCAAGCGGCAGGGTTTTACCCTCTACCATTACCGGCTCGTCGCCCTTCAGCCACAGCAGCTCCACCAGTTCTTTGACCAGCGCCGGATCGTTCTGATACCAGACGCCAAGCGCATCGCCAGGCTGGTAGCGCAGGCCGGAGTCGCCGAGATCGATTTCGATATGGCGGACATCTTTTTCCGAGTTACGCCCGGTAATTTTTTGGTTAACGGAGAGCGTGGCGGCAAGCGGCGCCTCTTTGGTGTAGGGGCTGGAGGTGACTTCATTCACCGCGCCGCTGGCGCTGGCCGCGGTTTGCGCAGGCGTGGCGACCGGAGCGCGGGCCTTCAGCACCTCGACAACGCGCGCGCGCCATTCAGAGGCGGCGGCCTGGTACTCAACGTCGGCATCGACGCGATCGAGCAGGCGCTCGGCACCCAGCTCTGCCAGCTTGCTGTCGAAATCTTTCCCTGCCTGGCAGAAGAACTCATAGGAGCTGTCGCCAAGGCCAAAGACCGCAAAGGCGGTATCGGTAAATTTCGGCGCTTTTTTCGAAAACAGGAACTTATGCAGTGCTACCGCTTCTTCCGGCGCATCCCCCTCACCCTGCGTCGAGGCGACTATCACCAGCAGTTTCTCCTGGGCGATCTGTTTGAATTTGTAGTCGCCCGCGTTCACCAGATTGACGCTCAGTTTCGCCGCCAGCAGATCGTCGCGCAGCGCTTCAGCAACGCGGCGCGCGTTGCCGGTCTGCGAGGCGGAGATCAGGGTAATAGAAGGGGTTTCGGCGACGGGTGCGGCAGTGGCAACGGCGGCTGCGCCGGGCTGCTGATTGAGCACGCCCCAGAAATAGCCGGAAACCCAGGCGAGCTGGGCAGGAGTCAAATCGGTGGTGGCCGCCTGGAGGCGCGCCAGTTGCTCCGGGTTTAACGGGAGCAACGCGGAAGATGGGGCCTGGGTCGTCATGCGTCGTTATGTTCCAGTAGCAAAGCTGTTTTTATGTTTTGAAAAACAGAAGAGAAAGTAAGGTTAACGGGGGCGATAATAACAATTAAAGAAAGGTTGGAAATAATAAATAACCAAAAGGACTAACCTGTTTTAGCTATCACCCTTAACAGTAAAACAGGTTGAATAAGTCGTTGAAATTTAGCGATAAATTAAGTGAGTGGATAAACCGTCGCGCGGCTAATCGTTTTTAGCGGTTTTAGTTAATGCTAAAAAAGGTCATTTCCGCTACCATTCGGCGGTTTTTGTAGCCTGAGAGTGCATTATGTCGACCACCTTGTTTAAAGATTTCACCTTTGAAGCCGCGCACCACCTGCCCCATGTTCCTGAGGGACATAAGTGCGGTCGCCTGCATGGCCACTCCTTTATGGTGCGCCTGGAGATCACCGGCGAGGTGGACCCTTATACCGGCTGGATTATGGATTTCGCCGAGCTGAAAGCGGCGTTCAAACCCCTCTACGACAGACTGGATCACTACTATCTCAATGAGATCCCGGGGCTGGAAAACCCGACCAGCGAAGTGCTGGCGAAATGGATCTGGGATCAGATGAAGCCGGTTGTGCCGCTGCTGAGCGCGGTGATGGTGAAAGAGACCTGCACCGCCGGATGCGTCTACCGCGGCTGATCGTCTGCGTAAAACAACAAACCCGCCGCTGGCGGGTCTGTTTTTTCAGGCGATGTTGAGATATTTGTGCGTCTGCATCGACAGCCGCCAGTTGCGCGCAATGCAGGTTTCAATACAGAGGCGCGTGGCGTCCTCTTTCTGGCTGATCGGTTGCAGGGCAATGACCCGCTGCTTCTGATCGTGCAGCTGCGCCAGCAGCTCATCCAGCGCTTCGATATCGCGCATGCGCCCGACCGGGTGCTTGATCTCATCGGCGCGCTCCAGCGCCTGTTGCAGCACATCATACCCGCCGCGCATATTCACCTTCGGCGAAACCGTCACCCAGGTGGAGTGGGAGGTGCGCACTTCGTGGGTGCCGCTGGTTTCGATCTGGCAGCTAAAGCCGTGCTTCTCAAGCAGCGCGGTGAGCGGAATAAGATCGTGAATGCAGGGTTCGCCGCCGGTGATCACCACATGGCGCGCCGTCCAGCCCTGGCGCTCAATAATGGCAAGCAGATCTTCACTGCTGGCTGCGCCCCATTTGTCGCTCTCTTTGGTCTTGGCAAGAATGCTGTAGAGCGACACCTCCCGATCCGCGAGCTTATCCCAGGTGTGTTTGGTGTCGCACCAGGCGCAACCAACCGGGCATCCCTGTAAACGAATAAAAATGGCGGGAACGCCGGTGAAGTAACCCTCGCCTTGCAGGGTCTGGAACATCTCGTTAATCGGGTACTGCATGCTGGCTCTTTATTGAAGTGAAAAAAGGGATTATTGCAGATAACCCGCCGCCGATCATGTGCCATTTGCGCTTTGGCGTAACATCTCCGGCGGGTAGTACGCCATTTATGGCGAATTGTCAGCGGGTAAACAGTGCCGCTATGATGTGGCCAATCTCCCCCTGGCCCTGCAAGGAAGTTGCGTTATGGCGCGCGTAGTCACCTTATTGCTGCTGCTGGTGGGCGCGACGTTTCAGGCCCACGCGCTCCCGGTTCCGTCGATGTTCGGCTTCGTCAACGATCCGCAGGATCTGATCCCTGCCCGCGAGGAGTCATCGCTTATCAGCGAGGTTTCGCAGATTAACCGGCGAACCGGCGCACAGGTCGCCGTGCTGGTGTTGCCCTCCCTTGAGGGAGAGAACCTTGAAACGTTTGCCACGCAAACCTTTAATACCTGGCGACTAGGTGATGCACAGCGCAATGATGGCGTGTTGATCCTTGTGGCGTGGCAGGATCGCCGGGTGCGCGTGGAAGTCGGACGCGGTCTTGAAACCACCATCACTGATGCGCTGGCAAGCCAGGTGATCAAAGAGCAGATGCTGCCCTACTTCAGGGAGGGCGATCTGCTCTCCGGCCTGCGTCACGGGCTGACGGGCATAGATGCGCTGCTAAGCGGGGAGCCGCTGCCGTCGCCCGCCTCCGCTTCGTGGGCATGGGTGCGCGGCAAGCTGGTCAATTTCTCTTACTGGCAAGGGGTGCCCTTTCTCGCTGTCGGCCTCTTTTTACTGATCATCAAGCGCAGAAAAAAAACGGTGCTGGTGCTCTTTTTTGGCTCAGCTTTCTTACTTACCCCAGCGCTGGCAATTACCTCTGAATTCGCCTCCTGGGTGCGACCTTTTGTCTGGCTCAGCTTCTCTATCCCGCTCTTAATCATCTTTGCGGGATTATTCATCTTGTGGCTCTACCCGCAGCGCCTGCTTGCAGGAAACGGGAGCGGGATGCGTGATGACAGCACCACCTGGACCTCGACCTCCACCAGCCACCTTCACCACCATTCGGGCGGCGATAGCGGTAGCCACAGTAGCAGTGACAGTTCAAGCTCCGGCGACGGTGGATCCAGCGATGGCGGCGGCTCCTCAGACAGCTGGTGAGTTGAGGGCATCGCAAAAACGGCGCGTGATCTGCTGCGGACGTGTAATTGCCCCGCCCACCACCACCGCATGCGCACCGAGCGCCAGGCAGCGCGCCGCGCGCGCGGGGGTGTCAACATTCCCTTCAGCAATCACCGGAATGGTGACTGCCGCCAGCACCATTTTGAGTAGCGCGAAGTCCTCCTCCGGCAGCATATGCCCCTTTGTCTGCGCCGTATAACCATACAGCGTGGTACCGACGCAGTCGAAACCCAGCGCTTCTGCTATTACTGCCTCTTCAACGCTGGCGATATCCGCCATCAGCAGTAGCGCGGGCCAGCGGGCGCGGATCCCGGCGACCAGTTGCGCGAGCGTTTTTCCGCCGGGGCGCGGGCGCTGCGTCGCATCAAGCGCAATCATCTCTGGTGCGGCGGCCATTAACTCATCGACTTCGCGCAGCGTAGGCGTGATAAACACTTCGCTATCGGGATAGTCACGCTTTAAAAGTCCAATCACCGGCAGCGCGACCTGCTGCCTGATGGCCTGAATATCGACCACGCTATTCGCCCGAATTGCCGACGCGCCACCCTCTGCGGCTGCCAGCGCCATCTTCGCCATAATAAACGGGCTGTGTAGCGGCTCATTTTCCAGCGCCTGGCATGAGACTACCAGCTTGCCTTTGATGTGCTCTAACATCTGTCGGCCTCCCTCTGACTTTTTAATGATATCTTTAGTATTGTCGTTAAAAGCGAAAGTGCCTGCCCGCAATTAGCGCATGCGAATCGTCTAATATGATTTTTAAAGGGGAAAAAGGATGTAACCGGAGATTATTTATTTTACATTTTGAATTGTTTTACACTTTTATTTCACGCGCACAAAAACCAATTAATTAACATAAAAATCAAAGAGATAAATAATTTAATTATTTTGTCCGGATTTTTTACCCGGCTTCGCTGTCCTATAAAAATCCCCCGCAACACTTTCCTTAAATTAAGCTTAATTTTCGCCTTTTTACGCCGCGCATTTATTTATCTGGCGTTTACTTTTCTGCTCCTACAATCCGCCCATTCAACCATAATGGGATAGCACGCATGACCACACTATTAATAACGGGCGCAACGGGTTTTCTGGGCGGGGCAGTATTAGAAAAAATCCTGCAGCGTAATGAAAAGGTCAATTTACTGTTGCTGGTGCGCGCCGCCGATCGCGAAACCGGGCTGGCGCGCATTGTCAGTAATATGCGCAAATTCAATCTCAGCGAGGCGCAGCTTGCCGCCCTCACCGCCGGGCAGATCCTTTGCGGTGATTTGGGCGAGCCGGAGAATTTTCTCGACGATCCGCGCCTTGATCACGTGACCCATGTTGTGAACTGCGCGGCGGTGGCGTCATTTGGCAATAATCCTCTGATCTGGAAAGTGAACGTGGAGGGGACGCTCGCCTTCGCGCGCCGGATGGCGCAGGTGACGGGCTTGCAGCGTTTCCTGCATGTTGGCACGGCGATGTCGTGTACCCCGGAGCCGGATTCGCTGGTGGCCGAGAGCGCAGAGTTCCGTGAAAACGCGGAGCACCTTGTGGCGTATACCCACTCCAAATCGACCATTGAGCAACTGATGCGACAGCACTGCCCGCAGCTGCCGCTGGTTATCGCCCGCCCCTCCATCGTGGTTGGCCATACGTGCCACGGCTGCCAGCCGTCGACCAGTATTTTCTGGGTCTTCAGTATGGGGCTGATGCTGCAAAAATTTATGTGCTCGCTGGAGGATCGCGTAGATGTGATCCCGGTTGATTACTGTGCTGACGCCCTGCTGATGCTGCTGGAGAAAGCGATAGCGCATGGGGAAGTGGTGCATATTTCCGCCGGAGAAGAGAACAGCGTGCGTTTTGCGGATATCGACAGCGCGATGGCACAGGCGCTGGAGAAAGCCCCCGTTGCCGATAACTACGCGCAGGTGAGCTATGAAACGCTGGTGAAGATGCGTCGTGAGCTGAAGACTATCTTCGGACCGTGCAATGAGCGCCTGATGCTGAAAGCGATGCGGTTATATGGTGCCTTCGCGACGCTCAACGTGCGCTTCAGTAACGATAAGTTGCTGAGCCTGGGGATGCCGAAGCCGCCGCGCTTCACCGACTATATCGCCCGCTGCGTGCAGACGACGCGCGGTTTGACCATACCGCAGCAGATGGAAGTCGATTTTAAGTAAAAAAAATGCCAGTCATTCGACTGGCATTTCTCTAAGACCAACGCGCAGGGATTATGCCTGGCCTTTGATCTCTTTACGACCGTTGTACGGTGCTTTTTCACCCAGGGCTTCTTCGATACGAATCAGCTGGTTGTATTTGGCAACGCGGTCAGAACGGCTCATGGAACCGGTTTTGATCTGGCCAGCCGCAGTACCTACCGCCAGGTCAGCGATGGTTGCGTCTTCAGTTTCGCCAGAGCGGTGAGAGATAACGGCAGTGTAGCCCGCATCTTTCGCCATCTTGATTGCAGCCAGGGTTTCGGTCAGAGAACCGATCTGGTTGAATTTGATCAGGATGGAGTTAGCGATACCTTTTTCGATACCTTCTTTCAGGATCTTGGTGTTGGTCACAAACAGATCGTCGCCAACCAGCTGGATTTTGTTGCCCAGCACTTTGGTCTGGTAAGCAAAGCCGTCCCAGTCAGATTCGTCCAGGCCATCTTCGATGGAGACGATCGGGTACTGTTTGGTCAGCTCTTCCAGGAAGTGAGTGAACTCTTCAGAGGAGAAAGCTTTGTTGCCTTCGCCAGCCAGCACATATTTGCCGTCTTTGTAGAATTCAGACGCTGCGCAGTCCATCGCCAGGGTGATGTCTTTGCCCAGCTCGTAGCCTGCTGCTTTTACCGCTTCAGCGATAACTGCCAGCGCTTCGGCGTTGGAGCCCAGGTTCGGCGCGTAGCCGCCTTCGTCACCTACAGCGGTGTTCATGCCTTTAGACTTCAGCACTTTCGCCAGGTGATGGAACACTTCAGAACCCATGCGGATCGCTTCTTTAACGCTTGACGCGCCAACCGGCTGGATCATGAATTCCTGGATGTCGACGTTGTTGTCAGCGTGCTCGCCGCCGTTGATGATGTTCATCATCGGAACCGGCATGGAGTATTTGCCCGGAGTGCCGTTCAGTTCAGCGATGTGCTCGTACAGCGGCTGGCCTTTAGAGGCAGCAGCAGCTTTCGCAGCAGCCAGGGAGACGGCGAGGATTGCGTTCGCGCCGAAGTTGGATTTGTTCTCAGTACCGTCCAGATCGATCATGATCTTATCGATGCCAGCCTGGTCTTTGGCATCTTTGCCAAGCAGCGCCTGAGCAATCGGGCCGTTAACCGCGCCAACCGCTTTGGTTACGCCTTTACCCAGGAAACGGGATTTGTCGCCATCGCGCAGTTCCAGCGCTTCGCGGGAACCAGTGGAAGCACCTGACGGAGCGGCAGCCAGACCAACGAAACCACCTTCCAGGTGAACTTCTGCTTCAACAGTCGGGTTACCACGGGAGTCGATGATTTCACGACCGATGACTTTAACGATTTTGGACATTAGGTTTTCCTCAGTACAAGTTAAACTAAAACTCCAGACAACAATGCACCCGTCGGGGTGCACTGTCTTTGTATATTTTACTTCGCCTGGCGCTTTTGATACTCGCTGGCGGCTTTCACAAAACCGGCAAACAGCGGATGTCCGTCACGCGGCGTAGAAGTAAACTCCGGGTGGAACTGGCATGCAACGAACCACGGATGGTTCGGCACTTCGATGATCTCGACCAACTGATCATCCCCGGAACGACCCGCAACACGCAGGCCCGCAGCTTCAATCTGTTTCAACAGCATATTGTTGACTTCGTAGCGATGGCGATGGCGCTCAACAATCGTTTCTGAGCCATAGAGCTGGCGAACCAGGCTCTCATTGCTAAGCTGGCACTGCTGCGCGCCGAGGCGCATGGTGCCGCCGAGATCGCTCTTCTCAGAACGCTGTTCAACGTTGCCCTCTTCGTCACGCCACTCGGTGATCAGCGCCACAACCGGGTACTTACAGTCTGGCACAAATTCCGTGGAGTTGGCGTTCTCCATCCCGACCACATGGCGCGCATACTCAATCAACGCAACCTGCATACCCAGGCAGATGCCGAGGTAAGGAATATTGTTTTCACGCGCAAAACGCGCGGTGGCGATCTTGCCTTCTACGCCGCGGTAGCCAAAGCCACCCGGGATCAAAATAGCATCGAGGCCTTTGAGGATCTCAACGCCGCGCGTCTCCACATCCTGCGAATCAATCAGCTTGATGTTGACGGTTACGCGGTTCTTCAGACCACCATGTTTCAGCGCTTCAATCACCGATTTATAGGCATCCGGCAATTCGATGTATTTGCCGACCATACCGATAGTGACTTCGCCCGACGGATTCGCTTCCTGGTAAATGACCTGCTCCCACTCGGCGAGATTCGCTTCCGGGCAGTTCAGGCTGAATCGTTTACAAATATAATCGTCCAGCCCCTGAGATTTCAACAGGCCCGGAATTTTATAAATGGAATCGACGTCTTTCAGAGAAATCACAGCTTTTTCTGGAACGTTACAGAACAAAGCAATTTTCGCTCTTTCGTTGGCCGGAACGGCGCGATCGGAGCGGCAAATCAGGATATCTGGCTGAATACCGATGGAGAGCAGCTCTTTCACGGAGTGCTGAGTCGGCTTGGTTTTCACTTCACCGGAAGCGGCCATATATGGCACCAGCGTCAGATGCATGTAGAGGGTGCGCTCGCGGCCCACTTCTACCGCCATCTGGCGGATCGCTTCGAGGAATGGCAGGGATTCGATATCACCCACGGTACCGCCGATCTCAACCAGCGCAACGTCGTGGCCTTCGCCGCCGGCAATAATGCGCTCTTTGATGGCGTTAGTGATATGGGGGATAACCTGCACGGTCGCACCGAGATAGTCACCGCGGCGCTCTTTACGCAGCACCTCGGAGTAGATACGGCCGGTGGTGAAGTTGTTGCGACGGGTCATCTTGGTGCGGATAAAACGCTCGTAGTGACCCAAATCAAGATCGGTTTCTGCGCCATCTTCGGTAACGAACACTTCACCATGCTGGATAGGGCTCATTGTGCCCGGATCGACGTTGATATACGGATCCAGTTTCATCATGGTGACCTTGAGGCCACGGGCTTCAAGAATAGCTGCCAGGGAGGCTGCGGCAATGCCTTTACCCAGAGAGGATACGACCCCGCCGGTCACAAAAATATAGTTCGTTGTCATGCTGAACCTGAGAAGTTAGGTTTAAAAGACGGTGGAATAACCAGGACGGGAAAGCAGTATACCGGATGATGAGTTGCGCCACAAACTTTCATTCCCCCTCCTCTTCGTTCTTCAGGCCGCATTAGCGTTAGCTTTCTTTGCTGACGCCGCTTGTACAACAATTCTGAACGTCCGCTGATTCGTGCTGTTGCCGCCCGGAAGCACGCTGGATGAGCCGAAGCGGCGTTAGCGGAAACGTTTCAACAAACGTAATGAGTGTGAAAATAGCCCCTTTCCAGCAAATGTTTTTGACGCAAATCAAGCGCTTGCTATTTAAAAAATCACACAAATCGCGCTTATTACCACAAATGCCTTAAAGATCATGTTCCTGGCGCTTTACCTGCTGCCAGATAGTTTCCATTGTTTCCAAATCTACGCCGGTCATTTCCAGCCCACGCGCCTGCACCAGACGTTCAACTTCGCGAAAGCGACGCTCAAATTTGAGGTTCGCTTTTTGCAGCGCCACTTCCGCTTTGACGCCCAGATGCCGGGAGAGATTTACCGTCGCGAAAAGCAGATCGCCCATCTCCTCTTCCACGCGCGCCTGATCGACAACCGCCTGTTTGGCTTCGTCCATCACTTCATCGATCTCTTCATACACTTTGTCGAGCACCGGACCGATGGTGGTCCAGTCAAAACCGACGGTTGAGCAGCGCTTCTGGATCTTATGGGCACGCATCAGCGCCGGCAGGCTGTGGGGAATATCATCCAGCGCCGAGTGCTGCGCTTTCTCTGCCCGCTCGGCGGTTTTGATCTGCTCCCAGCGCTCAAGCACTTCTGCGCTGTTACCCGCCTGTGCATCGCCAAAGATATGCGGGTGTCGGCGCTCCAGCTTGTCGCTGATAGCGGCGCAGATATCGTTGAAGTCAAAACGCCCCTCTTCCTGTGCCATCTGCGCGTAGAAGACCACCTGGAAGAGCAGATCGCCCAGCTCGCCGCGCAGATCGTCGAAGTCTTCGCGTGAAATGGCGTCGAGCACTTCGTAAGTCTCTTCCAGCGTATAGGGCGCGATGGTGGCATAAGTCTGCTCTTTGTCCCACGGGCAGCCGGTTTGCGGGTCGCGCAGCCGTTGCATGATCCCGAGCAGACGCTCGATTTGTGTCATGAAAAATCCTTGCTAAAAAGCGATCCTCCCCTGCCGGAGAGGATCGGGTGAAGAGACGATCAGCCGCCGTGCAGGCGGCGGGCGTCAATAACGTCAGGCACCTGATTCAGTTTGCCAAGCACGCGGCCCAGCACCTGCAGGTTGTAGATCTCAATATTCATATCGATGGTCGCCAGCTGCTCGCGGGTATCGCTGCGGCTGGCAACGCCCAGCACATTGACCTTTTCATTGGCGAGAATGGTCGTGATATCACGCAGCAGCCCGCTGCGATCGTTTGCCGTGACGCGCACCACCAGCGAGTAGCCCGCCGAGTAGCTTTCGCCCCACACGGCATCAACGATGCGCTCCGGTGCGACATTGCGCAGCTCTTCCAGCTGATCGCAGTCGGCGCGGTGAATCGAGATACCGCGCCCCTGGGTGATAAAACCGACGATTTCGTCGCCCGGGATGGGCTGGCAGCAGCGCGCAATGTGGTGCATCAGGTTGCCGACCCCTTCGACCACCACGCGACCGTTATCTTTACTGCGGTTCTGCGGCGCATAGGTTTTCTGCTGCAGCTGCTTGAGCGCAGCGGCATCCTGCTCCTCGGCGCTCGGCTTGTTGAACTGCGCCTGCAGGAAGTTGACCATCTGGTTGAGGCGAATATCGCCGCCGCCAATCGCCGCCAGCAGCTCGTCCAGCTCGTTGAAGTTGTAGCGCGGCAGCAGGTGCTTTTCTGCCTCTTTCAGGCTGATACCGAGGTGCGCCAGCTCGTCGTCGAGGATCTGGCGACCGGCAAGAATGTTCTTGTCGCGATCCTGCTTGCGGAACCAGGCGTGAATTTTCGAGCGCCCGCGGCTGGTAGTGACATAGCCGAGGTTCGGGTTGAGCCAGTCGCGGCTGGGGTTCGGCTGCTTCTGGGTGATGATCTCAATCTGATCGCCCATCTGCAGCTGATAGGTAAAGGGCACGATGCGACCGCTGATTTTCGCGCCGATGCAGCGGTGACCAACATCGCTGTGAATATGGTAAGCGAAATCCAGCGGCGTGGAGCCAGCGGGCAGGTCTACCACATCCCCTTTTGGCGTAAAGACGTAGACCCGGTCATCAAAGACCTGGCTGCGCACCTCGTCGAGCATCTCGCCGGAGTCTGCCATCTCCTCCTGCCAGGCGATCAGCTTACGCAGCCAGGCGATGCGATCTTCATGGGCGGAACGCGCACCCGTCGCCGTCGCGGTGCCCTCTTTGTACTTCCAGTGCGCGGCAACGCCGAGTTCGGCATCTTCGTGCATCTGGCGGGTACGGATCTGGATCTCAACGGTTTTACCGCCCGGCCCCAGAACAACAGTATGGATGGACTGGTAGCCGTTCGGTTTCGGGTTAGCGACATAGTCGTCAAACTCATCCGGCAGATGGCGATAGTGGGTATGCACAATCCCCAGCGCGGCGTAGCAATCCTGCAACCGTTCAGCGACGATACGCACGGCACGGACATCAAACAGCTCGTCGAATGCGAGGTGCTTTTTCTGCATCTTGCGCCAGATGCTGTAGATATGTTTCGGGCGGCCATACACTTCGGCTTTCACGCCTTCGGTCTTCATCTCGGCGCGCAGGTGGCCGACAAACTCATCAATGTAGTGTTCGCGATCGATGCGGCGCTCGTGCAGCAGTTTGGCGATGCGTTTGTACTCTTCCGGGTGCAGGTAGCGGAAGCAGTAATCCTCCAGCTCCCACTTCAGCTGACCGATACCTAAGCGGTTCGCCAGCGGCGCGTAGATGTTGGTACACTCTTTCGCTGCCAGTACGCGCTCATCTTCCGGCGCATCTTTCACTTCGCGCAGATGGGCGATACGTTCAGCGAGCTTGATGACCACACAGCGGAAATCATCCACCATTGCCAGCAGCATGCGGCGGACGTTATCCACCTGTTCGGAGGAGACGGAATCGGTATGAGTCGCTTTTAACTGGCGGATGGCGGCCATGTCGCGCACGCCGTGGATCAGCTCAACCACCGCTTTACCGACGTTTTCACGCAGCACCTCTTCGCTGACCACTTCCGCATCGGCGAGCGGAAAGAGCAACGCGGCGCGCAGCGTGTCGGTATCCATACTCAGCATCGAGAGGATCTCCACCATCTCGATACCGCGTGAAAGCAGGATCTCCGCCTGCGGATGCCCTTGAGTTTGACGCAGACAATAAGCCCAGGTTTCGGTTAAGCGTTCACACGACGGCTGACTGGTAATGCCCAGACTGGCGATCCATTTGGCCGGATCGAATTCACCCGCTTTGTTCAAATGCGCACTGCGTACCGCAACCATTGTCCTCTCCTTTCAGGGACCGGGCCTGCCGAATTCGGCAAGCCGAAATTAATTATTTGTGTTTCACAAACAACACCATCGATTCCAGGTGGCCAGTGTGCGGGAACATGTCCAGCATCGCCAGCCGCTCAATCTGGTATCCCGCACTCAGCAGCGCTTCACTGTCGCGTGCAAGCGTGGCGGGATTACAGGAGACGTAAACCACCCGGCCCGGCGACAATTTTAGAATATGCTGCATGACACCCGCCGCCCCCGCACGCGCAGGGTCGAGCAGAACTTTGTCAAACCCACGGCTCGCCCACGGCTGTTTTGTAACATCTTCCTCCAGATTTTCATGAAAGAATGTCACATTGTGCAAACCATTCTGTTGTGCGTTCTCCTGCCCCTTTGCCACCAGTTCAGCAACGCCCTCCACGCCAACCACCTCTGCTGCGCGCTTCGCCAGCGGCAACGTGAAGTTTCCCATCCCACAGAAGAGATCGAGAATGCGGTCCTGCGGCTGCACATCGAGCCACGCCAGCGCGCGGGCGACCATCTGCTGATTTACGCCATCATTGACCTGGATAAAATCCCGCGGGCTGAAGTGTAAGGGTAGCCCGTCAGAAGCGTAGCAGGGAGTCTGACCAGTGATCTGCTCAACAATATCGCTTTGCGGCGCGAGATAAAGCGCAAGATGATGGGAATGCGAAAAGCGTTCCAGTTTTGCTCTGTCGGCGGCGTTTAACGGCGCGGTGTGGCGCAGCACCATCAGCGGACCATTATCCGCCTCGACCAGTTCGACATGCCCTAACTGGCGAACGCCGCTTAATTCAGCCAGGCAGTCGCGCAGTGGCGTGAGCAGTGCTTCAAGACGGGGCACCAGCACCGGGCATTGTGTGACATTGACGATATCGCTCTCGCCCGCTTTGCGAAAACCCATTTCCAGACGCTGCGCTTTCGGCTGCCAGCTCAGGCTTAAGCGTGCGCGGCGGCGGTATCCCCACGGCTCGCCGGCGATAACATCGTCTACGTCCTGCTTCATCAGGCGCGCCAGCGCGGCGCGTTTGCTGCGCTGTTGCAGCTCAATGCTGGCGTGCTGCTGCTGGCAGCCGCCGCAGACGCCAAAGTGCGGGCAGCGCGGCGCTACGCGCTCCGGGCTGTCGTTCAGGCGACGGCTCACTTCGCCGCGGGCAAACTGGCGCTTCTCCTCTTTGAGGATAATTTCCGCCCTCTCTGCGGGTAACAAACCGGGAATAAACAGCGCTTTACCATTATGACGCGCCACCCCCTGCCCAAACGGGTCAAGGTCGTTTACTGTTACGGTTATTTTTTGACGAGTCGTCACTCGTCGTTTTGCAGAGTAGAATTGCGCCATTGCGGTGAAAAATCTCAATTACTGATCAATGGGCCCATTCTCCCATAACGGAATTCCATGACCAACTACAGCTTGCGCGCACGCATGATGATTCTGATTCTGGCCCCCACCGTGCTTATCGGTGTGCTGCTCAGCATCTTTTTTGTTGTGCATCGCTATAACGATTTGCAGCGTCAGCTTGAAGACGCCGGTGCCAGCATTATTGAGCCGCTGGCCGTCTCCAGCGAATACAGCATGACGCTGCAGGATAAAGACGCCATCGGCCAGCTGATTAGCGTCCTGCATCGGCGTCACTCCGATATCGTGCGGGCCATCTCGATCTACGACAATAAGAACGCGCTCTTCGTCTCATCGAACCTGCAACTGGAGGGCGACTCCCTCAAGCTGCCCGCTAATCAGCCCATTCCGCGCAAGCTGAGCGTCACCCGGCGCGGCGATGTGATGATCCTGCGCACACCGATCCTCACCGAAGGGTTTGCACCCGCCAGCTCTTCGCTACCGGCGGATAAGATCACCGACAATCTGCTCGGCTATGTGGCGCTGGAGCTGGATCTCAAATCGGTACGTTTGCAGCAGTACAAAGAGATCTTTATCTCCAGCCTGATGATCCTCTTCTGTATCGGCATCGCGCTGATTTTCGGCTGGCGGCTGATGCGTGATGTCACAAGCCCGATCCGCAATATGGTCAATACCGTCGATCGGATCCGCCGCGGCCAGCTCGATAGCCGCGTCGAAGGGTTTATGCTTGGCGAGCTGGATATGCTGAAAAACGGCATTAACTCAATGGCAATGTCGCTGGCGGCCTATCACGAAGAGATGCAGCACAACATTGACCAGTCGACCTCCGATCTGCGCGAAACGCTGGAGCAGATGGAGATCCAGAACGTCGAACTGGATCTGGCGAAAAAACGCGCTCAGGAAGCGGCACGCATCAAATCCGAGTTTCTCGCCAATATGTCCCACGAGCTGCGTACGCCGCTGAATGGCGTGATTGGCTTTACCCGCCTGACGCTGAAATCGGAGCTAAACCCTACCCAGCGTGACCACCTGCTGACCATTGAGCGTTCAGCCAATAACCTGCTGGCGATCATCAATGACGTGCTCGACTTTTCCAAGCTGGAAGCGGGCAAGCTGATTCTGGAAAGCATCCCCTTCCCGCTGCGCAGCACGCTGGATGAGGTGGTGACGCTGCTGGCGCATTCGGCCCATGACAAGGGGCTGGAGCTGACGCTGAATATCAAAAACGATGTGCCGGATAACGTGATCGGCGATCCGCTGCGCCTGCAACAGGTGATCACCAACCTGGTCGGTAACGCAATCAAGTTTACGGAAAACGGCAATATCGACGTGGTGGTGGAGAAGCGCGCCATCAGTAATAACAAAGTGCAGGTGGAGATGCAGATCCGCGATACCGGCATCGGCATTCCGGAGCGCGATCAGTCGCGGCTCTTCCAGGCGTTTCGTCAGGCGGATGCCAGCATTTCGCGTCGCCACGGCGGCACCGGGCTGGGGCTGGTGATCACCCAGCGGCTGGTCAATGAGATGGGCGGCGATATCTCTTTCCACAGCCAGCCCAATCGCGGATCGACTTTCTGGTTCCATATCAATCTCGATCTCAACCCTAACGCCATCAGCGAGATGCAGCCGACCCGCTGTCTGGTCGGCAAGCGCCTGGCCTATGTGGAGCCGAATGCGACGGCGGCGCAGTGTACGCTCGATGTGCTGAGCGAAACGCCGCTGGAAGTGATCTACAGCCCGTCGTTTTCCGCGCTGCCGCAGGCGCACTACGACATGCTGTTGATGGCAATTCCAGTGACCGTACGGGAGCCACTGAGCATGCAGCATGACCGCCTGGCACGCGCCGCGGAAATGACCGACTACCTGCTGCTGGCGCTGCCGTGCCACGCGCAGGTTGACGCCGAATCGCTCAAACAGGATGGCGCAGCGGCCTGTCTGCTCAAACCGCTCACCTCTACGCGTCTGCTGCCTGCGTTAACCGAGTATTGCCGCATCACGAGGCAGGCTGAGCTCCCCGCGCCGGATGAGAGCAAATTGCCGATGTCGGTGATGGCAGTGGATGATAACCCCGCCAACCTGAAGCTGATTGGCGCCCTGCTTGAGGATCAGGTTCAGCAGGTGGAGCTGTGTGAAAGTGGCCTGCAGGCTCTTGAGCGCGCGAAGCAGATGCAGTTTGATCTGGTGCTGATGGATATTCAGATGCCGGACATGGACGGTATTCGCGCCTGCGAATTGATCCGCCAGCTGCCGCACCAGCAGCAGACGCCGGTGGTCGCCGTCACCGCCCATGCGATGGCCGGGCAGAAAGAGAAGCTGCTCAGCGCCGGGATGAATGACTACCTGGCGAAGCCGATTGAGGAGGAGAAGCTGCGTAACCTGCTGCTGCGCTATAAGCCCGGCCACAGCGTCGGCGCATGGCTGACGCCGCAGGAGCCGGAAACAGAGCAGGCGCCGCCCGTTATTACCGTGGATGATGAAACGACGCTTGACTGGCAGTTAGCCCTGCGCCAGGCGGCGGGAAAATCGGATTTGGCGCGCGATATGCTGCATATGCTGGTCGAGTTCCTGCCGGAGATCCGCAATATGGTCGAAGAGCAGCTGGTCGGTGAAGCGCCAGGCGGGCTGGCGGAGGGAATTCATAAACTGCACGGTAGCTGCGGCTACAGCGGCGTACCCCGCCTGAAAAAGCTCTGTCATTTGATTGAGCATCAGTTGCGCAGCGGCGTGCCCGCCGAAGATCTTGAGCCGGAGCTTCTCGAACTCCTCGACGAGATGGACAACGTGGCGCGCGAAGCGCACCGGCTGATTGGTTAAGTGCGATCCCATTGCCGGATGGCGCGTAAACGCTTATCCGGCCTACGCGGTTTCAGCGGCTTCGTGAACGTAGGCCGGATAAGCGCAAGCGCCATCCGGCAAAACCAGCCCCACAGGCATATCACACCCGTAGGCCGGATAAGCGCAAGCGCCATCCGGCAAAGCCAGCCCCACAGGCATATCGCACCCGTAGGCCGGATAAGCGTAAGCGCCATCCGGCAAAGCCAGCCATCCGGCATTCGGCAATGCTTACCGCAACGTCTGCCCCGCTTTTAACACCGCCGCCACATTGCGGGCGGTAAAGCGTACATTCTCCCCGGCGTTGGCTAATGCATCGTCGAGAGAACAGATGCTGTAAATCACGCTGAACACCGCGTCGATGCCGTGATCGTGCACCACGCCGACATCGGCGGTCAGGCTGCCGGCAATGCCGATCACCGGAATATCATACCGTTTGGCGACCCTTGCAACGCCGACCGGCACTTTGCCATGCACGGTCTGGCTGTCGATACGCCCTTCGCCGGTGATCACCAGGTCCGCGTCGGCCACGTGTTCATCCAGCGCCAGCGCATCGGTAACAATCTCAATCCCCTGACGCAGCCCGGCGCCGCAAAAGGCATATAACGCCGCGCCCATGCCCCCGGCCGCGCCGCCGCCGGGGAGTGTTAATACATCGCAATCAAGATCGCGGGCGATTATCTGCGCATAGTGCGCCAGCGCCTTATCCAGCCGCTCTATCATCGCAGGCGTCGCCCCTTTTTGCGGGCCAAAGACCGCTGAAGCCCCCTCTTTACCGGTAAGCGGATTGGTAACATCGCAGGCCACATCAATCCGGCACTGCGCCAGGCGACGATCCAGTTCACCAATATCAATGCGCGCCAGGCTCTCCAGCGCCGCACCGCCTGCGGCGATCTGCTTCCCCTGCTCATCAAGCAGCTTTGCGCCGAGCGCCTGTACCATCCCCGCGCCGCCATCGTTGGTCGCGCTGCCGCCAATGCCGATAATGATATGTTTCACGCCTGCATCCAGCGCATGGCGGATCAGCTCTCCGGTCCCCCATGAGGTGGTGATTAACGGGTCGCGCTTCGCCGGTGGCACGCGCTCCAGCCCACTTGCTGCCGCCATTTCAATAAACGCCGACTGCTCATCGCCAGAGAGGCCATAAAAGGCGTCGACCTCCTCACCGAGCGGCCCTTTGACCACCACTTTCACCACCCGCCCTTGCGTGGCGGCGACCATCGCTTCTACCGTCCCTTCCCCGCCGTCCGCCACCGGGATTTTCACGTACTCAGCGTCGGGATACACCTCGCTAAAGCCCGCTTCAATGGCGGTCGCCACCTCCAGGGCCGTTAAACTCTCTTTGTAGGAGTCGGGGGCGATGACAATTTTCATAAGCCGTCCTTACGCATATTCACCACGGTAAGCATACACCTTGCCGGCAGCGGGAAATGCCAGCCCCCGCAAGGAGTGGCAATTTCATTAACGCACCATGCAGGGACGCTTGTTATCAAATTTCCAGTCGGGGATCAGGTACTGCATGCCCATCGCATCGTCGCGCGCGCCGAGTCCGTGTTTTTGATACAGCGCGTTGGCCTTCATCACCTGATCCATATCCAGCTCAACACCGAGCCCCGGCGTGGTCGGTACCTGTACCATCCCGCCTTTGATTTCAAATGGCGCTTTGGTCAGGCGCTGGTTGCCCTCCTGCCAGATCCAGTGGGTGTCGATGGCGGTAATGTTGCCCGGCGCGGCGGCGGCGACATGGGTAAACATCGCCAGCGAAATATCGAAGTGGTTATTGGAGTGCGACCCCCAGGTGAGGCCAAACTCATGGCACATCTGCGCCACGCGCACCGAGCCCTGCATAGTCCAGAAGTGCGGGTCGGCCAGCGGGATATCGACCGATTGCAGTGACAGGGTGTGGCCCATCTGCCGCCAGTCGGTGGCGATCATATTGGTGGCGGTTGGCAGACCGGTGGCGCGGCGGAACTCCGCCATCACTTCACGCCCGGAGAAGCCCTGCTCGGCACCGCACGGATCTTCGGCGTAGGCGAGCACGCCTTTCAGCTGCTTGCCGATGGCGATCGCTTCATCCAGCGACCATGCGCCGTTCGGATCGAGGGTCACGCGCGCCTGCGGGAAGCGTTTTGCCAGCGCGGCGATCGCTTCTGCCTCCTCCATCCCCGCCAGCACGCCGCCCTTCAGTTTGAAGTCGTTAAAGCCATATTTCTCCCAGGCCGCTTCGGCGAGGCGCACCACGCGATCCGGCGTCATCGCCTCTTCATGGCGGATGCGATACCAGTCGCATGCGTCGTCGGGCTGGCTCTGGTAAGGCAGCGGCGTCTTTTTGGCATCGCCTACGAAGAAGAGGTAACCGAGCATCTCCACTTCGCTGCGCTGCTGGCCTTCGCCGAGCAGGGAGGCGACGTTCACGCCAAGATGTTGACCGAGCAGATCGAGCATCGCCGCTTCGATACCCGTGACCACGTGAATGGTGGTGCGCAGATCGAAGGTCTGCAGCCCACGCCCGCTGGCATCGCGATCGGCAAAGGTGTTGCGCACGCTGTTGAGCACGTTTTTGTATTCGCCCAGCGTCTTCCCGACCACCAGCGCGGCGGCCTCTTCCAGCGTCTGGCGGATCTTCTCCCCGCCGGGGATCTCGCCTACCCCGGTATGACCGGCGTTGTCTTTAATGATGACAATATTGCGGGTAAAGAAAGGCGCGTGCGCGCCGCTCAGGTTCATCAACATGCTGTCGTGACCGGCAACGGGAATAACCTGCATTGATGCCACAACGGGCGTGGAACTGTACGTACTCATATTGATCTCCTTTTGCTCTTTTAATGCCGTCCAAAAACGGGGCGTTTTTTATCAAACGTCCAGCCAGGAATGAGATACTGCATCGGGCCGGCGTCATTACGCGCACCGCCCGGCAAGGTTTTATAGATCGCGTGCGCTTTCTCAATTTGCGCCCAGTCCAGCTCAACGCCAAGCCCCGGCGCGTCCGGTACGGCGATTTTGCCCTCGCGGATCGGCAAAGGCTCCTTCGTCAGACGCGCATCGCCCTCCTGCCAGATCCAGTGGGTATCAATCGCCGTTGGCGTGCCTGGTGCTGCGGCAGCGACGTGGGTGAACATCGCCAGTGAGATATCGAAATGGTTATTGGAGTGGCAACCCCAGGCTAAACCCCAGTCGTCGCACAACTGCGCGACGCGCACCGCGCCGGAGAGCGTCCAGAAGTGCGGATCGGCGAGCGGAATATCAACCGCGTTGAGCATCACTGCATGGCCCATCTCCCGCCAGTTGGTGGCGATCATATTGGTGGCGACCGGCAGACCGGTGGCGCGACGAAACTCCGCCATCACTTCACGCCCGGAGAAGCCCTGCTCTGCGCCGCAGGGATCTTCCGCATAGGTCAGCACATCGTTCAGCCCTTTGCAGAGGCGGATGGCTTCGTCCAGCAGCCACGCGCCGTTGGGATCGACGGTGATGCGTGCATCAGGAAAGCGTTTTTTCAGCGCGCGCACGGTGTCAATCTCCTGCTCGCCCGGCAGCACGCCGCCCTTCAGTTTGAAATCTTTGAAGCCGTAGCGATCCTGTGAGGCTTCGGCAAGGCGCACTACCGCCTCGCTGCTCATCGCCTCCTGATGGCGCAGCCGGTACCACTCGTGGCTGCCTGGCGTCGCCTGCAGATAGGGCAAGTCGGTTTTCGTGCGATCGCCGACATAGAAGAGGTAGCCGAGCACGGTAACGGCATCGCGCTGTTTGCCCGGCCCCAGCAGCTCGCACACCGGAACATTCAGGGTTTTGCCGAGCAGATCGAGCAGCGCCGCCTCCAGGGCCGCGACGGCATTAACGCGCAGTTCAAAGGTCCACGCACCGTTACCAAAAGTGTCGAAATCCGCCGCCTGGTTGCCTTTGTGCACCCGCTGCACCACCTTGTTCAGCCGGGCGATCTCTTGTCCCACTACCATGGGCGTGGCATCGACCAATGTTTGATAGATCACCTCGCCACCCGGCGCTTCACCCACGCCGGTATGGCCGGCGCTGTCCGTCAGCACCACGATATTGCGGGTAAAGTAAGCGTTATGCGCGCCGCCGATATTCATCAACATGCTGTCGTGCCCGGCAACCGGGATCACTTTCATATCGGTGATGCGAGGCGTGGCTTGTGTATTCATCATTCGCGTCCTGTTACGGGTTTAAGTTCGATGCGTTTGATATTGCCCACCAGCACCAGGTAACTGAGCACCGCCACCAGCGCATGAACGCCAACGTAGATCAGCGCGCCGTTAAACGAGCCGGTGGTGCCGACGATGTAGCCAATCGCAATCGGCGTGACGATGCCGGAGATATTGCCGAACATATTAAACAGGCCGCCGCTCAGGCCGCTGATCTCTTTCGGCGCGGTATCTGCCATCACCGCCCAGCCGAGCGCACCGATGCCTTTGCCGAAGAAGGCCAGCGCCATAAAGGCGATGATCAGGGTTTCTGAATCGGTGTAGTTACAGAACACCATACTCATGGAGAGCAGCATGCCCAGCACGATCGGTGTCTTGCGCGCCACGTTCAGCGAACCGTAGCGGCGCATCAACCAGTCTGAGATCACCCCGCCAAGCACGCCGCCAACAAAGCCGCAGATCGCCGGGATCGAGGCGACAAAGCCCGCTTTCAGGATCGACATACCGCGCGCCTGCACCAGATAGACCGGGAACCAGGTGATAAAGAAGTAGGTTAAGGCGTTGATGCAGTACTGCCCAAGGTAGACGCCGATCATCATGCGCGAGGCGAGCAGCTGTTTGACCTGTCCCCACTTCTGCGCAAAGGGCACTTTCTGCTGGTTACTCTTCTGATCCATGTTGATCAGCGCGCCGCCTTCGGCGATGTACTCCAGCTCCTTCTTGTTAACGCCCGGATGCTGGTTCGGCTCGTGGATCATTTTCAGCCACAGGAAGCTGATGAGGATCCCAAGCCCGCCCATAAAGAAGAATACATGCGACCAGCCCACTTCATGGGTCAGCCAGCCCATGATCGGCGCGAAGATCACCGTGGCGAAGTACTGCGCGGAGTTGAAGATCGCCACCGCAGTGCCGCGCTCCTGTGCCGGGAACCAGGCGGCAACAATGCGGCTGTTGCCCGGAAACGAGGGCGCTTCCGCCAGGCCGACCATAAAGCGCAGGGTGAAGAGCGCGATGATGATGCCAAAGCCGCTGAAGAGGTCGACGAACCCTTGCAGCAGCGTAAAAAGAGACCAGGTGAAGATGGACCAGAAGTAGACGCGTTTCGAGCCGAAGCGGTCAAGCAACCAGCCGCCCGGGATCTGGCCAATCACATAGGCCCAGGAGAACGCGGAAAAGACATAGCCCATACCGACAGGATCAAGGCCGATAGCCTTAGACATCTCGGAGCCGGCAATCGATAGCGTGGCGCGATCGCCGTAGTTGAAGGATGTGACGATAAATAGCATCACCACGATCCAGTAGCGGGCGTTAGTGCGCTTTTCAGCGCTGCTCGCCGCCTGGCTTAATGCACTCATGGTTGTACTCCCGAAGCATAGATGTTCTTTTCAACATGCATCCTGTACGGCGCAACCTGTAGGGGAAGACAGAACGCTGTCGCTCTTTTTATGCCGCGGCCCGGCGCGGTTTCACTTCACGGCGGGCGGCTTTATTAACTGGCTCAAGGAGTATAAAAAGCGGCCTGGTAACTCTCACCGTGCATCAACACAACATTCGGTGGCAGGTCAGCGTGGGTTTGGGGCATTAGCCCAGGGCGATGGGGGGTATTTCACGAAAATTGAAACGGACGATAAACGGCGGGGTAAAAGCGCCGATCACGTGCGAAGAGTGTGAATGGCGTCGCTTGACGGTTGAGAAAAAGAGGCTAACCCTCCCGCCGCGCGGGAGGGAGAAGGGCTTATTTCAGCAGGCTTGCCCACTGCTCTACCCACGGATTGGAGACGCTTTCCGGCTCCGGATCTTCGCTGGCGTCAATCAGCAGCACCTCGCCGATGCGCTGCGCGCCCTGCTCCTGCAGGAGGGCATCAAATTTTTTCCCGCCGCCACAGAAGTGGCTGTAGGTGCTGTCGCCCAACGCAATCACGCCGTAGCGTAACTCGGGCTGGTAGCCGACGGTGTCGCGCAGGTAGTGAAACAGCGGCGCGATGCTGTCCGGCAGATCGCCCTGGCCGGTGGTGGAGGTGACCACCAGCGCATAGTTGCCTTTGTTGCTCTCCCACTGCGCCGCTTCGGGATCTTCATACACCTTTGCCGTATGTCCCCCGGCTTCTAAAATCGCCTGTGCTTCTTCCGCTACCAGCAGCGAATTGCCGTACATCGTGCCGACAAAAATGCCTACATTCGCCATGCTTATCACTCCTTGCGTGATTCCAGATTGCCCTCATCCTGACCGCTGAGCCCGCTAAACTCAACCCTTTCATTCTCAGGGAGAAGGCCCCGCCAGCCGAACTGATCCAGCGCCTGCATCCACACCGCATCGAAGCCGGCGCGCAGGGTCAGCGCCTCGCCGGTAAAGGGGTGCGTAAGGCTTAACTGGCTGGCGTGCAGCATCAGGCGATTGAGGCCGAAATGGGCCGCCGCGCTGCGGTTTTGCCGCAGATCGCCATGCTTGCTGTCGCCAATAATCGGATGGCGCAGATGGGAGAGATGGCGGCGAAGCTGGTGCTTGCGCCCGGTTTTCGGCTCCAGCTCGACCAGCCCATAGCGCGTGGAGGGAAACTTACCGATCGCCACCGGCAATTCGGTCGTGGCAAGACCACGATAGTGGGTCACGGCAGGCTGCGGATCTTTGTCGGTGCGGGCGAATTTATCCGCCACTTTGTCCAGCTCCTCGATCAAGGGATAGTCGAGCAGCGCCTCCTCCATCAGCCAGCCGCGCACGATGGCGTGGTAACGCTTCTGCAGCTGGTGCTGCTCAAACTGCAGGGACAAACGCCGCCCCGCTTCGCTGGAGAGACCCATCAGCAAAACGCCGGAGGTGGGCCGGTCGAGGCGATGGGCGGTAAAGACATGCTGACCAATCTGGTCGCGCACGGTCTGCATCACCACCACTTTTTCATCGCGGTCGAGCCAGCTGCGGTGCACCAGCCAGCCGGAGGGTTTATTGACGGCAACCAGCCACTCATCCTGGTAGATTATCTCCAGCATCAGTGAGTTTCGTCGGCAAACAGGGCGTCAAGCTGCTGGAGATGAACCAGCATCACATCGCGGGCGGGGTGCGTCGCCTCAAGGGCCATTTCGTAATAGGGCGCGATAGCAAAAGCCTGCGGCAGCGCCTGTTTGCTGTCGAGCAGCGCGTGCATACGTGGGATCAGCACCCATTGCAGCCACTCAAAGGGTGCGAGAGTATCCATGCAGAAGGGTTGCGTGCTCTCAAAGGCGCTCTGCGCCGGGGCGGTGGTTTGCCAGAGATCGTGCTTGCGCAGCTGCGCTTCAATCAGTTGAAGCTGCTGGCGCACGCGTTGATGTTGAGTCATAAAAGCCCCCGTTTAATCAGACTGGCGCGCAGCATAGCAAAGAGCGGGAGAAATAAAAAAAGGGAGCACTGTAAAAACAGTGCTCCCGGTTCGTTTTGCAGCTATCCGGCTACCCGTGTGCTCCCTGCTCATCCATGAAAACTTTTCCTGCGGTCTCCTGACCCGTTCATCCTTAAACAACGCATCATGCTCACACCACCCCGATGTGACCTGGCCTTATCCTTAAAGCGTGTCCTGGATCCTCCTGATCTACCGTCCATCCTGACCGGCTCTCATTCTCCGTCCTGGAGGTGTCCTTTAACGCACTCCGGCGATATCCTCTCACTTCGTCCTGAAGTCTGTCCGTGAAGCACCTTCCCGGTGTGTCCAGAGACAACATCATCCTGATGTACGTCCCTTAGTCAGACTCCGTGTCGACAGGAGATAGAATTACGTATTCCGGCCGGTCTTACAAGGAGACTTAACGACAAAGCGATGCCGCACCAGCTCTGTAATCCCAGGGATTATCCCATTAACATTATGTTTTTTAATCGTTTAGATAAAGATAACTCACGTGAATTATAGAATACGAACAGCCGATCTCCTACAGGCTTTGTAAGAGATCTCTCACACGGGATGTAGGCTATGGGCTTACACAAGGGGTTCAAGCTGGGTGAGGAATTCGGGCAGGTCGCTGGCCAGACGCGTACGTTTACGCGTACCGAGCGTCTCCTGTACCACCTCGCCGCTCAGGTTACACACCGAGATGACATCCAGCTCGCTATCGAGCGTGGCGATAAAAAGTGTAGGCGATAATTTGAGCCTTTTCTGCGTCACCAGGTGCCCAATCAGATTTTCCTGTACCCGGACAAAATCCGCTTCGCTCCAGGTTTGCAACAGCGTCAGGCTGATATTGCCCAGCCGCGCACGCATGTCACCGGCAAACTGCGTGGTATAGAACGCATGAATCGGCGGTTGTACCACAATCTCCATCGCCTGTTCAACGGGGTGAACGTTCTGCTGCGACGTAAAGGGCTGCGGCTGCCAGAACACAGCGGCCTCGGTGGAAGAGATGATGCAGGGCGAAGGGACGCCATACAACTCTTCACTCTGCGGCCAACTGCCGTGCGCCGCATGCCACGCATCGCAATAACGTTCCGTAAAGGCTTTCAGCGCCTGAGCCGTCTCTTTTTCCACCGATTTCTCTCTTTACTTAAGCCAGGATAAACTTGCGCCATAGTTTACCTGCAAAATGGCGATGAAACATGTCTTCTTATGATAACCACCAGGCGCTCTCAGGCCTGACGCTGGGCAAAACCACCGACTACCGCGACACCTATGACGCCGGTCTACTGCAAGGCGTGCCGCGCTCGCTCAACCGCGATCCTCTTGGGCTGAAAGCTGATAACCTCCCCTTTCACGGCGCGGATATCTGGACGCTGTATGAGCTCTCCTGGCTTAATGCCAACGGATTGCCGCAGGTCGCGGTCGGCCAGGTGGAGCTGGATTACGCCAGTCTTAATCTGGTGGAGTCTAAAAGTTTTAAACTCTATCTCAACAGCTTTAACCAGACCCGTTTCGCCAGTTGGGATGAGGTGCGCAGCACTTTGCAACGCGACCTCAGCGCCTGCGCGCAGGGTGCGGTAAGCGTTACGCTCTACCGCGTCGATGAGCTGGAAGGGCAGCCGGTCGCCCGCTTCGCTGGCCTCTGCATCGACGATCAGGATATCGCTATTGATAACTATGAGTTTGATGCTGCGCTGTTGACCGACGCTGCGAGTGGCGAGAAGGTGGAAGAGACGCTGGTCAGCCATCTGCTGAAATCAAACTGCCTGATCACCCACCAGCCTGACTGGGGCTCTGTCCAGATCCAGTATCGCGGGGGGAAGATCGATCGAGAAAAACTGCTGCGCTACCTGGTCTCCTTCCGCCATCACAATGAGTTCCACGAGCAGTGCGTTGAGCGCATCTTTACGGATATTCAGCGCTTTTGCCAGCCGGAATCCCTCAGCATTTACGCGCGCTACACCCGACGCGGCGGCCTCGATATCAACCCGTGGCGCAGCAACACCCGCTTCGTTCCGGCAACCGGGCGGCTGGCGCGCCAGTAAAACATGCGTTGGCAGGTTGTTAAACGTCATAAGCCAGGACTATTGTAATCAGCAGGGAAGATAAAATTTTCGTCCCGTAAGGAGTTCACTTGATTACACATATTAGCCCGCTTGGCTCGATGGATATGTTGTCGCAGCTGGAAGTCGATATGCTTAAACGCACGGCCAGCAGCGACCTGTATCAACTGTTTCGCAACTGTTCTCTCGCTGTACTGAACTCAGGGAGCCAGACCGACAGCAGTAAAGAGCTGCTCTCCCGTAACGAAAGTTTTGATATCAACGTCTTGCGCCGTGAACGCGGCGTAAAGCTGGAGTTGATTAACCCACCGGAAGAGGCGTTCGTTGACGGGCGTCTGATCCGCGCGCTGCAGGCCAACCTGTTTGCCGTACTGCGCGATATCCTGTTCGTGAACGGCCAGATCCATAACGCCGGACGCTTTCAGCATCTTGATATGGAGAGTTCAACCCATATCACCAACCTGGTGTTTTCGATTTTGCGTAACGCCCGTGCCCTGCACGTCGGCGAAGCACCGAGCATGGTGGTCTGCTGGGGCGGCCACTCTATCAACGAAACCGAGTACCTCTACGCGCGCCGCGTCGGCACCCAGCTCGGCCTGCGCGAACTGAATATCTGCACCGGCTGCGGGCCGGGGGCGATGGAAGCGCCGATGAAGGGCGCGGCGGTCGGCCACGCGCAGCAGCGTTATAAAGAGGGGCGTTTTATCGGCATGACCGAGCCGTCGATCATCGCCGCAGAGCCGCCTAATCCGCTGGTTAACGAACTGATTATCATGCCGGACATTGAAAAGCGTCTGGAAGCGTTTGTGCGCATCGCCCACGGTATCATTATCTTCCCGGGCGGTGTCGGCACGGCGGAAGAGCTGCTCTACCTGCTGGGTATTCTGATGAACCCGGCGAACAAAAATCAGGTGCTGCCGCTGATCCTCACCGGGCCGAAAGAGAGCGCCGACTACTTCCGCGTGCTGGATGAGTTTATCGTTAACACGCTGGGCGAAGCCGCGCGCCGCCACTACACCATCATCATCAACGATGCGGCCGAAGTGGCGCGGCAGATGAAAAAGGCGATGCCGCAGGTGAAAGAGAATCGTCGCGAAACCGGCGATGCTTACAGCTTCAACTGGTCGATTCGCATTGCGCCGGATCTGCAGGTGCCGTTCGAACCGACTCATGAAAATATGGCCAACCTGAAGCTCTACCCGGATCAGCCCGTCGAAGTGCTGGCGGCAGATCTGCGTCGCGCCTTCTCCGGGATTGTGGCGGGCAACGTCAAAGAGCACGGTATTCGTGCGATTGAAGCGTATGGCCCTTACAAAATTCATGGCGACAGCGACATGATGCGCAGGATGGACGATCTGCTGCAAGGCTTTGTCGCCCAGCACCGTATGAAACTCCCCGGTTCAGCCTATATCCCCTGCTACGAAATCTGCGCCTGATCTATATCGTTCACCGGGCGGCCATAAGCCGCCCTTATACCTTTCCCTCTCTCACAGCCTAATGCCCTTATCCTGCACAAGGTAATGATCCACTTCAGTTGGCTTAAAAGTCGATAAATCACTGCTAATGGGATGATCTACAGCGCTTTTATCGTCTTTCACCGCTGTGAGTTTGATCGCATATCTGGCGGGTGATAGCCTTCGCGCCCATAAATCTCAGATGATTTTCGATAAGCAGACAGATGGTCTAAATATGCCCACTTAAAAAGTGGATTATCGCAATTGCGATCCTGATCACTGATAGAGTCATAACATACATGTATCTTTCCGCCGCAAATAATTGCGGTAAGAAATTATAAAAATAGCCGCAATCAACCGGATAAAATATTACCGCTGGCGTCTATGGCAATCGATTTGTCTAAATGGCAGCTTTTTGCTTTTCCCAGGAGATTTACCAATGGAAACGACTCAAACCAGTAATCTGGCTTCAACCGGAACGCGGAGCGCATGGCGTAAGACCGACACCATGTGGATGCTAGGCCTCTACGGTACCGCGATTGGCGCTGGCGTACTGTTCCTGCCCATCAACGCTGGCGTAGGCGGACTGATTCCGCTGATCATCATGGCTATCCTTGCCTTCCCAATGACCTACTTCGCACACCGTGGCCTGACCCGCTTTGTGCTTTCCGGTAAAAATCCCGGCGAAGATATCACCGAAGTGGTGGAAGAACATTTTGGTATCGGCGCGGGTAAACTGATTACCCTGCTCTACTTCTTCGCCATCTACCCAATTCTGCTGGTTTATAGCGTGGCGATCACCAATACCGTCGACAGCTTTATGACCCACCAGCTGGGCATGACGCCGCCGCCGCGCGCCATCCTCTCCCTGATCCTGATCGTGGGTATGATGACCATCGTGCGCTTCGGCGAGCAGATGATCGTTAAAGCGATGAGTATTCTGGTCTTCCCGTTTGTTATCGCCCTGATGCTGCTGGCGATTTACCTGATCCCGCAGTGGAACGGCGCGGTGCTGGAAACCCTCTCTTTCGACACGGCGTCCGCCACCGGCAATGGCCTGTGGATGACCCTGTGGCTGGCGATCCCGGTAATGGTCTTCTCCTTTAACCACTCACCGATCATCTCCTCCTTCGCCGTGGCGAAACGTGAAGAGTACGGCGCAGAAGCAGAACGTAAATGCTCCCGCATTCTGGCCTTCGCCCACATCATGATGGTGTTGACGGTCATGTTCTTTGTCTTCAGCTGCGTGCTGAGCCTGGCACCGGCCGATCTCGCTTCCGCGAAAGAGCAGAACATCTCGATTCTCTCCTACCTGGCTAACCACTTTAATGCGCCGATCATCGCCTGGATGGCACCGATCATCGCAATGATCGCCATCACCAAATCCTTCCTCGGCCACTATCTCGGCGCGCGTGAAGGTTTCAACGGTATGGTAATCAAGTCGCTGCGTAGCAAAGGTAAAACCATTGAAATCAACAAGCTGAACCGCATTACCGCGCTGTTCATGCTGCTGACCACCTGGGCTGTTGCGACCTGGAACCCGAGCATCCTCGGCATGATCGAAACACTGGGCGGCCCGATTATCGCTATGATCCTCTTCCTAATGCCGATGTATGCGATTGCCCGTGTCCCTGCGATGCGTAAATACAGCGGCCACATCAGTAACGTCTTCATTGTGATTATGGGTCTTATCGCTATCTCCGCGATTTTCTACTCCCTGTTCAGCTAATCTCTGCGCGCCGTCCAGCCGGGCGGCGCCATCCCTCTTTGTCATGGATAACGCGTTATGATCAGCGTATTCGATATTTTTAAGATCGGTATCGGTCCCTCCAGCTCGCACACCGTCGGCCCCATGAAAGCTGGCAAACAGTTCACCGATGATTTGATATCCCACGGCCTGCTGCGTGATGTAACCCGCGTGGTCGTGGATGTTTACGGCTCGCTCTCTCTGACCGGCAAAGGCCACCATACGGATATCGCCATTATTATGGGGCTGGCCGGCAATCTGCCGGATAGCGTCAATATTGATGCGATTCCCGGATTTATTCAGGACGTGAACACACACGGCCGCCTGCTGCTGGCGAACGGCGAGCACGAAGTGGAGTTTCCGGTCGATCGCTGCATGAACTTCCATGCCGATAACCTCTCGCTGCATGAGAACGGCATGCGCATCACCGCGCTGGCGGGCGAAAAGGTACTCTACAGCCAGACCTACTACTCCATTGGCGGCGGCTTTATCGTCGATGAAGCGCACTTCGGTCAGACCACCAGCGCGCCGGTTGAGGTGCCTTACCCCTATAAAAGCGCCGCCGATTTACAGCGTCACTGCCAGCAGAGCGGGCTTTCTCTCTCCGGCCTGATGATGAAAAACGAGCTGGCGCTGCACAGCAAAGAGGAGCTGGAGCAGCACCTGGCGCGCGTCTGGGAAGTGATGCACGGCGGTATTGAGCGCGGCATCAACACCGAAGGGGTGCTGCCGGGACGACTGCGTGTGCCGCGTCGTGCCGCCGCGCTGCGCCGCATGCTGGTCAGCAGTGATAAAACCACAACCGATCCGATGGCGGTTGTCGACTGGATCAATATGTTCGCGCTGGCGGTTAATGAAGAGAACGCTGCCGGTGGCCGCGTGGTGACCGCCCCCACCAACGGCGCCTGCGGCATTGTCCCGGCGGTGCTGGCCTACTACGACAAATTTATCCGCGAAGTGAACGCTAACTCGCTGGCGCGCTATCTGCTGGTCGCCAGCGCTATCGGCTCGCTCTATAAGATGAATGCGTCGATCTCCGGTGCGGAAGTGGGCTGCCAGGGGGAAGTGGGTGTTGCCTGTTCGATGGCGGCAGCGGGCCTGGCTGAACTGCTTGGCGCAAGCCCGGCGCAGGTGTGCATCGCAGCGGAAATCGGCATGGAGCACAACCTCGGTCTGACCTGCGATCCCGTCGCGGGCCAGGTGCAGGTGCCCTGCATCGAGCGTAATGCCATTGCCTCGGTTAAAGCAGTTAACGCCGCACGTATGGCGCTGCGCCGCACCAGCGAGCCGCGCGTCTGCCTCGATAAAGTGATCGAGACGATGTACGAAACCGGAAAAGATATGAACGCCAAGTACCGCGAAACCTCCCGCGGTGGCCTGGCGATGAAAGTCGTTACCTGCGATTAACCTGCCTGACAGATGCCTCGTTTTGCGAGGCATCTTCCTGAATAGTTACCGTTTCATAGCCTCAAAAAGCGGGCAATGTTACCCTTAGCGCTCGCTTACAAGGAGGGTATCCGTGGCTCATCTGCTTATTGTCGACGCACTCAATCTCATTCGCCGTATTCATGCGGTGCAGGGTTCACCCTGCGCGGAGACCTGCCTGCACGCGCTTGAGCAGCTGATTGTGCATAGCCAGCCGACCCACGCGGTGGCGGTGTTCGATGATGAAGCGCGCAATCAGGGCTGGCGTCACCAGCTGCTGCCGGACTATAAAGCAGGCCGACCGCCGATGCCGGAGCCACTCCATCAGGAGATGCCCGCACTGCGCGCGGCGTTTGAGCAGCGCGGCATTCGCTGCTGGGCGACGCCGGGCAATGAAGCCGACGATCTCGCCGCCACGCTGGCGGTGAAAATGGCTCAGGCGGGGCAGGAGGCAACGATCGTCTCAACGGACAAAGGCTACTGCCAGCTGCTCTCGCCCACCATCCGCATCCGCGACTACTTCCAGAAACGCTGGCTCGATGCGCCGTTTATTGCCGGTGAGTATGGCGTCACGCCGCAGCAGCTGCCGGACTACTGGGGGCTGGCGGGCATCAGCAGTTCAAAAGTGCCGGGCGTCGCCGGGATCGGGCCAAAAAGCGCTACCCAGCTCCTCAGCACCTTCCCCACGCTGGAAGCGCTTTACGACAACCTTATCGAAGTGCCGGAGAAGTGGCGCCAAAAGCTGGAAGCGCACCGCGAGATGGCCTTTATCTGCCGGAATGTCGCGCGTCTGCAAACGGAGTTACAGCTTGATGGTAACCTGCAGCAGCTGCGCCTGACGCGCTAACCTTCGCCCGCGCATTGGCGGGCAGCAGACTGGTTACGCTTTATAAGGGTGATGTTTCAGCCAGTGCTCGGCAATCTCCTGGCGGCGGCAGATCCACACCTTGTCGTGGCTCTGCACATAATCGAGGAAACGCTGCAGGGCGCGAAACCGCCCCGGTCGTCCTAGCAGGCGGCAGTGCATGCCGATAGACATCATCTTCGGTGCCGCTTCGCCTTCGGCATAGAGCACATCGAAGCTATCTTTCAGGTAGGTATAAAACTGCTCGGCGGTGTTAAAGCCCTGGGCGGTGGCAAAGCGCATGTCGTTGGCATCCAGCGTATAGGGCACAATCAGGTGCGGTTTCTCATTAACGGTGGTCCAGAAGGGCAGATCGTCGCCGTAGTAGTCGCTGTCATAGAGAAAATCGCCCTGCTCTACCACCAGCGCGCGGGTGTTGGGGCTGTCGCGCCCGGTATACCAGCCGAGCGGACGTTTGCCGAACAGCGTTTGCAGGATCTCTACCGCCTGCTGCATATGCTGGCGCTCGGTCTGGATATCAAGATCCTGATAGTGGATCCAGCGCCAGCCGTGGCTCACTACGTCATAATTTGCCGCCTTGATCGCCTCGACGACCGCCGGGTTGCGCGCCAGTGCCATCGCCACGCCAAATACCGTTAATGGCAGGCCGCGCTGCTGGAACTCCTGATGGATACGCCAGAAACCGGCGCGCGAACCGTACTCATAGAGGGAGTCCATCGACATATGGCGCGCCGGGTAGCTGGCCGCGCCGATGATGTCGGAGAGAAACTGCTCCGATCCGCTGTCGCCGTGCAGAACATGGTTCTCGCCCCCCTCTTCAAAATTCAGCACAAACTGCACGGCAATGCGCGCGTCGCCCGGCCACTGTGCGTGCGGCGGCTTGCCGGCGTAGCCCGCCATATCGCGTGGGTAGTCGGCGGTAAAATGCCAGAAGGGAGTCTCGGTTCCTGCTTGCATGCTGATTCAACCTCTTAACCGGGGCCGCCTTCAGCTGAGCATATCAAAGCATCCTGAAAGCGGCTTTTTATTGGGATACGCAAGATCGCCATATTTACTGGTGCCAAAACCGAGGGCGAGCAGCGACTCGACCATCCTGACCGCCGCCGTTACACCGTCGATCACCGGGATGCCCAGCTCCTGCGTCAGTTCGCTGGCAAGGTTTGCCATACCGCCGCATCCCAGCACAATCGCCCCGCTTCCATCCTCACGTTTGGCTTGTATACAACGCTCGCGTACCTTTTGCTGAGCAAGACCCGTGCCATCTTCCAGCGCCAGCACCGGTAAATCGATGGCGTGCAGCGCGGCGCAGTGATGTTCAAAGCCATACTGACGCAGTAAATGGCGGGCGATGATCACCGTGCGCGGCAACGTGGTGACAATTGAAAAGCGCGTCGCCACCAGCGTCGCCATATGCATCGCCGCTTCGGCAATGCCGATAACCGGACCGCTCGCCAGCTCTCGTGCTGCCAGCAATCCCGGATCGCCAAAGCAGGCGATCACATGCCCCTGCGCGCCCTGCGCTTTACCCTGCTTTATCTGCTCCAGCACGCCAATGGCGGCAATCGCTTCGTCGAAATGTCCCTCAATAGATTCCACCCCCTGCGTCGGGCAGCTGGCGAGAATGGTTGTGCCCGGCGAGGCGATGCGGCGCGCGGCGCTGGCAATGGTTTCGGTCATCTCCGGGCTGGTATTGGGGTTGATGACCTGTATACAAAATGCGCTCATTACAGCTCTCCTCGGGTGCCAAACAGGCGGGTAAAATCGGGCAGCGTTTCGCCGCTGCGCTCAAAGCGCAGGCTGGAAACAATGTGGTCAAAGTGGTGTGCCATGGCGTGCTGAAGGCCCGCCAGATCCTTATTACGTAAGAGTGCGATCAGCGCATCATGATCGTGACAGCGGCAGCCCTGCTGCCACGGCGCGCCCCAAGCGGCAATCACCAGCGAGGAGCGCTGCGTCAACGTCGTGATAATGTCGGTCACCACCGCATTGCCCGAGATCGCCTGCAGTTGAATATGGAAAGCCGCCGAGTGGCGAATGGCCGCTGCGCCGTCATGCTGCTGGTGCGCCGCCTCCTCCTCAGTAATGATCCCCTCCAGCGCCGCCAGATGCGGCGGTTGCAGATGTGCCAGCACCTGCGGCAGGTTGGCACACTCAATCATTTTGCGCGTGGCGAAGATCTCTTTTGACTCATCGATGCCAGGATTAGCGACAAATGCACCGCGTCTGGGCGCGATGGTGATCATTTGCACCGTTGCAAGGCGCGTGAGCACTTTGCGAATGCCGGTGCGGCTGACGCCAAATACGTCAGCCAGCGCCTCTTCCGGCAACTTACTGCCCGGCGGCAGCTGATGCTCAACAATGGCCGTTAACAGCGATTGCCAGATGAAATGCTCTCTCTCATCCCGATCGGCAGGCGCCTGTAGCCCCGTGTAATGGTTCATAACCTGATTCCTGTGTGACGCAGCATTGCCTTTTTTGTATACGTTTTTTATCCATCTTGTATACAAAAAATCCAAACCTGGCCTGGTTAATGCAATAGCCGATAGCAGACCTATAAACGCTACCGCTATTTAAAGGAGCAGAATCCATGCCAAACCCTGATCCGCAGTACGATGCTCGTTATAGCCCAAGATTGACTAATGAGGATCTCGCCCCGACTCGCCAGCAGAACTGGACCTGGTACAACATCTTTTCGTTCTGGATGTCCGATGTGCACAGCATGGGCGGCTATGTGGTTGCCGCCAGCTTCTTCGCCTTAGGGCTCGCCAGCTGGCAGGTGCTGCTCTGCCTGTTGGTGGGGATCTGTATTGTGCAGCTCTGTGCAAACCTGGTGGCGAAGCCGAGCCAGATGACCGGCGTACCCTATGCGGTGATTTGCCGTCAGGCATTTGGCGTGTTCGGCGCCAATATTCCGGCGGTGATCCGCGGGCTTATCGCCTTCGCCTGGTACGGTATTCAAACCTATCTGGCCGCCAATGCCCTGATGCTGGTGGCGCTCAAATTCTGGCCTTCGCTGGGCGCGCTGACAAGCAGCCACTTTCTGGGGCTGTCGGCGCTGGGCTGGATCTGCTTCGGCATTATGTGGGCGCTGCAGGCGCTGGTCTTCTGGCACGGAATGAACGCGATCAAACGTTTTATTGATGTTGCCGGGCCGGCGGTCTATGTAGTGATGATGGCGCTGGCAGGCTGGATCCTCTACCAGACCGGGTTTGACGGTATCTCTTTTACCCTTGCCAGTAAGTCGCTGACACCCGGCGAGCAGGCATGGCAGATGATCACCGCCACGGCGCTGGTGGTCTCCTACTTCTCCGGCCCGCTGCTCAACTTTGGTGACTTCTCCCGTTACGGCAAAAGCATGCAGGCCATCCGCCGCGGCAACCGTTGGGGACTGCCCTTTAACTTCCTGCTCTTCTCGATTGTGACAGTGGTGATTGTCTCGGGAACGCAATCGCTGTTTGGCAAAATGATCACTGACCCGATTGAAACCGTCAGCCATGTGGGCAGCGATCTGGCGATGGCGATTGGCCTGCTGACCATGATTACCGCCACGATCGGCATTAATATTGTCGCTAACTTCGTCTCGCCGGCGTTTGATTTTTCCAACTGCGCACCGCAGAAGATCAGCTTTCGTACCGGGGGAATGATTGCGGCGGTCGGCTCCGTGTTGCTGACGCCGTGGAACCTGTTCCAGTCCCCGGAGTTGATCCACTACACGCTGGATGTGCTCGGTGCCTGCATCGGCCCGCTGTTTGGCATTTTGCTGGCAGACTTCTATCTGATTAAACGCGGCCAGGTGTTTGTCGACGATCTCTTTTCTGTCTCCCCGAATGGCCGTTACTGGTACAAAAACGGCTTTAACCCCAGGGCGATTGCCGCGCTGCTGCCGTCGGTGATGGTGGGACTGGTAATTAGTTTTATTCCGGCGCTGCATGAAGTGGCAAACTTCAGCTGGTTTATCGGCGTCTTTCTCGGTGCAGGTTGCTACTGCTGGCTGGCGCGTCATGAGCGTGCGGGCGTGGAGAGCGGGTTTATCGCGCAACGCGCGGTGGTGAAGGAGTAGAAACGACGAAGGCCTGAATCAGCAATGATTCAGGCCTTCTGAATAGTGGCGGAACGGACGGGACTCGAACCCGCGACCCCCTGCGTGACAGGCAGGTATTCTAACCGACTGAACTACCGCTCCGCGTTGTGTTCCTGTTAGGGAACGAGGCGAATATTACGTATTGCCTCTGGTGCCGTCAACGCTTTTTCTCTTGTTTTGAATCGTTTGCTGCAAAAATCGCCCACGGGCTGATTTTTCACGATTAATAAATGGATTTAACCGCGCCAGAGGCAACTTCCGCCCTTTTTCTGTACTAAATCGAGGCGCGATTCATGGGCCATCAGCTCTTCATCACTGGCTAAAACAACGCGCAATTTGTTCGCCTGACGCACAACGCGCTGGATCCCCGCTTCGCCTGACTGATTCTGGCTCTCGCCTTCCATCGAAAACTTTATCGATGTCTGGCCGCCGGTCATCATCAGATAGACGTCGGCAAGTATTTGGGAGTCGAGAAGCGCGCCGTGCAGCGTTCGCTTGCTGTTATCTATTTCGTAGCGCGAGCAGAGCGCATCAAGGCTGTTACGCTTGCCCGGGAACATTCTGCGCGCCAGCGCCAGGCTGTCGGTGATTTTGCAGAAGGTCTCGGTTTTCGGAATGCCGCGGTTCAGCTTGCTGAACTCATAATCCATAAAGCCGATATCAAACGAGGCGTTATGGATGACCAGCTCCGCGCCGCGGATATAGTCGATAAACTCATCGGCAATATCGCCGAAAGTGGGTTTATCCAGCAGGAACTCATCGGCGATACCGTGAACGCCAAACGCTTCCGGATCCACCAGCCGATCGGGCTTCAGGTAGACGTGATAGTTATTGCCGGTGAGGCGGCGGTTTATCACCTCGACCGCACCGATCTCAATGATCTTATGCCCTTCGTAGTGCGCACCGATTTGGTTCATACCGGTGGTTTCGGTATCGAGGACGATCTGTCGTGTAATTGCAGTGCTCATAGCGGCCATTTATGTCAGACTTGTCGTTTTCAACTCAGGAAGTCTACCAGAGATGCTCAAACAGGTAGAAATTTTCACCGACGGATCGTGCCTCGGCAATCCGGGACCGGGTGGATATGGTGCCATTTTACGTTATCGCGGACATGAACGGACCTTCAGCGAAGGCTACCGTTTAACCACCAACAATCGCATGGAGCTGATGGCGGCGATAGTCTCCCTCGAAGCGCTGAAAGAGCACTGCGAAGTGGTGCTTAGCACCGACAGCCAGTACGTGCGCCAGGGCATCACCCAGTGGATCCACAACTGGAAAAAACGCGGCTGGAAAACGGCAGAGAAGAAACCGGTCAAAAACGTCGATTTGTGGAAGCGTCTGGATGCGGCGCTCAGCCAGCATCAAATTCGCTGGGAGTGGGTAAAAGGCCACGCGGGACACCCGGAAAACGAACGCTGCGATGAGCTGGCGCGCGCGGCGGCGATGAATCCTACCCAGGAAGATGTCGGTTACCAGCCGGAAACCCTCGCTTAAGACTGCCGTGTTGCACCAACGGCCTGCGGTACGCGCGCCCGTGAGCGGCTCTGTTTTAAGGGATTGAGCGTCAGCGGAATGGTGCGTTTACGGGCCACAATCAGCTGCATACAGCCCAACGCCGGCAGATGCGCACTCAGCAGCTTTCCGCCCTGCTTCGTCCAGGGCAACACGCGAAAGCGGCTATAATGAAGCACTTCAAAATTGAGCAGCGCGAGCCAGTCAAACTGGCGCGTGAGGGTAAACATTCGGCTTTTGACCGCCGGCGAGCGGCGCGCAAACGGCACCGCTTTGCAGGCGCCCAACAGGCTGATGGGGTTAAAACCGCTCATCACCAGCCAGCCGTCGTCAATCAGCACGCGATCGACCTCCTGCAGCAGCCGGTGCGGATCGGGACACCAGGGCAGCGTATGGGCCAGCAGGCAGGCATCGACGGACTTCTCGGCAAACGGTAAAGAGAGCGGATCCGCGCGCACCTGCGCAGGTTCGCCTGCCAGCGAGACATTGACCTGATGGGAAATCGCGCAGCTTTCGAGGTTGATTTCCGCGCTGAGGTTGCCAATCTTAAGCAGGTGAAAACCATACATTTTCGCCAGCCACGGCTTGATTTCCTCCTCCAGCGCCTGGCGATAATAAACACCTTTTGGGAGCGCGCCCCAGCTTACGGGCGCGACGAATTTTCGGGGAGTCCTTGCCGGCTTCATTGCAACCTTCCGCTACGCTTTGAGAGGTAATTTATGAATCTTAACAGTATTCCCGCGTTTCAGGACAACTACATCTGGGTGTTAAGCAAGGATGATGGGCGCTGTCTGATCGTTGATCCGGGCGAGGCCGCCCCGGTGCTGCGCGCCATTGAAGAACAGCAGTGGCAACCCGAAGCCATTCTGCTAACGCACCACCATAACGATCATGTCGGCGGCGTGCAGGCCTTGCGGGAGGCTTTCCCTAATGTGGTGGTTTATGGGCCAGCAGAGACACAACATAAGGGCACGACCCAGGTTGTGGCCGAAGGCGATACGGTCACCGTTTTAGGCCATGATTTCTCGGTCTTCGCCACCCCAGGGCACACTTTAGGACATATCTGTTTCTTTAGTTTTCCTTACCTTTTTTGCGGCGATACGCTCTTCTCTGGTGGCTGTGGAAGATTATTTGAAGGGACTGCAACGCAGATGTATCAATCCTTCTGCAAAATTAACGCTCTTCCCGACGACACGGTGATTTGTTGCGCACATGAATACACTTTAGGGAATATGAAGTTTGCTGTCAGCGTGTTGCCGGAAGATGCAGACGTTCAGGAATATTATAAGAAAGTGAGTGAGTTACGTGCTAAAAACGAAAAAACACTCCCTGTAATTCTGAAAAATGAGCGGAAAATAAATTTATTTTTACGTACGGAAGATGCTGATTTAATTGAAGTAATAAATCAAGAAATGGTGTTGCAACATCCAGAGGAGCGTTTCGCCTGGTTACGGGCAAAGAAAGATGCTTTCTGACATTGCGGGTTGCCTTTTGAAAACATCGCCGTTATCATCGCTCGTCTTTTAAGCAACTACTATTGACACACACATGAAGGCAAAAGCGATATTATTCGCCTCTGTCCTGCTCGTGGGTTGCCAGGCGTCGCAACGTGACGGTTCGGTACAACAGCACGCACAGAGCCTTTCTGCAGCTGGTCAAGGGGAAGCTGGGAAGTTCACAAGTCAGGCACGCTGGATGGACGACGGAACACTCGCCGACCAAACGGACAGCAACTTGTGGACCTCCATAAGCGACGAGCTAAAGATGGGAATTCCGGAAAACAGCCGGATTCGCGAGCAGAAACTGAAGTATTTAAACAATAAGAGCTATCTCCACGATGTAACTTTACGGGCAGAGCCGTATATGTACTGGATAGCAGGGCAAGTTAAAAAACGTAACATGCCCATGGAACTGGTACTACTACCCATAGTGGAGAGCGCTTTTAACCCGCACGCAACGTCTGGTGCCAATGCCGCAGGCATTTGGCAAATCATTCCGAGCACAGGGCGAAATTATGGTTTAAAACAGACACGCAGCTACGATGCGCGTCGTGACATTGTGGCCTCGACTACGGCCGCACTCGACATGATGCAGCGTCTTAACCGTATGTTTGACGGCGACTGGTTACTGACCGTTGCCGCCTATAACAGCGGTGAAGGCCGCGTACTGAAGGCGATTAAAGCGAACAAAGCGCAGGGGAAACCTACCGATTTCTGGTCGCTGTCATTGCCTTATGAAACAAAGATTTATGTGCCTAAGATGCTGGCGTTGAGCGATCTTCTCAAAAACAGCAAACGTTATGGCATCAACCTGCCAACGCCGGACGAAAGCCGTGCGCTGGCGCGCGTCAGGCTGAATAGCCCGGTAGAAGTGGGTCAGCTGGCTGAAATGGCGGGGATATCCGTCAACAAACTGAAGGCGTTTAACGCAGGCGTTAAAGGTTCAACGTTGGGTTCAGCCGGTCCACAGTACGTCATGGTGCCAAAGAAACATGCAGATCAGCTGCGTGAGTCGCTGGCATCCGGCGAAATCGCCGCCGTACAGCCGACGCTGGTTGCGGATAACACTCCGCTCTCCAGTAAAAGCTATAAGGTTCGCTCAGGCGATACGCTATCTGGTATCGCCTCACGCCTCGGGGTAAGCGCAAAGGATCTGAAGCAGTGGAATAATCTGCGCGGCGCGAACCTGAAAGTGGGTCAAAACCTGACGGTGGGTGCAGGCAGCAGCGCACAGCGTCTTGCCAGCAACAGCGACAGCATTACCTATCGCGTGCGCAAAGGTGATTCGTTGTCGAGTATCGCGAAACGCCACGGCGTAAACATTAAAGATGTGATGCGCTGGAACACCGATACGTCCAATCTGCGACCGGGCGATCAAATCACGCTCTTCGTTAAGAACAGCGCGACGCCTGACTCCTGAGCTGAAACAATAAAAAAGCACCGTTTCCCCACGGTGCTTTTTTTTATCTTTTTTCGACCTATTTGCCGGAAGGGAGCGGGCTGAACTCCACCAGTAGCGGGTTGTGATCCGATGCGCGGGTCACAAGCACCGAGGCCTCATCAACGTTTAAGCCGCGATAGAAGACAAAATCGAGCGGCCGGCCAAAGGCTCGCCGACGATTATCGTCGGTGAATCGCACCTGCCGCAGCGCCATTTCACGTGCGAAACGGTAGAGCGCGTTCATGCGCGGGCGGCTCCAGGCGTTAAAATCACCGGCCATAATTACCGGGCCATCGTGGCGACCAATCTGATCGCCAATCGGCAGCAACTGCTTGCTGTAAACATCGACACCGAGGCTGAAGTTAACCGCGTGAACATTCACTACCATCAGATTACGGCTGTCCGGCAGCGGATAAACCGTCACAAGAGCTGACTTTGCCAGCCGCAGAATCGGCTCACGCTCGCGCAGAGGACAGCAGTAGACCGGATGGGCAGAAGAGAGCGTCATCACGCCTGAGGGGTGCTGAGGCAGCACAAAGGCGGGAACCTGATCGGCGGCAAGATAGTTACTGGTTGCGAAACTCACCAGTTCAGGCGTCGTCTGCGCTTCCTGTAACAGAACCAGGTGCGCATCTTTGCCGAAACTTTGCAGCACCGAGAGCCACTCCGCCCTCTGCTGCTTAAAGATGTTCCACACCAGTACGCGGATTTTTTCATCCTGGCTGAGAGGAACGCCGGCAGGTAAAGCCTGACCAATACTGGCGAACGATCCCGGCGGTAAAATGCGCTCCGCTGGTTGTCCGGCAACATATCGCATAGCGTAAGTATTTTTCGCCACTTCGGCTTTAAACCTCTTTGATTTCCGCGCCCGAAAAAGGGGCGTCACTCAGTTATAGGGATTGTAGACCATAGTTTCAATGAATAATCACCGGAAAAGACGCTGGTTGTATAGGTGCCATTGACCTTAACGCCGCGCAATGGCATTGCGACACGCGGCGTGGTTAAATACGTCCGCATGAATAATCTCGTTGTAATGTTGCTACAGAGGCAATAATGAAAACCACCTCGGAAGAACTCGCCATTTTTGTCGCAGTCGTGGAGAGCGGCAGTTTTAGCCGCGCGGCTGAACGTCTCGGTCAGGCAAACTCTGCCATTAGCCGGGCAGTAAAGAAGCTGGAGAATAAGCTCGGCGTTAATCTGCTCAATCGCACGACGCGTCAGCTTAGCCTCACAGAGGAGGGCGAGCGCTATTTCCGTCGTGTACAAACGGTGCTGCAGGAGATGGCGGCGGCGGAAAACGAGGTGATGGAGAATAAATCGGCGCCGCGCGGTACGCTGCGTATCGACGCCGCCACGCCGGTGGTGCTGCACTTTTTAATGCCGCTGATTAAGCCGTTTCGTGAACGTTACCCGGAGATCAACCTGTCGCTGGTCTCAAGCGAAACCTTTATCAACCTGATTGAACGTAAGGTGGATGTCGCTATTCGCGTCGGCAAGCTGACCGATTCCAGCCTGCGCGCGCGTCCGCTCTTTAAGAGCTACCGCAAAATTATTGCTTCGCCCGAGTACCTTGCCCGTTACGGTACCCCCGAAACGGTAGAGGATTTGCAAAACCATGTCTGCCTGGGCTTTACGGAGCCGGTATCACTGAATACCTGGCCGGTGGCAGCAGCGGATGGGCAACTGCTGGAGGTGACGCCCACGCTCGCGTCCAATAGCGGTGAAACCCTCAAGCACCTCTGTCTGAGCGGTAACGGTATCGCCAGCTTATCGGATTACATGATCGATAAAGAGCTGGCGAGCGGCGAGCTGGTTGCGCTGATGTCAGACAGATTACTGCCGGTAGAGATGCCCTTCAGCGCGGTTTACTACAGCGATCGGGCTGTGAGCACGCGTATTCGCGCCTTTATCGACTTCGTCAGCGAGCATGTGCCGCAGACGGGTAGATAAAAGAAACGGGAGCCAGGCTCCCGTCACGTTGCTGATTAATCCCACTCAGGTGCAAGCCCTTCCGGGCTGACCAGCCGGTCATTGCAATCCAGTGCGGCGATGGCAGCCCTGTCATCCGCATCCAGTTTCAGACTCTGCGCTTGCAGGTTGCTCGCCAGGTTCTCGCGTTTGGTTGAGGATGGAATCACTGCGTACCCCTCCCCCATTGCCCATGCCAGGATCACCTGCGCTGGCGTTGCGCGATGTTTCTCGGCGATGCGGGCAATCGTGGCATCTTTCAACGCTTTACCATAAGCCAGCGTCATATATGAGGTGATATGGATACCGTGCTCTTTTGCCCACTGCGTCACTTTTCGGTTTTGCAGATAGGGGGAGAGCTCAATCTGGTTAGTGGCAATGTTTTCAGCCCCGACTGCTTCAATCGCCTGCTCCATTAACCCAATAGTAAAGTTGGAGATGCCGATCTGGCGCGTTAACCCCTGCGCTTTGGCATTCATCAACTGCTGCATCGACTCGGCAACCGGCACGGCTGCGCCCGGCGACGGCCAGTGAATTAGCGTTAAATCCACGTAGTCAGTGCCTAACTTTTTCAGGCTCTCATGCAGGCTCGGGATCAGCTTCTCTTCCCCCAGGTTTTCAGTCCAGATTTTGGTGGTGATAAACAGTGATTCCCGCGCGACGCCGCTCTGCGCAAGCGCTTCGCCAATGGCGGCTTCATTGCCATAAATCTGCGCGGTGTCGATCACGCGGTAACCCAATTCAAGGGCCGTTTTCACCGAGGCGATAACCGCGTCATCGGTTAAACGGAAGGTTCCCAGTCCAAATGCAGGGATAGACATATCAATTCCTCTCTCAATATTTCTCAGTAGATGGCGTGATTATGGTGAGTTGAGCGAGGGTGAAAAAGAGACAGAAAAGCAGAGGATTTTTGCCGCAGCGGCAATAGTAGGTAAAAAAGTAGTAACTTGCATATTGCAAGTTACTATGCCACTTTGGTGCGGCATATTTACTACAGCAGATGTCGATCATGAAAAATGAAGCACTTTTCCAGGCTCCCTGCCCTGTTGCCCGTAGTCTGGGACGCATTGGTGATAGCTGGAGCATGATTATCCTGCGCGACGCCTTCGCAGGATTTACCCGTTTCGATGAGTTCCAGAAAAATGCCAATATAGCGCCGAATATCCTCTCCCGACGCCTGAAAATGTTGGCTGAAGAGGGGCTGCTTGAAAAGGTGTGCTACAGCACTACCCCGCCGCGCTATGAATACCACCTCACACCATTAGGCCAGGATTTTCGTCCCGTCATCATCGCGCTGGCGCAGTGGGGTAATCGTCATTTCTCACCTGAAGGCCCACAGATGGCGCTGGTTGAACGGGAAACGTCACGCCCTGTTGAGGCGATTCTCGTCGATAAGGCCACCGGCGAGCCCATCACTCCTGAAAAGTACGCCATGATGCCCGGCCCGGCAGCGTCACCGGTGATCCGCTATCGTCATGACTATTTGCAGCGTAAGCAGGCCGGGGAGACGTCGCTGAAATATGCGCCACAATTACATATGAATAAGGAGGAGTGAATATGAGCATTTCGCAAAAGCGCATCGTTATAACCGGTATGGGCATCGTCAGCCCGCTGGGCTGCGGCCTTTCTCACGTCTGGTCATCATTAGTTGCGGGCAAATCGGGTATCTCCCGTCTTGACGATAAAATCGTCGACGATATCGCCTGCAAAGTGGCAGGCCAGGTCCCTTCTATTGAAGAGGATCCACATCACGGTTTCGATCCGTTAAGCACGATCCCGGCGAAAGAACGTAAAAAAATGGATCGCTTTATTGAGTTTGCGCTGGTGGCAGCAAAAGAGGCGTTAACGCAGGCGAACTGGTTTCCACAGGAGGATGCGCAGCGCGATCGAACCGCAACGGTTATCGCCACGGGGATCGGCGGCTTCAGCGAGATCGCTAACGCGGTACGCACCACGGATTCCCGTGGACCACGTAAGCTATCCCCTTTTACCGTTCCCTCTTTTCTCGCCAACCTCGCCGCTGGGCATGTCTCAATTAACTATGGTTTTCGCGGCCCGATCGGCGCACCCGTTTCAGCTTGCGCGGCCGGAGCGCAGGCTATTGGTGATGCCGCGCGGTTGATACGCAGCGGTGAAGCTGATATCGCGTTATGTGGTGGCAGTGAAGCAGCGATCCATCGGGTAAGCCTTGCGGGATTCGCAGCGGCACGCGCATTGTCGAGCAGTTTTAACGATCATCCGTCGACCGCTTCACGCCCATTTGATCGCGATCGGGATGGTTTTGTGATGGGTGAAGGCGCCGGCTTGCTGGTGATTGAATCTCTCGAACATGCGCTGGCGCGCGGCGCGACGCCGCTGGCTGAACTGGTAGGGTATGGCACCAGCGCAGATGCGTACCATCTTACTGCCGGCCCGGAAGATGGTAACGGTGCTGCACGGGCTATGGAAGCCGCGATCCGTCAGGCGGGGATTTCAACCGTCGACATTCAGCATATTAACGCCCATGCAACCTCAACTCAGGTTGGCGATAAGGGCGAACTGGCGGCGATAAAACGGGCGTTTGGCACTAACAGTACGGTAGCAATTACATCCACTAAGTCAGCGACAGGGCATCTTTTGGGAGCGGCGGGAGGAATAGAGGCGATTTTCACGGTTCAGGCGCTGCGTGAACAGATTGCTCCGCCGACGCTGAATTTGCATCATCCTGATGAGAAAGCCGAGGGATTAAACGTGGTGGCGCTTACCGCACAGCCGCTTGAGATTCGTTACGCGATGTCAAATGGGTTCGGCTTTGGCGGCGTAAACGCCAGTTTGCTGTTAAAGCGCTGGGAAGAGTAGGGATCAGGGCCATTCGGCCCTTTTTCATAAAGTGCAGACGAAAAAAAACCGTATCTCGTGAGAGATACGGTTCTTAAAATAAGTGGCGGAACGGACGGGACTCGAACCCGCGACCCCCTGCGTGACAGGCAGGTATTCTAACCGACTGAACTACCGCTCCACCGAATTTTTTTACAACCACCGGTTTGTTGCCCCGGTTTACTGCTTAATTTGATGCCTGGCAGTTCCCTACTCTCGCATGGGGAGACCCCACACTACCATCGGCGCTACGGCGTTTCACTTCTGAGTTCGGCATGGGGTCAGGTGGGACCACCGCGCTGTTGCCGCCAGGCAGATTCTGTCGTCATGCCGCTTATGCCGCACAACATTATCTGTATCAGGCTGAAAATCATCTCTCTTCGCCAAAACATCTTCGGCGTTGTAAGGTTAAGCCTCACGGTTCATTAGTACCGGTTAGCTCAACGCATCGCTGCGCTTACACACCCGGCCTATCAACGTCGTCGTCTTCAACGTTCCTTCAGGAGACTTAAAGTCTCAGGGAGAACTCATCTCGGGGCAAGTTTCGTGCTTAGATGCTTTCAGCACTTATCTCTTCCGCATTTAGCTA
>NZ_JAROAU010000001.1:408467-603461 GCF_029433855.1 Candidatus Kosakonia sp. 282A-S69 | reverse complement strand
TCCGGCGCGTTATCGATCTGGTCGAATGCGCGAGCAGCACCGCCGTAGGTCTTAGCCAGTACGGTAGTGATTGCAGCGGTCAGAGTCGTTTTACCATGGTCAACGTGGCCGATTGTGCCGACGTTGACGTGCGGTTTTGTACGTTCAAATTTTTCTTTAGACACGGCTATATTCCTTACTATAGTGCTCTCCCTCAATAGAGAGAGCACGGGACTTTGGTTTTAACCCTGCGGCTTATTTACCACGGGCTTCAATTACGGCCTGAGCAACGTTGTTCGGTGCATCATCATACTTCAGGAATTCCATAGTGTATGATGCACGACCTTTGGTCAGAGAACGCAGCTGAGTTGCATATCCGAACATTTCAGACAGCGGAACTTCAGCGTGGATCTTAACGCCAGTCACGTCAGATTCCTGACCGCGCAGCATGCCGCGACGACGGCTCAAGTCACCGATAACGTCACCGGTATTCTCTTCCGGAGTCTCTACTTCAACCTTCATGATCGGCTCAAGCAGAACTGGTTTCGCTTTCTTAAAGCCATCTTTAAAGGCAATAGACGCAGCCAGTTTAAACGCCAGTTCAGAGGAGTCAACGTCGTGGTAAGAACCGAAGTGCAGACGCACGCCCAGATCAACTACCGGGTAACCAGCCAGCGGACCAGACTTCAGCTGCTCCTGGATGCCTTTATCAACGGCCGGGATGTATTCGCCAGGAATTACACCACCTTTGATGTCGTTGATGAACTCGTAACCTTTCGGGTTAGAGCCCGGCTCCAGCGGGTACATGTCGATAACAACATGACCGTACTGACCGCGACCACCAGACTGCTTAGCGTGTTTACCTTCGATATCGGTAACTTTCGCGCGAATCGCTTCGCGGTAAGCAACCTGAGGTTTACCCACGTTAGCTTCAACGTTGAACTCACGCTTCATACGGTCAACGATGATGTCGAGGTGCAGTTCGCCCATACCAGCGATGATGGTCTGGTTAGATTCTTCGTCAGTCCATACGCGGAAAGACGGGTCTTCTTTAGCCAGACGGCCCAGAGCCAGACCCATTTTTTCCTGGTCAGCTTTGGTTTTCGGTTCTACAGCGATGGAGATTACCGGCTCCGGGAATTCCATACGCTCCAGAATGATCGGGTGATCCGGGTCACACAGAGTATCACCGGTGATCACGTCTTTCAGACCGATCGCTGCAGCGATATCGCCCGCGCGAACTTCTTTGATCTCTTCACGTTTGTTAGCGTGCATCTGAACGATACGACCGAAACGCTCACGTGCAGATTTCACGGAGTTCAGTACGGTATCACCAGAGTTAACCACACCGGAGTAAACGCGGAAGAAGGTCAGGTTACCAACGAACGGGTCAGTTGCGATTTTGAACGCCAGCGCAGCGAACGGTTCTTCGTCGCTAGCATGACGCTCAGCCGGAGTATCTTTACCATCGTCCAGCATACCGTTGATCGCAGGAACGTCAGTCGGGGACGGCAGGTAATCAATTACCGCATCCAGCATCGCCTGAACGCCTTTGTTCTTGAACGCAGAACCACAGGTTACCAGGATGATTTCATTGTTCAGAACGCGCTGACGAAGAGCAGTTTTGATCTCTTCTTCAGTCAGTTCTTCACCACCCAGGTATTTCTCCATCAGCTCTTCTGAAGCTTCAGCCGCGGATTCGATCAGGTTCTGGTGCCATTCGTCAGCCAGTGCCTGCATCTCAGCCGGGATATCTTCATAAACGAAGGTAACGCCCTGGTCAGCATCGTTCCAGTTGATCGCTTTCATTTTCACCAGGTCGATAACACCGGTGAAACCTTCTTCAGCGCCAATTGCCAGCTGCAGCGGAACCGGGTTCGCGCCCAGACGGGTTTTGATCTGATCAACAACTTTCAGGAAGTTAGCGCCCATGCGGTCCATTTTGTTAACGAACGCGATGCGCGGAACTTTATATTTGTTAGCCTGACGCCATACGGTTTCAGACTGTGGCTGAACACCACCAACGGCACAGTAAACCATTACCGCACCATCCAGTACACGCATGGAACGTTCTACTTCGATAGTGAAGTCAACGTGCCCCGGGGTGTCGATGATGTTTACGCGATGCGGTTCATACTGCTTCGCCATACCAGACCAGAATGCAGTAGTCGCTGCAGAGGTGATGGTGATACCACGCTCCTGCTCCTGCTCCATCCAGTCCATGGTTGCGGCGCCGTCGTGAACTTCACCGATTTTGTGGTTTACACCGGTGTAGAACAGAATACGTTCGGTAGTGGTGGTTTTACCGGCGTCGATGTGCGCACTGATACCGATGTTGCGGTAGCGTGCGATGGGTGTTGTACGAGCCATTTGATTCCTCGTTTGTGTCTTTTAGGCGTTCAGAATTAAGTTGCCAAACGGCGGGCGACTTACTTGAAGCGCCCGCCAGTTGACTAGAACTCCGAAGGGATTACCAACGGTAGTGTGCGAACGCCTTGTTGGCTTCGGCCATACGGTGAACGTCTTCACGTTTCTTCACTGCAGTACCTTTGTTGTCTGCAGCATCGGAAAGTTCGTTCGCCAGGCGCAGAGCCATGGATTTATCACCGCGTTTACGAGCAGCTTCAACGATCCAACGCATTGCCAGAGCATTACGACGAACCGGACGAACTTCAACCGGAACCTGATAAGTAGAACCACCAACGCGGCGAGACTTAACTTCGACAGTCGGGCGCACGTTTTCGAGAGCTACTTCGAAAGCTTCCAGTTCATTTTTACCAGAGCGCTGAGCCAGGGTCTCCAGCGCGCTGTATACGATTGCTTCTGCAGTAGATTTTTTACCGTCTACCATCAGGATATTTACAAATTTAGCCAGCAGTTCTGATCCGAACTTAGGATCCGGCAGAATTTTACGCTGACCAATAACACGACGACGTGGCATGGAATTACTCCGTTGTTAATTCAGGATTGTCCAAAACTCTAAGAGTTTAGTGTGACATTAAGTTAAAACAGTTTGGCCTTACTTAACGGAGAACCATTAAGCCTTAGGACGTTTCACACCATACTTGGAGCGAGATTGCTTACGGTCTTTAACACCAGAGCAGTCAAGCGCGCCACGAACGGTATGGTAACGAACACCCGGAAGGTCTTTAACACGACCGCCACGGATCAGGATCACGGAGTGCTCCTGCAGGTTGTGACCTTCACCACCGATGTAGGAAGTCACTTCGAAACCGTTGGTTAAACGAACACGGCAAACTTTACGCAGCGCGGAGTTCGGTTTTTTAGGGGTGGTGGTATATACGCGAGTACATACGCCACGTTTTTGCGGGCATGCTTCCAGCGCCGGCACGTTGCTTTTCGCAACTTTGCGGGCGCGTGGTTTGCGTACCAGCTGGTTAACTGTTGCCATTAAATAGCTCCTGGTTTTAGCTTTTGCTTCGTAAACACGTAATAAAACGGCCTCATATAATATGAGGACGCAGAATTTTATGGCTGTGCTTAAAAGGTGTCAAGAAATATACAGCGTTCCCTGCATTACCAATTCAGCTGAACGGTGTTTTTCACCGCCAGGCTAACGAAATCAGTATAGCTAACGCTGACGGCACTGCTCGAAATTTGCGCAGCGAGACCACGCGCGTCAACATCATCTTTCAGCACATGCAGAGTTATGGGGGCATTGAGCAGTAATTCAACGAACGGCGAACCATCAAGAGCGGCCAATACCCCGTCCGAGAGGAGTAACAGATCGTCACCGGGCCGCAGGACACGCAGTAGCGCCGTCATATCGCACTGCCAGGGTGAGCGGGATAGAGTCAGCAGCATATGAGCCTCAAAAATTCAGCACGACGGAGTACTGCTCAAGCTGCTCGCGCAGCGCGTCCGGTTCCAGACGCTGAGCAGGCAGGATAAACGCCCTCTCATCGCCGAGGCCGCGTTCACGCAGGGAAGCCGCACAGAGCCAGACCTCTTCAACATCGTAGAGCGGCAGCACCTTAAAAGTCGCAATATAGTCGCGCGCCAGGATCTTGCCCGGCTGCTGGTTTGCCAGCAGTTGCAGCACCCCATCGCCGATAAAAAAGAGGCCAATCTCTTCTGTTAACGCGGAGGTGGCCAGTACTGCATCCAGCCCTTCACGCCCGGCGGAGGAGCCGTGCGGCGCGGAGGAGAACACAAAGGCGATTCGCTTCATCAGAACTGCACCACTCTGTCACAGGTCAGCGCCGCTTCCGCCAGCGCGCCAAGGCCGGTAAGCGAAAATCCCTCCTGCAGATTCGCGCCCGCTAATGCCAGCCGCGCAGCCTCGCTCTCATCAACCACGCCACGGCGCAGCGCCGCCGCTACGCAGATATGCAACTCAACCTGCTGCTCAGCATGTAAACGTTGCCAGGCGCGCACAAGATCAAACTCGTCGCTGGCTGGCGCAGTCAACGCGTTCGCGTTACTCACCCCTTCCCGGTAGAAAAAGACGTTCACAAGCGTATGCCCGGCCTCCAGCAGCGCCAGCGCGAACTGATACGCGCTGCTTGCCTGCTGTGTGCCATAGGCCGGGCCGGTGACCATCAACGCAAAACGCATTAATGACCTTGCCCAGAGAAATCGCCGCTTTTGAACTGGCGAATGTAGAGGTAGACCGTGTGCTTGGAGATATTGAGGCGGTCAGCCACCTGATTAATGGCGTCTTTGATATCAAAGATGCCCTTCTCGTAGAGGTTGAGCACGATCTGACGATTTTTAGCGTTGTTAGAGACGTTGCGGTCAGCGTTCACCTCTTCAATGGTGAACTCAAGAGTTTGCATCACCAGGTCTTCAACAGACGAGGCGAAGTTAACCGAGGAGCCAACATCCGGCGTTTCCGGCGGTACAAAGGTGCTCATGATCTGCGAGAAGGGCACATCCAGATTCATGTTGATGCAGAGCAGGCCAATCACCCGGTGATCGCGATTGCGGATAGCAATCGTCACCGACTTCATCAGTACGCCGCTTTTCGCGCGGGTGAAGTAGCACTTCGACACGCTGCTGTCGGCACCGGTCATATCGTGCAACATACGCAGCGCGAGATCGGTAATCGGCGAGCCGATTTTACGCCCGGTGTGCTCACCGTTAGCGATGCGGATGGCAGAGCATTTGAGATCCTGTAAGGAGTGCAACACGATTTCGCAGTGCGAACCAATGAGCATCGCTAACCCGTCCACTACCGCTTCGTAGGATTTGAGGATATCGAAGTCGGTCTGATCGAAAGGACGTTGATCCAGGAGGTCAAGCTCACTGGTTTCGTTGGTTAATAGCGACCTGGACATGAAAAAAAACACTCCTTTTCAGGAGCCTGTCGTTAAGTTTTCAGGGCAGGCTCAGTATTTGCAGGGGGATATAAATTAATACATCGTAGGTTATGCTTTCCAGAATTATATCCGCGATGCAAAAAAAACGCCGCTCTGAGGCGGCGCGTTTCACACTTTTACTTCTTCGCAGCGGGGGCGTCTTTTGCGTCATCCGCTTTATCGCCTGCGGCTGGAGCCGCTTCCGGTGCCGCAGCGTCCGCTTTCGGTGCCGGCTTGATATCCAGCAGCTCAACGTCGAACACCAGGGTAGAGTTAGCCGGAATACCCGGTACGCCCGTTTTACCGTATGCCAGCGCCGGCGGGATCACCAGCTTGATTTTGCCGCCTTTCTTGATGTTTTTCAGGCCTTCAGTCCAGCCAGGGATGACGCCATCAAGACGGAAGGAGAGCGGTTCGCCGCGGGTGTAAGAGTTGTCGAACTCTTTACCATCAATCAGCGTACCTTTGTAGTTTACAACCACAGTGTCGCTATCTTTCGGCGCATCACCGGTACCCGCTTTCTCTACTTTGTAGAGCAGACCGGTGCTGGAAGTTTTCACGCCCTTCTCTTTTGCGAAGGCGTCACGGAAGGCTTTGCCTTTGGTTTCGTTTTCAGTCGCGTCTTTTTCCATGCGATCCTGAGCGGCAGTTTTCACACGAGTCTCAAACGCCTGCAGGGTCTGTTCGATCTCCTGGTCACTCAGCTTGCTCTTATCGGCAAAGGCGTCCTGCACACCGGCGATCAGCTGGTCTTTATCCAGTTTGATGCCCAGCTTCTCCTGCTCTTTCAGGGAGTTTTCCATGTAACGGCCCAGTGACGCACCCAGCGCATAAGCTGATTTCTGGTCGTCGTTTTTGAATGCCGATTTGCTGTCAGTTGCAGCAGCCTTGTCTTTGGTTGCGGCATCCGCAGCTAAGGTGAGCGGTGCATGAAGGGCTACAGCCATGGTGGTCGCCAGCAGCGTGACTTTAAACAGTGATTTCATCCATTTCTCCAGGGACCGGGGCATCTCGCCCCAGGGTTAAACATAAAGTAAGAAGCGTACTATAAAGTGTTGCGGCGGAAATCAACATAAGGACTCTGCCCGAATTCACCCGATCTGTGACTATTTTTGTTTAAATAAGTTTCTGCCTGAAGGCTGTACCTTCGCGCAAAGTTAAGTAGAATCCGCCCGATTACCCCAATCGACCCGGATATTACCCGGAGGTGAAAAGATGCATGAGTTATCGATAGAAGCGCGACTGGCTGAACTGGAGAGTCGACTGGCTTTTCAGGAAATGACCATTGAAGAGCTCAACCAGACGGTGGTGGCTCATGAGCTGGAAATGGCGAAGCTGCGCGAACATCTGCGTTTGCTGGTGGAGAAAGTGAAAGCCAGCCAGCCTTCACATCTGGCGTCCCCGTCGGAAGAGACACCCCCGCCCCATTATTAAGACGTAAAAAAAGCGGGTTTCCCCGCTTTTTTGCCCGGTGGGTTAATGCTTACCGGGCTTCTCTGTCTATTAGCCAACGCACCTGCGCCGCGAAAGATTAGTGGCAGCCGCAACCGCCATTACCGCAACCACCTTTACCACCGTGGTCGTGACCATGGTCGTGATCGTGGCCGTGACCGCCGCAGCAGCCATCGTGACCGTGGTCGTGGTCATGATCGTGACCGTGCGGGCCATGAACGTGGCCGTGCGCCAGCTCTTCTTCGGTTGCTTCGCGAATCGCGACAACTTCGACGTTGAACTTCAGGTTCTGACCCGCCAGCATGTGGTTGCCATCAACCACTACGTGGTCATCTTCCACTTCGGTGATCTCAACCGGCACCGGACCCTGGTCAGTTTCAGCCAGGAAGCGCATGCCAACCTGCAGTTCGTCAACGCCCATAAAGACGTCTTTCGGTACGCGCTGCACCAGGTTCTCGTCATACTGGCCGTAAGCGTCGTTCGCGCCAACAGCCACATCGAATTTGTCGCCGACTTCATGACCGTCCAGCGCGTTTTCCAGACCGGAGATCAGGGAGCCGTGACCGTGCAGGTAGTCCAGCGGTGCACTCACCGGAGACTCATCAACCAATACACCGTCTTCTGTACGTACCTGATAGGCCAGGCTGACCACCAGGTCTTTTGCTACTTTCATGATATCTCCTGAGCGTGGGAAAATTACTGGCGCAGATTGTAACGGAATTCTGCACCCGTGTACCCTTAAGCTTAAAAAATCCTGCCTGATATCGCTAGTCCGGATGAAAAATCCCGATAACTTGCTCATCTTTGCGAACATGATCGCGCGCTTCTTTATCTGCTTCGCGCATCTGATGCCCGCACTTAACACACTCAACAATATCGACGTTATTTTCGCGCCACATCGCCATTGAGTCTTTCGCCTGGCATGACGGACAGGTCGCACCGGCAATAAAACGTTTACGAACAGCCATTCGACTCCCCTTATTCAAACTCATCCCAGCCGTCGAGCTGACGCCGCTCTTGCTGCATCTCACGCTGGAAAATCTCCTCCAGCTCGCGGCGCGCTTCACGTACGCGGGAAATTTGTACCGTATCGGTATGCACCGGCATCAGCTCGCGCAGCATGCGCATATCAAGCCGCCTGAAGTGCAACTGCGCCCGTTGAGCCTGATGCGGATGCATACCCAATGAAATCAGCGCTTTGCGCCCCAACTCCAGCGCACTGGAGAAGGTTTCGCGCGAAAACTGCGTTACGCCCGCCTGCAACAGCTCATGCGCTTCAACACGTCCCCGCGCTCGTGCCAGAATCGCCAGATGGGGAAAATGCTGCTGGCAAAGCTCCACCAGCTTCATGGTATCGACCGGATCGTTACAGGTAATGACGATCGATTGTGCGGCCTCCGCGCCTGCTGAACGCAATAACTCCAGCTGCGTTGCATCACCGTAATAGACTTTGTAGCCATATTTACGCATCAGGTTCACGGCACTGATATCACGCTCCAGCACGGTGATACGCATCTCGTTGGCCATCAACAGGCGGCCAATCACCTGCCCAAAGCGGCCAAAGCCGACAATAATTACCTGCGGCTTATCATCATCGACCCACGGCGCTTCATCTTCATCTTCCGGCTTGTTGAAACGCCGGGAGAGCAGCTTATCAATGGCGCGCATCAGCAGCGGCGTGGTCATCATCGACAGCGTAACCGTCACCAGCAGCAGCGCCATCTGATCGTCTTTGAACAACCGTTGCGATGAAGCAGTAGAAAAGAGCACAAACGCGAACTCACCGCCCTGGCTCAGCACACCGGCAAACTGCATCCGCTCTGAGCTACGCAGACCGTAAATGCGCGCCAGCCCGTAGAGCACCAGTGATTTTACGGCGACCAGCACAGCAACGCTCACCACCACCCACAATAGATGGGTATAGAGCACGCCGAGGTTTAGCGCCATGCCGACAGATATAAAGAACAGCCCCAGCAGCAGCCCTTTAAACGGCTCAATGGCAATCTCAAGCTCGTGGCGGTATTCGCTCTCTGCCAGCAGAATGCCAGCAATAAAGGTGCCCAGCGCCATCGACAGGCCGAGGGCATCCATAAACAGCGCCGACCCCAGTACCAGCAGCAGCGTCGCGGCGGTAAAAACCTCGCGCACGCCGGAAGCGGCGATAAAACGAAACACCGGGCGCAGCAGGTAACGCCCACCAATTAGCATCCCGGCAAAGGCCAGCACCTTCATGCCCACCTTCATCCAGTCAAGATGATCGTCGCCGTTGCCTGCCAGCAGCGGCACCAGCGCCAGCGCCGGGATCACCGCCAAATCCTGGAAGAGCAGCACCGAAAAGCCGAGCTGGCCAGACTCGCTGCGGTTCATCCCTTTGTCGCGCATCAGTTGCAGCGCCATCGCGGTCGATGACATCGCAAGACCAATACCGCCAATTAACGCCGCCTGCCAGGAGAATTGCGTCAGCATAAGCAGACCTGCGAGGATCGCCGCACTTAACAGCACCTGCGCCGCACCGACACCAAAAATCGAGCGACGCAGCTCCCACAATTTCGACGGGTTAAGTTCGAGCCCAATAATGAACATCAGGAACACCACGCCCAGCTCAGAGAAGTGGAGGATCTCGTCAACATCACTGATAAACCCGAGTCCCCATGGGCCGATGGCGATACCCGCCAGCAGATAGCCCAGCACGGCGCCAATACCTAAACGCGCGGCCAGCGGCACGGCGACCACGGCCGCGAAGAGGAACAGGACGCCGGCCAGTAAGAGTGCGGAACCTTCCATTAACGGCCTCCCGGCGGCAGTGGCGCAGCCAGCCAGTCGCCGTAGGCTTTGGCGTGATGCGCCAGCTCCTGCGGCGACTGCCGGCGTGCCCAGTAGATGATAATTGGGCTGAGCCAGTGCATGCGGCACATCGCAGCGGTCAACTCAAAGGGGCGTAAAACATCGTTGAGGGAGTAGCGGTTGAGACCATCATGACGATAAGCCGCCTCCGGCTCACCGGTGGTGATCACGCTACGCCAGTACTTTCCCGCCAGTTCATTCCCGCCTGTACCGCTGGCAAAGCCGCGGCTCAATACACGATCGAGCCACTCTTTCAGCAGTGCCGGACAACTGTAGGTATAAAGGGGATGTTGAAAAACGATAACGTCATGCTCGCGCAATAGCGCCTGTTCATAGGGAATATCAATAAAAAAATCGGGGTAACGGGCGTAAAGATCGTGCACCGTTACGTTCTCCAGTTGCGTGGCCGGCTTAAGCAAAACCCGGTTCGCCACCGAGTCCTGTGATTCCGGATGGGCATAGATCAGCAACACTTTTGCTGTCTGCGACATCACTCCCCTCCCGGGTCTAAATTCTCTCGTCTCTGCAAACCAGCGCCCGGTGGCGCGGCCAGAATGCTTTTGTCTATCGTCTTCATTTTGGGCTAACATTGCGGCCCCGGTGCGGCATTTCGCCGTGGCCTTACATTACCATAAAGACAAATTAACATAGTCTGAACATACGGCGTCTTATGATTGTTTTCTCCTCGCTACAAATTCGTCGCGGCGTGCGTGTCCTGTTGGACAACGCCACAGCCACCATCAATCCGGGCCAAAAAGTGGGCCTGGTGGGTAAAAACGGCTGCGGCAAATCGACCCTGCTCGCGCTGTTGAAAAACGAGATAAGCGCTGATGGTGGCAGTGCCACTTTCCCCGGCACCTGGCAGCTGGCGTGGGTCAACCAGGAAACACCCGCGCTCGACGAAGCGGCGATAGATTATGTGATAGACGGCGATCGCGAATATCGCCAGCTGGAAGCGGCGCTTAATGCCGCCAACGAGCGCAACGACGGCAATGCCATCGCCACGGTTCACGGCAAGCTTGATGCTATCGATGCCTGGACGGTGCGCTCCCGGGCCGCCAGCCTGCTGCACGGTTTAGGCTTCTCTAACGAGCAGCTCGACCGCCCGGTGAGCGCCTTCTCCGGCGGCTGGCGCATGCGCTTAAACCTCGCGCAGGCGCTGATTTGCCGCTCCGATTTACTGCTGCTTGATGAACCGACCAACCACCTCGATCTTGATGCTGTTATCTGGCTGGAGAAGTGGCTGAAGAACTATCCGGGCACGCTGATTCTTATCTCGCACGACCGCGATTTTCTCGACCCGGTAGTCGATAAGATCCTGCACATTGAGCAGCAATCCCTGTTTGAATACACCGGCAACTACAGCTCGTTTGAGCGCCAGCGCGCCACGCGCCTTGCGCAACAGCAGGCTACCTATGAAGGCCAGCAACAGCGCGTTGCCCATCTGCAAAGCTTTATCGATCGCTTCAAAGCCAAGGCGAGTAAGGCGAAGCAGGCGCAAAGCCGTATCAAGATGCTGGAGCGCATGGAGCTGATTGCCCCTGCGCACGTTGATAACCCGTTCCACTTCAGCTTCCGCGCGCCGGAAAGCCTGCCAAACCCGATCCTGAAGATGGAGAAGGTGAGTGCCGGCTATGGCGATCGCACCATTCTGAACGCCATCAAGCTCAACCTGGTACCCGGCTCGCGCATCGGTCTGCTGGGGCGTAACGGCGCCGGTAAATCGACGCTGATAAAACTGCTGGCGGGCGAACTGGCGGCGCAGAGCGGTGAAATCGGCCTGGCGAAAGGGATCAAACTGGGTTACTTCGCCCAGCATCAGCTGGAGTTTTTACGCGCCGACGAATCACCATTGCAACACCTGGCGCGCCTGGCACCGCAGGAGCTGGAGCAGAAGCTGCGTGATTATCTCGGCGGCTTCGGCTTCCAGGGTGATAAGGTCACCGAAGCGACAGAGCGCTTCTCCGGCGGCGAAAAAGCGCGGCTGGTGCTGGCGCTGATCGTCTGGCAGCGCCCGAACCTGTTGCTGCTTGACGAACCGACGAACCACCTCGATCTCGATATGCGCCAGGCGCTCACTGACGCGCTGATTGAGTTTGAAGGCGCGCTGGTGGTGGTGTCGCACGACCGTCACCTGTTACGCTCGACTACGGACGATCTCTACCTGGTACACGATGGCAAAGTGGAGCCATTCGATGGCGATCTGGATGATTACCAGCAGTGGCTGAGCGACGTGCAAAAGCAGGAGAGCCAGCCGACAGAAGCGGCAAAAGAGAATGGCAACAGCGCCCAGGCGCGTAAAGATCAAAAGCGTCGTGAAGCGGAGCTGCGCACGCAAACGCAGCCGCTGCGTAAAGAGATCGCTCGTCTGGAAAAAGAGATGGAGAAGCTCAATGCGCAACTGGCCGACGCGGAGGAGAAGCTTGGTGACAGCGGGTTGTACGATCAGAGCCGTAAAGCGGAGCTGACCACCTGTCTGCAACAGCAGGCGACGGCAAAAGCGGGCCTTGAAGAGTGTGAAATGGCGTGGCTCGAAGCGCAGGAGCAGCTGGAGGCGATGCTGCAGGCAGAGTAACACCCCGCTGCGATGGGATAAGAATGATGGCGGTACAGCCGTACCGCCAGTCAAAATTTAACGCTGGTTAGCCAGGCGCTGGCGTATCGTCTCAAAGTGCTCGGTGTCATAAAGCTTGCCATCGAGGAAACGGGTTTTCAGCTCCCCGCCCTGCTCCTGCTCCCAGGTTTGCTCATCATGCAGTTGCAGTTCGCCCTGCTCATCGCGCTCAACCCGTAACAGCCCGCGCGCCGAACGCTTCAGGCCGCTGTCAGTTTTCGGCTCTTTAAAGATCATCCGCCCTTCACCTTTCACTGCGCCCCAGGTCGCCTTCATCGCAAAGCCGAAGGTGTCACGGGTGTTGTACTGGTAGGTAAAAGAGCCGACACCAAATACCACATTGGAGCTGGCGAAGCCCTTGGCTTCCAGCCGTGAGAGGATTTGATTCGCGCGCGCCAGCGTAATCGAGTCGCCATAAATCAGGCCGACATGCGGATCCAGCACCTTGTAGCCCTTCTCGTTAATGGTGCCGCCGAAAATCTCCCACAGCACTTCAACCGACCCTTTCTCTTCCGGGCTGCGCTCGGCGCGCGTGTCATCATCCGCACCGGTGCCGCAAAGGATCTCCACCGGATCGCCGCTGTCCGGGCGGAAGACAACGCGACCTTCACGTCCCAGAATCAGTGATTTCAGCTCGCGGGTATATTCCGTGATCACGCGCCAGTAATCCCAGGTATCAGAGACGATGGAGACAAAGCCCTGCGGATAGATATCGGCAATCAGGCGGCGGAAAGTCTCAATTTCATGCTCATGTTCGCCCATGCACATCACGCTGTGCTCGGTTGCCGGAATGCTTGCGCCGATAAAGTACTCCTCTCCGCCGGTGTAGAAATCGCGGGCATAGAGCAGTGAAGGAATGCTGTCGGTGCCTTTAAAGCTCAGCAGGTGGCCAGCGCCCGCCTGGGCGGTATCGTGCAGACCCGCCATGCCGCGGAACGAGAAGTCATGGCACTGAAAATCCAGGTGCGAGAGGTCGCTACAGGTTATCGCCGCCCACTGTTCACAAATTTTGCGGTAGTGGTGCGCGATGGTGGCGTTGGTCGAGGCTTTCCACAACTCGGCAGAGAGCACCGTTTCCAGGTAGTTCACCAGCCAGAAGAACTCCTCGCGGGTGTTGGTGATGGTCAGTACCGGCACCTTCATCGGCACTTTGCTCCCCTCATCCAGCGATTTGATGTGCAGCGGCAGGTAGCCTAAACGGTGCAGGTCGCGGATATGATCGACTGCCACGCTATCTTTGCCCAGATAGCTGTCCATTACCTCTTTGTACTCATTCACCACCTCCTCTTCCGGGCGGGCAAAGAAGGCATCGTTAAAGAGATCGACCATAAACCACTTCAGGAAACCCTGCAGGCCAAAGAAGACCAGCTTGCCATCAGCCACTGGCGACTGGAAAAAGCGGTCGCTGCGCGGCGTGAAGTTGGAGTAAACCTTTGTCGTGCCCTGCGGATACTGTACGCGGTGTGACACTTTATAGCCGTCGATGGCCAGAATCGGATTCAGTTTCATGGTGAGGTCCCCTTAAGCGCGAAATAACGTGGCGATGTCGATCAGTTCAACGCGCGGCGAAGCCAGCGTCGGCGAAGTAAACGAGGTGGTGGTATAGATAGCGTCAATGCCGTTATTGAGCAGGTTGTCGACGCCTTTAGAGAAGATGCCGTGCGTAACATATAAGCTGACGCTGCGCGCGCCCGCTTCACGCAGCACCTGCGCCGAGCCGATGAAGGTGCCACCCGCATCGCAGAGATCGTCAACGATTAGCAGATCTTTCCCCGCTACTTCGCCTGCTACCAGCGCAAAGCCGGTCAGATTGCCGCTGGCAACATCACGCTCTTTGGTCAGGATGGCGTAATTTTCTGCGCCGGTGGCTTTCGCCACGTTGTGGATCTTCTTCAGCGCGCCCGCGTCCGGCGCCACCAGCATCAGTTCGCCCTGCGCAATGGCGCGGCGCAGCGTCTCGCTCTGCAGCAGGCAGGTTTCCTGGGGAATGGCGACGCAGTTGTTAATCGCGGCTGCGGCGGCATCGCTGTGGGGATCGAGAATAAAGACTTTGTCGAAGTTCAGGGTGTTGAGCTGGTTGGCGAAGACCTTCAGCGCAAAGCTGTCGCCCGCCACCATATGGCGATCCTGGCGTGCCCACGGCAGCCAGGCGAGTTGCAGATGGCTAACCGCAACATCAGTAACGTGGCGTACTGCGTCTACCAGCTGCGCCAGCAGCATAAAGTCATTCATATCGCGCATGGCGGCGACCCGGATACGCATCAGCTGGGCGAAAGTGGGCAGTTCGCCCGTCACTTTCAGCCAGACCGCGCCATCGGGGAACACGCCGTGTTCGATTTCAACGTTCTGATTATCGATAAAGAGTTCGATTCTGCTCGCCATCATACACCTCACCTGCATTAGTTAATGTCCCTTGGACACATTTAATATTGTCCATAAGACACTATTAAGCAAGCCCCCATCTGGATTATTTTTATACTGAATATATAAGTCGCTGAAAATAGATAAAATAAAAGTTCGCTTGCCGCCCCTGGGTAGGCTGATAAACTTGCTGCGTGTGAAATAAGGTGAGTCAGTGATGATCAGCGAAGCAGAATATCTCGATTCCTACGATCCGAGCCGGTTCCCCTCGCCGCTGGTGACGGTCGATAGCGTGCTGTTTAGCCTGCATCAGCAGACACTCTGCGTGCTGTTGGTTGAGCGCGCCAGCCAGCCGCAACAAGGGCGCTGGGGATTGCCCGGCGGCTTTATTGATATGGCGCAGGATAGCTCTACCCGCGCCACGGCGCTGCGCAAGCTGACGGAAAAAACCGGCGTCTCGCCTTCGTGGCTGGAGCAGTTGGATACCTTCTCCGGGCCAGAGCGCGATCCGCGCGGCTGGAGTTTGACCGTCGCCTGGTATGCGCTTATTTCGTGGGTTGCCTGCGCGCCGCATATCGCAAGCGTCAGCGATGCCAGATGGGTGCCGGTTGCCACTCTTGATGAGCTTGAGCTAGCCTTCGATCACGGCGAGATTATCCGCGCCGCGCTGCGCCGCCTGCGGCAAAAAACGATGTACTCGCTCCTGCCCGTTTACTGTTTGCCTGAGACCTTTACCCAGAGCCAACTGCAGGAAGCGACGGAGATCATTCTCGGCCAGCCGATCCAGCGTAAAAGCCTGATCCGCCGTTTTGAAGCCTCCGGCATGTTTGAAGAGACCGGGGAGAGCGTGGCCACCGGGGCGCGAAAAGCGCGCTTATGGCGACGTAAAGCGGATGCCGATATCCACCTCTTTTCACGCAACCTGCTGGCAGACAGCTAAAACAGCACCCGCGGAGCAACGGGTGCAGAGTGTGTTATTTACCGAAGCCATCCGCTTTCAGCATGTTGTCCAGGGTCAGTAACTCCGCATCTAAATCAAGCGAGTCATTCTCCAGCAGGGCTTGATGCTGCTGTTCAAACGCGCGCTCAACGCGTTCAAGCACTGCTGCCAGCTCTGTTATCGCCTTTTGCCGTTGCGCCTCGTCACTCAGTTGTTCGGAAAGTATCTGCCCCCTGGCCGCAATATTTTCCAGGAGCGGCAAATAGCGCTCAAGGAAACGTCTCCCTGGTCCCACATCTCTGGGATCGGACTTCATGCACTGCAGGATCTTTTCTGCCAGCGTGACAATGCCTGTCAGGTGAACAACCAGCGTATCGGGTAAGGTGTACTTGTTTACCAGCCGATAGAGTTGCTGCTCGAGCGATGACGGCTCCTCAACAGGTTGCGACTTGACCTGCTTAAGCTTTTCCATGTGCGCAATGTGCAGCTCAAGTTCGCGTGCTTCGCGCGCCTGGCGCTTGCGGTCTATTTTACGAAACACTATGCCGCCGATCAGGATAACCCAGAACAAGCAGCCTAATATCGGTGAAAAGGCTTCATTGACGTGGGCATACCCCACTGCCGCAAATAACCACACAAACAGATACCAGACATGAATGCGCCCCAGCGAGTACCGGCTTCGGTAAGCGTGCACCAACATCGCGACCGTGGCCGCGGCAAATGGCATCGTCGCTGCATCATAAAACATCAGCCAGACAAAGCCCGCGAAGGCGCCTATTCCCAGCGCAATGCGGTCATAAAAGAGCGTGCGGGCCAGCAAGACAAAACTGAACCATGCCAGGATCTGCATAAGCACAGGAACATCAGATGGATCGAGCACCTCTTTCGCCTTCTGGCTGCCATAAAGGAATCCCAGCAAGCAGAGGACGATCTGTATAGTGACCCGGTTTACGCGGTTGCTGTAGATTTTATCCAGCATGTAGGTAATTTTATTGCCCATTCTCTTTTCCTGACTCAGGCCTTAGCCTGATTACCGCTGGCGATAGCGGCCAGACGCGTGCGCAGATCGGTTTCCATCGTGCCGAGCTCTTTTTCCACTTCCTGACGGCGCTGGCGCGCATCGGCTGCGATCTTCACGGACTCTTCAATCGTGTTAAGCAGGCGTGACTGCACATCGCGCAGCGTCTCGATATCCACAACCGAGCGCTCGACTTCGCGGGCGGTCTCAATCGTACCGGTCTGCAGCATCTCAGCGTTGCGGCGCAGCAAATCGTTTGTGGTATCGGCAACATCTTTTTGCAGCTTCGCGGCCTGGCGCTGCGTCTGCAAAGAGAGCGAGAGGGCAATCTGGTTTTTCCACACCGGAATGGTGGAGAGAATGCTGCTCTGGATCTTTTCCGCCAGCGACTGGCTGTTGCTCTGCATCAGACGGATTTGCGGCGCGCTCTGCATGGCGATGGTGCGTGACAGCATCAAGTCATGCAGACGACGCTCAAAACGCGCAATACCGTCGAGCAGGTCGCGCACGCGCTGGGCAATCATCGGATCGGACGCCGCCTGTGCTTGCAGAGCGGGCAGCTCTTCCTGTTTTACCTGCTCAAGACGTTGCTTACCGGCGATAACATGCAGGGTAATTTGCTGGAAAACATCGCGGTTGCGCTCAAACAGGATTTGTAGCGTCGAGATATTACGCAGCAGGTCGACCATCGCGTTATTCAACTTATCAGTAATGTCTTCCACCTGAGCTGAAAGCGTTTTGTACTCCAGCATGGTGCGCTCAATGCGATTGAAGAGTGATCCCACAAGCGGCAGCGAGGCCAGAAAACCCGGCTTTTGCTCAAAGGCACTGATATCGACCTGCTTAATTTTTTGCAGCAGATCGGTAAGTTGCGAACCGATAATGCCCGCATCTTTTGCCCGCACTTGCTGCATCAATGAGTCAGAGAATTGCGACATCGTTTGCATGGTTTTCGCACCGAAACCGAGCGAGTAGGCCGGATCGTAAATATCGATCTCTTTCACCATCGTCTGAATTTGCGTCTGCTGCTCGGGGGTCAAATTATCCGTCTCCGGCAAATCATTTAATGGCTGCGCTGCTGCCAGGCCAGAGGAGGTAATGTCAGTCATATTAGGTGTCCTTGAGGATGAAATCGCAGGCAGGCGCAGTGTCAGCGCGGGTTGTGATACCTCTTTTTACCGCTGCCCCGGTCGGTCAATACGGTACAACAGCAGCAAAGTATTAAACAGGCCAATTATTAGCAAGTATAATAACCGCCTATTTACCTACCTATTTTGATGAAATGGCAGAAATTACACCTGCACTTCTCGATGCAGATCAACGCGTTGCTTCCACCTTCCAGCCGATGCGTGGCGCGAGCAACCCACATCTTCAAACCATGCTACCGCGTCTTATTCGCCGTCGCGTCGCGTTTGAACCCTGGTGGCAGCGCCTTGAGCTGCCGGACGGGGATTTCGTCGATCTCGCGTGGAGCGAAGAGCCAAACCAGGCACGGCACAAACCGCGGCTGGTGGTATTTCATGGTCTGGAAGGGAGCCTGCACAGCCCCTATGCGCATGGCCTAATCAATGCGGCGAAACAGCGCGGCTGGCTGGGCGTAGTGATGCATTTTCGCGGCTGTAGCGGGATCCCGAATCGCCTGAACCGCATCTATCACTCCGGCGAAACCGAAGATGGCACCTGGTTTCTCACCTGGCTGCGTCAGGAGCTTGGCGAGGCGCCGACCGCGGCGGTGGGATACTCGCTGGGTGGAAATATGCTCGGCTGCCTGCTGGCGAAAGCGGATGACGATCTTCCCGTCGATGCGGCGGTAATTGTTTCCGCGCCGCTGGTGCTGGAGGCCTGCAGTTATCATATGGATAAGGGCTTCTCACGCGTTTATCAGCGTTATTTGCTCAACCTACTGAAGGCCAATGCTGCGCGGAAACTGCGCGCCTATCCCGGTTCGCTGCCAACGACCATGGAAGTGCTGCGTAAAATGCGGCGCATCCGCGATTTTGATGATGTGATTACCTCGAAAATCCACGGCTTCGACGATGCGCTTGATTACTATCGCCGCTGTAGCGCCATGCCGCTGCTGCCGCAGATTCGTAAACCGACGCTTATCATTCACGCCAAGGATGATCCGTTTATGGATCATCACGTAATCCCCGATCTTGCGCAATTACCCGCTAATATTGAGTATCAATTGACGGAACATGGCGGGCACGTCGGCTTTGTCGGCGGCACGCTTCGTCGCCCGGAGATGTGGCTTGAAAGGCGCATTCCGGAGTGGTTATCCGCTTATCTGGGAGCATCATGATTATTCCGTGGCAAGAACTCGACGCCGACACGCTCGACAATCTGATTGAGAGCTTTGTCTTGCGCGAAGGCACCGATTATGGTGAACATGAGCGTTCACTTGAGCAAAAGGTCGCCGACGTAAAACGGCAATTGCAGCGCGGCGAGGCCGTTCTGGTATGGTCAGAACTGCACGAAACGGTGAATATAATGCCGCGCGGGCAGTTCCACGACTAACCGGATGCCGGGCGGCTTTAATACTGAACAACAGCTTTTCTTCAGGGAGTTGCTATGTCCGCCAAACATCCGGTCATTGCCGTCACTGGCTCCAGCGGCGCGGGAACCACCACCACCAGCCTCGCCTTCCGTAAGATTTTCGCCCAACTCAATATGCATGCGGCGGAGGTGGAAGGTGACAGCTTCCATCGTTATACCCGTCCGGAAATGGACATGGCGATCCGCAAAGCCCGCGATCTTGGGCGGCACATCAGCTATTTTGGCCCGGAAGCGAACGATTTCGGCCTGCTGGAGCAGACCTTCAGTGAGTATGGCCAGAGCGGCCAGGGCCAGGCGCGGAAATATCTCCATACCTACGATGAAGCCGTGCCGTGGAATCAGGTGCCGGGAACCTTTACCCCGTGGCAGCCGCTGCCGGAGCCGACCGATGTGCTGTTCTATGAAGGGCTGCACGGCGGTGTGGTGACGCCGCAGCATGACGTGGCGCGCCATGTCGATCTGCTGGTGGGTGTGGTGCCGATTGTTAACCTTGAGTGGATCCAGAAGATGATCCGCGACACCAGCGAGCGCGGCCACTCCCGTGAAGCGGTGATGGATTCAGTGGTGCGCTCGATGGAGGATTACATCAACTACATCACGCCGCAGTTCTCCCGCACGCATCTCAATTTCCAGCGCGTTCCCACCGTCGATACCTCCAACCCCTTCGCCGCCAAAGGCATCCCTTCTCTGGATGAGAGCTTTGTGGTGATTCATTTCCGCAATCTGGAGGGGATCGATTATCCGTGGCTGCTGGCGATGTTGCAGGGCTCGTTTATCTCGCATATGGATACGCTGGTGGTGCCGGGCGGAAAAATGGGGCTGGCGATGGAACTGATTATGACGCCGCTGGTGCAACGGCTGATGGAAGGCAAGAAGATTCAATAGCCCGGCGGGCAACGCCGCCGGGCGTGCTCATCAGGCTTCGGTCACCTCAAAGGAGTGGGTAATCTTGACCGCTTTTTCCAGCATCAGCGCCACGGAGCAGTACTTTTCCGCCGAGAGATCGACCGCGCGCGAGACGGCAGCATCTTTCAGTGCCTTACCGGTGACGATGAAGTGCAGGTTGATATGAGTAAAGTAGCGCGGTGCTTCTTCACGGCGCTCGGAAGTCAGCTTCACTTCACAGTCGGTCACGTCATGACGCCCTTTTTGCAGGATCGACACCACATCAATCGCGCTGCAACCACCGGCGGCCATCAGGACCATCTCCATCGGGCTGGGAGCCTTGTCCCCGGAGTTACCATCCATCAAAATCTGGTGGCCGGAAGCGGACTCACCAAGGAACGTTAACCCTTCAACCCATTTCACTCGTGCCTGCATCTTCATCACTCCGGTATGGCAAATTTTTTCACAGATTACGCGTACATAACAAAACGCGCAACGGAAGGCGACCTGCGTCATGCTGAAGCGAGACACCAGGAGACAGGCGCCAAAAGCTATGCTAAAACAGTCTACATGCTACAGAGAAACATTGACGTTACGAATGTACGCAAGGGATATCATACATTAGAGACCGCAGATGTCGCTGACGGTCCACTTCCCGGGATTTGGGAAGCTTTGATTGCAACCCCAGAAGCTGAATGATTCACGCCGTTTCTGGAGCCAGCTTATAACAGAGGATAATCGCGCATGGTGCTTGGCAAACCGCAAACAGACCCGACTCTCGAATGGTTCTTGTCTCATTGCCACATTCATAAGTACCCGTCGAAGAGCACGCTGATTCATCAGGGTGAAAAAGCGGAAACGCTGTATTACATCGTTAAAGGCTCAGTGGCAGTGCTCATCAAGGATGAAGAGGGTAAAGAGATGATCCTCTCTTACCTTAACCAGGGCGATTTTATTGGTGAACTGGGCCTGTTTGAAGAGGGTCAGGAGCGCAGCGCCTGGGTTCGCGCCAAGACCGCCTGTGAAGTGGCGGAGATCTCCTACAAAAAATTCCGTCAGCTTATCCAGGTGAATCCGGATATTCTGATGCGCCTCTCCTCGCAGATGGCGCGTCGCCTGCAGGTGACCTCGGAGAAAGTCGGTAACCTGGCGTTCCTCGACGTGACAGGCCGTATTGCACAGACTCTGCTGAACCTGGCGAAACAGCCGGACGCCATGACCCACCCGGACGGTATGCAAATCAAAATTACCCGTCAGGAAATCGGTCAGATCGTCGGCTGCTCCCGTGAAACGGTTGGCCGCATTCTGAAAATGCTCGAAGATCAAAACCTGATCTCCGCCCACGGTAAAACTATCGTCGTCTACGGTACGCGTTAATCTGCGAAATGGCGCATCGCTCATGCGGTGCGCCGTTTTTGTTTTCCCATGTGGCGCAGGCTGATTTATCACCCCGAGATCAACTACGCACTGCGACAAACGCTGGTGTTGTGCCTGCCTGTGGCGGTTGGGCTGCTGCTCGGCCATCTGCAACAGGGGCTTCTCTTCTCGCTGGTTCCCGCCTGCTGTAATATCGCTGGCCTTGATACTCCCCATAAACGCTTCTTTAAACGGCTGATTATCGGCGGCTCGCTTTTTGCTGGCTGTAGCCTGGCAGTGCAGCTTCTGCTGGCGGAAAATCTGCCGTTGCCGGTGATCATGACGGGGCTGACGCTGCTCCTCGGAGTGACGGGCGACATCAGTGCGCTGCATGGCCGCCTGCTGCCGGCATCGCTGATCGCCGCCATCTTTACCCTCAGCCTCGCCGGGAATATGCCGGTGTGGGAGCCACTGCTTATCTACACCCTCGGCACCTTGTGGTACGGGCTGTTTAACTGGTTCTGGTTCTGGCTATGGCGCGAACAACCGCTGCGCGAATCCCTCAGCTTGCTCTACCGTCAGCTGGCAGACTATTGCGAAGCGAAATATAGCCTGTTAACCCAGCACGCCGATCCGGAAACCGCGTTGCCGCCGCTGCTTGACCGCCAACAGAAAGCGGTGGATCTGATCAGCCAGTGTTACCAGCAGCTGCATATGCTGGCGGCCAATCAGAACAATGATTACAAGCGCCTGCTGCGCGTCTTTCAGGTCGGGCTGGATCTGCAGGAGCATATCTCTGTCAGCCTGCATCAGCCGGAAAAGGTGCAGAAGCTGGTCGAACAGACCCACGCTGAGCAGGTGATTCGCTGGAATGCGCAAACCGTTGCGGCTCGTCTGCGCGTGCTGGCAGATGACATCCTCTACCATCGCTACCCTACCCGCTTCACCATGGAGAAGCAGGTCGGCGCGCTGGAAAAAATTGCCCGTCAGCACCCTGATAATCCGGTCGGGCAGTTCTGTGCCTGGCACTTTAGCCGCATCGCCCGCGTGCTGCGCACCCAGCGCCCGCTCTATATTCGCGATCTGATGGAAGACAAGCAGGAGCGGCTGCCGCTGATCCCGGCGCTGAAAAGCTATCTGTCGCTGAAATCGACCGCCCTGCGCAATGCCGCGCGCATCAGCGTGATGCTCAGCATCGCCAGCCTGATGGGCAGCGCATTAAATCTGCCTAAGCCCTACTGGATCATGATGACGGTGATGGTGGTGACGCAGAACGGTTATGGCGCGACGCGGGTACGGATTGTTAACCGTGCCGCCGGCACACTGGCCGGGCTGGTGGTGGCGGGTATGACGCTGCACTTTCATGTGCCGCTCGGGTTTACCCTGGCGGCGATGCTGCTGATCACCCTGAGTAGCTATTTGATTATCCGCAAAAGCTACGGCTGGGCGACGGTCGGTTTCACGATTACGGCGGTCTATACCTTGCAAATCCTGACGCTGAACGGCGACCAGTTTATTATCGCTCGTCTTGTCGATACGCTGATTGGCTGCCTGATTGCATTTGGCGGAATGGTGTGGCTATGGCCGCAGTGGCAGAGCGGCCTGCTGCGCCAGAATGCGCATGATGCGCTGGAGGCCTACCAGGATGCGATTCGCCTGATCCTCAGCAACAACCCTGAAGCAACGCCGCTGGCATGGCAGCGTATGCAGGTAAACCAGGCGCACAACGCCCTTTTCAACTCTCTCAACCAGGCGATGCAGGAGCCCGGCTTTAACAGCCGCTATCTGAGCGATATGAAACTGTGGGTCACCCACAGCCAGTTTATTGTCGAACATATCAACGCTATGACGACGCTTGCGCGAGAGCACACCATGCTGACACCGGATCTGGCGCAGCGTTATCTCGAGTCATGTGAAATTGCGCTGCAACGCTGTCAGCAGCGGCTGGAGTATGACAGACCGGGAGAGTCCGGAGATGTGAATATTATGGAAGGGCCGGAGACGCTGACCCATGGTCCAATGAGCACACTGGAGCACCATCTGCAGCGTATTATCGGGCATCTGAGCACCATGCACACCATCTCATCAGTGGCATGGCGTCAGCGCCCGCATCACGGCATCTGGCTACGCCGACGCCTTACGCGTTAACCACGCGCGCAACGGCCTGCGCAAAGCGCTGCATCCCTTCGTCGATATCCTGATCCTCGATAATCAGCGACGGCGCAAAACGCATCACATCCGGACCGGCATTCAGCACCATCACGCCCGCGGCGGCAGCCGCGTGCAGGAAGTCACGCGCACGGCCTTTGTATTGCGGCTTCAGCTCGGCACCCACCAACAATCCCATCCCGCGAATATCGCTGAAGAGATCGTACTGCTCATCAATCTGCTGCAGATGCTGAACAAAGCGCTGACGTTTAGCCGTGACGCCCTTCAGCACTTCAGGGGTATTGATGATATCGAACGCGGTACCGGCCACCGCGCAGGCCAGCGGATTGCCGCCGTAAGTGGAGCCGTGAGAGCCGGCGTGGAAGACGCTGGCGATTTCGTGGGTCGTCAACATGGCGCTGACCGGGAAACCGCCACCGAGGGCTTTGGCGCTGGTCAGGATGTCCGGCGTCACGCCATAGTGCATGTAAGCGAAAAGTTCACCGCTGCGCCCCATGCCACACTGCACCTCATCAAACACCAGCAGCGCGTTGTGCGCATCGCACAATTCACGCAGGCCTTTGAGGAACTCAGGCGTGGCGGCAGTAACGCCGCCCTCACCCTGAATCGGCTCTACCACCACGGCGCAGGTGTGATCGTCCATCACCGCTTTAACCGCGTGAAGATCGTTAAAAGGAACATGCACGATATCGGCCGGTTTCGGGCCAAAGCCATCGGAGTATTTCGGCTGACCGCCGACAGCCACGGTAAAGAGAGAGCGCCCGTGAAAAGCCTGGTGAAAAGCGATGATCTTGGTTTTGTACGGGCTATGGCGCGTTGTTGCATAAAAGCGCGCCAGCTTGAAGGCGGTTTCGTTAGCTTCAGTGCCGGAGTTCATAAACACGACGCGCTCGGCAAAGGTGGCATCCACCAGCTTGCGCGCCAGACGCAGAGCGGGCTCGTTGGTAAAGACATTGCTCAGGTGCCAGAGCGTCTCGCCCTGTGCTTTCAGCGTCTCTACCAGAGCCGGATGGCAGTGACCTAAGGCAGTTACCGCAATACCGCCGGCAAAATCAACGTACTCTTTACCCTGCTGATCCCAGACGCGGCTGCCCTTTCCCTTTACCGGGATAAACTCGGCCGGTGCGTAAATTGGCAGAATAACGTCATCGAAGTTTGCACGTGTCACCGCGTCTTGCTGAGTTGCCATAGGTTGCCCATCCCGTGTTATGTTGCATTCATAGTGAAAATATAATCACGAAATATGCATAAAAAATCACTAGATGGCAACCACAAATCACCGCGAAAGGAAGTTTTCCAGCAACTGATGCCCCTGCTCGCTCAGAATACTTTCAGGGTGGAACTGCACCCCTTCCAGATCCCACTCTTTATGACGAATACCCATAATCTCGTCGCTTTCACTCCAGGCCGTAACCTCGAAGCAGCCAGGTAAGGTGGGCGGGTCGATGACCAAAGAGTGATAACGCGTAACGGTTAACGGATTCTTTAACCCGCTAAACACACCGTTGCCGGAATGCGTAATGGGAGAGGTTTTGCCGTGCATCACTTTCGCAGCGCGCACAATGGTGGCACCAAACGCCTGCGCAATCGCCTGATGACCGAGGCAGACCCCGAGGATCGGCAGCTTGCCCGCGTAGTGCGCAATCACCGCCAGTGACAGCCCCGACTCGTCCGGGGTGCAGGGACCCGGTGAAATAACGATTTTCTGCGGCGCCAATGTCGCAATGTCCGCTAACGTCAGCTCATCATTACGCCTTACCTCCACATGCGCGCCCAGCTCGCAAAAGTACTGGTAGAGGTTCCAGGTGAAGGAGTCGTAGTTGTCGATAAGCAGGATCATGTGTATTCAACCAATGGATGTGCCGCGTTTGATGCAATTTGCGCAAAACTATACGGCACTTCGCAAAGATAAAAAACGGGTTACCTGAGTGAAATACGCCGGATGGCGCTATCGCTTATCCGGCGTACAACGTTTTGCAGCGGATAAGCGTTAGCGCCATCCGACAAAAAGGTTTACTCGCCCTCACGCGCCTCGCTCACTACCTTACTAAAGATTGCGGTCAGCGGTTCGAGATCGCCCATCGCGCCCGCCTGGTTGGCGTTGCGCCAGTCGTCGGGATCGATATTGCGCCAGTCGAGTGAGAAGCCCGCGTGCAGCGCCAGTTGCTCGAAGAAGATGCGCTGCGCAATGCCGTTACCCACGCGGAACGGATGCAGGACGTTAATTTCGCAGTAATAATGCGCCAGGCGAGCGATAAACGCCTCTTTTTCAAGCCCAACGAGCCACTCCTCATCTTCGAGCTGCTGCATCAGGGCATTACCCTCTTTCTCGATATACTCGAAGTGGCAAAAGCGGGTATCGCCCTCGTAGATATCGACTTCGCGGATCTGCCCGGCCCAGTCGAACACATCCTGATAAAGATGGCGATGAATGGCGCACAGATGCGGCAGGCCACGGGCAATCGGCCCCAGTTCCAGCGTTGCGGCACGCAGGGCGGTAAAGTGATACGCCTCCTTCTCAAGCCCCTGCGCATTGCGGATGCCCAGGCGATTGCGCATCACTTTCAGGCCGGGGAAAAGATACGGGTCGCGCCCGTCGCCGAATTTATCGCTCATTTTGCCTCCGCAGCTCTTCAAGACGTAAAGTGGCCTCTTCCGCATTCAGCGTAACAAGCTCGCTATCAACGCCCTCCAGCCGGCGGCTGGCCTGAAAATTGATGTTGCGCTGCTGCTCCCAGAGTCGGGATTTTTGCCTGTCGGTGAGTTTTTTCGGCATAGCGCCTCCCAGTTAAGCGATATACATACCCAAATGATGTACATGCCCAAAAAATTATAAGCAGTAATTTCGCGTTACGCAGGGAAGCGGTAAAACACGGGCCGCAAAGCCCGTGTGGGGAAACTTATGGCAGCACTTTCGCGGAGAGGATAACAACTGGTTTTGACGGGACATTCTGATACGGGCCAACATCGTGCGTCGGCACCTGAGAGATCTTATCCGCTACGTCCATGCCTTTGACCACTTTGCCAAATACCGCATAGCCAAAGTCACGCTGGCCATGGTCAAGGAAGGCATTATCGGCAACGTTGATGAAGAACTGGCTGGTGGCGCTGTCTTTATCCGCCGTACGCGCCATGGCAATAGTGCCGCGCGTATTACGCAGGCCGTTATCCGCTTCGTTCTTAATTGGCGGGTTAGGCTGCTTCTGCTGCATCTGCTCGTTAAAGCCGCCGCCCTGGACCATAAAACCAGGAATTACCCGGTGAAAAGTGGTGTTGTTATAAAAACCGTTATTCACGTAATCAAGGAAGTTTTTCACCGACACAGGGGCTTTCTGATTGTTCAGCTCCAGTTCGATATTACCGGCGGAGGTGGTGAGCAGAACATGCGGGTCGCCTTTTGCGGCCAGCGCAGCAGGGGAGAGAGCAGAAAGGGCGAGCAGAGCCGCCATAGCCGCCAGAGTCGATTTAACCATAAGGTTTCCTTAACGAAGTGCAGTAACGAAAGCGAGTGGCTTGATTCTAAAGAGCAGTCAGCCAGCAGGCCAGCCTTTTACTTAATTTTACGTATTTGGTAACAGATGTAACGCCAGACCGCCAAATTCGTGCGTCTTAACGGCCTGGCACACCGCTACGCTTGCGGCATCCGGTTAAAATGTACCTCTTCGCACCCCTGCTCTAACCGCACCCAACTTTGCGCCGGTTGCGTGCTGGCAATGATGCGTCCGTGACGAATAGACCAGCGCACCGGTGCCTGGCGGCGCACCGCCTCAAAGCCGTTTTCAACAGGCAGAATAATCATATTGGCAGGCACTCCTGGCGCAATGCCGTACTCTTTCAGGCCCATCGTTTTGGCGCTGTTATGCGTAATCAGGTGCAGCCCCTGTTCAATCTGTGAATAGCCCATCAGCTGACAAACATGCAGCCCCATATGCAGTACCTGCAACATATTGCCGGTGCCGAGCGGATACCAGGGATCAAACACATCATCGTGGCCGAAGCAGACATTCATCCCTGCCGCCAGCAACTCTTTCACCCGCGTAACGCCCCGCCGTTTCGGGTAGTCATCAAACCGTCCCTGCAGGTGAATGTTAACCAGCGGGTTGGCCACGAAATTGATGCCGGAACGTTGCAGCAGGCGGAAAAGGCGGGATGTATAAGCGCCATTGTAGGAGTGCATGGCGGTGGTATGGCTGGCGGTAACGCGCGAGCCCATCTCCATTTCAAGTGCCAGCGCGGCGACGGTCTCGACAAAGCGCGACTGCTCATCATCAATCTCATCACAGTGGATATCCAGCGGACGCTCATACTCACGCGCCAGGTCGAAAGCGATATTCAGTGACTCAATGCCGTATTCACGCGTGTACTCAAAATGCGGAATGGCACCGACCACATCAGCACCCAACTGAAGCGCTTTTTCTAACAGCGCTGCGCCATTCGGGTAGGAGAGAATCCCCTCCTGCGGAAAGGCAACAATTTGTAGATCAATCCACGGCGCGACCTCCTCTTTCACCTCCAGCATCGCTTTCAGCGCCGTTAACAGCGGATCGGAAACATCAACGTGCGTGCGCACATGTTGGACGCCGTTGGCCATTTGCCATTTCAGCGTCTGCCAGGCGCGCTGTTTCACATCCTGGTGGCAGAGCTGCGCTTTTCGTTCGGCCCAGCACTCAATCCCTTCGAACAGCGTACCGGACTCGTTCCAGCGGGGATCGCCAGCCGTCTGCGTCGTGTCCAGATGAATATGCGGTTCGACGAACGGCGGCAGCGCTAAACCACCGTCGGCATCAAGCACGTCAAGTGCCTCACTGTGGGTCTCGCCCATCGGTGTAATTTCTCCAAATCGCCCATTCTCAATGGCGATTTGCCAGACTCCTTCGCGATCGGGCAAGTGCACATTCTGGACTAACCATAGTGGTGTTGCTGACATCGCATTACCTCCTCTATCTCCCTAAGATATTTTGTGGCTAACCTCGTTTTAAAAAACGTCTCTTTCAGTATAGAAATTCCTCAACACATAAATACGAATGATATCTGCCACTTATAAAAATGATGAAAAATCAGCATCATACTCATTAAGGGGTAGGTTAAGGTGCAATTGATATACATCAATAATCAGGCAGGCTGAATCGTTAAGGTAGGAGGTAGTAAAAAAGAAATCGAGGCAAAAATGAGCAAAGTCAAACTCGCTATCATCGGTAATGGCATGGTCGGCCACCGCTTTATCGAGGACCTTCTCGACAAAGCCGACGCCAGCCAGTTCGACATTACCGTATTCTGTGAAGAGCCGCGTAAAGCCTACGACCGCGTCCACCTGTCATCCTATTTTTCCCACCATACAGCCGAAGAGCTGTCGTTAGTTCGCGAAGGCTTCTACGAAAAACATGGCGTCAAAGTGCTGGTAGGCGAACGCGCTATCACGATTAACCGCCAGGAAAAAGTGATCCACTCCAGCGCAGGCCGTACGGTCTATTACGATAAGCTGATTATGGCCACCGGCTCTTACCCGTGGATCCCACCGATCAAAGGGTCTGAAACCCAGGACTGCTTTGTTTACCGCACCATTGAGGATTTGAATGCCATTGAGTCATGCGCACGTCGTAGCCGCCGTGGCGCGGTGGTTGGCGGCGGCCTGCTCGGTCTGGAAGCCGCAGGCGCGCTGAAAAACTTAGGCGTCGAAACCCATGTTATCGAATTCGCCCCAATGCTGATGGCAGAACAACTCGATCAGATGGGCGGCGAACAGTTAAGACGTAAAATCGAAAGCATGGGCGTGCGTGTGCACACCAGCAAAAACACCAAAGAGATCGTGCAGGAGGGCGTTGAGGCGCGCAAAACCATGCGCTTCGCCGACGGCAGCGAGCTGGAAGTGGACTTTATTGTCTTCTCCACCGGTATCCGTCCACGCGACAAGCTGGCGACTCAATGTGGGCTTGAAGTCGCCCCGCGCGGCGGCATCGTGATCAACGACTGCTGCCAGACCTCCGATCCCAATATTTACGCCATCGGCGAGTGCGCCAGCTGGAATAACCGCGTCTATGGCCTGGTCGCGCCGGGCTATAAAATGGCACAGGTGACGGTTGACCATATCCTCGGCACGCAAAACGCCTTTGAAGGCGCGGATCTTAGCGCCAAGCTGAAACTGCTCGGCGTGGATGTTGGCGGTATCGGCGATGCACACGGCCGCACACCGGGCGCGCGCAGCTACGTCTACCTCGACGAAAGCAAAGAGGTTTATAAGCGTCTGATTGTCAGCCCTGATAACAAAACGCTGCTTGGTGCCGTATTGGTTGGTGACACCAGCGATTACGGCAACCTGCTGCAACTGGTGCTCAACGCTATCGAACTGCCGGAAAACCCCGACGCGTTGATCCTGCCGGCACACGCCAGCGGCGGTAAACCCTCAATCGGCGTCGATAAGCTGCCAGACAGCGCGCAAATCTGCTCCTGCTTCGACGTCACCAAAGGCGACCTGATTACAGCGATCAACAAAGGCTGCCACACCGTGGCCGCACTGAAAGCGGAAACCAAAGCCGGCACCGGTTGCGGCGGCTGTATTCCGCTGGTCACGCAGGTCCTGAATGCCGAACTGGCGAAACAGGGTATCGAAATCACCAATAACCTGTGTGAACACTTCGCCTACTCTCGCCAGGAGTTGTTCCATCTCATTCAGGTGGAAGGGATTAAAACCTTTGAAGAGCTACTGGCGAAATACGGTACCGGCTATGGCTGCGAAGTGTGTAAACCAACCGTCGGCTCGCTGCTCGCCTCCTGCTGGAACGAGTACATCCTGAAACCACAGCACACGCCGCTGCAGGATACCAACGACAACTTCCTCGCCAATATCCAGAAAGATGGTACCTACTCGGTTATCCCGCGCTCTGCGGGCGGCGAAATCACGCCGGAAGGGCTGATGGAAGTAGGACGTATCGCGCGCGAGTTCAACCTCTATACCAAAATCACCGGCTCGCAGCGCATCGGCCTGTTCGGTGCGCAAAAAGACGATCTGCCAGAAATCTGGCGTCAGTTAATCAATGCCGGGTTCGAAACCGGCCACGCGTACGCTAAAGCGCTGCGTATGGCGAAAACCTGCGTCGGGTCGACCTGGTGCCGCTATGGCGTTGGCGACAGCGTCGGCTTCGGCGTCGAGCTGGAAAACCGTTACAAAGGCATCCGTACTCCGCACAAAATGAAGTTTGGTGTCTCCGGCTGTACCCGTGAGTGTGCGGAAGCGCAGGGGAAAGACGTGGGGATCATCGCCACGGAGAAGGGCTGGAATCTCTATGTATGTGGTAATGGCGGTATGAAACCGCGCCATGCGGATCTGCTGGCGGCCGATCTTGACCGCGAGACCCTGCTGCGTTACCTCGACCGTTTTATGATGTTCTACATTCGCACCGCCGACAAACTGACCCGTACCGCCTCGTGGCTTGAGGGGATGGAGGGCGGCATCGACTATCTGCGTAGCGTCATTATCGACGACAAGCTGGGCTTTGATGCACAACTGGAAGCAGAGATGAACCGCCTGCGCGAAGCGGTGATTTGCGAGTGGACAGAAACCGTCAATAACCCGGCGGCGCAAACGCGCTTCAAGCACTTTATCAATAGCGATCGCCGCGATCCGAACGTGCAGGTGGTTGCGGAGCGCGCGCAGCATCGGCCGGCGACCCCCTATGAACGTATTCCGGTGATGTTAGTGGAGGAGAACGCATGAGCCAGTGGAACACCGTCTGTAATATTGATGAGATTGTCCCGGCAACCGGCGTCTGCGCGCTGGTCAATGGCGAGCAGGTGGCAATATTCCGCCCGCGCCACGATGACCAGGTTTACGCCATCAGCAATATCGACCCGTTTTTTCAGTCGAGCGTGCTCTCACGCGGCATTATCGCCGAACATCAGGGCGAACTTTGGGTTGCCAGTCCGTTAAAAAAACAGCGCTTCCGTCTGCGCGATGGCCTCTGTATGGAAGATGAAAGCCGTTCAGTTGCCCATTTTGAAGCACGAGTGAAGGATGGTGAGGTGCAGATCAAAGCATAATCCCCTGCCCTCTCAACGGCCGTAGCGACAGCTTGCTGTTATGCTACGGCTCATGCTTAGCACCCGCGGCTCTCGCCGCGCGGTGTCCGCTTCAGCCTATAACTACAATACCGGGGTAATGTCGTGGATCACCTGCCAATTTTCTGTCAATTACGGGGACGCGCCTGTCTGCTGGTCGGCGGCGGCGACGTCGCGGAGCGCAAAGCGCGTCTGTTGCTTGATGCGGGCGCGCGGCTCACCGTCAATGCTCTCACCTTTATTCCTCAATTTACCGCCTGGGCCGCGGAAGGCATGCTGACGCTGGTCGAAGGCGAGTTTAGCGAAACGCTGCTTGATGAGTGCTGGCTGGCGATTGCCGCTACCGATAACGACGCGGTAAATCAGCAGGTTAGCGACGCGGCAGAAGCTCGTCGTATCTTCTGCAATGTGGTCGATGCGCCGAAAGAAGCGAGCTTTATCATGCCGTCGATTATTGACCGCTCGCCGCTAATGGTCGCGATCTCCTCGGGCGGCACGTCGCCGGTGCTGGCGCGTTTGCTGCGCGAGAAGCTGGAGTCGCTGCTGCCGCAACACCTTGGCCATGTGGCGAAGTTTGCCGGGCAACTGCGCAGCCGCGTGAAGCGCCATTTCGCCACCATGAGCGAGCGTCGCCGTTTCTGGGAGAAGCTCTTCGTTAACGATCGGCTGGCACAATCGCTGGCGAATCAGAACATGACCGCCGTGGAGAGCATCACCGAGCAGATGCTGAGCGAGCCGCTGGATAATCGCGGTGAAGTGGTGCTGGTGGGCGCCGGCCCTGGCGATGCCGGGCTGCTGACGCTGAAAGGCTTACAGCAAATCCAGCAGGCGGATGTGGTGGTATATGACCGGCTAGTCTCCGATGAGATCATGAATCTGGTACGCCGCGACGCCGACCGCGTGTTCGTGGGTAAACGCGCGGGCTATCACTGCGTGCCGCAGGAGGAGATTAACCAGATCCTGCTGCGCGAGGCGCAGAGCGGGAAGCGCGTAGTGCGGTTAAAAGGCGGCGATCCCTTTATTTTTGGGCGCGGCGGCGAAGAGCTGGAAACGCTGTGTCATGCGGGTATTCCCTTCTCGGTCGTGCCGGGGATTACCGCAGCTTCCGGCTGTTCAGCTTACTCGGGCATTCCGTTGACTCACCGGGATTACGCCCAGAGCGTGCGGCTGGTCACGGGTCACCTGAAAACCGGCAGTGAGCTGGACTGGGCTAACCTGGCGGCAGAGAAGCAGACGCTGGTGTTTTATATGGGGCTGAATCAGGCGGCGGCGATTCAGGCGCAAATGATCGCTCACGGTATGCAGGCGGATATGCCAGTAGCGCTGGTAGAAAATGGCACGTCGGTGCAGCAGCGGGTCGTAAGCGGCACGCTGTCGCAGCTTGGCGAGCTGGCGCAGCAGGTGAAAAGCCCGTCGTTGATTATCGTCGGCAGGGTTGTCGCGTTACGCGATAAGTTGAAGTGGTTTTAAAGACAATGCCTGATGGCGCTACCTGCCCGAGGATGCGGAGGTTAATGCCTGATGGCGCTGCGCTTATCAGGCCTACGAAACCATGCTAATCCGTAGGCCGGATAAGGCGGTTACGCCGCCATCCGGCAATCAGCGCCGGGCACAATGCCTGATGGCGCTGCGCTTATCAGGCCTACGAAATCGTGCTAACCCGTAGGCCGGATAAGGCGTTACGCCGCCATCCGGCAATCAGCGCCGGGCACAATGCCTGATGGCGCTGCGCTTATCAGGCCTACGAAACCATGCTAACCCGTAGGCCGGATAAGGCGTTACGCCGCCATCCGGCAATCAGCGCTTACGGCTTCGCGACAAAACCAATCGCTTCGTACACTTTCTTCAGGGTTTCTGAAGCGTGCGCGCTCGCTTTTTCCGCACCTTCGCGCATGATCTGCTGCAGGAAAGCTTCGTCATTGCGATAGCGATGGTAGCGCTCCTGCAACTCGGTCAGCATGCCGGAAACCGCGTCCGCCACTTCGCCTTTCAGATGACCATACATCTTGCCTTCGAAATGCTGCTCCAGTTCGGCGATGCTCTGGCCGGTCACGGCGGAGAGGATATCGAGCAGGTTAGATACGCCAGCTTTATTCGCCACATCGTAACGCACAACCGGCGGCTCGTCGGAGTCGGTCACGGCGCGTTTGATCTTCTTCACCACCGACTTCGGATCTTCCAGCAGGCCAATGACGTTGTTGCGGTTGTCGTCCGACTTGGACATCTTCTTAGTCGGCTCCAGCAGCGACATCACGCGCGCACCGGACTTCGGAATAAACGGCTCAGGCACTTTAAACACCTCGCCATAAATGGCGTTGAAGCGCTGCGCGATATCGCGGCTCAGCTCCAGATGCTGCTTCTGATCTTCGCCGACCGGCACCTGGTTAGTCTGGTAAAGCAGAATATCTGCCGCCATCAGCACCGGATAATCAAACAGGCCGGCGTTGATGTTTTCTGAGTAACGTGCGGACTTATCTTTGAACTGGGTCATGCGGCTCAGCTCGCCGAAGTAGGTGTAGCAGTTCAGCGCCCAACCCAGCTGGGCATGCTCAGGAACGTGGGACTGCACAAAGATCGTGCTTTTCTGCGGGTCAATGCCGCACGCCAGATAGAGCGCCAGCGTATCCAGCGTCGCCTTACGCAGCTTCTCCGGATCCTGACGGGCGGTGATGGCATGCAGGTCAACGATGCAGTAGATACAGTGATAGTCGTCCTGCATGTTCACCCACTGACGCAGCGCACCCATATAGTTGCCAATGGTCAATTCACCTGAGGGCTGTGCGCCACTAAAAACGATGGGCTTAGTCATTTTTCATTTCCTGATGTTCACTGAGCGGAAGCCCGAGCGCGGGCAGTAAATCCTTAAAGCGGTCGAAGACGTAGTCCGGCTCGCTTAGGGTAATCGCTTCACCATAGTTATAGCCGTAGGTCAGGCCAACGGAGACGCTGCCTGCCGCCTGCGCGGCGCGGATATCGTTGCGTGAGTCGCCAACGAAGAGTAACTCATGGGGTTGAATCGCCAGCTTGTCGCACACCAGCAGCAGCGGCTCCGGGTGCGGCTTCTTATTCACCACATCATCACCCCCGACGACAAAAGTGAAGTAGTGGGCAATCTCCAGCGCATCCAGCAGCGGCGCAACAAACGGCGTCGGCTTGTTGGTCACCAGCGCCAGCGGCAGCCCTTTTTCGTGCAGCGCCGCGAGGGTTTGCGCCACGTCCGGGAACAGGACGCTGCCCTCTTCCACGGTCTCTTCATAGTAACGGTTGAAGAGCTTACGCAGCATCGCGATCTGCTCGGCCTGCGGCACGTCGCCGGTATCAATATCGGGCTTGCCCTGCGAGGCGCGCTGAATGGCACGCTCCTGGCGAGCCCAGTTAAAGGCGCGCTCCATCAACACATCAGCGCCGTTTCCAATCCAGGTAATGACGCGTGCTTCGCCAGCCTGTGGAAGCTCAAGGGCATACAGTGCGCTGTCTACGGCGGCGGTGAGTCCCGGCGCGCTATCCACTAATGTGCCGTCGAGATCGAACGCGACACCCCGAATCGACTGCAATTTATCCATGACTTACCTTCGCCAGTTCGCTACGCATTTCATCAATAACCTGTTTGTAATCCGGCTGATTGAAAATCGCCGAGCCCGCCACGAACATATCCGCGCCGGCTGCCGCGATCTCGCCGATATTGCTCGCTTTCACCCCGCCGTCCACTTCAAGACGGATATCGAGGCCGGATGCGTCGATGCGATGACGCACCTCGCGCAACTTGTCGAGCGTATGGGGAATGAAGGATTGACCGCCAAAACCGGGGTTTACGGACATCAGCAGAATCACATCCAGCTTGTCCATAACATGATCGAGATAGCTCAGCGGCGTGGCCGGGTTAAACACCAGCCCCGCTTTGCAGCCATGCTCTTTGATCAGTTGCAGCGTGCGGTCAATATGTTCAGAAGCTTCAGGATGAAAGGTGATAATGCTTGCCCCGGCTTCGGCAAAGTCCGGCACCAGACGGTCAACCGGTTTCACCATCAGGTGCACATCGATAGGTGCGGTGATGCCGTAGTTGCGCAGCGCTTTCAGCACCATCGGGCCGATGGTCAGGTTCGGTACGTAGTGGTTGTCCATCACATCAAAGTGGACAACGTCGCCGCCCGCCGCCAGTACGCTGGCGGTGTCTTCGCCCAGGCGAGCAAAATCAGCCGACAGAATCGAAGGGGCAATTAAATACTGTTTCATCCGCATCTCCTTGAGAAAGTAGGTTTCGGCAGGCGGCGGCGCGGTGAACGCAGGGTTAGCGAGGCGCGGGAGCCGGGCGATAGAGCGCCAGCAGCTCATCCACTTTTTTTCGCGTCCCGCCATTACTGCTGATACTGCGTCGCACTTTCACCACGTGCAATTTCGCCTGACTGTACCATTCACGCGTCAACAGCGTGTCATGGTTGGAAATCAATACCGGGATTCGGTTCTGCACCAGGCTCTCCGCAATCGCGGCAAGATGAGCCTGCTGCTCAAGGGTAAAGCTATTGGTATGGTACGCCGTAAAGTTGGCTGTCGCAGAGAGCGGCGCATAGGGCGGATCGCAATAGACCACCGAATTCGCATCCGCCCGCGCCATACTCTCGGCGTAAGATTCGCAGTAAAAGAAGGCATTCTGCGCTTTTTCTGCAAAGTGATACAACTCCGCTTCCGGGAAGTAGGGTTTTTTATAGCGCCCAAACGGCACGTTAAACTCCCCGCGCAGGTTGTAACGACACAGACCATTGTAGCCATGCCGGTTGAGGTATAAAAACAGCAGCGCGCGCCGGAACGGCTCCTGGCACTGGTTAAACTCCTGACGCAGCTGGTAATAGACTTCGGACTGGTTCACCGCGGGCACAAACAGCGCGCGCGCGTGGTGAACATACTCATCAGGCCGCTCTTTAACGATGTTATAGAGGCTGATTAAGTCGCTGTTGATATCTGCAAGGATATAGCGGGAGTAGGAGGTGTTGAGAAACACCGAGCCCGCGCCAACGAAAGGCTCGATCAGGCACTCTCCCTTCGGCAAGTGCCTTCCGATATCGTCGAGCAGGGGGTATTTCCCCCCTGCCCATTTTAGAAAAGCGCGATTCTTTTTCATGCTGACTGATTACTTACACTCTCTCCGGCTGTGGAGAAAGCTCCGACAGCATCCTGCGCTTTACACATTACTTAAGATCGGCCTGCACCTGATGCAGCGGCTTCGCCCACGGGTTTTTCGCCTGCACATCCGCTGGCAGCGCAGAGACTGCGCGCTTAGCATCATCTTTCGAGGCATAGACGCCGCTCACCAGCACGTACCACGGCTGACCGTTACGCGTTGTCTGGTAGACCACGAAGTTTTTCAGGTTCTCTTTCTTCGCCCACGCATTGAGATTGTTGTAGTTCGAAGAACTGCTCAGCTGCAGGGTGTAGTGGTTGCCCGGAGCCGATTTCAGCGCACCGACATTGCCGGTAGAAGCCGTTCCGCTGGCAGCGGGTGTGCTGCTTGCGGTTGCCGCCGGTGCTGTGGTCTTCGGAGTGGATGCCGCCGTTGACGGTGCTGCTGTCGACGTTGTCGCTGGGGCTTTCACTGGCGCAGAAGCGGTGCTTTCCGTGCGTTTCGGCGGCTGGGCGACCGGGCGGGATTCCGCTTTCGGCTCGCTTTTCGCTACCGGCGTCTTCGCGGTCGGCTTCGGTTCAATGACCATCTGCTTACGTTCGTTACGCGGTGCCGTCGTGCGGTTTTCACCGGAGGCAGGCTGCTGCTGATTTCGCGCGGCGGTGGAGTTGCTGTTGCCATTACTGTTATGAATCGGTGCAACCGTCGCCGGTTCGGTCGGCAGCGTCGAGCTGGCCGCACTATCAAGCTGCGTCTGGCTCTGCGGCTGCGACAGCGCGCTGTTGAGATCGCCCTGCACTTCAACGCGATTTTGCCCTTCCGGCGTAGCGGATGGCTGGCCTTGCGATGGCGTAGAGGAGATCGGCGGCAGTGTCACATCCTGCTGAGCTGGCGCACTGCCTGCGTTCTGTGCCTGCGAAGGTGACGCGCCCGGTGCGGGCTGTGCGCCGTTTGCCTGATCGGCAGCGTTATTCGTCGCGCCGAGATCGATATTTTTCTCGCCCGACGTGTTTTGTTCATTACTAGCAGGCGCGGGGGATTTCAGCGCAGAGCCGATGCCGATAATCAGCAGCAGTAACACCAGGATACCGATACCCATCATCAGATACTGGCGGGACGCCGGTTTCACTGCGGCAGCGGCTTTCTTACGCTTACGCGGGCGACGCTCCTGCGGCTCCTCGTCCAGAGCGGCCTCATCTTCTTGATAGCTCTCCTCTTCGCGCTCGTCACGCACCCGGCGCGTGCGCGCAGGACGGCGATCGTCGGCATCAACATCAACCTCATCAAAGTTGATCTGCGGCTCATCGACACGCTCGGAAGATTGACGAGAACGACCAGTACGACGATCGCTGGGATCGGGTTTCAGCTCGTCTTCTGGTTTGAATTCATCCATTTAACACCCCACACAAAGGCGTATGCCACTGATGCATATCGCCCGAAGTTAAACGCCACGCAGCGCGTGAACAGACCTTTCTTATCGTTACGCCTGCTGGCAATCAGCAATAGCGCTAAGTACTACGTCGTGCGACACTCCGCCGCGAACTTCACTCTTCCCTATGGCCAGCGGAAGCACTAAACGCATCTCTCCCGCTAACACTTTTTTATCGCGCATCATGTGCGGCAGGTAAGCCTGCGCCGCCATTTCACGCGGACCTTCAACGGGTAAACCGGCACGTTTCAGCAGCGCTTTGATGCGCTGCGTATCTGCTGCGCTAAACTGCCCGAGGCGTTCTGACGCGTGTGCCGCCATCACCATTCCGGCAGCCACGGCTTCGCCGTGAAGCCAGTTACCGTAACCCATCTCCGCCTCAATCGCATGGCCGAAGGTATGCCCAAGATTGAGTAAAGCACGTAAGCCGTTTTCGCGCTCATCGGCGGCAACGACCTCGGCTTTCAGTTCGCAGCAGCGGCGAATACAGTAAGCCAGCGCCGCACCATCGAGGCGCAGCAGAGCGTCCATATTCTCTTCCAGCCAGCTAAAGAATGCGCCGTCGAGAATAATGCCGTATTTGATCACTTCCGCAAGACCGGAGGAGAGTTCACGGGCAGGAAGGGTTGCCAGGCAATCGAGATCGACTACAACCGACGCGGGCTGATAGAACGCGCCAATCATGTTTTTGCCAAGGGGGTGGTTTACCGCCGTTTTACCGCCAACGGAGGAGTCAACCTGAGAAAGGAGCGTGGTCGGCACCTGGATAAAGCGCACGCCGCGCTGATAGCTGGCCGCAGCAAAACCGGTTAAATCGCCGATTACGCCGCCGCCGAGCGCGACCAGTGTGGTATCGCGCCCATGTGGTTTTTGCAACAGTGCGGTGAACACCGTATCCATCACTGCCAGGCTTTTGTACTGCTCGCCGTCAGGCAGGATCACGCTATCGACATTTACACCGGCCTGTTCCAGCACGCCACGCACCTTATCAAGGTAGAGCGGAGCCAGTGTTTCGTTGGTGACCAGCATGACCTGATCACCAGACTTCAGGGGCGCGAAGGAAGCTGGATCGTTAAACAAACCAGCCGCGATGGTGATAGGGTAACTACGTTCCCCGAGAGTAACGGTGATCCTCTCCATGACGCGACATCCACCTTAGTTGCTTAAACCTGCAGGCCGTCTATTAAGCCTGATTTAGTTGCTTTCCAGCATATGAATAATCTGGTTCGCTACCACTTTCGCGCTCTGATCGTCAGTACGAATGGTCACATCGGCAATCTCTTCGTAAAGCGGATTGCGTTCGTCGGCCAGCGCTTCCAACACTTCACGCGGCGGCGCGTCCACCTGCAGCAGCGGACGTTTTTTATCACGTTGAGTACGAGCCAGTTGCTTCTCGATAGTGGTTTCCAGATACACCACTACACCGCGGGCGGAGAGACGATTACGGGTTTCGCGGGATTTCACAGAGCCGCCGCCGGTCGCCAGAACGATGCCCTGCTTCTCCGTCAGCTCATTGATGATCTTTTCCTCGCGATCGCGGAAACCTTCTTCACCTTCAACATCGAAGACCCAGCCCACATCAGCTCCGGTTCGTTTCTCAATCTCTTGATCAGAATCGTAAAATTCCATATTGAGTTGTTGAGCTAACTGACGCCCAATAGTGCTTTTGCCGGCACCCATAGGCCCAACCAGAAAGATATTGCGTTTCTCTGCCATTTTTTCGGTACTACTAAGACTATTCGTTGATGATAAACCCGCTTCGCAAACGTGCGGCGTAGCAGGACATGAACTGAAACCTCATATGCGATAGTGCGAGAGTCAGATCGAAAATTATCTCAGTACTCCGGCTTGTTTGGCAACTGAATAAACACGTTATCCCTCTTACCGCCCTTTATTATACGGAGACCGCTGACACTCAAATCGGTACTCCTTGTAAGCTAAATCATCTCCCACGTCAAACACCTGGGCCAAGTTACGGCGAAAAAGGGGCGTTACGGCAGATTTAATGTACCGCTGCCAGCCTGGGGGTAATAAAGACCACCAGTTCGCGGCGCTCCCCCTCTTTTGCATCCTGGCGAAACAGACGACCGAAGCCGGGAATAGCGCCAAGACCCGGTACCTGGGCTCTGCCGTTACGCTTCTTTTGCGAAAAGATGCCACCCAATGCCAGCGTTTCGCCGCTTTTAACCTCTACCACGGTTTCAATCTCCTGCTTATCAATCGCCAGCGCTTCGCCGCCGGCCTGTTGCAGTACCTGACCGGGCATATTCTGGCTGATGCGCAGCTTCAAGCGGACCCGCCCATCCGGCAGCACCGTTGGGGTCACTTCCATGCCCAGCACCGCTTCTTTAAATTCAACTGCCGTATTGCTCTCACCGTTAGCCACCTGGTAAGGAATTTCACTCCCCTGCTTAATACTTGCAGGCTGCAGATGTGAGGCCAGCAGGCGCGGGCTGGCGATAATCTCTAGTTGCTGCTTTTGTTCAAGCGCGGAGAGCTCCAGTTCAAGCAGCCGCGCATTAATACTGCCGATATTAAAGCCGATACGCGTTGTGGCGCTGGCGACGCTGTGATCTGCCACCAGGTTACTCACCTGACCGCGCGTGGCGGCAGGCTCTTGCCCGAGCCCCCACTTCACCCCGAGCTCGCGCAGACTTTTTTCATTAATAGTCACGATCCATGCCGCCAGTTCGACCTGCTCAACCGGCAGGTCCATCTGCGCGACCCACTTCTCCAGCGCGGCGAGGCTCTCTTTATTATCACGTACCAGCAGCCGGTTAAGACGCACATCGACGGTGAGGGTCCCTTGGGCACTGATTAGCTTCTCTGCGGCTTTTGCCAGCTCGGCGGCATTCGCATGGCGTAGCACAATGCCGCGCGTCAGCGTTGGCGCACTCTTTTTACGCCGCGCCTGGGCCGCCTCCTGCTCCGCCAGCTTCTTCTGCTGCCACGACGCGGTATGCACCTGCCAGATAGCGCCTTGCTGATTCAGGATTAACCCTGCGCTGGCTGCAACGGTCTGCATCGCCTGCAACCAGGGCACTTCAGTCAGGTTAAGGGAGACCACACCGCTCACCTCTGGCGGGATGATAAGATTCTGTTTTTCCAGCGTCGCCAGGGCCTGCAGCACCTGCGCAACCGGCACCTCGTCAACGCTCATTGTCACCAGCGGCGCTGCCCTGACGCAGGCCAGCGGCAGACTAAAGAGTACGATGCTCGCTATCGATTTTCGCATCCTGAGTTCCTTTTCGTTTCCAGCGCCATGTCGAGGGGGCGCAGCTCTTCCCTGTTGTTATCTCTGTTTCATCCGCGTCGATGGCGGTAACGCGCCATCCGGGGGAAAGTGTGTCGCCCACGCGAACCCGATGCCAGCGCCCCGCCGCGTCGCGGATGATGGCCAGCCGCTGCCCGCTTTCGATAACGCCATGCAGCTGCCAGGCATGGAGCTGTGCAAGCTGGCAGCGATCCGGCGGGGGCTGAAAAGGATCGCGCATACCGCACAGCACACAGACCATCCCGAAGGTAAAAAGCAGGCGTTTAGCGATCATCGTCATGCTCCAGTTGCAGCGTAAAGCGCAGCCCGTTGTCGCTGGCGGAAAGAGAAAATGCGGGGATCTGCATGTCGCGCTCCGCCAGCAGCAGAAAGGTCTCTACGGCCTGCGGCCAGCGGCTTTCCAGCACCATTTCACCGCCGCTCTGCATCGGCTGCCAGCGCAAGAGCTGCCGCGTCTGGCCATGAAAGTCGAGTGGGCTAAAGCGACGCACCTCTGAGAGCTCAATCTGCTCCTCGGGCAATGCCAGCGCGCGAAGCTTTCGCCACTCTGCCTGTAGCTCCAGCTGGAGCGCACTCTGCTGGCGAAGCGTAAGGCGCTGCGCATGATTCAGCGGTCGGATGGCGAACCACCCGATAAGCAATATGCCGATAAGCGTTGCGGCCAGCCAGCAGACCGCCCGCATGCGCGGCGAAAGGGCGAGCCACACATCAGGGTTTAGCGCCATCGATCTGCTCCCGGCTCAGCTGATAGGTAAATTGCCAGAGCCCCTGCCCATTACGCGAGACGCTCTCCATCGGCTGGAGGTGAAACCCCGCCAGCTTTTGCAGCCGCGGCTCAAACTCGCTAAGGGCGCTGACGGCACGCGCCAGGCCGTTAATTTCTAGCTGGTTCTGCCGCCAGCGCAGTTGGGTCAGCCAGGCGTTTTCTGGTAGCGCGGCCGCAAGCGTGAGCAACGTCTGCCGCCAGGCGGTTGTGATCTGCCGCCGGCGCGCTTTCTCCTGCGCCAGTTGCCACTGCTGTTGTCGCAGACGAAGCGGTTCTTCTTGTGCATGCAGCACGACCAGCAGCGCCCGATCCGCCGCCAGCCAGAGTGTATCGCTATGCCAGGCCTGGGCCCGCTGCGCATGCCACCACGTGCCGCCCAGGAACAGGCTCATCACGCTTAACACCGCTGTCACCGCCCAGAAGCGCAAACATCGCCGCCGCTGCAGCTGCCGCCACGGCATAAAATTGACCGCAGGACGCATCAGTACCCCCTGGCAATCGCCAGCCCCAACGCAATGGCGTAGCGCTGGCTCGCATCCGGTAGAGGCGGTTGGCGCGACGGTACCGCGCCCCAGCAGTCAAATTCACCTGCGCCTTCGCCACACTGGATGATCTCATCCGGGGGAAGTGCGAGCAGTGCGCCAAGCTGCGTCACATCCTGCGCCTCTTCACGCGCTCGCCGCCCCCAGCTCTCTTTTGTCGCCCAGAGCCACTGGCGCTCATCGCACCAGGCGAGACAGCGCGCCGGTGCCGACAGGGAGGGCAGTAGCGGCTGCAGGGCGCAGGCATCGGGCGTAATAGAGGAGAGATGGAGTGAAAGCTGCTGTGCGATCTCCAGCAGCACGGCGATATCCCGGTTCTGTGCGGCGGTCACGCCATAGCTCCTGGCGGGCTCATCCTCGGTAAAGTCGAAACAGAGATCGCTTTGTGCCATCTCCAGCTCGCGCGCCATCGCCTGTGAAACCCAGCTGGTCAGCATGGGTTCACGCAGCGTCACCGCCGGGCGCGGTAATCTTCGCTGCAGCGTCTGCCCGGCGGGAAAGGCGATACGCGCGCAGTGGCGCTGCGGCAAGGCAGTACGCCAGGGACGCAGGGCATTGAGCAGCTGCTCCGGCGTTTTAATCCGCCCCTGAACCACCGCGCCACTGGGGAGCGGAAGATGCCACCAGCGGCGCAGCGCTCGCCCGTATCGCCCGGCGGAAAGCGCCACGACAAAGACGCCATCCTGTTGAATATGCACACCAATTTGCCAGTGCCTGAATGTCATAAATTACGATCTCCTTATCGTCTCGCTGGCGGACGCTATATCAATGCTTAAGGCTTGCCTTTATACTACCGCGCGGTTGTTTATAAACTGCCCAAGTGACTCTAAATGGGAAATCTCCAGTGAAGTTCGTAAAGTATTTATTCATCCTTGCAGTCTTTTGCATTCTGTTGGGAGCAGGCTCGATTTACGGTCTGTACAAATATATTGAGCCGCAGTTACCTGACGTCGCCACGCTGAAGGATGTCCGGCTGCAGATTCCAATGCAGGTCTATAGCGCTGACGGCGAGCTGATCGCGCAGTACGGTGAAAAGCGCCGTATCCCGTTGACGCTGGATCACATTCCGCCAGTGATGGTGAAAGCCTTTATCGCCACGGAAGACAGCCGCTTTTATGAGCATCACGGCGTCGATCCGGTCGGGATTTTCCGTGCGGCCAGCGTCGCGCTCTTCTCCGGCCACGCCTCGCAGGGTGCAAGTACCATTACGCAGCAGCTGGCGCGTAACTTCTTCTTAAGCCCGGAACGCACAATGATGCGTAAAATCAAAGAGGTGTTCCTGGCAATCCGCATTGAGCAACTGCTGAGCAAAGACGAAATTCTTGAGCTCTACCTCAATAAAATTTATCTCGGTTACCGCGCTTACGGCGTGGGCGCGGCGGCGCAGGTCTACTTTGGTAAAAGTGTCGACCAACTCACCTTAAGCGAGATCGCAGTGATTGCCGGGCTGCCGAAAGCGCCCTCTACCTTTAACCCGCTCTACTCTCTCGACCGTGCCACGGCGCGACGCAATGTAGTGCTGGCGCGTATGCAGAGCGAAGGGTATATCAGCGAGCAGCAGGCTGACGAAGCGCGTAGCGAAGCTATTGATGCCAACTACCATGCGCCGGAAATCGCCTTCTCTGCCCCCTATCTTTCCGAAATGGTGCGCCAGGAGATGGTGAGCCGCTACGGTGATAAAGCCTACGAAGATGGTTATCGTGTTTACACCACAGTCACGCGCAAAGTGCAGCAGGCCGCGCAGGATGCGGTGCGCAATAACGTGATGGATTACGATATGCGTCACGGCTATCGCGGCCCGTCGAACGTGCTGTGGAAAGTGGGTGAAGCGGCGTGGGAGAGTAAAAAAATCACTGACTCTCTGAAAGCGCTGCCGACTTACGGACCGCTGTCGCCTGCCGTTGTCACCAGCGCCAATCCGCAGGAAGCCACCGCAATGCTGGCGGACGGTTCGACGGTCTCGCTGAAGCTGGAAGGTGTTCGCTGGGCGCGCCCTTACCGCTCGGATACGCAGCAGGGTCCAACGCCGCGCAAAGTGACCGACGCCGTTCAGGTGGGTCAGCAGATTTGGGTTCGCCAGGTAGGCGACAGCTGGTGGCTGGGACAAGTGCCGGACGTCAACTCAGCGCTGGTGTCGATCAACCCCCATAACGGCGCGGTGATGGCGCTGGTGGGCGGTTTTGATTTCAACCAGAGCAAGTTTAACCGCGCCACACAAGCGCTGCGCCAGGTTGGATCGAACATCAAACCGTTCCTTTATACCGCTGCGATGGATAAAGGCCTGACGCTGGCAAGCATCCTTAACGATGCGCCGATTTCGCGCTGGGATGCGGGCGCTGGCTCCGACTGGCGGCCGAAGAACTCGCCGGATGAGTATGCCGGGCCGATCCGCCTGCGCCAGGGTCTGGGGCAGTCGAAAAACGTGGTGATGGTACGCGCGATGCGTGCGATGGGCGTTGATTACGCGGCAGAGTATCTGCAGCGCTTCGGTTTCCCGGCGCAAAACATTGTACATACCGAATCCCTTGCGCTCGGCTCAGCCTCCTTTACTCCGCTGCAGGTGGCGCGCGGTTATGCGGTAATGGCCAACGGCGGCTTCCTGGTTGATCCCTATTTCATCAGCAAAATCGAGAATGTTCAGGGTGATAAGCTGTTTGAAGCGCGTCCGAAGGTCGCCTGTGCCAGTTGCGATATTCCGGTGATTTATGGCGAGACGCCGAAGTCGAATGTGCTGGAAAACAAGGATATGGAAAACGTCGCCACCTCGCAGGAGCAGCAAAATCCTGCCGTCCCGATGCCGCAGCTGGAGCAGGCAAACCAGGCGCTGGTTGAACGCACCGGTGCGGAGGAGTACGCGCCGCACGTCATCAGTACGCCGCTCTCCTTCCTGATTAAGAGCGCGCTGAACAGTAACGTCTTTGGGGAACCGGGCTGGCAAGGTACCGGCTGGCGCGCGGGTCGCGATCTCAAACGCAATGATATCGGCGGCAAAACCGGCACCACCAACAGTTCGAAAGATGCCTGGTTCTCAGGTTACGGCCCAGGCGTGGTGACCTCGGTGTGGATTGGCTTTGACGATCATCGCCGCAACCTTGGCCGCACCAGCGCTTCTGGCGCGATTAAGGATCAGATTTCCGGCTATGAAGGCGGTGCGAAGAGCGCACAGCCAGCATGGGATGCTTACATGAAAGCCGTGCTGGAGGGCGTGCCGGAAGATCCGCTTACGCCGCCGCCGGGCGTGGTAACGGTCAATATTGACCGTAGCACCGGGCAGCTAGCCAATGGCGGTAGCAGCCGTCAGGAGTACTTTATCGAAGGAACGCAGCCGACTCAGCAGGCAGTTCATGAAGCGGGCACCACGCTTATCGATAATGGCGAGACGCACGAGCTGTTCTGACGCAGCGGTGAGCAGTATAAAAAAGGGCGCTTTCGCGCCCTTTCTTTTATTTATTACAGCGATTAAAGCCGCCCTTGCCCTTTGAGCCACTCACGCACCAGAAAGAGTGCGCTGACATTGCGGGCTTCGTGGAAATCGGGGTCTTCAAGCAGATCCATCAGGTGCTTTAACGGCCAGCGGACCTGCGGCAGTGGCTCAGGCTCATCGCCCGGCAGTGATTCTGGATAGAGATTTTCCGCTACCAGGATATTCATCTTGCTGGAGAAGTAGGAGGGTGCCATGCTCAGTTTTTTCAGAAAAGTGAGCTCGTTCGCGCCAAATCCAACCTCTTCCTTTAGCTCCCGGTTGGCCGCTTCATATATACTCTCCCCCTCGTCGATAAGACCTTTGGAGAAACCCAGCTCGTAGGATTCGGTTCCAACCGCATATTCACGGATCAGAATCAGGTGATCGTCGATGATCGGCACAATCATCACCGCTTCACGATTAGAGGGGCGCATGCGTTCATAGACCCGACGCACACCGTTGCTAAATTCCAGATCCACGCTTTCGACGTTAAAAAGTCGCGACGACGCCACGGTTTCGACGTTGAGAATGGTGGGTTTTTGCAATGATTTGCTCATTATTATCGGTCTTTGCAGAGAAACTTTCGTTATTGTGCGACACTACGCACGCCCTGGGCAATCTCCTTTGCCGCTTATTTACATTGTTGCAACCTATCTGAAATCAATTCGCATTTTCACTAAAAAGTCAATAGCTTGAAATAAAACTAAGAATTTGCTGATATTCCCGCCAGGGGGCTTTTGCTATTCTTCCCAACGATGGTATGCGCTTAAAAATACTCAAGTTAATTTCTTGCTTATCGCGGCCAACCACATTAGATATTTACGGGAAGGGTGCAACTGACTACACCTGTTTGAAAAAGTAAGATGGGGAAAGCATGAGCACCATTTTGATTTTTTTAGTTGCTATGCTGGCCTGCGCATTCCTCGCCGGATGGATTTACAGGTACAGGTCGCAACGTCGATACCGATTGCCTTATTTACCGGCATTCTCCGGCGCGACGGCCCGCAAATTGACACCAGAGGAGCGCGACGCCGTTGAACGCTATCTGGAAACGCTTTCCCGTACCCAAAATACCCCTGGTCTGACGGGCGCCACTGCCGCTCCTGTCTCCATCAAACTCAATGCGCATAGCAATACGGTGCTGTTTGTCGCCCATCCCATCACGCGCTATGGCATCACTACCGACGCGCCAAATAAGTGGCGTTACTACCTGGACTCCGTTGAGGTCCATCTCCCGCCATCGTGGGAGCAATACATTAATGATGAGAATAATGTTGAGCTGATTCGTACTGACTCAATGCCGCTGGTGATTGCTCTCAATGGGCATACGCTCAGCGAGTGTATGTATGAAGAGCGCGGCAGCGAATTGCAGCATATCGGCTCAACCCATTCGGCGATCCGCGGTGAAGAGAGTGAGCAGATTGAACTGCTCAATATTCGCCGCGAAACCCCCTATGAACATACCCTGAACCGTCCGGACGGCATGCGCGAAGCGCTGCTGATCTGTGCCTCATTCCTGATGTTCTTCTTCTGCCTGGCATCGCCGGAAGTCTTTGTGCCGTGGATGGCGGGCGGCGGTGCGCTGCTGCTGGCGGCCGGTCTGTGGGGGCTTTATGCGCCGCCGGCAAAAAACACGCTGCGCGAAATTCACTGTCTGCGCGGCACGCCAAAGCGCTGGGGGCTGTTCGGTGAAAACAATCAGGAGCAGATGAACAACATCTCGCTCGGTATTATCGACCTGATTTATCCAAAGCACTGGCAGCCCTTTATCACCCGCGATTTAGGTCAGCAAACCGATATTGATATCTATCTCGATCGTCACGTTGTGCGCCAGGGGCGCTTTTTGTCACTGCACGACGAGGTAAAGAACTTCCCGCTGCAGCACTGGGTGCGCAGCGCAGTGATCTCGCTCGGCTCGCTGGTAGTGCTGGCGATGCTGCTGATTTGGGTGCCGCTGGATATGCCGATCAAATTCACCGTTTCGTGGATTAAAGGCGCACAGACCGTTGAAGCCAGCAGCGTCAATCAGCTGGAAGCCGCGGGTCTGCGCATTGGCGATACGCTACGCATCAGCGGCACCGGGATGTGTAATATCCACACGCAGAGCAACTGGGCCTCGCGTCAGACGTCGCCGTTTACGCCGTTCGACTGCTCACAAATTATCTGGAACAACGCCCCTCCCCTGCCATTGCCGGAATCGGACATTGTGACCAAAGCCACCGCGCTGGCGCAGGCGGTGAGCCAGCAGCTGCATCCGACCACGGAAGAGGATTCCCGCGTCAGCCCGGTGTTACGCTCCGCCATTCAAAAATCCGGCATGGTTCTGCTGGATGATTTCGCTGATATCGTGCTGAAAACGCAGGAGCTTTGCGCGGCTGAAGATGAGTGTCTGCGGCTTAAAAATGCGCTGGTCAACCTCGGTAACAGCAAAGACTGGGAGACGCTGACCAAGCGCGCCAGCGAAGGCAAGCTTACCGGGGTCAATGTGCTGCTGCGCCCGGTGAGCGCAGAATCCCTCGACAACCTCGTCACTACCTCGACCGCGCCGTTTATCATGCGTGAAACCACGCGCGCGGCGCAGGCGCTGAACAGCCCGGCTCCGGGCGGCTTCTTGATTGTCAGCGAAGAGGGTAATGAACTGGTCGATCAGCCGTGGCCGCCGATGGCGCTCTATGACTACCCGGCGCAGGAGCAGTGGGCCGAGTTCCAGCGTCTGGCACAGATGCTGATGCAGACGCCGTTCCACGCGGAAGGGATCATCACAAGCCTTGTGACCGATGCCAACGGCACTAAACATATCAGCCTGCACCGCATGCCGGATGCTGCCGGTTTATGGCGCTATGCCGCCACGACCCTGCTGCTGGCGGCGATGCTCCTGTGCAGCATCTACAATGGCGTGCTGGCGCTGCGCCGCTACCAGCGTAACCGCACGCGTATTGAAGAGATTCAGCAGTACTATGAGAGCTGCCTCAACCCCCGCCTGATCCCTAGCGAAGATAGCCTCGGCTGATAACGATCTGCTGCGCGAGCTGTGTTAACCTTGCGCGCAGATTTTCTCTGGCTGGAGCCCTTTTCATGCACATTGATATTGCCTGGCAGGAGGTGGATACCGTTCTGCTGGACATGGACGGCACGCTGCTCGATCTCGCCTTCGATACCTATTTCTGGCAGCAACTGGTGCCGCAAACCTACAGCGAGAAAGCGGGTTTAACGCCGCAGGAGGCGCAAAGCGTCATCAGCCAGGCCTATCACGACGTGCAGCATACGCTAAACTGGTACTGTCTGGACTACTGGAGCGAACGGCTTGGGCTGGATATTTGCGCCATGACCACCGAGCAAGGGGCGCGCGCCGTACTGCGTGAAGATACGGTCCCGTTTCTTGATGCGTTGAAAAAAAGCGGCAAGCGCCGCATTTTGCTGACCAACGCGCACCCGCACAACCTGGCGGTTAAGCTTGAGCATACGGGCCTGGCGGCGCACCTTGATTTATTACTTTCCACCCATACATTTGGTTATCCGAAAGAGGATCAGCGCTTGTGGCAGGCTGTCGCCAGTCATACCGGCCTTGATCCCGCGCAGACGCTGTTCATTGATGACAGCGAGCCGATTCTCGATGCCGCCGCGACATTTGGTATTCGCTACTGTCTCGGCGTCGCTAATCCAGACTCCGGGTTGGCGGATAAGCGCTATTTGCGCCATCCGGCCATGAACGACTACCGCCGCTTACTCCCCTCGCTTCTAAAGGAGATGTAATGAAACAGCAGCCTGCGCAAGAGGTCCGCCTGGATAAATGGCTCTGGGCAGCGCGTTTTTATAAGACCCGCGCCTTCGCCCGCGAGATGATCGACGGCGGGAAGGTGCACTACAACGGGCAACGCAGCAAGCCGAGTAAAATCGTCGAGCTGAACGCCACCCTGACCCTGCGTCAGGGCAATGATGAGCGAACCGTGATCGTAAAAGGGATTACCGATCAGCGCCGTCCGGCAAGCGAAGCCGTTGAACTGTATGAAGAGACGGCAGAGAGCATTGAGAAACGCGAAAAAATGGCGCAGGCCCGCAAGCTCAATGCGCTGACCATGCCGCATCCCGATCGCCGCCCGGATAAGAAGGAGCGCCGCGATCTGATGAAATTTAAATCCGGTGGCAGCGAGTAACGCGCACCCGCAAGAGAGAGAAACATGGCCAATCAAGACCAATTACACCGCTACCTTTTTGAGAACTATGCCGTGCGCGGCGAGCTGGTAACCGTCTCCAATACCTGGAAAGAGGTGCTGGAAAATCACAACTATCCTCTGCCGGTGAAAAACCTCCTCGGCGAGTTGCTGGTCGCCACCAGCCTGCTGACCGCGACGCTGAAGTTTGCCGGTGATATTACCGTTCAGGTGCAGGGTGATGGCCCGATGAGCCTCGCGGTGATCAACGGCAATAACCGTCAGCAGATGCGCGGCGTCGCGCGCGTACAGGGGGAGGTTGCGGACGATGCAAGCCTGAAAACGCTGGTGGGTAACGGTTATCTGGTGATTACCATTACGCCGGAAGAGGGCGAACGCTATCAGGGCGTGGTTGGCCTTGAAGGCGAGACGCTGGCCGAATGCCTCGAAGATTACTTCCAGCGTTCCGAACAGCTGCCGACGCGCCTTTTCATCCGCACCGGTGAGGTTGAAGGCCAGCCAGCGGCAGGCGGTATGCTGCTGCAGGTGCTGCCCGCGCAGGATACCCAGGCGGAAGACTTTGAACACCTGGCCGTGCTGACAGAAACCGTTAAAGCAGAAGAGCTCTTTACCCTGCCAGCCAACGAAGTGCTGTGGCGTCTCTATCATGAAGAAGAGGTCACCCTTTACGATCCGCAGGACGTTGAGTTCAAATGCACCTGCTCACGCGAGCGTTGCGCCGGCGCGCTGAAAACCCTGCCGGATGAGGAAGTGGATAGCATCCTCGCCGAAGAGGGCGAAATCGATATGCACTGCGATTATTGCGGCAACCACTACCTCTTCAATGCGATGGATATTGCGGAAATCCGCAATAACGCCTCTCCTGCCGATCCGCAGGTTCATTAACAGCAGTTATCAATCGCCGCCTTCAGGGCGGCGTTTTTGTTTCGCCGATCACGTTTCCGTTAAAATCCTGCCTGTAAGTGTTACGTAATTCTCTTTCATGAAAGCGATTACAGTCACAAAGCAAAGGTTAAAAATGGCGTCCCGCGCCGTTTTAAGAACATTTCCCCGATGAATGTAATAAATTTTGGCATAATCCGTGCCATTAAGTGACCTCAATCACAGCGTTTTCGTCAGGCTGGGTTTTCGAGCCAGGTAAATCTATGAACCTCGTCCCGGTAGTGGCAAAGAATCACCCCTACACTTTCAGGTAGTACATTTTGGCTAAGGAGCAGTGACATGCGTGTTAAGAGTTTAACCCCGCAAGATCTCAAGGCTTATGGAATCAACGATGTTCAGGATGTCGTTTACAACCCCGATTACGAAACGCTGTATCAAGAGGAACTTCGTCCGGACCTGGAAGGGTATGAGCGCGGCGTATTGACCACCTCCGGCGCGGTCGCCGTCGATACCGGCATCTTTACCGGCCGCTCGCCGAAGGATAAGTACATTGTTCGCGATGATACTACCCGCGACACCGTATGGTGGTCTGATAAAGGCAAAGGCAAGAACGACAATAAGCCGCTCTCGCCGGAAGTGTGGCAGCATCTGAAAGGCCTCGTCACGGAGCAGCTGTCGGGCAAGCGCCTCTTTATTGTCGATGCCTTCTGCGGCGCCAACCCGGACACCCGCCTCGCGGTGCGTTTTATTACGGAAGTGGCCTGGCAGGCGCACTTCGTTAAAAACATGTTCATCCGTCCGGACGACGAAGAGCTGGCAGATTTCACGCCGGACTTTATCGTCATGAACGGCGCGAAGTGCACCAACCCGCAGTGGAAAGAGCAGGGCCTCAACTCAGAGAACTTTGTTGCCTTCAACCTGACCGAACGCATCCAGCTGATTGGCGGGACGTGGTACGGCGGTGAGATGAAGAAAGGGATGTTCTCTATCATGAACTACCTGCTGCCGCTGCAGGGGATTGCGTCAATGCACTGCTCGGCGAACGTCGGCGAGAAAGGCGATGTTGCCGTCTTCTTTGGCCTCTCCGGGACCGGTAAAACCACTCTCTCAACCGACCCAAAACGCCGCCTGATTGGCGATGATGAGCACGGCTGGGATGACGATGGCGTCTTCAACTTTGAAGGCGGCTGCTACGCGAAAACCATTCGCCTCTCTGAAGAGGCGGAGCCCGATATTTTCCATGCCATTCGCCGCGATGCGCTGCTGGAAAATGTCAGCGTGCGCGCCGATGGCAGCATCGACTTCGACGATGCGTCGAAAACCGAGAACACCCGCGTCTCCTACCCGATTTACCATATCCAGAATATTGTTAAACCGGTCTCAAAAGCAGGTCACGCAACCAAAGTGATCTTCCTGACGGCGGATGCGTTCGGCGTGCTGCCGCCGGTGTCGCGCCTGACCGCCAGCCAGACGCAGTATCACTTCCTCTCCGGCTTTACCGCGAAACTGGCCGGCACCGAGCGCGGGGTCACCGAGCCGACACCGACCTTTTCCGCCTGCTTTGGCGCCGCGTTCCTGTCGCTGCACCCGACGCAGTATGCCGAAGTGCTGGTAAAACGGATGCAGGCCGCCGGGGCGCAGGCTTACCTGGTGAATACCGGCTGGAACGGCACCGGCAAACGCATCTCCATTAAAGACACACGCGCGATTATCGATGCCATTCTTAATGGTTCGCTGGACGATGCTGAAACCTTTACCCTGCCGATGTTTGACCTGGCGATCCCGACCTCGCTGCCGGGCGTTGAGAGCCGTATTCTCGATCCGCGCGGAACCTACGCGTCGCCGGAGCAGTGGCAAGAGAAAGCCACGCAGCTGGCAAAACTCTTTATCGAGAACTTCGAGAAGTATACCGATACGCCTGCGGGCGCCGCGCTGGTCAGCGCCGGGCCGAAAGTGTAATCCGGTTACGCAAGAGAGACAAAACCCGCCGCTCGGCGGGTTTTTTACTTGGCAATGAACGGGTTAGCGCAGCATCCACCACTCTCGTGAGCAGGCGGCTTTGCCCTGTGGGCATGCTTTGCAACTGCCGGTCAGGCAACCGCTCACCTCCTCCTCAACACGCACCGCGCGCCCCATCGCCTCCAGCCGCGCCAGCATGGCGTCGATCAACGCTTTAGGCGTCTGCAGGGCGAGGCTGAGCTGGCTTGCCTCCATCCTCCCCTGCAACGCCAGCAGATCGCGTACCTCAATAAGGGATGCCATCACTCTGCTCCTTAATGGCAGTCGCTCGCCGGGCTGTCGCAGCAGCTGGCCACCGTTCTGCGCGTAGCCAGCAGATTGACGTTCACGCGGCTGCGCGCCCGGCGCAACACGCCAATCACCAGCACGTTAAACGCCACCACTGCCAGAATGCAGGTCAGGCTGTAGAGCGGATGCTGATGGAAGGTGACGGTTTGATAAAAGAGCGTAGAGAGCGAATAGGCGATATTTAACCCCCAGAGCACCGAGAAGCCCATCCAGCCGCGGCTGGCTTCGCGGGCAATCGCGCCCATCGCTGTGATGCACGGCACGTAGAGCAGGACAAAAATCAGGTAGCTGTAGGCCGCGGCCGCACTGCCGAATTTCTGGCTCATCACCCCCATGGTACCCGTCGCCATCTCCCCGTCGCCCTTGCTGGCTTCGATCGGATTGGCAAGCACGCTCAGGCTGAAGGTCGCTTTGATGGAACTGCCGGTCTCTTCCAGCGCGGCGAGCAGTTCATCGCTCAGGCTGAACGTGGCCGGGTTAAAAGCCTCCTGCTCAATATTTTCCGCGGTGTAGAGCGTGTTTAGCGTGCCGACAACCACCTCTTTCGCCATCGCGCCGGTAACCAGCCCGACCGTCGCCTGCCAGTGATCGCCCTGTACGCCAATCGGCTCCAACAGCGGGGTAAAGAGGCGGCTGATGGAGGCCAGCGCCGAGTCGTTGATGTTATGCACCGTGCGGCCATTCAGCGAGAAGCTGTTCATCGCGCTGAGGAAAATGCTGACGATGATGATCACTTTCCCGGCGCGGATGACAAAGCCTTTCAGCCGCTGCCAGGTTTGCAGCAGCAGGCTTTTCAGATGCGGAACATGGTAGACCGGCAGCTCCATCACAAACGGTGACGCTTCACCGCGCAGTAGCGTGTATTTCAGCATCAGCCCGGTGAGGATCGCCATTACCACACCCAGCAGGTAGAGGGAGAAGACCGCCATCGCGCCCTGCTGACCAAAGAAGGCGGCGGCAAAGACGGCAAAGATCGCCAACCGCGCGCCGCAGGACATAAACGGCGCCATCATGATGGTGATGAGGCGCTCGCGCGGCGCATCGAGCGTACGCGCGCCCATCACTGACGGCACGTTACAGCCGAAGCCAACAATCAGCGGCACAAAGGATTTACCCGGCAGACCCAGTGACTGCATCAGGCGGTCCATCACAAACGCGGCGCGTGCCATATAGCCGGAGTCTTCAAGAAAAGACATAAAGAGGTACATCATCCCCAGCTGCGGCACCAGCGGCAGCACGGTGTTGACACCGCCGCCCAGCCCCTGCGCGAGAAAGACCGTCAGCCACTCCGGGAAGTGCAGCGTATAACCGAGCCACTGAATGCCATGGATAAAGATCGCCACGGAACCGGCGTCAAAGATGGGTGAGAAGGCCCCGCCGATATTGATGGCGAAGAGGAACATCAGGTACATGACAAACAGGAAGAACGGCAAGCCGAGAAAGCGGTTGAGAATAATACGGTCAACGGCGGCGGTGAAACGGCCTGGCTCGGCGGTCAACGTATTGCTGACGGTATCGCAAATCGCGGCGATGGCCTGGTAACGTGCATCGGCGATATGCAGCGCCGGATCGTCCATCTCCGCCTGCAAGCGGGAGAGCGCGGCGTTGAACTGGCTGTCGGAAATTCCGGCGTTGGCGCGGCTATATATATCCCCTTCCAGCATCTGCAAACCCATCCAGCGCCGCTGCTGCCAGGGAAGCGCTTCGCGCATCTGCCCGGCCAGCGTATCCGCCTCGCGCGCCAGCGGCAGCGCGTAATGGACCAGTTCGACATTGTCATTGACGCTATGGCGATCGATGGCGAGTTTCAGCGCCTCGATACCGCGCCCGCGCGTGGAAACCAGCGGGATCACCGGGCAGCCGAGGCGGCTGGCCAGCGCATCGATATCAATGCGCAGCTTCTGCTTCTCGGCGATATCCAGCATGTTAAGAGCAATAATGCAGGGTACGCCAAGCTCCAGCAGCTGCAACGTCAAATAGAGATTGCGCTCGAGGTTGGAAGCATCCACTACGTTTATCAGCAGATCGGCATCGCCGTTCAGAATGTAGTGGCAGGCAATCTGCTCATCGAGAGAGGTTTGTGCGGAAATAGTGGTGAGCGAGTAGGTACCGGGGAGATCAACCAGCGTGACCTGGTGGTCGGTGGTGGTGAAGAGTCCCTCTTTGCGTTCAACGGTGACCCCGGCCCAGTTGCCGACGCGCTGACGCGCACCGGTTAACTGATTGAATAGTGTGGTCTTGCCTGAATTGGGGTTGCCAATTAAGCCAATGGTCATTTTTTTCATTTTCTTTCGCACCCCGCGAAAACGTTTTGCTTAACGTGAAACCACTTCTAATTTAAGAAAGGCGAGATCTTTTTTTCTTAACACTAAATTAACGCGGCGCGTTTCGATATGCACCGGATCGCCCAATGGGGCAACGCGAACAACATTAAAAGAGGAGCCGGGCAACATGCCGAGGGATAAAAGTTTCTGCCGCCATGCCGGGCTTATTTCTGATGAGAAACCGAGAATTTTCCACGCGCTATCAGGAGAGAATTGCATAGAACCTACTTATCTTTTCTTCGAGTCAATATTACTCATGCGTCGTTAAGACGTACCGATGGTCATCAAAGTGAGGAGGAGAGAACCTGTGGTTGCGATGATAATGAGAATGGTTTCTATCGGCAATCCAAAGCGTGCGCTTGCGGCGGGGATAATTGAAAAGTTGCCCTATTCTTGATGTAGCGCAATATTTTATACATCGGAACGTTCACAAACAAATAGCAGCAATGCATTCGGAATAATAAGAATAAATTTATATTTGGCTGCGCTGTTTAATAACACATAGAAATATCATAACTGCCGCAAATATTAACGGGAGCGCTAATAGCGCGCGGAATAGCCTAAATTTCCTCACGATTTTCTTCAGCGAAAAATAAAACGCGAAACGCAACGGGAAAATAACAGGCGGAAGAAAAAACGCCCCCTTCGCGTGAAGAGGGCGTTTCGATTAGCGTTTCTTACCCATCGCCGCCGCCAGCGCATCCATCATCGCGCTGTTGCCGGCAGGCTGCGTGTCGCGACCGCGCGGCGCTTTCGCCGGACGGGCAGCGTTGCGGTTGCCATTGTCACGATCATTGCCGTTGCCACCGCGGCGCGGCGCGCTTTCACCCGGCTGCTCATTGAGACGCATAGTCAGGGCGATACGTTTACGCGGCAGATCCACTTCCAGCACTTTAACCTTCACGATATCGCCCGCTTTCACCACCGTATGCGGATCGTCGACGAATTTATCCGCCAGGGAAGAGATGTGCACCAGCCCATCCTGATGGACACCGATATCCACAAACGCGCCGAAGTTGGTGACGTTTGTTACGGCCCCCTCCAGCACCATGCCCGGCTGAAGATCGTTGAGGGTTTCAACGCCCTCCGCAAAGGTCGCGGTTTTGAACTCCGGACGCGGATCGCGGCCCGGTTTCTCCAGCTCTTTGATGATGTCGGTCACCGTCGGCACGCCGAACTGCTCATCGGTAAACTCTGACGCTTTCAGCTTGCGCAGCTCGGTACTGTTGCCCATCAGGTCGCGCAGAGATTGTTCTGTCGCCGCCAAAATGCGCTCCACCACCGGGTAGGTTTCCGGGTGAACGGTGGAGGCATCAAGCGGGTTATCGCCGTGGTTGATACGCAAAAATCCCGCGCACTGCTCAAAGGCTTTTGGCCCGAGGCGGCTCACTTTTAGCAGCTGCTGGCGGTTCTGGAACTGACCGTTCTCATCACGCCAGGCGACAATGTTCTGCGCCATCATGCGGGTTAACCCGGCCACGCGCGTCAGCAGCGGCACGGAGGCGGTATTAAGATCCACGCCGACGGCGTTCACGCAATCCTCCACTACTGCATCGAGTTTACGCGCCAGCTGGCTCTGGCTGACATCATGCTGATACTGGCCGACGCCGATAGATTTGGGGTCGATCTTCACCAGCTCAGCCAGTGGGTCCTGTAAACGACGGGCAATCGACACTGCGCCGCGCAGCGAGACGTCCAGATCCGGGAACTCCAGCGCCGCCAGCTCGGAGGCGGAGTAGACCGACGCTCCCGCTTCGCTGACAATCACCTTCTGCGCCGTCACCTTCGGGAACTGCTTATGCACATCCAGGAAGAAGCGCTCGGTTTCGCGTGAGGCAGTGCCGTTACCAATCGCCACCAGCTCAACGTTATGCTTCTCGCATAGCGCCGCCACAGCCACCGCCGCTTTTGCCGCCTGGCCGGTGTGTGGGTAGATGGTATCGGTCGCGACCAGTTTGCCGGTGGCATCGACCACCGCCACTTTCACCCCGGTACGTAAACCGGGATCGAGACCCATCGTTGCGCGCAGACCGGCTGGCGCAGCCATCAGCAGATCGTGCAGGTTGCGGGCGAAAACGTTGATCGCCTCATCTTCCGCGCGCTCACGCACCGTGCCCATCAGCTCCGTTTCCAGATGCATCAGCACTTTGATGCGCCAGGTCCAGCTCACCACGCCCTTACGCCAGCTGTCCGCCGGGGCGTTATTCAGGCGCAGGTCAAGGTGGTCAATGATGATCTGCTCGCCGTGGCTCTCTTTTGGCGGCTCATCAAACTGCGGATCGGCGTTCAGCGAAAGTTGCAGAATGCCTTCGTTACGCCCGCGGAACATCGCCAGCGCCCGGTGTGACGGGACAGTGGAGAGCGGTTCATGATGATCGAAGTAATCGCGGAACTTGGCCCCCTCCTCCTCTTTCCCGGCAACAACTGTCGAGACGAGATGGGCGTTCTTCCACAAGTAGTTACGCACTTTCGCCAGCAGCGCCGCGTCTTCCGCGAAGCGCTCCATCAGGATATAACGCGCGCCGTCGAGAGCCGCTTTGCTGTCGGCAACGCCTTTGTCGGCGTCCACAAAGGTGGCTGCGAGGGCTTCGGGATCCTGCGATGGATTGTTCCACAGCGAATCGGCCAGCGGCTCGAGACCCGCTTCAATGGCAATCTGCCCGCGCGTACGCCGCTTCGGTTTGTAGGGAAGATAGAGATCTTCGAGTTCAGTTTTGCTCAGGGTGCCGTTAATCGCCTGCGCCAGTTCATCACTCAGTTTGCCCTGCTCGCCGATCGATTTCAGGATCGCCTGGCGACGCTCTTCCAGCTCGCGCAGGTAGCCGAGACGGGTTTCCAGCTGACGCAGCTGCGTGTCGTCCAGACCGCCGGTCACCTCTTTACGGTAACGCGCAATAAACGGGACCGTGTTGCCTTCATCAAGCAGGCGAACGGCGGATTCCACCTGTTCGGTTCGTGCCTTAAGTTCACCCGCAATAATGCGGCAGAGCGAATCATTCATCATGTCTTTCATCATCTTCTGAACAAAAAATCAGGGGACAGTTATACGGACTGGCACAGCAAAATGCCAGCCATCGGCAGGCGCTCTCAGACTCATCCGGGCACTTATTTCACATAGACAATCTCGTTGACGTACCATGTCGCTTCGCCGCCCGGCGTCTGCACTACCGCCACATCACCCACCTCTTTTTTCAGCAGCGCGCGGGCCATCGGTGAATCGATGGAGATGTAATCTTTGCGACCGAAAATTTCGTCGTAGCCGACGATGCGAAAACGCAGCGTGCCGCCATCGTCATTTTCAATCTCCACCCAGGCACCAAAAAAGACCTTTCCTTCCTGTTGCGGCGAATAATCGACGATTTTTAAATTTTCGAGACATTTTGTCAGGTAGCGCACGCGACGATCGATTTCGCGCAGGCGCTTTTTGTTGTATTGATAATCAGCGTTTTCGCTGCGGTCGCCGAGGCTTGCCGCCCACGTGACCTTTTTTGTCACTTCCGGGCGCTCCTGACGCCAGAGAAAATCGAGTTCCTGCTTCAGTTTGTCGTAACCTTCACGGGTAATCAGGGGCGTTTTCATTGATGAGCCTTATTAATGTCTTCGCTGCACTTTACAAACGGAACGCGGTAACGCGCGGATTAATCATGCTTTATGTGATGCAATATGCATATAAGCTGCTGTTAAATATGCTTTGTAACAATTTCGACTAGAATGTATACCAGATTTCGCTGGTCGTTAACGCGCACTTTTTTAGAATACGGAAACATTATTGTCGGAACCTTTGGGAGTAAAAACAATGCAAGAGAATTATAAGATTCTGGTCGTGGATGACGATATGCGTCTGCGCGCATTGCTCGAGCGTTACCTTACTGAGCAGGGCTTCCAGGTTCGTAGCGTGGCTAACGCGGAGCAAATGGATCGCTTGTTAACCCGCGAATCCTTCCATCTGATGGTACTGGACCTGATGCTGCCGGGCGAAGATGGTCTCTCCATCTGCCGCCGTCTGCGCAGCCAGAGCAACCCGATGCCGATCATTATGGTGACGGCAAAAGGTGAAGAGGTTGACCGCATTGTCGGGCTGGAGATTGGTGCCGACGACTATATTCCCAAACCCTTCAACCCGCGTGAACTGCTGGCACGTATCCGCGCGGTGCTGCGTCGTCAGGCCAATGAACTGCCAGGCGCGCCCTCTCAGGAAGAAGCGGTTATCGCTTTTGGCAAGTTCAAGCTCAACCTCGGCACGCGCGAAATGTTCCGCGAAGATGAGCCGATGCCGCTCACCAGCGGTGAGTTTGCGGTGCTGAAAGCGCTGGTCAGCCACCCACGCGAGCCGCTGTCGCGCGATAAGCTGATGAACCTGGCGCGCGGCCGCGAATACTCGGCGATGGAGCGCTCCATCGACGTGCAGATCTCCCGCCTGCGCCGCATGGTGGAAGAGGATCCGGCACATCCGCGTTATATTCAGACCGTCTGGGGCCTGGGCTACGTATTTGTACCGGACGGCACTAAAGCATGATGCGAGTGCGTTTCTCGCCGCGAAGTTCCTTTGCCCGCACGCTGCTGCTCATCGTCACTTTGCTGTTCGTCAGCCTGGTGACGACGTACCTGGTGGTACTGAATTTCGCCATTTTGCCAAGCCTTCAGCAGTTTAATAAGGTTCTCGCTTACGAAGTCCGTATGCTGATGACCGATAAACTGCAGCTGGAGGATGGCACGCAGCTGGTGGTGCCCCCGGCATTTCGCCGCGAGATCTATCGCGAATTAGGCATCTCTCTCTACTCCAACGAGGCGGCGGAAGATGCTGGCCTGCGTTGGGCGCAGCACTATGAGTTCCTGAGCCAGCAGATGGCGCAGCAGCTCGGCGGCCCGACCGAAGTACGCGTTGAGGTGAACAAAAGCTCGCCGGTGGTGTGGCTGAAAACCTGGCTGTCGCCCAACATTTGGGTGCGAGTACCGCTCACGGAGATTCATCAGGGCGATTTTTCCCCGCTCTTTCGCTATACGCTGGCGATCATGCTGTTGGCGATTGGCGGCGCGTGGCTCTTTATCCGTATTCAGAACCGCCCCCTTGTTGACCTCGAACATGCCGCCCTGAAAGTGGGGAAAGGGCAGATCCCGCCGCCGCTGCGGGAGTATGGCGCATCGGAGGTGCGCTCGGTGACCCGCGCCTTTAACCAGATGGCGGCGGGCGTCAAACAGCTGGCGGATGACCGTACGCTGCTGATGGCGGGCGTCAGCCACGATCTGCGTACGCCGTTAACGCGTATTCGCCTGGCGACCGAGATGATGGGTGAAGAGGATGGCTATCTGGCTGAATCCATCAACAAAGATATCGAAGAGTGCAACGCGATTATCGAGCAGTTTATCGACTACCTGCGCACCGGGCAGGAGATGCCGATGGAAGCGGCGGATCTTAACGCCGTGCTTGGGGAAGTGATTGCGGCAGAGAGCGGTTACGAGCGTGAAATCGACACCGGTCTGCAAGAGGGTGAAATCATCGTGCGCATGCATCCGCTCTCAATTAAACGCGCGGTCGCTAATATGGTGGTCAACGCGGCGCGCTACGGCAATGGCTGGATCAAAGTCAGCAGCGGCACGGAGCTGAACCGCGCCTGGTTCCAGGTGGAAGATGATGGTCCGGGCATCAAGCCGGAGCAGCGCGAGCACCTTTTCCAGCCATTTGTGCGCGGCGACAGTGCCCGCAGCACCAGCGGTACCGGCTTAGGCCTGGCGATTGTGCAGCGCATTGTGGATAACCATAACGGTCTGCTGGAGTTAGGCACCAGCGAGCGCGGCGGGCTCTGCATTCGCGCCTGGCTGCCGATCCCTGTCCTTCGCCAGAACGGGCAGCTCAAAGAGGTGTAAACCTGTGGCGCTTTGCTCGTCTGGCAAAGCGCTTTTCCCCTTCTATAGCTTCGCTTTCAGCGCCAGCAGCGCATCGCAAAAGGCTTCAGGGTGCGACACAAACGGCGCATGGGCCGCTTTCGGGAAAATAATTGACTCGCTTGAGGGCCACATCTCATCCAGCAGCGGCACAATCTTACGCGGCACCAGCCCATCAAGATGACCATACAGGCGCAAGAACGGCAGCGACAGGTTCTGTAACGCCTCACGCAGATCGACCCTCTTCAGGATCTCCAGCCCGCCATTCAGCACCTCTGTCGACGGCATATCCAGCGACAAGACGGCGCTTTTCAGCAGGCGCGCATCCTGACGTGCGGTGTCACTGCCCATGGTTTGCAGCGCCAGAAAACGCTCAACCGTGCGTTGAAAATCCTCACTCAGTTGATGCTGAAAACCGGCCAGCACTTCAGGTTTGATCCCCGGCCACGCTTCCCGCGCGCTGAAACAGGGCGAAGAGGCGACGGTGACCAGCGCGCTTACCCGTTCCGGCGCTTGCAGCGCAATCTGGCTTGCCACCAGCCCGCCGAGGCTCCAGCCAAGCCATATCGCCTTTTCCGGCGCCTGCGTTAAAACACACTGCGCCATCTGTGCCAGGGTCTGGGTGCCAAAATCACGGCTGCGGCCATACCCCGGAAGATCGACCAGGTGCAGGGTAAAATGCGAGCTGAGTTCCGCCGTAATGCCATCCCATACTTGTGCATTCAGTCCCCAGCCGTGTAGCAGCACAAGATGCACATCTCCTTCGCCTTTGGTTTGCCACCAGATGTCACTCATCAGTTATCGTTCTCTTCTTTCACACAAGGAGGTGCAACATGCTAACAGTGCCGGGATTGTGCTGGCTATGCCTGATGCCATTAATGCTTAGCCACTGGGGCATCTGCTCGCGCTGTACGCGCAGCCTGCAACGGCGCGAAAAAGTTTGCCCTTTGTGCGGTTTACCCGCCGCCAGTGAACAGCTTCCCTGCGGACGCTGCTTACGCCGCGCACCGCCCTGGCAACGGCTGATTGCCGTCAGCCGCTATGCCCCGCCGCTCAGCCTGCTGGTGCATCAGTTTAAATTCCATCCGCGCCCCGAGATGGCGCCCGCGCTGGCGCGCCTGCTGCTACTGGCGGTACAGAGTGCGCGGCGCATCCACCCCCTGCCGCCGCCGGATATGCTGGTAAGCGTGCCGCTACATGCCCGCCGCCAGTGGCGAAGGGGGTTTAATCAGAGCGATCTACTGTGCAGAAGCCTTTCGCGCTGGCTGCATTGTCCTTACCCGCACGCGGCGCTCAGGCGAAGGCGGGCGACATCGGTTCAGCATCAGCTGGCGGCACGGCTACGTAAAAGGAACGTGAAAAACGCCTTCCGTCTTGAATTGCCGGTCGCGGGTCTCCATATCGTTGTTGTGGATGATGTCGTCACCACCGGCAGCACGGTCGCAGAGATCAGCCAGCTGCTTTTACGCAGCGGCGCAGCCACTGTTCAGGTCTGGTGCCTGTGTCGAACCTTGTAGACCCTCGATGATGGGCGTATTATAACCGAGTAAAATAGTCAACTATTAGGCCATTGCTATGATCCGTATTTCCGACGCTGCCCAAGCGCACTTTGTCAAACTGCTGGCGAATCAGGAAGAAGGGACACAAATCCGCGTATTTGTGATCAATCCAGGCACGCCAAACGCAGAGTGTGGTGTCTCTTACTGTCCGCCGGATGCGGTCGAAGCCACCGATACCGCGCTGAAATTTGAACAACTGGTTGCCTATGTCGATGAGCTGAGCGCGCCGTATCTTGAAGATGCGGAAATCGATTTTGTCACCGACCAGTTGGGCTCACAGCTGACGCTGAAAGCCCCGAACGCCAAAATGCGTAAAGTCTCTGACGACGCCCCGCTGATGGAGCGCGTAGAGTATTTACTGCAATCACAAATCAACCCACAGCTCGCAGGCCACGGTGGTCGCGTTACGCTGATGGAGATCACCGATGAAGGCTACGCCATTCTGCAATTCGGCGGCGGCTGTAACGGGTGCTCCATGGTTGACGTAACCCTGAAAGAGGGCATTGAGAAGCAGCTGCTGAACGAGTTCCCGGAACTCGCCGGCGTGCGTGACCTCACCGAGCACCAGCGCGGCGAGCACTCCTACTACTAAGCCTCCCTGCGCTTTTGAGTATTGCCCGGTGGCGCTTCGCTTACCGGGCCTCTTCCACCTGATCCCGCAGTGCGGATAAGGTGCAGCCGCCATCCGGTAATGCCCCCTCCATACTACAAGCCTGGCCCCTGCCCCCATGTCGGATAAGACGCAGGCAGACAAGCCTCTCCAGCGATAATCCTGCTCCGCCCGCCTTCACAGACCGGATAAGACGCCGCCATCCGGCAAATAACCCCGTGATTTTGCTGGGCTGTTAGTTTGACGAAGTTCTCACTTCTTACATTTTGATCCGCCGGGTGATTCTCTTTATCGGGATGTTACCCGTATCATCCCGGCAGGCACCGACAAGATAAAAAACATCCGACTACAATTTTCAGCAATGGATGTAAGCCGAAACGGTGCCGCAGCGCGATTTCACCTTTTGAAAGCGGCTGCCTGAAAACACTGACGTTACCCATAACAAATTAAAGGCCAGGTAAATCATGCCATTAGTCATCGTTGCTATCGGTGTTGCTCTCCTACTGCTCCTCATGATCCGTTTCAAAATGAACGGGTTTATCGCTCTGATCCTCGTCGCGCTTGCCGTGGGGATGATGCAGGGCATGCCGCTGGATGCCGTGATTAAATCGATCAAAGCCGGCGTTGGCGGAACGCTGGGCAGCCTTGCGCTGATCATGGGCTTCGGCGCCATGCTGGGTAAGCTGCTGGCAGATTGCGGCGGCGCGCAGCGTATTGCCACCACGCTGATTGAAAAATTTGGTCGCAAGCATATCCAGTGGGCGATCGTATTAACCGGCTTTACCGTCGGTTTCGCCCTCTTCTATGAAGTGGGTTTCGTGTTGCTGCTGCCGCTGGTCTTTACCGTCGCCGCTTCCGCACGCATCCCCCTGCTCTACGTTGGCGTGCCGATGGCCGCGGCCCTTTCCGTGACGCACGGCTTCCTGCCGCCGCATCCGGGTCCAACCGCTATCGCCACCATTTTCCACGCCGATATGGGTAAAACCCTGCTCTACGGTACGCTGCTCGGTATTCCGACGGTGATCCTCGCAGGCCCGGTCTACGCCCGTTTCCTGAAAAATATTGATAAACCGATCCCGGAAGGGCTCTATAACGCAAAAACCTTTAGCGAAGAGGAGATGCCGGGCTTTGGCGTCAGCGTCTGGACATCGCTGGTTCCTGTGATCCTGATGGCGCTGCGCGCTGTGGCGGAGATGGTGCTGCCGAAAGGCCACGCCCTGCTGCCCTACGCCGAGTTCTTCGGTGACCCGGTTATGGCGACAATGATTGCGGTGCTGATTGCGGTCTTCACCTTTGGTCTGAATCGTGGCCGTTCAATGGACGATATCAACGACACGCTGACCAGCTCGATCAAAATCATCGCCATGATGCTGCTGATCATCGGCGGCGGCGGCGCGTTTAAGCAGGTGCTGGTCGACAGCGGCGTGGACAAGTACATCGCCTCAATGATGCACGCCACCAACCTCTCTCCGCTGTTTATGGCCTGGTCGATTGCCGCCGTGCTGCGTATTGCGCTCGGCTCCGCGACCGTTGCGGCGATTACCGCAGGTGGTATCGCAGCACCGCTGATCGCGACAACCGGGGTAAGCCCTGAACTGATGGTGATTGCCGTTGGCTCCGGAAGCGTGATCTTCTCGCACGTCAACGATCCGGGCTTCTGGCTGTTTAAGGAGTATTTCAACCTGACCATCGGCGAAACCATGCGTTCGTGGTCAGCGCTGGAAACCATTATCTCGGTATGTGGCCTGGTGGGTTGCTTGCTGTTAGGAATGGTGGTCTGAGGCAACCATTGCCGGATAGCGCTTTGCTTATCCGGCCTGCGAATGTGGTTCGATGGGCTGAAACCGAATGCCGGATGGTGCTTCGCTTATCCGGCCTACAGGTTCAGTGTGACTGAAAAGGCGTAGGCCGGATAAGGCGCAGCCGCCATCCGGCAGCATGCCCGGGCGCACCATGCGGCCGGGCATTTTTATTACCGCTTTCCGGCGGCCTTACGGCGACGGTCAAGATCCTTGATCAGCTTGTTCACGCTCTCATCGGCAAACATCTCCTCCAGCGAGACCGCGAGCTTACGCCGCCAGTTCTGATACTGATCGCTGGTACCGGGCACGTTAACCGGCGACGACATATCGAGCCAGTCCTCCGGTTGCAGCCCCAGCAGGGCGCTGTTGCTGTCCGCAATATAGCGCTGTAAACCGCGATTGAGGACCGATGACATCGGCATGCGTAACGCCTTTTTCCCCGCGCGCTGAGGCAAGCAGCCATGCTGATGCAGTGCCGTCAGCAGCCCCTGTTTGGCCTGCTCACGGTCCTCATATAAACCGCTCAGCAGCTCTTCATCCGGATAGAGACCCAGCGTTTTGCCAAGGGTTAAATCGCCGCTCTCCCAGTAGCCGCGCAGGGTCGGCAGATCGTGGGTGGTCGCAACCGCCATCGACTGCGCCGGCCACGCTTGCGGGGCATGGAACACCTTATCGTCGTTCTCGAAATAGAGCACTTTGTAGGAGTAAACGCCGCTGCGCCGCAGCTTGCCGACGATCTCCTGCGGAACAGTACCCAGATCTTCGCCAATCACCATACACTGGTGACGGTGGCTCTCAAGCGCGAGGATCGCCAGCAGATCGTCAACCGGATAGTGGACATAGGCACCCTGATCCGCCGTTTCGCCGTAGGGGATCCACCACAGACGCAGCATCGACATCACATGATCGATACGCAGCGCGCCGCAATTTTTCATATTCGCACGCAGCAGATCGACAAACGGCGCATAGCCGCGCGTCTGCATGACGTGCGGATCCATCGGCGGTAGGCCCCAGTTTTGCCCCAGCGGCCCGAGAATATCCGGCGGTGCGCCAACGGAGGCTTTCAGGCAGTAAAGCTCTCGATCGCACCAGGTCTCCGCACCACCCTCCGCCACGCCCACCGCCAGATCGCGATAGAGGCCAATCGGCATCTGGTAACCCTGGCTGGTTTGCCAGCACTCTGCGAACTGGGTAAATGCCAGCCACTGCAACCAGAGGTAGAAATTGACCTCATCGGCATGCTGCTGGCAAAAGGCTTTCACCTCCGGGCTATCGATCGATTGGTAGCCCGAAGGCCAGGCCGGCCAGCCCCAGCGCAGCGGATCTTCCTGCACCTGGAAAGCATGCAGCGCATCGAATGCCGCCTGCCAGTAGAGGCTGTCGCCCTCTTGCTCAACGAAGGCGCGGAAGGCGGCAAACTGCTCATCCCCCTCGCCGCGCTGGCTGAAACCTTGCCACGCCATACGCAGTGCCGTCAGCTTGAGCGCGGTGACGGCCGAATAATCGACCCACTCACTCTCGCGCGCGGCGCGCAGCGCTTTCTGCGTCGCTGCTTTTTTCCACCACGCCTGCGCCGCTTTGCTCTGCGCAAAATCCTCAACCGCGTTAACGTCGATATAGATAATGTTCAGCCAGCGGCGAGACGACGGGCTATAGGGGCTGGCGCTCTCCGGGTAAGCGGGATAGAGCGCATGAATCGGGTTAAGCCCGATAAACGCGCCGCCGCGTTCGCCGACGCCTGAGAGCATCTGTTTCAGATCGCCAAAATCGCCGATCCCCCAGTTGCTTGCAGAACGTAACGTATAGAGCTGCACGCAGGCACCCCACAGTTTTTTACCGTCACGCAGCGCCTGCGGCTCATAACAGCGGGCGGGGGCGATAATCACCCGGCACGTCCACTGCTGCTTTTTTTGCGTCAGCGTCAGGGTGTGGTAACCCAGCGCCAGGCCACCTGGTAGCGGCAGATCGTCACCGCCGCTCACCTCACCCTGATAGGTTTTGCCCGCCTCGGTCGCCAGTTGCCACTGGTATTGCCCCTTACCGGAGACCACCAGCCGCTTCTTTTTACCGTGAATAAACACCTGTACCGCAGGCACAGGTGCAGCACTTTGCGCCGCCGGTACAGGGTGCATCGCATCCAGTAACCGCTGTTTGGTCTGCGCGCTGATGGACTGCGGTTTCCCGTGCGCATTGATGTAATTTGGGCTGATTCCTGCCGTCAGCGCGGCCTGTTCCAGACGTTTACTCTGCATTGCGCTTCCTTAACGTTTTGCCTGCCAGATGCGGGTCTGGTAATCACGGATCGAGCGGTCAGAGCTAAACATGCCGCAGCGCGCGGTATTGAGGATCGCCGCACGCGTCCAGGCCTCCTGGTCGCGATAGAGCACATCCACCTGCTTTTGCGCTTCGACATAGGCGGCGAAATCCGCCATCACCAGGTAGGGATCGCCGCCCTGTTTGCCGATGCTGTGCAGCATCTGGTCGAAGGCATGCTTATCGCCGCCGCTGTATTTTCCGCTCTCCAGCTCTTTCAGCACCGCATCAAGCCGCTTATCTTTTTTACGCCACTTGACCGGGTCGTAACCTTTCGCTTTTAACGCCTTCACCTGCTCAACGGTGTGACCGAAGATAAAGATATTCTCTTCGCCCACCTGCTCAGCGATTTCAACGTTAGCGCCATCCAGTGTGCCGACCGTCAATGCGCCATTGAGTGCCAGTTTCATATTGCCGGTGCCCGAGGCCTCTTTGCCCGCGGTTGAGATCTGCTCGGAGACATCCGCCGCCGGGATCAGTTTTTCCGCCGCCGAGACGCAATAATCCGGCAGGAACACCACTTTCAGCTGGTCGCCAATCGATGCATCGTTGTTAATGACGTCTGCCACTTTGTTGATAGCGTAGATGATATTCTTCGCCAGGTAGTAACCCGGCGCCGCTTTTGCGCCAAACAGGAAGACGCGCGGCACGCGGTTCGCCTGCGGGTTTTCGCGCATCTCCTTATAGAGCGCAATGATATGCAGCAGGCCAAGGTGCTGGCGTTTGTACTCATGCAAGCGCTTGATTTGAATATCAAAGATAGCTTCCGGGTTGATCACAATGCCGGTGCGCGCTTTAACGAATTCCGCCAGCCGCACTTTGTTTTGGCGCTTAATGTCGCGATAGCGCTGGCGAAACGCTGCATCGTCGGCGTACTGCTCAAGATTGATCAGTTGATCGAGATCGTTGGCCCACTCTTTTTTCAGCGTCTTATCAAGCAGCGCAGCAAGCAGCGGGTTGCACTGTTTGATCCAGCGGCGCGGCGTGATGCCGTTGGTGACGTTATGGAATTTGCCCGGCCACAGCTGGTGATATTCCGGGAAGAGATCTTTCACCACCAGATCCGAGTGCAGCGCGGCCACGCCGTTGACAGCAAAACCGCCGACCACGCAGAGGTTGGCCATGCGCACCTGTTTGTCATGTACCACCGCCAGTTTTGCCCACACCGCTTTATTACCCGGCCAGGTCTGCTCAACCTGCGCTTTAAAGCGCTCATTGATGCGCTTGATGATCTGCATATGGCGTGGCAGCAGCGCTCTTACCAGCGACTCATCCCAGCGCTCGAGCGCTTCCGGCATCAGCGTATGGTTAGTGTAGGCGAAGGTACGGCTGGTGATCGCCCAGGCGTCATCCCAGCTCAGCTGATGCTCATCAAGCAGCACGCGCAGCAGCTCGGGAATGGCAATGGTCGGGTGGGTATCATTAAGCTGGATCACTTCGTAATCCGGCAGTTGAGCAAGCTTGCGCCCGGCCAGATGATGACGGCGCAGGATGTCGGCCACCGAGCAGGCACACTGGAAATATTGCTGCATCAGACGCAGCTTCTTACCGGCCTGGTGGTTGTCGTTCGGGTAGAGCACTTTGGTGAGCTTTTCAGCGTCGATACCCGCCTGCTCTGCGCGGAGGAAGTCGCCATCGTTGAACTTGGTGAGGTTGAAGGGATGCGCATGGGTAGCCTGCCACAGGCGCAGCGGCTGCGTAATGCCGTTGCGGTAGCCAATCACTGGCAGATCCCAGGCTTCGCCCACAAGGGTAAAGGCCGGTTGCCACTGCCCCTCTTTACTCACTTTGCCGCCGATGTTGACCTGCACATCCAGCTGTTCGTTATGGCGGAACCACGGATAGCTGCGGCGGTGCCAGTCATCCGGCGCTTCATGCTGCTGGCCGTCGACAAAGGACTGGCGAAACAGCCCGTACTGGTAGTTGAGGCCATACCCGGTGGCAGGCTGACCGACGGTCGCCATTGAGTCGAGGAAGCAGGCTGCCAGACGCCCCAGACCGCCGTTGCCGAGCGCCGGATCGATCTCCTCTTCCAGCAGATCGGTCAACTGGATATCGTGCGCTTGCAATACCTCGCCGACCGCCTCATACCAGCCGAGGTTCAGCAGGTTGTTGCCCGTCAGGCGGCCAATCAAGAACTCCATTGAGATGTAGTTAACGTGGCGCTGTTCCTTCGCCGCTTTTGGCGCAGGCTGCGCTGCCAACAGTTCCGCCAGCGCGCCGCTTACGGCATGCCACCACTGGCGAGTTGTCATTTCCGTTGCAGAGTGAACCCCGAAACGCTGCCACTGGCGCGTCAGGGCCGCTTCAAATTGCGCTTTATCAAACGTTGGCTTTGTCATAAAAATCCGGGTCCTGTGTGAAGATAATCGACATTGACGCTAGTGTGCAGATCTACGGGTATGACTTCCTCATCCTGGCGGGGATTAGACAGGGAGGAGTAGCGGGGATGAGCGAAAAAGTGTGATCGCTGCCGCCTAAAAATAGCGTTTTTTTATCGCACGCGGAGCTGTTAATGAAATGGCGTTTCGGTAATAAATTGTTTTACGGGCGCAGAGAACACCGCGAAATAATATTTTGCGCGCGACGACATCACCGCGTCGCTAATTGCGCCCTCATTTTACGCGGCCCATTAATATGGCCTCTTTCTCTGCGGAAAAATTGCCCGTTTTTACGCCGCTGCCCGCCGCGTCTGGGCTGAATTTATTCGGCACATAAATAGAACTGTGACATAGTGCAAATTCACAATCGTCAGATCCGGACATAGCTTGCAATATCTGCTCATCTGTCCGACCTTATTGAGATTAATTACGAAGCACAAAAAAAATCGCATCTCAGTTCTCCCTCACAGTGAAGTGATAACTATGTTGATTCCGTCCAAATTAAGTCGCCCGGTTCGTCTCGACCATACGGTGGTTCGCGAACGTCTGCTGGCGAAACTTTCCGGCGCCAACAATTATCGGCTTGCGCTGGTAACCAGCCCTGCGGGCTACGGCAAAACTACCCTCGTCTCGCAATGGGCGGCGGGGAAAAGCGACGTCGGCTGGTTCTCGCTCGATGAGGGGGACAATCAGCAGGAGCGCTTCGCCAGCTACTTTATCGCCGCGGTGCAGCAGGCCACCGGCGGGCATTGCGTCAGTAGCGAAGTGATGGCGCAAAAGCGCCAGTACGTCAGCCTGCCTTCACTCTTCTCGCAACTGTTTGTCGAACTGACAGAATGGCAGCGCCCGCTCTACCTGGTGATTGATGATTACCATCTGATTACTAACCCGGTGATCCACGATGCGATGCGCTTCTTCCTGCGCCATCAGCCGGAAAACCTGACCCTGATTGTGCTCTCGCGTAACCTCCCGCAGCTGGGGATTGCTAACCTGCGCGTACGCGAACAGCTGCTCGAAGTGGGTAGCCAACAGCTGGCCTTTACCCACCAGGAGGCGAAACAGTTTTTTGACTGCCGCCTGAATGCGCCGATCGAAGCGGCTGAAAGCAGCCGGCTGTGTGATGATGTCGCAGGCTGGGCCACGGCGCTGCAGCTGATCGCCCTCTCCGCGCGGCAAAATCACAGCGCACCACACCACTCCGCCCGCCGCCTCGCGGGTATTAACGCCAGCCACCTCTCCGATTATCTGGTCGATGAGGTGCTGGATAATGTCGATCCCACCACTCGCCACTTCCTGCTGAAGAGCGCCCTGCTCCGCTCGATGAACGATGCGCTGATCGTGCGCGTCACCGGCGAAGAGAACGGGCAGATGCGGCTGGAGGAGATTGAGCGTCAGGGGCTCTTTTTGCAACGCATGGATGACTCCGGCGAGTGGTTTAGCTACCACCCGCTGTTCGGCAGTTTCCTGCGCCAGCGCTGCCAGTGGGAACTGGCAACAGAGCTGCCTAATATTCACCGTGCGGCAGCCGAGAGCTGGATGGCGCAAGGCTTCCCGAGCGAAGCGATCCATCACGCGCTGGCGGCGGGCGACGGCGTCATGCTGCGCGATATTCTGCTTAATCACGCGTGGGGTTTGTTTAACCACAGTGAGCTGAGCCTGCTGGAGGAGTCGCTGAAAGCGCTGCCGTGGGAGAGCCTGCTGGAGAACCCGCGGTTGGTGCTGCTGCAGGCATGGCTGATGCAAAGCCAGCACCGCTATAGCGAAGTGAATACCCTGCTGGCACGCGCCGAGCAGGAGATGACGACCCAGATGGATGCCTCGCTGCACGGCGATTTCAACGCCCTGCGCGCCCAGGTGGCAATCAATGACGGCGATCCGGTGGAAGCGGAACGCCTGGCGATGGTGGCGCTCGACGAACTGCCGCTGGCTAACTACTACAGCCGGATTGTCGCCACGTCAGTGCATGGCGAAGTGCTGCACTGCAAAGGCGAGCTGGCCAACTCTCTGGCGGTGATGCAGCAAACCGAGCAGATGGCGCGCCGTCACGATGTCTGGCACTACGCGCTGTGGAGCCTGATCCAGCAGAGCGAAATTCTCTTTGCCCAGGGCTTTTTGCAGGCCGCGTGGGAGATGCAGGAGAAAGCTTTTGCGCTTATCCGCGAGCAGCACCTTGAACAGCTGCCGATGCATGAGTTTTTACTCCGCATTCGCGCCCAGCTGCTGTGGGCGTGGGCGCGGCTCGACGAAGCGGAAGCCGCCGCGCGTCAGGGTATGGAGGTGCTCTCTGCGCTGCAACCGCAGCAGCAGTTGCAGTGCCTGGCGCTGATTGTTCAGATCTCACTGGCACGCGGCGATCTGGATAACGCCCGCAGCCATCTGCACCGGCTGGAGAACCTGCTCGGCAATGGTCAGTATCACAGCGACTGGGTATCAAACGCCGATAAAGTGCGGATGATCTACTGGCAAATGATCGGGGACAAAAACGCCGCCGCGCAGTGGCTGCGCCAGACGCCGAAACCGGCCTTTGCGAATAATCACTTCCTGCAAAGTCAGTGGCGCAACATTGCCCGTGCGCAGATCCTGCTGGGGGATTTTGACCCGGCAGAGATGGTGCTGGAGGAGCTAAACGAAAACGCGCGCAGCCTGCGTCTGATGAGCGATATCAACCGCAACCTGCTGCTGCTCAACCAGCTTTACTGGCATGCCGGGCGCAAAAACGATGCCCAGCGCGTTCTGCTTGAAGCGCTGCAGCTCGCCAACCGCACGGGGTTTATCAGCCACTTTGTGATTGAGGGTGAGCCGATGGCGCAGCAGCTGCGCCAGCTCATTCAGCTCAACACGCTGCCGGAACTGGATCAGCACCGCGCCCAGCGCATTCTGCGCGAAATCAATCAACATCACCGACATAAATTCGCCCACTTTGATGAGAGCTTTGTCGAGCGCTTACTGACGCATCCGGAAGTGCCGGAGCTGATCCGCACCAGCCCGCTGACGCAGCGCGAGTGGCAGGTGCTGGGGCTCATCTATTCCGGATACAGTAACGAGCAGATCGCCGGCGAGCTGGCTGTCGCTGCGACGACCATCAAAACCCATATCCGCAACCTCTATCAGAAACTGGGCGTCGCCCACCGTCAGGATGCGGTGCAGCACGCCCAGCGGTTGCTGAAGATTATGGGCTACGGGGTATAGCGGTTAGCAGAGTTCCAGCTGCACGTTGTTGTGGCTGATCACCTGCATCACGCCTGCGGGCGGCATCACATCGGTGTAGACCGCATCGACAAGGCTGATGCTGCCCATATTGACCATCGCATTGCGGCCAAACTTCGAGTGATCGACCACCAGCATCACATGGCGCGAGTTCTCAATAATCGCGCGCTTGGTGCGCACTTCATGATAGTCAAACTCCAGCAGCGAGCCGTCAGCGTCAATGCCACTGATGCCCAGGATGCCGAAATCGAGACGGAACTGGGAGATAAAATCGAGGGTCGCTTCGCCAACGATACCGCCGTCGCGGCTGCGCAGTTCACCGCCCGCCAGAATGACGCGAAAATCTGACTTCTTCATCAACGTATTGGCGACGTTGAGGTTGTTAGTGACAATCCGCAGCTCGCTGTGGTCAAGCAGCGCATGGGCGACCGCTTCCGGCGTGGTGCCGATATCGATAAACAGCGTCGCGCCGTTGGGGATCTGCTCGGCAACGCGGCGGGCAATACGCTCTTTTTCCGCCGCCAGCGTCGTTTTACGGTCGTGCCACGAGGTGTTTTCCGAGCTTGAAGGCAGCGCCGCGCCGCCGTGGTGACGCAAAATTTTGTTCTGATCGGCCAGATCGTTCAGATCGCGGCGAATCGTCTGCGGGCTGACGGAGAACTGCTCGACCAGCTCTTCGGTACTGACATATCCCTGTTGTTTAACCAGCTCGATAATCGCGTCGTGACGCTGTGTCTGTTTCATGATGTATCCCTGGATAATTATGTTCGTTTTCGCACATTCTGCGAGTCCACCAGCGCCATCGCCAGGCCAATCACTATCCCTGCCGTATGCGCACCGCTGGCAATGGCGAAGCCGGTTAAGCCGAACCATTCCGCCACCATCAATAACACCGTAAAGATAAACAGGCCGTTCGGAAGCGCCACCTTCGGTTGTGGATCACGCACGCCGCGCAGCCAGACATAGCCAATCAGCGCGTAAACCACGCCGGATAAGCCGCCGAACCAGGGGCCGGTAAGCTGATGCTGCACAAAACCGCTCAGCAGCGCGCTAATCAGCGTAATCACCACCAGCTTGCCGCTGCCGAGCCGCTTCTCCACCGCGCCGCCAAGATACCACCACCAGAAGAGGTTAAAGAGGATGTGCAGCAGTGAAAAGTGCATGATCGCGTGGGTGAAATAGCGCCAGGCTTCAAAACGCAGGCTCTCATCCCACGGCCAGGCGAGCCACGCCATCACGACTTCATCACCCATCACGTTCATCAGCAGGAAGACGATAATGCAGAGCACGGAGATAGCAATGGTCAGTGGCCCGCCGCGCTCGCGCAGGGCGGCGGAGAGCGGGAAACGGCGATAGTGCAGACCGCTGTCAGTCTGCCCCGATTGCCAGCTCGCTGCCAGATAGCGCGGATCGGCAGGGTTTTCCAGAAAGCGCGCCAGCTCACTGCGCACACGTTCAGCCTGGCTTTCGTCCGCCAGCCAGATGTCGGTCTGCTCATGGTGCTGGATCGTCAGGATAACGCCCTGAGTCTGCATATAGTCGACAAACGCCTGGGCGACGCGGGGGTTAGCAAAAGAGGTAATCATCAACATGACGGGCGTCGCTTAGTCCATACAAAGAGAGACAGTATAGCGGAGAGTCGCGCTTCGCCTAAAGCGTGCCGTGCTCGACTTCTGCCGGGAAGTGGCGATGCCACGCATCGAAACCGCCGTCGACACTGTAGACCTCTTCATAACCCTGTTGCAGCAGGTATTGCGCGGCACCTTTACTGCTGTTGCCGTGATAGCACATCACCATCACCGGCGTGTCGAAATCGTTGTCGCGCATAAACGCGCCCAACGTGTCGTTAGTGAGGTGAAACGCGCCCGGCGTATGGCCCATCGCGAAACTCTGCGGATCGCGGATATCGACCAGCACGGCCTGCTGCTGCTGCAATTTCTGGTGGGTCTCTTCAACATTAATACATTCAAACTGATCCATGGCGTTCTCTTAATTGACACGAATTATGGCTAGGCTGCGACAAGTGTACGTCGTGACCCCGGTGAAGCGCCATTATGTTATGCATATCACTCTAAATTGTTTTTTTGATGTTACCAAAAGCGCGTTCCTTTGCTATTATGAGCGATATCGAACATTTTTGAGCTTTTACGAAAGTGCGTGAGGATAGCATGGAAACCAAAGATATGATTGTGATAGGCGGGGGCATTAACGGTGCCGGTATCGCGGTTGACGCCGCAGGGCGTGGTTTATCCGTGCTCATGCTTGAGGCCCAGGATCTCGCCTGCGCGACATCCAGCAACAGCTCTAAATTGATTCACGGTGGCCTGCGCTACCTTGAACACTATGAATTCCGCCTGGTGAGCGAAGCGCTCGCCGAACGTGAAGTGCTGCTGAAAATGGCACCGCATATTGCCTTTCCGATGCGTTTCCGCCTGCCGCACCGCCCTCACCTGCGCCCGGCGTGGATGATTCGTATCGGTCTGTTTATGTACGATCACCTCGGCAAACGTACCAGCCTGCCGGCGTCGAAAGGGTTGCGATTTGGCTCAGAATCGGTGCTGAAGCCGGAAATCGTGCGCGGATTCGAATATTCCGACTGCTGGGTCGATGATGCGCGCATGGTGCTCGCGAATGCGCAGATGGTTGAGCGTAAAGGCGGCAAAGTGATGACCCGCACCCGTGCCACCAGCGCGCGTCGTGAAAATGGCCTGTGGGTGGTGGAAGCGGAAGATATCGATACCGGCGAGAAGTTCAGCTGGAAAGCGCGCGGTCTGGTCAACGCTACCGGCCCGTGGGTAAAAGAGTTCTTTGATGACGGCATGAAACTGCCTTCGCCATACGGCATTCGCCTGATCAAAGGCAGCCATATTGTGGTGCCGCGCGCCCATGCACAGAAGCAGGCCTATATCCTCCAAAACGAAGATAAACGTATTGTCTTTGTGATCCCGTGGATGGATGAGTTCTCCATTATCGGCACCACCGACGTTGAGTACCACGGCGATCCGAAAAACGTGCAGATCGACGATGATGAGATCAACTACCTGCTCAACGTCTATAACGATCACTTTAAGAAACAGCTGACCCGTGACGATATCGCCTGGACCTACTCTGGCGTGCGCCCGCTCTGCGATGATGAATCGGATTCCCCGCAGGCGATCACCCGTGATTACACGCTCGATATTCACGACGAAAACGGTAAGGCGCCGCTGCTGTCGGTCTTCGGCGGGAAGCTCACCACTTATCGCAAGCTGGCGGAGCATGCGCTGGAAAAACTGACGCCGTACTATAAAGGCATCGGCCCGGCGTGGACCAAAGAGTGCGTTCTGCCCGGCGGCGATATCAACGGCGATCGTGATGATTACGCGGCGAAACTGCGTCGTCAATATCCGTTCATCAGCGAATCGCTGGCGCGCCACTATGCCCGTACCTATGGCAGCAACAGTGAACTGATTCTGTCAGGTATCACCAGCCTTGATGGCATGGGCGAGCACTTCGGCCATGAGCTGTATGAAGCCGAACTGCGTTACCTGGTGGAGCATGAGTGGGTGCGTCGCCTCGATGATGCCATCTGGCGTCGTACTAAACTTGGCATGTGGCTGAGTGAAGAGGAGCAGGCGCGCGTTGCTCAGTGGCTGACGCGCAATAACAAAGCGGAACTGTCGCTGGCATCTTAAGCGTTAACACAAAAACCCGGTGGCCTAAAACCACCGGGTTTTCTTTTGCCTTTAGCTCAGCAGCGTAAAGGCAATCATCCCGATAATCGCACCGGTGGTGCCGAGGATGGTTTCCATCATTGTCCAGGTTTTCAGGGTTTGCGCTTCTGTCGCGCCGGTAAAGCGGCCATAGAGCCAGAAACCGGCATCATTGACGTGACTTACGACAATCGAACCGCCCGCGATACAGATGGAGAGTGCCGCCATCTGCGCGCCGTTGAAGTGCAGCTGTTCAATGACTGGCATTACCAGCCCCACCGCGGTCAGACAGGCGACGGTCGCGGAACCCTGGATAATACGTACCGCAGCCGCCAGCACGAAGCAGGTCACGGCGATAGGTAAACCCATGCCGGTTAACGCTTCGCCGAGCGCCGGGCCGACGCCGGAATCGACCAGCACCTGTTTGAAGACGCCGCCTGCGCCAATCACCAGCAGAATAATCCCCGCCGGTTGCAGCGCCTGGCCGCAAATCTCCATCACCCGATCTTTTTCCATTCCCTGACGCACCGCCAGACCGTAAATCGCGACCAGGCAGGCAACCAGAATGGCGGTAAAGGGGTGACCGATAAACTCCATCCACTGATAAAGCGTGCTGCCTTCAGCCACGAAGCGCGCGGCGATGGTTTTCATCCCCACCAGCACCAGCGGCAGCAGGATCAGCGCAAGGCTGAAGCCAAACGACGGCATTTTACCTTCGCCGAGGTGCGGCTCGCTGACATCGTCCGGAATATGCAGCTCAACGTGGCGGCTGATAAAGTTGCCCCACAACGGCCCGGCGACCAGCATACCCGGGATCGCGGCGCAGAGGCCAATCAGGATCATCCAGCCGAAATCAGCATGCATCTGCGAGGCGAGCAGCATCGGCGCAGGCCCCGGCAGCAGGAATGCCGCCGCCGCCGCAACGCCCGCGAACAGCGGAATAACCAGTTTAACCAGGTTAGTACCGGTGTGGCGCGCCATTGAGAAGGCGACGCTTATCAGCAAGACAATCGCCACTTCGAAGAAGAGCGGCAAGGCACAAATCAGCCCCGCAAGACCAATTGCATAGTGCGCGCGGCTGTGGCCGAAGGAGTTAAGCATTTTGACGGCGATTTGATCCACCGCGCCGGTCTCATGCAGGATTTTGCCGAACATCGCGCCGAGTGCTACCACAATGGCGAGAAACCCGAGCGTACCGCCCATCCCCTTTTCCATGGTCTGCGCGATTTTCGTCAGCGGCATGCCGGAGAAGAGCCCGGCGCCAATCGAGACCACCATCAGCGCAACGAAAGCGTGCATTCGCGCTTTCATCACTAAAAACAGCAGCAGTAAAACAGAACCGACGGCGGTTAATACCAGCGTTAATGTACTCACTGCTCACGGCCTTTGGTTATTACTTCAATGGTGCTGGCGACCACACCGTCAAGCGGTTGATCAATATTTACCACCAGCACATCGCGTTCATCTTCGCCCGGCTCCTGCAACGTTTCGAACTGGGTGACCAGCATCTGCGTTTTGAAGAAGTGGCCTTTACGCGCTTTCAGGCGGCTTTCGATAACATCGAATTCGCCCTTCAGGTAGATGAAGGAGAGGTTAGGATTACCGGCGCGCAGCAGGTCGCGGTAGTGCTTTTTCAGCGCGGAGCAGACGATCAGCGACACTTTGTTGGTGCGCTGCATGGCGAAGGCAGCATCGTTCAGCGCCTGCAACCACGGTTTGCGGTCGTCGTCATTCAGCGGTTCGCCGGAGGCCATCTTATTAATGTTGCTTCGCGGATGGAGAAAGTCGCCGTCGAGAAACGCAGCTTTAAGCTGATACGCGACTTCGCTGGCAACCGCAGATTTGCCGCTGCCTGAAACGCCCATCAGAACGAAAACATGGTGATCAAGGTTTGTTGTGCTCAAAGGGTAGCCCCCACGGGTGCAAGAGTGAATTGTTACGGGTAACTGTTATCGGTAACATTGTCCTGCCGCGATCCCAGAGAAGCAATATCCACAGCGACCAGAGATAAATAAGTGTGAGCTACTTCAAATTTGTCAGACTAAATAGATCCACCCGGTGACAATGTGAAACCTAAATCTAACATTTTTGGCGTAACTACTTCACCACGGATACGCGCCAGCAGCCGTTCCGCACCGATGCGCCCCATGCGCTCACGCGGCGTCAGCACGCTTGCCAGACGCGGCTCCATCACCTGACCAATGTCATGCCCGTGGAACCCGGCAATTGCCATATCTTGTGGGATCTTCAGCCCCAGACGCTGGCACTCAAACGCGGCGCCGACGGCAAGGTCATCGTTTGTACAGAAAATCCCATCAAGCTGCGGATACTCGCGGCGTGCCTGGCGCATCAACTCAATGCCGGCGGTATAAGAGGAGGATTGTTCCACCATCACACTGTACGGCGTCAGCCCCGCATCCAGCATCGCCTGCTCGTACCCCTTCTGTTTGATGATAGTACGTTCATCCAGACGTGCACCGAGATAGGCGACCCGACGATGGCCGCGCACAAGAATGGCGCTTGTGATTTGCCGGGCGGCCTCGAAGTTATCAAAGCCAACGGCGATATCGAGGCAGGGGGATTTACTGTCCATCAATTCAACTACCGGGATGCCCGCCACTTCGATCATTTTCAGTGTGCGCGGGGTATGGGTGCGTTCGGTGAGGACTAAGCCATCAATATTCCAGGAGAGCATCGACTCCAGCCGCTCCTCCTCCATTTCCGCTTTGTAGCCATAGTGCGCCAGCATGGTCTGATAGCCGTGCGCATCGGTGACGCTTTCGATGCCGCGAAGCACTTCGGCGAAGACCTGGTTTGTCAAAGAGGGGAGAAGCACGCCAATGGCGCGGCTGGTGGCGTTGGAGAGAATATCGGGCGCGCGGTTGGGGATATAACCCAATTCATCAAGGGCGGCGGCGATTTTGCCGCGTAAAGCGATGGAAACCTGTTCCGGGTTACGCAAAAAACGGCTGACCGTCATTTTGGTCACGCCTACGCGATCGGCCACATCCTGTAGTACGGGTCTTTTCTTTTTCATCGCCCTGATAATTTACGCAAAAGTGAGGGGTGCGCAGTTTATCACGGACAATGCGCAATCTTGCGGTCAAAACCCCAGGATTGCGCGTTTATTTACGCCACATCACACCGGCGGCAGATCGAAGAGCAAGATTTCGCTATCGCTGTCGGCATGAACCGATATCGCCTGCTCATCCCAGATAGCAAGGCCATCGCTGGTGGTCGCTTTAGTGCCGTTAATGGTGACATCACCTTTTACTACCTGGATCCAGACGCGGCGCTCGGCGGCAATCTGATGGACAGAGTGCTCATCTTTCAGCAGCGCCCAGCGGTAAAGCTCCATATCTTGATGCACTTTCAGCGAACCGTCACGGGCGTCCGGGGAAAGCACCAGCTGTTTGCCCTGTGTGGCGTCAAACCGGCGCTGCTCGTAGCGCGGCTCAATACCGTTAGTTTCCGGGATGATCCAGATTTGGTACAGGCGCAGACGATCGGTTTTGCTCGGGTTGTACTCAGAGTGACGCACCCCGGTGCCGGCGCTCATGATCTGGAATTCGCCCGCCGGAACCTGCTCTTTGTTACCCATGCTGTCCTGGTGCTCTACCGCGCCTTCCAGCACATAAGTCAGGATCTCCATGTCTTTATGCGGATGGGTACCGAAGCCCTGCCCCGCATCAATAACGTCATCGTTAATCACGCGCAGCGCTGAAAAACCCATGAAGTTTGGATCGTAATAGTTAGCAAACGAGAAGGTGTGCCAGGAGTCGAGCCAGCCATGGTTAGCGTGTCCGCGATCATTTGCTTTGCGTAAGAAGATCATCTTGTTTACCCCGTCTGTTTTCGATGGAGTAAGTGTGGACGCAATCATGGCCCAATCATAGAGGGTGAAAATTGACTCCTCTGTTCAAAAAAAGTGAACAAGCCCAGAGGAGCCTTATTACCTTATTTCGCGAGGGTTATTGTCGCGGGTGATGCCTGCTCGAAGGCGCGTTCAAGCAGCTCAAGGTTAGTAAGAACGTCAGTTTCCTTGACGTAATTTTCTGCGCCGTTCGTCAGCGTTTCATAGAGCGCATCGTACACCCGGCCATAGTCCCCACTCTCGGGCGCAATCTCTTCACGCACCGTTTCGCCCGCGTCGTTGACATACTCCAGAATGCCCACGCTGTCATCTGCGGCAAAGCCCGCGTCGCCAGGCATGATATTGGCTTTCAGGCTGGTCTCCTGCTGATCGACGCCATATTTAATGAACGAGCCTTTACGACCATGAACGATAAATTTCGGGTAATCGATTTTGACCAGGTGGCTGGTTTTCACAATCGCTTTCAGATCGCCATAGAAAAGCTGCGCTTCGAACGTATCGTCCGGGTTAGCTTTATTGCGCAGGCTGCGGATGTCATATGCAGCATGATCAGGGCGACCATACAGCGAGATGATCTGATCCATGGTATGCACGCCGAGGCCATAAAACGATCCATCCTGCGGCAGGCCGGGCTTGGTTTCCGCTTCCGGGCGGTAGTAGTCAAAATGGCTTTCGATCTCAACAATCTCGCCCAGTTTGCCGCTCTCAATCACCTTTTTGGTGGTGAGGAAGCAGGAGTCAAAACGGCGGTTTTGATAGGGCGTCACCGTCAGGCCTTTGCTTTTCGCCAGCTCAAACAGCGTGACCGCCTCAGCGATTGTCGGTGTGAACGGTTTCTCGACCAGCACATTTTTGCCGGCTTCCAGCGCGCGTTTCGCATAGTCGAAATGGCTATCGGCATGGGTGCAGACAATCACCAGTTTGACCTGCGGATCGTTAAGCACCTCGTCCAGGTCGCTGGTGAAGTGAATGTGCTGATAATCGGGGTGTTGCTCCTGCGGCTTTGGGTGGCGGCGGAAGATATGCGCCACGTGCCAGCTGGCTTTACGGTTGAGAACATAAGGCAGGTGATACCGGGTGGTGCTTTTACCAAATCCAATAAATGCGCAATGTAGAGTCATCATGTCGTCCTTTGCAAAATATCTCTCTTTACCTTAGACCAGGCACGGCGAGAGCCAAAACCAGAAGCCTCTATTTATCGATTATTGTTATGCTTCTGAGTTATTTATAAATTCCGATTTTTCTTCCACGCACTTGATTGCCCCCCCTAATTCCCGCATAAAACATGCGGCAATCCTTTTGCCCCTTTCATAAGTCAGAAGCACCCACTACGCAGGGAGTTGCGCGCAATACAGCATGGATAAGCACTACTGGTATTTCAATCTCGCTCTTGCTTTTTGGGCCTTCGCGCTGGGGAGCTGGTGCGTTGACGCACGGCTCTGGGCACAGGTTGCGGCATCGCTAACGCTTCTCGGCTTCTTCTTACATTTTGTACAACATCAGGTTAACGCTATGTTTGGTAAAGAGAAAACCCCAAAAACGCCTCCACTACAACCGATTGCAGCCTCACTGATTAACGAAAAAGAGACGCTGCGCGATGAGAAGCAGAGCACGGTTGTTGCCAGCGGCACCACCTTTGTCGGCAATATTACGTCGAACGGACAAGTGCATATTTACGGCACGCTTACCGGCAATATCGAAGCGAAAGACAACATTATTCGCATTATGCGTAACGGGGTGGTTGAAGGTAATCTCGTCTGCCGCGAACTCTTTATCGATGGCACGGTGAATGGCGAGTGCAGCAGCGAAACGCTGAATATCGAAGAGAATGGCAATATCAACGGCACGTTGACCTACAGCGCGCTGACCATCAAGAAAGGCGGCACCTTCTCAGGGCAGGCGAAGCTCACCGCGCCGATTGCGAAATTTGGCGTTGAGAAAGAGAAGAAGCGAGCCGCTGAATAACAGGTAAAAAAAAGCCAGCACCCGGCTGGCTAAGAAATACTGGAAGCAATGTGAGCAATGTCGTGCTTTCAGGATTACCGTACGGTTTCCCTGAACGCATGGCAATAATAATCATTATCATTCGCACTTGTCTACCCCCTTTGGCAAAAAATGGCAGTTGACGCTTCGCCAGAAAGACCGGAAGGTGAAAGCTAACCCACCCAACAGGAGAAGCAGGATGAGCGAGATAGTGATACGCCACGCTGAAATGCACGATGTCGAGCCGTTACGACAGATTTATGCGCAGCCCGAGGTGTATCAAAACCTACTCCAGCTACCTCATCCCTCTTCCGATCACTGGCATAAACGCTTAACCCCGCAGCCGGGCCGCCGGGATCTGATTGCCACGCTTGATGAGCAGGTGGCTGGCCATCTCGGTTTAATGGTTGAGCAAAACCCGCGCCGCAGTCACGTCGCCAGCTTTGGCATTATGGTTGCGCCACAATTTCATAACCGCGGCGTCGCCAGCGCGTTAATTCAGGAGATGGTGCACCTGTGTGACAACTGGCTGCGTATCGATCGCATTGAATTGTCGGTATATGCCGATAACGCGCCAGCGCTGGCGGTTTACCGTAAGTTTGGTTTCGAAGTGGAAGGTACGGCGAAACGCCATTCATTACGTAACGGCGAGTATGTCGATTCGTACTATATGGCGCGCATGAAGCGCTAAAACGATCCCTCTCCCGGGCGGGAGAGGGATATTTCATTAATATCCTGCGGTTAAATCGTCTACCGAGCGCGGATCGGAAGCCCCATACAGCGTGCCATCCGGTCCAACCATAATGCTCTGCGTACTGCCCATCGATGCTTTTACGGCCACTTTCTGCCCCTTCTGCTCCAGCAGTTTCAGGGTGTCAGGGCTGAAGCCCTTCTCGACACGCAGTTCATCCGGTAACCACTGATGATGGAAACGCGGCGCATTGGTCGCTTCGGCGACATTCATCCCGTAATCGATGGTGTTCACCACCATTTGCAGCACAGTCGTAATAATCCGGCTGCCGCCAGGGCTGCCAGTCACCAGCCAGGTTTTGCCATCTTTCAGCACAATGGTCGGCGACATTGAGGAGAGCGGACGTTTGCCCGGCCCGATAGCGTTAGCATCGCCCCCCACCAGACCATAGACATTTGGCACGCCCGGTTTGGCTGAGAAGTCATCCATCTCGTTGTTCATCAGAATGCCGGTATTGCCGGCAACAATGCCGCTACCAAACACGGTATTCAGCGTATAGGTCACCGCAACGGCGTTACCCTCTTTATCTACTACCGAGAAGTGCGTGGTCTGGTTACTCTCGTAAGGTTCCAGTTTACCGGGGCGGATCTGGCTGGAAGGACGCGCTTTATTGACATCAATCTGCTCAGCAATCGATTTGGCGTACGCTTTGCTGGTCAGCGCCTGCCACGGCACCTTCACAAAATCGGGGTCGCCGAGGTATTCAGAGCGGTCGGCATAGGCATATTTTTCCGCTTCTGCCATCACCTGTATCGCATCGGCGCTGCCGAAACCATATTTCGCCAGGTCGAAATTTTCCAGAATGTTGAGGATCTGAATGATATGGATCCCGCCAGAGGAGGGTGGCGGCATGGAATAGACCTGATAACCGCGGTAGTCGCCGCTCACCGGCGTACGCTCGACAGCTTTATAATTCGCCAGATCCTCTTTGGTGATCAGCCCGCCATTTTTGCTCATCTCCTGGGCGATTTGCTCTGCCGTTGTGCCCTTATAGAAACCATCAGGCCCCTTTTCAGCAATCAGTTCGAGGCTTTTTGCGAGATTCGCCTGTACCAGCTTGTCGCCCTTCTTCAGCGGCTCGCCCTCTTTCCAGAAGATCGCTTTGCTGGTGTCGTGGTTCGGTAGCACTTCACTGCCGTAGGTTTTGAGATCGTCTGCCAGCGCATCGTTAACCGTAAAGCCCTGCTTCGCCAGTTTGATGGCAGGTTGCACCACCTTTTTCAGCGGCAGCGAGCCGTACTTCTCCAGCGCCAGTGAGAAGCCCGCGACCGTGCCAGGCGTGCCGGAAGCGAGATGTGAAGTGAGTGATTTTTTGCTGTCCGGGTTGCCCTGCTCATCAAGGAACATATCGCGCGTGGCGGCTGCGGGTGCCATTTCGCGGAAATCGATCGCCGTGACCTTGCCCTCTTTGGTGCGGATCATCATAAACCCGCCGCCGCCCAGGTTGCCGGCCTGCGGATGGGTCACCGCCAGCGCATAACCTACCGCAACCGCCGCATCGATCGCATTCCCCCCCTCTTTAAGGATCTCCACCCCCACCCGGGTCGCGGCCTCATCCACCGAGGCGACCATCCCCTGATGGGCTACTACCGGATGAAAGACATCGGCTTCTACCCCATACGAAACGGGGGCTGGCGCGGGTGCCTGAGCCGGTGGCGGCGCAGCGCCGACACTGAAACATGCTCCCGCCGTCAGCGCGGCAATTGCCGCCCAACGCGCAAACTGCTGTTTGATCATCGTCGTTCTCCACAAAGAAGGGCTACAGTTCCCGCTTAAGTCTGGTTCACAATGCGCAAAAAATCATGGTCATGCAGGAATGCGACTAAACTTAGGGGCAGGCCTCAACGGGAGGAGATGAAAATGAAACGCCTTGTGATTGTGGCAGCCCTGCTGCCTTTTACCGCTTTCGCACAGCCGCTTAACCCGACAAATAACCCGAACCAACCGGGGTATGTCGTGCCCAGCCAGCAGCGGATGCAGACGCAAATGCTCAACCAGCAACAGCAGCAGCAAGGGTTACTGAAACAGCAGCAGCAGACACAGAGCCGCCAGCAGCAGCAGAACCTGCAAATGCAGATGAACGATAACTCACAGCGAATAAGGCAGGCTCAGCCGGGGGAGCTCGACCCCGCCCACCAGCAAGTGCTCCCCAACAGCAACGGCGGGATGTTGAGCCAGGGCAGCAGTAACGGTGGCGGGATGCTAAGCCAGCAGAGCAGTAAAGAGGCAGGAGTGTTAAGTCAGGAAAGCAGTAACGGCGGCGGGATGCTACGTCCGCAAAACAGCGCCAGCGGTTCAGCTCTGCAGCAGCCGCATATGCTGCCGCAGACCCAAATGCAAAGCGGCGGTATGCTGCACAGCACACCGCCTACGCCTTAAGCGCCGAAGTGGGGCCCGATAGCGTCGATATTGTCCGTGCAGATGCAATCGACGCCCCACGCCAGCAACTCCGCCGCGCGCGCCGGCTGATTCACCGTATAAACCAGAATGCGCAGCCCGACGTCGCGCAGCATGCGGACGCGCGCCTCATCAAGCAGTTTGTGGTTGAGATGAATAGAGGTGCAGGCCAGGCGGTCAGTCACCTCCTGCCAGTCATCGCGCCAGGCATCCAGCAGCAGACCGCGCGGCAGTTCGGGAGCGGCCTGCTGCGCCGCTTCCAGCGCATCAATCTCAAACGAAGAGAGCAGCGGCGGCGTCATCTCTGACCACAACGCGCGGGCAGCAAGCGCAACCGCTTTGCCCGTCAGCGTGCCGGTTCCGGTTGTCGGTTTGATTTCGATGTTCGCCATCATGCCATGCTGCTGGCAGCGCTGCGCCACCTCAGACAGCAGCGGCAGCGGTTCGCCTTTAAACTTGCTGCTGTACCAGCTCCCGGCATCGACTTTCAGCAAATCGCTCCATGCCAGCTCACCCGCCACGCCCCAGCCATTGCTTGTGCGCTCCAGGTTATCGTCATGCAGTAGGAAGATCTGCCCATCTTTTGACAGCTTGGCGTCAAATTCGATCATTGTGTGGCCATATCTGGCGCCGACATCGATCGCCGCCAGGGTGTTTTCCGGGGCCAGTTTGCCACCGCCGCGATGGGCGACGATGCGGGGATAGGGCCAGTTATTCATACGCGTTGTCCTGTTTCACCATCGAATAAGTGCAGGTGATGTTCCGCCAGATGGAGCCACAGCGTACTACCAGGTGCCGGGCGCTCCTGATGCGACAGACGCGCCACCAGTTTTTGCTCGCCCCAGCGACCATGGGCCAGGTTATCTGCACCGAGCATCTCCAGCGTATCCATCACCAGCGGTACGCCGCCTGCGGCTTGTGAGCTTAGCGCAATATGCTCCGGGCGGATACCCAGCGTCATTTTCCGCCCGGCATAGCCGCGGTAGTGCCAGTTAATCGGCAACGCCATGCCGCTTGCCAGCTCAAAGTGCGTACCGCTCTGGCTGATACGTCCCTCCAGTAAATTCATCGCCGGACTGCCGATAAAGCTCGCAACAAAACGGCTGGCCGGTTTCTCATACACCTCAACCGGCGTACCGATCTGCTCGGCAACGCCCTTGTTCATTACCATCACGCGCTGCGCCAGCGTCATCGCTTCTACCTGATCGTGGGTGACATAGAGTGAGGTAGTGTTGAGGCGACGATGCAACTGCTGCAACTCAAGACGCATCTGCACGCGCAGCTTGGCATCAAGGTTGGAGAGCGGCTCATCAAAGAGGAAAACCGCCGGATCGCGCACAATAGCGCGGCCCATCGCCACGCGCTGGCGCTGACCGCCGGAGAGTTCACGCGGTCGACGCTTTAGCAGACCTTCGAGCTCCAGAATACGCGCCGCTTCGGCCACGCGTCCGGCGATATGCGCTTTGCCCATACCGCGGATTTTGAGCCCCCAGGCCATGTTCTCTTCCACACTCATGTGCGGATAAAGTGCATAGTTCTGGAACACCATCGCGATACCGCGATCTTTCGGCTCTGTCTCGGTGACGCGCTGGCGGTCAATCCAGATATCGCCGCCGGAGACGCGCTCCAGACCGGCAACCATACGCAGTAGCGTCGACTTTCCGCAGCCAGATGGACCCACCATGACAATAAATTCGCCATCGGCAACATCCAGTGTCAGCGGCTCAATCACCCGGCTTTTGCCGCCGTCCCAACTTTTTGTCACTGCCTGTAATTTTAGAGATGACATCTTATTTCTCACTGTCGACCAGACCGCGCACAAAGGCGCGCTGCATGGTTAAAACGATAACAACCGGGGGGATCAGCGTCAGCAGCATCGCAGCCATCACCTCGTTCCACTGCGTCGTGCCCTCGCCACTCGACATCATCCCTTTGACGCCCGCCACGGCGGTGCCCAGGTTGACATCGCTGATAATCAACAGCGGCCACAAATACTGGTTCCAGCCGTAGATAAAGGTGATGACAAATAGCGCCGCAAGATTGGTGCGCGACAGCGGCAGCACAATGTCGCGGAAAAAGCGCATCGGCGAGGCGCCGTCAATACGCGCGGCTTCCATAAGCTCGTCCGGTAAAGTCATAAAGAACTGGCGGAAGAGAAAAGTCGCGGTGGCAGACGCCATCAACGGCAGGGTCAGGCCGGTATAGCTATCGAGCATCTTCAGGTTGGCGATCACTTCCACCGTCGGGAAGATGCGCACCTCTACCGGCAGCATCAATGTACTGAAAATCATCCAGAAAAAGAGGTTTCGCAGCGGAAAACGAAACCAGACGATGGCGAAAGCTGAGAGGATCGAGACGGCAATTTTCCCCACGGTGATCACCAGTGCCATGATGAAGCTGTTGGTCAGCATCAGCCAGAAGGGTGCACTATGAGGGCCGACGCCGTTGACCCAAATCGCGCGCAGGTTCTCCCAAAGATGGCCGCCGGGGATCAGCGTCATCGGTGTGTCGTACACCGCGTTGATATCAAGCGTGGCGGTGACAAAAGCGACGTAGAGCGGAAACAGCACCACTGCAACGCCTGCGATAAGCATGATATGGCTGAACAGCGTCAGCCCTGGGCGATTCTCAATCATTGGTAGCGCACCTTACTTTCGACATAGCGGAACTGCACCACCGTCAGCACTATCACCAGCACCATCAGGATCACCGACTGCGCTGCAGAGGTGGAGAGATCCAGCCCGGCAAACCCTTCGCGATAAATTTTATAAATCAGCGTGGTGGTCGCCTGCACCGGACCACCGGCGGTCGCCGCATCGATAACCGGAAAGGTATCGAAGAAGGCGTAGACGAGGTTGACCACCAGCAGGAAGAAGCTCACGGGTGCGATAAGCGGCAGAGAAAGTTTGAAGAAACGGCGAATGGGCCCTGCGCCATCAATAGCGGCAGCTTCCACCAGCGAGCGGGGAATGGACTGCAACGCGGCGAAGAAGAAGAGGAAGTTGTAACTTATCTGCTTCCACACCGAGGCGAATACCACCAGAAACATCGCCTGCCCGCTGTTCTGCGCATGGTTCCAGTCGTAGCCGAACTGCTCAAGAAAGTGCGTAATCAATCCACGCCCGGGATTGAAAAGAAAGATCCACAATACGGCGGCAACCGCGGGCGCCACGGCGTAGGGCAGCAGCATCAAAGTTTGGTAGATGCGGCTGCCGCGCACCACGTTATCCACCAGCGCGGCAAAGAACAGCGAGACCAGCAGACCGCTGAAGGTGACCATCGCACTAAAGCGGATCGTCGTCCAGAAGGCGTCGAGATAGTAGCTGTCGTGAAACAGCGCGGTAAAGTTATCCAGCCCGACAAACTGGCTGGAGAGGCCAAAGGGATCGACGCTCTGCACGGAGTACCACAGCGCTTCGCCCGCAGGCCAGAGAAAGAAAATCACCGTAATCGCCAGCTGCGGCGCGACGAGCAGATAGGGTAGCCAGCGTGAACGAAACACCGGACGGGATGAGGACATAACAAGACTCTTTTTGAAAATGCCGGAGGGCGGCGACGCGGTAGATTGACCGATTTACAGGCCGGACACGCGCTGTGCCGCTCCGGCCTTTAACATTACGACTTCGTTGACTTCTCGAAGCGGCGCAGCAGTTGGTTACCGCGCTCCACCGCAGCGTCCAGCGCCTGTTGTGGGGTTTTCTTACCGGTCCACACGCTCTCCAGCTCTTCATCAAGCACGGTGCGGATCTGCGGCATATTGCCCAGACGCAGCCCTTTGGTGAAGGCTAACGGCGGCTTGTTCAGCATCTGGCGCGTGGCGATATCCGCCCCCGGGTTTTTGTCATAAAAGCCCTGCTGGCGCGTCAGATCGTACGCAGCTTTGGTAACAGGCAGATAACCGGTTTTCTGATGCCACTCGGCAGCAATTTCCGGTTTGGTCAGGAAGTCGAGGAACTGCGCCACGCCTTTGTAGGTCGCCTCATCTTTGCCCTGCATTACCCACAGGCTGGCACCGCCGATAATGGCGTTTTGCGGCGCGCCTTTAACGTCGGCGTCGTACGGCATCATGCCAACACCGTAGTTAAATTTCGCATAGTGCCGAATATCCGCCAACGAACCGGATGAGGCGGTAGTGATGGCGCAATCGCCGTTATAGAACTTTTCCGTGGATTCATCTTTACGGCCAAAGTAGCTGAATTCTCCCTTCTTATTCAGCTCTTCCAGCATGGCGATATGTTTCACCTGCTCCGGCTTGTTAAACTCCAGCACCGCATCGGTACCGTCAAAACCGTTGTTTTTAGTCGCGACCGGCAGACCGTGCCAGGCGCTAAAGTTCTCAATCTGGATCCAGCCCTGCCAGCCGCTGGCGTAACCACACTTCATGCCCGCCGCTTTCAGCTTCGCGGTATAAGCGGCCAGATCCTGCCAGGTTTTCGGCGGCTGATCCGGGTTCAGACCCGCTTTTTTGAACGCATCTTTGTTGTAATAAAGCACCGGTGTGGAGCTGTTAAACGGTTGAGAGAGCAGATGCCCGGTTTTTGAGTCGGTGTAGTAACCCGCAACGGTCGGCACGAACTGGCTTTCGTCAAAAGTAATACCCGCATCTTTAAAGACCTGGTAAACCGGTTTGATCGCTTTGGAGGCCATCATCGTCGCGGTGCCCACTTCGTAAACCTGCAGCAGCGCCGGCGCGTTACCGCTGCGGAAGGCGGCAATGCCCGCGCTCAGGTTCTGCTCGTAGTTACCTTTATAGACCGGAACGATTTTATAGTCGGGGTGGGTCTCATTAAAACGTTGCGCCAGGGAGTCGACCTCTTTGCCTAACTCGCCTTCCATAGAGTGCCAGAACGGGATAGTGGTTGCGGCCATGGCATTGCCGGCAAAAACGAATCCCAGCGCCAGACCCAAAGCTGTATGTCGTAACGTCGTCATTGTGCTCTCTCTTGTTATACGGGATGCGCGATATCACGCGTTTTGTGCTCGCGAGGTAACATGACACGCTCGAATGACAGAAAAATAACTATTTAATTACAAAAAAGTGACAGCCAGGCGTCAGGCAGATGTCTCGCAAGTGATGGAAAGATGAAGGAAAAATGGCGGGTCAGACAAAGGGCTTCCCGGCGAACCAGGAAGCCCCTTGTTTGCGCAGCTTCACTTCCTTGCCTTTCAGCAGGTAAGAGGCTACGCTGACGTTGTCTAGGTGCCTGTGTAGCCTCGGGTTAATTGAAAAATTGACTCGGGGCTTTCATCTTTCTGCCTCACAACATTTCTGCGTATTACTTCTAAATGCAGCCCATGAGGCAAAAAGCCTCAAGCGCCGCCCGCATCGTATTCCTCTCCACCACACTCCGCATGGCTGAAGTACGTTTTTCAGAAAAAAAACCGGCCCTTGCGAGACCGGTTTTTATGTTTTTACTTCAACGCGTTAGCCGCCGAGGTAAGCGCTTCTCACCGCTTCGTTCGCCAGTAACGCATCGCCGGTATCTTCGAGCACCACATGCCCGTTCTCCAGTACGTAGCCGCGATCGGCGAGCTTCAGTGCCTGGTTAGCGTTTTGCTCCACGAGGAAGATGGTCATCCCCTCTTTACGCAGCTGCTCAATGGTGTCGAAGATCTGCTGAATAATAATCGGTGCCAGCCCAAGCGATGGCTCATCCAGCAGCAGCAAGCGCGGCTGGCTCATCAGCGCGCGGCCTATCGCCAGCATCTGCTGCTCACCGCCGGACATAGTACCGGCGCGCTGTATGCGGCGTTCATGCAGGCGCGGGAAGAGCTCATAGACCCATTTAATACGCGTCTGGTATTGATCGCGGTGGGCAAAGAAGCCGCCCATCGCCAGGTTCTCCTCCACGGTCATACGTGAGAAGACGCGGCGGCCTTCCGGCACGATCGCCACCGCTTCGCGCATAATCTTCGCCGTTTGCCAGTCGGTAATATCTTTGCCATCGAATACCACACGACCACTGGTCGCGCGCGGATCGCCGCACAACGTGCCGAGCAAGGTGGTTTTCCCCGCGCCGTTGGCACCAATCAGGGTCACTATCTCCCCCTGATTGATATGCAGACTGACCTCGTGCAGCGCCTGGATTTTGCCGTAGTGGGCGCTAACTTTGTCAAAAGATAACATTGCGTTTTGCATCTTATGCCTCACCCAGATAAGCGCGGATCACGTCCGGGTTGTTACGAATCTCTTCCGGCGTCCCGTTGGCCAGCGGTGTCCCCTGGTTAACGACATAGATCCGGTCGGAAATACCCATCACCAGCTTCATATCATGCTCAATCAGCAGGATCGTGGTGTTGTGATGGTTACGCAGCTCGACGATCAGCTCATCCAGCTCTTTGGTCTCTTTCGGGTTTAACCCTGCCGCCGGTTCATCCAGCATCAGGATCTCCGGCTGCGTCACCATGCAGCGGATAATTTCCAGACGGCGCTGATCGCCATAGGCCAGATTGCTGGCCTGGCGGTTAGCATGTGCCAACAAACCTATCCTCTCAAGCCAGGTCGCCGCGCGATCGAGTGCTTCGCTCTGCGTGCGGCGAAACGCGGGCGTCTTCAACAGACCAGAGAAGAGCCCGGTTTTCAGTTGCTGATGCTGTGCCACCAGCAAGTTCTCAATTACCGTCATTTCACGGAACAGACGTACATGCTGGAAGGTGCGTACGACGCCCATTCGCGCGATTTGCTGACCTGGTAGCCCTTCGAGATGCTTGTCACGCAGCATAATGGTGCCGCCGGTGGGTTTATAAAAACCGGTCAGGCAGTTGAAGACGGTGGTTTTCCCCGCACCGTTCGGCCCAATCAGCGAGACAATCTCCTGCGGACGCAGCTCCAGCGAGACGTTGTTAACCGCCAGCAAACCGCCGAAGCGCATCATCAGGCCATTTACCGATAACAGTGGCTGACTCATGCCTGCTCTCCTTTCGCCTGGCCGTTTTTCAGTTTCAGCTGCGGACGCGTCATCGGCAGCAAGCCCTGCGGACGCCAGATCATCATCAGCACCATCAAACCACCCAGCATTAACATGCTGTATTCATTAAAATCACGCATCAGTTCACGCGAGACCACCAGCAAAATAGCGGCGAGGATCACCGCGAACTGCGACCCCATTCCGCCCAGTACAACAATCGCCAGTACAAAGGCCGATTCGGCAAAGGTGAATGATTCCGGGCTGACAAAGCCCTGGCGCGCAGCGAACAGCGTCCCGGCAAAACCGGCGAACGCAGCGCTGATGGTAAATGCCGTCAGCTTAATGCGCGTCGGGTTGAGGCCCAGCGAGCGGCAGGCGATCTCATCTTCACGCAGTGCTTCCCAGGCGCGGCCCAGCGGCATACGCAGCAGGCGGTTGATGACGAAGAGCGTCACCACCACCAGCAGCAGCGCCACCAGGTAGAGGAACACCACGCGGTCGCTCGGATCGTATTTCACATTGAAGAAGTGGCTGAAAGTATCCCAGCCGCCTTCACGCGCTGTACGGCTAAACTCAAGGCCAAACAGCGTCGGTTTCGGGATCTGGCTGATGCCGTTTGGCCCGCCGGTTACTTCGGTGTTGTTAAGCAGCAAAATGCGCACAATCTCACCGAAGCCCAGCGTCACAATCGCCAGGTAGTCGCCGCGCAGACGCAGCACCGGGAAGCCCAGCAGGAAACCTGCGGCGGCGGAAACCAGCCCCGCCAGCGGCAGACAGGTCCAGAAGCCAAGCCCGTAATAGTGGTTCAGCAGGGCAAAGGTGTAAGCGCCAATAGCGTAAAAACCGCCATAACCCAGCACCAGCAGACCGGAGAGGCCAACAACGACGTTAAGCCCAAGCCCCAGGATGATGTAGATCATTGTCATGGTGGCGATATCAATGGTGCCGCGCGACACCATAAACGGCCACACCACGGCAATAACCAACAGCGCCAGCAAGAAAAGTTTCTGTTTGACCGTTGAGCCATCAATAGCTGGCAGAACAAATTTCGGCCCGGAGACCCCTTTCAGGCTCTTCTGGAAAACAGGGCGCAGTAACTGGAAGAAAAAGACCACCGCAGTGCCGATAAAGATCCACTGCCAGCGGATGTCCGCCGCGTTATCGACCACCAGCCTGGTGCCATTCAGCTCCAGTTGAACGCCCATAAAGACGCCCGCGAGAATGAAGAACATGGCGGCGGAGAGCAGCGCCATCGCAAAATGCATCGGTTTCATACTTTCTCTACCTCCGGGCGACCAAGGATGCCGGTCGGCATCACCAGCAGGACGCCAATCAGCAGCGCGAACGAGACCACATCTTTATACTCAGTGCTCAGGTACGCCGAAGAGAGCGCTTCTGCCACGCCGAGGATGAGCCCTCCTATCATCGCGCCAGGGATGCTGCCGATACCGCCCAGCACCGCGGCAGTAAATGCCTTCATACCTGCCATAAAGCCGATGTAGGGGTTAATCACGCCATAGAACTGGCCAAGCAGCACGCCGGCAACCGCCGCCATCGCTGCGCCGATCACAAAGGTCAGCGCGATAACACGATCGGTGTTGATACCAAGCAGGCTCGCCATTTTTAAATCCTCTGCGCAGGCGCGGCAGGCGCGTCCCATGCGGGAATAGCGGATAAAGAGCGTAAGCGCGAGCATCGCGACAAAGGTGACGATCCAGATAACCAGCTGCATCGTGGTGATGGAGGCGGCGAAGTTGTCGCTGCTGCCAATAGTCCACTGGCCGTTGAAGAGGCTTGGCAGGGCCACGTCGCGCGAGCCTTCCGTCAGGCTGACGTAGTTTTGCAGGAAAATGGACATGCCGATGGCGGAGATCAGCGCAATCAGGCGCTTGGAGCTGCGCACCGGGCGGTAAGCGACGCGCTCGATACTCCAGCCGTACGCGCTGGCGATTATTATCGCGCCGACGAAACCGGCTCCGACCAGCAGCCAGCTTGAGTCGATGCCCATCATCATAAGCGCGGCGATTATCATAAAGGAGACGTAGCTGCCGATCATGTAGACCTCGCCATGGGCGAAGTTAATCATGCCGATAATGCCGTACACCATGGTGTAGCCAATCGCGATCAGGGCGTAAGTGCTGCCCAGCGTGACGCCATTGAACATCTGCTGCAAGAAATAGAGAAACTGCTCAGACATAACTTAACCTTCTTAAATCTCTCAAGATTTTCGTCCAAAGAGAGGGATGACTGTGACTTCGCCACACAAGACGAACCATCGGCGTGTCGTTGGAAAATACTCAATTTAAATCCCTTCAGATCGCCTTTTTCATCCCAGTTCGGCGGCCCTGTTTCGGTTTTAGCCCCGTTGGCTTTAAACGCGTTAATCAGGTCAGCGGCTCATTCAGCGCGCCCGGCGCAGCATCTCTCCACTTTCCGGTTAATAACCAACGTAGTAGACAAAGACGATATTTTCTTTCTTTAGATGAGCGTTGAGCGCAGAAAAAACTACTTCCCTGAGGGTAATAGCGTTAAACAAGACCGCGCTGCCATGACCGGCTTTCAACCATTCGCGCGACAAATGTTTTCGCGTGCCTTTTCATGCCTGCTACCCCGTTCGTGATGTTGTGTGAAAATATTGTTTTTATGTGGTTAAAAAGCATTCTGTACTTTTAATGCACAATGCTATTTTTACCAGCGCCTTTAATGAGTTAGCGTGGTTTTTTGGCATAACCCACACTAAATACTCTATTTTTCAGGCGATTAAGCAGAGATAATATTCTGTATTCAACGCGAGATAAACATCTAAAAACGCCGCTTACAGCATAAAATAACGGGAGTATACGCGGATGAAAACGCCCTCCTTCAGGTTAAAATCCTGTGTCTTTTTCGATCTCTGATGTTTCTGGCTATACCTGTCGCTGCGCTAAAACTATTCACCTGTTGTATTAAAAATAAAAAAGTCTCAAACCACGCCGGGTGAAATTGTTTACACTCACACCCTGTTTCACGTTTTGGACAAACGGTAGATGAAATTAACCATTATCCGGCTGACCAGTTTCAGCGAGCAGGATCATATTGATTTAGCGAAAGTCTGGCCGGAATGCTCCCCCATATCTCTTGATATTGACGACACGCACCGTATTTATGCCGCGCGGTTTAATGACCGCCTGCTGGCCGCCGTGCGTGTGACGTTGCGCGGCACCGAAGGCGCGCTGGATTCGCTGTGTGTGCGGGAGGTCACTCGCCGTCGCGGCGTCGGGCAATACCTGGTGGAGGAGGTGATCCGCGATAATCCGTCGATTACCCGCTGGTGGATCGCAGATACCGGCGTTGAAGATCGCGCCGTAATGAGCGCCTTTGCACAAGCGCTCGGCTTTACCGCACAGCAAAAGGGTTGGGAGAAACGCTAAAGATAGCGGGCAGTGTAGGTAATGCCCGAGCGGAATGTTGCGTTGCAGCCGGTTATTACTCCCCGGTCGCTTACAGACGTAAGCGACCGGGGCGAATGCACGCAAGGCGACGATCAGTGACTCATCACTTCGCGTCGGTCGCAGTACCGTTCGCATGCCAGGTAAAGACGCCGAACTCAAAGCCCTTCAGGTCGCCCTTCTCATCCCACGTCAGCGGCCCCATCACGGTTTCAACGGAGTGACCCTTCAGGTAAGTTGCGATTTCCGCCGGATCGTCAGACTGGTTCAGGCCCGCAGCCAGCGACTGCAGCGCGGCGTAGGTGGTCCAGACAAACGCGCCGCTCGGATCCTGTTTCTTACCTTTGATGGCATCCACAATCGGCTTGTTCGCCGGGACCTGATCGTAGTTTTTCGGCTTGGTGACTAACATCCCTTCAGCAGACTCACCGGCGATGTTTGAGAGTGAGACGTTCGCCACGCCTTCCGGCCCCATAAACTGGGTTTTCAGACCGGCCGCACGCGCCTGGCGCAGGATCTGCCCCATTTCCGGGTGGTAACCGCCGTAGTAAACAAAGTCGATATTCTCTTTCTTCAGACGCGCAACCAGCGTGGAGAAATCTTTTTCACCGGCGGTGATACCGTCGAAGAAGACCACGTTCGCATTGCCTTTTTTCAGGCCATCCTGCACGGCGCGCGCCAGACCTTCGCCATATTGCTGCTTATCATGAATGATGGCGATGCGCTTCGGCTTCACTTTATCGAGAATGTATTTCGCCGCGGTCGGGCCCTGGTCGGAGTCGAGGCCGGTGGTACGCAGCGTCAGTTTGTAACCGCGCGCGGTCAGCTCAGGGGCGGTGGCCGCAGGCGTGATCATCAGGATGCCTTCATCTTCATAAATGTCAGATGCAGGCTGAGTTGAAGAGGAGCAGAGGTGACCAATAACATATTTGATGCCATCGTTAACCACTTTGTTGGCTACCGCTACTGCTTGTTTCGGGTCGCAGGCATCGTCATATTTCACCACGACCAGTTTGTCGCCTTTTACACCGCCTTTCGCATTGATATCGGCAACAGCCTGCTCAGCACCGGTAAATTCCTGATCGCCATACTGCGCAACCGGACCGGACATCGCACCGACAACCGCAACTTTGATATCTTTGGCGAATGCCACGTTGCTCATTGCTAACGCAATACATCCTGCCAGTAACGCTTTGCCCTTCATTTTCATCCTGAGTTTCCCCATTGTTATGGTTTTTGCAATTGTTGTGATGTTGTTATCTGGAATATTGCTTCGCTTATCACCCTAAGCAAAGAATATGATATTTGTTATTGTGCAGAATAGTGCCCTGTAAGCAGCATACTCTGCTAAAACATACCCCATTTTATGGAATAAGGAATAGCAATTTTGCAGGTTATGCGGCAGAGCGATGCGAGAACGTGACAAAGCCGCCCATAAGGCGGCTGAATAATTACTGCATGAGCGACCGCTGAATAATATCCAGCGCTTTTCGGAACTGCTCATCCGGAATAGTCAGTGGATAGAGGAAGCGGATAACGTTGCCATAGACGCCGCAGCTGAGCAGCAGCAGCCCAGCCTGAAGAGCCTTATCCTGCACCTGTTTGGTGAACTCCGGTGACGGCGCGCCGGTTTGCGGGTCAGTAAACTCCACCGCCACCATCGATCCCTGCGTGCGGATTTCGGCAATATAGGGGCAGTGCGCTTTTGCATGAGTGAGCACTTCGACCAGATCTTTGCCCAGCTGGTTAGCACGTTCGCACAGCTTCTCCTCGTCAATCACGTCCAGCACCGCATGCGCTGCCGCCACAGCCAGCGGATTACCGGCATAGGTGCCGCCCAGACCGCCCGGTGCGGGGGCATCCATCACCTCGGCACGCCCGGCGACCGCTGAAAGAGGCAGACCGCCCGCGAGGCTTTTCGCCATGGTGATGAGATCGGGTTTGATGGCGTAGTGCTCGCTGGCGAAGAGCTTGCCGGTACGGGCAAACCCGCTCTGCACCTCGTCGATGATCAGCAGAATGCCGTGGCTGTCGCACAGGGTGCGCAGCGCCTGCATAAAGTCTGGCGGAGCAATATTAAAGCCCCCTTCGCCCTGTACCGGCTCTAACAGAATGGCGGCCACTTGATCGGGGGCGATATCGGCTTTGAAGAGATACGCCAGGCTCTGCAACGCCTGCTCAGTACTGACGCCGTGCAGTTCATTTGGATAGTGAGCGTGATAAACCGAACCAGGAAACGGCCCGAAGCCGATTTTGTAAGGTGCGACTTTTCCCGTCAGCGCCATGGTCATAAAGGTGCGCCCATGGAAGCCGCCGCCAAAGGCGATGATTCCCGGGCGTTTGGTATACGCGCGGGCGATTTTCACCGCGTTTTCGACCGCTTCAGCTCCGGTGGAGAAGAAAGCGGTTTTCGCCGGGCCATCAATGGGTACGCGCGCGTTGATGCGCTCTGCCAGCGCAATATAGCTTTCGTAAGGAACGATTTGGTAAGCAGTGTGCGTGAAGGCCTGGAGCTGTTTTTCAACTGCTGCCATCACTTTCGGGTGTCGATGACCGGTATTAAGCACCGCGATCCCGGCGGCAAAATCAATCACTTCGTTACCTTCGACATCCCACAGCGTGGCGTTTTCTGCTTTCTCAGCGTAGAAGCCGCACATCACACCCACCCCGCGCGGCGTCGCGGCTACACGCCGCTGATGTAATTCACTATTCTTCACCTTTTTTCCCTCTCTGTGCCAACCCACTGAGTAAGTATATAGCGCCTTCGTTAAGACGACGTTTTAACCAGCGCCGGGAGTGAGAGGAAATTCAGATAATAAAAAACCGGGTGAGCTTTCGCTGACCCGGTCTGTTTGCGGCTGGCGCTTACGCTTCGATAGCGGCGCGCAGTTTTTTCATCGCGTTCTTTTCAAGCTGACGTACGCGTTCGGCGGAAACGCCGTATCGGTCGGCCAGCTCCTGCAGCGTGGACTTGTTATCTTCGTCCAGCCAGCGGGCGCGGATGATCTGCTGGCTGCGTTCGTCGAGGCCCTGCATCGCATCGGTCAGCTTATTTGCTGCCTGCTCTTCCCAGTTATCATCTTCAATGCCATCAGCAAAGTTAGATGTTTTGTCCTGTAGGTAGAGCACCGGTGCCATCGGCTGGCCATCCTGCGCATCGTCATCGGAAGACATATCAAATGTCATGTCCTGGGCCGCCATACGCGACTCCATTTCACGCACGTCTTTGCTGGTCACACCCAGTTCGCGGGCGACCATTTCGACTTCGTCCTGGTTAAACCAGCCGAGGCGCTGTTTTGCCTTACGCAGGTTAAAGAACAGCTTACGCTGTGCTTTAGTGGTCGCGACTTTCACGATACGCCAGTTGCGCAGCACATACTCGTGGATCTCAGCTTTGATCCAGTGCACGGCGAAAGAGACCAGACGCACACCGACTTCAGGGTTGAAGCGGCGTACCGCTTTCATCAGGCCGATATTTCCTTCCTGGATCAGATCCGCCTGCGGCAGACCATAGCCCGAGTAGTTACGAGCAATATGAACAACAAAGCGCAGGTGAGACAGGATCAGCTTTTTCGCTGCTTCCAGATCGCCCTGGTAATGCAGCTTTTCAGCCAGCGCCCGCTCTTCATCAGCCGTCAACATCGGCCATGCGTTAGCGGCCCGGACGTAAGATTCCAGGTTGCCAACAGGGGCTAAAGCTAAAGTTTGCATTTCTTTGGTCATTCAAATCCTCTCAATTCACTATCAACTGGCGGCGGTCTGTCCCCATCAGGCAACAAACATGCCAGCATTTTTGAGCAACGAGAATAGCATTCACTTTTTTATCAGACAGTGATTTTATCCACAAGTTCCTTGTAGGCGTGTGAATAAATTACGCACAAATTGTGACATCCGGATGAACAGCCGACGCGGGGAACAGCATGACAGTTGGATACGCTCTCCCTGCAACGGTATTCGTCATTGCAGGGGAGGAGTATACCAGAGAATCGTTAGTCCGGAGTAAAGTGACGTAAATGTTGGACCGTCGCCAGCCAGGCGGCAATCCAGCCAATCATCGAACAGACCAGTAACAGCAACAAACATTCATCGAAAGATAAGCCACTTAACTCAAATTGAGTGCCGAAGACCTTCGCTACATCCGTCACCGCCGATGAGAGTCGCATCACCAAAATTTCAGACAAAATGAGCGATAAAAACGCGCCGGAGAAGCCAAGCAACGCGCCGCCGTAAAGGAATGGGCGCAGAATAAATCCATCCGTTGCGCCAATCAGCTTCTGCACGTTGATGGTGTCACGACGGGAAAAGATGCTAAGACGCACGCTGTTGCCAATCACCAGGAAGACAGCGGCGATCATTAATACGCCGATCATCGCTGAAACGCGCCCGACCAGCCCGGTCAGCGCCGACAGACGCGCAAACCAGCTATCATCCATGCGCACTTCATCGATGCCCTGCACACGCGTAATGCGATCACGCAGCGTGTTCAGCGCCTCGGTGCTCTGGAAATCGATTTTCGGCACCACTACCGCCACTGCCGGCAGCGGGTTCTCTTCCAGCATATCTAACGCGCCGCCAAAGCCGGACCAGTTACGAAACTCGCCGAGCGCCTCTTCGCGGGAGAGATAGTTGACCTTCTCGACGCCCGGCTCGGATTGCAACTGCCCGACTACCTGCTGCGCGGCGTTATCATCCAGCGATTTATCGAAGTAGACAGTGATCTGCGGCGAAGGGTAGTACTGCGAAGCCGCATGGCTGACGTTTTTGTAGACCATATAGCAGACGCTTGGCAGCGTCAGCGAGATGGCAATCACCATCACCGTCAGGAACGTCGCCAGCGGTTTACTCTTCAGATCCTGCAGCGCGCCGTGCCAGGCGTAGCGCACCTGTTCGTTGAAAACATTGGTTTTACGCGAAGGCGGTCGGGAGGCCGGTTTGTTACGCCGTGGCGCGCTACGGCTGCCCTCGCCCGCCGATGAGGAGGATTTGCGAAAACGGTCAAGCTTGCTGCCGAATTGTCGAATGTGATTGATTGCGTCGCGCTTATTCACCCGCCAGGCCTCCATGCAAATGGCCGTCGCTCAGGCTCAGCATGCGGTACGAACGCCGGGAAATAAGCCCCATATCGTGCGTCGCCATCAGTACCGTCACCCCAACGCGGTTAAACTCTTCAAACAGACGTAAAATCCCTTCAGAGAGGGCTTCATCCAGGTTCCCGGTCGGTTCATCCGCCAGCAGTACGGCAGGCTTATTCACCACCGCGCGGGCGATTCCCACACGCTGCTGTTCACCGCCGGAGAGCTGAATCGGGAAGCTTTTCGCTTTGTCGAGCAGCCCGACTTTATCCAGCGCCGCCGACACGCGACGACGGATATCATCTCCGCTGGCACCGGCGATAATCAGCGGGATCGCGACGTTATCAAACACCGTGCGATCCATCAGCAGATGGTGATCCTGGAAAATCATGCCAATCTGGCGGCGCAGAAACGGCACTTCGCGGTTTTTCAGCCGGGAAATTTCGTGGCCGCTGAAGAAGATTTTCCCGGCGCTTGGCCGTTCAATCCCACAGATCAGCTTCAGCAGGGTACTTTTACCCGCGCCGGAGTGCCCGGTCAGAAACGCCATCTCGCCCTGCTGCAGGTGAAAGGTCACTCCCTGCAGTGCTTGTCTCCCACCGAGATAGGCTTTGCTGACATGTTCAAAGCGAATCATTGTTAATCCTCTCGGGCAAAAAGCGCCTCAATAAAATCGCCCGCATTAAACGGACGCAAATCTTCAATACGTTCGCCAACACCGATATAGCGGATAGGAATGCCGAACTGATCCGCGACCGAGAAGATCACCCCGCCTTTCGCGGTGCCGTCAAGCTTGGTCAGCGTGATGCCGGTTAAACCGACCGCTTCGTGGAACAGTTTGGCCTGGCTTACCGCATTTTGCCCGGTGCTGGCATCAATCGTGAGCATCACTTCATGCGGCGCGTTCTCATCCAGTTTCTTCATCACGCGCACGATCTTTTTCAGCTCTTCCATCAGGTGCGATTTATTCTGCAGACGGCCGGCTGTATCCGCAATCAGCACATCGACATTACGCGCCTTCGCTGCCTGAATAGCATCAAAGATAACCGACGCGGAATCCGCGCCGGTATGCTGGGCAATCACCGGAATATCGTTGCGCTGGCCCCATACCTGCAGCTGCTCAACCGCCGCTGCGCGGAAGGTATCGCCCGCCGCCAGCATTACCGATTTGCCCTGCTGCTCAAACTGGCGCGCCAGCTTGCCAATGGTGGTGGTTTTACCGACGCCGTTAACGCCAACCATCAGAATGACGAACGGCGTTTTGCCGTCGACATTCAGCGGCTCGTCTACCTTTGCAAGGATCTCACTCATCTCCTCTTTCAGCAGGCCATACAGCGCTTCCGCGTCGCGCAGCTGCTTGCGGCTGGCCCCTTCCGTCAGGTTGGTGATGATTTTCCGCGTAGTCTCGACGCCGACATCAGCAATCAACAGCTGCTCTTCCAGTTCTTCGAAGAGATCATCATCGATTTTTTTACCGCGGAACAGACTGATAAATCCGGAACCGAGATTCTCTTTAGTTTTCAGCAGGCTACGTTTTAAACGCGCGAAGAAACCCTCTTTGGTTGGCTTCTCCTGCTCCTGAACCGGCTCGTCAACCGGCACAACCATCACCGCTTCTTCCGCCGCTTCGGCCGCCAGCGCGTCCAGCTCCTCCTCGCTCGGCAGCGTTTCGTCTTCTATTTCTTCAACGACTGGCTCTGCAACTTCAACGTCTGCGGTGACCAGCGGCTCGGCTTCAGCCTGCCACTCTTCGGCGTCAATACGCTGTTCGGCAAGCTCTTCCGGCAGCGGCAGCGCTTCATGCTCAACGGCAGCAACGGGTGCTGCTTCGATAATCTCTTCGACGGGCTCTTCGACAGCCGGTTCGTCTATAACCTGCTCGTCTGCAATGCTCTCTTCTGCGACTGCCTGCGGTGCCTCTTCATGCGCCAGCTGCTCGCTAACCTCGACAACCTCTTCAGCGAACTTTTCGCTGTCGGCGGCAGGCTCTGCAACCGGCGTCTCTTCTACCGGTTGTTCTGCCGGTTTCTGCTCTTCAGCTTGCGCCTCATCGGCCCGCTCTTTCTGCCCAAAGCCCAGCCAGGAAAAAAAGCCACGTTTCTTTTCATTTGCCATTGGCGACTACACTCCTCGCTGTTGATTCTATAGCGCAGCCTGTCTGCTCGACCAGGACTGAAATCATTGGTGAATTAGTCGGATAGTCTAACACTTTCCTTATCTCTCATCACGGCCTGAGGATTAGGGTTTAACGCAATTCATCTGCCCGCTAGAATAGCAGGCCGAAATGATGAGCAAAGCGAAGACCATGAAGAAACCCAACCGTGCCGCCAGCGGACAAATTCGTATTATTGGCGGGCAGTGGCGAGGCCGTAAATTACCGGTTCCCGACAGCCCAGGCCTGCGCCCGACCACCGATCGCGTGCGCGAAACACTTTTTAACTGGCTGGCACCGTCAATGGTTGATGCTCGCTGCCTCGACTGCTTCGCTGGCAGCGGCGCGCTCGGGCTGGAAGCGCTCTCCCGCTACGCCGCCAGCGCGACCCTGGTCGAGATGGAGCGCAGCGTCGCCCAGCAGCTACAGCAAAACCTCGCTACGCTTAAAGCCACTAACGCAAAAGTCGTTAACAGCAACACGCTGAGTTATTTAGCCGCCGCGGGCACGCCGCACACCATTGTGTTTATCGATCCGCCGTTTCGCAAAGGGATGCTGGATGACACCGTCCGTTTGCTGGAGAACAACGGCTGGCTGGCGGATGACGCGCTCATTTATATCGAGAGCGAAGTGGAAAATGGCTTACCGTCGGTGCCTGCGCACTGGCACTTACACCGGGAAAAAGTGGCGGGTCAGGTGGCATACCGTTTGTATCACCGCGAAGCACAAGGAGAGAAGCATGCCGTTGCTGATTAATCTGGGTCGTCTGATGATGCTCTGCATCTGGGCCTTTCTAATCTTCAATCTGATCCACCCCTTTCCGCGCCCGTTGAATATTTTTGTCAACGTCGCGCTGGTCTTCACCTTCTTTATGCATGCCTTGCAGGCGACGATGATGAAAACCGCGCTGCCAAAAGAGGGACCGCAAATGACCAAAGTCGAGCAACTGCGCATTTTTCTTTTCGGCGTCTTTGAACTGCTGGTCTGGCAGAAGAAGCTGAAAGCAAAGAGATAACTCTGTCAGATTAGGCGGAATTGCAGCACATCGGGGGAAGTTCGCATTGTCATCCCCCTTTTTACGCCACTACACTTGAGGGGAGAGTTTTACGCAACAATAACAGTTACAGGGACTTAATTATGCTGTGGTCATTTATTGCTGTCTGCTTTTCCGGCTGGTTGTATGTCGACGCTTCCTATCGTGGCCCGGTGTGGCAACGCTGGGTGTTCAAACCCGTAACCCTTCTGCTTCTACTGCTGCTCGCCTGGCAAGCGCCAATGTTCGACGCCATCAGCTATCTGGTGCTGGCGGGTCTGTGCGCCTCGCTGGTCGGTGACGCCCTGACGCTGCTGCCGCGCCAAAAGTTACTTTACGCTATCGGCGCCTTCTTCCTTGCCCATCTGCTCTATACGATCTACTTCGCCAGCCAGATGACGCTCTCCTTCTTCTGGCCACTGCCGCTGGTGCTGCTGGTGATTGGTGCCCTGCTGCTGGCGGTGATCTGGACGCGTCTTGAGGAGCTGCGCATGGCGGTTTCCACGTTTGTTGCCATGACACTGGTGATGGTGTGGCTGGCCGGTGAACTGTGGTTCTTCCGCCCGACCAGCCAGGCGCTGTCGGCATTTATCGGCGCGTCGCTGCTGCTTATCGGCAATATTGTCTGGCTCGGCAGCCACTACCGTAAACGCTTCAGCGCGGATAACGCCATCTCCTCCGCCTGCTATTTTGCCGGTCACTTCCTGATCGTCCGTTCGCTCTATATCTAAAGCGCTTGACTCTGGAGTCGACTCCAGAGTGCATACTCCGGTTAATGAGAAAATTATCATTCACCGGAGGATGCGATGCCTGCTCCCGAACTCAAAAAAACGCCGCACTTTACCGCGCTGAAACTGCGTCCCGTTGCTGAAAGCAACGCCCCCTGTTGCAGCGATACCCGCTGTGCAACCCGTTCCGCGCCGGAAATGGACGCCTCCGGCGAGCGCTTTAGCTGGCAAGTGAGCGGCATGGATTGTGCCGCCTGCGCCCGTAAAGTAGAAAACGCGGTGCGCCAGCTCGAGGGCATCACCCAGGTGCAGGTCGCCTTTGCCACCGAAAAGCTGATTGTTATCGCAAAGCATGATGTGCGCGAGCGCGTAGAACAAGCCGTTAAGCAGGCGGGCTACCAGCTTCGTAGCGAAAACAGCCCCCCCGCGCCTGCGCCTTCTCCCCTGCGCGATAACCTGCCGCTGATCCTCCTCACCGTGATGATGGCCCTAAGCTGGGGGCTGGAGCAGTTCAATCACCCCTTCGGCCAGGCGGCCTTTGTTCTCACCACGCTGGTTGGCTTATGGCCAATTGCGCGCCAGGCCGTGCGCCTGATGAAGAGCGGCAGTTGGTTCGCCATTGAAACCTTAATGAGTGTGGCGGCGACTGGCGCGCTGGTTATTGGCGCGAGCGCCGAAGCGGCGATGGTGCTGCTGCTATTTTTAATCGGCGAACGTCTTGAGGGCTGGGCCGCCAGTCGGGCGCGCAAGGGTGTGAGTGCGCTGATGGCGCTTAAACCCGACAGCGCCATTCGCGTGCGTAACGGTGTGCGTGAAACCATCCCCGCCAGCCAGCTGCAACCCGGCGATACGATTGAAGTTCCCGCGGGTGGACGTTTACCGGCAGATGGTCGCCTGATCTCCCCGTTCGCCAGTTTTGATGAGAGTGCGTTAACCGGCGAATCGCTGCCGGTCGAGCGCAGCGCGGGCGAAAGCGTGCCCGCAGGTGCTACCAGCGTCGATCGGCTGATTACTCTGGACGTCGTTTCAAAATCGGGTGAAAGCGCCATCGACCGCATCCTGAAACTGATTGAGGAGGCAGAAGAGCGCCGCGCGCCCATCGAGCGCTTTATCGATCGCTTCAGCCGCATTTATACACCGGCGATCATGGCCGTCGCGCTGCTGGTGGCGGTGGTTCCGCCCCTGCTCTTTTCCGCCCCGTGGCTGGAGTGGATCTACAAAGGGCTGGCGCTGCTGCTGATTGGCTGCCCGTGCGCGCTGGTGATCTCCACGCCTGCTGCCATCACCTCCGGGCTGGCAGCGGCCGCACGTCGTGGGGCACTGATCAAAGGCGGCGCGGCGCTGGAGCAGCTTGGCACGCTGCGTCAGGTAGCGTTTGATAAGACAGGCACGCTGACCCTCGGCAAACCGCAGCTGGTCACCATTCAGCCGTTTGCAGGAATCGATGTGCAGACGCTACTGGCGCTCAGCGCCGGCGTTGAGCAGGGCTCGACGCACCCGCTGGCGCTGGCGATTGTGCAGGAGGCGCAGCGTCGTGAAGTCGCTATTCCGCAGGCAGATGGGCAGCGCGTGCTCGCCGGGAGAGGCATCGAAGCGCGTATCGGAGCGCATGAGATACGCATCAGCGCGCCGGAAAAGGTGCCAGCGGGCATGCTGAATGAGATAGCGCGCAAGCAGATTGAGCAGCAGGAAGCACAGGGGCAAACGGTGGTAGTAGTGCTGCGCGATAACACCGTTATCGGTACGCTGGCCCTGCAGGATACCCTGCGCGACGATGCAAAAGCTGCGGTAGCGGAACTGCATAACCTTGGCATCACAGGCGTGATCCTGACCGGCGACAATCCGCGGGCAGCGGCAGCGATTGCCGGCGAGCTGGGGCTGGAGTTCCGCGCCGGGCTGCTGCCGGAGGATAAAGTCCGCGCCGTGCGCGCCCTGAATGCAGAGGCTCCGCTGGCAATGGTGGGCGATGGCATTAACGATGCCCCGGCAATGAAAGCGGCAACCCTCGGCATTGCGATGGGCAGCGGCACTGATGTTGCGCTGGAGAGCGCCGACGCGGCGTTAACCCATAACCGGCTCTCCGGTCTTGGGCAGATGATCCGCCTGGCGCGCGCCACGCACCGCAATATTCGTCAGAACATTGCCATTGCGCTGGGGCTGAAGGGGATTTTCCTGGTCACTACGCTGTTGGGGATCACCGGATTATGGCTGGCGGTGCTGGCAGATACCGGCGCAACGGTGCTGGTCACGGCCAACGCGCTGCGCCTGTTACGCCGCAAAGATTAGTGGCTTTTACGCACTACATAGCGGTAGGGCAGCGCCGCGGTTTGTTCGGCAACCAGCTCATGTTCCATAAAACGGCAGAAGCCGGGAATATCGCGGGTGGTTGCCGGATCGTCGGCGATAATCAGTACAGTTTCGCCAACCTGCATATTACGCACGGTTTTGCGCACCATCATTACCGGCTCCGGGCAGCGCAGCCCGAGGGCATCAAGAGTGTGGTCGGCGGTAGAAAACGGATCGCTCATCTTCATCTCACAAGTGAAAAAACCGCCCTAGTTTACGCTGCCATTTTCCGGGCGCAAGGGAGGTTAACGATTGCGTTAAAATTAGCCGTTGCATCGCGCGATGATTGCAGTATCATGCGGCGGCTTCTGCCTGGCAGAGCATAAATTGAACTGGGTTCCCTCACCCCATTTACCAAAAAGGTCACACTATGACGCACTTTTCCAACGCACAGCGCATGAAGGCGCTGGTCTGGCTATCGCTTTTTCACCTGCTGGTGATTATCTCCAGTAACTATCTGGTGCAGCTCCCGGTCGCCATTTTCGGCTTCCACACTACCTGGGGCGCATTCAGTTTTCCGTTTATCTTCCTGGCAACGGATCTCACCGTGCGCATCTTCGGCGCGCCGCTGGCACGTAAGATTATTTTTGCCGTAATGGTGCCCGCCCTGCTCGCCTCTTACGTTATCTCGTCGCTGTTTTATATGGGCAGCTGGCAAGGTTTCGGCGCACTCGCCCACTTTAACCTGTTTGTGGCGCGTATCGCCGCCGCCAGCTTTATGGCCTATGCGCTGGGGCAGATCCTCGATGTGCACGTCTTTAACCGCCTGCGCCAGAGCCGTCGCTGGTGGCTTGCGCCGACGGCCTCGACCATTTTTGGTAACGCCAGCGATACGGTGGCCTTCTTCTTTATCGCCTTCTGGCACAGCCCGGACCCCTTTATGGCGCAGCACTGGACAGAAATCGCGCTGGTGGACTACAGCTTTAAGGTGCTTATCAGCATTGCCTTCTTCCTGCCGATGTACGGCGTACTGTTGAATATGTTGCTGAAAAGATTGGCAGACAAATCTGAAATCTCTGCATTACAGGCGGGTTAAAGGTACGACTTATCAGTTGTGATAATATGGAACAACGAGCCATTATGGCTGTTTATTGAAAGGAAGATGTCAATGCGCAATCTGGTGAAATATGTCGGTATTGGCCTGCTGGTGATGGGGCTGGCTGCCTGCGATAACAGCGACAGCAAAAAGCCCGTACAGGGTGCTGCCGCAGAGAGTAACGCCTCCGGCCAGCCGGTGACCCTGCTCGACGGTAAACTCAGCTTCTCGCTGCCTGCGGATATGACCGATCAGAGCGGCAAGCTGGGCACGCAATCCAACAACATGCACGTCTACTCTGACGCCACCGGTCAGAAAGCGGTGATTGTGATTGTGGGCGACAACACGCAGGAAGATCTGAGCGTGCTGGCGAAACGTCTGGAAGATCAGCAGCGCAGCCGCGACCCGCAGCTGCAGGTGGTGACCAACCGTCCGGTTGAGCTGAAAGGGCAGACTCTGCAGCAGCTCGACAGCGTGATTTCCGCCAAAGGCCAGACCGCATGGTCCTCCGTGGTGCTGGGGAAAATTGATAACCATCTGGTCACCCTTCAGGTGACGCTGCCAGCGGATAACCAGCAGCAGGCGCAAACCGCCGCCGAAAACATCATCAACACCATCGTCGTGAAATAACGGCGCAAGAATCGAAAAGAAAAAGGGAACCTGCGGGTTCCCTTTTTTGCTTTTGTAGGCCGGATAAGCATTTATGCGCCATCCGGCGTTAACCCCACTCTCTGTTTTAACCGCCACGCTAACAGTAGCGCAACCGCCACCAGCCCGGCGGCAGCAAGGTATATGGAAGAGACACCCGCCCAGGCCATCAGCAGCCCTGCCAGCGGGCCGGTCACGCCCAGCGAGAGATCCATAAATACCGTGTAGGTCGCCAGCGCAGAGCCCTGATTGTGCTGCGGCACCGCTTTTACCGCCACCACGCCCAGCGCCGGGAAGACCAGCGAGAACCCGGCCCCGGTCAGAAAGACGCCCAGTTTCACCATCCACGGATCGAGCGCCAGGCCTACCAGCACCAGACCGCTGGTCTCTACCGCAAAGCAGATCAGCGCCACGTTGAGGCCACCAAGGCGGTTAATACCGTTGGGAAAGAGCAGGCGTGCGCCAACAAACGCGACGCTGAAGAGCGTCAGGGCGAATGCCGCTCCGTCCCAGCCTCGGGCATCGTAATAGAGGGTAATAAAGGTGGCGATCACGCCAAAGCCCGCTGAACCGAGCGCCAGCGCCAGCCCGTAGAGCCAGACGCGTCCAAGCACGGCGCGAAACGGTAGCGGCTTGCCTTTGCGGGCAGTTACCGCCGCGCGCGGCAGTGCAAGCAGCACAGCCAGCAGCGCGACGGCCATAATTGTCACCGCCAGCCCGTGCAGGCCGCCGTAGTGATAGCAGAGCACCCCGAGCGGCGCGCCAAGCGCCATCGCCCCGTAGGTGGCAATGCCGTTCCACGAGATAACGCGCCCAATATGCACTGAACCAACCACGCCAACGCCCCACAGCGTGGCACCGGTGCCAGCAAAACTCTGGCCGACGCCTAAAATTACCCGCCCGAGGCAGATCAGCGCCAGGCTTACCACGCCCGACAGCTGGCCCACTCCCGCCAGCAGATAACAGAGCCCGCTGAGAAACGCCCCGCACAGGCCGAAAATCACCACTCTCTTTGGCCCCAGCAGATCGGCATAGCGCCCGGCGTGGGGGCGGCTGATCAGCGTGGCGAAGTACTGGAGACTGATCACCAGCCCGGCCCAGAAGGCGCTATACCCCATCACGTCATGGACAAAACCGGGCAGCACAGCCAGCGGTAAACCGATGGTGAGGTAGCTGGCGAAGTTAAAAATGACGACGGACAAAATCCGCAGATTGAGGCGTAATCCGCTCAGCGCCGGTTCAGCGCGGTGTTCAGGCATCAGGATTTACTCAGAATTTCACAACAGTGTTTCACTATTACCACGACACAAGGTAGAAAGCAGCACGACTTTAAGATTATCTCTGTCAGGCGAAGGTGGCGCGGCGCACTACACTTACTGGCAATAAGAAAAAAAAGGAATAACTCATGATGCAACCTCAGCCAGACCGGGCGGGCCTCCATATTCTCCTCAAACTGGCGTCACTGGTGATTATCCTCGCCGGTATCCACGCCGCAGCCGATATTATTGTGCAACTTCTGCTGGCGCTCTTCTTCGCCATCGTTCTCAACCCGCTGGTCACCTGGTTTTTACGACGCGGCATCAAGCGACCCGCCGCCATTGCCATCGTAGTGGTGGTGATGCTGATCTTCCTCACCGCGTTATTTGCCGTGCTTGCCGCGTCGATGAATGACTTTATGACCCTGCTGCCGAGGTACAACCGCGAACTGACACGCAAATTCTTGCAGCTTCAGGACGCGCTGCCATTCCTGCATCTGCATCTCTCGCCGGAGCGTATGCTGCAGCGCATGGACTCGGACCGCATGATGTCTTTCGCCACCGCCATGGCGACCCAGTTATCGAATGCGATGGCAAGCGTCGTGCTGCTGGTGATGACGGTGGTCTTTATGCTGTTTGAAGTGCGCCACGTGCCCTACAAAATGCGCTTTGCCCTGAATAATCCGCAGATTCACATTGCCGGGCTGCACCGTGCGCTGAAAGGGGTCTCGCACTATCTGGCGCTGAAAACGCTGCTCAGCGTCTGGACCGGGCTGATTGTCTGGGTCGGGCTGGTGGCGCTGGATGTGCAGTTTGCGCTGATGTGGGGCGTGCTCGCCTTCTTGCTGAACTACGTGCCGAATATCGGGTCGGTGATCTCCGCCATTCCGCCGATGATCCAGGCTCTGTTGTTCAACGGTACTTACGAATGTTTGTTAGTCGGTGCCCTCTTCCTGGTGGTGCACATGCTGATTGGCAATATCCTCGAGCCGCGCATGATGGGTCACCGCCTTGGCATGTCGACGCTGGTGGTCTTCCTCTCATTATTAATCTGGGGATGGCTGCTCGGCCCGGTAGGGATGCTGCTCTCGGTGCCGCTCACCAGCGTATGCAAAATCTGGATGGAGACCACCACCGGCGGCAGCAAACTGGCGATTATGCTTGGCCCAGGCCGACCGAAATCGCGTCTGCCAGGTTAATCTCTGTGGCGGGCGGGCAGGAAGATAACCAGCACGCCCGCCACAATCAGCCCAACGCCAAACGCACCGCGCAGAGTGAAGGGTTCATGCCAGCCAGGCAGCCAGATGGCGGCTCCCCACACCAGAATGTAACTCAGGCTGAGCAGAGCATACGCTTTGCTCAGCGCCATCCGCTGCAGGGCCAGATACCAACACCCCATCGACGCCACATAGCCCATCAATCCCAACAGCAGCGCCAGCGTGCCGGTCTGACCGTGCAGCAGCGCCAGCAAAAAGGCGCGCAGATCGCTGAGCGGCGGCAGCGACAGCATGCCATCGCGCAGTAGCAGTTGCGCCCCACTCACCAGCAGCACGCTGAAAAGCGCCCAGTGCAGCCCCCTCATAATGAACTCCCGAGCAGCGCCACGCCGGCGATAATCAACACCAGACCGCAGGCATGACGCAGGGTGATGCGCTCATGCCAGATCGCTCTCGCTGCCAGCGTCACCCAGACAAAATTGAGGCTCAGCATTGGGTAGGCGACGCCGACCGGAATGCGCTGTAGCACCAGCAGCCACAGCACCATTCCCGCGCCCAGTGCCAGCAGCGCCAGCGCCAGCCACAAGCCAACATGCCGGCTGCGCGATAGAGCGCTCGCCGGGCGCGTCGCCTGCTTCTGGCACAGCTGCCCAAGGCAGCTCAACAGACTGGCGGCACCGAGCCAGATCCAGCTACTCATTGCGGAAAGTACTGTAGTAACACCATTCGTCCCTGCTGATAGACGTTATCCGGCTTCGGAATGGGCAGGTGCATAAACTCATCGGCCTGCGACTGGTGCAGCACCAGAGAGACGATCCCCTGCTCGCGATGCACGGCCAGCCAGTCGGTGAAATCACGCTCAGCGACAAAACGCCCCTTGCCGTCGGGATAACCCAGGCCGTAGGCCAGCTCGCCGCGCGAACCGAACAGCAGAATATCGCTGCGCTTCAGCTCCCAGGCGAGCCCGGAGGCGACGCCAGGATTATCTGACAACACATAGCGGCTCTCTGCCAGCGCATCATCAATACAGGCGATCAGAAACTGCGGCTGTTTGGAGTCCATCACCTTATCGGGAATGGCAAACCCCACCAGCAGCGCCAGCGCCAGCGGCGAAAGCGCGGCGAAGGGCCACCGTTCAGCACTGGAGCGGAGGGTAAACAGCCCGACCAGCGCCCACATCATGAAGATGAAGGCGGCGAGCGCGGCTTTGTAATCTTCAATAGGCAGCCAGACGGGGTGCTTCAACACGCCCCACGGCGACACCACCAGCGCGGCGATCACGCCAATAGCCCCGAAAGCGATATTGATCCCGGCATTGATACGCAGCACCTTGACGCTCGCGACCGTGCGGGCATAACGCGCCATCAATATCGCCAGCGGCGCAAAGCAGGGCAGAATATAGGTCAGCAGTTTTCCCTGAGCGATGCTGAAGAAGATCAGCGGCATCACCACCCAGCCGAGCAGGTAGAAGGCGTCACTGCGCGCACGCCAGCCGGTTTTCAGCGCCCCGGGCAGCAGCCCAAGCCACGGCAGCGAACCGGCAAGTAAACAGGGAATGTAGTACCAGAACGGCGCTTTATGCTGCGCGTCCTCCTGGGCAAAGCGCTGAATATGCTCCACCCAGAAGAAGTAGCGCCAGAAATCAGGCTCGCGCGCGGCAATGGTCAGCCCCCACGGTAGCACCGTCAGCACGCAGGCCAGCACCGCAAGCCAGCCCCAGATCAGCACCTCTTTCCAGCGCCGCTGCACAATCACCCACGGCAGCACACCGATGACCGGCAGTGCCAGCGCGAGGAACCCTTTGGTCATCACCCCCATGCCGCAGGCGATGCCGAGCAGCAGATAGCCGCCCGCTTTCCCGCGTCGGCGGGTAGCCTGCGCCGCCAGCCAGAAGCTGAACATCGCCAGCGTCATCCATAAGGCGATCATCGGATCCAGCACCGCATAAGTACCGACACCGTACACCAACAGCACGGTCAGATAGATCACGCCGGAGAGCAGCGCCGTCGCCTTGTCACGCCACATCTTCCACGCCAGCGCGCCAACCAGCAGGGCAGAAATGGTGGTGGAGAAGACTGCGCCAAAGCGTACCGCGAAGTTATTGTGACCAAATACCCACTGCGCGAGGGTGTTGATCCAGTACCCGGCGATCGGCTTCTCAAAATAGCGCAGCCCCAGAAAATGGGGCACCATCCAGTCACCGCTCTGCAACATCTCGCGACTGATCTCCGCATAGCGGGTCTCATCCGGTTGCCACAGCAGGCGGTACTCCAGCGGAGCAAGGTAATAAAGGGCAAACAGCGCCAGCAGCGCTAAACCATAGTGAGCAGGTTTCATCGTTGTGCACTCAACAGTTTTTGGCATCCCAGCCACCCTTCACGGCCAACCACTTCGCCGCGTACCACTTTGCCGGGCGGCAGTGTCGTGACATCGTCCGGTAGCAGCTGCCCCAGCGGGCAAAAGGTAATCTCCTCGCGCGCCGCCAGTGTCAGCAGTTGATCAAAGGCGTCGGCACCCATAATCCCCTCCACCTCGGCATGGATGGTGTAGACCGGCGTGCCGTGGGCGCGATGCATGCGATCGAGGATAAAGCGGTTGAAGCCCCCGGCGCTCACCGCGGAGCCAACCACCTCGTCCCAGGTGGGTAGCGAAACGGGGATTTGTGGCGCAGCGTAGGTATTCTCCGTCAACTGCGGGCGAAAAGGCTGGCTACCGCGACAGTCGCTGTTATAGCGGAACGGGAAAATCGCTTTCGCCTTAACAACACGTTGATCCGCCCGCCAGCCCGCCGCCGCCGAGCAGGTAACCGGCTGGCCGATAATCCGCTCCAGCGCTGAGAGACCGCGGGCGATCTCCCTCTCCAGCCGCGCCTGATCCCAGACGCCGCTCCAGCTTTGCCAGGCGTGGTGATCCCAGGCGTGCAGCCCGACTTCATGGGTTCGCGCAGTCTGGCGAATGATCGCTGCATTGGCATCGCCAATGATGCGCCCAGGCCACGCGGTGCCCGCGAGCAGAATATCCCAGCCATACAGCGATGCCGCGCGCGAGCGCAGCATCTTCCAGAAAAATTTCGGCTTTAGCAGACGCCAGATATGCCGCCCCATATTGTCCGGGCCGACGCTAAAAAAGACGCTCGCCTGGATCTGATGTTTCTCCAGCAGCTCCAGCAGGCGCGGCATGCCTTGCTGCGTGCCGCGGAAGGTATCGACATCAATACGTAAGCCGATTTTTTTCATGCTTATTGCTCATCCGTCAGTTCGACCGTACGCAGGAAGAAGTCGAGCGTCTCATCAACCGTCTGGCGCATCGCCACCGTCGGCTCCCACTGCAGGCAGCGTTTGGCGTTGCGAATGCTCGGTTTGCGGTGTTCGACATCCTGGTAGCCTTTGCCGTAATAGCTGCTGCTCTCGACGTCGCGGAAACCGGCAAACGGTGGGAAGCGATGGCGCAGCGGATGCTGCTCAAAGCTCTCCAGCAGCATCTCGGCAAGCTCCTTGATACTGGCTTCGTTCTCCGGGTTGCCGATATTGATAATCTCTCCGTCGCAGCGCCCGTCGCGGTTTTCGATAATGCGGAACAGCGCTTCGATGCCATCACTGATATCGGTAAAGCAGCGCTTCTGTTTTCCGCCTTCGACCAGCTTGATCGGTGAACCTTCCACCAGGTTAAGGATCAGTTGAGTAATGGCGCGGGAGCTGCCGATGCGCGCGGCGTTGAGGTTATCCAGACGCGGGCCCATCCAGTTAAACGGACGGAAGAGCGTAAACCGCAGCCCCTCTTTTTCGCCATATGCCCAAATCACGCGGTCGAGAAGCTGCTTCGACACCGAGTAGATCCAACGCTGCTTGCTTACCGGCCCGACCACCAGGTTCGAGTTATCCTCATCAAACACTTTGTCGGTGCACATGCCATACACTTCCGACGTCGACGGGAAGATGATGCGTTTGTTGTACTTCACGCAGTCGCGGATGATCTTCAGGTTCTCTTCAAAATCGAGCTCGAAGACGCGCAGCGGGTTACGGGTGTACTCAATCGGCGTAGCGATCGCCACCAGCGGCAGCACCACATCGCATTTTTTAATGTGATACTCAATCCATTCAGAATGGATGCTGATATCGCCTTCGACAAAGTGAAAACGCGGGCAGTCGAGAAAACGGCCAATGGCGTCGGAACCGATATCGAGGCCGTAAATCTCATAGTTATCGTCGCGCAGCAGGCGCTCTGTCAGGTGGTTGCCGATAAAGCCGTTTACGCCGAGTATCAGTACGCGAGTGCGGCGTTTTACCGCCACTACCGGTTTGCTGCTCAACAGCGCGCCGGCTACCAGACCCAGCGACTGCGCCAGCTGCGCGCCCTGCATATAGACGCCCTTGTCACTCTGGCCGGTTATTACCTCCAGCGCACCCTCGCCGCAGGCGATAATCAGCGGCGCGACGGAGATAACGGTTCCCGCCCGTGCGGGCGCCACGTCGCTGCGTACGCGGGATTTCCAGACGATAAATTTGTGCGTGCCGACAAAGCTGAACGCCCCTGGCCACGGATCGCTCACCGCGCGCACCAGGTTGTGCAGAGTTTGCGCTGGTTTTTCCCACTCCAGCCGCCCATCTTCCGGCGTGCGGCGGCCCACGTAGCTCGCCTTGCTCTCATCCTGCGCGGTTTCGCTGAAGGTTCCCCTTTTCAGCGTTGGTAATACCCCTTCCAGCAGATGTTTTGCGCTCTCGGTCAGTTTACGGTGTAGTGACAGCGCGTCATCGGCGTCGGCAATCTCGACCGCGTGCTGAGCGATAATCGCCCCGGCATCCGCGCGGGAGATCATGCGGTGCAGCGTGACGCCGGTTTGCGTTTCGCCATTCACCAGCACCCAGTTCAGCGGCGCGCGTCCACGATAGGCAGGCAGCAGTGAACCGTGCAGGTTAAATGCGCCGAGGCGCGCGCTGTTCAAAATTGCCTCGCCGAGCAGGTTACGGTAGTAGAACGAGAAGATAACGTCCGGCTTCAGCGCGGCAATGCGGTCAACCCACAGCGGATGATTCACCTCATCCGGGGCATAGACCGGAATACCGCGCTCGGCGGCGAGGCGCGCCACCGAACCGAAAAAGGCATTTTCCTGTGCGTTGTCGGCATGGGTGAAAATCGCGGCGATATCAAACCCGGCATCCAGTAACGCCAGCACACCGACGCAGCCCATATCGTGATAAGCAAAAACAACGGCTTTCATTGATTCTTTTCCTCTTGCAAAACGTCATGATCCTGGCGGACAACGCGTTGAATAAAGTAGCGGGGACGGGCGCGCACATCGTTATAGATGCGCCCGATATACTCCCCAAGCAGGCCCATGCCGATAAACTGTGCGCCGATAAAGGTGAAGAGAATGGCGAAGAGGGTAAACACCCCTTCCCCCGCCCACTGTGCGCCAAACGCCAGCCGCAGGATCACCAGCAGCAGCGACAGCGAAAAGCCAAATAGCGCGATGATGCTGCCAAAAACGCTGAGCAGGCGCAGGGGCGTGGTGGTCAGGCAGGTGACCAGGTCGTACATCAGGTTAATCAGGCGCATAAAACTGTATTTCGAGTCGCCAAATTCACGCTCGGCGTGCTTCACCGGGATTTCAACCGCCCGGCGGGCAAAGGTGTTAGCGAGGATCGGGATGAACGTGCTGCGCTCATGGCAGCGCAGCATGGCGTCAACAATATGGCGGCGATAGGCGCGCAGCATGCAGCCGTAGTCGCCCATCGCCTTACCGGTGGCGCGCTGGATCAGGTGGTTAACGCCGCGCGAGGCCAGCTTGCGAAACAGGCTGTCCTGGCGTTTTTGCCGCACGGTGCCCACCACGTCATACCCTTCGTTCGCTTTTGCCACCAGGCGCGGGATCTCCTCCGGTGGGTTTTGCAGATCCGCGTCCAGCGTAATGACCAGATCGCCGGTGACATGGCTGAAACCGGCCATGATCGCCGAGTGCTGGCCGTAGTTGCGGTTGAGCAGCACCGCGACGATATGGCTGTCGGGCTGCTCTGCCGCCTCGGTCAGCATCCGCGCGGAGTCATCGCTGCTGCCGTCATCCACCAGCAGGATTTCGTAATCGATACCGATTTGCGCACAGCTGGTGGTGGTGCGGCGGATCAGCTCCGGCAGGCTCTCCTGTTCGTTATAAACCGGGATCACCACCGAGACTTTTTCGATAAGCGGGAGGGTGAACATCTCAGCAGCCTGCACTCTGTTTAAGCGCGTCAATAACGCGGGTTGTGTCGTCATGGGTCATATCCGGAAAGAGCGGCAGGGAACAGATACGCGCGCTGTTCCACTCCGTGTGGGGAAGGTCAGTCGGGAAGTTTTCGCGGTAGTACTTCTGGGTATGCGCCGCGCGGAAATGGAGGCCGGTGCCGATACCCTGCGCTTTTAGCCGCTCCATCAAGGCATCGCGGGTGAGGCCGCAGCGCTGCTCGTCGACGCGAATAATAAACAGATGCCAGGCGTGCTGATGTGGCCACGACGGCAGCGCCAGCGGCTGAAACGGCGTCTGGGCCAGTTCAGTCAGATAACGTTGGGCAATCTCCTGACGGCGGGCGTTGGCGGCTGGCAGTTTGTCGAGCTGCACCAGCGCAATGGCGGCGTTGATATCCGCCAGGTTGTATTTAAAGCCCGGCGAGATCACCTCCGCCTGCGGCGCGCGACCGTGGGTCTGGCGGTCGTAGGCATCCACGCCGAGGCCATGGAACTTCAGGCTGCGAATGCGGTTTGCCAGCGCCTCGTCATCGGTCACCACCAGCCCGCCTTCGGCGCAGGTCATATTTTTGATGGCGTGAAAGGAGAAGATCGCGCAGCCGCGCGCGCCAACGTGGTGGCCTTTGTAGTAAGTGCCCGCGGCGTGCGCGGCATCCTCAATCACCGGAATGCCGTACTTTTCACCGAGGGCGTGAATGGCATCGATATCCACCGGCGCGCCAGCATAGTGCACCGGCACAATCGCTTTGGTGCGCGGCGTGATCGCCGCTTCGATCGCCTCGGGCGTTACCATCAGCGTATCGCGATCGACATCGATCATCACCGGCGTCGCGCCCAGCAGCACGATCATGTTGAGAGTGGAGACCCAGGTCATTGAGGGAGTAATGACTTCATCGCCCGCGCCGATACCCAGCGCCATTAACGTGACATGCATCCCCGCCGTTGCGGAGCTTACGGCAATGGCGTGCTGGTTGCCGGTCAGCGTGCAAAACGCCGCTTCAAGCGCCTGATTTTTTGGCCCGGTGGTGATCCAGCCCGACGCAAGCACCTGCTGAATGGCGGCGAGTTCATCCTCCCCCATCGATGGGCGTGAAAAGGGTAAAAATTCACTCATCATTTTTTCCTGGCATCAACGGCATATTAGAAACCTGCCACAGTGAAACATGTAATGGGAATAAAATGGCGCACAAAACCTAAATGAAAATAGAATGAACACACGATTTCAGTGCTTTTTACCGAAAAAGTGACAATGGAGAGAGTAGCAATAAAAGATTAGGACAAGATTAAGAAATTAATTTACAGATAAAAACATAAACACCTTAAAAAATAATCACTTAAATAACTCATCAGGTTTATTATATGGCGACAGCTGTCAAAAAAGTGCAATAAAAAACGCCCATCCAGTCAATGAATGAGCGTTATCTTAATTATTTAAACGGAATGACAACAAACTACAAATAGTCTTATTTTTCTGCAAACAATTATTTCATTAGCCACAACATTAATCACGGCATATATGTGAAACTATTCTGATAAGTTGCGCGGGAAATTAGCCGGCAGTTCACTGGCCGGGCAGGCAATCACCTGCTCATTATTCTCGCCGCAGTCGCGTACAAAGGTGATGGTGGCAAACTCATCAATCACCTCCGTCGGGTAAGCCGGGCCTGCCTCGCGCAGGGACTCCATGAGCGGAATATGATCGTTCTGGAAGCAGACCGTTTTCTCCGGGTTGTTGATGACCCAGCGCGGGAAGAAGATGGTGCCATGGAACAGGCGATCGCCGAGGTTAGCAATCAGGCTGACGTCTGTACCGGTCGGCTCGGTCCAGGAGATTTTATAGATGTTTTGGCCTATGCGAACAATATAGACCCGCTGATCTTTCACCCAACGGTTGGCGACTATCCCGCTGTGAATGCGGTAATCGATGGTGGTGGCGTTTTTCACATACAGCTCGTAGTTCCAGCCGTTATCGTAGGTGTAGACCAGATGTTTACCGACAAAGCCACTTAAATCATGTTTATCAAAGCTGCTCATATCTCATCTCCTCTTGTTGTTGAGAAGATCGTACCTCTGCAAAAAACCAATGAATAACGCTATATTTGCATTAAATTCATTCAAAAATTAGATGATTTATGCACAAGAGCACGCTGGAACAATGGTCGCTGCTGCAAAAAGTGGTCGAACTGGGCAGCTTTGCCAGAGCGGCGGAGGAGACGCACCGCAGCCAGTCTTCGGTCAGCTATAACCTCGCGCTCCTGCAGGAGCGGCTTGGCGTCGCGCTGCTGGTGCCGGAGGGGCGACGGGCGGTGCTGACTCCGGCGGGCGAGCTGCTGCTCAGCCAGGTGAAGCCGCTGCTGAAAGCCTTTGAGTGGGTGGAGACCCGCGCCGCCACGCTGCGTAACGGCATGCGCACCCGGCTGGATCTGGTGGTCGACAGCATCTTTCCGCGCGCACGACTGTTCGCCATCCTGCGCCAGTTTCAGCAGTGTTACCCGCAAACACAGGTGCGTCTGACTGAAGTGCTGGAGAGCGCCCCGGACGATGCGCCGAGCTACGCGCAGGCCGATGTGATGGTGTTGACCCGCCGCCAGGACATGACCGGGCGCGGCGAGTGGTTGATGAATATCGATTTTGTTTGCGTGGCGCATCGCGATCACCCTCTCAGCGCAGCGCAGCAGGTGAGCGAAGCGATGCTCGCCGCCTGGCCGCAGATCCGCATCACCGAAAGTGATGCCCGACAGACGCCGGTTGCGCAGGAGGCGTGGACCTTTTCCACCATTGATGCCGCCGTCGAGGCGGTGCAGTATCAGGTCGGTTACGGCTGGCTGCCACAAGAGCGTATTGCGCCGCTATTGGCACGTGGTCAGTTGAAAGCGCTGCCGCTTAACCACGGCGCGCGTCGCGCCACGCCGCTGCATCTTATCGTTAAAAAAGATCTCGCCCCGCTTGATGAGCAGGTAGAGATGCTGCTGCAGCTGTTTAAAGCGCAGTAAGCGAAAACGCCCGGTGGCGCTGCGCTTACCGGGCCTACGTATTCCGCACGCGCATCCATCCGGCAATCCCTTCCCACCAACAGCCCCCGTCCCCGTAGGCCGGATAAGGCGCAGCCGCCATCCGGCAATGTGCTCCCGAACCTGCCGAAATTAATCCCGCCCAACTGCCCGCCGTTTGATCCAGAACATCTCATTCGTATGATGAATAACTAAAATCGTCATACTTTCCCGCCAATGACGTTTCGTCAGGACGCTTACGTGTTTTTCTACCGTTATGCTGGCGCTCTGCTGCTGCTCTGCGCATCGTTTGCCCCTTTCGCGGCAACGGAGACCCTCACCACCGCCTGGCCGGTGAATGTCGGCCCGCTCAACCCTCACCTCTACACCCCGAACCAGATGTTCGCGCAAAGCATGGTTTACGAACCGCTGGTGAAATACCAGGCTGACGGCACCGTGCGCCCGTGGCTGGCGACAGGCTGGCACCACTCCCCGGATGGCAAAACCTGGGTTTTCACCCTGCGCAACGGCGTGACCTTCTCCAACGGTGAACCCTTTAACGCCGAAGCGGCAGTGGAGAACTTCCGCGCGGTGCTGGATAACCGCTCGCGCCACGCCTGGCTGGAGTTGGTGAACCAGATAAGCGAGGTGAAAGCCTTAAGCCCCAATCAGCTACAAATCACGCTTAAAAGCGCCTACTACCCTTTCCTGCAAGAGCTCGCCCTGCCGCGCCCGTTTCGTTTCATCGCCCCGTCGCAGTTTAAAAATCACGAAACCCTGAACGGCATTGCCGCCCCCATCGGCACTGGGCCGTGGGTCTTGCAGGCGTCACGTTTAAATCAATATGACGTGATGGTGCGCAATGAACGCTACTGGGGCGCAAAACCGGCGCTGGCGAAAGTGGTGATTAAGGTGATCCCCGATGCCACCAGCCGCGCCGTGGCGTTTGAAACCGGCGAGATTGACCTGCTCTACGGCAATGAAGGGCTGCTGACGCTTGATACCTTCGCCCGCTATCGCCAGAACCCGCAGTGGCGCACCCAGCTCTCCGCGCCGGTGGAAACGGTGATGCTGGCGCTCAACTCCGCACGTGCACCCACCAATGAGCTGGCGGTGCGCGAAGCACTGAACTACGCGGTGGATAAAAAAGCCCTTATCGACGGCGCGCTGTACGGTACGCAGCAGGTCGCCGACACACTTTTCGCCCCGAGCGTGCCCTACGCCAATATTGGCCTTCAAGCACGCCAGTACGATCCCGCCCGCGCCAACGCACTGCTGGAAAAAGCGGGCTGGCTGCTGCCCGCCGGAAAAACGATTCGCGAGAAAGCGGGCCAGCCGCTGCATATCGCGCTGGCCTTTACCGGCACCGACGCACTGAGCAAATCGATGGCAGAGATTATTCAGGCCAACCTGCGCCAGGTCGGCGTTGATATTGCGCTGGTCGGTGAAGAGGAGAGCAGCATCTACGCCCGCCAGCGCGACGGACGCTTCGGCATGATCTTCAACCGCAGCTGGGGCGCCCCCTACGATCCCCATGCTTTTATCAGCTCCATGCGTGTGCCCTCGCACGCCGATTACCAGGCACAGCGTGGTCTGCCAGACAAGGCGCTGATTGATAAAGAGATTGGCGAGGTGCTTACCGCCCGCGATGAGGCTACGCGGCAGGCGCTCTACCGCGATATTCTTACCCGTCTGCATACCGAGGCGGTCTATTTGCCCCTCAGTTATGTGTCGACGATGGTCGTGGCGAAGCCGGAACTGGGGGCGATCCCGTTTGCACCCGTTGCCGCTGAGATCCCGTTTGATCAGATCACCCCGGGCAGCGCGCAATGAGCCGCTATGTGATAAAACGCCTGCTGCTGCTGATCCCGATGATCCTTGCCGCCTCGGTGGTGATTTTCCTGCTGCTGCGCCTCGGCACGGGTGACCCGGCGCTGGACTATCTGCGCTTGTCGAACCTGCCGCCGACGCCGGAGATGATTGCCGCCACGCGCGTGGCGCTGGGTCTGGATCAGCCGTTAGTCGATCAGTACGCCCACTGGTTATGGCGCGCGCTGCATCTCGATTTTGGCCTCTCCTATGCCACCCAGCGCCCGGTGCTGGAGGATGTGCTGCGCTTTCTGCCCGCCACCTTGCAGCTGGCGGGCGCAGCGCTGGTGCTGATCCTGCTGACATCGCTGCCGCTCGGCATCTGGGCAGCGCGACATCGCGATAAGTGGCCCGATGTTGTTGTCCGTGCGGTGGCGTTTCTTGGCGTCTCAATGCCCAACTTCTGGCTCGCTTTTCTGCTGGTTATGTTCTTTTCTGTGCAGCTGCACTGGCTGCCCGCGCTCGGGTACGGCGGCTGGCAGCACCTGATTTTGCCCGCCGTCTCCATCGCGCTGATGTCGCTTGCCATTAACGCCCGTCTGCTGCGCGCCAGCCTGCTGGAGGCCGCCGGGCAGAGACACGTCACCTGGGCGCGGCTGCGCGGGCTAAGCGAGCAGCAGACCGAGCGGCGGCATATTTTGCGCAACGCTTCCCTGCCGGTGATCACCGCGCTGGGGATGCACATTGGCGAGCTGATTGGCGGCACGATGATTATTGAGAGCATCTTCGCCTGGCCCGGTATTGGCCGCTACGCCGTGTCGGCGATCTTCAACCGCGACTATCCGGTGATCCAGTGCTTTACGCTGGTGATGGTGATCGTTTTTGCCCTCTGTAACCTCGGGGTGGATCTGCTGAGCGCCGCGCTCGATCCGCGCGTACGCCATCATGAAGGAGCGCGCTGATGCACTTTATCCATACCGCGCGCTGGCCGGTGCGCCTCGCCCTGCTGATACTGGCGTTGCTGTTTATCATCGCCCTGAGCTGCCAGTGGTGGCTGCCCTTCGATCCGCAGGCTATCGATCTGCCTGCGCGGCTACTTCCGCCCGATAGCCAGCACTGGCTCGGCACGGATCACCTCGGGCGCGACATCTTCTCCCGGCTGCTGGCTGCTACCCGCGTGTCGCTCGGGTCGGTGCTCTGCTGCCTGCTACTGGTGCTGATGCTGGGGCTTAGCGCCGGCGGCTGCGCCGGGCTGCTTGGCGGGCGCGTGGATCAGTTGATTATGCGTATCGCCGATCTCTTTATGACCTTTCCTACCTCGGTCCTGTCGTTTTTTATGGTCGGCGTGCTCGGCACCGGCCTGACCAATGTGATTATCGCCATCGCCCTCTCTCACTGGGCCTGGTATGCGCGGATGGTGCGCAGCCTGGTGCTGTCGCTGCGCAGCCGCGAGTATGTGCTGGCAGCGCGCCTGGGCGGAGCGGGTTATCTGTCGCTGTTTCGTGACCACCTGGCGGGCGCGATTGTGCCCTCGCTGCTGGTGCTGGCGACGCTGGATATCGGCCATATGATGCTGCATGTCGCCGGGATGTCCTTTCTCGGTCTCGGGGTCAGCGCGCCGACCCCGGAGTGGGGAGTGATGATCAATGACGCGCGGCAGTTTATCTGGACGCAGCCGCTGCAGATGCTGTGGCCGGGGCTGGCGCTGTTTCTGAGCGTCATGGCCTTTAACCTGGTGGGCGACGCGCTGCGCGACCATCTCGATCCGCATCTGGTCACGGAGCACGCCCACTAATGGCTATGCAATTGAGCCTGCAACATCTCACGCTTTCGGCCACGCGACCGCTGGTTGACGATCTCTCTCTTACCCTACGGCGCGGGCAGGTGCTGGCGCTGGTCGGCGCCAGCGGCAGCGGTAAATCCCTCACCTGCGCGGCAGCGCTTGGCGTACTGCCCGCAGGCGTTCGGCAGACGGCGGGCACGCTGCTGATTGACGGCCAACCGGTTTCCCCCCAGGCGCTGCGCGGCGTGACGGTGGCAACGGTGATGCAGAACCCTCGCAGTGCTTTCAACCCGCTGCGCACCATGGCTGACCACGCGCGGGAGAGCTGCCTGGCGCTGGGCAAACCGTTCCGTGAAGCGCACGCTATCGCTGCGCTGGAGGCGGTCGGCCTGCGCGATGCGCGCCGCGTTCTTCCTCTTCACGCTTTTGAGATGAGCGGCGGCATGCTGCAACGGGTGATGATTGCGCTGGCGCTGCTGGCCGACGCCCCCTTTCTCATCGCCGATGAGCCCACCACCGATCTCGACACCATTGCTCAGGCCAGGATCCTCGACCTGCTCGACTCCCTGATGCAGCAACGCCAGCCGGGAATGCTGCTGGTGACGCATGATATGGGCGTGGTGGCCCGTCTCGCCGATGAGGTGGCGGTGATGGATAACGGGCGCATCATCGAGCGCGGTGCGGTCGAGGCTATTTTCCATACGCCGCAGCACCCGCTGACCCGCCAGTTAGTCAGCGCGCACCTGGCGCTCTACGGCATGGAGCTTGCGCAATGAGCATTCTCACCGTTAACCAACTCTCACACGCTTACCGTCATCAACAGGTGCTGAACGATGTCTCCCTGACCCTGAAGCAGGGTGAAATCGTCGCCCTGCTCGGGCGCAGCGGCTGCGGCAAGAGCACGCTGGCGCGCCTGCTGGTCGGGCTGGAAGCGCCAGAGCAAGGAGAGATCTGCTGGCGAGGAATGCCGCTTTCGAGGCTTAACGCCTGCGCACGTCGCGATTTTCGCCGCGATGTGCAGATGGTGTTTCAGGACCCGGTCAGCGCGGTTAACCCGCGCATGACGGTGCGCGACATCGTGCGCGAACCGCTGCGCCACCTGGCCAGTCTCAACAAAGCGCAGCAGCTACAGCGCATCGGCCAGCTGCTGGCAGATGTCGAACTGGAGAGGGATCTGCTGGAGAAACGCCCCACCCAGCTGAGCGGCGGCCAGCTGCAACGCGTCTGCCTCGCGCGGGCGCTGGCCGTTTCTCCACGGTTACTGATTCTGGATGAAGCGGTCTCCAGCCTCGACCGCGTGATGCAAAGCGGCATCATTGCGCTGCTGCAACGGCTGCAACAGCGCTCCGGCGCGGCGTGCCTGTTTATCACCCACGATCTGCGCCTGGTGGAGCGCTTCTGCCAGCGGGTGCTGGTAATGGACGCCGGGCAGATAGTCGAAAACCTCACCGTCAGTGCGCCGCTGCGCTTTAGCTCCCCTGCGGGCCAGGCACTCCAACAGGCGGTGTTACCCGCCCTCCCTTCACTTCGCCCGAGGAACACGCTATGCAACGCGTTACCCTAACGCTTGATGACGAACTGCTCACCGCCCTGGACGCGCTAAGCCAGCGGCGCGGCTACCACAACCGCTCGGAAGCCGTACGCGATCTGCTGCGCAACGCGCTGGCGCAGGAGGCTCCGGCTCATCAGGATAGACCGGGCTACGGTGTGCTGACCTACGTCTATGAACATGAGAAGCGCGAGCTGGCAAGCCGGCTGGTCGCCACTCAACACCACCATCACGACCTCTCGGTGGCCACGCTGCACGTACACATCAGCCATGACGACTGTCTTGAGATCGCCGTACTGAAAGGCAAACGTAGCGAGATTGAGCGTTTCGCCGATGAGGTGATCGCCCAGCGCGGCGTGCGCCACGGCCATTTACAGTGCCTGGCGCAGGAACCACACACCCACAGCTGATGCTTTTTCGCCCGCACCGCGCCACATGTGCCAGGCTTATTTATTTGCCAAATCCACGCGATAAGGAGCGAATAATGAAGATTGATCTGAGCGGAAAAGTGGCGCTGGTCACCGCCTCGACGGGCGGGATTGGTTTCGCGATTGCCACCGGGCTGGCGCAGAGCGGCGCGGAGGTGATCCTCAACGGGCGCAGCGACGAGTCGGTCAGCAAGGCAAAAGAGCAATTAACGCAGCAAGTGAGCGGCGCTCGCGTGCGCACCGCCGCAGCCGATCTTGGCTCGGCTGCGGGCGTCTCTTCGCTGCTTGAGGCCGCCTCAGGCGTCGATATCCTGGTTAATAATGCCGGTATTTATGGCCCGCAGGATTTCTACGCCACCGATGATGACACCTGGGAGAACTACTGGCAGACCAACGTTATGTCCGGCGTGCGGCTGGCGCGCGCGCTGCTGCCCGCGATGGTCGATAAGGGCTGGGGCCGCGTGGTGTTTATCTCCTCCGAGTCTGCCCTGAATATTCCGGCAGATATGATCCACTACGGCGTGACCAAAACGGCGCAGCTGTCGCTGGCGCGCGGGCTGGCGAAGTTTGTGGCCGGCAGCGGCGTCACGGTTAACAGCGTGCTGCCGGGGCCGACAATGTCCGACGGTTTCGCCGGCATGATGCAGGAAGAGATGGAGAGAACCGGTAAGTCGCTGGAGACGCTGGCGAAAGAGTTTGTGATGGCGAATCGCCCCTCATCCGTGATCCAGCGCGCTGCCACCGTTGAAGAGGTGGCGAATATGGTGGTTTATGTCTGTTCGACGCAGGCATCGGCGACCTCCGGCGCGGCGCTGCGCGTCGATGGCGGCGTGGTGGACGATATCGTTTAAACGAGCCAGGAGGTTGTATGCGACGTTTTCCCCGCCGCGCGCTACTGCTCGCGATGATGTTCACCGGCGCGGCGCAGGCCGCAGAGTATGGTGGGCAGCTCGAAGGGTTCACCTACCCGTGGCCGCTGATGCATTTTGAGTTTCACTCCCAGCGCCAACCCTTAAGCATGGGCTATATGGATATTTCCGCCGATAAACCGAACGGCGAAACCGTGGTGCTGCTGCATGGCAAAAACTTTTGCGCCGCCACCTGGGAGAGCACCATCACCGCGCTGCATGAGGCCGGTTACCGGGTGATTGCCCCCGATCAGATTGGCTTTTGCACCTCCACTAAACCGGCCAATTACCAGTACAGCTTCCAGCAACTGGCGGAGAATACCCATCAGCTGCTGGCGAAGCTGGGAGTGAAAAAAGCGGTGATTATCGGCCACTCTACCGGCGGCATGCTGGCGACGCGTTATGCGCTGATGTACCCGAAAGAGACGCAGAAGCTGGTGATGGTTAACCCGATTGGCCTTGAGGACTGGAAGGCGAAGGGCGTGCCCTATCGCAGCGTGGACGCGTGGTATCAGCGCGAGCTGAAAACCACCGCGCAGAGCATTAAAGCTTACGAGCAGAAGACCTATTACATGGGTGAATGGAAGCCGGAATACAACAAATGGGTTGAGATGCTGGCGGGGTTAAACAACGGGCCGGGCAAGACGCGCGTGGCGTGGAACTCGGCGCTGATCTACGACATGATCTACACCCAGCCGGTGTTCTATGAGTTCAAGGATTTACGCGTGCCTACCACGTTATTTATCGGCACCGGTGATACGACCGCGCCCGGCAGCGATGACGCGCCGCCAGAGGTGAAAAAGGCGGTCGGCAACTACAAGGTATTGGGCAAAGAGGCGGCAGAGCTCATCCCCAATGCCCGGCTGGTGGAGTTTGATGGCTTAGGCCATGCGCCGCAGATGCAGGACCCGGCGACGTTTCACCGGGCACTGCTCGAGGATCTGGCAAAGTGACGCGTTAAGGGAAAGGCCCGCATAGCGCGGGCCTTTGTGTTACACCTGACGCGCGGCGAAGAAGGCCAGCGTCTCTTCCAGTGATTTCGCCTGCTCCTCCAGCGACATGGCTGCGGCGGAGATCTGCTGCACCAGCGAGGCGTTCTGCTGGGTGGCGCTATCCATCTGGTTTACCGCCACGCTGACCTGATTGATGCCCTTGGTCTGCTCATCCAGCGCCTGCACAATTTCGTTGATCACCAGGTGAACATTAGAGACCGCATCGATAATCTGCTTCATCATCGCGCCGGTTTCATTCACCAGCGCCACGCCTTTGCTGACGCGCCCGGTCGACTCATCAATCAGCGTTGAGATCTCTTTCGCCGCGTTGGCGCTGCGCTGCGCCAGGCTGCGCACTTCACCCGCAACCACCGCAAAACCGCGCCCCTGCTCGCCCGCGCGCGCCGCTTCCACGGCGGCGTTCAGCGCGAGGATATTGGTCTGGAAAGCGATACCGTCGATGATGCTGTTGATATCGCCGATCTTCTGCGCACTTTCATCGATTTTATTGATCACATCCACCACTTCATCGACCAGCGCTTCACCCTGCCCGGCAATGTCCGTCGCCTGTTCGGTAAGACGCGTCGCTTTGTGGGCGTTATCGGCGTTATTTTTCACCGTGACGGCAATCTGCTCCATGCTCGCCGCGGTTTGCACAATCGCCGCCGCCTGCTCTTCGGTACGTGAAGCGAGATCGAGGTTACCGGCGGCAATCTCGCTACTGCCCGCACGCACCGAGTTGCTGGCATCGGTGATGGTGCTGACAATCCGGTGCAGCTGCCCCTGCATGGCGTGCAGCGCGTAGAAGATGCTGCTGTTGTCACCTCTCTGCACGGGAATGGTGCTGCTAAGATCCCCCTGCGCAACCGAGAGGGCGATCTCAGCAGCTTCGGATGGCTCGCCGCCCACCGGGCGCGCGACTTTGCGGGTAAAGACCAACGCCACCACCAGGCTGACGATAATAATGCTCAGCACCATCATCACAATCGCGTTCATCAGGAAGTGCCAGGCTTCCGCCATCACCACGCTGACCGGCGTGATAATTGCCAGCTTCCACGGCGTGCCGCTGTTGCCGACCGCAATGGTGCGCCAGGTAATAAATGCCGGTTCGCCAAGCTGCGGATCGTCGAAACGCACCACTTCGCTACCCGTTATGCTGCCTTTGTAAGGCTTGCCGATGGCCGCTTTGTCCGGGCTAGAGACGACGTGATTCTCCGCCGACAGCAGCACGGCATAGCCGACGCCGTTCCACGGTTTGATGGCACCAATCCGTTTTTGCAGCGTCTCCAGCGAGAAGTCAGACGTGACAGAGCCCTGGAATTTACCGTTGCGCATAATCGGCGCGGCGATGGAGGTGAGCATCACATCGACGCCGTTGTAGGGGTAGATATAGGGCTCGATGATCACCTCTTTTTGCCGTTGGCGCGGCAGCACATAGTAGTTGCCGCTGCCGGGCGTTTCGTAATCGAGCAGGTTATGCAGCGCCGGGTTGCCCGCAGAGTCGCGATCGACATAACGGGCGTAGCGACCAGCAGGGTCCTGCTCCGGTTTGCCGGCAAATTCGGCATCTTTACCGTCGAAAGCGTTCGGTTCAAAGGCCAGCGACATTGAGAGGAAATCGCTGTGCGCATGCAGATAGTCGCGCAGGAGCTGATCCAGCCCTTTGCGATCCGCAAGGCCCGCTTCACGCAGTGACCAGGCGCTGTTACCCACATCCCGCGCCGCAACCAGCGCAGAGTCGAGCTGCTGGCTCACCTGCAGGGTTTCGGTCTGGGCAATTTGTTGCAGATGTTTCTTCGCCACCGCCTCCTGCTGCGCCATCGCTTGCCATATCAGCAGGCCAATGGTCACAAGAAAACCGGCGGTTATCGTGACAAAGATGGATATCAACATCAGCGTCCTGGCTTTGAGCTTTTTCCCGGTGTTTCTTTTGAGTGACATAACTTCTCCGATAGGACATGGCGCGGGGCGCATGACGGATATATCGGACGAATGTGCGCAAAAGTTATACCGGCTTTAAATTAAATTTTTGTCTGGTACGCGAGCGGGCAGCGAGGAAATTGGCTTTGTGAGGAAAATCAAAGGCAAAACGTTCAGGCGAGCAACTGGTCGATACTCTCAGCGGCAGGCTCCATTGGCAGCGCGCCAAGTGCACCCAGATCCTGCCTGTAGATCGTCTCACTGCCCGATTTACCGTGGATAAAGTAGCCGATGTCGCCATCCTGCCCAATCAGCAGATACTCAGGCTCCACCTGCTGGATGGCATAGGTGTCGTTTCGCTCCAGCAGATCGTCGTGGGCGAAAAGGTAGATCACCTCACCTCCGGGGGTGGCGATGTCGGTGGCGTCGCGCTGCGCGGCGAGAAAGCGCGTGTAACGTTCGGGGAATGTTAAATGGTGGGTGGTTTTGAACGCATCCAGGGTGGTTTGCAGCAGGCTGTTATTCATCTTTTTTTACCTCCTTTGCGTGAAGCTTGTGGGGCCCACGAAGCGTTGTCGCTGACGACAATTTCAACGAGTTGCAGATCGCCAGGGATGTGCTGGAGATGATCGGCAATTTCGTCATAGGGCGAAGGGAGAGAGAAAGCGAGCCCGTAATCATCATCAACAATCAGAGCGCCGTTAAGCAGCAGGACGCTGTTGCTGAGAAGCGTAAGCCGCTCCATGGTGACACCGGCACAGAGCCTGTTCTGGTATCTACCGCGATAGTTCTGGTTGCAGGCGACAGAGACGATAATGTCGTTCGCATCGGTAAAGATCGAAACCGTGTTGTCATCAAGAAAATAGCCGTGCATATCGCCGCCCAACGGCGATGAAGGGGGATACGTTTTCGTCTCGACAGTAAAACGGGTAAGCATCTCCTCAAGGTAGATATCCACGGAATGACCAAGATGGATATTGGCAAGCGAAGTGAAGCTAATAATGTCGGCGTTAAAATCAATCATGGTTTAACAGGTCGAGGGCTTTCGGGAAAACTAGCGTGGCAAAGTGGGGTTGTCAATTTGGCCCGTCAGCGGGACATGGGTAAGATCTTAAGAAGGGTGACTTGTTGCAGATAGCGCGCCTTACGCCTTTACGTTGAGCTAATCCAGTGACGTTGCTCTGCTTTAACGCCGGACTCTATTTAAGTGTTTTTTGGCATATTGACGGATTAACGCATTATCAGCGTCGGCTAATAATTGCATTTTCTCAATAGCTTTTTGGTCCCCTATTTTCTCCAGCGCCCGTATGCATTTATTTGCCAGTATGAAATCCTCATCGTAATCCCTGTACTCAAGATTGAGCAGCGCGGCTTTATAAAGAGGGTCCACGCTGGAAGGGTGCCGATAATGATCTAACAATCCTACGATCTCTTCATGCTTCTGATGCCAGGGATCTGTCACAAGCTGATTTAATATGTCGACATCATCGTAATCAAAATTGACTACCGCGCTTAAATATAAAAGCAGATCAACCAGTTCCGCGTCTTTAGCTTCCCGCGCAATGGTTAACTCCTTACAAAGATCTAACTCTCCAGAGCCATCACCCAACTGGCACAGAAAATCAGAGAGATTAATTTGCTTCATCATTAACTTTAGAATCAGCGCTTTTTATTTGCCTGCAATTTCCTCACTCCTCATCCTTATATAGCAAACTATGAGTTTTGAGCTTGTTGTCTGCTATATATTTACTTTCCCACTCATCGTAGCTATCAGGCGCAGCATAACTAAATCCCTTTTCAAAAAACCGATCACCGTGCGAAATAACCATAGCCCAGTAATATTCTTCCTCATGTCCCAGCAAGCAAGCACCCAGATAATTCTGGGGTGGTACGGTTAGCATAGCTGAGTTATTAATTATAGACTCAGCCTCGCCTGCAGATTTCTTACCATAAGCAATCATTATGCCTTTAACAAGGCTAACAAACGTGTAGAAATTAACGATAACAGACTCGCGTGGGTTATCCTCATTTTTAAAAACCAAACCATCTTTAAGGTTGCTCTTTTTAATATCCAAGATAAAAATCCATTATAATATTACTCTTTATGAAAAAGCAGCGCCGATAAACAACCCCAATAAAGTTCCTATTTATCAACAACCTATTCCAAGCATGGCTTCCAATAACGAATATTTCCTAATTCTCTTTCAATATCATCCATTTCATCAACACCTGGTTTAAGGTTAAATTTTTCGCTAATTACCGCTCTCATACTTGCTAACTTTTTGGTAATCTCATTCTCATCTATAAATCTTGTGGTTTCTTCACAATAGGCAGATCTATGCGCAGATGTAATCTCACCGTCGACGTTATCGTAATAATGCCTTGCGATATCTCTTAATGAAATAAGGATGTATTCAACATCAGTTAATATTTTAACGGCCTCCTCTCCTGACAATGTGATCTCTTCATTTTCTTTTAACAATTTCAATTCATTTCCTCTTGGATGTTATTGATAAATTGAGGGTAAACTAAACATCAAGATAAATACTCTGATGATTTTAGGGCATAACTGGGGAGATGAGAAAGACAGAGCTATATTTAAACCATAATTAAATTATGCTATTTCGTATATAAACCATTAAAAGAAATTTCTACGTATTCCTCTGGATTATTTATTAAAAAATTTTCATCCGGAAAGAGACCTTCCCAAACGGTTACATAAAACTGTTTCATACTCATAGTGTTAGGTGGGTCAAAAAGCGGGACGGCAGACTCATAAAGACGCAAAAGTAATTTTTCATCATAAAAATTAATCGCATATGCAAGGCTATTTTTACATCTATCTTTTATAAAATAAGGAAAATTATCATAAGATGGCTTTATTAACTTCCGGAAGGCTAATGATAAGCTTTTTCCATTGGACAAGTTTAAACCAATAAGGGAAGCATCCATATTTGGATCTTCAGAAAGTGCCTGCCAAAGCATCGAAATATAGCTATTGTTGATTTTTTTCATATTTATTCCTCGATTCTTGGCTGTGTGATACCAGAAAGTTTCCGTATGCTCGCCGTGGCTGTCGACGCGCGCCAGCGGCTCATAGCTGTTTTCGGTATAGATATACTGCACCGCCGCGTCCGGGTGGCTGTCGCTGGTTTCACCCACCATCTGCAGGAAGGATCAGGCGTAATGTTTCCCCAGCTGCAGCGCGCCCATCGTGCGGTGCGTCTTCCGGTACAGGCGGTCACGCTGGTAGCCGCTGACCGGCAGCGTTTTGCCGCTCAGGGAGAGCTGCATTTCCAGCAGGCGCCCGGTGCCGTAGCGCAGGAACTTCAGCTCCCGGCCGTCCGGGAAGGTGGTGGCGCACTTGGCGCAATTAAAATACATTCATAATGTATTGAAAGGAAACACGACCGCGTTAATTCAAAGAAAATCGGCGAACCTCTTCGCTATTAAATTAATTCAAATAGTCATTTATTTCAGCTTTCATAAACTGACTAAAAGTCATATTAATATTAGTTATATCTTCACCTTCTGTATAGCAATATATAACAGGATCTGAATCAACAACATCGGTAAAAAACAATGATGTATATCCTTGGTGCATTAGAAATGCAAACATATTATGGGGAGGCGTAACATTGTTTTCTTTCATCAAATTTACTGTTTCGTCATTAATATCTTGTAATTCACTAAAAAAGAACCACGTACCCTCTTTAAAATCTCCAGCAGACACTCCCATTTTCTCCAAAAAAATATTGTAAAGCTCAGGTAATCTGCCATATTGCCTTTCCAGGCTCATCATCTGGTCTTTACTACAACCTTCTACTGACAATCCTTTTTCAAGGATCTTCTCAATAAAAAGATCTAATTCATTAGCAAACTCTACACGTTCCATAGAATCTCCTTTACAAAATATTTATCTTGACTCCGGGATATTTACTTTCGAACTGCTGAATAACCCCTTGGCAAGATTTGCAGATTGGCAATTCAGAAAACAGATCAATTGTACCCTTAGCATCAGGCGTTATCTTACTGCCGATATGCTCTAATATTTTAGCTTCTGAATCAAAAGCCCGTGGGTGAGAAACAACGGTCGTTGTAAATAAGCGGTTATTTGGGTCTGGTATATCGACAAACCCGGGGATTGAACCTTTTCCACTGATGGCATCAGCAGTCCCTGTTATTCCATCTATATTATAGTTAGAAGTTGCAATATTCCTTCCTTTACCAATACCCCCAGGCTTTCCACCCAAGGTATGGCGATAATCAGATGCTCTTGCGATAGCGCAACCTGATAGGCCAACTGGATCCATCCAATTTAATGGATTAGATACGTATTGATATAAATTAATACCGCCCAGCAAACCAATCGGATCCATCTGCGTGTAACATCCGCCGGCCGGGTCGTAGTAGCGGAAGGTGTTGTAATGCAGGCCCGTTTCACGATCCAGGTACTGGCCCTGGAAGCGCAGGTTCTGCGGGGTGTCCCAGTCGACCGGTGTGCTTTCCCGCAGGCTGCGGCCCCACGCGGTGGAGGCTCCTCGCCAGACCGTGTCACCGTGGCTGTCGGTCACGCTGTCCGGCAGGCCGTTCAGTTCCGTGTGGTACCAGAAGATGTCCGCATGCTCGCCGTGGCTGTCAACGCGCGCCAGCGGTTCATAGCTGTTTTCGGTGTAGATATACTGCACCGCCGCGTCCGGGTGAGTGTCGCTGGTTTCACCCACCATCTGCAGCCCGGACCAGGCGTACTGCGTGCGTTCCGGTTTGCGGGCATGGCGTCGCCACACCTGTTTCTCAGTGCGGCGACCCAGGGCGTCGTAGCGGTATTCGGCTTTTGTGAACTCCGTGTCGCCGTCGATTTCCACCCGGCTGATGCGGTGCTCGTCATCGTAGCTGAAACGCTGCGTCACGCCGCGCTGCGTGTCGTGGCGCACGGTCATGCGCCCGAAACCATCGTACTCCCGGCTGACGCCGTCCAGGCGTTTCAGCAGGTTGTTCCACACCGGCTGTAAATCCGGGGTGGTACGGTTGTCCGCCGCGTCATACCAGAAACGCTCCTCGCCTTCCGGCTGCAGGCTCTGCGTCATGCGCCCGGCCGCGTCGTAGCCCCACAGGGACTGGCGGTACTTCTCCGCCGGGGTGGATGGTGCGCCGTCGGTATACATGCGGCGGATTATCTGGTCCGCACGGTCCCACTGGTAACGGCGCTCCGAGACCAGGCGGTCGCGCAGGTTGTCGGTGCAGCGCCGGTGCGTGATGCGCCCGGCCATGTCGTAGTGCGTCTCCAGCTCCAGCGCCCCCATCGTGCGGTGCGTTTCACGGTGCAGGCGGTCACGCTGGTAGCCGCTGACCGGCAGCGTTTTGCCGCTCAGGGAGAGCTGCATCTCCAGCAGGTGCCCGGTGCCGTAGCGCAGGAACTTCAGTTCCCGCCCGTCCGGGAAGGTGGTGGCACTGAGGTTGCTCAGGGCATCGTATTCATGCTGATAGACGCCGGAATGGTTCTCCTCGCAGACCAGGTCGCCAAGCTTGTTGCGCGCGAGGATGATGGCTTCGCTGTGCGCCGGCTCGCGCATCTCCACCGCGGCCTGACGCCACTCGGTGTAGGCATAACGGCGGATTTCGGTGGCCAGCGCGCTGTAACGGTACTCGGTGCGGTGCTCCGGGGTTTCCCGCGCCGTCATGCGCCCGAGGGCATCATATTCGTAATTGAGCACCTGCGCCGGCAGGTCGCTGCCGCGCTCCGGGTGGCGTACAAGCGTAGCCACCTGCTGTGCGGCGTTGTAGTGATACTCCGTCTGCCGCCCGGCGTAATCCTGCTGACAGGTCAGCAACCCGGTCGGGGTGTAGTCGAAACGCCACTCCTGGTTGTTGGCGTTGGTCAGCGTCACCAGGCGACCCGCCCGGTTGAAGCGGAAACGGGTCACATGCCCTGCCGGATCGGTGGCTTCCGTCACCTGGCCGCGCGCATTGAGTTTCACCCTGCGCGTACTGACGCCATCGACGCTCTGTCCGCAGAGCAGGCCGGATTTTGTGTAGCTGAACTTCGTCTCGCGCCCGTCGGCACGGATGTAGGTCTGCAGGCGACCGGCGGGGCTCCAGACATAGCGGTCCGTATTGCCGAGCGGATCGGTGCTGCGGATAAGGCGCCCGGCACCATCATACTGATTCTGGCTCTGATTACCGGAGCAGTCCTCTTCGCGGATCAGCTGGCCCAGCGCATCCCACCAGAAGCGGTGGCTGTTCTCCAGCGCATCAATGCGGCGGATTAAGTCGCCCTGATCGTTCCACTCGAAGCGCGTCACGCCGCCTTCCGGATCGGTCAGCGCCACCACATCGCCCGCCAGGCTGTATTCGTACTGCCAGACGCCGCCATCCGGCAGCACCTCTTTTAACGGGAAGTCATACAGCGGATGCCAGGTTTTCAGCGTTGCGCGTTCGAGCGGGTCGCGCTCAAGCGTCATATTGCCGCGATCGTCCCAGGCATACTCCCAGCGCCCGCCGTCCGGCTGCACGGCTGACAACAGCTGTTCGGACTGACCTGCCCAGCTGAATTGCCATTTACCGCCGTGCACATCGGTGTACGCGGTGATGCGGTAGATCTCATCCCAGTAGTGTTCGCTGACCACGCCTTCATCGTTGCTGACGCGGGCGTAGCGTTTGCTCTCGTCGGCATCGATGCGCCAGTTTTCCAGCACCGTACCCTGCTCGTCGTGAACCTGGTACGCCTTGACGCGCCAGTGTCCGGCGTCTGCGCTCGCCTGCCACTGGTAATGCACTTTCAGGCCGGTCGGGAAGCTGTGCCAGGCCAGCATATCGCTGGCGCGGTCCCAGCCGAACTGGCGGGTTACCACCTCATCGGCATCAATGACTGCAATCAGCTGCGCCTGGTCGTTGTAGCGATAGCTCACCAGCAACTGGCGTGCGCCATCAACAATCTGGTAAACCGCACGTAAGCGCCCGCTATGGGCGTCGTACTCAAGCTCAACATCCAGCGCTTCGTTATCACTGGAGATACGCGCCAGCTGGCCCTGTTCGTTCCAGCTGAAGTAGTGGGCGTTTTCATGGCGGTCATAAATGCGGTGCATGCGCCACTCGCCCGGGCGGGTAGGATCCGGTTCATAGACCTGATGATCGCCTTCGCCGGTCTGGATCGCGATCGCACCGTTCGGGCCAGAGAAGAGCCTCAGCCCCTCATCCGGATAGGAGATCATGTCGCCGCTGAGCACTTCACCAAGCCCCAGCTCGCGCCCGCTCATGTCTTTGAAAATCAGCTGATTGTCCGCCAGACGGTAAAGACGCGTCTCAAACGGCATCATCCAGCCGGGGCCGAACATGCCGGAGGCACGGTTGCGGCTGTTGTAGATACGCTGCCAGTAGAGCGGCATACGATCCGCCAGCACAAAGTCGAGATCCTCCTCTTTGGCGAGGATCTTGGCGCCGCTGGCGATATTGACAGGTAAGGCGGTGCTGGCCGCCGTAATGAGTACTGAAGAAACCGTATCTGATACCACTGCGCTGCCAAAAGCACAGACGATATTTTTCAGCACGCTGCGGGTTAGCATGCGTCGGCAGACCATTCTTGCCAGATTGGGCAGTTCAGCGACCCCCGCTGAGCCTAAAATGCCACCCAATAAGTAGGCTAGCTGATTTTTGCCGCTACGGATGTCGCGAACGGTGATGGTGTCACCACCGATACGTACACGGGGATCTTCGCTAACTTTGATTTCGGCTTCGCAGGTGCTTTTCTCACCATTGCGCGCTGCGGGCTGATTATTGATTAAGACGCTTTTGGAACCCTGGGCGATAAAGTTACTGCTGGTGACCGCATGGCCTTTTTTGCAGTCGACGGTATCGAGTGGCATCGGGGTCGCATGGGGATCGGCGCTCTCAACCAGTGGTTGCGAAAGCGATTCCCACAGGTTCGAGCCCCACTTTTTCATGTCATCAAGGGTGAGATTTTTGGCGCGTTCGGCAAGCGCCATCGTCATGCCGCCGGGCGTCAGGATGAGTTTTGCCGCTTCAGCCGCAGTGGCCAGCGCCAGCACACCGACGGCTGCCCAGTCGATGCTCTCTTCAGGAGCAGGAGGCGCGAGCAGATAATCGCGATCCACGGTTCCGGCGGCGCGCGCGGCTTTTTTGCCCTTGATATGCACGTTCTCAGAGCCGGTAACGATATGCGCGTCGGGGGGCCCGGGGTCTATCAGGCTGTCGACCAGCTTCCCGGCGGCGTCGCCGATTTCTTGCAGACCGCCGCTGAAGACCAGTGCGGCTATCGCCACCCCGCCCAACACTGCACCGACACCTGTACCGGCGGCAAGCAGGATCCCGGCGACGACCGCCCCTTCCACTAAGCCACCGACAAAATCCGCCAGCACCGAGCTGTGAATCAGTGGGTCATCAATACGGGCCGCGATGTAATCCGTCATCGTTACGCCCCTAACTGTAAGCCCGATTTGATCGAGGCCCAGAAGGCATCAGCCGGTGCGTCAAACGGCGCGGTGCGGCTGAACGTCAGCACCAGCAGATGATCGTCCGCGCGGGTGATGGCCAGTTTTTCATGCACCAGCACGCCCTGGTTTTCAAAGCGCAGTGAAACTTCACGGGCAGGCTGGTTCGCCACCTGGTTATCTCCCACGTCGCCCATTACTACCTTCTTCATGCTGCGCTTCACTTTCGCCAGTTGCTGGCTGAGAAACGCCTCTTCCTCGCCCGCCTTGATGTCCCACGCACGGGTGATCACCAGCGTCGCGTTGCTCTCATTAAAGCGCAGCACGTTGATGCTGCGATCCTGGCATGCTTCCGGCAGGTTGAGGACGCCTTCCGAAATAACAAACTGTGCGGCCGCCATTATTTACCCTTCCCTTGATCAAATGCTTTTTTCACCGCAGCCTGGATTTGGTCGATGGTAGGAGCAACATCGTCATGTTTATCGGGTGTTGATAAATTCAAATCCAGCAATCCTTTTGTATTAATCTGACCGCTGCCCAGCGCGTCGATTTTAAAATCATTGCACTGCAGCGTGACCGTGCCGTTAGCACCCAGTATCAGGGCTGATTGTCCGGTAACGAGTTTTATGCTCGAGCCAGAGGCGAGTGTCAGAGTGCCCTGAACCTTCTGTGTAAAATCGCCACCGACCACCTCTTCGTGGGAAAGCTGTGTCGCCTGGAAGTGCGTCCCGGCCACTTTGCCGGTGTGATCGCGCGTGATGTTCACGGTTTGCGAGCCGCCAACGCTGCGCGTCTCATCGTTTTTCACATGGGTATCAAGGTTACGCTCGGCCTGGATCCACACCTGCTCTTCGCCCGCTTTATCTTCAAAGCGCAGGGCGTTGGCGTTATCCACCGAGCCATCTTTCGAGCGGCTGAGGAAGCCCATCTGCGTGGCGGCGGCAGGCAGCGCCCAGGGCGGCATGCTCGCTTCGTTGTAAACGCGGCCGGTGACAATCGGGCGATCCGGATCGCCGTTGATAAAGTCGATCACCACTTCGTCGCCGACGCGCGGGATCTGCACGCCACCATAGCCCTGACCGGCCCAGGCGCTGGAGACGCGCACCCAGCAGGAGCTGGTGTCATCACCCTTCGCCAGCCGATCCCAGTGGAACTTCACTTTTATGCGGCCATATTTGTCCGTCCAGATGCTCTCACCCTGCGGACCAACGACGCGCGCGGTCTGCGGGCCGTACGTGCGCGGCCAGGGAGTGTGCTGCGGCGGGCGAAACACCACCGAGGAGGGAATAACGCTGAAGTCGATGCGGTGCACCGTCTGGCTGTCAGCGCCGCTGGCATAGCGGTTCTCTTCAAAGTTGTAGTGCGCGGCGGTAACAAGGTATTCGCCATTGTCATTAAAAAACGCGGCGTTGGTGAGCTGGAAAGTGCAGCCCGGCGCAATACCGATTGCCGTGGCGGTACCTTCGATTTGCTGATGCTCAACCTGCCAGCGCTCCTGGCGAATACGGGCGTAGAATTCGCCATGCCCATGCTCAACAAAGCGACCCGGCCAGTCATAAACATCAATCGTGCCCGGCGAGGGAGAGTTCGGGTTCTGCCGCGCCTGGAAAAGCCACGCGTTCGGTTTGCGGAAATCGTAATCATCAAGGCTGTAGAGCCCCGGCGTTACGCTATCTTCCAGCGCCCACTGGCTGATCCCCTCTTCATCGGTACTGCCGCCCGAGGGTGTCTGGTGATAGGGAATAAACTCATAGCCGCTGAAGGGCTGATGCTGGGTGGCCGCGTCGGTCAGCACCAATGTGTGTTTGTCCGCTTCATGATGGAAATGGTAGGCAATGCCTTCCAGCTCCATCAGACGACTAATGAAATCGAAGCTGCTCTCCTGGTACTGCACGCAGTAGTCCCAGGTGCGGTAGCTGCCGGTCAGCTTATCTTCAATATTGACCTGATATTCGCCCAGCAGGGTTTTCACGATTTGCGGCGCCGTCTGGCCCTGGAAAATACGCAGGTTGCGGTCGCGCTTCATCGGCCAGAGATCCGACTCTACGGTAAGTTGGTAAACGGCATAACGCGTACCGCTCAGCTCGACGGCGCTTACGGCGACGCGGGTGATTTTACCGTTAAGGTAGCGGCTACCGGAGAGCCCCTGCGTCGGCAGGGTAACGGTGACCGGTTTACCGAGCAGCTTGCTGCGATCCATGCGCGCGTCAGTGCCGAGCAATTGCAGGTTAAAGGAGAATGCTTCGGACAGGGCTTCACGACCAGAAATTTTCCAGAAGAGCAGCCCCTCGGCAGGTAACTGAACAGTGATGCGATTGCTCATAAAGCGGATCCTGACATAAAACGCACCACTCCAGGCGCGTTCATCGGTTTAACGTGGCGGGCTTGATAAAAAGCTACCGCACCCTTTCTGCAAGCGAAAAGGCCTCTATTGTCTGATTTTTCGGCGAAAGTAGTGCCAGGAATTATCCTAATCCATAGCAAACCTACCAAAAAAAGCGCCTGTTTTTAGCGAGTTAATAGCGATCCCGCAAAAATAAAGACGCTTAAATCAATGGCCTTCAGCGTAATTTGCTTTAAGTGAAAAGGATTGTGTTAGGACGCGACCGCAGAGTCAAATGCTCACTTTGCGGTTTCGCGAGGGCTCTCGCAATTTATTGCCTGACAGAGAAACATTGCTTACGACAAAGCGTGGGCGATCGAAAAGCGCTTATGCCTCTTGCTCTGCCAGCGCCTGTGCGCAGGCCCAGGCACTGGACCATGCCCACTGGAAGTTGTAGCCGCCCAGCCAGCCGGTCACATCCATCACTTCGCCAATAAAATAGAGCCCCGGCACGTTTCGCGCCTCCATCGTGCGCGACGAGAGTTCATGCGTATCGACGCCGCCGAGCGTCACCTCTGCGGTGCGGTAACCTTCAGTGCCGTTAGGCTGGACGCGCCATGCTGTCAGGGTCTCAACCAGCTTCTCCTGCTCACGGCTATTAAGCTGCTTCAGCGTCACATCGGGGATCTGCCCGAGCTGCTGTAAACACTCAACCAGGCGTTTTGGCAACTGCATGCCGAGGGTGTTTCTCAGGCTCTGATTGGGGTGCGCATCGCGCTGCTGATTGAGAAACTCCGCCAGATCGCACTCCGGCACTAAGTTAATGGTGACGAACTCGCCCGGTAGCCAGTAGCTGGAGATTTGCAGCACCGCAGGCCCCGACAGACCACGGTGAGTAAAGAGCAGGTTTTCGCGAAATACCGTCCCGTTTTCAGCAGTGATAACAGAGGGTACAGAGACGCCAGAGAGGGTTTGCATCTGCTCAAGTAGAGGTTTGTGCAGGGTAAAAGGTACCAGACCGGCGCGGGTTGGCAGCACCTTCAGGCCAAACTGCTCAGCGATTTTGTAGCCGAAAGGCGAAGCGCCCAGCCCCGGCATCGACAGCCCGCCGGAGGCAATAACGAGTTTCGCCGCCTGCACCGTGCCGCCGTTCAGCTGTAAGGTATAGCCTTTGTCATCACGCTCGACGGAGAGGATCTCCGTGCGCAGACGCTGGGTGACATTGCCTTTCTCACACTCTGCCACCAGCAGATCGACAATCTGCTGCGCAGAGTCGTCGCAAAAGAGCTGACCAAGCGTCTTCTCATGCCAGGCGATGCCGTGCTTACCCACCAGATCGATAAAATCCCACTGGGTATAACGCGCGAGGGCAGATTTGCAGAAATGGGGGTTCTGGCTTAAATAGGCCGCCGGTTCGACATAAAGGTTGGTGAAGTTGCAGCGCCCACCGCCGGACATCAGGATCTTGCGACCCGGCTTTTTACCGTTATCCAGCAGCAGAACGCGCCGACCCGCTTGCCCCGCCAGCGCCGCACAAAACATCCCCGCCGCGCCAGCACCGACTATAATGGCATCAAAGCTTTCCACATCTTCACCCTCTCTTTTACCTGGTCGCGAATTGTAAAGAGTTCAGGGTGGTCACACCAGCGCGGTTTGGAGAGAAAAGAAACATGCCCTTGAAATTTATAAGATAATTTTAAAAATTCAGCCGAATGTAAGAGATAATGTCAAAAAAAGTCGATATTTCACTTTGCCCATACCGCCAATGTCCCTGATAATGCGCGGCGTTCGTGTCCCCAAAATGGCTTAACGACCTATGGTACATTTGTTTGCCGGCCTGGATCTCCACACCGGGCTACTCCTCGTGCTTGCACTGGTTTTTGTTCTGTTTTACGAGGCCATTAACGGCTTCCACGACACAGCGAATGCCGTTGCAACCGTGATTTATACACGCGCTATGCGTTCTCAGCTGGCGGTTGTGATGGCGGCAGTGTTTAACTTCTTCGGCGTTTTGCTGGGCGGGTTAAGCGTTGCGTATGCCATTGTGCATATGTTGCCAACCGACCTGTTGCTGAATGTTAGCTCCGCACACGGCCTGGCGATGGTCTTTTCCATGCTGCTGGCTGCCATTATCTGGAACCTCGGCACCTGGTATCTGGGTCTGCCTGCTTCCAGTTCTCACACCCTGATTGGCGCAATTATCGGGATTGGTTTAACCAATGCTCTGATGACCGGCACCTCGGTGGTCGACGCGCTGAACATCCCGAAAGTGCTGAATATCTTTGGTTCGCTGATCGTTTCACCGATCGTCGGCCTGGTATTTGCCGGCGGGCTGGTCTTCCTGCTGCGTCGCTACTGGAGCAGCACCAAGAAACGTGCGCGCATTCATATGACGCCTGCGGAGCGCGAGAAGATCGACGGCAAGAAAAAGCCGCCGTTCTGGACGCGTATCGCACTGATCCTCTCGGCTATCGGCGTCAGCTTCTCTCATGGCGCAAACGACGGCCAGAAAGGCATCGGCCTGATTATGCTGGTGCTGATTGGCGTCGCGCCGGCGGGCTTCGTGGTCAATATGAATGCCTCCGGTTACGACATCACCCGTACGCGTGATGCCGTCAACAACGTGGAAACCTACTTCCAGCAACACCCGGCGCTGCTGCAAAAAGCGACCGGTGTCGATCCGCTGATCCCCACGCCGGAAGAAGTGGCCACCAACCCTGGCGAGTTTCACTGCCACGCGGGCCGCGCTATCACTGCGCTGGACCGTGCGAAAGCGATGCTCACCGGGATTGAAAATTATGACCAGATCCCGCTGGAGCAGCGCGGTCAGCTGCGCCGGATTATGCTCTGCCTCTCCGATATCACGGATAAAGTGGCGAAGCAGCCGGAGATCAGCGCCGACGATCAGCGTCTGCTGAAGAAACTGAAAGGCGATATGCTCAGCACCATCGAGTACGCGCCAATCTGGATCATCATGGCGGTCGCGCTGGCGCTGGGTCTGGGTACGATGATTGGCTGGCGTCGTGTTGCCACCACCATCGGCGAGAAGATCGGTAAGAAAGGCATGACCTACGCCCAGGGGATGTCCGCGCAGATGACCGCAGCGGTGTCGATTGGTCTGGCGAGCTATACCGGTATGCCGGTCTCAACCACCCACGTGCTCTCATCTTCCGTAGCCGGTACGATGATTGTCGACGGCGGCGGTTTGCAGCGTAAAACCGTAACCAACATTCTGATGGCCTGGATCTTCACGCTGCCGGCGTCGATTATCCTCTCCGGCGGTCTGTACTGGATTGCGCTGAAGCTTATTTAACGTAAGCCTCAGAGAGACAAAAAACGGGTCAGGAAACTGACCCGTTTTTTTATTGCTGGAACCCTGCTGATTGCCGGATGCGGCTCGCGCCCTATCCGGCCTACGCCGAAAGCCGAGTCCAGCCGTCCGTAGGCCTGATAAGCGCAGCGCCATCAGGCCTTTGTTGAAGCCGCTCAGTGCCAAATCATCAGCCCAATCAGGCTCAACACCACCAGCCCACATAACGAACTGGTCAAAATAAACAGGTGACGCACCCGCTCGCAGCGGCGGATAAACTCATCGTCATGGTGATCGCGGTAACGCTGAGCGTAGATGTACCACACCAGCCGCATCTGCTTGCTGGGTTGACCGTGGGCGGTAAAGAAACCGCCGCCATCAACGTATTGATACAGTAAGGGGTCACACCCGCGAAGTACCACTAACAGAGCGCGCAGCGATGAGTAATAACGCGCCATGTTAACTACACACACCACACATAAAGCCCAAAATAGCGCAACAGTGCTGATCACCATATCCCCTCCCCGGCGAGAGCCCACAGAGTTTCACTCCAGCGCTCACGCTCCTGAAAACCCCATTAAGGTAGACAACAAAGAGTGTAACCAAGGCTCCGGACGGACTACAACGAAGGCGATGTTCCGTAGTTGACCTCGCGCAAATAATCAGGACAACTTCGGGACACCGTCTCACTCTTCCGTACGGTTTCTTAATAGTGTAGGAGATCGCGCTCTTTTTTTGCCACAAGCGAACGCATAACCCTGCATCTCGCTGTAAATATTACGTAAGTGAATCGTGATCCAGGTTGATTGACGGTGCTGTTAGAGCGTTATAAGGTAGAAATCATTTTGAATGCGACCTGAAAAGTCGGGCGCAACGCTCACGTACAACGCAGGATGCGAGCGTAGCGCAACCCCATCAGGGTTTCACCCGGATGGCCATCGACAACTTATGGAAGGAGTAACATTATGGCTTACCAACACATCCTTATCGCCGTCGATCTCTCCCCTGAAAGCAAGCTGCTGGTTGATAAAGCCGTCTCTATGGCGCGCCCTTACAACGCAAAGATCTCTCTGATTCATGTCGATGTGAACTACTCCGATCTCTACACCGGCCTTATCGACGTTAACCTCGGCGATATGCAAAAGCGCATCTCCGACGAAACGCACCAGGCGCTGACGGAGCTCTCCACCAACGCAGGCTATCCGATTACCGAGACCCTGAGCGGCAGCGGCGATCTGGGCCAGGTGCTGGTCGACGCGATCAAAAAATATGATATGGATTTGGTGGTGTGCGGCCATCATCAGGACTTCTGGAGCAAACTGATGTCCTCTGCGCGCCAGCTGATTAACACCGTTCATGTCGATATGCTGATTGTCCCGCTGCGCGATGAAGAGGACGAATAATCGTTCGTTGACCTTTCGTCAGTAGCCTGAATACCGCCCGGTGCGCGCAACGCCACCGGGCTTTTTTACTCCCCGGAGCCGGGGTAGATATCGAAACGGTGACTTTTGGTCACCACCGCAGATTGCGTGGCGACGCCTGCCAGCGGCGGCGCGTAGTCGGGCCGTTTTACCACCACGCGTTTAATCGCTAACTGACGCGCAGGCTCCAGTAAGCCATCCGCATCGAGATCCGGGCCAACCAGCGACTGAAAGACCCGCATCTCCTTTTTCACCAGCGCGCTCTTCTGCTTATGCGGAAACATCGGATCGAGATAGACCACCTGCGGACGCGGCGAAATATCCGCCAGCCCCGAGAGACTTGAGGCGTGGATCAGCGTTAACCGTTCGCGCAGCCACGGACCGACTTCCGCATCCGCGTAACCGCGCTGCAGGCCATCCTCCAGCAGAGCGGCCACCACCGGATTGCGCTCCAGCATGCGGACCCGACAACCGACGGAGGCCAGCACAAAGGCGTCGCGCCCGAGCCCGGCGGTGGCATCCACCACCTCCGGCAGATAGCTACCTTTAATACCGACCGCTTTCGCCACCGCTTCGCCTCGCCCGCCGCCAAACTTGCGCCGGTGCGCCATCGCGCCTGCAACAAAATCGACAAAGATGCCACCGAGTTTAGGCTCATCACGTTTACGCAGTTCAAGGTGAGTCGGCGTGCGAACCAGCGCCATCAGGTTGTCATCATCCGGCTCCAGCCCGAAGCGGGCAATAAGATCGGATAAGGCACCGTCTCCGGTGCCTGTTTCGTCCAGTAAGCAGATCTTCAAGTGTTAGCCTTCGATACCATAATGCTCAAGCATCGCGTCAATCTGCGGCTCGCGCCCGCGGAAGCGTTTGAACAGCTCCATCGGCTCTTCTGAACCGCCACGGGTGAGAATGTTATCGAGGAATGACTGCCCGGTTTCGCGGTTAAAAATCCCCTCCTCCTCGAAGCGGGAGTAAGCGTCGGCTGCCAGCACATCGGCCCACAGGTAGCTGTAGTAACCCGCTGCGTAACCGCCCGCGAAAATATGGCTGAAGGCGTGCGGGAAACGACCCCACGACGGCCCAGGCATCACCGCCACCTGGCGTTTGATTTCGGCCAGGGTTTCGAGGATTTTCGCGCCCGCTTGCGGGTTAAATTCCGCATGCAGACGGAAGTCGAACAGGCCGAACTCCAGTTGGCGCAGGATAAACATCGCCGCCTGGTAGTTTTTCGCCGCCAGCATTTTATCCAGCAGCTCCTGCGGCAGCGGCTCGCCGGTCTCGAAGTGACCCGAGATAAACGCCAGCGCTTCCGGCTCCCAGCACCAGTTCTCCATAAACTGGCTCGGCAGCTCGACCGCATCCCACGGCACACCGCTGATACCCGCAACGCCTGCGGTTTCAACCCGCGTCAGCATGTGGTGCAGGCCGTGACCAAACTCATGGAACAGCGTGATCACTTCATCATGGGTGAAGAGGGCAGGTTTGCCGCTCACCGGGCGGTTAAAATTACAGGTGAGATAGGCCACCGGTTTTTGCAGCGAGCCGTCGGCGCGGCGCATCTGGCCAACGCAATCATCCATCCACGCCCCGCCGCGTTTGTGCTCACGGGCATAGAGATCGAGATAGAAGCTGCCGCGCAGCTCGTTGTTTTCGTCATACAGTTCGAAGAAACGCACCTCCGGGTGCCAGACATCGACATCGGTACGCTCTTTGGCGGTGATGCCATAAATGCGTTTTACCACTTCGAACAGGCCGTTAACGGCGCGGTTTTCCGGGAAATAGGGGCGCAGTTGCTCATCGCTGATGCTGTAGAGGTGCTGCTTCTGTTTTTCGCTGTAGTAGGCGATATCCCACGGTTGCAGATCGTCGACGCCACATTCTGCTTTCGCGAAAGCGCGCAGCTGCGCCAGCTCTTTTTCGCCCTGCGGACGGGCGCGTTTCGCCAGATCGGTTAAGAACTCCAGCACCTGCGCCGGGTTCTCTGCCATTTTGGTCGCCAGGGATTTATCCGCATAGCTCTCAAAGCCAAGCAGTTGCGCCAGTTCGTGACGCAGGGCGAGGATCTCTGCCATCACCGGGCTGTTATCCCATTTCCCGGCGTTCGGCCCCTGATCGGAGGCGCGGGTGCTGTACGCGCGGTACATCTCTTCGCGCAGCGCCTGGTTGTCGCAGTAGGTCATCACCGGCAGGTAGCTCGGGATATCAAGCGTTAACAGATAGCCCTCTTGCTCTTTGGCTTCCGCCTGCGCTTTCGCCGCCGCTAAGGCGCTTTCCGGCATGCCGGAGAGTTCAGACTCGTCGCTAACCAGCTTGCTCCAGCCCATGGTGGCGTCGAGCACATTGTTGCTGTAGAGGTTGCCCAGCTCAGAGAGGCGCGCGGCGATTTCACCATAGCGTTTCTGCGTCTCTTTCGGCAGGCCGATGCCCGACAGTTTGAAGTCGCGAAGGGCGTTATCGACCGATTTTTTCTCGGCAACGCTCAGTTCCGCATAGTGGGCGCCGTCGCGCAGATCGCGATAGGCGTTATAGAGCCCTTCATGCTGGCCGACCCAGGTGCTGTACTCAGAGAGCAGCGGCAGGGTCTGTTCGTAAGCTTCACGCAGTTCCGGGCTGTTTTTCACGGAATTCAGGTGGCTGACGGGAGAGAAGAGACGACCCAGACGGTCATCGACTTCCGCCAGCGGCTGGCAAAGATTAGCCCAGGTATAGGGGCCGCCCTGCGCGACAACGCTCTCAACCGCGTTTCGGCAGTCGTCCAGCGCTTTCGTTACCGCAGGGACAACGTGTTCAGGGCGAATTTGGGAAAACGGCGGTAACTCGAAAGGCGTCAAAAGGGGGTTGGTCATATGCGCAGTCCTGTTGAAAAGGGTGTTTGATTAGCATGGGGCTAACTTATGGAGATTTCAATGCCGGAGGGTGCGCTTAAGCCGGGTATCGCTGCAATAAGCGGAGGGTTGAGCGGTAATCCGCCGCGATCTGCGATAGACTGTGCGAAATCTCGTTTAATTTCTGGAATCTCCAACGCTATGCTCAGTTATCGCCACAGCTTCCACGCGGGCAACCACGCCGACGTCCTCAAACACACCGTTCAGAGCCTGATCATCGAAGCGCTGAAAGAGAAAGAGAAACCGTTTCTCTATCTCGACACCCACGCAGGCGCGGGGCGTTATCAGCTCTCCGGCGAGCATGCGGAGCGCACCGGTGAATATATGGAAGGGATCGCGCGCATCTGGCAGCAAGACGATCTGCCCGCTGAGCTGGAACCCTACATGAATGTGGTGCGTCACTTTAACCGTGGCGAGCAGCTGCGTTACTACCCAGGTTCACCGCTGATTGCCCGCCAGCTGCTGCGTGAGCAAGATAGCCTGATGTTGACCGAGCTGCACCCGAGCGACTTCCCGCTGCTGCGCCAGGAGTTCCAGAAAGATGAACGCACTCGCGTGGCTCGCGCCGACGGCTATCAGCAATTAAAAGCCAAACTGCCGCCGGTCTCCCGTCGGGGTCTGATCCTGATCGACCCGCCGTATGAGATCAAAACTGACTACCAGGCGGTGGTAAGCGGTATCAGCGAAGGCCACAAACGCTTCGCTACCGGCGTTTACGCTCTCTGGTATCCGGTGGTGATGCGCCAGCAAATCAAACGCATGCTGCGCGATCTGGAAGCCACCGGCATTCGCAATATTCTGCAAATCGAGCTGGGCGTGCGCCCGGACAGCGACCAGCGCGGCATGACCGCCTCCGGCATGATCGTTATCAACCCGCCGTGGAAGCTGGAAGCGCAAATGAACACCGTGCTGCCGTGGCTGCACAAAAAGCTGGTGCCAAACGGTACAGGCCATACGCTTATCAACCAGGTGGTACCAGAGTAATCGCAGCCATCGGTGGCGCATTGCGCCCGGCGCGCTACAATCGCGCCACGACTGTCGACTTCGTTCAGGATTAAGGAAACGACCATGAGCAAACATTATGACTACCTCGCCATTGGTGGCGGCAGCGGCGGTATCGCCTCGATCAACCGTGCCGCCATGTATGGTCAAAAATGCGCGCTGATCGAAGCTAAAGAGCTGGGCGGCACCTGCGTTAACGTCGGCTGCGTGCCGAAAAAGGTGATGTGGCATGCGGCGCAGATCGCCGAAGCGATCCATCTTTACGGCCCGGATTATGGCTTCGACACTACGGTGAATCACTTCGACTGGAGCAAACTGGTTGCCAGCCGCAGCGCCTACATTGACCGTATTCACACCTCTTATGACAACGTGCTGGGCAAAAATAATGTGGATGTGATCCGCGGCTTTGCGCGTTTTGTTGATGCCAAAACCGTGGAAGTGAATGGCGAGAGGATTACCGCCGACCACATCCTGATCGCCACCGGCGGTCGCCCGAGCCATCCGTCGATTCCCGGCGCGGAATATGGCATTGATTCCGATGGCTTTTTCGCCCTGCCCGCGCTGCCGAAACGCGTTGCGGTCGTTGGTGCAGGCTATATCGCCGTCGAACTGGCAGGCGTAATCAACGGCCTCGGTGCCGAAACGCACCTCTTTGTGCGTAAACACGCGCCGCTGCGCAGCTTTGACCCGATGATCTCCGAAACGCTGGTGGAAGTGATGGCGGCAGAAGGCCCGATCCTGCATACCCACGCCGTGCCGACAACGGTGGTGAAAAACGGCGACGGTAGCCTGACGATTACGCTGGAAGATGGTGGTTCGCAGACCGTTGACTGCCTGATCTGGGCGATTGGCCGCGAACCGGAAACCGATAACTTCAACCTTGCCGCCACCGGTGTGAAAACCAACGACAAGGGCTATATCGAAGTGGATAAGTTCCAGAACACCAGCGTGCCCGGTATTTACGCGGTAGGCGATAACACCGGCGCAGTTGAGCTGACGCCGGTTGCCGTCGCCGCTGGCCGTCGCCTCTCCGAGCGCCTGTTTAACAACAAGCCGGACGAGCATCTGGACTATAACAATATTCCGACCGTGGTCTTCAGCCACCCGCCGATCGGCACCGTCGGGTTAACCGAACCGCAGGCGCGCGAGCAGTATGGCGACGACCAGGTGAAGATCTATAAATCCTCCTTTACTGCGATGTATACCGCCGTCACCTCTCACCGCCAACCGTGCCGCATGAAGCTGGTCTGCGTCGGGCCAGAGGAGAAGATTGTCGGTATTCACGGCATCGGTTCCGGCATGGATGAGATGCTGCAGGGCTTCGCCGTGGCGCTAAAGATGGGCGCGACCAAGAAGGACTTCGACAACACTGTCGCCATCCACCCGACGGCGGCGGAAGAGTTCGTTACCATGCGTTAATGCTCCACGCAAACTGGCCCCCGCGGCCAGTTTTGCTTTTACACAAGTACACAAGGTTTGAAAAGATGGCGGCGCAACTCCCCGTGTTTGATGGTCATAACGATCTGCTGCTGCGGCTGTGGATGGAGCAGCCAAACACGCCTGTCGAGCAGGTTTTCAGCGGCCTTAACGGCGGCCATCTCGATTTTCCCCGTATGCAGCGCGCCGGTTTTGCCGGGGGGCTGTTTGCCGTCTTTGTCCCTCCTGCTCGTTATATCGCAGAACAGCGCGGCATCACGCCCGCTGAAGCGCAGGCGCTGCACGATCCGCTCCGGATCACCCACCAGCAGATCGATCTCTTCTACCGCATGGTTGACGCCTCAGCGGGCAGAATGCGCGTCTGCCACCGCGCGCAGGAGATTGCGCAGTGCCTGCAAGACGGCACAGTAGCGCTGGTCTTGCATATTGAAGGTGCCGACGCGCTCAACGCAGAGTTAGAACCGCTTGATGCGCTGGTCGCACGCGGCGTGCGCAGCATTGGGCCGTTCTGGAACCTGCCGAATGTATTTGGCGAAGGGGTAAATGGCCGCTTTCCCGGCTCGCCGGATACCGGTCCTGGCCTGAGCGAGGCGGGAAAACGCCTTATCCGTGCATGCAATCAACGGCGAATTTTGATTGACCTCTCGCATATGAATGAACGGGCGTTCTGGGACACCGCAGCCCTCAGCAATGCGCCGCTGGTCGCCAGCCACTCCAATGCGCACGCCCTCTGCCCGCAGCCGCGCAACCTCACCGATGCCCAGCTGGAGGCGATTGCCGCCAGCGACGGCCTGGTGGGCGTCAACTTCGGCACCGCCTTCCTGCGCGAAGATGGCAGGCGAGACGCCTGCACCCCTTTACACAAAATTTTCCAACACATCGACTATCTGCTTACTAAACTTGGTGAGGATCGTGTAGCATTCGGCTCCGACTTTGACGGCATCGACCTGCCGGAAGAGTTGGGCGATGTCACGGGGTTACCGCGACTCATGGCCCTGCTGACGTCGTCTGGCATCAGCCAGTCGTTGGCAGAAAAACTTGCCTGGCGCAACTGGCTGCGAGTTCTGAATATGACCTGGGGTAACTGAATTAAGCGGGTTACCTCCTCTCATCTCAAGGAGTTACGTTATGTGGTCTAAACCAACGTTTGTGGATCTGCGCTTAGGTCTGGAAGTCACTCTCTATATTTCCAACCGCTAAACGCGCCTGCCCGCCTCGCTGCGGGCTTCCTCTTTTTGCTTACCGGTTTACACAGATGCTGATTACTGTTTTAGGTTCCGCAGCGGGCGGCGGCTTTCCCCAATGGAACTGCAACTGCCCGAACTGCGCGGGAGTGCGTAACGGCACAATGCAAACCTCGGCGCGTACGCAATCTTCCATTGCGATAAGCGATGATGGCAAAAACTGGGTGCTGTGCAATGCCTCGCCCGATATCAGCCAGCAATTACGCGCCACGCCGGCACTGAACAGGCCGGAACAGCTGCGCGGTACCGCCATTGGCGCGATTATCCTGACCGACAGCCAGATTGATCACAGCGCGGGGCTGCTAAGCCTGCGCGAAGGCTGCCCACACCAGGTGTGGTGCACGCCGGAAGTGCATGAGGATCTCAGCACCGGCTTTCCCGTCTTCCCGATGCTCAGCCACTGGAATGGCGGGCTGCAACATCATCCTGTTGAGCCGCTGGCGCGCTTCCAGGTGACGGTTTGCCCGCAACTGCACTTTACCGCTATCCCACTGCTGAGCAATGCACCACCCTACTCGCCCTACCGCGATCGCCCGCTCCCCGGGCACAACGTGGCGCTGTTTATTGAAGACAGCAACAGCGGGCAGAGCCTGCTTTACGCGCCGGGTCTCGGCGAACCGGATGAGACGATTATGCCGTGGTTGCAGCGCGCCGACTGCCTGCTGATCGACGGCACGCTGTGGCGTGATAACGAGCTGAGCGCCACCGGCGTGGGCGGTCATAGCGGTAAAGCGATGGGTCACCTGGCGTTAGCCGAAGAGCAGGGCCTCGCGGCGCTGCTCGCATCGCTGCCCGCCCGTCGCAAGATTTTAATTCATATTAACAATACCAACCCGATCCTGAATGAAGCCTCCCCTGAACGACAGAGCCTTGAGCAACAGGGGATTGAAGTGAGCTGGGACGGGATGGTTATCACGCTATAAGAGGTTTCATGAGCCAGGCAACACGGCTGACGCCCGAGGAGTTTGAGACCGCATTACGGGCGAAGGGTCAGTACTACCATATTCATCACCCTTATCACATCGCGATGCATAACGGTGAAGCCACGCGGGAACAGATCCAGGGCTGGGTCGCAAACCGTTTCTACTACCAGACCAGCATTCCGCTGAAAGATGCGGCGATCATGGCGAACTGCCCGCACCCGGAGGTGCGCCGCCAGTGGGTGCAACGCATTCTCGATCACGATGGTGATGCGGAAAACGAAGGCGGCATCGAAGCCTGGCTGCGTCTTGGCGAAGCGGTGGGGTTAACCCGCGAGAGCCTGCTCTCGGAAGAGCGGGTGTTGCCAGGCGTGCGTTTTGCGGTGGATGCTTACGTCAACTTTGCCCGCCGCGCCTGCTGGCAGGAGGCGGCATGCAGCTCGTTGACCGAACTCTTCGCGCCGCAGATCCACCAGTCGCGCCTCGACAGCTGGCCGCAGCACTACACGTGGATTGAACCGCAGGGGTATGACTACTTCCGCAGCCGCCTCGGCCAGGCACGACGCGATGTTGAGCACGGTTTGTCGCTGGCGCTGGCGTGGTGCGACACCGCTGAGAAGCAGCAGCGGATGCTCGACATTCTGCAGTTCAAGCTCGACATCCTCTGGAGCATGCTCGATGCGATGACGATGGCCTACAGCCTCGATCGCGCCCCCTATCACACCGTCACCGCAGATGCGGTATGGCACACACGGAGACTGGTGTAATGCAAATTCAGTCACATCACATTCCCGCTTTCCGCCGGGGTTACCGCCTGCAGTGGGAAGCCGCGCAGGATTGCCATGTGATCCTCTACCCGGAAGGGATGGCGAAGCTGAACGACAGCGCAACTGCGATCCTCTCAGAAGTCGATGGCATTAAAAGCGTGGGCGAGATTATCGCCACGCTGGAGGCGCGTTTTCCCGACGCCGAAGAGCTCGCCGCCGACGTGCTCGATTTCCTCGTTCAGGCCTGTGCGCAGAAGTGGGTGATTTTCCGTGAGTGAGGTCGCCAAAAGCGTCAATCCGCCGCTCTGGCTGCTGGCGGAGCTGACCTATCGCTGCCCGCTGCAGTGTCCCTACTGCTCCAACCCGCTCGACTTCTCGACCCAGGAGCAGGAGCTGACTACGGCACAGTGGATTGAGGTGTTTCGCCAGGCGCGGGCAATGGGCAGTGTACAGCTCGGTTTTTCCGGCGGCGAACCGCTGCTGCGCAAAGATTTGCCTGAACTGATTGCCGCCGCGCGCGGAATGGGGTTTTACACCAACCTCATCACCTCCGGCATTGGCCTGAATGAGAAGAAGCTGCACACCTTTGCCGATGCCGGGCTGGATCATATCCAGATCAGCTTCCAGGCCAGCGATCCGGCGCTAAATGCTGCGCTGGCGGGGAGTGAGAAAGCCTTTCACCAGAAGCTGGCGATGGCAAAAGCGGTCAAAGCGCTCGGTTACCCGATGGTGCTGAACTTCGTCCTGCACCGACACAATATCGACCAGATCGACCGGATTATCGCGCTGGCGTTACAGCTGGAGGCCGATGACGTAGAACTGGCGACCTGCCAGTTCTACGGCTGGGCGCAGCTTAACCGTGAAGGTTTACTGCCGAGCCGCGAGCAGATTGCCCGCGCTGAAGCGGTGGTCAGCGACTACCGGGCGAAGATGGCGGAAAGCGGCAATCTGACTAACTTACTTTTTGTCACCCCGGACTACTACGAAGAGCGCCCGAAGGGCTGCATGGGCGGCTGGGGAGCGATCTTCTTAAGCGTGACGCCGGAAGGCACCGCGCTGCCGTGCCACAGCGCGCGCCAGCTGCCGGTGAAATTCCCCTCGGTGCTGGAGCACTCGCTGGAGCACATCTGGTATGACTCCTTCGGCTTTAACCGCTATCGCGGCAATGCGTGGATGCCGGAGCCGTGCCGCTCCTGCCCGGAGAAGGAGCAGGACTTTGGCGGCTGCCGCTGCCAGGCCTATATGCTGACCGGCGACGCGGCGAATGCCGACCCGGTGTGCAGCAAATCGCCGCATCACGACACCATTCTTGCGGCGCGTGAAGAGGCCAACCATAGCCGCATCGGCGTACATGAACTGCGTTTTCGCAACCGCGTTAACTCGCAACTGATCGTCAAAGGCTAACTATGCAGACCCGACAGCTCCACCTCGACAATGGTTTGCACGTCACCCTGGTGCATCAACCCGGCGCGCGACAGGCGGCGGCGCTTTGGTGCGTCGGTGCCGGCAGCCTGCAGGAGCCGCAGGCCTGGCCGGGGCTGGCACATCTGCTGGAGCATATGCTATTTCGCGGCAGCCTCGGTTTTCCGCAGGCGCAGCGCTTAATCAGCTGGGTACCATCGCAGGGTGGACGGCTTAACGCCTCGACCCGGCTGTCGCAGACGGCCTACTTTTTTGAGGTGCCTGCGGACCTGCTGGAGCCGGGGCTATTACGCCTCACCGATATGCTGGTGACGCCGCAGCTTAATGAGAGCGAGATCCTTGCAGAAGCCTCGGTGATCGACGCAGAGTATCGCCTGTTACAGCACGATGCCGAAAAGCGCCGCGAAGCTGCTCTGCTAAAAATAGTGGATGGCGATGGTCAGCTGGCGCGTTTTCGCATCGGCAATCACGCAAGCTTTGGCAACGAGGCCGCCCCGCTTCAGCAGGCGCTTAAGGCTTTCCACCAGCAGCACTATCACGCCGGGAACCTGCGTCTCTTTATACAGGGGCCGCAGACGCTGGAGAATCTCGAAGCGCTGGCGCGCTGTAGCGCTGCACCGCCCCCCTCCGCGAGAGAAGCCGATGCGGTGATGCCGCTCACCCTCAAGCGGGGAGATTGCGCGCTGCATCAGCCGCGCGAAACCATGCTGGTGCTGAGCTTTACTCCTCCCGCTGCCACCAGCGGCGCGCTGCGTCTGCTGGAAACTCTGCTGCTGGACGAAACCGCGGGCGGGCTGATGGATATCTGGCGCCAGCGCAACCTGGTGACGGCCATTAACCTGCAGGCCGATTCTCTGAATGCCGAAACCCTCTGGCTGCGGCTCACCTTTACGCTGCGCGATGAGACGGTCAACGCCGCACAGGCTGAATCGCTCTTCTTCCGCTGGCTGGATGCCGTCAGCGCCCTGAGTGAGGCGCAATGCCGCGCGCTCTGTCGCTTTACGCAGCACGCTTTTATGCAGCTCGCGCCGCTTGAAGCGCTGCGCGCGCGGGCGATTGGCCTGTTGCCCCCCGATCCCGACGGCTGGCCTGCCTTGCTGGCAGCCCTTACTCCGGCAAACGCCAGCCGGTTATGGGCCTCGCCTGCGGTGAGCGGGGAAACCGTTGAGAGCCAGGGCTTTGCCCTGACGCTGGCCTCTTTTGCTCTGCAAACGGCGGATGATGAGCCGGTCTCATTTACCCCTTTCCCGACGCCTGCACCGCTGCATGCGCCTGCGCTCCCTTCAGCCTCCGCGCCCCTGGCATGGCAACCGGCAGAGGGCGACGCTTCGCTGCGGCTGCGACCTCAACCTGCCACGGCATTTAGTGATGAAACCGGCTGGTGGCTGGCATCGCGCCTGCGGCCGCTTAGCGCATGGGCCGCGCGCCAGGGCGGCGTGTTGACCGTGCAGCGTGAGCAGGGGATCTGGCAGCTTCACCTCTGCGGAGAGCCGCTGTTGATGCAGTCCCTGCTGGCGGAAATGACCCAGATTTTACAACGCGACGATGCTAACGCCAGCGTACAGGCGCGCCTTGCGCTGGCGCAGGAGACCGCCCGTGAGATGCAGGGCAGCGCCGTGCGCCGCTTGCTGGCGCAGCTGCCGCGCGAACTGACAAACTCTGTCGCCCGCCCCGATCAACAAGCGTGGCAAGCTCAACTGACGGGCGGCGATGAGAGGCTGTATGAGGCGCTTTCCCGGCTGTTAAGCGACTTTATCTTCCCCGTAGCAGCTGAAACCGACGCGCCGCCGCTTATCGCGACCGGGAGACACTTCATGCTGGAGACGCAGGAGGAGGATAACGCCCTGCTGCTGTTCCTGCCGCTTGAAGAAGAGATTGAGAAGATGCAGGCGCTTATCCAGCGCTACCAACCGCTCTTCTTCCATCAGATGCGGGTGGAGCGCAGCCTCGGTTACGTCGCCCAGTGCCAGTGGTACTACTGCGCGGATCGGCAAGGTGTATTAGTGGTGATGCAGTCGCCTACCCACTCCCCGGATGCGCTACGCGAAGAGGCGCAAGGATTCTTTGTGCAGCAGGCCAGCGCAGCACCCGGCCCGCAAGCCGCGTGGCTGGCGCAGCAGATGCCGAATGCCTGGCGCGGTACAAGCGGGAAAGCGGAGTAAACAGGAACCGTTTAGTGGAACGCGTTAAAACTCGCTGTCGTTAATGGCGATAGGCTTCGCATGGCCTGCGTCAATCGCGAAGGCAACGTTAAAGCGACGCGTATTAAACGCCGTGGTCTGCGCTTTGGCTTTCGAGGAGAGCACAAATGTCGTAATGAATTCCCCGCTGTCAGGGAATTTATAGAGGCCAGGTGGAATACACATTTCGCCCTCTTTTACCGTCAACCGCGGCGCTTGTTGATACCAGCGCTCTTTGTACGGAGTTGTGCGCGGCGCGATTGAAATAAAAGCGGGCTGATAATCTTCAGCCTCTTTAATGGTGAAACAGACCTGAGCGTTTTTTACCATCACCGGGGCGGTTTCTGCGGGCTTATAGCGCTGATCGACGCGGTCGCCCATTGGGCAGCCGCTAAGTAACGGTAAGCATAATAAGGGGAGAAAGGCGTAGTAGTTTTTCATTTTTTATAACCCTGTGGGAAATTTTCTTAATGCAACTTTATAGAGGCTCTTTAATTCTTCTTCATACTGCACAACATTTTTCAGCGTTACTACTCCTGCGGTTTTTAATTCAATCCACTTCCGCAGCCCATGCGTTTCAAGTATGAAATGGTCAGCGACAATTTGAGCCTGCTGCTCAAGAGGATATTGCGCTAATTTGCGTCCATCTAATCTGTAGCCATAGTCTGCGCGCCAGCTGTAAAGTCCGCGTAAGAAGACTTGCATCCCCCGTTCCCGCTGCCACACATGCATCATTTCGTGGATAAAAAGATGTTGTAGATCAGCCTCCTTTGTCGAAAAATCATCCCGATACCATTCGCGAAAATAGATTTCACCATTGGGTGACATTACATAATTATCAAACTGCAAGCCGAAAGGTAAATAGCTGTCATGGTGTATCCAGACAGTATGATAACGAATAGCGTTACCGAAAACCGATCTGGCCAACCGAAGCTCTCCTAAGGTCAATAATCTAAGGGATCCCTCTTTTTTGCTCATATATAACTCCATGTATTAATTATTTTCTCCCTGCGAGCGAATATTACGCCACGCCGGAATGCATTCCAGCAGGCATATTTATTCAGGGATTTATTTAGAATCAAGCCCCAAAAATTGAGACCAAAAAAGAAAGAGTCTAAACATTCACGGAGTAACTATTTGGTAGAAGTGATGTGCAAGCGGCTTACGTTGAGATTCCGCCCTCCTATATCCGCACCGTTTTTAATTCATCGATCAGCCACTGCACGGCGGGCTGATAGTCATAGAGACGGTGCGAGAGCAGCAGTAAATCGTAGGAGGGCGCGCCTTCCGGCAGCCTCATGATGCGCAGCGGCAACATCGTTGCCAGCTCCTGGGCGATACGAAACGGAACGCACATTAAATACCCCGATGCCACGGCCACACGGCCGCCGACGGCGTAGCTTTGCACTACCGTTGCCAGCGGGCGGTAGAGGTGCTGCGATAAGAGCCAGTTGTCGATATGATCCGCGCCAGAGCTGACGGCGGGCAGGTGGATCTGCGCCTCACTGACCAGATGGCGCATCGTCAACTGCTCCGGCAGATCGCTGCGCTCAAGCGAGGCGATGGCGACGAAGTGATCGGAGATAAGCCGGTGCTTATTAAAGTAGTGCGGTATGTGCTGCACATTTTCGACGCCGATAAACGCATCCAGCTGCCCGTTCTCCACACGTTCAACCTTGATCGTTTCCGAAAGGATATCTACCGAAAGCCGTACATTCGGCGCAATGGTTTTAAAGCGCGCGGTCAGCACCGGCATAAACATAAATTCGAAGTAGTCGACCGCACCGATATAGAAGGTGTGCGCATCACGCGCCGGATCGAAGTGGCTTGGCCCGCGCGTGGCGGTATCGAGCTTGCTCAGCGCGCTCTCAATCACCGGGATCATCCGCGCGGCATAAGGCGTCGGTTCCATGCCGCTATGGGTACGAATAAACATCTCATCTTTAAGCTGTTCACGCAGACGGTTCAGCGCGTGGCTAAAGGCCGACTGGGATAAATTCGCCTTCTGCGCCGCGCGGGTGACGTTTTTCTCTTTCGCCAGAATCGGGATAAGGCGTAGCAAATTCAGATCGACCACTATTATGCATCCTGTTCATGTTTTTATGATAACAATACATTTTATTCATAACGCAGATCGTTGCTATAGTTTGCGCCACAATAAGTGCTGAAATTTTGCACTAACCGAACCGAGACCTACGGGAGATGTTTATGAGAAATGTAACTGTCGCCGCCACCCAAATGGCATGCACCTGGGATCTGGAGAAAAACGTACAGAATGCTGAGCGTCTGGTACGTGAAGCCCACCGCCAGGGCGCGCAGGTGATCCTGATTCAGGAGCTGTTTGCCGCACCTTACTTCTGCATCGATCAGAGCCCGGAGCACTATGCGCTGGCGCAGGAAGTGGACAACAGCCCGCTGATCAAACATTTCTCTGCCCTGGCAAAAGAGCTGGAAGTGGTGCTGCCGCTGAGCCTGTTCGAAAAGAGCAACAACGCCTACTACAACTCGCTGGTGATGATTGATGCCGACGGCAGCGTGCTCGACACCTACCGTAAAACGCACATTCCGAACGGCCCGGCGTACCAGGAAAAACAGTTCTTCATCCCGGGCGACACCGGCTTCAAAGTCTGGAACACCCGCTATGCGAAAATCGGCGTCGGCATCTGCTGGGATCAGTGGTTCCCGGAAACGGCTCGCTGCCTGGCTCTGCAGGGCGCGGAGCTGATTTTCTACCCGACCGCTATCGGTTCAGAACCGGCGTATCCGGATATCGACAGCCAGCCGCACTGGACCCGCGTCCAGCAGGGTCACGCTGCCGCGAACGTTGTACCGGTTATCGCTTCTAACCGTATCGGCACCGAAGCCAGCAAATATATTGAAGGCCTGGAGATGACCTTCTACGGCTCCTCTTTCATTGCCGATCAGACCGGTGCGCTGGTTGAGCAGGCAAACAAAACCAGCGAAGCCGTGCTGGTCCACACGTTCGATCTTGATGCAATTGCCGCCCAGCGCGCCTCCTGGGGCCTGTTCCGCGACCGTCGCCCGAACATGTACACCGCGCTGGCAACATCTGATGGCAGCGTGAGGAGCAAGTAATGTCACAGCTGACCATGCCGGTGAAAGACGGATTCAGCATGCCCGCCGAGTGGGCGCCACATCAGGCAGTGTGGATGATTTGGCCCTACCGTACGGATAACTGGCGTGCTGACGCCGCGCCCGCGCAGCAGGCTTTCTCTGCGGTGGCAAAAGCGATCTCCCGCACCACGCCGGTCATTATGGGCGTGCCGGCAGCGGAAATGGCGAAAGCGCGGGCAGTGATGCCCACCGACGTCACGCTGGTAGAGATGGAGAGTGACGACGCCTGGATGCGTGATACCGGCCCCACGGTCGTGACCAACGCCGCGGGCGAAAAACGCGGCATTAGCTGGACGTTCAACGCATGGGGCGGCCTTAATGGCGGTCTCTACGCCAGCTGGGATCGCGATCAGTTAGTGGCAGAGCAGGTAGCAAACTATCACCAGATGCCGTGCTACCACACGGACCTGGTGCTGGAAGGCGGCTCGATTCATGTTGATGGCGAAGGCACTCTGCTGACCACCGCAGAGTGTCTGCTCAATGCCAACCGCAACCCGAACCTGAGCAAAGCGCAGATCGAACAGCAGTTGCGCGACTATCTTGGCGTATCGCAGATTATCTGGCTGCCGGATGGCGTGTTTAACGATGAGACCGATGGTCATATCGATAACATGTGCTGCTTTGTGCGCCCGGGCGAAGTGGCCCTGCACTGGACCGATGATGAAAACGATCCGCAATACGCCCGCTCAATGGCAGCGCTTGAAGTGCTGCAAAGCGTGGAAGACGCGCAGGGTCGTCGCCTGAAAGTGTGGAAAGTGCCCTCTCCGCAGCCGCTTTATGCCCGCGCGGAAGAGACGTGCGATGTCGAGAAAGGCACGGCGATTGAGCGTCATGAAGGCAACCGCCTGGCGGGCTCCTACGTTAACTATCTGGTCAGCAATCAGCAGATCATTTTCCCGCTGCTGGACCCGGCGACCGATGGCGCAGCGCAGGCGCTGTTTAGTGAGATGTTCCCGGATTTCATTATCACCGGTGTGCCGGCTCGCGAGATCCTGCTCGGCGGCGGTAACATCCACTGCATCACGCAGCAAATCCCCCGTTAATTCCCCTCCCGGCGGCCTCTGTCGCCGGGATTCTCCACTCTTTCTTTCGCGCCGTATGGCGGGTAAGGCAACCTTGCTCTAACGTAATAAGAGCGTATTCTGATTTCTTTCCCCAGCGATAAAATGAACGACCCTGTTCTGCGGTGGTCAACTGCGTAATATCGGGTTTATTCACAAATCGTTGCAAAACGAATGCTCCGAAATTTACCGCTACTTAAAGCACAGGAATAAGTTATTTATTCGTGCTTTATCAGCCAGTTGTGGATTTTTAGCTGCTGTAAGGCCGATTTTAAAACGTGATCAACCGCACACTTTGATCACCAGAGATCGAAGCGAATGACTAAGCTTTATAGATAGCCGGGCAACACCCGTAGTTTTTTACGACGACATCCGGAGGCCAACATCACTATGTTCAACCAGAAACTACAAAGCGCAGAATTAATGGAATGGGTATTCGAAGACGAAACCTACGACACCGATCCGTGCGAGTTAAAACTGGATGAAATGATCGAGGCGGAACCGGAACCGGAGATGATTGAGGGGATGCCCGCATCTGATGCGCTCACGCCTGCCGATCGTTATCTGGAACTGTTTGAGCATGTGCAATCATCGCGCATCTTCGCCGACAGCAAAACCTTCCCGGACTGTGCGCCGAAGATGGATCCGCTCGATATCCTGATTCGCTATCGCAAAATTAAACGTAAACCGGAATTCAACTTACGCCAGTTCGTGAAGGCGCACTTCTGGATGCCGGAAAACTACGCCAAAGAGTATGTCTCCAACCCGGAAAACTCGCTGAAAGAGCATATCGACCAGCTGTGGCCGATACTGACTCGTGAACCACGAGACCATATTCCGTGGTCCTCCCTGTTGGCGCTGCCGCAATCCTATATTGTGCCCGGCGGGCGTTTCCGTGAGACCTACTACTGGGACTCCTATTTCACCATGCTGGGGCTGGCAGAGAGCGGGCGCGACGACCTGCTGCGCTGCATGGCCGATAACTTCGCGTGGATGATTGAACGTTACGGGCATATCCCTAACGGTAACCGCACCTACTACTTAAGCCGTTCCCAGCCGCCCGTGTTTGCGCTGATGGTCGAACTGTTTGAGGAGGATGGCGTGCGCGGGGCGCGACGCTACCTCGACCATCTGTTGATGGAGTATGACTTCTGGATGGATGGCGCAGAGTCGCTGGTGCTGAACCAGGCTTACCGCCACGTGGTGCGTATGCCGGACGGCTCGCTGCTTAACCGTTACTGGGATGACCGCGATACGCCGCGTGATGAATCCTGGATTGAAGATGTGGAGACCGCGCGTCACTCCGGTCGTCCGCCGAATGAGGTTTATCGCGATCTGCGCGCTGGTGCGGCCTCCGGCTGGGACTACTCCTCCCGCTGGCTGCGCGATGCGCACCGTCTGGCAAGCATCCGCACCACGCAGTTCATCCCGATCGACCTGAACGCGTTTATGTTTAAGCTCGAGAGCGCGATCGCCAATATCTCCGGGCTAAAAGGCGACCGGGAGCGTGAAGCGCTGTTCCGCCAGAAAGCGAGCGATCGCCGTGCGGCCATCAATCGCTATCTGTGGGATGACGAGAGCGGCTGCTTCCGCGACTACGACTGGCGACGTGAAGAGATGGCGCTCTTCTCTGCCGCGAGCATTGTGCCGCTCTATGTCGGCATGGCGACTCACGAACAGGCCGAACGGCTGGCGGAAGCGGTCACCACTCGCCTGCTGACGCCGGGCGGCATTCTGACCACAGAGTATGAAACCGCCGAGCAGTGGGATAAACCCAACGGCTGGGCGCCGTTGCAGTGGATGGCGATCCAGGGCTTTAAGCTCTACGGTAATGATGAGCTGGGCGATCAGATTGCCCGCAGTTGGCTGAAGACGGTAAACCTCTTTTACCAGCAGCACCACAAGCTGATTGAGAAGTACCATATCGCCAGCAGCACGCCGCGCGAAGGTGGCGGCGGTGAGTATCCGTTGCAGGATGGTTTCGGCTGGACTAACGGCGTGGTACGCCGGCTGATTGGCCTCTACGGCGAGCCAAAAATGGACGAGCCGGACGAAAAGCCGCAAGAGCAATAATGCTGCACATCCGTAGGCCGCCATCCGGCAAACCATGCCTGATGGCGGCTACGCCTTATCAGGCCTACAAAACCTCTCCCTGCGAACCTGTAGGCCGGATAAGCGCCAGCGCCATCCGGCATTCAACGCCTGATATCGGCTACGCCTTATCAGGCCTACAAAACCTCTCCCTGCGAACCTGTAGGCCGGATAAGCGCCAGCGCCATACGGCATTCAACGCCTGATGGCGGCTACGCCTTATCAGGCTTACAAAATCTCTCCCTGCGAGCCTGTAGGCCGGATAAGCGCCAGCGCTATCCGGCATTCAACGCCTGATGGCGGCTACGCCTTATCAGGCCTACGGGATTACGTAAACCTTCCGGCCTTTACTCAATCAATGGCGTTATAAATGGCGGTGTGCGTCTCTGCCCACTTGCGGTTCTCATCGCTCGGGCTGGCGTCATAACGCAGCTGCGCCTGCTCCATCTCATAACGCTGACGATCAACGACCGGTTTGGTGGTGCAAAAGGCCTGCAGGTAGTTTTTGGTGATGGCGGTGAGCGGCTTATTGTTCGCCACCATCTCATGGGTCAAGGTAGTAATAAAACGGCGGCACGGGCGCTTCTCATCCATCTGCAACCGATAGCGCAGCAGCAGATCGAGCACGTCGTTATGATCCGACATCACCGCCTGCTCGGTCCAGGAGAGTTTCCAGTTCATGCCGGTGCGCAGAAAGAGCGACACCACGCGCGTATCGTTGCGGTTAATCGCCGCGCGGAAGTTGTTCTCATCCCGCGCCAGCCCCATTGAGCTGAGCTCCTCTTTCGCCGACGGCTTCTCACGCTCCTCAGTAATGGGCACCGTGATGTTGGTCTGACGCGCCACCGGCGCGGAGACGCCGCCCATAAAGAGCCAGAACGCGCCAATCACAATCACTAAAGCCACGACGCCCACCGCGCCCCACAGCACGCCAGAGACCATCTGTTCGCGCTCTTCACGGCTGCGCACCTGCCGGGTTGCGGGTTTATCAATACTGTCGCGAATCGGTTGCGTATCGCCGCCCGCGGCGCGATCTTTTTTGCGCGCCTGCTCCCAGTAGGACTCCAGCTCGCCCGCCGCCTCTTTCAGTAACCCGGCGGGGTTGATTTTGCCACGCCCCTCATCGTAGGCGCGCTGTACCGGCCCGGCGATCTGCGGATAGTAGCCCTCAAGCATCGCTAACTGGTTAGAACTCAACGCATTGCCGGCAATGACGCTGGCGCGGATTTCACGCACGTCGTCTAACAGGGTTTGCAGGGTTTTGCGCGGTTCAACAAACAGGCTCAGACCGGGCGCATCATTAAACAGGCTGGCGTAGCGCTGGCCGTACTCTTTTTTATCCACCAGGAGCAGCGCCAGCTCGCTAAAACGCATGCCGCTTAAGACATCATTCCGGTCGCCGAGGCGCAGCCAGCGTCGCACACGATCGGCACCAAACTGCGTTTTCAGATGATTGCGCAGGCGCTCCGCATCGGGCCATGCCTGCATCACCAGCCCTTTCAACATCATTTCCATCGCACGCAGGTGTTGCAGCCCGCTCTGTTGCGAAAGCGGATCGTTAGGGCCAAGCGCGGTGCTGTAGGTCAGCAATTTATTTTTTTTACGCAGGTTCTCCAGCGCGGCGATAAAGCGCAGCGCGGCAATAAGCTGGTTGTCCGTAACGCTCTGCCCATTCTCATAGCGTGGCACCAGCTGCTGCAGGTGACGAAGCTGCAACGTGAACTGCGTTAACTCCGCATCGTTGAGCTTGAGCCTCTTCGCCACCGCCCCCCAACCCCCCAGGCTGAGGCGCGCAACATCGAGCTGTTCCAGAAACCAGCGCGGATCTTTTCCTTCATCAAAATGCACATTAAGCAGCAGCAAAATTTCGACAGAAGCCTGGCGAATAATAGCGATGCATTTTTCAAACTGTTCACCTGTATTAACAGGGGCAGGAGTTGTCATTATTTTCCCTTAAGTACAACTTAAGACATATTGCGCTGACCCGGTCAGCGGGTAATTTTTTCTTTAGTTATTAGTCGCTAAAAGATAGCTCAGCGGTGGAAGATTATCAGTGATACCTGTTTCAGAATAATAAAAACAGCCCCAAATATTCACGATATTTATTTTTTACCTGCAGCCGATTTTTTTATAGCGCCGGGAAAACAGATAAATCGCCTGTACAGTTGCCCGCTCTCTGCCAGGCTTAACATTGTGTACTGGTAACAATCAGGAGAAGTTATGAAAAAAATCGTGCTTTCCGCCTGCTTAGCAGCTCTTTTCTCGATCTCAGCATTTGCAGATGAGGCACCCGGCCTGAAAGCGGATAAAGCCCCGCCGCCGCCACATAAAATGGATGACGGTTACCGGGGCATTGAAGATGCACGCAGCATGAACGTGAAACAGGCGAAGAGCCTGCATGACGGCGCTTCCGTCTCGCTGCGCGGCAATCTGCTGAAGAAAGAGGGGAACGATCTCTATCAGTTCCGCGATAAAACGGGCCATATCCAGGTGCAAATTCCGATGGCGGTGTTTGAAGGTAAATCCTTCTCACCGGACGATCTGGTGGGCATCAGCGGCTCGCTGGATAAAAAGCAGAAGCCTGAGCGCGTTAAAGTCACGCACTTCCAGGTGGAGTAAGTGGGCGCCCGGTAGCCTTCACGCTGCCGGGCGTTATGCGCATTACAGGAACATCCCGCCAGAGACCTCCACCCGCTGCGCCGTCATCCACGCCAGCTTGTCGCTAAGAAGCACGGCAATCGCATCGCCAATATCATCCGGCTGCCCAACCCGCCCGAGCGCCGTTTGCGAGGCGATATAGTGGTGGACCTGCTCGTTGTCCCGCACTACACCGCCGCTGAAATCGGTCGCAATCGCGCCCGGTGCGATGATATTGACCGCAATCCCCCGCTCGCCCAGCTCTTTCGCCTGGTAGCGTGTCAGCACTTCCATTGCCCCTTTCACCGCCGCATAGCTGGCGCGCCCCGGCTGGCAAAAACGCGTTAACCCCGTGGAAACATTCAGAATGCGCCCGCCGTTTTTTATCAGCGGCAGCAGTTTCTGCGTCAGGAAGAACGGGCCTTTAAAGTGGATATTGACCATCTCGTCAAACTGCTCTTCACGCGTCTCGGCAAAGGCGGCCTGAATGCCGGTTCCGGCATTGTTCACTAAATAGTCAACGCTATCGCGCTGCCATACTGCTTGCAGCCGCTCCTGCACTTGAGCGACAAAGGTATCAAACTGGCTGATATCGCCGACATTCAGCGCTAATGCCGCCGCCTTCCCCCCTTTTTGCTCAATTTCTTCCACGACTTTTTGCGCTTCAGCGTGGTTGGTATTGTAAGTCAGGATGATGCCTATTCCGTTCGCCGCCAGCTTCAGCACCGCGTTTTTACCCAGCCCGCGGCTGCCACCCGTTACGATTGCGATAGGTTGTGTCATGTAAACCTCGTCTTTGTTGATAATGTACACAACAAAAAGCTTATTGGCTGCACGCGGAACAATAAAGGTGCTAAATTGCGCTTTACTGTTTCATCAATAACAACAATAGTGCACAGTGATGGATAAAATTTACGCAATGCAGCTTTTTGTCCGCGTCGCGGAGCTCTCCAGCTTCTCTAACGCGGCGGAGTCAATGGGGTTACCGAAAGGGAGTGTCTCACGGCAGATTCAGGCGCTGGAAACCGCGCTGGGTACGCAGCTGTTGCACCGCACCACGCGCCGCGTACAGCTGACGCAGGATGGCATGGTCTATTACGAGCGGGCGAAAGATCTGTTGGCAAATATTGAGGAGCTGGACGGGATGTTCCTGCACGATCCCTCAACCATCAGCGGGCGTTTGCGGGTCGATATGCCGGTCGGGGTGGCAAAAAACCTCGTTATTCCACGGCTGCCCGATTTTTTGCAGCACTACCCCGGCATTGAGCTGGAGCTAAGCAGCAGCGATCGGCTGGTGGATGTGATCCGTGAAGGGTTTGACTGTGTGGTGCGCGTCGGCACCCTGAAGGATTCAGGCCTGATTGCCCGCCAGCTTGGCAGGCTGTCGATGATCAACTGCGCCAGTCCCGATTATCTGGCGCGTTTTGGCTACCCGGAGTCGCTGGAGGATCTCGCCTCCCACGCGCTGGTGCACTACGCCGTCAACCTCGGTGCGCGACCGCAGGGTTTTGAGGTGTGGCAGGATAAGCAGACGCACTGGGTGAAAACCGGCGGTATCCTCACCGTCAACAGCACCGAAACATATCACGCCGCCTGCGTGGCGGGGCTGGGCATTATTCAGGTGCCGCGCGTCGGCGCGCGCGAGGCGTTACGCAGCGGCAAGCTGGTGGAGATTTTGCCGCAATATCGCGCCGAACCGATGCCGGTTTCGCTAATCTATCCGCACCGACGCAACCTTTCGCGACGCGTACACCTATTTATGGAGTGGCTCTCAACCGTGATGAAGGATTATGTCGACCAGTAGCGACTATAATTCTGCATACCACACATTCAGGAGAAGGAAATAAACCTGATGAAAAAGGAAGATGTTGAAAAACGCCCCACGCAAGACCTTGATTATGAGCCTGTCAGGAAGATGGCAGAAACTCCGGAAAAGCCGGAAAAAGAGACCTCTGATAAAGATAGCGGGGCGATTGCCGCCGTGACCGATACGGCCAAAAAGATCCAGCGTAAACCGGCGGTTGCGCATCTGATCCGCGCCGCAGAGCGCTTTAACGATCGCATGGGCAACCAGTTTGGCGCAGCGATAACCTACTTCTCCTTTCTGTCGATGATCCCCATCATGATGGTCTCGTTTGCCACCGCCGGGTTTATCCTCGCGTCGCATCCGACCCTGTTACAGGACATCTTTAATAAGATCCTGCAAAGCGTCAGCGATCCGACCATGGCCTCGACGTTGAAAAACACGCTCCATATCGCCGTGGAGCAGCGCACGACCGTCGGGATTGTCGGCTTCGCTATCGCGCTCTACTCCGGCGTGAACTGGATGGGCAACCTGCGGGAAGCGATCCGCGCCCAGTCGCGCGATGTCTGGGAGCGTAACGCGCAGGATGAAGAGAAGATTTGGGTAAAGTACTTCCGCGACTTTATCTCGCTGATTGGCCTGCTGGTGGCGCTGGTCATCACTCTCTCCATCACTTCGGTGGCCGGGGCGGCGCAGGAGCTGATCATCTCCACGCTGCACCTGGATTACATCGACTGGCTGAAGCCGGCCTGGGGGCTGATTGGCCTGATGATTTCAGTGCTCGCCAACTACCTGCTCTTTTTCTGGATCTTCTGGCGGCTGCCGCGCCATCGCCCGCGTAAGCGCGCGCTGCTCCGCGGAACATTTATCGCCGCGATTGGCTTTGAAGTGATCAAAATCATCATGACCTGGACACTGCCGTCGCTGGTGAAATCTCCTTCCGGCGCGGCATTTGGTTCCGTGCTGGGTTTGATGGCGTTCTTCTACTTCTTCGCCCGCCTGACGCTTTTCTGTGCGGCGTGGATCGCCACCGCCGAGTATAAAGATGACCCGCTGATGCCCGACAGACGCCGTCGTCGCACCGCTAAATAAGCTATCGGGCTGATAGTTAGAATGAAAATATCAGCCCGATCCATAATTCCAGCATGAAAATCCAGTCCGTAACTTTTATTTAACCGAAAACCAGTTTTATCCACTAACTTCTAAAATGTGTGAAGCATTTCATAGATGTGAAATCGTAAGTCTGAAAATTATTCGCTTTTTGCTGCTTTTTTGCGCGTCTGCCGGTTTTGTTACAGATTGAAATAACGCTTTTGCTGTGGCTAATATGCTCGTTCGTTCGCCTAAAAATAAGAAAACATTATGCAAGCTACAGCCACAACCTTTGACAACGAGCAGGAAAACCCGCCGGTAAACTCGCGCAAAAAAGTCGTCGTCGCCTCGCTGATTGGCACCGCCATTGAGTTCTTCGATTTCTATATTTACGCCACCGCCGCGGTTATCGTTTTCCCGCATATCTTCTTTCCTCAGGGCGACACCACCGCAGCCACGCTGCAATCACTGGCAACGTTCGCAATCGCCTTTATCGCCCGTCCTATCGGCTCTGCCGTTTTCGGCCACTTCGGCGATCGCGTCGGGCGCAAAGTCACTCTCGTCGCGTCGCTGCTGACAATGGGTATCTCTACCGTCGCCATCGGCCTGCTGCCGGGTTATGAAACCATTGGCGTGCTGGCACCGCTGCTGCTGGCGCTGGCCCGTTTTGGACAGGGGCTGGGGCTGGGCGGCGAATGGGGCGGCGCAGCGCTGCTGGCCACTGAGAACGCGCCGCCACGCAAACGCGCACTCTATGGCTCCTTCCCGCAGTTAGGCGCGCCCATCGGTTTCTTCTTCGCGAACGGCACCTTTCTGCTGCTCTCCTGGCTGCTGACCGATGAGCAGTTTATGCAGTGGGGCTGGCGCGTGCCGTTTATCTTCTCCGCCGTGCTGGTGCTGATTGGTCTCTATGTTCGCGTTTCGCTGCATGAAACGCCGGTCTTCGCCAAAGTGGCAGCGGCGAAGAAGCAGGTAAAAATCCCGCTCGGCACGCTGCTGACAAAACATGTGCGCGTAACGGTGCTCGGCACCTTTATCATGCTGGCGACCTATACGCTGTTCTATATCATGACCGTTTATTCGATGACCTTCAGCACCTCGCCGCAGGGCTTAGGCATGCCGCGCAATGAAGTGTTGTGGATGCTGATGATGGCGGTGATTGGTTTTGGCGTGATGGTGCCGGTTGCCGGTCTGCTGGCAGATGCGTATGGGCGTCGCAAGAGCATGATTGTCATCACCACGCTTATCATTCTCTTCGCGCTGTTCGTCTTCCCGCCGCTGCTGGGTTCCGGTAGCCCGGTGCTGGTGATGACCTACCTGCTGATTGGCCTGAGCCTGATGGGGCTGACTTTTGGCCCGATGGGTGCGCTGCTGCCGGAGCTGTTCCCGACGGAAGTGCGCTATACCGGCGCCTCATTCTCCTATAACGTCTCGTCGATCCTTGGCGCCTCGGTGGCCCCTTACATCGCCACCTGGTTGCAGGCGAACTATGGCCTGATGTATGTCGGCTGCTATCTGGCGGCAATGGCAGCGTTAACCCTTATCGCCCTGCTGCTGACCCACGAAACAAAGCACCAATCCCTCTGATGATTTCCCCTCTCTGTCTCCAGAGAGGGGTTTTTCGTTTAGCGTTTCATCTGTGACAAAATCGCCTGGCACTGGTTCTCTTCGCCTTCTGACGGGGAGATAAGCGCCAGCAGCGCGGCGGCTGGCGTCACCAGCGTCGCCAGCGCCGCCGCCACTGCGCCACGGGCAATCAGTGGGCCCGGTTTCACACCGGCCTGCGGGTTCTTAAAGCTGCCGCGCACATAGAGCGGTGAACGCAGCGTCACAATGCGTACCCCTTTACTCTCCGGATTGATAGTCAGATCGAGCTGTTCAGAAGCCATGCTGGCGGTGCCGGTGATGTTAATCAGCGCGTTTTCCGTATCGAAGGCGAAGATCTGCGGCCGGGCAACGCCATTCACCAGATCGAGATTAGCCGCCGCACAGTTGACCCGCACTTCATCATCGCCAAACAGTTGGCCGACCACATAGTTCCCGACGTTAAGGCCAACGATCTCCATCAGGTTGCGGCTTATCAGCCCGTCGTTCATCAGCAGCTTCAGGTTGCCGTTGCTGGTGCCGAGCAGGGCGGCAACCGAGTTACCGACACCGCGGAATTCAGCATCGCCATTCATCTCACCGAGGGTTTTCTGCATCAGCTCAACGTCGGGCATCAGCTGTTTCAGCTTCAGCTTACGCGCCTGGATACTGGCGCTTCCCTGCATCGGCTTCTTATCCCCTTGCAGGTGAATATTGGATGAGATAATCCCGCCCGCGAGGCCAAACTTCAGCGGTTGCAGGCGCAGATCGGCATTCTTCAGCAGGATATGGGTAGTGAGATCGCTAATCGGTAGAGAAGAGCCGTGCTCAATGCGGCGCCCTTTAAAGCGCACATCAGCATCCATTACGTCCCACTTATCCGTTTCAAACCGGTCGTAAGGCAGCACTTTGTCAGCGGGCTGTACCGATTTCTCGCCCTTTTTCTGCTCCGATTTTTTCGACTGCTCGGCCCCTTTGCCGGAATCAACGCCAATCAGCGGCCCAAGATCCGCCAGACGCAGCTGGCGTGACTCGACGTCGCCTTCCAGTTTCGGGCGCGGTTTGCCGTTGGTATAGGTCAGCGTGCCGTGAATATCACTCTCGCCGATATGACCGTTAAAGTTGCGATAGTCATACACTGCGCCTTTGTCACCATTGAGTTTCGCCACCAGCCGACCATCCGTTTCAAACGGCGGCGTATCGGGCAGCAGCACGCCGGTCAGCTCGTAGAGATCGCCCAGCGAATCGCCGCCAAATTTCAGTTTCAGATCGACGCCGCCCATATTCATCGGATCCTTCACCGTGCCGACAAACGCCACGCGGGTGTTACCGGAGCGGAAATCCGCCTGCACCGGGAACGGCGTTGTTTCGCTGCGCAGTGACAGCATGCCGCCGATTTTGCCCTCACCGCTCAGCGGCTGGCCGTTGTAGCGCCCTTTCGCCTTCAGACCGAAGACATAATCGCCCGCTTTGTTGCTGTCATCCTTTTTACCGGTCACTTCGCTAAATGGCAGCGGTTTACCCAGCGGATCGACCTGAATGGTCATATCAGCGCGGCTGACCGCGTCATCAATGGCAATTCGCCCTTTATCAAACAGGATGTTATCGAGGCGGAATGACCAGGAGGAGGGTTTAGCGTTGGGATCGGCATTCTCATCTGCCGCGAGGGTAAAGGTCCAGTTGTTGAGCTTTTCCGAGCGGCGGATCAGCCGCGCATCGGGCTGTTGCAGCTTGATCCACGGCAGGTAAACGGTTTTGGTAAACAGCGCTAACGGCGAGAGTGTCGCGTCTACACGCGGCAGATGCACCATCGTGATCTCATCGATCCCTGGCGGGTTGCCGAGAATAATATCTTCGGCGTGAATATGCGGCCACGGGATCCAGCTGCGCCAGCCCGCTTCCTCTTTTTGCCGTGCCCAGCTGACGCCCAGATCCCCGCGGATAGCGAAGGGGCGATTCAGCTCAGTGGAGACTTTTTCATTGATGGTGGGTTTAAGCCGGTTCCAGTCAAATGTCGCAATGATGACGATGGCGACCACAATCACTAGCAGCAGCGTCGAAATAACCGCCGTCACTATTTTGCTCGTTCTTGTCATTGTTATGCCTTTTCCTTTAAAGCCTTACCTCTCATAAAGATAGTAGACCAGGCGGAAAGGGCAGCGGTTAAAGATCGAGTATCACGTTCTCAAGATTGGCTAAAGGAACCGGGCGCGAGAGGAAATAGCCCTGGGCGGCAAAGGCGGGCGAGTTTTGCACATCGCGCCACTCCTCCAGCGTTTCGACGCCTTCGACAATCACGCCCTGACAGTAGTGGTTCATCAGTTGCAGCAGCAGGGTGAAGAGATTCTGCCCTTCCGGCGTTTTGCGCAGCATCATGAAGAGTTCCCGCGCGATTTTGATGTAGTCGTAACGCACTTCACTCAGCGCGGAGAAGTTGGCCATGCCGGTACCAAAATCATCCAGCCACAGCGGGCCAATCTCGCAGATGGAAGCAAATGACGAGTCTTGGGGTAAGCGGATATGCTCCACCAGTTCGAAGCGGATCCACGGTAGCGAATCCACCAGCGCCATAATTTCGCCATATTGCCGCATCGCCAGCAGCGTGGGGCCATCGACATTCACCGATGCCAGCACGCCATGCTGCGCAAAGAAGGCCTTCTGCTTCGCCAGCAGGGCAAGCTGTTCATGCACCACATCAATACGCTGGCGCACCGACACTTCTGAGAAGTAGCGATCGGGCGCGATGCGTTTTTCCGGCTGCGAGGGGTGAGTTACGACGGTCAGTACTTCAATCGCCATCAGACGACCATCGGTTTTATAGATGGGCTGATAAGTGTACGCGCGCTCGCACTGCAGCCAGTAACGGTGCTCATGCAAGCTTTCGACATTCGTAAAAGGAATGTCTGGCGGCGTGTTGACCTGCTGTAACGTCATTTCTGCTGTCCTGTCGATGGGGATGACCTGGAAGAACTCGTCAACAGGTTATCGGCGCTTGTTCAGATAACTTTACGTCGCGTCGCCATGCAAAAAGGAAAAAGCGTAGCGTGCTAACTGCAGGGAGTTGGTGTTAGCTCAAAAAAATAGTGGAACGTTGTTTTAATATAGTTGACCACAAAACAGCCCCATCGCACACTAGCGATAATTTATCTGATTCAGGTTACGACTATGTCCAGGAAAATTGCCGTCATCGGCGAATGCATGATTGAGCTGTCACAAAAAGGCGCAGAAGTTAACCGTGGCTTTGGTGGCGACACGCTGAACACCTCTGTTTATATCGCCCGTCAGGTCAATCCCTCGGCGCTGGCAGTGCATTACGTTACCGCGCTTGGTACCGACAACTTCAGCCAGCAGATGCTCGACGCCTGGCAGCAGGAAGCGGTTGATACCAGCCTGACGCAGCGGATGGAGAACCGGCTGCCGGGTCTCTACTACATCGAAACCGACAGCAGCGGCGAGCGCACCTTCTACTACTGGCGTAACGAAGCGGCGGCGAAATTCTGGCTGGAGAGCGAGCAGTCGGCCGCGATTTGCGAACAGCTGGCGACCTTTGATTACCTCTACCTGAGCGGCATTAGCCTGGCGATTTTAAGCCCCGGCAGCCGGGCGAAGCTGCTGTCGCTGCTGAAAGCGTGCCGCGCCAACGGCGGCAAAGTGATTTTTGATAATAACTACCGCCCGCGCCTGTGGGCGAGCAAAGAGGAGACCCGCGAGGTCTATCAGCAGATGCTCGCCTGCACCGATATCGCCTTCCTGACGCTGGATGATGAAGATCTGCTCTGGGGCGAACAGCCGGTGGAAACGGTGATTGAGCGCACCCAGCAAGCGGGCGTCAGTGAAGTGGTGATCAAGCGCGGCGCGGACTCCTGCCTGGTGGCGATCACCGGCGAAACGGTGATTGAGGTTCCGGCGGTGAAGCTGCCGAAAGAGAAAGTGATCGATACAACAGCTGCGGGCGACTCCTTCAGCGCCGGCTACCTTGCCGTACGGCTGACCGGCGGCGACGCTGCAAAAGCAGCGAAACGCGGCCATCTCACCGCCAGCACCGTTATTCAGTATCGCGGCGCAATTATTCCGCGCGACGCGATGCCGGCGTAACAGCTAAAGCCCTCGCTAAATAACGAGGGCTTTTTACTTACTGCTGCGGCGGGATATCCGACACATCCGGGCGCACATCGTCGCTGGCGGCGGCGGGCGCGGCGGTCTGCGGTTTCATCACCTCTTCCCACGTCGCTTGCAGCTCCTGCATATTATGCTCCGGCTCGCCTTTCGGCTGCATCAGCACCAGCGTCATATCTTGTGACAGCTGCTGATGCAGATCCTGGTTCAGCATCTGCGGCGTCAGGTTGTCGAGAAAGCGCTGGCGCAGTTTCTGATACTGCTCCGGCGCGATATCCACTACCTGGTTTTGCAGGGAGCGCATGCGCTGGCTAATGAGAATATCGGTATCGGCGCGGGCATAGGTGGCGAACAGCTTCTGCAGTTCGAGAGACTTCTGCGCAATCAGCGCTTTCAGCTCCTCTTCCGGCAGCCCTTTTTCGCGCACTTTCGCCAGCTCGCGCGCAATCACGCCGGTGTTGGCGTTCAGCTTGTCGTTGGGCGAATCGACGTTAATGGCGCACTGCGCACGCTGGAACAGCACGCGGCAGTCGAAGCCGAGGCTCAAATCTTTGGCGTTGTTCTTGTTGAGGCTCTGCTGAACGTGCCAGAACAGCGCTTCACGGGCTAAATCTGCCCGCCAGTAGCGCTCCAGCTCCGCCGATTCACGGATCGGCTGCCAGGCCGACTCCCACATGATCGACAGGCGATCCTGGGTGACCGCCTCGCTCATCAGGCTTACCGGCTGATGCGGCAGCGGCGAAAGCGTCGCGACCGGAGTCGGCGTATGGCGTTTGCCTTTCAGCTCGCCAAAGGTTTTGGTGATCTGCTCGGCAACTGCGCGGCTGTCGACGTTGCCAACCACAATCAGCGTCATCGCATCCGGCGTGTACCATTTTTCATAGAAATCTTTTAGCTGCGCGGCATCGACCGGCGCTTTCACCTCTGCCGCCGGGTCGTGGCTCAACAGCGGCGACCCTTTCAGCCGGTAGCGCCACCAGCTCTCTTTGGTGTCGGCAGGCCAGGTCGCGACCATATCATTACTGCTCAGCGCGTAATTGAGCGTCTCAGGGGTAATGGTAAGTTTCCCGGCGGCATCGGCCAGATAAACCATCGCCTCTTTCAGCAGATCGCTGCGGTTATTCGGCAGACTGAGGTTATAGAGCGTGTATTCGTAGGAGACCAGCGTCGGCGGCAGCGGGCGTTTCGGGTCAATGCCCTGTTGCCAGAGAGATCGCACCTGCGCCGGTTCGAGGCGGCCGCTGTGGGTTAAGGCAACGCGGGGAATAACGTGGCTGAAACCGCTCTGCTGCGCATTTTCGGTGAGCGAGCCGGTATCAATTGAGAGACGAATTTCAATACGATCGCTTGGGCGCTGCGGTGTGGAGAGAACCTGCCACTGGAAACCATTCGCCAGCTTGCCTTGTTGCCATGCCGGATCGGGCTGGAGCGCCTCTGCCTGCACATAACCGGCCGCTGCCAACATCAGCAACCCGCCTGTTAACAATCGAATTTTTGTGCCCTGCATGAGAACCCCTAATCAACATTCCTGGTTAAAAAGTATGCCGCCCATAGGTCAATGGACAGACATAAAACACTCCGCTTTTAGACCGCAGGAAACGCAAAACGTCACAGCGCGAAGTGAAGAATCCCGAAAATTCAGCGTGAATTGTGACGGAAGCAAGGGGGTAATTATGCTTAGCTGCCCGTAGCCAGACAAGGACTACGGGCGTAAGTCTTGAAATTACGAAGAGATTTCTGACGTTTTTGCGGCGCTGGTTCGATTATTAAGCGTATCGTTAAGCTGTTTTTCATCCAGCTCTTTAACCCATTTCGCCACCACAATCGTCGCCACGCCGTTACCGACCAGGTTGGTCAGCGCACGCGCTTCGGACATAAAGCGGTCAATGCCGAGGATCAGCGCCAAGCCCGCAACTGGCAGATGGCCGACCGCAGAGAGCGTCGCCGCCAGCACGATAAAGCCGCTACCCGTAACCCCGGCCGCCCCTTTGGAGGAGAGCAGCAGCACCACCAGCAGGGTGATCTGATGGAAAATATCCATGTGGCTGTTGGTCGCCTGAGCGATAAATACCGCCGCCATCGTCAGGTAAATCGATGTGCCGTCCAGGTTAAAGGAGTAGCCTGTCGGGATCACCAGCCCAACCACCGATTTGCGGCAGCCCAGGCGCTCCATCTTCTCCAGCATGCGCGGCAGCGCCGACTCTGAGGAGGAGGTACCCAGCACAATCAGCAGCTCTTCGCGGATATAGCGAATGAATTTGAAGATGTTGAACCCGGTAATGCGCGCGATACTGCCGAGCACAATCACCACAAACAGGATACAGGTGGCGTAGAAACAGATGATCAGCTGGCCCAGCTGCACCAGCGACCCGACGCCATATTTGCCGATGGTAAAGGCCATCGCACCGAACGCACCAATGGGTGCCAGGCGCATGATCATATTGATGATGCCGAAAATCACCTGCGAGAAGCTTTCGATGACGTTAAAAATCAGCTGGCCTTTGTGGCCCAGGCGATGCAGGGCAAAGCCAAACAGCACGGCGAAGAGCAGCACTTGCAGGATGTTGCCGCTGGCGAAAGCGCCAATCACGCTCGCCGGGATGACATCCATAATAAACGCCACAATCCCCTGCGACTGCGCCTGTTCGGCATAGACCGCTACCGCCTTCGCATCGAGCGTGGAAGGATCGACATTCATCCCCGCGCCGGGCTGCACGACGTTAACGATAATCAGGCCGATGATCAGCGCCAGCGTACTGACGATTTCAAAGTAGAGCAGTGCCACTGCGCCGGTTCGCCCGACCGCTTTCATGCTCTCCATACCGGCAATACCGGTAACAACGGTACAGAAGATAACCGGCGCGATGATCATCTTGATGAGCTTCACGAAGCCATCACCAAGAGGTTTCATCTGTGCGCCGAGTTCAGGGTAGTAATGGCCAAGCAAAATACCGATAGCGATCGCTGTCAGGACCTGAAAGTAGAGACTTTTAAACAGGGAGGTTTTCATAAGGTGTCCTTGAGATTAACCTCAGGCTTTATAGGGTTTTCGGTTAGCCTGCGGATTAAAAATAACACCCGTCCAACATGACAGAAATGTGCTTACGGCGTTTCTGAAACAAGAATGTTAAAAACTTTGAGCTGACTCGCACAATCCCGTAACAAAGTAACTATTTTAATCAACGTCCGTCGCAGCCAGATAGCGCTTCTCAAAGGCATCCGGCGACACGACCTCATCCTTAGCGGAAAAGAGCTGACGTTCGCAGATATCGAGGCGTAATCTCTGAGGCGGAAGATCGTAGTGGCGCAGCCGCTCATCGACGCTGGCCACACTCGTCTGCTGCAGTAGCGCCCCGGCAGGGAGCGCAACCGCCAGCGGTAACGTAATGCCCCGCGCCTGCCAGTCAGTCAGCAGGTGACACGCCTCTTCCAGCATCCAGTCGCACACTTTGCCGGTGAGCCCGCAAGCCTCGATTTGCGAGAACAGCGCCGCGTCAGAGACCTCATTATCATCAGGCTTACGTAAACGCAGCAGCGCGCGGGCGCTGACCACTTCGCCATCCGGCTGTGCGCGCAGCGGTTGCAGCCAGAGCGCAAAACGCTGCTGCTCAAGCGCGGTAAGGATCTCAGCCTCCTGCAAGAGCCAGCGCTGGGCCGCTTCACGCTGCTGCGCATCGAAGAAGTGGATCTGGTTTTTGCCCGTACGCTGGGCGGTAGTAAGCGCAGAAGCGGCCTGCTGCAACAGCGCCTGAGCAGAGTGCGCGCTGCCTGTCATCGCTACCCCAAGGTTAGCGTGCGGGCGTAACTGAATCCCCTTCAGCGGTACCCGCTCGTTGATAACAGTGAGCACTTGCTTACTTAATTTCATCGCCTGCCAGGGCGCCTCGATAGCGGGCGCGAACAGAGCGAAATCGCTGATATTAAGCTGTGCCAGCATCATACCCGGCGACAGCACCGATTTGAGCTTCTCCACCAGCGTCAGCAGCAGCACTTCACGCTGCTCTTCGTGCAACACCCCGGCGGTGTCGCGCAGGGTGTCACTGGAGATAACCAGCAGCGCAGCGCGTACGTCCGCGGTTACGGCCTGCTCAAGCAGCGCCAGCAGGACGGCTTTATTCGGCAGTTCAGAGACCGGGAAACGCACCGTTTGGGCATGGCTCTCCTCTTGCTGATGCTGGAGCTGCTGCTGATTGCGGTTATAGCTGCGCACAATGCGGCCAATTTCATCATCATGATGGTGGCGCGGCAGCGGCAGCTGGTGGCCGGGCAGCGCCTGCGGCGGTACCTCATCCAGCTCGCGGGCGATTTTACGCAGCGGGTGCATCACCAGCCGGTTGATGCACCAGGTCAGCGCTACGGTGAGCATTAACGTCAGCAGTAAGTAAGCCGTCACTAACGTCGAGAGCGTACTGATCACAAACTTATAGACGCGGTACGAGTCTGCCTGCAACACGAGGTAGGCCAGCGGCTGCGGATTTACCGGGCGCTCCAGTGAATAGATGGGCAGTGAGATCTGGATCGGCAGCTCAAACATGCGGGTGATGGTCACCGGCACCGGGCGCTCGGGAATAAAGCGCATGCGCAGCGCCTGAAACTGATTGGGTAGCATCACGTCGGCTCGGCTTACCACGCCTGCGGGTTTAATCTGTTTGATAATTGCTTCGGCTTCAGGAATATCCGCCTTTAAAATTGCTGCCGAGAGGGGTTCGCGCACAGAGCGGGCAATACTTTCCAGTTGCGTAGCCGTGTTATAGCGATTCTGCTGCAGGAAATGGAACAGCAAAATAACGCAAAAAATAAGCACAAAGAACATGGAGACAACAGCAACCATGGCCATTTGTTTGATGGTTAAAGAACGGCTAACACGCAAAATCACTCTCCAGAGAAACAATCGGCGCAGAGGATGGGTCAGGATGACTCTGCCGCCAGAGTATACTCTATCGCGATGCGATTAAGATAAGGGACTACGCAGATTCTCATTGGCCCACGAGTGGCGCAAAAAGATGTAATAACACTTTGAATCTTATGCAGTTAATCGCCGCGCAATGCAGCCAGTACGCGGCACTCTTCCGCCAGGAATAGTCTATTTTTACCAGTCGGCCTGCGGCACCAGCGGTTGCAGCGGCATATCCATGTCGCCCTGCCAGCCCGCGGCAGAGTAGCGCACATAAATCATCCCGTGGCTTGGGGTGTAATCTTTCGCCTGCTGAATATCAATGCCTGCGCCGATAAACCAGTTGTTCGTCACCCGCCGCTCGACCAGTGCGCGCGCGGTATAACCAAAGCCATTACTGTGGCTTCCCCTCTCCGGGATATCGCGTGCTTGTGCGCGGAAATCTGCCGGAATGAGATTTAAGCGCGGATAGCGCGGCATGGTTTTGTTCCGCGAGTGCGACCACGAAGCGGACCCGCCCAGCTCCCACGACCAGTTCTCCGTGCGTTGACGCCACAGCACCGGAACCGCAAAGGAGAGGTACTCCTGCGGGCTGTAGTAACCGCCCTGGCCCAGCGTGTAGTTGCTCAGGTCTTTATCGTAGTGCCAGATCATGTTGTTCAGGCCGACGGTGACGCGCCGATTATTCTCATTAATCAGCTTGTAGTAGTAGCCCGTCATCCAGCGTACGCGCCAGTTATCGTCAACGTTTTTCCCCTGCAGCGTATCTGCACCGAGGCTTGCCCAGACGCCGTTGGCTTCGCCTTTATCGTAACTGAGGCTCAGCGTAGCGCCGTTGGCGCGCACCCCGCCCCAGGTTTTGCCAGTGTTGGGATCTTTCTGCCCGCCAAATGCCAGCAGCGAACTGGAGATAGCGCGACGATGCAGATCAACGGTGTAACCGAGCGGCCCGACATCCCCGCTGTAGCTCACGCCGCCAACCACATCGACAACGTTGAAGCCCATCGGTGTGGTGCCGATATCCATCCCCCAGCGCTCGTTACGCCAGCCCGCGCCGAGGCTGACGCCGCGATCGGACTGATGGCGGTTACCGCCAACACACGGCACATCGCCACAAGTCCCAAAGTTCGGATCGTAGGTGCCATCGGCATTCTGGCTAAAGGTGCCGACATCCATATTCACCATGTCGGCGCGCAGCAACAGCCGTCCGTCTGCCAGCGGCGTATCCGCCTGCAGCATGGTCGTGTGGCCTTTCAAATCGGAGTAGCCGCCGGTGCCGCTGGAGCCGGAGTACTCATGCTGCAACGTGACGTTGAGATCCTGCTGGCGATAGAGATCCGCCGCATCGCTGCGCACGCCGCGCTTCAGCCAGTCATCGCGCTCGTCGTTACGCGTCAGGCGCGTAAAAGCATCATTATTGGCAGGGCGCTGCGGCGTAATACCTGCGGCGACCATCGCCTCTTTATAGTGCTCCAGCGCCTGCTGCGGCGCGCCGTGCTGCGCCTCAAACCGTGCGGCATCGCGCAGCACCAGCGCGCTCTCCATCGACGGCGGCTGCGCGTTGGCCTGCGGCACAATGGTGCTGAAAATGCGTTGTGCAGTGGCGCTGTCGCCAAGCTGGTTCTCTACCAGTGCCAGCCGTCGCTGGGTATTGATCGAGGGCGGCTCACCGGTCGCTGAGGCCGCAGGCAGTTTCGCCAGCTGCGCCCGCGCCGCCAGCGGATTGCCGCTGTAGGCATAGAGTTCAGCCAGCCCAAGCAGCGCCTCCGCATTAGCCGGTTCCCGCTGGAGTGCACGCTGATAATACTTTTCCGCCTCGGTGGCATCGCCGCGCTGCTGCGCCCAGTCGGCCAGAGTTAAATCGAGACGCGTGCTGGCAGGCTGCTGGGTTAACAGCGCGATGGCCTCCTCTTCATGGCCGCTGTCACGCAGACGGTTCGCCCGCTCCAGCAGCTGATTGCTTTGCAGCCGGTCGGCCAGCTCCTGAATATTGCTGTTCCACTGCGCTTTCGGCAGCGTGTTAAGGTGGTTTAGCGCTGCCTGTGCCCGCTCGGTGCCGGAGAGATAGAGGCCGTAGGCGTAAACCTGCTCGGCATCACCCGCTCTCTGCGCCGCCAGTTGGCGCATCAGGCTGTCCGCTTCGCTCCCCTGCCCGGCCTGACGCAGATCGCTTGCCAGCCGGTAGGTGATCCAGACGCTGCCCGGATCGAGCGCCAGCCGCTGCCGTTGCAGGGCGGCGGCCTGCGCCCACTCACCTTTGCTCTCCAGCGCCCCGGCCTGCTGCGCTAAACGATCGTTGGTCAGGCTGCGTTCAATATCATCGATACTGCGCCGCTGGCTGGCGTTGAGCGACTGGATAAAGCGTTCGGCTTTTTCCGGCGACTCGGCGCGGTAAATATTGGCCAGCCCGCGTACGGCATTGGTATTCTCGCTGTCCATACGCAGCGCCTGGCGGTAGAAGGTCTCTGCTGCGGCGTTATCTTTGCGCGCCGCCGCCGCGTCCCCGAGACCAAGCACCGCGTAGCTGTCGCTGTTATCCGTCGCCCTTGCCTGCTGGTAGTAACGCTCAGCCTGCGCCGGATTGTTGGCTTTTAACGCCTCATCGCCCTGCTGGATCAGCAACCAGTAGCGGTTGGTTTGCAGCAGGCTGTCCCACTTGCTGCGACTCCCGCTGTTCGGATCCATAGCGATAGCTTTTTCAAACTGCGCCACCGCACGGGCGCGATCGCCGCTTTGTGAATAAGCCTGGCCCAGCGCGCCAACGGCTTCGCTGTCGGCGTTGTTGGCATTAACCGCCTGTTGCAGCTCACTAATCGCTTTCGCCCCCTGCCCGGCATCCACTGCCGCAAGGCCGGCCGCGCGGGCGCGAAACGCCGGATCGGCAAGCTGTTTTTGCTGCGCCGCCAGCAGCGAACGGGCGTTATCTACCGTGTCGCCGGCGGAGAAGAGGGTCAGAAAATGTTGCAGTGCTTTAACGCTGGCATCGCTGACCGGCATACGCTGGATCTGCTGATACCAGAGCCCCGCCGCCGTGTCGCGCCCGGCGTTCGATTTCGCCATCTCCTCCAGCAGCGCATAGCCTTCGGCATCGCGACCGTCGGCAAACAGCATCTGCGCCAGCCCGCCCTGCAGCTGCGCATTTCCAGGGTTACGGCTGTTCAGCGCCTGCAGCCGGCTTACCGCCTCGTTGTGGCGCGCCGGCACTTTTGCCACCAGCAGCCAGTACTCAACGGCAATATCGCCCTCCGGCGGGTTGCCTTTAAACAGCGCGTCATAGGCGGCAATCGCCTCCTGCGTGTGGCCGGTGGTAGCCTGTAAACGCGCCTGTTGCAGCGCCTGGCGGCCCTCAGCCGAGGAGAGCGCCATGGTGGTAACCGACGCTTTATAGGCGCTGGAGTCCGGTGCCAGCTGCTTTAAGCGGTCGAGCTGCTTTTGCGCACCGGCCTGGTCCCCCTGGCGCAACAGATAGCGCATGCGCGCCGCCACCACCTCAGGGTTATCAGGGTCGATCAGTTCAAGGCGGTAGATCGACTGGCGCACCAGATCCTCGCGGCGGGCGCTTTCACCCAGACGCACCTGTGACAGCAGCTGCTGCTGCGCGCTGGTTGGTTCAGCCGCTCCGGCAGCAGGCGCCAGCGAGAGGCCGATAGCAACACAAAGAAGCGTTACGGAGAACTTGTGCATTCCGGGCCCCAGTCAGGTTGTAACTCACCGCGAGGGGTGAAGCGAAAACGGTGTTGATCCCAGCCCTGGCCGAACAGCGTCAGCACCGAGCTGAAGTAGGCATCATCGCCGGGATAGTGGTCGGCGACGCGCTGTCGCTGCACGGCCTGCGCATCGCGATCCTGCAAGAAGGGGAGCATCGAGGCGGCAAAGCCGACCGGGCCATCGCCGCGGATCTGCCCGCTGGCGACATCCACCTTCTCCGGTACCACGCCATTTTTTATCGTGGCGGTCGCCATCGGCTTCAGTTTGTTGAGCAGGCGCGCCTTCTGCGGATCGGCATCATTCATCATCCCGACCCAGAGATAGACGCGGATGGCATCGTAGCTGCTGATCAGCGTTTTCTCTGCCTGCAACTGCCACCCTTTATCCTTCTCATAACGCACCCAGTCCGGCGAGAAGCCTTTAGGCGCGGTCTCCAGCAGCAGCCGCAGGTTGGTTTCACGCAGGGTCGACCACGGCGCGCCGAAGCGGGTAAAGTAGCTTGCCAGCTGCGGCGGCAGGTAGCTTGGGTTAAAGCGCCACGTCGTCGGTTCAGCGAAGCTGACTTTACCGGGCAGCAGCATGGAACCGAGCCCCGGCACTGTGACCACTTCCTCTTTCGCAATCCGCGTCAGCAGGGCTTTACCCAGCTGGCTGTAGCGATCCTCTTTCCACAGCCTGCCCGCTTCCAGCAGTGACCAGGCGATCCAGATATCGGCGTCAGAAGCGGAGTTAGTGTCGAGCACCTCCCAGCCATTATCAGCCTTCTTGCCCCACAGCCAGGCGGGAAGCTGTTTGTTAAGCGAGCCTGCGGCGAGGTTATTTTCGGTCCAGCGCAGAACGTTATCGAACATGGCGCGATCGTTAGCGGCCAGCGCGAAGAAGAGCGCGTAACTCTGCCCTTCCGAGGTGGTGATTTTGCGCGAATCGCTCGGGTCGATCACCCGCCCGCCCTCGCTGATATAGGCCTGTTTAAAGTGGTCCCAGGCCGGCCAGTGACAGGCGGCGCGCACATTCACCGCCGCCAGCACCAGCATCGCCATCACCACCCAGCGTACGCTTTTCATTACCGTTTACTCATGATCCGAAGGGTCAAGACGGCGGCGGCTGATGATACGCAGCAGACGCCACAACACCCATGCCATTAACACCACGCAGAGCGCCGCCAGCACCGCCAGCAGCACCGGATGGTTCGCCAGCGCATACCAGATGCGCTCGAACCACGGCAGGTGGCCAACATAATAAATATCGCCGACACGCAGACCATTCACGCCCGATTCACGGATCACCGTGACCGAGCCGTAGATCGCCGCACGTTTGCCGCTGTCATTAATCGCCCCGTTCAACAGCTCGTAACCGCGCGGGCTGTCGGCAAGCAGCGCTACCACGCTGCGCTGATCGTGATAGGGTGACTGGAAGCCGATAATCGCCGCCATCGGGCCATCTGAGGTGATGCCGGTTTGCGCATCGGCTTGGCGATCGGCGGCATCCGGCACAATCGACGGGAATGGCGTCTGGCGCAGCGGGGTTTTTACCCAGCTCTGCGCAGCATTCACCAGCAGATCGATATGCTTATCATCTTTCAGCTCTGACGGAATGGCACCGATGATCATGATATCGGCGTCTTTATCCTTAATCTGGTTGCCATCATTGGTTAACTGCACGTTAATGGCCGGGAAACCGGTCTGTGCGCCCACCGTGCCTAACGAGTCAAGCAGCGTGGCAACCTGTGCCGGCGTCGGCTGCGGCGGCGTCACGACGATGGTCTGCGACAGATCCGCCATGCGGCTAAACGGGAAGCCCGCATTGGCAAAAGCACGCAGGTCCGGCATCGCAAGGAAGTGGTAATACTTCGAGAAGTCGATGGTTGAGTCATCGCCAATCACCACACGGTTCGGCACCTGCTGGAAGGTGACGCAGTTTTCAATCGTGCCGCCCGGCATCGGGTTCATATACTGGAAATCGAAGCGCAGCTGGTTCACCGCGCCCAGCTTCAGCGCCGGGATCGAAACATCGGTTTTGCTATCAAGTAGCCCTTGCAGTACCGGCAGACGCAGCAGCAGATTGTTGCTCTCCTGGTTGCCGGTCAGGTTGAAGTATTGCAGGTACTGGTTATTGAGGCTGATGTCCATCCGCGAGCCATCTTTGGTCGGCGGCGCGGTATAGCGATAGTTAAGGTTCATGTCGATGCCAGTGCTGCGCAGCAGATAGAGATCCGGCGGCAGGTTCAGCGACAGGTTAATGGATGAAGGCTGGAGGCCGGTCGCCTGCAACTGCTCTTCGTAGCTTTTCAGCTCGCCGAAGGTCACCGCGCGGTCGGTGCGCACCCAGTTTGGCGCATCGTAAGGCTGGCGCGCCAGCAGCGGTTTCACCTCATCCACCGTCACGCTCTCGCCGCGAAACAGCACATTGCCCTGGGCAATGCCTTTCGCCGCCTGCAGCAGATCCTTATCGTCACGCCCGCTGATCACCAGCAGCTTCATGTACGGATTACTCGGGTGGTTGACCATGGAGATGGTCGGCCCCTTCGCCGGTGGCAAATCCTTAAGGAAATCAGGGCGTTTGTCGTTGGTGGCAAAGATGATGGCGTTGCTCTCCGGCAGCGCGTTATAGGAGACCGGGAAGGTCTGCCCGCGCCAGCCGGTGCGTGAACCGAACCACGAAGCGACAATCGCTGCCGCCTGCTGCTGCGTGATATCCGGCGCGCTGGCGAAGACCACCGGCAGCGTCAGCGGACGGTTATCGCGCGGGTCGTAGAACGGAATCGGGAAGTGGGAGAGATCGTTTTTCACCGACAGCTTCTGGTAGGTCAGATCGAGGGAACTGCTGCGCCCGATATCGAGCCACAGCGTTGAGCTGGCCGGGTTCTCACACACATCGCGGTAGTGGCCGACAAACTCCAGCCGCACGCGGTTAAAGTCGGTAATAAATAGCGGATTGATCGGCATCTGCGCCCGGGTCTTCTTACCCAGCTGCTCTTTGGTTACCGGCAGCACGCCCATCAACTCATCGTTCAGGTAGACCTTCAGCTGCGACTGCACCGGTAACAGCGACGGCGACGGCGTGTACTCAAGATTGAGCACCGCATTCGACACCACTTCATCGCTACGCGTGCCGAACTCAATCCCGCCATTCGGGTTGATACCGCGCAAGACCATGCTGCCTGGCGGCGGCGCGATCTCGGCGAAGGTGAGTTTCACATCGCGCGACGGCGCATCGACCGCTACTACCGGTGCATTCGCCCCCTGCGCGCCCGGCATCACCTGGCCTGTCGTCGTCTGGCCCTCCGTCGGCATGGTTGGCGTAACGCTCTCACTCTCTCCCGGCGCAGGCGTGACCACCGGTTGAGTCGCGGGCGCAACGGCAGGTACGCTCGGCGCGGGTTGCGCCGGCGCTGCGTGGGTCATCATCGGGGCCAGCGTGCTCATCCCCATAGCCACTGCACACATCCAGGATAGTTTTCTTTTCATCGCGTATTCATCATTGTTAAGCCAATCACGTCATCGGTTGCTGCACGGCCACACTCCGTTCCGGGCGGCGCGGAATAAAGGACACCACCCAGGACACCAGCGCGGTGAGCGAGCGGAAAATCACCTTGACGGATGAAGGAGCAAATTCCGCGAGATGGCGGTAGCCGCGGAAACCCAGTTTTAAAATATCCAGCAGGCTCTCCAGAGGTTTATCCTCCGGGAAGCTGTCCTGCCACAGCGCCCACGTATCGGCGCGGGCAAAGGTACACTGCACAAAATCGATATGCTGCCTGGTGGTCAGCGGCAGCAGTTGCAGGCCCACTTCATTGCCGTTGACGCGTGCCACGGTCGCCGGGAAGGCGTACTCCTGCTGGCCGCGTTTGAGCAGCAGGCTCACCTTCTGCCCCTCCAGCACCTGCGCCTGACCATTGATCCTGATACCAAGCCCACCGTCCGAGAAGTCCTGTACGGTACAGGAGAAGAGGTGCCCATCTTCGCGGGCGATAGCCGCAGGCATGGTCATTTCAACGCGGTGCGCGCGACGCACCTGCTTGCTCTCCACCGATACCGCTACCGCGCCGCCGAGGATCACCATGTTATAGAACACCCACGCGATACTGACAAAGACGGTGAGGATCTCGTTTTCCGGGCCGTAGAAGTAGCGCCAGATACCGACCGCCACGCCGAGCAGGTTGAGCAGCACCAGAAAGATATAGGGGCGCGAGATCACCCAGTCGACATACTCCTCTTCGACCAGCCCGCCTTTGGCGGTCACGTTGAACTTCCCTTTGTGCGGATTAATCAGCGCCACCAGCGTTGGCGGTGCGATATACCACGCCAGCACGGTTTCGTAGATCTCACTCCAGAAGGAGTGGCGGAACTTGCCCTGGATTTTCGAGTTGGTCAGGCTGGCGTGCACCATATGCGGCAGCACGAAGAGCGCGATCATAATCGCCGGGGCATAGATGATGTAGGCATGCAGCAGTAGAAACGCCAGCGGCGCGGTCAGGAAGATAAGCCGCGGAATGCCTGACAGGAAGTGGAACATGGCGTTGACGTAACAGAGCCGCTGGGCGAACTTCAGCCCTTTGCCCATAAGCGGGTTATCGAGGCGGAAAATCTGCACCATGCCGCGCGCCCAGCGGATACGCTGGCCGATATGCGCCGAGAGGCTCTCCGTCGCCAGTCCCGCCGCCTGCGGAATACGCATATAAGCGGAGGTATTACCGAGGCGGTGCAGGCGCAGCGAGGTGTGGGCATCCTCCGTAACCGTCTCAACCGCAATGCCGCCAATCTGATCCAGCGGCCCGCGGCGGATCACCGCACAGGAGCCGCAGAAGAAGGTGGCATCCCACATGTCGTTGCCATCCTGCACCAGGCCGTAAAAGAGCGTGCCCTCGTTCGGCGTTTTGCGAAAACGCCCGAGGTTGCGTTCAAACGGATCCGGCGAGAAGAAGTGGTGCGGCGTCTGCATCATCGCCAGCTTCTTCTCTTTCAGGAACCAGCCCATCGTCATCTGCAGGAAGGAGCGCGTTGGCACGTGGTCGCAGTCGAAAATCGACACGAACTCCCCCTTCGCATACTTGAGGGCGTTGTTGATATTGCCCGCTTTCGCATGCTCGTGAGTGGTACGGGCAATGTACTCCACGCCAACCTGTTTAGCGAACTGGCGAAACTCTTCGCGGCCGCCATCATCCAGAATCCAGACCTTGAGCTTCTCCTTCGGCCAATCGATACCCAGCGAGGCGTAGATGGTGTTTTTCACCACGTTGAGATCTTCGTTATAGGTCGGGACAAAAATATCGACCGACGGCCAGAGCGACATATCTTTCGGCAGCGGCACCGGCTGGCGGTTAAGGGGCCAGATCACCTGGAAGTAGCCGAGCACCAGCACAATCCACGCGTAGGTTTCAGCAAACAGCAGCACCAGGCCGCACACCAGGCTCACCGGATCGTCCCAGTTAAGCGTAGAGGTGTAGCGCCACCAGATATAGCGACAGGAGACCGTCAGGGAGAGCACCACCAGCATCAGCACCGAGAAGCGCCCCGGAATACGCCGCACCAGCAGCGCCACGCCCCACAGCAGAATCAAAAAGACAAATTGCGATAGCGGGTTAAAGGGCTGGGTAATACACAAAATGGCCAGCAGGAACGAGAAGGCCACCACGGTGCCGAGAATAATGCGCCGCACTTTCGGGTGGATATGCCCCAGCTCTTTTTTATTGTCGAGATGGCCGGTGCGCTGCGACATCCGCTCCGGCAGCGTTTCGAGGAAGTGGTGCCAGCGCCCGCGCAGCACGCGGATGCGGGCAAAGTGCTGGCGACGGGGCGATCTCGGTTCGCCCAGCGGGAGCGTCACCATCAGCCACAGGGTCTGGATCATGTAGCGCGCCGGGTCGAGCGGCCGCGGGCGGTCGGGATCGATATGCGGAAACCAGTGGCTCTGCTGCGCACGCAGCTGCTGCCAGCGTGGATGCTCCAGCGGGATAAACATCCAGGCGAGGATCGCCCAGAAACAGCCGGCCGCGGCGCTAAAGCGCGGCGCGCCATGCTGGCGATAATGCTGATAGCGCGCGTTCAGCCGCGCGCTCACCGGCGGAATAAGCAGCCAGGTGGCGAGGCGACTCATGCCTCACTCCCTTGCGTAGCGGGCGCGAAATGGAGCAGACACCAGTTTGCCAGGGTGAGGATCTCCTCTGCCGCCAGCGCATCGCTGCGGTATTCGCCAAGCGGCTGCTTCGCGGCCAGGCACTCTGCCATCGCCTCGTCGCGGTGGATGACCATTGGCATTATGCGCGGCTGGCTTTGCAGCCACACCTGCCAGAGATCGTCCTGCAACTGGCTGCCAATGCGCAGATCGTTAATTAGCAGATGCGCGCCGGTAGGCAGCGGCTGCTGGTGCAGGCGCACATGGCAGTTGGTGTCGGGTTTGATAATGGTGAAGAGATTGTCGCAGAGATCGATAAAGTGCCGCGCCAGCGGTGATACGCCGTGCGGCAGGTCAATCAGCACCCATTGATAGTCCTGCTGCGTTTTTAATACGGTCAGCGCGGAGGTCAACTGTCCGGCGACTGCGTCAAGCTGCGCGGCGTTTTCCCACTCGTTGGCCGCCAGGCGGCCAAACGGCAGCAGGTCGAGCTGGGTGGTATAGCGCATGCCGGCATCGCGCCACTCGTTACCGTCAAGCAGCGACCGCGCCCAGCCGGTTGGGTTCTCATACTCAACATTAAATGAGAGGCGCAGAAGGTTATCCGGGCAGGCATCAATTACCAGCACCGACTCACCTAAGAGTTGCAGTGACCAGGCCAGAGCCGCAGTGATCGAGGTCGTCCCCACGCCACCACGGATCCCCTGTAGTCCCAAGATGGTCATCCACGGGTCCTTTATTGTTGACGGGCTAATTCGGCCAGCAGCGGCCAGCGCTTAATCGCAGCAGCCAGTTGTTCGCGCTGGGAAATATCGGCATAGTCGATTTCAGGCAGGGAAAATACCCGGCTAAGTACCAAAAAATCGTTCTGGAATGTGTAACCCAGAGTCGGGTCAGATTGCGTAACGGGTTCATTTTTCGTCATGTTGGCCCGATCCCGGTTGCATATAAAATGGTGTAAAAAGCCACAGGGCATCGTGCCCAGGAAAATGCGTTTACATGCTAAATCTGATGTTCTTTAATTTCAATGTTAGGTTTATTTCTCGGCTTTCGCTAGTAAACTGAGTTACAGATAAATTCGCTGCAAGAGGGACACCGTGAACCCCATATTTTCTATCGGCATCCAATCATTATGGGACGAATTGCGTCACATGCCTGTGGGCGGGGTCTGGTGGCTAAATACCGACCGCGAGCAGGACGCCCTGAGCCTGCTCAATCAAACCCTTTCCGCGCAGGATAAGGCGGCGAAAGTTGCGGTAGCGGGCATGGGTCACGACCTGCGAAACCTCATAAAATTAGATAAAAATCACGGTCCGGAAAAAGTCGAGCTCTTCTCCATGCCAAAACAGGAAAATAGTCTATACTTTTTCACCCGCGATTTACTCAGCTCGATTGACCCGGACAAATATTTAGTGCTCCTGCTCTGTGCTAATAATGCATGGCAGAATATTCCCGCACCTAAATTACGCAAATGGTTAGAAAAAACTCAAGCATGGGCGAAATATAATAACTGCACCCTCGTGGTAATTAACCCCAGCAGCAACAATGATAAGCAATCCTCGATTCTGATGAGTGAATATCGCTCGCTTTTTGGTCTGGCGAGCCTGCGCTATCAAAATGGCATTCCGCTCTATGATGTCGCGTGGTGGTGCAACGAAAAAGGCATCAGCGCCCGGCAGCAGTTGCTGCTCACCGACGTTGAAGGGCAGTGGCAATTAGCCAGACAGGAAGAGGCCTCCGTGCAGCCGCGCAGCGATGAAAAACGTATTTTAAGTAATGTCGCCGTGCTGGAGGGGGCGCCGCCGCTCTCCGAACACTGGGCCCTGTTTGCCACCAACGAGGCGCTGTTTGAAGAGGCGCGCGCCAGCCAGGCGGCGACGCTGATTTTTGTCCTCGCGCAAAATAGCCAAATCGACGGTCTGGCGCGCCAGATCCACACCCTGCGCCGCCAGCGTGGTAACAATCTCAAAATTATTGTTCGTGAAACCATCGCCAGCCTGCGCGCCACCGATGAGCGCCTGCTGCTCGGCTGCGGTGCCAATATGGTGATCCCGTGGAATGCGCCGCTGTCGCGCTGCTTAACGCTGATTGAGAGCGTACAGGGGCAGCAGTTTACACGGCTGGTGCCGGAAGATATCTCCACTCTGCTGTCGATGACGCAGCCGCTGAAGCTGCGCGGCTTCCAGCCGTGGGAGGTGTTTTGCGATGCGGTGAGCAATATGGTCAACAACACGCTACTGCCGCCGGATGGTAAAGGGGTGCTGGTGGCGCTGCGCCCGGTGCCGGGCATTCGCGTTGAGCAGGCGCTCACCCTCTGTCGGCCAAACCGTGTCGGCGATATTGTCAGCATGAGCGACAACCGGCTGGTGCTCTTCTTATCCTTCTGCCGGGTTAACGATCTCGATACCGCGCTAAACCACATCTTCCCGCTGCCGACGGGCGATATCTTCTCTAACCGCATGGTGTGGTTCGAAGATAACCAGATCGCCGCCGAAGTGGTGCAGATGCGCGCCCTGCCGCCGGAGCGCGCCTCAAAACCGCTGCCCGCCACCCGCCAGGAGAAGAAGTTGATTAATGCCGAACACGATGGCACCAGTTGGCGTCGTATTCCGCAACCGCACCGGTTATTAAGCGATGTGACGGAGCCCTCCTCATGATGTCAGTCAGCGATATTATTCAGCTTATCGTGCTCTGCGCGCTGATCTTCTTTCCGCTGGGGTACCTTGCGCGCCACTGGCAGCGCCCGCTGCGTACCGCGCTCCGTTTAACTTTTACTAAACCCCGCTATGTAAAACCGATTGGCGTTTTACGCAGGGATTCGCACGCCAAGGCAGACCGTAAACATGACAAATAATACGATCCCCTCTTCTGCGCCCTCGCCGCTGTGGCAATACTGGCGCGGCCTTGCCGGCTGGAACTTCTACTTCCTGGTGAAGTTTGGGCTGCTGTGGGCAGGCTACCTCAACTTCCATCCGATGCTGAACCTGGTGTTTATGGCGTTTCTGCTGATGCCGCTGCCACGCCTGAGCCTGCACCGTCTGCGCCACTGGGTGGCAATCCCGCTCGGCTTCGGTCTCTTCTGGCACGACACCTGGTTACCCGGCCTTGAAAGTATGATGAGCCAGGGCTCGCAGGTGGCGGGCTTTAGCGCCGATTACCTGCTCGATCTGGTGACGCGCTTTATCAACTGGCAGATGATTGGCGCGGTGTTTGTGCTGCTGGTGGCGTGGCTCTTCCTGTCGCAGTGGATACGCGTCACGGTGTTTGTGGTGGCGATCATGATCTGGCTGAACGTGCTGACCTTAACCGGCCCGGCCTTTAATTTGTGGCCCGGCGGCCAGCCGACCACCACTGTCACTACCACCGGCGGTTCGCAGGCAGCCACGGTTGCCGCCTCGGGCAATACGCCAGTGGTCGGCGATATTCCGGCGCAAACGGCCCCGCCAACCTCGGAAAATCTCAACGCGTGGCTCGCCAGCTTCTACGCGGCGGAAGAGAAGCGCCAGAGCACCTTCCCGACGCAGCTGCCTGCGGATGCGCAGCCGTTCGATCTGCTGTTTATTAATATCTGCTCCCTTTCCTGGGCCGATATTGAAGCCGCCGGCCTGGCGTCGCACCCGCTCTGGTCGCACTTCGATATTGAGTTTAAAAACTTCAACTCGGCGACCGCCTACAGCGGCCCGGCGGCGATCCGTCTGCTGCGCGCCAGCTGCGGTCAGCCATCGCATAAGAACCTCTATCAACAGGCGAATAACCAGTGCTACCTGTTTGATAACCTGTCGAAACTCGGTTTTACCCAGCAGCTGATGATGGATCATAACGGCGAGTTCGGCGGCTTCCTGAAAGAGGTGCGCGACAATGGCGGCATGCAGGCACCGCTGATGAACCAGGCGGGGTTGCCGCCGACGCTGCTCTCCTTTGACGGCTCGCCGATTTTTGACGATACCGCGGTGCTTAACCGCTGGATGGAGTCAGATATCACCAAACAGGGCAAACCGACCGCGACGTACTACAACCTGCTGCCGCTACACGATGGCAACCACTATCCCGGCGATCGCAAAACGGCGGATTACAAACTGCGCGCGCAGAAGCTGTTTGATGAGCTGGATGCCTTCTTCACGCAGCTCGATAAGTCCGGGCGTAAAGTGATGGTGGTGCTGGTGCCGGAGCACGGGGCAGCATTGCAGGGGGATAAGATGCAGGTTTCCGGCTTGCGTGATATTCCAAGCCCATCCATCACCAACGTGCCGACAGCGATTAAGTTTTTCGGCATGAAAGCGCCCCATCAGGGTGCGCCGCTGGTGATTAACCAGCCGAGCAGCTTCCTCGCGGTCTCGGAGATAGTCACCCGTGTGCTGGATGGCAAAATCTTCACCCAGGATAGCGTCGACTGGGATAAGTTGATCGGTAACCTGCCACAAACCGCACCGGTATCGGAGAACGCCAACGCGGTGGTGATCCAGTACCAGAACAAACCGTACGTGCGGCTTAACGGCGGCGACTGGGTGCCCTATCCGCAGTAAAACCCTTGCCTGATGGCGCTGCGCTTATCAGGCCTACGAAAACCGCTCCGGTGGTATTCGCAGCCCCGGTAAGGTTCCAGTCATCCACATCGCACTTTGCGTAGGCCGGGTAAGGCGTAGCCGCCACCCGGCATCACGCACCGCAAATTCATACCGCACATTAACGTAGGCCGGGTAA
>NZ_JAROAU010000001.1:179607-408367 GCF_029433855.1 Candidatus Kosakonia sp. 282A-S69 | reverse complement strand
GGCAAAGCCGCCACCCGGCATCATGCACCGCACATTCATACCGCACATTAACGTAGGCCGGGTAAGGCGCAGCCGCCACCCGGCATCACGCACCGCAAATTCATATCGCACATTAACGTAGGCCGGGTAAGGCAAAGCCGCCACCCGGCATCATGCACCGCACATTCATACCGCACATTAACGTAGGCCGGGTAAGGCGCAGCCGCCTCCCGGCATCAGGCGCTAGCGCTGCTGTGCCAGCCAGACCAGCATTTTCAGGCTCGCGGAGTAGTAATCATCCTGCGCAGTGATCTGCGGCTCTCCCGTCGCCTCGCCAACGGTTAAATCCCGTACCGCCAGCAACCCTTCATTCATGTTGTAAGGCGCATTCTCGTTGGTGGTCACATTCACCCACGCCGGCGTTTGGCTGCGCTCAAACCCCTGCCACCAGCGACGCCACGGTGCTAACAGCGCGCTCTGCGGATTGTGCCAGGCAATATAGAGCGGCACGCGAATGGCATCGTAGCTCATGCGCGGCGGCCACTCCGTTGCCGGGCTAAAGGTGCCGTCTGCCGAGAGAGAGACCCAGTCGGTCGGCAGGTGCGGTTTGCCGAAGGCCATCTTGCCCACCATTTTTTGCCCGTCATCAATCAGCTGCTGCCAGATTGTCCGGTGGCTGCGGTTGGCGAAATCCTGCCACGCCGGGAAGATGAAGTAGGAGGGGTTCAGCGTCACGCGGCTGTGGAGATTAAAGCCTTTCGCCCCCGGCAACATCACATGATAGCCAGCAAAGGTGGTGACGGTATGTTTCAGCACCGCCTGGGTAATGGCGTCCGACGCGGCGGTGTAGGTGGGCTGATTCCAGCGCTGGCCCGCCTTTAACAGCGCCCACGCGATAAGGATATCGCCATCGGTGGCATCGTTTTTATCGGCGATCGGATCGGCCTCTACCGGGTTATAGCGCCAGTAAAAGAGGCCGTTTTCCTTGTTTTGCAACGTGGTATGGGTCCAGTGCCACATGCTGTCGAACGCGGCTTTATCGTTATTGCCGACCGCCATCAGCATGGCGAAACCCTGCCCTTCCGTGTGAGAGACGTTGTTATTGCCGGTATCGACAATTCGCCCGTCGGGCATTAAAAAGCGCGCTTTGTAACTCTCCCAGGCGGTCGCCGCCTGCGACACGGTGGAAAAGAGCAGGCTGATTAGCATGACCATTGCGCTAAAGAGGGGTTTAAACATAGCGAATCTCACTCTGGGTTGGCGTAGCGAAAGAGAACATCCGAGACAGAATAGAGCGCTTCCCGGTTAAACACGAGGCGCGCATCGCCGCCCTGATCCTGCATCCAGCGGCCATAAAGCCCCTCCAGCACGGCGCAAAAGGCGTGACACCAGCGTGTCTGCTGCGCCTCATCGCGGGCGACGGGCAGCGCGCGGTGGCGGAAGGTCATGCCGCTGTCGTGGGTCTCAATATCCATCACTCCCCAGTGAAAGGCGGCCAGCCTGGCATTGATCGCCGCTTCCAGCTCGCCGACGGTGGTGGATGGCGCAAGCGGCGTCTGCGCGGCCAGCCTCTCGCCCATCTGGCGTAAAAACAGCAGGCTCTGCGCTTCGCCAACGTTTCTCACCATGCCATCGATTATCACGTTAAGCAGATCAAACCAGCCCGGCGGCGTCTGCTGTTGCTGATGCCAGGCCAGTTCAGGGGACAGGTTACTGCTCATTATTTCTCTCCCAACATATACCGCAGCCAGATGCCTGCGGTGCTTTCGTTATAACTGCCGAAGGTGTCATACCCAACGTTGCCGCCCACCGACATATTTTTGTTCACGTTGTAATCCAGCCCGGCGCGGAAGTTGTAGCCGATGCCGTTTTGCGACGCGCCACGGTACTGCGCCTCTTTGATAAAGCCGAGCGCTGCCAGCTGCTCCAGCATCCCCTGCGCCTGCGGCGAGGTCGGGAAGTAGTCGCTCTTATCCTGGGTGTAGGATTGATACCCTACCGCGCCGCCAAGGCGCACTCTCCAGTTATCGATCTTCTGCGTGAAGTCCACAGGCAGCGAGACGCTGACATAGTTCTGCGGGCTGAAATAACCGCCCTGGCCAAAGGTGAAGTAGCTGAGGTTCTTCGCGTAATCCATCCAGCTGATGCTCAGGCCGGTCTGCAACTGGCGGAAATCATCATGCCACGGGCGTAAATAGACCCCGGCGTTAGCATTGAGGCTAGTGTTGCTGGCCACGTTCTCACCGAGATAGCTGTAGCCACCGCCGCCAATATAGAACCCGGCATCGCCATCATCGTAACTCAGCTGCGCGCTACCGCCGTTTTTGGTCACCCGCCCCCAGCGCTCGCCGGAGAACTTATCCTGCAAGCCGACGTAAGAGAGCAGGCTGTCGGTGACCGCGCGCCGCTCGCCGGTGAGGATCAGCGTCAGGTAGTTGGTCAGCTTCGGCGACCATTTCACGCCGCCCACCAGCGTACTGAGATCCTCCCCCAGCGGGGTGGTGCCAATGTCGAGCTTATAGCCCTCGCCGCTCAGCGCCATATTCAACTCAACGCCGCTGCCGTTCTGCGCATCGGTCGAGGCGCGGATCGGATCGTTATAACTTTTCTTGTAGGTCGACTCGCTCAGGCGTTGTAAACGGTTTGAGCCAAGCAGCGCGCTGAGGTTGTCGAATCCCTCTTCGGTAAAGGGGGATAACTTCCCGGCGTCGGCGTAGCGGGCAAGATCGGTGAACTTATCGCTGCCGTCCGTGGCCGTTGAACTGTTCGCCGTTTTGATGGAGGCCGCCAGATTGGTCGCTGCATCCGCCAGCGGGTTGCTGCCATAACGCCGCCAGGCATCGCCCGAGGCGCTGCCTGAACTGAGGGAAACCGGCGTGGCGGTCAACTCAAAGCGCGACTCGCCAAACGGCGAGCTGGACCAGCTGAGCGGCGCTTTCGCCTCCGTCAGTTTGCTGGTGCCCGTCTCACCGTCGCGCCCGCGGATTGCCACCGCACCCTGCAACCACATGCCGGTTTTATCGTTCATCTGCTGCATCATCTCGTCCACCTGGCGCAGCGTGCGGCTTTGCGTGGTCTCGAGGGGCAGATCGGTGCGCGCAGTGCCCGGCAACAGGCTACCCGGCTCGCGCGCCGTCTGCGCCACCTGCCATGGCATAGCTTGCCCGTAAGGCGACGGCGTTTTACTGGTGGTGGTGAAGGGGTTATCCGCCAGCAGCACCCCGCCGAGGGTTGGCGTACCTGCAGCGTTGCTGGCCTCCAGACCGACCAGCTTGCCGCGCGCGCTGCGTAGATAGGTCATCGCCTGCTGGTGGTTGCCTTTCGCCTCCTCCAGCCGCGCCAGTAACAGCAGACGGTCCGGCGAGGTGTCGCTGCGCAGGCCGCTGGCGAGGGATTGCGCTTTCTCGACGTTGTTCTGTGCCAGTGCGACATCAATCGCGCCGACGCGCGCCGCCTGAGCGTCGCTGTCGCGGGTCATCAGGTAGTCATAGAGCACGCCCGCCTCTTTGTTCATCTTGCCGGACTGGTAGAGGCGCCCCATCGCGAACATCAAGTCGGTATTCTGCGGGTCGTTTTGCAATGCGCGGATCAGCGTGTCGTACGCCGCGGCGTAGTTTCCCTGCTCGCGCAGCCTGTCGGCCTCGTTGATGACATAGCCGTTGCGTACCCCGGCAAGCTGCGCGGGCGTGCTGCGCGCCTGCATCTCGGGGCTTTCGACAAACGCCTGCGCTTCGGCGTTCAGTCCCGCCTGGTTAAGCACGGCAACCTGATCGGCATAATCCCCGGCGTTGCCCTGCACGCCCTGGCGCATATTGCCGCGCACCAGCGCGACCGCCGAGGTGAGATCGCCGCTGCGCGCCAGCATACGCGCCAGTTTCCCGGCATCGACCGGGCTTGCGGGCGAAGTTTGCGCCAGCGCTTTCAGGGTGTTGGCGGCGGCGGTCATATTGCCCTGCGCCAGGTAGCGCTCGGCGGTGACCATCTGTAAGTTATAGTTGGCTCGCTGTGCCAGCTCTCGCATCTGTGTCGTCTGGCTGGCAGGCGAAATGCGCCCCAGCAAAGCGCTGGCCTGCTGCCAGCCCCCCTGCTCACTGGCAAACAGCGCGGCGGCATAGAGCGCGCTGGCCCCGGCTCCCTGACGCTGCGCGGGCAGCATCACATTCGCCGCTTCGTTCTCCTGCCCGGCCTGCACCAGCAGACGCGCCAGATCGAGACGCAGCCAGGCATCATCCGGTAAGCGCGCCACCCCCTGACGCAGCACGGCAATGGCCTGCTGACGGTTGCCGTTTGCCGCCAGCTGTTGCGCTTCGCGGCGCAGCGGATCGCCCGGCGTACCACTCACCGTGCGCGACTGCAGCTTCGCCTGCAGGGCGGCGGGCAAGGTGCGCAGAATGGTCTGCGCCTCAGCGGTTTTGTTCTGCTCACGCAACACGTAGTAGAGGTTTTCCCGCGCCGGAGCGTTTTGCGGCTCGCTATTGAGCACGCCGCGCAGCGCCTGCTCCGCCTGCGGGTAATCTCTGTTCTGGCGCAGGACATCGGCGCGAAACAGCTTCGCCGCCGTACCGCGCTCGCCGTTTTGCTCTGCCAGCGGCGCGGAGATCGCCAGCGCCTGGCTGAGGTTCCCCTCTTTCAGTGCCTGCTGCGCCTGCGCCAGTTGGCCATAAAAAGCGGCATCTTCAGCCTGCGCCCGCCGCTCGTCGGAAGCCTCGCCGCCCTGGCTTGCCGCCCGGCTAAGATATTGCGCCGCCGCCTGGTAATCGCCGTTGCGCTGGGCGATATAGCCCATGCCCGCCAGCGCGTCGGCATCCTGCGGGTTGGTTTGCAGCACCTGTTCAAACTGGCGCTTCGCTGCACTGCTGTCGCCGCTGTTGAGCGCCTCAAAGCCTGCGCCTTTTGCCCGCCCGCCAATGCTTTTGCGATACCAGGCCTGCATTTCGCTGTCATCAGGATGGCGCTGCAACCAGGTGTCGTAGAAGCGCTCATCGCCCGCCTGCGGAGCAAGCCACAATAGCGCCTGGCGCAGCCCCTCATCAGCCTCTTTGCTGCCGCCCGCCATTGGCTCCAGCGTCAGCATCCCTTCGCGGCGCGTCGCTTCCTGCCAGGTCAGCAGTTTGCCGAGCGCAATACGCGCAGCGTTATCCTGCGGATGTTGCTCTACCAGCGCGCGCAGCTGTGCCAGCGCCTGCGGGTAGAGGCTTTTGTCGCTCGCCATGGTGAGGTAATACTCCGGCGCCAGGCTCTGCGGTGGCGTACTGTCGTTGAACAGGCCGCGCCAGGTCTCCAGCGCCGCCGGAATATTACCGCTGCGCGCCTGTTGCCGCGCCAGGGTTAACTGCCCCTGTGGCACCTGCGCCAGCGCGTTGGCGTTATCGAGCGCTTGCAGGCTGCCATCGGCCGGGGCGGTTTGCACCAGGCGCGCGCGCCACTGCGCAGCACGTTTCAAATCGCCATTTTGCTGCGCCCACAGCGCCAGTAAGTAGAGCGCCTGGGTGTTGTTGGCATCGACCATCAACACCTTTTGCAGCGACGCCGTCGCCAGATCGTCGTGGGATTTTTCATGCCAGTAGTTGGCCTGATCGAACAGCGCTTTTAACGCCGCCGGGTTAGGCGAGACCTGCGCCTGGCCGGGCGCCGCGAAGCTGAGCGCGCCGGAGAGGCACAATAACGCGGTGACCTTTTTCATTTCTGCTTCTCCGGGTTGAGTCGTTTACGCTCGCGCTGTTTCAGGGTGCGATAGAGCAGCCCGCCTGCCAGCGCGCCCAGCAGCAGGCCGAGCAGCGCCAGTAGCGCCGAGTGCTGGTTGGCGTACCAGATAATCATCATCTGCGGCGGCATCTCGCCGCTCGGGAACTGCTCGCCGACGCGGAAACTGCGCACGCCGTTCTCATCGGTAATGATCGCCGCATCACCGCGGATACCGGCGTTAATCGTTGCCGAGGAGAGATCGTCATGCAGCTGCGCCAGTTGGCCATCACTGCTGCCGAGCGCCAGCACCACCAGCCGTTTGCTGTTCCACGGCGAACGGAAGCTGATAAAGCCCCGCCAGGCTTCGTTGGAGGAGAAGTAGCGATCCGCCTCCAGCCCTTCGGCGGCCCAGTCGCCCGTCATCCAGCGTTGCGCCTTCTGCCACCTGCCCGGTTTACGCACGCCCAGCGTGCTGTCATGGGCGGTGAAGGGCGAGTCGGCGAGCAGCGCGCGGTTAAACGCATGCTGATCCATACCGCTTATCGCCAGCACATCGCGGTTCTCCAGCACTGCACGCGCCTGGTCGCCGGAAGGCATGCCGAGCAGCACACGGTTGTGGGTTAAGGCCGTGCCAGTGGCGTTACCCGCGCGCGCGGCCATATCCAGCAGCGTTGCCAGTTGCGTTTCGCTCGGCGCGGGCGGCAGCATCAGCACCGTTTCGGCGTAGTCCGCCAGCCGGGTGAAGGGGAATGAAGCGCCGACAAAGTAGGAGAGATTGGGCAGCAGCGCGAAGTGGCGCGTGTGGCTGAGATCGATCCATGAGTGCTCGTCGATGCGGCTCTTGATGTTGTTGTTCAACAGGGTGCTGCACGGCGCATCCGCCTTCGGCACGATATTGAAGTAGAGGGAGAGCTGGTTGTCGCCATAGATCATGTAGGGCTCAAGCGGCATATCAAACTGCTCCTGGCGGGCATCGCCGCCGAGCTTATGCCACAGCCCCTCCAGCGCGCCCTGCTTGTTCATCGGCAGGTTGTGCAGGAAGGTGTTGTTAAGGGTCATGCTCAGCCACGAGCGCTCTTCATCGATCCAGTTTTCGGCGGGAAAGCGGTACCCGATATGCAGCGGAATGGTCTCGCCGTCCCACAAAAAGAGATCCGGCGCGGCGCGAAACGCGACCTGGAGCGACGGGTGCCAGATGCCGGTGGCGGTCAGGCTTTGATCCTTGCGGATCAGTTCTGAGAGCATCACCGGACGATCGGTAGCGATCCAGCGCGGCGCATCGTAGGGCTGGCTGCGCGGCAGTGTCTGTGCCGCGACTTCTGCGGCAGCGGTTTGCGCCACGAACTCGCCGCGCGTCAGACGCCAGGCCGCCGCCCGCAGCGCCTCATCATCTTTGCCCACCACCAGCAGCAGCTTATAGACCGGGTTAGCCGGGTTATCGATGATCTTCAGCAGCGGCTGGTGGCTTTGCGGCAGCGTCAGGCCACCGATCAGCTCGCCCGGATGACCAATGAGGATGCCGTTTTTCTCCGGCAGGCGGTCATGGTACGCAGCAAAGGTGACGCCGCGATAATCGGCCTGAATCCCTAACCATGAGGCGATCAGCGCCCCGGCGCTAAGGGCATCGGGGCTCAGTTTCGCCGAAAAAGCGATAGCGATGGCGGCGGGCGTCATCTGCATGCTGTCAAAAAAGGGGCGCGGGAAGCGGCTGAGATCGGCACCCATATCGAGCTGCTGCCCTTCCAGCTCGAAGCGCGACTCCGGCAGGATGGTCACATGCCTTTTGGTGTCGGCATCGCGCTGGCACTGCACGGCGTCACCGCCGTTGATTTTGAAGCTGAGATTATTGCTGGAGACCATCAGCGCCGCTGGCACATCAAGCTGGTAGCGGGCGGTATCACCGTCGACGGTGCTCAACGGCACGGTGCCGAGCGGTTGCCCGTTCAGCATCAGTTGCAGCGTGGCGTTAGCCGCCGACAGCGCCGGGGAGATTTTCAGGCTCAGCGCCAGCCGCGCGTTGGTGACCACTTGATCGACCGGCAGCGTGAAATCGACCCCGCCCTGGAACTGCCCGCCGCTGAGCGTGAGCCCCTGCGGCTGGCCCATCTGCGCCAGCGACACGCTCTCGACACGCGAGGGAGCAAAGGCGGAGAGCGCCGGTAGCAACGCGTCAACAGGCGTCGGCTCACTGTGCAGCGGCGCGGTGACCAGCGCGCTCGCCAGCAGGGTTAACAGGGTGAGACGTTTCATATACGGCTCTCCTCCTGCGTCACGTTCGCCGCTTTTTCTGCGCGCAGGCGGCGGTTTTCACGCCGCGAACGCCAGGTGAGCCAGAAGAGGTCAAAGACGCAGCGCACAATGGTCAACATGGAGCGGAATGGGTTGTCCTGCGGCTTCGGCGGGTGGATCCACGCATCGGCGCGCGCCAGCACCACACGCACCAGTTCGCGGCGGCGCGCCAGCGGAATATCATTGAACATCAAGCGGATGGAGTTCTCATCGCTGGCAATGGTCTGCACCGGCAGGAGAATCGCCCCGGAGTGCAGCAGCAACTCGATCTCCTCGATCGTCTCGTTCAGATGACGATCGTCCGGGGCGATAATGCGGCAGCCACCCATCGACAGATCCGCCGTCTTGCTGCGGGAGACAATGCCGCTGGCGTAGTGGATCAGCACCGGAATCCCGACCTCAATGCGGATGGTTTTGCGGGTTTGCCGCGTTTCGCGCGCCACCGCAATCGCTGCCAGCAGGAAGATAAGGCTGTATAACCCCCAGCCGACGTTGAGGGCAATGACGCGCGGATCGACGCCGAAGTAGTCGTGAGCGCAGGTACGGACAATCCCGGCGATCACCCCTGCGCCAAGCAGCAGAGCGATAATCAGATGCGGACGCACCACGCTGAAGTCGAAGTAGCCGACGTTGAGCAGCCCGCCTTTGTCGGTGACGTTGAATTTGCCGCGTTTCGGAAAGAGCATCGTGACCGCTGTCGGCAGCACAATGTGGAAGGCGAGCACCAGGTCATAAATCTCACCCCAGAAGCTGTAACGAAAGCGCCCATTCAGCCGCGAGTTAACATACACCGCGAGAAAGAGGTGCGGCAGCGCGTAGGCGAAGATCAGGCTCGCCGAGGCGTGAATGATATTGAGGTTAAAGAGCAAGTAGGCCAGCGGCGCGGTTAAGAAGGCAATTCGCGGCATAGCAAACTGGTAATAGAGCATCGCGCTGAGGTAGCAGAGCCGCTGTTGCAGCGTCAGCCCTCGTCCGAGCAGCGGATTATCGAGACGGAAGATCTGCGTCATGCCGCGCGCCCAGCGGGTACGCTGAATCACATGCAGCACCAGACGCTCGGTCGCCAGCCCTGCCGCCAGCGGGATATCAATAAACGCCGAGCCCCAGCCAAGCCGCTGCAACTTCAGCGCGGTGTGGGCATCTTCGGTAACGGTTTCCACCGCAAAGCCGCCAATCTGATCGAGCGCGCTGCGGCGAATAACCGCGCAGGAGCCGCAGAAGAAGGTGGCGTTCCAGTTGTCATTTCCCTGCTGGATTGGGCCGTAGAAGAGCGCCCCTTCATTGGGGATATTGCGCCCGACCGAGAGGTTGCGCTCAAACGGATCCGGTGAGTAGAAGTAGTGCGGCGTCTGCACCAGCGCCAGTTTCGGGTCTTGCAAGAAACCGCCGACGGTGGCCTGGAGAAAGATGCGGGTCGCCACGTGGTCGCAGTCAAAAACACAAATTAACTCACCGTGGGTCAGCTTCATCGCATGGTTGAGGTTGCCCGCTTTCGCGTGGGCGTTGTCACTGCGCGTGATGTAGCCAACGCCAGCATCGGCGGCAAATACCGCGAACTCGCTGCGTTTACCATCGTCGAGCAGGTAGATCTTCAGTTTGTCGCGCGGGTAGTCGAGACACTGCGCCGCCAGCACCGTGTCGCGCACCACCTCCAACGGCTCGTTGTAGGAGGGTATATAGACATCGACCGTCGGCCACAGGCTGGTGTCATCCGGCAGCGGCACAATGTCGCGCTTCAGCGGCCAGGCGGTTTGCAGGTAGCTGAGCAGCAGCATCACCCAGACATAGACTTCGGCCAGAAACAGCCCCATGCCGAGCAGCGTTTCAATTTCCGAGTTGAAGTGCAGCGTCTGGGTCAGGCGAAAGTACATATAGCGGGTGGAGAGCAGCACCGACATCGCCACCATCACCAGCGAGACGCTGCGCTTTTTACTGAGAGTGCCGGCGATGAACAGCGCGCCGATGCTGATGAGGCCGAAAATGTACTGCTTCTGGCTGTCCATCGGCGTGATGATCACCAGCAGGGCGAGCGGCAGCATAACCAGCGCCAGCAGGAGAGAGAGGATCTTTTTCATAGTTGTCCTGACGCTTAGAGTCCCGGCATGCGCGGCGAGTTGTGCAGCGTGCCGTCGCCGATGGTGACGCCCAGCATACCGGCGGCGCGTTTGGCGATAAGCTCAATATCAAATGCCGCAGCCGAGGCCGGGCTGAAGTCGAACACCGACTGTTGTGAAGCATTGGCTTCCACCACGCTCTCGTCGCGGTGCAGCACGCCGAGTAGCTGGTTGCCGAGGCGCTGTTCCATAAACGCAGTGACATCGCGGCTGATCTGGCGGCGGTTATCGCTCTGGTTGAGCACCACAAAGTGGCCCGCTTTCTGATTCAATACCTCGCCGGTCAGGTGGTGGTTTTCAATCTGCGGCAGTAGTGAGAGCGAGGCGCTATCCGCCAGCAGCGGGATAAGGTGCAGATCGGCCTGGCGGGACAGCGCCGTTAACGCCGCCGAGGGGCCTGTCGGGAAGTCGGCGACAATTATCAGCCCCGGATAGTTAAGCAGCGTGTTAAGCCCACGGGTGAGAAAGTGCTCGTCGTGGGTGAGGCGCTGCTCAAAGTCGCGGCGCTGCGCGCCGGTGGCATCGCCATAGGGCAGGACAAAAATATTGCCGCCTGCGGTGAGGACAAACTGGCTCCAGTCGGAGGCATCTGCCGCGCGGGCAACGTAGCCGCGCGTGTCGGAGAGCGGTACGCCGAAGTGCAGGCGCAGGCTATTTTGCACGTCGAAATCGAGTGCCAGCACTTTGCTGCCGTTGCGGGCCAGCGCATAGGCGAGGTTCGCCGCAAGGGTCGTTTTCCCGGTTCCGCCTTTCGGTGAGCAGACACAAATCAGCGGCATGCGGCAATCCTTTCTAGCAACGGTTGTAGAGGCTGGTTCTTCTGGCTGCGCGGCTTGGTCTGTGCAGGCTTCGCGGCAAAGAGCTGGTCGTAGTGAATGCTGGCGTCACGCTGCAACGCCGCAGCCGGTCGCGGCACGGGGGGGTGATCGGGTTGGCTGGCGCTCGGGATTGGCGGGGCGCTTATTTGCGCCCCGGCGGCGAAGTGCTCGCTATTAATGGGTTGTGGAACGGGAGAGGCGACATGCCCACCCAGCGCCAGCCCGGCATTGTCGTCGGCGGGCGCGAGCTGGTTGAGGATCGCCCAGTTACCCTGGTCGGCAGCAAGGGATTGGGTAGAGAGGTCTTTGAAGGCGTGATGCTGTTTGCCGCTCTTCTCCCTGAATCTCTGCAAATCATCATAGTGCTTCATGGTTAAGTCCGTGATTTACGCAATAAACGCGTTCCCCCACCAGCAGGAGAGGCTCTTCTGCCACGCGTAGGGTGATGAATGTTTTTATTGGTGGTGCTTTTTATGAGGGTACAGGTGAATGTAACGGCGATGACCTGCGGCCTGCGGTTGCGCTATTAATTTTAGTGGTGCTAATTCGCGCTTTAACTGGCACTAAATATATAAATAATGCTGCTGATTGCATCTTTTTTTTTAGGCGCGAAGAGAGGCGACAGCGTTAATCGCTGCCAGTGAAGAGTTGTGCGATATTTATACGAAGACTAAAGATAAATTAGTTTGTTTAAGCAGCGAACGCAGGCCAGAAAAGAGCATAAACAGAATAATGCAGTACGAAGCGCTGCTGAAACCGCGTAAGCCGGATAAGCGGTACGCGCCATCCGGCATTATCCTCGCGGCACGATTGCCGGATGACGGCTGCGCCTTATCCGGCCTACAAAACCGCGACAACGCATATCACATACCCCGGCATTGATTGCCGAATGGCGGCTGCGCCTTAACCGGCCTATATGAAAGCAGTCGCTGAAACGGCGTAGGCCGGATAAGCGGTACGCGCCATCCGGCATTATCCTCGCGGCACCATTGCCGGATGGCGGCTTCGCCTTATCCGGCCTACCAAAACCGCGACAACCCACATCACATACCCCGGTATTGATTGCCGGATGGCGGCTGCGCCTTAACCGGCCTATATGAAAGAAGTCGCTGAAACGGCGTAGGCCGGATAAGCGGTACGCGCCATCCGGCATTATCCTCGCGGCACGATTGCCGGATGACGGCTGCGCCTTATCCGGCCTACCAAAACGTGCTTTCAGCGACACTGGTGCGGCTTTATATCTGCAATATGACAGCGAAGGGTTGTGTCCCCGCTGAAATCGGCGAACCGAAGCGGGAATGACAAGGTCTGGACGCCAGGGATGGCGTCCAGAGGCGAACCGAGACAGGATGTCGAGTAGAGCCGGCCGCAGTCAGGCACGCGGGAGGTGAGCGCAGTGCGCAGCACCGATTTCCTCGCGGGGCCGCGGGGATTGACAAGGGGAGCGCGGCCGCTTCCCTTGTCCCGTTCACCGCACAGATGATTTATGAGGCTCCCATCCCCGTGGTGAACGGAACCCTTCCACCCATCCGGCATCAGCGCCGCGAAACATGCCGGATGGCGGTTGCGCCTTATCCGGCCTACGCGTTACGAGCCAGCGTCCACACTACACCTGCGGGATCTCGCGGTTCTCATCTTTATCCACCGCAAAACAGGCCACCAGCTGACCGTTGTACTCCTTCAACTGCGGCTGCAACTGGGTGCAGGGGCCGAAGCGACGGCTACAGCGGGCATTAAAGGCACAACCCGGCGGTGGATTGAGCGGGCTCGGCAGCTCGCCGGTGAGCTTAATGCGCTCGCGGCGATCATCCGGGTTGAGACGCGGGGTCGCGGAGAGCAGCGCCTGGGTGTAAGGGTGGCGCGGGTTGGCGAAGATCTGCGCTTTGCTGCCCTTCTCCACGCAGCGGCCGAGGTACATCACCATCACCTCATCGGCAATATGCTCCACCACCGACAGGTCGTGAGAGATAAAGACGTAGGAGAGCCCCAAATCCTGCTGCAGATCCATCATCAGGTTCAGCACCTGCGCACGCACGGAGACGTCGAGCGCCGAAACCGGTTCATCGGCAATCACCACGTCCGGGTCGAGCATCAGACCACGGGCGATGGCAATACGCTGACGCTGACCGCCGGAGAACATATGCGGATAGCGGTCGTAATGCTCGGTTTTCAGCCCCACTTTCGCCATCATCGCCAGCGCTTTCTCGCGGCGCGCCTCTTTGCTGAGCGAGCTGTTAATCAACAGCGGCTCTTCGAGGATCTGCCCCACTTTTTTACGCGGGTTGAGCGAGCCATAGGGGTTCTGAAAGACAATCTGGATTTTCTGCCGGCGCAGCTTCTGCGCCTGCGGATCGTGCTTGAGGAGATCCTGGCCCTGGTAGTAAAGCTCGCCGCCGGTCGGCGTTTCAATCATCGTCAGCAGGCGGCCAAGCGTTGATTTGCCGCAGCCGGACTCGCCGACCACCGCCAGCGTTTTACCGCGCTCCAGCGAAAACGAGACGCCGTCCAGCGCTTTGACCATGCGCTCCGGGGCGAATAAGCCCTTCTTCACCGGGTAGTGTTTTTTTAGATCGATCGCCTGCAACAGCGGCTGCTGCAAAGTGGCCTCATGCGTACTCATAATTCGGCCTCCCGGCATCATCGAGTGGGTAGTGACATTTGGACTGACGGCCGCCGTCGACGGTGTTCAGATCCGGCTCATCGACACGGCATTTGTCCGTCGCATAGGGGCAGCGCGGGTTGAGCAGACAGCCGCTCGGGCGGTCATATTTCCCCGGTACAACACCCGGCAGTGACGCCAGACGCGCTTTGTCCTGCGCAAACTCCGGCAGCGCGCGCAGCAGCGCCTGGGTGTAAGGGTGACGCGGCGCGCGGAAGATATCCCGCGCTTCGCCCGCTTCCACCACCTGGCCTGCATACATCACGATGATTTTGTGCGCCGCTTCCGCCACCAGCGCCAGATCGTGCGTAATCAGGATCAGCGCCATGTTCTTTTGCTGCTGCAGTTCCAGCAACAGCTCGATGATTTGCGCCTGGATGGTGACGTCCAGTGCAGTGGTCGGTTCATCGGCAATCAGCAGCTTCGGCTGGCAGGCAATCGCCATCGCGATCATCACGCGCTGGCTCATACCGCCGGAGAGCTGGTGCGGGTAAACGTCCAGACGCGACGCCGGATCGGGAATACCAACCTGGTTAAGCAGGTCGATTGCCCGCTGGCGACGCGTTCTCTTATTACCGCCCTGGTGCACTTTGATCGCTTCCATAATCTGGAAACCGACCGTGTAGCAGGGGTTGAGGCTGGTCATCGGATCCTGGAAAATCATCGCCACTTCCGAGCCGACCAGGTTACGGCGCTCTTTTTCGGAAATCCGCGTTAAGTCCTGCCCGTTGAACTCCAGCTTCTCTGCCATGACGCGTCCGGGGAAATCAATCAGCCCCATGATCGCCAGCGAGCTGACCGATTTACCGGAGCCGGATTCGCCAACGATACCGATCACTTCGCCCTGGTTTACGCTGTAGCTTACGCGGTCTACGGCGCGGAATTCGGCACCAACGTCGCCGAAGTGCACCGATAATTTATCTACATTTAATAACGCCATCTCGAACCTCTTACTGCTTCAGTTTGGGGTCGAGCGCATCACGCAGTCCGTCACCCATCAGGTTAAATGCCAGCACCGTCAGCAGGATCGCCAGACCCGGGAAGGTCACGACCCACCAGGCACTCTGTGCGAACTGCAACACGTCGGAGAGCATGGTGCCCCACTCCGGTGTTGGCGGCTGCGCACCCATGCCGAGGAAGCCAAGGGCGGCCATATCGAGAATGGCGTTGGAGAAGCCGAGCGACGCCTGAACGATCAGCGGTGCAAGGCAGTTCGGGAAAATATTGACGAACATTTGACGCATCGCTCCTGCGCCCGCCACGCGGGAGGCGGTCACATAGTCGCGGTTTACCTCCACCAGCACGGCGGCGCGCGTCAGACGCACATAGTGCGGCAGGGCGACAAAGGTCAAGGCCAGCGAGGCGTTAACGATCGACGGGCCAAATATCGCGACCAGCACCAGCGCCAGCAGCAGGCTCGGCAGTGCCAGCATGATGTCGACGATGCGCATAATGATGTTGTCGATAAGCCCGCCAAAGTAACCCGCTACCAGGCCGAGGATAATCCCCGCAATCAGCGACAGCGCCACCACCAGGCAGCCAACCAGCAGCGAGAGGCGCGCGCCGAACATCAGGCGCGACAGCGTGTCGCGGCCCACATCGTCGGTGCCGAGGATGTGCGTCCAGGTGCCGCCATCCTGCCAGACCGGCGGTGCCAGCAGCGCATCGCGGAACTGATCAGCCGGATTATGCGGCGCGATAAAGTTGGCGAAGATGGCGATAATCAACATCACCACGACGTAGGCCAGGCCGACAACCGCACCTTTGTTGCGTTTGAAGTAGTGCCAGAACTCCTGCATCGGCGTCATCGGCACTGGTGCAGAGATAAGTTTATTTTCAGTAACTTGTGACATGATGGCCCCTTACTTCTTATGCCGAATACGCGGGTTCACCACGCCATAAAGCAGGTCGACCAGCAGGTTGACGAGGATAATCATCGTCGCGACCAGCAGCACCCCGCCCTGCACCACCGGATAGTCGCGGCGTTGCAGTGCATCAATCAGCCAGCGGCCAAGGCCAGGCCAGGAGAAGATGGTTTCCGTCAGAATCGCGCCCGCCAGCATGGTGCCGACCTGCAGACCGATGACCGTCACCACCGGCAGCATCGCGTTGCGCAGCGCATGGACGATAATCACCCGCATACGGGTCAGCCCTTTGGCGCGCGCGGTGCGGATATAGTCTTCGCCCAGCACTTCCAGCATCGAGGAGCGCGTCATACGCACAATCACCGCCAGCGGAATGGTGCCGAGCACGACGGCCGGCAGGATCATGTGCGCGACGGCATCAATAAAGTTGCCCTCTTCGCCCCAGATGGCAGTGTCGATCAGCATAAAGCCGGTTAACGGGTTGGTGTCATCAAGGAACACCATATCGCTGACGCGCCCGGAGACCGGCGTCAGGTTTAGCTGCACCGAGACCAGCATAATCAGCATCATGCCCCACCAAAAGATCGGCATGGAGTAGCCGGTCAGCGCGAGGCTCACCGCGGTGTGGTCGAAGATGGAACCGCGTTTGACCGCGGCAAGTACGCCCACCGGAATGCCGACGGCAACGGCGAAAATCATCGCGCAGACGCCCAGCTCCAGCGTGGCTTTAAAGCGCGGCACGAATTCGTCCCACACCGGAAGACGGCTCTTCAATGAGAGACCTAAATCGCCGTGCAGTACGCCCCACACATAGTGGACATACTGTTCCCACAGCGGCTTGTCGAGACCGAGCTCGGCCAGCAACTGAGCGTGACGCTCAGGGGAGATACCACGCTCACCCGCCATGATCATCACCGGATCGCCGGGGATCATATGGACAAAGGCAAAGGTGAGAAGGGTGATACCGATAAACGTCGGGATAACTAACCCCAGACGTCGGAGGATGAACTGCAACATAACCCGGATTCTCAGTAGTGACGCGACGCCTGGCGACGGCACGTCTGTATTGCTCACAAATGTATTTCCACTCTCATGACAAGAGGGAACAGACCTTTCCCCCTCCTCCAGCGAAGAGGGGGAAGTCAGGCATTTTACTTATTATTCGACAGAGACGTTTTCGAAGTGGTGTTTGCCTAATGGATCAACCACATAGCCTTTCACTTCTTTCCGCACTGGCTCATAGACGGTGGAGTGCGCGACGATCAGCGCCGGTGCCTGGTCATGCATCACCACCTGCGCTTGTTTGTAGAGCTCAATACGCTTGTTGTGGTCGTCGGTCGCACGCGCCGGCTGAATCAGATCTTCAAACGGCTTGTAGCACCAGCGTGAGTAGTTAGAGCCATCTTTCGCCGCGGCGCAGCTGAACAGGGTGGCGAAGAAGTTATCCGGATCCCCGTTGTCGCCGGTCCAGCCCATCATTACGGCCTGGTGCTCGCCCGCTTTCGCGCGCTTGAGGTACTCGCCCCACTCGTAGGTCACGATTTTGGCCTGTACGCCCACTTTCGCCCAGTCAGACTGAATCATCTCTGCCATACGGCGCGCGTTCGGGTTGTACGGACGCTGTACCGGCATAGCCCACAGCTCAACGGTGAAGCCCTTCTCATGACCGGCTTCTTTCAGCAGCTGCTTCGCCTTCTCGGGATCGTAGGTGTAGTCTTTAACGTCATCGTTATAGCCCCACATGGTCGGCGGAATCAGGTTTTTCGCCGCAACGCCCGCGCCCTGATAGACCGCTTTGATGATCGCTTCTTTGTTTACCGCGTAGGTCAGCGCCTGGCGCACTTTCACATCATCAAACGGTTTTTTCTCGGTATTAAAGGACATGTAACCGACGTTCAGGCCAGCCTGCTCCATCAGGTTAATGTTTTTGTCCTGCTTCATGCGCGCGATGTCAGCCGGGTTCGGGTACGGCATCACCTGACATTCGTTTTTCTGCAGCTTGGCGTAACGCACGGAAGCGTCCGGCGTGATGGAGAAGACCAGGCGATCGATCTTCGGCTTGGTGCCCCAGAAGCCTTCAAACGCTTTGTAGAGAATGCGCGAATCTTTCTGGTATTGCAGCAGCTGGAACGGACCGGTACCGATTGGGTTGAGGTCCACTTTGTCCGGCGTGCCGGCTTTCAGCATGTTGTCCGCGTACTCTTTGGAGAGGATGGAGGCGAAGTCCATCGCCAGGTCAGCGAGGAACGGCGATTCCGGGCGCGTCAGCACGAACTGCACGGTGTGATCGTCGACTTTTTTGACTTCGCTAATCAGATCCGGCAGACCCATGCCTTCGAAGTATTCGTAGCTGCCGCCAGAGACTTTATGGTAGGGGTTCTGGGCATTTTTCTGACGATCAAAAGAGAACACCACGTCATCGGCGTTGAATTCACGCGTCGGTTTGAACTCTTTGTTGTCCTGCCACTTCACGCCCTTACGCAGGTGGAAGGTGTAGGTTTTGCCGTCTTCGCTGATGTCCCACTTCTCCGCCAGACCCGGAATCACTTCCGTGGTGCCGGTTTTGAACTCAACCAGACGGTTATAAATTGGCACAGAGCTGGCATCGTAAGTGGTACCAGAGGTGAAAAGCTGTGGGTTAAAGCCTTCGGGCGAACCTTCAGAACAATAAACCAGGGTTTTAGCCTGCACGCTTGCCGCGACGGTCATGGCCACCAGGCTAAGACCGAGCTTCAGCATCCCTGACTTCTTCAAGGAAATACTCATTGATTCTGCTCCAATGTGATATGTGTTGTTACCCATGCAGTGGGTATGTCCGACAGGCCTTTTTTAGTTTTTTACCCGGTCTGGTCGGTTGTGCCCGCAGGCGTTATGAGAGATGGGGATTCCTTTCACAAGGTTGACTGAGTTGCAGTACAGATTCTCCATGAAATGCCCCTCATGCCCTACAATCTGTCAACAGAATGTCAAAACGTCAATACAGGTAACCGGGATTTACAACGACGGTGAGAATCGGCAAACAAAGTTAAAAAAAAGTTCAAGCCACCATATTCAGCAGGGAAATTTATGCTAAGGGCGCGGAAGCAGAATATTCCCCTTATAAAGCGCGCTTACCCAGTGATTAACATTCATGCAGATTATGAAAAATTTCTACCAGAATGATGATTATCTGAGCGGTATATCCCGCGAACGCTAAAACGCACAGCGCAAAATGCTGCCTTTATCCATAAGCAACGCGAAAAAAGATCGTTATATATATAAATAAATACAATGGAATATCGCAAAAAATAGCCGTCAGGCAGCGGGAAGCTGGGATAAGGGGAGTTTCGGTGAGTTTTGGTTTTTGCCGGATGAATTGCCTGCGGAATCGATGGTTTGCCGGATGGCGCGTGAACGCTTATCCGGCCTACGGGGGTGCTGCCTGCGGAATCGATGGTTTGCCGGATGGCGCGTAAACGCTTATCCGGCCTACGGGGGTGCTGCCTGCGGAATCGATGGTTTGTCGGATGGCGCGTGAATGCTTATCCGGCCTACGGGGGTGCTGGATTCGGAATCATGGGTGTGCTGGATCGCGTAGGCCTGATAAGGCGAAGCCGCCATCAGGCAATTGTGCGGACGCAGAAAGCAAAAAACCCCGCCGAAGCGGGGTTTTCAAATTTGGTCGGTGATAGAGGATTCGAACCTCCGACCCCTTCGTCCCGAACGAAGTGCGCTACCAGGCTGCGCCAATCACCGAATGCGGGGCGCATCTTACTGCCGCCAACATGCCCCGTCAATCCTTTAATCGAAAAAAGCTAACTGACTGGCGAGAAAGCCAGCAGCGCCGTTACTTCGCGGCCTGCGCCGGCAAACGGCACCAGTTATTGTTCTCGTTAATCCCGCCATCCGGCGAGGTATAACCGAGGCAACCCATAATGGTGTCGTACAGCTCAACGTGGCGGCGCGGTGCTTTATAGGCCGCCTGCTGCTTAAGCTGCGCCAGCATCTGCGCCTTTTGTGGGTCCGCAAGATATTTATCAGACATCCACACCATCATCGGAACGCGGAACTGCTCAGGCGGTGCCATATGGCGCGGCGTGCCGTGCAGATGCTCCTGCTCATTGATCGACTCGCCGTGATCCGCTGCGTAAAACACAATCGCTTTACGGTCGCGCATCTTATCGATCACGCTATCGATAAAGTGATCGACATAGGTCACCGAGTTATCAAAGGAGTTGATCATCTCCTCTTTGCTGCACTTACGATCCACGCCCATGCACTCCGGCGTCCACTGCGCGAAGCTGCGCGGGTAGCGCTGAGTGTAGTTAAAGTGCGACCCTTTAGTGTGGAGAATAATCATATGCTTACCGTTAGCATTCTCCTCCAGCGAGCGATCCATCTCGTCGACCAGCAGCATGTCATCAACGTGCTTGCCGCGGTTACGCGGCTCGGCGCCAATCTGCTCGCGGTAAGCGATGTTGTCCGCCATGGTGTTGCTGTAGAACCACATTTCGCTCTGCATGGCATAGAGATCGCTGGAGAAGCCGAGCTGTTTGAGCACCGCGAAAATATTCTGCTCTTTCAGCGTGCGCTGCGGGTTGGGCTCCGCGCCGCCTTCGCGCACAAACATACAGCGCAACGAGAGCTTGGTCGCGGTATCGCACGAGTAACCGCGGAAGGCAACGAGGTTCTTCTCCTGCGCCAGCTTCGGCGTGGTGTTGCGTTCATAGCCAAGCATGCCCATATGATCCCAGCGTGTGGTCTCACCGATGATAAACACCACCCAGGTATCATCGATATCCTTCGGCGCAACGTAGGTAAACTTCGTCGCTGGGTTCAGCAGGGAGCTGTTGTCTGAAGACTCATCAACCCGCGCCCAGGCATAGAGCCCCAGCGCGGAGAGCCAGTTGGAGGGCAGATAGGAGTTTGCGACCACGCCGCCATAGCTCGGCAAATCAACGCCCGAGGCGCGCTCGGTCTGCTTCTGCTGCACATCCATCAGGCGAATCGGCCCCCACACCAGCAGACCGGCTAACACCACAAGGCCCGCGCTGCGAATGCGCGCACCGGGCTGGCGCAGTTGGCGTAGCAGGGTGTCACGACAGCGGTTGTGCCAGATAAACAGCAGCGGCAGCGCGCTCACCGCCACGATCCAGACGAACAGCTGCCAGCCCACGACCTCTTTGGAGAGGTCAATATCCGTGGTCATCACCGAGGCGATGATGCCGTAGCCAATTACCACGTTAAGGAAAGTCATGTAGTAGCTGGCGGCGGCCGAGAAGACCACAATCAGCGAGGTAAGAATACGCCAGACGCGTCGGCCAAACAGCGACAGGACACGCAGCAAAAAGAAGGTGACCAGCACGGTCGCGACCAGTTCAACAACCGCAGAGAGCCCTTTTAGCGGGGTGAAGGCGTGCGCATAACCATCGAACCGACGGTAAAACACAGCGCTATTCATAAACAGGCCGATATACAACGCAAGCAGGAAGCTCAACTTCTGCTGCGTTATCGCTTTGATATAGTTCATGCAAGCAACTCAAAAAGAGGAAAAAGCTCCTGAAAGCGAGAGTCATTCACGCGTCAGGCTAAAAAAATGCGAAGGAAGTTAATACGTGAAACTTCGGAAGCGCGCTAAGTAGACCATAGCGGCAGAGAAAAGTGTCAGCGGGAAATGAGATTCGGCCATATATTTACAAAAAATAGATGGCCGATGACAAAAAATGTTAACCGCGATGGGTTATCAGGAAGTAATTACATTGAGTTTTACATCAATGTTACCGCGGGTGGCATTGGAGTACGGGCAAACAATATGCGCCTTCTGCACCAGCTCTTCCGCTTCTTTGTGATCCATGCCCGGCAGGTGAATATCCAGCTGCGCTTCGATACCAAAACCGGTCGGCAACGGCCCAATACCTACCTGACCTTCAATGTAAGCATCCTGCGGCACTTTTTTCTTCTCGCTTGCTGCAACGTGTTTTAGCGCGCCAAGGAAACAGGCCGAGTAGCCCGCCGCGAACAGCTGCTCTGGGTTAGTCACTTCACCGCCAGGGCCACCCATCTCTTTCGGTACGCCCAGTTTGACATCCAGCACGCCATCAGAGGAGGTTGCACGGCCATCGCGTCCCCCGGTTGCTTTCGCTTTAGCACGGTAAACCACTTTCTCTAAAGACATTTGTCACTCCTTCTGTTGGATGAACCTGATTATTAAGGATAGTCGCTTTGCGGAAAGTGTGCGGCGCAGATAAAAAAACCGCCGTAAAGGACGGCGGTTTTTCGTGTCAGGTTATTATTACGCGTGCGCTTGCTGGTAGACCTCGCGCTGCGGCTGGCGGATGGTGGTAGAGAGCGCCAGCGAGAGGATCAGCAGAGCGAAGATGACACAGAAGGTGACATAAAAGCCGCCGAACAGGGAGGCGATAATCGAGCCGCAGATGCTGCCGATACCGAAACCGAGGTAAATCACGCCGTAGTTTTTCGCCAGGTTGTTGATGCCGAAGAACTCACTCACCAGCGACGGGAAGACGGTGATGGTGCCGCCGAAGTTGAAGGCAACGCAGGCGATGGCGGCAAAGAAGCTCATAGCATTTAACGGTGCGAAGAGCAGTGCGGCCATACCCACTAATGAAATCACCTGGCCGATGGTGATCACGCGGATGCGGGCAATCTTGTCAGAGAGAATACCCAGCACAAGGCGGCCGCTAAGGTTAGCAATCGCGATCACTGTTACCGCATTAGCAGCCGTCGCCATGTCAAGATGCACCATCCCCTGCGCGATATCTTTCGCCACGCCAATCACATAGAGGCCGCTCATGCAGGCGGTCAGGAACATCACTGCCAGCATCCAGTACTGGGGTTTACGCATCGACTCTGCAAGAGTGAAGTCATTTTCAACCACACCGTTGACGGTAGAGGCTTTCTGCAGCGGGGCATCGGTCATCATCATCGCGCCAAAGACAATCATCACCAGCGTGATCGCGCCCCAAATCATAAAGGTCTTTTCCAGGCCGACGGTCGCCAGCAGGTGGCTGTCGATAAATTTAAAACCAAGGCTGCCAAGGCCGTAAGAGCCAATCGAGAAGGCGGAAATCAGCCCTTTGCGCTCCGGGAACCACTTCACGCAGTTAGAGAGGGTTAACAGGTAGCCTGCGCCGTCTGCCAGGCCAACCAGCACCCCGGCGCTCAGCCACAGCATCATCAAATTGGTGGCGTGCGCGGTGAGGAAGAAGCCGAGGCCGAGCAGCAGACCGGAAGCGATGGTGACGCGCTTCACGCCAAAACGCTCCTGCAGTTTGCCGGCCACCGAGGAGGAGAGCGCAAGGCCAAGGCTCAGCAGGCCAAAGGAGAAGGCGACCTGGCTTACCGGTTCGCCCAGTTTTTCCGCCAGCGAACTATTGAACAAACTCCAGGTGTAAACCGACCCTAACGCAAACTGCGTGATGATGGTGCCGACCAGCGTCAGCCAGCGAGTGTGTTGAGCAAAGGAACTATTCATGGCAGTTGTCCCGCAGAAGAATAAAAAGGAATTCACTGCCGACAACCATAACGAAGCGCATTTCATGCCAGGGTAAAAAAGGCATGAAATGCAACGAGAGAGGAATGAAATGCCGCTGAGCGGGAATGAATGACCGCGCGAAATATCAATGCGGCGAATATTAAGTGTGAGTTAGTACATACTATCAATACAAAACGCGCCGCTATTGTTTCCAGACTGTAAAAAGATTGTTTTAATCGAGCTAAAAACGGGCGCTGACTCCCATGCTGTAGAGGTAGTTCTGCCCCCAGGCCTCGTTTTCCGATTGCGACATTGACGCATAGGCGGCGAGGTGCGGGTTGAGCAGCATATCAGCGCCCAGCGTCACATCCATCCAGTTACCATACTGGTTGGCGGCGGTGAGGCGATAAAGACCCGACTGGCTCTTCCAGACGTTTTCGCCAAACTGCTGGTTAACGCTGATCTGCGCCCACGGACGCAGATCGCCAAAGCGGCTATCGACACGCCAGCCCAGCGAACTGACGCTGGCGTGCCACAGCGGATCGCTGTACTGCACGTTGGTCGCGCTGTCGCCGAATTCGTTATACATTGAGGTCGTTGAGCCATCGTAATGCCACACCGCCACCGGGCCGGTAGTAACGTGGCTGGAGAGCGGAATATTCCAGCCAAGGCTCATGGTACTAATCGTATCGAGCGGCGACGTATCGGGGAGATTAATTGCCAGCCCCGGCGAGTTTTGCGTCGAACGAATGCGCTCTTCAAGAATATCGTTATAACGGGGTTGCCGTTCACTATCCCAGCGATAGCGTCCATCGGTGTCATCAGCACCGACATACTCTTGCTGCCACGCCGCCGTCGTCTGCGAAAAAAGCAGACAGGCAGGCAGCAGCGACATCATCAGGCCACTGCGTGTTGTATTCATTATTTTACGACTCCAGAGAAGAGCCGAATCCGGCGTAGTTGTTATCGTTGTTAGAGCGGGCAAAAGCCCTGTAATAAATATTGTCTTTCTGGGGTTAACGTCAAGGCAGGCCGACGTTTATTTTTCCTTCACAAACGGAGTATGGATATGCAGCGTTGTGGTTGGGTTACGCAGGACCCGCTCTATCTCGATTATCACGATAACGAGTGGGGCGTCCCGCAAAGAGAGGGTAAAAAGCTGTTCGAGATGATCTGTCTCGAAGGGCAGCAGGCGGGGCTGTCGTGGATTACCGTGTTGAAAAAGCGGGAGAATTATCGTCACGCCTTCCACAATTTTGACCCGCCGCGCGTCGCCGCCATGACGCCGCAGGAGGTCGATACCTTGCTGCAAAATAGCGGGATTATTCGCCATCGCGGCAAGATTGAAGCGATCATTGGCAATGCGCGCGCCTACCTGGCGATGGAGGCGAACGGTGAATCATTTTCAGATTTTATCTGGGGGTTCGTCGATAACCAGCCGCAGATCGCGCACGCCGCACTGCTCGCCGAGATCCCCGCCTCAACGCCCGTTTCCGATGCCTTATCAAAAGCGCTGAAAAAACGCGGCTTCAAATTTGTCGGTTCAACGATCTGTTATGCCTTTATGCAGGCCTGCGGTCTGGTTAATGACCACGTCGTCGGCTGCATCTGTTACCCGGGAGAGACGCATGATTCGCGCATGGAACAGTGAAGATTTAACCCCGCTGCTGGCGCTGTGGCTTGAGAGCACCACCCTCGCCCACCCCTTTATTAAGGCCAGCTACTGGCAGGAGAGCGAAGCGCTGGTGCGCGACGCCTACCTTCCGGCGGCGAAAACCTGGGTCGTTGAGCGCGAAGGTGAACTGCAGGGGTTTGTCAGCGTAATGGACGAGCAGTTTATCGGCGCGCTGTTTGTGCGCCCGCAGGCGTTTGGCCAGGGGATCGGGAAAGCGCTGATTAACCACGTTAAACAGCGTTTTTCCCGGTTAAGCCTTGAGGTTTACCAGCAGAATGAGCGGGCGGTGAACTTCTACCATGCGCAGGGCTTTACCCTTTCCGAGCGCGCATGGCAGGAGGAGACCGGTCATCCGACGTGGATCATGAGCTGGCAGGCGGATCAAACGCCGTCAGCGTAAGCGCCGGGCCGCGGTACTTCTCGACCCACGCCAGCGCCGTGTTTCCGGCGCAGCCATTGCCCAGCCGCGAGCTGGGCAGATCTTTGGTCAGCACGTTTACCGCGCCGTTTTTACACAGCCCATTCGCCGCTGGCTCAAGATCTGGCCATGCCCCTTCATGAATGCAGATCACGCCAGGCTTAATGCCGCTGCTCACCACCGCGCCCGCCAGCACCTGCCCGCGCTGATTCCATACCCGCACCACGTCGCCCGGCGCAATGCCGCGCGCCTGCGCATCCAGCGGGTGGAGCGTAATCGGCTCGCGCCCGGCCACCGCATACTCGTCGCGCAGACGGGTGAAGTTGAGCTGGCTGTGCAGGCGGTGCGCCGGGTGCGCAGAGAGCACCTGAAGCTGCTGCGGTTCGGCATTGCCGTGCCACTCATCCGGCTCCAGCCATGTTGGATGCGGCGGGCAGTCAGCATAGCCAAAGCTGTTGATGCGCTCAGAGTAGATTTCAATTTTACCGCTCGGCGTTTTCAGCGGGTGCGCCTGCGGATCGCGACGGAAATCGGCGTAACGTACAAAGCGCGCGTTCTGCTCGCTCTGTGGCATCTCAATCAGCTGGTTCGCCTGCCAGAACTCAGCGAACGGCGGTAGCGTCACCTGCTGGCTCGCCCCGCGCTCGCCGGCGATGGTATAGAAGGTCTCCAGCCACTGCAGATCGCTCTTCCCTTCGGTAAAGCGCTCCCGCCCACCCGCTTCCCAGCGCTCGCTCAGCTCCGCGAACACTTCAAAGTCATCGCGCGCCTCAAACTGGGGCGGCACCACGCGCTGCATCGGCACCAGGTGCTGGTTGCTGTAATCGCCGGTCATCGTCAGGTCGTTACGCTCAAACGAAGTGGTGGCGGGCAGCACGATATCGGCGTGTTTTGCCGCGGCAGTCCAGAAACACTCGGAGATGACGACCAGCTCCGGCTTCTGCCAGGCGCGGATGAGGCGGTTAGTATCCTGATGATGGGTAAAGTTGGCACCGCCCGCCCACCAGACAAAGCGAATATCCGGGAAGTGTCGATCCATGCCGTTGTGCTGGTAAGGTGCGCCGGGGTTCTCCAGCGCTTCAACAATGCGCGCGACGGGGAATTTCTCCACCGCATCGGTTCCCCCCTTCACCAGCCCCTGCATTGAGGCGAGCACCGCCGCGCGGCGCGTCGGGTTGCCGCCGTTGGCGAAGTGATAAGAGAGGCCAAACCCGCCGCCCGGCGTACCGATCTGCCCAAGCATCGCTGCCAGCGTTACCAGCATCCAGTGTTTTTGCTCACCAAACTGCTGGCGCTGCATGCCCCAGCCCGCCATCAACATGGTGGTGTTTTTATGGAAAACTTCCGCCAGTTCGCGAATTTTAGCTGCTTCAATGCCGCAGATGCCTGCCGCCCACTCCGCCGTTTTCGCCACGCCATCGCTTTTGCCGGTGAGGTAGGCAGCAAAAATCTCGTAGCCAACGGTGCAACGGGAGAGAAAATCATCATCCTGCCAGCCGTTTTCCACCAGCGTATGGGCGATGCCGAGCATCAACGCCACATCGGTGCCCATATGCGGCGCAATCCACTCGGCGCGCTCGCCAAGAAAATCGACGGTCTCCGATCGCATAGGATCGATACAGATCACCCGCTTGCCGCTGTTGCGCAGCGCGTCAAAGTAAGGAATGCCCTGCTCATCTGAGGCGTTCCAGGCAATTTTTAGAGTGTTAAGCGGGTTGGCGCTCCACAGCACGACTACGTCGCTGTGCTCAAGGATCAGCGGCCAGCTGGTCTGCTGCTGATAAACTTCATTCCCGCCAACCGCATGCGGCATAATCGCCTGCGCGGCGCCGGTGGAGTAATCTCCCAGATGACCGGTATAGCCGCCCGCGAGGCTCATATAGCGCTGTAAGAGCGTTGCGGCTTTGTGCAGCACGCCGTTGGAGCGCCAACCATAGGAGCCAGCGAAGATTGACGCCGGGCCATAGTTGTCACGAATACGTTTATGCTGCTGATGGATCAGATCCAGCGCCTGATCCCAGCTGACGCGCACAAACTCATCCTGCCCGCGTACGCCCTGCGGGCTCTCCGGCGAGGCGAGAAAGCCTTTGCGCACCATCGGATAACGCACACGCGTTGGGCTGTGAACCTGCTCCTGCACCACGCTTTGCAGCGAGTTGGGGAAAGGGGTCGGCAGCGCGCCGCGTGAGGCGAGCACCTTTTCACCGTCGGTGTCGACCAGCATCGGGCCCCAGTGGGCCGCCGTAAGAACTGTTTTGATAGCAGAGTTTGCCAAAGCGCGCTCCTGAATAGCTTGCAGGTGGTGTCGGATGTGTTGTTTGCGCTCTATCATCCACGGCGGGGCGCGTTTGGCAAAGAATTAAACGTCATTACCGCCGCACGGCGGGTGATAAGCGCAGGTTAGTGCTTGATTGCCCGCGATTTCGCGCTAAGGTGTGGGCAACCAGTTACGGCGAGGGAAGCAACAATGGCGAAAACGACGCGCCCAACCATCAGCGATGTGGCGAAAGCGGCCAACACCGGAAAAACCAGTATTTCACGCTATCTCAACGGTGAAAAACATCTCCTTTCCGGGGCCCTGCTGGCGCGCATTGAACAGGCTATCGCCGATCTGGATTACCGCCCAAGCCTGATGGCGCGCGGTCTCAAGCGCGGGCGCACCCGGCTTATCGGGCTGATTATCGCCGACATCACCAACCCCTACTCCGTGCACGTGCTGAGCGGCATCGAAGCTGCCTGCCGCGAAAAGGGGTTTACGCCGCTGGTCTGTAACACCAATAACGAAGTCGATCAGGAGCTGCACTACCTTGACCTGCTGCGCAGCTACCAGGTGGAGGGGATTGTGGTGAATGCCGTGGGTATGCGCGAAGAGGGGCTGAACCGCCTGCAACAATCCTCCCTGCCGATGGTGCTGATTGACCGCAAAATCCCCGATTTCGCCTGCGATGTCGTCGGGCTGGATAATACCCAGGCCGCCACCACCGCCACCGAACACCTGATTGAACAGGGTTTTGAAGCGCTGCTGTTCCTCAGCGAACCGCTGGGCACCGTCAACACCCGCCGCGAGCGGCTGCACGCTTTTCACACCACCCTTGCCCGCTACCCTGGTGTGGTGGCGGAAGATGCAGAAGTGGTGCTGCACGAAGCAGCGCAGCTCGATAACACGTTGCGCCAGTTCCATGCCCGCCATCGCGGTATGCGCAAAGCGGTGATCTCCGCCAACGGCGCATTAACGTTGCAGGTGGCGCGATCGCTAAAGCGCATCGGCCTGAACTGGGGCAGCGATATCGGCCTGCTGGGCTTTGATGAGCTGGAGTGGGCAGAGCTGGCGGGGGTGGGCATTACCACCCTAAAACAGCCCACCTGGCAGATCGGTTTTGCCGCCGTTGAGCAGGTAGTGCGCCGCATTGAGGGGCACAGCGACACGGTTCACGAGCGGGTTTTCTCCGGTGAGCTGATCGTGCGCGGCTCCACGTCGCGTTAATTTTCCCCTTCGTGATGCCGATCATAAATTCGACACAGTGAACTTTTCTTTGGAACCGGTTCCATCTAGCGTTAATGGAAGCTAATCACCCTGCCGTTATCGGGGAACCGGAAGATGGAAAGAAAAATTATTGTTGTTACCGCCGCGTATGGTCATGACCAGGTGGCGGCGCTGGGCGGCCAGGTCGGCACGCTGCCTCTCATCGCCGATGCCGGTGCCGACGGCGTGGAGATTCGCCGCGAACTGCTGAGCGCGGAAGAGCTGTCGCACCTGCCCTCGCTGGCCTTCGCGATTGATATGCATAACCTGCTGGCCTGCTACTCTGCGCCGGAGCCGCTCTGCCTGCAAGATGGCAGCTTAAACCCGCGCCTGCCCGCCCTGCTGGAAGAGGCCCGCACACTGAAAGCGCTGTGGCTGAAAGTCTCGCTGGGGCATTTCAACGATAACGCCGTGCTGGAGACCCTGCGCGGCTGGCTGGCGGCAAGCGATGTGCCGCTGGTAGTGGAAAACGATCAAACCGAGTGTGGCAAGCTCGCGCCGATGCTGCGCTTTAAAGCCGCCTGCCACACCGCGCACCTCCCCGTCACGCTCACCTTTGATACCGGCAACTGGCTATGGGTCGGTGACACGCCGGAAGAGGCCGCGCGCCAGCTCGCGCCCGCCGTCAGCTATGTGCACGTTAAAGCCGTTGAGCAGGCAGGCGGCCAACACCGCGCCACACCGCCCAATGCCGAAAATCCGCGCTGGCTGGCGCTGCTCGACGCCTTGCCTGGCGATATACCGCGCGGCATCGAGTTTCCGCTCGAAGGCGACGATTTGACCGCTGTAACCCGTCACTATGTCTCTCTGCTACGTAAGGAGTTCAGCCATGCATAACGCGCTGGATGTCATCACCCTTGGCGAAGCGATGGCGATGTTTGTCGCCACCGAAACCGGCGATCTCGCCGGGGCCGGACACTTTATTAAACGTGCGGCAGGAGCCGAATTAAATGTCGCCACTGGCCTTGCACGGCTGGGGTTGAAAGTGAGCTGGGTCAGCCGCGTCGGCGATGACAGCTTTGGCCGATTTATCCTTAACACGCTACGCAAAGAGGGGATTGATACCGCCGGCGTAACGCTGGATACCCGCTACCCGACCGGCTTTCAGCTGAAATCGAAATGCGATGATGGAACCGATCCCATTGTGGAGTATTTCCGCAAGGGTTCCGCTGCAAGCCATCTTTCACCGGAGGATTTTAACGCCGCGCTGTTCAGCGATGCGCGTCACCTGCACATGAGCGGCGTGGCGGCGGCAATCTCTACCACCTCTTACGCCCTGCTGGAGCATGCGGCGAAGGCGATGAAGTCGCAGGGCAAAACCCTGTCGTTTGATCCCAATCTGCGCCCGGTGCTGTGGAAGAGCGAAGCGGAGATGGTCGAGAAGCTTAATGCCCTCGCCTTGCAGGCAGACTGGGTGCTGCCGGGGCTGAAAGAGGGCGTCATTCTCACCGGTCAGCAGACGCCGGAAGGGATTGCCGACTTCTATCTGCAACGCGGCGTGAAGGCGGTAATTATCAAAACCGGCCCTGACGGCGCATGGTTTAAAGCTGCCGACGGTCAACAGGGGGCAGTTGCGCCGATCATCGTCGAGAAGGTTGTTGATACCGTCGGCGCAGGCGATGGTTTTGCCGTTGGGGTGATCAGCGCCCTGCTGGAAGGAAAAACGCTGCACGATGCGGTGCGCCGGGGTAATGCCATCGGCGCGCGGGCGATTCAGGTGCCCGGCGACAGCGAAGGATTGCCAACCCGTGCGGAGCTGGGCGCGCTGTAAGCGCCCGTTTCGTCGATACTCAAACCGCCTGTACCCTACATAACAGGCGGAGAATAACCTCAACCATAGAGGCAACCTTATGAGCAACGCCACCAACTCAGCCAAACGCTGGCTCTATATCATGCCGATTGTATTTATCACCTACAGTCTGGCCTACCTCGATCGCGCGAACTTCAGTTTCGCTTCTGCGGCCGGGATTAATGAAGATCTTGGCATTACCAAAGGTATCTCTTCGCTGCTGGGTGCGCTCTTTTTCCTCGGCTACTTCTTCTTCCAAATCCCCGGCGCGGTCTACGCCGAACGGCGCAGCGTGCGCAAACTGATCTTTATCTGCCTGATTTTGTGGGGTGCCTGCGCATCGCTGACCGGCGTGGTGAGCAATATCCCGATGCTGGCCGCCATCCGCTTTATCCTTGGCGTGGTGGAAGCGGCAGTGATGCCAGCAATGCTGATTTACATCAGTAACTGGTTTACCAAATCAGAGCGCTCGCGGGCGAACACCTTTTTAATCCTCGGCAACCCGGTCACGGTGCTGTGGATGTCGGTGGTCTCCGGCTACCTGATCCAGTCTTTCGGCTGGCGCGAGATGTTTATCATCGAAGGCGTGCCGGCAGTGATCTGGGCCTTCTGCTGGTGGGTGCTGGTAAAAGATAAACCGAGCCAGGCGAAGTGGCTGAGCGAAGATGAGAAGCGCGCTCTGCAAACGCAGCTTGATAAAGAGCAGCAGGGCATTAAAGCCGTTCGCAACTACAGCGAAGCCTTCCGCTCGCGCAATGTGGTGCTGCTCTGCCTGCAATATTTTGCCTGGAGCATCGGCGTGTATGGCTTTGTGCTGTGGCTGCCGTCAATTATCCGCAGCGGCGGCGACAACCTCGGCATGGTGGAAGTGGGCTGGCTCTCTTCCGTCCCCTATCTGGCGGCAACCATTGCGATGATCCTCGCCTCCTGGGCCTCCGATAAGCTGCAAAACCGTAAACTCTTTGTCTGGCCGCTGCTGCTGATTGGTGCATTCGCCTTTATCGGCTCGTGGGCGGTAGGCGCGAACCACTTCTGGATCTCCTACACCCTGCTGGTGATTGCCGGGGCGGCGATGTACGCACCGTACGGCCCCTTCTTTGCGATTATCCCGGAGATGCTGCCGCGCAACGTTGCGGGCGGCGCCATGGCACTGATCAACAGCATGGGCGCGCTCGGCTCGTTCTGCGGCTCGTGGTTTGTCGGCTACCTCAACGGCGCGACCGGCAGCCCGTCCGCCTCGTACATCTTTATGGGGGTGGCACTTTTCGCCTCTGTATGGCTTACTTTAATTGTTAAGCCTGCTAACAATAAGCAGATTCCGGCAGGCGCACCGTCACAAGGGAGAACCGCATGAAGCCATCTGTCATCCTGTACAAAGCCTTGCCCGATGATCTGCTCGCACGACTGGAGACGCACTTTACCGTCACACAGATTGCTAACCTGAAAGCAGAAACGGTGCAGCAACACGCCGAGGCGTTTGCTAATGCACAGGGGCTGTTAGGCTCCAGCCAGACGGTGGACAGCGCACTGCTGGAGAAGATGCCGCAGTTGCGTGCCGCCTCGACCGTTTCGGTAGGCTATGACAATTTTGATGTGGATGCGCTGAACGCGCGCAAGATTGCCCTGATGCACACCCCGACCGTGCTGACCGAAACCGTGGCCGATACCATTATGGCGCTGGTGCTGAGCAGCGCCCGCCGGGTGGTGGATGTGGCTGAACGCGTTAAAGCGGGCGAATGGACTAAAAGCATCGGGCCGGACTGGTTCGGCATCGATGTACACCATAAAACGATGGGCATTGTGGGTATGGGACGCATTGGCCTGGCGCTGGCGCAGCGCGCGCACTGCGGCTTCGGCATGCCGATCCTTTACCACGCCCGCCGCCAGCACACGGAAGCGGAAGAGCGCTTTCAGGCGCGCCACTGCGATCTGGACACGGTGTTGCAGGAGTCCGATTTTGTCTGCGTCGTGCTGCCGCTCACTGAAGAGACGCAGCATCTGATCGGCAAAGCGCAGTTCGCGATGATGAAAAAATCCGCCATCTTTATTAATGCCGGGCGCGGCCCGGTGGTGGATGAAGCGGCGCTGATTGAGGCGCTGCAAAACGGCGAAATAGACGCCGCCGGGCTGGATGTGTTTGAGCAGGAGCCGCTGCCGACAGATTCACCGCTGCTGTCGCTGCCCAACGTGGTGGCGCTACCGCATATCGGCTCTGCGACCCACGAGACGCGCTACAACATGGCGGCCTGCGCGGTCGATAACCTGATTAATGCGCTGAATGGCAAAGTGGAGCAGAACTGCGTTAACCCGCAGGTCGTCCGCTAAGATCACTTCAGCAATAAAAAAGAGGCGATCATATCGCCTCTTTTTTTATCCCTGCATCCGCTTACTGCTGGGTTGCGAGCAACAGCTTAAGGTAACTCGACGTGGTGCTGCCCTTCAGGATCGACAATGTACTCAACGGCGGTTTTTTTGGGCTGAAGACTGTATTTTACGACGACCGATGCGCCATTTTTTATCAGCTTCGCTTGCGATACGGGTATCACGCCCGCGGCTTTCAATACCGTTTTTTTCCCGCCGATATTGCTCTCCAGCGTGAACTCGTAGAAGTAGTCAAAGTTACGCATGACGTTTAACTGTTTCCAGTCAATGATGGATGCAGCAGTCACTTCGCCTTGCCATTTATCTTTGGTATTCCATTGTCTAATTAGCGTGTTCTCTTCTTTATTAACTTTAACTCCTTTAAGTGAAGAAACGACTATTACCACAACAAGTATCCATGGAATGAAATGTAAATATTTGGTTATTTCCACTGATAAATGACCCCTACGTTGAAATCTAATCGCGTTCATGGGTAAAGGTGATGGGCTGGCTCAGCGATTTACACGACTTGTTTGCGAAGATTTACTGAGACAGGTAAGTGTTGAGGAAAAAGCGCTGATAGGGCTTCCGCTCCTGGCTGAAGGGGAGCGGAACGACCATCAACAGGCCGTTCCTTTCAGGCGCGGATGTAGCAGGTGTCGCGCCAGCCACTGGCGACCGCGCTTCACCGCAACTTTATTACTTATTTCATTCCTGAGACGGTTGCCGTCCAGGCCTGGGTAAACGCCTGATGCTGCGCCGCCAGCGGCCCTATCAGCGCGTTATACTGGCTGGCCTGCTCGGAGGTCGGGAACTGAATGCCGTTCGCCGTGAAGCTCACCTGCGTGCCCTGCTGCGCGATAAAGTCGCCCACCTGAACCAGCTGCTGGGTGAAGACCTGCGCCGCCGGGATCAGCGGTTGCAGCGCGTTAGCCGGGTTGGTCACCACTTTGGTGTAAACCTGGTCATAGACCGGTTTCAGATCGTCTGCCTGCTTGAGCGCGGCATGGGAAGCGTCGGCCTGCATTTTCGCGTTCTGCAGCTGCTGGCTCAGCACGCCGAGAGAGCCGTTGGCCTGGCGAAGCGGCTCGCGCTGCGTCATATAATCCTGCGGCACGCGGATGGCGTTAACGCTATCAACGACCGGGCGCAGACCGGAATCCATCGCCTGGTTCACCTGCTGGGAATAGCCATAGATAACCGCATAATCAGAGACAAACGGGCCGAACTGTTTTTTCTGATCCGCCGTCAGCGCCGGCAGACGTTCGCTGCTGCGCATTGCCGTATTCTGCAGGAAATCGATAAACGCTTTACGTTGATCGCCTTCTTTATCAAAACACCCACTCAGGCTTACTACCATCAATAGCGCCGCAAGAGACGCAAACCAGCGAGAGCAGGACTGTCCTGTCGCCATTTTATTACTCCTTTTACCCATAAAACCGCTTCTCGGCACACGCGTGCCCAACGGCCTACAAGGATAGTCCAGGTCAGCCTCGCAAGATACCCCTTCATTACACACAAAAACGCGCGGATCCGTTTTGGCACGATATTTTCCGTGATCCCGGTCGGATTATTCTTAATCCAAATTTTTGCTGACGATTTACAAATTTATACCGAGCAAAATCGCTCTCTTATTAATCAATCAATTAAGAAAAATTTAAGCGGCAGAAGGTACATTTTTGAGCGCATATATCCCGCTTACAACGCAAATAATCACTGGCGAAATCATACGCCAGGTTTTTTCCCGACTATTCTTATCAGGCTGTATCACGATATCCGCTGTGTGATTTTATGAGGAGTGCTCAATGGAGTACAAAGACCCGATGTTTGAACTGATGAGCAGTCTCGAACAGATCGTATTTAAGAAAGATGTTGCGCAGACGGGAACCCTGAGCAAGAAGCCGAATTCCTTTAGTGACTTTGAACAATTGCGACGTGGGACCGGTCTGAAGATTGATGACTTCGCTCGTGCGATGGGAGTCTCGGTCTCAATGGTGCATGAGTGGGAATCACAACGTATAACACCCACCGCCACCGAGATGAAACTGATGCGCCTGATTCATTCGAATCCGATGCTCAGCAAGCAGCTTATTGACTAAGCTGCAACGGTCAGAGCCCCCGCCACGCCGGGGGTTTATGTTTTCCCCGCCTTAACGAGACTTCAGCCGCAAATCCCTCGCCACTCTTGTCAGACGCGCTGTCCGACAGTAAAGCGCAAACAGCACAAACCCTTCACCATTCAGCAACCACCGACACCCAGCTAACGCCGCCAGCGCAATCAGCAACGGTATCGCCGCGCCGCCGCCCGTCAGCAGATTCATCACTAACTGGACGACGGTCACCAGCAGCAAGCCGCTGAAGAGATACGCGAAACCGGCAAGCCCGGCGCTAAAGCCGCGCGCCAGCATAAACATGCTGCTGAGGGTTGTCGCCAGCACCACCAGCGCAGGCGCAAAAAAGGCGAGCGCGTGCAGCGGCGGCGTCAACCCTGGCAAGATGCGCAGCAGAGTCAGCAGATTGAGCGCAAACGCCACCAGCAGCAGCAGGATGACAAACGCCAGCGGGAAACCGTTCTGGCGCGGCTGCTCGGCGGCGGTTTTGTCAAAGTGGCGCTCCAGCTCGGGCGTGGAGCGCGACAGGACGCGTTCATCTCTGCGCGCTATCAGCGGCTCGATTTCACGCCCGTGCTGCCATAAATCGTAGAACACCGATCCCGTCAGCCAGCTCAACAACGACATCAGATCACCGCCAGCGACTGAATGGTGCCGACGATATAGCGCCCGGTGCGTGGCACGTTACCCGGTGCGGCAATCACGCCACTCACCGCGCTGCCTGCCAGTGCCGCCGCGCTGGTTACCACCTGGCCCAGCTGGCGGGTCAGCTCAACCTGTACCGGCTCGACCGGGAAGCGTTTCGGATAGAGACCGGCGCGGATGGCGGCTTTGATGCCTTTATTACTGATGCCGGGGTTCTGCGCGCGGATAATCAGCTCCGTCAGGCGGGCGCGATCCTGGCGCGGATACTCTTTCAGCCACTGCGTTGCTTTCAGCGAAGAAACCGACTTCATCGCTTTCCAGGTCGCCAGTGCCTCTTTCAGCGCGCCACCGGCGCTCGCCAGAGAGATAAGATCCAGCGAGGTTGAGGTGGCAACATACCACTCCTGCGAATCGAGCCAGGCGACATTTTCACCGCCGTTCTCCACCAGATCGTACACGCGGTAGATGCCGTTAAGGCACTGCAAACCGGTCGCCGCCGTGCCCGCGTAGCCAATCGCCACCAGGACGGTGCTGCCGCCAGCGGTGAGCGGTGTTGCGACGGTGCCGGCGGCCATCACGCCCGCGGTGATGAGCATCGCGCCGCAGGAGAGCACCGTTGAGGCAATCTCGGTGCCCATTGAGGTTGCGGAGACCGCTTCCGTCAGCGCTTTCCCGTTGCTGGAGTTGGTCGGCTGGGCGGCGGCTTTGGTGACGATAACGTGAGTGACGATGCCGCTCTGCCCGTTGGGGTGGCGTTTACTCGGACGCACAAGATAACGCTCGGGACCATCGGCATAGATGATGCCAGCCTCGGCAAATTCACGGGTACAATCCATGGCGGCGCCGAGGGCTTTAAAATCAAAATCACTCGCTCCTGCACCGGTCATACGGGCAAATTCATACCCCGGCAGATTTCGTTCGGGGTTCATTCCTGGCAGATTCATCATCGTTTCCTTGTGGCGGTGGCGTAGCAGAAGCTGTCCAACCGGGGCTGAGCAGCGTGAGCATATCTATCGCTTTCACTTATGTTACTTCTCATTAACAGCAGGCAACCGTATCGCGTTTATTTTCACCACTCAAGTTTAGAGCAGGATTGACTACGAGAATTGGTTGTCCGCTCACGCTTGCTGCCAGCACCATCCGCTGGCCTGCCACGTCAGGCTGTGCGTCAGCCCAAGCCCGGCAAGGAACGCCTCATCATGCGAGACCACCACCATCGCGCCGGGAAAATCTGCCAGCGCCGCTTCAATCGCGCGGGTGGAGGCAAGATCGAGGTGGTTGGTCGGCTCATCGAGCAGTAACAGCTGCGTGGCATCCCGCTGCCACAGCACGCAGGCAAGCGCCGCCTTCAACCGCTCGCCGCCGCTCAGAGCCGCCAGCGGCAACATCACCTTCTCCGCGCCCAGCTGTAACTGCGCCAGGCGGCTGCGCAGCACCCCCTCCTCCAGCAGTGAGTCGGCCCGCTGAAGGTGCTCAAGTACTGATAACGAGAGATCGAACCGGGAGAGATGCTGATCCAGCCAGGCGCAGGCAACCGAGCGGTGACACTCGCCTGCCAGCGGCAATAGCTCACCGAGGATCACCTTTAACAGCGTCGATTTGCCGCAGCCATTTGGCCCACGGATGGCAACGCGCAACGGGCCGTCGATGCGCATGCTCAGAGGAGGAAGCGCGACGTGCGGCAGCACCACCTCGTCGAGCACCAGCACCTGTTTGCCCGGCGGCACCTGGCTGCCGGGCAGCGTAAACAGCACCGGCATCTCCTCTTCGACCCGCTCACGCGCCTGGTTAACCGCAGCGTTAAGTGCCTCGTTTTGCTGCTGATGCTGCTTGCGCCAGCTCGCCGGGCGCTCTTTGGCGAGGTTTTTATATTTCACCCGCTCAAAGGAGGCGATGTTGAGCGTGTCGACGGTGCGCAGCGTCTTCGCCGAACGCCGCAGGCTGGCGTCATGCTCCTTCTGCATTCGGCTGCGCGCGCGCCGACGCTCGATGGCGGCATGATCCAGCATCGCGCGGGCAGCCTGCTGCTGCGCGTCGCGCTGCTGCGCGTAATCAGCGTAATTGCCACCGTAGCTGCGAAGCCCGGCGGGCGTCAGTTCAACAATGCGCGACATCTCACCGAGCAACTGCCGGTCGTGAGTGGCGATCAGGGCACCGCCTTTATGCTGCCGGAGCAGGTCGCTAAACCACGCGCGCCCTTCGCCATCGAGATGATTAGTCGGTTCGTCCAGTAACAGGTAGTCCGCGCCGGTCATAAACGCGCCGCAGAGTAAGGCCCGAACGCGTTCGCCGCCGCTTAAAGCCGCAGCCGGTTTGTCCGGCGCGAACGGCGGCAGGTTGGCCTGCGAAAAGGCGGCCGCAAGCCGCTCAGGCAGATCCCACTGACCGTCGAGTAGTTCAAGGTCAGCGGGCTGATAGCCCCCCTGCAACACGCGATCCAGCGCGGCAAAGATCTCGCCATAGCCCAGCAGTTGCGCCAGGGTGGTCTGCGCAGAGAGGGTGTGTTGCTGCGCGACATACGCCCAGCGCACCGCGGATTCGATATGCCCGAACGCGGGCTGACTGTGCCCGGCAAGCAGGCGTAGAAGTTGGGTTTTGCCGACGCCGTTACGCCCCACCAGCCCGCATAGCGAGCCGTCGAGGGTGAAATTGAGCGGGCCAAAAAGGGTCTCGCCCGTCGCAAACTGACAGGTGACCTGATGCAAAATAAAGGCGGGTGACTGCGCACAATGAGCCATAAGCACTCCTGAATGAGATCGTTAACGGCCTTGCCAACGCGCGGGCGTGTAACAAGGTGCGGATTCATCAGTCGTGTTTGTTCATTTTCCGGGTGCGCTCCAGTGAGACGAGGAGTTCGTCGCGACAAAGAATAGCCAGAGAGACAGGCCAGGTTCAAGGTCAAATTTTCATCTTTATCACGCAGCGCGCAAAATTGAGGGCTAATTGTTTGCGCAATATTGCCGATGAATAAGGTGACTTAACTGAAAGTAGCAGGCCATGCGTGCAATCCAGGATCGCCATTTCAGAAAGGAGACGATAAAACCGCGCGTTAAACCAAACGCATAACGGTGGCATATCGTTCAGCACTGCTCAGGGAAGAGATCCGGAAGTGAAGCATTGTTCTGGTTTCAGGCCCTGAATCCTAAAATGAGAATGAATGATGTCCAGATATATTCTGATTGTCGATGACAGCCGCCTGTCACGCATGATTTCCCGCCAGTATGTACTTAATTTGCACAGCGACTGGCGTATTGATGAGGCTGGCACAGGCGAAGAGGCAATTGCCCACGCCGCGGCGAATCCCCCCTATTTAATTCTGCTTGATGTGAATATGCCCGGTATTGGCGGCATTGAAGCAGCGTCACGCCTGCGTCAGACGCACCCGCAGACCCACATCGTGCTGCTCACCGCTAACGTGCAAAACTCGGTTCAGGCTGCCGCCGAAGAGATGGGGCTCGGCTTTCTGCCGAAACCGCTGAAAGAGCCGCAGCTTCACGCCATGTTGAAAAGTCTGGAGAGCCAACCATGACCGAACTGCCCGATATCAGCGAGATCGAAGCGGACAGCCTGATGGAGATTTTCAATATCGGGGTCGGTCACGCGGCGGCGGCGATGAGCAACATCGTCAACGAAGAGGTGCGAATGTCGGTGCCAACGATCCGCTTTACGCCGCGCTCAAAAGCGGCCGACGAGATGGGTGCGGGCGTGTCGCTGTTCGGCATCAGCCAGCATTACGAAGGGGCGTACGCCACCGAAGCGATTCTGATGTTCCCGGAAGCCGCCAGTTTCGAAATTGTGCGCATGATGGTCGGCGATCTGATCCCGGCGCACGAACTGGGAGAGATGGAGCGCGAAGCGATGAGCGAGATTGGCAATATCGTGCTCAACGCCTGTGTCGGCACGCTGGCAAATATGTTCCAGAAAGAGCTCCAGGGATCGCTGCCGGTGGTACGCGTTGGTAGCAGCGAAGAGATCCTCAACCCGGAAAAAGAGAAGAACGATCCGCTGGTGATGATGCTGCGCATCGATTTTGCACTGGAGCGCCAGCAGATCCAGGGCTATCTCGCGTTTATTCTGGATATGTCCGCTCTGTGCGACTTACGCGAGCAGGTTCGGCTTTATATCAGCCGTTTAGAATCCGGTAGTGTTCCCAGCGGAATGCATTAATCATGAAAGATAAGTTGTTATTGGATGCGTTTTCAGCCCTCAGCCTCGGTGTCATCCTTGTGGATGCGCAGTACCGCATCGCGCTGTGGAATGCGTGGTTAGAGACGCATACCGGGCGGGCCGCCAGCGACACCGTTGGCGAAGACTTTTTTACCGTCTTTCCTGACTTAACGTATCACCGCGTTGGTGATGCGATCCGCCAGGCCATTGGTCACAATTTATCTTCCCTGCTTTCGCAATCCCTGCACCGCTCCCCTTTTCCGCTCTATGCAGAACCGGCGCGGCCCACCGCCCGTCTGAGCCAGGCGGTGACCATTGTTCCACTCGGCGATACCGAGCGTTACTGCCTGATTCAGATCGTCGATGTCACCGCGGCGGTACGCCGTGAGTCGCTGCTGCGCGATCAGGCGCATGAGCTGTTGTCACAATCCCTGTCGGATGGCCTGACGGGCGTCGGCAACCGCCGCTATTTTGATCTCTGCATCGAGCGCGAGTGGCGCGCCAGCAAGCGCAATAACAAACCCCTGTCGCTGCTGCTTATCGATGTGGACTATTTCAAGTCCTATAACGATAGCTATGGGCACCAGCGCGGCGATGAGTGCTTACAGCAGATTGCCACAGCGATGCGCGGTGCGCTGAATAACCCGAATGAGATCCTGTTTCGCTACGGCGGCGAGGAGTTTTGCGCCCTGCTGCCAGAAACGCGCTCCGCCGATGCCGTTGAGCTGGCGGAGACGCTGCGCACCAGCGTGCAGCGGCTTGAGCTCCCCCATGCCAGTTCACCGGATGGCTGCGTCAGCGTTAGTATCGGCGTCGCCAGCGTGTGTCAGCAAAACCATACCGAATATGGGCAGCTTATCCAGAGCGCGGATAATGCGCTTTACGAGGCGAAACGCGCCGGGCGCAACGCCGTACGCGTCAGCACCGCCTTTCGTCGATTCACCCATGCGCCACGCCGCTGAGTGGGTGCTGTTGCCGGATGGCGCTTCGCTTATCCGGCCTACATGGCCGGAGCGATGGCACACAATCGTAGGCCGGATAAGGCGTAGCCGCCATCCGGCAACAAACTGTCTGGCAACACTGGAGCATAAAAAAACCCGCCGTAGCGGGTTTTTTATCAACTGTACGATTACTGCAGCAGCGAGATATCCGCAACCTGCAGGAAGAGTTCGCGCAGTTTCGCCAGCAGCGTCAGGCGGTTGATGCGCACCTCTCTATCTTCGGCGTTCACCATCACGTTCTCAAAGAACTCATCCACCGGCTCGCGCAGCTGCGCCAGCTCGATCAACGCCTCCTGATAACGCCCTTCGGCGAAGAACGGCTGCAGGGTATCGCGCAGAACCACCACGTTGCCCGCCAGCTTAATCTCTGCCGCCTCTTTCAGCACCGCCGCCTGCACGTTCTCATTCAGCGTTTCGTCAGATTTCGCCAGGATGTTGGAGACGCGCTTGTTGGCTGCCGCCAACGCCGCCGCTTCCTCCAGCGTACGGAAGTGGGAAACCGCCTTCATACGCGCGTCGAAGTCTGCCGGTTTAGTCGGACGGCGCGCCAGCACCGCCTGGATGGTATCCACGCTGTAGCCTTCATCCTGATACCAGGCGCGGAAGCGGCCCAGCATAAAGTCGATCACATCGTCGACCACTTTAGCGTTCGTCAGCTTATCGCCGTAGAGACGCACCGCCTCTTCGGTCAGAGTTTGCAGATCCAGCGCCAGGTTCTTCTCAACGATAATACGCAGCACACCCAGCGCGGCACGGCGCAGCGCGAACGGGTCTTTATCCCCTTTCGGATGCTGGCCGATACCGAAGATCCCCGCGAGGGTATCCATCTTATCGGCAATCGCCACGGCGCAGGCCACCGGGTTAGACGGCAGATCGTCACCGGCAAAACGCGGCTGATACTGCTCGTTCAGCGCGACGGCAACATCTTCGGCTTCCCCGTCGTGACGCGCATAGTGCATGCCCATCACGCCCTGGGTGTCGGTAAACTCAAACACCATGTTGGTCATCAGATCGCACTTGGAGAGCAGGCCCGCGCGCGTGGCGTGGTTCACATCTGCGCCAATCTGACCGGCAATCCAGCCCGCCAGCGCCTGAATACGATCGGTCTTGTCGCGCAGCGTGCCGAGCTGCTGCTGGAACAGCACGGTTTGCAGACGCGGCAGGTGGTCTTCCAGGCGTTTTTTACGGTCGGTATTGAAGAAGAATTCGGCATCCGCCAGACGCGGGCGCACCACTTTTTCATTACCGGAGATAATCTGTTGCGGATCTTTCGACTCGATATTGGCGACGAAGATGAAATTTGGCAGCAGTTTGCCGTCGTTGCCATACACCGGGAAGTACTTCTGGTCACCCTTCATGGTGTAGACCAGCGCTTCTGCCGGAACCGCGAGGAACTTCTCTTCGAACTTCGCGGTCAGCACCACTGGCCACTCAACCAGCGACGTCACCTCTTCCAGCAGGCTGTCGCTCAGATCGGCGACACCGCCAATCTTGCGCGCCGCCTCTTCAGCATCCGCTTTGATTTTGGCTTTACGCTCGGCGTAATCCGCCATCACTTTGCCGCGCTCCAGCAGGATTTGCGGGTAGTGATCGGCGTTGTCGATGGTGAACTCCGGCTCGCCCATAAAGCGGTGGCCGCGGATCACGCGATCGGACTGAATGCCAAGGATGGTTGCCGGAACCAGCTGGTCGCCCAGCAGCAGCGTAACAGTGTGAACCGGACGCACGAAGTGCACGTCCGACGCGCCCCAGCGCATCAGTTTCGGGATCGGCAGTTTGCTAAGCGAGGTGGCGATCATGTTCGGCAGCAGCGTTTCGATGCTTTCGCCTTTAACATGGGCGCGGTAGAGCAGCCATTCGCCTTTGTCGGTGGTCAGACGTTCAGCCTGATCGACGGTGATACCGCAGCCGCGCGCCCAGCCTTCAGCCGCTTTGCTCGGTTTGCCTTCCGCGTCAAACGCCTGGGCGATAGCCGGGCCGCGTTTTTCAACTTCGCGATCCGGTTGCGCGGCAGCAAGGTTAGCGACTTTCAGCGCCAGACGGCGCGGCGCGGCGAACCATTTAACCTCGCCGTGGGCAACACCTGCCGCATCCAGCTCCGCGGTAAAGTTAGCAGCGAAGGACTCAGCCAGGCTGCGCAGCGCTTTTGGTGGCAGCTCTTCGGTGCCGATTTCCACCAGGAATGTTTTCTCTGACATGGCCGCCTCTTATTTATTTCTGTTGCACATCGGGAAGCCAAGGGCTTCACGGGAAGCGTAATAGGCTTCAGCGACTGCTTTGGTCAGCGTACGGATGCGCAGAATGTAGCGCTGGCGTTCGGTGACGGAGATGGCTTTACGCGCATCAAGCAGGTTGAAGCTGTGGGCGGCTTTCAGAATGCGTTCGTAAGCCGGCAGCGGCAGCGGGTTTTCCAGCGCCAGCAGCTGCTGAGCCTCTTTCTCATACTGCTCAAAGCAGGTGAAAAGGAAGTCGACATCGGCGTATTCGAAGTTGTAAGTGGACTGCTCCACTTCGTTTTGATGGAACACGTCGCCGTAGGTAGTTTTACCCAGCGGGCCGTCGCTCCAGACCAGATCGTAGACGCTGTCCACGCCCTGAATGTACATCGCCAGACGTTCCAGACCGTAGGTGATCTCACCGGTGATCGGCTTGCACTCCAGGCCGCCAACCTGCTGGAAGTAGGTGAACTGCGTCACTTCCATGCCGTTAAGCCACACTTCCCAACCAAGACCCCAGGCACCCAGCGTCGGGTTCTCCCAGTTATCTTCCACGAAACGGATATCGTGAATGGTCGGGTCCATACCCAGCTCTTTCAGTGACCCGAGATACAGTTCCTGAATGTTGTCCGGAGAGGGTTTAATCACCACCTGGAACTGATAGTAGTGCTGTAAGCGGTTCGGGTTTTCGCCGTAGCGACCATCGGTCGGGCGGCGGGAAGGCTGAACGTAGGCGGTTGCCATCGGCTCCGGGCCCAGCGCGCGCAGGCTGGTCATCGGGTGCGAGGTGCCGGCACCCACTTCCATGTCCAGAGGTTGAACGATGGTGCAGCCCTGACGAGCCCAATAATCCTGTAAGGTCAGGATCAGACCCTGAAAGGTCCTGGTATCAAACTTTTGCATATTATTTCGTGCTGGATACGTGTGGATTTAAAGGAGGCGACCAGTATACCCGCTGACTGCAAGATATACAGTACGAAACGGGGTTGTTTACGGAAAATTGGGAAATAGAGGCGGCATTGGCGCGTATTAGGGGGCTTAACGCATCGAAAGGTGCAAAAACTGCCCTTCGGCGTCAAAAGTGCAGACAAACGCCTCATGGCGTGGCGTAACGCCACGCATCTCGTAACTGCCCTGATACTGCTCGAGGCCGGTCACACTCACTTTTTCCGCCCCGGTGTTGTAGCGGTGCGCGGCGTTTTCCCGGCAGAGCTGCTCCATATCGAGGGAGCGCGTCGGGCCAGGCCGCGCCGTTTGCGCCTTCTGCTCCGGCATTTTCTCGGGTGCGCTGCAGCCCGCCAGCAGCAACATCAGCATGGGCAGAGTAAACTTCATCATTTTCTTACGCATTTCCTTGCGGGCTGATAGGGTAAACGACCAAAACCGCCATTGTGCAGCACTGCGCTAAGTGCACAACCACACGTGGGAAAACTCAGAATTATCCAAAGAGATACGCAGGTAAATTACCAGTCTCAGGATATTTGTCGACAATAAGAAACAGAGGAACTGATGCCGTCAAAAATTCACTGGATTGATAATTTACGCGGGATAGCCTGTTTAATGGTGGTTATGATCCACACCACCACCTGGTACATTACCAATCCGGCCACTGTGACCAGCTTCGACTGGAATATTGCCAACCTGCTCAACTCCGCCTCGCGCGTCAGCGTTCCCCTCTTTTTTATGATTTCAGGCTACCTCTTTTATGGCGAACGCAGCGCCCAGCCGCGCCACTTTGCGCGCATCGCCCTCTGCCTGCTGTTTTATAGCGCGATCGCCCTGCTCTACATCGTGCTGTTTACCTCGATTAACAGCGACCTGTCGCTGAAGAACGTGCTGCAAAAGCCGATTTTTTATCACCTGTGGTTCTTCTTCGCCGTCATCGTTATCTACCTGCTGTCGCCCTTAATTCAGGTCAAAGCCCTGAGCGGCAAGATGCTGCTGGCGCTGATGGTGGTGATTGGCGTCGTCGCCAACCCTAATCTGGTGACGCTAAAAAGCGACGGCGTGGAGTGGCTACCGATCAATCTTTATATCAATGGCGACACCTTTTACTACGTGCTCTACGCCATCCTTGGGCGCGCCATCGGCATGATGGAGACGCAAAAACGGGCGCTGAACTGGCTGAGCGCCGCGGTGGTGGTGCTGGCGGTGGTGGCGATTTCACGCGGGACGCTGCATGAGCTGAGATGGCGCGGCAACTTCGCCGATACCTGGTATCTCTACTGCGGCCCGATGGTCTTTCTCTGCGCCATCGCGCTCTTTACGCTGGTAAAAAACACCCTCAATAGCCGCACGCTGCCGGGGCTGGCGCTGATTTCGCGCCACTCGCTGGGCATTTACGGTTTTCACGCGCTGATTATTCATGCGCTGCGCACGCGCGGAGTAGAGGTGCAAAGCTGGCCGCTGCTCGACATTCTGTGGGTTTTCAGCGCGGCGCTGGCGGCAAGCCTGGCGCTCTCGATGCTGGTTCAGCGCATCGACCACCGGCGGTTTGTCAGCTAGCGATTCGTGCCCGCGCCCGGTGCAATTGACGCGGGGAGGAGAAACCGGCGGCCAGCGCCGCCTGCTCTGCGCCCAGCCCCTGCAAAAGCGCCTGCTCGGCGATCACCAGCCGCAGCTGCTCCAGATAGTCGCGCACGCTGATCCCAAGATGCTGCTGAAATAGACGGGTGAGATGCCGCGCACTGACGTGTGCCTGGGCGGCAATCTCCACCAGCTGCCAGGCTTTTTGCGGCTCGGCGGTTAGCGCATCCTGCGCGCGGTGCACCGCCGGATGGAGATGATTGCGATAGCGCAGCCACGGTGAAAGCTGCGGATCGTCGCCGGAGCGGCGAAACCAGACCACCATTTCACGCGCTACCGCCAGCGCGCGCGCCGGCCCGCATAAGCGGTTGATAATGTGCAGGGCGAGATCGATGCCTGACGTGATGCCCGCACTGGTCCAGATGCCACGATCCTCAATAAAAATCCGGTTCTCTTTCACCAGCGCCGCCGGTTCGAGCGCCTGCAAGCGGGCAATCACATGGTGATGGGTCGTACACTGCACCCCTTTTAGCAGCCCGGCTTTCGCCGCCAGCATCGCCCCGGAACAGACGCACATTAGCGTAATCGCCCGTCGGTGCAGCAGCGGTTGCAGACACATCAGCCAGTTGCGCACCTGGGTTGCCTGCGGCGTGTCGAATAAGCGCGACGAATCGCTGACGCCGGGCAGTACCAGCAGGCTCCCCTCTGGCAATGACTCCGGCAGCGGCGCGATGTTGCCCATCGTCAAGCCAAGGGAAGTCGCCACCTCCGCTTCAGGGCCGATGTAGTGCAGGCGAAAGGTCTCCTGCGCCTGCGCAAAGGTCTCTGCCGGACCGGCCATATCCAGCGCCAGCACGCCGGGCAGCATCACAAACCAGACATCACACATTTATTATTCCAGCGTCTCCTGGACGGTTTTAATGGCGGCAAAGCGCCCGACCAGCACGGTTTCCGTACGGTGGCGCAGCGTGTGGCTATCGAGCGTCACGCCATTGTGCGTCATCGGGAAGGTGAGCGTTGCTTCGCTGACAAAGGTCACGCGATAGCCCAGATCCGATGCCACCCTGGCGGTCGTTTCACAGCACTGCTCCGTACGAATACCACAAATGATCAGATGATTGATATCGCGCTGACGCAACCAGCGATCGAGGCCGGTATCGGTAAAGGCGTTGTGGACATGCTTATGGAAGGTGACATCCGGCTGATGCTGCAAAAACGGCATCGGTTTCACGAAGCCACTCTCCAGCGAGAAGGGGCCGCTGTCGGCGACGTGAAAAATATCCACCAGCGGAATGCCGCGCGCCTGGCACCCGGCAATCAGCGTCAGCATCGCCTGCTGGAAGGCGGGAAAGTCGTTATCCTGCCAGAAGTCACGGTGGAAAAAGGATTGCTGGGTGTCGATGTTAATCAGGGCGGTACGGGTCATTTCAGGACTCCTTGCTCAGTGGGGTTAACGCTATTCTGGCAAGGCTTTACGCTGCTGCTAAGACCAAAAAAGGACAACATCAGGGTGATTACGGCCCACCGTTTGTCAGCGGGCCGCAAAGGTTATGACATCAGCGGCAACAGTTGCTGATAGATGCGGCGGAAGGTGTCACGCTTCGAGGCATAGTGCACGTGGCGCTCTGCGTCCGGGTGATGCTGCTGCTCCACCGGCAGCTGCGGCAGCAGCGTTGCCAGCGGTACGTCGGGATTCACGGCGATTTGCGCCAGCCGCGCCGCGCCGAGCGCCGGGCCAACATCCCCGCCGGTGCGGTAATCAAGCTGCAAGCCGCTGATATCCGCCAGCATCTGCCGCCACCAGGCACTGCGCGCGCCGCCGCCGATAAGGGTGATGCTTTGCGGCGTCACGCCGCAGGCGTGCACCACATCCATACCGTCTGCCAGCGCATATCCCACCCCTTCCAGCACCGCGCGCGCCAACTCGGCCGGGCCGTGTTGATGGGTCAGCCCAAAGAAGACGCCTTTTGCCTGTGGGTTGTTGTGCGGCGTGCGCTCGCCCGAGAGGTAAGGCAAAAACCAGATATCGCCCGCGTTCTCGTCCGCCTGCTGCGCGGCTTTAATCAGCGCCTGCACCGACGCCATGCCGGTCAGTTTGGCCGCCCAGTCCAGACAGGAGGCCGCGCTCAGCATCACCGACATCAGGTGCCAGCGCCCTGGCAGCGCATGGCAGAAGCTGTGCACCGCGCTTTCAGGCTTGCTGAGGAACCCTTCGCTGACGGCAAAGTAGACGCCGGATGTGCCGAGGGAGAGCATCGCCTGGCCCGCATCCGCCATGCCGACGCCGACCGCGCCAGCGGCGTTGTCACCACCGCCTGCAACAATCGGCACTACCGGCATCGCCCAGCGCCGGGCAACCTCCGGCAGCAGCTCGCCGGTGATCTCGCTACCTTCAAAAAGCGTGGGCATATGGCTGCGCGACAGTGAGCAGGCGGCGAGCATCTCGTCGCTCCAGTCGCGCTTCGCCACATCGAGCCACATGGTGCCCGCGGCATCAGACATATCGCTGGCAAAGACGCCGGACATCTTCAGCCGCAGGTAATCCTTCGGCAGCAGCACTTTCGCCACCCTGGCGAAGATCTCCGGCTCATGCCGCTGCACCCATAAGAGCTTCGGCGCGGTAAAGCCCGGCATCATCAGGTTACCGGTGATCGCTCGGGCGTTAGCAACCCGCGCCTCCAGCAGCCCGCACTCCTCACCACAGCGACCATCATTCCAGAGGATCGCCGGGCGCAGAACGCGGTTTTCACTATCCAGCAGCGTTGCGCCGTGCATCTGCCCGGCGAGGCCGATGGCCTTCACCTGCTGTAGCGAATGCGCCGCGCCAAGTGCCTGAATGGCGCGATCCGTCGCCTGCCACCAGCTTTCGGGATCCTGCTCCGACCACAGCGGGTGTGGGCGAGAGACGCTGAGTTTTTCCGTCCAGGAGGCCAGCACCTCGCCCTGCTCACCGAGCAGAATCGCCTTCACGCCCGAGGTACCGAGATCGATCCCGATATACATAGTGCTACTCCTTGTTGAGTGTGCCGCGCAGAAGCCGGTTACTTATCGAAGAGATACGCGTTGACCAGGTTCTCCAGTTGCTCCTGATGACCGCTCTGGTGACGCGGTGCCAGGTTCTGCTCTTCAGCGTACTTCGCCAGCTCCGCAAGGCTAAGCTGCCCCTGCAAAATTTGCTGGCCCAGCTCACCATTCCAGCCCGCGTAGCGTTTGGCGACGCGTTTATCCAGCTCGCCCTCTTCCACCATGCGGGCGGCGATTTTCAGCGCCAGTGCCATGGTGTCCATCGCGCCGATATGACCGTAGAAGAGATCGTATTTATCGGTGCTCTGGCGACGAACCTTGGCGTCAAAGTTGAGGCCGCCGGTCGTGAAGCCACCCGCTTTGATAATTTCATACATCACCAGCGCATTCTCTTCGACGCTGTTCGGGAACTGATCGGTATCCCAGCCGAGCTGCGGATCGCCGCGGTTGGCGTCGACAGAGCCAAACAGCCCCAGCGCAATGGCGGTGGCAATTTCATGATGGAAAGAGTGGCCCGCGAGGGTGGCGTGGTTGGCTTCGATATTGAGTTTAATCTCTTTCTCAAGCCCAAACTGTTTAAGGAAACCATAGACGGTCGCGGCGTCATAGTCGTACTGGTGCTTGGTCGGCTCCTGCGGTTTTGGCTCAATCAGCAGCGTGCCGCGGAAACCGATTTTGTGTTTATGCTCAACCACCATGTTCATAAATCGGCCAATCTGCTCGCGCTCCTGGCGCAGGTCGGTATTGAGCAGGGTTTCATACCCTTCACGACCGCCCCACAGCACGTAGTTTTCGCCGCCGAGTTTATGGGTGGCGTTCATCGCGCTCACCACCTGGGTTGCCGCCCAGCTGAAGACTTCCGGGTCCGGGTTAGTGGCCGCGCCCGCACCGTAACGTGGGTTGGTAAAGCAGTTCGCCGTGCCCCACAGCAGCTTAACGCCGCTCTGCTGCTGTTTTTCTCCCAGCACATCAACCATTTCGGCAAAGTTATTGAGGTACTCCTTCAGCGAGGCGCCCTCCGGGGAGACATCGACATCATGGAAGCAGTAATAGGGCACATTGAGCTTATGGAAAAATTCGAAGGCGACATCGGCTTTGCGTTTTGCCAGCGCCATCGCCTCGCCCGGCTGCTGCCAGGGGCGATCGAATGATCCGACGCCAAACATATCCGCGCCGTTCCAGCAGAAGGTGTGCCAGTAGCAGGCGGCGAAACGCAGGTGATCTTCCATGCGTTTCCCGAGCACCAGCTCATCCGGGTTGTAGTGACGAAACGCGAGCGGATTCGTACTCTTTGAACCTTCAAAACGAACCCGATCCAGCTGGTCAAAATAAGCGTGCATAATGAGCTCCATTGGCGAGTGAACATATCTGAGTTAATACTGGATTCTCTCTGCGCCCTGCTCAATTACGTTATTTCACACTGCCATTGAGAGAATACGCAAACGTGCGCTGGCTCGCAAAATAACCGCAAAAGTTGCTGCGAGAAAGTTTCCTGTTTTTTATGCAACGCCAGTTTTATTTTTTTTAAAATAAGATCGGGGTCATAAATCAGCAAATAAACCAAAAAACGTAACCCGCCTATTAAAATCTGTAATTGCCACTATTCCATTCTGCGTTAAGAATTTGCTCGTTCTAAGCAGTGCACGTTTCTTTTATCTCGCACACCACCCTACGAAAGGTATTCCTATTATGAAGATAAAGAATCTCTGCCTTACACTCTGCGCCACTCTGCTGCTCGCCAGCGCATTCGGCCACGCCAAAACGATAAAAATCGGCATGGCGATTGACGATCTCCGTCTTGAACGCTGGCAAAAAGATCGCGACATTTTTGTTAAGAAAGCCGAATCCCTCGGCGCCGATGTCTTTGTCCAGTCGGCGAACGGTAATGAAGAGACCCAGATGTCGCAAATCGAAAATATGATCAACCGCGGTGTCGACGTGCTGGTAATTATTCCCTACAACGGTCAGGTATTAAGTAACGTTGTTAAAGAAGCCAAACAGGAAGGAATTAAAGTTCTGGCCTATGACCGCATGATTAATAATGCAGATATCGATTTCTATATCTCCTTCGACAATGAAAAAGTTGGGGAATTACAGGCGCAAAGCCTGGTCAATAAGGTGCCGCAGGGTAATTACTTCTTAATGGGCGGCTCGCCGGTGGATAATAACGCCAAGCTGTTCCGCGCCGGGCAGATGAAGGTGTTAAAGCCCTATATCGACAGCGGCAAAATTAAAATTGTGGGCGATCAGTGGGTCGACGGCTGGCTGCCGGAAAATGCGCTGAAAATAATGGAGAACGCGCTGACCGCCAACAACAATAAAATCGATGCCGTAGTCGCTTCGAATGATGCCACAGCCGGTGGGGCTATCCAGGCGTTAAGCGCCCAGGGGCTGGCGGGCAAAGTCGCCATCTCCGGTCAGGATGCGGATCTCGCCGGGGTTAAACGCCTGATTAACGGCAGCCAGACGATGACCGTCTATAAACCTATCACCCAGCTTGCCAACACCGCGGCGGAGATCGCCGTCGAGCTTGGCAACGACAAGCAGCCGAAGGCCGATGCCTCACTTAACAATGGCCTGAAAGATGTGCCAGCCCGCCTGCTGACGCCGATTGAGGTCACCAAAGAGAATATTGACGCCACGGTGATCAAAGACGGCTTCCACCAGAAGAATCAGCTCTGAAAACGACAGCGCGCCTGAGTCGAGCATCATGCGCGCTGCCGCACTCGTTTCAGGCGCTGTCTGATAAGCGATCGACGTGGAGTAGCCATGCCTTACTTACTCGAAATGAAGAACATCACCAAAACCTTCGGCGTCGTGAAGGCGATTGATAACGTCAGCCTGCAGCTTAACGCGGGCGAAGTGCTCTCCCTGTGCGGCGAAAACGGTTCGGGTAAATCGACCCTGATGAAAGTGCTGTGCGGCATCTACCCGGCCGGCAGCTATGAGGGCGAAATCTACTTTGCCGGTGAGATTCTGCAAGCCAGCCATATCCGCGATACCGAGCGTAAAGGCATCGCCATCATTCACCAGGAGCTGGCGCTGGTGAAACACCTCACGGTGCTGGAGAACATCTTCCTTGGCGCGGAGATCACCCGCCGCGGCGTGATGGATTATGACCAGATGACGCTGCGCTGCGAAAAGCTGCTCAGGCAGGTGAGCCTCGCCATCTCGCCGGATACCCGTGTCGGCGACTTAGGCCTGGGCCAGCAGCAGCTGGTGGAGATTGCCAAAGCGCTGAACAAGCAGGTGCGGTTGCTGATTTTAGATGAGCCGACCGCCTCGCTGACCGAGCAGGAGACGGCGGTGCTGCTCGATATCATCCGCGACCTGCGCAACCACGATATCGCCTGCGTTTACATCTCCCACAAGCTTAACGAAGTGAAAGCGATCTCCGACGTCATCTGCGTTATCCGCGACGGGAAGCACATCGGCACCCGCGATGCGGCGGGGATGAGTGAAGATGACATCATCACCATGATGGTGGGTCGCGAGCTGACGGCGCTCTACCCCAATGAGCCCCATACCCACGGCGAGGAGATCCTGCGCGTCGAGCATCTCACCGCCTGGCATCCGGTTAACCGCCATATCAAACGCGTCAATGACATCTCCTTTAGCCTCAAGCGCGGCGAAATTCTTGGCATTGCCGGGCTGGTCGGTGCCGGGCGCACCGAAGCCGTGCAGTGCCTGTTTGGCGTCTGGCCGGGTCGCTGGGAGGGAAAAATCTTTCTCAATGGCACGGAGGTTGAGATCCGCAACTGCCAGCAGGCGATTGGCCACGGCATCGCCATGGTGCCAGAGGATCGCAAGCGCGACGGCATTGTGCCGGTGATGGCGGTGGGCAAAAACATCACGCTGGCGGCACTTAACCAATTTACCGGCAGCCTGAGCAGCCTTGATGACGCCGCCGAGCAGGCGTGCATTTTGCAGTCGATTCAGCGGCTGAAGGTGAAAACCTCCTCGCCAGAGCTGGCGATTGGTCGGCTGAGCGGCGGCAACCAGCAGAAAGCGATTCTCGCCCGCTGCCTGCTGCTCAACCCACGCATTTTGATCCTTGATGAGCCGACGCGCGGCATCGATATCGGCGCGAAGTATGAAATTTACAAACTGATTAACCAACTGGTGCAGCAGGGGATCGCGGTGATTGTGATCTCCTCCGAGCTGCCCGAAGTGCTGGGCTTGAGCGACCGCGTGCTGGTGATGCACGAAGGAAAGCTGAAAGCCGATCTTATCAACCGTCATTTGACCCAGGAGCAGGTTATGGAAGCGGCGCTGAGGAGCGAACATCATGTCGAAAAGCAACCCGTCTGAAAGTCAGTTATCCACCGCATCGCCGGGCCCCTTCTCCGGGCTGAAATCGCTCAACCTGCAGGTGTTTGTGATGCTTGCGGCTATCGTGGTAATCATGCTCTTTTTTACCGGTATGACCGACGGTGCCTACCTGAGCGCGCGCAATATCTCTAACCTGCTGCGCCAGACCGCCATCACCGGCATCCTGGCGGTGGGGATGGTGTTTGTCATTATCTCGGCGGAGATTGACCTCTCGGTAGGCTCGATGATGGGTTTACTGGGCGGTGCGGCGGCCATTTTTGACGTCTGGCTCGGCTGGCCGCTGCCGCTCACCGTGGTGGTGACGCTGCTGCTCGGCCTGCTGCTCGGCGCGTGGAACGGCTGGTGGGTGGCCTATCGCAAAGTCCCGTCGTTTATCGTCACCCTCGCCGGGATGCTGGCGTTTCGCGGGGTGTTAATCGGCATTACTAACGGCACCACCGTTTCGCCCACCAGCGCGGCGATGTCGCAAATTGGTCAGAGCTATCTGCCGGACGGCGTTGGCTTCGGCGTTGGCGCGCTGGGGCTGGTGGCGTTTGTGCTCTGGCAGTGGCGCGGGCGTATGCGCCGCCAGTCGCTGGGCTTAGCCACCTCCTCCTCCAGCCACGCGGTGGGGCGCCAGGCGCTTATCGCAGTGATCGTGCTCGGTGCCATCTGGCTGCTGAATGATTACCGCGGCGTGCCGACGCCGGTGCTGCTGCTGGTCTTTCTGCTGCTGGCCGGGCTGTTTATGGCGACGCGCACCGCCTTTGGCCGCCGCATTTACGCTATCGGCGGCAACCTTGAAGCGGCGCGACTCTCCGGTATTAACGTTGAGCGCACCAAGCTGGCGGTGTTCGCAATTAATGGCCTGATGGTGGCGATTGCCGGCCTTATTCTCAGCTCCCGTCTCGGCGCGGGTTCACCGTCGGCCGGCAACATTGCCGAGCTGGATGCGATTGCCGCCTGCGTGATTGGCGGCACCAGCCTGGCAGGTGGGATCGGCAGTGTGGCGGGCGCGGTGATGGGGGCGTTTATTATGGCCTCGCTGGATAACGGTATGAGTATGATGGATGTCCCCACCTTCTGGCAGTACATCGTCAAAGGGGCCATTTTACTGCTGGCGGTATGGATGGACTCCGCCACCAAACGTCGCGCCTGAGCCGGGCGAACAGAGGCGCGATCACACTGCCGGATTATTTTTGTCCGGCCGTGTGTTGAATATGGTAATCAGAACTGATGAATAGTCAGGAAGCGAACCACTATGTTTGAAAAGCGCCATCGCATCACGCTGTTATTTAACGCCAATAAAGCCTACGACCGCCAGGTGGTCGAAGGTGTTGGGGAGTACCTTCAGGCGTCGCAATCGGAGTGGGATATCTTTATTGAGGAGGATTTCCGCGCCCGCATTGAGAACATTAAGGAGTGGCTCGGCGATGGCGTGATCGCCGACTACGATGACCGGGAGATTGAGCGGCTGCTGACGGATGTTGATGTGCCGATTGTCGGCGTCGGCGGCTCATACCATACACCGGAGCACTATCCGCCGGTGCACTATATCGCCACCGACAACCATGCGCTGGTCGAGAGCGCGTTTCTGCACCTTAAAGAGAAGGGGGTGCATCGCTTCGCCTTTTACGGCCTGCCGGCGTCGAGCGGCAAGCGCTGGGCCGCCGAGCGGGAATATGCCTTCTGCCAGCTGGTCGCGCAGGAGAAGTATCGCGGCGTAGTCTACCAGGGGCTGACCACCGCGCCGGAAAACTGGCAGCATGCGCAAAATCGCCTTGCCGACTGGCTGCAGACGCTGCCGCCGCAAACGGGGATTATTGCCGTCACTGACGCGCGGGCGCGCCACGTTTTGCAGGTCTGCGACCATCTGCATATTCCGGTTCCGGAGAAGCTGTGCGTGATCGGCATCGATAATGAAGAGCTTACCCGCTACCTCTCCCGCGTCGCGCTCTCCTCGGTGGCGCAGGGCACGCGCCAGATGGGGTACCAGGCCGCGAAACTGCTGCACCGGCTGCTGGATAACGAAGCGATGCCCTTGCAGCGCCTGCTGGTACCGCCAATGCGGGTCGTCGCCCGCCGTTCGACAGATTATCGCTCGCTCAACGATCCGGCGGTGATTCAGGCGATGCACTACATCCGCAACCACGCCTGCAAAGGCATCAAGGTCGATCAGGTACTGGATGCGGTCGGCATTTCGCGCTCCAATCTGGAGAAGCGCTTCAAAGAGGAGGTGGGCGAAACCATTCATGCAGTGATTCACGCCGAGAAGCTGGAGAAGGCGCGCAGCCTGCTGATCTCCACGTCGCTCTCTATCAATGAGATTTCGCAGATGTGCGGCTACCCGTCCTTGCAGTACTTCTACTCCGTGTTCCGCAAAGCCTACGACAGCACGCCAAAGGATTATCGCGATCGCTACAGTGAAATTCTGATTTAGGCGCAAAGAAAAACGCCTTCCGGAGGGAAGGCGTTTCAGCAAGCGGGGTTACATGTGGGCGGCAATTAACTGCTGATTGTCCTGATACATGGCAAACAGATAGTTGTTATAGCTCGCGCCGCGGGTGGAGTAGCCCTTCAGCTTGTGGATCATCGCCGTCGCCGTCACTTCCTGATCCGCTTTACGCAGCTGCGCACGGGATTTTCGGAATGAGGCATAGGCCGCGTGCGTATTCAGGTTGGTGACGTAGGCATCCACTGACTCCTGCACCGAACCAAACTGCGAGTAGCCTTTCACTCTGCCAGAGCCGCTTTTACAGGCACCTTTCGCACACTTCATGCCGAACAGGTTGTTATTGCTGCGCGCCAGCTTAGAGGTGCCCCAGCCGCTCTCTGCCGCAGCCATGGTGGCAACCATGCTGTCCGGAATAATGTCAACGCGCTCAAGCAGCGTGTTCCACGGAATACGACGCGTATTCCCGGACCAGCTCACTTTGTAGCGTCTGGCAATATCCTTCATACGTGTGCGCTCAGACGGCGACCACTGGCTGTCGTACTGTTTTCTGAGCAGCCAGTTACGCTCCGCGGTTATTGCAGCGTTTTTGCTGGTGATGTAAGGCATTACGGTCCGGAGAAACGCTCTCTTTCGTGGTGTCCCGGAAGGGTATTTTCGCAAATCAGGAAGTGAACGGCTTTTTACACTATTGCGAGAATACTCTTTCTTACTGCTTGCCTCTTTTTTTACGCTTGCCTTAGTGACGTGGGCTTTGTGACTCGCTGTTTCTGTGTGCGTTTTTGCCAGCACTCCACCTGAAAACATCAAGGTGAAAAACATGAGTATCGTCGCCCCACTTCGTCGCATGGGTATCGATATCATTAGGTCTCCTGGTCGGATATAAACATTCCAACACCTTCTTTTATGCACGATTTTGCGGGCTGAATCGCAAATCATACCAAAATTAACCTTATCGGGCACGTACAGAAATAATCCAATTCTGAAACTATGTCACCGGTAAACTGCACATAAAGCGCACAAGTTCTTAAAATTGCGGTGATTATCGCAATATTGAAAACCGCACGTTTTACGCATTTTCTCAACCCTCGCCCTCCTCCCTGGCGAACCGGTGCCGGGGAGGAGTTGCCCGCATCAACACACGGGCACACTAGGGAAAATCGCTACCTCGGGGCTCTTCGATGAAACATGCTGCCTTACTTCTGCTGTTACTGCCTGGCGTCGCCTGCGCTACCGACTGGACGGCGGCCGGTTTTCCCGCGTTGACCGACGACGGCACCGGCGTCTGGCGCAGCCAGGCAACGCTGAAAAAGGGTGAGCGGCCTGTCACCGTGCAACAAGGCGACGCGTGCTGGCAGCCTGCCGGAGCCATCAAGCTCAACCAGATGTTATCGCTTATGCCATGCAGCGCCAGCGCGCCGCAGTGGCGCATCTTCCGCGACGGTGACTATCAGCTCCAGCTTGATACCCGCTCCGGCACGCCGACGCTATTAATCAGCGTAAAAGCCCCGGCAGAGAAGCAAACGGTGGTGGCGCGCCAGTGCCCGGTGCGTAGCGATAAACCGCTGACCATTCCGGTTGGCGACACCTTCGCAGAAGGCAGCGAAGTGCGGGATTTCTATAGCCAGCAAACCGCGACGGTGCGCGACGGCAAAATCACACTGCTGCCGGCGCAAGAGAGCAACGGCCTGCTGCTGCTTGAGGCAGCGCAGACGCACGGCGCGGCACCATTTCAGTGGCATAACGCCACGGTCTATTTCGTGCTCACCGACCGCTATGTCAACGGCGATCCCTCGAATGACAACAGCTACGGGCGGCACAAAGATGGTATGCAGGAGATCGGTACTTTTCACGGTGGCGATCTGAAGGGGCTGACCAGCAAGCTCGACTATTTGCAGCAGCTCGGCGTAAACGCGCTGTGGATCAGCTCGCCGCTGGAGCAGATCCACGGCTGGGTTGGCGGCGGCACCAAAGGGGATTTCCCCCACTATGCCTACCACGGTTACTACACGCTCGACTGGACGCGCCTCGACGCCAATATGGGCGATGAAAACGATCTGCGCACGCTGGTTGATGAAGCACACCGCCGTGGCATCCGTGTGCTGTTTGATGTGGTGATGAACCACGCCGGCTACGCAACGCTTGCAGATATGCAGACTTACCAGTTCGGCGCGCTCTACCTGAAAGAGGAGGAGCGCAAAAAAATCCTCGGCGAGCACTGGACCGACTGGAAGCCCGCCGCCGGACAGACCTGGCATAGCTTCAATGATTACATCAACTTCAGCGATAAAACCGCCTGGCAAAACTGGTGGGGCAAAAAGTGGATCCGCACCGATATTGGTGATTACGACAATCCCGGTTTCGACGACCTGACGATGTCGTTGGCCTTCCTGCCGGATCTGAAAACCGAATCTAAAGAGCCCTCCGGCTTGCCGCTCTTTTATCGCCATAAACCAGATACCGCCGCACGCGAGATTGCTGGTTACACGCCGCGCGACTACCTGACCCACTGGCTCAGTCAGTGGGTGCGCGACTACGGCATTGATGGTTTCCGCGTTGATACCGCCAAGCACGTTGAACCGGAGGCCTGGCAGCAGTTAAAAACTCAGGCTACGGCGGCGCTGGCGGAGTGGAAACAGGCCAACCCGCAGAAGAAGATCGACGATGCGCCCTTCTGGATGACCGGCGAATCCTGGGGACACGGCGTGATGCAGAGTGCTTACTACCAGCACGGCTTCGACGCGATGATTAACTTTGATTATCAGCAGCAGGCGGCAGATGCCGCCAGTTGCCTGGCGAATATGGAGAGCGTCTGGCAAGAGATGGCGGAGAAGCTGCAAAGCTTTAATGTGCTGAGCTACCTCTCCTCCCACGATACCCGCCTGTTCCGCGAAGGCGGTACGCAGTCGGCAGAGTTGCTGCTACTCGCCCCCGGCGCGGTGCAGATCTTCTACGGCGACGAATCCGATCGTCCCTTCGGGCCGACGGGTTCTGATCCGTTGCAGGGGACGCGATCGCAGATGAACTGGCAGGATCTTGATGGTAAAGCCGCCGCCAGCCTGCGTCACTGGCAGACGCTCGGGCAGTTCCGCGCGCGCCACCCGGCGCTGGGCAGCGGCAAGCAAACCCCGCTCACCCTACCGCAGGGTTATGGCTTTGTACGCACGCAGGGCGAGGATAAAGTGATGGTCGTCTGGGCCGGACGTGCGCAACAGAACTAATGCCAGAATATTGTGCTAATAAAGCACGCACGGTAAGAGTAAACGTCGATAAACTGCAGCGAAGGGAGATTTGCACCACGCGGGTGAGAGCGTTATGGTTAGCCACTTTCACCCGCAGCCCGACAGAGCAGTAGCGATGACATTTTCACTTTTCGGCGACAAATTTACCCGACATTCAGGCATTACGCGTCTGATGGAGGATCTTAACGACGGTTTACGCACCCCTGGCGCTATCATGCTCGGCGGCGGCAACCCGGCAAAAATCCCGGCGATGACCGACTACTTCCAGCAGCTGCTTTCTGAGATGCTGGAGAGCGGCAGCGCCACGGATGCCCTGTGTAATTACGATGGTCCGCAGGGCAAAACCGAGCTTCTGACGGCGCTGGCCGCGATGCTGCGTGAAGAGTTAGGTTGGGACATTGAACCGCAGAACATTGCACTGACAAACGGCAGCCAGAGCGCGTTTTTCTACTTGTTTAACCTCTTTGCCGGCCGCCGCGCCGACGGCAGCACGCGCAAAGTGCTCTTCCCGCTGGCGCCTGAGTATATTGGCTACGCCGATGCCGGGCTGGAGGAGGATCTCTTCGTCTCCACGCGGCCCAATATCGAGTTACTGCCGGAGGGGCAGTTTAAGTACCACGTCGATTTCGAACACCTGCATATTGGTGAAGAGACGGGGATGATCTGCGTCTCGCGCCCGACCAACCCGACCGGCAACGTCATCACCGATGAGGAGTTGATGAAGCTGGATGTGCTGGCCAATCAGCACAATATCCCGCTGGTGATCGATAATGCGTACGGCGTTCCTTTCCCCGGCATTATCTTCAGCGAAGCGCGCCCGCTCTGGAACCCGAATATCATTCTCTGCATGAGCCTGTCGAAGCTGGGCCTGCCGGGCAGCCGCTGCGGCATCATTATCGCCAATGACAAAGTGATCTCTGCCATCCGCAATATGAACGGCATCATCAGCCTCTCACCGGGGGGCATTGGTCCGGCGATGATGTGCGAAATGATTAAGCGCAAAGACCTGCTGCGCCTCTCTGACGAGGTGATTAAGCCGTTCTACTACCAGCGCGTGCAGGAGACCATCGCTACGCTGCGTCGCTATCTGCCGCCGGAGCGCTGCCTGATCCACAAACCGGAAGGGGCAATTTTCCTCTGGCTGTGGTTTAAAGATCTGCCGATCAGCACCGAACTGCTCTACCAGCGTCTGAAAAAACGCGGCGTGTTGATGGTACCGGGAGACTACTTCTTCCCCGGCCTCGATAAACCCTGGCCCCATACCCATCAATGCATGCGCATGAACTATGTGCCGGAACCTGCGCTTATCGAAGCGGGCGTTAAAATCCTCGCCGAAGAGGTGGAGCGCGCCTGGCAGGAGCACAGCGCCTGACAAGGGTTTACGCGGGCAGGCTCCTGAGCCGCACTTCGCGTAAAAGCACCGGATCGACACAGCTCAGCGCGCGCGTCGGGCAGGCCTCAACGCAGGCTGGCCCGCCGTCGCGGTGCTGACAGAGATCGCACTTCAGCGCCTGTCGCGGCGCTGCTGTCACCTCCATCGCGCCAAACGGGCAGGCGATCATGCAGCTTTTGCAGCCAATGCAGCGCGACTGTTCGACCTGCACCGCGCCCTGCGTGCGGTAAATGGCACCGACCGGGCAGGCTCCGGCGCAGGGAGCCTCTTCACAGTGATGACAAGTGACGGCCGTGGAAAAGTCGCCGGTTTTGACCACGCGAATGCGTGAAGAGAAACGGGCAGGGTTAATGCCCGAACAATCCTGATTCTGCTGGTGCGACACCACGCAGGCCACTTCGCAGGTGCGGCAGCCGATGCATTTTGCCGCATCGGCGATGATAAATCGGTTCACGCGTCCTCCCGCCTGAGGCTGAAAAGAGCGAGAGTGCCAGAAGAGACCGCCTGCGCGCTTTGATCACACCCCGGGAGATCGGCAGATTTCTCCCCAGGCGAGGTGCCCTAACCCTTCTCGTTAATAAAGAGCGCCTTGTCGCGCAGAATATGGTCATTGCCCCGGCGGCGGGTAAAACCAATGCGATCGAAGTATTCAAGGATCTGAATCGCCAGCTTGCGCCCGACATTGAGCTGGTCGCGAAAATCCGCCGCGCTGGTGGAGCCGCGCCCCTGATCGAGATCGCGGATCATGCTGGCGAAGGTGACAATGCGATCGTTGCGGTAGTAGCGGTCTTTGACGATGGCGGTGATCAGCCCCTGCTGCGCCGCCTGGCGCAATACGCCGCGCATCACCTGCTCATCAACCCCCGTTTCGCGTGCCAAATCACGCACCCACCAGGGCTCATCGCCGAAGAGCGGCGCGGCTTTCTGCCACAGCTGCGACTGCTCATCGTTAAAACCGGCTTTATGCTCCGGCAGATGCAGCCAGCCGTGATGGCTCTGGATATCACCACTCTCGCGCATACGCTCAATCAGCGTTAAGACCAGCGCTTCATCCTCCATCGGCAGCGCCATGCGGCGCAAACGCTCGCGGCCAGGGCCGGGTTCGTCATGGTGCTGTTGATGATAGGTCGCCAGCGTCTCCCGCAGCTTGCGCTGCCAGCGGGCGGCTATCGGCGCATCGAGCAGGTTATTACCGGCACGGATAAAACAGGGGTTCGCCAGCAGCGCATTCAGCCCGCTGGCGCTAAGCTGGCGTGACCAGCCAAAAGCCGTGAGATCAACCGCACCGCGCGACAGGTGCGCGCTGAGCGCCTGAGTATCATCCTCTGCATGGGCAAGGGCGGCGATCCACGCTAAGTACTCCGCTTTGCGCTTGCCGCGCCGCGGCGAGTTCAGTGTCACCACGCGAGCACCCGCCAGCGTAGTGCGCGCGGAGATGTCGCGCAGCACCAGCCGGTCGTTATCCGCCAGCCACAGCGGCGTATCCAGCACCAGCTCGGCTAAGCCATCTTCCAGCAGCGATACGCGCCCGGTAACATGGCTGGCGGCGTGATGGATATGCAGCGGCTGCCACTGGGTGAGTGGGGTATGGCTATAAAGTGCGACGATCACCCGCTCCGTTGGCTCAGGCGGCTGTTGCGACAGCAGCCAGTCGCCGCGGCTGAGCGCCTCTTTCTCCGCATCACCGGCGATATTCAGCGCAATGCGCTGCCCGGCGTGGGCATGCTCAACGGGTTGATTCTGCGCATGCAGACCGCGCACGCGCATGGGCTTATTCACTCCGGTAAGCCAGAGCGTATCGCCGATGCGAACATCGCCGGAGAGCGCCGTGCCGGTGACCACCAGCCCTGCCCCTTTCACCGTGAAGGCGCGATCCAGCGCCAGCCGGAAGCGCTGATGCTCCGGGTGCGCCCGCTCCGGCAGCTGCAACAGGTGCGCGCGCAGCGCATCAATGCCGCGCATCCCGACGGCGGCGGTGACAAACAGCGTCGCCTGCGGGTAGCCAAACTCACGTAAAGTGTTCTCCACCTCTTCGCGCACCTCGGCAATGCGCGCCTCGTCAACGCGATCGGCTTTGGTGAGCGCGACGGTCAGCGCCGGGTTGCCGGTCAGTTGCAAAATTGCCAGGTGTTCACGGGTCTGCGCCATCACGCCATCGTCGCAGGCCACGACCAGCAGCGCATGATCGATACCGCCGACACCCGCCAGCATATTACTGAGGAATTTTTCATGCCCCGGCACATCAATAAAGCCCGGCACGCGGCCATCCGGCTGCGGCCAGTAGGCGTAGCCCAGATCGATGGTCATGCCGCGCCGCTTCTCTTCCGGCAAACGGTCGGCGTTGACGCCAGTAATGGCTTCGATCAGGGTGGTTTTGCCGTGGTCCACATGCCCGGCAGTGGCAATAATCATTTCAGCAACATCTCCAGCAAGCGGGATTCATCATCAAGACAGCGGCAATCGAGCCACAGACGGCCCTCATAGATACGGCCGATCACCGGCTGCGGCAGCGCGCGCCACTGCGTTGCCAGCGCTTCCAGCCGACGGCCGCTGCCGTCATGGGGCGTAAGCGTTAGCGCCGCGCCCGGCAACCGCTCGACGGGCAGCGAACCGCTGCCGATTTGCGACAGACAGGGCTCGACGCGCAGCGCAAATTCGCTGTAACGAGCGGCAAGCGCGTCGCATAAGCGTTGCGCCTGGTCACGGATCTCCGCCTGCGGGCGGGTGAGATAGCGTAGCGTCGGCAGGTTTTGCGTTAATTTTTCCGGGTGCAGATAGAGGCGCAACGTCGCTTCCAGCGCCGCGAGAGTCATTTTATCCGCCCGCAGCGCGCGTTTCAGCGGGTGGTGCTGAAGCTGCTCGATCAACGCTTTTTTACCGACAATAATCCCCGCCTGCGGCCCGCCGAGCAGCTTATCGCCCGAGAAGCTCACCAGGCTGACGCCTGCGGCAATCAGCGCCTGCGGCATCGGCTCTTTTGGCAAACCGTGGAGGCTCAAATCGACCAGCGAGCCGCTGCCGAGATCGACAATCACCGGCAGGTCGGCTTCCTGCGCCAGCTCCACCAGCTCGGCTTCGTCCACCGCTTTGGTAAAGCCTTCAATATGGTAGTTACTGGTATGGACTTTCATCAGCGACGCGGTATTCGCGCCGATCGCCTGGCGGTAATCCCTGGCGTGGGTGCGGTTGGTTGTGCCCACTTCATGCAGGATGCAGCCCGCCTGGCGCATCACATCGGGAATACGAAACGCGCCGCCAATCTCCACCAGCTCACCGCGCGATACCACCACTTCACCGCCGGCCGACGTCGCCGCCAGCATCAGCAGCACTGCGGCAGCATTGTTGTTGACAATACAGGCATCTTCCGCGCCGGTTAACTGGCAGAGCAGCGCCGCGATGGCGCGATCGCGATGACCGCGCCCGGCACCGTCGAGATCGTACTCCAGCGTTACTGCCGAGCCCATCGCCGTCGTGACCGCATCTATCGCCGCCTGCGACTGCACCGCGCGCCCGAGGTTGGTGTGCAGCACCGTGCCGCTGAGGTTAAACACCGGGCGCAGCGCGTGGCTGTTCTCCTGCTCCAGGCGCTGCAGCACAGCCTGCGCCCAGTTTTCACACCATGCAGGCAAGCGCTGCGCGTCGCGGATCTCCGCGCGCGCTTCGTCCTGAAGCTGACGCAGGGTTTGCGTGATGCGGCGGTGGCCATAGGTGGTTAACAGCGACGCGAACGCCTCGTCACGTAACAGGCGATCGGTCGAAGGAATCTGGCTGTAAAGAGTTGTCATGAAAAGGCCCGGCTGTGGAGTTACCCCTCCCGTCAGGGGTGTTGACGTGAGGGGGATTGTACAGCGATTTTCTCAGGCGGGCATAACACGGATCACGCCTTGGGCGGTTCCGTGCGGGCAAAGCTTTCACGCTGGAAGAGATTTTCCACCAGCTTCACCAGCAGCGGGCGATTGACATTCCAGCCCGGCGAGACGCGGCGGAAGTTGAGGTAGCTAATGGCGCAGGCGATCGCGATGGTGGCCAGGTTGAGCGTATCGACAGCGAGTTCACCCTCTTGCAGGCACTTTTCCAGCGCATCCAGCCCGCGAGAGACTTTTTCCCGCTGGCGCAGCAGCTCCGCTTGCGACTGCTGCTCTACCGGGCGCGCTAATTCACGAACCGAGACCAACGCGGCGTCCATAATGCCATCGGCCAGCGCTTCCAGCTGGCGGATTTTCAGCGCCGCTTTAGCATCATCCGGCAACATCGGCGGCTCAGCGCCCAGCAGGTCAATGTATTGTGCAATGATCGGCGAGTCGTACCATACCTCCCCCTCATCGGTGACCAGCGCCGGCACTTTGCCGAGCGGATTATAGTGACCGACGCCGCTCCCGGCGCTGTAGGGTTGCTCATTGATAAATTCGAAGGTGATACCTTTTTCCAGCAGAATGACAGAGATTTTGCGTACAAACGGGCTGGTGTAGCTGCCGATCAGTTTCATTGCCGTGTCCTTTTTAAATTTGCCGCAGGGATAAAAAAGAGTGTACGTCACGTACGGGGGTTGTACAGGCGCTGGCCCCGCGCCTCTTAACATTGTCTCAGGATAATAAAATAGTCCTTTTAATCCGTGCGGGAATATCAGATCGCAAAACCAGGAGTCTTATCCTGGATAACAGAGCCGCTCTTAACGCGTGAGGAAAGCGCAGGCGCGCGTCGCCTTCATCAGGGTGACAACTTTACCCCTCATGATGAGCGGTTGAAGGGTGAAAGGAAGTTACATCTTTGGGCTTGTGAAAAAGCGCACTTTGCGGTCGATCACGTTCGGAATTTTCCGAGAAAAATATCTTGTGACTCACATCACAAATAACTCACAAACCCCCAGCAGTTAAACGTGATATCCGTCACATTTATTCCCCGACATCGTATAAATTCTGCGCGCCGTTCTTTTTTTACACTCATTTTTTGTGACGAAAATCACTATGAATGAGGGATAACCCCCGCCCTTAACGTGATCAGAATCACATTAAAGTGTGTCATCTGGACAGGTGCGCGATTCGGTGCCAGATTCCGCATCACAGACAATTCAGGTCCGGCTACCTCTGCCGCCACATTAACAATAAACCTCGGGCTTCCGGCCTGTGCGCTAGCAAACATAAGAAGGGGTGTTTTATGTCATCCGATATCAAGATCAAGGTGCAAAGCTTTGGTCGTTTCCTGAGCAATATGGTGATGCCGAATATCGGCGCCTTTATCGCGTGGGGGATTATCACCGCGCTGTTTATCCCTACGGGATGGTTACCTAACGAGACGCTGGCGAAACTCGTCGGCCCGATGATCACCTACCTGTTGCCACTGCTGATCGGTTTTACCGGCGGTCGTCTGGTGGGTGGCGATCGCGGCGGTGTGGTTGGTGCTATCACCACCATGGGCGTGATCGTGGGCGCGGATATGCCGATGTTCCTCGGCGCGATGATTGCAGGCCCGCTGGGCGGCTACTGCATCAAGAAATTTGACGCGGCCGTCGACGGCAAGATCAAGTCCGGTTTCGAAATGCTGGTGAACAACTTCTCCGCTGGCATCATCGGGATGATCCTCGCCATTCTGGCGTTCCTGGCGATTGGCCCGGCGGTGGAAGTGCTCTCTAAAGCGCTCGCCGCAGGCGTGAACTTTATGGTTGTTCACGACATGCTGCCGCTGGCCTCTATCTTCGTTGAGCCGGCGAAAATCCTCTTCCTCAACAACGCCATCAACCACGGCATCTTCTCGCCGCTGGGTATTCAGCAGTCCCATGAGATCGGCAAGTCCATCTTCTTCCTGATTGAAGCGAACCCGGGTCCGGGTATGGGCATCCTGCTGGCCTACATGTTCTTTGGTCGCGGCAGCGCGAAGCAGTCTGCGGGTGGCGCGGCGATTATCCACTTCCTCGGCGGGATCCATGAGATTTACTTCCCGTACGTGCTGATGAACCCGCGTCTGCTGATTGCCGTGATCCTCGGCGGTATGACCGGCGTCTTTACCCTCAGCATGCTGAACGGCGGCCTGGTCTCTCCGGCCTCTCCTGGCTCTATCCTGGCGGTGCTGGCCATGACGCCAAAAGGCGCCTACTTCGCTAACCTCGCGGCGATCTTCGCAGCCATGATTGTCTCCTTCGTTGTCGCGGCCATCCTGCTGAAGACCAGCAAAGTGAAAGAGGAAGAGGATGATATCGAAGCGGCAACCCGCCGTATGCACGATATGAAAGCCGAATCCAAAGGTGTTGCTGCTGCGCACGGGACAAAAGATGTCACTAACGATCTGAGCCACGTGCGCAAAATCATCGTCGCATGTGATGCCGGGATGGGCTCCAGCGCCATGGGCGCAGGCGTACTGCGTAAGAAAGTGCAGGATGCGGGTCTGACCAACATCTCTGTCACCAACAGCGCGATTAACAGCCTGCCCTCCGATGTCGATCTGGTGATTACGCACCGCGACCTGACCGAGCGCGCCATGCGCCAGGCACCGCAAGCGCAGCATATTTCGCTGACCAACTTCCTCGACAGCGGCCTCTACACCGGCCTGACGGAGCGTCTGGCGGCTGCCCAGCGCCACACGACTAACGAAGCGAAGGTCAACAGCAGCCTGCAGGATAGCTTTGATACCTCCAATACAAATCTCTTTAAGCTGGGCGCGGAGAATATCTTCCTCGGTTGTAGCGCAACGCATAAAGAGGAGGCGATCCGCTTTGCCGGTGAGCAACTGGTCAAAGGCGGTTATGTGCAGCCAGAATATATTGACGCAATGCTGGACCGTGAAAAAATGACCCCGACCTATCTTGGTCAGTCTATCGCGGTTCCGCACGGCACGGTGGAAGCGAAAGATCGCGTCCTGAAAACCGGTGTGGTCTTCTGCCAGTATCCGCAGGGCGTGCGCTTCGGCGAAGAGGAGGATGAGATTGCTCATCTGGTGATCGGCATTGCCGCACGCAATAACGAGCACATTCAGGTCATTACCAGCCTGACCACCGCGCTGGATGATGAGACAATTGTCGAACGTCTCACGCACACCACAAGCGTTGAGGAAGTGCTGGCGTTGCTGAACCCGTAATCAGCTCCACGTTCTCTCCTCTTCGGAGGAGAGGGCTTGGGTGAGAAGAACCCGCTGACGCTTCTCACCCCAGCCCTCTCGGGTAAAAACATTGATAAAGGGTCATTCTATGAAAGCATTACATTTTGGCGCAGGTAATATCGGACGTGGCTTTATCGGCAAGCTGTTGGCCGACGCGGGGATTGAACTGACGTTCGCCGATGTTAATCAGGTGGTTCTGGACGCCCTCAACGCCCGTCACAGCTATCAGGTTCACGTCGTTGGTGAAAAAGAGCAGGTCGATATCGTCTCGGGCGTCAATGCGGTGAGCAGCATCGGCGAAGAGGTTGTCGACCTGATTGCGCAGGTGGATTTAGTCACTACCGCCGTTGGCCCGGTAGTGCTGGAGCGCATCGCCCCGGCGGTCGCCAAAGGGCTGGTAAAACGTAAGGCGCAGGGCGTCGATACGCCGCTGAACATTATCGCCTGTGAAAATATGGTGCGCGGCACCAGCCAGCTGAAAGGGCATGTTTTCGCCCAGCTGGCGGAGCAGGATAAAGCCTGGGTTGAGGCGCATGTCGGCTTCGTCGACTCCGCCGTTGACCGTATTGTTCCCCCCTCCGCTTCCGCCAACAACGATCCGCTGGAAGTGACCGTGGAGACCTTCAGCGAGTGGATTGTCGACCAAACCCAGTTTAAAGGCGCGCTGCCGACCATCCCGGGAATGGAGCTGACCGATAATTTGATGGCCTTTGTTGAGCGTAAGCTCTTCACGCTGAATACCGGGCATGCTATAACCGCCTACCTTGGAAAACAGACCGGCCATCAGACCATTCGCGACGCGATCCTTGATGAGACAATTCGTGCCGTGGTGAAAGGCGCGATGGAAGAGAGCGGCGCGGTGCTGATCAAGCGTTATGGTTTCGATGCTGACAAGCACGCGGCCTATATTCAGAAAATCCTGGGCCGTTTTGAGAACCCCTATCTGAAAGACGATGTAGAGCGCGTAGGGCGTCAACCGCTGCGTAAACTGAGCGCGGGCGACCGTCTGATTAAACCGCTGCTCGGCACGCTGGAGTACAACCTGCCGCACGCCAACCTGGTGAAAGGTATCGCCGCCGCGATGCACTATCGCAGCGAAGAGGATCCGCAGGCGCAGGAGCTGGCTCAGCTTATTGCTGAGAAAGGCCCGCAGGCGGCGCTGGCACAGGTTTCCGGCCTCGACGCCGACAGCCCGGTAGTCCAGGAAGCCGTCAACGCTTATCAAACCCAGGCATGATGCCGATATTGGCGCGGGATGCCCCGCGCCAGCTAACGAAGTTGTCAGATATGCAGGCAATAATGGAACACACCCAGGCTTTCGAAAACCGTGTACTCGAGCGTCTGAATGCGGGAAAAACCGTGCGCAGTTTTTTGATTGCCGCCGTTGAGTTGCTCAACGAAGCGATCAATATCCTCGTGCTCCAGGTGTTTCGCAAAGATGACTACGCGGTGAAATATGCCGTCGAGCCGCTGCTGGACGGCGACGGTCCGCTGGGCAATTTGTCTGTGCGTTTGAAGCTGATTTACGGCCTCGGGGTTATCTCGCGGGCCGAGTATGAAGATGCCGAGCTGCTGATGGCGCTGCGCGAAGAGCTGAACCACGATGGCACGGAGTACGCCTTCACCGATGATGAGATCCTCGGGCCGTTTGGCGAGTTGCACTGCGTCGCCGCCCTGCCGCCGCAGCCCATATTCGATACCAGCGATGCAGATTTTTTCGCCATGCAAAAACAGCGTTATCAGCAGGTGGTGCGCTCCACCATGGTGCTTTCGCTGACCGAGCTGATCTCACGGATCAGCTTAAAAAAAGCATTCCAGAAGTAATCCCTTCCTGAAGTGTTGTATCCTTGCACTTTGTTCCTGAAGAAAATGCCTATCATGAAAGAAGTCGAAAAAAACGAAATTAAGCGTCTGAGCGACCGTCTCGACGCGATCCGCCACCAGCAGGCAGAGCTCTCTCTGGTTGACGCGGCTGAGAAGTACGCCGAACTGGAAAAAGAGAAGACTACGCTGGAGACCGAAATTGCCCGCCTGCGCGAACAGTACAGCCAGAAGCTGAGTAAAGAGGCGCAGAAACTGACGAAAATGCGCTATAGCCGCCCGATCACCAGGAAAGAGCAGGCCGATCTCGGCAAGCTGAAAAAAAGCGTGCGAGGGATTGTCGTGGTTCACCCGATGACGGCGCTGGGCCGCGAAATGGGCCTCGATGCGATGACCGGCTTCGCCAACACCGAATTCTGATATTCTCTCCGCCCCGCCTCTGCTGAGCGCGCGGGCGGTATTAATTGGCCCTACCAATTCCAGCCGCTTTTTCTCCGCGCTTCACAGTTCCATTAAATCCCTTCACAGCCCGATTGCCACGCCGCAACATTTGGATAACCATTCGTTATCACAAACCCTACACAACCGCATTGGCAGGACCACTTTTACAAAACCTGTGAGACAGAGCTAAGCAGAGACTTATCGCTCGCGGTTTTGCCGTGGTTCTCAGGAGACCTGCATGACGCTCTGGCAACAGAACTATGACCCGGCTGGCAACCTCTGGCTTTCCAGCCTCATCGCATCGCTTCCGATCCTGTTCTTCTTTTTCGCGCTGATAAAGCTCAAGCTGAAAGGCTACGTTGCGGCAAGCTGGACCGTCGTCATCGCCCTTGCCGTTGCGCTGCTGTTCTACAAAATGCCGGTGGATCGCGCGCTGGCGTCGGTGGTGTACGGCTTTTTCTATGGCCTGTGGCCCATCGCGTGGATCATCATCGCCGCCGTCTTTGTCTATAAGATCTCTGTCAAAACCGGCCAGTTCGACATTATTCGCTCGTCGATTCTCTCCATTACGCCAGACCAGCGTTTGCAGATGCTGATTGTCGGCTTCTCGTTTGGCGCGTTTCTGGAAGGGGCCGCCGGGTTTGGCGCGCCGGTAGCGATCACCGCCGCCCTGCTGGTCGGTCTGGGCTTTAACCCGCTCTATGCCGCCGGGCTGTGCCTGATTGTCAACACCGCGCCGGTTGCCTTCGGTGCGATGGGTATTCCGATTCTGGTTGCCGGCCAGGTGACCGGGCTGGACAGCTTCGAAATCGGCCAGATGGTGGGCCGCCAGCTCCCCTTCCTGACCATTATCGTGCTCTTCTGGATCATGGCGATTATGGATGGCTGGCGCGGGGTGAAAGAGACCTGGCCTGCGGTGGTCGTTGCCGGTGGCTCGTTCGCCATTGCGCAGTATCTCAGCTCTAACTTTATCGGCCCGGAACTGCCGGACATCATCTCCTCTCTGGTGTCGCTGGTCTGCCTGACGCTGTTCCTCAAGCGCTGGAAGCCGGTGCGCATTTTCCGCTTTGGCGATATGGGCGCGTCGCAGGTCGATCTCGATTTATCCCGCACCCAATACAGCGCCGGGCAGATCCTGCGCGCCTGGTCACCCTTCCTGTTCCTGACGGCGACCGTCACGCTATGGAGTGTTCCTCCCTTTAAAGCGCTCTTTGCGCCGGGTGGCGCGCTCTACGACTGGGTGTTTAATATCTCCGTTCCGCACCTTGATAAGCTGGTGGCGCGCATGCCGCCAGTGGTGAACGCCGCCACGCCGTATGCGGCGGTCTATAAGTTCGACTGGTTCTCTGCCACCGGCACCGCCATTCTCTTTGCGGCAATCCTGTCGATTGTGTGGCTGAAGATGAAACCGAAGGATGCCATCACCACCTTCGCCGGTACGCTGAAAGAGCTGGCGTTGCCTGTCTACTCTATCGGTATGGTGCTGGCCTTCGCCTTTATCTCCAACTACTCCGGCCTGTCGTCGACGCTGGCGTTAGCGCTGGCGCATACCGGCAGCGCATTTACCTTTTTCTCGCCGTTCCTCGGCTGGCTGGGGGTCTTTTTAACCGGCTCCGATACCTCATCAAACGCGCTGTTTGCCGCGCTGCAAGCCACCGCCGCGCAGCAGATTGGCGTTTCGGATGTGCTGATGGTGGCGGCTAACACCACCGGCGGCGTCACCGGCAAGATGATCTCGCCGCAGTCCATCGCTATCGCCTGTGCGGCGGTGGGTCTGGTGGGCAAAGAGTCCGATCTCTTCCGCTTTACCGTGAAACATAGCCTGATATTCACCTGTATGGTCGGCGTGATCACCACCCTGCAGGCCTATGTGCTGACCTGGATGATCCCATGAATGCCTTTCCCAGACGCCTGGCTGACGAGGTCGCCGACCGCGTGCGGGCGTTAATTACAGAACAACAGCTGGAAGCGGGCATGAAGCTGCCTGCCGAGCGCCAGCTTGCCGTGCAGCTTGGTGTGTCGCGCAACTCCTTACGCGAAGCGCTGGCAAAGCTGGTCAGCGAAGGGGTGTTGCTGAGCCGCCGCGGCGGCGGAACCTTTGTGCGCTGGCAGCACGAGGCCTGGTCGGAACAGAATATCGTTCAGCCGCTGAAACCGCTGCTCAATGACGACCCCGATTATAGCTTTGACATTCTCGAAGCCCGCCACGCGATTGAGGCCAGCACTGCCTGGCATGCGGCGATGCGCGCCACCGAAGCCGATAAAGAGAAAATCGTGCTCTGCTTTGAGGCGTCGCAGTCCGATGACCCGGATCTCGCTTCGCAGGCGGATGTGCGTTTCCATCTGGCGATCGCCGAGGCCTCGCACAATGTGGTGCTGCTGCAAACCATGCGCGGTTTCTTCGACCTGTTGCAATCCTCGGTTAAGCAGAGCCGCCAGCGTATGTACCTTGTTCCGCCGGTTTTCGCCCGGCTTACGGAGCAACACCGCACGGTGATGAACGCCATTCTTGCCGGCGATGCCGAAGGCGCGCGTCAGGCGATGATGGCGCACCTTGCGTTCGTCCACACGACTATTCGCCAGTTTGACGAAGACCGGGCCCGCCAGGCGCGCATAACCCGTCTGCCCGACGAGCAACTGATTCATTTAAGGGAGAAAAAAGCATGATTATTTCCGCAGCCAGCGACTATCGCGCCGCGGCAAAACGCACTCTGCCGCCGTTCCTGTTTCACTATATCGACGGGGGCGCGTACGCCGAATATACCCTGCGCCGCAATGTCGAGGATTTATCGCAGGTCGCGCTCCGCCAGCGGGTGCTGAAGAATATGTCCGACCTCAGCCTTGAGACCACGCTGTTCAAGGAGCAGCTCTCGATGCCGGTGGCGCTGGCACCCGTCGGGCTGTGCGGCATGTATGCGCGACGCGGTGAAGTGCAGGCCGCCGGGGCGGCAGATGCCAAAGGTATCCCCTTTACCCTGTCGACTGTCTCCGTCTGCCCGATTGAAGAGGTGGCGCCAACTATTAAGCGCCCGATGTGGTTCCAGCTCTACGTGCTGCGCGATCGCGGATTCATGCGCAATGCGCTGGAGCGGGCAAAAGCGGCGGGCTGTTCCACGCTGGTCTTTACCGTCGATATGCCGACGCCCGGCGCGCGCTATCGCGATGCGCACTCCGGGATGAGCGGGCCGAACGCCGCCCTGCGCCGCTACTGGCAGTCAGTGATGCATCCGCAGTGGGCGTGGGATGTGGGCATCAATGGCCGTCCACACGACCTGGGCAATATCTCTGCGTACCTCGGTAAGCCAACCGGGCTGGAGGATTATATTGGCTGGCTGGCGAACAACTTCGATCCCTCTATCTCCTGGAAGGACCTGGAGTGGATCCGCGAATTCTGGGATGGCCCGATGGTGATCAAAGGGATCCTCGATCCGGAGGATGCCCGCGACGCGGTGCGCTTTGGCGCGGATGGGATTGTCGTCTCTAACCACGGCGGTCGCCAGCTTGATGGCGTGCTCTCCTCAGCGCGCGCGCTGCCGGCAATTGCCGATGCGGTGAAGGGAGATATTGCCATCCTCGCCGATAGCGGGATTCGTAACGGCCTTGATGTGGTGCGGATGATTGCACTCGGCGCAGACACCGTTCTGCTTGGCCGCGCCTATCTCTATGCGCTGGCGACACATGGCCGACGGGGTGTGGCAAACCTGCTGGATCTGATTGAAAAAGAGATGCGCGTGGCCATGACGCTGACCGGCGCGAAATCGATTCGCGAAATCAGTAAAGCGTCGCTGGTGCAGGCGCAGAGCGAGGTTCCGGCGGCGCTGGCCCCCCTGTCGCACGGCGATGCAGCGTAGTAAAAAAGACTCTCCCCGCCCAGGGGAGAGTGCTATCCTGCCCCCGCTATTAAGGGGGCTGCATGCTAAACATTGTCTTATTTGAACCTGAGATCCCGCCCAATACCGGGAATATTATCCGCCTGTGCGCTAACACCGGCTTTCGTCTGCATATCATCGAGCCGATGGGTTTTACCTGGGACGATAAGCGCCTGCGCCGCGCAGGGCTGGATTACCACGAATTTACCGCCGTGCAGCGCCACGCCGATTACGACGCCTTTCTGGCTGTCGCTCAGCCTCAGCGCCTGTTTGCGCTGACCACCAAAGGGACGCCCGCGCACAGCGCCGTGTCGTTTGCGGATGGGGATTATTTAATGTTCGGCCCGGAAACCCGCGGCCTGCCCGCCACCCTTCTTGATGCGCTGCCGCCGGAGCAGAAGATCCGTATTCCGATGATGCCGGACAGCCGCAGCATGAACCTGTCTAATGCGGTGTCGGTGGTGGTGTATGAAGCCTGGCGCCAGCTCGGTTATCCCGGCGCGGTGTTGCGCAGCTAGTGGGTGAGTTGGGGCGGCATTGCCGGATGGCGGCTGCGCCTTATCCGGCCTACGGGTAGCGCGTTAACCTACCACGCTTTCTGGCGTTATTGGCGAAAATAGATGTAGGCCGGATAAGCGCAGCGCCATCCGGCATTTTTCAAATACCGTCGCCGTATTCAAATCCGTGATTGGCTCCGTTGAAATGCTGATCCATATCCATCGCTGGTTTATCGCTCTCCGGCTTGCCGACAATGCGCGCCGGAACGCCTGCGGCGGTGGTGTGCGGCGGCACGGGCTGCAACACTACGGAACCGGCCCCGATTTTCGCGCCGCGCCCCACTTCGATATTGCCGAGGATCTTCGCCCCCGCGCCAATCATCACCCCTTCACGGATCTTCGGATGGCGATCGCCGCTGGTTTTGCCGGTCCCGCCGAGGGTAACCGACTGCAGAATCGACACATCATCTTCGATAACCGCCGTTTCACCCACCACAATGCCGGTGGCGTGGTCGAGCATGATGCCACGCCCGATGGTGGCTGCCGGGTGAATATCCACCTGGAAGCTCACCGAGACCTGGTTTTGCAGAAAAATCGCCAGCGCCTGGCGGCCCTGCGTCCACAGCCAGTGACCAATACGGTGCGCCTGCAGGGCGTGAAAGCCTTTCAGGTAGAGCAGCGGCGTTGAGTATTTATCTACCGCCGGGTCGCGGGTGCGGACAGCCTGGATATCGCAGGCGGCGGAGGCGATCATCTCCGGGTCTGCGGCGTAGGCCTCTTCCACCACTTCACGAATGGCGATGGCGGGCATAATGGGCGATGCCAGCTTGTTCGCCAGCATATAGCTCAGGGCGCTACCGAGGTTTTCATGCTTGAGTAAGGTTGCGTGATAAAAACTGGCCAGCATCGGTTCACAGTCCGCCAGCGCGCGGGCTTCGGCTTTGATATTTTTCCAGACCAGATCCAGTTCTTCACACGGCATTGCTTACTCCAGACGAAATAAAAGCAAGGCCGGACTCAGCCAGCCTTGACGTGATAGTGATGAGAATCCCTGCGATTAGCCGCTTATTGCTCATCCTTGCGAGCGCGGCCTAACAGCGTTAATGCTGCCTCGCGCGCATTTTTTCCGCAATACAATACCTGATAAATTTCCTCGGTTATTGGCATCTCGACGCCGAACCGGTGCGCCAGCGCGCGCACTTCTTTGGTATTGCGATAGCCCTCAACCACCTGGCCTATCTTCTCCTGCGCGCCTTCGACATCCATGCCCTGACCGAGCATCATGCCAAAACGGCGATTGCGCGACTGATTGTCGGTACAGGTCAGCACCAGATCGCCCAGCCCCGCCATGCCCATAAAGGTGGCAGGATCGGCGCCCAGCGCCGCGCCAAGCCGCGACATCTCCGTCAGGCCACGCGTGATGAGCGCCGTGCGCGCATTCGCGCCAAAGCCGATGCCATCAGACATGCCCGCGCCAATCGCAATCACGTTCTTCACCGCGCCACCAAGCTGCACACCGATGAAGTCCGGGTTGCTGTAGACGCGCAGGCTTTTGCCGCAGTGCAGTAACTGCTGCAGATCGTCGGCAAACTGCGGGTCGGTGGAGGCTAAAGAGATTGCCGTCGGCAGCCCTGCCGCCAGCTCTTTGGCGAACGTCGGGCCGGAGATCACCGCCAGCGGAATGGAGGAGCCTAAGACTTCACGCGCCACGTCCTGTAACAGACGCCCGGTTTCCGCCTCCAGCCCTTTTGTCGCCCAGACAATGCGCGCATCGCTACGCATCAGCGGTTTGATCTGCGCCAGCACTTCGCCAAAGACGTGGCTCGGCACAACGACCAGAATGTCGCGGCTGGCAGCCAGCGCACGGGCAAGATCGCTCTCAAGCACAAGCGTGTCGGGGAAAGGTACATCGGGAAGGAACGCAACGTTGCAGCGGTCGCGTTGCAGCGTCGCGATATGTTTCGGGTCATGGCCCCACAGCACAACCGAGTGGCCATTTCTTGCCAGCGTGATGGCAAGAGCGGTGCCGTAAGAGCCGGCACCGATCACAGTCATTGCAGCATTAAGTGCGTTCATCAGGCATCCTGATGTTGTTCGGCACCTTCGCCAGTCTGCTGTTGCAGGTAGTTCATGAACAGCGCATCAAAGTTGACCGGCGCAAGGTTCAGTTGCGGGAATGTACCGCGGGAAACCAGGCTGGTGATGCACTCACGGGCATACGGGAACAGGATGTTCGGGCAGTATGCGCCCAGGCAGTGCGCCATCTGGGTGCCTTCGATACCGTCGATAGAGAAGATTCCGCCCTGCTGTACTTCGCACAGGAAGCCGGTCTCTTCGCCCAGTGAGGCGGTTACGGTTACGCGCAGAACCACTTCATACACGCCGTCCGCCAGCTGCGTTGACGCGGTGTCGAGGTCCAGTTTGACTTCCGGCTGCCACTCTTTCTGAAAGATGTGCGGCGCATTCGGCGCTTCGAAAGAGATATCTTTCGTGTAGATACGCTGAATCTGGAAAGTCATTTCGGTGTTGTTTAGCTCAGACATGAATAAGTAACCCTTAAGTGTTGTAGTGCTTAGAAAGCATTAACGTAACAGCGGATCCAATCCGCCACGCGCATCCAGCGCAAATAAATCGTCGCAGCCGCCGATATGCTGCGCATCAATAAAGATCTGCGGAACCGTGGTACGGCCACTACGTTGAATCATCTCTTCACGTTTTACCATGTCGCCGTCGATCGGCAGCTCGGCAAAATCAACGCCTTTGCTGCTCAGCAGCGCTTTTGCACGGTGGCAAAACGGGCAGGTTGCTTTGGTGTAGATCTCAATATTGGCCATATCTCTTCTCCTGTTTTACCCGTGAGCCAAAGCCCACCGGGTAAATTATTTACCGCGTACTAACGGCAGATTTTCGCCGACCCAGCCGGAGACGCCGTCTTTGAGCACAAAGACTTTCTCGAAACCGGCTTTTACCAGCTCGTTTGCCGGGGTCTGCGCCTGCAGGCCGGTACCGTCTACAACAATAATCGGCGTGCTTTTACGTTTTTCAAGCTCACCTACATTATTGGCTTTGATCTCGCCTGGCAGCAAATTCACCGCGCCGGCGATATGACCTTTACGGAAATCATCGCGCTGACGTAAGTCCACAACCACCGCATCTTCTTTGTTGATGAGGCGCGTGGCTTCGCCACGGGAAATCACTTTCACTTTCGACGCGACGCCTTTGAAGGTCGTGTATAACACCGCGGCGAACAACGCAAGCCAGCCGATACAGAGTATCGGGTTGCGTCCAATAAATTGCATAATTTCTTGCATCTGGGGTAACAGCTCCCGACTAAGTGATTAAAAACCAGCAAGGAGTATACCTGCGCAGTTGGGCAAATACAGCCAGCGAGCGCGATGGATTGCATTTTCTGCGGCGTGTTACGAAAAAAATAAACAAAGCGATGCAAAACGCCCCCTCGCGCACCCCCTTTCTTTGATCTTCTGCGGCTATTTGATCGATTCAGCTGTAGTAAAATTACGCAAATTTTTATCTTCAGAGCATGAGGTTGTCGCAATGTCGGTTTCAAAAAAACCTATGGTACTGGTGATTCTTGATGGCTACGGCTATCGCGAAGATCAGCAAGATAACGCCATTTTTAATGCTAAAACCCCGGTGATGGATAGCCTGTGGGCCAACCGTCCGCACACCCTGATTGATGCTTCCGGCCTGGAAGTGGGGCTGCCGGATCGCCAGATGGGCAACTCCGAGGTAGGGCACGTTAATCTTGGTGCCGGGCGTATTGTTTACCAGGACTTAACCCGTCTGGACGTTGAAATTAAAGCGCGCACCTTCTTCACCAACCCGGTGCTGCGCGGCGCGGTGGATAACGCAGTTAGCGCGGGCAAAGCGGTGCACATTATGGGCCTGCTCTCCGCGGGCGGCGTTCACAGCCATGAAGACCACATTATGGCGATGGTCGAGCTGGCCGCTGAACGCGGCGCAGAGAAAATCTACCTGCACGCCTTCCTCGATGGCCGCGATACGCCGCCGCGCAGCGCTGAATCCTCGCTGAAAAAGTTTGAAGAGAAATTCGCGGCCCTCGGTAAAGGCCGCGTGGCTTCCCTTATTGGCCGTTACTTCGCCATGGATCGTGATAACCGCTGGGATCGCGTTGAGCAGGCATACGACCTGATGACGCAGGCCAAGGGGGAGTTTATCTTCGACAGCGCCGTTGCCGGGCTGCAAGCCGCTTACGCTCGCGACGAAAACGATGAGTTTGTGAAAGCGACAGTAATTCGCGCCGCCGGTCAGGCCACTGCAGCAATGGAAGATGGCGACGCACTGATTTTCATGAACTTCCGCGCCGACCGCGCCCGCGAAATCACTCGTGCCTTTGTCAACGCCGATTTTGACGGCTTCCCGCGCAAGAAAGTGGTTAAGCTCGATTTCGTCATGCTGACCGAATACGCCGCTGATATCAAAACCGCCGTGGCCTACCCGCCGACCTCTCTTGCCAACACCCTTGGCGAGTGGATGGCGAAGAAAAAACGCACCCAGCTGCGTATCTCCGAAACGGAGAAGTATGCGCATGTCACCTTCTTCTTTAATGGTGGCGTTGAAGAGCCATTCCCGGGCGAAGAGCGCATCCTCATCAACTCTCCGAAAGTTGCCACTTACGATTTGCAGCCGGAGATGAGCTCCGCTGAGCTGACGGAAAAACTGGTCGCCGCCATTACCAGCGGCAAATACGACACCATCATCTGTAACTACCCGAATGGCGATATGGTTGGCCATACCGGCGTGTTTGATGCCGCTGTCGCCGCGGTGGAAGCGCTGGATAACTGCATTGCACAGGTCACCCGCGCCGTTGAATCCGTTGGCGGGCAACTGCTGATTACCGCCGACCATGGTAATGCGGAGCAGATGCGCGATCCGTCAACCGGCCAGGCGCATACAGCGCACACCAATCTGCCGGTTCCGCTGATTTATGTGGGTGACAAAACGGTGAAAGCGCTATCCGGCGGCAAACTTTCCGACATCGCGCCAACCATGCTGTCGCTGATGGGCGAGGAAATCCCGCAAGAGATGACTGGTAAGCCGCTGTTCATCGTGGAATAATCGCTCCCCATGAGGGGAAAGGCGATTTTTTCAATTACATGGGTCGGGCTCCGACCTCTGCTCTGCGCCAGCGCACTCAGCGCTGGCGCATTGCTGTGCGCCGTTCCCGCCCACGCGGATGACCGCGATCAGCTCAAATCCATCCAGGCCGATATCGCCGCCAAAGAGCGCGCAGTTCGCCAACAGCAGCAGCAGCGCGCAGGCCTGCTCGCGCAGCTGAAGGCGCAGGAGGAGGCCATCTCCGCCGCCGCCCGCCAGCTGCATGAAACCGAAAACACGCTGGCCGTACTCAATAAACAGATTGATGAGATGAATGCCTCCATCGCCAAACTGGAGCGTCAGCGTGCGTCGCAGGAGCGCAATCTCGCCGCACAGCTTGATGCCGCGTTTCGCCAGGGCGAGCACAGCGGTATCCAGTTCCTGTTGAGCGGTGAAGAGAGCCAGCGCGGGCAACGTTTGCAGGCTTACTTTGGTTATCTCAACCAGGCGCGCCAGGAGACCATCGCGCAGCTTAAGCAGACGCGCGAAGAGGTCGCCTCGCAAAAGGCCGATCTGGAAGAGAAGCAGAGCCAGCAGCAGACCCTGCTCTATGAGCAGCAGGCGCAGCAGGCGAAGCTGGAGCAGGCGCGAAACGAGCGTAAAAAGACCCTCGCCGGGCTTGAGTCCTCTATTCAGGAAGGTCAGCAGCAGCTAAGCGAGATGCGCGCCAACGAATCGCGTCTGCGCGATCGCCTTGCCCGTGCGGAAGCGGCAGCAAAAGCCCGCGCCGAGCGCGAAGCCCGGGAAGCGCAGGCGGTGCGCGAGCGGCAGAACGAGGCCAGCCGCAAAGGCACCACCTATAAGCCAACCGAGAGCGAGCGCTCGCTGATGTCCCGCACCGGCGGCTTAGGCTCACCAGCAGGCCGCGCGATGTGGCCGGTTCGCGGCCCGTTACTCCATCGCTATGGCGAACAGCTGCAGGGTGAGCTACGGTGGAAAGGGATTGTTATCGGTGCGTCTGAAGGCAGCGAAGTCAAAGCCATCGCCGACGGGCGCGTGATCCTCGCCGACTGGCTGCAGGGCTATGGCCTGGTGGTTGTCGTTGAGCACGGCAAAGGCGATATGAGCCTTTATGGTTATAACCAAAGCGCCCTCGTCAGCGTCGGTGCGCAGGTGCGCGCAGGCCAGCCGATAGCTCTCGTCGGGAGCAGTGGCGGTCAGGGCCGGCCTTCACTCTATTTTGAAATTCGCCGTCAGGGCCAGGCGGTCAATCCACAGCCGTGGTTGGGAAGATAGGTTTGCTTCAACTTCGCCGCATCGTGATCACTCTTGCCAGCGTGCTGGCGCTCTCCTCGCCGGTGTTTGCCGGCAAACTGGCCATCGTTATCGACGATTTTGGCTACCGCCCCCAGACAGAAAACCAGGTGCTGGCCATGCCGCAGGCGGTCTCTGTCGCGGTGTTGCCAAATGCCACGCACGCCCGCGACATGGCGACCAAAGCGCACAATAGCGGCCACGAAGTGCTGATCCACCTGCCGATGGCACCGCTCAGCAAACAGCCGCTGGAAAAAGATACCCTGCGCCCGGAGATGGGCAGCGCAGAGATTGAGCGCATTATCAGTGACGCCGTGAATAAGGTGCCTTATGCCGTCGGGTTGAATAACCATATGGGCAGCGCCATGACCTCCAGTCTGTTTGGCATGCAGAAAGTGATGCAGGCACTGGAGCGCTATAACCTCTACTTCCTCGACAGCATGACCATCGGCAACAGTCAGTCGATGCGCGCAGCATCCGGCACCGGTGTAAAAGTGATTAAGCGCAAAGTGTTCCTCGACGACACGCAGAATGAGGGAGATATCCGCCGTCAGTTTGACCGTGCCGTCGCGCTCGCGCGCCGTAATGGCTCGGCAATCGCCATCGGACACCCGCATCCGGCGACCGTGCGCGTGTTGCAGCAGGCGCTGGCAAACTTACCCTCTGACATTACGCTGGTGCGCCCGAGCGACCTGCTTCATGAGCCGCAGGTGGACAACTCCACGCCAGCTAAACCTGACGCGCCGCAGCAGACGCCACGTAACCCGTTCCGCGGCGCGAAGGTGTGTAAAGCGAAGCAGAAGCCAGAGCCGGTCAATGCCAGCCGCTTCTTTAGCGTGGTGGGAGAGAGCATCAGCGAAAGTACGCTGGTACAGTACTTCCAGCACCAGTGGCAGGGCTGGGGCCGGAAGTAAGCTGTGCTAGTAGATTTTTACCGCTTTACGGGCAAGACGATAGTGAGACATCGTCTTGTCCCGCCATTTGTACAGACGAAGTGACCACAGCAGCGCCTGATAAGCGAGTTTAGGGCTGCGGACATTAGTGACCATTCGTTTAAACATTCCCGATGCATATATTTCGGCAATCATGCGCTTGCGAATTATTTCATCCGGTTCTTTTCGCACCGCATGGCATACGCGGAGTGCTTCATAAGTAATTTGTTGATGGAATTCGGGATATATTGTAATACGGCCCGCGTAATCACGATTTAATTTCTCCAGCAGGCGCGTAATTTTCATGTAATGACGCTGATAGGCGAGGTTTTTTAACCCCTGGCGCTTCAGACGACTGACCGAGCAGCCGTGGAGAAAATATTTATATAACGATTGTTCGGTATAACGCACACGTTTGGCGTTATACATAAATTCGGTGCTCCAGATAATATCCTGGTGATGCAGTCCGGGAATAAATTCAATACGATTTTGCTTAATCACATCGTGGCGATAAACCCCCATCCACACCACATGCGTCCAGCGGCGGCTTGCCAGCGCCATTCTTAACCAGTCAGGCCCGCTAAGCACGCCGGTGGAGCGAATACGATCCAGCGGAATGGATTGCCAGGTGCTGCCGTTCTGCCGATCGCACCAGTCTGAGTTACACTGCGCGACATCAAGATTGTCTTCCAGCGCCATTTTCATCAGCGTTTCATACATTTGCGGATAGACAATATCATCGGCATCGACAAACGCGACGTATTCACCTGTGGCATAGGTTAAGCCACGATTACGCGCCACCGAGGCACCGGCATTACACTGGTGAACAAGCTGAATATGTGGGTACTTCTTTGCGTAACGCTCTGCTATTTCAGCAGAATTATCGGTTGAACCATCATTGACGATGATGATTTCAAGCGCCGTCCAGGTTTGCGCTAACAGGGATTCCATGCAAGGTACAAAGTCATCGCCCGCATTATAGAGGGGGATAATAACGCTAAGCTTACCAGGGCTATTCATCATTAATTACCTGATTCATTGTCATTACAGTGACTATTTTTAAATTGTTTTAATTAAGAAAAAATTAAGGTCGGGCTGATTGATTAGGTAAATTCTCAGACAGAGTGTTTGCGATTAAGTTTCATCACTGATGCGAACTAAGATTATTCAGAGTAGCCAGGAGAGTTAAAGGGCGTAATAAGAGTATGGCGTAATTGCGAAGAATTTATGACACTGACAAAATTTTACATTGGATAATATTTTTTGAGATTTTTCGTAAAAAAAAGGGCCATTGTTTGGCCCTTATTATTTTAATCCCAGCTCAGCACTACTTTGCCGGATTGTCCCGAACGCATCGCGTCAAAGCCCTGCTGGAATTCATCAATCCCGAAGCGGTGAGTGATGATCGGTGAGAGATCGAGGCCAGACTGGATCAGCGCCGCCATTTTGTACCAGGTTTCGAACATCTCACGGCCATAAATCCCTTTGATAAACAGCCCTTTGAAGATAACCTTGTTCCAGTCGATCGACATTTCCGAAGGCGGAATACCGAGCATCGCAATGCGTCCGCCGTGGTTCATGGTGTCGAGCATAGTACGGAACGCCGCAGGCGCGCCGGACATCTCCAGACCGACGTCAAACCCTTCCGTCATCCCTAATTCCGCCATCACCTCGGTGAGGCTCTCTTTAGCAACATTTACCGCGCGCGTCACGCCCATTTTGCGTGCCAGCTCAAGACGGTATTCGTTCACATCGGTAATCACCACATGGCGTGCGCCAACGTGTTTCGCGACCGCGGCCGCCATGATGCCGATGGGGCCTGCGCCGGAGACCAGCACATCTTCGCCCACCAGATCGAAGGAGAGCGCCGTATGTACAGCGTTACCGAACGGGTCGAAAATTGACGCCAGCTCGTCAGGGATATTGTCCGGGATCTTGAAGGCGTTAAAGGCCGGGATCACCAGATACTCGGCAAAACAGCCCGGGCGATTGACGCCCACGCCGACGGTATTGCGGCATAAATGGGTGCGACCCGCGCGGCAGTTACGGCAGTGGCCGCAGGTAATATGCCCTTCGCCGGAGACGCGATCGCCGATTTTAAAGCCTTTCACTTCCTGACCGATGCCAACCACTTCACCCACATATTCATGACCGACCACCATCGGTACTGGAATGGTTTTTTGCGACCACTCATCCCAGTTATAGATATGAACATCGGTACCGCAAATCGCGGTTTTGCGGATCTTAATCAGCAGATCGTTGTGCCCCACTTCCGGTTCCGGCACATCGGTCATCCAGATGCCCTCTTCCGCTTTCAGTTTGGATAACGCTTTCATTTCACGTCCTCAGATCACACCCAGTTGTTTACCAATGCGGGTAAAGGCTGCTACCGCGCGTTCAATTTGTTCAGGCGTATGGGCCGCCGACATCTGTGTACGAATGCGCGCCTGGCCTTTCGGCACGACCGGGAAGAAGAAGCCCGTGACGTAAATGCCCTCTTTTTGCAGCTCGCGGGCAAAGTTTTGCGCCACCACGGCATCGCCAAGCATCACCGGAATAATGGCGTGATCGGCGCCTGCCAGCGTAAAGCCCGCGGCGCTCATCTGCTCGCGGAACAGACGGGCGTTGGCCCACAGGCGATCGCGCAATTCGCCGCCCGACTCCAGCATCTCCAGTACTTTGATCGATGCGCTGACAATCGCTGGGGCCAGTGAATTGGAGAAGAGATAAGGGCGCGAGCGCTGACGCAGCCACTCCACCACCTCTTTACGCGCGGCGGTATAACCGCCCGACGCCCCGCCGAGCGCTTTGCCCAGCGTGCCGGTAATGATGTCGACACGGCCCATCACGTCGCAATATTCGTGCGTTCCGCGACCGTTTGCGCCAACAAACCCGACAGCGTGGGAATCATCTACCATCACCAGCGCATCATATTTATCCGCCAGGTCGCAGACGCCCTGCAGGTTGGCGATCACACCATCCATCGAGAAGACGCCATCGGTGGCAATCAGCACGTGGCGGGCACCCGCTTCACGCGCCTCCTGCAGGCGGGCTTCCAGCTCCTGCATGTCATTGTTCGCGTAACGATAGCGCTTCGCTTTACACAGACGCACGCCGTCAATGATGGAGGCATGGTTGAGGGCATCAGAAATGATGGCATCTTCCGCGCCGAGCAGCGTTTCAAATAGCCCGCCGTTCGCATCGAAGCAGGAAGAGTAAAGGATGGAGTCTTCCATGCCGAGGAAGTCGGCCAGCTTCTTCTCCAGCGCTTTGTGGCTATCCTGTGTGCCGCAGATAAAGCGCACTGAGGCCATACCGAAACCGTGGCTATCCATACCGGCTTTCGCGGCGGCAATCAACTCCGGATGGTTGGCGAGGCCAAGATAGTTGTTGGCGCAGAAGTTGATGACGTGGCTACCATTCGCCACGGTGATATCAGCCTGCTGCGCTGACGTGATAATGCGTTCCTCTTTGAACAATCCTTCCGCACGTGCGGTTTGCAGATCGTTCGTTAACTGTTGATAAAAATCCCCACGCATCGCAATTCTCCAGACTGGGCAAATTTCGGCACATATTACCCAAAGCTATACGCTGATACGAGATGACGCTTCACTGCTTATCCATTTTGCAGCATAAATCACGCATAGCCCTCCGCTTTCCCGGGGAATGGCTGAAGGGTCAGCAATGTGATGGTATGATAAAGTTATTCGTGTCTGAGATAGTCTCAACGCTTCATTTTGCAAAGGTACAGTTATGATCATCGTCACTGGCGGCGCGGGTTTTATCGGCAGCAATATCGTTAAAGCTCTGAATGACAAAGGCATCACCGATATCCTGGTGGTGGACAACCTGAAAGACGGCACAAAGTTTGTCAATCTGGTCGACTTGCATATCGCCGACTATATGGATAAAGAGGATTTTCTGATCCAGATTATGTCTGGCGAAGAGTTCGGCGAGATTGAAGCGGTATTCCATGAAGGTGCGTGCTCCTCCACCACCGAGTGGGATGGCAAGTATATGATGGAGAACAACTATCAGTACTCCAAAGAGCTGCTGCACTACTGCCTGGAGCGCGAAATTCCCTTTCTGTATGCCTCCTCCGCCGCCACTTACGGCGGCCGCACCTCGGACTTTATTGAATCGCGCGAATATGAGAAGCCGCTGAATGTCTACGGCTACTCGAAAATGTTGTTCGACGAGTACGTGCGCGGCATTCTGCCGGAAGCGAACTCGCCGATTGTCGGCTTCCGCTATTTCAACGTCTATGGCCCGCGTGAAGGGCACAAAGGCAGCATGGCGAGCGTCGCTTTCCATCTCAACACCCAGCTGAACAACGGCGAGAGCCCGAAGCTGTTCGAAGGCAGCGACAACTTTAAACGCGATTTCGTCTATGTCGGCGATGTGGCGGCAGTCAATCTCTGGTTCTGGGAAAACGGTGTCTCCGGCATCTTCAACCTCGGCACCGGCCGCGCGGAGTCCTTCCAGGCCGTGGCGGATGCCACGCTCGCCTTCCATAAAAAAGGCAGCATTGAGTACATTCCGTTCCCGGACAAGCTGAAAGGCCGCTATCAGGCGTTTACGCAGGCCGATCTCACCAACCTGCGCGCTGCGGGCTACGATAAGCCGTTTAAAACCGTGGCTGAGGGCGTGAGCGAATATATGGCCTGGCTGAACCGCGACGCGTAAGTATGAAAATTCTGGTCATTGGACCCTCCTGGGTGGGCGACATGATGATGTCGCAGAGTCTCTACCGCACGCTAAAGGCGCGCTTTCCCCAGGCGATAATCGATGTGATGGCACCCGCGTGGTGCCGTCCGCTTTTATCGCGCATGCCGGAAGTCAATGAAGCGATCCCGATGCCGCTCGGTCACGGCGCGCTGGAGATTGGCGCACGCCGTAAGCTGGGACACAGCCTGCGCGACCGGCGTTACGATCGCGCCTATGTGCTGCCTAACTCCTTTAAATCCGCGCTGGTCCCCTTCTTTGCCGGCATTCCGCACCGTACCGGCTGGCGCGGCGAAATGCGCTATGGCGTGCTTAACGACGCGCGAGTGCTGGATAAGCAAGCCTGGCCGCTGATGGTCGAGCGTTATGTCGCGCTGGCGTATGACAAAGGCGTGATGCGCTCGGCGAAAGATCTGCCTCAGCCGCTGTTATGGCCGCAGCTACAGGTCAGTGAGAGTGAGAAGCTGCAGGTTTGCGCAACCTTCGATCTCGCTTCTGAACGTCCGATGATCGGATTTTGTCCCGGTGCAGAGTTTGGCCCGGCGAAACGCTGGCCCCACTATCACTACGCCGAGCTGGCGAAACAGCTTATTGATGAAGGCTATCAGGTGCTGCTGTTCGGCTCAGCAAAAGATCACGATGCGGGTAATCAGATTCTGACCGCGTTGAGCGTTGAGCAACAAGCGTGGTGCCGCAACCTGGCGGGAGAAACGCAGCTGGAACAAGCCGTGGTGCTGATTGCCGCCTGTAAAGCGGTGGTGAGTAATGACTCAGGCTTGATGCACGTCGCCGCCGCACTCGATCGCCCACTGGTTGCGCTCTATGGCCCAAGCAGCCCCGATTTCACGCCGCCGCTCTCTCACAAAGCGCGCGTGATTCGCTTAATCACTGGCTACCATAAAGTGCGCAAAGGCGATGCCGCTGAAGGGTATCACCAGAGCCTGATCGATATTACGCCGCAGCGCGTGCTGGATGAGTTGAATGGTTTGTTGCTGGCAGCAGAAGGATAAGCGATGCGGGTCTTGATTGTGAAAACCTCGTCAATGGGCGATGTGCTGCATACGCTGCCCGCGCTGACCGATGCCGCGCACGCCATTCCAGGCATCCGTTTTGATTGGGTCGTAGAAGAGGGTTTCGCCCAGATCCCCTCATGGCATCCAGCGGTTGATCGCATTATCCCAGTGGCTATCCGCCGCTGGCGCAAAGCCTGGTTTTCCGCGCCTGTTACGGCAGAGCGCCAGGCGTTCCGCAGTGCGCTGAAGGAGAGGCAGTACGACGCCATTATTGACGCGCAGGGCCTGGTGAAGAGTGCCGCGCTGGTCACCCGGCTGGCGCATGGCGTGAAACATGGCATGGACTGGCACTCTGCGCGCGAACCGCTGGCGAGCCTGTTCTACAACCGACGTCACCCTATTTCGAAACAGCAACACGCGGTTGAGCGTACGCGTGAGCTCTTTGCGAAAAGTCTTGGCTATGCCAAACCGCAGGCTCAGGGAGATTACGCGATTGCGCAACATTTTATGTCCAGCGCTGCGCCAGTCTCCTCCTATGCCGTCTTTTTACATGCCACTACGCGAGATGATAAACACTGGCCGGAAAGCCACTGGCGCGCATTAATTGGCCAGCTTAACGGAAGCGGTTTGCAGATAAAGCTTCCCTGGGGAGCCCCTCATGAAGAGGCACGTGCAAAGCGCTTAGCGGAAGGGTTTGATTACGTTGAAGTGCTGCCGAAGATGAGTCTTGAGAAGGTCGCGCAGACACTGGCTGGCGCAAAATTCGTGGTATCAGTGGATACGGGCCTTAGTCATTTGACAGCGGCGCTGGATCGACCAAATGTCACATTATATGGCCCAACCGATCCCGGACTTATTGGTGGGTATGGAAAAAATCAGCATATATGCCGCGCGGATGATGGCGACTTAGCCCATCTCAGCGCAGACACCGTTTTTAATGAGATAACCTGTTTAGCGTAAAGGAAAGTGAATGCCAGACTCTATGAGTGCGCAAACCTGGAAGGGGCGAAGTGAAAAAGCCGCCTCCGTTATGGAATATGGTACGTTTATTTTGAGCGCCGCGACACTGCTCGTAGCGATGATTAATAATAATTTGAGCATGAAGTTATTTAATATCTGCGCAATTCTCGCAATATTAACGCTTATTCTCAAAGGAAGGTCATCAAATATAGACTGGAAGATTTTCGCCCTGCCTGCGTCCATTCTCTTTATTGGCATCATCGATCTTATCTGGTACAAGCTTTTTAAAGTTAATAACTCTCCCTTCCAGGCGACGTACCATAACTACATCAATACCGTGCGGGTCTTTATTTTCGGCTTCTTCATCATATTGCTGGCCGCCACGACAAAAATTAAGTACAAGAGCAGCGTGCTGCTTTATCTTCTCTACTCCGTTTCTTTTATTATTCTGGGCTATGCTCTCTACCAGAAATTTTCCATCGGTATGGACAGGATTGACTTTGGTATAGGCTCGTCGACGGGCGCTGCTTACTCAATTATGCTGGTTGGACTGATCAGCGCGGTATCCATTTTGTATACCCCTAAAAGTCATCCATTTTTATTTGTGCTGAACACGATAATGGTTTTTGCTGCTCTGGTGATGACGCAGACCCGCTCATCCATTTTGGTGTTCCCGGTAATCTGCTGCATAACGATCATTACTTATTATCTTAAAAATCCGAAAAAACTTTTCCTGGGAATTTGTGGTTTCTTAACATTAATGATTGTTCTTGGTCTTGTGTTCAGCCAGTCCATTGCCACTCGATACGATGCGGCCATAAATGACATAAACTTATATCAGCAGGGTAACGGTGATACCTCTCTCGGTGCCCGATTTGCGATGTACGAATCTGGTATGACTCTCTTTAAGGAAGCTCCGTTAAAATGGCGCTCCGCAGAAGAACGATCGCAGGGGGTTGAAAATTTAATCGCAAAAAATAAAACATTAAGTTCTGCGATGATATATATAAACGTTCATCTGCATAACGAAATTATTGAAAATGCCTCACTTAAAGGCATAGTTGGCGTAATATCTGTACTTTGTTTTTATATCGCTCTACTTTTTTCCGCTTACTACTATCGCGCGCTTGGGCTATTTGCTTTTACCCTTGCCATCATTGGTTCCGGATTAAGCGACGTACTTATTTGGGCGAGAAGCGTGCCAATTATCATTATCTGTGGCCTGACTCTTCTTTTACTCTTCAATAAGATTCGTAGCTCGCAATAGCATGATGAAACAATGGCCACCGCGTGTGGCCATTTTATTGCGCAGCACTCAACTTGCAGGTCATCAGGCTTTCTAGCCCGTCAATTAACGTACGCGCATCGATATCTGCGACAAAATGCGTGGGCGAGATAATTTGCTGCGCAGACTCATTATTCGGCGACCAAATCAACGGCGATGGATACTCTGCAGTACGCGCCTGAGGATAGAGCGCCAGCAACGGCCGGTTAAAGGCTGAAGCGATATGCACCAGCGCGGTGTCGACGGATACAACATATTTGCTCAGCTTCGTTAACGCTACAGTATAGATAAAGTCAGGATAGGGCAGCGTTTCAATATTGCTTACAGGGATGGAGGATAAGTCGTTCGGATGGCCTGTATAGATAATTCTCAGGCCAGGATAGTGCTGTGCAAGCCAGCCGTGGATAAGCACCATCTGTTCAGATGAAAGACGGCAAATCTTCTTGGCACCCAGCGGATTGATAATAATAACGTCAGACGATCCCACGAACGCGCTTACCGCCTCTTCGACATCAGCCGGAATGGCGATATCGTAACGATAATCATCGTCGGCATCGCAGCCGAAAATCTCCTGCACAATGACGTTTGTGCGTGAAGACATATGTTCATTAAGCAATTCGTCATGTGGGTTATAACGCGAGTAATAGCGCTTATACCATTTATCAAATCCCAGCACGTAGGAATCCCGGAAACCCGAGAGCAGTAGCGCATGACCAAAACAGGGAAACGTTTCGAAAGGATCCAGGATAATATCGAACTGGCGTTCGCTTAACTGGCGACGAAGTTTAAGCGTTTCAGCCAGGCTGTTTGATTTTTTTATAAACAGCTGTTCGATATGCGGGTGCCCTTTGAGAAAAGCGTGCCCCGTGCCGCAAGAGAGTATCGATAAGGCGATCTCTTTTCTGGCCAGTATTCGGTAAAGCGCACTGAGAACAATCAGATCGCCAATCTTACTGTTGTCATGAATCAACAGGCAGCTTTTTACGCTTTTGCTGTCTACATCGGGTCCTCTTCTGTTTTTTAAGAGCAAAGAGAGGAAATTAATTTTTATTTTATTAATTAAATGCTTTTTCTTCTTGTGAAAGGTTCCAAGGCGCATTTTTCTTACCAAAAAGGTTTTTGCCACTAGTTAGCAAAGGTGTTGGCTTTGCGTTCGAAATCAATTTTTTCATGCAACTCATGACTGTTTTTATAATGATTTTTTTCAAGTTCTTCGGGTTGAATGAAAGGAATGATGTCGTAACTAATTGCAGTGTCATCCGAAAGATTATAGATATTAATATCTGGAATGTTTGCTCGCATAAAAATAAAGAAAGGTAAAATCTTTGGCAGATCTTTACTCAATTCAGATGGCATCGGATTACTGCTTTCGTCGTAAAAGCGGCGGCAGTTATTGGTAAGATCCAGACCGGAGCAGATAATTGCGCTGTATTGTAAGGAATAGGCAATTTGAATCGCGGTATAAGCGACCGTATGGCATGAACAGTAACCCAGCGCAATATCTTTACTGAAGCCAACCAGACGCCCCTTTTTAGACCAGGGGATGTTAATCAGTAGATTTTTATGCAGACGACTTTTCATCAGGAATTTTACCTTTTTAACTGCCCCACCTTTTTCTCGTTTGTAGAAGGCACGCAGTATCAGGCAATTTTCACGAAGGTAGCGCTTATCCTCCTCCGTTGCCGCCTCGTAAACATCTGCATTAACAATGGTAAAACGGCTGTTGCGGCTGAACTGGTAAAAATCATCACGTCGCTGCAGCAAGAAACGGGCATCCGTCAAAACGTAAATTAACGGATTAATATCATTCTCGATTAAATAAGCGGCAGAGCCGTTTACCGCGATAATATCCCGATTGCGAAGAATTGATAATGGCGTCTTCTTTGAAGTTGGCCCAGAGAGAAAGATAACCACGTCATCTGAAGACTTGTGCCTTTTCAATCGTTCAACACATGCATGTGTAATATATTTAATATTTTTCATAATAAACCTGTTGGGATTAACACATATTACCGTTTCAGACTAACAATATGCTTATCTTTAATAATACGGGCCAACCATATTACTTTAGGTGGTGCCTCACTTCTCCCACCACCTTTCTGCTTGCTGTGCTTACCACTATTAAGTTTTCTGCACGCGATGTAGAAGCAACCCGAAACCATCTCATGTTTTCAGCGAACCGGCTTACCTTTTATCTTACGAACAAAATTACGCAATTTTTTCTTATAAATAAACTGGTAATAGCCAAGATCTTTGACGCCATTAACAATACCATAATGCCGCTCCAGGTCGATGCGGTCTTTCGCTTTACGTATGCGGGACGGCGATTTCCCGGACAAATCGATGATGCGAACCTCACCGTTTTGTATGATAAAGTTACCCTTATGCGGATCGCCTGAAACCATACCATTTTGATGTAACTCATCTATTGATAGTTTAATTTTTTCTTTCAGGTCATCATCAATAGTAGTGAAGTCTGCTAACTCAATGCCATCAATATATTCGATTAACATAATATAGGAGTGAGCGAAGCGAAATGTCTTTTTAGCAGCCAGCAGGTAAAAATCATTTATCGCGTCAGCACCATTTGCCCTGATGCGTTCAGTCTGATGAAACAGAGCTTCATAGTAATCGCCTTTGAAAATAGACTTGAGAAAACGTTCGGTCTTTTTCTGTTTTGGCGCGAAGACTTTTAAAATATACTTGCCATATTCTGTATTGATTAGTAAAACCTTGGTGTCATCAATACTGCGAAAAATCTTTATCACATCGAGATTATAATCCATAAAATCTTTAAAGATTTTCAGGTATTTTTCACCACCTTTTTTGGTGAAAACAACATAATCTCTAACTTGATATTTGTCACTCATAAATTTGACCAGCTATTATTTTATTTTGAATGTAAAGAATATTTTCTCAAAAGATATAAAAAACCTGCTTTGATACCTGCCATGTATTTATGTTGCACCAGGAGATGTTTATATCGCTTCTTAAACTCTATAAATGTCCTTGCGTCACGCGGCGGCTGATCTTTCCAGGGCGATGCAGCTAGCGCAGTTTGGTAATAAACGGTTGATGGATACGTCGCCCATTTATGCCAGGGTTTTGTGGCCCCCGTATAGTGTATTAATACGGTTTCATCCGAGATAATATTCTTGAAATTTTGGTGAGTATGATCTTTTAGCTCACTTTTAATGGTGTAAATTGTATTAAATTTGCCCGACAGAAAATGGACTTTATCTTTCAGTAATACATTAAGCACATCCTGATCCGGATACTTAAATTCGATGCCGCGATTATCTTTATTGAGTAGAATAGAGAACGCCTGATTAGTGAGATCGTTTTTCACCCACTCTTTAAGGTTGGCAAACACCACGCCTGAGTTAAAATAATTGTTGCGGATATCCGGATCTTTTAATCTCTCAACAGCTTTACTTTGCATCGAATCAACATCCCTGACAACCGCAGCTGCAACGTTATCAAGGTTACATTCAGCCAGTTCATCGAGCTTACCTTTGCAAAAAACGTCAGCATCCAGATAAAGTAACTTATCAAAGCTATTGCTGAAGTATTCAAAGGCGAACAATCTGAAATACATGGCGCGCGACCATATTTTAGTGCTCGGTAGGTCGCTCAGACATCCAGCATTAATCAAATATAAGCTTATGCTGATTGAATACTTCTCAGCCAGAACCGCGATTCGTTTCAGGAAATAGTCATCATACTCATCTGAAATGATGTGATAATTAATATTGATACTGTTATTGATGACAATCGACGTTATTGATACGCCTACCCAATCAAGATAGTTGCGATCAATTCCATAGGCGATGTTTAAAGCATTGGTCGTTATCTCTTTGCTATGATCAAAAACTTCAAATTCAGAAATTTTAATACCTGGAAATGAGTCCACTGCATCACCTATGTGTTTTTTTAGTTTGCGATTTTCTTTTGAAAATAGAACAAATAACTAATTAGCCCTTTAACGAACTTCTTCTGATGCAGCATGTGCTTGGCACAATATCGATACTGATTCGCATTTGTTGGCTTCAATAAGCGATCGTTTTTCCACGGTGACTCTTTTTTAGCCCGGAGAAAACCCTGTGAAACAGGATAATCCGACCATTCATGCCACGGTTTCGTTGGCCCGATATAATGAATGAACACCGTGTTTTCGTTCACCGGATTTAACACACCGGCCTTTAATTCATAATTAATGCTGTACTGAGTGTTGAATTTTTTATCGATAAACTTCGCTTTACTCACCAGCAGCATATTTAACACATCTTGATCGAGATGCGTAATTTTGCTGGCAACAATCGGATCGCGTAGCATTTCAATCGCATTCCGCGAGATATCATTAGCCGTCCAGCACGGAATATTAATCAGCAGGAAACCGGCATTGAAATAGCCATTAACTAAACCAGGTGAGCCCAGGCTTACTGCTCGCTTTTGCCACCAGTTAATATCACCTTCCGCGACAACCGCAGCGATCTCATGATCGTTGAATTCGAGATCAATCAGCTCCTGAACGCTGCCCTGACAAGCGATATCCGCATCGAGATAAAGCACACGATCCGCTTTTTCTGTAAAATAATCGGCAATAATAAAGCGGAAATAGGTCGCATAGGTCCAGTTTTTGGTGCTGGGAAGCGATTTCAATTTATCGCAATTCACCAGATAAACCGTAATTCGTGACTGGTACTGCTCTGCGAGTGAAGAGAACTTTTTGTTATCCTCTTCGGTTATATAATCGGTAAAGACATGGAAGGATAAGCGCTTATCTTTATTATTTAAAAGAATTGACGCTATCGAAATCCCGCATCCATAAAGAAAGTTCTTATCGATGCCGTAGGCGATATTAAACGCACTGATGCCAGCATCAGATAAATGGTTATAATCCTTTATTGAAAGAATCACGTCTTTCTCATCAAAATAAGTTTGGCTCATTTAATGCTCGTATTCAGTGCAGCGAGGACAGAGAGGATCGCCTCTCGCATACGTCGATTATATGTCTCGGTGTAAAACGTGTTAATTGATTGCTTAATCGTATCCGGCTGGAACGAGGTGCGATGATCAACGACCTGCTGCAGCAAGGTCACAAACTCAGCCATCTCGCCTGGTGGGTAGAGGTAACCATTAACACCCTGGCGAATAATATCTTCCGGGCCGGCAACACAGTTTGCACTGATACAGGGAATGCCCCACGCCATCGCTTCCAGAAGCACCATACCGAAGCCTTCAAAAGAGGAGGTCAGCAGCAATGCGGAGACCTTTTCGATCCTGTCCCTGACGACCTCCCAGGGCTGGGCCTGCCAGCCATGCCAGGTGATGTTGCTGTCGATATTGAGTTTGCGCGCGTAGGCCTTGCACTTATCAAAATCCGAGCCATCACCAATCGCATGCAGATGCCACTTGCCCTTGACCTGCGCGAGGCCATCAAGCAGATCTTTAACCCTTTTCTGCCCCTCAAACTTCATCCTGCCAACGTACAGGAAGGTCGCGGTCTCGTCCGCGTTCGGAGCGGGAATTGTGCCACTCTGCGGTGCAACCGGGTTATAGATGACGTGGACTGTCTCCTCCGCGATGTCCCGCGCCTCCATCTGCCTTTTGATGCCGCTGCTTATCGCGAGGTGATAATCAGCCCAGGCCACACAGTCGCCGTGCTTTTTATGATCCAGCGAGAAATGAGGCCATGACAAAATGGTAAAACGATGTTTGCATTTCTGCTGGGCTCTGCTTGTCAGGAAGCAGGAGGGGGTATCAATACAGATAACAAGGTCGGGCTTATGCTCATCTATCCAACGCTTTAAATTACGAATATGGATCGCGCGCCTGATAAAGCTGATTTTCACCTTTGAAAATGAGTAAGCAGCATCAATTCCTGCCAGCCATCCTTTATCCATTTTGTCGTTACGGCAAAAAAAGAACACCTCGCACTGCGCAAAGGCGTCCTGCTGAAACGAATGAATGACGGCCTTAATGACCGTTTCCATGCCACCAAAGCCCGATACGGCTTCGCCAACAAATGCAATTTTCATGGAGTGACCACTTCTCATTTTAGAGAGACTTACGTTCCGTTCTTTCGCGGATCTTTTCAGCCCGGGCCTGCGCTTGTGCTAATAAACCCGCTTCTTGCTGAACGATATTTCGCGGCGATGCGGCAAAGTAGACCGTAAGAAAACGCCAGATATCCCGCTGGGTAAGCCCAATATTGAGTGAAGAGAAGTAGAGCCCGATCAGGTCCTTATCTCGCCAGCGCGTCGGCACATGCGCACGCATTTGCGCACGATGAAGATCAATCACCGAGATTTTCAGGCTCTTTTCATCGCCTGTGAAAGGCAGGTGGAGCAGAAAATGGCAGATATAGCAGTCACGATGGTTAACCCCGGCCTGATGCATCTTGCGCACCATGGTGGCGACGCGCCGAATAATCATCCGTTTGATGCGCGGTTCCGGGGGTACCGCCCGCCAGTCTGCGCAATAATCTTCGAGGCTGATGGTTGGCGTCAGATCTTCAGTGATAATAAAGGACGTTTTATTGATAGGGTTGGCACCCTTTTCGCCAAACCCAACGCCGTGCATGGTATCAACACCTGCATCATGCAAACGATGAATGGCTTTCCACTCGCGATCGGCACCCAGCACCGGCAGGCGCAGTGAAAGCAGATTTTTCAACACCTCTTTAAACGCGGTGCCCTGGTGCCATTTCAGGAAATAGCTTTTACCGGCAAGTTCGAAACGCAGGGTGCGCCGCGTTTCGAGCTGGCGAAACACCTCTCCCTGTAACTTTTCGACTTCGGCAAACGCATCTTTACCCCGCCAGAGTGTCGCCAGCGGCTCTTTCAATTCAACCATTCACTTCACCCGTAATGATGTCCGCCGCTCTCTCCGGCAGGCTATAAAGATCTTCTGTGTCCGCGAAGTGACGCGCCCGCTCTGCCCACGCTTCGCGCAAGGCAGTCTCTTGCAATGCACGCTGTAGCGCCTCGTTTAACGCGGCCTGAGACCATGGCTCTTCAATTACCACGCCGCACTGCGCGCGGGCAATGTAGTGCGCATATCCGCAAACGCCGCTGGCGATCACCGGCAGGCCGGCGGTTATCGCTTCGAGCAGCACAATGCCCGCTGCTTCCTGATAGGCCGGATGCATCAGCAGATCGGCACCCGCCATCAGTTCGGCCACATCGCTGCGCCCTGAGAAGAAGTGCACATTCTCTTTGATACCTGCCTTCGCCGCCTGTGCGGCAAAGCGTCCGGGTTTGTCCTGACCGACCACAAATAGCTGCGTCTTACTTCTTAATGGCTCTGGCAATGCGGCAACAGCGGCAAGTGTACGATCAACGCCTTTCCTGCTGAAATCGGATCCGACCTGTAACAGCCAGAAATGATCGTCCGCGATGCCATTTTTTTCACGGTAGATCTGGCGGCTGTTGGCGATCTGCTGGCTATATTTACGATCGGGATAGATCCCCGGTGGCAGAATGTGAAACCTGTCGCTTTCGGTATGGTAATGCCGTTGAAAATCGCCAATCTGCTTATCCGTCAGCATCAGCAACTGCGTCGCCTTCCCGTGTTCAAAGGTCGCTTTCTCAAAGGCAGCATAATGGCGGTAACGGGCCGTCAGGCGGTAGAAGAAGCCCTTCTCCTGCGCCACTTTTTCGGCGTAGCAAACATCGGCCGCATAGTAGACATCAAGACCCGGCATTTTATTGAAGCCGACCACACGATCGGCGGGGTGTTTTGCCAGATGCGTCACTACCCAGGCGTGGTATTCGGCGTTGCGACCGTGGTTGGTGCGTGACGTGACCGGGACGCGGATCAGCTCAAACTCTGCTGGCACATCGCCTTCCCAGGACTGGACATAGACCCTGACATGATGCCCACGCCCGGCAACGGTCTGCGCAATGCGCATAAAATCGCGCTGCAGACCGCCGAAGGGAAAATATTTATATAAGCAGAAAGCGACAATCATCAGGAGACGCCTTCTAAAGAGGGCAGCATTTTCTCTGTCGCCGCGATGACATCTTCTGCCGGAATAACAGAGAGATATCTCTTATTTCTGTCCAGCTGGCTACGCGCTGGCATCGGCTGGTAATTACCGGCCCAGAACTGGATGATGTTGTCGCTCCACGGCCGCCAGAAAACGTGGTCGGTGGCACCGAAGAGACAGATAATTGGCGTCTTCACCGCGGCGGCGATATGACCCGGCGCGGAATCCACGCCGATAAACAGCGCGGCGTGGGCAATTAAGGCACCGAGTTCAGGAAAACGCGTTTTCCCCGCCAGAGAAGTGACAGGCCTGCGCGCGCATCCGCGGGCAATCTCCTCAACGCAGGCGAGATCGTCAGCGCCCGGGCCGGAGGTCAGTACAACGTCATATCCTCGAGCTTGCAGCGCATCAATCACCTGCGAGAATTTTTCATTGTCCCAGCATTTAAATAGCTGGCGGGCCGTCGGTTGTACAACGACGTAGTGCTCGCCAACGCCTGCCTCATTCAGCGCGCTGCGCATACGCTCCCAGTGGTCGGGGGCGTAGCTCATGGTGGTATCACGGCAGAAGTCGGTGATGCCCAGCGGAGCAAGGGTTGATAAGTTACGTTCTACCGCGTGCTCACCGGCGAACGGCGCGAGATGCGTAAAGCTCTTTTTCCAGAAAGCGGACTGGCGATGAGCGTAATCCTGCGAAATTTTCACTTTTGCCGACAGGCAGCGCACCAGCGGCGCCACAATATGCTGATCCGTCAGATTCACGATGAGATCGTAATTATTCTTGCGTAATTGGCTCATCAGACCGAAGAAATTCCCTATCTTTTCCTTTAAGGACGCCCCTTTATTGCTCATGCCATAAAGCGCATGAATCTCAGGATTTTCGGATAAGATTGGCATTGTGTCTTTGTAAAGCAGCATATCAATGCGCGCATCAGGATAGTTGCGTTTTAACGTACTGATGACCGGCGTGGTCAGCAGCATGTCTCCATGAAAACGCATTTTTATGACCAGAATTCGGTGAAATGGCTTTTCCACAATCGGCTCTTCTTGATGTATATCCGTGAAAAATTACAGGCACGCTACCGCCCCAGGCTCGACAGCTACCTGAACACTGATATTGCACACTTATAGATCTTTTATTGTACCACTTCTTTATCATCAATCCGACCCGCAGCACTTTTCAACAAACCCCTTAAAAAAAACATAAAAATCAAAACAATAAATACTTTTCTTAGTCACATGCTCCTGATGGGTACGTTCTGAAACATTCAATAAAATAGATAAAAATGAAAAAAAATTGATAAGACTGATACTAATGACGCTATAAGAGGTGAATTTGGACGATTTCAGCAAAAGTAATAGCAATAGCGGTACTAAATACATAAAATCCCCTGCACATTCCTAAGCCTGCAACGTACTATGCTCCAATTGCTCTACACCACACTGCTGTACATCATTCAGCCGCTGATTTGGGTGCGGTTATGGGTGCGTGGTGCAAAAGCTCCGGCTTACCGTAAACGTTGGGGCGAGCGCTATGGCTTCTACAAGAAGCCGTTGAAAGCAGGCGGCATCATGCTGCACTCTGTCTCCGTGGGCGAAACGCTGGCGGCAATTCCGCTGGTGCGCGCCTTACGCCATCGCTATCCCGATTTGCCCATAACCGTCACCACCATGACGCCAACTGGCTCCGAGCGCGTGATGTCAGCATTCGGTGGCGACGTGCAGCATGTTTATCTGCCTTACGATCTGCCCGGCGCGCTAAACCGTTTCCTCGATAAAGTTGACCCCAAGCTGGTGTTGATTATGGAAACCGAGCTGTGGCCAAACCTGATTAGCGCGCTGCACAAACGAAGCATTCCGCTGGTCATCGCTAACGCCCGGCTCTCGGCGCGCTCTGCCGCTGGCTATGCGAAGCTGGGTAAATTTATCCAGAAGCTGCTGCGCAAAATTACGCTGATTGCCGCGCAAAACAGCGAAGATGGCGACCGTTTTATCGCACTTGGTGCCAGGCGCAATCAGCTTACCGTAACCGGCAGCCTGAAGTTTGATATCTCCGTCACACCGCAACTGGCCTCCCGCGCTGTCGCCCTGCGTCGCCAGTGGGCGCCGCATCGTCCGGTCTGGATTGCGACCAGCACCCACGAAGGGGAAGAGAGCATCATGCTGCTCGCGCATCAGGCCTTGCTAAAACAGTTTCCTGATTTACTCTTGATTCTGGTTCCACGTCATCCTGAACGCTTTCCTGACGCCGTCAATATGGTGCGGGATGCGGGTTTGAGTTTTATCACGCGCTCTTCCGGCGAGATCCCCTCTGCCAGCACCCAGGTGGTGGTTGGCGATACGATGGGTGAGCTGATGCTGCTTTACGGCATTGCAGATTTGGCATTTGTCGGCGGGTCGCTGGTAGAGAGAGGCGGTCATAACCCCCTTGAAGCCGCCGCACATGCAATCCCGGTGTTGATGGGGCCGCATACGTTCAACTTCAAAGATATCTGCGCACGGTTGACGCAGGCCGATGGGTTGATCACCGTAAACGACGTGGATGCGCTCATCAAAGAGATCACCTCTTTGTTGACCGATGAAGATTACCGGAGTTTTTACGGTCGCCACGCAGTGGAAGTGCTCTATCAGAATCAGGGCGCTCTGCAGCTTCTGTTGCAACTGCTGGAACCCTATCTGCCACCTAAAGCGCAATAAGGTCGATTATGCAAAAGCGGGCGATCTACCCTGGTACATTTGATCCTATCACTAACGGGCATATCGATATTGTGACCCGTGCCGCCGTGATGTTTGATGAGCTGATACTGGCAATTGCCGCCAGCCCGAGCAAAAAACCGATGTTCAGCCTTGACGAGCGCGTTGCGCTGGCGCAGCAGGCGACGTCGCATCTGCAAAATGTCACGGTAGTCGGTTTTAGCGATCTGATGGCCAATTTCGCGCGTGATCAGCAGGCCACGATTTTGATCCGCGGTCTGCGCGCAGTAGCGGATTTTGAGTATGAGATGCAGCTGGCGCATATGAACCGGCATCTGATGCCGGATCTGGAAAGCGTCTATTTAATGCCGTCGAAAGAGTGGTCATTTATCTCCTCTTCACTGGTCAAAGAGGTGGCGCGCCATCAGGGCGACGTCGCGCATTTCCTGCCGCAGCCAGTTCACCAGGCGCTGCTTGATAAGCTGAAGTAAGCTTCAATGCCGGATAGCTTATCTGGCTTTTATTCCATACCTGTTTATTTCTGACACTGTCGGCAGTAAAACGTCGAGCGCTGCGCATGTTTTGCCGCCACGATGGGTGCCCCGCAGATGCGACACGGCTGCCCTTCCCGCCCGTAAACCTGTAACTCCTGCGCGAAGTAACCGGGTTTGCCGTCGCTTTGCAGGAAGTCTTTCAGCGTCGTTCCGCCTTGCTCAATGGAGCGTAACAGCACCGCTTTGATCACCCGTACCAGCAGTTCATACTCCTGCTGCGAGAGGGATGAGGCCAGCCGATCGGGATGGATCCCGGCGGCAAACAGCGATTCGCTGGCATAAATATTCCCGACGCCCACTACCAGCTTGTTATCCATCAGCCAGGGTTTTATCGCCGTTTTCTTCTTTGCGCACTTCTCCCGCAGATAGTCAGCATTAAACGCGTCGCTTAACGGCTCGGGGCCGAGATGCGCCAGCACATTATGCCCTTCCAGCTCTTTGGTCCACAGCCAGGCGCCGAAACGACGCGGATCGGTATAACGCAGCACTTTGCCGTTACTCATCACCAGATCAACATGGTCATGTTTTTGTGCAGGAAGCTCGTGGGGAAGAATGCGCAGACTGCCGGACATGCCGAGGTGAATGATGATCCAGCCGTCCGGCAACTCCAGTAACAGGTATTTAGCGCGTCGCTGCACGCTGAGCACCGGTTTATCGCTCAGGCTGTGGATCTCTTCGGAAACAGGCCAGCGCAAGCGACCGTTGCGCACCACCGCATGCAGGATGGTTTCACCGACCAGGTGCGGCTCAATGCCTCTGCGGCTGGTTTCAACTTCAGGTAATTCAGGCATCTCATCTCCAGCTTTTTGCGGGCTATCAGAAATGCAAAAACCCCGACAATGCGGGGTTTTTGTTCAAGAAAACTAAAATTATTTAATTTTAGCTTCTTTGTACATCACGTGCTGACGGACAACTGGATCGAATTTTTTCAGTTCCAGTTTTTCCGGCTTAGTACGTTTGTTCTTCGTGGTGGTGTAGAAGTGACCAGTACCAGCGGAAGAAACCAGCTTGATTTTCTCACGAATACCTTTAGCCATGATTTATATCCTTTAAGTACTTAGTACTTTTCGCCACGGGCACGCAGTTCAGACAGAACTGTATCGATGCCTTTCTTATCAATTACACGCATACCTTTAGCAGATACACGCAGGGTGACAAAACGCTTTTCGCTCTCAACCCAAAAACGGTGAGAGTGCAGGTTCGGCAGGAAACGGCGTTTAGTCGCGTTCAGTGCGTGGGAACGGTTATTACCGGTCACCGGACGCTTGCCAGTAACTTGGCAGACTCGGGACATGTCTATTCTCCAAAAATCAAATTAGCTCGAGCTTCGTATGGGGTATTGGCGCCTCGTCAGGCTTTACAGCCCGGTCATCGCAGTTCTATGTGAACTCTCGATTGCCAGGCCCAAATGCCAAACCCGAGATTCTCAAAGGTGGCGTAGTATACGCTGACTCGGCGGTGTGCTCAAGTCCCGAACAGACAAAGATCCCGATGGATCGCGCAAAGTGGTCTAAATCCAACCGCGTTCTGCAAAAGAAACGCACTCGCCGCGGCCAATGATCAGATGATCAAGAACGCGAATGTCCATGAGTTGGCAGCATTTTATCACTCGTTCGGTGATGGCCTTATCTGCTCTACTGGGCTCAGCATTACCCGAGGGGTGATTATGCGCGAGGATCACGCCAACCGCATTGAATTTTATCGCTTCGCGTAAAATTTCTCGCGGATGCACCTCAACATGGTTAATCGTGCCGGAAAATAGCCGGGCGTGTTTAATGATGCGATTGCGGTTATCAAGCAGAATCACCATAAAGACCTCCCGCTCTTCGTTTGCCAGCTGGCTCTGCAAAAACTCCCGCACCATCTCCGGGCTCAGCAGAGAACTCTCCTCGGCAATACGCGCGTTGTAAGAGCGTCTCGCCAGCTCACCGATGCCCCTGAGCTGCGCATATTTGGCAACGCCAATGCCCGAGATAAACCGAAACTCATCATAGTCGGCACAGAGCAGAGAGTGGAGCGAGCTAAAGTGGTTTAGCATCTCACGCGCCACGGTAAGTACGCTTTTACCACACGCGCCGGTGCGTAAAAAGAGCGCCAGTAACTCAACGTCCGTAAGGGATTCAACGCCCAGCTGCATCATTTTCTCACGCGGCTTTTGAGGAATTAACACAATCGCCATATCCACACCTCCCTGTCTGGTCATTATGCTGCCACAACTAGGGAAGCTCATCGAATGGCACTTTTCAACGCTGCGTAGCGCCTCGCAAAGTGGTTCACGAGCATAGGCACGACGACATGAGGATTGTGATAAAATCCCCAGCCTCTGGCGAATCCAACAGGAAAGAATCATGACAACTCTGGCGGGTAAAAAAATTGTCCTCGGCGTAAGCGGCGGTATCGCGGCCTATAAAGCGCCTGAGCTGGTGCGTCGCTTACGCGATAGGGGCGCGGAAGTCCGCGTGGCGCTAACCGAGGCCGCCAAAGCTTTTATCACACCGCTGAGTCTGCAGGCCGTTTCCGGTTATCCGGTCTCCGACAGCCTGCTCGACCCGGCTGCGGAAGCGGCAATGGGGCATATCGAGTTGGGTAAATGGGCCGATCTGGTGATTCTGGCCCCCGCCACCGCCGATTTAATCGCCCGCGTCGCGGCGGGAATGGCGAATGACCTGGTCTCAACCATCTGTCTGGCCACGCCATCACCGGTTGCGGTTGTTCCGGCAATGAATCAGCAGATGTACCGCAATGCCGCTACCCAACACAACCTGCAGGTGCTCGCTTCGCGCGGTTTGCTGTTATGGGGACCAGACAGCGGCAGCCAGGCCTGCGGGGATGTTGGTCCGGGGCGCATGCTCGATCCGCTGACCATCGTTGATATGGCCGCAGCTCACTTTTCGCCGGTCAAGGATTTGCAACATCTGAACATTATGATTACCGCCGGTCCGACCCGCGAACCGCTGGATCCGGTGCGTTACATCACCAATCTCAGCTCCGGCAAAATGGGCTTTGCCATTGCTGAAGCTGCCGCGAAGCGTGGCGCGAACGTGACGCTGGTGTCGGGCCCGGTGTCGCTGCCTACACCCGCCTTTGTTCAGCGCGTGGACGTTACCACCGCCCTTGAGATGGAAGCGGCGGTACAGCAGCGTGCCCAGCAGCAGCACATTTTTATCGGCTGTGCGGCGGTCGCGGACTACCGCGCCAGCCAAGTCGCCCCGGAGAAAATTAAAAAGCAAGGCGATGAAATCACAATAAAAATGGTGAAAAACCCCGATATTGTCGCCGGCGTTGCGGCGCTCACCAGCCATCGTCCTTATGTCGTTGGGTTTGCCGCGGAAACGAATAATGTGGAAGAATACGCCCGGCAGAAACGCGCCCGCAAAAACCTCGACCTGATTTGCGCCAACGATGTTTCGCAATCTAATCAAGGCTTTAATAGCGACAACAACGCATTACATCTGTTCTGGCACGATGGCGATAAGCGCTTGCCGCTGGAGCGCAAAGCGCTGCTGGGACACCTATTACTGGACGAGATTGTTACCCGTTATGATGAAAAAAATCGACGTTAAGATTCTGGACCCGCGCGTGGGTGAGCAGTTCCCGCTGCCGACCTATGCCACTTCCGGCTCCGCCGGTCTTGACCTGCGCGCCTGTCTGGATGACGCCGTAGAGCTTGCGCCTGGCGCCACCACGCTGCTGCCGACCGGCCTGGCGATTCACATTGCCGACCCAACGCTCGCTGCCGTGATTCTGCCGCGCTCGGGCCTGGGTCATAAACATGGCGTGGTGCTGGGCAACCTGGTTGGGCTGATTGATTCCGATTACCAGGGGCAGCTGATGGTCTCCGTCTGGAACCGCGGCCAGGAGAGCTTCACCATAGTGCCTGGTGAACGTATCGCGCAGATGGTCTTTGTGCCGGTCGTGCAGGCTGAATTTAACCTGGTGGAAGAGTTCGATGCCACCGCGCGTGGCGAAGGCGGTTTTGGCCATTCCGGGCGTCAATAATCCGCGCTATTTAACGCATTACACAACACTATAACGCGATAAGATGATCGCAAATGCCAGGCATTTGCGGTCGTTGTGTGGTTGCTCGCCTGACAAGTGATTATTTTCTGGGGTTTTTTAGAACATGGCAGAAAAACAAACTGCGAAAAAGAATCGCCGTGAGGAAATCCTTCAATCTCTGGCGTTAATGCTTGAATCCAGCGATGGGAGCCAACGTATTACCACGGCGAAACTGGCGGCCTCGGTCGGCGTCTCTGAAGCCGCGCTGTATCGTCACTTTCCCAGCAAAACGCGCATGTTCGATAGCCTGATCGAGTTTATCGAAGATAGCCTGATTACCCGCATCAACCTGATTTTAAAAGATGAAAAAGATACCACAGCGCGTTTGCGTCTGATTGTCTTACTGATTCTGGGCTTCGGCGAACGTAATCCCGGTTTGACCCGCATCATGACCGGCCATGCGCTGATGTTTGAGCAGGATCGCCTGCAGGGGCGCATCAACCAGCTGTTTGAACGTATCGAAGCGCAGTTGCGCCAGGTACTGCGCGAACGCAAAATGCGTGAGGGCGAAGGGTACGCGACCGACGAAACGCTGCTGGCCAGCCAGCTGCTGGCCTTCTGTGAAGGGATGTTGTCGCGCTATGTGCGTAGCGAGTTCAAATATAGCCCGACCGGGGATTTCGAGGCGCGCTGGCCGCTTTTACTTCTGCAATTACAGTAATCACCTTATGCAGCCTCTGTGGCTGCATTCACATTTCCCGCCATTCTGTGTAAAAGCCCAACGTAATTCGTAACAATGCCAGATGTGGCACCCTTCCCGGTTCTCTACGCTCCTTCAGGCACGCTATTTCTGCCTAAAACACAGTACCGCTTCGATACCCTACAAAAGCAAGAAGGAGAGACCGGATGGCAACATCTCGTCGGGAACTGTTAAAGCTGAGCGGTATCGCTACCGCTTCCCTGTTACTGAGTCAAAAAAGTTTTGCTGCCTGGACGCCTGCGCAACGCTACCCCGATCCGCGCGTGGTCGCGCTCGATGATGCCTTTCGCGAGTACATGGTCTCCAGCGCGAAGGTGGAGCAAATCGCCACCGGCTGTCGTTGGGCGGAAGGGCCGGTATGGTTTGGTGATATGCGCATGCTGCTCTGGAGCGATATCCCCAACAATGCGGTAATGCGCTGGGATGAGCAGACCGGCGAGATCGGTGTTTTTCGCAAACCGGCAAATAACGCCAATGGGCATGCCCGCGATCGGCAGGGAAGGCTGATCAGCTGCGAGCACGACACGCGGCGCGTTACGCGCACGGAGTATGACGGCACCATCACGGTACTGGCGGATAGCTTCACCGGTAAGCCGCTCAACTCACCGAACGATATCGCCGTCAAATCAGACGGTTCGATCTGGTTTACCGATCCGCCATTTGGCATCGCCGGTTTTTATGAAGGACACAAAGCCGCGCCGCAGCTGCCGCAGAATGTTTATCGCCTCGATCCGCAGACCTGTAAGCTGGAAGTGGTGCTGGAGGATGTTCGCGGGCCTAATGGCATCTGCTTTTCGCCAGACGAAAAAATCCTCTATGTGGTGGAGAGCCGCGCCGCACCTAATCGCTTAATTCTGGCGTGGGACATTATCGACGGGCAGTTACAAAACAAGCGGGTGCATATTGATTGTGGCAACGGCACTGCAGACGGTATCGCCTGCGATGTTGACGGCAATTTATGGTGCGGATGGGGGATGGGCAGCGACGAGCTGGATGGTGTCCGGGTGTTTAACCCACAGGGCAACGCGATTGGCATGATTCATCTGCCCGAGCGCTGCGCCAATCTCTGCTTCGGCGGTGAGCAGCGAAACAGGCTCTTTATGGCAGCCAGCACCTCGATTTACGCCCTGTATGTCAACACGCAGGGCGCGCAGCTTCTGTAAGGCGAAACCCGGCAGGCCTGCTGCCGGGTGGCTATTCAGACGCCATACTCTTCGCGATACGCACGCACGGAGGCGACCAGATCGGCTAACTCCGGCTTCTCTTCCAGATAGTCTACCAGGTCATTCAGCGTAATGATGGAAATCACCTTGCAGCCGTAATCACGCTCAACTTCCTGAATCGCGGAGATATCTGCGCGACCCCGCTCCTGGCGGTCAAGCGAGATCAGCACGCCGGCGAGCGTCGCGCCGTTAGCCTGAATAATCTCCATCGACTCGCGGATCGCTGTCCCGGCGGTGATCACATCATCCACCAGCATTACACGACCCTGCAGCGCGCTGCCGACCAGGTTACCGCCTTCGCCGTGATCTTTGGCTTCTTTACGGTTAAAGCAGTAAGGCACATCGCGCTCGTGATGTTCTGCCAGCGCCACCGCGGTGGTGGTCGCAATCGGAATACCTTTATAGGCCGGGCCGAACAGCAGATCGAAATCAATCCCGGAATCCATTAACGCTTCAGCGTAAAAACGACCTAATAGCGCCAGATCGCGCCCGGTATTAAACAGCCCGGCATTAAAGAAATAGGGGCTTTTGCGCCCGGATTTCAGCGTGAATTCGCCAAACTTCAGTACCTGTTTGTTAAGCGCAAATTCAATAAACTGACGCTGGTACGCTTTCATGGATCCGCTCCTCTTCCTGTTTGTAATGATTTAAACATTTAACAAAGTACGTTGCGCAGGCTACCGGGCCGAAGCCCGAATGTTGCGCAAAAAAAAGGGCGACTCATCGTCGCCCTCAAAATCAATTTTCTAACGCCGCTTTTTGCGCCGCGACAATGGACTCAATGCCCCCTCGGGCTAGCGCCAGCATCGCGAGCAGCTCTTCATGAGTGAAGGGCTCGCCCTCTGCGGTGCCCTGCACTTCAATCATGCGGCCATCTTCGGTCATCACGACATTCATGTCGGTCTCAGCCGCTGAGTCTTCAACATACTCCAGATCGCACACCGCTTCGCCATTAACGATGCCAACAGAGACGGCCGCGACCATGCCTTTCATCGGGTTGCTCTTCAGCTTGCCTGCGGCAACGAGTTTGTTCAGCGCATCGGCCAGCGCCACGCACGCACCGGTGATCGACGCGGTACGGGTACCGCCATCGGCCTGCAGAACATCGCAATCGAGAGTGATAGTAAATTCGCCAAGCGCTTTCAGATCGACCGCCGCGCGCAGTGCACGCGCGATCAGTCGCTGGATCTCCATAGTGCGTCCGCCCTGCTTGCCCTTCGCCGCTTCACGGGCGTTACGGGTGTGCGTCGAACGCGGCAACATGCCATATTCGGCAGTGATCCAGCCCTGGCCCTGGCCTTTAAGGAAGCGTGGAACACCTTCGTCGATGGAGGCGGTGCAGAGCACTTTGGTGTCGCCAAATTCCACCAGCACGGAACCTTCTGCGTGTTTTGTGTAGTTACGGGTCAGGGTGACGGGGCGCACTTGAGTGGCGCTTCGGCCTGCTGGACGCATGATGATTTCTCCGGCTGTTACGAATGTGGCTGCGCATTATACTGGCTTACCCTGGTTATTCCTATCCTGATAAGGCCACCAAAGCTATAATCCCCCGCATCTCTCCTTCAAAACGGGAACGACTATGATCCGCAGTATGACCGCCTACGCCCGGCGTGAAATCAAGGGTGCATGGGGCTCCGCCTCCTGGGAACTGCGCTCGGTTAACCAGCGTTATCTGGAAACTTACTTCCGTCTGCCGGAACAATTCCGCAGCCTTGAACCGGTTGTCCGAGAGCGTCTGCGTACCCGTCTGACCCGCGGTAAAGTGGAATGTACGCTACGCTTTGAGCCAGACGCCAGTGCGCAGGGCGAACTGATTCTGAATGAAAAACTGGCTAAGCAGCTGGTTACCGCCGCTAACTGGGTAAAAATGCAGAGCGACGAGGGTGAAATAAACCCGGTCGATATTCTGCGCTGGCCCGGCGTGATGGCGGCGCAGGAGCAGGATCTCGATGCAATTACCGCTGAAATTCTCGCCGCGCTGGATGGCGCGCTGGACGATTTTATCATCGCCCGCGAAACCGAAGGCCAGGCGCTGAAAGCGTTGATCGAGCAGCGTCTGCAAGGCGTCAGCACCGAAGTCAACAACGTGCGCGCCCATATGCCGGAAATCCTGCAATGGCAGCGTGAACGCCTGGTGAGCAAGCTGGAAGAGGCGCAGGTACAGCTGGAAAACAACCGCCTCGAGCAAGAGCTGGTGATGATGGCGCAGCGTATCGACGTAGCCGAGGAGCTGGACCGACTCGAAGCGCATGTTAAAGAGACCTACAACATCCTGAAGAAGAAGGAAGCTGTGGGTCGCCGCCTCGACTTTATGATGCAGGAGTTCAACCGGGAGTCGAACACGCTGGCCTCTAAATCGATCAATGCGGAAGTGACCAACTCGGCTATTGAGCTGAAAGTGCTTATCGAGCAGATGCGCGAGCAGATTCAGAATATCGAGTAGGCCCCTCATCCCATTCAAAGGCCCGCAAGGGCCTTTTTGGTACTCTGCCACCTGCATATTATTTACTGATAACGACCTTATAATGCCAACGAAGATTGTAGATATATTTAAGTTAATTACCTTAAAATCAATACGTTAATCAAATAAAAATATGATATTAAACATTAGCCAATCTAATCCGAAACGCACCACCTTAGAAAATCTCAACCGCCCCCAGACTGCTTAATCGTTACACTGCACGCTCTTAATTTATGGGGGCGGCATGCTGTTACATATTCTCTATCTGGTTGGTATCACTGCTGAAGCGATGACCGGTGCGCTGGCCGCAGGTCGACGCCGTATGGACACCTTTGGCGTCATTATTATTGCCACCGCGACCGCGCTTGGCGGTGGTTCGGTGCGTGATATCCTGCTTGGTCACTACCCGCTTGGCTGGGTGAAGCATCCGGAGTATGTAATCATCGTTGCCGCCGCCGCTGTGCTGACGACACTCTTTGCGCCAGTCATGCCACACCTGCGCCGCCTCTTTCTGGTGCTGGACGCGCTCGGCCTGGTGGTATTCTCCATTATCGGGGCGCAAATCGCCCTCGATATGGGCGAAGGCCCCGTGATCGCCGTGATTGCGGCTGTCATCACCGGCGTCTTTGGTGGCGTCCTGCGCGATATGTTCTGTAAGCGCATTCCTCTGGTCTTCCAGAAAGAGCTCTATGCCGGGATCGCGTTTGCTGCCGCCGTGTTCTACATCGCGCTGAGCCATGTCGTCACCAATCATGACATCGTGGTGATTACCACCCTGCTGTTTGGCTTCACCAGCCGCCTGCTGGCGATACGCTGGAAGCTGGGTCTGCCGGTTTTTCACTACAGGCATAATGCTCACTGAAAGGCTTTTACGCCCTGCTTCGCAAGCCAGGCCGTCAGCTGCTCAATTACCGGCGCGCGGATAAAAGCGACAATCTGACGTGCTTTTTGTGCGCCGATGGCCGGTAGTTGTTGCCAGGCCAGTTCATCCCGGCTTCGCATCTGTCGCCATGAAACATCGCCCGCGGCGTTGATCGCCGATTGCGGTAGCGGCGTACCGAGCGCATGTAGCCAGCGGTTTAGCGGTCTCTCCCGCGTTAAGGAAAAACGGTGCCAGAGTTGCAGCCCGCGCGCGGGCGACATTCCGGGTGTCGCCTGCAACTGCTCTTTTGTCAGCGCCAGCCAGGAGAAAAGATGCTCAAAATGGTGCGCCTGATGCAGCGTACGCCAGCCACTCTCACTCAATCCGGCTATGTCGAGTGCCTTATCAGAACTGAGCCAGGAGAGGCGGGCAATGAACTGTTGCTGGCAATCCGGCGTGACATAAAAGCAGCTGAGGGGTGTAAAGCGAGCCTCCGGCGGCGTGGGCGGCTGTCGAACAATGTTGCGCCAGACCACACGTTCTACGCGCGGAATCCCCTGCCCGGCGAGGGTGACAGCAATATGATCGCCCGGTGCGATATCTAATGCCTGCCAGCGCTGAACGGACCCAATATTCACGCGCTGTACGCGCTTATCATCAAGTTTTACCGGCTCCAGCAGCGCGACAACGGATATTTTCCCGGTCCGTCCGATGGCAAACTGAATATCCTCTACCACCGCCACCTCTTCTGACGGCTCATATTTCCACGCTACCACCCAGTCGCTTTGTCCGGGTAACCACTCTTTCCCCGCAGGCTCCACGCTGGTGCGCACCACCACGCCATCCGTGACGAAGGGCAGCGGCGTGGTAAACCAGTGTTCGCGCAGGCGCTCTACGTCCTGCACGCTGTTGATCGGGGCGCTGTAGTAGTGTGCCTCTTCAAAGCCCGCATTCTTCAGTGCTATCAGCCGCTGCGCTAAGGTGGCAGGGCCATCGGGCCAGGCCCAGACAAAGAAAGCAAGCTCATTAAGCAGTTCCGGGTTGTCGTGTCGCATCATTGCACCGGCGACTTTTGCTCTGGCATTAAGCCCCCCGGCCTGTTTTTGTATATGCCCCTTGCGACGTAAATAGAGCTCGCCCTGCAAGACGCTATTCACCAGCGCGCCGGTAACAGTTTTAGGGATCGCGGGAATGGCCTGCGCCTTTGCTGTCCACTCCTCGCCCGCAAGACCATTACCCCGGCTGATCGCCTGCGCCAGCCTGCCGTTGCGATAGACCAGCGTGATGGCAACACCATCCACTTTCGGCTGCACCCAAAGATCCTGCTTCCCCCTCATCCACTGCTGCAGCGCCCATTTATCTGCCAGCTTGCGCACCCCGGTATGGGCAACTGGATGAGCGATATTGCCGCCGGGTAAAGCAGGCGAAAAGTCTGCGGATATCATGTTGAAACAGCGCTGCCAGTTCGCCAGCCGCGCGCTCATCCGATCGTAAACATCATCACTCACCTCACTTGCGCCTCTGGACCAGTAATCATCATTCCATTTACTGAGCTGCTGTTTAAGGCGCTTTACTTCATCCTGCGCCCGTGATGGCGACCAGACCGGACAAGCCGCCAGGCTAAACGCACTCCATAGCAGTAGAAAAATGGTGACTCCAGCTCTTTTCCACATCATGCCTCTCCCTTGTGATTGCGGGTTGGTTATAGCGCTGCGGTTAAACACTTTCGAGCGGGAAAAAAGCAGGATGCGAGCGGGGTTCCGGGAAACTTACATGGCAATGAAAACGTGCATAAAAATCAGGAAAGCAGCACGCAAAATCGAATCATTGATGGTAAAACGGGTGACAAAAGCTACGTCACGTAGCGGCGATGTGTATAATAGGCACGTATGTAAGTTCCTATCGCATTCACATACAAAAGACTCTCATGGCTCAAGGCACGCTCTATATTGTTTCCGCCCCCAGCGGCGCGGGTAAATCAAGCCTCATCCAGGCTTTGCTGAAAACCCAACCGTTATACGACACGCAAGTTTCTGTTTCGCATACCACGCGCGCGCCGCGCCCGGGTGAAGTGCACGGTGAACACTACTTCTTCGTTAATCACGATGAGTTCAAAGCGATGATTAGTGAGGATGCGTTTCTTGAGCATGCCGAAGTGTTCGGCAACTATTACGGCACCTCGCGCGCGACCATTGAGCAAGTGCTCTCAACCGGCGTCGATGTGTTTCTTGATATCGACTGGCAGGGCGCGCAGCAAATTCGCACCCGCATGCCGCAGGCGCGCAGCATCTTTATTCTGCCGCCGTCGAAGCTGGAGCTGGATCGCCGCCTGCGTGGCCGCGGCCAGGATAGCGAAGAGGTGATCGCGAAACGTATGGCCCAGGCGGTAGCCGAGATGAGCCATTACGCTGAGTATGATTACCTGATTGTGAATGATGATTTTGATACCGCCCTGGGCGATTTGAAAACCATTATTCGCGCTGAACGTCTGCGCATGAGCCGCCAAAAGCAGCGACATGACGCTTTAATCAGCAAACTATTGGCAGACTGAGCCTGGTTTCAGTATCATGCCCAGTCATTTCTTCACCTGTGGAGCATTTTAAGTATGGCACGCGTAACTGTTCAGGACGCTGTAGAGAAAGTTGGTAACCGTTTTGACCTGGTGCTGGTCGCCGCGCGTCGCGCTCGTCAGATGCAGGTTGGCGGTAAAGATCCGTTAGTACCGGAAGAAAACGATAAAACCACCGTTATCGCGCTGCGCGAAATCGAAGAGGGTCTGATTAATAACCAGATCCTTGATGTACGTGAGCGCCAGGAACAGCAAGAGCAGGAAGCCGCAGAACTGCAGGCCGTTACCGCCATTGCTGAAGGTCGTCGTTAATTAACCTGCAGGTCACCCTTGTATCTGTTTGAAAGCCTGAATCAGCTGATTCAAAACTATCTGCCTGAAGACCAGATCAAACGTCTCAGGCAGGCGTATCTCGTTGCACGTGACGCTCACGAGGGTCAGACACGTTCAAGCGGTGAACCTTATATCACGCACCCGGTAGCGGTGGCCTGTATTCTGGCCGAGATGAAACTCGACTATGAAACGCTGATGGCCGCGTTGCTGCATGACGTGATTGAAGATACCCCCGCCACCTATCAGGATATGGAGCAGCTCTTTGGCAAAAGCGTTGCCGAGCTGGTGGAGGGTGTCTCCAAGCTGGATAAGCTCAAATTCCAGGATAAAAAAGAGGCGCAGGCGGAAAACTTTCGCAAGATGATCATGGCGATGGTGCAGGATATCCGCGTCATCCTTATCAAGCTTGCTGACCGCACCCACAACATGCGCACACTGGGCTCTCTTCGCCCGGACAAGCGTCGCCGCATCGCCCGTGAAACCCTCGAAATCTACAGTCCGCTGGCACACCGTTTAGGTATCCACCACATCAAAACCGAGCTGGAAGAGCTGGGCTTTGAGGCGCTCTACCCAAACCGCTATCGCGTGATCAAAGAAGTGGTAAAAGCCGCGCGCGGCAACCGCAAAGAGATGATTCAAAAAATCCTCTCAGAAATCGAAGGGCGTTTACAGGAAGCGGGAATTCCCTGCCGCGTCAGTGGGCGGGAAAAGCATCTTTACTCCATCTACTGCAAGATGGTGCTTAAAGAGCAGCGTTTTCACTCGATCATGGATATTTACGCCTTTCGCGTTATTGTTCACGATCTCGATACCTGCTATCGCGTACTCGGTCAGATGCACAGCCTCTACAAGCCACGTCCCGGTCGCGTAAAAGACTATATCGCCATTCCCAAGGCGAACGGTTATCAGTCCCTCCATACCTCAATGATTGGCCCGCACGGCGTACCGGTCGAGGTGCAGATCCGTACTGAAGATATGGATCAAATGGCAGAGATGGGGGTTGCCGCGCACTGGGCTTATAAAGAGCATGGCGAAAGCAGCACTACAGCGCAAATCCGCGCCCAGCGCTGGATGCAGAGCCTGCTGGAGCTGCAACAGAGCGCCGGTAGCTCATTCGAATTTATCGAAAGCGTTAAATCTGATCTCTTCCCCGATGAGATTTATGTTTTCACCCCCGAAGGCCGCATTGTCGAACTGCCTGCTGGTGCGACGCCGGTGGATTTTGCCTATGCGGTACATACGGATATCGGTCACGCCTGCGTTGGCGCGCGCGTCGATCGCCAGCCTTACCCGCTGTCGCAGTCCCTCTCAAGCGGCCAGACGGTGGAGATCATCACCGCGCCGGGCGCTCGCCCGAACGCCGCCTGGCTGAACTTTGTCGTCAGTTCGAAAGCGCGCGCGAAGATCCGCCAGATGCTGAAAAATCTCAAGCGCGACGACTCCGTGAGCCTCGGCCGTCGCCTGCTGAATCACGCGCTGGGCGGAAGCCGCAAGCTGGCAGAGATTCCGCAGGAGCATATTCAGCGCGAACTGGAGCGTATGCGGCTGGCGTCGCTTGACGATCTGCTGGCAGAAATCGGCCTTGGCAACGCAATGAGCGTTGTGGTGGCGAAGAATCTACAGCAAGGGGAAGCCACGCCGGGCACCGCAGCACCGACCGGCGCTAACACGGCGCATCTGCCGATTAAAGGCGCAGACGGCGTGCTGATCACCTTCGCCAAATGCTGCCGTCCGATCCCCGGCGACCCGATTGTCGCCCACGTCAGCCCTGGTAAAGGGCTGGTTATTCACCATGAGTCCTGCCGTAATATTCGTGGCTACCAGAAAGAGCCAGAGAAGTTTATGGCCGTGGAGTGGGATAAAGAGACGGCGCAAGAGTTTATCACCGAGATCAAGGTGGACATGTTTAACCACCAGGGCGCGCTGGCTAACCTGACGGCGGCCATTAACACCGCCACTTCCAATATTCAGAGCCTGAATACGGAAGAGAAAGATGGTCGCGTTTATAGTGCGTTCATCCGCCTGACGGCGCGCGACCGCGTTCATCTGGCGAATATCATGCGTAAAATTCGCGTGATGCCGGATGTGATTAAAGTCACCCGTAACCGAAACTGATTGTATGAATGCTCAGCGTTATGCGCGAATCCGCGAGATGCTCGCCAGGCGTCAGCCGGATCTGACGGTCTGCATGGAGCAGGTCCATAAGCCTCATAACGTCTCTGCCATAATCCGCACTGCGGATGCCGTCGGCGTGCATGAAGTACACGCCGTCTGGCCGGGGAACCGCATGCGCACCATGGCCTCGTCCGCCGCAGGCAGCAACAGCTGGGTGGAGGTTAAAACCCACCGAACCATTGAGGATGCCGTCGGCGTGCTCAAGCAGCGCGGCATGCAGATCCTTGCCACCCATCTCTCGGATAAAGCCGTCGACTTCCGTGAAATCGACTACACCCGCCCGACCTGTATTTTGATGGGGCAGGAGAAAACCGGCATTACCCAGCAAGCGCTGGATCTCGCGGACCAGGATATCATCATTCCGATGACTGGCATGGTGCAGTCGCTCAATGTCTCCGTTGCCTCGGCGCTCATCCTCTACGAAGCGCAGCGCCAGCGGCAAAACGCCGGCATGTATAAGCGTGAAAACAGCATGTTGCCGGACGCCGAGCAGCAGCGCCTGCTGTTCGAAGGCGGCTACCCCGTTCTGGCTCGCGTCGCGAAACAAAAAGGCCTGCCTTACCCTTATGTCAATAATGAGGGGCAGATTGAAGCCGACCCGACGTGGTGGGCAACGATGCAGGCCGCGAGGTAACCGATGAAAGGGAAGCTGCTCGATGCGGTGCCACTGAGTTCGCTGACCGGCGTTGGCGCAGCGCAGAGCAGCAAGCTGGCGAAAATTGGCCTGCATACCGTTCAGGATCTGCTGTTACACCTTCCCCTGCGCTACGAAGATCGTACCCAACTCTACCCCATTGCCGACCTGCTGCCGGGCATCTACGCCACGGTAGAGGGCGAAGTGCTGAACTGTAACGTCACGTTCGGTGGTCGCCGGATGATGACCTGCCAGATAAGCGATGGCTCCGGCATGCTCACCATGCGCTTTTTCAACTTCAACGCGGCGATGAAAAACAGCCTTGCGGTTGGCCGCCGCGTGCTGGCCTACGGTGAAGCGAAACGCGGAAAGTATGGCGCAGAGATGATCCACCCAGAGTATCGGGTACAGGGGGATCTCAGCACCCCGGACCTTCAGGAGACGCTGACACCGGTCTACCCAACGACCGAAGGCGTTAAGCAGGCCACCCTGCGTAAATTAACCGATCAAGCGCTGGAACTGCTGGCAACCTGCGCCATCAGCGAACTGCTGCCGCCGGAGCTGGCGCAGGGTTTGATGAGCCTGCCAGAAGCGCTGCATACGCTGCATCGCCCGCCGCCGTCGCTGCAATTAAGCGAACTGGAGAGCGGGCAGCACCCCGCCCAGCGCCGACTGATCCTTGAAGAGCTGCTCGCTCATAACCTGAGCATGCTGGCGCTTCGCGCCGGTGCACAGCGTTACCATGCGCTGTCGCTCACCGCTAACGATACGTTGAAAGAGCAACTGCTCGCCTCCCTGCCCTTTAAACCCACTGGCGCACAGGCGCGGGTGGTGGCGGAAATTGAACGCGACATGGCGCTGGATATGCCGATGATGCGTCTGGTCCAGGGCGACGTTGGATCGGGTAAAACGCTGGTGGCGGCGCTTGCCGCCCTGCGCGCGATCGCCAATGGCAAGCAGGTGGCGATGATGGCACCGACCGAACTGCTGGCAGAGCAGCACGCCAATAACTTCCGCGCCTGGTTTGCTCCGCTCGGTATCGAAGTCGGCTGGCTGGCGGGCAAGCAGAAAGGTAAAGCGCGCCAGGCGCAGCAGGAGGCGATTGCCAGCGGTCAGGTGCAGATGGTGGTCGGCACGCACGCCATTTTCCAGGAGCAGGTGCAGTTTAACGGCCTGGCGCTGGTGATTATTGATGAGCAGCACCGCTTTGGCGTCCACCAGCGGCTGGCGCTGTGGGAAAAGGGGCAGCAGCAGGGCTTCCATCCCCATCAGCTGATTATGACCGCCACGCCGATCCCGCGCACGCTGGCGATGACGGCGTATGCCGATCTCGATACCTCGGTGATTGATGAACTGCCGCCGGGCCGTACGCCGGTGACCACGGTCGCCATCCCTGATACGCGCCGCAGCGAGATTATCGATCGCGTCCGCAGCGCCTGCACCGGCGAAGGTCGCCAGGCCTACTGGGTCTGTACGCTGATTGAAGAGTCGGATCTGCTGGAAGCCCAGGCGGCGGAAGCAACCTGGGAAGAGTTGAAGCTGGCGCTGCCGGAGTTAAACGTCGGGCTGGTGCATGGCCGCATGAAGCCGACCGAGAAACAGACGGTGATGCAGGCCTTTAAACAGGGCGAGCTGCACCTGCTGGTCGCTACCACGGTGATTGAGGTTGGCGTGGATGTGCCAAACTCCAGCCTGATGATTATTGAGAATCCAGAACGTCTCGGTCTTGCGCAACTTCACCAGTTGCGCGGGCGCGTCGGACGTGGCGCGGTCGCCTCGCACTGTGTGCTGCTCTATAAATCCCCGCTGTCGAAAACGGCGCAAAAGCGCCTGCAGGTGCTGCGCGACAGCAACGACGGCTTTGTGATTGCGCAAAAAGATCTTGAGATCCGTGGCCCGGGCGAACTGCTGGGTACTCGCCAGACCGGCAATGCTGAGTTCAAAGTCGCCGATCTGCTGCGCGACCAGGCGATGATCCCTGAAGTGCAACGCGTCGCGCGCCACATTCACGAACGTTACCCTCAGCTGGCTGAAGCGCTGATTGATCGCTGGATGCCGGAAACGGAACGCTACTCCAACGCCTGATTTTTAGAACCTGATGACGCGGGATCAACCTCCTTTAGAAAAGTATGCTCCCGACGTAAGCAACCGTTTGCTTTTACCCTTCAGTCCGATAAAATCAGCGCTTTTCCATCAGGGGATAGCTTGAGATGTCCGTAAACACCATCGAGTCGGAAAATGCGCAACCGGTTGCGCAGACTCAACCCAGCGAATTGATCTACCGTCTTGAAGATCGTCCCCCTTTCCCGCAAACACTGTTTGCTGCGCTGCAACATCTGCTGGCGATGTTCGTTGGCGTTATCACACCCGCGCTGCTGATCTGCCAGGCGCTGGGTTTACCGGCTCAGGATACTCAACACATTCTCAGCATGTCGCTCTTCGCTTCCGGCGTCGCGTCCCTGATTCAAATTAAAGCCTGGGGCCCGGTCGGTTCCGGGCTGCTCTCAATCCAGGGCACCAGCTTTAACTTTGTGGCGCCGCTGATTATGGGCGGTACGGCACTGAAAACCGGCGGTGCCGATGTGCCGACGATGATGGCAGCGCTGTTTGGCACCTTAATGCTGGCAAGCTGTACCGAGATGGTTATCTCGCGCATTCTGCCGCTGGCGCGCCGCATTATCACTCCGCTGGTTTCCGGCGTGGTGGTGATGATTATCGGCCTGTCGCTAATCCAGGTTGGGCTGACCTCCGTCGGCGGCGGCTTCGCGGCAATGGGCAACCACACCTTTGGCGCGCCGAAAAACCTGCTGCTGGCAGGCGTGGTACTCGGGCTGATTATCCTGCTGAATCGCCAGCGTAACCCCTATCTGCGTATCGCCTCTCTGGTGATCGCGATGGCGGTTGGCTATGTGCTGGCAATGTTTATGGGCATGCTGCCGGAGTACAACGCGCCGGAGAGTACCTTTATGGTGCCGACACCGCTCTATTACGGCCTGAGCATCGACTGGAGCCTGCTGCTGCCGCTGATGCTGGTCTTTATGATCACCTCCCTGGAGACCATCGGTGATATCACCGCCACCTCCGACGTCTCTGAACAGCCGGTTTCCGGCCCGCTCTATATGAAGCGGCTGAAAGGTGGCGTGCTGGCAAATGGTCTTAACTCCTTTGTCTCTGCCGTGTTCAATACCTTTCCCAACTCCTGCTTCGGTCAGAATAATGGCGTGATCCAGCTGACCGGCGTCGCCAGCCGTTATATCGGCTTCTTTATCGCGGTGATGCTGATGCTGCTTGGCCTCTTCCCGGCGGTGAGCGCTTTTGTGCAGCAGTTACCGGAGCCGGTACTCGGTGGAGCCACGCTGGTGATGTTCGGTACCATCGCTGCCTCCGGCGTGCGCATCGTCTCCCGCGAACCGCTTAATCGCCGCGCGATCCTGATTATCGCACTGTCGCTGGCGGTGGGTTTAGGCGTGTCGCAGCAGCCGCAGATCCTGCAGTTTGCGCCGGACTGGCTGAAAAACCTGCTCTCCTCAGGTATCGCGGCAGGCGGGATTACCGCGATTGTTCTGAACCTGATCTTCCCACCTGAAAAAGAGTAAATTTCTGCGCGCGGCAACGGAGGAGCCTCTGTTGCCGCAGCAATTTCCTTTCATCATTCCTCCCTTGAGCATCGCGCACAATTCGTGCATAACTCCCTTACGGTTACGTGAGGGAGGAAGATGATGAAATTTCTTGGGAAGCTGCTGTTAGCGGTCGTTATTATCCTGTTTGTGCTGCTGCTGGCGGCTTACTTCCTGCTGCAAACCCGCTGGGGCGCGACGCAAGCGAGCCAGTGGATCAGCAACAACAGCGATTATCACCTCACCTTCGACGCCATTGACCACCGCTTCTCTTCCCCTTCACATCTGGTATTGAAAGGCGTGAGCTTCGGCCGCAAAGGCCAGCCAGCAACGCTGGTGGCAAAATTGGTTGATATTGGCCTCAGCAGCCGGCAACTCACCGACCCGTTGCATGCCGACACCATTCTGTTACAGGACGGCACACTCAATCTCTCACCCACCGCTGCGCCGCTGCCTTTCCAGGCCGATCGCCTGCAGCTGCGCAATATGGCCTTTAACAGCCCGGCAACTGGCTGGGAGTTAAGCGCCCAGCGCGTTACCGGCGGTATCTCGCCCTGGCAGCCGACGGCGGGCAATGTGATTGGCAGTAAAGCACAGTTGCAGATGAGCGCCGGTTCGCTGACGTTAAATGGTGTTCCCGCCAGCAATGTGCTGATTCAGGGCAGTATCGATAAAGATGTGGTGACGTTAACTACCCTCGGTGCCGATATGGCACGCGGCTCGCTGACAGGTGATGCAAAGCGCAGCGCCGATGGCAGCTGGGTGGTGAATAATCTGCGTCTTAATGATATTCGCCTGCAAAGCGATAAGTCGCTACAGGATTTCTTTGCTCCGCTCACGACCCTGCCTTCGCTGAAAATCGGCCGTGTCGACGTTACCGACGCCACGTTGCAGGGGCCAGAGTGGGCGGTGACAGACCTCGACCTTAGCTTGCGCAACCTGACCTTCAGGAAGGGCGACTGGGAGAGCGAAGAGGGCAAGCTGTCGATGAATGCCAGCGAGTTTATCTACGGTTCGCTGCACTTCTTCGACCCGATCCTTAATGCCAACTTCTCCCCGCAGGGCATTGCACTGCAGCAATTCACCTCCCGCTGGGAAAACGGCATGGTGCGCACCTCTGGTAACTGGTACCGCACAGGCAAAGCGCTGGTGCTGGATGATGCGGCGTTTGCCGGGCTGGAATACACCCTGCCGGCAAACTGGAAACAGCTATGGATGGACGATCTGCCCTCATGGCTGAATAGCCTGGTGCTGAAAAAATTCAGCGCCAGCCGCAACCTGGTGATTGATATCGATCCGACGTTCCCATGGCAGCTCACCGCGCTGGACGGGTATGGCAACAATGTGCAGCTGGTGCGCGAGCGGAAATGGGGTGTCTGGAGCGGAAATGCGAAGCTGAACGCCGCCGCAGGAACCTTTAACCGCGTCGATGTGCGCCGCCCATCGCTGGCGCTGAATGCCAACAGCAACACGGTCAATATCACCGAGCTCAGTGCCTTTACCGGCCAGGGGCTGCTGGAAGCGAGAGCGGTGGTTGCGCAAACGCCGGATCGCAGCGTTAATGTCAGCCTCAACGGGCGCGGCGTGTCGGTCAATGTTTTGCAGGCGTGGGGCTGGCCGGCAGTGCCGATTGGTGGCGAAGGCAATCTGCAGTTAACCGCCAGCGGTCAGATACGCGCCGAAGCGCCGTTAAAACCCTCCGTCAATGGCGAGTTGCAGGCGGTCAACGCGCAAAAACAGCAAATTAAGCAGAGCATGCACAGCGGCACGGTGAGCGCAGGCGGTGCCGCCGCGCCGTCACAGGCGACGCCGTAACCCCCTGCCGGTAAGCATTAGCGCTAACTTCTGCACTCTTAACGGCTGCGCTTATCCAGTCTGCGTTTGACCTTTCTCAGACCCGGTAAACCGTTAACGGTACCGGGCATTTCCTTACCTGATGTCATATTCAGACCCATTTGTCTCTTTCCAGCCGCTTAACATCGTCGCGTTTAAAGAAATAATGCTTTTACGCCATCGTTTTACGGATAAAAACAACGATTTTTTAATTTCTGAAAAAATGTAACCAATGGAAAAGATAGGATTTTATCTTAAACGGCCAGAGAAGGCGGAAGCATAATGCGAAAATTTAGGGCAGAGGGATGTGGTAAATCACTGAAAGTAGCTATAATGCGCCCCGCCTCCATGTAGCAATGCAGGCGCGGAAGATCGTCATCTCCGGTGAGGTGGCTGGACTTCAAATCCAGTTGGGGCCGCCAGCGGTCCCGGGCAGGTTCGACTCCTGTGATCTTCCGCCAAAATTAAGCCTCTGATCGGCACATCTCTAAATATCACTTCTTATTTACACCAGGCTATTTACAGGCTGCGCGCGTATTACATTAATTAAGCGTCACGCTTGTTTTATCTGTTTTCGGTATCGTACGCGACGCCCTCCAGCGCTTTTCTTGCCAAAGATTTAAGCCAATTATCTACGTAAGCCGATGAGATGCGTAAGTATAATGTCGCGGTTGCCAAAAATTTCCTGCCGCAAAATGAAGCCGGGAAGTTCGACCAAATAGTTAATATGTGGCTGGATTTTGCAGAAGAACAGGCTCGTCGTCGTAAGCAAATATGCCTGCCATTGAACGATTGGGAGGTTTTAGAAGACGCATGAAAGATAAATAAAAATAGCCAATAAGAAAGCGTTAGCTGAATTTTATCGCCTCACCGATCAGCCTTAATTTTATTTACCGATTAAAATAGCAGTTATTTCCATATAAATAAAAAAAACAACTCCACAATAAATACACCGTTCAACAGAAACATACTTCCGATAATTTTATTTTCGGATGTTTCGCCACCCCTGCATTTATTAATCATGATATCGTTTTTCGCCATACCACCCCCTAAAATTAATAGCAATGCATTAATAAAACATTTATATCAATCCAACCAATCGAGGAAAAATAATGAATGTAAGGGATGCTACCTTTTCTGATATCGAACTGATTTGCGACCTGCTTGCTGAGGCATTCTATGACGATATTCTTATTGAGTCGGCCTTTCCGGCGCCTGAAAGGCGAAGAGAGGCGCTGCGCAGCTTCTTCAGGATCTATGCCGAAGTCGCGCTACGTAAAGGCGGCGCTATTATTGATGAAAATAATGCCGGTGCGCTAATATATTTTCATTACGACTCAGAAAATATTACCGATGAGATCCTGTTCAAACAGTTACGGGATGAATATAGCGCCGATTACGCCACCATGGCCTATTTAATGCACAAACTTAGTGCTTATCATCCAAAAACTCCGCATTTCTATATTTTCGTGCTTGCTATTCCTGGTCAGGATCGCGGTATAGACGTTATTCACGCATTAATGTCCCGGTTAATCCATCTACAGGACATCGCAGGCGTTCCTTGCTATGCCGAATGTACAACTGCGCGTGTGCAACGTCTCGCCGGGCGGCTCGGCTTCAAACCTGCAGAGTTTAAACTTTGCCTCGACGGTTTCCCTGAGCTTTATCCTATTTTAAGAGAACCGCAATAACCGCTCATTTAAATACCATTACAGGCGCAAAGGATTGTGATGAATACTATTAATAAAAACCAACCCAGAACAGCAAGAAAATATCAGGACGTAGCAAAGTCATTATTCCCTTCAGCGTTTTCTGATAAATATGATGCCCTTTCTGAAAACATTACACGTATTTCCGATCATATAAACAGATTACGTCCTGAATATAATGGTCCGGCGTGGTTAGGTAACAGCGGTGAACTTGATGTGAATTACAAGAGTATCAAGGTTGCTGAAATGGCCGATAATTTACGCCAGTGCGAGGATGTCATTAACGAGACGGCATCACTTTTTCACGGTATGCCGAACTGGGGACATCCATTAGCGATGTGCAATACCATTCCCCAGGGAAACACAGCCTCGATTATTGCAGGCATGATCGCCCAGGCATTCTCCCCCAATATTGTATCGGGGGAGTACTCCTGGAACGTTCAGCGCGCTGAACTGGAAAGCGCCGGGATGCTGGCGAACCTGATTGGCTGGGATGCGCCGCGCGCTGGCGGGCTCTATACCTACGGGGGTTCTGGCTGCTGGACCTATCATGTTAAATACGCTCTGACGCGCGTTCTGCCCGAATCCAGACGCGAAGGAATACGCATCAACGCGAAGGTTCTCTGCTCCCAGCAGGCGCATTACACCATGCTGAACAGCACAGACTGGACCGGTCTCGGAACGGATAATGTTATCTGCATCAAAACCGATCCGAAGACCAACGCGATGGATCTAAAAGATCTGGAAGCGGTGTTGATTGCACTGCAGATGCAAAATATTCCGGTTGCGTCAGTTGTCTGCACGATGGGAACGACCGATGCTAACGCCTTCGATCCGGTGGCTGACGTGCGCCGCTTACTGGATCGCTATCGCAACGCCGCGCCTTACGGTAAGGCGCTACTCTACTGCGATGCAGTCACCAGTTGGTCGTGGCTGGCCTTCCAGAAATATGACTTTACCGCTAACCCGCTGCAGTTCACCGAAGCGTTACTACCGATGATGAAGAGCAACGCCCGGGCGCTAGAGAAGATGAAATACGCAGACGCGATCGGCATTGATTTTCATAAGGCCGGCTTTGCGCCCTATATCAGCAGTTTCTTTGCTTATCGCGATGCCGGCGAGTTTGAAGCTCTGTTGCAGCGTCCCGGCTCGGCTTATCTGCAGTCCCGTACGGATTACAATCCTTACCACTACACGCTTGAAGTTTCGCGCGCGGCAACCGGCGCGGTCGCAGGCTGGGCGACACTAAAATACTTTGGCTATGAGGGTTTCCAGGCATGTCTGGGTGCCATCCTGGAAAATCATCTGGTGATGCGTAATCTCCTGCAAAGGGAGCGATCTACGGTATGCGTCAATCCGCAGGATAATGGCATGGTTACCCTGCTCCGCATCTATCCCCGGGGCATCGACGCGCAGGAGCAGTATCAGCGTGAACTCACCGATCCCGCTTATAAGCCGCAGCTGTCGGCGCATAATCAGTTAACGCTGGCAATTGGCAATAAACTCTATGAATGGTTTCGCGCAGGCAAGAAGGTTAACGGTATGTATACGCCCTACATGAGCTTTACCACCGGCTTCTGCGTCACCGGGTACAACCGCGATGCGGCCGATCCGGATGCGAAAGTGTTCGCGCTGAAAATCTACATTATGAACATGCATCTGACGCCGGAGCTGATGAAGCACGTGCTGGATTGCATTATGGCGGCACGGGATGAAGTAAGGGGCAGGAATTACAACAATAAATAGATGACATTATTTTTGCTAATAGAAGCGGCACAGGGTGTAAATGATTTTTGATTTACACCTTTTATTTAAAAAGAGTCTCGTGTTTGCAGTCCGCAGAGAGAGCGCTTACAGTCCAATAACCTGATTTACTTTTCAATTTATTGATAGCGGGAAGCGTATGTTATCCAACCTCTTTATTCGTATTGCGGCGACACAAAAGGATTGCCTTTAATGGCAGTTTTTTTGCCCACACAGCGTAATTGGGTCTCTCTGGTTGCACTCTCGGTTGTACTGGTGTTATCGATGGAGTGGCTCCATCTTCCTGCCGCCCTGCTGCTTGGCCCCATGTTCGCGGGCATTCTTCTTGCCATCAATGGGCGGCCCGTTACCATTAATAAACAGGGCTTTAGCGCCGCGCAGGCGGTGGTTGGCGCAATGATTGCCCACGCCATTCCGCCGTCGGTATTTGGTCGTATCGCCGCCGACTGGCCGCTATTTGTGCTCTGTATTTTCTCGGTGATTTTCGCCAGCGCGATTCTCGGCTGGATCATGGCGAAGCTACAGGTCTTTCCCGGCTCGACCGCAATTTGGGGTTCATCGCCCGGCGCGGCGGCGGCGATGACCATAATGGCGGAAAGCTTCGGTGCCGATGTACGCCTGGTGGCGTTTATGCAGTATCTGCGGGTGATGGTGGTGGCGCTGGTCGCGGTGCTGGTCACCCGCATCGGTATGGGGGCAGAGAGCGCCGAGCATGCGGTGGCCACCTTCACGCTGTTCGGCCCGCTGCGCGTGTGGCCGTTTATGGCAACGTTATTACTGATTACGGTCGGCTTTCTGATTGCCAGACGGGTGAAGCTCCCCTCGGGGCCGCTACTGATTACGCTCGCGCTGGGAATGATTGTCGAGGATAGCGGCTTACTGATGCTGGAATTGCCGTCGTGGCTGCTGGCGCTCTCTTACGCCCTTATCGGCTGGAGTATTGGCCTGCGCTTTACGCGCGAGATTGTGCTCTACGCCGCCCGCGCCCTGCCGCGTGTGCTGCTGTCGGTATTGACGCTGGTAGCGATCTGCTGCGGTTTCGCCTTCCTGCTGGTGAAATTCGCCGGCATCGATCCGCTCACCGCCTATCTTGCCACCAGCCCCGGCGGCGCGGATACGGTAGCGATTATCGCCTCATCAAGCCATGTCGATATCGCCTTTGTGATGGCGATGCAGACCGGACGCTTTATTGTGGTGCTGATTACCGGCCCGGCGATCTCACGCTTTGTTGCGAAGCGGCTGGGAAGATAATTCACGCGTGTGTTGGCCGGATAAGGCACAGCCGCCATCCGGCAATCTTCTCACGCGGTTAATCGCAGCTGCTCAATCACCTGGGCAACCTCGCGTCGCGCGTCGCCCTGCAGCGTCTGCAAAGGCGCGGGTAAACATGGCGCTTTCACCACGCCGAGTAGCTCCGCCGCGGTGGCAATGACGCGCAAGCTGCCGCCGTAACGTTTAAACAGATCCCACAGCGGCTGGAGCGCGGCGGTATGCTGGCGCGCCTGCGCGATATCACCCGCCATCGCCGCACGAGAAATCGCTAATGCCCTCTGCGGGAAAAGCCCGCCGAACACCGAATACCAGACACTGCAACCGGCATTCAGCGCTTCAACCGCCGTGCCGTCGCCGCTGATACCCAGCCGGATATCCGCCGGGATGTGCGCGCGCAGCGCACTTACCCGCTGCGGGGCAAGCTCGGCGGCAAGGGGGGGGATTTTGATCGAGCCAATATTGGGCAACTGGGCGATACGGGCAAGCAGTTCGTCGCTGAAGTTAAAGTGGGTGGCGGTGGGGTTGTTATAGATGCAGAGCGGCACCGACAGCTCGCGGGTGACGGCGGCAAACAGACTGAAGACCTCATCTTCTGTTAACGGATGATAGGAGACCGGAGCCAGCAGCACGGCGCTGACGCCCGCTTTCTGCGCATCCTCCGCCAGCCAGAGCACATCGCGCGTACGCAGTGCACCAATCCCGGCGATCACCGGCACCGCGCCGGAGTACTCTGTTGCCAGACGCAGGACGCTTGCGCGCTCGCTGCGGCTAAAGTAGGGATAACACCCCGTTGAACCCAGCGCGCCAATGGAGTCGACGCCAGCGGCGCGCAGTTTTTCAATAATGGTGATATAGGCCGCCTCATCCAGGCGATCATCGAGAAGCGGCGTCAGCGCAAAGGCACTTAATCCTGTGAAGTCCATTCTTGTTCCCTCATTAGGCATTTTTTCAGTGTGGCAACCTGGCATCATACGGCCTGATCCGCCGACAGGTTCGTTGTTTGCCTCACAAAAAGCGTCAGCAGACTCTGAAGAATAAACCACATTTCGCGCGTTGCAGGCCGGAAAAACAGAGTGAGTTGAGGCGCGATTTAATGGCGTTACGCTTTGTGTCGCCCTGCTTAAATTAACGCGCCGCGCTGTCGGCAACTCTCTTTGTGACGTAATCAGGAATTTATGCAAACCAAGCTACACGGGCCGCTGTTTCTCGCGATCCTCAGCGCGCTGATGGCCTTCACCTCCCTGTCGACGGATATCTACCTGCCCGCAATGCCGCTGATGGCACGCGAGCTGCACGGAGATGTCGAGTTGACCATTACCGGCTTTTTGATGGGCTTCGCGCTGGCGCAGCTGGTGTGGGGGCCGGTGAGCGATGCAATCGGTCGCCGAAAGCCGCTGTTTATCGGCATGGTGCTGTTTATCATCGGCTCTGCGGGCTGTGCACTATCGACGGAGATCCACCAGATGGTGTTTTGGCGAGTGTTTCAGGCATTTGGTGCCTGTACCGGGCCGATGCTGGCGCGGGCGATGATCCGCGATCTCTTTGTGCGCACCCGCGCGGCGCAGATGCTCTCTACACTGACCATTATTATGGCCATCGCCCCGATTATCGGGCCGCTGGCGGGCGGGCAGATTATCAAATTCACCACCTGGCATGCGGCTTTCTGGATCCTGGTGGTGATTGGCGGGCTGATGTTTATCTCCCTCTTCGCGCTGCCGGAAACCCTGCCCGCAGAGAAGCGCATTCACGCTTCGCTGACGGGCGTATTTCGCAACTACTTTACGCTGCTGCGCAACCGCGCGTTTATGCGCTACACGCTGTGCGTCACCTTTTTCTATGTCTCCGCTTACGCCTTCGTCACCGGTTCACCATTTGTTTACATTGGCTATTACGACGTCGCACCGCAGCATTTCGGCTGGCTATTTGCGCTGAATATTGTGGGTCTGATGGGGATGAGCGCCGTCAACCGGCGGCTGGTGCAGCGCCATCCACTCGATAAGCTGCTGAAGATCGCCGTCACGCTGGCCGCCCTCGCGGGGGTCGTGCTGGCGCTGCTGGTGAAACTGCAATTCGGCGGCCTGGTTGCCGTGCTGATGACAGTGTTTGTTTTCTTTTCAATGAACGGCATTATCGCCGCCGCCTCAACCGCCGCCGCGCTGGATACTGTACCGGCCTTTGCCGGCTCGGCCTCAGCGCTGATTGGCTCCCTGCAATATGGCAGCGGCATTATCTCTTCCCTGCTGCTGGCCGGGTTTGGCGACGGCACGCCGTGGACGATGGCATGGATCATGGCGCTGTTCGCCGTTGCCAGCGCCGCGATGGCCTGGCGGGTCGGCTCAGCGCAATAAGGGCGATGCCGGATGGCGGCTCACGCCTTATCCGGCCTACAGGGTTTGTAGGCCGGATAAGTATCGAGGTATGGCGGGTTTAAAGCCGGATTTTATTAATCTGATCAATACGCAACGTATTCATATTGAGAACGCAACCTAACATAGCTTCACCAAATGCATGGGTGCCCATCGCTTGTGTGCTCACCAGTTCGCAGTAATTGTTTCTGTACTGAAGCCACTCTGTCTGATTCTGCTTATAGGTTGCCAGCATGCGATCTTTCTGCTCCTGAGAGCCTCGCCACCAGCGCGTGTAGTCAAAAGAGGAGATCTCTTTCAGCTTCGCTTCATAAGCCTTATTCAGCGCAGCCTCAGAGGTATCGTTTACATCCTCTAAACACTCATCATCGTTTTCGCCATATTTTTCGATGCAGTGGGAAATGCTTTTTTGCTCAAAAGATGCTTTAGATGCCGCAAATGCGCCATTTGCAAAAATGAATAGAGCGACAAAGAATACGTTAATTTTCATCTTAAGTAATTCAACCTTAGCGACAAACGTTGTGGATCTCTTGACTGATATAAATCAGTTTTAAGGTAATTAATAACATCTTGCTTCGAACCGCGCTCAGCCATAATTTTCACCAGAACTCGGGCAGTTTGATTTCCCTGAAAGATAGTGTCTACAAATACGTCCCTAATTTTTATGTCAATTTCATGCCAAGAAAGTGCATTTGATATCTTTGCAGCAGTTCGATCATAAACTCCCTTGGCATAATCCTTCTTCTCTCGATACGAAATATCAAAAAGACGAACCTGTTGTTGATGTGTAATTTCACCAACCAGAGGGCCGTAAACGGAAATAAAAACATCAGCCTCTCTACCTTGCAAGTAGGCTGCTTTAGCACAAATTTGCGCTTTATACTCTTCTACACCTGCTTTTCTGAGTATGTATAGAATGCTTCCGGCGGTACGTTTTTTCATATCAAAACCGCGCCCGAGTGTAACACCTGAATCTTGTGATGGATGGTGTAATATGCGTGAAAACCATGGCATACGAGCTGGCTGTCGAAAGGGTGCGGCAGCGGTAATATAGTCAACACCCTCATAATCAAATGTTAATTGTCCTTCCTGAACGGTTAAAACCCCACCAACATGTTTTACACGCCAGTGAAGTGAGGTTGCATTTTCTAAAGCCTCAATAAACCACATGTCAGTTGGATATACTAAACCCGTTGCAGGCATGTTGATTAATGCCTGGAACCATCGAATAGCCTCTAAGGTGTCCGGAGTGCAGGAGCCGTTCTCGTTAATCGTACGGCCTGTAGCTTGCGTATAACCTGCTTTTTTAATTTTGCCTTGAAGTAGTTCCACATCGTAAGGATCGTTTGAACCACATTCGCCAACAGAATGTGACAAGCTAAAAACCCTAGGTTGAGGAGAATGATGATGAGCAGTCCTTTTCATTTCTTTTATCCATTAGCTATTTTTGCCTGACATCTTATCGCACATGATTTGCTTTTTTTTAGGGAATGCTCATAAAACAAAGAAGCGGCGAAGCCCGAGCTAAAACCCGGGCATTTAGCAGTTTACGTGCCAGCTTTATTCAATGCGGCGATCTCGTCGGTAGAGAGGTTCAGCGCCAATGCGGTCGCGAAACTCTCGACGTGTGCGGTTTTGGTCGCACTGGCAATCGGCGCGGTGACGCCCGGTTGGTTAATAAGCCAGGCGAGCGCCACTTCGGCGGGTTTCACGTTATGGTTTTCAGCCACCTTATCCAGCGCGTCGAGAATCGCAAAGCCGCGCGGATTCAGGTACTTGGCGATGCCCTGCCCGCGCTGGCTCTGGTTAAGATCGCTTTCGCTGCGATATTTCCCGGACAGGAAGCCCGAAGCGAGGCTGTAATAGGTCACGACGCCAATATTTTCCCGCACCGTTAAATCCTGTAGCGCGCCTTCAAAGCTCTCGCGATCGTAGAGGTTATATTCCGGTTGCAGCACCTGATAGCGCGGCAGCCCTTTCTCATCCGCCACTTTCAGCGACTCCGCCAGCTGTTGGGCATCAAGGTTGGATGCGCCAATCGCGCGGATTTTGCCCGCTTTCAGCAGCTTTTCATAAGCGCCGAGGGTTTCGTCATAGGGCGTTTCGCTATCCGGCCAGTGGGAGAAGTAGAGGTCGATATAGTCCGTTTGCAGGCGACGGAGCGAATCCTCAACCGCCTGCTCAATCCAGCGTGCCGAGAGCCCTTTTTTGCCGGGTTCGCCCATATCGGCGCCCACTTTCGTAAACAGGGTGATTTTATCGCGATGGCCTGGGTGCGCCGCCAGCCATTTACCAATAATGGTTTCCGATTCACCGCCCTTGTTGCCCGGCGCCCATGCGGAGTACACGTCTGCCGTATCGATCGCCGTAAAGCCCTTTTCCAGTAACGCGTCCAGCAAACTGAAGCTCTGCTGCTCATCCACGGTCCAGCCAAACACATTACCGCCAAAAACGAATGCCGGGATCTGCAACCCCGTGGTGCCTAATGAACGTAATGCCATCGCCACTTCCTCCTGTGAAGGTCAAACTTTAAGCCTGGCGCGTAATGGCGATCGCTTTTGGTTATCCGTGCGGTTTTTCGCTCGCCAGGCTGCGTAGCTGCGCGGTGATGGGTCGTAATGCTTCCCGCAGAACAGCGTGCAGATGGCGAATCGCCGGGGAGAACTGTTTGCGATGCGGGCAGATAAGGTTGAGCGGCGCGGCCTCGCCGGGCTGCTGCGGCAGTAAGATCTCCAGCCGCCCGGCCAGCACATCGGCGCTGACATCGATCCACGACTTGTAGACAATGCCCATCCCCTCCACCGCCCAGCGGCGGGCGACATCTGCGTCATCACACAACATCCGGCTTTTGACGATCAGCTGCCGGCGCAGACCATTTTCCGGAAAGCTCCATTTGTCATACACCTGATTATTCATGGTGAAGAGCAGGCAGTGATGGTTAACCACCTCATCGAGGGTTTGCGGCCTGCCATGCTGCGCCAGATAAGCGGGCGAGGCGACGAGCACCCGGCGGTTATCTTCAGCAATCGGCAGCGCCACATAACTGCTGTTATCCAGCACGCCATAGCGGATAGCGACATCTACCGGATCGCGAAACACATCGCTGAGTTGATCGGAAAGGGAGAGGCGCAAAGAGACCTTCGGGTACTCGGCACAAAAGCGGGTGATGATCGGCAGCAGCACGTTGCGCCCCAGATCCGACGGCACCGCCATACGTAACTCGCCCTGCGGTTCGTTATCACCACTGTGCAGGCTCTCCGCTCCGGCGCGCACCACCTCCAGCATCTCCTGGGCAAAGGGAAGGTATTTTTCACCTTCAGCCGTTAAGCGCAGGCTGCGGGTCGAGCGCACAAACAGGCGCTTATCGAGATCGCGCTCCAGGCGGTGTACCGCGGCGCTGACCTGGCCGGGAAGCAGCCCGGCTTCGCGCGCGGCGTTAGAAAAACTGCCCAGCAGCGCCGAGCGAACAAACAGCGTGACATCTTCCAGCCGAATCATCATCTCTCCGGGGGTAAACAACGAGCGCTTCTGTTGTGCCAGAAAAGCGGGCGCAGGCAAACCGCATTTTCACTTAGCGAGTGAAAGTGTTGCCGTTTTTCACCGATTTATCTTCGAAAGCGTTGCGTTTATCCTCGGCGGCTCTACGGGACGGTGCGCCCCGCGTTATTTGAATAGTCGCCAGGAGAGAGAAAATGACCCTTGATGAAGCCGTAATTTCCCGCCATACCGTCAAAGCCTTCGACCCTACTCAGCGCGTGCCGCAGGAGAAGATCGACACCCTGCTCAACGTGCTGCAAAACAGCCCCTCTTCCGTGAACTCGCAGCCGTGGCACTTTGTTGTCGCCGCAAGCGACGAGGGCCGTGCGGCGATGGCAAAATCCGCCACCAGCAACTTCGCCTATAACGAAGCGAAAATCGCCAATGCCTCGCACGTGATCGCGCTCTGCATGCGCAGCGATCTGGATGAAGCCCACCTGCAAAAGGTGCTGGCGCAGGAAGAGAAAGATGGTCGTTTTGCCTCCGATGGCGCGAAGGCCGGCCAGGATAAGGGCCGCCGCTCCTATGTCGATCTTCACCGCTATGAGCAGCGCGATCTGCCGCAGTGGATGGAGAAACAGGTCTACCTGGCGCTCGGCGGCCTGCTGCTGAGCGCGGCGATGCTCGGCATTGACGCCACGCCGATGGAGGGGTTTGACGCGCGTGAGCTTGACCTGGCGCTGGGCCTGCGTGAAAAAGGGCTGACCAGCGTCGTGCTGGTGTCGCTCGGTGTGCGCAGCGAGCAGGACTTTAACGCCGCGCTGCCCAAATCCCGCCTGCCGCGCGATGAGATCTTCACCTTTATCTAACAATGGAAGCCCGGTTCACCGGGCTTGTTGTTGATCTGCCCGGCGAACCGGGCAGGGGCGGGATTAGATCGTCGCTTTTGCGGCGTTAAGACCCGGAACGAGGATCACTTTGCGGCAATCTTCCGCATGTTTATCGAAGATTTCATAGCCGCGCGCGGCCTCTTCGAGCGGCATATGGTGGGTAACAATCTCTTCCGGCTTGAGATGGCCAGACTCAATCAGTGGCAGCAGGTCCGGCAGGAACGCGTGCACATGAGTCTGCCCCATTTTGAAGGTCAGCCCCTTATCGAAGGCGTCGCCAAACATAAAGGCGTGAATAAACCCGGCGTAGACACCCGGCACGCTAACAATCCCGCCGCGCCGCACGGCGGCAATCGCCTGACGCAGCACTTTACCGCTACTGCCCTCAATTTTCAGCGTGCTGAGCACCGTTTCGGTGGTGCTGCCTTTGGCTTCAAAGCCCACCGCATCAATCACCGCATCAACGCCGCGATGGCCGGGCGTATTTTCGATAATCCACGCCGCTGGATCGTCATTCTTATCAAAATTGATAGGAATAACACCGTAGCGGTCGCGGGCGAAAGCGAGCCGGTAGTCACTGTCATCGATCATGAAAATCTGTTCAGCCCCCTCCAGACGGGCGCACGCCGCCGACAGCAGCCCGACCGGGCCTGCACCGTAAATCGCCACGCTTGAGCCCTGCTTGATTTCGGCGTTTTTCACCGCCTGCCAGGCCGTGGGCAGAATATCGGAGAGGAACAGCACCTTCTCGTCAGAGAGCGTATCCGGCACTTTAAATGGCCCGGTGTTAGCCTTCGGCACGCGGACATACTCCGCCTGACCGCCGGGAATACCGCCATAGAGATCGCTGTAGCCAAACAGCGCCGCCGGCGGAGTAATGCCTTTTCGGTTCAGCGCCGCACCTTTGCCTTCGTTCGTTTCCGAACAGGCGGAGTATTGATGGAGCTTACAGAAAAAACATTCGCCGCAGGCGATAACAAACGGGATCACCACCCGGTCGCCCTTGCTGACCGCATGCACGCCAGCCCCGGTCTCGACCACTTCGCCCATAAACTCATGGCCGAAGATGTCACCGTGATGCGTACCGGGGATTTTGCCGTGATAAAGGTGCAGATCCGAGCCGCAAATCGCCGTGGCGGTCACGCGAAGGATAATATCATCCGCCGCCTGGATAATCGGATCGGGATGGTTATCGACGCTGACTTTATGTGACCCGTGATAAGTAAGTGCTCTCATGTACCGTGTTCCCCATGATTTCAGACAGGACTGATAAGCATAGAACAGCCTGCGGAAGCACGGCGAAGCGGCACTACATCTTATCCACCCAGTGACAGGCAACATGATGCCCTGGCGCCACGTCACGCAGCGCAGGCGCCTGCTCACGGCAGATCTCCGTGGCGTGCGGGCAGCGCGACGAAAAGCGGCAGCCCGGCGGCGGGCGCGAAGGGTCGGGGATCTCGCCCTGCACTGCCGCGATGGGTTCACGCAGCGGATCGAGGGTCGGCACGGCAGCCAGCAGCGCGCGGGTATAGGGGTGCAGCGGCTGGCTGAAGAGCGTGTCGCGGCTGGCGGTCTCGACCAGTTGCCCGAGATACATCACCGCCACGTCATCACACAGATGTTCGACAACGCCGAGATCGTGGGAGATGAACAGAAATGTCACGCCGAAATCGTCGCGAAGATCGGCGAACAGGTTAATAATCTGCGCCTGAATGGAGACATCCAGCGCTGAAATCGGCTCATCGGCAATTATAAAATCAGGGTTGAGGATCAGCGCGCGAGCGATACCAATACGCTGGCGTTGACCGCCGGAAAACTCATGGGGAAAGCGGTTGTAGTGCTGCGGTGCCAGCCCGCATATCTTCATCACCGCAATCACCTTGTCATACAGCTGCGCACGGGTGCAGAGCTTATGCTCCAGCATCGCTTCACCAATCGCGTCGCCGATGCGAATACGTGGGTTGAGCGAGCTGTAGGGGTCCTGAAACACCAGCTGGATTTTGGGACGCAGTGCGCGCAGCGCCTTCGCCGAAAGATCGCCCAGCTCCTGGCCGCGATATTTCACGCTGCCGGCGGTTTTGTCGTACAGCCCCAGCAGCGTGCGTCCGACGGTGGTTTTACCGCTACCGGATTCGCCGACCAGACCAAAAATAGTGCCAGGGCGAATGTTAAAACTGACGCCATCGACCGCGCGCACCTGCCCGGTTTGCTGACCAAACAGCCCGTCGCGCAGCGGGAAGTACTTTTTCAGGTCGTTAACTTCAATGACATACTCTGCGCTCATACCTGCGGCTCCGTTAACGCACTGTGAATACAGGCCGCCTGCCGGGTCTCGTTGCCCACCAGTGGCGGAATACCGCGCCGACAGGCGTCCGTCGCGCGCGCGCAGCGGTCATAAAAGGCGCACCACGGCGGCAGTTCAGACAGATCCGGCACCTGGCCGGGAATAGAGTAGAGCCGCCGCCGCCGCTCGCCCGGCACCGGACGCGAGGCGATCAGCCCTTTGGTATAGGGGTGCAGTGGCTGGCGCAGCACGTCTGCGGTGGGTCCCTGCTCAACAATCCGCCCGGCGTACATCACCACCACATGCTCCGCCATCTGTGCGATCACCCCAAGATCGTGAGTGATCAACATCAACGCCATATGGTGCGCCTGCGCCTGGTCGCGCAGCAGCCGCAGGATTTGCGCCTGCACGGTGACATCCAGTGCGGTGGTCGGCTCATCGGCGATGAGCAGCTTCGGCTGGCAGCTCAGGGCCATGGCAATCATGATGCGTTGCAGCATGCCGCCGGAGAGCTGATGCGGGTAGCTGCGCATCAGGCTCTCTGCCCGCGCCAGCCCCACTTCAGCGATCAACTGCGTAGATCGCTGCCAGGCTGCTTTCGGCGACAGGCCGCGATGGCGGATCAGCGGCTCGCACAGCTGCTCGCCGATGGTCAGCACCGGATTGAGGGCGGTCATCGGCTCCTGGAAAATCATCGCCAGCTGGTTGCCGCGCAGGTCGGCCATTTTTGACGGCTTCAGGCGCAGCAGATCTTCGCCCTGAAAACGGATCTCCCCGTTATCAATGCGCGCCGCCTGGGGCGGCAGCAGGCCCATCAGCGACATTGCGGTCACGCTTTTTCCGCAGCCGGATTCGCCGACCACGCCAATAGTCTGCCCGGCCTGAATGGCAAAGGAGACCTCCTGCACGGCGCGCACGCGCCCCTGCTCTGCGGCAAAAGAGACGGAAAGTTGATTGAAGGTGACCAGCGGTTCGCTCATTTCAGGCTCCGTTTCATCTTCGGATCGAGCGCATCGCGCAGGCCATCGCCCAGCACGTTAATGGCAATCACGGTGATAAAAATCGCGATCCCTGGCGGCATCCACAGCCACGGACGGCGTTGAAAATCGATCAGGCTGTTGGCAGCATCCATCATATTGCCCCACGACGGTGTCGGCGGCACCACGCCCAGTCCAAGGTAGCTAAGCGCCGACTCCATCAGAATGGCGTTCGCCACCGCCATGGTCGCCATCACGACCAGAATCGGCACCGTGTTGGGCAACAGATGACCAAACAGGCGGCGGCGCGAGGACAAGCCCAGCACCTGGGTGGCCAGCATAAAATCGCGCTCGCGCAAGGAGAGGATCTGCCCGCGCACCAGCCGCGCCAGCTTCGGCCACTCCAGCAGGCTGAGCATCACTACCACCATGTAGATGCGCGATTCGGCGGGGAAATCGAGTTCCGACAACATCGCCCCGGCGACAATAAGCAGCGGCAGGCTCGGGATAGTCATCACCAGATCCGCCAACCGCATAATCACTTTATCGACCCAGCCGCCCGCATAACCCGCCAGCGCACCGAGCAGATAGCCGAGCGCTACGGAGAGCAGCATGGTCAGCAGACCAATAATCAAAGAGATACGCCCGGCCAGTAGCAGGCGGGTATAGACATCTCGTCCGAGGAAATCGGTGCCCAGCCAGTGCTCCAGGCCGGGCGGTTTGTTGATCATTAGCGCGTCGGTAGCGTCATTTTTCCACGGCGACCAGATGGGCCCGACAATGCACCAGATGGCCATCACCATCAGCGCCAGCAGGCAGAGCATCGCCAGCCGGTTATGACGCAGTGCGCGCCACGCCTGGCGCCATGGCGAAGGTGTGGCCTGAGCCAGCGACGGGATCTCAGCTTTGCGCAGACGCCGGTTGGTTGAGAAGAGTGAACCCAGCATCATCACCTCACCCGAATACGCGGGTCGGCCCACGCGTAGAGCACATCGGCAATCAGGTTGCCGACAATAGTTAATACCGCCAGGAAGAGGGTGAAACCCATCAGCACGGGATAATCCCGCGCGGCCAGCGAATCGATATGTATATGGCCGGCACCCGGCCAGTTAAACACTTTTTCGGTAATGATCGCTCCGGAAAAAAGCCCCGGCAGCTCAAAACCGAGCAGGGTGATAATCGGCAGCAGCGCATTGCGCAGCGCGTGTTTGAAGATCACCGTGCGCTCGCGCAGCCCTTTGGCGCGGGCGGTGCGGATAAAGTCCATCTTCACCACATCAAGCATGCTGGCGCGGAAGTAGCGCGTCAGGCTGCCCGCCTGCAACATCACCAGCGCCAGCACCGGCAGCGCCAGATGCGCCGCAACCTGCGTCATCCATGCCCAGCCACTCTCATCACTGCCGGTATTGGTCATGCCGCCCACCGGCAGCCAGTGCAGATCGACGGCGAACCATTTAATCAGCAGCAGACAGAGGAAGAAGGTCGGAAAGGACATCGCAGCGAAGACCACCACGCTCACCAGATGGTCAAACAGCGAATTGGGTTTCAGCGCCGAAGCAATGCCCACCGCCAGGCCAATTCCCCAGTAGAAGACCAGCGCCACGCTTGCCAGCAGGAAGGAGTTCCAGATGTACTGGTTCAGCAGCTGGCTGACCGGGATCTGGTACTGCAAGGAGAAGCCGAGGTCGCCGCGCAGCAGCTGGCCGAGCCAGTGCAGATAGCGGGTAAAAAGCGGCTGATCGAGGCCGTAAATCGCTTTCAACTCCGCGGCGCGCGCGGCGGTCAGGGTGATATTGCCGTCGATAAAGTCGCCGGGTGTTTTGGCGAACAGCATAAAGATGATCAGTGAAGCCAGCAGCAGCATCGGCACGGTTTGCAGCAGCCGCCTGAGGATAAAGTGTCCCATAGCGCTCTCATGCCCGCCGCCGGGCATTTCCGGCGGCGGTGAAGGTCTTACTTAACGATTTTGACATCTGGCAGGCTGCCGGTCAGGCCGTTATAGATGTCCGGTTTAAAGCCGGTCACGCGGGCGCTGCTCGCAGACAAAATCTGGCGGTAGCCGAGGAGAATCACCGGCGGATCGTCGGCCAGCACTTTATAGAGCTGGTGATAGATCGGTTTGCGTTTCTCAATGTCGAGTTCGGCGTTGCCTTCGTTAATCAGCTTATCGACCTGCGGATTGTTATAACCCGACTCTTTCGATTCCGTGCTGTAGTAATCCCAGACGCCATCATGGGGATCGTTCAGGGTGCTGGTGCTAAAAGAGGCCAGATCATAGTTGCCCGCTTTGCGCTGGGACATCAGGGCGTTGAAGTCCACCACCTGCGGCTTGAGCAGCACACCAATCTGCTGCCAGTTCTCTTTAGCGATTGGGATCAGCGCATCATTCAGGACTTTCTTACTTACCAGCAGCGTCAGTTCAAGACGTTTGCCCTCTTTTACGCGGATGCCGTCTGGCCCCGGTTTCCAGCCTGCTTCATCCAGCAGCTTTTTCGCCTGTGCCGGATCGTACTTATAGGGGTTCACGCCCTCGGCGTTATAGGCCCAGGAGATGGGCGCGATGGGTTCGATCGCCACTTTACCGTAGCCCTGATAGACCACATCAATCAGCTTCTGGCGATCGAGGCCGTAAATCAGCGCCTGGCGAACTTTCGCATCCTGCAATGCCGGGCGGTGGACGTTGAACTCCACCTTGCTGTAGTCACTGGAGCCGTAAAGATTGATATTGGCGAAGCCAAGCATTTTCAGCTGCTCAATATCATCCGGGCGCGAGGTGAACGCGTCGTAATCCGTTTCGCCGGTCTGGAAAAGCTGGAAGTTGGTCGATGGGTTAGTGACGCGATAAATAAAGCGCGGCGTCGGTGGTGTTCCACGGTAGAAGTGGGTATTGGCGTGGAAACGGATCTCCTGGCCAGGAATGTATTTGTCATAGACGTAAGGCCCGTTGCCGAGCGGCTTGCCGTGCAGCGTGCGTAAATAATCAAGATTGCCGCGCTGATACCCTTTCCCGTAATAGGCTTTCGACAGCACTGGTCCGCCGATTTTCGCCAGCGTCGTCGCGCCCGGCTGGGTCGTGGTCACTTGCAGGGTATGAGCATCAATCACTTTAAGGCCGCTAACGCTCTCCGCTTTGCCCGCCTTATACTCCGCGCCGCCGGCAATATTCGCCAGCGTAATATCGGTATCGCCATCATATTTCGGGTCATAGAGCACGGTTAAGGTGAACGCCACATCTTCCGCGGTGAGGGGTGAACCATCGCTAAAGGTCAAATTGGGGCGCAGCTTGATGGTGTAGACCTTGTTGTCCGGGCTGATGGTCCAGCTCTCTGCCAGACCCGGCACCAGCTTGCCGTGGCTGTCCCAGTCAATCAGGCGCGAAAAGATGACGTTAGTGACGTTCTCATCCCAACCGTTGACGAAGAAGTAGGGGTTAAAAATACCCTGTGGTTCGGAGATACCGGCCACAACGGTGTCTTTACGTAATTTCGCCGCCGTCGGGATCTGGCTGGCATCCGTTGCGGGTGTGATGCCCTCTTTTAAGGGTTCATCGGCGAAAGAGGCGGTTGAGAACGCCACCATGCCGCTGAGCAACGCAATTTTCAGCGCAAGAGTGAAGTGCGTGGGCTGTGTTGTTAGACGATTCAGTAACCTGGCCAAAATTGCTCCCTCATCAAGTGATTGCAAGAAATTTACAAATCATGACGAAAGATAAGAGTCACACTTCAGCCTGTCTAACAACGAAAAAGTATGGCTTATAGCAAACTGGCCTTAGCAAACTTATGGCTAACTAAGCGACATTTTTTGCTAAGAATTTACTTACTTATATCGAATAAATAGAAGGGTATCGAGATGCCCGGCCGGCCAGTGGGAGAGTGTGACAATGGCTTAGCAAGCTGGAAGCCGGCCAGGCAAAATAAAAATACCCTTGTGAGACTATTTATTGAACAAAACCTTATTATTTGCAGACAAAAAGAAAAAACAGAAGAATAATCTTAGAGCAAGCGCAATTCCTGCTAATTATCTACACAGAGATTATTATCAGTAAAAGCTTTTTCAGATCAGATAATAAATTCTTGGTTTTACTTATCCCTTTATCACTGCCTGAATCACACTATTCCAGGAATAAATACACAATTTTTTGTGATGCAGATCACACAAAAACCCCTATTTGTCGCCAGCCTTTTTTCTGCCGATTTGAAAAAAGCAGCAACAAAAAATATCTTACTTAATAGACCAGGAGGTTGTTTTAACCACTTAACAACGAGGGTTAAATAAATGGCATCACATCAGTGCCGCATGGGGAATAGTAATAAAAGCAACCACAACTCAGGAATATTAATCACTCTTTATCACGCCCGCCGCGACATCATTTGCTCTGGTATAGTGGGTTTTCTGTTGGCGATATTGAGTACATTTTATTACCCCCAACAATGGCTCACTTCACTCACCATCAGTTCTGCCGAAAAATTCACTCTTTATCCACTGATGGCCTGCATACAAAACTTTTATGGGGCTGAAGTGGTGATTGAGGCTGATGATTTTTTTAATGATTACCTTATTTACTTAAAAAAAGTTATCGCCCGCGGTGAATGGCAAGATATCTTTCTTGATGACACCAATCCTAACCAGATAAGAATATCCTTACTATCCTGGTTTCCCGGCGCGCAGAATACGTCAATTCAGTTGGTGCTGCAGCAAGCCAACAATGAGCAGCAGAGTATGATTAACGAAATCAGCAAGTGTTCTATCGAAGATATTAACCACACCTTTTACCGTATAGATAATGACTCTTATCAACTCTACCCCGTGCGTATGCGCTACAGCATAAGGATGTTTTTTGCTACTGCTATGGGGGTGATTAGTATCAGCTTATTTTTCCTGCTCAGGGAAAAATGGCGGCAACTTAAGAGTAATTTTTACTATCAAAGAAACGAGGAAGTTATGGAACGTAATAATCACAAGCCGGATAGTTTCAAAGAAAATTACACAGAAGAAGAATACTGGCAAGACGAAGAGGACAACAAGAAAAAGAAGATCCCAGAGGGAACGGTTGCGGCAATAACTATCTATTTAATTATGTTGGTCGTCAGCTTGATTTGGCTCGGTCTGGAAATTTACACCGGGCTCTAAAAAAGAAATACCGCTCATACTTGCAGGTATAAATAAAGGGAGTTTTTGTATGTCTGCTGAGATCATTGTCTTTAGCTATTCCTGGCCTGCGCTCCTGGCCATCACCGCATTTTTTGAAAAAAACAGTTATATCGTTATAAAAATATATCAGGATGAGCAAAAGCTTTTAGAGGTCCTGCATAAAAACACCTCACTACCCTTAATCATTGATGCTTCACCGCACCGCAAAGTAATACTTATCGCAGCCATCGCCTCAACTTCACGGCTGCGCGCAGTTTTCTTTACGGCGCGAAAAATCCATCTCAATGATAAAGTTGTTGCTGAGTTTTATTTTGAAGAGAAGCGCTGCATCACGCACTCGAAACTGATTACTCTGACGCGCGCGGAGATAGAGACAGCGATGCGTGTCGACCGCTCGCCGGTCTGCCTCTCTCCAGGCATTATGCGCCCAAGAATGATGAATCTACTTTATGACAGGCAAACGTTATATAAAGAGATTCAGGACAAAATCTATCACCGGCTTTATTTACTGGGCGCAACGCCAAATGAGATTAACACCCTTCGACTGCTTATTGCCGGTTTATCAATCCAGAAAATCGCCGAATTAAAAAGCCTGCAGATTAAGACTATTTATGCCTACAAATCGCAGCTAGCGCAAAAAATAGAACATACCATGTCTTCCCGCGAGCTGATTCGTGTATTGAGCGTTGAGGACAAAAATCAGGATAATGAATGCCTGAACCATATATACAAGACGCGTTGTAATAATGAGAGAGCACTCTGCGAAACCTGTCCTCTCTACCATTTCTGTTATGACTCAGAGTCTGACAAATGCAATTTACCCTGTCATGAAGGGTGTAAAGCAGACAGCGATGAGACCCCTCCCTGAGTAGGTTATTTTGTCTGATAGTGAAACCCGGGGCTTTCTGACACGCGGGCATATCGCTATATTCCTCTAATGTTTTTTGCGCTTCCAGAACGCATTCGCCTGGGCATTGTGGGTTATTCCCGGCCTTCGTTTTTACGCCGAAGGTAGTGCCCAGACGAATGCATTTTATTTTCTGCACGCCTGTTATTTTAGGATCTCTCATCAGCATGGTTTTTAATCAGGCTGACTGCCACCACCTCTATCTCGCGCAGCGTCATATATTTCAACTGATCCCCATCGAGCTCCAGTCGGACGGTGCGAAAGACGCGGCCATCCGTCAGGGAGACCAGCGGACAATAGAGGCGACTGGCGAGGTTAGTAATACCGGCAACTTTCCAGATGCTCTCTCTCTTTTCCACGGCTCTTCTCCTTGGCTCTGCGGCGGCCTGCCAAAAAAAAGCCGGTCCACAGACCGGCAAATCTAACAAGTCGTACAAGTCAGACCATCAACGCAGGGGTATATGAAAAAACGCACTCTCAATTCAATAACAGGCTGCGATTAACACGTTGTCACAGCAGGGTAAAAACCATTCGATATCGTCGGAATAACGTCTCTTTTCTTGCTCAAACGGCGCGCTGTAGCTGGTTAATTGTGCACGATTATCGCTAAGCCCCCTATAACCGGGGCAGCAGGATGCGCACAGATCGCAAGAGAAGGAGCACTCTGCCAGGTTGCGGAAATAGTCGCGATGCCGCTGATCATCAAGGACAAAGCTGCTGTTCTTTTCGCTGGCGGTATGGACGAAATTTCCGGGCTCATTATGGCAGTCAGAGGAAAGAAGGGCAGTAAATGGATCCGTCGATATCTTTACGATCGCGGCGGTTGTCAGCTTCTGAATATGTGAATCCGCAGGCACGGCGACTATCAACATAATAAAAGCAAACAGGATTTTTATCTCTGACTCACCTATATTCGAGTGCCACATAGCAACCTTCCTTATTAAAAGAATGGAATTTACAGGTACGACTCGATACCGATTAAGCTCCTTTAGAATCGATGCGTTATAGGTTTGTTTATTTTTTATTATATTTCAATAGCGAAGGGGGAGTTTGAGAAAGGTTAACCGGCGAAAAGAGTATTCTTATCTGATATAAAATAAAAGCCCCCTTTCGGAGGCCATGCTATTTAGCGTTTTCTTACGTCCGGAATAATTAAATCCCCGCGTACGCGATATGTCCCTAATACACTCTGCGTTTTCTCATTAAGCCACGACACAATACGCGCAGCCATTGCATCCATTGAGTATTCAATCGCCGGAATAGTCGGAATGCCAGGCAGATGGAGCGAGCCAGCAAGGCTGAAGACCATAATATCTTCCGGCACAGATTTATTAAACGCCTGTAACTGCGGGATCACACGCTGCGCTTCCTGCTCATCGGCAACCAGTAACGCATTGAAATTAAGCGTGGTGGCGTTGTTCAGCAGCACTTGCAGCGCCACGGATGATGAGGTGTCATCCATAAAGACGAGGTTACGGTTGAAGGGCAGGAAATTGTTTTCCAGCGCCAGTTTATACCCGTGCAGCACCTGTTCGGCGGCGGCATTATGCGGATGAATCAGCGCGATTTGGCGGCGACCCTGGCTTGTCAGGTAGTTGCAGGCGGTTTCGGCGGCAAAGGCGCGATCGAACTGAATACTGTTGAGCGTGGTATCGGCAGACTCAACGCAATCCACAAGGATCACATTCTCGTCATCAACGGACAGCGGAAAACGGGCACCAATGATCAGCACATCGTCACACAGCCCGCAGGTGAGCTCATCCAGCGCGCTCATCACCTCTGTCTGGGTGTTGGCGAAGCGCAAAAGCAGGTGTTTCTGGCTCTGGCTGAGATGCTTCTCCAGCGCATAGAGGTAACCGGTGGTCTGGTTAACATTCTCCTGCGCGCAGATCACTCCGATGCAGCCTGTCGACTGGCTGAGCAGCGACTGGGCGATAACATTGGGCCGATAGTTCAGCTCGTCGACCGCTTTCAGTACTGCGAGGCGGCTGGCTTCCTTAACGCCACGCGAACCGCTCAACACCCGTGAGACTGTGGCTTTCGACACCCCAGCTAAACGTGATACATCGTTGATTGTAGACATCTTTCTCCCCTGGCAGGCACAAAGCGCGCCCGCAAAAAACAGATACTGCAATGGCTAATCTATAACCATCGCGAGTATAGCCGTTTCTTTTTTTCATGGAAACCGATTTTCCATTTGTGCCGTTTTGCCTGTTGAAAAGGCGCAATTTCGTGACGGAAATCGAATAAACCAGCCTTATTATTTACAGATATTGACAGCTATCACACTTCTATGGCGAATTCATGGAAACCGGTTTCCATATGATATCCAATCGTCTCCGCAATAACTTTTTACACTTCGAGGACGGTTAACGATGTTCAGGATCATGTTGTGTTGCTCAGCCGGTATGTCCACCAGTCTGCTGGTCAGGAAAATGGAAGAGGCGGCGAAAGCCCGCGATATTCCGGTTGAGATCGATGCGTACGGCGTTGCTGAGTTTGATATGCAGTTCCCGCGCTACCAGGTCGTGCTTCTCGGTCCACAAGTTAAATACATGTTAAAAACACTGGCAGAAAAGGCCGCCGCTCAGGGCATTCCGGTACAACCCATCAACCCGATGGATTACGGCATGCAACGTGGCGACGAGGTACTGGACTATGCTCTGTCGCTGATTGAAGCGGCACATTAAAAGGTGTTCTTATGAGTTCCCTCTACCAATCCATGATTACGGTGATTGAGCAAAGCATCACGCCGCTGGCCGGTCGCCTGGGTCAACAAAAGTACGTTATCGCCATCCGCGACGGCTTTACCGCCGCACTGCCGTTTATGATCATCGGCTCTTTTATGCTGGTGTTTATCTTCCCGCCCTTCTCCGCGGATACCACCGTCGGCTTTGCCCGCGCGTGGCTTGATTTCTCGACCGAATACCGCGAACAGCTGATGTTGCCATTTAACCTCAGCATGGGTGTGATGACCTTTTTTATCTCTGTCGGTATTGGTGCCAGTCTTGGCCGCCAGTTTAATCTTGACCCGGTGATGACCGGTCTGCTGGCGTTTATGGCGTTTCTGCTGGTCGCCGCGCCTTACAAAGATGGCACCATCTCGACGCAGTATCTCTCGGGTCAGGGCATCTTTACTGCGCTGATCACCTCTATCTACTCGTCACGCGTTTACGCCTGGCTGAAGCAGCACAAGATCACTATTCGTCTGCCGAAAGAGGTGCCGACCGGCGTCGCCCGCTCATTTGAGATCCTCATTCCGGTGCTGGTGATTATCGCCACGCTGCACCCGCTCAACCTCTTCATCGAAGCGCAAACCGGCATGATTATGCCGCAGGCGATTATGCATCTGCTTGAGCCGCTGGTTTCCGCCTCCGACTCGCTGCCTGCGGTTCTGCTCTCTGTGCTGCTGTGCCAGATTTTTTGGTTCGCCGGCATCCACGGTTCGCTGATTGTCACTGGCATCATGAACCCGTTCTGGATGGCCAACCTCTCCGCGAACCAGGCCGCACTGGCGGCAGGCGCGGCGTTACCGCACGTCTATCTGCAGGGCTTCTGGGATCACTACCTGCTGATTGGCGGTGTCGGTTCCACGCTGCCGCTCGCCTTCCTGCTGCTGCGCAGTCGCGTCACCCATCTGCGTACCATCGGCAAAATGGGCGTGGTGCCGAGCTTCTTTAACATCAACGAACCGATTCTCTTCGGCGCGCCGATCATCATGAACCCAATGCTGTTTGTGCCGTTTGTCTGCGTCCCGCTGATTAACGCCGTGCTCGCCTGGACCGCCACCAGAATGGGGCTGCTTGCCCAGGTGGTTTCCCTGACACCGTGGACAACGCCTGCGCCAATCGGTGCTTCATGGGCGGCAAACTGGGCCCTTAGCCCGCTGGTGATGTGTTTGATCTGTATGGTGATGTCCGCCCTGATGTATCTGCCTTTCCTGCGTGCTTACGAGCACTCGCTGATGAAAGCAGAAGAGGAAAAAGCAGCGCAGAGCAGCGCCCCGATGGCGGAAACCGTCCGCAGTAATTAAAAGGAGCCGGTAATGAAATATGAATTTCCCGCAAACTTCTGGTGGGGCAGCGCCTGCTCTGCGCTGCAAACTGAAGGGGAAAGCGAACAGGCTGGTAAAAGCGCCACCACGTGGGATGCCTGGTTTGCTCAGCAGCCGTGGCGTTTTCATCAGCAGGTGGGGCCGCAGCAGACGTCGACCTTCTACCGCCACTGGCGGCAGGATATCGCCCTGCTCAAACAGCTTAAGCACAACAGCTTTCGCACTTCCCTGAGCTGGGCGCGCCTTATCCCGGACGGCACCGGCGAGGTGAACCCACAGGCGGTGGCGTTTTATAACAGCGTGATTGACGAACTGCTGGCGCAGGGCATTACGCCATTTATTACCCTGTTCCACTTTGATATGCCGATGGTGATGCAGGAGAAGGGCGGCTGGGAGAGCCGGGAAGTGGTCGACGCCTTCAGCCGCTATGCGCAGATCTGCTTTGAGCTGTTCGGCGATCGCGTGCATCACTGGTTCACCTTCAACGAGCCGATTGTGCCGGTGGAGGGCGGGTATCTTTACGATTTCCACTACCCGAACGTGGTCGACTTCAAGCGTGCGGCCACGGTGGCCTATAACACGGTCCTGGCTCACGCCAGTGCGGTGCGCGCTTTTCGCGCCGGGTACTATCCCGGTGAGATTGGCATTGTGCTCAACCTGACGCCCTCTTATCCGCGCTCGCAGCACCCGGCGGATGTGAAGGCGGCGCACCATGCTGACTTACTGTTTAACCGCAGTTTTCTCGACCCGGTACTGCGTGGCGAGTATCCCGCTGACCTGGTGGCGCTGCTGAAAGAGCACAATCAGCTACCCGCCTGCCAGCCGGACGATATTGCGCTTATCGCAGAAGGGAAGATCGATCTGCTCGGCATCAACTATTACCAGCCGCGGCGGGTAAAGTGCCGGGAGAGCGCGGTCAATCCCGATTCGCCGTTTATGCCGGAGTGGTTGTTTGATTATTACGATATGCCGGGCCGTAAAATGAACCCTTATCGCGGGTGGGAAATTTATGAACCGGGTATTTACGATATTCTCACCAACCTGCGCATTAATTACGGTAACCCACGCTGTTTTATTTCCGAAAACGGTATGGGCGTCGAGAATGAACAGCGGTTTATTGAAAATGGCCAGATAAACGATAGCTACCGAATTAATTTCGTTCGCGATCATCTTATCTGGCTGCATAAAGGTATTAGCGAAGGCAGTCACTGTCTTGGCTACCATATGTGGACCTTTATCGATAACTGGTCGTGGTGTAACGCCTATAAAAACCGCTACGGCTTTGTGCAATTAGATCTCGACACCCAACAACGCACCGTTAAAAAAAGCGGAGAGTGGTTTGCCGCCACCGCTGAAAATAATGGTTTTACTACTCAGGATTGAAAATTATGGTCGCACTTGAAGAGGCGGTAATGGAGATTATCGTCAACGCCGGGCAGTCGCGCAGCCTCTGCTTTGAAGCCCTGCGCTCCGCGCGCGAAGGCAACATTGATGAAGCGAAACTGCTGCTGAAGGAAGCCGATGGCTATGCGCGCCAGGCGCACCAGATGCAAACCAAATTAATCGAACAGGATGCTGGCGAAGGCCGTCAGCCGATGACTTTGATTATGGTGCACGCGCAGGACCATTTGATGACGTCGTTATTAGCTCGTGAATTATCTGAGGAGATCGTTCAGCTTTATCAGCGTAACTGAATGGAGAATTGATTACGGTAAATCTTAATACGTCTGTACCCAACTTAATAAAATAAAGCAGTCTGTTTTGATGATGGCAATATTCCTCTCTGTCACGGAGCGGAAGGTTATTGTCTGAGAACAACTTACTATATTGAGATAACCATGAAGATAAATAAAAAACTTCCAGTGGCGCTGGCGGTTGCGGCTACACTTTGCTCTGGTTCCGCCCTCGCCCAGGAGTTTACGCAAGAGCAAATTGACGCCATTGTCGCAAAAGCGGTGGATAAAGCGCTGGCGGAGCGCCAGGCGAAAATGGACGCCGCAATAAATAAAAAAGCCGATGTTGTGGTTGAGCCGCAAAGCGCAGCGCAAACTCCCGATTTGGCGATCCCCTACGGCGTGAAATTTACCGGTTATGCCCGCTATGGCGCGCATTATCAGTCCGGCGATCAGAAATATGTCGGCGTTGATGGCTCCTACAACGGCGCGTCGGCGATTGGTCGTCTCGGCAACGAAGGCAACGGTGGCGAATTCCAGCTTTCGAAAGCGTTCAAAGGCGATAACGGCGCGATATGGGACATCAATGTGATGTTCGATCACTGGGGCGATGAAGTTAACCTGAAAAAAGCCTACGCTGGCGTCACCAATCTGCTGGCCTCCAACCCTAACGCCTACTTCTGGGCGGGGCGTGATTTCCACCAGCGTCCACAGCAGGGGATCAACGACTACTTCTGGATGAACCACGACGGCCAGGGCGCAGGGGTGAAAAACTTCGATATTGGCGGCGTGCAGTTTGACGTTGCCGTGGTTGGCTCTATTGAATCCTGTAGCCCGGAAGTGCTGGAGGATGAATCCAACCCGTCGCGCATCACCTGTACCGGCAGCTCTAACGTCGGCGATAAAGGCAACTATGCGGTCACCTCAAAAGTGCACGGCATGAAAGTCGGCCCGCTCGATCTGGAGATTTACGCCAACTACGGCTTTGACTCAAAAGCGGTGGATCGCGACGAGCGTCTGCACGCCTGGCAGGGCGGCGCGGTGCTGAGCCATACCTACGATAGCGGCATCAACAAGCTGATTGCCCGCTACTCTGATAACTCGGACAACAGCGTCTTTAACAAAACCGACGATCTGAAGACCCTCTACACCAGCTTTGAAGGGACCTATAAATTCACCCAGCAAACCCAGGTGGATTATCTGCTCGCCTTCCATGATTACGACAACAGCCGTATAAAAACGGATAATCGCCGCAACTATGGCGCGATTGTTCGCCCAATGCACTGGTGGAACGATGTGCACTCAACCTGGCTGGAGCTGGGCTACCAGCGCGTGGATTATGATGATGGCGGCGACAACCACGGCTGGAAAGCCACGCTGTCGCAGAACATCTCTATCGCGATGGGGCCGGAGTTCCGCCCGATGCTGCGCTTCTACGTGACCGGCGGCGAAGTGGATAACAAACGCACCGCACGCGTCAACGGCACCAACGATACCTCCCTCGACTCGCTTAACATCGGCGCGATGTGGGAAGCCTGGTGGTAAGGTAAAAAGCCGGAGGCGGCCGACCCTAAGCCGCCTCCGGTTCCCGCGCACGCCTGTGTTATGCTTCTTAACCTGTTAATAAGTTATCAACGGGTTAGCAATGAGTTCGACGAAAAAAGGGATGCTCTGCGTACTGGCCGCGGCAGTGCTTTGGGGCAGTTCCGGGGTATGCGCGCAGTTTATTATGGAGAGGAGCGCGATCTCTGCGCAGTGGTTAACCATGACGCGCCTGCTGTTTACCGGTGTGATCCTGCTCACGCTGTCGTTTTTCCACGGCGACAAGATTTTTACCCTTCTCAAAAACCGTAAAGATGCGCTGAGCCTGCTCTTCTTCACGCTGTTTGGCGCGATGGTGGTCCAGCTGAGCTTCCTGGTGACCATTGAGAAATCTAACGCCGCCACCGCCACGGTGCTGCAATTCCTCTCGCCGACGATCATCGTCGCGTGGTTTGCGCTGGTACGCAAAGCGCGTCCGACGCTGCTGGTCTCAGCCGCCATCATGACCTCGTTAATCGGCACCTTCCTGCTGGTGACGCACGGCAATCTCACCTCGCTCTCCATCTCCTCCGGCGCGCTGGTGTGGGGCATTATTTCCGCCTTTTCCGCCGCCTTTTACACGACTTACCCCTCGGCGCTGATTGCCCGCTACGGCACGCTGCCGATTGTCGGCTGGAGTATGTTGCTGGCGGGGTTAATGTTGACGCCGTTCTATGCCGGGCAGGGGAGTGATTTTGTGATCGACGGCGCACTGTTAATGGCCTTTTTCTACCTGGTGGTGATTGGCACGGCGGTGACGTTCAGCCTCTATCTGAAGGGGGCGCAGATGATTGGCGGCTCGAAAGCGAGCATTTTAAGCTGCGCTGAACCGCTCAGCAGCGCCCTGCTCTCCGTGGCGCTGCTCGGCGTGGCCTTTACGTTGCCGGACTGGCTCGGCACGCTGCTGATCGTCTCGTCGGTACTGCTGATCGCGCTTGATTCACGCCGCCGGGGGCGCGCTGCTTAACCAAAGCAGGTTGCCCGGTGGCGGCTGCGCCTTATCGGGCCTACAAAATGGTGCAACGAGCAGGCGTCACAGGCCGGGTAAGCGCAGCGCCACCCGGCCTGTTGAGGTTCAGGCTTTGACCTTCACTTTTGCCGCCACCAGCAGCGCGGTGAGCAGCATCAGGCCACCGGAGAGCATTAACGGCGAGAGCAGGCCGTAATGATCGAGGGCGAAGCCGCCAATTGCCGCGCCGCAGGTATTAGCCAGCTGAATAACCGCTACCTGAATAGAACCGGCCTTCTCTGCCTGATCGGCAAGGGTGCGGGTGATCCACGTTGACCAGCCTACCGGAATCAGGGCAAAACCCAGCCCCCAGACAATGGCGATCCCCGCCGCCACCACTTTATCGCTGCCCCACAAAATCAGCACCAGCGCGCTTATCGCCAGCGTCAGCGGCGCAAGAGCCAGCGTCATTTTTACCGAGCGCTTCATCACCACCGATGAGAAGGAGGTGCCCACGAAGCTGGCGATACCAAAACTGAGCAGCACCAGCGTCAGCCCATCCACACTGAAACCGGCGAGGGTCGTATAGACCGGGCGAATGTAGGTAAAGAAGGAGAACTGCCCGGCGAAGACCATGAAAATCGCCAGCATCCCCGCCGCAACGCCGGGGCGTTTCAGCAGGCCAAACATATTCTGATGCTGCTCGGTCTGCCCCGGCAGCGACGGCAGCGCCATCCACACCCAGATGATGCAGGCCAGGCCCATCAGCGCCGCGCCGTTAAAGACGTTACGCCAGCCGATAATCCCACCGAGAAAACTGCCCAGCGGCGCAGCAATCACCAGCGCAATCGACACCGCGCCAAAGATGACCGACAGCGCTTTCGGCACCGTGCGCATCGGCACTAAACGCATGGTCAGCGAGGCCGACATCGCCCAGAAGCCGCCGAGCGCCAACCCAAGGCAGGCACGCCCGATCAGCAGCAGAGTAAAACTGGTGGCAAACGAGACCAGCAGGCAGGAGAGGGTCAACAGCAGCGCAAAGGCGAACACCACATAGCGGCGGTCGGTGGTGCGAATGATGCTGGTGATAAACAGGCTGGCGAACATCGCGACGAAGGCCGTCACGGTGACGGTTTGCCCGGCAAGCCCTTCGGAGACGCCCAGATCCAGCGCCATCGGCGTCAGCAGGCTGACCGGCAGAAACTCAACGGTGATCAAGCATGCTACACAGAAGGCCACAGCGAAAACGGCAGACCAGTTAGGCCGCGTGACCGGATCGGCCGAAGATTGCGCCACACTTTGCTCACTCATTGATTACCTGCTTAATTGTTAAACGTGAAAGTCGCGCAGTGTAACATTCATAAAGTGTGACGCAATTAACAATTCGGCAACTCTTCAGCTTCGCCCTCAGTGCAGCCAGTAGACGCCCTCTTCCGGCGCGAAGAGCGCGTTGTAGCGCATCTGGAAATTGCTCAGTTCAGCTTTATCCGGATCGATTTCACGCAGAAAGCCGAGCGCCAGGCGCAGCTGCGCATCGGTGATCGGTGCGGCAAGCCGCGCTTTCTGCATCAGGCGGTGCCAGTAGTGAAAATTTTGCTCACCGCTATCCACAATCGCCACCTGCCAGATCAGCAGCAGCTGCGCGGCATTTTGCAGGTGCGCCTCATCGGGACGCGCTAAATAGCGCAGGAATTCGTTGCCCGCGGTTTTGCCCATCTGATCAATCATCGACTCCACCGGCACGGGTTGAATATTAAGCCGGTCGGTAAGACGGCGGATCGCACGGCGGGAGTCGGAGGTTAACACCCGAAAACCAATCACAAAGACCACCACCAGCGTGGCCAACATCAACCAGATCATACGTTCTCCCGCAGCGAAAAGAGGCTCATCATACGGGCAAATCGCCGTCGACTAACAGTGCTAAGTGCGCTCAAACCCCTAAATCAGGGGTTTGTTCCCGGCGCGTTTTTCGGGACAATGGGCAACATTTTTCTTACATCTCCCTTATGAGGCACCATGATTTCACTGGATGAGATTTTTACTGTCCGCCAGCAGCTGCGCGATTTGATGCAGGCCGGGGAGTTTGAAGCGCTTACCCGCTACTACGCGGCCGCCGAGGCCCGCTGGCAGCAGGATCGCGATGATGCGTTTTTTCCCATCATCAGCCAGTACACCTTTCTTTTTACCCCGCAGCTCTTCAGCGAAGAGAGGATCGTCGAGCTGCTGACCGCCTGGCATCAGCAGCAGCCGCAGGCTCATTATCCCTGTGCCATGCTGGCCCAGCGCTGGCTTAACATCGCCGGCGACGCGCGCGGCGGCCAGTATGCAGACCGGGTGACCGCAACCCAGTGGAGCCGCGCCCGCATCAGCAGCGACTTGCTCTTTTACTGGGCGGCGAAGGCGATCTCCCTGAATAACCAGACGTCCTGGCTCTATTACCTACTGCTGACGGCGAGCGGACACTTTAACCAACCCGCGTGGTTCGAGGAGCCGCATCAGCCGATACAGCTCGATCTGAGCGCTTATTCAGACGCGGCGCTGGCTTTCGCCCGCGAAAAAGGCGGTTTACCGCTCTCCAGTGAGCCGATTTATACCGGTCTGCCCGTCGCAGACGAGCAGGAAGCGGAGATGCCGCCGCTTTACTGGCTCAACCGCGCGCTGGAGTGCGACCCGCAAAGCATGCCGGTGCGCGAGCAGTTTATCTACTACCTCTACCCGCGCTGGTATGGCGATGATGAGCATGTTGCCATCGACAACTTTTTAGCCAGCCATTACTGCACCACGCTGCCGGAGCTTAAGCGCAACAAACTCTACAGCGTGAAGTGGCTGGATAAACTCGGTAACCCCGAACACTGGCCCGATAAACACAGCGGCAAAGCGATCAGCGCGTTCGATGAGGAGTTCCAGCAGATGCTGGCACTGCCGATGGAGCCGGAAGATAAGGCAGCGCTGCACCTCACCTGCCTGGATACCTACGTCCATTTCCTGCTGGATGATGATTACACCTTCTACGCCCATAGCCCGCTCTTCGCGCGACGCATCTACGAAAGCATTGAGTTTATGCTCAACCACGGCTCAGTCCGGCTGCTGTTTGCCCAGGAGGGTGCACTGCTCTTCTGGCTGCTGTCGGTGCTGTGCCATAAAGAGTACGCACTGCAAGATGAAAAGGGGCTCTTCCCGCGCTATATCGCGCTGACCGGCGCGCGCTGCGAAAATGAGACCGAGCTGCTGCTGAGCGCCTATCTGCGTTTGCAGACGCTGGAAGGTGTTCATCTCCCCGGCCCGGCGGAGCCGTGGCTTGCGCGTCTGAAGCAAACGGACGATCGCATCGGGCCGGACAAGCTGAACGTGCTGCTCAACCGTCTCTGCTTCTTCCAGCAGAAAGCGCAGGCGCAGGGCTTTTTAACTCTGCTCGCCGAACATGACGTGATCCCCGCTCTGCTGCTGTTAAGTGACATTCACAGTGGCCTGGCACCGGTTGCTGCCAGCAACTTGCTGATTACACCCTCCGCAGAGTCGGCGACCGTAGCGCTTGATCGCGCCTGCCAGAACCGCTCGCCGGAAGCGCTGTTCCGCAAAAGCCGCATCCTGGAAGCGCAGCACGGAAGGGAAGCCCAGCCCGAGCGCCTGAAGCTGTTAGAGGAAGCGACCCGGCGCGGACACGCGCTGGCGCATTATGACTATGCCTGCGCGCTCTTCTGGTCCCGTGATGCGGAGCATCAGCGGCTGGCGGTGGAAAAAGTGTGTGCTGAGGTGCTGCTTGAGGCGCGCGTTGAAGAGGAGAAGCGAGCCTATATCGCCTATCTCTATGCCTTTGGCGTGCTGAACCAACGCGGCGGGATGCGTAAAAATGTCTGGCTGTTTATCCGCTGGATCAACTACGCCATCGAGCTCTGGCCGGACGATCACTACCAAAAAATGGAGCAGTTTTTCCAGTCGCGCTACGTCAACTTTTTAGTGGTTCGCTTCCTGGCGAAGCGGGATAGAAAAAGGGCGCCCGAGTGGCAAGTGGCGTTACTGGGCAAGCTTGGCGTACTGGAGGATGAGTAATGTCTTATATCGGTTATATCCTGTTCATCGTGGTGCTTGTGGTCGTCGGCGTGCGAACCAATAAGAAGTCGCGCTACTACCTCAGCACCCCGCTGCCGCGTAAGAAATAGGCCACAGCGCGCCGCCTTGACGGGCGGCGTGCCGCTTTAGCGCTTACTCAAAAAAGAGCCCCAGCTTGTTGAACACGCCGGGATCGCTCGGGTGACGGATGATGTGCACCACATCTTCCAGCTTGTCGATCTGGCTTATCATCTGCTCAAGGCGCTGATCGTTGGCGACCTGGAGCCAGATGCGGCTCTGCTCGCCGTTTTGGAGCGGTAAACAGAGAATGCCCTCCACGTTGAATGCCCGGCGGGCGAAGAGCCCGCAGACGTGGGTCATTACGCCCGGGTGGTTACGCACGGTGAGTTCAAGAATGACGTTATCACTGCTCTGCATGGCTTATTCCCCCACCATTTCTGTATTCGCCGCGCCCGGCGGCACCATCGGGTAGACTTTCTGTTGTGGATCGATGCGCACATGCACCAGCGCAGGTCCTGGGCGGTCAATAATCTCCTGCAACGCGGCCTGCGGATCGGCGGCGGCGTTTAAATCGCAGGTGTGCAGGCCAAACCCGGCAGCAATCTGCATGAAGTTAACCATGCCCGGATAGGTGGCGGCAAAGACGCCGGATTTGTAGAACAGGCTCTGCTGCTGATGCACCAGCCCCAGCGCCTCGTTATTCATCAGGATGATTTTGACATCGAGATTGTTTTCCGCCGCCGTCGCCATCTCCTGAATATTCATCATCAGGCTGCCGTCGCCGGAGAAGCAGATCACTTTACGCTCCGGGTTCGCCAGCGCCGCGCCGATCGCCGTCGGCAGGCCAAAGCCCATGGTGCCGAGGCCGCCGGAGGTGAGCCACTGGCGCGGGCGATTGAGCGGATAGGCCTGCGCCGTCCACATCTGATGTTGCCCGACATCGGTGGTGATAATCGCCTCATCATCGACGCACGCCGCCACCGCGTTAATCAGCCCGTAGTGGCTTAAGGGATCGCTGTTCTGCGCAATGGTGGAGGGGAACTCCGCTTGCAGCTGCCCGACGGTGTTGCGCCACGCGTGGCGCGCGCTCGCCTCAATCTGCGGGATCAATACATCCAATACTTCGCCGACATCGCCCTGAATGGCGACATGCGCCTGCTTCACTTTACCCAGTTCGGCGCGGTCGATATCGACATGAATAATCTTCGCGTTCGGGCAGAACTGCTCGGTTTTGCCAATCGCCCGGTCATCAAAACGCGCACCCAGCACGATGAGCAGATCCGCCTCTTGCAAAATGAAGTTGGTACTGCGTGCGCCGTGCATGCCGAGCATACCGAGAGAGAGCGGGTGGTGTTTCGGCAGCATACCGAGCGCCATCAGCGTCATGGTGGTCGGCAGGCTGGCTTTCTCTGCCAGCAGGCGAATTTGCTGCGGTGCATTGATGACTCCGCCGCCCAGGTAGAGCACCGGGCGCTGTGCGGCATTGATCATCTCTGCGGCGGCGCGCACCTCCTGCGCATTCCACGCCGGGGCCGGAGCTTTAGTGCCGGGCTCCGGCAGTTCGCTTAAGACGATCTCCGCAGTCTGCACATCTTTAGGAATATCTATCCACACCGGGCCAGGACGGCCAGACTGCGCAATGCGAAACGCGTCGCTAATAACCTGCGGCAGCTCGGCAATGTCGCGAACCAGATAGTTGTGTTTGGTGATGGGGATAGAGATGCCGTAAGTGTCCACTTCCTGGAACGCATCGGTGCCGATCATTGAGGCGGGCACCTGGCCGGTAATGCAGACCAGCGGGATGGAGTCGAGGCGCGCATCGGCAATGGCGGTAACCAGATTGGTCGCACCCGGCCCGCTACAGGCCAGACAGACAGCCGGTTTCCCCTGCGTACGCGCCATCCCCTGGGCAATAAAACCGGCACCCTGCTCGTGACGTGCCAGGATATGACGAATCTGCGTACTTTGACTCAGGGCATCGTACAGCGGCAACACGGTGCCGCCCGGGATGCCGGTCACGGTGGTGATGCCCTGTCGCTCCAGTAAATGAACAATCAGTTGCGCGCCGGTGTAGCGCGTGGATTGAGGAGTGCTTTCCGAACTTGCCATGCTCCAGTCCTTCTTATTCTGAGCCGACTTTCCGGGAGGGATAAAACAAGAAACCCCGCCCGGTTTGCGCCGGCGGGGTTTTGGAATCGTGTGTTGTTCCGGACCCTACGGCGCATTGCCGACGACCACCACCACACGCACGACGACCACCGCGGCGTTGTGCGCGGTTTTTAGTAGGTTCATCGGTTTAGTGGCAGCGTTCATGGGGGACCTGTTGTGTGAACAATTTTTATGTCATTAACGAGATTTATACAAACACAGGAATCACTCCCCGACAACTGCTTTTTACGCACCGGCAGCAAAGTGGGTCATTGATCACATTTCTTACTGCCACGCTGAAAACAAAAAACCCCGCCGGAGCGAGGTTTTTTTTGCAGCTTTTGCGGCTGGTGACCGCAAGCACACTGCGTTACGTCAACAGCGGAACTATACGCTATATCATCTGGCTGTGCAATTTTTACACATAATCATCCGCATTAAGTATGGTTCAATGGCGCAAAAACAACCAATAATTACTGTATATAAATACAGTACTCGCATATACTGATGTTGCGCATCTGTGTGGGGGCCGCAACTACGGCGCGCTAAGTCCTGGCTGAAACGGGTGGTGCCGTCAGCGCCTTAACCCCTTGAGAGCACACTGCGTTACGCCAACAACACGGCTGATAACAGGCAGCGGAAAGGTAAGTCAGCCGGTGCTCCTTTACCTGAGGAGATGCGTATGGGCCAGATGGAGATGGTTATCCTGATCCTGAAACTCATTGTTGCCTTGTTGCAACTACTTGAAGCAGTCCTGAAGTTTCTTCGGTAACTCAGGTTCAAGTCGCACCAAAGGGGGGCGGGCAACCGCCCCTCTTTAATATTCGCGTTCTGGCGCGCCTTGCGCCGGTCATGTTACATTTTGGTGACATTTCCCGTGCGCAGGTCGCCATGACGCTTTCGGTTTTCTGCATTCTGCTCTTCGCCGCGCTGCTTCACGCCAGCTGGAACGCCATCGTCAAAGCGGGCAGCGACAAGCTCTACTCCGCCATTGCTGTCAGCGGGTTCGCCGCGCTTATCGCGCTGGTGCTGCTCCCTTTCTCTCCTCAGCCAGCGCTTGCCAGCGCGCCATACCTCGCGCTCTCCTGCGCCCTGCAGGTGGTCTATACCGTGCTGGTCGCCAAAACTTATCAGGTCTCAGAGATGAGCCAGACCTACCCGCTGATGCGCGGCACCGCGCCGCTGCTGGTGGCGTTAGTCAGCGTGCTGCTTCTCGGTGACGCCCTGAGCGCGCTGGCGTGGAGCGGGATTGCCGTTATCTGCCTGTCGATTCTCGGCATGGCCTTTAACGGGCGCAGCCAGTCGCGAACCGGTATCTGGCTGGCGCTACTCAACGCCTGTTTTATCGCCAGCTATACGCTGGTGGATGGCACCGGCGTTCGTCTCTCGGGTTCGGCGCTCGGTTACACACTCTGGACCTTCTTCCTCAATGGTTTCTGCCTGCTGCTGTGGGCAATGGTGGCGCGCCGCCACGCGGTTTCCCGTTATCTGGTCGCTAACTGGAAATCAGGGCTGCCGGGCGGCATCGGTACGCTCGGCTCCTACGGCCTTGCGCTCTGGGCGATGACGCAAGCGCCGCTGGCGGTGGTGGCTGCGCTGCGTGAAACCTCAATACTGTTCGGCGCACTGTTAGCCTGTTTCGTGCTCAAAGAGCGCGTAGCGGGGGTGCGCGTTGTCGCCGCCTGCGGCATTGCAGCCGGGGCGATCCTGCTGCGCCTCTCGTAGATCATTCTGGCAACAAAAGTTGCCGATAATTGTTTATAAATCCTGCCTGGCAGCCTCTGCCAATTACTGTCTCACCTGGTGGCTCTTCTCACGCCTTGTGGTAGATTCCTCCGCAACCTGGGCTGACTTGCAGCCATATATTCTATAATTCTTCATTTTTTAAAAGTAATCATCGATATGAAAAGGCAGAGAAACGTCAATTTGTTATTGATGCTGGTGCTTCTGGTCGCGGTCGGCCAGATGGCGCAAACCATCTATATTCCAGCGATGGCCGATATGGCGCATGACCTGGCGGTAAGTAAAGGGGCGGTGCAGAGCGTAATGGCGGCCTACTTGCTGACCTATGGCGTCTCGCAACTCTTCTATGGCCCGCTGGCCGACAGAGTGGGGCGCCGCCCGGTGATCCTCACGGGCATGACCATTTTCATGCTCGCGACGCTTATTGCTATCACAACCAACAGCTTAGCGGTGCTGATCCTTGCCAGCGCCCTGCAGGGCATCGGTACCGGCGTCGGCGGCGTGATGGCGCGCACCCTGCCGCGCGATCTCTATGCGGGCAGCGAGCTTCGTCATGCCAATAGCTTGTTAAATATGGGTATTCTGGTCAGCCCGCTGCTGGCACCGCTAATTGGCGGCGTGCTCAACACGCTGGTGAACTGGCGCGCCTGCTTTATCTTCTTGCTGGTGCTGTGCGTGATTGTTACTTACAGCATGGCGCGCTGGATGCCGGAAACGCGCCCGGTGGATGCGCCGCGCTCGCGGCTGATCACCAGTTATAAAACCCTCCTCGGTAACGGCGCGTTTAGCTGTTATCTGCTGATGCTGATTGGCGGCCTGGCGGGCATTGCGGTGTTCGAGGCCTGCTCCGGCGTGCTGATGGGCGGTGTGCTGGGGCTGAACAGTATGACGGTGAGCGTGCTGTTTATCCTGCCTATTCCGGCGGCGTTTTTCGGCGCGTGGTTTGCGGGACGGCAGAATAAGCGCTTCACCACGCTGATGTGGCAGGCATCGCTGAGCTGTCTGCTGGCCGGCATCTTGATGTGGATCCCCGGCATTCTCGGCGTAATGACTATCTGGACTTTAGTGGTGCCCGCCGCGATCTTCTTCTTCGGCGCCGGGATGCTCTTCCCGCTGGCGACCAGCGGCGCGATGGAGCCGTTCCCCTTCTTAGCCGGTACGGCGGGCGCGCTGATTGGCGGCCTGCAGAACATGGGCTCCGGCGGGCTCGCGTGGCTCTCTGCGCAGCTGCCGCAAAACAGCCAGTTTAGCCTTGGGATGCTGATGACGCTGGCAGGCGTGCTGATTGTGTTGTGCTGGCTGCCGCTGGCGTCGCGCCCTGGCCACCACGAACCGGCGGTTTAACCTCATGATGGCCCGGCCTCTGGTCGGGCTTTTCACAGACTGGCGTAATCATCTCTTTTAGCAGCGGTGCGGGCGCAGGCCGCCATGCGCCCTCTTCTCCATCATAAAATTGCGTGTCGGCATTGATCGCATACGGGATTTTCGCCCGGTTCAGCTCACACGCCATAAAGCGGGCGAAGGCCATCTGCGAGGCGGTCGGCGCATTTTTTATCGACTCGCCGACCGCCCAGCCACCGACCCAACTGGCGTGACCGGTTTTTTGCTGCCAGTGCAGCGCCGCAGCGATGCGGGCGCGGATCGCCGCTTTTTCCGCCGCGGTACCTGAGGTCCACGGATATTTGCCGTTGGTTTTCAGCGGCCCCCACGGAAAGATATGCCACTCTGCCAGCAGGTAGTTCTGGCTGTGCGCAGGCAACCGCAGTGAGGCGAGATCTTCGGGCGCGGCGCGCAAGCGGGGGGCGATGAAGATCATGCGCTGGGCATCAATCTGATGCAGCGTACGCACCACATTGTCATAAGTGCGGTTCAGGGCGGGCAGATCGCGGTTCAGTTTGTCGGCGGGTTCGTAAATCACATCAAAACCGAGTGTCGGGTGATCGCGGCCAAAAAATTGCCCGACCGTCGTCCACCAGGCGACCAGCTGCGCTTCGGTTTTTGCGTTGGGATCGGCTTTAAAGCCATCGGCCTGATAAGCGATAATCGGCGTCACGCCATAGGCTTCGCAGGCTTCAACCAGCTTACGCAGGTGAATCAGCCGCGCTTCGGTCATGTTATCCGCCACGCGAATACGGACATGGCGAATGCCGGCGTTGTAAAAATCACGCACCACCAGCGGATCAAATTCGCGAATACCGCGCTCGGTGCGCGCCCAGTCAACGTCCATGCCGACGCCCAACTGCTGCGCGTAACGCGCCGCCGTCAGCGGTGTATCGGCGGCATACACAGCGGCTGCCGCCAGCAACATAACAACAGCAATCAGTGGCTTTAACACGGTTGACCTTGCGAAAATCGGGGGCGATTACATGTATTTAGCATGCTTTTACTCAGCGCGCGTAGCGGCAAAGCGTAATAAATTTTTCCCGCGCTCAGAACAAAAGCCATAACTGGCGAATATGAGTGACGGCGAACAGCAGGGCGAGAGAGAAGACACCAAGGGCGATAAGCAGCTTGTCACGCACGCTGCCGGGTAGCGCAAAGTCACCGGCGTTCACATCCATCCGCTGCCGCAGATGGGTATAACGCCAGAGAATACCCGCCACCAGCGCCAGCAGCCCGAGGGAGATCCAGAACGGCGTGCCCGACTGCTGCCAGTTATGCTTCACCGCCAGCGCCATCAGCGCGCCATAGCCGAACAGGGTGCGTAGCCAGGCGAGCGACGTGCGCTCTGGCTGCAAACCGGGATCGATGGCGCGACGCGCTCTGCGGCTATCCGGCATAGAACACCAGTGCCATCACCACCGCGGCGACCGCCGCCAGCGCCACGCTGATGAGCAGCAGCGTGCGGGTGTAGGGCAGATCCTCTTTTAACCGCATCGCTTTCTCATTACGCAACCAGCGTAGATAGCCATACAGCGCCAGCGCCCCGGCGAAGAGGCAGAGCAGCAGCGCCAGCGTTTCGCGGATCAGCGGCGTGGCAAACTGCGGTGCCAGCTGATCGAGGCCGACGCCCGCCGCGAGAAAGCCCAGCGCGGTGCGGATCCAGGCAAGAAAGGTGCGCTCATTGGCCAGCGAAAAACGGTAATCGGGCGCTTCGCCGACGCGGGAGATTTTCATCAAGACTCCTTGTAAAGCAGGCCATTGCCCAGGCTAAAACGCCTGGCCCATGCCCCAAAATAGCACCGCCAGCAGTTGAGGGGTAATAATGCGCAAAAACATCACCAGTGGATAGACCGTCGCGTATGAGAGCGCCGCCGCGCCGCTGGTGCCATGCAGATTATTGGCGAAGGCCAGCGCCGGTGGATCGGTCATCGACCCGGCCAGCATACCGCAGAGGGTTAAGTAGTTCATGTTGCCGAGCATCCGCGCCAGCACGCCGACGGTCATCAGCGGAATGGCGGTAATAAAGATGCCGTAACACATCCACTGCACGCCTTCACCGTGGGTCAGGGTGGCAAAAAAATCGCCGCCGGACTTCAAGCCAACAACGGCCAGAAACAGCACAATACCGAGTTCACGTAGCGCCAGGTTGGCGCTCGGCGGCATAAACCAGTAGAGCTTGCCGATGGTGCCGATACGCCCGAGGATCAGCGCCATAATCAGCGGCCCGCCCGCCAGCCCAAGCTTTAAGGCCACCGGAAAACCGGGAATAAACAGCGGCACCGAACCGAGCAGCACGCCGAGGCCGATACCGATAAACACCGGCAGCATCTGCACCTGCTGTAATTTTTGCTGCGCGTTGCCCACTTCACTGGCTACGGCCTCAATCGCCGCTGGTCGACCAACCAGGTTGAGGATATCGCCAAACTGCAGGCTGGCATCGGAACTGGCCACCAGCTCTACCCCGGCGCGATTGAGGCGAGAAATCACCACGTCGTAGCGCTCTTTCAGCTGCAACTCGCGGATCTTTTTTCCCAGCACCTTTTCATTGGTCACCACCACGCGTTCAACCCGCAAATCGGTGCCGTGGGTGGAGAGCGAGGTCGCCACCTCTTTGCCAATTACTACCTGAGCGTTGTGTAAATCGCGGGGCAGGCCGACCAGATGCAGCAGATCGCCCGCCTGGATCACCGTGGTGGGCGAGGGCACCATCAGCATTTCGTCCCGCTTTAGCCGCGAACAGATGATTTTGTCGCTATTGAGCAACGGCACATCCTGAATCGCCATATTGTTGAGGTTGCTGTTTTCAACCCGAACATTAATGGTGCGAATATGCGAGACGCCGCTATTGAGGGTGGCGTCGTGCTTGCGGGCCTCCTCATCCACATTGACGCGAAACAGCACCCGCAGCAGCCACATGCTCAGCAAAATACCGCAGATGCCAAACGGATAGGCCATTGCATAGCTGGTGCCCATCACATCCAGCTGCGCCGCGGGCAGGCCCAAATCACGCAGGATTTGCTGCCCGGCGCCAAGAGCGGGGGTATTGGTCACCGCGCCGGAGAAGATACCGAGCACCACCGGCAACGGAATAGCGAAGAGTTTATGCAGGATCGCCGTGACCAGGCCGCCCAGCAGCACAATCAGTATGGCGAAGAGGTTGAGGCGCAGCCCCGAGACGCGCAGCGAGGCGAAGAACCCCGGCCCAACCTGGATGCCAATGGTGTAGACGAAGAGGATCAGGCCGAACTCCTGCACAAATAGCAGCATCGGGCTGCTTAATGTCACTCCCAGTTGATCGGCGACGTGCCCAACAATAATCCCGCCAAACAGCACGCCGCCAATGCCAAAGCCGATGCCGCGTATTTTGATATTGCCGATCCAAAGCCCTACCACTGCCACCAGCGCCAGCATGCTGACCATTAACGCTATCTCACTCATGATCGAATCCCTTTCCATGATGATTAGGCTAATTCTCGCAGAGATGAGGGGCGTTTTATGGGCGATGGCGCACAAAGTGCAGGGCTATTTGCGCCCTCTTATGTGGCGAATAACGCACCACATGACATGAAGCTGCTCTTAATTAACGCATCCTCGCCGCTATTTATTCACGGGCGAAGCCCTGTGCCTGATAAGGATTTCCTGACGCTTCGCGCCCTGGCAGGTTATGGCACGGTTAATGCAAAACTCCACTTTTGTTAACAACAGGGTGGCAGAATGACAAATACAACCTTAACCAGCGTAGTGGTAGCAAGCCCGTCGAAGAAATGGGTGCAACTGGCGCTGGGCTTACTGTGCATGATCTCCATCTCCAGCCCGCAATATGTCTGGGCGCTGCTGGCAAAGCCGTTTATGGCGAAACTCGGCGTTCCGCTGGCGGAGATCCAGCTCACCTTCTCACTGCTGATTATTCTGCAAACCTTCTTTTCCCCCTTCCAGGGCAAGCTGATTGATAAGTTTGGCCCGCGCCGGTTGATTGCCATTGGTACCGTGCTGAGCGGCGCGAGCTGGATGCTGACCGCGAACATCAGCAGCCTGACGGGGCTCTATCTCTTTTACGGCGTGATCGGCGGTCTCGGCACCGGCATTGTCTATATCGGCGTGGTCGGTTTGATGGTGCGCTGGTTCCCCGAAAAACGCGGCTTTGCCACAGGGATGGTGGCGGCAGGCTACGGTATGGGCGCAATCCTCACCACTTTTCCGGTGACGCAATCGCTGGCCGCTAAAGGGCTGGAGAGCACGCTGTGGCAGTTCGGCCTGCTGATGGCCGCAGTGGGTTTTATCGCCAGCCAGGGATTGCGTGCGCCGCAGCACGCCAGCGCCCAGCCGGTAGATAGTCCGCTGAAAATGAGCGAGAAGAGCTTCGCGCCGAAAGAGATGCTGCGCAAGCCACTCTTTTGGCTGATGTTTGTGATGATGACCATGATGTCCACCTCCGGGCTGATGGTCACCTCACAGATGGCGATCTTCGCCGACGATTTCGGCATTACCGCCGTAACGGTGTTCGGCATGGCGGCACTGCCGCTGGCGATGACGATTGACCGGTTTATGAATGGCTTAACGCGCCCGGTGTGCGGCTATATCTCGGATCGGATTGGGCGCGAAAACATGATGTTTGTCGCCTTCGGTCTGGAAGGGTGCGCGATGGCGCTATGGCTTTTGTGTAAAGACGATCCGCTGCTGTTTGTGCTGCTCTCCGGGGTGGTCTTTTTCGGCTGGGGTGAAATCTTCTCGCTCTTTCCGGCAACCCTCACCGACACCTTCGGAACAGAGCATGCCACCTCAAACTATGGCTGGCTCTATATCTCGCAGGGGATTGGCTCGATCTTCGGTGGCCCGCTGGCGGCGCTGCTCTATCAGCAGACCGGCAGCTGGAACCTGGTGTTTGGCTGCGCGATTACGCTGGATATTCTCTGCGCGCTGCTCGCCTTTTTTGTGCTGAAACCGTGGCGCCAGCGCTTTTTGCAGCGCGTACACGCATAAATAAAAAGGCTCCGCATGCGGAGCCTTTCTGAAGACCTGATAAGCGAAGCGCCATCAGGCAGTGGGTTTGCCGGCCCGATTAGCTATTCAACGCCGGGCGCGAGCTGATGGCGATGCGTTGCGGTTCGGCGCTTTCGGGCACGTTGCGCAGCAGATCGATATGCAGCAGGCCGTTAACAAACGTTGCGCCGGAGACCTCCATAAAATCGGCCAGCGTAAAGCTCAGGGTAAAGGGCTGGATGACCAGTCCCTGATGGAGCCATTTCGGTTCGTTGGCCGGTTTTTCCGGCGTACCTTTAATGGTCAGCCGACCATTTTCCAGCTGGATATCGAGCTCTTGCTGGCGGAAACCGGCCAGCGCAAGGGTAATGCGATAGTGGTTGTCGTCGCTCTTTTCGATGTTGTAAGGCGGGAACGCCTGCTGATCGACATTAGTGGTTTGCAGGGCGTTTGCCAGTTTGTCGAAGCCAATCCACTGACGCAGAAGCGGGGATAAATCGTAGTTACGCATTGTGTTTCTCCTTCAAAGAAGCGAGTGAATACCTGCGAGCTTTCGGCTCACATATGCCCCCAGTCGGCGAGCATCTCGGGAGTGGGCCGCGTGAGCGACCCGACGTAATTAGTTAATTTCGATACGGCGCGGTTTTTTCTCTTCCGGGATAACGCGCTCCAGTTCGATATAGAGCAGGCCGTTCACCAGGTTGGCGCCTTTGATTTGAATATTTTCTGCCAGCTGGAATTTACGCTCGAAGTTACGTTCGGCGATACCCTGGTAGAGATAGGAGCGCTCTTTCTGTTCAGCAGCGTGGGAGCCTTTCACCACCAGCAGGTTATCCTGGGCAGTAATATCCAGTTCGCTTTCAGCGAAGCCGGCCACGGCGATAGCAATGCGGTAGTGGTTTTCATCCACTAACTCAACGTTGTACGGAGGGTAACCGTTATTGCTCTGGTTCGGGTTGTTTTCCAGCAGGTTAAACAGGCGATCAAAACCGATAGCTGAACGATAAAGCGGGGAGAGATCAAAATTACGCATAGTTAAAGCTCCTGAAATCAGCGAGTGTGTAAGACCTTCCATAATGGACCGATCTTCATGCCATATAGCCCAACACCCTTGCGGCGTGTTGTTCGGCTACAGTGATAAAGTGTGGTTGCAGGAGATTTTTTCAAGGGCAAATTTTTGACTTTTTTTGCACTTTCTCTGTCAGGGCATAGACTGGGGGGGACCGCACAAAGGGTTAAAGTGCGAATGCCACCACAGAGCGGAGTGCGAATGCTGTTGTTTTCGCTGGCGTAGGGCTATAAACGCCGTGACAGCATTCAGACAATAAACAACGATGATTAATCGATGATGAAAACGCGTTTTATAGTTTCTGCACTGGTTTGCGGAGTGATGGTCTCGGGCTGTTCCAGCGTGATGTCGCATACGGGCGGCAAAGAGGGGCTTTATCCCGGCACAAAAGCGAGTTCGTCGATGATTTCCGATGACGATACCGGCATCGGCATGAAATCGCTGGTGGCGCTGGATATGCCCTTTACCGCCCTTCTCGACACGCTGTTAATACCCTGGGATCTCTTTCGCAGAGATAACTCGGTGAAAGCGAGAGTCGAAAAGAGCGAGCGGGAAAACGAGGCGATTAACGCCCTGATTCCGCCCGCGCCGATGCCGGTGCACTGATTTAGCAACCGGTCTGCGTCATCCAGAGCTGGCGGAAACCGTCAGCCTCTTCCATCCAGGCTATCTGCTTACCATCCGGTGAGAAGACCACCGCATCCCCGCAAGGGGGGTTAGCGTGATCGGCCGTCAAAAAGGTTATCTCTCCGCGCACCGCGTCGCACAGCGCAATGCGGTTATCCAGCACAAACCCCAGCGCATCGCCGCAAGGGTGCCAGTTAAACGCCGACTGCACCCCTCTCTCGCTGTGGGTTAACTGCCGCGGCTCGCCGCCCTCCGGGCTGATTAACCAGATCTGCACAACGCCGTTGTCATCACGCATTAAAAAGGCAATCTCGCTCGCCTGCGGGTTGCTGCGTACCCAGTGGCGCGGCGTCGTGACCAATCCCGGATAACGCCGTTGATGGGTGAAAGTAAGGCGCTGTTGCTGTACGCCTTTTGGCGGTGCAGGCAGCGTCTGCTCTGTGCCGGCAAGCGGCGCATCGCCCGCGGTTTTCCAGCCCTGTTCACCATTGGGAAGCTCGACAATAAACAGCTCCGGCACTTTTTCGCCGCTAACGGAGAGCGTATCGCCAATAAATGCCAGCCGCTGGTTGCCGACCCAGCCCTCTTCATACGCGCGATTGATCTCATCACTGCCGGGCGCAGGCGTGGGCGTCGTGCGGCTCACCAGCACGCACCAGTGGCTGCCGGCATATTCTCGCGGATGGGTACAGGGCGGCGTCACCGGGCCAAACGGCACCGCTACGCCAACGTTGCGCAGATCGAGCGCCGGAGAGCGTTCATGCATTACGTGATCGTTATAGGTAAAACTGATGTTCTGCCCGTTCGGGCTAAAGACATGCACATGCGAGCCGCCGCGCAGCGCGCCGGGCGTGTAAGGCGCAGTGATATCTAGCGCATCGAGATTGGTTGTGCGGCCCTGTGCCGTTATCACGCCGCGTCGATGGTGGAAATCGTACTGCCACTCTGCATCCGGGTTTTCCGGACCGTGAATGAACAGATACTCCGGCCTTTCAGGGTGAACGGTCACCACGCCGACATGCGCGCCGCTCGTGGCGGTATAGATCACCTCAACGTCGCCAGAATGAACGTTGACGCGTTCAATGGTTTTGCCGGTAAAGGAGGCACCGGAGGGGCGCACATCGAACACCAGCCACTGGCTGTCCGCCGTCCAGGTGTTGATATTGGTGAGTTGATGATTGCGCGGGGCGAAGGTGAGCTGTTTCATGAAAGTACCCTGAAGCCATAAACAGGCCTCAGGGTATAAGATTGCGCGGCGTTAGCCTACTCGCTTCACATCGCCAACCAGCAAAATGTAGGAGAGCGCGCCAATCAGCGCCACGGCGGAGATATAGACCAGCGCCGGGCCAAAGCCATAATCCTGCGCCAGGTAGCCAATCACCAGCGGCACCGTGATGCCGCCCAGCCCGCCGACAAAGTTAAACACACCACCGGTCAGGCCAATCAGGCGCATCGGCGCCAGCGACGACACCAGCGACCAGGTGATCGAAGCAAACCCGTTACCGAAGAAGGCCAGCGCCATCAGCGCCATAATCCACATCGGGTCGTTGGTGTAGTTCGCGCCCATGATACAGGTGGAGATAAGCAGGCCGCAGATAATCGGCGTTTTACGCGCGACGCCCAGTGAATAGCCCTTTTTCACCAGCGTATCGGCGACCCAGCCGGAGAGCAGCACACCAAAGAAGGCCGCCAGGAACGGCACGGTGGTCATAAACCCGGCTTTCAGCGCGGTGATGCCCTTCTCCTGCGTCAGGTAGTTCGGGAACCAGGTGAGGAAGAACCAGAGCGTTGAGGTGACGGCGAACTGGCCGAGATAGACGCCAACCAGTTTGCGGTGGAATACCAGTTTCCACTCCGCTTTGGTCAGCGGCTGGCGCGCCTCTTTTTTCACCGGCGCGTCGCCATCAATCAGGCCACCGCCCGCTTTGATGTACTCCAGCTCCGCCTGGCTGATGTTTTTGGTCAGGCGCGGCGGCTGGTAGACCTTAATCCAGATCAGCGACCAGATAATGCCGATGCCGCCGGTGACGATAAACACCCAGTGCCAGCTCAGCAGCTCCTGGATCCAGATCAGCAGCGGCGTGAGAAAAGCCAGCCCGACAAACTGCCCGGAGGTGTAGAACCCCACCGCCGAGGCGCGCTCCTGCTCAGGGAACCAGCTGGTCACCATACGGTTATTGGTCGGGAAAGCGGGCGCTTCGAAAATCCCGGTGATGGCACGCAGGCCAATCAGCGACAGCAGACCCGTGGCGAACCCCTGAAATAGCGTGGCGACCGACCAGCCAAAAATAGCGATGAAGTAGGTGAGACGCGAACCGACGCGGTCAAGGAACCAGCCGCCGGGGATCTGGCAGAGAGTATAGAGCCAGGCGAAGGCGGAAAAGACGTAGCCCATCTCCGCTTTGGTAATACCGAACTCCTGCTGGATATGGGCAGAGGCCACGGCCAGGTTGGCGCGGTCAACATAACAAATAACCACCGTGATAAAGATCATCAGCAGCGTCAAATAGCGCCGACGCCCTGTTTTTGCAGTCGTTACAGAAATATCCATAACTGTCTGTCTCCGGGTTTTGGGCATGGCGAAGCCGCTCACCATGCCCTGTTAAATACAGAGGGTGTAGGAAAAAATTATTTTTGATGTTCTGAATGCGCTAAATCGTTATGCAGGCCGGATAAACGTTATTGCCATCCGGCCAATTACCATTCGGCGACGGTGCCGTCCGCATGCCGCCACACCGGGTTACGCCAGTCCGGCGCACTTTTACTCAACTCAATCACTTTCTCTTCGTCGATCTCTACGCCAAGACCCGGCTTCATCAGTGGCTTAAAGAAGCCCCCTTCCATATTGAAGTCCTCTTTGTTCTTCACGAAGTCGAGCAGTTCGGCGCCTTTGTTGTAGTGAATGCCCATGCTCTGCTCCTGGAACACCGCATTGTGCGAGACGAAGTCGACGTGCAGACAGGCAGCGAGTGCTATCGGGCCGAGCGGGCAGTGCGGGGCCAGCGCCACATCGTAAGCTTCCGCCATACCGGCAATTTTGTAGCACTCGGTAATGCCGCCCGCGTGGGAGAGATCCGGCTGCAAAATCGCAATGCCGCCCGCTTCCAGCACGCGCTTAAATTCGAAGCGCGAAAACATTCGTTCACCGGCGGCAATGGGAATATGGGTTTGCGCGGCGAGGCGCGGGTAATACTCCGCCTGCTCGGCCAGCACCGGCTCTTCAATAAACAACGGGCGATAAGGCTCCAGCTCTTTAATCAGCACTTTCGCCATGGGCGCGCTAACGCGACCGTGAAAATCGAGACCAAACTCAATATCGTTGCCAAACGCCTCGCGGATTTGCGCCACGGTAGTGACTGCCGCATCGACTTTGCGTGAATCATCGATAATGCCTAACTCTTCGCAGCCGTTTAATTTAAAGGTGTCAAAGCCGATGGTGCGCAGGGTTTTGATGCCATCAATCACCTCTGCCGGGCGGTCACCGCCGACCCAGCTGTAGGCTTTGATTTTGTCGCGCACCAGGCCGCCCATTAGCTGCCAGACCGGCGCGTTAAGCACTTTACCTTTGATATCCCACAGCGCCTGGTCAATTCCGGCGATGGCGCTCATCAGGATCGGGCCGCCACGATAGAAACCGGCCCGGTACATCACCTGCCACAAGTCGTTGATACGGGAGGGGTCCTGACCAATCAGGTAGTCGCCCAGCTCATGCACTGCCGCTTCAACGGTGCGCGCACGCCCTTCGATCACCGGCTCGCCCCAGCCGACTACACCTTCATCGGTTTCGATTTTTAAGAACATCCAGCGCGGCGGTAAGCGGTAAGTCGTCAGTTTGGTTATCTTCATTGCACAGCCTCTTGATACGCGTTAACAAATGCTTTCGCCTGCTCGATGGTGCGGCTCAACGGCTGCCCGGCGCGATAGAGATCGCTGCCCAGCCCGGCGCCAACACAGCCTGCCTGCAGCCACTGGTGCAGGTTTTCCGGCGTCACGCCGCCAACGGCAAACACCGGTACGTCCGCGGGCAAAACCGCTTTCAGCGCTTTGATGTAATCCGGGCCAAAGGCGGAGGAGGGGAAAATTTTCAGCGCCTGCGCACCGGCTTCCAGCGCCGTGAAGGCTTCACTGGCGGTAGCGCAGCCCGGGCAGACGGTCATGCCGTGGCTGACCGCGCGGCGGATCACTTCGGGCTGCGTATTGGGCGTAACAATCAATTTGCAACCCATCTCTGCCAGCCGATCAACCTGCTCCGGTTTCAGCACCGTACCGCCGCCAATCAGTGCACGATCGCCGAAATTCGCTACGATATCCCCAATGCTGGTCTCCCATTCGGGTGAGTTAAGCGGGATCTCCACGGCGTCGAAACCTGCGTCGAGTATGGCGGCGACGTGCGTGCGCGCCTCATCCGGGGTGATGCCACGTAAAATAGCGATCAGCGGAAGCTTAGTTTGCCACTGCATGGGCAATCCTCCTGATACCTGCCTGAAATGCCGTGTCGCCATCCAGCGTATTTACCGCCCGCCCGATGGCGCGAAACGCGCGCTGATAACGGGCGGAAAGAGACGGGCTGGCGACCAGCGTGATTGCCTGCAAACCGGCGAAGCGGGCGTTCATGGTCGCCACCTCACCGCCAATCAGCAGACCCGAAAGGAATTCGCTCACTTCTTCACGCGCGAGGGAACTCAGCACATGGGCGGCACGAACTTCAAAAAGCTGCGGCAGGATCTCAGGTGACGCGAGGCCGCGCGCCAGGCCTGCGTCGAAGGCATCATCACTGGCGGTTTGCTCAGGCAAGCCTGCGCCCACCAGCGAGTGGCGCAGCAGGAGATGATGCAGCTCACCGGTCATTACGGTGTGAAAATCACGGATCTGATGCTTATCGGCTTCGACCCACTTGCAGTGGGTGCCGGGCATCACATACAACGCGGCGGGGGCAAGCTCGCTGGCGCCGAGCAGTTGGGTCTCTTCGCCGCGCATCACGTTGTGGTTGTCATCGCTGGAGACGCACAGGCCGGGGATGATCCAGACACGCTCTTTCACCTGGGTGAGGCGCTCGCCGATGCCGTCCAGCGCGGTCGGGCACGGCAGATAGGGGGCGATTTTCCAGCCCGCGTTACTGCCGACCATGCCCGCCATCACAACCGGCACGGTGTCGCTGCTCCAGCCATCGGTCACTTCTGCTAACACCGCTTCGGGGGATCGGCCATTGAGACGGGTTACCCCTGCCTCAGACTGCCTGCTCTCCAGGCAAACGCCATCCTGAAAAAGCCAGGCGCGTAGGTTGGTGGATCCCCAGTCGATTGCGATGTAGCGAGCCGTCATGTAATTTCCTTCAACCTTCGTGTTGAGCTGGCGATCATGGTGAGCGCCGCCTGCTCTGCCGCTGTGCTGTCCTGATGCCGAATCGCATCGAACAGCGCCTTATGTTCCTGCAGGGTTTTCGGCATGTTCGCCTCATCGCCCATCCAGGTCCGTTCAAATACCGCCCGTTGCAGTGAGCTAATGGCCACACTCAACTGTTGCAGCACCGGGTTGTGCACCGATTGCAGTACCGCTTCGTGGTAGCGGATATCGGCTTCGTTAAAGGCGTCCCGATGCTGGTTGTTGGCGATCATGTCGTTGAGCGCCGACTCAATATTCGCCAGGTCACTGGAGGTGGCGCGTTCCGCCGCCCAGCGGGCGATGGCCGGTTCCACCAGGTTTCGCACTTCACTCATCGCGCTGATTAAGCGCGGGTCGTAGTCATGCTCCAGCACCCATTGCAGCACCTCGGTGTCGAGGTAGTTCCACTGGTTACGCGGGGCGACAAACGCGCCGCGATAACGCTTCATTTCAATCAGCCGCTTGGCCATCAGCGCGCGGTAGACCTCGCGGATGATATTGCGCGAGGTTTCAAACTCTTCGCACAGCTCTGCTTCGGCGGGTAGCGCCGAACCGGGGACATATTTGCCGCTGATAATCTGGCGGCCCAGCGAGACGATAATGCGGTCAGTTTTATTCATGGTCATAACGCGTCCTTAGCAACGGTTTCTCGGCCACTACTTTATCGCCTCTGCCGCAATTTCCCTCAACATTGAAGTACAAATATGCTGGCTTCCCCGCAAGGGATGCCGCAATCGTAGTACAATCACTTTGTGTTGTACTACAATTTGGATCACAAAAACGACAATTGGTAAGCAAATTGTTATCAGCACGGTGTGCAGGGCAAAAAAAAACCCGCGCAGGGCGCGGGTCAGGAAGAGGGGGAAGGGCTTAGTTGAGGGCGAACTTCTCGATCGCGTAAGCAACGCCATCTTCGAGGTTGGTTTTGGTGACGAAATCTGCCGCCTCTTTCACCGACGGAATAGCGTTTTCCATCGCCACGCCAACGCCTGCAAACTCAATCATGGCGATATCATTTTCCTGATCGCCAATCGCCATAATCTCTTCCGGCTTGATGTTTAACACATCGGCAAGGGCTTTGACGCCGGTACCTTTGGTGACACTTTTATGCAGGATTTCCAGGAAGTAAGGGGCGCTTTTCAGCACCGTGTACTTCTCTTTCACTTCCTGTGGAATGCGGGCGATCGCCTGGTCGAGGATCGTCGGTTCATCAATCATCATCACTTTCAGGAACTGGGTCTGCGGGTCCATCTTCTCTGCTTCACAGAAGACCAGCGGAATGGTCGCCACAAAGGATTCATGCACGGTGTAGGGGCTGATATCGCGGTTTGCGGTGTAGAGCGTGTTGCGATCCAGCGCGTGGAAGTGCGAGCCGACGTCGCGGGAGAGTTGTTCCAGATAGCGGTAATCGTCATAGCTCAGCGTGGTTTGCGCTACGGTACTGCCGTCGCTGGCGTTCTGCACCAGCGCGCCGTTATAGGTAATACAATAGTCACCCTCCCGCTCCATATGCAGCTCTTTCATATAGCTGTGTACGCCAGCGTAAGGGCGTCCGGTGGTCAGCACGACATTGATGCCGCGTTCGCGCGCGGCGGCAATCGCATTTTTTACCGCAGGAGAGATAGTGTGGTCCGGCAGCAGCAGCGTGCCGTCCATATCGATTGCAATGAGTTTAATAGCCATGAGATCCCCAGATGAGAAGTGTTTGACCTCATGCTAACGCGATTCCGCTCAAAAAACAGCAGCGCGCCGGGGAGAAAAGGGGGAGAGAAAGGGGGATACGGGATCCCCCTTTTAATGCAGGATCACTTTAGATATCGATATTCGCCGCCTTCAGGGCGTTCTCTTCGATAAAGGCGCGGCGCGGTTCAACGGCATCGCCCATTAAGGTAGTAAAGAGCTGATCGGCAGCAATCGCATCTTTCACGGTAACGCGCAGCATGCGGCGGCTTTCCGGATCCATGGTGGTTTCCCACAGCTGATCCGGGTTCATCTCGCCGAGGCCTTTATAACGCTGAATGGAGAGACCGCGACGGGACTCTTTCACCAGCCACTCCAGCGCCTGCTCGAAGCTGGTCACCGGCTGGCGGCGTTCGCCGCGTTCGATATAGGCATCTTCTTCAATCAGGCCGCGCAGCTTCTCGCCAAGCGTGCAGAGACGACGGTATTCGCCGCCGGTCACAAATTCGTGATCGAGCGGGTAATCGGTATCCACGCCGTGCGTGCGCACGCGAATAATCGGCTCGAACTGGCTCAGCGCGCTGTTCACCCGGACATCATATTTCCAGGTGCTGCCATGGGCTTCGTTCTCATTGAGTACAGTGATGAGCTGGGAAACCCACTGCGTAACGGTGCGCTCATCGGCGAGATCCGCTTCCGCCAGCGTCGGCTGATAGACCAGCTCTTTCAGCAGCGCGCGCGGGAAGCGGCGCTCCATGCGGCCAATCATCTTCTGCGCAGCGTTGTACTCGGAAACCATTTTCTCCAGCGCTTCACCCTGCAGAGCAGGCGCGCCTTCGGTGGTGTGCAGCGTTGCGCCGTCGAGCGCGATAGAGATCTGATACTGATCCATCGCCTCGTCATCTTTGATGTACTGCTCCTGCTTGCCTTTCTTCACTTTGTAGAGCGGCGGCTGCGCGATGTAGACATGGCCACGCTCAACGATTTCCGGCATCTGACGATAGAAGAAGGTCAACAGCAGCGTACGGATGTGCGAACCATCGACGTCCGCATCGGTCATGATGATGATGCTGTGGTAGCGCAGTTTGTCCGGGTTGTACTCGTCGCGACCGATGCCGCAGCCGAGCGCGGTGATAAGCGTCGCCACTTCCTGCGAGGAGAGCATCTTGTCGAAGCGCGCTTTCTCGACGTTGAGGATTTTACCTTTCAACGGCAGAATCGCCTGGTTTTTGCGGTTACGGCCCTGTTTGGCAGAACCGCCCGCGGAGTCCCCTTCCACTAAGTAGAGTTCGGACAGCGCCGGGTCACGCTCCTGGCAATCCGCCAGTTTGCCCGGCAGACCGGCCAGATCGAGCGCGCCTTTACGGCGGGTCATTTCACGCGCTTTACGCGCCGCTTCACGAGCACGCGCAGCGTCAATGATTTTGCCGACCACGATCTTCGCATCGCCCGGGTTTTCCAGCAGGTATTCGGCCAGCAGTTCGTTCATCTGCTGTTCTACCGCCGATTTCACCTCCGAAGAGACCAGCTTATCTTTGGTCTGCGAGGAGAATTTCGGGTCCGGCACTTTCACCGACACCACCGCAATCAGGCCCTCACGGGCATCATCACCGGTGGCGCTCACTTTGGCTTTCTTGCTGTAGCCCTCTTTATCCATATAGGCGTTCAGCGTACGGGTCATCGCCGCGCGGAAGCCTGCAAGGTGGGTACCGCCGTCGCGCTGCGGAATATTGTTGGTAAAGCAGTAGATGTTTTCCTGGAAACCGTCGTTCCACTGCAGCGCAACTTCGACGCCAATACCGTCTTTTTCGGTGGAGAAATAGAAGATATTCGGGTGGATCGGCGTTTTGTTTTTGTTGAGGTACTCAACAAACGCCTTGATGCCGCCTTCATAGTGGAAATGGTCTTCTTTGCCGTCGCGCTTGTCGCGCAGGCGAATCGACACGCCGGAGTTCAGGAAGGAGAGCTCGCGCAGGCGTTTCGCCAGAATTTCGTATTCAAATTCAATGACGTTGGTGAAAGTTTCGTAGCTCGGCCAGAAACGCACCATGGTACCGGTTTTTTCCGTTTCGCCCGTCACTTCCAGCGGAGCCTGCGGCACGCCGTGGGTGTAGATCTGACGGTGAACTTTGTTATCGCGCTGGATAACCAGCTCCAGTTTCTGCGACAGGGCGTTGACCACTGAAACGCCGACGCCGTGCAGACCGCCGGAGACTTTATAGGAGTTATCGTCGAACTTACCGCCCGCATGCAGTACGGTCATGATCACTTCCGCAGCGGAAACGCCCTCTTCCGGGTGAATGCCGGTCGGAATACCACGACCATCATCCTGTACGGAGACAGAGTTATCGCTGTGAATGGTGACGATAATGTCTTTACAGTACCCTGCGAGCGCTTCGTCGATAGCGTTATCTACTACCTCGAATACCATGTGGTGCAGACCGGTGCCGTCATCCGTATCGCCGATATACATACCCGGGCGCTTACGCACTGCATCCAGCCCTTTGAGGACTTTGATACTGGAGGAGTCATAAGAATTCGACATCAACGTTTCTCGCTCATTTCAACTTGGGTTAATCGGCTATTTTACCCTTTTCCACGGTGAACATCTTCGAATTTTTGTCCGACATGTCCATAACGTGTTCAGCGCTGATGGCGCTGACGAAAACCTGTGACTGGGTGGCTTTTAACCGGCTGGCTAACAGCCCGCGCTTTTCGTCATCAAGCTCCGAGGCAAAATCATCTATCAGGTATAAACAGCGTCGCCCGCTTTCACGGGTTAAAAACTCCCCCTGCGCCAGGCGCAGCGCGCACATCAGGAGCTTTAACTGCCCGCGCGAAAGGGTGTCTTCAACGGGCGCGCCATCCGCACGAATGCGGAAATCCGCTTTATGCGGGCCATGCGCGGTATAAGTGAGCATGCGGTCGCGCTCAAAACTGCGCGCCAGCACCTCTTCGTAATCGGTCTCTTTCTCCCAGCCGCGCTGGAAAGAGAAGGTCAGGGAAAATTCCGGTAAGAACTGCCGGCAGGTGTCGGCCATATCTTCCGCGATAGCGGCGCTGTACTCCGCGCGCCAGCGGCTGATCTGCTCGGCCAGCGGCACAAGCTCTTTGTCCCACGGACGCAGCTGGCCGTAATGGCTCACCTGGCGTAAAGCGGCATTGCGCTGTTTTAACAGGCGCTTGAGGTTGCTCCAGGCGGTGAAAAAGCCGCTTTCGTTGTGGAAGCATCCCCAGTCGAGAAAGGCGCGACGGTATTTAGGGCCGCCGTTGAGTAAGGTAAACCCTTCAGGGGTAATCAGCTGCATTGGCATAAGCAGCGCCAGCTCCGCCACTTTATGACCGTCGGTGCCGTCGATGCGTACTTTGCTGTCACCGAGCTTATCTTTGGTCAGGCCAATGGCGATTTCGCGCGCCTCAGCCTGCAAACGCCCGTGCAGGACAAACGCCTCCTGCTCATGGCGAATAACGCGGCCAATTTGCAGGCTGCGAAACGCCCGACCATGCCCGAGGGTGTAAATCGCCTCCAGCACGCTGGTTTTCCCGCTGCCGTTAGCGCCCACCAGAAAGTTAAAACCAGGGGAGAGCGCGAGATCCGCGCTTTCGATATTGCGGAAATCTTTAATCAGTAAGCGGGTTAGCGACATGATTCACTCATTACCCGGGCGTATCGTCGCAGTTAGCCTGGTAACGGCCAGCGCGCGGCAACCGGAGCGTACTGAAGTACGTAAAGATTGCGGGCGCTGCCCGAGGCCAGAGTAACCAGAAAGATAGCCCGCTATTTTCTACAACCGCATTGGCATAACGACATAGGCTGCGCTCTGGCTCGCCGCGTCTTCAATCTGCACGCTGGAAACGGAGTCGGTCAGCAGAATGCGCACGTTTTCGCACTTCAGCGCGTTCAACACATCGAGCACATAGCTGACGTTAAAGCCGATCTCCATTTCGCTACCGCCGTAGGTGACATCAAGAAACTCTTCCGCTTCTTCCTGCTCCGGGTTATTGGCAGTGATTTTGATCTGGTTCTCGCTGACGTAGAGACGCACACCGCGGAACTTCTCGTTGGAGAGGATCGCCGCACGGGCAAAAGCCTGCTTTAGCGAATCACAGCCCGCTTCCAGCGTTTTGTCCGGGTTTTTCGGCAATACGCGGCGATAGTCAGGGAAACGACCATCAACCAGCTTCGAGGTGAAGATAAAATCGCCGACGTGCGCGCGGATGTTGTTGCTGCCGATCTGCACACGCAGCGGCGTTTCGCCACCGTCGAGCATACGCATCAGCTCAATCACACCTTTACGCGGCACGATCACCGAATGATTCGGTAATGTTTGCCCAATCGGCATTGAACAGACGGCAAGGCGGTGACCGTCGGTGGCGACGGTACGCAGCTCTTCACCTTCCGTTTCAAACAGCATGCCGTTTAAGTAGTAACGGACATCCTGGTGCGCCATCGAGAACTGCGTCGCTTCGATCAGGCGTTTCATGGTGGCCTGCGGCAGCGTGAACTCCACTTCGCTTTGCCAGTCATCCAGATTAGGGAAATCCGCCGCCGGCAGCGTTGAGAGAGAGAAACGGCTGCGCCCGGAACGGATCAGCATGCGCTCACCCTCCAGCTGCATCGCAATTTCCGCCCCTTCCGGCAGGCCTCGACAGATGTCGAAGAATTTACGTGCCGGTACGGTTGTCGCGCCCTGTTCATGGGGCTGGACAAGCGCCACGCGGGCAACCATCTCCATTTCAAGATCGGTGCCGGTCAGCGAGAGCGCGCCGTCGGTAACCTGAAGCAGCAGATTACCGAGAATAGGCAACGTCGGGCGTCCGCCCAGCGGGCCGCTAACTTGTTGCAGCGGCTTTAATAAGTGTTCACGTTCAACGGTAAATTTCATAGCGTCACGAAGAGAGAGTTCGGATTAAATTGGAAAAATCTTCTTTGATATCATGGCTTTCTTCACGCAACTGCTCAATCTTACGGCAGGCATGCAGTACGGTGGTGTGGTCACGGCCGCCAAAGGCATCGCCGATCTCCGGCAGGCTGTGGTTGGTCAGCTCCTTGGCCAGCGCCATCGCCATCTGGCGCGGGCGGGCAACGGAACGGGAGCGTCGCTTCGACAGCAGATCTGCCACCTTAATCTTGTAATACTCCGCCACCGTCTTTTGAATATTGTCGATGGTGACCAGCTTCTCCTGCAGCGCCAGCAGATCGCGCAGCGCTTCGCGCACGAAATCAATGGTGATGGCGCGCCCGGTAAAGTTAGCATTGGCGATGACGCGGTTCAGCGCCCCTTCCAGCTCACGCACGTTGGAACGCAGGCGCTTGGCAATAAAGAAGGCCACTTCACCCGGCAGACGGATATCGTTCTCGTCGGCCTTTTTCATCAGGATCGCAACGCGGGTTTCCAGCTCCGGCGGTTCGATCGCCACGGTCAGCCCCCAGCCGAAGCGGGATTTTAGACGATCCTCAACACCATTGATCTCTTTCGGATAACGATCCGAGGTGAGAATGATCTGCTGATTGCCTTCCAGCAGGGCGTTAAAGGTGTGGAAGAACTCCTCCTGGGATCGCTCTTTATTAGCAAAGAATTGAATATCATCGATCAGCAGGGCGTCAACGGAGCGGTAGTAGCGTTTAAACTCTTCGATCGCATTGTTTTGCAGGGCTTTTACCATGTCCTGGACAAAGCGTTCGGAGTGCATATACACCACTTTGGCATTCGGCTTACGCGCCACAATGCCGTTACCTACCGCATGCAGCAGGTGCGTTTTACCGAGACCAGTGCCGCCATATAAAAAGAGCGGGTTGTATGCGCCGCCGGGATTATCTGCCACCTGGCGGGCTGCCGCGCGAGCCAGCTGGTTCGACTTACCTTCAACGAAGTTATCAAAGGTGTGCTTGACGTTAACGTTTGAGCGGTAGGTCGGTTCCGCGGGAGCGGGCACGTTATCCCAGCCTGAACGGGCGACAGGCGCAGCGCGCGGAATCACCACCTGCGCCGCCTGCGCGGGCGCGGCGACGGTGGCAGGCTCTCTCAGCGTCTGATTAGCCGGACGAGCGCCCACTTCAAAACGCAGCTGTGGCGCATCCGCCCCGCAGAAATCATTAAGCAGGCCGTTGATATTATTAAGGTATTTATCTCTTACCCAATCAAGCACAAAACGATTTGGCGCATACAAAGCCAGCGTGTTGTCACTCAGTTCCGCCTGCAACGGGCGGATCCACATACTAAATTCAGTGGCTGGTAACTCATCCTGCAATCGGGCAAGACACTGCTGCCAAAGCGAAAGTGACACGGCGGACTCCACTCGAACGTAAATCGATAAATAGTAAAGACAGAGACATTAATCTTTTTTGACACACATCGATAAGACCCAGCGGGGTGATGTGCGAACCGCTGTTTACGGTTTTTGCCCTTAGGCGATCCTGGATCGCGATCGGGACCGCGGATCATAGCGTAAACCGCGGAAGAGATCTTCTGTTTCTCACAGATTCTTCACGATTTATCCACAGGCCGATCCGGAACGCGCTAAGTGTAAACGATCCAGGCGCGGGTGCGGGAAGATTTAGGCCGCATATTGGAAAATTAAATGGTTTTAGCCGAATAATCCCATAAACGATCTAAGGAAGATCCGGGTGGATCCTTGCGCTTTGCCATTTGCCCCGTATAATTCTGCCCCCGGCGCGTCTTACTCTTTTCAGGCGCCGGAAGCCGCTTAGTTTCTGCGCAGATCTGTGCAAAAATACGTGCGCTATAAGGAAAGAGAATTGACTCCGGAGTGTACAATTATTACAATCCGGCCTCTTTAATTACCCATGGCTTGCGCGCCGGTCGTTCGATATTCGTTCGGGCATACGCAAAAGTCAGTGAATTTATTCAAGTTTAGGTAGAAATCGCCATGAAACGCACTTTTCAACCGTCTGTACTGAAGCGCAACCGTTCTCACGGCTTCCGTGCTCGTATGGCTACTAAAAATGGTCGCCAGGTTCTGGCTCGTCGTCGCGCTAAAGGCCGCGCACGTCTGACCGTTTCCAAGTAATAAAAGCTAACCCCTGAGTGGTTAAGCTCGCTTTTCCCAGGGAGTTACGTTTGTTAACTCCCACTCATTTCACATTCGTCTTCCAGCAGCCACAACGGGCTGGCACGCCGCAAATCACCATCCTCGGCCGCCTGAATTCGCTGGGGCATCCCCGTATCGGTCTTACCGTCGCCAAGAAAAATGTCAAACGCGCACATGAACGCAACCGGATTAAACGTCTGACGCGTGAAAGTTTCCGTTTGCACCAACATGACCTGCCGGCCATGGATTTTGTGGTGGTGGCAAAGAAAGGGGTTGCCGACCTCGATAACCGTGCTCTCACGGAAGCGTTGGAAAAATTATGGCGCCGCCATTGTCGCCAGGCTCAAGGGTCCTGATAGCCCTTATACGGGTCTACCAACGCCTGATTAGTCCGCTACTCGGGCCGCACTGCCGTTTCACCCCTACCTGTTCTCACTATGGAATTGAGGCATTGCGCAGGTTTGGAGTGTTAAAAGGCAGTTGGTTGACAGTGAAACGCGTATTAAAATGCCACCCTTTACACCCGGGTGGCGACGATCCCGTCCCGCCAGGACCTTCTAAAACCAGAGAACACTAACGATGGATTCGCAACGCAATCTTTTTATCATCGCTTTGTTGTTCGTGTCTTTCATGATCTGGCAAACGTGGGAGAAGGAGCAAAATCCTCCTCCGGCGCAGCAGCAGACCACGCAGACTACGACCACCGCAGCGGGTAACGCAGCCGACCAGAGCGTTCCGGCCAGTGGCCAGGGGAAACTGATTACGGTTAAAACCGATGTGCTTGAGCTGACCATCAACACCCGTGGTGGTGATGTTGAGCAGGCACTGCTCCCGACGTATCCGAAAGAGCTGGGCGCCACCGAACCGTTCCAGTTACTGGAAACCACGCCTGAGTTTGTCTACCAGGCGCAGAGCGGTCTGACCGGCCAGAACGGCCCGGACAACCCGGCAAACGGTCCACGCCCGCTGTATAACGTCGATAAAGATGCGTTTGTACTGGCAGAAGGCCAGAACGAGCTGGCGATCCCGCTGACCTATACCGATGCGGCTGGCAACACCTTCACCAAAACCTTCACCCTGAAACGCGGTGAATATGCGGTGAACGTTGGCTACAGCGTAAAAAACGCCGGTGCGACACCGCTGCAGGTGGCCACCTTTGGCCAGCTGAAGCAGACCATCAAACTCCCTTCTCACCGCGATACCGGCAGCAGCAACTTTGCGCTGCACACCTTCCGCGGCGCGGCGTACTCCACGCCGGACACCAAGTATGAGAAGTACAAGTTTGACACCATCGCTGATGACGAAAACCTGAATGTCAGCTCAAAAGGCGGCTGGGTTGCGATGCTGCAACAATATTTCGCCACGGCGTGGATCCCACGTAACGACGGCGCAAATAACTTCTATACCGCGAATCTGGGCAACGGCGTTGCGGCAATCGGCTATAAATCTCAGCCGGTTACCATCGCAGCAGGCCAGACTGGCGTACTGAACAGCACCCTGTGGGTCGGCCCGGAGATTCAGGACAAGATGGCCGCTGCGGCGCCGCACCTGGATCTGACCGTGGATTACGGCTGGTTGTGGTTCATCTCTCAGCCGCTGTTTAAGCTGCTGAAATGGATCCACAGCTTCCTCGGCAACTGGGGCTTCTCCATCATCGCGATCACCTTCATCGTGCGTGGCATCATGTACCCGCTGACCAAAGCGCAGTACACCTCGATGGCGAAAATGCGCATGCTGCAGCCGAAGATTCAGGCTATGCGTGAGCGTCTGGGCGATGATAAACAGCGTATGAGCCAGGAAATGATGGCGATGTACAAAGCGGAGAAAGTGAACCCGCTGGGCGGCTGCTTCCCGCTGCTGATCCAGATGCCAATCTTCCTTGCGCTCTACTACATGCTGATGGGCTCCGTTGAGCTGCGCCATGCGCCGTTTGCGCTGTGGATCCACGATCTCTCGGCGCAAGACCCGTACTACATCCTGCCGATCCTGATGGGCGTAACGATGTTCTTCATTCAGAAGATGTCGCCGACCACTGTGACCGACCCGATGCAGCAGAAGATCATGACCTTTATGCCGGTCATCTTCACGGTATTCTTCCTGTGGTTCCCGTCAGGTCTGGTGCTGTACTACATCGTCAGCAACCTGGTAACCATTCTGCAGCAGCAGCTGATTTACCGTGGTCTGGAGAAACGTGGTCTCCACAGCCGCGAGAAGAAGAGCTCCTGATCCAGAGCAAGCCGGGTAAGCGAAGCGCCACCCGGTAACATGTTAAAAAAGGGCGGTCGGTTGACCGCCTTTTTTATAAGTAAAAAATGAGGCAAACCATGAGCCATAACGACACTATCGTCGCCCAGGCAACCCCACCGGGACGCGGTGGTGTGGGCATCCTGCGTATCTCCGGCCTGAAAGCGCGCGACGTGGCGCAGGCAGTGCTGGGCAAGCTGCCGAAACCGCGTTATGCCGACTATCTTGCGTTTCAGGACGCCGACGGCAGCGCGCTGGACCAGGGCATTGCGCTGTGGTTCCCCGGCCCCAACTCCTTCACCGGTGAAGATGTGCTGGAGCTGCAGGGCCACGGCGGCCCGGTGATCCTCGATCTGCTGTTAAAGCGCATTCTGACGCTGCCCGGCCTGCGCATTGCTAAACCGGGCGAATTCTCTGAGCGCGCCTTTCTCAATGACAAACTCGATCTGGCGCAGGCAGAAGCGATCGCCGACCTGATTGACGCCAGCTCCGAGCAGGCCGCGCGTTCGGCGCTCAACTCTCTGCAGGGTGCCTTTTCCGCCCGAGTTAACCACCTGGTGGAAGCACTCACTCACCTGCGTATCTACGTCGAAGCGGCAATTGACTTCCCCGACGAGGAGATCGACTTTCTCTCCGATGGCAAAATCGAAGCACAGCTCAATGATGTGATAAGCGATCTGGATGCGGTACGTGCCGAAGCGCGCCAGGGAAGCCTGCTGCGTGAAGGGATGAAGGTGGTGATAGCCGGGCGTCCGAACGCCGGGAAGTCGAGCCTGCTTAACGCGCTGGCGGGTCGAGAAGCGGCGATCGTCACCGATATCGCCGGCACGACACGCGATGTGCTGCGTGAACATATCCATATCGACGGTATGCCGCTGCACATTATCGATACCGCCGGGTTGCGCGAAGCCAGTGACGAAGTCGAGCGAATCGGGATTGAGCGTGCCTGGCAGGAGATTGAGCAAGCGGACCGCGTGCTGTTTATGGTGGACGGCACGACCACTGACGCCGTCGATCCGGCGGATATCTGGCCTGATTTTATAGCCCGTTTACCGGCGAAACTGCCGATCACAGTGGTACGTAATAAAGCCGATGTCACCGGCGAGCAGCCGGGGATCAGCGAAGTGAACAATCACTCACTTGTCCGCCTCTCTGCGCGAACTAACGAAGGGATAGACGTGCTGCGTCACCATCTCAAGCAGAGCATGGGTTTTGACACCAGCATGGAGGGGGGCTTCCTTGCGCGCCGTCGTCATCTGCAGGCACTGGAGATGGCCGCTGAGCATCTGCAACAGGGCAAAGCGCAGCTGCTTGGCGCCTGGGCGGGCGAGCTGCTCGCAGAGGAGCTACGGCTGGCGCAGCAGAGCCTGAGCGAGATCACCGGCGAGTTTACTTCAGATGACCTGCTGGGCAGGATTTTCTCAAGCTTCTGTATTGGTAAATAATCCTTCATCCCGCGGCTGGCGGGCGTTTTAGCGCTCGTTAGCCGTCATTTCATCACTTTTTCCGAAAGTGTTCCCTATTGACGAAAGAAAGTGTAAATATCACCCCTTAGGACTTTTCAGATGGGGCTTTTCGCATTAAAACCTATGCATCACTGGCGATAATGTCGATTATCGATTTCATTAACGCAGCCCATTATCACGGAGCGAAAAATGGCGACACACTTTGCAAGAGGGATCCTCTCAGAAGGCCATCTCGTCTCGACCCGGCTCCCTCAGGCGTGCCTTGATGCCGCCGGCCAACTTCCGGAACATCGCCGCTCCCGTTATATCGCCTCCCGGGCGCTGCTCGCAGAGATGATGTTTATGCTTTATGGCATCAGCGAACTGCCGGAGATGGTGGTTGAGAAAAGCGGACGACCGCGCTTTGCCGACAACAGCCTGCCGAGCTTTTCACTGGCCTATGCCGGGAATATGGTTGGCGTCGCCATTACCACCGAAGGCGAGTGCGGCCTCGATATGGAGCTACAGCGCGCGACGCGCAGCTTCCATAGCCCGCACGGGCACAAGCACACCTTCAGCAACAATGAGCAGCTGTGGATAAACAACCAGAACGATGCCATTGAAGCGCAAACGCAGCTGTTAACGCTGCGCCAGAGCGTGATGAAGCTGATCCACCAGATGCAGGATGACCCGATGCAGCTCCAGCTACTGCCCGGCTCCGGACGGCTTCGCGTCATGCAGCATGCGCAGGTAGAAGTGATGTGCGATGCCGAAGATGTGCTGATTTGGTCAGTTGCGGTCGCGCCAGCAATTGAAAGCCTGCGCATCTGGGAGTTCGACAGCCAGAAAGGGTGGCACTACCTGACAGATGTGCAGACCCGCGCCAACGATCCGGCTTCCCGCCTGATGCGTTTTACCAGCCTGCCCGCCGAAAAAGCGTTGATCTGAATAGGTGTGAGGGTAAAGCTTTCCCTCCCCCGAAGCGGGAGAGGGAGAGGGGATTAGTGCGCGTCGATAAAGATGATTTTTAGCAGGAACAGCAGCGCCACGACAATCACGCACGGGCTAAGCTCGCGCAGGCGGCCGGTACCGATTTTCATCACGCAGTAGGAGATAAAGCCGAGCGCGATCCCCTCGGTGATGGAGAAGCTAAACGGCATCATGACGGCGGTAATAAACGCCGGCACCGCTTCGGTAAGATCGTCCCACTTCACGCGTGCCAGGCTTGAAGTCATCAACACCCCAACGTAAATCAGCGCGCCCGCAGCCGCGTAACCCGGCACCATTCCCGCCAGCGGCGACAGGAAGATCACCAGCAGGAACAGCAAACCAACAACCACCGCCGTCAGGCCGGTACGCCCGCCAACAGAGACCCCCGAAGAGGATTCAATATAAGCGGTAACCGAGGATGTCCCGAAGAAGGAGCCGGTCACAGAGGAGATGCTGTCAACGTAGAGTGCCTGCTTCATGCGCGGGAATTTGCCCTTCTCATCCACCAGCCCGGCTTTGTCGGTCACGCCAATCAGCGTCCCGGAGGAGTCGAACAGGTTCACCAGCATAAATGAGAAGATCACGCCCGCCAGAGCCAGGTTAAAGGAGCCGGCGAGATCGACGTTGCCCACCACCGACATGACGCTTGGCGGCTTAGAGACAATCCCGTGATACTGCACATCGCCCAGCAGCCAGCCCAGAAGCGTGGTCACGACGATAGAGACCAGCACCGCGGCGTGAATATTGCGCGACGCCAGGATAGCGATAATAAAGAAGCCAAGAATGCCCAGCAGCACGCTGTGCGACGTCAGGTTACCGATGCTGACCAGTGTCTCTTTGTTGGCGACAATCACACCCGCATTCTTCAGACCCATCATGCCGATAAACAGGCCGATCCCGCTGGTGATGCCGACACGCAGGCTCATCGGGATATTGGCAATCATCCAGTAACGTACGCGGAAGAGGGTCAGCAACAGCAGACCGACCGCCCCCCAGAAGATCGCGCCCATGCCAACCTGCCAGGAGAGCCCCATCGCGCCAACCACGACAAAGGCGAAGAAGGCGTTTAATCCCATTGCCGGTGCCAACGCGACCGGCAGGTTAGCCACCAGACCCATCAGGGTGCTGCCGAACGCAGCGATCAGACAGGTGGTGACAAAAACTGCGCTGGTATCCATTCCGGCGACGCCTAAAATTTGCGGGTTAACGAAAACGATGTAGACCATCGTTAAAAACGTCGTGAAGCCGGCGATCACTTCGGTGCGCGCCGTTGTGCCGTGGTCACGCAGTTTGAACACGCGGTCAAGCAATCCCGGGCGAGAGGCCTGGGAAGTCTGTTGTTGGCTCATTATCAATTTCCGGAATAGGAGGGAAAATTCGTCGCTATCCTATACCAAAATGAGGCAGTATTGACGGTTATCACACACTTTTTTTCATTGAATTTGCTTATACGGCAACGATTGCGTCCCGCAATCTGCGTTAAGTAATCGTTAAACTTGTAATCACAGGAAATGGCATGTCCCACATTGAAGCGATCTTTTTCGACTGTGACGGCACCCTGGTCGATAGCGAAGTCATCTGTTCCCGCGCATACGTCCATATGTTTCAGACCGTTGGCATTACGCTGGATCTCGAAGAGGTCTTTAAGCGATTCAAAGGCATGAAACTGTATGAAATTATTGATGTTATTGGTGAAGAGCACGGTAAAGCGCTGGATAAAGCCACTCTGGAGCCGATTTATCGCGCCGAAGTGGCGCGGCTGTTCGACAGTGAGCTGGAGGTGATTCCGGGTGCCAGCGCGCTGCTTGATGCCGTCAGCGTACCCATGTGCGTCGTCTCTAACGGGCCAGTGAGCAAAATGCAACACTCTTTAGGCAAACTTGGGATGTTGCACCACTTTCCGGAAAAACTGTTTAGTGGCTATGACATCCAGCGCTGGAAGCCCGATCCGGCGTTAATGTACCATGCAGCAGAGGTACTCGATGTCTCGCCGGAGAAGTGCATTCTGGTGGATGATTCCGCCGCCGGAGCGCACTCTGGCATTGCGGCAGGGATGGAAGTCTTTTACTTCTGCGCCGACCCGCATAACGTACCTATCGATCACCCAAAAGTGACGACATTTACTGACTTAGCACAGCTGCCAGCATTATGGCGCGCTCGCGGGTGGTCTGTTACGCGCTAACTTACCTACAAAACAGGATGTTTTTATGGACCAGAATAATCGCCCTCTCCCGGTATTCAAATACCATCCACAGCCCCTGGAAACGGGCGTCTTCTCTGAAGGCAAAACCGTGACCTGCGCCTGTTGCTCACAGCCAACAGATGTCTACTACACCAACCCATTCTTTACGGCTGAAGAGGTCGACACGCTCTGCCCGTGGTGCATTGCCGATGGCTCAGCAGCAAAGAAATTCAACGGTACATTTCAGGATGATTGCAGCCTTGAAGGTGTTGAAGGGGAGTTTGACGATGAGGGCGAATTTACCGGCTTTAGCAGTTCATGGCCGGAAGCGACCGTTGCTGAGTTAACGCAACGCACGCCCGGCTATTGCGGATGGCAGCAGGAACACTGGCTGGCGCACTGCAATGATTTCTGCGCCTTTATCGGTTACGTTGGCTGGAACGAGATAGCCGACAAGCTGGATCAGTTTGCCGATCTGGACGCCGATTGCCGGGCCTTTGGTATGGATATCAACAAACTACAGGAGTATCTGCGCGACGGCGGCGACTGTCAGGGCTACCTCTTCCGCTGCCTCCACTGCGGGAAGCTGCGTCTGTGGGCAGATTTCTCCTGACGGCTTGCCTGAAATAAGGATAAAAGATGTCGGATTTACTTGCGCGTTATCAGGGGTGCCTTCTCGGCCTGGCGGCCGGAGATGCGGTTGGCACAACGGTAGAGTTCAGTCCCAGAGAGAGCTTTACCCCGGTCACCGACATGGTCGGCGGCGGCCCGTTTCATTTAAAAGCCGGGCAGTGGACGGATGACACCTCAATGGCGCTCTGCCTCGCGCATAGCCTGATCGCCTGTAAAGGGTTTGATGCGAACGATCAGATGAACCGCTATCTCAACTGGTGGAAGTGGGGCTATCTAAGCTCCACGGGCAGCTGTTTTGATATCGGGATGACCGTCTCATCCGCGCTGCAGCGCTTTGCGCACGACGGCGAGCCCTTTGCCGGTTCCAGCGATCCGCGCACCGCGGGCAATGGTTCACTGATGCGGCTGGCACCGGTGGTGCTCTGGTACTACCCGGATGTGCCAAAGGCGCTGGAGTTTGCTGAAGCGTCATCGCGGACCACGCACGCTGCGCCGGAAGCGCTGGCCAGCTGTCGTCTCTTCGCGCAGATGCTTATCAATGCGCTGCAGGGCAAAAGTAAATCCGACACGCTGACGGATATTGCGCAGCGGCCGGAGCAGGCTACTCTGCGCCAGATCGCCGAAGGGCATTACCGACAGAAATCGCGTGCAGAAGTGTTTGGCACCGGTTACTGCGTGCAAAGCCTGGAGGCGGCGCTTTGGTGCTTCGCTCACGGGGAGAGTTTCGAAGAGACGATCCTGCTGGCGACTAACCTTGGCGACGATGCGGATACCACCGCGGCGATTGCCGGGCAGCTGGCTGGTGCGTGGTACGGCGTAGAAGGTATCCCGCACCGCTGGCGGGAGAAGCTGTGGCAAGGCGATGAGATCGCAACGCTTGCGGGGCAGTTACTCAGTAAGTCAGCGTGAAGCAAAACCCCCTCATCATGAGGGGGTTTTTATTGCGCTTACTCTTTCGGATCCTTTCCGGCGAGCAGCTTGTCCAGTTCGTCGCCGCCAACGTGGCGGAAATCCTGGCCTTTAACGAAGTAGAAGATGTACTCGCAGATATTCTGACAGCGGTCGCCGATACGCTCGATAGAGCGGGCGCAAAAGAGGGCGGTCAACACGCTCGGAATGGTGCGGGAGTCTTCCATCATGTAGGTCATCAGCTGACGCACGATGCCTTCATACTCCTGATCCACCTTCTTATCTTCGCGATAGACTCGCACCGCTTCGTCGATATCCATCCGCGCAAAGGCGTCGAGCACGTCATGCAGCATCTGCACGGTATGGCGGCCTAACGACTCAAGGCTGACGAGCAGCGGCTGATGCTGCTGGGAGAACTTCTCCAGCGCCGTACGGCAGATTTTATCCGCCACGTCGCCAATACGTTCCAGCTCGGCGATGGTTTTGATGATCGCCATGACCAGGCGTAAATCGCTCGCCGTCGGCTGACGCTTGGCGATAATGCGCACGCAGGCTTCATCGATGGCCACTTCCATCATATTGACCTGCTTATCCCCCTCCACAACGCGCTTCGCCAGCTCGCTGTCCTGGTTGTGCATCGCGGTAATCGCATCCGAGAGCTGCTGCTCCACCATTCCACCCATAGTCATGACCTGAGTGCGAATACTTTCCAGTTCAGCGTTGAACTGCCCGGAAATATGTTTGTTAAGGTTCAGATTGTCCATGGTGCACTCCAAATGCCCGACAAATTTCACGTGGTAACGAGGTGGCAGCCACCTCTGTGGTTCGGCAATCAGCCATAGCGCCCGGTAATATAATCTTCCGTTTGCTTCTTCGCAGGCTTGGTGAACAGATCGTCTGTATTGCTGAACTCAATCAACTCACCGAGATACATAAACGCAGTGTGATCGGAACAGCGAGCCGCCTGCTGCATGTTGTGCGTCACGATAACCACGGTGTAATCCTGCTTAAGCTCGGTGATCAGCTCTTCGATACGGCCAGTGGAGATCGGGTCCAGCGCCGAGCAAGGCTCATCCAGCAGCAGCACTTCCGGGCGAATAGCAATACCGCGCGCGATACAGAGACGCTGCTGCTGGCCACCGGAGAGAGAGTAGCCGCTCTGGTGCAATTTATCCTTGGTTTCATTCCACAATGCGGCCTTGCTCAGGGCCCACTGTACGCGCTCGTCCATATCCGGGCGCGAAAGCTTTTCAAACAGGCGCACGCCAAAGGCGATATTGTCATAAATCGACATCGGGAAGGGCGTCGGTTTCTGGAACACCATGCCCACTTTCGCGCGCAACAGCGCGATATCCTGGGTATTGGTGAGGATGTTGTCGCCATCCAGCAGAATTTCGCCTTCGGCACGCTGCTCAGGATAGAGCTCATACATTTTGTTAAAGGTGCGCAGCAGCGTGGATTTTCCGCAGCCAGACGGCCCGATAAACGCCGTCACCTGATTTTTGGCAATATCCAGGCTGATGTTTTTCAGTGCATGGAATTTGCCGTAATAGAAGTTCAAATCACGAACCTGAATCTTGCCCGGCGTAGTATCAACCATACTCATTTATCTCTTTCCTCAACTCGACGCCGCCTTCGCCGCGTCGCAAAAATTAACCGTGTCGATTTTTGGCGAAGATGACGCGCGCCAGAATGTTCAACAGCAGTACGCAGAGCGTAATAATCAGCACCCCGGCCCAGGCCAGCTGCTGCCATTCGGCAAACGGGCTCATGGCGAATTTGAAAATCGTCACCGGCAGGTTAGCGATAGGCTGCATCATGTCGGTGCTCCAGAACTGGTTGGAGAGCGCCGTAAAGAGCAGCGGCGCCGTTTCACCGGCGATACGCGCCACCGCCAGCAGTACGCCGGTCATGATCCCGGAGACAGAGGCTTTCAGCGTAATCGCAGAGATCATCTTCCATTTCGGCGTGCCCAGCGCGTAAGCCGCTTCGCGCAGGCTGTCCGGCACCAGTTTCAGCATGTTTTCCGTGGTACGAATCACAATCGGCACCTGCAGCAGCGCCAGCGCAATGACGCCCGCCCAGCCGGAGAAGTGCTGCATCTGCGCCACTACGATGGTGTAGACGAACAGGCCGACCACGATAGAGGGCGCGGAGAGCAAAATGTCGTTAATAAAACGGATAATCTCGGCGAGCCAGGATTTACGGCCATACTCCGCCAGGTAGATCCCCGCCATAATGCCCAGCGGCGTACCGATTACCGTCGCCCACAGGATCAGCAGGCCACTCCCCGCCAGGGCGTTTGCCAGACCGCCGCCCGCGGTGTTTGGCGGCGGAGTTGACTCGGTAAACAGCGCCAGCGACATGCCGTCGATACCGCGCGTCACGGTAGAGAAGAGGATCCACACCAGCCAGAAGAGGCCAAACACCATGGTCGCCATGGAGAGCGTCAGGGCGATACGGTTTTTCAACCGACGGCGCGCCTGCATTTTGCGACGCGATTCAGCCAGCTGCGCGGTGTGCTGCATTTCAAGCGTAGCCATCAGCGTGCCCCCTCGTTTTTCGCCAGGCGCAGGATCATAAATTTCGAGATCGCCAGCACGATAAAGGTGATGACAAACAGAATCAGCCCCAGCTCCATCAGCGCCGCGACATGCAGGCCCGATTCCGCTTCGGCAAACTCATTCGCCAGCGCGGAGGTGATGCTGTTGCCCGGCATATAGAGCGAGGCGCTGTCGAGCTGGTAGGTGTTGCCGATGATAAAGGTCACCGCCATCGTTTCACCCAGCGCGCGCCCGAGGCCGAGCATGACGCCACCTATCACCCCGTTTTTGGTAAACGGCAGCACGATGCGCCAGATCACCTCCCAGGTGGTGCAGCCGATGCCGTAAGCCGACTCTTTCATCATCACCGGGGTCTGTTCGAACACATCGCGCATGACCGCCGCAATGTAGGGAATGATCATAATCGCGAGGATCACTCCGGCGGCAAGGATACCAATACCGAACGCCGGGCCGGAGAAGAGGGCACCGACAAACGGAATGTTGGAGAGCACATTGCCGACCGGCTCCTGAAAATAGGTCGCGAACAGCGGGGCAAAGATAAACAGCCCCCACATGCCGTAGACGATACTCGGGATCGCCGCCAGCAGTTCAATGGCGATACCCAGCGGACGCTTCAGCCAGCCGGGCGAAAGCTCCGTCAGGAACAGCGCGATACCGAAGCTCACCGGCACGGCGATCAGCAGAGCAATAACAGAAGTCACGATGGTGCCGTAAATGGGCACCAGCGCGCCGTAAATTTCATTCGGCGCATCCCACTCTTTGGTCCACAGGAAGGAGAAACCAAATTTCTGGATGCTGGGCCAGGAGGAGAAAATCAGCGAAACGATGATGCCGCTCAGCAGCAATAGCACAATCAGCGCAGCCAGTCTTACCAGTGCGCTGAAGATCATGTCGCCTTTTTTACCCGGTGGGTTAAATGCCGGCTTGGTTGCAGCCATAAATTACTCTTCAGTTTGACGTCTTACGAAGTTGCCCGCAGGCGCTTGCGCTTACCGGGCCTACAGAGGATCTGTAAGGCGGATGGTGTAAGCGCCATCCGCCATGTTCTTCAAAATTCAGCGATTAGTAAACGGCTTTACCGCTGCTGTCTTTCACGTTGGTTTTCCATGCGGCGCGAACTTGTTCAACAACGCTGCCCGGCAGGGTTGCGTAATCGAGATCGTTAGCCTGTTTGCCGCCGTTTTTATAAGCCCAGTCAAAGAACTTCAGCACTTCAGCGCCCTGCTCAGGTTTCGCCTGCTCTTTGTGCACCAGGATAAAGGTGGTGGAGGTGATTGGCCACACGTCCGCGCCTTTCTGGTTGGTCAGGTCCTGTGCAAAGGATTTGCTCCAGTCGATATCTTTCGCCGCGTTAGAGAAGCTCTCTTCGGTCGGGCTCACGGCTTTGCCATCGGCAGAGATCAGTTTGGTGTAGGTCAGGTTGTTCTGCTTAGCGTAAGCGTACTCAACATAACCGATAGAGCCCGGCAGACGCTGAACGAAGGCGGCGATGCCGTCGTTACCTTTACCGCCCAGGCCGGTCGGCCAGTTAACGGTAGAGCCGGAACCCACTTTGGATTTCCACTCTTCGTTCACTTTCGCCAGGTAGCTGGTGAAGACGAACGAGGTACCGGAACCGTCAGCGCGGCGAACCACGGCGATGTTCTGTGAAGGCAGTTTCAGGCCCGGGTTGAGTTTGGCGATGGCCGCGTCGTCCCATTTTTTGATTTTGCCGAGGTAGATATCACCCAGCGTTTTGCCGTCGAGAACCAGCTCGCCAGATTTCACGCCCGGTACGTTGATAGCCAGTACGATGCCGCCGATCACGGTCGGGAACTGGAACAGGCCTTCCTGCGACAGTTTTTCGTCAGACAGCGGTGCATCAGATGCGCCGAAATCAACGGTTTTCGCGGTGATCTGCTTCACGCCACCGGAGGAGCCGATGCCCTGATAGTTGACCTTATTGCCCGTCTCTTTTTGGTAGGTATCAGCCCACTTGGCATACACCGGCGCAGGGAAAGTCGCGCCCGCACCAGTCAGGCTAGCTGCGGCATTTACAGCAAAAGCACTCAGAGAAAAGGTCGCGGCGACAACAGTTGCGACAGTGGTACGCATAACGTTCATAATGTCTCCTGCAGGAATCGTAAATCGTTGTTTGAGTTGCTACTCGGAGCAAAATAGGACACTTTGATGACAGTTATATGCAACGATTGTTACTGTTTGATGACAGCAGCTGCTTTTCACAGCACGAATATTTATAAAATATGAAAATCATAGGGTTAGGGTCAGACCACGCTTTAACAATTGGCTGATGTTTTATTTTTATGACAATCCAAATGTAGCTGAAAAGGCGAGGCTGCTCGCCCTGGCCGAATAAAATTTACGCCAAAAAGCCTCGCCTGCCACGCGCTTTCCCCCGCACTTCGCAATCATCCCACGCCGATTTTTTACCTTTCAACGCTACTGAAAAGAGGTAGGAGACAAACCCTGGCTTTCATATATATATAGCGGTGTTGAGTACGCGTTGTTAACACCACAGAGTGGACACTAAGGATGAGTATGAACAGAACGGTTATTTTCGCGACAGGATTGCTAACGTTGTTACCCGCTACCTTCAGCCAGGCGGCAGAAGAACCCGTATATCTGATGTCCAGCCACTATGCGGGCGATACCCTTATGACCTACGAACAGGGCTCGTCTGCCAAAGGAAAAGCGTATATCTCACCGGCATCTGATCTCAGCGCAAGAACCCTCTCCGAGATCCAGCGCGATTACCCTAATCAGCAGGGAAAAATTAAAGATTTGGAACATGACCTTGAAAAGATGGGTCGCGAAAGGGATGAGCTGAAAAGAAGTAATGACGATCTCAGCCGTAAAGTCGACAGTATGCAGCGCAGTATCAGCACCCTTGAAAGGCAGCTTGATGAGCTGAGCCGAAAAGTGAAATAAGCGTTAAAGAGGTTGCCGCCCGGAAGCCTCTGTTACTCCTGGCTGGCTGGCGACTCCTGCTTATCAAAAATAAACAGGATATGCTGGTCATCCAGGTATTTAATATCGACCTTCTGCCCTTTCTGCATTTTCGGCGCGTTGAACGCCGCAATGGTCTCTTTCCCCTCGACCTGGCGCGTCACGCTCCCATCGTGAATCGCCAGCCGGTAACGAATATTTTGTGTCCCGTTATCATTGGAGCTGATATAGCTCACCTCTTCGATGGTGGCCTGCAATTCGCGCCCCTGGGTCTGGATGCGGTGATCGCGATTAAACAGGTAAACGATGTAGGCGATCATCCCTACGATAAAGAGGACAGAAAAAGCGATCGCAATCTTCATACTCAATCCTTTACATAAACATCGTTAAGCCGTGAACCGATGCCATCACCTGGCCATACTGCATCATCGCTTTACCAAATGCGACGCGCCCTTCGTGAGAGGCTAAATCAAATGCAGATTTATCGAATTTCAGGCTCGTTAAGCCCACCTTGCTTATCGCTGAGAGGGTAAATGAAGAGCCTTCGGTGACTACCTTGAGTGCTGTGAAATCAAAAGAGAAAAGCGACGCCGTCTCTTTATGGTCTTTATATTCAAACGCATGCGGCGTCTTTATATGCACCTTCTCTGCGCTCTCAATGGTGATCGTTTTCGGCGAGTAGATTTTCGCCCCTTTGGCGACGGTCTGATCCCACCTGCCGTTGATAGTGGCCGCGTAATTTCCCTGGATGGTCTGCGTCAGGTGTTGAGAAATCTGCTCTTCACGATCGCCGGTAATGGTCGAGGTAACGCCGTTATCAAAGGTATAGCTCACTAAGGCAGTGACATGTTGTGAAGCCGCTCCTTCAATCTCCTCAACGCGCCCCCCTTTGATCGTCACTTTCTCCCCGCCGCTGGTGACGCGCTTTACGCGGCCATTGGTGACCGTCAGCTCTTCGCCGTTATTCACCGTGCGCGTGTCCTTCTGCTCCACCAGCGTGGTGCGGGTGGCATGGTATGTAAAGTCCGCTTTTTTCGTCACCTCATCGGCAAGCTCACCCGACACCGTCAGGCTTCTGTTACCGCCAACGGTAATCACCTGATGGTTCTCAACGGAGATATTCATATCCTTTTCGGCATGCATATCGACCCGCTCAACACCGAGCTTATCCTCAAACAGCAGATAGCTGGCGTTGTCACAACTTCCGGTTTTCGAGCGCGTCATAAATCCCATCACCGTGGCGGCGGCGGGTAAAGACCATGGCGGCATATTCGCATCGTTGTAGACACGCCCGGTGACGATGGGGCGGTCGGGATCGCCATTGATAAAATCAATCACCACTTCATCGCCGACGCGCGGGATCTGTACGCCGCCAAATCCCTGTCCCGCCCACGCGCTGGAGACACGCACCCAGCAGGAGCTGGTTTCATCACTCTTACCCAGGCGATCCCAGTGGAACTTCACCTTGATACGGCCATATTTATCGGTCCATATCGTCTCCCCGGCAGGGCCGACAACGCGGGCAGTCTGCGGGCCATAGGTACGGGGCCAGGCGGTCCGCTGCTCCGGGCGCCAGACCAGTGATGCAGGAATAACACTGAAGCTTATCAGCCGCGAGCTGGCGCCTTCATCGCCGCTGGCATAGCGGTTCTCCTCAATATGCAGCACGGTTTTTGTTACCAGATAACGCCCGTTATCCTGTGGAAACGGCGCATGGGTTAACTGGAAGGTGTGTCCGGCGGCAATACCGCTTGCCGTGGCAGTGGCGGAGATCTGTTGATGTTCGACCCGCCAGCGCTCCTGCTTGATACGGGCATAATATTCCCCATCATTTTGCTCGACAAAGCGGCCGGGCCACTCATAGACATCGATTTGTCCGGGAGAGGGCGAAACGGGATTCTGCCGCGCCTGAAATAGCCAGGCGTTGGGCTTACGAAAATCATAATCTTCAGTGCTAAAAAGCCCCGGCGTGACGCGATCCTGCAACGACCATTGGCTAATGCCTTCAAAATCGGCCACGCCGCCGGCGGAGGTTTGAATATAGGGGATCACCTCATAACCCGCTACAGAGGGGAAAACGGTACCGGCATCCGCCAGCACCAGCGTGTGGCTGTCCGGCTGGTGGCGGAAATACCAGCTGATCCCCTCCAGCTCCATCAGGCGGCAGATGAAGTCCAGGCTGCTCTCCTGGTACTGCACACAATACTCCCAGACCCGGTAACTTTGCGTCAGCTGATCGTCTATTTTGACGCCCTGCTCGGACAGCATGGTCTGCACAATTTGCGGAATGGTTTGCGCCTGAAAGATGCGCATATTGCGCGCCAGCCGCATTGGCCAGAGATCGGACTCCACGCTGAGCTGATAGGCGGCGTAACGCTCGCCGGATAGCTCGACGGAGGAGACACCGACGCTGGTCACTCTGCCATTGATATAACGCCTTGCCGCGCCGCCCTGCGCAGGAATGTCAACGGTGATGGGCTGCCCGAGGAGCTGACTTCTGTCGATTCGCGCCTCTTCTCCCAGCAGCGTGAGCGCATACTCAAAAGGTGCAGAGAGCGATTCACTGCCGGACATTTTCCAGAAAAGCAGGTCAGGTGCGGCAGCCAGGTTAACCGTGATGCGAATTTGAGACATAAAAAAATCCGGTATGCTTTTTTCAGAAGCATATCCGGACTTATTTACACTAAGGTTAACGTCACCCTCCCGGCGGGCAGATGACGTTAGTTTAGGATTATTCCACCGTTACCGATTTTGCCAGGTTGCGAGGCTGGTCAACGTCGGTGCCTTTAATTAGCGCGACGTGATAGGCCAGCAACTGCAGCGGCACGGTGTAAAAGATCGGTGCAATCGTCTCTTCAACGTGCGGCATATCGATGATGTGCATGTTGTCGTTGCTGGTGAAACCGGCATCCTGATCGGCGAAGACATACAGCACGCCGCCGCGAGCGCGCACTTCTTCGATGTTAGATTTCAGTTTTTCCAGCAGTTCATTGTTGGGTGCAACCACGATAACCGGCATATCCGCATCAATCAGCGCCAGCGGGCCATGTTTCAGCTCGCCTGCGGCGTAGGCTTCGGCGTGAATATAGGAGATCTCTTTCAGCTTCAGCGCGCCTTCCAGCGCGATCGGGTACTGATCGCCGCGACCGAGGAACAGCGCGTGGTGCTTGTCAGAGAAGTCCTCTGCCAGCGCTTCAATGCGTTTATCCTGCGACAGCATCTGCTCGATACGGTTCGGCAGCGCCTGCAGGCCGTGCACAATATCGTGCTCAATCGCCGCATCCTGGCCTTTCAGGCGGCTCAGTTTTGCCACCAGCATCAGCAGCACCGTTAACTGCGTGGTGAAGGCTTTGGTTGAAGCAACACCGATTTCGGTACCGGCTTTGGTCATCATTGCCAGATCCGATTCACGCACCAGCGAAGAGCCCGGCACGTTACAGATCGCCAGCGACCCCAGGTAACCCAGCTCTTTCGACAGACGCAGCGCCGCCAGCGTATCTGCCGTTTCACCGGATTGTGAAAGGGTAATCATCAGGCTGTTACGACGCACGGCGGATTTGCGGTAGCGGAACTCTGAGGCAATCTCCACATCGCACGGCACGCCGGCCAGCGCTTCAAACCAGTAACGTGACACCATACCGGAGTTGTAAGAGGTACCGCAGGCAACAATCTGGATATGTTCGACTTTCGACAGCAGTTCGTTCGCGTTCGGTCCCAGTTCGCTGAGATCAACTTCGCCATGGCTGATGCGGCCAGTCAGGGTATTTTTGATGGCGTTCGGCTGTTCGTAGATCTCTTTCTGCATGTAGTGGCGATAGATACCTTTATCGCCCGCGTCGTACTGCAGATTGGATTCGATATCCGGACGTTTGGTTTCGGTGCCAGATTTATCAAACACCGTCACGCTACGACGGGTCACTTCCGCAACATCACCCTCTTCCAGGAAGATAAAACGACGGGTAACCGGCAGCAGCGCCAGCTGGTCAGAAGCGATAAAGTTTTCACCCATGCCGAGACCGATAACCAGCGGGCTACCGGAGCGCGCGGCCAGCAGGGTCTCAGGATGACGGGTATCCATAATCACCGTGCCATAGGCACCGCGTAACTGCGGGATGGCGCGCAGTACCGCTTCACGCAGCGTACCGCCCTGTTCCAGCTCCCAGTGCACCAGGTGAGCAATCACTTCGGTGTCGGTTTCGGAGACAAACTGATACCCGCGCGCTTTCAGCGCTTCACGCAGCGGTTCATGGTTTTCGATGATGCCGTTATGCACGACAACGATATGTTCAGAAACGTGCGGATGCGCGTTTCCTTCCGACGGTTCGCCATGGGTCGCCCAACGGGTGTGCGCGATACCGGTACCGCCATGCAACGGATGATCTTCCGCCGCCTGCGAGAGCATCTGCACTTTACCGAGGCGACGCAGACGGGTCATATGACCTTCGTTGTCGACAACTGCCAGACCGGCAGAGTCATAGCCACGGTATTCGAGGCGACGTAAGCCTTCGAGAAGAATTTCTGCAACATCACGCTGCGCGACTGCGCCTACAATTCCACACATAGTTTTTAATTCCGATTTTGGCATTATGCCTTTTGTTGTCGGTCAACCTGTTTACACGTCACCCTTCGGGCCACCGTTTTGCGGCGCCGCCAATGATTACGTGTACATGTCCGCTTTGCGGACGCCCCGAGCCTTGTAGAGAGTGGGGTTATTGTTATAGGTACTGCCTGGCGGGCGGAGGATTATCTTCCTCTCATCCCTGAATCTATACCGGACAGCGTTAAGCCTATCCGGTCTTTTTGGCTTACTTCTTCTTCACCGGGCGCTGCCAGCCCTGCTTATGCACCTGCGGTACACGGCTTAATACCAGCTCGTTTTCCGCAATATCGCGGGTAACGGTGGTGCCTGCGGCGATAGTCGCCCCTTTGGCGACTGTGACCGGTGCCACCAGCTGCGTATCGGAGCCGACAAACACATCATCGCCAATGATGGTTTTGAATTTATTAGCGCCGTCGTAATTGCAGGTAATCACCCCTGCGCCGACGTTAACGTTATCGCCAATCTCTGCGTCGCCGAGGTAGGTCAGATGACCCGCTTTGGAACCTTTGCCAAGGCGCGCTTTTTTCATCTCGACGAAGTTACCGACGTGCGCGCCAGCCAGCAGCTCTGCGCCCGGACGTAAACGGGCAAACGGGCCGATGGTGCATTCAGCTTCCAGACGGGCATCTTCAACCACGCTGTAGGGACTGATCTCGCAATCATCGCCAATCACGCAGTTCTTCAAAATAACGCCTGCGCCAATTTTCACGCGCTCGCCCAGCGTAACGTCGCCTTCGATAATCACGTTGGTGTCGATCTCAACATCACGGCCATGAGAGAGCGTACCGCGTAGATCGAAACGCGCCGGATCGCGCAGCATCACGCCTGCCAGCAGCAGTTTTTCTGCCTGTTCCGCCTGGTAAGCACGCTCCAGACGGGAGAGTTGCAGGCGGTTATTCACCCCTTCCACTTCGCTTAAACGCTGCGGGTGGACAGCGGCAATCTCACGCCCTTCGAGATAAGCCAGGCTGATAATGTCAGTGATGTAGTATTCACCCTGCGCATTATTATTGGTCAGCTTAGCGAGCCAGCGCTTCAGATCTGCGCCGTTGGCGATCAGAATGCCGGTGTTGACCTCATTAATCTGCCGCTGGGCTTCTGTGGCATCCTTCTGCTCAACGATACCGGTGACCACGCCGTTTTCACGCGTAATGCGGCCGTAGCCGGTCGGATCGTCAAGTTTGACGGTAAGCAGACCGATGCCGCCCTGCGGTTTGGCTTCACGCAGGCGCTCAAGTGTCTCAACGGAGATCAGCGGCACATCGCCGTAGAGCATTAAAATATCTTCATCGTCAGCAAAGAAAGGTGCCGCCTGCTGCATGGCATGACCGGTGCCAAGCTGTTCCGCTTGCAGCACCCAGTTAAGTTTGTCGTCTACGAGGCGTTTTTTAAGCAGTTCGCCACCGTGGCCGTATACCAGATGAACATGATCCGCACCCAATTTCGTCGCTGCATCAATGACATGCTGCACCATCGCTTTACCGGCAAGGGTATGCAGCACTTTGGGAAGATCGGAGTACATGCGTGTGCCTTTGCCCGCCGCAAGGATCACCACGCTCATTTTTGAGTTCAACATATTCGTCCTGACTATTATTTGGGAAAGAAGTTAACCTCTTTCGTGTTGAAAATACTACATATTTTGTAGCATGAAATGGAGTGCTGGTGAAACGCGCAACATTCCACGACAGGCGCTCTATAACGCGCTTTTTATCGGCAGAGTAAAGCAGTTTATTGCCAGAAAGTCGCTCCATTTTTCACTGCTGCTCATTTATACAATGAGTTAGCTGTTATTTTTCATCCTGAATAAAGATCGCACAAAACAAAACGGTGTTTTATTAAGCAAAGAGTGTGAGCCATAAAAAAGAAACACCGTTTCATATTGATGATAATAAACGGCAGTTATCCATCAGGAGAATAAAATGAATTATAAATTACCTCTGGCCCTTGCGATATGCAGCTCCCTTCTCTGCGCCCCAACCTTTGCCGAATCGGCTACAGAGTGGAAAGCGATAACTTTCGGCCAGTCGACTGACCTCAATTTCTCATCAAACGTGCTTGCCGAAAAGATTGGCGTCAATGATGTGACAATCGCGGGTAAAAAGCTTACTCACGAGCAGAGCGCCGATCTGTCAAAACCCATTACCCTCGAGAGCCGCGGCGGCAAAATCGGCAACGCCCACGATGGGCTGACCTTCTTCTATACAAAACTGCCCGTCGGCAAAAACTTTGCGCTGCAAGCGACCGTGACTGTCGATCAGTTTGGCCCGGAAAATGGTGCCAAACCTGCCGCCCAGGAGGGGGCGGGTTTACTGGTGCGGGATGTGATCGGCCCCGCACGCCAGCAGCCGCTGCGGGAGGGGTATGAAGAGTTTCCTGCCGCCGCCAATATGGTAATGAATGCCATTATGACGCAGGACAAAAAGGATAATTTCCGCGTCAAAATACAGGCCATCAGCCGGGAGGGCATCACCCAGCCGTGGGGCAATGCCGGTGCGGCGATTGTTAAAACCAGCTACCAGGAGGAGGTGGATCTGCGCAAAACCCCAACGTTCCGGCTTAAGCTTGAGCGCACGGATAACGGCTTCGTCAGCAGCTGGGCACCCGCCGGGAGCGAGCAATGGATCAGCCAGCAGATCCCACGCGCCGATCTGATCGCCGTTCAGGACAGAGCGCACTATTACGTCGGCTTCTTCGCTTCGCGTAACGCCAAAATCACCGTTACCGACGCCTCGTTAACCACCTCAGAAGCCCATACGGTTGCCTCTGCGCCCTGGCAGCCGCCCGCGCAGCCGGTGGTCGTACAGGTTGCCTCACCTGCGCAAAGCGGCAGTGAGAAATACCTGCTCCAGGCGCGGGCCAACTACGATGGCCGTTTTAGCGTGCGGGAGAATGAAGTGGTGATCGGTAATGAGAAACCGGTAAAAGCAGGCGAGATGTACACCCTGCCAACGCGGCTGAAGCAAAGCACCACCTTTGCGCTCACCTTCACACCGAAAGCGGGAGGTAAGCCCGTGGTTCAGCAGATTAAGGTAGAGAAAATCGACCCGGTCGCGCTGACACTGCATGTTGCGCCGCAGGGCACACCTGAGGGTTCAGGTACCGCCGCCGCACCGCTGGATATCGCCACCGCAATCCGCTTGCTGCCGCCGGGTGGCAAAATCGTGCTGCACGCTGGCGATTACCCTTATACCGAAATTCCATTGACGGCGAGCGGTCTGCTCAAACAGCGCAAAACGCTGGAAGCGGAGGGTAAAGCGGTGATCCATGGTCTGCTGCTTGATGCCAGCTACTGGCGTATCAGAGGGATTGAGGTGACGGAGAAGAGCCTGCGCATACAGGGGAGCCATAATCTGATTGAAAAAGTGGTCGCCTGGCGTAACGACGACACCGGCATCCAGATCTCCTCCCCGGAGAAGATTGGCCGCGCGCTGTGGGCCAGCGATAACCGGGTGGTGGATTCCGAATCCTGGGGTAATGAGGATGCGGGCAAGATTAATGCCGACGGCTTCGCGGTAAAAATGCGCGTAGGGGAGGGGAACCGGCTGATCCGCTGCTACGCACATGACAATATCGATGACGGTTTTGACCTGTTTAACAAGATTGAAGATGGCCCGAATGGCGTAGTGGTGATCGAGAATTCAATTGCCCGCAACAATACCAGTAACGGCTTTAAGCTTGGCGGGGAAGGGCAGCCGGTGGCGCATCAAATCCGTAACAGCAAAGCGGTAGGTAATCAGCTGGATGGCTTTACCGATAACTTCAATCCTGGCAAGCTGGTGGTGGAGAACAACATTGCGGCGGACAACCAGCGCTTCAATTTTATCTTCCGGCCCAGCCCGTATGGCGACGCCTCAACGCAGGGCATCTTTCGCGGCAACAAATCGGTGCGCAGCGCGCCGGGTCGCTATGACGATGCGGTGATCGGCAATATCGATAACACCAACTACTTTATCAGGCAGGGAAAAAGCGTGAACAGCGAAGGGAAGGAGCTGGAGAGTGCAGCAGTGGAAGCGGCGCTGAAGTGATAGCCCGATGGCGCTCGCGTCTCCAGGGGGAGCCAGCGCAGCGCCACACGGCATTACAGCAATCAGTGATTGAACGTGCCGAAAGAGACGTTCATGTTGCTGAACATAGCGATGATTTTGTTGATCAGTTTCATGATGGCTTCCTTTTTTGGATTTGGTTATGTGATAAACATCACAAAAAAGGAGTCTACGCCCCGCTGCTAAAGCGATCAACATTTTTGTGATATTTATCACAAAATATTAAAACACCTTTTTAGTTTCACTTTTGCTGAAACGCAGCCATAAAAAAAGCCAGCCTGGAGACCAGACTGGCTTTTTAACGTTCAAGCCGGTGTTACATCGCTTTCTTCGTCAACTCGATAACACGCAGTTTCGCGATAGCTTTCGCCAGCTCTGCAGACGCCTGAGCGTAATCCACGTCACCGTGAGAGCCCTTAATGTGCTCTTCGGCTTTACGTTTCGCTTCCAGAGCTCGCGCTTCGTCGAGATCCTGACCACGAATTGCCGTATCAGCCAGAACGGTCACGCTGCCAGGCTGCACTTCGAGAATGCCGCCGGACAGATAGATAAACTCTTCATGACCGAACTGTTTAACGATGCGGATCATACCAGGCTTAATGGCGGTGAGCAGCGGTGCGTGACCCGGGAAAACACCCAGTTCACCTTCACTGCCCGTTACCTGGATTTTCTCGACCAGACCAGAGAACATCTGTTTCTCTGCGCTGACGACATCCAGGTGGTAAGTCATTGCCATATCACCCTCCGATTAAGGCGTTAAAGTTTTTTGGCTTTTTCCACGGCTTCGTCGATGGAACCGACCATGTAGAACGCCTGCTCCGGCAGGTGATCGTATTCGCCTTCCATGATGCCTTTAAAGCCACGGATGGTGTCTTTCAGGGAGACGTATTTACCCGGAGAACCGGTGAATACTTCCGCAACGAAGAACGGCTGGGAGAGGAAGCGCTGGATCTTACGAGCGCGAGCCACCACCAGTTTGTCTTCTTCAGACAGCTCATCCATACCGAGGATGGCGATGATGTCTTTCAGTTCCTGATAACGCTGCAGCAGAGACTGTACGCCACGCGCGGTGTCGTAGTGCTCCTGGCCAACCACCAGCGGATCCAGCTGACGGCTGGTGGAATCCAGCGGGTCAACGGCCGGGTAGATACCCAGAGAAGCGATCTGACGGCTCAGTACCACGGTTGCATCAAGGTGCGCAAAGGTGGTTGCCGGAGACGGGTCAGTCAAGTCATCCGCCGGTACGTATACCGCCTGAACGGAGGTGATAGAACCGGTTTTGGTAGAGGTGATACGTTCCTGCAGAACACCCATCTCTTCCGCCAGCGTCGGCTGGTAACCTACCGCTGAAGGCATACGGCCCAGCAGTGCGGATACTTCAGTACCGGCGAGGGTATAACGGTAGATGTTGTCGACGAACAGCAGAACGTCACGACCTTCGTCACGGAACTTCTCAGCCATGGTCAGGCCGGTCAGTGCAACGCGCAGACGGTTTCCCGGCGGCTCGTTCATCTGGCCGTAAACCAGGGATACTTTATCCAGAACGTTGGAGTCGGTCATTTCGTGGTAGAAGTCGTTACCCTCACGAGTACGCTCACCCACGCCCGCAAACACAGAGTAACCGGAGTGCTCGATCGCGATGTTACGGATCAGCTCCATCATGTTTACGGTTTTACCTACACCCGCACCACCGAACAGACCGACTTTACCGCCCTTCGCGAACGGACACATCAGGTCGATTACTTTGATGCCGGTTTCCAGCAGTTCCTGAGAGCTGGAGAGCTCTTCATAGGACGGCGCAGAACGGTGGATAGCCCAACGCTCTTCTTCACCGATGTCGCCTTTCATGTCGATCGGCTGACCGAGCACGTTCATGATACGACCCAGTGTTGCTTTACCTACCGGGACTTCGATCGGGTGCTGGAGGTCTGTTACTTGCAGACCACGACGCAGACCGTCGGAAGAACCCATGGCGATGGTACGCACGATACCGCCGCCGAGCTGCTGCTGAACTTCCAGCACCAGCGTCTCGTTACCATTCTGAACCTCAAGAGCATCGTACACGCGCGGTACGGCATCCTGAGGGAATTCGACGTCAACCACGGCGCCGATTACCTGGACAATTTTTCCAGTAGCCATCATGAATCCTCTACGAATTAACCTGGTTATACCGCGGATGCACCACCGACGATCTCGGTGAGTTCCTGAGTAATGCTGGCCTGACGAGCTTTGTTGTATACCAACTGCAGCTCTTTAATCAGGCTGCCGCCATTGTCGGTCGCGGCTTTCATCGCCACCATACGTGCGGCCTGCTCGCTGGCCAGGTTTTCAACAACACCCTGATAAACCTGAGACTCAACATAACGGCGCAGGAGCGTATCCAGCAGCGCTTTTGGATCGGGTTCATACAGGTAATCCCAGGATTTATGCTTCAACTCTTCATCTTCTGCGGCCGGTAACGGCAGCAGCTGAGTGATGGTCGGAACCTGAGACATGGTGTTGATAAATTTATTGCTAACAATATAAAGCTTATCCAGACGACCTTCGTCGTAGGCCTGCAGCATGACTTTCACCGGGCCGATCAGTTCTGACAGGGAAGGGGTATCACCCATACCGGTCACCTGAGCTACCACGTTGCCACCAACGGAATTAAAGAAAGAGACGCCTTTAGAGCCGATCATCGCGAGTTCGCTCTGAACGCCTTTATCGGACCATGCTTTCATATCCGCCAGCAGTTTTTTGAACAGGTTAATGTTCAAGCCACCGCACAGACCACGGTCGGTCGACACTACCAGGTAGCCTACGCGCTTTACATCGCGCTCTTCCAGGTAGGGGTGCTTATATTCCAGATTACCGTTCGCAAGGTGACCAATCACTTTGCGCATGGTATCTGCATAAGGACGGCTGGACGCCATGCGATCCTGCGATTTACGCATTTTGGAAGCGGCGACCATCTCCATCGCTTTAGTGATCTTTTGCGTGTTCTGGACGCTTGCGATCTTACTACGTATCTCTTTTGCGCCGGCCATGAGCTTCTCCTCAATGCCTTACGGCCTGCCCTAAGACAGGCCGCCAGACGTTACCAGGACTGGGTTGCTTTGAAGGAATCGAGGATGCCTTTCAGCTTGCCTTCGATTTCGTCGTTATAGCCACCGGACTGGTTGATCTCTTGCATCAGCGGAGCGTGTTCACGGTCAACGTACGCCAGCAGAGCGGCTTCGAAGCTACCGATTTTCGCCAGTTCCACATCTTCGAGGTAACCGCGTTCAGCTGCGAACAGCACCAGGCCCTGTTGTGCAACAGACATAGGGGCATACTGTTTCTGCTTCAGCAGCTCGGTCACTTTCTGACCGTGGCTCAGCTGCTTACGGGTTGCTTCGTCCAGATCGGATGCGAACTGAGAGAACGCCGCCAGCTCACGATACTGTGCCAGCGCGGTACGGATACCACCGGACAGTTTCTTGATGATCTTGGTCTGCGCTGCGCCACCCACACGGGATACGGAGATACCCGGGTTAACCGCCGGACGAATACCGGAGTTGAACAGGTTGGTTTCCAGGAAGATCTGACCATCAGTAATGGAGATTACGTTGGTCGGAACGAACGCGGAAACGTCACCCGCCTGCGTTTCGATAATCGGCAGAGCAGTCAGGGAGCCGGTTTTACCTTTCACTTCACCTTTGGTGAAGTTCTCAACGTATTCCGCGTTTACGCGGGATGCGCGCTCCAGCAGACGGGAGTGGAGGTAAAATACGTCGCCCGGGAACGCTTCACGTCCTGGCGGACGACGGAGCAGCAGGGAAACCTGACGGTAAGCAACAGCCTGTTTAGACAGGTCATCGTATACGATCAGCGCATCTTCACCGCGGTCACGGAAGTATTCGCCCATTGCGCAACCGGCATACGGTGCCAGGTATTGCAGTGCAGCGGATTCAGAAGCGGTCGCCACAACAACGATGGTGTTGGAGAGTGCGCCGTGCTCTTCCAGTTTACGAACCACGTTAGCAATGGTGGACGCTTTCTGGCCGATAGCCACGTACACACATTTGATGCCGGAGTCGCGCTGGTTGATGATGGCGTCGATAGCCATCGCCGTTTTACCGGTCTGACGGTCGCCGATGATCAGCTCACGCTGACCACGACCGATTGGGATCATGGCGTCGACGGATTTATAACCGGTCTGCACCGGCTGGTCGACGGACTGACGATCGATAACGCCCGGCGCGATAACTTCGATTGGCGAGAAGCCATCGTTATCAACCGGACCTTTACCGTCGATTGGCGCACCCAGGGTGTTTACCACACGACCCAGCAGGCCACGGCCAACCGGAACTTCAAGAATACGGCCAGTACATTTGACCTTCATGCCTTCGGCGAGGTCAGCGTACGGACCCATCACCACTGCACCTACGGAGTCGCGCTCCAGGTTCAGTGCGATAGCGTAACGGTTACCCGGCAGAGAAATCATCTCGCCCTGCATACAGTCGGCCAGGCCGTGGATGCGGATAACACCGTCGCTTACAGAAACAATAGTACCTTCGTTGTGAGCTTCACTCACAACACTGAACTGAGCAATGCGCTGCTTGATCAGTTCGCTGATTTCGGTGGAATTCAGTTGCATGCTCCAGTCCCCTTAAGACTGCAAGACGTCTGCAAGGCGCTCAAGACGGCCGCGTACGCTGCCATCAATGACCATATCACCCGCACGGATGATTACGCCTGCCATTACAGACTTATCGATATTGCAATTCAGCTTCACTTTACGTGACAGACGTTTTTCCATCGCTGTGCTGATTTTCGCAAGCTGTTCTTCACTCAGTGCGGAGGCGGAAGTCACTTCGACTTCGGCGATAGCCTCGCTGGCCGCGCGCAATTGAATGAACTGCTCAAGAACATCAGGGAGCACTTTAAGACGGCCGTTTTCGGCCATCACACGAATCAGGTTTTGGCCTTTTTCGTCCAGTTGCTCACCACATACGGCGATAAACGAGTCGGCGAGCGTTTCCGGTGCAATCGCACCGGAGAGCAGCTCGGCCATTTGTTCGTTTTTCGTCACCTCGGCGGCGAACGCCAGCATATCCTGCCAGCGGTCAACGCTTTGGGTTTCGACGGCAAAGTCAAAAGCTGCTTTGGCGTAGGGGCGAGCTACCGTTACAAATTCAGACATCAGCCCCTCCTCCTTACAGTTCAGCGACCAGTTTATTCACGATGTCGCTGTTAGCAGCTTCATCCACGGAACGCTCGATGATCTTCTCGGCGCCGGCAACAGCCAGCAGAGCCACTTGTTTACGCAGCTCTTCGCGAGCGCGTTTACGTTCGGCGTCAATTTCCGCCTGCGCCTGCGCCACGATTTTGTTACGTTCCTGCTCGGCTTCAGCTTTCGCTTCGTCCAGGATCTGAGCACGGCGTTTGTTCGCCTGTTCAATGATAACCTGAGCTTCAGCTTTCGCTTTTTTCAGCTGGTCGGTCGCATTGGCCTGTGCAAGATCCAGGTCCTTTTTGGCCCGTTCTGCGGAAGCGAGACCGTCAGCAATCTCTTTCTGACGTTTTTCGATGGCAGCAATCAACGGCGGCCATACATACTTCATGCAGAACAGAACGAACAGGACAAACGCGATGGCCTGGCCGAGGATTGTTGCGTTTAGATTCACAGCACAATGCCTCTTATCTGGTTAACGTTCTAAACAATTGCTTGAAAAGCAACCCTTACTACGCGACAGCAAACATCACGTACAGACCCAGACCCACAGCGATCATCGGGATTGCATCCACCAGACCCATAACGATAAAGAACTGAGTACGCAGCAGAGGAATCAGATCCGGCTGACGCGCAGCGCCTTCCAGGAATTTACCCCCGAGGATGCCGATACCGATCGCAGCACCGATCGCCGCCAGACCCATCATCACAGCGGCAGCCAAGTACAGCAGATCCATATTCAGGTTTTCCATGACAGTCTCCAGTTTGTTTCAGTTAAAACGTAGTAGTGTTGTTAAAAATCAGTGCTCTTCAGACGCCATCGACAGATAGACGATCGTCAGAACCATGAAGATAAAGGCTTGCAGCGTAATGATCAGGATGTGGAAAATGGCCCATGGCACATTCAGAACCCACTGTGACCACCACGGCAGAAGACCCGCGATCAGAATGAAAATCAACTCACCCGCGTACATGTTACCGAACAGTCGCAGACCGAGAGAGACCGGTTTGGACAGCAGGCTCACGCCCTCAAGGATAAGGTTTACCGGAATAAATACCGGATGGTTGAACGGCTGGAGAGTCAGCTCTTTAGCGAAACCGCCAATACCCTTCATTTTGATGCTGTAGAACAGAATCAGGATAAACACGCCAAGTGCCATAGAGAGCGTGATGTTAACGTCAGCAGACGGCACCACACGCAGCGCAGGCAGACCGAACACATGCTCACCGATATACGGCAGCAGGTCGATAGGCAGCAAATCCATCAGGTTCATCAGGAATACCCAGACGAAAATCGTCAGGGCCAGTGGCGCGATAAGCTTGCTTTTGCCGTGGTACATGTCTTTGACGCTACCATTAACAAAACCAATCACCAGCTCGATCGCCGTCTGGAATTTCCCCGGTACGCCGCTGGTCGCTTTCTTCGCTACGCTACGGAACATCACCAGGAACAACAGACCCAGGACCACCGAGAAAAACATGGAGTCGATATTGAGCGTCCAGAACGTGGCCGGGGGGTTATGCGGATCCACCAGCGAGAAGGTACGCAAGTCAATCTGAAGGTTATTCAGATGGTGACTGATGTACTCCTGCGGTGTTGAATTTTCTCCTGCAGACATGATGCCTCTTACCCTTTGTTGTTAATTACAGCAGGTGCCAGTATCTGAACCACTAGCACCGAAACCCACGTGACTATCAGCGGCAAAAAAACCGCCTTCAAAACTGCCAGCGCCACCACCAGTAACACGAATGTCAGTAACACCTTGAGCGCCTCACCGAAGGCGAAGGTCCAGGCCACACGGCCTTTAGAAGGTGTATTCGCCTGATGACGCCAGGCAAAAATCATAAACAACATATTCGGCAATAAGACTGCCATACCTCCGCTCACGGCGGAAATGCCCCAGAAGGGGTCTTTGAGGCTAAACAGCAATCCACTTGCCATTACTGCCAGAAACTGAATAAGCAGAAGCCTGCGAGCAACGTTTCGGCTAAAGAGCGACACAGACATAATCTTTCTTAACTCCTGCTCCCTTTGAGGTATGTCGCGTGTCGTATAAAACGTTCTTTACGGCCCGGAGTCAAGCATCAAAAAGCGGTCAAATTATACGGTGCGGCCTCGTGATTTCAAACAATAAGTAGCGAAAAGGTGAATAAATGTTTAAATATTTTTCCCGAGGTCTATTTTTAAACTTTTGTAGAAACGATGAAGCTTCGAGCAAAAGTGCAAATAACAGGAAAAACCCGGCGATAAAGCGTGCACCAGGTCACAAATTAAACATATATGCAGCCATCGTTTTAAAAGCCCGCAGATTTTAATGCTTTTCATCTTTATGAAAATAAAGACGATTTATCACAACTCTTTTTAAAACACTCGCCTCTACAACAAAAACCTTTGTTTGACATTTTTAATAATTATTTTACAAGCCGCCGTAGTTTTAGGTGCCGATTTTTAGCGCCCTGATATTTTCATTGTTGATTATTCTGATACTGAATGAAAAAAAGCGACGTTAAATGTCAGATAAATCCTGGTTAAATTTAAGTTAAATGTAACCGGAAGTATCACTCTTTTTCGTCGCCTTTTTTAACATTCACGCAACAGCACGAACGCAACATTTTTTGATAAAAATTAAACTTTATTTGCTTTAACGATAACCAGATGGCGCTCGCCGTCCAGATGCGGGACGTTTAATTCGACAATCGACTCCACGGCTAACCCCGCGGGCAAGCGCGCGATCTCATCTTCCGGCAACTGCCCTTTCAGGGCATAGAAGCGACCCGCGTCACCCGGAAGGTGATGGCACCAGTTCACCATGTCATTCAGCGAGGCAAACGCGCGGCTAATCACACCATCAAATGGCGGCTCGGCAGGGAAGTCCTCTACGCGGCTCTGTACCGGCTCAATATTGGTAAGCTTCAGCTCATGCTGCACCTGCCGCAGGAAGCGAACACGCTTACCCAGGCTGTCGAGCAGCGTGAAGTGAGATTCCGGGCACACGATAGAGAGTGGAATACCCGGCAGGCCGGGGCCCGTGCCAACATCGATAAAACGCGTTCCCTGCAGATGCGGCGCCACGACAATGCTGTCGAGAATATGACGCACCAGCATCTCATTCGGGTCGCGAACCGAAGTAAGGTTGTAGGCTTTGTTCCACTTGTGCAGCATTTCAACATACGCCACCAGCTGCTGTTGTTGCTGATCGGACAGCGAAATGCCGGCTTCAGCCAGCAGACGAGAGAGTTTATTGAGCACAACGAATACCTGTTGAGAGACGACCTGGCGGGTAGCACGGCTTCCCCGCCTTTTTAGCGTTATCAGCCCCGTCGTACGGGGCTGAGTGATACGTTTATGCGCTGCGGCGCAGCATCCCCTGCTTTTTCAGCCACACCAGCAGAATAGAGATCGCCGCTGGCGTAATGCCCGAGATCCGCGAAGCCTGGCCGATGGAAGAGGGTTTATGATCGTTAAGCTTCGCGATCACCTCGTTCGACAGGCCGTTTACCTGGCGGTAATCGAGGGTCGCCGGCAGGATAGTGTTCTCATTGCGCTGCTGCTTTTCGATCTCATCCTGCTGACGGGCGATATAGCCTTCATACTTCACCTGGATTTCAACCTGTTCCGCAGCCTGCTTATCGTCTAAGCCCGGCGCGAACGGCGTCAGCTGCACCAGCTGATCGTAGGTCATCTCCGGGCGACGCAGCAGATCTTCGCCGCTGGCTTCGCGCGACAACGGCGCAGTCAGCTGTGCGTTAACGATCGGCGCATGTTCAGAAGCCGGTGACACCCACTGGGATTTCAGACGCTGGCGTTCGCGCTCAATGGTCTCCAGTTTCTGATTGAAACGCGCCCAGCGCTCATTGTCGACCAGACCCAGTTCGCGGCCCGCTTCGGTCAGGCGCAGATCGGCGTTATCTTCACGCAGCATCAGGCGATACTCCGCGCGGGAGGTAAACATGCGGTAGGGCTCTTTGGTGCCCAGCGTGCAAAGATCGTCTACCAGCACGCCCAGGTAAGCCTGGTCGCGACGCGGAGCCCAGCCCTCTTTATCCGCCGAGTAGCGCCCGGCGTTCAGACCGGCCAGCAGACCCTGCGCGGCAGCTTCCTCGTAACCGGTAGTGCCGTTGATCTGGCCGGCGAAGAAGAGGCCGTTGATGTATTTGCTCTCAAGGGTTGGTTTCAGATCGCGCGGGTCGAAGAAATCATACTCAATGGCGTAGCCAGGACGAACGATCTTCGCGTTTTCCATCCCCTGCATCGAGCGGACAATCTGCATCTGCACGTCGAACGGCAGGCTGGTAGAGATGCCATTCGGGTAAATTTCGTTGGAGGTAAGCCCTTCCGGCTCAAGGAAGATCTGATGCTGGTTGCGATCGGCAAAGCGCATGACTTTATCTTCGATCGACGGGCAGTAGCGCGGGCCGATCCCTTCAATCACGCCGGCATACATCGGGCTGCGATCGAGGTTGTTGCGGATCACTTCATGGGTCTTTTCGTTGGTGTGCGTGATATAGCACGGCACCTGACGCGGATGCTGAGCGGCATTGCCCATAAACGAGAAGACCGGCATCGGATCGTCGCCGTGCTGCTGTGCCAGCACGCTGAAATCAATGGTGCGCGCATCGATACGCGGCGGTGTACCGGTTTTCAGACGGCTGACGCGCAGCGGCAGTTCACGCAGACGGCGGGAGAGCGGGATCGACGGCGGATCGCCTGCGCGACCACCGCTGTAATTATCCAGCCCGATATGGATCTTGCCATCCAGGAAGGTGCCGACGGTCAGTACCACCGCTTTTGCGCGGAACTTCAGCCCCATCTGAGTGACGGCGCCGACGACGTGATCGTTTTCAACGATCAGATCCTCAACCGCCTGCTGGAAGATCATCAGGTTCGGCTGGTTTTCCAGCGCAGTGCGTACAGCCTGACGATAGAGCACGCGATCCGCCTGTGCACGGGTCGCCCGAACGGCAGGACCTTTGCTCGCGTTTAGTATCCTAAACTGAATGCCGGCATGATCGATCGCTGTCGCCATCAGCCCGCCCAGTGCATCCACTTCTTTAACCAGGTGTCCTTTCCCAATACCGCCGATCGCCGGGTTGCAGCTCATCTGCCCCAGCGTGTCGATATTGTGTGTCAAAAGCAGAGTCTGCTGACCCATACGTGCTGCGGCCATTGCGGCCTCAGTACCTGCATGACCCCCGCCAATGATGATGACGTCAAAAGGATCCGGATAAAACATGGTGGTATGCCTCGCCTGAGCGGTTAGAAAGTGAATGTGTGGCCGGGCCGTGGATTCTACTCAACTTTAGTCCAGTGAGAAAGACTCCGGATCCCGGCTATTAAAAAGAAGATCTTTATATAGAGAGATCTGTTCTATTGTGATCTCTTATTAGGATCGCGATGTCTTGTGGATAAGCCGGATCATCGCTTTAAGATCAGTTTATTAGGAAGGATCATTAACTGTGAATGATCGGTGATCCTGCAACGTATAAGCTGGGATCAAAAGGGCTAGTTATACACAGGCCACAGCGAAGTGAAGAGTTATTCATTGGATAACTACCGGTTAATAAGCGCTTTTAAGCGTAGTTATCCACTGCTGATCGCACGATCTTTACACAATATCGAGTAATTTAATCCAGGATCCCAGCCACTCTTCGGCCGGATCCTCCGGAATATCGTGATCGAGGATATTGATCTTCAGTGTTTCACCGATCTGTTTGGCACCATTTTTCTTCAGCCCGGCTTCCATTTTGTCGATCGCCTGGCAGAAGGTGTCATATTCACGGCTGCCGATACCGATCGCGCCAAAACGAATCTGCGACAGATCCGGGTTCAGCTCATCAAGCTCTTCATACATTGGCAGCAGGTTGTCCGGGATATCACCCGCGCCGTGGGTGGAAGTGACCACCAGCCAGAGCCCCTGCTGCGGCAAATCCTCTAATAACGGTCCATGGAACGTAAAGGTGTTGAACCCTGCTTCCTCCAGCTTTTCAGCCAGATGTTCTGCTACGTATTCCGCACCGCCAAGGGTGCTGCCGCTAATAAGAGTAATGTCTGCCATGAACCCGCTCCGTTTTAGTCGTCCTGCGACGACAAAGTGGGGCGTATTGTACGCTGTGAATGAGCTGGGATCTACCTGTGGACAATGCGGGTATTGATCGTGGATGAAAACGCCCGGTTACGGGCGGATCGTGCGCATGATGGGGTTTTGCAAAGAGATCAATGTCTCGGTGGACTGGATTTCATCAATGGTCTGGATCTTGTTGATAAGTACCTGTTGCAGCGCGTCGATCGAGCGGCACATCACTTTAATAAAGATGCTGTAGTGCCCGGTGGTGTAGTAGGCTTCCGTCACCTCTTCGAGGCTCTCCAGTTTGGCCAGCGCCGAGGGGTAATCTTTGGCGCTCTTCAAAATGATGCCGATAAAGCAGCAAACATCGTAACCGAGTTGCTTCGGGCTGACGTCGATACGCGCGCCGGTAATAATGCCCGCCTGCTTCATCTTCTCGACCCGCACGTGAATGGTACCCGGGCTGACACCGAACTGCTTCGCCAGCTCGGCGTAGGCGGTACGGGCGTTGGTCATTAAGGACTCCAGGATGCCGCGATCCAGATTATCGATCTGATAATTTTCCATACATTTTTCTTATGTAGATTAATGATTCATTCTATTCTAGCCGGCTATTTTAACGATTCAAAAGCCCGCTGGCCTTTTTAATTGTGGATTATTGAACTGGCGCCTGTTTCTGTTGCTTAATTGCAAACCTACGCAGACAGGAGTTAAAAAAATGAAAACCGCCTACATCGCAAAACAGCGCCAGATTGCTTTCGTGAAATCCTTCTTCTCTCGCCAGCTGGAAGAGAAACTGGGTCTGATTGAAGTGCAGGCACCGATTCTCAGCCGCGTCGGGGATGGTACTCAGGATAACCTGTCTGGTTGCGAGAAAGCGGTACAGGTCAATGTGAAGACGCTGCCGGATGCCCGCTTTGAAGTGGTGCACTCGCTGGCAAAGTGGAAACGTCAGACGCTGGGGCAACACGATTTCAGCGCGGGCGAAGGGCTTTACACCCACATGAAAGCCCTGCGCCCCGATGAAGATCGCCTCTCACCTATCCACTCCGTGTATGTGGATCAGTGGGACTGGGAGCGCGTATTGGGTGACGGTCAGCGCCAGCTGGCGACCCTGCAAACAACCGTCGAGGCGATCTGGTCCGGGATCAAAGCGACCGAAGCCGCGGTAAGCGAAGAGTTTGGTCTGGCACCGTTCCTGCCAGAGCAGATCCACTTTGTGCACAGCGAAACGCTGCTCAGCCGCTTTCCGCACTTGGATGCGAAAGGGCGCGAAAAGGCCATTGCCAAAGAGCTGGGCGCCGTCTTTCTGATGGGGATTGGTGGCAAGCTTAGCGACGGCAAGCGTCATGATGTTCGCGCTCCGGATTATGATGACTGGAGCACGCCAGCCGAAGCCGGTATGAGTGGCCTCAACGGCGATATCCTGGTGTGGAACCCGGTGCTTGAGGATGCGCTGGAACTCTCATCGATGGGGATCCGCGTTGACGCCGAAGCCCTGAAGCGCCAGCTGAAACTGACCGGCGATGAAGAGAGGCTGCAACTCGACTGGCACCAGGCGCTGCTGCGTGGCGAGATGCCGCAAACCATTGGCGGCGGCATCGGTCAGTCGCGCCTCACCATGCTGCTATTACAACTCTCCCACATCGGCCAGGTGCAGTGCGGCGTATGGCCCGCTGTCGTGCGCGACGAAGTTGCCGGCCTGCTTTAACGCCGCCAGCGACGCAGCAAACGGCTGCGCATCCCGGTATCAAAGCGCCAGATATGGTCAAAGATGCGCATGATGCCGGGTTTTCCGTGCGCTGACATTGCCACCGCATGAAAGCGGTGTTGATGCACCTGCTGTAGCTCCTTTACCTTACCGATCACCTCGTCCGGCAGGCGCTGGGCGATAAAATCGGAGATCACCACCGCGTCGGCGTCATACCATTCGCCGCCCTGCATCCGCTCAATCACCGCACGAAAGCAGCTTGCCAGATCGGTGCCGCCGCGAAAGCGCTGGCTCAGAAAGCGGATCGCCTGCTCCAGCCCGCTATCGCAGGTCAGCTCATAGCGCACCACTTCGCTGGAGAAGAGCATAATAAAACAGCGTCGATTGTCTGCCAGCGCCACGCGCATCAGCGCCAGGCAGAAGGCTTTCGCACACTGTTCGTTGAACCCGCCCATTGAACCCGAGGTGTCGACACAGACAATAAATGGCCCGCGCGGCTGCTCATCAAAATCCTGATGAGTCACCGGACGTTCGGTGACCTTTTCATGCCAGGCATCGCCGTGTAGCCGGTAGGTCAGCAGCTGCTTCTCCACCAGCCGCCGGTAAAACTCATACTCCAGCTCGGTGATGCCGAGGGTCGCCAGCTCCGGCGGCAGAAGGCGCAGAATGTCGTCGCTTTGATGCAGGCCATCGACCTGCTCCGGCACCGTCGACGGCTCGCGCACCAGGCTGCGGAAGGTCTCCATGGGAGCATCTTTGCGCGGCACCGATCGCGCTTCCCGTGAGCGGCCCAGCTGCTCTGCCAGTTGCTGGAGTTCGGGCTGCTCTTTGAGGAAATCGCCATATTTGACGATCAGCTGGTAATCGCCGCGTTTTAGCTGCCCGGCGCTCATGTCCCACAATCTGCCGGCCGCGTTCTCATTTTCAATCAATACCGGTTCAAGCTGGCCGCTGAGCGTCATGCGTGCCTGCACTTCACTCAGCAGCTGTTCGCGCTCCTCCTCCAGCAGCTGCTGGTTAAAGGCGGTGGTTTGCACCACCAGGCTCAGGCGCCAGCGCTGAAGAAAGAGCGTATGCAGCGCCGGGGTGAAGACCGGGTTATCGGTGACCATCTGACGGGCCTGCGCCGCGAAAGGGGATTGCACCTTATCGAGCAGCGCCAGCGTTTGCGGCAGCTGAACGGTAAACTGCGAGGTGGAGAGCAGCTGGCTTTGCTGAAAAGTGAGCACCTCTTCCGCCAGCGTTTTTGGCACTTCCGCCTCTTTAAGGTGCTTTTTTAGCGCTTCGCGCCAGCGCGGCAGATCTTCAGTAATCGCATGCTTGAGCTTGGGAAACTTTTCAAAAAAGATCGCCAGCTGCGGCGAGGCCAGTAAGAGGATAATAAGATCTTCTATCAACGCCTCTTCGCTGATGGCCAGCATCATATTGAGCGTATCGAGTGGGATCATTGACGCGCCTGTTGGATCTGCGCTCTGACATCCTGCAGGCTGGCTTCAATGCGACCCAACCAGTCGCTGGAGATAAACAGACACTTCTGCTGTTCACTAAAACGGGTGTGCTGCTGGTGCCAGGTGGTGTCCAGCGCCTCCAGTTGCTGCCTGATCTCATCCGGCACATTCTCTGATGCCGTACCTGGCAGCGCCAGGCGTGAGCTCTGCAAACTGACATCGCGCACCAGCAGGTGCTGGCTGGCATCCACTTCCATATTGAGCGGCTGGGCAAAGCCAATGCCGTTAAGCTTGCCGCGGATCTCGCCCCCTTTTGTCAGCCACTGCTCCAGCGCGCTGCGCTCAAGGGTGATGTGGATAACGTTAAGATCGTGCAGTTTCAGCGGCTGCTGCAACAGAAGTGTCAGCACCGGCTCGGTCAGATCTGCAGGAAGTTCATAATGGGGACGACGGCTGAACATGCCGCCCTGGCGCTCCACTTTGAGCGCGGTTTTATCACTTTGCTGCTGCTGAAGCTGCAGGTGTCGCTGGGCTATCGCACTCAGCTGCGTCACCATCGCCTGCTGCTGCCAGGCGTGCCCGGTCATCAAAACGTCGAGCTGTTGTTGCAGCAGGCGCAGGCTTTCAGCATCGTGCCACAGGCAATCTTTCAGCAGAATAAGATCGATGGGAGCTACCGCGTCGCGGCCGCTGAACAGAGCGCTGGCCTGCAGCAGGCGAATCGCTTTTTTCCAGCGCCGATCGGAAACATAAGGTGCGTTCGGCAGGGTATCCAGTTGCTGGCGCAGAGTGTAAATCAGCTCAAATACCGGTTCCGGCAGCGCCACCTGGGAAATGTCATGCTGCCAGCGAATATACTCTTCGTCGGTAATTTGCAGCTCCGCTGGCACGGGGTTTTCACTCTCACTCTGCTGGCTTATTAGCATCGAGCGGAAGTTGCTCTTTTCCTGCACTTTGTCGAGCCAGAGACGAATCAGCATGCGGTCATAGAGCGCTTCCAGGCTGCTGTCCGCTTCCGGTAGTTCGTTAGAGGCCGCCACCAGCAAGCGCATCGGAATGTGATCTTCGCTGGCGCCGTTACGAAAACGGCGTTCATTAATCGCGGTCAGCAGGGTGTTAAGGATCGCCGGGCCTGCTTTCCAGATCTCATCCAGAAAGACGATTTCCGCTTCCGGTAAATAGCCGCTTGTGAGACGCTCATAGCGACCTTCATCTTTCAGCGCCTGAATGGAAAGTGGGCCAAAAACCTCTTCCGGCGTGGAAAAACGGGTCATTAAATATTCAAACGCGCGGGCATTTTTGAAGGCGAATTTCAGGCGGCGGGCGATCAGGCTTTTGGCGATGCCCGGCGGCCCCAGCAGAAATACGCTTTCGCCGCTCAGGGCGGCCAGTAAGCAGAGCCGGATCGCATGGCTGCGTTCAAAAAGGCCTTTCTCCAGCGCGCTGCTGAGGCGGGAAATTCTTTCTGCTAATAGGTGTAAGTGAGCCATAATGAATCTGCGTCCTTTCGCCGTGGTTTCCGGCTTGTCAGAGCGATTATAAACGTTCCTGAAAGTGCCTGTAATAGACTGAAGAACGGCTTTGTTTTCATTGAGCCAGATTAATGTGGTTGCATTTAGGGGTTCGATTTCGTCGATAATCGTGCATACTGTGCGCTTTTTGTGGGCCAAGGGACTAAGCACACATAATTGCATTCAATCAAAAGATTAGTCTATGAGCACTGATAAGAAACAATCGTTACCCGCGGTCACACTCGCGGCAATTGGGGTTGTCTACGGTGATATTGGTACCAGCCCACTCTATACACTGCGTGAATGTTTGTCTGGCCAGTTCGGCTTCGGCGTTGAGCGCGATGCCGTCTTTGGCTTCCTGTCGCTGATTTTCTGGCTGCTGGTTTTTGTCGTCTCGATTAAGTACCTCACCTTCGTGATGCGGGCGGATAACGCCGGTGAAGGCGGGATCCTGACGCTGATGTCTCTTGCCGGGCGTAACACCTCCGCCAGAATGACTTCGGTGCTGGTGATTATGGGCCTGATCGGCGGCAGCTTCTTCTATGGCGAAGTGGTGATTACGCCCGCCATCTCCGTGATGTCGGCCATCGAAGGCCTTGAGATTGTCGCCCCCTCCCTCGATACGTGGATTGTGCCGCTCTCGATCGTGGTGCTGACGCTGCTGTTTGCGATTCAAAAACATGGTACCGGGCTGGTGGGCAAACTCTTTGCGCCGATTATGCTGGCGTGGTTTTTGATTCTGGCTGTACTCGGTGCACGCAGTATTATCGCCAATCCGGAAGTGCTGCAGGCGCTTAACCCGGCGTGGGCGGTTAACTTCTTCTTGCAGTACAAAGCCATTTCGTTTGTCGCCCTCGGCGCCGTGGTGCTCTCGATCACCGGCGTGGAGGCGCTCTACGCGGATATGGGCCACTTCGGTAAATTGCCGATCCGCGTGGCGTGGTTTAGCGTTGTGCTGCCTTCGCTGGTGCTGAACTACTTTGGTCAGGGCGCGCTGCTGCTGAAAACCCCCGAAGCGATTAAAAATCCCTTCTTCCTGTTAGCGCCTGAATGGGCGCTGATCCCGATGCTGATTATCGCCACGCTGGCGACGGTGATTGCGTCGCAGGCGGTCATTTCCGGTGTCTTCTCCCTGACGCGCCAGGCGGTACGTCTCGGTTATCTGGCGCCGATGCGGATTATTCACACCTCGGAGATGGAGTCCGGGCAGATCTATATTCCGTTTATCAACTGGCTGCTCTACTTTGCCGTGGTGCTGGTGATTGTCAGCTTCGAGCACTCCAGCAACCTGGCGGCGGCGTACGGTATTGCGGTAACCGGCACCATGGTGCTGACCACCATGCTCTTTACCACCGTGGCGCGCAAAAACTGGCACTGGAACAAAATCCTTGTTGGCATGCTGCTGCTCTTCTTCCTCTGTATTGATGTGCCGCTCTTCTCGGCGAACCTCGATAAGATTGTCTCCGGCGGCTGGCTGCCATTGAGCCTCGGTCTGGTAATGCTGCTGGTGATGACCACCTGGAAGAGCGAGCGTTTCCGCCTGCTGCGCCGTATGCATGAGCACGGCAACTCACTGGAAGCGATGATTGCCTCGCTGGAGAAATCGCCGCCGGTACGCGTGCCGGGCACTGCGGTCTATATGTCCCGCGCGCTGAACGTCATTCCCTTTGCGATGATGCACAACCTGAAGCACAACAAAGTGCTGCATGAGCGTGTGATCCTGCTGACGTTACGCACGGAGGACGCGCCCTATGTGCATAACGTTCGGCGCGTACAGATTGAGCAGCTTTCGCCCACTTTCTGGCGCGTGGTGGCAAGCTACGGCTGGCGCGAAACGCCGAACGTGGAAGAGGTGTTCCACCGTTGCGGGCTGGAAGGGCTGAGCTGCCGGATGATGGAGACCTCCTTCTTTATGTCCCACGAGTCGTTGATCCTCGGCAAACGCCCGTGGTATCTGCGTCTGCGCGGCAAACTCTACCTGGTGTTGCAGCGTAACGCCCTGCGCGCGCCGGACCAGTTTGAGATCCCACCTAACCGGGTTATCGAACTCGGTACCCAGGTCGAAATCTGACATCTTTCAAACCCCTCCCTAAGAGGGGTTTTTGCTATCAATTGCCGTAAATTTATTTTAAGAAAGCAGCGCTGTTTTTTTCACCTCATTGCTGAGCGAAACGTTTCGATTTCGATCACACTTCTTCAATCAGACGATAGTTTTCAGAACATTCTTCGTACTACACTGCCGTCAGCGAAACGTTTCGCTCATGGAGCAAAAATATGAAAAAGGGTTGTGTTCTGAATGCTGATATTTCGTCTGTCATCTCTCGTCTTGGGCATACCGATACGTTGGTAGTGTGTGATGCCGGGTTGCCGGTGCCGCGCAGTACGCAACGTATTGATATGGCCTTAACCCAGGGCGTGCCTTCCTTTATGCAGGTGCTGGAAGTGGTGACCGCAGAAATGCAGGTTGAGGCCGCAATCATCGCGTCGGAGATCAAGCAGTTGAATCCGCAGCTCCACGAAACGTTGCTCACTCACCTTGAGCAGCTGCAGCAACACCAGGGGAATACCATCGAAGTGCGGTACGTTACGCACGAACAATTCAAAAAAGAGACCGCAGGTAGTCAGGCGGTTATTCGCAGCGGGGAGTGTTCCCCGTTTGCGAATATCATTCTCTGTGCCGGCGTCACCTTCTGAGGCGATCATGGACGCATTACTGCAACTCAAAGGCATTGATAAATCCTTTCCCGGCGTCAAGGCTCTCTCCGGCGCGGCGCTGAACGTCTATTCCGGCCGGGTGATGGCGCTGGTCGGTGAAAATGGCGCCGGAAAGTCGACAATGATGAAAGTGCTGACCGGCATCTACAGCCGCGACGCCGGTTCGTTGCTCTGGTTGGGCAAAGAGACCACCTTCAGCGGGCCAAAATCCTCGCAGGAAGCGGGCATCGGCATTATTCATCAGGAGCTGAACCTCATTCCGCAGCTCACCATTGCCGAAAACATCTTTCTTGGCCGTGAGTTTGTTAACCGCTTCGGCAAAATCGACTGGAAAAAGATGTTCGCCGAAGCCAACAAGCTGCTGGCCAAACTCAACCTGCGCTTTAAAAGCGATCGCACAGTAGGTGAGTTATCCATTGGCGATCAGCAGATGGTCGAAATCGCCAAAGTGATGAGCTATGAATCGCAGGTGATCATTATGGATGAACCCACCGATGCGCTGACCGATACCGAAACCGAGTCGCTGTTTCGCGTGATCCGCGAGCTGAAATCACAGGGGCGCGGCATCGTCTATATCTCCCACCGCATGAAAGAGATCTTCGAGATTTGCGATGACGTCACGGTGTTTCGCGACGGGCAGTTTATTGCCGAGCGCGAGGTTGCGACGCTGACGGAAGATACGCTGATTGAGATGATGGTGGGGCGCAAACTGGAAGATCAATATCCGCGTCTGGACAAAGCGCCGGGCGAAGTGCGGCTTCAGGTCGATAATCTCTGCGGGCCGGGGGTCGATAGCGTCAGCTTTACGCTGCGCAAAGGCGAGATCCTCGGCGTTGCCGGGCTGATGGGCGCCGGGCGTACGGAGCTAATGAAAGTGCTGTATGGCGCGCTGCCGCGCACCAGCGGATATGTCACCCTCGACGGGCATGAAGTGATCACCCAGACGCCGCAGGATGGTCTGGCAAACGGCATTGTCTATATCTCCGAAGACCGTAAGCGCGACGGGCTGGTACTTGGCATGTCGGTAAAAGAGAACATGTCGCTGACCGCGCTGCGCTACTTCAGCCGTACGGGCGGTAACCTGAAACATCAGGAAGAGCAGCAGGCGGTAGGTGATTTTATTCGCCTGTTCAATGTTAAAACGCCGTCGATGGAACAGCCGATCGGACTGCTCTCCGGCGGTAATCAACAAAAAGTGGCGATTGCGCGTGGTCTGATGACCCGCCCGAAAGTGCTGATCCTTGATGAGCCCACGCGCGGCGTGGACGTCGGGGCGAAGAAAGAGATTTACCAACTTATTAACCAGTTTAAGGCCGATGGCCTGAGCATCATCCTTGTTTCGTCGGAAATGCCGGAAGTATTAGGCATGAGTGACCGGATCATGGTGATGCATGAAGGGCATCTCGGCGGCGAATTCACGCGCGAGCAGGCCACTCAGGAAGTGTTGATGGCTGCCGCTGTGGGCAAGCTTAATCGTGTGAATCAGGAGTAAGAGAGATGACTACCCAGGCCGTTTCTGGTCGCCGCTATTTCAGCAAAGCGTGGCTGATGGAACAAAAATCGCTGATTGCGCTGCTGGTGCTGATCGCCATTGTATCGACCATGAGTCCCAACTTTTTTACCGTCAATAACCTGTTGAATATTCTCCAGCAGACCTCCGTGAACGCCATTATGGCGGTGGGCATGACGCTGGTGATCCTGACCTCGGGAATCGATCTGTCCGTCGGTTCTCTGCTGGCGCTCACCGGCGCGGTCGCCGCTTCGCTGGTGGGTATGGAGGTGAATGCGCTGGTGGCGGTCGCCGGTGCGCTGGCGCTGGGTGCGGCGGTCGGTGCTGTGACCGGCACCATCGTCGCCAAAGGCCGCGTGCAGGCATTTATTGCCACGCTGGTGATGATGCTGCTGCTGCGCGGCGTGACGCTGGTTTACACCAATGGCAGCCCCGCCAACACCGGCTTTACCGCTAACGCTGATATTTTTGGCTGGTTCGGTATTGGTCGCCCGCTCGGCGTGCCAACGCCGGTGTGGATCATGGCCGTTGTCTTTATTGCCGCCTGGTATCTGTTACATCACACCCGTCTGGGGCGCTACATCTATGCGCTGGGTGGTAACGAGGCGGCGACGCGTCTCTCCGGTATCAGTGTCGATAAAGTCAAAATCATTGTCTACTCCCTGAGCGGCCTGCTGGCCTCGCTGGCGGGCATTATCGAAGTCGCGCGCCTCTCTTCGGCACAGCCGACCGCGGGCGCGGGTTATGAACTGGATGCGATTGCCGCCGTCGTGCTGGGCGGTACCAGCCTCGCTGGCGGGAAAGGTCGTATTGTTGGGACATTGATCGGCGCATTGATTCTTGGCTTCCTCAATAATGGCCTGAATTTGTTAAGCGTTTCTTCCTATTACCAGATGATCGTTAAAGCAGTGGTGATTCTGCTGGCGGTGCTGGTAGACAACAAAAAGCAGTAATTCCCTACACAACAGGACTCATGAACATGAACATGAAAAAACTGGCCACTCTGGTTTCTGCTGTTGCTCTGAGCGCCACGGTAAGTGCGAACGCGATGGCGAAAGACTCTATTGCTCTGGTGATCTCTACCCTGAATAACCCCTTCTTTGTCTCGCTGAAGGATGGTGCACAGAAAGAGGCCGACAAACTGGGTTATGACCTGGTGGTGCTGGACTCACAGAACAACCCGGCAAAAGAGCTGGCCAACGTCCAGGATTTAACCGTTCGTGGCACCAAACTTCTGCTGATTAACCCGACCGATTCCGATGCGGTGGGTAACGCCATTAAGATGGCTAACCAGGCCAAAATTCCGGTTATCACGCTCGACCGCGTCGCCAGCAGCGGTGAAGTGGTAAGCCATATCGCTTCTGATAACGTGCTCGGCGGTAAAATCGCCGGTGATTACATCGCCAAGAAAGCGGGCGAAGGCGCGAAAGTGATTGAACTGCAGGGCATTGCCGGGACGTCTGCCGCGCGTGAGCGTGGTGAAGGTTTCCAGCAGGCAGTTGCAGCGCATAAATTCAAGGTCCTCGCCAGCCAGCCGGCTGACTTCGACCGCACTAAGGGTTTGAACGTGATGCAGAACCTGCTGACCGCGCATCCGGATGTGCAGGCCGTATTCGCCCAGAACGATGAGATGGCACTCGGTGCGCTGCGCGCGCTGCAGACCGCGGGCAAAAGCGATGTGATGGTGGTGGGTTTTGACGGTACACCGGATGGCGAAAAAGCAGTAAACGACGGCAAACTGGCCGCTACCGTTGCTCAGCTGCCGGAGCAGATTGGCGCGAAAGGTGTTGATACCGCAGACAAAGTATTGAAAGGCGAAAAAGTTTACGCTAAAAATCCGGTTGACCTGAAACTGGTCATCAAGCAGTAACAGAACGTTCAGGCTCGATGTACGTTCTGTCAGCCTGAGGGACAAGGTAATAAAAGAAAAGCATGGCACGCGCCACCGTTCGCGGTGGCGCACTTTATGGACTCGCTCATCATGAAAACCGCAGGCAAACTCGTCGTTCTTGGCAGTATCAATGCCGATCACATTCTTAACCTTGAGTCTTTCCCGACACCCGGCGAAACCGTAACCGGCAATCACTATCAGGTTGCGTTCGGCGGCAAAGGTGCCAATCAGGCGGTCGCGGCCGGACGCAGCGGCGCGGATATCGCGTTTATCGCCTGTACCGGCGATGACGATACCGGCGCGCGGGTACGTAAGCAGCTCGCCAGCGACAACATTGATGTGGCACCCGTTAGCGTGGTTGCGGGTGAGTCGACCGGCGTGGCGCTGATTTTCGTCAACGGCGAAGGGGAGAATGTTATCGGTATTCATGCCGGCGCGAATGCGGCGCTCTCCACCGAACGTGTGGCTGAGCAGCAGACATTAATTACAGCGGCGTCGGCGCTGTTAATGCAGCTGGAATCACCGGTTGAGAGCGTGCTGGCAGCGGCACGCATCGCGCAGCAGCACAATACCACCGTTGCGCTGAACCCTGCGCCGGCCCGGCAACTCTCTGATGAGCTGCTGGCGCTGGTGGACATCATTACCCCCAACGAGACCGAAGCGGAAAAACTCACCGGCATCGCGGTCACCAGTGATGACGATGCGGCGCGTGCCGCGCGGGTGCTGCATGATAAAGGCATCCGTACGGTCATCATTACTCTCGGCAGCCGCGGCGTATGGGCCAGCGTAAACGGCGAAGGCAGGCGCGTACCGGGATTCAAGGTTAAAGCCATTGATACCATCGCCGCTGGCGACACCTTTAATGGCGCGCTAATGACCGCGCTACTGGAAAAGAAGCCGCTGGATGAGGCGATCCGCTTCGCCCATGCGGCGGCGGCTATCGCCGTGACGCGCAAAGGGGCGCAGCCTTCCGTTCCGTGGCGTAATGAGATTGATGATTTTCTCGCTCAGCAGGGGTGACGCGTGGCCACCATGAAGGACGTTGCCCGCCTGGCGGGCGTTTCCACCTCTACCGTTTCTCACGTTATTAACAACGATCGCTTTGTCAGTGAGGCGATTCGCGAGAAGGTGGACGCCGCGATTACGTCGCTGAACTATGCACCTTCCGCAGTGGCGCGTAGCCTGAAGCTCAAACAGACACGCACGATTGGGATGCTGATCACCGCCAGTACCAACCCCTTTTACTCTGAACTGGTGCGCGGGGTAGAGCGCAGCTGCTTCGAGCGTGGCTACAGCCTGGTGTTATGCAACACCGAAGGCGACGAGCAGCGGATGAATCGCAATCTGGAAACGCTGATGCAAAAGCGTGTCGACGGTCTGCTTCTGCTCTGCACCGAAACGCATCAGCCTTCACAAGTCATCATGAACCGTTATCCCTCGATTCCCACCGTGATGATGGACTGGGCGCCGTTCGATGGCGACAGCGATCTGATTCAGGATAACTCGCTGCTGGGCGGCATGATGGCGACGGAGTATCTCATTCATAAAGGGATGACGCGTATCGCCTGTATTACCGGCCCGCTGGATAAAACGCCCTCGCGGCTGCGACTGGAGGGATACCGCGAGGCGATGGCGCGCGCCGGGCTGACGATTCGCGACGGCGACGAGATCGAGAGTGATTTCGAGTTCGGCGGTGGCCTGACGGCGATGCAGCGTCTGCTGGCAATGGAAGAGCGCCCGCAGGCGGTGTTTATCGGGAATGATGCGATGGCGGTCGGCGCTTACCAGGCGCTCTACCAGGCGGGGCTATCGATCCCGCAGGATATGGCGATTGTCGGTTACGACGATATTGAACTGGCGCGCTATATGACGCCGCCGCTCACCACCATCCATCAGCCAAAGGATGAACTGGGTGAGCTGGCGATTGATGTGCTGATCCACCGTATTGCCGACCCGAGCCTGCAACAACAGCGTCTACAGCTAACACCGGTCTTAATGGAACGCGGCTCAGCCTGATTTTTTGTGGCGCTCCTTGATCAGATTGCGGCCATCTTTCGCTTTCAGCAGCATAAACGTTAAAGCGGAGACTACCGTTACTGCGCCCATCGTTATAAAGGTGTAGTGGAACTGCTCAACGGTATTGGTGCCATCGAACCCTTCATAGAAACGCAGCACCGCTGCGCTCACGGCAACACCCAGGCTTATCGACAGCTGCTGCGTTACCGCCAGCACGCTATTGCCACTACTGGCATTTTCATCCGTTAAGTCAGCAAGAGAGATGGTGTTCATGGCGGTAAACTGCGTCGACATTGCCATGCCTAATATGAACAGCGGCAGCACCAGCATCCAGATCGCCATTGCCTGGGTTTGCAGGGCGAACTGCGCAATCATCATGCCGATAAAGAGCGTGACGCCAACCAGCGTTTTGCGATAGCCAAACCAGCGCAGGATCTGCGTGACAGTCGATTTCGCCAGAATGGAGCCCAGAGCAGTCGGCGCCATCATGCAACCGGCAATCAGCGCCGGATAACCAAAACCGACCTGCAACATTAATGGCATCAAAAATGGAACGCAGCCAGTGCCGAGACGCGAAGCGATATTCCCGGCGATGCCGACGGAAAAGGTGCGCGTCTTAAACAGATTGAGCGAGATGAGCGGCGACGGATGGCGGCGGGCATGGCGAATATAGAGCAGCAATAGGGCAATGCCGCTGAAGATAATGCTAAAGGCAAGCCAGGTCTCTACCACTTTCTCGCCGAATAGCTCCATCCCGCTGGAGAAGAGCACCAGACTTAAGCCGAACAGCAGGAAGCCCCACATATCGAAGCTACGGCGCGGCGTGGTGAAGTTCGGCATATATTTACGCGCGTAGAGCAATCCGGCGACACCAATGGGAATATTAATCAGGAAGATCCAGTGCCAGCTTGCCCAGGTAACCAGCACGCCGCCCATCACCGGACCAAGAATCGGACCGACCAGCCCCGGCATGGTGACAAAGTTAAGTACCGGGAGTAATTCACTGCGCGGATAGGCGCGCAGCAGCGCAAGGCGCGCGACCGGCATCATCATCGCCCCGCCAATCCCCTGAATCACCCGGAAGACAACCAGCATGGCCAGAGAGTTGGAGAGGGCGCAGGCCAGCGAGCCGAGGGTGAACAGGCTGACTGCTAACATAAAGATGCGCCGCGTGCCGAAGCGGTCGGCCAGCCAGCCGCTGACCGGAATAAGCATTGCGACGGTCAGGGTGTAGCTGATGATGGCAGACTGCATCGCCAGCGGCGAACGGTTAAGACTTTGCGCAATGGCGGGTAAGGCAGTGTTAAGGATGGTGGCGTCGAGCGCCTGCATAAAAAAGGCCATCGCGGCGATCCACGGCAGCCCGGCCATACTGCGCCCTTTCTTCTTTGTCATACGCATTCCTTTAATTAGGCGAATTCAACAATCTCTGGCACGCCTGAAACGCACTCTCACCGTCGCTTTCCTGAATCGCGTCGACGATAGCCTGGTGAAGATCCAGCTTAATCACTTCGTTTTCAGTAATTGAGGTGAAGTAAGTATGGTAAACCGAGTGGAAAAGTGTGGCGAAAGACATAAGGAAAGGATTACCGCTCATGGTGTAGATATGTTCATGCCATGCCATGTCCACCTCTATCCAGCGTTCACGGTTAAACGCCTTTTTCAGGCATACCATCTCTTCCATTAATGTATTCAGATAAGCCTTTTGCTCGGCGCTTGCCAGTGCGGCGGCCAGAAGACAGGCTTGCGGCTCGAGGCTGGCGCGCATAACGAGAAAGTGCTGGATCACTTCCTGGAAGTTGTCTTCGCTCATCCACCATGAGAGAAGCTCGGTATCAAGGAAGTTCCAGTTCCGTTTCGGCATCACGCGCGTGCCGATACGCGGGCGGGGTAAGACCATGCCCTTTGCAGTCAATGTCTTTATTGCCTCTCTCACTGCGGTACGGCTTACGCCAAACGTCTCGCCGAGCTCCATCTCGCCGGGCAAAATGGTTCCCGGCGCGTACTCTCCCCTGAGGATCTGCTGCGCCAGTTTCTCAGCTATCACCCAGGAGATGTTTTTCTGCGCGGCAAGCTGCTGTGCGTTTAAAGGCATTTCTCACTCCCTTCTTCTTTATTTCACTCGGTAGTATGCCATTCGATATCTATAAGTGGTGGTAAAAACAGCGAAACCCGCTATTTATGCCGCTTTTAACCGCACTTTGTTGAAAAAAAACACGGTTGAAAAGTTTTTTGAAATTAGGGGTTGTCAGGGGAAATTAACGCCCTATAATGCGCCTCCACTGACACGGCACAACGGCAAACACACCGGCCTGTCGGGTGAAGAAATCTGAAAATAATCAGTTGACTTCACGGCGGGAAAGCGTAATATGCACACCCCGCGCCGCAGCGAAAAGCGAAGCGGCACTGCTCTTTAACAATTTATCAGACAATCTGTGTGGGCACTCAGGTGACATGGATTCTTGATGTCTTCGGACACTAA
>NZ_JAROAU010000001.1:0-179507 GCF_029433855.1 Candidatus Kosakonia sp. 282A-S69 | reverse complement strand
CAGAAGTGAAACGCCGTAGCGCCGATGGTAGTGTGGGGTCTCCCCATGCGAGAGTAGGGAACTGCCAGGCATCAAATAAGCCGGAAGCCTCATGCGAAAGCATGAGGCTTTTTGCTTCGCTCATTACACCCGTGCTACCTTACTGAAAAACATCACTTAATCTAAACTTCTCTCACTAAGCCGCAACGAAATATTATTATTATCGCACTCGCCTGGTCATAATCTTAATTAGATACCTTCCTAAGCCAAATGAGATGTTCGTCACCTTTTGGTTATAACAAAGATGTAACATTTCACTCTTTTGTCCACATTGAGCAGGGACTTTCGCTCTAAAAATAATACTTATTGTAAGCAGGAGTAACATTCGAATGGCTGAAAACAGCATGAAAAACAGTCAATCGCTCACCAGTAGCGATACGCGGCGCCGGGTATGGGCTATTGTCGGCGCCTCATCGGGTAATCTGGTCGAGTGGTTCGATTTTTACGTCTATTCTTTTTGCTCCCTCTATTTCGCGCACATCTTTTTTCCGGCAGGCAATACCACAACTCAACTTCTGCAGACCGCCGGTGTCTTTGCCGCGGGTTTCCTGATGCGCCCTATCGGCGGCTGGCTATTCGGCCGTATTGCCGATCGACATGGGCGTAAAAGATCGATGCTGATATCAGTCTGCATGATGTGTTTAGGCTCATTAGTGATTGCGTGCTTACCGGGGTATGAAACCATCGGTACGTGGGCACCAGCATTACTGCTGTTGGCACGTCTTTTTCAGGGGCTCTCGGTCGGAGGTGAGTACGGCACAAGCGCGACCTATATGAGTGAAGTGGCAGTAGAAGGGCGCAAAGGTTTTTATGCCTCATTTCAGTATGTCACCCTGATTGGCGGACAACTGCTGGCACTACTGGTTGTGGTGATCCTGCAGCAGGTAATGGAGGAGTCGGAACTCAGAGCCTGGGGGTGGCGTATCCCTTTCGCGCTCGGTGCAGCGCTGGCTATTGTCGCGCTGTGGTTACGCCGCCAGCTGGATGAAACCTCTCAGCAGGAAGTGCGTGCGCTGAAAGAGGCCGGTTCCATGAAAGGATTATGGCGCAACCGCAAAGCGTTCCTGATGGTGCTTGGTTTTACGGCCGGTGGCTCGCTCACCTTCTACACCTTTACTACTTATATGCAGAAATACCTGGTCAACACAGCGGGTATGCATGCGAATGTAGCCAGCGTCATCATGACCGTGGCGCTGTTCCTCTTTATGCTGATCCAGCCGATTATCGGCGCGTTATCCGATCGCATTGGTCGACGCACCTCCATGCTGCTGTTTGGCGGGCTGGCGACCATCTGTACGGTACCGATCCTTACAGCACTGCACAGCGTCACCTCACCCTATGCCGCTTTCGCGCTCGTTATGCTGGCGCTGGTGATTGCCAGTTTCTACACCTCTATCAGTGGGATATTAAAAGCGGAGATGTTTCCGGCGCAGGTGCGTGCTTTAGGCGTTGGCTTATCTTACGCCGTGGCGAATGCGGTGTTTGGCGGATCGGCTGAATACGTGGCGCTGTCGTTAAAATCGGTCGGTTTCGAGACGGCTTTTTTCTGGTACGTCACCGTGATGGGCGCACTGGCATTTCTGGTCTCGCTGATGCTGCACCGCAAAGGAAAGGGCATACGGCTTTAATGTTCAGCCAGTTGCCACACGGCGTAGCCCGTTGTGGCACCGGCGACATCCCAGGCAAAATCTTTCCAGCTCCAGCCGCTCCCCGCCGGGCGGCTGTCCCACAGCTCTTTCGAGGCACCAAGGCTTACCGAAAACATCACACCGAAAAGGGCGCTGCGATCGCGGCTGATGCCCTGATGTTGAGCATATTCATTGCCTGCGGCAGAAAGCATAGCAGAGGCCAGAAAGTGCTGCGCTTTGTCCTGGCCACTCCAGCTGTCGTTTGCCATATGGCTACAGCCAGTTAATAAGAGGATACCGAGCAGAAAGGCTTTGTTCATACGCAGAGACCTGAAAAAAAGCCCCGTCACAGGACAGGGCTTTAATGTTAGAGGATCCGGCTGATCAGTTTATCGATACGGATACGGCGCAAGCGACGAATAAGCTTACGCACTTTCACCGGGTATTCGGCGATGCTTTGCAGATCGCGATAGTGGTTAACCACCGTCGTATGGGTGCGGATAAGTTCCAGCTCTTTATCACGCTTCGCCGCCAGCTGCTGTTTCGGATCGTGGATCAATACTGCGTTTTCCAGATCCAGACGCCATGCGCGCGGGTTGAGGTTATTACCCGTCAGCAGCATCCACTCATCATCGACCCACATCCCTTTCAGGTGGTAACTGTTATCGCCATCTTTCCACAGGCGAACCACAAGCTGATCGGTATTAACGTAGTACTGCAGGCGGCTCAGGAAGCGGCGCAGGTTAATCTCATAGAGATAGGGCAGCGCGCCGATGATTTTAAATGGCTCATCTTCCGGAATGAAAAAATCATTCGCCGTTTTATCGCCAACGATAATCTCCACCTTTTTCCCATCGCGCAGCAACTGGATAATGTTGCGAACTAACACCGCCGGCAGGTTGAAGTACGGAGTACAGATGGTCAGTTTCTGCTCTGCACAGGGCATAAGATGGAAAATCGTTTTGTTCAGCAGGCTCGACTTTCCGAGACCGACCAGCGGGGTAACTGCCAGTTCATCGTTGCTGGCATTGCCCTCAAAATGGAACGAGGCATCGCGCAACGCCTGGCGGAACTGGCGAATATCGTTTTTAATTTCCGGGCTTTTCGGCCGCGCTGGATCGTCCAGTCGATTAACGCCGCGTCCGTGAATCAGGTTTGTCTCCAGCCAGCTACGCATCACTTCTGCCATCTGCGGATTGCGGATCAGCTGATAGCGGTCATAGCGGTATTTATCATGCTGATGGAGATAGACATCATTGAGGCTCGCGCCGCTGTAGAGCACCGCGTCATCAATAATAAAACCTTTGAAATGGAGAACGCCGAGGGCTTCGCGCGTATTCACGGGAACGCCATAAACAGGAACATCAACGCCGGGATTCTCCTGCGCCAGACGGCAGTACCAGTCAGCGTTGGTGTTCGACGCCGCCGCACCAATGCGGCCACGCTGGGCGCGATGCCAGTCAACCATCACGCGTACGTCCAGCTCCGGACGCTGGCGTTTTGCTTCATACAGCGCGTTCATTACGCCTTTCCCGCCATCGTCCTGTTCCAGATACAGAGCGATGATATAGATTTGGCGCGTCGCACTCGCTATCCGGGCAAGCAACGTCTCCCTGAAATCGGCCGGTGAGTAGAAGAACTCTACCTCATCAACTGACTGAGAAAGCTTGGGGAGTTGGGCAAGGTGTTGTTGATGTTTATTACGCTTAAATTTTGACAACATCACAGTGCGTTTCTTCTCTGTTTATTGAAGGGTCTTCTGTACCATGCAGACGACATAAGCGGGCAATAATAACACCGTGTCCACTAAAGTGGTCAACATTTCCAGTACCTTACTCAGGATAGCGCCGTCTGTGCCAGAGGAAGCGAAAGCCCTACAATTCCATCTTCCAGCTGGATATCGACATCAAATCCCAGTTTACGCGCCAGCGTCACCATACCGCGATTATTGGGCATAGTAATACCATTCAAACGCTTAAGTCCGTGATCCCGGGTATAGGCGATAAGTTTTTCCAGCAGACGCCGCCCAAGCCCAAGACCTTTTAAATCAGAACGCACCAACACGGAAAATTCGGCATCAATGTTATCCGGATCGGATATCGCACGGGTTACGCCGAGGATCTCTTCCCCCTGCTCCGTGCGGCGTACTGCGACAAATGCCATTTCCCGATCGTAGTCGATTTGCGTCATATTCGCTAAATCATCATGGGTAAATTCGTTGATCTCGCTAAAGTAACGGTAATAGAGATCCTCCTTCGTTACCCGCGAGATAAATTGCTGAAGCAAAGGCTCATCTTCCGGCAGGATCGGGCGGAACAGGCAGTGTTCGCCGTTTTTCATCGTCACCTGCTCTTCGAGATATTGCGGATAGGGGCGGATCGCCAGCCGCGCTTCGCCATTCTCGCTGGCCGCCGCTAACGTCATTGAGACATCCAGCGCTGTGAATTCGCTGCCGGACGCCAGCAGAGGGTGAATATCGAGCCGCGCGATCTCCGGGCAATCAATAATCAGATTGGAGACCTGCACCAGAAACTGGCTCAGCCCGGCAATATCCAGCGAGCGTAAAGCGCTGCGGCCGCGGATCTTCTTACGCTTAATCGCCTGAATGACCAGATAGCGGGCGAGGTTCATATTGAGCGGCGGCAACGCCACCGCAGCCTGATCTTCTGCCCGCCACTCGACGCCCCCTTCACCCAGCATAATCAGCGGGCCGAACACCGGGTCATGTTCCACCACCACTCGCAGCTCCTGCGCGCCTGCGCGGTTCGCCATGCTCTGCACCTGCAAACCCTGAATACGCGCCTGCGGCCAGTTGAGCTTAACCCGCTCAATAATGGCATCCGCTGCCTGTTGCACTTCGCTGGCAGTGCGCAGATAGAGCATCACCCCCTGCACCTCGGATTTATGCGGAATATCGGGCGAGCGCAGCTTTAGCGCGACGGGGTAGCCAATCTGGCCGGCAATATGCACCGCTTCGGCACTGTCGCCAGCAATCCAGGTGGGCAGCGTTTGCAGCCCCCAGGCACGCAAAATCGGCTGAACTTCATGGGTATCAAGCGTCGTTGCGCCATCGGCCAGCGCCTGTTGCAGGAGATTCCGCGCATCGGCAGTATCTGCCGTCAGGCGCAGGGAGAGCGCCGGGGTTTCACGCAGTTGCTTCTGGTTACGGCGGTACTCAACCATATGCATAAAGGCGGTAATCGTCCCTTCCGGTGTACGGTAAGTTGGCAAACCCGCTTCGCTGAAGAGCCGACGCGCCTCCTGTGACGAGAACTCACCGCACCAGTTAGTCAGCACAGTGACGTACTTACCGCGCGGGTGTTTTTTCAACACCTCTATCAACGACAGTGCGCTTTCGCTGCCCGGTGCCGCGGCGCTGGGCGCGTGAATCACCATCAAGGCATCGTAATCGTGGCTGTTAAGCAGGATGTTGAGCGCGGCGGCGTAACGCTCGCTGCTGGCATCATCGCGCAGATCGAGCGGGTTTCCGGCGGCGACGGATTCTGGCAGCGCTGCAGAGAGTTGCGCCAGTGTCTCTTCGCTCAACGTTGCCAGCTTGCCATTGCGTAACCAGAGCTGATCCAGTGCCAGCGCAGCAGGTGCCGCTCCGTTGCTGATAATCATCAGCCGCTCGCCGCGCAGCGGGCGCATGTGACTCAGCGTCTCGACAGCGGAGAAAAGTTCATGGGTATCCTGTACGCGCAGCAGTCCGGCGCGCTGGATTGCCGCATCCCAGGCGGGATCGAGCCCGGCGTGCGCATGCAGCAAGCGCTGCGCTTCGGGGCTGCGGCCACTCTTGATCACCAGAATCGGTTTGTTGCGCGAGGCGCTGCGGGCAGCGGAGACGAAACGGCGCGCGTCGCTGAGATGCTCAAGGTAGAGCAGGATGGCGCTGGTCTTGCTGTCGCGGGCCAGGAAATCGAGCAGCTCATCAACGTCGATATCGAGGCTATCGCCGAGCGCGATAAAGTAGGAGAACCCCATCTCGCGCTGCTGCGCCCAGTCAAGAATGGTATTGGAGACGGCGGCGGACTGGGAAATAAACGCCAGCTTGCCGCGCATAATCGGTACCGGCGAGAAACTGGCGTTCAGACCCTGCCAGGGAGCGAGCAGGCCTAAGCTGTTTGGACCCAGCAGGCGCATCTGATAGCGGCCTGCGCAGGCAAGGAGATCGGCATGTTGTTCCGGCGGAGCCGAGAGAATAATGCAGGTTTTACACCCTTTTTCGCCAAGCGCTTTTAGCAGCGTCAGGTTGCGTTTCGCATGGGTGCAGAGCACCGCGAGATCGGGGGTAAAAGGGAGGCTGGCGACATCTGGCCAGGCGAGCACGCCCTGCACGGCTTTATAGGCGGGCGTAACCGGCAGCACCGGCCCGGCAAAGCCGCCGGCGAGAAGATTACGCATCATTAGAAAACCAGCGCGATCCGGTTTCATGGATGCGCCGATAACGGCAATCGAACGGGGACGTAATAACGCTTCCAGGCCTCGCTGGCTCATACCGGCCTCCACAAGTGAGTGATCGGATGATTTTAAATGCTTTCTTCCGCTTTTGCTGTGACGGTGGACGAATGATGCGGTTTCCCGGCCAGATAGCGCTCACGAAACAGCGTGAAATGAGCGCCCAACGCCTGCGCTGCGGCGTTATCACCGGCCAGATCGAGCAAGGCAATGGCTACTTCCGCCGTGCAGTATTGATCCTCGGCGTGCGCTTCCCGCAGGCGATAAGCAGACACCCGCGACAGATCGACAGAGATAATTGGCAGAGCATCAAGATAGGGACTTTTACGGAACATCTTGCGCGCCTCGGTCCATGTGCCGTCGAGCATAATAAACAGCGGCGGCTTTCCTGCGGGCGGCGCGCTCAGCACCTGTCGTTCACTGCCAGCATAAGAGGCGGGAAACACCACCATCGGTTGATACACATCGCTGGTGCATAAATCGATAAGATCCTGCGGTGGTTCGGTGCGCGACCACTGAAACGCCAGCGTATCGGGCAGCACATCGGCGATTAAACGCCCGGTATTGCTCGGTTTCATCGGCTCGGTATCGAACATCACCAGGCAGAAGCGGCTGGCAGCAGCGGTTGGCTTTAAGGTCGCGCACAGGCAGTTGCGCAGCGGCAGCAGACAGCGCTGACAGCGACGGATACGGTTACCGCGGGCGAGAAAAGGGCGGGTCGATCGGGCAAGGCGCTCAGCGCGGAGTTTGAGAACGGCGTTATCAGTCATGGCGGTCGCACAGGAAAAACGCCATTGTCGCAGAGGTAAAAACGGGGCACAAGATGCGCCCCGGCGGGATCAGAGAGATTCGTTCAGCCAGCTGTCGAACGGCGCTTTCGGCACCGCGCCGCTCAGCATGTCTACCACTTCGCCATTTTTGAACAACATAATGGTCGGAATGCTGCGAATGCGAAAACGCGCGCTCAGTTCACGTTCTGCTTCGGTATTAACCTTCACAAAACGCACCTGGCCACTGCGCTCTTCCGCGACATCTTCAAAGATCGGCGCAAAGCTACGGCATGGGCCGCACCACGGCGCCCAAAAATCGACGACCACCGGCAGATCGTCTTTCAGGAGTTTATCAAGCGTTTCGCTGGTGGCATTGATCACGTCGCCATCGAAGAGCTCATGCCCGCAACGCCCACATTTCGCAGCATCATGCATGCGCTCTTGTGGAATACGGTTCAACGCCTGGCAGCTTGCACATACGGTATTCATAACTAACCTCAGGAAAGCGGTGGTACACAGCGGCATGATGCCGTTATGTTTCTACAATGTTACGTATTATTGATGTACAGGTTTTAAACAACAACGTGGTTTATTCAATGAGTACAATAGTCGCTGGCTTTTGAATGAATTAATGGCGAAGCGTCGGCACATCAGGTAATCTGCGCGCTTCGCGCAGCGCTGGTGGAGAAAAGCATGAACGATGAGTTAAAGAACAAGAGCGGCAAGGTCAAAGTGATGTATGTCCGCAGTGATGATGATTCCGATAAACGAGGTCATAACCCGCGTACCGGGAAAGGGCCTGCACGTACCGGAAACGCTTCCCGCAATGACAGAAGTCGCCCGGGCCGTGACGACAAAGGTCGTTCTGCACGTGATGACAGAGGTGGTCGTCCGCAACGCGATGAGAGAAGCCGCGCACCACGCGATGATTACAGCGCCCGGGGTGATTCTCCGTGGCGCACCGTGTCACGCGCACCTGGCGATGAAACGCCGGAGAAGCCGGATCACGGCGGCATTAGCGGTAAAAGCTATATCGATCCTGAAGTATTGCGCCGTCAGCGCGCAGAAGAGACGCGCGTGTATGGCGAAAACGCCTGCCAGGCGCTGTTCAGCAGCCGTCCGGAGTGCATCGTGCGCGCCTGGTTTGTGCAGAGCGTTACGCCACGCTTTAAAGAAGCGCTGCGCTGGATGGCGGCCAACCGTAAGGCGTACCACGTGGTTGATGAGCAGGAGCTGGCAAAAGCGTCTGGCACCGAGCACCACGGCGGCGTCTGCTTCCTGATCAAAAAACGCAACGGTTTGAGCGTTGATAAGTGGGTGGCGAGCGCAGGTGAAGAGGATTGCGTACTGGCGCTGGAAGATGTGGGTAACCCACACAACCTCGGCGCGATTATGCGTAGCTGCGCGCACTTTGGCGTGAAAGGCGTGGTGTTGCAGGATGCGGCAGTAATCGAGTCCGGTGCTGCGGTACGTACTGCAGAGGGTGGGGCGGAACACGTCCAGGCGATCACCGGCGAGAGCTTTGTCGGCGCGCTTGAAGCATTCCGCCAGGCGGGTTACGCGCTGGTGACGACATCCAGCCATAACGGCACGCCGCTATTCAACGCTGAGCTGCCGAAGAAAATGGTGCTGGTGTTAGGCCAGGAGCGTGATGGTATTTCCGATGAAACACTGTCGCGCGCCGATCTGAGCGTCTCCATTGAGGGCACCGGCAACGTTGAAAGCCTCAACGTTTCGGTCGCAACCGGCGTGTTGCTCGCCGAGTGGTGGCGTCAGAATAAGGCGTAAGGTTTTACTGGTCGGGTGACGCGAGCGCTTACCCGGCCTTTACCTGCTTTTCGATTTAAACTCTCCGCACTCTTTCGTAGGCCGGATAAGGCATTGCCCCCTATCCGGCACGTTTCCTGTATCCCCTATTCGCTTTCCGCTGGCAGTTCCGGCATCCAGTTAATCGGCTTTTCACCGTGCTGCTCCAGCCACTCATTCGCCAGCACAAAATGGTTGCAGCCAAAAAAGCCGCGATGCGCCGAAAGCGGCGAAGGGTGCGGCGCGGTCAGCACATGGTGGCGTTTCCTGTCGATAATCGCCCCTTTCTTCTGCGCATGCGATCCCCACAGCAAAAAGACTACGCCTTCACGGTGCTCATTAATCAGGCTAATTACTTTATCGGTAAAGGTTTCCCAGCCGAGGCTGGCGTGGGAGTGCGCCTGCCCGGCACGCACGGTAAGCACGGTATTAAGCAACAACACGCCCTGGCGCGCCCAGCTTTCAAGATAACCGTGATTAGGACGGATAAACCCCGGCACGGTTTTCTCTAACTCTTTGTACATATTCAATAACGAAGGGGGAACAGCGACGCCGGGCCGCACGGAAAAGGCCAGCCCGTGCGCCTGACCAGGGCCATGATAGGGATCCTGCCCAAGGATCACGACTTTCACATCGCCAAGCTCGGTAAAACGAAAGGCGTTGAAGACATCTTTCTGCGGCGGATAGATCGTCGCGCCGGCCTGGCGTTCAGCGGCCACGGTGTTAAGGGTGTTCACAAAGTAGGGCTGCTGTTTCTCTTCTGCCAGTACATCATGCCATGTCAATGAAGTCGTCATCCCGATCTCCTGCAAAGTTGGTTTGCCGTAGCTTAACTGCTTCCTTCTCCAGAACAAAATTAGCCACGCCGGCATACGCTTTCTGGCTAAAAAATAGTTGAAAAGTTACGTGATTTTTTAGTGCGACGGTTGGGCATAAATTGATATAAAACAAGAACAAACCCCAATAGCCATTTTTGCTGTATGGTTTTTATTGACTAAAATCAAAGAATGGCCCGGTAGGGGCTGGTATATAAACACCCAGACAACAATGGTTTTACCAATTGGCCGGCCTGCATCCGGTCAATTACCTAATCTGCCTAAGGGAGGCTAATCATGATTACGGGTATCCAGATTACAAAAGCTGCTAATGACGATCTGTTGAACTCATTCTGGTTGCTGGATAGCGAAAAAGGCGAAGCACGCTGCGTCTGCGCGAAAGCGGGTTTCGCTGAAGATGATGTCGTTGCGGTAAGCAAACTGGGCGACATCGAATACCGTGAAATTCCGATGGAAGTGCAGCCGGAAGTACGCGTTGAGGGTGGCCAGCATCTGAACGTTAACGTGCTGCGTCGTGAAACGCTGATGGACGCCGTTGAGCATCCGGAAAAGTATCCGCAGCTGACTATTCGTGTTTCCGGTTACGCAGTGCGTTTCAACTCGCTGACGCCGGAACAGCAGCGCGACGTTATCGCTCGTACCTTTACTGAAAGCCTGTAATCACAGGCAGCAATAAAAACGCCGGGTCTCCCCGGCGTTTTTTTACTCGTCGCTCTTCTGTTGTTCGCTGCCCGCCGAGCTCGGCTTGCGGCGCTTACCAATGTTTTTGGTATCGCGATGGCGTTTCTTAACGCGCGGCTTCTCTTTATCTTTCTCTTTTTTCTTCTCTTCGCGCTTCGCTAAGGCTTTTTTCGACGGCTTGCCATTCAGCTTTTCACTTGGCGGACGGCTTGTCGGGCGCAGCTCATCGATGACGCGTGCTTTCAGCGGCTCTTCAACGTAACGGCCAACTTTGCCCAGCAGCAGGTGATCGTGCGCTTCGACCAGAGAAATGGCGATGCCCTTACGGCCTGCGCGACCGGTACGGCCGATACGGTGCAGGTAAGTGTCACCGCTGCGCGGCATATCGAAGTTAATCACATGGCTGACATCGGGAATATCAATCCCGCGCGCGGCAACGTCGGTTGCTACCAGCACATTGACGCGACCATCAGTCAGGCGCTTAATCGCTTCGTTACGCTTGATCTGTACCATCTCGCCTTCGAGATAGCAGTTGTTAATGCCCGCTTCGCGCAGCCAGGTTGCCAGTTCATGCACGCGTTCACGCTTACGCACAAAGACAATAGTGCGGGTGGCGTCCGGCTGTTTCAGCAGGTGGACCAGGAGCGCGGTTTTGTGCTGCACATCATCGGCACGGTAGTACCATTGATGAATTTTTTTACGCTCGCGGGTCGATGGCGTGGCGGAGACCTCAACCGGATCTTCCAGCAGGCGCTCGGCAAAATCTTTGATCGCATCGCCTTCCAGCGTGGCAGAGAAGAGCATCGTCTGTTTACGCCAACGCGTTTCACCAGCAATAGTCTCAATATCCTGCGCAAAGCCCATGTCCAGCATGCGGTCCGCTTCGTCAAGAATCAGCGTCTCAACCGCGCGGCAGTCGAAGTTCTCTTCTTTTATATACTGCAGCAGGCGGCCAGTGGTAGCGACCACGATATCCTGGTTTTCACTGAACACTTCGGCGTGGTTCATATACGCCACGCCACCAGTAATAGTAGCGATATCAAGATGGGTGTTAACCGCCAGTTCACGCGCGTGGTCGGCAACCTGCATCGCCAGCTCGCGGGTTGGCGTCAGGATCAGGATACGCGGCGGGCCAGATTTCTTACGCGGAAAGTCCAGAAGGTGTTGCAACGCCGGCAGCAAATAGGCTGCGGTTTTACCTGTCCCGGTGGGCGCAGAACCGAGGACATCACGCCCTTCAAGCGCAGGCGGAATGGCAGCTGCCTGTATAGCGGTGGGGCGTGTAAAGCCTTTATTCTGGAGCGCGTCCAGAAGGCTGTCGTCAAGTTCAAGTTCGGAAAAAGTCGTTACAGTCATGTTCTACCTCTGTGTGGGGCGCTGATTATAGACGTTACGGCTGCAATCTTCATCTGTTGTCTGCTTATCACTTTTCTGACGCTACGCTTTCCCCTATGCTACTGCGGTTTTCCGTTTTGAGGTTGTAAAGATGTCTCAGCCAAAGGCTCAGCTTCGCCGCGATGGTTTCACGTTTAAATCTTTTTTTGTCGCGCATGACCGCTGTGCCATGAAAGTCGGTACCGATGGCGTGATGTTAGGCGCCTGGGCTCCCGTCTCCCGTGCCCGTCATATTCTTGATATCGGTAGCGGCAGCGGTTTATTGGCGCTGATGCTGGCGCAGCGTACCGCAGCCGATGTCGCTCTCGATGCGGTTGAGCTTGATGAGCAGGCGGCAGGGCAGGCGCAGGAGAACGTGCAGGCATCGCCTTGGGCGGATCGCATCCGCGTCCACTGCGCCGATATTCACGCCTGGAGCCAGCAGAACACCGCGCGTTTTGATCTCATCGTCAGCAACCCGCCCTATTTTGAAGAGGGCGTTAAGTGCGCCACGCCTGAGCGCGACCGCGCGCGCTACACCACCACTCTCGATCACCAGACGTTACTGGAGATCGCCGCCACGCTTATCACCGAAGAGGGGTTTTTCTGTGTGGTGCTGCCGGTGGAGACCTGCGAGGGTTTTAGCGAGAAAGCGCGGCAGCTCGGCTGGCATTTGCGTCTGCGTACCGATGTCGCAGAAACGGAAGGACGCTTGCCGCACCGCGTGCTGCTGGCCTTCTCGCCGCGACAGGGCGAACTCTTTGCCGACAGGCTGGTGATCCGCGGCGCGGATCAGCGCTATTCAGAAAGCTATAGCGCGCTGACCCAGGCTTTCTATCTCTTTATGTAGCTTTGCGGCGAGAGCACCGTTGGCCCGGATTCCGGCAGTTGATGCGGATAATCAAGTGTGTAGTGCAGGCCGCGGCTCTCTTTGCGCATCATTGCGCAGCGCACAATCAGCTCCGCCACCTGCACCAGGTTGCGCACTTCAAGCAGGTTATTCGACACACGGAAGTGCGCGTAATACTCGTCGATCTCCTGTTGTAGCAAGTTAATGCGGCGTAACGCCCGCTCAAGGCGTTTGGTGGTGCGTACAATCCCGACGTAATCCCACATAAATAGCCGCAGCTCATGCCAGTTATGTTGCAGGATCACCCGCTCGTCGGCGTTATCGACGCGGCTCTCATCCCATGCCGGTAACGCGGGCACGCTTTCGATGTTCGGCATCCGACAGGCAATATCTTCAGCGGCTGACCAGCCATAGACCAGACACTCCAGCAGTGAGTTAGAGGCCATGCGATTAGCGCCGTGCAGCCCGCTGTAGCTCACTTCGCCGACCGCATAGAGACCATCAACATCGGTGCGGCCACGATCGTCAATCATCACACCGCCACAGGTGTAGTGCGCCGCGGGCACAATGGGCACCGGCTCTTTAGTCAGATCGATGCCGAGGCCAAGCAGCTTCTCGTAAATCATCGGGAAGTGGTGGCGCACAAACTCAGGCGGTTTATGGCTGATATCCAGATACATGCACTCTACGCCGAGGCGTTTCATTTCATGATCGATGGCGCGCGCCACGACATCGCGCGGAGCGAGTTCGCCGCGCGGGTCGAAGTCAGGCATAAAACGCGTGCCGTCCGGGCGTTTCAGATGTGCACCTTCGCCGCGTAGTGCTTCCGTCAGCAGAAAGTTACGTGCCTGCGGGTGAAACAGCGCAGTGGGGTGAAACTGATTAAATTCGAGATTTGCCACCCGGCAACCCGCGCGCCAGGCCATGGCGATGCCGTCGCCGGAGGCGATATCGGGATTGGTGGTGTACTGATAGACCTTTGATGCGCCGCCGGTCGCCAGCACCACCGCTTTTGCGCGACAGGTCTCTACCTGCTCTTTATTGCGGTTCCACACCCATGCGCCCACCACCCGGCGCGTACCAGGCAGGCCAATTTTGTCGGAGATAATCAGATCAACCGCATTGGTGCGCTCAAGCAGGCGAATATTCGGGTGGCTCATCGCCTGGCTTACCAGTGTATTCTCCACCGCTTTACCCGTTGCATCAGCAGCATGAAGAATACGGCGATGACTGTGCCCACCTTCGCGGGTAAGGTGATAACTGGCATCGCCGCTTTCGCTCAGCTCCGTATCAAACATTACGCCCTGATCGATGAGCCACTGCACGCAGTTTTGCGCATGGCTGGCGACAAACTCCGCCGCGTGGCGATCCACAATCCCAGCCCCGGCAATCAGCGTATCTTCAACATGGGAGGCGATGCTGTCGGTTTTATCAAACACTGCGGCAATACCACCCTGCGCGTAGAGTGTTGACCCTTCGTTGACCGGCCCTTTGCTTAAAACGATAACGGAGTGGTGCGCCGCCAGACGTAACGCAACGGAAAGACCCGCCGCACCGCTGCCAATCACCAGCACATCACAGGAGAGTTCAGAAGTTGTTTGCATAGTGTGTTTAATTTACTAAACAAGTGTTGCCCGAGAATAGCACCACCCGCGCAGCAAATGCACATTTTTTTATTTTGTGTATTAAGCACTAAACATGAAGGGCGTCATCGTCGGAATAAAGGCGACAGAAACGAAGAAATGGCTGTTCGTTTACTAAGGTGTATTAAGGATGAAAAAAAAGCATTAGTGCGGTAATCTCTGGCGATCTTAAGGTCTTTTCTTTGAGAACAGGGTGCATGTGGTGGGCAGACTTATAATGAGTGATAACGAAAGTTCTGCGCAACCCTGCACAAAAACAAAGGCGTGACGGAACTTTCTTACCGGTCTGCTCTCTAATTGGCTGCTTGCTCATAATGCAGTTTTGGAGTGGCGTTCTGGCTACGCGTGGAAATGGGTTTTGGGGAGACTTTACCTCGGATGAGCGAGCAGTTAACGGATCAGATTCTTGTTGAAAGGGTCCAGAAGGGAGATCAGAAAGCCTTTAACTTACTGGTGGTGCGCTACCAGCACAAAGTGGCGAGTCTGGTTTCCCGTTATGTCCCTTCAGGCGATGTGCCTGACGTAGTGCAAGAGTCCTTTATTAAAGCCTATCGCGCGCTTGATTCTTTCAGGGGGGATAGCGCTTTTTATACCTGGCTCTACCGTATTGCTGTGAATACAGCGAAAAATTACCTGGTTGCTCAGGGGCGCAGGCCGCCCTCCAGCGATGTGGATGCGAATGAAGCGGAAAACTTTGAGAGCGGCGGCGCGCTGAAAGAAATTTCGAACCCTGAGAACTTAATGTTGTCAGAAGAACTGCGACAAATTGTTTTCCGCACTATTGAGTCTCTCCCGGAGGATTTACGTATGGCAATTACGTTACGGGAGCTGGATGGCCTAAGCTATGAAGAGATAGCGGTCATCATGGATTGCCCGGTGGGTACAGTTCGTTCTCGTATCTTCCGCGCGCGGGAAGCCATTGATAATAAAGTTCAACCGCTTATCAGGCGTTGACGATAGCGGGATACTGGAAAAGGTATTAGGCATGCAGAAAGAAAAACTTTCCGCTTTAATGGATGGTGAGACGCTGGATAACGAACTGCTCAGTGAGCTGTCCCGTGATCCAGAAATGCAGCGAACCTGGGAGAGTTATCACCTCATCCGTGATTCAATGCGTGGCGACACTGCCGACCTGCTGCATTTCGATATCTCAGATCGGGTTATGGCTGCGATTGAGAGTGATGCCGTACAACCTGCGACGCCGCTCATCCCTGAAGCACAGCCGGCACCGCAGCAATGGCAGAATATGCCCTTCTGGCATAAAGTGCGCCCGTGGGCGAGTCAGCTTACCCAGATGGGCGTTGCGGCCTGTGTATCGTTAGCTGTCATTGTTGGCGTTCAGCACTATAATGGCCAGGCTGAATCAACCCAGCAGCCCGAAGCGCCAGTGTTCAACACACTGCCGATGATGGGCAAAGCCAGCCCGGTGAGCCTGGGCGTTCCGGCTGATGCAACGGCCAGTGCCGGTCAGCAGCAGCAGGTTCAGGAACAGCGTCGTCGCATCAATGCGATGCTGCAGGATTACGAACTGCAACGCCGTCTTCACGCTGAGCAGCTTCAGTTTGAACAGGCGCAGACTCAGCAGGCCGCTGTCCAGGTGCCAGGAAATCAAACCTTAGGAACGCAATCGCAGTAATGAAGCAACTTTGGTGTGCCCTCTCTTTTGTGGCTGCTGGTCTACTTTGCTCAACTAACGCCTCGGCTGATGTTTCATCCGGGGCGTTGTTACAGCAGATGAATGTAGCGAGCCAGTCCCTCAATTACGAACTCTCCTTTATCAGCATCAACAAACAGGGTGTCGAATCGCTGCGCTATCGTCATGCGCGCCTCAACAACCAGGCGCTTGCGCAGCTGTTGCAGATGGATGGCCCGCGCCGCGAAGTGGTGCAGCGCGGCAATGAGATCAGCTACTTCGAGCCCGGCCTCGAGCCCTTCACGCTCAACGGTAACTACATCGTTGATTCTCTGCCGTCGCTGGTCTATACCGACTTTAAACGCCTCTCGCCGTACTATGACTTTATCTCCGTCGGGCGCACGCGCATTGCCGACAGGCTGTGTGAGGTTATCCGCGTTGTGGCACGTGACGGTACGCGCTATAGCTACATTGTCTGGATGGATGAAGAGAGCCGGTTGCCGATGCGCGTCGATCTGCTCGATCGTGATGGCGAGACCCTTGAGCAGTTCCGCGTGATCGCCTTTAACGTCAATGGTCAGGTGAGCGACAGCATGCAAACGCTGGCGAAAGCGAGCCTGCCGCCGCTGCTCTCGGTGCCGACGGGCGACAAAGTGAACTTTAACTGGGTGCCGTCATGGCTGCCGCAGGGCTTCACCGAAGTTGCCAGTAGTCGCCGGCAGCTTCCGACCGTTGATGTGCCCGTCGAGTCACGCCTCTACTCCGATGGATTGTTCAGCTTCTCGGTCAATATCAACCGTGCGAACCAGAACAGCAGCGACCAGATGCTGCGCACCGGTCGACGCACCGTCAGCACCACCGTGCGTGACAACGCCGAAATTACCATCGTGGGCGAGTTGCCGCCGCAAACGGCAAAACGCATTGCAGATAACGTCAAATTCAGGGCCGCGCAATGATTAAAGAGTGGGCAACCGTCGTCTCCTGGCAACATGGCCAGGCGCTGGTCGAATGTGACGTGAAAGCCTCCTGCAGCAGCTGCGCCTCGCGCGCCGGCTGCGGCAGCCGCGTACTCAACAAGCTTGGTCCCCAAACTACCCATACGATCGCTGTCCCTTGCGCTGAGCCGCTGGAGCCGGGGCAGAAAGTGGAGCTGGGCATTGCCGAAAGCAGCCTGCTGGGTTCCGCAGTATTAGTCTACATGACGCCGCTGCTTGGCCTGTTTCTCATGGGCGCGCTGTTTCAGACACTTTTCGGTAACGATATGGCGGCGTTTTCCGGTGCCGTGCTGGGCGGAATCGGCGGTTTTCTGCTGGCACGCGGTCTCTCGCCAAAGCTTGCTACCCGTAGTGAATGGCAGCCCATAATCCTCAGCGTCGGCCTGCCGCCGAACCTTATCCGCGTCGATGACGCATCCGCTGAAAGCCGTCCCTGATCCTGCCTGTTACTGCTTACAAAGCGTGGGCGGTTTGAGCATTTCCCCGCGTTGTGGTTGTAGTGTAGAATGCGGCGTTTCAGTACATTGACGTCAGGCGCGAACAGGCCTCTTAGTTACTCGTAAGGCATAAAATCTCACTCTATGAAGAATATTCGTAACTTTTCGATCATCGCTCACATCGACCACGGTAAATCGACGCTGTCTGACCGTATTATTCAGATTTGCGGTGGTCTTTCCGATCGCGAAATGGCAGCCCAGGTGCTGGACTCCATGGATCTTGAGCGCGAACGCGGCATTACCATTAAAGCCCAGAGCGTGACGCTGGATTACAAAGCCACCGATGGCGAAACCTATCAACTGAACTTTATCGACACCCCGGGTCACGTCGACTTCTCCTACGAAGTCTCCCGCTCGCTGGCCGCCTGTGAAGGTGCGCTGCTGGTGGTTGATGCAGGCCAGGGCGTGGAAGCGCAGACACTGGCGAACTGCTACACCGCGATGGAGATGGATCTGGAAGTGGTGCCGGTGTTAAACAAAATCGACCTGCCGGCTGCCGATCCTGAGCGCGTGGCGGAAGAGATTGAAGATATTGTCGGCATCGACGCCACCGATGCGGTGCGCTGCTCGGCGAAAACCGGCGTTGGTGTACCTGACGTGCTCGAGCGCCTCGTGCGCGACATTCCGCCGCCGGAAGGCGATCCTGACGCTCCGCTGCAGGCGCTGATCATCGACTCCTGGTTCGATAACTACCTCGGCGTGGTCTCGCTGGTGCGTATTAAAAACGGCACCATGCGTAAAGGCGACAAAATCAAAGTGATGAGCACCGGGCAGGTCTATAACGCTGACCGTCTCGGTATCTTCACGCCGAAGCAGATCGACCGTACCGAACTGAAGTGCGGCGAAGTAGGCTGGTTAGTCTGCGCCATCAAAGATATCCTCGGCGCGCCGGTAGGGGATACCCTGACCGCTGCCCGTAACCCGGCAGACAAAGCGCTGCCCGGCTTTAAAAAGGTGAAACCGCAGGTTTACGCCGGTCTCTTCCCGGTCAGCTCCGACGACTATGAGAACTTCCGTGACGCCCTCGGCAAGCTGAGCCTCAACGATGCCTCTCTGTTCTATGAACCGGAAAGCTCCACCGCGCTCGGCTTCGGTTTCCGCTGCGGCTTCCTTGGCCTGCTGCATATGGAGATCATCCAGGAGCGTCTGGAGCGTGAATACGATCTCGACCTCATCACCACGGCACCGACCGTTGTGTATGAAGTGCAGACCACCAACAAAGAGGTGATCTACGTCGACAGCCCTTCCAAGCTGCCGCCGCTGAACAACATCGAAGAGCTGCGCGAGCCGATCGCCGAGTGTCATATGCTGCTGCCGCAGGAGTTCCTCGGCAACGTTATCACGCTCTGTATCGAAAAACGTGGCGTGCAGACCAACATGGTTTACCACGGTAAACAGGTAGCGCTGACCTACGAAATCCCAATGGCGGAAGTGGTGCTCGACTTCTTTGACCGTCTGAAGTCCACCTCGCGCGGCTACGCCTCGCTGGATTACAACTTCAAGCGTTTCCAGGCCTCCAACATGGTACGCGTTGACGTGCTGATCAATGGCGAGCGCGTGGATGCGCTGGCGCTGATCACCCACAACGATAACGCGCCATATCGCGGCCGCGAACTGGTCGAAAAGATGAAAGATCTGATCCCGCGTCAGCAGTTTGATATCGCGATCCAGGCGGCGATCGGCAACCACATTATTGCCCGCTCAACCGTGAAGCAGCTGCGTAAAAACGTGCTGGCGAAGTGCTACGGCGGTGACGTCAGCCGTAAGAAAAAGCTGTTGCAGAAACAGAAAGAGGGTAAGAAACGCATGAAGCAGGTCGGTAACGTCGAGCTGCCGCAGGAAGCGTTCCTCGCCATTCTCCATGTTGGCAAAGAGAGCAAATAACCTAAAGGAGTTGGCATGGCGAACATGTTTGCCCTGATCCTGGTGATCGCGACGCTGGTGACGGGTTTTTTATGGTGCCTGGATAAGTTTATTTTTGCACCGAAACGCCGGGAGCGTCAGGCCGCTGCGCAGGCAGCGACGGGCGATGCGCTTGATGCGAAGACGCTGAAAAAAGTTGGTCCGAAACCGGGCTGGCTGGAGACGGGCGCCTCGGTCTTTCCGGTGCTGGCAATTGTGCTGGTGGTGCGTTCATTTATCTATGAACCCTTTCAGATCCCGTCAGGCTCCATGATGCCAACGCTTCTGATCGGCGATTTTATTCTGGTGGAGAAGTTTGCCTACGGCATCAAAGATCCTATTTACCAGAAAACGCTGATCGAAACCGGTCATCCGAAACGCGGCGACATAGCGGTATTTAAGTATCCGGACGATCCGCGTCTGGATTACATCAAGCGTGTGGTCGGCCTGCCGGGCGATAAAGTGAGCTACGATCCGGTGACTAAACAGGTTACCGTGCAGCCAAATTGCAGTTCTGGTCAGGCGTGTGGCAATGCGCTGCCTGTAACCTACAGCAATGTGGAAGAGAGCGATTTTGTGCAGACCTTTGGCCGTCGTAACGGCGGCGAAGCGAGCAGCGGCTTCTTCCAGATGGCAAAAGGGCAGAGCATGGCAGACGGTGTGCGGCTCACCGAGCGTAAAGAGACGCTGGGCGACGTAACGCACCGCATTCTCAACGTACCTATCGCGCAGGATCAGCTCGGTATTTACTACCGTCAGCAGAACCAGCCGCTGGCCACCTGGATTGTGCCGCCGGGTCACTACTTTATGATGGGTGACAACCGCGATAACAGCGCAGACAGCCGCTACTGGGGCTTTGTTCCGGAAGCCAATCTGGTTGGGCGCGCGACGGCAATCTGGATGAGTTTCGAGAAACAGGAAGGTGAATGGCCGACAGGCGTGCGCCTGAATCGTATCGGCGGAATTCATTGATTCAGCGGGGCGTAATTACGCTTATTGCGCCCCGAATTATTTCCAGGATTATTCCCTTCTTACTAACGACATCCCTCCTCGTTGCGTATAGAATATTCCCCCGAAGTTTAAGGCTGGCCCTCCGGGTGCCACAGCACACGAAACCGCGTTGGTTCTTCAGGTCGGTTTCGTGTGCTGCATTGTTGACGCATTTATTTATTGGTAACGCATGAACCCCATCGTAATTAATCGGCTTCAGCGGAAGCTGGGCTACACTTTTCAACATCACGATCTGTTGCAGCAGGCTTTAACTCACCGCAGCGCCAGTAGCAAACATAACGAGCGGCTCGAATTTCTCGGCGACTCAATTTTAAGTTTTGTGATCGCCAATGCCCTCTATCACCGTTTCCCACGCGTGGATGAAGGTGACATGAGCCGCATGCGCGCAACGCTGGTACGCGGCAATACGCTGGCAGAAATCGCCCGCGAATTTGAACTGGGCGAGTGCCTGCGCCTCGGGCCGGGTGAGTTGAAAAGCGGCGGCTTTCGTCGTGAATCGATTTTAGCGGATACCGTAGAAGCATTGATCGGCGGGGTATTCCTGGATAGCGACATCCAGACCGTTGAGCAATTGATCCTCAGCTGGTATCAGACGCGCCTCGACGAAATCAGTCCGGGCGATAAACAAAAAGATCCGAAAACGCGCCTGCAGGAGTTCTTGCAGGGTCGCCATCTGCCGCTGCCCTCCTATCTGGTGGTGCAGGTGCGTGGCGAAGCGCACGATCAAGAATTTACTATCCACTGCCAGGTCAGCGGCCTGAGCGAACCGGTGGTTGGCACGGGTTCCAGCCGTCGCAAGGCGGAGCAGGCTGCCGCCGAACAGGCGCTGAAAAAACTGGAGTTGGAATGAGCACTGAAACTGAAAACACCTACTGCGGATTTATCGCCATCGTTGGGCGTCCCAACGTCGGCAAATCCACACTGCTGAACAAGCTGCTCGGGCAGAAGATCTCGATCACCTCCCGTAAAGCGCAAACCACGCGCCACCGTATCGTCGGCATCCATACCGAAGGGGCTTACCAGGCGGTCTACGTCGATACCCCAGGTCTGCATATGGAAGAGAAGCGCGCCATCAACCGCCTGATGAACAAAGCGGCCAGCAGCTCTATCGGTGACGTTGAGCTGGTGATCTTCGTGGTTGAAGGCACGCGCTGGACGCCGGATGACGAGATGGTGCTTAACAAGCTGCGCGACGGCAAAGCGCCGGTGATCCTCGCGGTGAACAAAGTGGACAACGTGCAGGAGAAGGCCGATCTGCTGCCACACCTGCAATTCCTGGCAAGCCAGATGAACTTCCTCGACATCGTGCCGCTCTCTGCGGAAACCGGCACCAACGTCGACACCATCGCCAGCATCGTACGCAAACATCTGCCGGAAGCGATTCACCACTTCCCGGAAGATTACGTCACCGACCGCTCTCAGCGCTTTATGGCCTCTGAGATCATCCGTGAAAAGTTGATGCGTTTCCTTGGCGCAGAGCTGCCCTACTCGGTCACCGTGGAGATCGAGCAATTTATTACCAACGAGCGCGGCGGGTATGACATCAACGGGCTTATCCTCGTTGAGCGTGAAGGGCAGAAGAAGATGGTGATTGGCAACAAAGGCGCCAAAATCAAAACCATCGGCATCGAAGCCCGTAAAGATATGGAAGAGATGTTCGAAGCCAAAGTTCACCTTGAACTGTGGGTCAAAGTGAAATCGGGCTGGGCCGATGACGAGCGCGCGCTGCGCAGTCTCGGTTATGTCGACGATCTCTGAGTAACACCGAATGGAGGGATGGCAGCGTGCCTTCGTTCTTCATAGCCGTCCCTGGAGCGAAACCAGCTTAATGCTGGATCTCTTCACGGAAGAGTCCGGTCGTGTGCGCCTGGTTGCTAAAGGCGCACGCTCCAAACGTTCCAACCTCAAAGGTGCCTTACAGCCTTTTACGCCTCTGCTGGTGCGCTTTGGCGGGCGTGGTGAAGTCAAAACCCTGCGTAGCGCCGAAGCCGTCTCACTGGCGCTGCCGTTAAGCGGCATCACCCTCTACAGCGGTCTCTATGTCAACGAACTCATCTCCCGCGTGCTGGAGCATGAGACACGCTTCTCCGAACTCTTTTTTGATTACCTGCACTGTATCCAGGCGCTGGCCGGCGTCAGTGGCTCGCCGGAGCCGGTGCTGCGTCGCTTTGAGCTGGCGCTGCTCGGCCATCTCGGTTACGGCGTCGATTTTCTGCACTGTGCGGGGAGCGGTGAGGCGGTGGAAGATGGCATGACCTATCGCTACCGCGAAGAGAAGGGCTTTATCGCAAGCGTAGTGGTCGACAACACCACCTTCACCGGAAGACATTTACGCGCGCTCTCCGAGCGGGAGTTTCCGGACAGCGACACGCTGCGCGCCGCAAAGCGCTTTACCCGCATTGCCCTGAAGCCGTATCTTGGAGGCAAGCCGCTAAAAAGCCGGGAGTTATTCCGGCAGTTCGTACCTAAGCGCTAGCGGCAGGATCACAGACCAGGCGGGGCGAAGCCCGCGCCGGAAATTTTGCGAAACTGAGGATTGTCATGGCTGAATTACTGTTGGGCGTAAACATCGATCACATTGCCACTCTGCGCAACGCGCGCGGTACCGCCTACCCGGATCCGGTGCAAGCGGCCTTTATTGCCGAGCAGGCGGGAGCCGATGGCATTACCGTCCATCTGCGTGAAGATCGTCGCCATATTACCGACAGAGACGTGCGTATCCTGCGCCAGACGCTGCACACGCGCATGAACCTTGAAATGGCCGTTACCGATGAGATGCTGGCAATTGCGTGTGAAACCAGGCCGCACTTCTGCTGCCTGGTGCCGGAAAAACGTCAGGAAGTGACCACCGAAGGCGGGCTGGACGTGGCCGGTCAGCGCGACAAAATGCGCGATGCCTGCCAGCGCCTGGCGCAGGCGGGCATTCTGGTATCGCTGTTTATCGATGCTGATCACGCGCAGATCAAAGCCGCAGCGGAAGTGGGCGCGCCCTGGATCGAAATCCACACCGGCTGTTACGCGGATGCTGAAAACGAGGCCGCGCAGGCGAAAGAGCTGGAACGCATCGCCAATGCCGCGACCTATGCCGCCAGCCTTGGGCTGAAAGTGAACGCCGGTCACGGTCTGACCTACCACAACGTAAAAGCTATCGCCGCGCTGCCAGAGATGCACGAGCTGAATATCGGACACGCAATTATTGGCCGTGCGGTGATGAGCGGCCTGAAAGAGGCGGTGGCAGAGATGAAACGTTTGATGCTGGAAGCACGCGCATAATGGCGATCTTAGGCCTGGGCACCGATATCGTTGAGATCACACGCATTGAAGCCGTGGTCGCCCGCAGCGGCGATCGGCTGGCGAAACGCGTGCTCAGCCCTAATGAGTGGGCTCTCTACGAGGCGCATCAGCAGCCGGTGCGCTTTCTCGCCAAACGCTTTGCGGTGAAAGAGGCGGCGGCAAAAGCGCTCGGTACCGGCATTCGCAACGGCCTGGCGTTTAATCAATTCGAAGTGTTTAACGATGAGCTCGGAAAGCCGAGCCTGCGCCTGTGGGGGGAAGCCGAACGGCTGGCAGAGCGGATGGGCGTGCGTTCAGTGCATGTGACGCTGGCAGATGAGCGCCACTACGCCTGTGCGACGGTGATTATCGAGAGTTAGATTTTGTCGGAGTGATGCAGCAGCACAAACTTATCCCACAGCTGCTCTTCACTCTCCGGGTGTGCCGGATCTTTAAGGATGGTATTGGGGATCGGGCACACTTTCTGGCAGGTAGGCGTTTCGTAGTGGCCCACGCACTCGGTGCAGCGATCGCTGTTAATCTCATAAATGCTCTCGCCCAGCGAAATCGCCTCGTTCGGACACTCCGGCTCGCACATATCGCAATTGATGCATTTTTTGGTAATTAACAGCGCCATCAGGAAAATCTCAGAAACAACACAAACAGGGCGGGCATTATACGATGATTACCTGCTCAAACCAGTTTTTTTACCAGCTCCTCGCTGTGGCGAATGCGCTCCGGCGCATGCTCCAGATCCTGTTGTACCAGCGCCATAAAGAGCAGATCGGTCAGCATCATCTGAGCGCTGGTGGAGGAGATCGCCGCGCTGCGCGTCGCCTGTTCTTCCGCAATGGTGTAGAGCGAGTGGGTAGCGCGCTGTTGCAACGCATTGGGGGTAAAGCCGGTGATCGCGAGGATCTTTGCCCCGACGCGTAACGCTTCATCAGCCGCCATATTGATCTCGCGCCGTTCGCCCGAGTAGGAGACCGGCAGCAGCAGATCGCCCGGCTCCAGCGCCTGCACCGCCGCCAGCAGTGCGTGCATATCCTGTTCGACAATGGCGTTAAGGCCAATTTTCATCAGCTTCCAGCCAAAATTGCGCGCCACCAGGCCCGATGCGCCGATACCGGTCAGCACGATACGCTTTGACTCGCGCAGCAGGCGCACGCTCTCCAGCAGCTTCTCTTCACTGTTCACATCCAGCGAGGCGTGCATCGCGCTCTGGTACTCTTTAATCAGCTTCTCGCCGACGACGCGCAGGGCGTCATCGCCGCGAATTTTATTATGCACCGGCACGGAGTAAGGGTTGGGGTTACTGGCCAGCGCTTCGCTGATCGCCAGCTTCATCGCCGGGAAGCCTTTGAACTCCATCTTCTGCGCGAACTTCACCACGCTCGACTGGCTGACACCCGCTTCAGCCGCCAGCTGCTGCGAACTTAAATGGCGGGCGCGATCGGGGTTTTCGAGCAGAAATTCCGCCAGCTTTTTATCACTCTGCGCAAGGCCGGGATAACGCTGGCGAATGCGGATCAAACAGTTCATACGATCTCCGGGGTGTTCACGTAATTCACTGCCATGGTGTATTACGCGGATGAATTAACTATTCCATCCATGGGCGGTGATTATGAATTAAAAATTCTGGCAGCACAAAGTTTCTCCGCGCGGCGTTTGATAGCGATCAACTGGAGAGGCCAGCCCCGCTCGATTTCACCTGCGGGGCACTCTCCAGACGGCGGATCGCCGGCACAAGGCCCGCACCAATACAGGCGAGGATCACCACCAGCGCCGAGGCGGTTAACACTGTTTCACTGCCAAAATGTATCGCCAGCGGCCCTGCCGCCAGTTCGCCCACCGGAATGGCAATAAACGAGCCCATCGCATCCCAGGCATAGACCCGCGCCAGTTTCTCTGCCGGAATGTGCGTTTGCAGCGACTGCGCCCACGCCACGCCGAAAAGGCCGAAGACGATCCCGGCGCAAAAGAATGCTGCCATCAGCCAGAGAGCCGGTGCCGCCTGGCCGAGCAGCCAGGTGGGCACGGCGCAGAATGCCATCAGCACCACGCCGATAAAGAGATCGCGTTTAGGCCGCCAGCGCAGCGCCAGGAACGAGCCGGCAATCAGACCCACGCTTTGCGCAGCGATAATCAACCCCCACTGCGTTCGCCCAAAAGCGCTGTCGGCAATCACCGGGCCGAGCACCATCACGATGCCGCTGAAGGCGGCGTTAATCAGGGTGAACTGCACCACTACCGACCAGACCCACGGGCGGCTGGCGAACTCTTTCCAGCCGTCGCGCAGATCCTGCAGGATATTGCTGGTCGCCTCTGCGGCCTTAATCGTACCGACGCGAATTGCGTAATAGAGCGGCGCCGAAGCGGCAAAGCCGAGCGCGTCAATGGCCAGCCCCCAGCCGGGGCCGACCGCGCTGGTCAGGATACCGCCGAGCGAGGCGCCAATTACCGTCCCGCTGTAAATCCCAAGTTGTAACAGCGCATTTGCTTCGCGGCGAAGGTGAACAGGTACGGTCTGCGGCACCAGCGCAGAGGAGGCGGGAAGGGCGATGCCCGCCGCCGCGCCATTAAGCGTGCCGAGCAGGGCGAGCAACATGACACTGGCCGAGCCATCAAGCACCAGCCAGGCAACGGTGCCCTGCGAAAGGGCGGCAACCAGGGAGGAGAGCACCATCACGCGGCTGCGGGAGTAGCGATCCGCCAGCACGCCGCCAATCAATAAAAAGGCGACGTTAAACAGCGAGCGAGCCGCCACCACCAGACCGAGATCGGCCGCCGAGCCGCCAATATCGAGCACCGCGAAAGCCAGTGCGATTGGCGCGATGCCGTTGCCCAGCACGGTAAGGAGGCGGGCAAAAAAGAGGTGGCGAAAAGCAGAGATTTGCAATGCGCGGCGCGGCGTTGTGCGGGTTGCTGGAGTCATTGTCACCTGTAATGAGTGAGGGAGAGAAAGCGTGGCGCGTATTATTGCAGGTATTGATAACAGGCTGTTACCGGAAAAGTCAGGATCTATCTGTTAGGCTAGTTGTAGTGTAATCGCCAAACGGAGCGTCCCGGCGATGGAGCGTTAACCCACAGAGGAATATCTTTTGGCTACCAGTGAACGCCGCGTTGTATTTTTTGACCTTGATGGAACATTACATCAGCAGGATATGTTCGGCACCTTTTTGCGCTATCTGCTGCGTCATCACCCGCTCAATGCGCTGCTTGTGCTGCCGCTGTTACCGGTGATTGGCGTCGGGCTTCTGATTAAGGGCCGCGCCGCGCGCTGGCCGATGAGCCTGCTGTTATGGGGGTGCACCTTTGGTCACAGCGAGCGCCATCTCAACGCCTTACAGCAGAAATTCGCCGCCTGGTTTCGCGGGCACGTCACGGCCTTTCCGGTGGTACAGACGCGGTTAACCAACTATCTGGCCGCTTCGGATGCGGATATCTGGCTGATCACCGGCTCGCCGCAGTCGCTGGTTGAGCAGGTCTATTTCGATACTCCCTGGCTGCCGCGCGTCAATGTCATTGCCAGCCAGATGACCCGCGGCTACGGCGGTTGGGTGTTGACGATGCGCTGCCTCGGCCATGAAAAAGTCGCGCAATTAGAGCGCAAAATTGGTACGCCGCTGCGTCTCTACAGCGGCTACAGCGACAGTAAACAGGACAACCCGCTGCTCTACTTCTGCCAGCACCGCTGGCGCGTTACGCCGCGCGGCGAACTGCAGCAACTCGAGTAGTGTCGATCGTATTAGGGGTGTGTATAATGCGCCCCGCCTGAATTGCTGGAGTTAATACCTTTGTCCAATCCCGAACTGACTCACGAACACTGGATGCGTTATGCGTTGACGCTGGCGAAGCGCGCCTGGGAAGAGGGTGAAGTCCCCGTTGGCGCGGTGCTGGTGCATAACGATCGGGTGATTGGCGAAGGGTGGAATCGCCCGATTGGCCGTCACGATCCTACCGCTCATGCGGAGATTATGGCGCTGCGCCAGGGCGGGCTGGTGTTGCAAAACTACCGGCTGATCGACACCACACTCTATGTCACGCTGGAGCCGTGCGTAATGTGCGCGGGCGCAATGGTGCATAGCCGGATCGGGCATCTGGTGTTTGGCGCACGGGATGCGAAAACCGGCGCGGCAGGATCGTTGATGGATGTGCTCCACCACCCGGGAATGAACCACCGGGTCGAGTTTACCGAAGGCGTGCTGCGCGACGAGTGTGCCGCGATGTTAAGTGATTTCTTCCGCCAGCGTCGGCTGGAGAAGAAAGCGCTGAAAACCGGTAACGTCTGATGGCGGCTACGCCTTATCAGTCCTGGGGGTAGGTCGTTTGCCTTTGCAGGCCGGATAAGCGAAGCGCCATTCGGCAGACAATGCCTGATGGCGGCTTCACCTCAACAGGCCTACGGGTAAGTGCGCTTGGTTTTATAGCAACGCCCTCAGCGGTTTACTTTTAGCTGCAGCGTATCCTGTGGTAAAACGGAATGGTGACCAAACGCCTCGTCGACGGTCAGCGCGCTGAAGGGCAACACGCCGTAGGTCGGCTGATCAAGCTCGTCACTCGACACCGCCGGGTAGCTCTGCGCCAGCTTGAGCGTCCTGGCAAGCTCCCTCTCTTTCTCCAGCAGGTACCCCACCAGGCTAATCTCATATTTACGGATATTCTCAACGTAGGCATACGCCTGATACCCGCGGGCATAGCCGTAGCGTAATTTGCTGTAGTAGGCCTTCTGGCTTAACAGCGGCAGGCGCTGTTTCACCTCTGCCCAGCTGTCCGGGTTGCCTTTGGTCTTCACCGTCAGCGCACGGGCGTCGAGCATATGTGCATAGCCCATGTTGTAGGCCGCCAGCGCATACCAGATCTTCTCATCCTGCGGCACGCTGTCCGGCACTTTGCTCATCATATCCTGCAGGTAGCGCGCGCCGCCGCTGATGCTCTGCTCGGCATCGGTTCGGTCGCTCAGCCCCAGGCTCTGCGCCGTATTGCGGGTCAACATCATGAGCCCGCGCACGCCCGTCGGCGAGGTGGCCTGCGTATCCCAGTGGGACTCCTGGTATGAAATCGCCGCTAATAACTTCCAGTCTATCTGCTGCGCATACTTCTCAAACAGCGGCTGCAACTGTGGCAGTACGCTATCAACGGCGCGTAAAAAGGCGCGGGTATCGACATAATCAAAGCCATCGCCATGTCCGAGATACTTCTCCTCAAGCCTTGCGAGGATCCCCTCGCCATTAATGGTATTGAAGAAATCGAGCATCGCCGCAGAGAGGGTATTGTCGTCGTCGCGCTTGCTAAACCAGGTGACGGGCTGTTCATCGGAGATATCGAGCGCCACCGCCAGCTCCGGGTGAACGCGCTGAAAGAGGCTGATCGCCACCGAATCGGCGACGGTATAACTCAGTTTGCCGTCGACCACCTGCTGGAGCAGGAGGGTGGTGCCGAGTTTCTCATCCACCTTCCAGCTGAGATTGGGATACTTCTTCTCTTTTAACTCACGCAGATCGTCCAGCGCGACATGTCCGGGCGCAATGGTCAACTGGCTCTCATTCACTTCCGCCAGCGTACGCGGGCGATAGCTGCCGACGCGATAGACCAGCTGTTGGGAAACAGAGTAGTAGACCGGCCCGGTCTGGTAGCTTTTGACGCGCTCATTGTTATAGACCAGCCCGGCGGCGAGCATATCGGCATTGTCATGATCGAGGTCGTCAAACAGCTGGCTGATGTTCTGGCGCACGGTAATTTTCAGTTTCACGCCGAGGTAGTCGGCAAACTGTTGCGCCAGCTCGTAATCGAGGCCGTAATTTTTGCCGTTAATGGAGGTGTAGGTAAGCGGAGTCGAAATCGTACTGACGCGCAGCTCCCCGCGCGCCTGGATAGCCGCGATGCGATTATCGGCTTTGCCAAACCAGGGGACTGATGGCCACAGCGCTGCTGCCAGCAGCAGGGTGACAATGCCGATGAGCAGATAATTAATCTGAAATCTTTTCAAGGAGTTAATTCTCTGCGCCGTACTTTGCCTCAACAGGTTTTCACAATCACAGCAAGGGGGTTGCTGCTGATTTAGCGGCATTCTGCGTAACAAAACGGCAGTTGGCAACAAATTACAGCATTCGGCCACAGCTATTGTTAAAAATCATCGGGGCTTTTTATTTCCACGCAAACGGTTTCGTCGCGCGTCAGGATTCTCTATAATGACGCCCGTTTTCCCCTGGTGCACACTTTAAGCGTCCCCGACGCTTCGTAATCGAAGACGAGAGACTTATGATGGAAATTCTGCGTGGTTCGCCTGCCCTGTCCGCATTCCGTATTAACAAACTGCTGGCACGGTTTCAGGCCACCAACCTGCCGGTGAGCAATATTTATGCCGAATATACTCACTTTGCCGACCTCAACGCGGCGCTCACCGAAGAAGAGTACGCCCGGCTCCAGCGTCTGCTGAAATATGGCCCAAGCCTCAGCAGCCACACCCCAACCGGAAAATTACTGCTCGTCACTCCTCGTCCCGGCACCATCTCTCCCTGGTCATCAAAAGCTACCGACATTGCGCACAACTGTGGTCTGGAAAAGATCAACCGCCTTGAGCGCGGCGTGGCCTACTACGTGGAAGCTGCCAGCCTGACCGAAGCCCAGTGGCAAGAGGTGGCGGCGCAGCTGCATGACCGCATGATGGAGAGCGTTTTTAACGCGGAAGCGGACGCCGCGCGTCTGTTTGAGCACCATCAGCCCGCGCCGGTACAGAGCGTGGATCTGCTCGGCGAAGGCCGCCAGGCACTGATCGACGCCAACCTGCGTCTCGGCCTGGCGCTGGCCGAAGATGAGATCGATTACCTGCACAATGCCTTTACGCGCCTGGGGCGCAACCCGAACGACATCGAGCTCTACATGTTCGCCCAGGCGAACTCGGAGCACTGCCGTCACAAAATCTTTAACGCCGACTGGGTGATTGACGGGCAGCCGCAGCCGAAGTCGCTGTTCAAAATGATCAAGAACACCTTCGAAAAAACGCCGGACTATGTGCTCTCTGCCTACAAAGATAACGCGGCGGTGATGGAAGGGTCTGCCGTGGGGCGCTTCTATGCCGACCGCGGAGAAGGTCGCTACGATTTCCACCAGGAGCCGACCCATATTTTGATGAAGGTGGAGACGCATAACCACCCGACCGCCATTTCACCGTGGCCGGGCGCGGCAACCGGCTCCGGCGGCGAGATCCGCGATGAGGGCGCTACCGGGCGCGGCGCGAAGCCGAAAGCGGGGCTGGTCGGCTTCTCCGTTTCCAACCTGCGTATTCCCGGCTTCGAGCAGCCGTGGGAAGAGGATTTCGGCAAGCCGGAGCGTATCGTTACCGCACTTGATATTATGACCGACGGCCCGCTGGGCGGCGCGGCATTTAACAACGAGTTTGGCCGTCCGGCGCTGAATGGCTACTTCCGTACCTATGAAGAGAAGGTCAACAGCCACAACGGCGAAGAGCTGCGCGGTTACCACAAGCCGATCATGCTGGCCGGCGGGATCGGCAACATCCGTGAAGATCATGTGCAGAAAGGCGAGATCGTGGTCGGTGCCAAGCTGATCGTGCTCGGCGGGCCGGCGATGAATATCGGTCTTGGCGGCGGCGCAGCCTCGTCAATGGCCTCCGGCCAGTCCGATGCCGATCTTGACTTCGCCTCGGTGCAGCGTGATAACCCGGAGATGGAGCGTCGTTGCCAGGAGGTGATTGACCGCTGCTGGCAGCTGGGCGAAGCCAACCCAATCCTCTTTATTCACGATGTCGGCGCGGGCGGCCTCTCTAACGCCATGCCGGAGCTGGTGAGCGACGGTGGTCGCGGCGGCCGCTTTGAGCTGCGCGATATTCTCAGCGACGAGCCGGGTATGAGCCCGCTGGAGATCTGGTGTAACGAATCCCAGGAGCGCTATGTGCTGGCGGTGGCGGCGGATCAGCTGCCGCTGTTCGACGAACTCTGCCGCCGCGAGCGCGCGCCCTACGCGGTCATTGGCGACGCGACCGAAGAGCAGCACTTAATGCTGAACGACAGCCACTTCGCTAACCAACCGATCGATATGCCGCTGGATGTGCTGCTTGGCAAAACGCCGAAGATGACGCGCGATGTGGCAACGCGCCAGGCCAGCGGCGACAGCTTCAGCACCCACGGCATTACCGTGGCTGACGCGGTAAACCGCGTGCTGCACCTGCCGACCGTGGCGGAGAAAACTTTCCTTGTCACCATTGGCGACCGTACGGTCACCGGCATGGTGGCGCGCGACCAGATGGTCGGCCCGTGGCAGATCCCGGTTGCCAACTGCGCGGTGACCACCGCCAGCCTGGACAGCTACTACGGCGAAGCGATGGCGCTCGGTGAACGTGCTCCGGTGGCGCTGCTCGACTTTGCTGCCTCGGCGCGGCTGGCGGTCGGTGAAGCGTTGACCAATATCGCGGCGACGCACATCGGCGATATCAAACGTATCAAACTCTCCGCCAACTGGATGGCCGCGGCAGGACATCCGGGTGAAGACGCCGGTCTCTATGCGGCGGTAAAAGCGGTGGGCGAAGAGCTCTGTCCGGCGCTCGGTCTGACCATTCCGGTGGGCAAAGACTCAATGTCGATGAAGACCCGCTGGCAGGAGGGGAGCGAGCAGCGCGAGATGACTTCGCCGCTGTCGCTGGTGATCACCGCCTTTGCCCGCGTTGAAGATGTGCGTCATACCGTGACGCCGCAGCTCTCAATCGACGACAACGCCCTGCTGTTAATCGATCTCGGCAAGGGCAGCAACGCGCTTGGCGCAACGGCGCTGGCGCAGGTTTACCGCCAGCTGGGCGACAAACCGGCGGACGTGCGTAACGTTGAGCAGCTGAAAAGCTTCTATGATGCGATTCAGGCGCTGGTGGCGGACAGAAAACTGCTGGCCTACCACGACCGCTCCGACGGTGGTCTGCTGGTGACGCTGGCGGAGATGGCCTTTACCGGCCACTGCGGCGTCAATGTCGACATCGCCGCGCTGGGCAACGATCGTCTGGCGGCGCTGTTTAATGAAGAGCTGGGCGCGGTGATTCAGGTACGCGCAGCCGATCGCGAGGCGGTGGAGAGCGTGCTGGCAGCGTACGGTTTAAGCGACGTAGTGCACTATCTCGGTCGCGCGGTCGAAGGCGATCGCTTTGTGATTGAAGCGGACGGCCAGACGGTGTTCAGCGAAAGCCGCACCACGCTGCGTATGTGGTGGGCAGAAACCACCTGGCAGATGCAGCGCCTGCGCGATAATCCGGAGTGCGCGGATCAGGAGCACGAGGCGAAAGCCAACGACAACGATCCGGGCCTCAACGTGAAGCTGACGTTTGATATTAATGAGGACATCGCGGCACCGTTTATCGCCACCGGCGCGCGTCCGAAAGTCGCCGTGCTGCGTGAGCAGGGCGTGAACTCCCACGTTGAGATGGCGGCGGCGTTCCACCGCGCCGGGTTTGACGCGGTTGATGTTCACATGAGCGATCTGCTGGCCGGGCGCAGCGGGCTGGAGAGCTTCCACGCGCTGGTCGCCTGCGGTGGCTTCTCTTATGGCGACGTGCTCGGCGCGGGCGAAGGGTGGGCGAAATCGATCCTCTTTAATGAGCGCGTGCGCGACGAATTCGAAACCTTCTTCCACCGTCCGCAAACTCTGGCGCTGGGGGTTTGTAACGGCTGCCAGATGATGTCGAACCTGCGTGAACTGATCCCCGGCAGCGAACTGTGGCCGCGCTTTGTGCGTAACCACTCCGATCGTTTCGAGGCGCGCTTCAGCCTGGTGGAAGTAACGCAAAGCCCGTCGCTGCTGCTGAATGGCATGGTCGGGTCGCATATGCCTATCGCCGTCTCGCACGGGGAAGGGCGTGTCGAAGTGCGTGATGCCGCCCATCTGGCACAGCTCGAAAGCAAAGGGTTGGTGGCGCTGCGCTATGTCGATAACAGCGGCAGCGTAACCGAGCGCTACCCGGCAAACCCGAACGGTTCGCCGAACGGTATTACCGCCGTAACCAGCGAAAGCGGGCGCGTCACCATCATGATGCCGCACCCGGAGCGTGTTTTCCGCACCGTTGCTAACTCCTGGCACCCGGAAAACTGGGGCGAAGACAGCCCGTGGATGCGTATCTTCCGCAACGCGCGTAAACAGCTCGGCTAAATCAGATCCGGCAGTAAAACAGGCCCTCTTCCTTAATCGGGAAGGGGGTTTTTCGATCTGGGGGCAAAAGTGTCGGCTTTTCCCGACATCAGACTATTATCACTGTCTCCAAATGGAGACATTTATCCATTTGATTTTAATAGAGATAGCCAATGCGCTGAGAGAGTGTTGCTAAATGACGACAGGGAGATGAAATGTTGCGCACTTCACAAAAACGGGCTTTAATAATAAATATCATGATAATCAAGGCGTTAAAATATTGTGTGTTAATCTGGCACACTCTGTGCATACTTAGGGCCAGTGGCTCATTCACCCTCTTATGTCAGCCCCTTCGGGACGCGCTACATAAACTTTCGAATGACGCACTTAAAGGTGCCTGCCGTCCACCTGCTGATCATTGCGTAGCTTTATCAGACATCGGGCGAAACGTCGAGTTAGGCACCGCCTAATTACATAACAAAGCCGGGCAAAAGCCCGGCTTTGTTGTTCTTTAGCCCGTCACTCAGCTAGCATCTCTGTACCTTATTCTGCGAGAGTACTGCCTTGAAACGCTGGCCCGCTTTTCCCCGCTCCTTACGCCAACTGGTGATGATGGCGTTCCTGCTTATTTTACTGCCGCTACTGGTGTTAGCCTGGCAAGCCTGGCAGAGCCTGAATGCGCTCAGCGCCCAGGCACTGTTAACTAACCGCACGACGCTGATTGACGCCCGCCGCAGCGAAGCGATGACCAACGCCGCGCTGGAGATGGAGCGCAGCTATCGCCAGTACTGCGTGCTGGATGACGCCACCCTTGAGCGTGTGTATCAGAATCAGCGCAAGCGCTACAGCGAGATGCTGGAGGCTCATGCCGGGGTTTTACCCGATGACCGGCTCTACCAGGCGCTGCGCCAGGATCTGAACGATCTCGCGCAGTTGCAGTGCGCCAACAGCGGCCCGTCGCCTGCCGCCTCTGCACAGCTTGAGGCGTTTGCTGCGGCGAATACGGAGATGGTGCAGTCGACCCGCGCCGTGGTCTTCTCGCGCGGGCAGCAGCTCCAGCTGGAGATCGCCGAGCGCGGCCAGTTCTTCGGCTGGCAGGCGCTGGTGCTCTTTCTGGTCAGCCTGGTGCTGATGCTGCTCTTTACCCGCATGATTATCGGCCCGGTAAAGGGCATTGAGCGGATGATTAACCGGCTGGGGGAGGGGCGGCCCCTGGCGCAGAGCGTGGTGTTTAATGGCCCACGCGAACTGCGCTATGTCGGCGAACGTATTATCTGGCTGAGTGAACGGCTGGCGTGGCTTGAGTCTCAGCGCCACCAGTTTTTACGCCATATCTCCCATGAACTGAAAACGCCGCTTGCCAGCATGCGTGAAGGGACCGAACTGCTTGCTGATGAGGTGGTCGGGCCGCTCTCACCGGAGCAGAAAGAGGTGGTTGAGATCCTCGATGCCAGCAGCCGCAACCTGCAAAAATTGATTGAACAGCTGCTGGATTACAACCGCAAGCTGGCCGGCGGCTCGGTCGAGCTGGAAGCGGTGGAACTGGCTCCGCTGGTGGAGATGGTGCTCTCCGCACACAGCCTGCCAGCACGAGCTAAAATGATGCATACCGAGATTGCCCTCGATGCGGCGACCTGTCAGGCAGAGCCGATGCTGCTAATGAGCGTGCTGGATAATCTTTACTCCAACGCGGTGCACTATGGGGCTGAATCCGGTACCATTCGTCTCCACAGTTATAGTACCGGCGCACGGTTGCGCATTGATGTAGCGAATACCGGCACCCCCATCCCCGAAGCGGAGCGCGAGATGATTTTTGAGCCCTTTTTTCAGGGAAGCCACCAACGCAAAGGCGCGGTTAAAGGCAGCGGGCTGGGGTTAAGCATCGCCAGAGACTGTATCCGCAGAATGCAGGGTGAACTGCATCTGGTAACGGACAGCAAGGACGATGTCTGCTTCCGTATTGAGCTACCGCTCGTCGCGCCGGAAAAATCAACACAATGAATATAAATCTGGTGAGTATGTCGCATCTCTTTTCCCGCGTGGTCAACGCGATGACACAGCAATCGGGCTGGCTGCGCGCGCTTCCTTGCCTGCTGCTGGCAGGCTGCGTGGCGCAAACGCCGCAAAGCGCCATCCATGACAATAAAAAAACGCAGCTTCCCGAGCGCCAACTGGCCGATTTTCTGTTGACGGATTGCAACGATATCTGGACCCTCTCGGGGCAGAGCGTCGAGAGCAATCCGCTGTTCTGGCTGCGCGGCATGGATTGTGCCCAGCGTTTATCACCTGCGGTTGCGCGCGCACAAGCGCGTGCATGGTCGGACAATACCTGGCAGGCAACTTTGCGGCGCGGTATTTTGCTCTCTAATGCCAAAATTTCGCCCCTTGAGCGCCGGGACTACACCGATCGTCTGGACGCCTTAAGCCCTGCGATTCCTGCGCAGCTGCGCCCGCTGTTTGAGCTGTGGCGCGATGGCGAAAAAGCACAGCTGCAGTTAGCCGAAGAGCGTAGCCGCTACAGTAAGTTGCAGCAGTCTGCCGACAGCGAGCTCGACAGACTGCGCGCCCAGCAGCAATTCCTGCATGAGCAGCTTGATACCACCACCCGCAAGCTTGAAAACCTTACCGATATTGAACGGCGTCTCTCGATCCGCAAACCGGCTCCCGCCGATATGCCGGACGGCGCGCATCCGGCGAAAAGCGATGCCGATCAGCAGGAGACGAAACCATGACCAATCGCAAACCGGCGCATCTGCTGCTGGTGGATGACGATCCGGGCCTGCTGAAACTGCTCGGGCTGCGCCTGACCAGCGAAGGGTACAGCATTGTCACCGCCGAAAGCGGGCAGGAGGGGTTACGCATTCTCACTCGTGAGAAGGTCGATCTGGTGATAAGCGATCTGCGCATGGATGAGATGGATGGCATGCAGCTCTTCGCCGAGATCCAGCGCATGCAGCCGGGAATGCCGGTGATTATTCTCACCGCGCATGGCTCTATCCCCGATGCGGTTGCCGCCACGCAGCAGGGCGTCTTCAGCTTTCTGACTAAGCCGGTAGATAAAGACGCGCTCTACAAGGCTATCGACGATGCGCTGGAGCACAGCGGCTCCGCCAGCGACGATCAGTGGCGTGAAACGATTGTGACCCGCAGCCCATTGATGTTGCGCCTGCTTGAACAGGCGCGAATGGTGGCGCAATCTGATGTCAGCGTGCTGATTAACGGCCAGAGCGGCACCGGTAAAGAGGTGCTGGCGCAGGCGATCCACAACGCCAGCCCGCGCAGTAAAAACGCCTTTATCGCCATCAACTGCGGCGCGCTCCCGGAGCAGCTACTGGAGTCGGAACTCTTCGGCCACGCGCGCGGGGCTTTTACCGGCGCGGTAAGCAGCCGGGAAGGGCTGTTCCAGGCGGCAGAGGGCGGGACGCTGTTTCTTGATGAGATTGGCGATATGCCGATCCCGTTACAGGTCAAACTCCTGCGTGTGTTACAGGAGCGTAAAGTGCGTCCGCTTGGCAGCAACCGCGATATCGATATCAATGTGCGCATTATTTCGGCGACGCACCGCGATTTGCCAAAAGCGATGGCGCGCGGTGAGTTCCGTGAAGATCTCTACTATCGCCTGAACGTGGTCAGCCTGAAGATCCCGGCGCTGGCGGAGCGGGCAGAGGATATTCCGCTGCTTGCCAACCATCTGCTGCGCCAGTCGGCGGACCGGCATAAGCCGTTTGTGCGCGCTTTTTCCACCGATGCGATGAAGCGGCTGATGACCGCCAGCTGGCCCGGCAACGTGCGCCAGCTGGTGAACGTAATTGAGCAGTGCGTGGCGCTTACCTCGTCGCCGGTGATCAGCGACGCGCTGGTCGAGCAGGCGCTGGAAGGGGAGAATACCGCGCTGCCGACCTTTGTCGAGGCGCGTAACCAGTTCGAACTCAACTACCTGCGCAAGCTGCTGCAAATCACTAAAGGCAACGTGACGCACGCCGCGCGTATGGCGGGTCGCAACCGCACCGAATTTTATAAACTGCTCTCGCGCCATGAACTGGACGCCAATGACTTTAAAGAGTAAAGGCGAAATGATTATGGTACTGTGAGCAACCGATTACGATGCAGCAGACTGGCAAGAGCGTGTAAGGAACGACCATGAAAAAGATTGATGCGATTATTAAACCTTTCAAACTGGATGATGTGCGTGAAGCGCTGGCTGAAGTCGGCATCACCGGGATGACGGTAACGGAAGTGAAGGGTTTTGGTCGCCAGAAAGGCCACACCGAACTTTACCGTGGCGCAGAGTATATGGTGGATTTTCTGCCGAAGGTGAAGATTGAGATCGTGGTGGGCGACGACATTGTCGACACCTGCGTAGATACCATTATCCGTACCGCGCAGACCGGTAAAATCGGCGACGGCAAAATCTTCGTCTTTGACGTTGCGCGCGTCGTGCGTATTCGTACCGGCGAAGAAGACGACGCCGCCATCTGATTTATTGCCCTCACCGCACACGGTGAGGGCGTCTTGCTTACAACACCTTGTGCGGGCCGAAGCACTCATAGTGAATGCGATCGCGTCCCACGCCCAGCATCACCAGCTGTTCTGCTGCAAACTGCATAAACGCCACCGGCCCGCAGAGCCAGAACTGCATCTCTTCATCACTCACCCGATCTTTCATCTCTGTAAGTGACATCAGACCGCGGCTGTTAAAGCGCGTGGCCTGCTCATCCGCCGCGTTTGGCTGGCGATACCAGATATGCTGATAAAAGTGCGGCAGGCTGGCTCCCAGCTCGCTTACCTCATCGGTAAAGGCGTGCACATCACCATTTTCCGCCGCATGAAACCAGTTAACCTGCGCGCGATGGTGGCTGTGCGTCAGATGGTGCAGCATCGCCAGCATCGGCGTCTGCCCCACGCCTGCGGAGATGAGCGATACCGGCGTCTGCGGGCTGACATCAAGGAAGAAATCACCGGCCGGTGCGGCAAGCCAGAGCACATCGCCAGGTTTCGCTTCATCGTGCAGCCAGTTTGAGACCTGCCCGCCTTCTTCCCGCTTCACTGCAATACGGTAGCTTTTGCCGTTCGGCTCGCGGGTCAGGGAGTACTGGCGGATCTCCTGATGCGGAAAGCCGTCCGGTTTCAGCCACACGGCAAGATACTGACCCGGCCGGTAATCGGCGACCGGCTGGCCGTCGACCGGCTCAAACTCAAAACTGGTGATCAGCGCGCTGCGCGGCACTCTCTCCACCAGGCGGAACGCGCGCGTTCCCTCCCAACCCCCTTGTTTATCGGCGTGCTCGCGGTAAATCTCCGCTTCACGATGGATAAACACGCCCGCCAGCACGCCGTAGGCTTTACCCCACGCGTCCAGCACCTCTTCTCCCGGCTGGAACATCTCATCAAGGGTGGCCAGCAGATGCTCGCCAACGATCTCATATTGCTGCGGCTGGATCTGGAAGCTGGTGTGCTTCTGGGCGATCTTTTCAACGGCGGGCAGCAGGGCGGAAAGATTGTCAATATTTGCGGCGTAAGCGGCAATGGCGTTAAACAGCGCTTCACGCTGATCGCCGTTGCGCTGGTTGCTCATATTGAAGATCTCTTTCAACTCGGGGTTGTGCTGAAACATCCGATCGTAGAAGTGAGCGGTCAGTTTCGGGCCGGTGGCGGCGAGCAGCGGGAGAGTGGATTTGACGGTGGCGATGGTCTGAGCGTCGAGCATGATGGCATCCTTCTGAAGGGCGATATTTAAAGTTATATTTTAAATGCATCTTATAGTCGTGAGCTCAAGGTTGTAAAGGGCGTAATGAAAAAGGGATTATCGAAGATGAAGAAGTTGCATCACAAAGGTGAAAAGAAATCCCCTTACGCGATGCAGCCCGTTATTGCTCAAAGCCTTGTGTGGCGGGCAGCCAATCGTTTGCGTAAAAACCTTTGTCAAGACCTGTTCTCAGAATTTTAATCAGTTATACTGTCAGCCGTCCCCGAAATCGGGCCCTCATTGAGAGTTGTTTTAGTTAGCTGAGTCAGGAGATGCGGATGTTAAAGCGTGAAATGAACATTGCCGATTATGATGCCGAATTGTGGCAGGCTATGGAGCAGGAGAAAGTACGTCAGGAAGAGCACATTGAACTGATCGCCTCCGAAAACTACACCAGCCCGCGCGTTATGCAGGCACAGGGATCTCAGCTGACGAACAAATATGCCGAGGGTTATCCGGGCAAGCGTTACTACGGCGGCTGTGAATATGTCGATATCGTTGAACAGCTGGCGATTGACCGCGCGAAAGCGCTGTTTGGCGCCGATTACGCGAACGTTCAGCCGCACTCTGGCTCACAGGCTAACTTCGCCGTCTACACCACGCTGCTTGAGCCGGGCGATACCGTGCTCGGTATGAACCTGGCGCACGGTGGCCACCTGACTCACGGCTCTCCGGTAAACTTCTCCGGCAAACTCTACAACATCGTTCCTTATGGCATCGATGAAACGGGCCATATTGATTACAACGAACTCAATGAGCAGGCGCAAAAACATAAGCCGAAAATGATCATTGGCGGCTTCTCTGCCTACTCTGGCGTGGTTGACTGGGCCAAAATGCGCGAAATCGCCGACAGCATCGGCGCCTATCTGTTTGTTGATATGGCGCACGTTGCCGGTCTGGTTGCCGCAGGCGTCTACCCGAACCCGGTTCCGCATGCACACGTTGTGACGACAACCACCCACAAAACCCTGGCGGGTCCGCGCGGCGGCCTGATCCTGGCGAAGGGCGGTAGCGAAGAGCTGTACAAAAAACTGAACTCCGCCGTCTTCCCTGGCGGTCAGGGCGGCCCACTGATGCACGTTATCGCGGGTAAAGCGGTGGCGCTGAAAGAGGCGATGGAGCCGGAGTTCAAAACCTACCAGCAGCAGGTTGCGAAAAACGCCAAAGCGATGGTGGAAGTGTTCCTTGCGCGCGGCTACAACGTGGTGTCTGGCGGTACCGATAACCACCTCTTCCTGCTGGATCTGGTTGATAAAAACCTGACCGGTAAAGAAGCGGACGCTGCGCTGGGTCGTGCCAACATCACGGTTAACAAAAACAGCGTGCCGAACGATCCGAAGAGCCCGTTCGTGACCTCCGGTATCCGTATCGGTAGCCCGGCTGTCACCCGTCGCGGCTTCAAAGAAGCGGAAGTCAAAGAGCTGGCAGGCTGGATGTGTGACGTGCTTGACAGCATCAACGACGAAGCAGTGATCGAGCGCACTAAACAGAAAGTGCTGGATATCTGCGCCCGTTTCCCGGTTTACGCATAAGTTTCCGACCTCAAACAAGCCCGCTTCCTGTGAAGCGGGCTTTTTTTTACCTGCTCTCCAGCGACGCCTCCCGTCCGGGACGTTTTAATGTTGTAAAACCTGCGCTTAGGCAAATTTGTTACCTGATTGTTGCTTGCCAGGCCAGGCGTTTGCCGCCAGACTAACGCTTCGATTCAGGAGGAAATCATGGTTCTGCAGTCAACGCGCTGGCTGGCGCTCGCTTATTTCACCTACTTTTTCAGTTACGGCATCTTCTTACCCTTCTGGGGCGTCTGGCTCAAAGGCGTCGGGTTAACTCCGGAAATCATCGGTATGCTGCTCGGCGCTGGTCTCGTTGCCCGCTTTCTCGGTAGCCTGTTGATTGCCCCGCGCGTAAGCGACCCCTCCCGATTAATCACCGCCCTGCGCGTGCTGGCTCTGGCTACGCTTATCTTTGCCATGGCCTTCTATGCCGGAAGCCATGTCGCCTGGCTGGCGGTAGTGATTGTCGGCTTTAACCTCTTCTTCTCGCCGCTGGTGCCGCTGACGGATGCGCTGGCAGGCACGTGGCAAAAACAGTTCCCGATGGATTATGGCCGCGTCAGGCTGTGGGGATCGATCGCTTTTGTGATTGGCTCGGCGCTAACCGGCAAGCTGGTGAGCCTCTACGACTACCGGGCGATTCTGGTGATGCTGTCGCTCGGCACCGCCTCAATGCTGCTCGGCATGCTGCTGCGCCCGTCGATTCTGCCGCAGGGGGAGAGCCGCCAGCAGGAGGGCGCAGGCTGGCCCGCCTGGCGTACCTTGATTGCGCAGAACTGGCGCTTTCTCGCCTGCGTCTCGCTGCTACAGGGCGCGCACGCCGCCTATTACGGCTTCAGCGCCATCTACTGGCAGTCGGTGGGCTATTCCGCCTCAACGGTGGGCTATTTGTGGTCGCTGGGCGTGGTGGCAGAAGTGGTGATTTTTGCGCTCAGTAACCGCCTGTTCCGCCGCTTCAGCGCACGCGATCTGCTGCTGCTCTCGGCGGTTTGCGGGCTGGTTCGCTGGAGCCTGATGGGCTGGACCATTGCGCTGCCGTGGCTGGTTGTCGCGCAGATCCTGCACTGCGGCACCTTTACGGTTTGCCACCTGGCGGCCATGCGCTACATCTCCGCGCGGCAGGGCAGTGAGGTGATCCGGCTGCAGGCGGTCTACTCCGCCGTAGCGATGGGAGGCAGTATTGCCCTGATGACGATGATCGCCGGATTCCTCTTCGAACATCTGCATCAGGGGCTGTTCTTTATTATGGCGTTACTGGCACTGCCAGCGCTGATCCTGCGTCCAACGGTCGCCGCGCAGAAGGAGAGCCCTCAAGCATAATGCGAATATGCTCCTGCTGCTGCTCGCTCAGCAGCCCGTCGGTATGAATCAGCGGTGCAGAGAAGAGCGGCAGCGGCGTAGTGTAAGGCGTGATGATAAGCGTCACATCTTTCGGCGCGCCGGCTTCGCGGAAGGCTTCCAGCGGCAAGTAACGAATGGTGAGCGGCAGTAGCGTTAACTCACGCAGCTGCTGCTCAATCTCCTGCTCTCTGGCGTGCTCATCGCCGGTAATCAGCACCAGCTGCTTCTCATGCAGATCGCTCTCCTGCATCAGCCAGGCACCGAAAATCACCGCCACCAGCCCCGCTTCCTCATCGCTAAAACGCAGCCCATACTCCGTTTCCAGCCCCTCCAGCGCCGTGCGCGTGGTGCGCATCAGGCGCGGGTAGAGCTGATTGATCTCCGCCGGCAGTGTGTTATCAATGCCGATGCCAAACAAGCTGCGATCCAGCGCCTGGGCGAGGTGAATATAGAGCTGATTGGTCAGCCCCTGCTCGTCGCTGAAATGCATGCCGGAGAGCTGGTGAAAGTGGGCAATCATCTGGCTGATGGCAAGGCGCAGGCGGTGATCTTGCTGATGATCATCGTGGCTCGGATCGGGTGTACGCACCAGCATAAACAGCAGGGCTAAAAAGAGGTGCTCATTCTCATGAGCGGTAGCGGCGACGCGGCGCTGCCAGTGGCGGACAATATCCTGCGCCACCAGATACTCGGCGCGCATCTGCGCCCATGCTTGCTGAACCGGGTTAAACTCCGGCGAGTGGCCGCTATGGTGCTGCAACAGGCAGTACTGCAAATAGAGCCCCAAAAACTGCCGATCGCGAGACTCAAACGAACGTTTCAGGCGGCGCGAGCAGAGGTTGATCAACGCATGCAGATTAATATCGTCGTAGAGTGTGCGCGCAATGCCCTGCTGTTTAAGTGCCGTTTTTAATGCGGGCGTAAAGTGTTGAGTAATAAAATCCGGGCAGAGGCGCAGGGCTCGACGCAGCCAGTGCAGCAGGCACAAGCGCTGATCGAGCGGCGTGCCTTCGATGCGGTAGCCGCCCTCGCCGCAGGGCACGATGGAGAGGCGATGGTAAAGCTGGATCTCGCTTTGCGTCTCCGCGATATCCTGCAGGGCCACGGCATCATCAACACCGTTAATGGCGATGATATTTTCCATGGTGATACCTTGCCCCGGCAGGGCAAGCAGCAGTAGCACCTGGCAGCGACGCTGCGGGCTGGAGAGTACAGATGGTGGGGTCAGCGTCATGGTCATCTGTCAGTGTCCAGTTAAGGTTGGGAAAAAGGGCTATTTGATAAGCGTAGTTAAAGGTATCTTGAGCGACAGCGCAGCCGCCGCATTTTCGTCCAGGAATGCCGGGGAGCATCACAGAATTTTTCACGTGAGGAAGAGATGCAATTAGTTAAACAGTGGGTTTTGGGGCTATTTCCCGCGCTTTTATCGTTTTCTCTTATGGCGCACCCGCACAGCTTTATTGTGATGAAGACGCAGCTGGTTGGCGAAAACGGCCAGTTTACCGGCCTGAAAATGCGCTGGACGATGGATGAGATCACCTCTGCCGACCTGCTCTATGACGCCGGTAACGCAAAGCCCGGCGAAGAGATCTGGAAAAAGCTGGCGGCGGAAGTGATGGCAAACGTGCTCGGCCAGCACTACTTCACCGAAGTGTGGCATAACGGTCAGAAGGTGAAGTTCCTCAATCGCCCGACCGAATATGGCCTCGCGCGAGAGGCGCACCAGGCCGTGCTGACCTTTGTACTGCCACTGGCAGAGCCGCAGCCGCTGAAGGGAGAGAAATATACCTTCTCGACTTTCGATCCCACCTATTACGTGGATATGCGCTACGACAAGGCGAGCGATATCTCGCTGCCCGCGGCGCTGCAATCGCGCTGTAAAACTACGCTACACACACCGAAACCCGGCGAAGAGGTGCTGAGCTACGCGCAGTCGCTGGATAAGAACGACGCCCCAAAGGAGGATATGGAACTGGGTAAACAGTTTGCTCAAACGGTGACGCTGCTATGTCAGTAATCAGCCAACGGATGGCGCGCAAACGGCGCGTACTGCAGTGGTGGCCGCTACTGCTGTTTATGGTGACTGCCGTGCTCGGCGCACTCTGGCTCTGGCATGCGTGGCCGCAGGTGGTGATGAGAAGCGCGCTCTGGCAGCGCGAGGTGAATATCCAGATGAGCACGCTGCTGAAGGCGGTGGCTGAAAACCCGACCAAAGCGGGCGGTACGCTGCTGTTGTTCAGCTTTGTCTATGGTGTGCTGCATGCGCTGGGACCGGGACACGGCAAAGTGGTGATCACCACCTGGCTTGCGACTCACCCCTCAAAATTAAAACCCGCTATCGGCCTGACGCTGGCATCTTCTCTGTTGCAGGGGCTGGTGGCGATTTTACTGGTGGTTGTGGTGCTTAGCCTGCTGGCACTGCCCGCCCGGCAGCTGCACCTCAGCGGCTACTGGCTGGAGAAGGGGAGTTATCTGCTGGTCGGTGTGCTGGGGCTGCTGCTCTGCGCCCGCGCGCTGAAGCGCCTGCATCAGCTGTTACGCGCGCCAACGTTTCGCGCTTTTACACCACACCATGTTCATCATGAAAACTGCGGATGCGGTCATCAGCATCTGCCCACGCAGACGCAGCTGCAAAAGGGTGGCGACTGGCGCGCGCGGCTGATGATTATCTTGTCGATGGGCATGCGGCCCTGTTCCGGTGCCATTATGGTGCTGCTGTTCAGTAAAGTGATTGGCGTTTTCGCCTGGGGGGTAGCCTCCGCGCTGGCGATGGCCGCCGGCACGTCGCTGACCATCAGCGGGCTGGCGTTACTGGTGCACGGCTTCCGCCAGCTGGCGGTGAAGTTAAGCGGTAAACGCGCGCCGGTGCTGTGGCGGCAAATTGGCTGGACGACGCTGGCGTTAGCAGGTGGCGTGGTTCTGGTTAGTGCGGCGGTGGTGATGTGGATGAGCGCATTACCGCCGGGCGGCGGATTACGCCCCTTTTAATCGAGGACGCATACGAAGTGCGGCATTTGTTGCCGGATGCGGCGAAAACGCCTTATCCGGCCTACGAACTGCTGGATGCTGCTGTAATGCTGCGGGTTCTGCTTTTGTAGGCCTGATAAGCGCAGCGCCATCAGGCCATTCACAAAACCCGGCCTGTGAGAGGATTAACGCTTCAGCGCGTCGCTCAGCTCTTCACGCATATTTGCCAGCATCGCTTTCACCACGCGCGGGTTACCGGCGACGATGTTACCGGTCAGCATGTAGTTATGCCCGCCAGTGAAGTCGCACACCAGACCGCCCGCTTCGCGAACCAGCAGTTCACCTGCGGCGAAATCCCACGGCTTGAGGCCAATTTCAAAGAAACCATCAACGCGGCCGGCGGCAACATAGGCCAGATCCAGCGCGGCAGAGCCGGTGCGGCGGAAGTCCGCGCATTCGGTAAAGAGTTTGCCAATGATGTTGATGTAGGTGGTTGCGTGCTGCTTCGCTTTGAACGGGAAGCCGGTCGCCAGAATGGTGCCGTCCAGGTCGCGAGCGATGCTGCCGCGCAGACGGTAACCGTTGAGCTGTGCGCCCTGGCCACGAGTAGCAGTGAAGAGTTCGTTACGCATCGGATCGTAAACGACCGCAACTTCGGTGCGACCTTTAATACGAACGGCGATAGATACCGCGAAGTGCGGCAGGCGTTTGATGAAGTTAGTGGTGCCATCCAGAGGATCGATAACCCATTGTACATCCGGGTCGGTGCCTTCGTGCTCGCCACTCTCTTCGGTGATGATGGTGTGTTGCGGGTAAGATTTGCGGATAGTGTCGATAATCACTGCTTCAGCAGCTTTATCAACGTTGGTCACGAAATCATTGCTGCCTTTCTGGCTGGTCTCTACGGTGTCAGGTGTTTCGTAGTTTTTGGCAATTAAATTACCCGCCTTGCGCGCAGCGCGCACGGCGATATTCAGCATCGGATGCATCGATATCTCTCACTGGATGTTAAAGAACGGAAAACGGCGCGTATCATACCAGCGAATTCGAATTATGTCTCAGCTTTATGATAGTATCCGGCAATATTCTTTAGCCGTAGAAAACCTATGCTGCAAAATATTCGTATTGTCTTAGTTGAAACCTCCCATACCGGCAACATGGGTTCCGTTGCCCGTGCGATGAAAACCATGGGGTTAACCAATCTCTGGCTGGTTAACCCGCTGGTCAAACCCGATTCGCAAGCCATCGCGCTGGCCGCAGGCGCCAGCGATGTGATTGGCAATGCGCAGATCGTCGACACTCTGGACGAAGCATTAGCCGGTTGTAGCCTGGTGGTTGGCACCAGCGCGCGCTCACGCACGCTGCCGTGGCCGATGCTCGATCCGCGCGAATGCGGCCTGAAAAGCATCGGCGAAGCGGAACACGCGCCGGTGGCGCTGGTGTTTGGCCGCGAGCGCGTTGGCCTGACCAATGAAGAGTTGCAGAAGTGCCACTACCACGTGGCAATTGCCGCCAACCCGGAGTACAGCTCGCTGAACCTGGCGATGGCGGTGCAGGTGATCGCCTATGAAGTGCGCATGGCGTGGCTGGCACAGCAGGAGAGCGATGCGCCGGCCGCGGAGCAGGAAGAGACGCCATACCCGCTGGTTGACGATCTTGAGCGTTTCTACGGTCATCTTGAGCAGACGCTGCTCTCCACCGGTTTTATTCGTGAAAACCACCCCGGCCAGGTGATGAATAAACTGCGCCGCCTCTTCACTCGCGCCCGTCCGGAGAGCCAGGAGTTGAACATCCTGCGCGGCATTCTGGCGTCGATTGAGCAGAAGCAAAAAGGGTAATTCAGGCGACAAACCCTGTCCTGGCGGGCGGTTAAGCGAAGCGGCTAATACTTGACTAAAACAGTCAACTAAATAGTTGACCATTTTAGTCAGGAATGTCAGACTTGCGTCTGCTATGCAACGTTAACATTTTAATAATAAACCCCGGGCAGGGGCGAGTTTGAGGCTTGTAAGACATGAGACTGACATCTAAAGGGCGTTATGCCGTGACCGCAATGCTGGACGTTGCGCTCAACTCCGAATCGGGCCCGGTGCCGTTGGCTGATATTTCCGAGCGTCAGGGAATTTCCCTCTCCTACCTGGAGCAGCTCTTTTCCCGCCTGCGTAAAAACGGCCTGGTTTCCAGCGTACGCGGTCCCGGCGGTGGTTATCTGCTGGGCAAAGATGCAAACAGCATCGCCGTCGGCGAAGTGATTAGCGCCGTTGACGAATCTGTCGATGCGACCCGTTGCCAGGGTAAAGGTGGCTGCCAGGGCGGCGATAAGTGCCTGACCCATGCGCTGTGGCGCGATCTGAGCGATCGCCTGACCGGTTTCCTGAACAACATCACCCTCGGTGAGCTGGTGAACAATCAGGAAATCCTTGACGTCTCTGACCGTCAGCACAGTAACGAATCCCATCGTAATACCCGTGGCCAGGACGCGATCGACGTTAAGCTGCGCGCATAATAATTAAACTGAATTCAGAATCGGGCCAGGGCATCGACTGATGCCCTGTTAACACGGTCGTACATCCAGCCGGTTGCCTGATTCCTTGCATTAGAGCGATGTACGGAGTTTAAAGAGCAATGAAATTACCGATCTATCTCGACTACTCCGCAACCACGCCGGTGGATCCGCGTGTTGCCGAGAAAATGATGCAGTTTCTCACCCTGGACGGGACCTTTGGTAACCCTGCTTCCCGTTCACACCGTTTCGGCTGGCAGGCTGAAGAGGCGGTAGATATCGCCCGCAACCAGATTGCTGAACTGGTCGGCGCTGACCCGCGCGAAATCGTCTTCACCTCCGGTGCAACCGAATCCGACAACCTGGCGATTAAAGGCGCTGCCAATTTCTATCAGAAAAAAGGCAAGCACATCATCACCAGCAAAACCGAACACAAAGCCGTGCTGGACACCTGTCGCCAGCTTGAGCGCGAAGGGTTTGAAGTGACTTACCTCGCCCCGCAGCGCAACGGCATTATCGATCTGCAAGAGCTCGAAGCGGCGATGCGTGACGACACCATCCTCGTCTCTATCATGCACGTGAATAACGAAATTGGCGTGGTGCAGGATATCGCGGCTATCGGCGAAATGTGCCGCGCGCGCGGCATTATCTACCACGTTGACGCCACCCAGAGCGTCGGCAAACTGCCGATCGATCTGAGCCAGCTGAAAGTCGATCTGATGTCCTTCTCCGGCCACAAAATTTACGGTCCGAAAGGCATTGGCGCACTCTACGTACAGCGTAAACCGCGTATCCGTATCGAAGCGCAGATGCACGGCGGCGGTCACGAGCGCGGCATGCGTTCCGGTACGCTGCCTGTTCACCAGATCGTTGGCATGGGCGAAGCTTACCGTATCGCGAAAGAGGAGATGGAGAGCGAAATGGCGCGTCTGCGCGTTCTGCGTAACCGTCTGTGGAACGGCATCAATGATATCGAAGAAGTCTATCTGAACGGCGATCTTGAGCACGGCGCACCGAATATCCTCAACGTCAGCTTTAACTACGTTGAAGGTGAGTCGCTGATCATGGCGCTGAAAGACCTGGCTGTCTCTTCCGGTTCAGCCTGTACCTCTGCAAGCCTGGAACCGTCCTACGTGCTGCGCGCGTTGGGCATGAATGATGAACTGGCACACAGCTCGATCCGTTTCTCTTTAGGGCGTTTCACCACTGAAGAAGAGATTGACTACACCATTGCGCTGGTCCGCAAATCCATCGGCCGTCTGCGCGATCTCTCTCCGCTTTGGGAGATGTTCAAGCAGGGCGTGGATCTCGAATCCATCGAATGGGCTCATCATTAATTTTAGGTTGCGCAAACAGGAGAATAAAAAATGGCTTATAGCGAAAAAGTAATCGATCACTACGAAAACCCGCGCAACGTTGGCTCGTTCGACAACGGCGACAACAGCATCGGTAGCGGCATGGTTGGCGCACCGGCGTGTGGCGATGTGATGAAACTGCAGATCAAAGTTAACGATAAAGGCATTATCGAAGACGCGCGTTTCAAAACCTACGGCTGTGGCTCTGCCATCGCTTCCAGCTCGCTGGTTACCGAGTGGGTGAAGGGTAAGTCTCTGGACGAAGCGCAGGCGATCAAGAACACCGATATCGCCGAAGAGCTGGAACTGCCGCCGGTCAAAATCCACTGCTCTATCCTGGCAGAAGATGCGATTAAGGCCGCGATTGCGGATTACAAAAGTAAACAAGACGCGAAATAAGGCAGGAGGTTGTTGTCATGTCCATTAGCCTCAGCGACAGTGCCGCATCACGGGTAAATGCCTTCCTGGCCAACCGTGGTAAAGGGTTTGGCCTGCGCCTGGGGGTGAGAACCTCCGGTTGTTCTGGTATGGCTTACGTGCTGGAATTTGTCGATGCACCGAACGATGAAGATACGGTGTTCGAAGACAAAGGCGTGAAGGTAGTGGTTGACGGCAAAAGCCTGCAATTCCTTGACGGCACTCAGCTGGACTTCGTGAAAGAAGGCCTCAACGAAGGGTTTAAATTCACTAACCCGAACGTGAAAGATGAGTGCGGTTGTGGCGAAAGCTTCAACGTCTAATCGCCTCTGACGATGACCCCACCGCAGTCGCCTGCGCGTGGGGTTTGTTACGATTGCATACCCGGAATTGTTATGGATTACTTCACCCTCTTTGGGTTGCCGGCCCAATACTCACTCGACACCCAGGCGCTGGCCACGCGTTTCCAGGATCTGCAACGGCAGTTCCACCCCGATCGCTTTGCCAGCCAGCCGCAGTCTGAGCAGCTGGCTGCCGTACAGCACTCCGCGACCATCAACCAGGCATGGCAAACCCTGCGCCATCCGCTGACGCGCGCCGAGTATCTGCTCTCGCTGCACGGCTTCGATCTGGCATCCGAACAGCACACTGTGCGCGACACCACTTTCCTGATGGAACAACTGGAGCTGCGCGAAGAGCTGGAGGAGATTGCCAAGGCTGAAGATGCCGCCCGTCTGGAAGCGCTCCAGGCGCGCATTAAAGGTATGTATGACACCCGTCATCAGCAGATGGTTGAACAACTTGATGCACAAGCGTGGGAGACGGCGGCGGATACCGTGCGTAAACTGCGTTTTCTCGATAAACTGCGCAGCTCAACAGAACAACTCGAAGAAAAACTGCTCGGTTTTTAAATTTCTGGAAGCACATCATGGCCTTATTACAAATCAGTGAACCGGGTCTGAGCGCTGCACCGCACCAGCGTCGGCTGGCGGCAGGCATCGACCTCGGAACCACCAACTCGCTGGTGGCGACGGTACGTAGCGGCCAGGCGGAAACGCTGGTCGACAGCGCCGGGCGCCATCTGCTCCCCTCTGTCGTCCACTATCAGGCCGAAAGCCACGTGGTTGGCTTCGACGCGCGCAACAACGCCGCGCTCGATTCGGTCAACACCATCAGTTCGGTAAAACGCCTGATGGGCCGCAGCCTTGCCGATATCCAGGCGCGCTACCCGCACCTGCCGTGGCAGTTCCAGGCGAGCGAAAATGGCCTGCCGATGATGGTTACCCGCGCCGGTCTGGTTAACCCGATCCGCGTCTCCGCCGATATCCTGAAAGCCCTTGCCGCTCGCGCCAAGGCGTCACTGGCAGGCGAACTGGATGGCGTAGTGATCACCGTGCCTGCCTATTTCGATGACGCGCAGCGGCAGGGCACCAAAGATGCCGCGCGTCTGGCGGGGTTGCACGTGCTGCGCCTGCTGAATGAACCGACGGCCGCTGCCATCGCCTATGGTCTCGACTCGGGTAAAGAGGGCGTCATTGCCGTGTACGATCTCGGTGGCGGCACCTTCGATATCTCAATTTTGCGTCTGAGCCGCGGCGTGTTTGAAGTGCTGGCCACCGGCGGTGACTCCGCCCTCGGCGGCGACGATTTCGACCACCTGCTGGCGGACTTTATCTGCCAGCAGGCGGGCATCTCCGAACGGAACGATGCCCGCAAGGAGCGTGAACTGCTGGACGCGGCGATTGCCGCCAAAATCGTCCTGAGCGATGCCGACAGCGTGGCAGTCAAGGTGGCGGGCTGGCAGGGGGAAATCACCCGCGAACAGTTCGACGCGCTGATTACGCCGCTGGTAAAACGCACGCTGCTCTCCTGCCGCCGGGCCCTGAAAGATGCGGGCGTCGAAGCTGGCGAGGTGCTGGAGGTGGTGATGGTCGGCGGTTCGACCCGCGTGCCGCTGGTACGTGAACGTGTGGGCGAGTTTTTTGGCCGCACGCCGCTGACCGCTATCGATCCCGATAAAGTGGTCGCCATTGGCGCGGCGATCCAGGCTGATATCCTGGTCGGCAACAAGCCGGACAGCGAAATGCTGCTGCTGGATGTCATCCCGCTGTCGTTAGGGCTGGAGACCATGGGCGGCCTGGTCGAGAAGGTGATCCCGCGTAACACCACCATTCCGGTGGCGCGCGCGCAGGAGTTCACCACCTTCAAAGATGGGCAAACCGCGATGTCGATCCACGTGATGCAGGGCGAGCGTGAACTGGTGAGCGACTGCCGCTCGCTGGCGCGTTTCTCACTGCGCGGCATCCCGGCAATGCCGGCAGGCGGGGCGCATATTCGCGTCACCTTCCAGGTAGATGCCGATGGCCTGCTGAGCGTCACGGCGATGGAGAAATCGACCGGCGTGGAAGCCTCCATTCAGGTGAAACCCTCCTACGGGCTGACCGACGGTGAAATCGCCGACATGATCAAAGACTCCATGAGTTTCGCCGAGCAGGACGTGAAAGCGCGCATGCTGGCGGAGCAGAAAGTGGAAGCCGCGCGCGTGCTGGAGAGTCTGACCAGCGCGCTCGCCGCGGATGCCGCGCTGTTAAGCGCCGCAGAGCGGGCGGAGATCGACGAGGCGGTCGCGCAGCTGCGCGCGGTTGCCGAGACCGATGATACCGACGCCATCGAACACGCCATTAAAAATGTAGATAAACAAACCCAGGAATTTGCCGCGCGCCGTATGGACCAATCCGTACGCAGCGCATTAAAAGGCCATTCCGTCGACGAGGTTTAATATGCCTAAAATTGTTTTTCTGCCTCATCAGGACCTCTGTCCGGATGGCGCAGTTCTGGAAGCTAAGAGCGGTGAAACGATTCTGGATGTCGCCCTGCGCGGCGGCATTGAGATTGAACACGCCTGTGAAAAATCCTGCGCCTGCACCACCTGCCACTGCGTGGTGCGTGAAGGGTTTGACTCGCTGCCGGAAAGCAGCGAAGACGAAGATGACATGCTGGATAAAGCCTGGGGTCTGGAGCCGGAGAGCCGTTTAGGCTGCCAGGCGCGCGTTACCGATGAAGATCTGGTGGTCGAGATACCGCGTTACACCATCAACCACGCGCGGGAGCACTAAGATGGGGCTGAAGTGGACCGATAGCCGTGAAATCGGCGAAGCGCTGTATGACAGCCGCCCGGACGTGGATCCGACCACCGTACGTTTCACCGATATGCATCAGTGGATCTGCGAGCTGGAAGAGTTTGATGACGATCCGGCTGCATCGAATGAAAAAATTCTTGAAGCGATTCTGCTAGTCTGGTTAGACGAAGCAGCATAATCATCAAACGGGCTGCCTTCGGGTGGCCCGTTTTTATGGACACAACCGTTGGCCGGAGTGGGCGTCTGCCCTCCGGCGATTGTGAAAAGGATAAAAAAATGACAGAAGCTATGAAAGTCACCCTCACCACGCAGCCCGCTGACGCGCGCTGGGGTGAAAAAGCGGCCTACAGCATCAACAACGACGGCATCGCACTGCATTTAACCGGCAACGACGATCTTGGTCTGATCCAGCGCGCGGCGCGCAAAATCGACGGTCTCGGCATCAAACATGTTGCCCTGAGCGGTGAAGGGTGGGATGCGGATCGCAGCTGGGCCTTCTGGGCCGGCTATAAAGGGCCGAAAGGGACGCGTAAGGTTGAGTGGGCGCAGCTTGATGAAGCTCAGCAGAAAGAGCTGGATAGCCGTCTGAAAGTGATCGACTGGGTGCGTGACACCATCAACGCCCCGGCGGAAGAGTTAGGGCCGGAGCAGCTGGCGCAGCGCGCGGTCGATCTGCTCTTTAGCGTCGGCGGCGACAATGTTTCCTACCGCATCACTAAAGGCGAAGATCTGCGCGAGCAGAACTACATGGGGCTGCATACCGTAGGGCGCGGCTCCGAGCGTCCGCCGGTGCTGCTGGCACTGGATTACAACCCGACCGGCAACCCGGATGCGCCGGTCTACGCTGCGCTGGTGGGCAAAGGTATCACCTTTGATACCGGCGGCTACAGCCTGAAGCAGAGCGCGTTTATGGATTCGATGAAATCCGATATGGGCGGCGCGGCGCTGGTTACCGGTGCGCTAGCGTTTGCCATCAACCGCGGGCTGAACAAGCGCGTTAAGCTCTGGCTCTGCTGCGCTGACAACATGGTCAGCGGCAATGCGTTCAAGCTGGGCGACATCATTCACTACCGCAACGGCAAAAGAGTTGAGGTGATGAACACCGACGCGGAAGGGCGCCTGGTGCTGGCGGATGGGCTGATTGACGCGTCAGCGCAAAAACCGCAGCTGATTATCGATGCCGCAACGCTGACCGGCGCGGCGAAAACCGCACTGGGCAATGATTACCATGCGCTGTTCAGCTTCGATGACGCGCTGGCAGGCCGCCTGCTTAATAGCGCAGCGGCAGAAAACGAGCCGTTCTGGCGTCTGCCGCTGGCGGAGTTCCACCGTCATCAGTTGCCGTCCAACTTTGCCGAGCTGAACAACACCGCCAGCGCAGCTTTCCCGGCAGGGGCGAGCACCGCCGCCGGCTTCCTGTCGCACTTTGTTGAAAACTATCAGCAGGGCTGGCTGCATATCGACTGCTCGGCGACCTACCGTAAATCGGCGGTTGAGCAGTGGGCAGCGGGCGCGACAGGGCTGGGTGTACGTACCGTTGCCAATCTGTTGACCGCCGAATAACCGGTGTGCCGGTTGGCGCTGCGCTTATCCGGCCTACAAAAGTCGCACGTTGAGAAACGTAGGCCGGATAAGGCATCTCCGCCATCCGGCAAGAAAGCGGCACTGAACCCGTAGGCCGTATAAGGCAACGCCGCCATCCGGCAATGAGCGAAACCCGGGCGCGATTACGCACAAAAACGAACCAGAGATCCTATGTCCAAAACGAAAAACGAATTAGAAACCCTGCTTGAGCAGGCGGCGACCGAACCTGCTTACCGTCCGGCCTTTTTCCGCACGTTGCTCGATTCTACCGTCTGGGTGCCCGGCAATGCCGCAGAAGGCGAAGCGGTGGTGGAAGAGAGCGCGCTGGATCTCCAGCACTGGGAAAAAGATGACGGCACGTCGGTGATCCCCTTTTTCACCTCCCTTGCGGCACTGCAGCAGGCGGTCGACGACGAGCAGGCCTTTGTGGTGATGCCCGCGCGCACGCTGTTTGAAATGACGCCTGGCGAAACGCTGTTCCTTAACGCTAAGCTCCCCACTGGCAAAGAGTTCACCCCGCGTGAAATCAGCCATCTGGTTGGTGAAGAGGGCAGCCCGCTCAGCCAGCAAGAGGTGCTCGAAGGCGGCACCGCGCTGCTGCTCTCGGAGGTTGCCGAGCCGCCCGCGCAGATGGTCGACTCCCTGACCACGCTGTTCAAAAGCATTAAAACCGTCAAACGCGCCTTTATCTGCTCCATCAAAGAGCAGGCCGATGCGCAGGCGAACCTGTTAATCGGCATCGAAGCGGAAGGCGATATCGAAGAGATTATTCATGCTGCGGGCAGCGTGGCGACCGATACCCTGCCGGGCGATGAGCCGATCGATATCTGTCAGGTCAGTGAAGGCGAGAAAGGTATCAGCCACTTTATGCTGGCCCACATCACGCCATTTTATGAACGCCGCTGGGGCAGCTTCCTGCGCGATTTCAAAACCAACCGCATTATTTGAGTACCCGGCGGTACGCTCCGTACCGCCTTTTTCCCCTCGCCCCCCTAAATTCGTGGGGAATGTATTCAGCCCATCCCTGTGTTAGGGTGCGCTTTTACGTTTCTTTACGGTTAATGTTATGGACAGAAAAAGCCTGCTCTACTGCTTCGGCGTGCCTCTGCTACTGCTTGTTTATGCCTGCTGGCAAAACATTCGTATTGACGATGGCGATCTCTACCAGGTCACGCGATATGGTTACGTCGGGCATAGCGCAGCGGTTGACCTCCTGCGCCATTTTCTGGCGAAAGCCGGCATGCTTCTCTCACTGGTCGCGTTACTCGCCAGCAGCAGTGCGGTTGCGCTCTGCTTCTACAGCGTGCGCAGGGCGCGCATCTCTGCCGATCATCTGATTGTCGCCTTTAACCTCTCTCGCAAACTGCTGCCTTTTATCATGGTCACCGTGATGTCCTGCATCGGTTTTGCGCTGATCGCGGTGTTTTTGTATGAGATCTGCTGGCTCTACACCCTGGGGCCGGCGACCACCTTCAACATCAAGCTGGTGCTCTTCATCCTGCTGGTGATTGGCTCCCTGCTGTTTATGGTGTTGAAGAGCCTGTTCCTGCTGAAAAAATGTTTCACCCTGTTTGAGCCGCAGGATATGGAGGTGCACGGCACCGCCGTGCGCGAAAACGATGCCCCCGAACTCTGGCGCTGGGTCAGGGAACTCGCGCAGCGCGGGCAGGCGATTGTTCCGGATAACATTGTGGTGGGCTTATTCGAAGGGTTCTATGTCACCGCAAGCCCGGTGCAAATCGATAAGGGTGAGCGACTGACCGGCAACACGCTCTATTTCCCGCTCAGCTATGCGGCGTTTATGAACAGAGAGGAGGTGGCCGCGGTTATCGGGCACGAGCTGGGGCACTTCTCCGGCAATGACACCCTCTATACGCTGCATTTCGCCGGGCTTTACGCCGGGATGGAGAACAGCCTCAACTACTTCTACCGTGATGTCGGTGGCAGCGGCTGGCTTGAGCGCCTGGCGCTGAACCCGACCATCCATATTGGTCTGTGGTTTTTCCGTCAGTTCCACGAAACGGTGAGTGGCTGGAGCCGCGTGCGTGAACTGGCGGCCGATGCCGCCGGAGCGCGCACCAGTTCATCGATGGCGCTCGCCGCGTCACTGCTACGTTTCTCCGCTCTTAATGAGCGTTTCCAGGGGCCGATGGAGCAGTTCTTTCAGCGCAAGCTGGCGACCGACGATCTGGTGCATAGCCTCTTTACTGAACTGCGCAATGGTGACCGGTTCGATCTCTCTGCCTCACTGGAAGAGGCGCTGGCGCATCCGACTGACAGCCATCCGCCGACCCGTGCGCGTATTGAGCAGCTAAAAGTTCCGCTCGATGAGGCGTTGATCGCGCAAGCGTCGCGCCCGGTCGAGGAAGCGGATTATCTCTGGATGCGCAGCCTGTTTCGCGATGCGACCGCGCTCTCTGTGGCATTAACCAGCGGCATGGCCAGTGAAGTTGATGCCCATTACGAAGCCTACCAGTCTGAGCTTAAGGATCTCGCTTCCCGCGCCACCGATACGCTGGTGGTCTCTCTGCGCAAGAAAAATCTGTGGATCTTCGCCGGGCTGACGGTGCTCTGTGCGGCGGCAGCGGTGATGGTGTTCAGCCTGGGCCTCGTGTGGAACTCCTCGGCCAACAGCTCGATGGATACCATTGCGTTCGGCCTCGTCTGCGGTTCGCTGATCTTTGCGCTGGCCTGCTGGACGATGTACACCCGCGTGCGCCAGCCGCTCTTTACTTTGACGGCGCAGGGAATTGAGAGCTATCAGCTCAGTGCGCCGTTTATGCTTGAGGCAATCGAGAATATCGGCATTCGCAGCATTAACGATTGGGTGTTTATCGATCTTTTCTGGCGCGAAGGGTATCAGCCGCCGAAGCTGGTTGTCAGTCGGCTGGTGCGCAACTTCATCTTTGAGCCGGATAATCGCAAAGTGGTGCTGAGCCTGCCTGGCGGCTTGTTGAAAGGCGAGCAGCGCGAGAAGTTGTCCATTGAAGAGTTTTACGTCGCACTCAATGAGTACACGGAAAGCGCGTGGGCGCGCCGGGAGTTGTCGAAACATTCGGTGTAAGGTTGCCGATGGCGATTCACCGTTTCGGTACCTTGTGCATTGCCGGATGGCGGCATAAACGCCTTATCCGGCCTACGGTTTTGCGAGTTTGCAAAGTACCGCTTATGTAGGCCTGATAAGCGTAGCGCCATCAGGCATTTTTCCGCACAGCTACCCGGCCTGCGTTGCTTCCAGCAACAGCAGATCCATCAGCAGCACCAGGTTGGACTCAAACGAGGTGATCCCCGCCGCTTCGGCGGCGAAATGCACCGCCTCGTCGTAAAGGGCGAAATGCACATCCGCCAGCGCCGCCAGCGAATTGGCCGACGCGCGGGTAAAGGCCACCACTCGCATCCCCACCGTGCGCGCAATCCGCGCTTTATCCAGCACCTGTTCGGTCTCGCCGCTGCGCGAGACCGCAATAAACACCTGATAACGCGCGGCGTTGCTGAGAAAGATATTGCGGCTGTCGCCCGGGCCGGAGATAAACGCCGTCTTGCCCAGCACCTGCAGCTTTTTGGTCAGGTACTCGGCAAACAGATAGGAAAACCCCGCGCCGTAGAGAAAAAAGCTCTCCCGCTCGCGCAGCAGGCTGGCAAACTGCCGCCGCTTCTCCTCGGTCACCCACTGAAAGGTGTGCTGGTAATTGACCATAAACTGCTGGAACAGAGCGGGCAGTTCGGCGACGCCCTCATGCTGCTGCTCCGCTAGGCGCGGCGTATCTGCCAGCAGCTGCTTGCAGTGCCAGATAAACTCGCTGAAACCGCTAAACCCCAGCTTCTGACAGAGACGAATAATCGTCGCCGTCGAGACAAAGGTCGCCTGCGCCAGCGCGCGCACGGTAATGTTGCCCACCAGCAACGGATGCTCCGTAAGATGAGCCAGCACGCGGTATTCAGCGCGGGAGAGCGACTCCCCGCGCGTCAGCAGCGGCGCAAGTCGGTTATCCATCTACACGCTTTCGACAGGCAGATCGTCGCGCGCGCCCCATTCACTCCAGGAGCCGTCATAGAGCGTTGCTGTATTAACGCCGAGCGTCTCAAGCGCCAGCAGCACCACTGCGGCGGTCACGCCGGAGCCGCAGCTGGCGATAATTGGCTTGTGCAGATCGACGCCCTGACGCTGGAAAATGCGCAGCAGTTCATCGGTGGTCTTCAGTTCACCCTCCGCCACCAGATCAACCCACGGCACATTCAGCGCGCCGGGAATATGGCCGCGCTTAAGACCGGGGCGCGGCTCATCCACTTCGCCACTGAAACGCGGCGCCGGACGGGCATCGACCAGCTGCGCGGTGCCTTCGTGGCTCGCCAGCAGCACATCGGTCACTTTTTTCACCACGGAGGGATCGAAATTGGCGGTGAAATCAGACTCCGGCAGCGCGACATCGCCCTGCTGTAGCGGCAGAGCATCACGCTGCCAGCCCGCCAGACCCCCCGCGAGAATGGAGACCTTCTCAACGCCAGCCTTGCGCAGCATCCACCAGGCGCGCGGTGCCGAGAAGAGGTTGCCTTCGTCATACACCACCAGGTGTTTATCCTGGCAGACGCCCAGTTCGCGCATAGCGACGGCAAAGGTCTCGGGGCGAGAGAGCATATGGGGAAGGGGAGAGGTGTGATCGGAGAGGGCTTCAATATCAAAAAAGACCGCACCGGGCAGGTGTCCGGCGCGGTACTCCGCTTTCATATCGCGATGCTCCTGGCCAACCGGCGCCATTCTGGCATCAATCAGCTGGATTTCAGGATCATCGCTGTGCTCTATCAGCCAGTCGGCCGCGACAAAAAAAGAGGTGGACATGGTGCCTCCGGGTCATCAACAGTTAACTGAATTGTTAACGTTTTTTCACTGGCCGACAAGCTACCATCTCTCGCGTCGCGAGCCACCTCGGAAAATTAGACCGCTTTGCCGTTTTCCCAGGCTTTTTGCAGCGCTGGCCAGTAATCCTGGTTGGCGATAATCATCTCATCGAGGATCGCCTTTGCATGCTGCATGGTCGGCACAGTGCGGTTAAGGGTAAAGGCCTGCAGCGCCTTCTCGTAACTCCCCTCCATGGTCGCTTCCACCAGCAGTTGCTCCGAAGCGAGCTGCTGCATCAGCAGCGTCTGGTGGAACAGCGGCACCGCGCCCATGCGCACCGGTTCCGGCCCGTTACTGGTGATGTACGCCGGCACTTCCACCATCGCGTCGTAAGGCAGGTTGGCAATGGCCCCTTTATTTTCAACAATCACCAGGTGACGCTGGCGCAGGTTGAAGGCTAACGAGCAGGCGACATCGACTATAAACGCACCGTGAACGCCAACGTGGAACGCATCGGGCAGAATGCCCGTCTGCTTATACTCAGCCGCCGCGGCGAAGAGTTTTTTCTCACGCCCGTCCATTACTTCATTGGCACGGGTGTAGTTCGGGTCCTGATGCTCGACAATCTCGTTGGGCATCAGGTAGTACTGCAAATAGGGGTTCGGCAGATACTCCGGGAAGTGGTCCATGATCGGCTTGATGTTGCGCCAGGTTTTCACCCATGAGGGATCGGCATGCTGCGGATCGGTCTGCGCTGCATCTTCCGTCAGCAGGCCAAAGCGGGCGACATGCTCGCGCAGCGCGGGAAGGCGATCTTCGCCATCGACGCGCACCTGGGTAAACCAGCCGAAGTGGTTGAGGCCAAAATAGTCGACCTCAAGCTGGTGACGATCGACGCCGAGGATGGCACCCATATTGCGCATCGCCGCCACAGGCATATCGCAAATATTGAGCACCCGCGCGTTCGGGCGCAGACGGCGCACGCCTTCCGCGACAATCGCTGCCGGGTTGGAGTAGTTAACGATCCAGGCTTTTTTATCCGCGTAGCGTTCGACCAGGTCGATCAGTTCCACCATCGGCAGGATCGTGCGCAGCCCATAGGCCAGCCCGCCGGGCCCGCAGGTCTCCTGGCCGACGACGCCGTGGCGCAGCGGGATTTTTTCATCCTGCTCGCGCATCTTGTACTGGCCGACGCGCATCTGGGCGAAGACAAAGTGCGCGCCGCGAAAGGCGGTTTCGGCATCGCTGGTGACGGTAAACCTGATGCTCTCGCTGTGATCGCGGATCACCTTCTCAACCACCGGCGCAATGGTGTTTTGCCGCTCTGCATCGATGTCGTAGAGGCGAATTTCCGCCAGCGGGAAATCCTCCAGGCGCACCATCAGGCTTTTGACGATGCCCGGCGTATAGGTACTGCCGCCGCCGGCGATAGATAAGATAAACGGGGGTTTAACCATTTCTGGACTCCTTCAGAGAAACGTCTCAACAGCTTCTCGCATTTTTTTGACATGCAGCCCGTAGACCACCTGAACGTTATTACCTTGTTTAATCACGCCTTTCGCGCCCGTGGCCTTCAGCTGCGGCTCATTGATAGCCGCCACATCTTTCACCGTCACGCGCAGGCGGGTGTAGCAGTTGTCGACCACTTCGATGTTGTCGCGCCCGCCGAGGCCATTGATAATCGCCTCGCCTACCGCATCGTTATTCCCCTTCGCCTGGTACTCCTGCTTGCTGTAGAGGCGCGTCTCTTCGCTCTCCTCCTCGCGGCCTGGCGTTTTCATGTTGAAGCGCAAGATAAGGAAGCGGAAGGTGACGAAATAGAGGGCGAACATAATCAGCCCGACCAGCAGATACATCGGCCAGTTGGACTTTTCGGTGCCGAGCGGCAGGTTGTAGAGAATAAAGTCGATGATGCCGTTCGCGCCGATGGCATGGACGCCGAAGAGTGAGAAGAGCATCATGCCGATGCCGGTCAGCACCGCATGCACCACGAACAGCAGTGGGGCGATAAAGAGGAAAGAGAACTCAATCGGCTCGGTGACGCCAACCAGCAGCGAGGTGAGCGCGGCGGGGATCAAAATCGCTTTTGCCGCGGCTTTGCGCTCCGGTTTCGCCGTCACATACATCGCCAGCGCGGCGGCGGGAAGGCCGAACATCTTGCTTATGCCGCGTGCATCCCAGACCACGGTGCTACTCAGTTTGGTGACGCCAGGGCAGGCCATCTCGGCAAAGTAGATGTTGCGCGCCCCCTGATAGGTGCTGCCGCACACCTCAGCCGTGCCGCCCAGTTCGGTATACAAAAACGGCGTATAGACCAGATGATGCAGGCCGGTTGGCACCAGAATGCGCTCCAGGAAACCGTACACCGCCACGCCGAAAGGCCCTGCGCCTTTAATCGCCAGTGCCAGCGCACTGATGCCGTGCTGGGCGAAGGGCCACAGCTCGCTCATCACCACGCCGAGCACCATTGAGACCGGCAGCATAATGATGGCGACAAAGCAGTGCCCGGAGTAGATGGCCATTGCGCCGGAAAACTGCACGCGGGAGTAACGGTCATAAAGATACCCCGACAGCGCGCCGGTGAGGATCCCGGCGAAAACGCCCATCTCCAGCACCTGCACGCCCAGCACCATCCCCTGGCCTGCAGCTTTCATCTGGTCGGCCGGTGCCAGCGCGCCCTGCAATTGCAGCGTCACGTTCATGGCATTAATAAAAACAATAAAGGTTACCAGGCCAATCAGCGCGGCATAGCCTTTATCACGCGAGGCCAGCCCGACCGGAATGCCGACGGCAAACACCAGCGCGAGGTTAGCGAGCACCGAGACGGCAGATTTGGCGATCAACTGACCACTATGCTGAATGAGAGGGTGGCCCAGAAAGGGGAGGTATTCGGCCAGATTGCCATTGCCGAAGATATTACCGAAGGCGATAAACAGGCCAACGATCGGCAAAATGAGCACCGGGCCAAAAAGGGACTTACCAAAATTTTGTAGGGCATTCACGGCTCTGGACATAGTGTTCTCGCTTATTAGCACCGCGTAGTAAGGGACACAGACCGCATAACGTTAGCAGCCGGTCGGGTATTGTTGCTATCTATCTTATTGTTTTAAAAACAAATGACGCGCAACGTAACATGTTACGTCACGGGGTGTGATCGGCCTAACAACAACTGCGCCGCGCAAAAAATGCGCTTTGCGAGATGCTTTCCAGAATCCATCAGATATTTTGTATTTCCCACCGTTGCGAATGATAATGACGACGCCTCTCACAACGGGTCAATCACTCAGGGATACAGAATGAAACCGCTACGTTACGCGGCGCTGACTTTCGCGCTCCTCACCGCCTTCACGCTTGCAGGCTGTGACAATAACGATAAACCGAAGAGCGCCAGCGCGCCTGAATCCGCGTCCGCCTCATCTGCCGCGCAAACGCCTGCGGCATCAGCCATGCCGGATAAAGCCAAACGCGATGAACTTGCCGCGCGTAGCGAAGGCAAACCGTTAACCTTGCTGGATGCGTCTGAAGTGCAGCTCGACGGCAGCGCCACGCTGGTGCTGACCTTCTCGGTGCCGCTCGATCCGGATCAGAACTTCGCCCAGGTGGTGCATCTGGTCGATAAGAAGAGCGGCAAGGTCGACGGGGCCTGGGAGCTGGCTCCCAACCTGAAAGAGCTGCGCCTGCGCCACCTTGAGCCGAACCGCGAGCTGCTGGTGTCGGTGGAGAGCGGGCTGGTTGCGCTTAATAAAGCCACCTTCGGCAAGAGCTTCGAGAAGTCAATCACCACCCAGGACATTCAGCCCAGCGTCGGCTTTGCCAGCCGTGGCTCGCTGCTGCCGGGCAAAGTGGTTGAAGGGCTGCCGGTGATGGCGCTCAACGTCGAAAATGTCGATATCAACTTCTACCGCGTGAAGCCGGAGTCGCTGGCTTCATTCATTAGCCAGTGGGAGTACCGCAGTTCGCTCTCCAACTGGGAGTCCGATACGCTGCTGAAGATGGCGGATCTGGTCTATACCGGGCGCTTTGACCTCAACCCGGCGCGCAATACCCGTGAAAAACTGATGCTGCCGCTGAGCAGCATCAAACCGCTGCAACAGGCGGGTGTCTATATCGCCGTCATGAACCAGGCGGGGCACTACAACTACAGCAATGCCGCGACGCTCTTTACGCTCAGCAATATCGGCCTCTCTGCGCACCGTTATCATAACCGCCTGGATATCTTTACCCAGGGGCTGGAAAGCGGCGCGGCGCTCGGCGGTATCGACGTGATGTTGCTCAATGAGAAGGGGCAGAGCCTGGCGCAGGCGAAGACCGACAGCGATGGTCACGCCACGTTAAGCACCGATAAAGAGGGCGCGCTGCTGCTGGCGCGCAAAGAGGGCGAAACCACGCTGCTCGATCTTAACCTCCCGGCGCTCGATCTCGCCGAGTTCGCCATTACCGGCGATCCGGGCTACAGCAAGCAGTTCTTTATGTTTGGCCCGCGCGATCTCTATCGCCCTGGCGAAACAGTGATCCTCAACGGCCTGCTGCGCGACAGCGACGGCAAGCCGATTGCCGCGCAGCCGGTGAAGCTGGAGGTGGTAAAACCGGACGGGCAGGTGATCCGCTCGGTGGTGAGCCAGCCGCAGAACGGCCTTTATCACTTCACTTATGCGCTGGACGCCAGTGCGCAGACCGGCATGTGGCATATTCGCGCCAATACCGGCGACAACCTGTCGCGCGAGTGGAGCTTCCACGTCGAAGACTTTATGCCGGAGCGCATGGCGCTCAACGTCACGCCGCAGCCAACGCCGCTGGCTCCAGCAGCAGACGTGGTGTTTAACATTGAAGGCCACTATCTCTACGGCGCGCCTGCCAGCGGCAACGCCCTGCAGGGGCAGCTGTTCCTGCGCCCGCTGCGCGAAGCGGTTGCCGCACTGCCGGGCTTCCAGTTTGGCGATATTGCGGAAGAGAACCTGAGCCGCAGCCTCGATGAAACCCACCTCACCCTTGATGACGAGGGCAAAGGCGAAGTGACCACGCCGAGCCAGTGGCAGGATTCCCACTCGCCGCTGGAAGTGATTCTGCAGGCCAGCCTGCTGGAGTCGGGCGGCCGTCCGGTGACCCGCCGTGCGGAGCAGGCGATCTGGCCTGCGTCCGCTCTGCCGGGTATTCGCCCGCAGTTCGCCTCAAAAGCGGTCTATGACTACCGTACCGACACCACCGTCAATCAGCCAATTGTCGATGAGGGCGGTAACGCCGCGTTCGATATTGTCTATGCCGACGCGCAGGGTAACAAAAAAGCGGTCAGCGACCTGCAGGTGCGCCTGATCCGCGAGCGCCGCGACTACTTCTGGAACTGGTCGGAAAACGATGGCTGGCAGTCGCAGTTCAACCAGAAAGATCTGGTGGAAGGCGAGCAGAGCCTGACGCTTAAAGCTGATGAGACCGGCAAAGTCACCTTCCCGGTGGAGTGGGGATCCTATCGTCTGGAGGTCAAAGGCCCGGATGAGACCGTCAGCAGCGTGCGTTTCTGGGCTGGCTACAGCTGGCAGGATAACAGCGACGGCGCCGGCGCGGCACGCCCGGATCGCGTCACCATGAAGCTCGATAAACCCTCTTACAAAGCGGGCGATACGGTTAAGCTGCACGTCACCGCACCTGCCGCGGGTAAAGGCTATGCGATGATAGAATCCAGCGAAGGCCCGCTCTGGTGGCAGGAGATAGACGTTCCCGCCGATGGGCTGGATCTCTCGATCCCGGTCGATCAGAAGTGGCAGCGCCACGATCTCTATATCAGCACGCTGGTGGTGCGCCCTGGCGATAAGTCGAAATCCGCCACGCCAAAACGCGCGGTCGGCCTGCTGCATTTGCCAATGGGCGATGAGAACCGTCGCCTGGAGATTGCCCTCGACGCTCCGCAAAAAATGCGGCCAAACCAGCCGCTGAAGGTCAAAGTCAAAGCCTCAGCGAAAGATGGCGCGGTACCGAAACAGGTTAATGTGCTGCTCTCTGCCGTTGACAGCGGGGTGCTGAATATTACCGATTACGTGACGCCGGATCCGTGGCAGGCCTTCTTCGGCCAGAAACGCTACGGCGCGGATATTTATGATATTTACGGCCAGGTAATTGAAGGCCAGGGCCGCCTTGCGGCATTGCGCTTCGGCGGTGACGGCGATGAGCTGAACCGCGGTGGCAAACCGCCGGTTAACCATGTCACCATCATTGCCCAGCAGGCACAGCCGGTGACGCTGGATGACAACGGTGAAGGGATCGTTACGCTGCCGATTGGCGACTTCAACGGAGAACTGCGCGTCATGGCACAGGCCTGGACGGCAGAGGATTTTGGCAGCAGTGAAAGCAAAGTGGTGGTAGCAGCCCCGGTGATTGCCGAGCTGAACACACCGCGCTTCCTCGGCAGCGGTGACACCTCACGCCTGACGCTGGATCTCAGCAACCTGACGGACAAGCCGCAAACCCTGAATGTCGATCTGACGGCAAGCGGTCTGCTCTCACTTGAGGGGGCCGCCACCCAGAGCGTCACCCTCGGAGCCGGTAAACGCACCACGCTCTTTATTCCGGTGCGCGCGCTGGACGGCTTCGGCGACGGCGAAATTGCCGCGCAAATCAGCGGCCTTGCGCTGCCAGGCGAAACCTTTGCGCCGCAGCATAAGCAGTGGAAGATTGGCGTGCGCCCGCCTTTTGCGGCGCAGACCATCAACACCGGTGCGATGCTGAATCCGGGCGAAAGCTGGCAGGTGCCAGGCCAGCACCTGGCGGGCATATCTCCTGCCACGCTGCAGGGTCGCTTGCTGCTCAGCGGCAAACCGCCGCTTAATATCGCCCGTTACATTCAGGAGCTGCGCGCTTACCCGTATGGCTGCCTGGAGCAGACCGCCAGCGGGCTCTTCCCGTCGCTCTACACCAATGCCGCGCAGCTTAAAGCGCTGGGCATCAAAGGTGAGAGTGATGAGCAGCGCCGCGCGGCGGTGGATATCGGCATCTCCCGTCTGCTGCAGATGCAGCGTGACGACGGCGGCTTCTCCCTGTGGGATAAGAGCGGCTCGGAAGAGTACTGGCTCACCGCCTACGTGACCGATTTCCTCGTCAGCGCCTCGGCGCAGGGCTACAGCGTTCCCGCTGAAGCGCTGAACAACGCTAACAACCGTCTGCTGCGTTATTTGCAGGATCCGGCGGCGATGGCGGTGCGCTACAGCGACGATCTGCCGGCGACGAAATTTGCCGTGCAGAGCTACGCCGGGCTGGTGCTGGCGCGTCAGCAGAAAGCACCGCTGGGCGCGCTGCGTGAAATCTGGCAGCGCCACGAACAGGCGAAAGCGGGGCTGCCGTTAATGCAGCTTGGCGTTGCGCTGAAGCTGATGGGCGATGCCCAGCGCGGCGATCAGGCTTTCGCGTTGGCGCTGAAAACGGAACGCGTGGCGGAAAACCGCTGGCTGGCGGATTATGGCAGCAACCTGCGTGATAACGCGCTGATGCTGGCGCTGCTGCAGGACAATAAGCTGCTGCCGGACGCGCAGGCGCACCTGCTGGCCACGCTCTCCGGAGAGGCCTACAGCCAGCGCTGGCTCTCAACCCAGGAGAGCAACGCGCTGTTTATGGCTGGCCGCAATCTGCAAAACAGCACCGGTAACTGGCAGGCGCAAACCTCGCTTGATAGCGCGATGCTTGCCGGTAACACCGCGCAGAGCCGAAACCTTGAAGCAGATCAGCTTAGTGCACTGCAGGTGACCAACAGCGGCACAGCACCACTGTGGCTGCGTCTCGACACGACAGGCTATCCAGAGCAGGCACCGGCGCCTTCGGGCAAGGTGCTGCATATCGAGCGCACCGTACTCGGTACAGACGGGCGCAGCAAGTCGCTCTCTTCCCTGAAGAGCGGTGAGCTTGTGCTGGTATGGCTGGAAGTGACGGCCAGCCAGAACGTCCCGGACGCGCTGGTGGTCGATCTGCTGCCTGCCGGTCTGGAGCTGGAAAACCAGAACCTGGCCAGCAGCAGTGCCAGCCTGCAGGAGAGCGGCAGCGAAGTGCAGGAGCTGCTTAACCGCATGCAGCAAGCCGATATTCAGCATATGGAGTTCCGTGACGATCGCTTTGTCGCCGCCGTACCGGTGAGCGAAGGGCAGCCTGTCACGCTGGTCTATCTGGCGCGTGCGGTCACGCCGGGCACCTACCAGGTTCCGGCCCCGCAGGTGGAATCGATGTATGTTCCGCAGTGGCGGGCAACCGGCGCGGCCAGCGGCCCGTTGATCATCACGCCATAACGTGAAGATTGTCTCTCTGATACGCACCCGCTGGCGCTGGCTGGCGGGTGTGCCTCTTCTCTTCGTGCTGCTGGTTATCGCCGCCGATAAAATCTGGCCCCTGCCCCTGAACGAGGTGTCACCCGCGCGGGTGGTGGTGGCTGAAGATGGCACGCCGCTGTGGCGTTTTGCTGATGCCGACGGTATCTGGCGCTATCCGGTGACTATCGAAGAGGTCTCGCCGCGCTATTTACAGGCTCTTATCCAGTATGAGGATCGCTGGTTCTGGGATCACCCCGGCGTTAATCCCTTCTCTATCGCGCGCGCGGCCTGGCAGGATCTGCGCTACGGGCGCGTGGTCTCTGGCGGCAGTACGCTTACCATGCAGGTGGCGCGTCTGCTCGACCCACATCCGCGCACCTTTGGCGGCAAAGTTCGCCAGTTGTGGCGGGCGATGCAGCTGGAGTGGCATCTCTCCAAGCGCGACATCCTGACCATTTATCTCAACCGCGCGCCCTTTGGCGGTACGCTGCAGGGGGTGGGGGCGGCGAGCTGGGCCTATCTCGGCAAACCGCCCTCAAAGCTGAGCTATGCGGAAGCGGCGCTGCTCGCCGTGCTGCCACAGGCCCCGAGCCGTTTACGCCCGGACCGCTGGCCGCAGCGGGCACAGGCGGCGCGCGATAAAGTGCTGGATCGCATGGTGACCCAGCAGGTGTGGCCGGTGGCTCAGGTGAAAGAGTCACGCGAAGAGCCGGTATGGTTAGCGCCGCGGCAGATGCCGCAGCTGGCCCCGCTCTTTGCCCGTCGTATGCTGGGCGCTAACAAAAAGCTGAAGGTGACCACGACGCTGGATGCCAGCCTGCAGCGACAGCTGGAGGAGCTGGCGCTGAGCGTTAAACCCCGGCTGCCGATGCGCAGTTCGCTGGCGATCATCGTGGTCGATCACACGGATATGAAAGTCCGCGGCTGGGTGGGGTCGGTGGATATCAACGACGACAGCCGTTTCAGCCATGTCGATATGGTCAGCGCCGTGCGCTCGCCGGGCTCGGTGCTCAAACCCTTTATCTACGGTCTGGCGCTGGACGAAGGGCTGATCCACCCGGCATCGCTATTGCAGGATGTGCCGCGGCGGGTTGGCGATTATCGCCCCGGTAACTTCGACAGCGGTTTTCATGGCCCGGTGAGCATGAACGAGGCGCTGGTACGCTCGCTGAACCTGCCTGCGGTACAGGTGCTGGAGGCCTACGGGCCGAAAAAGTTTGCCGGTAACCTGCGCAACATCGGGCTGCCGCTGATGCTACCCGCCGGCGCGGAGCCAAACCTCTCGCTGATCCTCGGCGGTGCGGGTGCGCGACTGGAAGATATTGCTGCTGCATACAGCGCTTTTGCCCGCGAAGGTAAAGCAGGCAAGTTAAGGCTGACGCCCGATGAACCGCTGGCTGAACGCCGCCTGATGTCGCCGGGCGCGGCGTGGATCATCCGCCGCATTCTGGCGGGTGAAGCGCAGCCGGTGCCGGACAGCGCGTTGCCGCAGGTGGTGCCACTGGCGTGGAAAACCGGCACCAGCTACGGTTACCGCGATGCCTGGGCCATCGGCCTGAACGCCCGGTATGTGATTGGTATCTGGACCGGGCGCCCGGACGGCACGCCGGTTGCCGGGCAGTTTGGTTTTGCCAGCGCCGTGCCGCTACTCAACCAGGTGAACAATCTGCTGCAACCGCGCTCTGCGCTTGAGCAGGCGCGCTTGCCGCGCGACCCGCGTCCGGCGTCGGTGAGCAGGGGCGTGATCTGCTGGCCTGGCGGGCAGAGCCTGCCTGCCGGAGACAGCAATTGTCGCCGCCGCCTTGCCACCTGGTTACTTGATGGCAGCCAGCCGCCGACGCTGTTAATGCCGGAGCAGGAAGGGCTGCACGGCATCAGTTTTCCGCTGTGGCTGAACCCTCAGGGGCGGCGCGTGGCGGCGGATTGCCCGGATGCGCAGCAGAAAAACTGGATTGTCTGGCCGCTGCCGCTTGAGCCGTGGCTGCCGCCCGGCGAGCGTCGCGCCGCACGCTTACCGCCGGCGGACAGCGTCTGCCCGCCGCGGGATGAGAACGCACCGCCGCCGCTGTTGTTAAACGGCGTACGTGAAGGCGCGGTGATCAAGCGCGTGCCTGGCCAGGATTTTGCGATCCTGCCTCTGCAAAGCAGCGGCGGGGAAGGAGGGCGCTGGTGGTTTTTGAATGGCGACCCTTTAACGGCGCGCGGCACTTTATTGAGCCTGAAGCTTGATAAAGCCGGTGAGTATCAACTGGTGGTAATGGATGACGCAGGGCAGGTTGCCGCCGTGCAGTTTACAGTGCAATAGGGCGAGAAAGAGCGCACGGAGCTGTTGGTGTTGCTCAAACTCATCTTATTTTAAAAAAATGTTACCTTAATCCATAGGCAAGACCGGTGTTGCTCTTTATAATCCGCGCCACACCTATTGAGGCAACAGAACAACTTACTGAGGTAATCATGGCTATTGAACGTACTTTTTCCATCATCAAACCGAACGCGGTGGCAAAAAACGTTATTGGTAACATCTTCTCTCGCTTTGAAGCGGCAGGTTTTAAAATCGTTGGCACCAAAATGCTGCACCTGACCGTTGAGCAGGCGCGCGGCTTCTACGCTGAGCACGAAGGTCGCCCGTTCTTTGATGGCCTGGTTGAGTTCATGACCTCTGGTCCGATCGTGGTTTCCGTACTGGAAGGCGAAAATGCCGTTCAGCGTCACCGCGACCTGCTGGGCGCAACCAACCCGGATAACGCACTGGCCGGTACTCTGCGCGCAGATTACGCAGACAGCTTCACCGAGAACGGCACCCACGGTTCCGACTCCGTTGAATCTGCCGCTCGCGAAATCGCTTACTTCTTCGCTGAAGGCGAAGTTTGCCCGCGCACCCGTTAATTTCCGGTTAACTGTGTAACGAGATTTACACTTTAATTGGTAAATGCCGCGTCCAGGCGTGGTATCTGTGCGACAGAATTTGTACAATGTTGCGCCCCAGGATGAGCCGATGCTTGCCTGGGGCGCTTCTTTTTAACCCTCCACGGGCCACAACGTGTAATAACGAGGCCGGAATAAAATATGTCTGAACAAATTGCCATGTCTGAGAGCGACGCTCTCACGGTTCCAAACAAAGATGCAAAAATTAACCTGCTGGATCTCAACCGTCAGCAGATGCGTGAGTTTTTCAAAAACTTAGGCGAAAAACCGTTTCGCGCCGACCAGGTGATGAAGTGGATGTATCACTACTGCTGCGACGACTTTGATGAGATGACCGACATCAACAAAGTGCTGCGTGGCAAGTTAAAAGAGGTCGCGGAGATCCGCGCGCCGGAAGTCGTCGAAGAACAACGCTCTTCAGATGGCACCATTAAATGGGCTATCGCCGTGGGCGATCAGCGCGTTGAGACCGTCTATATCCCGGAAGAGGATCGCGCGACGCTCTGCGTCTCCTCCCAGGTCGGCTGTGCGCTGGAGTGTAAATTCTGCTCAACGGCGCAGCAGGGCTTTAACCGTAACCTGCGCGTATCGGAAATCATCGGTCAGGTGTGGCGCGCTGCGAAAATCATCGGTGCTGCCCGTGTGACCGGCAACCGCCCGATCACCAACGTGGTAATGATGGGCATGGGCGAACCGCTGCTGAACCTCACCAACGTCGTACCGGCGATGGAGATCATGCTGGATGATTTCGGTTTTGGTCTCTCCAAACGTCGCGTGACACTTTCGACCTCCGGCGTCGTTCCGGCCCTTGATAAGCTCGGCGATATGATTGATGTTGCGCTGGCGATCTCGCTGCATGCGCCAAATGACGCCATCCGCGACGAAATTGTGCCGATCAACAAAAAGTACAATATCGAAACCTTCCTCGGATCGGTGCGCCGCTACCTTGAGAAGTCCAACGCCAATCAGGGCCGCGTGACCATTGAGTATGTGATGCTGGATCACGTCAATGACGGCACCGAACACGCCCATGAGCTGGCTGAGCTGCTGAAAGATACGCCGTGCAAGATCAACCTGATCCCGTGGAACCCCTTCCCGGGCGCGCCGTATGGCCGCAGCTCCAACAGCCGGATCGACCGTTTCTGCAAAGTGCTGATGAGCTACGGCTTTACCACCATTGTGCGTAAAACCCGCGGCGACGATATCGATGCCGCCTGCGGTCAGCTGGCGGGTGATGTGATTGACCGCACCAAGCGCACTATGCGCAAACGCCTGCAGGGCGAGCCGATCGCGGTTAAAGCCGTGTAAGCGTGACTGCGGCGCGGAGTTGGCGCCGCAGGTTCGGTAGATGTTGAATATTTGGCCTGCTTATATAGAGGCCGTTAATAATTACGGTGCGTTTCCTCTGACTTTGAGGCAGTATGTAATGCTGGAACAACGGCTTAGCAAATAGTGCTGAAAGCCGTCCTGTTATCATGAACCTGACAGTCTTATACTGTGGGTCTACGTTTAACTGACCCGGATTTTTCGCGGCGTGTGTAGGTTATGCGGTTATGCGCGCCTGTGTGTTTACTTTTCACGTACCAGTAGTTGTAGCGAATGAATACTGAAGCCACTCAAGACCAAAACGAAGCACAATCCACGGGCGTTCGTCTGCGCAATGCTCGTGAGCAACTTGGACTCAGCCAGCAAGCGGTTGCCGAACGCTTGTGCCTGAAGGTCTCCACGGTACGCGATATCGAAGAGGACAGGTCGCCTGCCGATCTGGCATCCACCTTTGTGCGCGGTTATATCCGCTCCTATGCTCGCCTGGTGCACATTCCCGAAGAAGAGCTGCTGCCGATTCTTGAGAAACAAGCGCCGATCCGCGCGGCAAAAGTTGCACCGATGCAGGGCTTTGCGCTGGGTAAACCGCGCAAAAAACGCGACGGCTGGTTAATGAGCATCACCTGGCTGGTGCTGTTTGTGGTCGTGGGCCTGACGGGCGCCTGGTGGTGGCAGAACCACAAAGCGCAGCAGGAAGAGATCAGCACCATGGCCGATCAATCCTCCGCCGAGCTTAATGCCAGCAATGGCCAGAGCGTGCCGCTGGATAACCAGGCCGCGTCTACTCCGGTGGATAATGGTTCCACCCCGGTTGAAACTCCGGCCCCGACCAACAGCGAGCAGGCTCCTGCCACCACTTCACCTGCCGCCACCGCCAACCAGAACAGCGTGGTTCCGCCTTCGCAGGCGAACATTGAACCTTCTGCCCAGCAGCCTGCTGCTACCACCGCCAATAATGCCTCTCAGCTGCCAACCGATCAGGCTGGCGTGGCGGGCGCATCTGCCGACGCGAATGCGTTGGTGATGAACTTTACTGCCGACTGCTGGCTAGAAGTGAGCGATGCGACCGGTAAGAAACTCTTTAGCGGTATGCAGCGTAAAGATGCCACGCTGAATCTCACCGGCCAGGCGCCCTATAAACTGAAAATTGGCGCGCCGTCGGCTGTCCAGATCCAGTTCCAGGGAAAACCTGTCGATCTGAGTCGTTTTATCAGAACTAACCAGGTTGCGCGTCTGACCCTCAATGCCGAACAATCAGCAGCACAGTAACAGACGGGCAACGCGGGAGATCATTCATGCATAACCAGTCGCCGATCCAACGGCGGAAATCAAAACGGATCTATGTTGGTAATGTGCCGATCGGCGATGGTGCCCCCATCGCCGTGCAGTCTATGACAAACACCCGCACCACGGATGTTGAAGCGACGGTCAACCAAATCAAATCATTAGAGCGCGTCGGCGCAGACATTGTGCGTGTCTCGGTGCCGACGATGGACGCGGCAGAAGCGTTCAGGCTTATCAAACAGCAGGTAAGTGTCCCGCTGGTCGCCGATATTCACTTTGACTATCGCATCGCGCTGAAAGTCGCCGAGTATGGCGTCGACTGCCTGCGTATCAACCCGGGTAATATCGGTAACGAAGAGCGTATCCGCAGCGTTGTCGACTGCGCGCGCGATAAAAATATCCCCATCCGCATCGGCGTTAATGCCGGTTCGCTGGAAAAAGATCTGCAGGAGAAGTATGGCGAGCCGACGCCGCAGGCGCTGCTCGAATCAGCCATGCGCCATGTAGATCATCTCGATCGCCTCAACTTCGACCAGTTCAAAGTGAGCGTGAAAGCCTCCGACGTGTTCCTCGCCGTGGAGTCCTACCGCCTGCTGGCGAAGCAGATCGATCAGCCGCTGCATCTTGGGATCACCGAAGCGGGCGGCGCGCGCGCAGGCTCGGTCAAATCCGCGATTGGCTTAGGCCTGCTGCTCTCGGAAGGGATCGGCGATACCCTGCGCATTTCGCTGGCGGCCGATCCGGTTGAAGAGATCAAAGTCGGCTTTGATATCCTGAAATCCCTGCGCATCCGTTCTCGCGGTATCAACTTTATCGCCTGCCCGACCTGCTCCCGGCAGGAGTTTGACGTGATTGGTACGGTCAACGCGCTGGAGCAGCGGCTGGAAGATATCATCACCCCGATGGATGTTTCGATTATCGGCTGCGTGGTGAACGGGCCGGGCGAAGCGCTGGTCTCGACCCTTGGCGTGACCGGCGGGAATAAGAAAAGCGGCCTGTATGAAGATGGCGTACGTAAAGATCGCCTCGATAATGGCGATATGATCAGCCAGCTTGAGGCGCGTATTCGTGCGAAAGCCGCGATGCTGGATGAAGCGCGACGTATCGATGTCATGCAGGTAGAAAAATAAGGGTGCCGCGAAGGCTGGCATCCCGTGTATCATGAGCCCGCCCGGCGCGACTGCCTTGTGTCGCCGCCCTGAGGGTTCATTTTTTGTATTAATAAAGAGAATAAACGTGGCAAAAAATATTCAAGCCATTCGCGGCATGAACGATTATCTGCCTGGCGAGACCGCCATCTGGCAGCGCATTGAAAGCAGCCTGAAGAACGTGCTCGGCAGCTACGGTTACAGTGAAATCCGTTTGCCGATTGTAGAGCAGACCCCGTTATTCAAACGCGCGATCGGCGAAGTGACCGACGTGGTTGAAAAAGAGATGTATACCTTCGACGACCGCAATGGCGACAGCCTGACGCTGCGTCCGGAAGGTACCGCGGGCTGCGTACGCGCCGGCATCGAACATGGTCTTCTGTACAATCAGGAACAGCGCTTGTGGTACGTCGGGCCGATGTTCCGCTACGAGCGTCCGCAGAAAGGGCGCTACCGTCAGTTCCATCAGCTGGGAGTGGAAGTGTTTGGCCTGCAGGGGCCGGATATCGACGCCGAGTTGATTATGCTCACCGCGCGCTGGTGGCGCGAGCTGGGCATCGCATCTCACGTTGCGCTTGAGCTCAACTCTATCGGTTCGCTGGAAGCCCGCGCGACCTATCGTGACGCGCTGGTCGCGTTCCTGGAGCAGCATAAAGATAAGCTCGACGAAGATTGCCTGCGCCGCATGTACAGCAACCCGCTGCGTGTGCTGGACACCAAAAACCCGGATATTCAGGCGCTGCTGAACGATGCGCCGAAGCTGGGTGATTATCTTGATGAGGATTCACGCGAACACTTTGCCGGCCTCTGCGCTTTCCTCGACGCGGCGGGCATTGCCTACACCGTTAACCAGCGCCTGGTGCGCGGTCTCGATTACTACAATCGCACCGTGTTTGAGTGGGTGACCAGCAGCCTCGGCGCGCAGGGTACCGTCTGCGCAGGTGGCCGTTACGACGGCCTGGTTGAGCAGTTGGGCGGTCGCGCGACGCCAGCAGTTGGTTTCGCGATGGGGCTTGAGCGACTTGTTTTGCTGGTTCAGGCAGTTAATCCGGAATTTAAAGCCGAATCCGTTGTCGATATTTACCTGGTGGCGTCTGGCGCTAACACGCAATCCGCAGCAATGCTGCTGGGTGAGCAGGTGCGCGATGCGCTGCCTGGCGTGCGGCTGATGATGAACCACGGCGGTGGCAACTTTAAGAAGCAGTTTGCCCGTGCAGATAAGTGGGGCGCTCGCGTCGCGCTGGTGCTCGGCGAGTCTGAAATTGCCGACGGAAATGTTGTGGTGAAGGATTTACGCTCTGGTGAGCAGAGTACGGTAACGCAGGAGAGCGTTGCGGCGCATTTGCGCACACTACTGGGCTAATCTCCCCGGTAATTTATCGTTAAGGAGAAGGACTGCGTGGAAATTTACGAAAACGAAAACGACCAGGTAGACGCGATTAAGCGCTTCTTTGCTGAGAATGGCAAAGCGCTGGCCGTTGGGGTAGTACTGGGTATCGGCGCGCTGGTGGGCTGGCGTTTCTGGAACAGCCATCAGGCAGACAATGCGCGCGAGACCTCGCAGGCGTATGAAAGCGCGGTAACCGCGCTGCAGGCCGGCAAGCAGGACTCGTTTGCCGCGGCGGAAAAATTCGCGGCTGATAACAAAAACAGCTACGGTGCGCTCGCCTCGCTTGAGCTGGCTCAGCGCTACGTTGAGAAGAACGATCTGCAAAAAGCCGCGGCACAGCTGCAACAGGGCCTGGCCGCGACCGACGATGAGAATCTGAAGTCGATGATCAATGTCCGTCTGGCGCGCATTCAGGTGCAACTGAAGCAGCAGGACGCGGCGCTGAAAACGCTGGATGCCGTGAAAGGTGAAAGCTGGTCGGCCATCGTTGCGGATCTGCGCGGCGAAGCGTTGCTGAGCAAAGGCGACAAAAAAGGTGCGCGCACCGCATGGGAAAACGGCATTAAAAACAATGCTTCTCCTGCGCTGAGTGAAATGATGCAGATGAAAATTAATAATTTGTCCATCTAAGAGGGACCCGATGCAATTGCGTAAATTACTCCTGCCAGGGCTGCTTTCCGTCACGTTATTGAGCGGCTGTTCCCTCTTCAACAGCGAAGAAGATGTTGTCAAAATGTCGCCGCTGCCGGTGGTTGAAAACCAGTTCACGCCGACCACGTCGTGGAGTACCTCCGTCGGTAACGGTATCGGCAAGTACTACTCCACGCTGCACCCGGCCTTTGCCGATGGCGTGGTCTACGCCGCCGATCGTCATGGCGTGGTGAAAGCGCTCAGCATTGATGATGGCCGTGAAATCTGGTCAGTCAACCTCGCTGAGAAAGATGGCTGGTTCTCCAGCCGCGCCGCGCTGCTCTCCGGCGGTGTGACCGTTTCCGGCGGTAAGGTCTACATCGGTACCGAGCAGGCGCAGGTCTATGCCCTTAATAGCAGCGATGGTTCCGTTGCCTGGAAAACCGGCGTGGTGGGTGAAGCCCTTTCTCGCCCGGTGGTCAGCGATGGTCTGGTGCTGATTCACACCAGCAACGGCCAGCTGCAGGCGCTGAACGAAGCGGATGGCGCGGTGAAATGGACCGTTAACCTCGATATGCCGTCGCTGTCGCTGCGCGGTGAATCTGCGCCGACCACAGCGTTTGGTGCGGCCATTGTCGGCGGTGATAACGGCCGCGTCAGCGCCGTGCTGATGCAGCAGGGTCAGTTGATCTGGCAGCAGCGCATCTCCCAGGCAAATGGCCCGACTGAAATCGACCGCCTGAGCGACGTCGATACCACGCCGGTCGTGGTGAATGGTGTTGTTTACGCGCTGGCGTATAACGGTAATATGACGGCGCTGGATCTGCGCAGCGGCCAGATCATGTGGAAACGCGATCTCGGCTCGGTAAGCGATTTTGTGATTGATGGCAACCGTATCTACATCATCGATCAGAACGATCGCGTGCTGGCCCTGAGCACCGACGGTGGCGTGACGCTGTGGACGCAGAGCGATCTGCTGCACCGCAACCTGACCTCTCCGGCGCTCTATAATGGTTATATTGTGACCGGCGATAGCGAAGGCTATCTCCACTGGATTAACGTTGAAGATGGTCGTTTTGTTGCCCAGCAGAAAGTCGACAGCTCCGGCTTCCTGACCGAGCCGGTTGTGGCTGGCGGCAAACTGCTTATCCAGGCGAAAGACGGCACGCTGTACGCCCTCAAGCGCTAAGCGCGCTGAGAGTGTCGTATCTGAAAGACGGCTCCTGTTGCAGGAGCCGTTTTCCTGTTTTTAAAACGCCGCGTAAATCGTGACGTTTTGCTAATGAATTTTCTGCAATGAGGCTTTAAACATGGTACCTGTGGTCGCGCTTGTCGGGCGCCCTAACGTTGGGAAATCCACGCTATTCAACCGTCTTACTCGCACCCGTGATGCGCTTGTAGCGGATTTTCCGGGTCTGACTCGTGACCGTAAGTACGGTCGTGCTGAAGTAGAAGGCCGCGAATTTATCTGTATCGATACCGGCGGTATCGATGGCACGGAAGATGGCGTTGAGACGCGCATGGCGGAGCAGTCGCTGCTGGCGATTGAAGAAGCTGACGTTGTGCTGTTTATGGTCGATGCCCGCGCCGGGTTGATGCCGGCCGATATCGCCATCGCCAAACATCTGCGCTCGCGTGAGAAGGCGACATTCCTCGTCGCCAACAAAACCGATGGTCTCGACCCGGATCAGGCGGTCTCTGATTTCTACTCCCTCGGCCTTGGCGAAATTCACGCCATTGCCGCTTCACACGGTCGCGGTGTCACCAGCCTGCTTGAGCATGTGCTGATGCCGTGGATGGACGAGCTGAATCCGCCGGAAGAGGTGGATGAAGAGGCCGAATATTGGGCGCAGTTTGAAGCTGCGGCTAACGGCGAAGCCGAAGAGCCGGAAGATGATTTCAACCCGCAGGATCTGCCGATCAAGCTGGCGATTGTCGGACGTCCGAACGTCGGTAAGTCAACGCTCACTAACCGCATTCTCGGTGAAGACCGCGTCGTGGTGTATGACATGCCGGGCACCACGCGCGACAGCATCTATATTCCGATGCAGCGCGATGAGCGCGAATATGTCCTTATCGACACCGCGGGTGTGCGTAAGCGCGGCAAAATCACTGATGTGGTAGAGAAGTTCTCGGTGATCAAAACCCTGCAGGCAATTGAAGACGCTAACGTGGTGATGCTGGTGATTGATGCCCGCGAAGGCATCTCCGATCAGGATCTCTCCCTGCTGGGCTTTATTTTGAACAGCGGTCGCTCGCTGGTGATTGTCGTCAACAAGTGGGACGGCCTGAGCCAGGAAGTGCGAGAGCAGGTGAAAGAGACGCTCGATTACCGCCTCGGCTTTATCGACTTTGCGCGCGTGCACTTTATCTCTGCGCTGCACGGTAGCGGCGTCGGTAACCTGTTCGAATCCGTACGTGAAGCCTATGACAGCTCCACCCGCCGCGTCAGCACCGCACTGCTGACCCGCATCATGAACATGGCGGCAGAAGATCACCAGCCGCCGCTGGTGCGTGGCCGTCGCGTGAAGCTGAAATACGCTCACGCCGGGGGTTATAACCCGCCGATTGTGGTGATCCACGGCAACCAGGTGAAAGATCTGCCGGACTCCTACAAGCGTTACCTGATGAACTACTTCCGCAAATCGCTGGAAGTGATGGGTACCCCGATTCGTATCCAGTTCAAAGAGGGTGAGAACCCGTTTGCCGATAAGCGCAACACGCTGACGCCAAACCAGTTACGTAAGCGTAAGCGCCTGATTAAGCACCTTAAGAAAGGTAAGTAACTGTTCACTTCACCCGCCGCTGGCGGGTGTTTTGTTTCTGAGGGTGTATCATTAGGTCGATCTGAAGCGATTGTGAGGAGTGCGTTATGCAACTGAACTGCCCGACTTGCCATGGTGAGCTGGAGCTCGCCGGAACAAAGGCGCACTGCGCCACGTGCGATAAGGATTTGGAAGTGAATGCCGCCTGCCCGGAGTGCCACCAGCCGCTTGAGGTGTTAAAAGCCTGTGGCGCGGTGGACTACTTCTGCCAGCACGGCCACGGGCTGATTTCCAAAAAGCGTGTCGAATTTACCCTGCGCTAGGGCTTGCAGATACAGCCTTCGCCTTCGCGCCACAGCTCAACGAACGACGGTGGCGCTTTGCTCTCCGGGATCAGCAGCAGCATATCGCTCTGCCGCGCGGTCCAGGTGATCTGCAAACGATAAAAGCGCTGGTCACCGCGCCCCGGTGAGTCAGCCTGACCAGGCGGTTGCGCCAGCGGTAACGCCTGGTGCAGGATCTCAATCAGCCGCTGACGCTGCTCGTCGCTTAACTGGGCAATAACAATCCGCCTGCGCCCGGCGAGCATCGGGATATAGGCCACGCCGCCTTCACGGGCCAGCTCGACAACGGCATCGTCGGTCAGTTCGGGTTCGTTCATCATAAGACTCCGACATCTTTCCACGCCTGTTCGATGGCTGCCGCCACCGTTTTACCGGAACGTTTTTCCCCGTGATGAATCGTCAGTTTAGCGAAGGCAGCGAAATCAGCGTTTTGCGCCAGTTGGCGATCGCACACCGTATCGTACCAGGCGTAGCCCGCTTTTTCCCATGCATAACCGCCAATTGCCGTGGCCGCGAGATAAAAAGCACGGTTCGGGATACCGGAGTTAAGGTGCACGCCGCCGTTATCTTCGCGAGTTTTAATAAAGTCCTTCATGTGCGCGGGCTGCGGATCTTTACCGAGCAGCGGATCGTTATAGGCGGTGCCCGGTTCGGACATTGAACGCAGCCCTTTACCGTTAATGCCTTCAGCTAACAGCCCTTCGCCAATAATCCAGTCTGCCTGATCTGCGGTTTGCTTAAGGTGGTACTGCTTGACCAGTGAACCGAAGACATCCGACAGGGATTCGTTCAGCGCGCCCGATTGTTCAAAGTAGATCAGCGCCGCTTCCGACTCGGTGACGCCGTGGCTTAGTTCGTGCGCCACCACATCAATGGCGACAGTAAAACGGTTAAAGATTTCGCCGTCGCCATCGCCAAACACCATCTGCTGACCGTTCCAGAAGGCGTTCTGGTACTCCTGGCCGTAATGCACCGTGCCGCTCAGCACCAGGCCCTTATTATCCAGCGAGTTACGTTTCCACTCCTTCCAGAAAAAGTCGTGGGTGACGCCAAGGTAGTCATAGGCTTCATCAACGGCGACGTCGCCATTGGAAGGCTGACCCTCATAACGCACCTGCTTACCCGGCAGGCTCTCTTTGTTCTGCGCATCGTAGATATCGCGCACCAGCTCGCCGGGCGAGTTCGCCTGCGGGGCGCTCGGTTTACCGTGGCTGTGCGCCATCAGCGTCTGGACATGCATCAGAGTCTGTTTAGCGCAGCGCTTCTGTACTTCAGAGCCCTGGTCAATGATGCGACGGAGAATATAGGGGGGAATAACGGCGTGCGGCAAGCGAGTGGTCATGTTGATCTCCTTGATAAAATCAAAAGAACAACAAAAGTATAGGTCGCTTCACCGCATTAAGAGTTTTAACTACGGGGTTTTTCGTTTTCGCGGTTGTTTGACCGGCGTGACAACGCGCACCTCGCTCTCGACCCAGCCATCATTCAGGCGGGTGGTGAGCGTATCGCCCGCTTTCACCTGTTTGGTCTGTTTCAGCACTTTTCCATCAGTTGCTGTGGTCACGCTGTAGCCGCGCGCCAGGGTTGCCAGCGGGCTGACGGCCTCCAGATGGGTGAGGGCGGTGCCGAAACGCTCGCGTGTGCTGCCGAGGCGATCGCGAATCGACTGGCTCAGGCGATACTCAAGCTGCTGCACCCGCGTTTGTACACGATGGATGCGCGGCTGCGGATTGTGATGATTGAGCCGTTGCAGTACCCGCTGCTGACGCGTATTCGCGCGCTTAAGCTGCGTATCCAGCGCGTGGTGCATACGCTGCTGCAAGCGGTCAAGCACCGTCTGCTGGCGCGCGAGGCGCAGCTGCGGATGCTGCTGCTGCAGGCGGTGATGAAGCTGAGCAAAGCGGCGGTTGCGGCCTGCCAGATAGTAATCCATCCCCATCTCCAGACGCTGCTGCATCGCCTGCACCTGGCGCAGCAGCTCAAGCTGGTTACGGCTCACTACTTCCGCTGCCGCCGAAGGGGTTGGCGCGCGCAGGTCGGCGACGAAATCGGCAATGGTAACATCCGTTTCATGGCCGACGGCGCTGACGACCGGAATACGGCTGGCAAAGATGGCGCGCGCGACGCGTTCGTCATTGAAGCTCCAGAGATCCTCCAGCGAGCCGCCGCCGCGCCCGACAATCAGCACGTCACATTCGTTGCGGCTGTTAGCCAGGGCAATGGCGCGCACGATTTGCGCCGGTGCATCTTCGCCCTGTACGGCGGTCGGGTAGATCACCACAGGCAGCGATGGATCGCGGCGTTTCAGCACATGCAAAATATCGTGCAGCGCGGCGCCGGTTTTCGAGGTGATCACCCCAACGCAGTGCGCCGGTGAGGGCAGGGGATGTTTAAATTGCTGATCGAACAGCCCTTCCGCTGCCAGCTTCGCTTTCAGTTGCTCATACTTCTGCTGTAATAGCCCTTCACCCGCCGGTTGCATGCTCTCAACGATGATTTGGTACTCACCGCGTGGCTCATACATGGTGATGTTGGCGCGCACCAGCACCTGCTGCCCATGCTGCGGGCGGAAGGTGACGCGGCGGTTGCTGTTACGGAACATCGCGCAGCGCACCTGGGCGGTGTCATCTTTTAAGGTGAAGTACCAGTGACCGGAAGCGGGCTGGGTAAAGTTGGAGATTTCGCCGCTGATCCACACCTGGCCCAGCTCGCGTTCCAGTAGCGATCGCACCGTCTGGTTAAGACGGCTGACGGTATAAATGGAGGGAGTTTGTAGTGAGGACATGTGAGCCAGATCAAATTCTAAATCAGCAAGTTATTCGGTCGATAGTAGCCTGATGTCACCCGATTACAAGTATTTTTCCAAAAAAGTGTAGATGCAATCGGTTACGCTCTGTATAATGCCACGGCAATATTTAACCACCCAGGTCAGAGATATTGCCCATGCTACGTATCGCTAAAGAAGCTTTGACGTTTGACGACGTCCTCCTCGTTCCCGCCCACTCTACTGTTCTGCCGAATACCGCCGATTTAAGCACCCAGCTGACGAAGACCATTCGCCTGAACATTCCTATGCTCTCTGCGGCAATGGACACCGTAACGGAAGCGCGTCTGGCGATCGCCCTCGCACAGGAAGGCGGCATTGGCTTTATTCACAAAAACATGTCTATCGAGCGCCAGGCGGAAGAAGTGCGCCGCGTGAAGAAACATGAATCTGGCGTGGTAAAAGATCCGCAGACCGTGCTGCCAACCACCACGCTGCGCGAAGTGAAAGAGCTGACCGAGCGTAACGGCTTCGCTGGCTACCCGGTTGTTAATGAAGAGAACGAACTGGTGGGCATCATCACCGGTCGCGACGTGCGTTTTGTTACTGACCTTAATCAGCCGGTCAGCGTTTATATGACGCCGAAAGAGCGTCTGGTCACGGTACGTGAAGGTGAAGCGCGCGACGTTGTCTTTGCCAAAATGCATGAGAAGCGCGTCGAAAAAGCGCTGGTGGTGGACGACAGCTTCCACCTGCTCGGCATGATCACCGTAAAAGATTTCCAGAAAGCAGAACGTAAACCGAACGCCTGTAAAGATGAGCAGGGTCGTCTGCGCGTTGGCGCTGCGGTCGGTGCGGGCGCCGGCAACGAAGAGCGCGTTGATGCGCTGGTTGCCGCTGGTGTTGACGTGCTGCTGATTGACTCCTCGCATGGCCACTCTGAAGGCGTGTTGCAGCGTATTCGCGAAACACGCGCCAAATACCCGGATCTGCAAATCATCGGCGGTAACGTCGCCACCGGCGCAGGCGCTCGCGCGCTGGCTGAAGCGGGCGTCAGCGCGGTGAAAGTGGGTATTGGTCCTGGCTCTATCTGTACTACCCGTATTGTTACCGGTGTGGGTGTTCCGCAGATCACCGCCGTTTCCGACGCGGTTGAAGCGCTGGAAGGGATGGATATTCCGGTTATCGCCGATGGCGGCATCCGCTTCTCTGGCGATATCGCCAAAGCGATCGCCGCTGGCGCAAGCGCGGTGATGGTCGGCTCCATGCTGGCAGGTACTGAAGAGTCCCCGGGCGAAATCGAACTCTACCAGGGCCGCTCTTACAAATCCTATCGCGGGATGGGCTCGCTGGGCGCCATGTCCAAAGGCTCCTCTGACCGCTACTTCCAGACTGACAACGCCGCCGACAAACTGGTGCCGGAAGGTATCGAAGGTCGCGTAGCCTATAAAGGCCGTCTGAAAGAGATCATTCACCAGCAGATGGGCGGCCTGCGTTCCTGTATGGGCCTGACCGGCTGTGGTACCATCGACGCCCTGCGCACCAAAGCGGAGTTCGTGCGCATCAGCGGCGCGGGCATCCAGGAGAGCCACGTTCACGACGTGACCATCACCAAGGAATCCCCGAACTACCGCATGGGTTCTTAATGCAATTCGCGCCCGGTTTTTGCCGGGCGTTGACTTTTCAATCTCGCTCTTTGCCTCGGAACTAACGTCAATGACGGACAATATTCATAAACATCGCATTCTTATCCTCGACTTTGGCTCGCAATATACTCAGCTCGTTGCTCGCCGCGTGCGTGAACTCGGCGTCTACTGCGAACTGTGGGCGTGGGATGTCACTGAAGCGCAGATCCGCGACTTCAACCCAAGCGGCATCATCCTCTCCGGCGGCCCGGAAAGCACCACGGAAGAGAACAGCCCGCGCGCGCCGCAGTACGTTTTCGACGCCGGTGTGCCGGTGCTCGGCGTCTGCTACGGCATGCAGACCATGGCGATGCAGCTTGGCGGCCACGTTGAAGGCTCTAACGAGCGTGAATTTGGTTATGCGCAGGTTGAAGTGCAGACCGAAAGCGCGCTGATCCGTGGGATTGAAGATGCCCTGACCGCAGATGGCAAAGCGCTGCTGGACGTGTGGATGAGCCACGGCGATAAAGTGACGGCGATCCCGTCCGGCTTTGTCACCGTCGCCAGCACTGAAACCTGCCCGTTCGCCATTATGGCTAACGAAGAGAAGCGTTTCTACGGCGTGCAGTTCCACCCGGAAGTGACGCACACCCGCCAAGGGCTGCGTATGCTGGAGCGCTTTGTGCGCGATATCTGCGAGTGCGAAGCGCTGTGGACGCCAGAAAAAATCATCGATGACGCCGTTGAGCGTATCCGCCAGCAGGTTGGCAACGATAAAGTGATCCTCGGCCTCTCCGGTGGCGTGGACTCCTCCGTCACCGCGATGCTGCTGCACCGCGCGATTGGCAAAAACCTGACCTGTGTATTCGTCGACAACGGTCTGCTGCGCCTGAACGAAGCAGAGCAGGTAATGGATATGTTCGGCGACCACTTTGGTCTGAACATTGTTCACGTTCCGGCAGAAGAGCGCTTCCTCGGCGCGCTGGCGGGCGAAAACGATCCGGAAGCGAAACGTAAAATCATCGGCCGCGTCTTTGTTGAAGTATTCGATGAAGAAGCGCTGAAGCTGGAAGATGTGAAGTGGCTGGCACAGGGCACTATCTACCCGGATGTGATTGAGTCCGCAGCCTCTGCAACCGGTAAAGCGCACGTTATTAAGTCTCACCATAACGTTGGCGGCCTGCCGAAAGAGATGAAGATGGGTCTGGTTGAGCCGCTGAAAGAGCTGTTCAAGGATGAAGTGCGCAAAATCGGCCTCGAACTCGGCCTGCCGTACGACATGCTGTACCGCCATCCGTTCCCGGGCCCCGGCCTCGGCGTTCGCGTCCTCGGTGAAGTGAAGAAAGAGTACTGCGACCTGCTGCGCCGCGCGGACCATATCTTTATCGAAGAGCTGCGCAAAGCCGATCTCTACAATAAAGTGAGCCAGGCGTTCACCGTCTTCCTGCCAGTGCGTTCCGTCGGCGTGATGGGCGATGGCCGTAAGTATGACTGGGTTGTCTCCCTGCGCGCGGTTGAAACCATCGACTTTATGACCGCCCACTGGGCGCACCTGCCGTATGACTTCCTCGGCCGCGTCTCTAACCGCATTATCAACGAAGTGAACGGTATCTCCCGTGTCGTATATGACATCAGCGGGAAGCCGCCAGCGACGATTGAGTGGGAATAATCAGATAGCTTTTTCTGAATTTCCCACAGACCTAAATTAAATTTAACCCACTGTTTATACAGTGGGTTTTTAATATCTGTCGCTATAAGATTTATATTTAGTGGAGCGATTAATATTCAGGGTTCGCTAATTTAAAGAGGCAGGATTACTCTGTTTTGACTTTTTTAGGAGCGATCGCAGAGAGCGAAACCATAAATCCTGTTAATGCCGCAATAATTAACGGGAAAATAGAGGCGTCGGATGTCCTGAGCGGATTTTTAATATCGAACAGAATAACAATAAAAAAAGCGCTGGTTGCAAAGGTCGACGAGGAGTAGACCTCATTCATTTTGAACTGGAGTTTATCAAGCGAGAAGGGCGGAGTCTCTTTGCATAGGGCATCCCAAATGAGATGCACTGCAAGGTAACCTATACACAGGATGAAATAAAAGCGGGTTAACTCCTGTGTATTCTGCGGTGCAAGCCAGTCAAGAAAGTGCATTTTAGTGGGCAGGCTTCCTTGCAGCGTAGAGCGCGGGCAGAACTACCGCACCTGCTAAAGCAAAGCTGTATGCAATACCTGCTGTAACGGTGAAAGCCGGAATGAGAAATGATAGGCCACCGGGAAGGGCAAATCCTAAACCTGCACCACCGATGATCGCTTTCATCAGCGTAATCACATTGATTTCCATACTTCCTCCCATATCCCCAAAGGCTGCATTATCTGTGGGGGAATTTTAGGGAGCTGCCTGTAATCTGTACAGAATTATTTCCGGCTAATACGAGGCCGCTTCCATTAATACATCCACTTCTCCACCACTTCATCCCCGAGCCGTTCGCGCAGCAGTTCCTCATTCTCCTCCTCGCCGTGGGCTGCGAGCAGGCATTTGAACATCAGCGCGTCGAGATACTGCCCGGCATCGCGGAATATCTGCGTCAGCATCGGCGAGGTGTCATGGTCGAAATACCACACTTCGCCGGTTTCGCGGTGAAAGCACCACAAATTACCGTTGCCGAGATAGTCGCCAAAGGTGATCAGGTTATTAACCAGCTGCCACTGCGGGTCATCCTGCGGCACATCTTCAAGAATATCGCTAATGCCGGGATAGGCGGCAATCAGCGGTTCGATAGCCGCATATTGCGCAGGCGTTACGCTGCACAGCGTTTCGGCGAGATTCAGTTCGCCAATCTGCTGATGATAGGTGCGCAGCACCGGCGGCAGCGGGCAGCCGATGCGCTGCTCGAGGTCCGCAATCTCCGCGTCGCTGGCGGGGGTTGAGGGCGCAGGGTTATTCCACTGATCGCGCCAGGCGTGTACGCAGTCGCGCCACCAGGCAAGGCGGGCGTGCTCATCGGTAAACTCCGGCCAAACCAGCGGCGGAATCGGGCGGTTATCGCTCTCATTACTCATTGTTCGGCGCTCTCACAATTAATAGCTCTGGCTGTCGATGCTAAAAAGATAGTTGATATCAAGATCGGCTGCGGGCTTCGCATCGTCGTTTTTCTCCAGCACAAACTCAAATGCTGGCTCGTAGCCGTCATTGCGCAGTACTTCGCCCGCGAGGATCTCCACCGAGTAAGTGCCGTTTTCAAGCGCGATATGCGGGCGATTGGGCGCTTCATAGCGCTGCAATAACGCGCTGATATTGTGGTCGGTGAAGTTCTCAAGAATGCGCCAGGTAAAGAGCTGCACCTGCCCATGTTCAACGCGCAGCGTGTAGCCGGTGCGGCGGTGCTGCAGGTTGTTTTCAGTTTTCAGCAGCTCCGGCGTTGCGGGCGGCAGGGTGAAAATAGTGGTGTAGGGGTAGTTTTCAACGCCCGTCATCGGGATGAGCACACCTTCCAGCACCGCCTTATCGCCGCTCTCATTGCGGGTAAACTCCGTTGCCAGATCGTCAGCGAGATTGTTGTCATCTTTGAACTTTTTCAGCAGGCGGATATCGGCAAGCAGAAAGTAGTTCACCAGATCGTTCAGCACTTCATTACATTCATAACGCACGCGTTACCCTCATATTTATCTCGCTGTACAGGGATTGTTACTGCTCCGAAAGGTACGATCACCTACTTGATCAGGGGGGCAACTCTGTGCGGCAGAGGCATAATCAGCTATAAACAGGCGTAAAGGTCGGCGTTTTGCGCACCCGGCTAACATCAGGAATTTAATACAAGGAATATGAGTATGCAGCGATGGTTAGCAAAACTCCTCGGTAAACAAGAGGCTGCAGAGCAGGGCGCACCTTTCCCGCTTCCCTGGCCAGGCGACAGGCAGAGCATCTACCACTTTCTCTCCCCTTATGCAGACGGCAGCGCGCCATTGCCGGAGCAGGCGCAGACCCTGCCGGATGAAGAGACTCTTGAGGGCGAGCTGCGCTGGGTGGCGGGCGGCATGGATGGTGCGTTTGGTCATCACGGCGGCGGCGCAGACGCAGAAGAGGCGGCAGATGAGATTATCAGCGCATTGAGCGCCGTGTTGCGTAAACCCTCCCCGGCCAATATGACTCTGTTCTATGCGCTGCTGAAAGCTCGCCCGCCGCTCGATTACATCGATATCCTGACCGACAAACTGCCGGAAGCGCCGTCGCTGTCGCCGCAGCAGGTTCATGACCTGATGGTCTGGCTGGCAACTAACAGCCCGGATCGTAACGCGGTTAAATGCGCGATTGCGCTGCTGGCTTTCTTCCCCACCGACGAGAATCGGGCGCTGGTAACCACCCTCGGTCTGCACGAGGAGTTTACTCTCTTCACCGCCGTTGCCCTGCGCAACATGCTGCCGGAAGAGGCGTTTGACGCAACGCTGACGGCGCTGGCGAAACGGGTAACCGGCTGGGGGCGTATTCAGCTTATCGAGCGCCTTCCTGACGAGGTCTCGCCTGCCACCCGAGAGTGGCTGCTGCGCGAAGGGTACTCCAATACAGTGATGGATGAGTACACTGCCTGGGATTGCGCCACCAAAGGGCGCTTGCTGGCGGCGCTTTCGGTCGACACGGTGGATGAGGGCGTACTGACCGGCGCGGGCGATATTCTTGCGGCACTGATTGCCGGCGGCCCTGCGCGTGATATCCATGACTACCCGGAGGGTGCGCAGGCCTGCCATCGCTACCTCACGCTGCTGCGCCGCAGTGAAAATGACGATCTGCGCAACTTACTCAACACCAGCGCCATCGGCGCGTTTGCTGGCGATGAAGATAACAACTGGGAGACCCTGCAAGCGGAGGGCTGGAGCGATGAGATCCGCCAGCAGATGGCGGATGATGTTGAGGCGATTGTTGCCCAGGAGAAGTGGCTGACGCGCGTGCAGCAGGATTTAACCGCCAGTGATAACGGCGATTTTTACCTCGCCCTGCGCGCGGCGAAGCTGTTAGGCATTGATACCTGGGAGCAGGTTTTTGCCCGCCAGCAAAAGGTTCCCAATGAAGCAAACTGGTATGAACTGATGCAGACTGAAAGCCCGCAGCGCATGGAGCGCATTCTGCAACTGGCTGAGCAGCAGCTTGATCTTGCGGTCATTGCCAGTGGACCAGATACGCTGATGGGTCTCGGCGCTGAGTATCGCCAGCACGGCGCGCTCGATTTTATCCTCCAGGATCTCAACCGTTTTCCCGGCATGGGCTGGACGCTGATTAAAACCGGCCTGCGCAGCCCGGTGGTGCGTAACCGCCTGATGGCGCTTAACGCGCTCGAGGGCTGGCCGGAAGAGCAACTCCCGGCGGAGCTTCATGGCATGCTGGAAACCGCCTTCCACGCGGAGCCGGATGAGAACGTGCGCGCGCGTTTAGAGAAGATGCTTGCGGAAGGGTAATTCGCCCCTGATGGATAAAAAAGCTCGCCGCCCGGCGGGCTTTTTCATTGCATCGAATAATGCTCTCTTTGAAACGCCGATTGTAAAACTGAAAAGAAGGAGAATATATGGACATGACATCTGTTAGCAGTATATCTAAAACGGCGCTCGCTGCTTCCCCGAAGATAATAAAAAAGGTGTTCTATTTTGAAAGCTTTTTTTCGTTATCAGATGAGAAAAAAGCAGAAGGCATCTCCTTTCTTACTCATTGTGTGAAAAATAGAGATGCTCTCGAAAAATATCGACAAGAGCTAATGTTCTCTGCGTTCAAAATGACGGATAGTCTGGAGTTAAATGACTATACATTAAGGTTTTACCTTGCAGCACGTGTTAAGCATGAGGGTTTTTGTAAGGCGCTTTTTAATATGAAAAGTTTATATTATTTTCATGATTCTCAAGTTGTTGTTAAAAGAGCTGCTCTGCTGGCTCCGCTGATCTTATTAATTGTAGGCTTGATTTTGGGGGTGATAGCCTTTTTCTCCTTTAAGTCGTTGGTTAATATCCCCGGCGGGGGAGCTATTAACCCAAAATGGTTATTTAATGGGCTGGCATTCTTATGTGCGGTAGTAGAAGGTTTTGTCAGTTTGCAATGCCTCTTTTACGCCATTCGTTTTTTTATTGGCCATTTAAGCCTGAAGCGCCATGTGAATGAATTCAATATTTTCATTTCACGTAGGCGAATAAAAAGGGCGCTGCAAAAGTAAAAGGGGTTAAGGATGTACTTAGGCTCTTACCGACAAATCCATCCGCAAATTTTGTGTAGTCTGAAGGCCATCAACCACCCTTTGACAGGAGCGCGGAATGTTTTCTCATATGCGAATTGCCAGGCCGGTGACCAACCTTGAGCAGGCTTATCAGCAGTACAGCAAAGGATTAGGGCTGAGGCGTATTGCGGGCTTCAGCGATCATGAAGGTTTCAGTGGCGTGATGTTAGGTCGGGAAGGATTGGGCTGGCATATGGAATTGACCCTCTGTCACCATCATCCGGTGCAGCCTTCCCAGACAGACGAAGATTTATTGGTGCTCTACTACCCCGACAAAGCGGAGTGGGAGGCGGTCTGCGCAACGATGCGGGAGGCCGGGTTTGTTGCGGTGGCCTCGTTTAACCCCTACTGGGATCGTAACGGGCGCACCTTTGCCGATGCCGATGGTTACCGCGTGGTAATACAGCATCAGGCGTGGGTTAACGCTGAGTAAAGGGCGGCAGATTAGCTCTGCCGTGGCCGATCGGTTGTCAGGTCATCGCCTGTTACCACAGCAGGGGTCTCATCCGACTCTTTGCTGACGGCGCGGGTTAGTTCGACCTGCTCATGGAACTTCACCAGCAGCAGCTCGGCATCGGATTGCAGCGCGGCGTCGGGCGTCTCCAGCACGGAATTAATCGATTTATTAATGCTCGCCACCATTTCATCCAGCCCGCCGCCTTTGCCGACGGTCAGCGTCAGGGCGGCAACGATAAGCGACTGCGCCTCGATCTGGGCGGTCAGCTCTTTCATCTGCGCATCCATCCTGGACATTTTAATTAGCATACTCAGTATGACGTTTTTCATGGCCTGCCCATCAGAAGTCATTATTTGAGACGAATATTACTCCGGGATGGGATGAATTCAATGACACTATTTCTGAATACGCGATCTTGCATACATTAAATGTATATATGTATTACGAAACGGCGGCGGTAATATTTTAAGAGCCTGATAATTATAATTACTTAGGCGATCCCTCGCCTGACGATGATGCGTGTTAAAAAAGTGCGAATTGTTGCTATATCAGGTACGGATCTTCCATTCCAGCCAGCTACTCATCTCATGAGCCGGAAGCGGGCGGGCATAGAGATAACCCTGCGCCTGATCGCAGCCGTACTTTTGCAACGTTTCTCCGGTCTGTGCGTTTTCCACCCCTTCCGCCAGCACGACATAATCGAGCTCTTTGAGCATGCCGATAATACTGCGGGCAATAATGCGCGAGGCGGTATCTTCCGAGAGTTTGGAAATCAGGCTCTGGTCCAGTTTAATGATGTCGATCGGCATACGGCGCAGATAGCTGATGTTGCTGTAGCCGGTGCCGAAATCATCGAGCGAAATCGGGAAGCCGCGCAGCTTCAGCATCTCAAGCCCTTTCAGGGCTTCCGCGCTCTCAATGATGCGTTCGGTTTCCAGACACTCAACGCCGAGCAGGCTGGTGGGCAGGCGGGCGCGGATCATGCGCGCTTCAAGGCTGTCGGCAAAGCCGGGCGCGGAGATATCCTGAATGCTTACGTTAACGGAGACCGGCAGCGCCACCCCAAGCGCATGCCAGCCTGCCAGTTGGGTGATCACATTGGTGATGACCCAACTGGTCAGATCCTGTAGCAGACCAGCCTGTTCCGCGAAGGGAACAAACATCCCCGGCGAGAGTTCACCTTTTTGCGGATGCCGCCAGCGGATCAGCGCTTCAATCCCTACCGGTGCGTCGGTTTGCAGACACATTTTCGGCTGATAGACGAGGTAGAGACCTGACATTTTCCCGTCAATAGCCTGTGCCAGCTCCTCCATCAGCACCGGCATGGCCGCTGCATCCTCATCAATAATGGTTTCCGGCAACTGGAAGGTATTCTGGCGGATGCGCTCATGCAGGGCATGCACTGCTTTATTGAGCACCTCTCTGGCAGAGAGATCGCCCGGGACAAAGGTTTTGCCCGCGGTGTGGACGCGGAACTCGACGGTGATGCCCGGCTCCAGCTCGGCGCTAACGCCCTGCAGTCGGTCGGCGATGGCGCAGGCCGAGATCTTGTCCGCCGTACGCGTCAACAGAGCAAAGCGGCCCGTCGCCACCATATAGAGTTTGCCGCACTTCAGCGGGCGCAGGCGCAGAGGGAGCATAATCGCCATATCGCGCAGCAGGTTTTCCACCGGTGCCATACCGCGGGTGCGCGCCAGCTCAAAGGCTCGGGGCATGTCGATACAATCAATCAGGATCAGGTTGCGCTCGGCGGTATCGTTCGCCGCGTTCAGCAGCTGGATATCACGCAGTAGATGCAGCTTGTTCGGCAGGCCGGTAATGGCATCCGTCAGGCCGGCGTAGTGCCAGGCTTCCAGAAACGACATCGCCAGCTCGCCCAGTAGCCGCAGTGTATCAATCTGCTCTTTGGTCACCGTATGGGGATGGGTATCCACCACGCAGAGCGTGCCGAGCGTGATCCCATCGCGGGTGGTCAGCGGCACGCCCGCGTAGAAGCGAATAAAAGGGCTGGCCACGGTCAGCGGATGGGCGACAAAGCGGGCGTCCTGCAGAGTATCCGGCACAATAAACGGATTCCCGCTGTCGACTGCATAGCGGCAAAAGGAGTTGACCCGCGAAGAGGTCTCCAGCTGGAAGTTAATCGCTGCCCGCACATACTGATTTTCATCATCAAGCACGGAAATAAAGCTGCCGGGTATTTTTAACATTCTGGCGGCGAGTTGTGTAATTTTACGCAGCACATCGTCGCGGCTGTCGTCCGGGTTCAGCAGGGCCTGTAATGCCAGAAAATGGCGCTCTTTGTCGCCGCCGATATTAAGTAACATTGTTGCCTCCCAACCGGCTGTGGACGGTGGGTAAAAAAAAGATAAAGGGTGCTGAAAACGCTTTTTAGTTTTTACAGCAGGATGGAAGCATACCGGCAGGCAACGTCAGCCAAATGCAAATATGACTTGTCCTAATAGTAGCAGTAACGGAGCGCAACTGATGCCTGTAAAAGGTGCGGTCTCACAATTATTTCATAATTTCATTTTCGCCCTCAGCGCGCGCCAGCCGGGGAGGGAGAGCAAAAGGCGGAGGTCTACAGGCAGTTGACGTAGCAACATCATTAATAAATAAGAAGAATATTTTAATTGCCCAAAAGAGTGAAAAAAAACGGGCAGCCGCGACATCGGCACTGCCCGTTACAAATAAGACGAAGAGGTAAAAGACGTCTGCTTTTTTATTTCTACGCCCGGTAACTTCTCCGGTGCGTAGCCTCGTCCCGTATAACATGTTGTTTCAGGAACCTCAGTTAACCGCGTGCGGCAGCGTAAAGTGTTGAACCACGCCGCGCAGGGTTTCCGTTCTGCCATTAAGGTTGCTGGCTGATGCCGTAATCTGGTGCACCAACGCAGCGTTCTGCTGAGTCACGCGATCCAGCTCGGCAACCGCGTGAGTCACCTGCGAGATGCCCTTGCTCTGCTCATCGGAGGCGAGCGCGATTTCGCCGATCAGCGCATTGACGCTGGCGACATTGCTTTTCACTTCGCTCATCGCTTCGCCGGCATCTTCTGCCACATTTTTGCCCTCATGAACCGAGGTGATGGCGGATTTGATCAGCGACTCAATCTCACGTGCCGCCGCCGCACTGCGCTGGGCCAGGGAGCGCACTTCTGTTGCCACCACGGCGAAACCGCGGCCCTGCTCGCCAGCGCGCGCCGCTTCAACGGCAGCATTCAGCGCGAGGATATTGGTCTGGAAAGCAATGCTGTTGATGGTGGAGGTGAACTGGCGGATCTGCTCGGAGCCATCGGCAATGCGGTTCATGGTGCTGGCAAGGGTTTCCACCAGGTGGCTCGCTTTCTCGGTGGTATGTGCGGTCATCACCGAGAGATCGCGAACCTGACGCGCATTATCAGCGTTGTGGCTGACCGTTGAGGTCAACTCCTCCATACTGGATGCCGCTTGTTCAAGAGCCGCTGCCTGCTGGGTTGTGCGGTTCGCTAAATCGCTGTTGCCGGCAGCGATCTCGCGTGCTTCCAGGTGCAGCGCGTCGCTGTTCTCGCTGATGGCGCTGACGGTGGACAGCAGGCTGTTCTGCATCTCGCGCACCAGTGGGATCATCTGCCCGACGCAGTTACGGCCAATATCCTGCGGCTGGTAGGTTAAATCACCCTGCGCAATAAGGCGGAAGTGGGAGCGGATATCGCCAACGGGCCTGACCAGATGGATAACCAGGTAGCAGTCGCAAAACAGCACCAGCCCGGCGGCGGCCAGCAGAGCGACAATCAGCACGATATCGAGTTGAGTGCGATCCGCGGCGATCTGTGCGCTACTCTCTTGTGTCTGGCGAGTTAACGCCGACAGACGCTCGCTGGCCTGTTTTTTCCAGGCGCTGGCAGGGCCGGATAACGCGTCTGTGGCCCACTCAGCACCTGGCGGAATTTCATTCATCAGCGCCGCTTTTTCAGCCTCGCTTCCCTGTTGCAGCACCTGCGTAGCGTGGGAGATGAAAATTGCCTGCTGGGTCAGCGCTGCGCTCTGATCCGCCTGCCTGTTCATATCGCGCACGGCAAAGGCCGCATAGCCGCCGGTCGCGGTAATCAGCGCCAGCGCCGTCAGGAGGATCCATAACACGACGCGGCGGATAGTGTAGTTTTTCAATCTGTTCATAGTCGCGCCCTGTTTGGTAGCGTTAAGAAAGAGTGTTGTTGTTATATTTTATAAATAGCGCGTTAACTAGTTACGCGCGATTTTATTGAGTGAATTGTGGCACGATTTTTACGGAAAGATAGAGGAAGAAGGGTAAATAATTTCGTAACGAAACAGTCGGCGTGAAATGGGGGAGATGAGTTCAGACGTAATGACTTGTTTAATAGGGCAAATTGTCATTAATTGTTAGCTTTAATCGATTGTTCCTAGCGTACTAATAGGCGTGCGCGGTGGTTTGAAGCGGGCAGGTGGGCAATAAAAAGAGGAGAGGGGCTTACGGCAGTGTGCTGCCTGCTAGCCCCTCTTCTGGTCTGGACGGGAAATTTGGGTTATGGCGTGGCGCTTTCCCTTTGTTGAACTGTTATATCAGTCAGCTTTGACGGAAAGGGCAACATCTTTAACCGCAGCCTCAACCCCGGCTGCATTTTTCTGGATGCTGGCAATAACTTCGCCCGCTTCACGCATCAGTGTCACCCCTTCGCGGGTGTTCATCAGGTTGCTCTCAATGCCGCTCAGCACCTCTTTGGCCAGTTGATTGTTGCTCGCCACAACCCGCTCAATCTCTTCCGTTGCGCTACTGACGCTGGCCGCAAGCGTACGCACTTCAGCGGCGACCACAGCAAAACTTCGTCCGGATGCGCCCGCCCGCGCAGCCTCGATCGCGGCATTCAGCGCAATCAGCCTTGTCTGCATGGCAAAGCTGCGGATGGTCTCAACCATCTCATCAATACTGTCCGACTGATTGTTGAGCCGCGAGACATCGCTGGAGACCGCGCTCATTCTCTGCGCAATGGTGTCAATCATGCGGATGCTGTTTTCGATCACGGTCGCGCCGGTCTGCGCGCTTCCGCGGGTCTGGACGGCCATATCCCACGCGTGAACAGCCGCTTCCTGCTCTCGCTGGTTGCGCAGAACATCTGCCGTCACATCGGTGGCGAATTTCACAATCTTATAAAGCTGTCCGTCACTGTTAAACACAGGGTTATAGGTTGCCCGCAGCCACAAAGGCTCTCCCCGGCGATTCAGGCGAGGAAACTGACCGGAAAAAAATTCGCCCTGGTTCAGCCTCTCCCAGAATTGCCGGTATTCGTCGCTCTTATACAGCGTCTCAGAGCAGAAGAGGCGATGATGTTTACCGATCACCTCATCGCGTTTATAGCCTGTGGTGCTCAGGAAGTTGTCATTCGCTTCCAGCACGATCCCTTCGGGGCTGAAGGCGATGATCGCCATTGAGCGGCCAATGGCATTCACAATTGCCTCCTTCTCAAGCGCAACATGGATGCGCTCAGAAATGTCGGCAGCAATTTTAATGACCCGGGTCACCTCGCCGCGCCGATTGGTGACGGGGATATAACTCGCCTCAAGCCACACAGGGCGGTTTCCCTTTGCGAGGCGCAGATATTTGCCGCTAAAGCTTTCGCCGCGCGAAAGGCGCTGCCAGAACTGTGCGTATTCCGCTGAGTTCACCAGCGACGGCGGGCAGAATATACGGTGGTGCTGGCCGATAATTTCATCCGCCCGGTAGCCCATCGCTGAGAGAAACTGCGGGCTGGCGTTATGGATGATCCCTTCCGGACTGAATTCAATGACAGGTTTATTCTGGCAAAGCGCATTGTAAGAGGTGGATGAGCGCAGGCGGCTCAGGGAAAAAAGGTGTTTCAATAAAGGCATACGCATCAGATTTACCGGATCGAGTAAGGAATGATCTGGTTATCGGCAATCCCGTCAGCAGCATTATGAATCGGTGCGATAGTTGCAGAATATTATTTAAGCAGAGGTTAACTAAAAAGCGGGGAGGGAAGGTAACCAAAAGGGGCACGCCACGGCGTCTGGCAGCGGCGTGGCCCCGGTCTGCAACAGCGTAAACCTGCAAAATGGTGCTTACAGGCTTGTGTACTTTTTTACGCTTTGTTACTTAGCGGCCGACATCTGCTCGGCAGACTTCAGGTGCTGCTCAACCACCGGGGTATGGGCATCGGCCAGCGTTTTAACGTCTGGATCTTTGATCTCTTTAGCGTCGCTCTGCAGTTTATCAAGCACCATTTTGTGGTCTTTGGTGCCGGCGTTTTCCATATAGAGCTTGTCAAACTTGTCGCCACTCTCCTTTTCCAGCTTGGCGGCCATCGTTCTATGCTTGGCGTCCGGCTCGGTCGGCAGCTCCACCCCTTTTTGCTGAGCGACAGCCTGAACTTTGGTCAATGCTGCGCCGTGGTCATCGACCATCTTCTGCGCGTAGGCTTTCACTTCGCTGCTTTTGGCTTTCTCCAGTGCGATTTTCGCGGCGGCGACCTCGTTGATATTGGCCTGTGCCATATCCTTCAGTGCTTTTTCATCACCGGAACTGAGCTTAGTGCTGGCTGCGCTAGCGCTACTACTCTGGGCGGCGCTCGTCGGTGTCTGGGCTTGCACGCCAACAGTGCTGAACATCGCGACGGCGGCCGATACGGCCAGCAGCCCTTTCAGGGTTTTACTCTTGTGCATGTTGTTCTCCTGATGGTCATGGGTACAGGTTTTATACATTCTGTAATCGTCAGCAGCTTCGTAGGTAAATGACAACTGCACTGGTCAGTATAGTGGATACGCAATTTTTGCCAGCTTTATACGTTAGGCTTCTTAATATATCGGGCTCACTTCAGAGCGCATCCTCCCTGCAAATCGTTATCAGAATTGCCTGATATTGTTATCAGCGGATAAGGCTGTTTTCATATTTTTCATATAATAAGGCGCGGGAATCAGGCAATCTGCGGATTATCTGCCAGGCAAGGGTTACCGATCCGTTTAACCGTACTGACAACGCAGGAGTGTTGGCAGGATATAAGGGGAAAGCATGCCTTTTTTATTTGGTGAGTTATCTGGCGCTCCGGCATGGGTGCCTGCTGTATTGCTCGTCACGCTCTCGCTCGCGATCGGCTTTATCGCGAGGTTTACGCTGCTGCAATTTATCCGTTACTGGCAGAGTCGCGACCGAAAACTCTTCAAATCACTTGAGAAGCATCTGCGCGGATCGATGTTTCTATTCATTCCGCTGCTGTTAATACGCGTTGGGGTGAATTATGTCCACATCCAGCCCCAATCGCTGGGCTTTATTACAACAACAATCAACATATTTATTATTTTGTCATTCTGCTCCGTCCTGATTCGGTTAATTAACGTGGCGCAGGATATGCTTTTTATCCGCTATGATATTAATATTTCGAACAATCTTCGTGCCCGCAAAATCCGCACGCAGATAATGTACGTGAAGAAAGTCGCTATCGTTATCCTTGTGACGCTCTGCCTCTCCCTGATTTTGCTCAGCTTCCCTGGGGTGCGAAAATTCGGCACCACAATTCTGGCCGGTGCCGGGGTTGCCGGTATCATCATCGGTTTTGCCCTGCAAAAGTCGCTGGTCAATCTCTTTGCCGGTATTCAGATTGCCTTTACGCAACCGATAAAAATTGATGATGCAGTAGTGGTGGAAAAAGAGTGGGGCTGGATTGAGGAGATAAACCTGACCTATGTGGTAGTGCGTCTCTGGGATCTGCGTCGGCTGGTACTGCCGATTACCTACTTCACCGAAAATCCGTTCCAGAACTGGACGCGTAATAATGCGCAAATATTAGGCTCGGTTTTTCTCTACGTCGATTACTCAATGCCATTAGAGCCTCTGCGCCAGCATTTTGAAAAAGTGCTCAGTGAAACCAAGCTCTGGGATCAGCAAACGCAGGTGCTTCAGGTGACCGATACCACGGAAAAAACCATGACCATCAGGATGTTGATGACGGCGCAGAACTCGCCAACGGCCTTTGATTTACGCTGTTACGTGCGGGAAAAGATGATTGAGTTTATTCAGCAAAACTATCCGCATGGCCTGCCGCAGGTAAGAGCAACGCTGACCGCGCCTGCGCCTTCCGAGAACGAGCCATAACCTTACCCGGCGCAACGTGCAGTGGCTATTATCTGGCTGCACGTCTGCGCTGCGCTTCATTAACACTTCGACTCTCTTGTGCCAGCCGCAAAGTTAACTAAAAATGGGTTAAGCTCTTTCTTAACCTGCACATTAGTTTTTGAGGGTTGCTATGCCAGCAAATATCCTTATTGCGCTTGTCGCCGTTATTCACCTCTATATCCTTGTGCTCGAAATGTTTCTGTGGAATACGGCGACAGGTCGCAAGGCGTTTAACCTCAGCCCCGATTTTGCCCGTGACAGCCGGGTGATGGCGGCCAACCAAGGGCTCTATAACGGCTTTTTAGCCGCGGGTTTGCTGTGGGGGCTGTGGCTGGGCGACAGCGGCTTTCAGGTCAAAATTTTCTTCCTCGTTTGCGTGCTGATCGCGGGGATTTTTGGCGCGATCACCGCCAGTAGAAAAATACTCTATGTGCAGGCGCTTCCGGCACTGATTGCGCTCGTTGTGTTAATGATAACGCGCAGCCCGATGTTGTAGTGTTGTTAAAGATTTGATCTTGTCTGCCGGGCGGTTATGCTTTTATCCCTCTGTTAACCGCCCGAGAAGGATCGCCTGCCATCATGCCCGTCAATTTCGATCTCAACGATCTCTATGCTTTCCGCGCCCTGGTGGAATATGGCAATTTTCGCCTTGCCGCCGAGTCAATCTGTCTGTCGCAGTCAGCATTGAGCCGCCGCATAGAGAAGCTCGAAAATGCGCTGGGCATTAAGTTGTTCGACAGAACCACGCGGCGGGTGGCGCTGACCCTCTACGGGCAGACCTTCGCCGAGCGTTCCGAACAGCTGTTGATGAATGTGGAAGCGGTGTTAGCCGATATCGATAAAGTGAGCCAGGACCGCGTTGGCGTGGTGACGGTGGCGGCGGTGCCCTCTGCGGCGTGCTACTTCATGCCCGATGTGATCCGCACCTTTAAAGCCCGCTTTCCCCGCGTGCGCGTGAAGTTGATTGATAGCAGCGCGGGTAACGTAATCGACACCGTCGCCAGCGGCCAGGCGGACTTCGGCATCTGTTTCGCCGGTAGCCTGCTGGCAGATATTGAGTTTCGCCCGCTGGTGGTGGATACCTATGTTGCGGCCTGCCGCCACGATCACCCGATTGCCAGTAAGAAGAGCCTCACCTGGCGCGAATTTTATCAGTATGACTATATCGGGCTGGATAAAACCTCTGGCAACCGCAATTTGATTGACCAGATGCTGGGGCACATCACACCTGAGCGCCCGAGCATCTGTGAAACCCGCCATGTCACCACCATGATCGGCATGGTGGAAGCGGGGGTGGGGATTGCGGCGATACCGGCGATGTCGATGCCCGCGTCAGCCCACTCGGTGCTGACGCATCTGCCTCTGACCGACCCGGTGGTTAAACGCACGCTGGGGCTTATTCGCCGCAGCGGGCGCGTGCAGTCCTATATCGCCGCCGAGCTGGAGAAGCTCATCACTGAGCAGTATCACGCGGTGCCGCCGCTACGGAGTGCATCCCGGTAAGGTGGATCGTCGATTGCGCCTCAGGGGCGGAGAGGAACGCCAGCAGCGCTTTGCCCTCCTGCGCATGTTGCGCCTTCGCGGTCACTGCCCCGGCAAAACGGGTGATGTACTGGAGATCGGCAGGCAGCTCGCCCACAAACGTCACGCCATGTTCTGGCAGCAGTTCGCTCACCTGCTGAAAGCCGACGGCATAATGGCCTTTTGCCACTTCGCTGGCGACCGGAATGCGCTCCACTTTATGCGCCTTCTGCGCCACCGCCTCTTCAATGCCGAGTTTCTTAAATAACTGGCTGCTGATGTAGACGCCGCTTGCGCTGTCGGAATAGGCAATCGATTTAGCTTTCAGCAGCGTTGCGCGCAGCTCCTCATTCGTTTTAATCGCGGGAACCGCGTCGCCCTCTTTCACTACCATCCCAATCGGGGAGTCAGCCAGCTCGACGCGGGAGCCGGGCGCAATCCACCCCTCTTTTGACAGCTTTGTCAGCGCATCGCCGACCATAATCACCACATCGGCCGCTTCGCCACGCGCCAGCCGCGCGGGGATCGCCTGCGGCGTTTTGCCCATCGATGGCCCGCCGACCACCACAATGGTATCGCCGGTTTTCGCTTCAAATTGCGGGATCAGCTTCTGCAACGCCGGTTTAAAGCCGCCGGAAATCATCACCGTGATCTCTTTCGCCGTGGCGCTCAGGCTAAGCGTGCAGAGAAGCAGCGTAGTGAGCAGGGAGCGGAGCATTCTCTTCATTATCGTCTCTCCTTAACGTGCGGTTTGCAGGGTTAAGCTGCTGCGGCGGTACATATAGAGCGTGGCGAGCAGGGCGCAGATTGCCGCAAAACTCATCCAGTAGCCGGGGGAGGCTTTATCGCCTGAGTACTCAATCAGCGCGGTTGAGATCACCGGCGTAAAGCCGCCAAAGACCGCCGTTGCCAGGCTGTAGGCCAGTGAGAACCCGGCGACCCGCACTTCGGTAGGCATAATCTCCGTTAACGCCGGGATCATCGCACCGTTATAGAGACCATAGATAAACGAGAGCCACAGCAGCACCGTCAGCATCATGGTAAAGGTGGGGTTCTGCGCCAGCAGGCTGAGAGCCGGGTAGGCGGTGAATAGCGCCAGCAGGGTCATGGTCACCAGCACCGCTTTGCGGCCGAAGCGATCGGATAACGCCCCGCCAATCGGCAGCCAGATGAAGTTGGAGATAGCAACCAGCAGCGTGACCAGCAGGCTGTCTGAAGCGCTCAGCATCAGCACTTTTTTACCGAAGGTCGGCGCGTAAACGGTGATGAGGTAAAAAGCCGTAGTGGTCATTGCCACCATTAACATTCCGGCGATCACCACCGGCCAGTTCGCCAGCAGGGTTTTAAACACCTCGCGCATCGCCAGCTTTTTATGGCGAGCGCTAAACTCCTGGGTCTCTTCCAGCTTGCGGCGCAGGATAAAGATGAACGGCACAATCAGGCAGCCAAAAAGGAACGGCAGCCGCCAGCCCCACTCACGGATCGCCGACTCTTCCAGCACGGCGTTAAGGGCGAAGCCCATCGCGGCGGCGACCATAATGGCGACCTGCTGGCTGCCGGACTGCCAGCTGGTGTAAAACCCTTTGCGGCCCGGCGTGGCGATCTCGGCCAGGTAAACGGAGACCCCGCCCAGCTCGGCCCCGGCGGAAAAGCCCTGTAGTAAGCGGCCGCTCAGCACCAGTAGCGGTGCCCAGATACCGATGGTCTGGTAAGAGGGGATCAGCACAATCAGAAAGGTGCCTGCCGCCATGATCGACAGCGTGACGATAAGCCCTTTACGGCGACCCACTTTATCGATGTAGGCCCCAAGCACAATCGCACCGATAGGGCGCATTAAAAAGCCCGCGCCAAAGACCGCGAAGGTCATCATCAGCGAGGCAAACTCGCTGCTGGCCGGGAAGAAGTTATGCGCAATGTAGGTGGCATAAAAGCCGAAGAGAAAGAAGTCAAACTGCTCGAGAAAGTTGCCTGAGGTAACGCGCAGTATCGCGCTGGTTCGTGCCATAGGGGTCAATGTTTGCATGTCATCTCCAGTTATACAGGGACGCTTGTAACGCGCCTCTCTGAAGAGTGGATCAGGAAAAGTAGCTGAATAAGCGCATTAAACTCATCGGCTGATGCGTAACGCGCATTAATAGCTGTTAACATTTACATCGAATCATTTGCAACATGCTATTAACATGATTCCAGGCTTCAGTTGCTCTGTTTGCCAGAGCAAAAATTGCTCTTTCGATTCTGTGACGAGGCGCATAAACGCACAATCCTGGAAAAACCTATCAACCCTGGTAGGGCGGTGCGGTTGTCATCTTTGTGCGCGCTGCTATCTTAATGCCCATCGACATTGAACGTGGTGGAAGGCGCTCAATGGCTTACTTTTTCAGGAACAGGAGTTCAGGATGTTTAAGCGTTTAAGCGCGATTGTTTTCGTCTCGTTGATGGGGGCTTCTGCGGTGCAGGCGGAAGAGTTGCGTGCCGTTGATGTGACAAAATTTGACGTTGCTGGGGTGAAAACCGGCATGGATTACGATGAGGTCGTCAAGGCTATTACCACCCACTTCAACGTGCCCGCTTCTGCGCTGCAGGTAGATAAATACCCGCAAGATAACCTGGTCACCGGTAACAAGCAGCCGAAATTTGTCGGGTATGAAAAAGAGGGTGTGAAATTGCAGGTCTATTTCGAAGGCCGCGTTCCGGTGGATGCGAAACATCCGCTGGCAGCATCGATGATCACTTACGAGCTGCCGTGGTCGACTGTCAACAAAGAGGCAATGGAAAAAGCGGCGGTCGAGAAGTATGGCCCGGCATCAAATGCTCCTTATTCGACGCCGATGGTATGGTGCAAAGAGCCTGGCAAACAGGCCGGGATGGCGTGCTCTTCCACTACGCAACAAGCCGTGCTGAAACTTTCTAATACCTCTCTTGAACTGGACGATCCTGTCTGGAGAGAGGCGCGTATCAAATTTATGGACAGCAAACAGACCCGCACGCCGGGCTTCTGATGAGCGGAGAGGTGGCAGATCCGCCTCGCGTTTCAGGCTGAGGGATGGGGGGCGCTTTTCTGCCACTCATCCCTGCTCAGGGCGTAGAGCAGGCTTGGCGGCGCATTCTCAATATCCGCAATTTCGCGCACAAACTTCAGCCCGGCATTCTCCAGCACCTTGCGCGACGCCAGATGATTAGCGCGCACCACGCCGCAAATTTCCCCCATGTTGAGCGTTTCAAAACCATATCTCACCGCGTAAAGCGATAATTCGCTCGCCAGACCCTTGCCCCATGCGTCAGTGGCAAAGCGGTAACCTAAGTTGTTCATCGGGATATCAGCAAAGCTGCGCAGGCTCAGGCCACCAAAACCGATGATCTTCTCAGGCGCGTCGCGCAGTGCGATCGCCCAACTGCCGAAGCCGTGCTGCGTCCAGTGCGCCAGCCAGCGATCCAGCACCGTTTTTGTGTATGCAATATCGGGATAGGGCCCCGCCGGGTTAAAGGTGTTGGTCGCCGGATCGCCATAAATTGCGAACAGATCGCCAAGATCTTCCTGCGTAACAGGGCGCAGGCATAAGCGTGAGGTATAAGCGGGCAATGCGGCCTCCTAATGATCGTCTAACGATTTTGAGAGAACAATTAAGCCCTGATGCTCTTTAAAGCCGTTACGCTTGTAGAAATCATCTGAGGCATACCCTTTTTGCGTGTTGAGGATTATCGCATTCAGCCCTTCATCAAGGCAGCGCGCCTCAATAAAAGCCATCAGCTGCGTACCGATGCCCTTTCTTTGATACTCCGGGTGGATAAAGAACTCATCAATGTAATACTCCACGCCGCCGGGCCACGGTTTTTTAAAGCCGATGCTCACCGCAATGACATCATCGCCGCATTTGGCGATATAACCGCGGAAATAGTTATTCCCCAAATGCGTCTGAATAAACTCGACGATCGGTTGCGGCGACGGCCAGCTCTCATTCCACGGCGCTTGCTGATAGGTGCGACAGTAGAGCTGCGCGCAGGGGGCAATATGCGATTCGTTGAGTTCCTGCAACGTAATATCCATTTTTGCCTCAGCGCGCTGCATTCAGGTTTAACTTAATCAGATAGTGGCGCTCCATCCCCTCTTCGGGATAATCCGGCAGGCTGAATTTCAGTTCGTAACCCTGTTTAAGGTAAAAGGGCAGCGCCTGAAAACTGACGGTATCCACCTGCGCGTGCCGGCAGCCCATACGCTCTGCTTGCTCTTCCGCCGTGCGGATAAGCTCGCTGCCAAGCCGGGCGCCTCGCGCTTCTTCGCTAACCCATAAAAAATCGATGCACAGCCATAGCCCTTTTTGCGTACCGATTAACCCACCGATCATCGCGCCCGCCTCGTTACGGCTGTAGATGCCGACCTGGCCCCAGCCAGAGCCATCAATAAACTGCTGGTTATAGCGGCGTAAGCCGCTCAGCAGCTCCTCTTTGTCCTGCTCCGTTACCTGGGTGGCGATCTCAAGGGCCATGGTTGTTCCTTATCATTTTTTATTATCAGGGGGGATTTTTATCATCTGTGCGATGGAGCCGCGCGTGCCCTTCGAGAGTAAAGAACTTTGCCTCACCCTTCAAATGCCCCGCGCCGCCAATTCTGGTAGCCCGGTTTGGGCGTTCAGCGATACAGAGTTTATTACCGGAAAAAAGAGAGCGGCTGAATTATTCAATACGGCGAGAATGGTTGTTCATTGACCTCCATTTTCCCTCCATAATTCGCGCAATATCGCGCAATAAAACCTGTTCAAAATCTTCATTGTTCTCAGGAGGGGGCAATGAACAGACTCGACTATTTCCGTAAATACATCTCTTATTTAGCGAAAAAAGTGACGGCTTACGCCGTGGCAGACAGCCATTTTCACGCCAGCAGGCTGAAAAGAATTTCCGGACGCGAGCATGATTTGCGCCACCCGGTGACGCTCAGCGAAAAGATTTGCCACCGCATGCTTTACGATCGTAACCCACTCTACACCCTGTTAGCCGATAAGCTGGCGGTGCGTGACTATGTCCATGAGCGCACCGATCAATTACGTATCGTGCCGCTGCTGGGGGTTTATCATCGGGTCGAGGATATCGACTTCAACAGCCTGCCGCAGCGCTTTGTTCTGAAGTGTAATCACGACAGCGGCAGCGCGGTGGTCTGTCTGGATAAGGATCAGCTTAACGTTGGCGCAGCCATTAATAAGCTGGGGCTGGCACTGAAAAAGAATATGTATTACTCCACCCGCGAGTGGCAGTACAAAGATATTGCGCCCGTTATTCTGTGCGAGAAATATATCGACGTCTTTACCCGCGGTAATAAAGACCAAACGCCGGAGATGCTACGGCTCCACTGTTTTCACGGTGTCGCCGAGGTGATTGAGGCTGATTTTACCGATGAAACCGGTAATGGTTATATCAATGTCTATAACCGCGCATGGCAGTTACAGCCCTATCAGATGGAGTATCCCAACACGCCTGGCGCGATCCCCGAGCCTGAATTACTGCAACAGGCGATCGGCGCTTCGGAGCGGTTAGCCAAAGGGATCGATTACTGCCGCATCGATCTGATGCCGTCGGAAGAGGGGATCTATTTTAGTGAAATCACCCTCAGCCCGCGCCGGGGAAAATTGAAGATCGTCCCGGCCGAGTGGGATGCCCGGCTGGGTGAGATGTGGCGCCTCAACTTAACTTAGCGCGTTGTGTGTAACGGCCAGCTCAGCTTGAAGAGTGAATGGCGGTTGGCTGTCAGGGTGTAGGTCACATCGCCACCGTGGGCAAGCATAATCGCTTTCACCACCGACAGGCCCAGCCCGCAACCCTCCGGGTGCACCTCGCGCGCGTCGGCTCCGCGCTGAAAAGGCTGAAACAGGAATTTATGCAGCGCTTCAGGAATGCCGGGGCCGTGATCCTGCACCAGCACATACACCTCTTTATCGGTAACGCCATTTTTGATCACCACGGTTTTCGAGGTGGCATATTTGATGGCGTTATCGAACAGCACCGTCAGACACTGAATAATGCGCAGCGGATCGCACACGCACGCCTGAGGGCGTAACTCAGCGATCACGTTGACGTGATGGCGCGCGAACTCCAGCGAGAAGGCGTCAATCGCGCTCTGCAACGTGGCTTCTAAATCGACCTCCTCAAGGGTTAAAGAAAATTGCGCCGCGCCGGAGGAGCTCACCACCCGCATATCCTCAATCAGGTTGGTTAAGCCTTCAGTCTGTTTTAGCAGGTTGGCAAAAAGCGCCGGGTCGGCGTCGAACACGCCATCGACCAGCCCCTGCAGCCTGCCGCGCAGGATCGTCACCGGCGTGCGCAGCTCATGGGCAATCGCCGCGTTCCACGATTTCCGCTGCGCCTCAAGGGTTTGCAATTTTTCCGCCATGGTATTGAAGTCATTAACGAGGTTATTGACCTCGCCAAGATGGGAACTGGAGCAGGCGGCGCGCGCGCCGAGATCGCCCTCGGCAATGCGCCGCAGGCTGGTGGCAACCGAGGTTAAAGGGCGCAGGATTTTTGATGACAGCCTGACCGCGAAAAAGAGCGAGATGGCGAGCGACGTGACGGTGACCATCAGGATCCACGCCCAGTCGACAATCGTCATCTGCTCCTCATTGCCAATTTCCGCACCGCCAGGGATGTAATCGATCAGGAAGGCATAGAAGAGATAAGAGCCGATAATCGCAATGGCAATCACAATCAGCGTCAGCGAGATCATAAACCACAGGATCTGCCGATCCAGCGTCTGCTGGCGGCTCATTTCATCTGCCCCAGCCGGTAGCCCATACCGCGAATGCTCTCCGGCATCCCCTTCAGGCCGCACTGCTCCAGCTTTTTGCGCAGCTTACTCATGTGACTGTCGACCGTGCGATCCAGCGTGTCGCCCTCCGGCAGGCAGGCATTAAGCAGCTCTTCGCGGGAGCAGACTTTGCGCGGATTTTTCGCCAGGTGCGCCAGCAGCTTAAACTCGGTGGTGGTCAGCAGCGGGGTGACCGTTTCGCCATCAACGTGCACCTCGACATAAAACTCGTCGGGATAGACCGTCACATGCTGGGTGCGAATCGGTTTATCGCAAGGCGGCACGCCGCCCGCTTTGGTGCGGCGCAGCACGGCTTCGATTCGCGCCACCACTTCTGAGGGGTTGAAGGGCTTCACCACGTAATCATCCGCGCCGAGCCGCAGCCCCATCAACTTATCAATGTCCTGATCCAGTGCGGTAACCATAATAACCGGTACCGTGCTCTCTTTACGCACTGCGCTCAGGACGCTCCAGCCATCCTGAATGGGCAATTGAATATCAAGTAAAACCAGATCGGGTTTATGCAGGAAGCAGAGGCTAATCGCCTGCTCGCCGTCTGCCGCGCGCAGCGTGCGCATTCCGGCGCGCTGGATGTAGCTTTGCAGAATATCGGCGATTTCATCATCATCTTCAGCAACCAGAATAAGGTGCTTATTGTCCATCTTCTCTCCCGCGACCGTTGACGATGCCACTGCTTATTGATTTAGGTTTATCTGAATGAAACACGGTGGTGTCCTGCCAGCAATTTGCCAGAGTCAGACCAGACCATACGGCAAAAGTTGCATGCAGTAATACGCTCTTTCTCAATGCCCCATCAGTCCCGATTAAAAAGAGTCGATCCACACACTCTCCACATTCACGTTAAAAAATGTACACGCAGCGGGATAACAATTATCGCTCACTCTTCTGCCACTGGCGCAAACGGCCATTATGTGCTGCCTCACATGCACATGAAATATCGCGGCTGCCGGGCAGCGTTTATTCATCAGGAATGAAGCAATGATGAAATTAGATATAAAACCCAGCCCTGAGATGATTCGCACACTGGTTGTTTTTCTGCTGGTCTGCTGGGGCCTGCTCTATCTGTGGCTGCTGTTAATACACCATCTCGGTGAGAGGGTGGCGCTGACGCTGCTCGCCTCGCCATTGCTCTATATCAACCTCTGCGCCTGCACGCTTTTATTAGTGTTGCAGCAGAAAACCGGTGTTTTGCAGGAGTTAGCCCTGATCTTTCTCATCATCGCCTCACTCTTTATTAGCCTGATTGTTATCTTTAACGGCTTACGCTATCGCGTACCGACGATTTACGATCTCACTTTCTATTATGAGTGCTTTCTGACCGCCTTTTTTGGCGTGCTTCCGCTGTTTCTGCTGGTCCGGCGATTCTGAGCTTCTCCCGCTCTCCACACAGGCTCCATCAACTGTGCATTAAGGCTAAACAGATAAACCTTATGATCGTTGATTAACCAGGCGAGCAGTGCAAATAACCAACTTAATGTCGCCTGAACCTCCGGGAATGATTATTAAAACCATGAATTCGAAAAATAACGCCCTTACCGTACCGCCATCGGGTGTTACCGCCATGCTTAAACAGCTGGCGGTTCGCCATCGCAAAAAACTCTGCCTCACCTTTCTGTTAGTGATTGCCGAGAATGTGACCTATCTGCTCTATCCGGTGCTGGCCGGGATTGCTATCAACGCCATTGTGGCAGGAGAGACACTGCAGGCGGCGATGTATGGAGTGATGATCCTCTTTATATGGCTGCTTGGCGCGGCAAGGCGTTGCGTCGATACGCGTACTTTTGCCCGTATCTATGCAGGGCTCGCCGTCTCCGTTGTGATGGCGCAGCGTAAATATCAGCTGAATCACTCCACCATTGCCGCGCGCGTGACGCTCTCGCGCGAGTATGTGGATTTCTTTGAGATGCATCTGCCGATGCTGATTACCTCCCTGATATCGTTATTCGGCGCGGCGATTATGCTGCTGCTGATCGAGTTTTGGGCCGGCATGATTTGTGTTGCGATTGTGCTTTTTCTCGCCTGTTTCCTGCGGGGGTATGCCGGTAAAAACGAGCAGCTCTTTAAACGGCTAAATAACCGTCTGGAGAAGGAGGTGGATTATGTTCACCACGCTGCGCATGGCTCGCTGAGACGTCACTACTCAACGCTTGCGAAACTGCGCATCGCCTTGTCAGACCGCGAAGCGATGGGGTACCTCTCTATCGGTGCGCTTGTCACCTTATTGTTCACTTTCACCATTCTTGGTATGGCCTCGACGAAAGGGATCAATGCCGGGCATATCTACTCCGTGATGACCTATATGTGGATGTTCGCCACCAGCCTTGATGATGGCCCGCAGCTTCTGGAGAAGTTTTCGCAGCTTAGCGATATCGGTAAACGGGTCTCCACTGACGAAGGGGTGAAGAGCACGCCTCTTATTTGAGCCTACACATCTTTTTATTGCCGCTATTTGCCAGACGGAATTTATCCCATGCCGCACTTTTTTATTGCACGCCCCGTTTTTGCCTGGGTCATTGCGCTATTTATTATCCTCGGTGGGCTGCTCGCCATTCCAAAGCTGCCCGTATCACAATATACGGCGGTGGCGCCGCCGGGCGTGATTATCTCCGTCACCTTTCCCGGCGCGACGCCGGAGATGATGAACACTTCGGTTATTTCGCTGATTGAGCGCGAGATCTCCGGCGTCGATAACATTCTCTATTTTGAGGCCACCAGCGATACGAGCGGAACGGCGTCGATCACCGTGACCTTTAAACCGGGCACCGATGTGAAGCTTGCGCAGATCGATCTGCAAAACCAGATCAAAATTGTTGAGCCACGGCTGCCGCAGGTGGTGCGGCAAAACGGTATCAGCATCGATGCGGCGGAGACCGGCTTTTTGATGATGGTCGGGCTAAAATCGACGACCGGAAAATATCAGGAGGCCGATCTCAGCGACTACTTCGCCCGCAATGTGACCGATGAGCTGCGTCGTCTTCCCGGCGTCGGCAAGGTGCAACTCTTTGGCGGCGAGAAGGCGATGCGTATCTGGCTCGATCCGCTCAAGATGCACAGCTACCAGCTCTCTGTCAGCGATGTCACCACGGCAATTGCTCAGCAAAACGTGCTGGTCTCGCCGGGCCGCGTGGGGGATGAGCCTGCGCTGGCGGGGCAGCGTGTCACCTATCCGCTGACCGTCAAAGGCCAGCTCTCCTCCATTGAGGAGTTTCGCAATATTACGCTGAAGTCGAACACCACCGGCGCCCGTTTACGGCTGGCGGATATCGCGCGTGTGGAGAGCGGCTTGCAGAGCTACGCCTTTGGTATCCGCGAGAATGGCGTGCCGGCAACGGCTGCGGCGATCCAGCTCGCCACCGGGGCGAATGCCATTAACACCGCGGCGGCGGTGCAGCAGCGGCTGGCGGAGCTGAAAAGCGTGCTGCCGGAAGGGATGGTCTTCACAGTGCCATTTGATACGGCACCCTTTGTAAAACTCTCCATCTACAAGGTGGTGCAGACCTTTATCGAAGCGATGGTGCTGGTCTTCCTGGTGATGCTGCTCTTCCTGCACAAAATACGGTGTACGCTCATCCCGGCGATTGTCGCGCCTATTGCGCTGCTCGGCACCTTTACCGTGATGCTGCTGAGCGGGTACTCCATCAATATTCTCACGATGTTTGGCATGGTGCTGGCGATTGGCATCATCGTCGATGACGCGATTGTCGTGGTGGAAAATGTCGAGCGGCTGATGGAGGAGCAGGGGATGACGCCTGCAGACGCCACCCGCCGGGCGATGCGCGAAATCACCCCGGCGATTATCGGCATTACACTGGTGTTGACCGCGGTGTTTATCCCGATGGGCTTCGCCAGCGGCTCCGTTGGCCTGATCTACCGGCAATTCGCCATTGCGATGGCGGTATCGATCCTCTTTTCTGCCTTTCTGGCACTCACCCTGACGCCTGCGCTCTGTGCGACAGTGCTGAAACCCCATTCCGGTGCTGCGCGCGGCTTTTCCGCCCGCTTTAACCGCGCGTTTAATGGACTTTCATCGCGCTATGAATCGGGACTTTTATGGGTGTTGATGCGCAGCGGCCGTATGCTGCTGATCTACGCGGCACTCTGCATCGCGCTGTTTGCCGGTTTGGTTGCGCTGCCATCCTCCTTTTTGCCCGAAGAGGATCAGGGTTACTTTATGTCCTCCATTCAGCTTCCCTCCGACGCCACCATGCAGCGCACCACGGAGGTGGTGGAGCAGTTTGAGCAGGCGCTGGCCGATCGTCCGGATATCGACAGCAACCTGATGATCCTCGGATTTGGTTTCTCAGGCTCCGGGCAGAACTCGGCGATGGCCTTCACCACCTTAAAAGGGTGGCAGCAGCGCCACGGCGCGACGGCGCAGAGCGAAGCCGATCTTATCCAGCAAAAGATGGCGTCCGTACCGGGTGCGATGACCATGAGCCTGTTGCCGCCTGCTATCTCCGATATGGGCACCTCATCCGGGTTTACCTTTTATATTCAGGATCGGGCCGGGAAGGGGTACAGCGCGCTGAAACAGGCGGCGGATACGCTGGTGGAGAGGGCGAATGAAAGCGGCGCGCTCTCGGATGTCTATATTGACGGTTTGCCGCAGGGCACCTCGATTTCACTGACCATTGACCGCGAGAAAGCCGAGGCGATGGGCGTCTCGTTTGAGGAGATTAACCAGGCGATCTCCGTTGCCTCCGGCTCGAATTATGTGAATGACTACACGCAGAACGGCCGCTTACAGCAAGTGATTGTGCAGGCCGATGCCGCATATCGGATGCAGCCGGAAACACTGCTCAACATCCCCCTGAAAAACAGAAGCGGTGAGATGGTTTTACTCTCAAGTGTGGTCAGCGCGACATGGACCCAGTCGCCACAGCAGCTCAACCGTTATCAGGGCTACCCGGCAATACGCATTACCGGCAGCGCCGCGCCGGGACACTCGAGCGGCACCGGGATGACGACCATGGAGCAGCTGGCACGCGCATTGCCAGAGGGGTTTGCCGGCGAGTGGGCGGGCAGTTCGCTCCAGGAGAAAGCCTCTGCCGCGCAGCTGCCGGGGCTGATTGCACTCTCGGTGCTGGTGGTGTTTCTGGTCCTTGCCGCGCTGTATGAGAGCTGGTCGATCCCCTTTGCGGTGATGCTGGTGGTGCCGCTTGGGCTCATCGGTGCGCTTGTCGCGGTGATCGTCGCTGGCATGAGCAATGATGTCTTTTTCAAAGTCGGACTGATCACGCTGATTGGCCTGTCGGCGAAAAACGCCATTCTGATTATTGAGTTTGCCCGCCAGCTGCGGCTGCAGGGTAAAAGCACGCTTGAAGCGACGCTGCTGGCATCGCGGCAACGGCTGCGCCCCATTTTGATGACGTCGCTTGCCTTCACCCTCGGCGTGGTGCCGTTGATGATTGCCCGCGGAGCCAGCGCAAGCACGCAGCATGCGATTGGCACCGGGGTGTTTGGCGGCATGATCAGCGCCACCCTGTTGTCGCTATTTTTTGTGCCGGTCTTTTTTGTGGTCATCATGCGGCTTTGCGAGTGGGCTAAGCGCAGGACAAAAGAGGCGTGAGAAGAGATCGGCTGTCTTTCGTTCTGCAACCGGCTTATGTTTGTCATTCGGGCGCAGCACGCTTGCGCGTTGGACGCCTGAAGGCCACTGATAAAGGATGATCACAGCAGGAGAACGTTTGATGTCTGACAATCTTACGATTGCGCTGATTGGCCCTGGCGCGATTGGCACCACCATTGCCGCCGCGCTGCATGAAGTTCACCGCGCGCCGCTCCTCTGCGGGCGCACCGCGCATCCGCAGTTAACGCTGCGCCACGATGAGGGCGAGATCGTCGTCCCTGGCCCGGTGCTTACCGATCCAGCGACGATCCAGCAGCCGGTCGATTTAGTGTTTGTAGCGGTGAAAACCACCCAGGTTGACGACAGTGCGGCCTGGCTTGCCGCACTGTGCGATGAAAAGACGGTGGTCTGCGCGCTGCAAAACGGCGTGGAGCAGAAAGCGCAACTCGCGCCGCGGGTCAATGGCGCGACGGTGCTCCCTTCCGTGGTCTGGTTTCCGGCGCAGCGTGAAGCGGATGCCTCCGTCTGGCTGCGGGCGAAACCGCGCCTGACCTTGCCGGATGTGCCGCAGGCGCAGCGGGTGGCCGAGGCGTTAAGCGGAACGCGCTGTGAGGTCGACCTGGCGGCGGACTTTCTCTCTATCGCCTGGCGTAAGCTGTTGCAGAATGCGGCGGCGGGGCTAATGGTGCTGACCAACCGCCGTGCCGGCATGTTTGCCCGCGAAGACGTTACCCGGCTGGCGCTGGCCTATTTACATGAATGCCTGGCCGTTGCGCGCGCCGAAGGGGCGGTGCTGAAAGATGACGTGCCGCAGGAGATTGTCGGCAACTTCCAGCGTGCGCCTGCCGATCTGGGCACCTCTATTCTTGCCGACCGCCAGGCGAACCGCCCGCTGGAGTGGGATATCCGTAACGGCGTGATCCAGCGGCTCGGCCACGCGCACGGCATTGCAGTCCCGATCAGCGATGTACTGGTGCCGCTGCTGGCGGCCGCCAGCGAAGGGCCAGGCTGAGCGCGTTAGCGCAGACAGGCAATATACTTCTCGCCGGAACGCTGCACGATCGCTGCGGCGTTTTGCGTGAGCTCCCGGCCTTCAAATGCGCCGTAGAGCCTGGTGTACGTCACCGCGCCCAGGCGGCGCAGAATGTCGCTCACCGTGTCGGCCGACAGTGGCAGCATATTCGGGTAGCTCCACATAAACGAGACCGCGTCGTTGCCCGGTGCGACCTGCACAATATCCCCCGACAGCACAATGCCCCCCTCATGCGCCCGGTAGAGCACCGCGCCGCCGGCGAAGTGACCGCCGAGGCGCATCACGCTGACGTCGCGGGTCAACTGAAGCGTATCGCCCTCCCACAGGTTCACATAGGGGCTGTCGCGCATGATCCACTCGCGATCGCTGGCGTGAAGGTAGATCGGCGCATCAAACTCGGCGGCCCAGTCCTGCATGGTGGTGTAATAGTGCGGATGGGAGATGGCAATCGCTTTCAGGCCGCCCAGCGCGGCAATCAGCGTTTTTGTCGCCGCGTCGAGCGTGGCGATACAGTCCCATAAAATATTCCCCTCCGGCGTTCTCACCAGAAAGGCGCGCTGGCCGATGGCAAAATCCGGCACTGTCTGCAGGCTGAAGAGATCCGCCTCATGCTGCGTCCATTTATTGGCATGGGTAGCCAGTAACCCGGCAGGATCAACCCACTGTTGCCCGCCGGGCGGCACAAACTGCCGCTCATCGACACAGATTTTGCACTGTTGCGGGTGTTCGCCTGCGGTCTCATACGAGGTGCCGCAGGCGCGGCATAAGCTCATCATCATCACTTCTCCGTTGTGCAGTCAGGACAGGATCAGCCTGGCACATCATGCAGCAGCGGTGTGGTGGTTTGTGCGTCACACGTTACGGCTGCGCGTCAGGAATGCGGGCAACCACTTTGATTTCAAAGTCGAAACCCGCCAGCCAGTTGACGCCTACTGCCGTCCAGTTGGGGTAGGGCGGTTGCGGGAAAATTGCCTGTTTCACCGCCATGATGGCCGGGAATTGCACTTCTGGATCGGTATGAAAGGTGGTCACATCAATAAGATCGTCAAAGGTGCAGCCAGCGGCGGCAAGGGTGGCGCCAAGATTAGCAAAGGCAAGCTCAACCTGGCGGGCAAAATCGGGCTCCGGTGTACCATCCTCCCGGCTGCCGACCTGGCCGGAGACAAAGAGCAGATCGCCGGAGCGGATGGCGGCAGAGTAGCCGTGCGCCTCATACAGGGCATGGCGGTTGGCGGGAAAAACAGCTTCGCGACGGCTCATAATGGTTCCTTTGGCAATGTAAGTGAGAAGAGTGCGCGGTGCAGGGAAATGATTTAATATACGCCGCGTATATGAATTAATATCACATACGCGGCGTATGTCAAATGAGATACGAACCGTATGTGAAGAGGAGAGGATGATGGCCGGTAAACGCCGCCGTGAAACGATGGAAGAGAACCGCGCGAAATTGCTGACGGCAGCGCGACGTGCCTTTGCTGAAAAGGGGTTTGCCGCCGCATCGATGGATGAGCTTACCGCCAGTGTTGGCCTGACGCGCGGCGCGCTGTACCACAATTTTGGCGATAAAAAAGGGCTGCTGGCAGCGGTGGTCGCCGAAATCGATGGCGAGATGGCGCAGCGCGCGAAGGCCGAGGCCGCGAAAGCCGCAGATGCGTGGCAGCAGCTGCTAACCGAAGGCATTACCTACATCAACATGGCGCTGGATGAGGAAGTGCGGCGCATTGTCCTGCTTGATGGCCCGGCGTTTCTCGGCGATCCCGCCCAATGGCCAAGCCAGAATAGCTGCCTTGAGGCGACGCGCGAGACGGTTATCGCCATGATTGAGAGTGGCGATCTTAAACCGGTTGATGCTGACGCCGCTGCGCGCCTGTTAAACGGAGCGGCGCTGAATGCCGCCCTGTGGGTGGCCGCAAGCAACGAGCCGGAGCAGGCGTTGCCCAGGATGATCGACGCCTTTACCGCACTGGCGAGCGGATTACGCGCTGCGTCTGATGACCCGAGTTGCGGGCGTTAATGGGTAAGAAAATAAGCCCCGCAATGGGGCTTTGCTCAATAGCGGCCGCCTCTGAATGCATCCCCAACGTGGCCGGGGAAAAACAGCCCGGTCAGCGGATCATATCCTGCCCAGCCGCGATCCCACCAGTAGGCGTCAACAAGGCCAGTCGCGTGGGCAAACCAGGCCAGTAGCAGCGGCACGACGGTCAGCAGCACCATACCCAGCAGGACCTTTTTCATCACCTTACGTTTCTGCGCCCAATTTCGGGCGATGAATGCGTTTAGCACCGCCATCCAGAGAAACATCAGAATAAAGGTGATAACCCCTGCCACCACTTTATTGGTCATAAGCGGCGTCAGCAGGCACGGCAGTAGCAAAATGGTGGAGATAACCCACCAGGCGCTGTAACACACCAGACCAATCAAGCGTAGCGGCTGGGGGGAGAGCGCCAGCATGGCAGACGCACCCATTGCCGGATAAATACAGAAGCCATAAAAACAGAGGCTGGGTAAAAGCAGCAGGGTGCAGCCAACGGGATCGGTATTGCTCATCTCTGGCTCGGGTGCTGCTGGAGAGGGGTGGTGTTGCCTCTCTCTCCGGCGTTTTCCCTCTGCCGCATCCTCGGCAGAGTCATAGACTTCCGGGTCGTTATAATTCCTGAATTTATTGCCTTCTTGATAATCGTACATAGTTTCCCTTGAGGAGTTGCGTGCTGCGGCGAGACCACATGGTGGATCACGGCGGGGATTGTAATGAATCTGTGAGAAATAAACTGCTATGAGAGCAGGTAGCTTTTCAGCATTTTGCGCCCGTGAGTTGAAGTTACGCTGAGCCTCAGCACTTTATTACACGCAGGCCTACCCAATCTGGTAGGGCGCTTCTGGTATCTCATGGCAGAAAAGTTATAGTGCCTCTTACGATTGCTGAGGGCGTAACACAGGGAGGGGATGCAAGCATGTCAGGAAGCCTTAAATTTTTTTTACTCCTTCTGATCCTGACACTCTGTTTTGTCGTCGGTACCGGGCTGACCTCCTCTTTGATCAATGCCGTTTTGGTGGCGGCGTTTATCCTTGTCATGTTTCTGATTGCGCGCCCGATGCTGATGCCCGCCGGTTATGGGGTCAATAAATTACGCACCTTGACTCTGATTATTGGGATGAGCGGTATCAGCGGTGCCAGCGCCTTGAAATCCCTGTGGCCTCTGCTCTGGACCGCACCGCTATTGCGCGATGCTCCGCAGTGGGTAAAAGATCTTCCCATTTCATTTGAGACCTCGCTGTCGGTAAGCCTTATTTTTGCCGCTGTGATTATTGCCGTTTTCTATTTCACGCGTGACAGAACCGTCAGCGGCGGTCATCCTGTGGCGCTGAAAAAAGATTTTCCTGACGAGAGCTTTCCGCAAAAATTGAAAGCATTTTGCCGCGTGCTGGAGCGTGATTTAGCCGCCGTCGATCTGGAGACCAACTGGAGCCCCAACTACTACACTGAGCTGCAGGCGGAAGTGGAGATCCGGAAGAGCAGAGGCGCTCCCGCACGGCGAAAAATCATGAACTTACAGGACGCGATCCGTCGCGACCGCACCACGCAGACATTTTTAGTGCTGGGCGTGCCCGGTGCGGGAAAGAGCGTGGCGCTGCGCAAACTGGCGCAGGATATGCTTGATGAGGTCAAGACCACCCAGCGCATACCCATTTACGTCAATCTGCGCGAGTGGCTGCCGAAAAGTACCGTTGTCGATGGGCGCACGATGTTTTCCGTTGAAGATCTGGAAGCGTTCATCACTAAAAACCTGATCCGCCGCGGCGATGTCTTTACCAAAGCCTTTGTTGATGAGCATTTTCGCAATCTCTGGTCCAGCGGCCGGCTGTTCTTTATTTTCGACTCCTTCGATGAGATCTCGCCTCTGCTTGATGCCAGAGAGAATTCTGACGTTATCCATGCGCTCTCCTCCGTCATTGCGAAATTTATCGGCTCCCATACCGCTTCACGCGGTCTGCTGGCATCGCGTATGTTTCGTCGCCCGACGGCCGCCTTACAGGCGGATAAAGTGCTTGAGATTCGACCGCTCTCTGAGACGGATATCTCTCACGCTTTAAGCCGCTATCCACGCTTTACGCCTGCGCTGCGTAATAGGCTGTTTAGCCAGCGTCAGGATTTGATGCCGCTGGCGCGCAACCCTTTCATCATGGCGCTGCTCGGAGAGTGGATTGCGGGAAATGAACAGCTCCCGGTCAACCAGGCTGATATCTACAAAAACTATATTGATGGGCGGCTGGCACTCTGCGATGAGCGTTTACGTGAGCTGGGTATGACGGCGCAAGAAGTGGTGAAGGTAACCACTGATATCGCGTGGTTCGTTTTTCATGAGCCGACCCTCGGTCTTGAGGCGCCCGTTAAGCTTATTGATGCGCGAGTGAAGACGGGTAATGTTGAGAAAGTGCTGGAGATCCTGCGCTTCGCCAGAATCGCCAGAGTCACCTCTGGCGAAGAGATGTCATTTGCCTTTGTCCATCGCCGTTTCCTGGAGTATTTCGTTACCACTCGCTTTTTATCTCATCCCGAAGCGGTACCCGATTCGCACATTCCCACCGATTCACGCGGGCGCGACGCGCTGGTGCTGTACGCTCAGCTCTGTAGCGAAGCGGAGGCAAACCGGCTGGCACAGCTCTGCTGGCATGAGATCGAACAAAACTTCGCCCAGGGCGAGCAGCACAGCCGCGCTATCCACTGCCTGCGTTTTTTAATTGATGCTTTCGGCTCCCGGCGCGACATACTTCAGCCTTTTGAACCTGCGCTCAGCGCCTTTATCAGCGACCACGTTAAAGAGGGGCAGGATATCCTGTCGGCGAAGATCTGCCTCGAAGCCACCGGTCTGCTGCGGGAAGAAGACGCGGAGCCAGTGCTGGCCAGCGCGATTGTTATCGCCGATGAGTGGCTGCAGGAGACCGCATTTCGCGCCTGTCGCCATCTGGCAAGGGTAAAACCCGCGCTGGAGGAGGAGTTAAAACGTTATGTGCTGGCGATCCCTGAAACGCGCTTCTGGCCCAGGCGTAAAGCCATGCTGCTGAGTCTGTCGCTCTCCGATGCGCTGAGTCATGTCTATCGCACGGCGCGCTTACGGGTGTGGAATATGAAAACCGCGCTGGTGAGTACGCTATTACTGACGGTGATGCTGCCTTTTATTACGCTTTTTTGCGCCAGCTATGCGCTGGCGGTTGCTTGCGCCGTGGTATTAGTTTCACGAGCCGGAGACTATTTGCAGCGTAAAAAACCAAAAAAAGCTGCCAGCAAAGCGCCCGTTCCAGCACGCGCCAGCCTCTTTTTGCAAAAGGATCTCTTCTCTGCCGTGGTGACGTTATTCCGCTGGATCGCAAGCGTTGTAGTGCTCGTGATGAGCGTGGCTGGCCTCTATTCTGCGACGCTGGCTCCGCTGGTCACACCGTTTAGCATCCTCTTCGGCGTCACGGGTTATTCGGGCTGGCTGGCGGCGGTGAACGTGCTGTTAAGCATCATGTTGCTCGATTGGGCAGAGATTGCCCGCTTTGTAAGGGCTGTTCTCGCCGACCTCTTTAATCTGAAGAAGTGGCTCTCGGCTCTCTCCATTCTTGCTTTCTCGGTCATTTTCGTCGCGCTGATCTATCTGGGCATCAACTATCTATCGCAATTTCCGCTCGCGGAACCGATCTTCTCAAATCTCATCGTTTTTCTGCTCTTCGCTGTTTTAGCGTCTGTTGGGATCGTATTTCTTATCGCCATGATCGATAACCTGAAAGATATTAAGATGCTGAAGGAGTACGTTACCGGCACAACGATAGCCCGCACAGAGATTGCACACGTTTTCAGTAAGTGCGTTTCAGATTACGGGCGAATGCGTTTTGTTAACCGGCTTGATAATGAGGGCGTGTCGGCAAGCGGTGCATGGCCGGCAGATTTCTCTCTTACCGTCGGGCGCAGACCACCCTATACCGCACTCAGCCGTCTTGAGGAGCGCTGGCTCTGCCTCGACCGATAAGATGCAGGCGTGCGCGGCTCCACGCAAAAGCGTGCAGACAAAAACAAGATAGCGTTAACGTTGTGCGGTGGGGTCGATAGTCTGGCTAACAGGTTGTAACTGGCTTTTTTCCTGATGGTGATACCAGGCGCCAACAGAGGAATAGACAAAACGGCCGAAGAAGAAGAGGAAGCTGATAAGAAGTACGATACGGGTCATGCGACTGTCAAATCGATGTCGTTTTCGCATACTGGTTGCCTGACTCACAATGGTTCCTTAGGAATACCCGAACAACGGGCGACGGGGACATTAAGTCACACTCTCTTATTAAGATCAATCTTGCTTGCCGCAAAAACAGTGTGAATAAAATATCACCACATTTTATATAAGATAAATTAATAATTTACGCCTTGAATAAGAAAGCGCGAGATCGCTGATAATCAGCCGAATATAAATGCGGCAAGGTGGGTTACTTGATCTAAAACAATTGTCACCCCGCGTTCACCCCTATAAATTTCTTATCATTTACGCACTGGCACGCGGTTTAGGCGTCGTGTAGTCAGGCGGCAAACCTGTCTGAACCACCTCTCTCGCGTTATGCGGGTCTGCTGAGTGATTATGTCATTGATAAGAAGTTACAACAGATACAAAGACAGGTGGTGGGCGCTGCCGCTGATCATCACCCCCATTTTCTACCCGCTCTTTAATCTGGCGAATACGTTCACGATTATTTCAGGTCATGAGGTGATGCTCTATTACCTGCCAATGGCTCTGTTCATCGCCATGATGACCTTCTTTGGCTGGGCCGCGCTGCCCGGTGTGATCATCGCCTTAAGCTGGCATTATGCCTCTGCCGGCCCGCTTGTCGTAGTGGAGCGATGCGTCCATGTGCTGATTCCGCTACTGCTGAGCTGGCTCGGCTACCGGCTTTTTGTTGGCCGTCGTTATCAAATCGCTTATGGCTCGACGCGGCAGATGACGCAGCGGGTGTTCTGGCAGGTGCTCAGTCCCGCCACGCTCTACCTGATCCTGCTTGAGCTGGGTGTCTGGCTGAATCTTGATGTTGCGGTTAATGAGGGCGTTGCGCTGGCGCTCAACGTGCCTACGTTGATTAACTACCAGGCGCTGCTGGTGGGGGCCATCACCGGCGTACCCTTTAGTTATTTATTGATCCGTATTCTGCGCCATCCGCGCTATGCCATTGCCTGGTTTTCACAGCTGCGCGCGGAGTTTGACCGTAAAGTGACGCGTATCGAACTGCTGATCTGGCTAGGCATTATCACCGCCATTTTGCTGCTGCTGCTGCGGCCGCTAAATGATAACAGCTCAATATTCAGCACTAACTACACGCTGTCGTTGCTGCTGCCGGTCATGCTTTGGGGATCGATGCGTTACGGCTTTCGCTTTATGCTCTTTATCTGGACGCCGTTGCTGGTGCTCTCGGTTCACTTTTACTATCACTATCTGCCCAATTCACCCACCTGGGATGTGCAACTGGCGATCGCCTCCTCCAGCTATCTGGTCTTCTCTTTTATGATCCTCGCGATGGCGATCATGGCGACCCGCCAGCGGCAGGTGCACGACCGCGCCCGGCGGCTGGCCTATATTGACCCCGTCACCCATATGCCAAACCTGCGTGCCCTGAGCCGATCCCTTGCAGATACGCCCTGGTCGGTGCTCTGTTTTTTACGCGTGCCGGAGCTGGAGCTGCTGGGGCGCAATTATGGCGTCTGGCTGCGCATCCAATATAAACAGCACATGGCAGACTGGCTCAAGCCGCTGCTCTCGGCTGAAGAGTGTGTCCACCAGCTCTCCGGGCACGATCTGGTGATTCGCCTGAATACGCAATCGCACCAGACGCGCATCGAAGCGCTGGATGCGCGAGTTAAACAGTTTCGCTTCGTCTGGGATGAGATGCCGCTCCAGCCGCAGGTCGGCTTTAGCTACTGTTATGTGCGTTCGCCGGTCAAACATCTCTATATGTTGCTTGGAGAGCTGAGCACGATTGCCGACCTTTCGCTGGCGACCCATCATCCGGAAAGCCTGCAAAACCGGGGGGCGGCGAACGTGCAGCGCGGGGTGAAAAGCAAAGTGGATATGATGAATCGCCTGCAACTGGCGCTGGAGCAGGACCATTTTGTGTTGATGGCGCAGCGGATCCAGGGCGTGCGCGGCGACGATTATCACGAAATCCTGCTGCGGATGCGCGAGGAGAGCGGCGAGATCATCAAGCCCGATCTCTTTTTGCCGGTGGCCCATGAGTTCGGTCTCTCATCGCGCATCGACCTGTGGGTGACAGAGCATGTCCTGCGCTTTATGGCGCAGCATCATGAGGCGCTTCCCGGCCAGCGTTTTGCCATTAACCTCTCACCGTCGTCGCTCTGTCGCACGCACTTTGCCCATGAGGTGCTCCATCTGCTTGAGATGTATGGCGTTGAGCCGTGGCAGCTTATTTTTGAGATCACCGAGAGTAATGCCTTACCGAGCCTGGCGCAGGCGATCAATACCCTATCGCAGCTGCAACAGATGGGCTGTCGGGTAGCGATTGATGATTTTGGCACCGGTTATGCCAGCTATGCGCGGCTGAAAACGGTGTCGGCGGATATCCTGAAGATTGATGGCAGCTTTATCCGCAATATTGTTGCCAGCAGTCTCGATTACCAGATTGTGGAGTCGATCTGCCATCTGGCGCGAATGAAGAAGATGCAGGTGGTGGCGGAGTATGTGGAGAGTGAAGAGATACGCAGCGCGGCGGTCGCGCTGGGTATCGATTATCTTCAGGGGTATCTTATCGGCAAGCCTGAGCCGTTAGCGTCGTTGGTCGGGGAGTAGGTGATGCGGCCGTTTACGCCGCCACGGTCGGGGACTGCTCCTCTTCAATCTTCAGCCGCCAGCCGGTCACCGATTCCCAGTACTCCTGCTCTTTTTCCAGATCCAGCAGCACCAGCGCATTCTGGCTAAACCAGGCGTGGGGGAAGCTCAGCGTCCAGTGATTATCATCCGTCTTCAGGCGCAGCGTCGGCGGCGTGGTGGTCGCCTGGCGCTGGTTATTCAGCAGCACGCCGAGACGTAAGATCTGCACCAGCGGTAAAAACTGCTTCTTTTTAAACAGCGTGAAGCGCGGGAGCTCATCAAGCTTGATCGCCTTACGGTGGCAGCGCACCAGCGTCGCCATCATCAGTTGCTGCTCCTGGTTAAAACCCGGCAAATCGCTGTTTTGCAGAATATAGGCCGAATGGCGGTGCATACCGCTGTGGTTAATATTCAGCCCCACTTCGTGCAGCATCGCCGCCCATTTCAATAGCGCCGCCAGCTGCGGGTTGCCAAGTTTCGGGTTCTGCGCCTGCCACTGATCGTAAATCAGTGTGGTGGTATCCAGTACGCGACGCGCCTGATCGCGGTCGATATTGTACTGGCTTGCGAGGCTCTGCGCCGTGCGGCTGCGAATATCCTGATGGCGGAAACGCCCCTCCATCTCATACAGCACCCCTTCACGCAGCGCGCCATCGGAGAGCCGCAGCTCGCGGATCGCCAGCGCGTCGAAGACGCCGCAAAGGATCGCCAGGCCCGGCACGAACACCACTTTGCGCTCATCCGACAGGCCCGGCAGGGTAAGATCGCTGAAAGTTTTATATTTCAGCACTTCAGCGACCACTTTCTCGAGCCGCTCCGGGGTGATAATGCCATCCTTCTCACCGAGGGCGATCAGCACTTCATGCACAGCTTTAATGGTACCGGAGGCGCCAAGCGCCACGTTCCAGCCCTGAATGCGGAACTGCCAGGCCAGCGACTCCAGCTTCTGCGTCGCCGCCATGCGCGCGCGGCGGAAGTTTTCACCATTAATGGTGCCACCCGCAAAGTAGAGCTGGGCAAAGCTGACGCAGCCCATCCGGCGGCTCTCAACCAGCTGCGGCTGGAAATCTTCACCAATTACCAGCTCCGTCGAGCCGCCGCCGATATCAACCACCAGCTTGCGGCCTTTCTCCGGCTGCGTGTGCTCAACGCCCATAAAAATCAGGCGCGCCTCTTCATTACCGGGAATGATCTCAATCGGGTAGGGGATCACTTTTTCAGCGCGTTTTAGAAACTCTGTCGCGTTCAGCGCCTGGCGCAGCGTATGCGTACCGACGATGCAGACGCTTGCCGGATCGAATCCTTGCAAGCGCTCAGCAAACAGCGACAGGCAGGCAAGCCCGCGCTCCATCGCCTCTTCGCTCAGCATGTTATTGCTGTCCAGCCCGTCAGCCAGATGCACGCGCTGCTTAAGGCGACCGATGATTTGCATCGCGCCATCCACCACACGGGCAATCACCATGTGGAAACTGTTGGAACCCAAATCGACCGCGGCGAACTCCTCCGGTCGTGGCATCTTCTCTTGTATCGGCATAAATTATTCGGGCTGTTCGAGGGATTTGATGTAGTCGTAAATCGCTAGTTGGGCGCGTACTTTACGACGATTCCCGCGCGGCACATAGCGATTACTCAGTTCTTTATCGATATAACGGGCTTTCACCGTATCGCTGAACAGCAGCTCAATAATATCCAGCACCCGCTGTTTCAGGCGCGGATCGAGGATTGGCGCCGCCACTTCGATACGGTAATCAATATTACGCGTCATCCAGTCAGCGGAGGAGAGCCAGACGCGCTTTTCGCCACCGTGTTCGAAAATATAGATGCGATCGTGCTCAAGATAGCGGTCAACGATACTGATCACCCGAATATTCTCACTGATGCCTTCAAGATTAGGGATCAGCGAACACATGCCGCGCACCAGCAAGTTCACCGGCACGCCGGAGCTGGAAGCCGCATAGAGACGATCCACCAGCCCTTTATCGACAAGGTTATTCAGCTTAAGCGTAATGCCGGACGGCTTGCCGTTCTGCGCGTTGGCGATTTCCGCGTCGATCATGTCATACAGCAGGCGGCGCGAGTTTTGCGGCGACACCAGCAGATAGTCAAACTGCACGGGCCGATAGGGGTTTTCGATAAAGTTAAAGACCCGGCGCACTTCGTTAGTAATGCGCGCATCGGCGGTCAGCAGCGAGTAGTCGGTGTAAGTGCGCGCGGTTTTTTCGTTGAAGTTACCGGTGCCGATATGGGCATAGCGCACAATCTCTTCGCCTTCCATACGAGAGATGAGGAAGAGCTTGGCGTGGATTTTTAAGCCCGGCGCGGAGAAGATCACCTGCACGCCCGCTTCCGTCAGCCGTTTGGCCCAGTGAATATTGGCCTCTTCATCAAAACGCGCCTGCAGCTCCACCACCACGGTCACTTTTTTGCCGTTGTGCGCGGCGTGGATCATCGAGTCGATGATGCGTGAATCTTTTGCCACGCGGTAGATGTTGATTTTTATCGCCAGCACGTTCGGGTCGAACGAGGCCTGGCGCAGCATCTCCAGCACGTGCTCAAAAGTGTGGTACGGGTAGTAGAGCAGCACATCGCGCTCGCGGATAGCGTCAAAACCGTTGCGGAATTTGTCAAACCAGATGTGGCGCAGGCGCGGCAGCGGTTTGTTGACCAGATTGGCTTTGCCGACGTTCGGGAAGCCAATAAAGTCTTTAAAGTTGTGGTAACGCCCGCCGGGAATAATCGAGTCGTAGCGGGAGATGGTCAGCTTCTCGCGCAGCATCTCAACCATCGCATCCGGCATATCGCGCTGGTAGACAAAACGCACCGGCTCGGCGGTCAGGCGCTGTTTCAGGCTTGATGACATCAGCTCCATCAGGCTCGACTCCATCTCGTGCACCAGGTCATATTCGGCGTCACGGGTCATTTTCATCGAGTAGGCGTTGAGCGAATCGTAATCAAAGAAGCCTTTAAAGATATCATCCAGGCAGTAGCGCAGAATGTTATCCAGCAGAATCATTGGCTTGCGGCGGCGTGGCGTCTCCGGCGGCAGATTGACGAAGCGCGGCACTTTATCTGAGGGGATTTCCAGCAGCGCGTAACGGATATCTTCGCCGCGAATGATCTCCACCGCCAGATAGGTGTAATCATCCTTCAGGAAGCGCACCAGATTGGTTTCGCGGGTGATAAGCGTCGGCGTGATGTGCTGGCGAAGATACTGTTTAAAGTAGCTGCGCAGCCAGCTTTGCTGGTTTTGCGAGAGCTGACGCTCGTTAATCAGGAAGATCTGATTACGCGCCATCTCCAGCAGCAGGTCGTTATAGAGCCCGTCGAACTCCTGGTCGGCTTTCAATACGCGAGACTGAATTTTGCCCAGCAGGTGACGTGAATTGGTCGCCACGCCCTGTTCTTCGCTGATGATCAGCCGCCGTTTAAGCTCGGCGAAACGGACTTTATAGAACTCATCAAGGTTATTGGAATAGATCCCCAAAAAACGCATGCGTTCGATAAGGGGGTTACTTTTGTCCGCGGCTTCCTGAAGCACGCGTTCGTTAAAGCACAACCAGCTTAGTTCTTTTTCGAGATATAACTTTTCCTGACCCATTCCTGTTTACACTCCGGTTCTTTCTCGAAGCACGGCCACTCCCTCTCGCGCATGCGGTGCTCCGACTTGCAGGTGAACGTTGCTGGCGTTCCTTCGTATAAGACAACTTATTATGGCGAGCTTTCTTAGCAGATGTCCAACTGTGGCAAAAAAGTATGACAGTAATCAGTTTTATTGCTTAACGTGATGAAAAATAGTGTGGAGTAGAGAGGGGAAGGATGTGCCGCAGGAGGTTTCGCCTCCCCGGCACAGAAAACAGCCCGCCCGCGTAAGCCGCAGCCGGGAAAAAGCGATTATTCGTCGGCTGCATACCCTTCTGGTGGTAAACGCAGACCATCAAGCCAGGCACCGCCCTCTTGCATGGTCAGGCGACCCTCGACAAACCAGCTCACCACCAGCGGATAGATCGCATGCTCCTGCGCCTGCACGCGCGCGGTAATATCCTCTTCGCTATCCCCCGCGAACACCGGAACTTTCGCCTGCAAAATCACCGGGCCGCCATCCAGCTCGTCAGTGACAAAGTGCACGCTGGTACCGTGCTCCTCATCACCGTTTTCCAGCACCTGACGGTGGGTATGCAAACCCGGGTATTTCGGTAACAGGGAAGGGTGGATGTTGAGCAGGCGACCGGCGTAGTGGGCGACAAACGCCGGGCTGAGGATGCGCATATAACCCGCCAGCACCACCACATCCGGCGCGTAGGCGTCAATCTCCTGCATCAGTTCACGATCGAACGCGTCGCGGTTGGCAAACTGATCTGCGCTCAGCGCATGTGCGGGAATATCGGCTTCCCGCGCACGCTCAAGGCCGAACGCGTCGGCCTTATTGCTGAAAACTGCCCGCAGGGTGCCGTTGATTCTTTTCTCTTTGCAGGCGTCGATAATCGCCTGCAAATTACTGCCGTTGCCGGAAATCAGCACCACAATGTTTTTCATTCAATGACCACACGCTCGCTGGAATCGGAAGCTTTGATCATACCGATTTTCCATGCCTTTTCACCTTTGGCATTCAGCAGCTCAATGGCTTTATCCACTTCCTGCGCGGGCAGGGCGATCACCATGCCGACGCCGCAGTTAAAGGTGCGGTACATCTCGTGACGGCTGACATTACCGGCGCTCTGCAGCCAGTTAAATACCGCCGGCCACTGCCAGGAGGATTCGTCGATAACCGCCTGGGTGTTATCCGGCAGTACGCGAGGAATGTTCTCCCAGAAACCGCCGCCGGTCAGGTGCGCAACGGCATGAACCTCAACCTTTTCAATCAGCTCCAGCACGGATTTGACGTAAATACGCGTCGGCTCCAGCAGATGATCGGCAAGTGATTTCCCTTCCAGCTGCGTGGTCAGCGGATCGGTGCCGCTCACTTCGAGCACTTTGCGCACCAGCGAGTAGCCGTTGGAGTGCGGGCCGCTCGAGCCAAGGGCGATCAGCACATCGCCATCAGCGACTTTGCTACCGTCGATAATCTCTGATTTTTCCACCACGCCGACGCAGAAACCGGCCACATCATAGTCGTCGCCGTGATACATGCCCGGCATCTCTGCCGTTTCGCCGCCAACCAGCGCGCAGCCGGACTGCAAACACCCTTCGGCGATACCGTTAATCACGCTGGCAGCGGTATCAACGTCCAGCTTGCCGGTGGCGTAGTAGTCGAGGAAGAAGAGGGGCTCAGCGCCCTGTACCACCAGATCGTTAACGCACATTGCCACAAGGTCGATACCGATAGTGTCGTGACGTTTCAGATCCATCGCCAGACGCAGCTTGGTGCCTACGCCGTCAGTGCCGGAAACCAGAACTGGTTCACGATATTTTTGCGGCAACGCGCACAGCGCGCCGAAGCCGCCCAGCCCGCCCATCACTTCCGGGCGACGGGTCTTCTTCACCACGCCTTTGATTCGGTCTACCAGAGCATTGCCCGCGTCGATATCAACACCGGCATCTTTATAGCTGAGAGAGGTTTTATCGGTCACTGCTTCTGTCCCCACGCGTTTTCTAGCGGTAGCAATAAAAATTCGGCGCAATTCTAACAGCCAAGGCAAACGTTTGCGAGTCCATTGTTGCAGGGCACGGTCGATTATTGTTTTATACTCTTTTCCAGCCAAATTGATCGCGATCAAGCGGCTGCCTGTAGCGAAACGGAAAAAAAGCGGTATAATCCGGCGATTTTTTTTTGTGGTTGCCACCTGTCAGCGGAAGGAGAAGAGTATGAAGGTCGTGGAAGTAAAACACCCACTCGTCAAACACAAGCTGGGCCTGATGCGAGAGAACGACATCAGCACCAAACGCTTCCGTGAACTCGCCTCAGAAGTAGGCAGCCTGCTGACGTATGAAGCTACTGCGGATCTGGAAACGGAAAAGGTCACTATCGAAGGCTGGAACGGCCCGGTAGAGATCGACCAGATCAAGGGTAAGAAAATTACCGTGGTGCCGATCCTGCGCGCCGGTTTGGGAATGATGGAAGGCGTGCTGGAGCACGTGCCAAGCGCGCGCATCAGCGTCGTTGGTATCTACCGCAACGAAGAGACGCTGGAGCCGGTGCCTTACTTCCAGAAGCTGGTATCGAATATCGACGAGCGTATGGCGCTGGTGGTTGACCCGATGCTGGCGACCGGCGGTTCAATGATCGCGACTATCGATCTGCTGAAAAACGCCGGCTGCACCACTATTAAGGTGCTGGTGCTGGTAGCCGCGCCGGAAGGTGTCGCCGCGCTGGAGAAGGCGCATCCGGATGTCGAACTCTACACCGCGTCTATCGACCAGGGGCTCAACGAGCAGGGATACATCATCCCGGGGCTCGGCGATGCCGGCGATAAGATTTTTGGTACGAAGTAACTGACAACACAATGAAAGCCGACTTTGATAGTCGGCTTTTTTTTGGGAAACAAAACACTGCCCGCCGGACCGGACGGGGAGATTAACAACAACACTCAGAGGAAAACACTATGACGCGCCGTGCTATCGGGGTGAGTGAAAGACCGCCGCTTTTACAGACGATCCCGCTTAGTTTGCAGCACTTGTTCGCCATGTTTGGCGCAACCGTGCTGGTGCCAATCCTGTTTCATATCAACCCGGCTACCGTACTGCTGTTCAACGGTGTCGGAACGCTGCTCTATATCTTTATCTGTAAAGGGAAAATCCCTGCCTACCTTGGCTCCAGTTTCGCTTTCATCTCGCCGGTGCTGCTGCTGTTGCCGCTGGGCTATGAAGTGGCGCTGGGCGGGTTCATTATGTGCGGCGTGCTCTTCTGCCTGGTGGCGCTGATAGTGAAAAAAGCGGGCACCGGCTGGCTGGATGTGATGTTCCCGCCTGCGGCAATGGGGGCCATTGTGGCGGTGATTGGTCTCGAGTTAGCGGGCGTGGCGGCCAACATGGCTGGCTTGTTGCCGCCGGATGGGCAGAGCGCCGACAGCAAAACCATCACCATTTCGCTGGTGACGCTGGCGGTCACGGTCTTTGGTTCGGTGCTGTTCCGCGGCTTTCTGGCGATTATCCCGATTTTGATCGGGGTGCTGGCGGGCTATGCGCTCTCTTTCGCGATGGGCGTTGTCGATACCACTCCTATTGCCCAGGCGCACTGGTTCGCGCTGCCAACCTTTTACACCCCGCGCTTTGAGTGGTTCGCTATTTTCACCATTCTGCCAGCGGCGCTGGTGGTGATTGCCGAGCACGTCGGCCATCTGGTGGTGACGGCCAATATCGTTAAACGCGATCTGATCCGCGACCCGGGTCTGCACCGCTCAATGTTCGCCAACGGCCTGTCGACGATGATCTCCGGTTTCTTCGGTTCGACGCCAAACACCACTTACGGTGAGAATATTGGCGTAATGGCGATCACCCGTGTCTACAGTACCTGGGTGATTGGCGGCGCGGCGATTTTCGCCATTCTGCTCTCCTGTGTCGGCAAGCTGGCTGCGGCGATCCAGATCATTCCGGTGCCGGTAATGGGCGGTGTGTCGCTGCTGCTCTACGGGGTGATTGGGGCTTCGGGGATCCGCGTGCTGATCGAGTCGAAAGTGGACTACAGCAAAGCGCAAAACCTGATCCTCACCTCGGTGATCCTGATTATCGGCGTCAGCGGCGCGAAGGTGCATATCGGCGCGGCAGAGCTGAAAGGTATGGCGCTGGCGACCATTGTTGGTGTTGGCCTGAGCCTGATCTTTAAGCTGATTAGCGTGCTGCGCCCGGAAGAGGTGGTGCTGGATGCCTCAGAAAATGAGCAGGCGAAACCGTAAGTCGCGCACAGAATTGAGCCGGGTCTTGCGCCCGGTTCAAACAGCGTCCATTTTTATGATAGACTCACTGCGTTTTTTGTAAGCCCTGTTGAGGTACCTCTGAACACGCCGGCACAGCTCTCCCTGCCACTATTTTTACCCGATGATGAAACCTTTGCGAGTTTCTGGCCGGGTGATAACCCCTCCTTACTGGCGGCGTTACAAAACGTTTTGCGCGAGGCGCACAGCGGTTACATCTATTTCTGGTCGCGCGAAGGGGCGGGGCGCAGCCATCTGCTGCATGCCGCCTGCGCTGAACTCTCGCAGCGCGGCGATGCCGTCGGTTATGTGCCGCTCGATAAACGCACCTGGTTTGTACCGGAAGTGCTGGAAGGGATGGAGCACCTCTCGCTGGTATGCATTGATAATATTGAATGTATCGCCGGTGATGAGCCGTGGGAGATGGCGATCTTCAACCTCTACAACCGCATTCTGGAGCAGGGCAAAACCCGCCTGCTGATCACCGGTGACCGGCCGCCGCGCCAGCTCAATCTCGGCTTGCCGGATCTGGCCTCGCGTCTCGACTGGGGGCAGATCTACAAGCTGCAGCCGCTCTCCGATGAAGACAAATTGCAGGCGCTGCAGCTGCGCGCGCGCATTCGCGGCTTTGAGCTGCCGGAAGATGTTGGCCGTTTTCTGCTGAAAAGATTAGATCGCGAGATGCGTACGCTGTTCGACACGCTCGATCAGCTGGACCGCGCCTCGATAACCGCCCAGCGCAAGCTCACCATCCCGTTTGTGAAGGATATTCTGCAGCTGTAGGCAGTTAAATGCCCGCGGCTCGCTGCGTAGGCCGGATAAGCGTGAGCGCCATCCGGCAATGCATTGTGGCTGCTTCAGCCGGATGGCGGCGTGCAGCCTTATCCGGCCTCCAGGATGTCATCCGCTCTTACCGCAAGATCTCCAGTACGCTTTCCGGCGGGCGGCCAATACGCGCTTGACCGTTGGCGACCACGATTGGCCGCTCGATCAATTTCGGGTTCTCTACCATCGCCTGCACCAGCGCTGCTTCGGATAAGGCGCTGTCGCCGAGGTTGAGCGATTTGTAGAGATCCTCTTTGGTGCGCATTAATTCCCGCGCGCTCGACATCCCAAGCCACTGCAACAGCTGTTTGATTGTTGCCGCATCCGGCGGCGTCTCCAGATAGAGCACCACTTCCGGTTCAACACCGTCGGCCTGCAGCAGGCTCAGGGTTTCACGGCTCTTGGAGCAGCGGGGGTTATGGTAGATTGTTACCGCGTCTGACATTTTCTCTCCTGATTACATCTTTTCGTACGGGCGGAAACGCTGCTGCATCTGGCGCAGCTGGTCGATGCGCGCATCATAGCGTGCCTGTTGCAGGCTGCCGAGCTTCACCTGTGCGCTGGCACTGCTCAGCAGTGTGATCGCCTGGTCGAGCCTGCCGATCAGCGCCTGGCCTTCGGCGCGTGCCGCCAGCTCCTGATCGCGGTTGCCGAGTGCCGCTTCCGTTTGCGCCAGCAGATCCCAGCCGTTGATATCCTCTTTGTTGGTGAAGGTGTAGCGATTGAGGATCTGCGCGGCCTGAGCCGCCTGGCCGCCCTGTAAGTAAGCATTCGCCAGGTTAAGTTGCAGCACCGGGTTGTTCTTAAGCCCGCTGGCACTATTCAGGCGTTTAATCGCCTCGCCGCTTTTATTAAGGCCAAGATCGATATCTGTCGCCAGATCGAGATACCAGGCATTGTTCGCATCCGCGCTCAGCAGCGGCTGCAACAGTTTCTGCGCCCCGGCAAAATCTTTCGCCTCCATCGCTTTCAGCGCCCGGCCATACTGCGCGGCGCGCTGCTCGCGCACGTTGCCTTTCGCCCAGCTGTCGAGCAGATCGTCGGTCAACTGGTTACGGCCTGAGTTATACATGCCCAGGGTGCGGGCTTTTGCCATATAGAACGATTCAGAGGATTGCACGACCACCGGGCGCATCTGGTTGGCGCGGTTACGCGCGTCCGACAGGCGACTCTCCGGTAGAGGGTGCGTGAGCAAAATTTCCGGCGGCCGGCTGGAGTAGCGTGACTGATCGAGCAGTTTTTCGAGGAAGGTCGGCATCGCCTGCGGGTCAAAGCCGGCGCGTTGCAGCACCTGAATGCCGATGCGATCCGCCTCCTGCTCATTCTGCTGCGTAAAGCTGATCATCCCCTGCCGCGTGCCGGCCAGCGTGCCGGTCAGCGCCGCCATCCCCGCCTGCGGATTGGCCATCGCCAGCAGAATCGACCCCAGCGCACCTGCCCAGGTAAGCGGCGCGCTGCTTTTCTGATCTTCCATCGCACGCGCAAGGTGGCGCTGGGTTACGTGCGAAATTTCATGCGCCATCACCGAAGCAAGCTGGCTCTCATTATCTGTGTAACGGAAGAGGGCAGAGTGCAGCACCACGTTGCCGCCAAAGAAGGCGAAGGCGTTAATTTCGTCGTTATTGACCAGATAGAAGTGGAAAGGGGTTTTCACAGAGTAGGCATGCGCGACCAGCCGCATACCGAGGGAATTGATGTACTGCACCAGTAGGGGATCGTTAATCAACGGCGCGCTGCCACGCAGCTGGCGCACATAGAAGTCGCCCATCTGCATCTCCTGGCCGATGGAGAGCGTGCTGCCAGCCGAGGTCCCCATATCCGGCAGGGTGTCTGCCGAATCCGCAAAAACCTGCGCAGCCTGGCCTGCGGTAAGCGCGGCGATAAGAGTTGCGACCAGCGTTCGTTTCAACTGCCTGAACATAACCTCTTTCCTGTGTTGGAGGTGACACAACGATAACCGGGTTCCATTCGGCTAACCCGCCCTGCGAGTGTAGCCGCGTTAATGGCCGTTGAAAATCTTATTCACGACAATGATATGTTTCCTGCAAAGGGAACGAAAAGCGAAGTCTTTTTTATGACATTTCGATAAACTTCCCGTTCTGAACGTCCGCCAGTGAGGCGAAATAAGGAACGTTATGCTCGAAATGTTGACGCAGTGGTATCGCCGTCGCTTCAGCGATCCCGAAGCGATTGCCCTGCTGGTTATCCTGCTTGCCGGTTTTACCATTCTTTTCTTCTTTAGCGGCCTGCTCGCGCCGCTGCTTGTGGCGCTGGTGCTTGCCTACCTGCTGGAGTGGCCAACGGCCCGCCTGCAACGTATCGGCTGCTCGCGCAGCTGGGCGGCAAGCATCGTGCTGGTGCTGTTCATCAGCATTCTGCTGGTGATGGCCTTTGTGGTGATGCCGATTGCCTGGCAGCAGGGGATCAACCTGATCCGCGATATGCCCGGCATGCTAAACAAGCTCTCCGGTTTTGCCGCTACCCTGCCGCGCCGTTACCCCGCGCTGATGGATGCGGGCATCATCGATGCGATGGCCGAGAATATGCGCGCGCGCATGCTGTCGATGGGCGACTCGGTAGTGAAATACTCCCTCGCCTCGCTGGTCGGGCTGCTTACTCTTGCGGTCTATCTGGTGCTGGTGCCGCTGATGGTTTTCTTCCTGGTGAAAGATAAAGAGCAGATGCTCAACGCCGTGCGCCGCGTACTGCCGCGCAATCGCGGGCTTGCAGGCCAGGTGTGGAAAGAGATGAATCAGCAGATCACCAACTATATTCGCGGCAAAGTGCTGGAGATGGTAGTGGTGGGCGTAGCCACCTGGATTGGCTTCATTCTCTTTGGCTTAAACTACTCACTGCTGCTGGCGGTGCTGGTGGGCTTCTCGGTGCTGATTCCCTATATTGGCGCGTTTGTGGTGACCATTCCGGTGGTCGGCGTGGCGCTGTTTCAGTTCGGGCTGGGGACCGAGTTCTGGAGCTGCTTTGCGGTCTACCTGATTATCCAGGGGCTGGATGGCAACCTGCTGGTGCCGGTGCTCTTCTCGGAAGCGGTAAACCTGCATCCGCTGGTGATTATCCTGTCGGTGGTGATTTTCGGCGGCCTGTGGGGCTTCTGGGGCGTCTTCTTCGCCATTCCGCTGGCGACCCTGATCAAAGCGGTGATCCACGCCTGGCCAGATTCGCTGGACAGCGAAGATAAGATGATAAGCGGCTAACTGAGAGTAAAAGCTGGAGAGGAGGGCGACCCAGACGGGTTGCCCGCAGCAGAAGAGGGGACGTTTAGGCGTTCTCTTTTAACCAGTTCACGACGATATCGTGGTGATTGCTGGTTTTGAAATCATCAAACACATGTTCGATGGTGCCGGCGGCATCAATCAGAAAACTGATGCGGTGAATGCCGTCGTAGGTTTTACCCATAAAGGTCTTCTCACCCCAGACGCCAAACTGCTGGCACACTTCATGGCTTTCATCGGACAGCAGGGTAAAGTTGAGCAGCTCTTTCTCTGCGAAGCGGGAGAGTTTTTCCGGTTTATCTGTGCTGATACCGAGAACTTCCACGCCTGCTTTTTTCAGCTCATCCATATTATCGCGCAGGCCGCAGGCCTGGACGGTACAACCCGGTGTCATGGCTTTCGGGTAGAAATAGACCAGAACACGCTGTCCCTGGAAGTCGGCTAAATTTACTTGTTCACCGTCCTGATCGGGCAAGCTAAATTTCGGTGCGATATCACCGGCTTTCAGTGGATTCATTGCTTCACTCCATCCTGTTCATCATGCTGAGAATAGTTGACGACGTTTATACTGCCTTGCGCATTCAATTCTGTACAGAGCGCCCGAAACGCCTGCTCAATATTTGATGCATCCCGCGAGGCCGGGCTGTGGGCGGTAATCTGAATAAAGAGTTGCGGAACACCATCGGCGCTGGCGGGCTGGGTACGGGACACCAGCTCGGCAATATTCATCTCGTGAGCGTCGAATAACGCCGTAAAGCGTTCAATTAAATGGGGAGAATCCGGTACGTCAACCTGCACCCAAACGGTGGCTGGCATATCAGGACGCGGGCGAGCCTCGGTGCGCTTCATCACAATCAACAGATCCAGTTCGGCGCCTTTCAGCGGCAGGGTCGATTCGATAAGGGTGATGGCGTTCCACGACCCGGAGAGCAGCATGATAAAGGTGAACTCTTCTCCCAGCATTGCCAGCCGGCTGTCTTCAATATTACAGCCGTAGCTGCTGACATGGCGTGTGATTGTATTCACAATGCCAGGCCGGTCGGCCCCCAGCGCAGTGATAACCAAAAAGTGTTGTGATGAGGTTGTCAAACCTGAGCTTCCTGTCAAACATGAGGTAATCATAAGGAAAGCATAAAAAAAACCGGCATACAACCGCCACAGACCGTCAGGTCTCTTGCTTTTCTTACGGCACCGCACGTACCATTGAGGCTCTTGTTTGCACAGAGGATGGCCCATGTTCACGGGAAGTATTGTTGCGCTTATTACGCCGATGGATTCGCAAGGTAAAGTCTGCCGGTCAAGCCTGAAGAAACTGATTGATTATCATGTCGCCAGTGGAACCTCGGCGATCGTTTCGGTAGGGACTACCGGCGAATCCGCAACCCTGAGCCACGACGAGCATGCTGATGTGGTTGAGCTGACGGTTGAGCTGGCTGACGGGCGCATTCCTGTTATTGCCGGCACGGGCGCAAATGCCACCGCCGAAGCCATCAGCCTGACGCAGCGTTTCAATAACAGCGGCATCGTTGGCTGCCTCACCGTTACCCCCTATTACAACCGTCCGACGCAGGAAGGCCTGTTCCAGCACTTCAAAGCCATCGCCGAACATACTGACCTGCCGCAGATTCTGTATAATGTGCCGTCGCGCACCGGCTGCGATATGCTGCCGGAAACCGTGGGTCGTCTGGCGGAAGTCAAAAATATTATTGGTATCAAAGAAGCGACCGGGAACTTAAGTCGCGTTCACCAGATCAAAGAGCTGGTTTCAGACGACTTTATTCTGCTGAGCGGCGATGATGCCACTGCGATGGACTTCATGCAGCTCGGCGGTCACGGTGTGATTTCCGTCACCACTAACGTGGCGGCGCGCGAAATGGCCGAGATGTGCAAACTCGCCGCTGAAGGGCAGTTTGCCGATGCCCGCGCGATTAACCAGCGTCTGATGCCGTTACACAATAAACTATTTGTCGAACCCAATCCGATCCCGGTCAAATGGGCATGTAAGGAGTTGGGACTTGTGGCAACCGATACGCTGCGTTTGCCGATGACACCGATTACCGACCACGGTCGTGAGGTGGTTCGTGCGGCGCTTAAGCATGCCGGTCTGCTGTAAAGTTTAGGGAGATTTGATGGCTTACTCAGTACAAAAGTCGCGCCTGGCGAAGGTAGCGAGTGTTTCACTTGTGATGTTGCTCGCCGCCTGCAATTCCGATTCACGTTACAAGCGTCAGGTCAGCGGCGACGAATCCTATCTGGATGCTACGCCGCTTGCTGAGCTTCATGCGCCCGCCGGGATGATCCTGCCGGTGCAGACTGGGGACTACAATGTTCCTTCCGCCAACGGCAGCGGTGCTGTCGGTAAAGCGCTGGACATTCGCCCGCCGGCACAGCCGCTGGCGCTGGTGACCGGTGCGCGTACCCAGTTCAACGGTGATACCGCCACCCTGATGGTCGAAAATGGTCGCGGCAACACGCTGTGGCCGCAGGTTGTGAGTCTGCTTCAGGCGAAAAACTTCACTATCGCAAAACGCGACGATGCTGCGCAGACCCTGACCACCGATTGGGTTGAGTGGAACCGCCAGGATGAAGATCAGCAGTATCGCGGTCGCTATCAAATCGCGGTGAAACCGCAGGGTTATCAGCAGGCAGTTGTCGTCAAGCTGGTGAACCTGGAGCAGGCGGGTAAACCGGTGGGGGATACCGCATCGCTGCAGCGTTACAGCACCGAAATGCTGAACGTTATCTCCGCAGGCCTTGATAAAACCGCCACCGATGCGCAGAACGCTGCTGAGAAGCGCAGCGTGACCACGCTCGACGTGCAGAGCGGCGCGGATGATACCGGTCTGCCGATGCTGGTGGTGCGCGGTCCGTTCAACATCGTCTGGCAGCGTCTGCCGAACGTGCTGGAAAAAGTGGGCATGAAAGTGACCGACAGCACGCGTTCGACCGGCAGCATGGCCGTGACCTACAAACCGCTCTCTGACAGTGGCTGGCAAGCCCTGGGCGCACGCGATCCGGGTCTCAGCTCCGGTGACTATAAACTGCAGGTCGGCGATCTTGATAACCGCAGCAGCCTCCAGTTTATCGATCCGAAGGGCCACACCCTGACGCAATCTCAGAACGACGCGTTAGTCGCCGCCTTCCAGGCCGCGTTTAACCAGTAAATCCAGGGCCGGAATGCTTCCGGCCTTTTTTTATCAGCGTGACGCAAACGTGTGCGTCGGCGTAAGATAGTGCAATTAGCCTTGTAATCACACCTGGAGTAATAAAATGCAAAAGCAAGCTGAGTTGTATCGCGGCAAAGCGAAAACCGTCTACAGTACCGAAAACCCGGACCTGTTGGTGCTCGAATTCCGTAACGATACGTCAGCAGGGGATGGCGCGCGCATTGAACAGTTTGATCGTAAAGGCATGGTGAATAACAAGTTCAACCACTTCATTATGACCAAACTTGCCGATGCCGGCATCCCGACCCAGATGGAAGCGCTGCTCTCGGATACTGAATGTCTGGTGAAAAAGCTGGATATGGTGCCGGTCGAGTGCGTGATCCGCAACCGCGCCGCAGGCTCGCTGGTGAAACGTCTGGGCATTGAAGAAGGCATTGAGCTTAATCCGCCGCTGTTTGATCTGTTCCTGAAAAACGACGCCATGCACGATCCGATGGTCAACGAATCCTACTGCGAAACTTTCGGATGGGTAAATAAAGAGAACCTGGCCCGCATGAAGGCGCTCTCCTACAAAGCCAACGACGTGCTGAAAAAGCTGTTTGATGACGCAGGCCTGATCCTTGTCGACTTCAAACTGGAGTTTGGCCTGTTCAAAGGGGAAGTGGTGCTGGGCGATGAGTTTTCCCCGGACGGTAGCCGCCTGTGGGACAAAGAGACGCTGGACAAAATGGACAAAGATCGCTTCCGCCAGAGCCTCGGTGGGCTGATCGAAGCCTATGAAGCCGTCGCGCACCGTCTGGGCGTGAAACTGGACTGATTGCTTACATTTTCGTCTCCGCCAGAGGGTGCCTGCATCCTCTGGTTTTTTTACGTCTTTTTCCCAGTGGTAATCCTTCCCTAACCGCCTACGATCATATATACACAGAGTCCATTATTGGCATAGGGAGGCAGTATGCGCTGGCAAGGGCGACGAGAGAGTGACAATGTAGAAGACCGACGGAGCCAGTCGGGCGGCCCCTCAATGGGCGGCGCGGGTTTCCGTCTGCCGCGGGGCAAAGGCGGGTTAGTGCTGCTGGTGATCGTGGTGGTGGCAAGCTACTACGGCGTGGATTTAACCGGCATGTTGACCGGGCAGCCCGTCAGCGCGCCATCGTCACAGCAGGCGGCGGTTAACCCGAAAGAGGATGAGGCCGCGCGCTTCTCCAGCGTGATTTTCGCCTCCACCGAAGATACCTGGGGGCAGCTTTTCCAGAAAATGGGGCGTCAATATCAGCAACCCAAACTGGTGCTCTACCGTAACCATTTCAATACCGGCTGCGGCATGGGCCAGTCAATCATGGGGCCGTTCTACTGCCCGGCAGACAGCAAGGTCTATATCGATCTCTCCTTTTACGATGAGATGAAAAATAAACTTGGCGCTGGCGGCGATTTCGCTCAGGGCTACGTGATCGCCCATGAAGTGGGTCACCACGTGCAAAAACTGCTTGGCACCGAAGCGAAAGTGCGCCAGCTGCAGCAGAATGCCAGCGAGAAAGAGGCAAATGCACTCTCGGTGCGCATGGAGTTACAGGCAGATTGTTATGCCGGCGTTTGGGGCCACAGCATGCAGCAGCAGGGCGTGCTGGAAGAGGGCGATCTCGAAGAGGCGCTGAACGCGGCGCAGGCGATTGGCGATGACCGTTTACAGCAGCGCAGCCAGGGGCGCGTGATCCCGGACAGCTTTACGCACGGCACCTCGGCGCAGCGCTACAGCTGGTTCAAACGCGGCATGGATAGCGGCGATCCGGCGCAGTGCGACACCTTTAGCGGGCGTCTGTAGGCCGTCACTGTGCAGTCACTGGTTACACTGAGCGCACAGATGGCGCGGGAAGGGATCCGTCGCCTGCTGGTGCTCTCCGGCAGCGCGGCGTGGTGTGCCGATAAGGCAGGGAAGCTGTGCGCCTCGCTCCCCGGTGACTGGCTGTGGGTGAGCGACGAGCCGCAGCACTGCTCGCCGCGCGCGCTCACCACGCTGCTCGGGCGCGAGTTCAGCCATGCGGTGTTTGATGCGCGTGACGGCTTCGATGTGGCCGCCTTTGCCGCCCTCAGCGGCACGTTAAAAGCGGGAAGCTGGCTACTGCTGCTGGTTCCGCCGCTCGATCGCTGGGCGCAGCAGCCGGACGCAGACAGCCGCCGCTGGAGCGACACCGCCGATCCCATCCCCACCCCGGTTTTTGTTGACCACTTTAGCCGCACCCTTTTTCACGACGGCCAGACGTTGCTCTGGTGTGAAGACGGTGCGCAACCTACTCCTGATTTCCCACCCCGCAATGACTGGCATCCCGCCAGCGGTGTGCCGCAGCGCGAGCAGGCGGCAATCCTCACCGAACTGGCTGCTATGCCGCCTGGCGTGATGGTGGTGACGGCGCCGCGTGGACGCGGTAAATCCGCTCTCGCCGGGATGCATATCGCAACGCTTGCCGCGCCTGCGGTGGTGACGGCACCGACGCGCGCTGCCACCGATGTGCTTTCATACTACGCAGGCGAAAAGTTCGATTTCATCGCCCCCGATGCGCTGGCCGGGCGGATCAATCAGCAGGGAAGCCAGCCCGACTGGCTGATTGTCGATGAAGCCGCGGCGATCCCCGGCCCGCTGCTGCATACCCTGACCGCTGCGTTTAGCCATGTGCTGTTAATCACCACCGTGCAGGGCTATGAAGGCACCGGGCAGGGCTTTTTACTGAAGTTCTGCGCCGGTTTCCCGCACTTACGCCACCGCGCCCTCTCCACGCCCCTGCGCTGGGCGGCGGGTTGTCCGCTTGAGCGTGTGGTGGCCGACCTGCTGCTGCTTGATGATGCTATTGCCACGGATAACCCCACCGGCGCGCTCACGCTCGCGCCGCTGCCCGCTAATGCCTGGCAGAATCATCCCGCGCAACCTGCGGCACTCTATCGCTTGCTGGCGAGCGCCCACTACCGTACCTCGCCACTTGATCTGCGGCGCATGATGGATGCGCCAGGCCAGCACTTCTGGCTGGCGAAAAAAGCGCAGAACATAGTTGGCGCGCTCTGGCTGGTAGAGGAGGGCGGGCTGTCGCCCGAGCTGAGCCAGGCGGTATGGGCCGGTTTTCGCCGCCCGCGCGGCAATCTGGTGGCGCAATCACTCGCTGCGCACGGCGGCAGCCCGCTGGCCGCTACGCTACGTGGACGGCGTATCAGCCGCATTGCCGTGCATCCTCACTGCCAGCGCGAAGGCATTGGCCGCGCGCTGGTGGCGCAGGCGCGTGACAGCGACTGCGACTATCTGTCGGTCAGCTTTGGTTTTACGCAGGCACTGTGGCATTTCTGGCAGCGCTGCGGATTTATGCTTGTGCGCCTTGGCAGCCAGAAAGAGGCGAGCAGCGGCTGCTTTACCGCGATGGCGCTGTTGCCGTTAAGCGAGGCCGGGCATGCGCTGGCGAACCATGAACAGCAGCGTCTGGCACGGGATCTCCCGTGGCTTTCACACTGGCAGGGGGAAAAGTTAGCCCTGCCACCGGCCCAGGGGTCTACCCTTAATGATGAGGACTGGCTGGAGCTGGCCGGGTTTGCTTTTGCCCATCGCCCGCTCTCAGCCGCCACTGGCGCACTTTCGCGCCTGCTTGCGCAGAGCGATTTAGCGCTCCCGGCGCTGCGTGGCCAGCTTGAGCACGATGAGCACGAGGCACAGCTCTGCGCGCGTTTAGGGCTGACGGGGCGTAAAGCGCTACTGGCGCAGCAGCGCAGCGAAGCTGGTCTGGCGCTGCGGGCAGATGATGAAGTGCGTACAGACACCCTGAAAAAGCAGGTGCAGGCCAGACAGTTTTTTTAACGATCTCCATCAGTTAAATGGCATGGTCATTCTTTTCGCCCGGCGTAGACTGCACCTGACACGTTAAGGAGATCCTGATGAAAGATGCCCATTTTGTTGTGCAACGCCCGACAAGCCCTGCGAAACAACTGCTGCTGCTGTTCCACGGCGTCGGCGATAACCCGGTTTCGATGGGCGAGATTGGCCGCTGGTTTGCGCCAGCCTTTCCCGACGCGCTGATCGTCAGTATCGGCGGCGTTGAAGCGAGCGGTGCAGCACCGGGTCGCCAGTGGTTCTCCGTCGGCAATATCAGTGAAGAGAACCGCCAGCAGCGCGTCGATGCGGTGATGCCACAGTTTATTGAGGTGGTGCGCTACTGGCAGCAGCAGAGCGGCATCAGCCCGCTTGCCACGGCGCTGATTGGCTTCTCGCAGGGGGCGATTATGGCGCTGGAGGGGCTCAAAGCGCAGCCGGATCTTGCCTCGCGCGTGATTGCCTTTAATGGTCGTTACGCCAGCCTGCCGCAGCGGGTTGCCACCACCAATACCATCCATCTGATCCACGGCGGCGATGATCCAGTGATCGATCTGGCCTGGGCTGTGAAGGCGCAAGAGGCGGTTGCGGCGTTAGGCGGCGATATCACGCTCGATATCGTTGAGGATCTGGGGCACGCGATTGACGATCGCAGTATGGCGCTGGCGCTACATCATTTGCAGTACACCGTGCCGAAGCACTATTTTGATGAGGCATTAAGCGGCGGCAAACCGAACGATGATGACATCATTGAACTGCTATAAAACATTCACCCCCGGACGGGGGTGAAAGATTACTTCTTCGGCTGGTCTTTATTCGGCCAGTCATCCTCGTCATCCCACTTATCGTTGAAATCACGATGCGGCGGCAGATCCGGCTTGTTGGCGAGAAACTTTTTATGATCGACGCGGCTAAGATCTTTGATCACATTGATCAACACGCCGACTAAAAAAACCAGCACCAGAATCCACCAATATTTTGACAGCCAATCCATGCGAACCTCCAGCCAATCAGGCGATGAGTTGTTCCATAATGCGCTGGTACATCCGCGCCAGCAGCTGCAGATCTGCGGCGTTTACGCATTCGTTAATTTTGTGAATCGTTGCGTTCACCGGCCCAAGCTCGACAACCTGCGCGCCCATCCGCGCAATAAAACGGCCATCCGAGGTGCCGCCGGTGGTCAACAACTGCGGTTTAATCTCATTATAGTGCTCAATGGCGTTAACCACCGCATCCACCAGCTTGCCGCGTCCCGTCAGGAACGGCTGGCCTGAGACCCACCACTCCACGGAGTAGCGCAGCTGATGTTTCTCCAGCAGCGCCTGCACCTTCGCTTTAATCATCTCGTCCGTCAGTTCGGTACTGAAGCGGAAGTTGAACTGTACAAACAGCTCACCAGGGATGACGTTATTGCTGCCGGTACCGGCCTGAATATTGGCGATCTGCATGCTGGTCGGCGGGAAGTAATCATTGCCGCGATCCCACTCGATGCCCACCAGTTCGGTTAACATCGGTGCCGCGCGGTGAACCGGATTATCCGCCAGATGCGGATAGGCCACGTGCCCCTGCACGCCATGAATGGTCAGGTTGCAGGTCATTGAGCCGCGACGGCCATTTTTCACCACGTCGCCCACCACTTCGGTGCTTGACGGTTCGCCTACCAGGCAGTAATCGAGACGTTCGTTGCGCGCCATCAGCGCTTCAACCACTTTCACCGTGCCGTTGGTGGCGCTGGCCTCTTCATCAGAGGTAATAAGAAACGCAAGGCGGCCTTTGTGCTGCGGGTGCTGCGCCACGAAGCGCTCGGCGGCAACCACCATTGCCGCCAGCGAGCCTTTCATATCTGCCGCACCGCGACCAAACAGCAGGCCGTCGCGAATGGTAGGTTCGAAAGGGGGGTTGATCCAGCGGTCGACATCGCCCGCCGGGACGACATCCGTATGGCCGGCAAACGCCAGCGTCTCTCCCTGGCCGCGCCATGCCCAGAAGTTCTGCGTGTCGCCAAAATCCATCGGCTCAACGGTGAAACCGATAGCGCGCAGACGTTCAATCATCAGCGCCTGGCATCCCGCATCATCGGGGCTCAGAGAAGGGCGACGAATAAGCTGCTGCGTCAGCTCAATAACCGGGCATGACATAAACTACACCTCGTGAATAAACTTCTCATAACTGGATTCATTGAAACCCAGCAGCATAGGCTTACCGGGCGCGCAGAGCAATGGCCGTTTGATAATTGCAGGCATTTCAACCATTAAGGCAATCGCTGTTTCCGCGTTAACGACCGCCGCGCGCTGCGCTTCATCCAGCTTGCGCCAGGTGGTTCCGCGCGTATTCAGCAGGGCTTCCCAGCCAAGCTCCGCCACAGCGGGGCGCAGCAGATCTGCATCTATCCCGTCGACGCGGTAATCATGAAAGCGGTATTCAACCTGCTGTGCTTCCAGCCAGCGTCGGGCTTTCTTGATGGTGTCGCAATTTTTGATGCCGTACAGGGTGATCATGTTGAATCCTTTTGTCTCATTTTTACCTTATTCGAACAGGAAATTAGAATAACGGAATCAAATTCAAATATCATTCGCGTGGTAATAATAATTCACTCAATGGTGAGTTGAGTAATTTTAGTTAATTAACTTTTGGTCAGCGGTAGTTCATCCTGTAATAACAAAACTAAAGATTTATCTGACAATGTGATCGCCATTTCATTTAGCCCTTAAGTTTTTAGAAAATATTGCCGTTAATCACAGTATGAGGCCGCAGAGCGGCGCATAGTAAACCCAAGCCAAAGAGAAATGGCCGGTAAAGAGCGATTAATTCGATTGGTTTAAATAGCTTCACATCGCATCCGGGCATTGAGTAGAATGGCCGCAATAATAAGAGAGGTAGTTATGATTGAACATGAACTGGGGAACTGGAAAGATTTTATCGAAGGTATGCTTCGTAAATAATTTTCAGACGAATGATTGAGCAGTGACGGCTTAATAATAATATCCACGTAAAAAAAGGCGACCTGAATCAAGTCGCCTTTTTTGTTGCCTGCGATTAACGTGGCTTCGCCTTCAGCGGGAAGCGGCGGCGCACCAGCACAAAGAAGAGCGGGACAAAAAAGATAGCCAGCACCGTGGCTGAAATCATCCCGCCCATCACCCCCGTGCCCACCGCATGCTGGCTGCTTGAGCCGGCACCGGTGCTGGTCGCCATCGGCAGTACGCCAAAGACAAACGCCAGTGAGGTCATCAGAATTGGTCGCAGACGCTGGCGGCAGGCATGCAGCGTTGAGGCGAGCAGATCTTCGCCGCGGGCATTCATCTCATTGGCGAACTCGACAATCAGAATCGCGTTCTTCGCCGACAGGCCAATCACCGTGAGCAGCCCCACCTGGAAATAGACATCGTTCTCCAGCCCGCGCATCCAGGTCGCCACCAGCGCACCAATTACGCCCAGCGGCACCACCAGCATCACCGAGAAGGGCACCGACCAGCTCTCATACAGCGCGGCAAGACAAAGGAAGACCACCAGCAGCGAGACCGCGTAGAGCGCGGGTGCCTGCGCGCCGGAGAGGCGTTCCTGATAGGACATCGCCGTCCACTCAAGGCCAAAGCCGGTCGGCAACTGGCGCACCAGCTTCTCCATCACATCCATCGCCGTACCGGTGCTGACCCCCGGCGCGGCTTCGCCAACGATCTCCACCGCCGCATAGCCATTATAACGCTCGAGACGCGGCGAGCCGGTTTGCCAGTGTGAGGTCGCAAAGGCAGAAAAGGGCACCATCCCGCCACTGTTATTGCGGACATACCAGAGGTTAATGTCGTCCGGCAGCATGCGGAATTTCGCCGCCGACTGCACATAGACCTTCTTCACGCGGCCGCGATCCATAAAGTCATTAACGTAGCTGGAGCCCCAGGCGGTCTTCAGGGTGTCGTTAATATCATCAATCGAGACGCCCAGCGCCTGCGCTTTGCGCTGATCGATATCAATCTGTAACTGTGCGCTGTCATCCAGGCCATTGTGACGCACGCGGGTGAGAGCCGGATCCTGCGAGGCGAGCTGAATCAGCTGATCGCGCGCCGCCATCAAGGCATCGTGACCGGCACCGGCGTGATCCTGCAACTCCATATCAAACCCGGCTGAGCTGCCCATGCCGCTGATCGCCGGCGGGCTTCCGGCAAAGACGCGCGCTTCTTTAATGCGGCTAAAGGCTTTGGTCGCGCGCTCGATAATGGCAAAGGCGCTGCCATCCGTGGTATCGCGCGACTCCCAATCTTTCAGGCGAATAAAGAGACGGGCGACGTTCTGCCCGTTGCCGCCGGGGCCGGAGCCGACGGTGGCGAACACCGACTGCACATTCTCTTTTTCATGGGTGAAGAAGTACTTCTCCACCTTTTGCACCACCTTCAGCGTCTGCTGCTGCGTGGAGCCGCTCGGCAACTGAATGGAGGTGGTAAACATGCCGCGATCCTCCAGCGGCAGAAACGAGGTGGGCAGGCGCATAAACAGCAGCACCATCACGCCAATCAGCAGCAGATAGAGCAGGATCCAGCGCAGAGCGTGATGCAGGATTTTGCCCACGGCGTTTTGATAGCGATCGGCATTGCGGTTGAAGACGCGGTTAAAGGCACCGAAGAAGCCTTTCTGCCCGTGCTGCTCGCCTTTGTGCAGCGGTTTAAGCAGCGTGGCGCAGAGCGCAGGTGTCAGGATCATCGCCACCAGCACCGAGAGCACCATCGCCGAAACAATGGTGATAGAGAACTGGCGATAGATGGCGCCGGTCGTGCCGCCAAAAAAGGCCATCGGCACAAACACGGCGGAGAGCACCATCGCAATGCCGACCAGCGCGCCCTGAATCTGCCCCATCGACTTGCGCGTTGCCTCGCGTGGCGAAAGCCCCTCTTCGCTCATAATGCGCTCGACGTTCTCCACAACCACAATCGCATCATCCACCAGCAGGCCGATGGCCAGCACCATCGCAAACATGGTCAGCGTATTGATGCTGTAGCCAAAGGCGTAGAGCACGCCAAACGTACCCAGTAGCACCACCGGCACGGCGATGGTCGGGATCAGGGTGGCGCGGAAGTTTTGCAAAAAGAGGTACATCACCACAAACACCAGCACAATCGCTTCCAGCAGCGTCTTCACCACATCGATAATCGAGGCTTTAACAAACGAAGCGGTTTCATAGGCGACTTTGTACTCCAGGCCGTGAGGGAAGTAGTGCGACAGCTCATTGAGCCGCTGAAGCACCAGCTCTGCCGTCTCCATCTCATTCGCCCCGGAGGCCAGCTTCACGCCGAGCCCGGAGGCGGCGTTGCCGTTATAACGGCTCAGGTAGTCATACTTCTCCGCGCCCAGTTCGACGGTGGCCACGTCGCCGAGACGCACTTCCGACCCGTCAGGATTGACGCGCAACGTAATATCGCGGAACTGCTCCGGCGTCTGTAACAGCGACTGTGCATTGATGGTGGCATTCAGCGCCTGACGATCAACAGAGGGCGTGCCGCCCAGTTGCCCGACGGCAATCTGCGCGTTCTGTGAGGCGATAGCGCGCGTGACGTCACCGGTTGTGAGCTGGTAACTGGTGAGCTTCGACGGGTCGGGCCAGATGCGCATGGCGTACTGCGAGCCGTAGGCGTCGATATCGCCGACGCCGTTCACGCGGCTTAAGGGATCCTGAATGTTACTTGCCACATAGTCGGCAATATCCTGCTTATCCATCGACCCGTCGGTGGAGACAAACGCGATGGTAAGGATGTTGGTATCGCCGGTTTTGCGCACCGTCACCCCCTGATTCTGCACGGTTTGCGGCAGCTTGCGCATCGCGGACTGCAGCTGGTTTTGCACCTGCTGCACCGCTTCATCCGGATCGGTACCGGCGCGGAAGTTAAGGGTAATCGATGCCTGGCCCGTGGCGCTGCTTTGTGAGGACATATACATCAGGTTATCGAGCCCGGTCATATTCTGCTCAATTACCTGCGTGACAGTGTTCTCCAGCGTCTGCGCCGACGCACCGGGGTAGTTGGCGGTGATGCGCACATTCGGCGGGGCTAAATCGGGATATTGCTCAACGGGCAACGAGCTAATGGCGAGCGCCCCGGTCAGACAGATCAGGATCGCCAGCACCCACGCAAAAATGGGGCGATCGATAAAAAATTTCGCCATCAGAAACAGGACCTCATATTGCTGCGCATGATTAGGGGGAGAATAACCGCCTCAATGTAGCGGTAATAGCGACACCAATCGTGGAGAAATAAAGGAGAAAGTGTAAATTATCATGCCCTATTGAGGCATCACGAGGCAGAGCGGTATTTAAGCCAAATTTTCATCTGCGACGACCTACTCTCAATGTTGACTCTTTACCTTTACCGGGCTTTCGCCGCAGCGGTAAATAGCCCGCCCATTGTTAATGGGTTACAGGGAATGTAGACCATCCTGGCCGATTATGCAGACCTGCTACTTTTCTGAAAAGCGGAGGTAAATTGATCTGCTACATGTTCGTGACAAATAGATAACCATTCAGGGCAAATGAACATTGCCTGCCCGCAGGCACCCCGGTAAATAGAGTAGGCATATAAAAGATAAGGTTTATCCAGCCAATCAAGAAGGGTGCCATGAATCGTTTTATTATGGCGAATAGCCAGCACTGTATTGGATGTCACGCCTGCGAAGTGGCCTGCGTAATGGCGCACAACGACGAGCAACATCCCCTTACCCCTGATGCGTTCTACCCACGTATTACCGTCGTTAAAACCCCCCAACACAACAGCGCGGTGACCTGCCACCATTGTGAAGCGGCTCCCTGCGCGCGTAGCTGCCCGAACGGGGCCATCACCCGCGTCGATGACACGGTGCAGGTTAATCAGCAGAAATGCATCGGCTGCAAATCCTGCGTTGTCGTCTGCCCGTTCGGCACAATGCAGGTGCTGGTAACGGTCAGGGAAGGGCAGATGCAAGCCACTGCTCACAAATGCGATCTCTGCGCTCAGCGCACCGCAGGCCCGGCCTGCGTGGAGAACTGCCCGGCGGATGCGCTCACCTTAGTCAACGCAGAGGCGCTGGCAACTATGGCAAAAGCGCGGCGATTGCGCAGCGCCCGCCAGCAGGCGCTGCCGTGGCATGATGTTCCGGCGCAGAACGACGACAAAGTTCGCCAGCTGCGTAGTACCGCTGCGCGCGGCGAGCCGGAGAAGCTACCGATTGCGGCGCGGAAAAGCGGCTTCGATGAGATCTACCTGCCGTTTCGACCCGCGCAGGCGCAGCAGGAGGCGAGACGCTGCTTAACCTGCGGCGAGCACAGCATCTGCGAATGGCGCTGCCCGCTCCACAACCACATTCCCCAGTGGATTGAGCGCGTAAAAGCGGGGGATATCGCCGCTGCGGTGGAGCTTTCGCACCAGACCAACTGCCTGCCGGAGATCACCGGCCGCGTTTGTCCTCAGGATAGCCTCTGCGAAGGGGCATGTACTCTGCGCGATGCCTCCGGCGCGGTCACCATCGGCAATATTGAGCGCTACATCTCCGATCAGGCGCTGGCGCAGGGCTGGCGGCCCGACCTGCGGCAGGTGAAACCCGTTAATAAACGGGTGGCGATTATTGGCGCAGGGCCAGCGGGGCTGGCGTGCGCCGATGTGCTGGCTCGCCACGGCGTCAGCGCTACCGTCTTTGATCGCCACCCGGAAATTGGCGGCCTGCTCACCTTCGGCATTCCGGCTTTCAAGCTCGACAAATCCCTGCTGGTGCGGCGGCGCGAAATCTTCAGCGCGATGGGCATCGATTTCGAGCTTAATTGTGAAATCGGCAAAGATCGCCCGCTGGAGCAGCTGCTGGCGGAGTTTGACGCGGTGTTCGTCGGCGTCGGCACCTACCGCTCAATGAAAGCCAACCTGCTCAATGAAGAGGCGCCTGGTGTCTATGACGCCTTACCGTTCCTGATTGCCAACACCAAACAGTTGATGGGGCTTAAGACCCCGGCGGATGAGCCGTTTGTCGACACTGCAGGGCTTAACGTAGTGGTGCTGGGCGGCGGCGATACGGCGATGGACTGCGTGCGCACCGCGCTGCGTCACGGCGCGGCAAAGGTGACCTGTGCCTACCGCCGGGATGAGGCCAATATGCCCGGCTCGAAAAAAGAGGTGAAAAATGCCCGCGATGAGGGGGCGAACTTTGAGTTCAACGTTCAGCCGCTCAGCATTGAAGTGGATGAAGAGGGCAAAGTGAGCGGCATACGCTTACAGCGCACGCAGCTCGGCGAGGCGGATGCGAAAGGCCGCCGTCGTCCGGTGGCGATCGCGGGCAGCGAGTTTATTATGCCCGCCGAGGCGGTGATTATGGCCTTTGGTTTCAACCCCCATTCAATGCCGTGGTTATCGCGCCTTGGCGTGCAGGTGGATGAGTGGGGGCGTATCGTCGCAAGCGTCAACACCCCTTACCGGTATCAGACTACTCACCCGAAGATTTTTGCCGGTGGCGATGCGGTGCGCGGTGCCGATCTGGTCGTCACGGCGATGGCCGAGGGGCGTCATGCGGCACAGGGGATCATGGCGTGGCTTGAGGTTAACCCACCGGAGAAACAGTAACCCCCCGGCGACAAAGCAGGTCAGGGCGCGTACTATAACGCCATTCTGTTTCTCTTCTGGAGCCTGCTATGTCGCTAAAAATCGATGTGATTAAAGATAAAATCCTCTCTGAAAACTACTTTGTCCTGCGCAACATCACCTACGATTTGACGCGCCAGAACGGCGAGGTCATCCGCCATAAACGCGAAGTGTATGACCGCGGTAACGGCGCGACCATCCTGCTCTATAACCGCGAAAAACAGAGCGTGGTGCTTATTCGCCAGTTCCGTATCGCCAGCTGGGTGAATGGCAACGAGAGCGGCATGCTGATTGAAGCCTGCGCCGGTCTGCTGGATGACGACGAGCCGGAAGTGTGCATCCGCAAAGAGGCGATTGAAGAGACTGGCTACCTGGTCGGAGAGGTGCGCAAAGTGTTCGAACTCTATATGTCGCCAGGCGGCGTGACCGAGATCGTGCACTTTTTTGTCGCTGAGTATAGCGATGCGCAGCGCGCCAATAACGGCGGCGGCGTGGAGGATGAAGATATCGAAGTGCTGGAGTTGCCGTTTGAGCAGGCGCTGGCGATGGTGGCAAGCGGTGAGATCCGCGACGGCAAGGCAGTCATTCTGCTGCAGTATCTGCAAACCTCCGGTCTGATGGCGTGAAGCACTTTTTCTGCCCCCCTACCAACTTTCGCATGAAGCTATCCGACAAATCCGATTGAGCCGGTCAACCGCGGGAGTAAAGATACGCCAGTTTTGCGTCTATTCTTCCGGGGTTGCACCATTCATGCGTTATCGCAGCGTACTTACTCTCCTTTTCGGTCTTTGCACCGCACCCGCGCTATGGGCCGCGCCGGCACAGAAAACGTTCTCCGACTGGCAAGTAACCTGCAATAACCAGAATTTTTGCGTGGCGCGCAATACCGGCGATCACGCCGGGCTGGTGATGAGCCTTGAACGCAGCGCCGGGGCGCGCGCTGATGCGTCGCTGCGGATCGATCTTGGCGGTATCGGTATTCCGGCGGGCAAAGCGCCGCCTATCGCCGGGCGTCTGCTGCTGGATGGACAACCGCTAAAAATGACCAATACGGAGTGGAAGATCGCGCCGTGGCATCTGATGACCAGCAACCCGCAAACCGTTGCCGCGCTGCTGGAGACTATCCAGGAGGGGCAGACCATTACCCTGCAGAGCGGGCCGGGGCGGATTTCGCTCGCCGGGCTGAAAGCCGCACTGCTGTTTATTGACGCGCAGCAAAAACGCGTCGGCAGTAAAACCGCGTGGATCAAAAAAGGGGTCAGTCCGCCGCTGAGCGTGCCGCCTGCACCCGCCTTAAAAGAGGTCATCCAGACCAGTGCGGCTCCCGCACCCTTAACCCACCAGCAACTCAACGATCTGCTTGATTACGGCAACTGGCGCATGAGCAACACCCAGTGCTCCCTTGACCCGGCGCGTCGCCAGGTGCGGGTCTATGCCCTGACCAATGACAAAGCGCTGCTGATGATTGATTGCGAAGCGGGTGCTTACAACGTGGTCGATCTCGCCTGGCTTGTCTCGCGACAAAAACCGTTTATCTCCCGCCTGGTGCGCCTGCGCCTGCCATTCTCCCCCGATAATGGCAACAGCGAAATGGAGCTGATGAATGCCTCGTTTGATGAGAAGAGCCGCGAGCTGACCACGCTGGCGAAAGGGCGAGGCCTTGCAGACTGCGGCGTCGCCAGCCGCTGGCGTTTCGACGGGCAGAATTTCCGCCTCGTGCGTTACGCCCAGGAGCCTACCTGCGACAGCTGGCACGGGCCCGATTCATGGCCAACGCTGTGGGTCACGCGATAAGCGAGTGACGAAACCGCTCCGCGCTCATTATAATCCGCCCGCACGTTGCCACCGGGAAGAAAATAATGAAACCTCTGTTTACGCCATGGCTTGCCTTAAGCCTGGCTTTTATCGCCGCTCTGCCCGCCAGAGCTGAACTTACCGCCGACGACAATAAGGCCATCGCCGCGCAGGTTGAGCGCTGGAACAGCCACCTTAACGGCAAGGCCGACGCGGGCGATCTCTATGCCGATCAGGTGAACTGGTTTGGCGAAAACCTCTCCCGCGACGCGGTGCTGCGCAAGCAGCAGGATTTCACCGCCCGCGCGCCGCACTTTACTCAACGCATCATCACCACGCTTGATATCAACGAAACCAGCGCTGGCGATGTGGAGGTCGATTTTGTCAAACAGGCCGGGCTGGAGGCGGACACGCGTAAAAATTATCCCGCGCAGTTAATCCTCCACCATCAGCCAGCGGGCTGGCGCATCAGCGGCGAAACGGATCTGCTCACGCGCCTCAATCAGAAAGAGGCGGCGGTGCAGGGGGCTTTGACCAAAGGCAAATTTGACGGCGTCACTAAAGAGACGGTGTGGGTCAGCGCCCGCGATCCGCACTCCGGCGGCAGCTGTACGCAAGAGGGCGACTGCGACTGCGCGCTATGGAGCAGCAATCCGGCCATCAAACCCGCTACGCTGCCGCAGTGTATTGGTGCCACGGTGGAGACGCTCTCCGGCCTTGACGACAGCGGTCGCGATCGGGTGGTGGTCTTCCCTCAGTGGTGGACCAGCGCGTGGAACGTGGTCTATGTCTACGATATCCAGCAGGGAGAGTGGGTGAAAGCCGTGCCTTCCTTCCCCTATAACAGCAATGTGCAGGAGGATGACAATGCTGCCGCGCTGGTGAAGCGCGATCCGCAGCATCCGGGCTTCGTGCTGGTGAAAAAAGCGCTGTGGGATGAGAAGCAGGAAGAGATTGTCACGCCGCAGGAGAGCGAAGCGTTGCAGGTGGTGAAATAAGAAAAAGCGCGCCTGGCGAAGCAGGCGCGTCTTGAGATTACTTCTTAAGTACCGCTTTGGCTTTCGCCACGATGTTCTCGACGGTAAAGCCGAAGTAAGGGAAGAGTTTTTCCGCCGGCGCGGATTCGCCATAGCCGGTCATGCCGACAATCGCGCCCTTCAGGCCGACATACTTGTACCAGTAATCGGCAATACCGGCTTCCACCGCGACGCGCGCGCTGACATCCGATGGCAGCACCGATTCGCGCCACGCTTCATCCTGGGCATCAAAGATATCCGTTGAGGGCAGTGAAACCACACGCACCTTAACGCCTTCGCTGCTCAGCTGCTCTGCGGCCTTCATGGTGATCTCCATTTCAGAGCCGGTCGCAATCAGGATCAGATCGGGTTTGCCGTCGCTATCTTTCAGGATATAACCGCCTTTGCCGATCGCTTTGACCTGCTCCGGGGTTCGCTCCATCTGCGCCAGATTCTGCCGCGAGAGGATCAGCGCCGTCGGGCCGTTGTGGCGCTCAATCGCCAGTTTCCAGCCGACCGCCGCTTCCACCTGGTCACAGGGGCGCCAGGTGCTGAAGTTTGGCGTCAGACGCAGGCTGGCAATCTGCTCCACCGCCTGGTGCGTCGGGCCATCTTCGCCAAGGCCGATGGAGTCATGGGTATAGACCATGATCTGCCGCGCTTTCATCAGCGCCGCCATACGCGCCGCGTTACGGGCATACTCAACGAACATCAGGAAAGTCGCGGTATAGGGGACAAAACCGCCGTGATGGGCGATACCGTTGGCAATTGCCGTCATGCCAAACTCACGTACACCGTAGTGAATGTAGTTCCCGGCCGCATCCTCTTTAATCGATGTGGAGCCGGACCAGATGGTGAGGTTACTCGGGGCCAGATCCGCCGAGCCGCCAAGCAGTTCCGGCAGCACCGGGCCATAGCTGTTCAGGGTGTTTTGCGACGCCTTACGGCTGGCGATCTTCGCCGGGTTAGCCTGCAGATTGTTGATGTATTCGGAGGTGATCTGCTCCCAGTTCTCCGGCAACCCGCCGCTCATGCGACGCTTAAACTCGGCCGCCAGCTCCGGGAACGCTTTCTCCCACGCCGCCAGTTTCTCATTCCACGACTGCTGGGCTTTCGCGCCGCGATCGCGTGCGTCCCACGCCTGGTAGATCTCTTTCGGGATCTCGAACGGACCGTAGTTCCAGCCCAGCTGTTTGCGGGTCAGCGCCACCTCTTCGTCGCCAAGCGCCGCGCCGTGCGACTCCTCTTTGCCCGCTTTGTTTGGCGAACCAAAACCAATCACCGTGCGGCAGATAATCAGCGACGGCTTATCCTTCACCTGCTGCGCCTCTTCGATGGCCTGTTTCACCGCTTCCGCAGAGTGACCATCCACTTCGCTGATCACATGCCAGTTGTAGGCTTCGAAACGTTTGGCCGTGTCATCGGTAAACCAGCCTTCGGTTTCGCCATCAATGGAGATGCCGTTGTGATCGTAGAAGCCAATCAGCTTGCCTAAGCCCAGCGTACCCGCCAGCGAGCAGACTTCGTGGGAGATCCCCTCCATCAGACAGCCATCGCCCATAAAGACATAGGTGTAGTGATCGACGATGTCATGGCCAGGGCGGTTGAACTGCGCCGCCAGCGTGCGCTCGGCAATCGCCAGACCGACGGCGTTCGCCAGCCCCTGACCCAGCGGGCCGGTGGTGGTCTCAACGCCCGGCGTGTAGCCAATTTCCGGATGGCCCGGCGTTTTGGAGTGCAGCTGACGGAAGTTCTTCAGCTCTTCGATCGGCAGGTCATAGCCGCTGAGATGCAGCAGGCTGTAGAGCAGCATTGAGGCGTGACCGTTAGAGAGAATAAAGCGGTCGCGGTTGTACCAGGTCGGGTCGGCCGGGTTGTGTTGCAGAAAGTCGTTCCACAGCACTTCTGCGATATCTGCCATCCCCATTGGCGCACCGGGGTGGCCGGAATTGGCTTTTTGCACCGCGTCCATACTCAGGGCGCGAATGGCGTTAGCAAGCTCTTTACGGGACATAGTTCACTCCGTGGCAAAAGGTTAAAGTTTGGCAGCAAGCAGATCTTCGAGTTTGCGCTGGTCAACGGCGAACTGGCGGATGCCGTCAGAGAGTTTCTCAACCGCCATCGGGTCGAGGTTATGTTCCCAGCGGAACTCCGCTTCGGTCATTTTCGCCTGGCGTGAGAAGGTCTGGGATGACGGCACCAGTTTGCGCTCGACGGTGCCTTCATGCTCCTGTAGCTCCTGCAGCAGGGCAGGCGAGATGGTGAGGCGGTCGCAGCCGGCGAGGGCGAGGATCTGCTCGACGCGGCGGAAGCTGGCGCCCATCACGATGGTCTCGTAACGGTGCTGTTTGTAGTAGTCATAGATATTGCGCACCGATTTGACGCCCGGATCTTCATCCACCACGTAGGGATCCATCGGTTTGCGGTCGTTGTACCAGTCATAGATGCGCCCGACGAACGGCGAAATCAGATAGACGCCCGCTTCGGCACAGGCGCGCGCCTGGGCAAAGGAGAAGAGCAGCGTCAGGTTGCAGTCGATACCCTCTTTTTGCAACTCTTCAGCCGCGCGGATGCCTTCCCAGGTGGAGGCGAGTTTAATCAGAATGCGTGTCTTATCGATCCCCTGCTCCTGATAGAGCTCAACGATACGGCGCGCTTTGGCAATGCTCTTCTCTTTATCGTAGGAGAGACGCGCGTCGACTTCGGTGGAGACGCGTCCCGGAATGCTTTTCAGAATTTCCGCACCGATATTGACCGCCAGTTTATCGCTCGCTTCTGCGACCTGCTGCTCCTGGGTTTTGCCGCGCGCTTTGCCATACTCCAGCGCGTCGTCAACCAGATGGGAAAAGTGCCCGAGTCCTGCGGCCTTCAGCAGCAGAGAGGGGTTGGTGGTGGCATCTTCCGGCTGGTAATGGCGAATGGATTCGATGTCGCCGCTGTCCGCCACAACGGTGGTGAACTGTTTCAGGCCGTCTAAATAATTCATGAAGATAACTCCTTAAAAAGCAATGTGTTATTTGCGCGCGTCGCATCGCGCTGTTGTCAGGATGAGAGCTGCATAACAAAAAAGCATAGCAGACGCAGCCCTTTACGGGGTTTTGCGGCAGGTAACAAAGATGGGAGATATACGTAAAGGTTTTGTTGATGCGATGGCCAGAGTATGGCGACCTTCAAAGTTTACGCCGTCGACAAAGGCCATACTGGTCGGTGCATTGGAGTGTCATCACGCGTTAACACTCTTGACGCTGAAAGCAACGTGAAAGGAACATCTAATGGACGACCAATTAAAACAGAGTGCCCTCGATTTTCACGAGTTTCCCCGCCCGGGTAAGATTCAGGTTTCCCCTACCAAACCGCTGGCGACGCAGCGCGACCTGGCGCTGGCATACTCGCCCGGTGTTGCCGCGCCCTGTCTGGAAATTGAGAAAGACCCTCTGGCAGCCTATAAATACACCGCGCGCGGCAATCTGGTCGCCGTTATCTCCAACGGCACCGCCGTGCTCGGTCTTGGCAATATCGGCGCGCTCGCGGGCAAGCCGGTGATGGAGGGCAAAGGCGTTCTGTTTAAGAAATTTGCCGGTATTGATGTGTTCGATATCGAAGTTGATGAGCAGGACCCCGACAAACTGATCGACGTGGTTGCTGCGCTGGAGCCGACCTTCGGCGGCATTAACCTGGAAGATATTAAAGCGCCGGAGTGCTTCTATATTGAGGCGAAACTGCGTGAGCGCATGAATATCCCGGTGTTCCATGACGATCAGCACGGCACGGCGATCATCAGCACTGCTGCCATTCTCAACGGTCTGCGGGTGGTGGAAAAGAACCTCTCTGACGTGCGCATGGTCGTCTCCGGCGCGGGCGCGGCGGCCATCGCCTGTATGAACCTGCTGGTGGCGCTGGGGATGCAGAAACACAACATTGTGGTCTGCGACTCGAAGGGGGTGATCTACAGAGACCGCGAGCCGAACATGGCGGAGACCAAAGCCGCCTATGCGGTGGAGGACAACGGCAAACGCACGCTGGCGGAAGTGGTCGCGGGTGCGGATATCTTCCTCGGCTGCTCGGGGCCAAAAGTGCTGACCCCGGAGATGGTGAAAGAGATGGCGCGCCAGCCGCTGATCCTCGCGCTGGCAAATCCAGAGCCGGAGATCCTGCCGGATCTGGCAAAATCGGTGCGCCCGGATGCGATCATCTGCACCGGCCGCTCGGATTACCCCAACCAGGTCAACAACGTTCTCTGCTTCCCCTTTATCTTCCGCGGCGCGCTCGACGTTGGCGCAACGGCGATTAACGAAGAGATGAAGCTGGCGGCAGTGCATGCCATTGCCGAGCTGGCGCACGCCGAGCAGAGCGAAGTGGTGGCTTCTGCCTATGGCGATCAGGATCTCAGCTTTGGGCCTGATTACCTGATCCCGAAACCGTTCGACCCGCGTTTGATTGTCAAAATCGCCCCGGCGGTGGCAAAAGCGGCGATGGAGTCCGGCGTGGCGATGCGCCCGATTAGCGACTTCGACGCCTATGTCGATAAGCTCGCCGAGTTTGTCTATAAAACAAACCTGTTTATGAAGCCGATCTTCTCCCAGGCCCGCAGCGCGCCGAAGCGTGTGGTGCTGACAGAAGGGGAGGAGCCGCGCGTACTGCATGCCACCCAGGAGCTGGTGACGCTGGGGCTGGCGAAGCCGATCCTGATTGGCCGTCCGAGCGTGATTGAGATGCGCATTCAGAAGCTGGGGCTGCAAATCCGCGCCGGCGCGGATTTCGAGATAGTGAATAACGAGTCCGACCCGCGCTTTAAGGAGTACTGGACGGAGTACTTCAACATCATGAAACGCCGTGGCGTGACTCAGGAGCAGGCGCAGCGCGCGGTGATTGCTAACACCACGGTGATTGGCGCCATCATGGTCCATCGCGGTGAAGCGGATGCAATGATCTGCGGCACCATTGGCGAATACCATGAGCACTTTAGCGTGGTGCGCGACATCTTTGGCTATCGCGACAGCGTGCATGCCGCAGGCGCGATGAACGCGCTGCTGCTGCCAAGCGGCAACACCTTTATTGCCGACACCTACGTAAACGAAGATCCGAGCGCCGATCAGCTGGCAGAGATCACCCTGCTGGCGGCGGAGACGGTGCGCCGTTTTGGTATTGAACCGCGCGTGGCGCTGCTTTCACACTCTCAGTACGGCTCATCCAATGCCCCGGCGGCGGCGAAGATGCGTGAAACCTTAGCGCTGGTGCGTGAGCGGGCACCGGAGTTGATGATTGACGGCGAGATGCACGGTGATGCGGCGCTGGATGAGTCGATTCGTCAGGACAGAATGCCCGACAGCCCGCTGAAGGGGACGGCGAATATCCTGATTATGCCGAACGTCGAAGCCGCGCGTATCAGCTACAACCTGCTGCGCGTCTCCAGCGCCGAAGGGGTGACCGTCGGGCCGGTGTTGATGGGGGTGGCTAAGCCGGTACATGTGTTGACGCCGATCGCCTCCGTGCGGCGGATCGTCAATATGGTGGCGTTAGCGGTTGTCGAGGCGCAGACCGCGCCGTTGTAAGCTTTAGCATCACAGTTTCGGTAGGCCGGATAAGCGGTAGCGCCATCCGGCAATCGATGCCGCTCACATAATGCCGGATGGCGCGTAAACGCTTATCCGGCCTACGCGGTTCCAGCAACTCCGACTTTCCTTTACCTCAGGTCTCACAGCGAGGGTGTTGTGTCCCCGCTGAAATCGGCGAACCGAAGCGTGAATGACAAGGTCTGGACGCCATGGATGGCGGACAGAGGCGAACCGAGACAGGGACGAGTCCCGGAACGGGGCGAGTAAGTCGAGTCGAGCCGGCCGCAGTCAGGCACGCGGGAGGTGAGCGCAGTGCGCAGCACCGATTTCCTCGCGGGGCCGCGGGGATTGACAAGGGGAGCGCGGCCGCGCCCCTTGTCCCGTTCACCGCATAAGAGATTAATGAAACTCCCTAATGCCTGGTGAACGGAACCATTCCACCGTGGTAACACCTTTGCCGGATGGCAGCTGCGCCTTATCCGGCCTACGAGGTTAGATCCACTCTTTCACTTTGATAAACTCGCTGAGCGCCGCTTCGGGGCTGCCTTCGGCGGGCTGGTAGTTGTACTCCCAGCGCACCAGCGGCGGCATCGACATCAAAATCGACTCGGTGCGCCCGCCAGTTTGCAGGCCGAACAACGTCCCGCGATCCCACACCAGATTAAACTCCACGTAGCGCCCGCGGCGGTAGAGCTGAAAGTCGCGCTCGCGCTCGCCCCACGGCATATTTTTACGCCGCTCGACGATCGGCAGGTAGGCGTCGGTATAGCCTTCGCCCACCGCGCGCATAAAGTCGAAACAGTGGTCAAAATCAGGGGTGTTGAGATCGTCGAAAAAGAGCCCGCCAACGCCGCGCTGCTCGTCGCGATGCTTGAGGTAGAAGTAGTCATCGCACCACTTTTTATAGCGCGGGTAGACCTCTTCGCCGAAGGGCTGGCAGAGATCGCGCGCGGTGCGGTGCCAGTGCACGGCATCCTCTTCAAAGCCGTAATAGGGGGTCATATCGAAACCGCCGCCGAACCACCAAACCGGATCGGCATCCGGCTTCTGGGCGATAAAAAAGCGCACGTTGGCATGGCTGGTCGGCACATAGGGGTTGCGCGGGTGCACCACCAGTGAGACGCCCATCGCTTCGAAACTGCGCCCCGCCAGCTCCGGGCGGTGCGCGGTGGCAGAGGCGGGCATCGCATCACCGTGGACGTGGGAGAAATTAACTCCCGCCTGTTCAAACACGCTGCCGTCGCGCAGCACACGGCTGCGCCCGCCGCCGCCCGCGTTACGCTGCCAGGCATCTTCGATAAAGCTTCCGCCGTCGATTGCCGCCAGCTTCGCGCAGATAGCGTCCTGCAGGGCAAGCAGGGCGTTTTTTACCGGGTCTACATCAGGAGTGCTCATCAGCGCCTCTTCGTGTGGGCTTTGTGATTATCGAACCAGCTAAAGTAGCTCATGACACCGTCGGTGATGGCCGTGGCGATCTTCTGGCGAAACGCGGCGGTGCCGAGCAGCTTCTCCTCCGCCGGGTTGGTAATAAACGAGGTCTCCACCAGCACCGACGGAATGGAAGGAGATTTTAGCACCACAAACGCCGCCTGCTCGGTATTGCGGCTGTGTAGCCGGTGCACCGGCTTGATCTGTTTGATGATATGCGAGCCGAGCGTCAGGCTGTTTTTAATGGTGTCCGTCTGCACCAAATCAAACAGCACTTGCTGGAGCAGATGATCTTTATCACGCGCTTTTTTGCCCGCCAGTTCATCGACGGCATTCTCCTTATCAGAGAGGTATTTCGCCATCGCACTACTCGCCCCGCGATTGGAGAGGGCAAACACCGACGCGCCCGCGGCGTTCGGGTTAGTGAAGCCGTCGGCGTGAATCGACATAAAGAGATCCGCGCCGTGCTGATGGGCAATCTCGACGCGGTCGTAAAGGGGAATGAATTTATCGCTGGTACGCGTTAAACGCGCATCAATGCCGCGCGCACGCAGCTGCGCCCGGACGTTTTTGGCAATCGCCAGCACCACATGCTTCTCTTTCGAGCCGTTGTGGCCAATCGCGCCGGTATCAATCCCGCCGTGGCCGGGGTCGAGCATCACGATGCGCCGGGCGCCCGCTTTTTTCGCCTTTGGTTTGCTGTGGCTGTTGCTGGTTTTAAGCGGCGTCTCATCCTTAGCGATAGCACGAGACATACCTGACAACGTTAATGCTGCCAGGCCTGCTTTCAGGATCTGGCGACGCGAGGTGAGTGTTTTTAATGGTTTAAAGGTGCTCATAGCCTGAAATGGGTTATCCGTGGTGGCAGGTGTTATAGCGTATCGTGTTTGCTGTGACGACAGTCCGTAAGAACTATTGTTTTACTTTTCATTTCAATACGTGACAGAGTGACATTATGCCATTTTTCAGCGGCGATGATGCTGGATATTGGCTAACCGCGCGCCAGAGGCCATAATCACCGTTTACACAGCTGAAAAATATGGGGGACATCATGGAGATACGTGTTTTCCGGCAGGAAGATTTTGAAGAAGTGATCACGCTTTGGGAGCGCTGTGAACTGCTGCGCCCGTGGAACGATCCGGAGATGGACATTGAGCGTAAGGTCAATCATGACGTAAGCCTTTTCCTGGTGGCAGAGGTCGGGGGCGAAGTGGTGGGTACGGTAATGGGCGGTTATGACGGCCATCGCGGTTCGGCGTACTACCTGGGTGTCCATCCGGAGTTTCGCGGTCGCGGCATCGCCAATGCGCTGCTCAGCCGGCTGGAGAAGAAGTTGATTGCCCGCGGTTGTCCGAAGATCAACCTGATGGTGCGCGACGATAACGAGATGGTAATCGGTATGTATGAGCGCCTGGGGTATGAGCACACCGACAGCGTTAATCTTGGCAAACGCCTGATTGAAGACGAAGAGTACTGAATCCGGCCTTTCGCTGTGACGAGGGCACTTTTTTCATTTTCGGCACTCCAACAGGCGTTTGGTCAATATAAGGAATTGTGCATGAACCCCCTGCGTATGTTTTTCATCGCGCTGCCGCTGGCGTTAACCGGCTGCTCGACGTTCGCCTCGGTCAACTGGTCTGCTGCTTACCCCTGGAACTGGTTTGGTTCCTCCCTCGAAGTCAACGAGCAGGGCGTCGGCGGGCTGACTGCCAGCACGCCGCTCAATGAACAGGCGATTGGCGACGCGTTAGGCGGCGATTACCACCTGCGCAGCGGCATGAAAACCGATAAAGGCACCATTGTTCGCTATTTCGAAGCGCTGAAAGAGAAGCAGCTGGCGCTGGTGGTCAATGGTGAGAACGGCGTCGTCAGCCGTATTGATGTCACCGATCCCGATATTGCCACCCACAAAGGGGTAAAAATCGGCGCGCCGTTCAACACTCTCTATGACAAAGCGTTTGGCCACTGCGTGAAAGCCTCCGACGCCGATATCTCCGGCATCGAGTGTAAAGCGCCCGACAGCCAGCACATCAGCTATCTCTTCAGCGGTAGCTGGAGCGGCCCGGAGGGCTTAATGCCGTCGGATGATACCCTGAAAAGCTGGAAAGTGAGCAAGATCATTTGGCGTCGCTAATCTGCTCGGAATAGTCTGATACTGACCCAAAAACAGGTACAATGCCGCATCGTTTTTGTGGTCAGTTTTCAGGAGATGTGATGTCCCAGGTTCAAAGTGGCATTTTGCCGGAACATTGCCGTGCGGCAATTTGGATTGAGGCCAGCGTAAAAGGGGAGGCCGATGCCCTGCGCGCCGGCAGCCGTGCGTTTGCCGATAAGCTCGCGAATTTTCAACTGCAATTCCCTGACGCGGCGCTCGGCGCGGTGGTCGCATTTGGTTCCCGCGTCTGGCGTGAATTAAGCGGCGGGCAGGGTGCTGAAGAGCTGAAAGATTTTCCTGCCTATGGCAAAGGGCTTGCGCCCGCCACCCAGCACGATGTGCTGATCCATATTCTCTCCCTGCGTCACGACGTCAACTTCTCTGTCGCCCAGGCGGCGCTGGCTGCCTTTGGCGATGCGCTGGAGGTGAAAGAGGAGACGCACGGTTTCCGCTGGGTCGAGGATCGCGATCTCAGCGGTTTTGTCGACGGCACGGAGAACCCGGCCGGCGAAGAGAAACGCCGTGAAGTGGCGATTATTCAGGAGGGTATCGACGCGGGCGGCAGCTACGTAATGGTGCAGCGCTGGGAGCATAACCTGAAACAGCTTAACCGCATGAGCGTCAGCGATCAGGAGATGATGATCGGGCGCACCAAAGCGGATAACGAAGAGATCGACGCTGATGTGCGCCCGGTAACTTCCCATCTCTCGCGCGTCGATCTGAAAGAGGCGGGGAAAGGGCTGAAAATTGTGCGCCAGAGCCTGCCTTACGGCAGCGCCAGCGGCACTCACGGCCTCTATTTCTGCACCTACAGCGCACGGCTCTACAACATTGAGCAGCAGCTGCTGAGCATGTTCGGCGACCGTGACGGCAAGCGCGACGCCATGCTGCGTTTTACCCGCCCGGTCACCGGCGGTTACTACTTCGCGCCCGCGCTCGACAGGCTCTTTGCCCTGTAACAAACCTGCGTCACATCAGGCCGGGGCGACCCGGCTAATACCCCTTTCTGCTTATACTCTTTTCTGATTCCAAATCACCAATTGGTATATAAAACCGTTACTGCTTTCACTCCCGTTATAAATAAACTGAACATCGTCGAGTGATCAGCTTATAAGGGTGCGCAATGGCCGTTAACATACTGAAAAAAGGATATCTGACGCTGGCAGCGCTGACGCTGCTGAGCGCGCAGGCACAGGCAACGGAACTGCTCAACAGCTCGTATGATGTCTCGCGCGAGCTGTTTGCGGCGCTGAACCCGCCTTTTGAGCAGCAGTGGGCGCAAGAGAATGGCGGCGACAAGCTGACCATCAAGCAATCCCATGCCGGTTCGTCGAAACAGGCGCTGGCGATTTTGCAGGGGCTGAAGGCCGACGTGGTCACCTACAACCAGGTGACGGATGTGCAGATCCTGCACGATAAGGGCAAGCTGATCCCCGCCGACTGGCAGAGCCGCTTACCGAACAACAGCTCGCCGTTCTACTCGACAATGGCGTTCCTTGTGCGTAAGGGCAACCCGAAGAATATTCACGACTGGAACGATCTTGTGCGTTCTGACGTGAAGCTGATCTTCCCGAATCCAAAAACCTCCGGCAACGCCCGCTATACCTATCTGGCGGCCTGGGGCGCAGCCGATCAGGCTGACGGCGGTGATAAAGCCAAAACCACCCAGTTTATGACTCAGTTTCTGAAAAACGTTGAGGTGTTTGACACCGGCGGTCGCGGTGCAACCACCACCTTCGTTGAGCGTGGCCTCGGCGATGTGCTGATCACCTTTGAGTCGGAAGTGAACAACATCCGCAAACAGTATGAAGCGCAGGGCTTTGAAGTGGTGGTGCCGAAGGTCAATATCCTTGCCGAGTTCCCGGTGGCATGGGTGGATAAGAACGTGAAAGCCAATGGCACGGAGAAGGCGGCGAAAGCTTATCTCAACTGGCTCTACACGCCGCAGGCGCAGACCATCATCACCGATTATTACTACCGCGTGAACAACCCGGAAGTGATGAAAAAGCTGGGGGATAAATTCCCGCAGACTGCGCTGTTCCGCGTGGAGGATAAGTTTGGCTCCTGGCCGGAAGTGATGAAAACCCATTTCGCCAGTGGCGGCGAGCTGGATAAGTTGCTGGCGGCGGGGCGTAAGTGATGTTGTCTGGATCGAAACGCGTGCTGCCGGGCTTTGGTTTAAGCCTCGGCAGCAGCCTCTTTTTTGTCTGTCTGATTCTGTTATTACCCTTAAGCGCGCTGGTGATGCAGCTGTCGCAGATGAGCTGGGAACAGTACTGGGAAGTGGTTACCAACCCGCAGGTGGTCGCCGCCTATAAAGTGACGCTGCTGGCGGCGTTCGTCGCCTCAATCTTCAACGGTGTCTTTGGCATGCTGATGGCGTGGATCCTTACCCGCTACCGCTTTCCGGGACGCACGCTGCTTGATGCATTGATGGATCTGCCGTTTGCCCTGCCGACGGCGGTGGCGGGCTTAACGCTGGCGTCGCTCTTCTCCGTTAACGGCTTTTACGGCGAGTGGCTGGCGGCGCTGGACATTAAAGTGACCTACACCTGGCTCGGGATTGCGGTGGCGATGGCCTTTACCAGCATCCCGTTTGTGGTGCGCACGGTGCAGCCGGTGCTGGAAGAGCTTGGCCCGGAGTATGAAGAGGCGGCGGAAACCCTTGGTGCCACGCGCTGGCAGAGCTTTCGTAAAGTGGTGCTGCCGGAGCTGTCGCCCGCACTGATGGCAGGCGTTGCGCTCTCCTTTACCCGCAGCCTCGGTGAGTTTGGCGCAGTGATTTTTATCGCCGGGAATATCGCCTGGAAGACGGAAGTGACCTCGCTGATGATCTTCGTACGTCTGCAGGAGTTTGACTACCCGGCGGCGAGCGCAATTGCCTCGGTGATCCTCGCAGCTTCGCTGCTGCTGCTCTTCTCTATCAACACCCTGCAAAGTCGCTTTGGACAGCGTGTGGTAGGTCACTAATGGCGGAAATAAGTGCATTGAAACGCTATGACAAGCCCCGGGTGAACTGGGGGAAATGGTTCTTGATTGGCACCGGTATTTTGCTTTCAGCCTTTATTCTGCTGGTGCCGATGATCTATATCTTCGTGCAGGCCTTCAGTAAAGGGCTGGCACCGGTGCTGCAAAACCTTGCCGATGCTGACATGCTGCACGCCATCTGGCTGACGGTGCTGATTGCGCTTATCTCGGTGCCCGTCAACCTGGTGTTCGGCACGCTGCTCGCCTGGCTGGTGACGCGCTTTAACTTCCCCGGCCGCCAGTTACTGCTGACCCTGCTCGATATTCCGTTTGCGGTGTCGCCGGTGGTTGCCGGTCTTATCTATCTGCTCTTTTATGGTACCAACGGCCCGCTTGGTGGCTGGCTGGATGAACACAATCTGCAAATTATGTTCTCATGGCCCGGCATGGTGCTGGTTACCGTATTTGTCACCTGCCCATTCGTGGTGCGCGAGCTGGTACCGGTGATGCTCAGCCAGGGGAGCCAGGAGGATGAAGCCGCGATCCTGCTCGGCGCCTCCGGCTGGCAAATGTTCCGCCGCGTCACGCTGCCTAATATCCGCTGGGCGCTGCTCTACGGTGTGGTGTTGACCAACGCGCGAGCGATTGGCGAGTTCGGCGCGGTGTCGGTGGTATCGGGATCGATTCGCGGCGAAACCCTGTCACTGCCGCTGCAAATTGAGTTACTGGAGCAGGATTACAATACCGTCGGTGCTTTTACCGCCGCGGCCCTGCTGACCCTAATGGCGATTTTGACACTCTTTTTGAAGAGTGCGGTGCAGTGGCGTCTGAACAATCAGCAAAAACGCCTGCACGAGGAGGGAAATCATGAGCATTGAGATTGCGAATATTAAGAAGTCGTTTGGTCGCACCCAGGTGCTGAATGATATCTCTCTGGATATCCCGTCCGGGCAGATGGTGGCGCTGCTGGGTCCCTCTGGCTCCGGTAAAACGACGCTGCTGCGCATCATCGCCGGGCTTGAGCACCAGAGCAGCGGCCGCATCCGTTTTCACGGCACCGATGTCAGCCGCCTGCATGCGCGTGAGCGCCGCGTCGGCTTCGTGTTTCAGCACTATGCACTGTTCCGGCATATGTCGGTATTCGACAATATCGCCTTTGGTTTGACGGTGCTGCCGCGCCGCGAGCGGCCGAATGCTGCTGCGATCAAAGCGAAAGTGACCAAACTGCTGGAGATGGTGCAGCTGGCGCATCTGGCGGATCGCTACCCGGCCCAGCTTTCTGGCGGGCAGAAGCAGCGTGTGGCACTGGCGCGTGCGCTGGCGGTTGAACCCCAAATTCTGCTGCTTGATGAACCCTTCGGCGCGCTGGATGCGCAGGTACGTAAAGAGCTTCGCCGCTGGCTGCGTCAGCTGCATGAAGAGCTGAAATTCACCAGCGTCTTCGTGACCCACGATCAGGAAGAGGCGACGGAAGTCGCCGATCGCGTGGTGGTGATGAGCCAGGGGAATATTGAGCAGGCGGATGCGCCGGATCAGGTGTGGCGCGAACCGGCGACCCGTTTTGTACTGGAATTTATGGGTGAGGTGAACCGCCTGAAAGGGGTGATTCGCGGCGGGCAGTTCCACGTCGGCGCTCATCACTGGCCGCTTGGTCATACGCCGGTTTACCAGGGCGATGTCGACCTCTTCCTGCGCCCGTGGGAGGTGGATGTCAGCCGCCGCACCAGCCTTGATTCGCCGCTGCCGGTGCAGGTGCTGGAAGCCAGCCCGAAAGGGCACTACACGCAACTGGTGGTGCAGCCGCTCGGCTGGAACCCCGATCCGTTAACGGTGGTGATGCGCGATGCGCATCCGCCACAGCGCGGCGAGCGGCTGTTCGTGGGCTTGCAGAACGCGCGGCTCTATAACGGCGATGAGCGTATTGAGCCCGGCGCGGAGCTTGCTCTGGCTCAGTCAGCCTGATAGCTTAAGGAAACGTGGTTTTTGCCGGGTAGCGCGTTGCTTATCCGGCCGACAAGCCCGGTATGCGTGATGCGGACCGGGTTTTTTATTGGACAGCGATCGTGAACACATTAGAAGAGACTATCGGCAATACGCCGCTGGTCAAATTACAGCGCCTGACCCCGGCTAATGGCAGTGAAATTTGGGTCAAGCTCGAAGGTAACAATCCTGCCGGTTCGGTAAAAGACCGCGCTGCGCTCTCAATGATTGTGCAGGCCGAACGGCGCGGTGAAATCAAACCTGGCGATGTGCTGATTGAAGCGACCAGTGGCAACACCGGCATTGCGCTGGCAATGATTGCGGCGCTGAAGGGCTATCGCATGAAGCTGCTGATGCCCGACAACATGAGCCAGGAGCGCCGCGCGGCGATGCGTGCTTATGGCGCCGAGCTGATTCTGGTCAGCAAAGAGCAGGGGATGGAGGGGGCGCGCGATCTGGCCCTTGAGATGGCCGCGCGCGGCGACGGCAAACTGCTCGACCAATTCAACAATCCCGATAACCCCTACGCCCATTACACCACCACCGGCCCGGAAATCTGGCAGCAGACGCAGGGGCGTATCAGCCACTTTGTCTCCAGCATGGGCACCACCGGCACCATCACCGGCGTTTCACGTTTCCTGCGTGAACAGGCGAAAAAAGTGACGATTGTTGGCCTCCAGCCGGAAGAGGGGAGCAGCATCCCCGGTATCCGCCGCTGGCCTGCCGACTATATGCCGGGCATTTTTAACGCCGATTTGGTGGATGAGGTGCTGGATATCCAACAGCGCGAGGCGGAAAATACCATGCGCGCGCTGGCGGTCAATGAGGGCATCTTCTGCGGCGTCAGCTCTGGCGGCGCGGTCGCCGGCGCGATTCGGGTGGCGAAAGCGAACCCGGGCGCGGTGGTTGTCGCCATCATTTGCGATCGCGGCGATCGCTATCTGTCGACCGGCGTGTTTGGTGAAGAGAGTTATTCGCAGGGCGCGGGGATTTAACCCGTCAAGGAGGCAAAATGGAGATGATCCTGTTCAGGGATAAAACCCGGGCGCAGCAGGCCGATATCGTCGCGGTTCAGTCGCAGGTGGTTTACGGTAGCGTAGGCAACAGCATTGCCGTACCCAATATTCGGCAACACCAGCTTAACGTACTGGCTGTCCCCACGGTGCTGTTCAGCAATACCCCGCATTACGACACCTTTTATGGCGGTGTTATTCCCGATGAGTGGTTCAGCGGCTATTTGCAGGCACTGGAAGAGCGCGACGTACTGCGCAGCGTGAAGGCCGTGACAACCGGCTACATGGGCAGCGCCAGCCAGATCAAGCTGCTGGCGAAGTGGCTGACGACGCTGCGGGAGAAACACCCGCAGCTGTTGATTCTGGTCGATCCGGTGATTGGCGATATCGACAGTGGCATCTATGTGAAACCTGAAATACCTGAGGCTTACCGCGAGGTGTTGCTGCCGCTGGCTCAGGGGATCACGCCGAATGTGTTCGAACTGGAAGTGCTGAGCGGCAAACCGTGCCGGGATCTGCAGAGCGCAATTGCCGCGGCGCAGGGGCTGCTCTCCCCGTCATTACGCTGGGTGGCGATCACCAGCGCGCCGGTGGACCGCAACGATGGGCAGATACATGTGGTGGTGGTCTCAGCCGAAGGTGTCAATATCAGTAGCTACCCGCGTGTGGCGACGGATCTGAAAGGGACAGGCGATCTCTTCTGCTCCGAACTGGTGAGCAGCATTATTCAGGGTAAAGCGCTGGATATGGCGGTGCAGGCTGCAGGTGAGCGGGTCGTGGAAGTGATGGGTTATACCCTTGAAAAGGGGTATGACGAGCTGATTTTACCGCCGCGCTAAAACAAAAATGGCACCTTACGGTGCCATTTTTTTAGACGTCAGATCGCTTACTTCTTGATGCGAATCACCGGCGTTTCACCCACGGTTACGCTACCAGAGAGTTTGATCAGCTCTTTGATCTCATCCATGTTAGAGATAACAACCGGCGTCAGCGTGGATTTTGCTTTCTCTTCCAGCAGCGGCAGGTCGAACTCAATAACCGGGTCGCCAACTTTAACGCGCTGACCTTCTTCCGCGATGCGTTTGAAACCTTCACCTTTCAGTTCAACGGTATCAATACCGAAGTGAACGAAGAGTTCGATGCCGCTATCAGATTCGATAGAGAAGGCATGGTTGGTTTCAAAGATTTTGCCGATAGTCCCGTCAACCGGTGCGACCATTTTGTTGCCGGTCGGTTTGATAGCAATGCCATCACCAACGATTTTTTCAGCAAACACCACATCCGGTACATCTTCAATGTTAACGATTTCGCCAGACAGCGGGGCAATGATCTCAATGGCACCGGTCTCTTTCTTATCATCAGAAACCAGAGATTTCAGTTTATCGAACAAACCCATGATCTTCTCCTAAGCAGTAATTTGGGCCGCATCTCGTGGATTAGCAGATTGTTTTTTCTTCAATGAACTTGTTAACCAGCGTCATTAACTCGTCCGTTGTCGGTTGAGCAAGAGCCTGCTCTGCTAACACCTTCGCATCTTCGAAGTTCGTGTTACGAATAATCTTCTTAATGCGCGGGATAGAAATGGCACTCATACTGAATTCATCCAGACCCATCCCCAGCAACAGAAGTGTAGCACGTTCGTCGCCAGCAAGCTCACCACACATGCCGGTCCATTTACCTTCAGCATGAGAAGCATCAATAACTTGCTTGATCAGATTGAGTACGGACGGCGACATCGGCTGGTAAAGATGTGAAATCATATCATTACCGCGGTCAACTGCCAGGGTGTACTGCGTTAAATCATTGGTGCCGATACTAAAGAAGTCCACTTCTTTCGCCAGATGGCGCGCAATCGTCGCGGCAGCAGGGGTTTCTACCATCACGCCGATTTCGATGGATTCGTCGAAAGCTTTGCCTTCGTCGCGCAGTTCCTGTTTGTAGATCTCAATCTCTTTCTTCAGCGCACGCACTTCTTCAACAGAGATGATCATCGGGAACATAATGCGCAGTTTGCCGAAAGCAGAGGCACGCAGGATAGCGCGAACCTGATCGCGCAGGATCTCTTTGCGATCCATAGCGATACGCACAGCGCGCCAGCCCAGGAATGGGTTCTCTTCTTTCGGGAAGTTCATGTACGGCAGCTCTTTGTCGCCGCCGATGTCCATGGTACGAACAATCACGGCCTGGGAGCCACACGCTTCCGCTACCGCTTTGTAGGCGTCGAACTGCTCTTCTTCTGTCGGCAGCGCGTCGCGATCCATAAACAGGAATTCGGTACGGTAGAGGCCAACGCCTTCAGCGCCGTTGCGCTCCGCGCCTGCGACATCGCGAACGGTACCGATGTTGGCACACACTTCAACCTGATGACCATCAAGGGTGATCGCCGGCAGATCTTTCAGCTTCGCCAGTTCAGCTTTCTCTTCTGCAACCTGCGCCTGCGCTGCGCGCAGTGCGTCGATCTCGTCATCACTCGGGTTAACGTAAACTTTGTTGTTTACCGCATCGAGGATCAGATAGTCGCCGTTTTTCACCTGGCTGGTGATGCTACCGGTACCTACAATCGCCGGCAGCTCAAGGGAGCGCGCCATGATCGAGGTGTGGGAGGTACGACCGCCAATGTCGGTGATAAAGCCGAGCACTTTTTTCAGGTTCAGCTGTGCGGTTTCGGACGGAGTCAGATCGGCCGCAACCAGGATAACTTCATCCTGAATAGCGCTCAGATCGATAATCGGCATACCCAGAATGTTGCGCAGCAGGCGTTTACCGATATCGCGCACGTCAGCCGCACGCTCTTTCAGGTATTCGTCGTCCAGCTCTTCCAGGGCGGTTGCCTGACCTTCGATAACTTCATGGGCTGCCGCGTCGGCAGTCATGCTCTTATCTTTAATCAGGGCTATGATTTCCTGCTCCAGCTCCTCATCTTCCAGCAACATGATGTGGCCTTCGAAGATGGCTTCTTTTTCTTCGCCGAAAGTTTCACCTGCTTTTGTTTTGATCGCTTCCAGTTGCGCCGATGCCTTGGCACGACCGCTCAGGAAACGCTCAACTTCCTGATCAACCTTGTCGGCAGAAACTTTCTTCCGGTCGATGACGATCTCATCTTCTTTCAGCAAAAGTGCTTTGCCAAAAGCGATACCCGGGGATGCTAAAATGCCTGAAATCATAACCCTACCTTTACTTGTGACTGATTTTTAAAGAAACCCGCGAAAAACTTACTCGAGTTCCGCCATCAGTTTAACCAGATGTTCAACTGCTTTTTGCTCATCTTCGCCTTCGGCGGTCAGAGTCACAACGGTGCCCTGAGTCAGGCCCAGAGTTTGCAGTTTGAACAGGCTTTTTGCGCTGGCGCTTTTGCCGTTGGAGGTCACAGTGATTTCAGAAGAGAAGCCTTTTGCTTCTTTAACAAACTGAGCAGCAGGGCGAGTGTGCAGACCGTTCGGAGCTGTGATGGTAACTTCTTGCTGGAACATTGTATTTCCCCAACTTATAGGTTTAGTGTTGTGGAACTAAAGTCTAGCCTGGCGGCAGGACTTTAGCCTGTATAGTTAGCGCTGGCGTAACGAGCCAAGGTTCAGATGCCAGAAAGGCGCGGTCTCGTGCAGTCGCTGATGGTCGCTGACGTTTCTTACGTCATTAAACATTATGCCGTCAAAGCCAGAATTGAACCAAATCATAAAAACGATTCAGCCAAGCGAAATCTGACTTCGATTAATTTCGCGCTTCAAAATAAATGTGATGGTTAAATACCAGACCAGCCCCTTTTCGGCAATGCCAGGTGGGACAAAAGTTTGATGTATGCCACAAAAAAGCACCCCAACGGGTGCTTTTTTGCGCTGATTTAACAATCGGGCATCACTGCTGCAATTCTTTCTCAGTAAAGAGATCGGCAAACAGCGCGGTACTCAGGTAACGTTCACCGGAAGAGGGGAGGATAACCACAATATTTTTATTGGTAAAGGCTTCATCTTCCTGAAGCTTGAGTGCGGCCGCAACAGCAGCACCGGAAGAGATACCGGCCAGAATGCCTTCCTCTTCCATCAGGCGACGCGCGGTGCTGATCGCCTCTTCGTTCGTAATCTTCACGACCTTATCGATCAGCTTCAGATCGAGGTTGCCCGGGATAAAACCGGCACCAATACCCTGAATCTTATGCGGGCCAGGCTTCAGCTCTTCGCCCGCCAGCGCCTGCGAGATTACCGGCGAGTCGGTCGGCTCAACGGCTACAGTAATCAGGTCAGTTTTGCCCTTGGTGTTTTTAATGAAGCGGGTAACGCCTGTCAGCGTACCACCCGTGCCCACGCCGGAGATAAAGACATCCACCTGGCCGTCGGTATCTTCCCAAATTTCAGGACCGGTAGTCTTTTCGTGGATCTCCGGGTTGGCCGGGTTGCTGAATTGCTGAAGCAGCAGGAACTTCGCCGGATCGCTGGCGACAATCTCTTCCGCTTTCTGAATCGCACCTTTCATCCCTTTGGCGCCTTCGGTCAGCACCAGGTTTGCGCCAAGCGCTTTCAGCAGCTTACGGCGCTCAATGCTCATGGTTTCCGGCATGGTCAGCGTCAGCTTATAACCGCGCGCTGCGGCAACATAGGCCAGCGCGATACCGGTGTTGCCGCTTGTCGGTTCGACCAGTTCGACACCGGGTTTCAGCACACCACGTTTTTCGGCATCCCAAATCATATTGGCACCGATACGGCATTTTATGCTGAAGCTCGGGTTGCGCGACTCGACCTTCGCCAGAATGCGTCCGTTACCGATGCGGTTCAGTCGAACCAGCGGCGTATGACCAATGGTCAGCGAGTTGTCTTCATAAATCTTACTCATAGCCCGTCCTTAACTGTATGAAATTTGGGAACCGACCCAGCATACGCACTTACCGATGATGCGGAAGTAAGGATTTCGCATATCTATATGCTGCGACGAAATAATGGTTATCAGTATGGAATAAGAAAAGGAATAGTTCCTCAGCGCCAGCTGGCGAGCTTATTGCGGTAACAGTCGACCCACATGGCCGTTGCGCCGCAGACCGCGACAGGCATCACCACCAGATTGAGCACCGGCACCATGGTGAACAGGCTGGTAAGCGCACCAAACTGCATATTGGTTACTTTGCGTTCGCGCAACGCGGAGCGCATGGTGCTAAACGGCACTTTATGGTTATCGAACGGGTAGTCGCAATACTGGATCGCCAGCATCCAGGCGCTAAACAGGAACCAGAGCACCGGAGCGACGGTCTGCCCGACACCGGGAATAAAATAGAGAATGAGGAGAATGGCGGCGCGCGGCAGGTACCAGGCGAGCTTCTGCCACTCGCGCTTCATAATGCGGGGCAGGTCTTTCATCAGCCCGAACACGCCGACATCCGGCGGCGTCGCGCCCGTTAATCTTGCCTCAAGCTGCTCAGCCAGCAGGCCATTAAAGGGCGCAGCAATCCAGTTGGCGAGGGTGGAGAAGAAGTAACCAAACACCAGCAGGATGGAGACAACGATAATCGGCCATAATAGATAGCTAAGCCACTGCAGCCACTCCGGAACGTGGCTCATAAGTGAAGGGATCCAGCTGTCGAGACGGGTAAAGAGCCACCAGAACGCGCCCCCCATCAGCAGGATATTGACCAGCAGAGGCATGATCACGAAGCGGCGAATGCCCGGCAGCGTGACCAGTTTCCAGCCTTGTGAAAAGTAATAAAGACCGCTGCGCGCAGCGCCAAGCGATGATGAAACCATGATTTGGCTGGACTCCTGTTAAACTCATGCGAAAAAACCGAAGCTTATAATATTCACCGGACGGGGGAAACCTGTTCGGAAATGTTCGAAAAAAGAGCAAAAAGTACGATTTAATTCATCTTTATGCGGTGAATGCTTCCCATCCACTTGCACTTGGCCTAATGCGCAAATACTCTTAGTGAGTAAATGTTTGCCGTGGTGGCAAGGTGTTAGAACAACAGAGAATATAATGATGCAGGATTTGCGTCTGATATTAATCATTGTTGGCGCGATCGCCATAATTGCTTTACTGGTTCATGGTTTCTGGACCAGTCGCAAAGAACGCTCTTCTATGTTCCGCGATCGCCCACTAAAACGTATGAAATCGCGACGTGACGACGACGAGTTTGACGACGAGGACGTCGAAGAGGACGAAGGTGTTGGTGAAGTTCGGGTGCATAAAACCCACAGCGCCCCGAAGGCCAGCGTAGAACAGGAAACTCCGCGTCACGCCGCGCAGCATCAATACCAGCCGCCTTACGCGTCGGCTCAGCCACGTCCGTCGGCACCGCCGGTTCAGCAGAGTGAGCCCGCGCACCACGCGCCGCAACCCTATTCGCAGCCGCAGCAGCCGGAGCGCCCCGTGGTCGAGCCGCGCGCAGCCGAGCCGCAGCCTGTCGCCCAGCCGGCCGCGCCTGCTCAGCCGCAGATGGCGCCGCAGCACTTCCCGCAACAGCCGGCGCATCATCAGCCATCGCCACAGCCACCTTCGCCACAGCAGCCGCAGATGCAGCCTCAGGTTCACGAGCCTGCGCCGCAGCCAGAGCCGGAGCCGGTTGTGGAAGCGCCGGTAGAAAAACCGCAGCGCAAAGAGACGGTGATTATTATGAACGTTGCGGCCCATCACGGCGCGGCGCTCAATGGCGAAGTACTGCTTAACAGCATCCTGCAGGCCGGCTTCAAATTTGGCGATATGAATATTTTCCATCGTCATCTCAGCCCGGACGGCAGCGGCCCGGCGCTCTTCAGCCTGGCCAATATGGTCAACCCAGGCACATTTGATGTGGAAACCATGGGCGAGATGGCTACCCCTGGGGTGACTATCTTTATGCAGGTGCCGTCTTACGGTGACGAGTTGCAGAACTTCAAGCTGATGCTGCAGTCGGCACAGCATATCGCCGATGAAGTTGGCGGTGTGGTGCTCGATGACCAGCGTCGGATGATGACGCCGCAGAAGCTACGTGAATACCAGGCGCGTATACGCGAAGTTAAAGACGCAAACGCGTAACGGCGCGTCACGACACATTTCCTTCCAGAACCCCCGCCCGTCGGGGGTTTTTTACATTGATGGTGCGATATGGAATCAATTGAACAACAACTGACAGAGCTGCGAACTACCCTTCGCCATCATGAACATCTCTATCACGTTATGGACGCGCCGGAGATCCCGGATGCCGAGTACGATCGCCTGATGCGCGAGCTGCGCGAGCTGGAAGCGCAGCATCCTGAGCTGATTACGCCGGATTCGCCCACTCAGCGTGTCGGTGCCGCACCGCTGACTGCCTTCACGCAGGTGCGCCACGAAGTGCCGATGCTGTCGCTCGATAACGTCTTCGACGAAGAGAGCTTTCTGGCATTCAATAAGCGCGTACAGGATCGCTTAAAGAGCAGCGATGCGCTGATTTACTGCTGCGAGCTGAAGCTCGACGGCCTGGCGGTCAGCTTGCTGTATGAAAACGGCGTGCTGATGCGCGCTGCCACGCGCGGCGATGGCACTACCGGGGAGGATATCACCTCCAATGTGCGCACCATCCGCGCCATTCCGCTGAAACTGCGCGGGGAGAACATTCCGGCGCGCCTGGAAGTGCGGGGTGAAGTTTTCCTGCCGCAATCGGGCTTTGAAAAGATCAATGAAGAGGCGCGTCGCACCGGCGGAAAAGTGTTCGCCAACCCGCGTAACGCCGCCGCCGGTTCGCTGCGCCAGCTCGATCCGCGTATCACTGCGAAGCGTCCGCTCACCTTCTTCTGCTACGGCATTGGTATCCTGGAAGGCGGCGAGTTGCCTGCTAGCCACCTGGCGCGTTTGCAGCAGTTTAAAGCGTGGGGGCTGCCGGTCAGCGATCGTATTCGCCTGTGCGGCACGCCGGAAGAGGTGCTGGCTTTCTATCATAAAGTGGAAGAGGACCGCCCGACGCTGGGGTTTGATATCGACGGTGTGGTGATCAAGGTCGACTCGCTCGATCTGCAGGCGCAGCTCGGCTTTGTGGCGCGTGCGCCGCGCTGGGCGGTGGCGTTTAAATTCCCGGCTCAGGAGCAGCTGACGTTCGTGCGCGATGTCGAGTTCCAGGTGGGGCGCACCGGGGCGATCACTCCCGTCGCGCGCCTTGAACCGGTGCACGTTGCCGGGGTGCTGGTGAGCAATGCTACCCTGCATAACGCCGATGAGATTGAAAGACTTGGGCTGCGTATCGGTGACAAAGTGGTGATTCGCCGCGCCGGGGATGTGATCCCGCAGGTGGTGAATGTGGTGCTTTCCGAACGCCCGGAAGAGACGCGCGAAGTGACCTTCCCGGCGCACTGCCCGGTCTGCGGCTCCGATGTTGAGCGGGTTGAAGGTGAGGCGGTTGCCCGCTGTACCGGCGGCCTGATCTGCGGGGCGCAGCGCAAAGAGTCGCTTAAGCATTTCGTATCGCGCCGCGCGATGGATGTTGATGGCATGGGCGATAAGATTATCGACCAGCTGGTTGAGAAAGAGTATGTCCACACCCCTGCGGATCTCTTCCGCCTGAGCGCCGGAAAACTGACTGGCCTCGATCGGATGGGGCCAAAGTCGGCACAAAACGTCGTCAACGCGCTGGAGAAAGCGAAAGAGACCACTTTTGCCCGTTTCCTCTATGCGCTCGGCATTCGCGAAGTGGGCGAAGCGACGGCGGCAGGGCTGGCGGCTTACTTCGGCACGCTGGAGGCATTGATGGCGGCCTCTGTTGACGAGCTGCAAAAAGTGCCCGATGTCGGCGTGGTGGTGGCAAAACACGTGCATAACTTCTTCAGTGAAGAGAGCAACCGCGACGTGATTCGTCAGCTGACCGAGGAGGTGGGCATCCACTGGCCCGCGCCGCTGGTGGTCAATGCCGAGGAGATCGACAGCCCGTTTGCCGGTAAAACCGTGGTGCTCACTGGCAGCCTGAGCCAGCTTTCGCGCGACGAGGCCAAAGAGCGCTTAACGGCGCTGGGGGCGAAAGTGGCCGGCAGCGTATCGAAGAAGACCGATCTGGTAATTGCTGGTGAAGCCGCTGGCTCGAAGCTGGCGAAAGCGCAGGAGCTGGGCATTCCGGTTATCGATGAAGATGAAATGATTCGCCTGCTGGGAGCCTGAATGGAGAAGGAGCAGCTGATTGAGATCGCCAATATGGTGATGCCCTTTGGCAAATACCAGGGGCGTCGTCTGATTGATCTGCCGGAGGAGTATCTGCTCTGGTTCGCCCGTAAGGAGCAGTTTCCCGCCGGGCGGCTTGGCGAGCTAATGCAAATTACCTTAGTGATCAAAACCGAGGGGCTGAGCCATCTGGTGCAGCCCCTCAAGCGGCCTTAAGCTTTCGCCGCTTCCTGCGCCGCGTGCTGCTCCGCCTTACGTTTGTAACGGCGGGCCAGCACGGCGCACACCATCAGTTGGATCTGGTGGAAAATCATCAGCGGCAGCACCATCATGCCAATCACCGATGTCGGGAAGAGAATATTGGCCATCGGTATACCGTTGGCAAGGCTCTTTTTCGATCCGCAGAAGACGATCGTAATCTCATCCGCTTTATTGAAGCCGCATTTGCGCGCCACCAGAATATTTATCGCAATCACGATCGCCAGCAGAACGATGCTCGCCGCCACGATAAACATCAGCGAGCCGAGACCCACTTTGTGCCAGATGCCGTTCACCACGGCTTCACTGAAAGCCGAGTAAACCACCAGCAGAATCGAGGTCTGGTCGGTTTTAGAAATCCACTTTTTATGTTTGGTGACAAATCCCGCGGTCCACGGACGTGACAGGTGTCCGAGCACAAATGGCAGTAGCAGTTGCAACATGATTTTGCCGACCTGCTCAAGGCTGCCCTGCGCACCATGGAGGTTCATCAGCAGGCCAACTAACAGCGGCGAGAGGAAGATCCCCAGCAGGCTGGAGGCCGACGCTGAGCAGACGGCCGCCGCGACGTTACCGCCCGCCAGTGAGGTAAAAGCGATGGCCGACTGCACCGTGGCGGGCAGAATGCAGAGATAGAGAAAACCGGTGTAGAGCTCCTGGCTGATATTGATCGGCGACCACCAGACAAACAGCACGCCGAGCGCCGGGAAGAGCACAAAGGTGCTGCACATCACCCACAGGTGTAAACGCCAGTGGCTGCCGCCAGCAATAATCGCTTCACGGGAAAGTTTTGCGCCGTGCATAAAAAAGAGCAGCGCAATCGCGGCGGTGGTCAGCCCTTCGAAAAAGGGGACAAAACCACCGCGTGCCGGGAAGAAAGAGGCCAGCAGGACGACGCACACCAGCGTCAGGGTAAAGGGATCGAGGATACGAAAAAGTTTCATGTGCACTCCTGAAAGTCGATAGCGCTATTGTGCTTTGTCTGCTTTGAGAAATAAAATTGATTTATTGCATCCATTCATGAATTTATCAGATGAATTATTCACTCCGACAATTACGTGTCTTTGTCACCGTCGCCCAGGCGAAGAGTTTCAGCCGCGCCGGGGAGATGATTGGCCTCAGCCAGTCGGCGGTTAGCCACAGCGTAAAAGAGCTGGAGCGGCAAACCGGCGTCAAGCTGCTGGATCGCACCACCCGCGAAGTGGTGCTGACCGAAGCGGGTCAACAGCTGGCTGGTCGGCTGGAGCGGCTGTTAGATGAGCTTAGCAGCACGCTGCGCGAAGCGGGGAGGGTTGGGCAGCAGTTAACCGGAACGGTGCGCGTCGCCGCCAGCCAGACTATCTCCGCGCATCTTATCCCACACTGTATCGCCAGCAGCAATCAGCGCTACCCGGAGATCGATTTTGTGCTGCATGACCGCCCGCAGCAGTGGGTGCTGGAGAGCATTCGCCAGGGCGAAGTCGATTTCGGCATTGTGATCGATCCCGGCCCGGCAAGCGACCTGGAGATCGAGGAGATCCTCGCCGAGCCCTTTTTCCTGCTGTGCCGCAACGATCACTCCTGGGCGCCGCTTGACGCCGTGCCGTGGTCGGCGCTGGATGGTGCCCGGCTGGTGGTGCAGGATTACGCCTCCGGCAGCCGTCCGCTGATCGATGCGGCGCTCTACCACTTTGCGGTACGGGCGAAAATCGTGCAGGAGATTGGTCATCCGGCGACGCTCTTCCCGATGGTGGAAGCGGGGATTGGCATCAGTATTCTGCCTGCGCTGGCGCTGCCATTGCCGCAGGGGAGTCAGCTGATGGTGAAACGGCTGGTGCCGGACATGCAGAGAAAAATTATGCTGGTACGACGTAAAAACCGATCGCTTTCCGGCGCGGCGCAGGCGTTATGGGATGTCGTACGGGAAGAGGCCCGGTGTTTAAACCGGGCCCGGGAGAGCGATCCGCTCTTTACTCAGATGTAGATATCGACCTGGTGATCGACTGAAGGGGTGTTCACGCCTTCAATTTTGCTCTGCGTCGCGGTTTTCGGATGGTTTTGCGTCTGTTTCTGCTCCGCCTCTTCAGCCTGCTTGCGCATTAACTGTTGAAGCTGAGCCTGCAGTAGCTGGATCTGTTGCTGAATCTGCTCTTGCTGTTTCTTTTTCTCTTCAGTCGTGCCTTCGCCGTTAGGAATATCTTTCAACTGCTGAGTAAGTTTGGCGATCTGCTGCGTCACGCGGCTGATTTGTGATGCGGTATCGCTACCGGCGGAAGAGGTACCGCTGGTGCCACCGCCCTGAACAGAGGGTGTTGCTGCCGAAATGGTGGTCATTGAAAACTCCTTTTTTGCCTTAAAAGAGAGTTATCGGCTCAATCATGCCGGACTTCAATAAGAAGCGTGTGAGGATGTGTCAGCCGCAAGCCTTTGCCCGGCAAACCGCCTGCTGGCGCTGCGCTTAGCAGGCCTCGGAAAACCGGTTGCGGAGAGCTGTTGTAGGCCGGATAAGGCGCAGCCGTCATCCGGCAAGAAGAGAGCACAAATCTTTCAAATCGCAGATAGTTGTAGGCCGGATAAGGCGCAGCTGCCATCCGGCAAGAAGAGGGCACGGATTTTTCAAATCGCAGATAGCAAAAAAGCGCCTTTAGGGCGCTTTTTTACATTGGTGGGTCGTGCAGGATTCGAACCTGCGACCAATTGATTAAAAGTCAACTGCTCTACCAACTGAGCTAACGA